>NZ_AP042408.1:0-3443707 GCF_055392125.1 Micropepsis pineolensis
GTGGCAGCGATCACACGAAAATCAACCGGTATCGACCGATTTGAGCCTAACCGTTCGATGACCCTTTCCTGCAGCACGCGCAAAAGCTTGATCTGCATCGCCATCGGCATGCTTTCAATTTCGTCAAGGAATAGCGTTCCCTTGTTGGCGAATTCGATTTTGCCAATACGCTGGCGTGAAGCCCCGGAAAATGCCCCGACCTCATGACCCAGAATTTCACTTTCAAACAAAGTTTCCGGCAAACCACCACAATTGAGCGCAACAAAGGGCCCAGCCCGTCCGCTCAGCTCATGCAAGCTGCGTGCGATCAACTCCTTACCCGTACCGGTTTCCCCTTCAATCAGAACATTTACCGGGGTTGGGGCCACATCCTGCACAATGGAACGCAGCTGCACCATCGCAGGGGAAGTGCCAACAATGCGGTCCTCAAGCCCGCTTGATGCAGCCAGCCGCCGCTTCAATTGCCGCACTTCAATCGCCAAACGTCGTTTTTCCAGCGCGCGGCGCACCACAGTCACCAGCCGCTCTGAAGCAAATGGTTTTTGCAGGAAATCATAAGCCCCTGCCCGCATCGCCTGCACAGCAGTTTCAATATCCCCGTGCCCGGTGATCAAAATAACCGGCAGTTCTGAATCTTCCTTCATCAATTTATCGAGGAAAGTCAGTCCATCCATACCGGGCAGCCGAATATCGGTCACGATAACACCACTGAACGCGCGCGGTTCAGGTAAGGCGGATTTTTCCACCGACGTGACGCCACGGACCGTAATGCCCTCCAGCATCAGGGCCTGGACGCAGGCCAGCTGAACGTCCTCGTCATCCTCGATCAGTAATACCTGGTCTTCAGTCATGAGAAACCCTGTCAATTTCGGCTTGTGGCAAATCGACGGTGAAAACAGCACCCACGCCCAGGGTGGCATCTCCGCTCAGAATGCCGCCAAAACTGCGGATCACATCGGCAGAAATTGCCAGCCCAAGCCCCAGACCACTGGTTTTTTTTGTGGTGAAAAAAGGTTCAAACAAACGCTTTTTTACCGTATCGTCAAAGCCAATACCGTTATCTTTTACTTCAATCCGTACACGACCTGCATTTTCGAACCAGCGAATATCGACCCGTGGGAAGGCCGCATTATCCGTGGCATCTATAGCATTGCTGACCAGATTGACCAGAACCTGCTCGAGCCGCGTCTTATTGCAAAGTGCGACGCAGGGTTTAGGTGGTGGCGTGGTAACAATGCTGACTGCACTTTGTTTCATACGGTGAGCAAGTAGCATCAGGGAATCGTCAACGCTGGCAGCAACATCGACGGCTTCGGTATCACCACTGGTCTGCCGTGCGAACGAGCGCAGTTGCCCGGCAATCGCCCCAAGTCGGTCAACCAGATCGCCAATACGGTGTAGATTGGATTGCACCATCTCCAGTGCATTTTGTTCCATGAAGCGGATCGTATTATCAGTTAGCATGCTCAACGCGCCCAGCGGCTGGTTCATTTCATGGGCTAATCCGGCCGAAAGCTGACCAATAACCGTCAGATTCTCAGTACGCACCAGTTCTTCCTGATAGGCTTTTAGTTGCTCGACGGCCTGCGTTCGCTCGGTAATTTCCCGACGCAACTCGACATTGGTTTCTTTCAGCTCGGTATTTCGGCGTTCTACCAATATTTCGAGGTTATTATAGGCTTCTTCTAATGCCTGCTGATGAGACATACGCTCACGAAGGGATCGCCGCCGCATCCGGATAATCAGTAGCAGCAGACAGATCAGAACCACCAGGGTCATCGCGACGATACTGTGGGCAAAAGCCAGCTGATAGACACCATTGGTGTCAGAAAACATAATCAGCTTTAATCCGATCTCGGGCAAATTCAGCGACAGGGCAAGATATTCATGTTTGACCCGACCGATACCGACGTCAACCAATTGCGCATTAGGGGTGACGACCTTGCGCACATTCCAGATCAGGGGTTGCAGTGTATTTCCGCCGTAACGCAGCGTCAGGTCATGCTTTGCAATCGGGTGCACGATCTTCGATGGCGAATTGCCACCAATGATGTGATATTCCCATTGACGAACTGATGATAAAACAACCACGTTGTTTTCATCGACCATTAAAATTGGCTGCCCTGTATTCTTCAGTGGGCGACGCAACTGATCGAAACCAAGCTTTAGCGCGATAACGCCAACCCGCTTGCCACCAGAAACCATTTCAGATGCCAGATAATATCCTGGTGTAGTATCTGTTGTGCCGATAGCAGAAAACCGCACCGGATAAAGTGGGTTGGCCTTCTGAAAATACGGCCGGTAGGATAGGTTTTTACCAAAAAAACTGCCCGGTTTATTCCAGTTACTGGACACAGCCACCCGCCCGGACGGCAAGATCAAAAAAGTCTGCATGGCTCCAACGCCATCATTGAGCGTGGCAAGATGACGGCTAATGTTTGGCACGTCTGCCTGGGTGGGAGATTTCATAAAATCGATAAGACTGGGGTCCAACGCCGCAGCACTCGGCAACAGACTGTACTGATTGACCGATTCATTGAGGCGGCCGGCGTATACAGATAACAGCCGGTTGCCGAAAGCCTGCAAACCGTTGAGGCCGTTGTTCAGCGATACTTCAAAGGTAATCCTGCCAATCAGAGCCACCAGCAGCAGCGGGATGAGGCCGGCAAGAATATAGCGTGGCGGCAAACCACCAAGATAATGCTGCAACTGGCGCAAATGAGGTTGAGGCTCATCGTGATATAAGCCCTCATAATCTTGCCCATCGGTCTGTTGCATCATGCCCTAAAACCTCGCCCGATCACCATCATGTCGGATGTACTGCGCCAGAACGCCGATGCAGGCACCGCGCCAACATTAATCTGTAGACGGCACGTATCGCCCCCTTGTGTCAGACGCAATACAGATACGGCACCGGGCCCTTCAGGCCACAATCAAGATAACGAGAAAATCTTAAGGGCATTGAAACCGGCACTATGCCGACTTTCGCGCATTTGCCTGATTTCAGGGGCAATTCTGGTTCTGAGGTTAACTTTATCTTTTCGCCGGACAACTCAGACGATACTGAGATTTCAGGTGTGGCTATTTTCTTTGATAACAATCAAAAGTGTAATCTAGCCCCATTTCTTGCTAGCAGAGCGGCCATTTTCCACCCCACCTTGGCGAAAACTGCCGCTCAAGTGCGGCGCAGCCCCGAACACCGGTTACCACTTCAGGATTAACATGTGCCAGGCATAGGCCCCCGCCCCTAACGCCTCGCTCAAACATGGTGTGCGGCCGGACATGATGATGGTTGTACAGTATTAGAATTCGATCGGCAAAAACGCACTCTATTACCATTTATTTTCTGACGTTAAGACAAATTAAACGCGTATAGAATCTGCAATTACACTGTCTAAACAGTAAGATCTTAAATCTATTATTACAGATACAAGTCAGAACCACATCATATCCGACGGTGGCGCGCCCTATCCATGCCCATCGGATAAAGAATGACACCAACGACACCCGGACTGTGGACGAATCAGTTTAAAAAATGACGCCGGAGTAAACTTCAAACAAAAAAATCTGTTTTTGTACTATTTTAGAACAAATAATTACTGATCTATCCGGATCTCAGTAATATTGTCTAATTTTTATTTTGAGAAAAATATACCCAAGACTGTATCTTGATTTGAATGTTCACCGGAGGGGTGTAACTCGTGTCGAAACACTCATATGCCCGAAGCTACGGGAAAATAGCGCGTTTATGCTTAGCAGGAATGCTGCCCTGCACGGGGGGACTTGCAGCGCCGACAGAAATTCCGGGCACAATTGACCCCAGCCGTATAGAGCGCTCTTTGCAACCGATACCCGAACCCAAAGCCACAAGTGATCATGCCGCCCAACCAGGACAGGCCCCCATCAGCGCCCCCGAAGGCGCTGAAAAGGTGCGCTTTGTGTTGCATGCGGTCGTTATCGATGGCGCCAGGGTTTTCGGTACGGAAGAATTCCGACCGCTATATGCATCTAATATCGATCACGAGATCTCGGTCAAAGACATCTATGCCCTGGCGGCTGCCATTACGGCAAAATACACCAGCAGCGGTTATATCCTGGCGCAAGCCGTGGTCGTGCCACAGGAAATCGGCAGCGACGGGATTATCCACCTGCACATTGTCGAAGGGTATGTCAGTCAGGTCATCATCAACGGGGATGGCAGCGCCGCCGCAGAAGCGTTGCTGCAGTCCTATGGTGAGAAGATCAAGGCCGAGCATCCACTGCGCCTGACAACACTGGAGCGCTATTTACTTCTGGCCTCCGATCTGCCGGGGGCAACCGCGAAAGGCACCCTGAAACCATCGGCAACGCCGGGGGCCTCAGATCTGATCTTTGAGATCACGCAAACAACCGTAAGCGCGGTGGCAAGCGTAGATAATCGCGGCTCGCGCTATCTGGGGCCATGGCGTGCGGTGGCATCTGTAGGCTTAAATGGCCTGCTCAGCATGGGCGATCAGACCGAGCTGACCTATGCAGGAACGCCAACCCATGTCGGCCAGCTCAAATACGGTCAGGTTCGACACAGCGAACTTCTTGATGATGAAGGCACCACACTGGCGGTTGACGGCAACTACACCCAAACCCATGCCGGTTACACACTGCAGCAATATAATATCCGGGGCATCGCTCAAAGCCTGGGTGTCGAAATCCGTCACCCGTTCATCCGCAGCCGGACGGAAAATCTGTCCCTCCATCTGCGGTTCGACATGCATAACAGCCAGATCAAGGAACTTGGCACGCTGGTGGCATCCGATGACCGCTTGCGCAGCGTACGGCTGGGCGCCGATTATGACTGGGCAGACAATTGGCTTGGCTCGGCCGCGATAAACCAGTTGTCACTGGAGGGGGCACAAGGGCTCGACATTCTGTCAAACCGTAAAACCGGCTCAGAAAACGCGTCGGTACCTGGTGGACATTCCAATTTCACCACACTGGATCTGAACTATAGCCGACTGCAGCCCCTGAATGGATCTTTTGCGTTAAAGCTTGCCTTCTCCGGGCAAATCTCACGCACCACCTTACTGTCGCCAGAGACTTTTGTGCTCGGCGGCAGCTATGGCAGCGGCTACGATCAGGCCGTTCTGTCAGGTGACGATGGTGTCGCCGGAAAAATTGAAGCGCAATATTACGTACCCAATTTTATGCAGTTGGCGCATTGGCAGTTTTATACCTTCGCCGATGGTGGACAGCTTTGGCAGGACCACAGTGTGGCGACGGCATCAAACGATCATTTGTATTCTGTGGGTGGGGGCCTGCGTTTAGGCCTGAATACATGGGCGTTACTCGACGTGCAGATGGCAAAACCGCTGACCGCGGTTAAGGCCAATGTCGAGGGTAGGGGGCTGAGGGGCTTTCTTAACCTGATACTCCACTACTGAGAGAGTGTATGAATCGTAGACGAGCGCGCCCACCCACCAACCGCACGCCCCCGCTGCCCGCGGGTACCGTGTTTACCTATGGTCCGCGCTGGCGCCATCTTCGGACGGCGTTACTGGCTTGTACGGGTTTGTGCACCGTGGTGGCGGTACCGACCCACGCCTTGCCCGCCGGTGGCACCATTGTACAGGGCACGGGTAACATTACCCAGACCAGTTCAACCGCGCTTAACATCACCCAGACATCGCCCAAGCTGGTCATCGACTGGAACAGCTTCAACATCGCGGCGGGTGAAACGGTTTTATTCGTCCAGCCTGACCAGTTGATGCAGGTGCTGAACCGCGTTTCCGGTTCGGCAGCTTCGGTCATCCTTGGCAAGCTCAATGCCAATGGCACTGTCATTATTGTCAACCCGAACGGTATTTTGTTCGGTGCCACAGCCAATGTGAACGTCAAGGCGATTATCGCCACCACCACCGGGATCAGCAATGCCAATTTCATGGCGGGCAATCTGGTCTTCGATCAGCCCAGCAGCAGCCCGACCGCCTCGGTCGAAAACCGCGGCACCATAACCGCCAAGGATGCCGGGCTGGTTGGGTTGGTCGCACCGGGGGTGGAAAATTCCGGTGTGATCACCGCACGCCTTGGCAAAGTGACACTGGCCGCGGGCAACAGCTTCTCGGTTGACCTCTATGGCGATCAACTCGTCAACCTAGTGGTCAGCGACACAGTAAGCCAGACGGTTACCGCACCGGATGGTCAAAGCCTGAAAGCCCTCGTGTCCAATTCCGGCACGATCTCGGCGGATGGCGGCACCATCATGCTAACAGCGAATGCGGCTCGCAGCATTCTGACCACCGTCGTGAATATGGATGGCGTTTTACAGGCCCGCACGGTTGCCGCCCGCGATGGCAAGATCATTCTGGATGGTGGCAACACCGGCACCGTCGCCGTGGCGGGTACCGCCGATGCCACCGGGGCGGACAGCGGCGCGCATGGCGGCGCCATCACGTTAGCCGGTAACAATATCGTTGTCATTGACGGAGCAAAATTACTTGCCAGCGGCGATGCCGGTGGCGGCACCGTTACGGTTGGCGGCTGGTCCAACGGTACCGTCAGTGTCAGTGCCGGAACCACCATTGACGCCTCGGCGACCGTCAATGGTGATGGAGGCACTGTATCCGTGATTGGTGGCAGCGTCGCCACCGTGCTGGGCAGCATTCTGGCCAAAGGCGGCAGCGACGGCGGTAATGGCGGCACGATTGAAACCTCCGGCAGTACACTCAACGTTTCCGGCAGTACAGTAGATGCCTCTGCGCCCAAAGGGAATGCGGGCTCCTGGCTGCTCGATCCTTATGATCTGACTGTCAATGCCGCCGCGGCAACCAGCATTGATACGGCACTGAACAGCGGCACCTCGGTTACGCTGACGACCACGGCCAGTTCGGCCACCACGGCCTATGGCGGGGTGACCAGCGCATCGGGCAATGGCGACATCACCATTGCATCAGCAATTTCCTGGACATCGTCAGCGACCTTATCTTTAAGCGCCTATCGTTCGGTCAATGTTGATGCCAATATCACCGGCAGTCACTTAAGCGTAACCTACAACACTGGCAGCACCACCGGAAATTTCTACGTTACCGGTGCCACCGTTTCACTTTCTTCCAGCCTGTCTATCAACAGCACCGCCTATACCCTGATCAGTTCGATGGCGAGCCTTCCGGCCACTGCCGCCGGTTATTATGCCCTGACCAGTGACATTACCGCGGGAAGCTACTCCGCCGCCGTGGTCACATCGTTGTCCGGCACCATCGAAGGGCTGGGCCACACCATCAGCGGGCTGACGGTTTCAGCCCCGGCCGCAAGCAATGTTGGCTTTGTCGGCAACGCTACTGCTACGGGCGTGATCCGCAATCTGACCCTGTCGAATGCCACCGTCACCGGAAAAATGTCTGTTGGTGCGATGGTTGGCAAAAACAATGGTACACTGACCAATAATACGGTCACCGCATCAACTGTCAGCGGCACCAGCTATGTGGGCGGCATGGTCGGGTATAACAGTGCCCCCACCCTTAGCTTGGACCAATCCAGTGGTATCGTAACCGGGAGCTCCTATGTCGGTGGGCTGATCGGGTATAATAACAGTGCCGTATCTTCTAGCACCTCTTCCGTCAGCGTTACCGGAACCACGGAAGTCGGTGGTCTGACGGGTCGCAACGCCGGACAGATTACAGCCAGCTCAGCCACCGGCAATGTTACCGGCGCAACGGCTGTCGGCGGGTTGGTCGGCAGCAATAATCCCGCAAGCTCCACCTATAAAATCAACACCAGCACGGCATCGGGCAGCGTTAGCGGGCTGACCAATGTCGGCGGACTGGTCGGATATAATGCCGGTACGGTTTCGGCCAGCGCAGCCACCGGTACCGTCAACGGTGGCACCGCAGTTGGTGGTTTGGTCGGGCTCAACATCGGTACCCTTTCGACCAACACATTTAGCGGTACCGTCAGTGGTACCGCCACGGTCGGCGGGCTGGTCGGGCAACTCAGCGGCACGGGGGGTGTTATGCTCTCCAATGCGATGAGCGGTACCGTTCTAGGCAGCAGCATCATTGGCGGGCTGATTGGCGAAAATGATATTAATGTCTCCGGACTGACATATAGTACCGGATCCGTCAGCGGCACCGCGACTGTCGGCGGGCTGGTCGGCCTCAACACCGGGACGGTATCGGGAACTGTCAGCGGGGCGGTATCAGGCGGAACGGTTGTTGGCGGGCTGGTCGGCTATAACAGCGGCACCGTCACGGCAAGCAGCTTTACCGGCACAGTAACCGGTGCATCCATTGTCGGTGGCCTGGTCGGGCAGCTGAATGGCGTAGGTGCTGCCATCCTCGACACCACGATGAGTGGCACGGTCTTAGGTGGCACAATCGTGGGCGGACTGATCGGTGAAAACAACATCACGATCGAATCCTATAGCTACGGCACCGGATCGGTCAGCGGGGCCGCCACCGTCGGCGGACTGGTGGGCCTCAACACCGGCACGGTGACTGCGGGCGCATCCAGTGCGGCGGTCACCGGTACGAATGCGGTTGGTGGTCTGGTTGGTGCCAACAGCGGGGTGGTCACCGCAAGCTACGCCACCGGGATGGTTAGCGGCACCGCCACGGTCGGCGGGCTGGTCGCAATCAACAGCGGCACGGTCACCTCTAGCTATGCCACCGGCACGGTGAGCGGGGTCAGCGTCCTCGGTGGTCTGGCAGGTGTCAACACATCCACCATTGCAGACAGCTATGCCACCGGCGCTGCCACATCGACCTCGACCGTCTCTGGCACCATTGGCGGCCTGGTCGGATATAATCATGGTGCCAGCGCATCCGTGCTTTCGAGTTACGCCACCGGAGCCGTGACGGGCATGGAACGAAACGGCGGACTGATCGGCATTAATAGCGGTACGGTTTCCTCTAGCTATGCCACCGGTACCGTCACCCGGGTTGGCACCAGCTATTATACCGGCGGTCTTATCGGTCTGAATGATGGTGGACTCGTCACCGCAAGCTATGCCTCGGGTAATGTCTACGGCAATGTTGCAGCCGGTGGTTTGGTCGGATGGAATTCTGGTGGACAAATTCTGGCCAGCTATGCCACCGGTGCGGTAGACGGCGGCGATAATTTTGGCGGCCTAGTAGGATGGAACGCCAATGCTGGCGTGATTTCATCCAGCTATGCCACCGGTGCGGTTTATGGTGGTGCCAATGCCGGCGGTGGGCTGGTCGGTGCCAATGACACCGGCAGCAGCGTCGTATCAAGCTATGCCATAGGCTCGGTTGCCTCCGGATCACTCGGCGGTTTAACCGGCTTGAACAATGGTGTCGTGACGACAAGCTATTGGGATGTTGATACGACGGGGCACAGCGGCGGATGCGCCACGGGCAGCGGCACCTGTGGCGCCAGCGGCCTGACCGATGCTCAGATGAAAACTTCTTCTAATTATGTCGGCTGGGATTTCACTTCTACCTGGTTTTCCGCATCATCCGTCAATAGCGGCTACCCAATTTTACGCGCATCACCTTATGTCTTGACTATCGCGGCCAGCGCCGTCACTGCGACCTATGGCGACACCATTGGCACTGCGGCCATTAGTTACGGCAATCTGTGGCACACGGATACGTTGGCCGTGGTCAGCGGTCTTGGCACCAGCGTCAATGCATCGCAAGGCAGTTCTGTCGGCACCTACACCACAGCGCTATCAGGGGCGACAGCAACCAGTACCACCGGGAAAACCTATACGATCCTTTATGACAATGGCAGTATCGTCATCACGCCCCGGACTGTCAGCTACAGCGTTGGGTCGGCTACCGGCACCTATGGCTCGGCGGTTGCGGCTTCGGTTATCTGGAGCAACGTTTATGGCAGTGACGATGTCGGGGCCGTCGTTACACTGGGTTCGGCTTCCGGCAGTTACGCACTGACCAGCACCACCCACGCCGGAACCTATACGCAAGCTATTACAGCCCTGAGTAACGGAAATTACGCCCTATCCTCAAGCGGAAATGTTGATGGCACTCTGACCATCCTGCCCAAAGAGCTGACCTGGTCCGTAGCCAATGTCACCGGCACCTATGGCACTGCCGTATCGGCAGGTGCAGCCACACTGTATGGCGTTGTCAACAGTGATACCGTCAACGCCACCGTCTCTGTCAGCACCGCATTATCAACGACCACCAGCGCCGGAACCTATTCTGCAGCCGTAAGTGCCATCGATAACAGCAACTACACCCTTGCTGCATCGGGCAACACCAGCGGCATTGTCACCATCCTGCCCAAGGAGCTGACCTGGTCCGTGGCCAATGTCACCGGCACCTATGGTACCGCCGTTTCGACAGGCGCAGCTACCCTGACCGGCATCATCAACAGCGATACCGTCAATGCCACGGTGACGCCAAGCACCACCTTGTCGGCAACCACCAATGCCGGAACCTATTCCGCAGCCGTAAATGCCATCGATAACAACAACTACACCCTTGCTGCATCCGGTAACACCAGCGGCATTGTCACCATCCTGCCCAAGGAGCTGACCTGGTCCGTGGCCAACGTCACCGGCACCTACGGCACTGCGGTTTCGGCAGGTGCCGCCACACTGTATGGCGTCGTCAATAGCGATACCGTTAACGCCACCGTCTCGGTCAGCACTGCATTATCAACGACCACCAGCGCCGGAACCTATTCCGCAGCCGTAAGTACCATCGATAACAGCAACTACACCCTTGCTGCATCCGGTAACACCACAGGCACCGTCACCATCCTGCCCAAGGAGCTGATCTGGTCCGTGGCCAATGTCACCGGCACCTACGGCACTGCCGTATCAGCCGGTGCGGCCACACTAAACGGCATCGTCAATAGCGATACCGTTAACGCCACCGTCTCGGTCAGCACTGCATTATCAACGACCACCAGCGCCGGAACCTATTCCGCAACCGTAAGTGCCATCGATAACAGCAACTACACCCTTGCTGCATCCGGCAACACCAGCGGCATCATCACCATCCTGCCTAAAGAGCTGACATGGTCAGTGGCCAATGTCACCGGCACCTATGGCACTGCGGTTTCGGCAGGCGCAGCTACACTGAGCGGCATCGTCAATAGCGATACCGTCAACGCCACCGTCTCGGTCAGTGCGGCCTTGTCGGCCACCACACCTGCCGGCAGTTATACCGAAGCCGTTACGGCCATAGATAACAGTAACTATACGCTGGGCAACGGCACCGCCGGAACGATCACGATTGCCAGTACGTCCAGCGGTGGAACATCTGGTGGCGGTACCACCAGCCCGGGGATCCGCATTCCACAGGCGGTTACCAACGTGGCCACCGTACTGAGTGCTGAGATTTATCAACAAACGACACCATTATTAACGCAGCATGCCAGCTATACTGGTGCGAACACCAGCATTCACTGTAATGTTAAACCGGTTTCCACCTCAGCACCGCTTAGCGCGTTTGAGCAAAGCTTCAGCCAGGTTGACTGTACCACCGCCGCTTCAGGATCATCGCCGTGAACGCACAGACGCCACAGCTATTTCCCGAGCTTACCAGCACGGTTCCGGCTTTTGCCGAAGCGATACACCGCCACGAAAAGGGTGATCTGGCTGGGGCGCGCGTACTCTATACCAATCTGATTGATCAGCCCCAATTAACTGCGCCCTGCCTGCACCAGCTTGGACTGATCGCCGCCGCACAAGGCGAGCACGCCCGTGCCGCAGATCTGTTCCTGCGGGTGACCCGGCTCGAGCCAACCCTGTGGGTGGGCTATGCCAATCTGTGCGCCGCGTTCGACCGGATCGGCAAGGCGCCGGAAGCAACCGCCGTGCTGATCGACTTTGCCTGCAATCTGTACCGCCTGCATCAGTACAGGGAGGCCGAGCCAATTTTCCGTCAGGTGCTGGCCCGCGAACCCGCAGGCTATGTCGCCAATGCCAATCTGGGCACCTGCATGGCGTGGCTCAACAATCTGGATGAAGCAGCGGCGTTATTGATCCGGGCTTTGCGCGTTTATAGCCGCGTTGCACCAGAAATGACCACTTTCATTACAGAACTGGAACGCCATATTGATAAAGATTTTCTGGCACGCATTGCACCATTGCCAGATGGCCCGGTGCCAAACCGAACTGAACGGGTCGAAGATGCGCTGACCTCGCTGGGCAAAGTGCTGTGCGATATGGGGTTCGAGCTGGCAGCCCTACTGTGCCACCGCATGGCCGCCGCCACCGCGCCCGGCTTTGCACTGGCGCATTGGAATCTGGCGCTGGCGCTGTTGACGCGCGGGGATTATCCGCAAGGCTGGGCAGAATATGAATGGCGCTGGGAATGGCCGGAATTTCCCGAACCCAGGCGCCGCCTGCCCGCCGCCCCCTGGCGTGGGGAACCGCTGACCGGCAAACGCATTCTGGTCTGGGGCGAACAGGGCTTTGGCGATGTCATGCAATTTGTGCCACTGGTGCAGCGGCTAGCCGAAACGGCCAAAGACGTTGTGCTGGAAGTACAGCAGCCATTGCAGCGGCTGTTGGCAGACAGCATTCCCGGTGTGGAGGTCATCTGCCATTCCGGCCAGCCCAATGCGGTGGCAACCGATAAGCCGCTCGATTATGCCGTACCGCTTATGAGCCTGCCCCACCGCCTTAAACTGACGCGGGAAAGCCTGCCTCTGGCGGTCAATTACATCCGTACCACACCAACCAGCCCGGATGAATGGCAAAGCCGTATGCAAACCGGGCGACCTTTGCGCATCGGACTGGTGTGGGCGACACGACCTTATCCTGACACAAGGCGGGCAATCCCGCTCAAAGAACTCCGTCCGCTGTTCGAGCGGACTATGGTCGCCTGGTATTCCTTGCAGGTTGGTCCGCAGCAGCAGGAGCTGACAGACGAAGCGATTGAAGGTTTCACCGATCTGTCGCCCCACTTAAAAGACTTCGCCGATACCGCTGCCGCCATCAGTCGGCTTGATCTGGTCATCACGGTTGATACCGCGGTTGCCCATCTGGCCGGGACCATGGGCAAACCGGTCTGGACCTTGCTGCGCGATGTCGCCGACTGGCGCTGGGGCCATGACCGCTCGATCACCCCGTGGTACCCCAGCATGCGACTGTTTCGCCAGACCAAAGGTGGCAATTGGGGCGATGTCGTCCGCCGCGTCTGCAAAGCCCTCGACGATGTTGTCGAAAGCTGTGCCGAAGGGACATCCTAGAGGTCCGGCCGCCTCGGCACATTTTTCCAATACGACCGCAAATTGACAGGGTTAGGGTGCAGGCTCGTTCAACTGAGGAGTCTGATCATGGCCATCAAAGCCGTCTTTATGTTCATTGCCCCCAAAGCCAATCCTGATACCAACCGCAACTGCGTCACCACCCCCGAGGTTGAAGTGCTGACCGTGGCGGTTTCAAGCTATGCCGAGGCCTGCGAGACCGCAAAAAGCTTGGTTGATGCAGGCTATACCGCGATTGAGCTGTGCGGCGGTTTCGGTATTGAAGGCGTGGCGGCGATCAGCCGGGCGGTTGGAGGGCGGGTTCCGGTAGGCGTTGTGCGCTTCGACCACCATCCCGGGCTGGATCACAAAAGTGGCGATGCCGTATTCGGCATTTAAAACCCTGAAGGTCGGCGCGGCGCATAAAACAGCCGCGCCGATTTCAGGCCAAACAACAGCCCGGGCGTTTTCTGTGTCAACAGGCGCAGATCGCGGTTCATATGGGCCTGATCGTAATAGCCATATTTCACAGACAGATCGGACAGCGTCGCCGCGGGGTCAAACAGCGCCTCGCGCATAAACCGCTCGAACCGGCATAGCCGATGATAATATTTCACGCTGACGCCCTGGGTTTCGTGGAAGTCGTGTGAAACACCCGAGCGATGCCGCAGGTGGCTGCCTGCAAATGCCGCCAGTGAAAAATCCGCACACGTCTCATAGATCGTCGTCGCCAGCTGCTGCATCGGCTCAAACTTGCGCCCGGCGTTACGCTGCCTCTGCAGAAAAACATCACAGGCCGCACATTGTTCGTCAAAATCCCCACCGCTGCGAACCTGTCGGGCCAGATCCACCCCGGCACGGCCCCAGACCGCGGGCAAGGACGAGAACTGGTCGATCATTTTGTCCATGGCCGCTGCGATGAAAAAAGGTAATGCACCGGCTTTAAGCCGAACAGCGAAGACGGTCAGATCGTGCTGCACGAAATCCAGACAGCGATGGCGCAGGCATAACAGACCGCTTTGCCGCAACACGTCGCCAGCGCGAAGCGCGCCGGACAACACAATCCAGATCTCGGCCCCGGTGCCGGGGTACAGAGTCATACCGGCGCCATCTTGCGCGGTGAAATGATAGCGCCGGTAACTGTGCACCCACGGGGCCAGATCCGCAGATGGGGCTGCCGTATGCAGCAGCATGTCATGCTCCGTTCGTGTGGGGATCAGCCGCCGATATGCTCACCCGCTTCGGCCAGCAGTGCACGCACATGCGCATGCGAGGCATCGAAGGCCAGCTGTTCTTCGGGCGTGAAGCGGCAATTGACGACGCTTTCGCGACCATTACGACCGATGACACAGGGCACACTCATCACAACATCGCGCACACCATATTCGCCTTGCAGCAAGGTACCAACCGGCAGAACCGAACGCTCGTCCCCGGCAATCGCCCGGATGATGCGGAAGACACTGGCCGCAATGCCATGGTTGGTGTTGCCCTTGCCAGCAAAGATGTCCATGCCGATCTGCAGCACCTGACGGCGCACATCGACATGATCGATTTGGGCAACATTGTTCAGCGCGCAATAGCTGTCGATATCAAGACCGCAGACATTACACAGGCTCCACGGAATGAAGCCGGTTTCACTGTGATCACCGATCACATAGCCGAAGATGTTTTTGGGGTCGATCGCCACATGATCGCTGACGATGCGCATAAAACGGGCGGTATCGATAATCGTGCCCAGACTGATTACCCGCTCCTTGGTGAAGGAGGAATGCCGAAGCACGACATGAGCCAGAATATCGACCGGATTGGTGACCATCAGGATGATGGCGTTGGGGGCGTATTTCTCGACCTTGGTGATGATCTCACGCATGATCGCACTGTTGATCTGCACCAGGGCATCGCGGGTCTGTCCCGCCTTGATCTGTGCCCCCGCTGTAATCACGACGATGTCGCTGCCGGCCGCGTCGGCATAGTCGCCACAAATGAGACGCGGGTTCTGGGCGTAGATGAAGGATGTGATGTGAGAAAAGTCCCAGATCTCAGCCTGCGCCTTAGCGTGAGCCTGATCGATTGCCACAATCTCCATGGCAACACCACTGTTGAGCAAATGGCCAACCACTTCGGTACCGACCGCGCCCATACCAATGACTGTGATTTTCATGTCTACACCCTAAACTTTATTTCGATCATCTACGCGAATGCGAAGGCAGGTTTCTAGATCACATCCCGCCAGATGTGACAACCGGTGGACCATGGCGGGTGACCATGCCCCCGTTACGCCCCTGGTGGCCACCGGGGTGGCAACAGTAAATAGCGAAAATGCAGCCAAGGCGCGTAATTATGATTGAAAAATATCACTGATGATCTATTTTGACGTAATAACTCTCATAGATAAAAACAATTTTCTTCACACGGGAAACGGACCAGGACCATCCTCTATGACGAAACCGGCATCAGGCGGCCACAGTGCGGCGGCAGAAAAGGGCTGCGCCCCGCCACACACACGTGCCGCAAACCGGCAAGCACCAGGCTAGTCACCACCCCACCCGTGCGTCGATACGGGGGTACGACAGAATGAACGCGATATCACCGATCCTTTTGGGCATCGGCTGGCACATGATTGGCGCTGCGTCGGCGGCATCCTTTTATGCACCGATCAGCAAAGTTCGGGCCTGGAGCTGGGAGCTGACCTGGGCGGTGGCCGGGCTGTTTTCCTGGATCCTGTTTCCCATCGGGGTCAGCCTGCTGCTGCTGCCCGATTTCTGGCAATTCTATCGCGGGATTGATGCCACAACGGTTGGCCTGGCGTTGGCATTTGGCGGCATGTGGGGCATCGGGAATGTGAGCTATGGCCTGACCATGCGCCATCTCGGCATGTCACTGGGTATCGGTACCGCCATTGGCGTCACATTGGTGGTCGGCACGCTGATTCCGCCGGTGGTGCATTGCCAGATGGGACAACTGGTTCACAGTAATGGCGGCCCGATCAGTCTGGCAGGTATTGCTGTGGCACTAATTGGCATTGCCATTGTCACCGTGGCGGGATTGTACAAGGAAAAAAGGCTGGGGGCCCGCACGGCAGATTTCAATTTGCGCAAAGGTCTGCTGCTGGCCGTGCTCTGCGGCATCTTTTCTTCCGGCATGTCGTTCGCCATTGATGCATCCAAACCCATCGAAGCCCTTGCACTGGCCAAAGGTATTGACCCGCTTTATGCCGCGCTGCCCAGCTATGTGATCATCATGGGGGGCGGGGCGCTGGTCAACTTCACCTATTGTTTTGTGCGGCTGTTTTACAAAAAAGACCTGTCACTGAAAAACGATCTCAGCCAGCCGACCAGAGTGCTGACCAGAAACGCCGTGCTGGCGGCATCCGGCGGGATCATGTGGTATTTCCAGTTCTTCTTTTATGCCTGGGGTGCCGCCAATATCCCGGAGCGCTTATGTTTCGTGAACTGGATGCTGCATATGAGCGGATATGTGCTGTTTGGTGGTCTGGTCGGATTGGCGCTGCAGGAATGGCGCGGCGTTGGCAGACGGCCGATTGCTATTCTTTGTCTGGGCATTGCCGTTATCATCATCGCCGCCAATCTGGTCGGCATCGGTATGGCGCAATGAACATGAGAAACCCAGAGAACCAGACATTGCACAACCACCTTGACGTCCGCCGCTTTGGTGCCCGGGGTGATGGGGCCCATATCGACACGATGGCACTGCAGGCAGCCATTAACACGGCAAGCCTTAGCGGCGGCGGCACCGTATTCTTCCCCGCGGGGCGCTATCAAAGCTTTTCGCTGCAGCTCAAAAGCAAAGTAACCCTGGCGCTTGGCGAAGGCGCCACCCTGATCGCGGCCACACCCGGCCCGGATGGACAGTACGATCTGCCCGAGTTCAACGCGGCAGACCGCTATCAGGATTTTGGCCATAATCACTGGCACAACAGTCTGATCTGGGGCGATGCGATTGAAGATATCGCCATACTGGGGCCGGGCCTGATCGACGGCAGCGGCCTGACACGCGAAGGCCCCGGGGCACCTTGGTCAAAGGGGGCTGGCGGCGACCGCCCGCTCAGCATGGGCCCCGCGCCCACGGATCTGGTCGAGGGCTACGAACGGCATCTGGCAGCCATGAATGGTCAGGGCAACAAAGCCATTGCGCTGAAAAATGTCCGGCGTGCGACGCTGAGCGGTTTCAGCCTCTATCGTGGTGGCCATATCGCCATTCTGGTTACCGGCGGAGACAACATCGTGATACGCGATCTGCGCATCGACAGCAATCGGGATGGCATTGATATCGACTGTGTCAGCAATGTCTCGTTATGCGGGCTGACGATCAACACCCCCAACGATGATGCCATCGTGCTGAAAAGCAGTTATGCGCTGGGCGAGTTCCGCCCGACCCGTAATGTAACGATCAAGGGCTGTACGGTCAGCGGTTTTGATCTTGGCAGTATGCTGGATGGCACATACCGGGCGACCCAGCTCTACGCCCCCGACCAGGATGGCGTCACCGGTCGCATCAAACTGGGCACAGAATCCTGTGGTGGGTTCGACAACATCACGATTGAGGATTGCCATTTCCAGCGCAGCCGGGGATTGGCACTGGAATGCGTTGACGGCGGGAAGATGGAGAACATCCGCGTCGATAACATCACTATGCAGGCGATTACCACGGCCCCCCTGTTTGTGCGGATTGGCGATCGCCGCCGCGCACCGCCCGGTGCCGCCATGGCCACGGCCCATGGCATCAGCATCAGCCGCATACGGGCAGACGATATTGATCCGCGCTTTGCCGCACTGATCGCAGGCCTGCCCGACAGCCCGGTCACCGACCTTATCCTGGAAGATATCGAACTGAAATTTCGGGCCGGGATCGTGGCACCACCCGCGCAACCATTACCGGAACTGGCCGACGCCTATCCTGAGCCCAGTATGTTTGGCCCGACACCGGCCTGGGGGCTCTATATGCGCCATGTGCGTAACGTTTCGCTCAAAGGTATCACCCTGCATACCGATACGGTCGAGAGCCGCCCGCAAATCCTTGGCGACGATGTCACGGCAGCGGAGGAACTAACGCCATGAAGATCGCCTGGGCAGACAGACTTTGTTCCGTTTGCTTGCCCCTTGCTTCCACGGCGCAGACATGCGGCAACAACCGACGCACACGGAACATATAACATATTGATTTTTCATGATAAAACTGGTGCCGCCTGGGTGACTCGAACACCCGACCCACGCATTACGAATGCGTTGCTCTACCGGCTGAGCTAAGGCGGCCCAAGGGCCTTATGTAAAATCAGCTTGGGCCTACAAAATAGGGCCAACAGGTTCCTGATTTCACGTCGGTGCGTGCCTTTTAGGGTAAGCGCGTAAAGATTTCCAGCAGGATATGCGTTGGAAACACATTTTTGCCGTGTGACGAGACAACATTCCGATAACAAATTGATTTTCTTATACATTTTTCAAACAGCCAAAAGTTGGAGCCACCCCTGCTCTGCGCGGATTACACTTTTAAGCCGTAAGCCGCTTGCACTACGCGGAAAAATGTACTTCCTTTTATATGATAAATGGAAGATTCCTGTGCCCGCCATCGCCTCCCGCCTAAGCTCCGCCCAAGCCGCATCCGGTCTGATGACGGGTATTTCCACGCCGTTTTTTGGCGTCTGGCTGGCTTGGCGTGGCTTTTCGGCCGGACAGATCACCCTGATTCTGTCGGCTGGGTTGGTGCTGCGGATTTTGGCCGGCCCCGTAACCGGCATTATTGCCGACGCCCGCAACGACCGGCGGGCCGTGATGCTCTACCTCTATTGGGCAATCGCAATCGGCTATGGCGTTTTAAGCCTGAGCGGAATGCTAGACATAGCGGCATCCACGGCCATCGCCGTGCTGGTAGCCAGCGGCGTTGTGGTACCACTACTGGAAAGCATATCTATCCGGCTGGCCGAACAGAATGGCCATCACTATGGCAAGATTCGCCTGTGGGCCTCGGCAGCCTTCATTCTGGCCAACGTTGTGGGCGGGGCATTTGTCTGGCGCCTTGGTCCGGGCGTGATTGCGCCACTACTGGGCCTGTCGGCGATGTTCTGCGTCATCAGCACCCTTCGCCTGCCTGCCCCGGCAGGGCTGGCCCCGGACGACAGCTTTTACCATGGACTGAAACGCACTTGCCGCGAAACCGGCGAGCTGTTGCGCTCGGGTCCCTTTCTGCTGCTGCTGCTCACCGGCAGTCTGGCGCAGGGCAGTCACGCCTTCTATTACAATTTCGGCGGGCTGCATTGGCACGAAATGGGCTATTCTGGTCTGCTGATCGGCATGATCTGGCCACTGGGCGTCTTTGCCGAAATCACCATTCTGCGTTTTGCACACCGCATCATCACAGTGCTGGGGCCAGCCCAATTATTGTTCTGGGGCGGGGCAACCTGCGTCTTGCGCTGGACCGTGCTGGCCTTCGACCCACCGCTGGCAGTGGTGATCGCGGTGCAATTTCTGCACGGTATCACCTTTGCGTTCTCACATCTGGGCGCGATGTTCTTCATCCTGCGCGCCATTCCCGCCCGGCTGTCAGCCACGGCACAAAGCCTTTACTTCGTCAGCTATTCCGGTTTGGTGTTGGGGGCGGCGACCTATGTCTCTGGCATGATCTACGCCGTCCATGGTGGACAGGCCTATTTTCTGATGAGCGCCATGGGAGTGGCCGCGATGGCATCAGCGCTGGTGCTGAACCGGGTTTGGCAGGGGGGGCGACTGATCGCCACCGAAGTGACAGATCCTGTCGCTGCAAACTAAGTTTTAAGACCATACAAAGTAAACGGCACTTGCCAATTTGGGCAAAAAGGTCTTTACGTTTAAAGAAAAACTCGGACAAATTGGCGTGAATCCTATTACTTTTCGCCTCAGCCTAGCACAAGCGTCTTCGGGCATGATCAGCGCTATCTTCCTGCCCTTCTATGGCGCGTGGCTGGCGTGGCGCGGATTCCCCACCGATCAGATCGCCTGGATCATGTCGGCCGGCTATTTGCTGCGCGCGGTGCTGAGCCCGTTTTGCGGCATCATGGCTGATGCCCGCAACGACCGGCGCGAGATGATGCTGGTGCTCTATTGCCTGATGTTCGCGGGCTACGCCTCGATGGGGATTTTTACCAACGCCACCCTGATCGGCTGGGCCGCAGTGGTAGCCACCACGTCGATCGGTGCCATCACGCCGTTACTGGAAAGCGTCTGCGTTCGGCTGGCCTCGGCCTATGGCTATCAGTATGGCCGGGTCCGTTTATGGGCCTCGACCAGCTTCGTGGTAATGAGCGTTATCGGCGGCATTTGTTTTTCGCTGTTCGGCACCGGCATTGTGGCGCCGCTGCTGGCGCTGTTTGCCGCCTGCAGCATTGTCACCACTCTGATGCTGCCGCCTCCGGGGGAAACCCATGCCCGCGCTAAACTCCCTGCGGCGCTGAAACAGACTTTGAGCGAAGCCTTCGAGCTGACACGCTCCAAAATATTCCTGTTGTTTCTGGTCGCGGCCAGCCTGGTACAGGGCAGCCATGCGTTTTATTACAGCTATGGTGGACTGCATTGGCGTGCTCAGGGCTATTCTGGCGCCCTGATCGGCATCCTCTATCCGCTGGGGGTTCTGGCCGAGATCTGTATACTGATGTTTGCCCAGAAGCTGGTGCACTGGATCGGGCCGGTGCGGCTTATCCTGCTCGGTGGATTAGCCGCCGTGTTGCGCTGGACCGTGATGGCGTTTGATCCGCCGCTGGCGCTGGTCATCGCACTGCAGTTTCTGCATGGCGCCACCTTTGCGCTCGCCCATATCGGGGCGATGTATTTCCTGTTGCGCACCGTACCACCGCGACTGGCGGCCACCGCGCAAAGCCTCTATTTCGTCTGCAATGCCGGTATTTTCGTTGGGCTGGCGACGCTGGTGTCGGGGCGGCTCTACGGCAGCTATGGCGGGCTGGCCTATCTGCCGATGAGCCTGATGGGACTGATGGCCATTGCGCTGACCCTGGTGCTGGGGCGGCTATGGCATGGGCGCCATCTGATTGCTGATGATGGCGCCGAACCGGTCTATACGATCTAAGCGGCCGATTTTACGCGGCGACGCGTTCTTCCAGCGCATAGCCCGCCGAGCGCACCGTGCGTAAGGGGTCCGGCCCACCAGCGCTCATCAGGGCCTTACGCAACCGGCCGACATGCACATCAACCGTGCGGGCTTCGACATAAACATCCGAACCCCACACCGCATCCAACAACTGCTCGCGCGAGAAGACCCGGCCGGGATGCTGCATCAGATGTTCCAGCAGCTTGTATTCGGTCGGCCCCAGATGCACCTCGGCGGTATTTCTGCGCACACGGTGGGTGGCGCGATCCATCTCGATATCACCGACCAGCAGCACATCCTCGGCCATGCTGGGACGGATGCGCCGCATCACCGCGCGGATCCGGGCCAACAGCTCGGTCATCGAGAAGGGTTTAGTGAGATAATCGTCCGCCCCGGTATCAAGACCACGGATACGATCAGCCTCTTCGCTGCGGGCGGTGAGCATGACGATCGGCACATTGCGGGTTTCCTGTCGCCCGCGTAAGCGACGGCACACTTCAATGCCCGACAGTTGCGGCAGCATCCAGTCGAGCAACACCAAATCTGGTGTTTCTTCGGCTGCGATCAGCAGCGCTTCCTCGCCATCCATGGCCGAGAGTACGCGATAACCGGCCCGCTCAAGATTATAGCGCAGCAGAGTGATCAACGCGGTTTCGTCTTCAACCACAAGAACCGTTGGCTGCATGGTAGATCCTATTTGCTTTCAAAGGCGGGGTCGCAGGTAGCGTCGGCCTTGGGCCGGTCGGCATCCAACTGTTCACCCTTCACCATGTGATAGACAACTTCGGCAATATTGGTGGCATGGTCGCCAATACGTTCCAAATTCTTAGCGACAAACAACAGATGGGTGCACAACCCGATGGTGCGCGGGTCTTCCATCATATAGGTCAGAAGTTCCCGGAACAGGCTGTTATAGATTTCATCAACTTCGCCATCCTGACGCCACACGGTCTGTGCCGCGGTCGGATCGCGGTCGGAAAAGGCATCCAGCACCATCTTGAGCTGGCTTAAGGCCTGACGGCCCATGCGGGCGAGCCCCTGGGTCAGACGGATTGGCGGCTCGCGATTGAGCACGATGGCGCGCTTGGCAATGTTCTTGGCCATATCGCCGATGCGTTCCAGCTCACCGGCGCATTTGATCGCCGCCAGGGTTTCGCGCAAATCGACCGCCAGCGGCTGACGCAGGGCCAACAGTTTGATGGCCTGATTTTCGGCCTGAACCTGTAACAGGTCCACCCGCCGGTCGCCCGCCACCACCTGTTCGGCCAGCGCCGTATCGCGTTTGACGATGGCATCGATGGCATCGGCAAGCTGGGCTTCACAAAGACCGCCCATCTGCGCCACCGTCGACGACAAGGTCTCAAGCTGTTCACTGAACGATTTTACTGTGTGTTCGACCATTTCCTGCCAATCCAATCTCAATTCAACCACGCGGCCAACCGAAAGTGAGCGATCACTATCCTGCCAACCATCAAGAGATTGTGACAGATGTATTACACTTCTGTGACAGCCGTTTCGCTCTGGTCGGCATCCGGGGGGGCCTCGGACTCGGGCGGACGGCGCAAAACCGGCAAAAAGACGGTAAAAGTGCTGCCTTCACCGACAATACTTTCGATCTGCAATTTCCCGCCGTGGCGGTTGACGATGTGCTTCACAATCGCCAGCCCCAGCCCGGTACCACCCTTTTCACGGCTGCGTTTAACGTCGACGCGATAGAATCGCTCGGTCAGGCGAGGAATAGCGTCCTGCGCAATACCCTCACCATCATCATGAATGGCAATCGCTACCAGCGTCTCGGCCCCACGGCCCGCACCCGGCGCGCGTTTTAAGCTGATATCGACACGCCCGCCCTCGCGGCCATATTTGATGGCATTATGGATCAGGTTCTGGGCCAGTTGCATCAACTCGTCCCGCTCACCCACCACATCCGGCAAACCGGGTTCGACATCGACCGACACCGTCATGGCTTCAGCCCGGGCCAAAGGTTCCAGCGCGGCGACGGCATCGCGCACCAGCCGTTCGACTGCCACACCGCCCTGCGGGGTGACATGCTCGTTCATCTCGATCCGCGACAGCGACAGCAGATCCTCGATGAGGCGGCGCATCCGCGTCGCCTCGACTAACATAATGTCGAGGAAAGTATCCCGCGCTTCGACATCGTCGCGCGCCGGCCCTTTGAGGGTTTCAATGAAGCCGGTCACCGCCGCCAGCGGCGTACGCAGTTCGTGGCTGGCATTGGCGACAAAATCAACCCGGGTCTGCTCGGCCCGCTTCAACGCGGTCAGATCATGCAGCAGCAGCACAATCGCCGCGGGATCAAGCCCAACCATGGCGGCATGGGCCTGAAAATAACGCTCCACAGGGACACGGATGGAAAATTCGACCAGAACCGGTTCGCCGGTGCGTGCAGTGCGCGCCAGCGCTTCAAGCACGCTGGGCATCCGCAGCAGCGCCGAGACATGCTTATGCTCGACCGTGGTACCGACAATCTCACGCATGGCCCGGTTGGCGAACAGCGCCTTGCCGCCCAGATCAACCAGCAGCATGGGGTCAGGCAGGCGCTCAAACAGATTGCGCACCAGCGGCGGCAGTTCCGGCTTAGCGGGCTTGATGGTCTCCAGCAAGCGGCCACGGGCGCCACGGCGCAGGGCGGTCCCCGCCGCCAGTGCGGCCAGCCCGGCCAGCCCGCCCCACAGCAAGGCCCACGCACCACACAGCCCCGCCAACCCCGCGCTGACCACAAGCCCAACGCCCAGGTGAATGAAGCCCTGGGAGGCCTTACTGCGCCATGCGGTATCTGCCTTCATATGCCAACCCTATGTTCATAAATTTTAAAATTCACTCTAATAGGGACGATATGCGACAGGAAAGCGACGCCATTCGCATTTGTTACGAAGTTTCTGCGGTTTGTTCGAGCAGGCTTTTCAAACCACTGCGGGTGAGCTTGCCAGCGGCATTGCGGGGCAGCCCGGATGAAAACACGATTTTTACAGGCACCTTGAAGGCTGCCAGCCGTTCCGCCGCATAGGCTTTCAGCAACCCGGCACTGGCAGACGCCCCCTGGCGCAGCACCACCACGGCAGCGGGTACCTCGCCCAGCTTCGGGTCGGGCAGCGCAAGCAAAGCCGCCTCACGCACCGCCGGATGGCTGGCGAGCACAGCTTCAACCTCGCCGCAGAAGATATTTTCGCCGCCGCGAATCAGCATGTCCTTGGTGCGCCCAACAATGGTGCAGAAACCTTCGGCATCAATGCGGGCCAGATCGCCGGTGCGGACCCAGCCATCGACAAAGGTTACGGCACTTTCCTCTGGCCGCTGCCAATAGCCCATGGCGACGTTCGGCCCATAGGCCCACAGCTCGCCCACCGTATCCGACGGCAGCACGTGGCCCGCCGCATCGGTCACCTTGATCGCGCAGGTCGGCGGCGGCAAACCGCAGGAGGCCGGATGGTCAAGATATTCGCGACCCGAATGACCAATACAAAGCGAAGCAGTCTCGGTCATGCCCCAGCCACTGCCGGGCACCGCAGGGGCGAAGACCCGGGCAATCTCGCCCGCCAGCGCCGGGGCAAACGGTGCCCCGCCATAACTGATCAGCCGCAACGATGTCAGGTCATAACTCTGGCGCGCCGGATGATCGAGCATGGCGCGGGCAATCGCCGGCACACCCCATAAATGGCTGACGCGCTCGGCTTCGATCAGCGCGAAGGCTGCTTCGGTATCCCATTTGGGCATCAGCACCAGCCGCGCCCCGCTATGCAGCGCCGGAATCATCACGGCGCAGGCCCCTATGACATGGAACAGTGGCACCGTTAGCAGCATGCTGCGCTGGGGCTGACACAGGAAATCGGCATCCGGCAGCGCCCCGCCTTCGCAAAGACGGGTGCGAGCCAGCGTATAGGCCATCGCCATAATCGTATCGAGCAGGTTACTCTGGCTGCACAGCACCCCGCGCGGCCGCGATGCCGTGCCCGAGGTGTAGAAGATGGCCGCAGCGCTGTCGGGTTCCAGCGGTGGCGGCACCTGTGGGTGCCGTGGCAGCATATGCCAGCGGCCCGCCGGACCGATCACCGCTTCCAGCTGGCTGACGCCTGCCCCCCCTCGCGATGCGCCGCACACCCAGACATGATCCAGACCAGGCTGCGCAGGCAGGCGACCGAGCCGTGTGTCATCGACAATGGCAAACTCAGCCCCACTATCGGCCAGCGCCGCCGCCAGTTCGGCCTCGGTCCACCAGGCATTAAGCGGCACGACCAGCGCCCCGGTCTGCAGGATGGCAAAAAACGCCACCGGCCATTCGGGCAGATTGCGCATGGCCAACCCGACGCGCTGGCCGGGGACCACCCCATGGGCTTTGAGGTCGGCAGCCAACGCCTGAACTGCGCGAAGAAATGCGTCGTAGGTGACCCTCGTCGCATCATAAATCAGAAATTCCCGCGCGCCGAAACGTTCCGCCCGCGCCAGCAAGGCTGGCACCGTGGCGGGCGCACATTTCCACACCCGCAAGGCGCGATTACCCTGCTGAACGGTCTCGATCTCAAAACAGGACCCCGGCCGGGTCAGCGCGGCATCCGCCGCCGCCCGAGACCATATTTTGCCATGCATCATGGCCCGCAGCTATTCCTTAATGGCACAAGGGCCATTATCCACGCTTGTTGCCGCGGGGGCAACAGATGCCTGAAATCGTGCACAGGCAACGGCTTAAACGTTGACGGTACCGCCGCTTTCGGCTTTGTAGACAGCCATCAGACGTAAGGTTTTGGGAACACGCACATCAAACGTGGCTGCCCCCGCAACTGTCGTCGGCAAGAGACGCCAACACGCCACTGAAGCCATATGCGCTTTGGGAAGGCTGGTGCTCTCGTTCGCAGCCGGCTAGCCAGGAGACCTGCCTTGCGTCGTCGTCCAGTTTTCGGCCGGGGTGTGCCGGAAATTAGCGGTTCTATCCGTCGCGGCGACAACGTGTATGAGTCGCTGCCGCGGAACATTCTGGCCATTCGAAGGATCAGGCTGAACCGCCACCGGCTCTTGGGATCTATTCCAGGAGAAATTTTATGCCTACATCCCGTTTAACGACAATCCTGCTTGGCACCACCACCGCGCTGATCGCCGCGTTTGGCACCTGCATGGCCCCAGCGGCCGCACAGGAGGTTGAGACCGTGGTGGTTTCTGCCACCCGCACGACCCAGCCGCTGGCCAAAACCGGCACCACGGTCACGGTCATTGATGCCGCCGATCTCGACGCCCGCCAGAGTGTCAGCCTGACCGACGCCTTGAGCGACGTGCCCGGCCTCAGCATCAACCGCACCGGTGGCGCGGGGCAGACCACTACGGTCTATTTGCGCGGTGCAGACAGCGGCCAGACCCTGACACTGATCGACGGAATCCGTCTCAACGACCCCAGTGACTCGTCGGGCAGTGCCAATTATGGCGATCTGTTCCTCAACAATATCGACCGCATCGAAGTTATGCGCGGCGCCAACTCGACCCTGTATGGCAGCAATGCCATGGCCGGTGTCATCAACATCATCACCAAGCGCGGTGGCGACACCGCCCTGACCGCCAGTGCGGAAGCTGGCACCTTTGATAGCTGGCGCGTCAATGTGGCGGCAAATGGGACTGCCGGGGCCACGGAATTCGGTGTCGCGGCCAATGATTATGCCACCAAGGGCATTTCAGCCGCGGCTGGCCAGCACGAAGCGGACGGCACGGCCAACCAGTCGCTCAATATCAACACCCGCACCCACCTGAGTGATACGATCAGCGTTGATGTCATCGGCTATTACGATCACGCCCACACCAAGTATGACGATGGCTACGACGCGAGCTACAATCTGGCTGACTCTGCCACCTATGAAACCCACAGCCTCTACAGCGGCTATGTCGGCATCAACCAGACGGCGCTGGATGGCATTCTGACCAACCGGCTGGCGCTGATCGCGTCCTCGTCCAAGCGCGATTTCTTTGATTCCGCTTACGACACCATCCACCACAACTATGCCTATGACGGTGGGGCGTTCCGCGTTGAATATCAGGGCGTGGCCAAGATCGACGACAGCACCGAGCTGTCCTTCGGGGCCGAAAGCGAAACAACCTATCTCGATAATGATACCTTCTCGTCTTATGCCGCCGCCGATCATATCGCCGGGCACAAGCGCACCACGTCGGGCTATGGCCAACTGCAGAAGACTCTGTTCGACCAGCTGACGCTGACCGTAGGTGCGCGCACCGACAATGATGACGAGTTCGGCAGCCACACCTCGGTCAAGGTCGCGGCGGCCTGGCAGATTCCGGAGCTCGATGCCACCCTGCATGCCAATTACGGCGACGGATTTAAATCGCCGACGCTCTATCAGCTCTATTCGGCCTATTCCAACCCGATTGATGCCCTGAAACCCGAATCCGCCCGCACGTGGGAAATCGGCGCCGACAAGAATTTCTTCGATGGCCGGCTGCACGCCTCGCTGACCTACTTCTGGCGTCATACCAGCAATCAGATTGACTGGCAGAACTGCTACAGCGCGTCTGATGCCCCCGGTTGCTCGCAGCGGCTGCAACAGTATGGCTATTACGTCAATATCGACCGTACCAAGGCCAATGGCATTGAAGCGGCGGTGGACACCCACCTGACCGATACGCTGACGCTGTCGGCCAACTACACCTATATGAACGCCACCGACCGCGACACCGGCCTTGATCTGGCCCGTCGTCCGCATTATCTGGCCAACGCCAATCTGCGCTGGCAGGCCACCGAAGAACTCGGCCTCGGCGTGGCGATGAACTATCTCGGTCAGCGCTTTAATGCCGCCAGTGAAACCACCAAGCTGGGTGCCAAGGAGAAGGTTGATTTGTTCGCCGATTACAATATCGACGCGCACTGGCAGATCTACGGCCGTATTGAAAATCTGTTCAATGACCGCACTCAGGCGGTGACCGATTACGGCGTAGAAGGTCTGGGTGCCAGCATCGGCGTGCGCGCGCGGCTCTAAGGCAACGAGCGCAAAAGTATAGACAGTTTGCGCGCAAAGGCGCGATCAAACAAAAAAACAGAGCGACGGGCCGATCGCATATGACCAGCCGTCGCTCTAATCGCCCATCAAAGCTGGTCAGCTCCGCCGGGCATACACGCCGGGGGCTGATCGGCAAATATTGTGGAAACCGGTCATGGGTGGCACCATTTCGGTGCTGCCCGTCACCAACACCCCATCAGGGGCCATCTGCCCGGCGATTTTCGCCAGCACGTCGCAGCGGCACGGCAGATCGAAATACATCAGCACATGCCGACAAAAAACGATGTCGAGACGGCCAAGCCAGTCGAACCCATCACACAAATTAAAAATACGAAACGTCACCAGATCGCGTAAATCCGCATGAACCTGCCAGCCATCCTCGGCCGCGTCGAAATATTTCTGTAAATGACGCGGCGTCAGGCCGCGTTCAATTTCTGCTGCACTGTAGTGCCCTGCCGCCGCCTGCTCGACCGCCGGGGCCGACAGATCACTGGCGATCAGTTCGATATGCCAGCCCGCCGCGAGCAGACCGAAATCAGCCAGCATGATGGCGATGGAATAGACTTCCTGACCACTGGCGCAAGCCGCACTCCAGATCCGCAAGGTTTTATCCGATGCCCGTTTGGCAATCAGGCCAGGCAAGGTCTGATCTCTGAGCGCCCAGAACACTTCGGCATCGCGAAAAAATGCGGTGTCGCTGACGACAAAGGCTTCGAGCACCGCCGACGACAAGCCCGGCCCGGCATCGGGCAGATGCAGATCGTCGATCAGGGCCGCAAACGAGTGAAAACCAAAACGCCGCGCCACCAGCGCCAGACGATTGCTGACAAATTCCGGCGGCAAGCCATCCAGTCGCAGCCCCGTGCGCTGGCGCAACCATTGCGCCAGATAGTCGAAATCGCCGTGGTCCAGACAACATCCGGTCATGATCAGTTCCCGGACGCGAGCACAGACCCTTTCAGCGCGGCAGCAATGGTTTCGGTGTCAAAGGGTTTGAGCAGATACTCATCCGCCCCGGCCTGGACCGCGTCGGTCAGCAGCGCCGTATCGTTTTCGGTCGACAGCACGATGATGCGGGGTTTGCCCGCCACACCCTGACGGCGCAGCGTGCGCACGAAGCCTACGCCATCAGCACCGGGCATATTCAGATCGACCAGAACAACATCCGGCATCGCCCGCAGACAGCACGCCAAGGCGCCGTCGAAATCGGATGCCTCCTCCACCGTATAGGTCAGTTTTTCCAGGATCTGACGCGCCACTTGGCGCATCACCCGGCTGTCATCAATAATCAGCCCACGCATTGAACGCCCCTCATCATAACCGGATGCAAACATGTTGTATCCGCACCACCACCCCTTAATGTTTAAACCGTCTGAATTTCAACCTGATCCGGGCCGGGGGTCAATTGCAGCTTTATCCCCAGCACTGTGGCGAGCTTTGCCGTCAGGGCAGGTTGAATCGAGCGGGCTTCATAACTGTTATCCGGTCCGCCGCCGAGCAGCAGGCGCGCTGTTTCCTCGGCAATGCGTGCCCCAGTACCGCTGGCCATAATGGTAAAGCCATAGACCCCGGGCTGATTGGCTGTCTCAATGCGAACCAATCCACCCCGCGGCAAACAATCGGCCGCGATCAGCGCCGCATTCATCACCAGCTTGGCCCAGTCTTTCGGCCAGGATACCGGCGGCGCCTTCCAGTCGAGCCTGAGCCGCCCGCCTTCGAACAAGCCGGCGATCAGACTTTGCACATCGTTGAGGTTCAGCTCGCTGCCGGCAGAACCGGCGGCGCCAAAGGACAGCCGCATGAACTGCAGCTTCGCCAACGCCTGTTCGGCGCTGCTGGCAACCAACTTTAAAGCATCAGCCCGCAAAGCAGCGTCGCGCTCTTCCTCGAGCACTTCGAGCCCATTGACCACAGCCCCTAGCGGCCCAACCAGATCATGGCACACCCGGCTGACGAGTAGCGCGGCGAATTCAAGTTCCGTCATGCGTTTTTTCCGACTTTCTGTCTGGAAGCGTATCTTTCCTATTGGTTATCATCGTTGCAGCCGGACAAGAAAGGCTTAATGTCAACAAAACGGCAAACCCGATAGGGATAGACAGATGAACGAGACATTCCAGGCACACGCAACATCCCCGATTTTGCGCGCACTGGCAGCCATAGCCTATGACGCTGGCGCTATTTTACTTGGTCACTATGCCGAAGGCGTCAAGGTGCGTGAAAAAGCCGACGCATCACCTGTCACCATCGCCGACGAAGAGGCCGAACGCTTCATATTGAAGCGACTGGCGACGCTGGCCCCCGATGTGCCGGTGATTGCCGAGGAGGCGGTTGCCGCTGGGCGCATTCCGAAAATTGGTCGCCGTTTTTTTCTGGTCGATCCACTGGACGGCACCAAGGAATTCATCAAACGCAACGGCGAGTTTACCGTGAACATTGCCGAGATTATCGACGGCAAGCCGGTGCGCGGCGTGGTCTATGCCCCGGCAATCAACAAGCTTTATCTGGGCGAATTAAGCTGCGGGGCGTTCCAGATCATCGCACAGCCCGGTGGCGCGCCAAACTTTGCCGAAGCCATGCCGATCACCGCCCGGACTCCTGCCAAAGACGGTGTGGTAATGGCCATCAGCCGCTCGCATGCCGATAAAAAATCCGAAGAATATATGGCCGCCTTCAACGTCAAACGTACCGTGGTCGCCGGCTCGTCTTTGAAATTCTGTCTGGTTGCAGCGGGTGAAGCCGACATCTATCCCCGCTTCGGACGCACTTGCGAATGGGACACGGCCGCCGGTCATGCCGTACTGCTGGCCGCAGGCGGCAGCATGACCACACCAGAGGGCAAACCCTTTCTTTACGGCAAGACGGCCGAAAAGTATTTTAATCCGTCCTTTATCGCCCGCGGTCTGGAATAGCCCCTAAGTGCTTATGGCGCAGACGATTCCAGCGGGGCAGAGCCCCTGCGCAGGACCGATTTTTTTGACTGCGCGATAAAGACCAGCCGCAACGAAATCAGACAGCCGATCCCGGCAAGCGCCACCACCCAGCCCATCGGCCGCGGTGTGCCATCGGCAAACAGACCAACCAGACCTGAGCCCGCGATACCACTGCCATACTGAAAGGCACCGATCAGCGCCGACACCGCGCCGGCCCGTTCCGGGTAGTCGGCCAGCGCCCCGGTAATGGCATTAGCGACGATAAAGCCTGTGGTGGCGACGAATAAAAACAGCGCCACCACCAGCCCCCAGAAGCCGCCGCCCCCCGTAAAGCAGACAACCCCGACGATGACGGCGAACAGTGTCGCCATCACTGTGCCAAGCGCCAGAATCCGGTCGTAACCATAGCGCATCACCAGGCGCGCGTTGATGATATTGGAAACCATAACGCCGATAATGTTGAGGGCGAACAGCAGTCCGAACAGCTGAGCCGGAACATGGTAGTAACTGATGTACGCAAAAGGCGAACCCGCGATATAGGCGTAGGACGCGGCATAGAAGAAACCGCCGACACCGGCATACCCCAAAATACGTGGCCGACGCAGCAATTCGCCATAGCGCAACATAGCCCGATAAATCGGCTCAGGATTGCGCAGCGTAACCGGCAGTGTTTCCGGTATGGTGTACAAAAGCGCCAACGTCATAAGCCCGATACCAACCAGCGTCCAGAAAATCGCATGCCAGCTAGACAGGGCAACGATCTGCCCCCCCAGCGATGGCCCAACCAGCGGCGCGATGGCCATCACCGACATTAAGGTCGACAGCATCTGAGCCGCGCGCGGACCCTGATAAAGGTCACGCACCATGGCACGGGCAAGCACCACACCAGCACAGGCCCCTACCGCCTGTACCATGCGCCAGCCGATCATCGCCAACGCACTGCCCGACAGGGCGCAGCCCGCCGAACCAATAACGAACAGCACCAGACCGACGGCAATCGTCACCCTGCGGCCAAAACGGTCACCAATCGGCCCCCAGAACAATTGCCCGATACTAAAGCCAATCAGATAGCTTGAGATCGTCAGCTCTATCATGCCGGGAGCGGCCTGCAGGCTACGGCTCATCGCCGGCATCGCTGGCAGATAGAAATCAGTCGAGATGGACGCAAAACCCATCAGTATGCTGAGGATCGCCAGCACATACCAACCAGCAACGATTGGGGTGGCGGCGGAGGAGGACTTCGGAAAAGACGGCATAAACGCAACAGCTCCGGCTATGGCCCCCACGGACGATACTGTGGGCGTGGCATAGGTTGGCCGTTTGTCTAGCGTTTATGCGCTGCCAACATTAGACAGCAAAAAGCGCATGGACTTATGAATACCGCTCATCAGTATCAAACGTGACGTAAGGTGTCAGCAACAGCCGCATGACGCATACGCCATATATTAAATTCTCTAAAGTAATCATGGCTCTATTGGCCCGGTGAACGAAACCGGATGCGCATCTGATACACAACACCCACCTGCAGACACGGTCAGCAGGTGGGTGTTGTAACCTTAAAACGGATCAGACCGCGTCACGCTTTAGCGCTGCATCAATCATGTCAGCGGTAGCGGCACAACCGAACAGCGCCGCGAAGGAGCCAAAACGCGGTCCCTGTGACTGGCCGAACAGCACCTCGTAGAGCGCCTTGAACCAGTCGCGTAAGGGATCAAATCCGGCGATTTTGCCGACTTCGTAAACCGCGTTCTGCACGGCCTCACCACTGCGCTCGTCCCCGAGTGCACGCAGCGCCGTAGCCAGATCGGCCAGAGCTGCCCGCTCCATGTCGGTCGGGGCGCGGTACTGCTTGGCCGGTTTGACGAAGTCCTCATAATATTTGATGGCGAAGCCAACCAGCTTGTCGAGACCAGAGTTCTTTTCCGGCGTAGCATCGGGGGCGTACGCCTTGATGAACCCCCACAGGATTTCTCGCGAGCTGGCGTTCGAGGCACTGACCAGATTCAGCAGCAGCGCAAAGCTGACCGGATAGCTTTCATCCGGCACCTTGCCGTGATGAATGTGCCAGACCGGATTTTCGAGATGCTTCTCGGCCTCGGTCGTGGCGCGCAACTGGTCGGCAAAGGCAATGTAATCGTCCACCGCCTTGGGAATGACATCGAAATAGAGCCGTTTGGCCACCTTGGGCTTCTGGTACATGAACAGCGCCAGACTTTCCTCGGTGCCATAGGTCAGCCATTCCTCAACCGACAGGCCATTGCCCTTCGACTTGGAGATTTTCTGACCGCCCTCGTCGAGGAACATTTCGTAGTTAAAGCCCTCGGGCGGCTTGCCACCCAGCGCCCGGACGATCTTTGACGACAGTTCGACGGAACTGATCAGATCCTTTCCGGCCATTTCATAGTCGATGCCCATGGCGTACCAGCGCATCGCCCAGTCGGCTTTCCACTGCAACTTGACGTGGCCGCCGGTGACCGGCAGCTCGATCTTCTCGCCTTCATCCTCGAACACGATGGTGCCGCGCTTGGCGTCCCATTCCAGTAGCGGGACTTGCAGCACCACACCCGTTTTGGGCGAAATTGGCAGGAACGGCGAATAGGTCGCACGACGCTCTGGCCCCAGGGTCGGCAGCACGATGTCGCGCACGGCTTCATAATGCTCCAGCACCGCCATCAGGGCCTTGTCGAACAGACCTGTCTTATAGCAGTGGGTGGCGCTTAAGAATTCATACTCGAACCCGAAACGGTCGAGGAACGCCTTGAGCTGGGCGTTGTTATGCGCCCCAAAACTGTCATGAGTGCCGAACGGATCAGGAATCGCAGTCAGCGATTTGCCCAGATGCGCCGTCAACATGTCCTTGTTGGGAACATTGTCCGGCACTTTGCGCAAGCCATCCATATCGTCGGAAAAGGCCAGCAGGCGCGTCTTGACGCCGCTCATCGCCTCGAACGCCCGGCGCACCCAGGAGGTGCGGGCGACCTCACCAAACGTGCCAATATGAGGCAACCCAGAGGGGCCATAGCCGGTCTCAAACAGAATCTCCGACTTGCCCGGATACTTTTCGAGACGCTTTATCAGCTTGCGCGCCTCTTCAAAGGGCCACGCACGGGCATTAAGGGCTTGATTTTGGGAGATTTGTTCGCAACTCATTATCATAGACGACAGCGGCCTTTATTTGGAAGGGCGCGAAGGCTAGGCTTTCGGGGGGTATGCCGTCAATGTCCGATCCGATGATCGACACCGTGGAAAACACAGCACCTGTTGCCGCAGTTCCGCCGGCAAAGGGAATAGGTGTGGCTGCGTCGCTACTCTGTCTGATTTATGCCGCCTTTGCGGCCCTGATCGGTCGCATCAATGGCTTGGGCGGGCCGGGGTTGTGGCTGCCTCTAGCCCTGCTAATTGCGGCGTCCCTGGCTGATGCAGGGCTGGGCTATCTTAAGATTTCCACCGTCAAACGCCGCCGGACGCGCGGGCTCAGGCTGACACTGGTCGCGCTGGCTGGTGGCGCCTGGGGCCTGGGGGCCTGGTTCTGGTATGTGCCCGGGGCAATCGCCAGCCAGATCATGCTGACCGTGGTGATCTGCGCGGCGGTCAGCGCCGAAAGCCTGCTGCACGCCGAAGACCTACCCGCCACGCTGGCTTTGAGCATTCCAGCGCTCATTCCGCTGCTTGCCCGCATGGTCACCGGCAACAGCACGGCCCATTTGCTGATTGCCGCGCTGATCTGCGGCATCATTCTGACCCTGGCGATGGCGCGGCTGACCGGGGCGCGCCGGTTGGCCGAAAGCCGGGCCGAAACTAAAGCAGCCCGGCAGCGCCTTGCCACAGCCGAAGAAAAGGCTGCCACTGCCACCGCCGAATGCATCGCCGCAGAGAACGCTGCCGCCGAACAAGCCCGCCAAAGCAAGCGCATCGTCGCGGGCATCAGCCACGAATTACGTACCCCCTTCAATGCCTTGTTGGGCATGGCCCAGCTGCTCGACCGTGCCGAGCTGCCCCAGCCCCAGCGTGATCAGGCCCGAATCATTCTGGAGGCCGGTCGCAGCTTTAAAAGCCTGCTCGACGACATTGCCGTACTGGCTGAAGACAATAGCGGCATCGACACCTTGGGCGAATGTGATCCGGTTTCGGTAACCCGTTCGGTGGCGCGCCTGCTGCAGCCGATGGCGTGGGAAAAACGCCTGCATCTGACCACCATGATCGGGACCGAGCTGCCGCGCGTCAGCTTAGGTCCCCACGCCCTGCGTCAGGCTCTGCTTAAACTGATCGGCAACGCACTGGAATTCACCCCCGCTGGCAACATCGAAATCAAGGTGGAAGCCACCGCGCGCACTGGCACCCCCTTGGTGCGTTTTACCGTCAGCGATACCGGTCTGGGCGTACCGCCCGAAATCGCGCCAGAGCTGTTCAAGAACGCACTTGAAGACGGTGCTGATTACGCCCGCCATAGTGGGCGCAGCAGCAGCCCAGGCCTGGGCGTCGCAAAAAACATCATTGAGGCTGCGGGTGGGGAAATCGGTTATGAAAGCAGCCTAGGCGAAGGTTCGGTCTTCTGGTTTACCGTCCCTGCACTATCGGCCAGCGCTACAGACATCGCCCCACTGGTCGACATTGCCCCCCCCAGCGGGCTTAAGCTGCTGATCTGCCTGATCGATCCACTTCAGGCCAAAACCTTAAGCGGCATTCTGTATCCAGATAATCAGCTAGAAATTGCAGCCAATCCGGCAATTTTTACCACCCGCGCCACGCGCGAACCTTTCGATGCCATCATCACGACCGTCGAATTCGGCGATGTGCTAGCGGCCGCGCCGGGTGAAAAGTCACCGATCCTGATGCTGAAAAACATGGGCCAGCCCGCCCCGACGGCGGGGCCCTATCTGGCCTGGCCCTGCCCGCCCACCGCCCTGTACCAGGCACTGCTGATGCTGCTGGCGAGCCAGACGACCGAAGCCCCCACGCCCCCCAAAGCAGAGACCGTACTGCTGATCGATAACGACGCTATCAACGAGCTGGAAAAGTCGGTCGGAGAAACCACACTGGTCGAAATCCTGCGCTCCTACCTCGAAAATACCGACAAGATCTGCAGTGCGCTGGAAGATGCCGCTGGCCACGAACAGTGGGAAGATGTCGGACGGCTGGCCCGTGACATTGCCGGTAGCGCCAGCGGGCTGGGCCTCAATGCGCTGACCGCCAGCGCGCGGGCCTTCAACGCCGCCGTGCGGGCTCAGGCCAGCGATGCCGCCTTGCAGAACCATGCCTTGAAGATTCTGGGCGACAACCGTGCCACGCGGCAAGCCCTGCTCAATCTCTACCCCGAGCTGGACAAGGCGGCCTGAACACCCGCCCCCCCATTCAACAAGCCCATATCCAAAACCGGCTTTGCTGCGCTAAAGATCGGGCCAGAGGTATGCATTGATGCAAGACAGCGCGCGCAAGACCGTTCCGGCCCTGGTGCCGGTGGCCCGTGGCGCCCTTCTGTGTGACAGGGACGGCACCATCCGCCCCCTGAACCCGGCAGATGCCCGCGCCGCCTTTGTTTCGGGCGCGGTGCTGGTGGCCGGTGCAGCCTTTGTGGCTGGTCGGCTGAAAATTCAAAGCGCCCGCCCGCCCTTTGATCTGTTGGAACTGTTCGCCTTTGTCCACCCAGCGACCCCTTGCATACCGAGCGCAGGCGGGGTTGCCGCTGCATTGGGGTTGCCCCATCCGGTGCAGGACGAGGAAAAGGCCATCAGCCTGTGGCGCGCCGCCCGACGCCTGTTCGAGGATATCGCGGCCGCTCCGGACGATGACAAGGCCCATATGCGCGCGCTGGCAATGTCGCTGGCGAAGGTGTGGCGCTGGGCCCCGATGGTACTGACCACATTGGGCGAGCCGGAAAAAAAGCAAAGCACACTGGCCGGGTTCGAGGTTTGGAAGGCGCTGGAGGAATGGGAGGACGAAGCCCTGCCCGGCAAGCCCGGCTCCAAACCAGTTGAGGCCGAAGAAGCCCGCGCCCGCCTGCAGTCGCTGGTCGGCGCCAAGGGCGAAGCCCGCCCCGAGCAGGTTGCCTTTTGTACCGCAGCCACCAGCACCTTTGCCCCGCGCCAGCGCGCCGGGGCGCCTAACATCGCCCTGATCGAGGCAGGTACCGGCACCGGCAAGACGCTGGGCTATCTTGCTCCGGCCAGCCTGTGGGCAGAAAAGAACGGGCCGGGCTTATGGATTTCGACCTATACCCGCAACCTGCAACGTCAGATCCTGCAGGAAATCGGGCGGCTCTATCCTGATCCGGTGATCCGGCGCCAGAAGGCGGTGGTGCGCAAAGGCCGCGAAAATTATCTCTGTCTGCTCAATTTTGAAGACGCGGTGCGCCGCACAGTACTGACCGGCGGCCCGGCACAGGTGGCACTGGCGCTGATCGCGCGCTGGGTCAGGGCCACCGAAGATGGCGACATATCGGGCGCTGGGTTCCCGGCCTTTCTGGCCACCAACTTCCCCTTACGCGAGGTATCAGACCGGCGCGGTGAATGCATCTATGCCGGTTGCGCCCATTACCGGCGCTGCTTCATCGAGAAGGTGGTGCGCCGGGCCCGCAGCGCCGACATCGTGGTGGCCAACCACGCACTGGTCATCGCCCGCAATGTGCAGGACGGCCCGGCAACCGGCGAAGAAGGTGGCGAACGTGCGGTGCGCTTTGTCTTCGATGAAGGCCATCACCTGTTTGATGCGGCAGACAGCGGTTTCTCAGCCGCCTTGAGCGGTTTCGAGATGATGGAGCTGCGCCGCTGGTTGCGCGGCCCCGAAGGCCGCGGCAGCCGTGCCCGGGGGCTGGCAGAACGCTTGAAGGATTACGTCACCGACGATCCGGCAGCGCGCGAAATCCTCGACGAGGCGGTGTCAGCAGCCCACGCACTGGCCGGGGATGGTTTTTTGCAACATCTGGGCACCCCACGTGGGGCGGGCGAAGCCTTTTTGGCCGAGATCTATCAACAGGTCCGTGCCCAGAGCAGCGAGCATGACGGCTATTACTCGCTGGAATGTGAACCACTGCCCGCCGCTGGCAGCCTGATCGGTGCCGCCGAGGAACTACAGGAAGCATTGAAACAGATTGCCGTGCCGCTGAACCGGCTGGCGCGTCTCTTACGGACCAAACTGGATGACGAGGCTGGTACGCTGGAGCCGTCGGCCCGCCTGCGCATTGAATCCCATGCCCGTGGATTGGAGCGGCGCGCCCGTCAGATCCTGCCGGCCTGGATCGCTATGCTGGAAAGCCTGGCCAGCGGCGAAGTGATCGAGGATTTCGCCGACTGGTTCGAGATTGTGCGCGAGGATGGCCGCGATCTGGATGTCGGCATGCAGCGCCACTGGGTCGATCCCAGTAAGCCCTTTGCCGAGGAAGTGCTGTCCTCAGCCCATGGCGTGCTGATCACCTCGGCCACGTTACGCGACGAGGTCAGTCAGCAGGAAGAAAGCGCCGACTGGCAGTCGGCCGAGCAGCGCACCGGGGCGCACCATCTGCCGGTGCCACCAGGGCGGTTTTCCTTTGGCTCGCCCTTTTCCTATGCCAGCCAGTCCCGCATCTTCGTGGTACGCGATGTCGGCCGCCGCGATATCGATGCGCTGTCGGCGGCATTCCGAGAATTATTCCTGGCGGCAGGCGGCGGAGCGCTCGGCCTGTTCACCGCCGTGCGCACGCTGAAGGGGGTCGAGACCCGCCTGCGTGAGCCACTGGCCAGTGCCGGGCTGACGCTTTACGCCCAGCATATCGACCGGCTTGATACCGGCGCGCTGGTCGACCTGTTCCGGTCCGAGGAGAACGCCTGCCTGCTGGGCACCGATGCCTTACGCGATGGGGTCGATGTGCCGGGGCGCTCGCTGCGGCTGGTGGTGTTCGACAAGGTGCCCTGGCCCAAACCGACCATTCTGCACAAAGCCCGCCGGACCAAATTTGGCCGCAGCTATGACGACCTCATCACCCGACTCCGGCTGAAACAGGCCTTCGGGCGGCTGATCCGCAGCGGTACCGACAAGGGCTGTTTCGTTATTCTGGAAGGGGCGACGCCTTCGCGGCTTCTGGCCGCCCTGCCGCCCGATGCCCCGGTGCTGCGCTGCGGTCTGGCCGAAGCGGTCAGCGAAATCCGCACCTTTCTGGCCGAAACACCAGCGCTCAACAGCGCTGGGGATGGTTCCGTAAAGGAGATGACCTTCCCCGCCGCACCGGCTATAACCCCACCATGACCCAGCCTATGATGAGCCAGACCGTGAGCGATACCGGTGAAACCGATACTTTTGGCCGCCATTCTACCGGCATTTTGCCCGGCCATATCCTGAAGCGCCTGATTGAAACAGGCCGGGAGATCTTTGCCGACGAAGCGGTGGCTGAGCATCAGATACAACCAGCCAGTCTGGATTTGCGTCTGGGACAAAAGGCCTATCGTGTACGCGCCAGCTTCCTGCCCGGGGCCAAGGCCACCGTGGCCGAGAAGCTTGCCGAAGTCACCATGCACGAATTTGACATCACCGACGGTGCGGTACTGGAAACCGGCTGCGTCTATATTGTGCCACTACAGGAGCGGGTCGAATTCTCCAAGCGCATTTCGGGCATGGCCAACCCGAAAAGTTCGACCGGACGCATCGACGTCTTCACCCGCCTGATCACCGACCACGCTCAGGGCTTCGACCGTATCGATGAAGGCTATCACGGCCCGCTTTATGCCGAAATTTCACCGCGCACCTTCCCAGTGGTGGTGCGTAAAGGCTCGCGCCTTAATCAGTTGCGCGTGCGTCATGGCTCGCCCAGCTTCACCGATACCCAGCTCAAGCGCCTGCACGAGCAAAGCCCGCTGGTCAGCGGTGAGGCCGATATTGAAGGCGGTCTGGGCCTCAGCATTGATCTGAAGGGGGACGCGGCGCGCCCCGCGCAGGGCTTAGGCAACATCGTCGGCTGGCGCGCCAAACGCCATACCGGGCTGATCGATGTCGATCGCACCAACATTCTGGATCCCTATGAATATTGGGACCCCATCGCGCGGCCCGCCAAAGGTACGCTGATCCTCGACCCGGACGAGTTTTACATTCTGGTCTCCCGCGAAGCGGTGGCGATACCACCAGATTTCGCCGCCGAGATGGTGCCGTTCAATCCGCTGGTCGGTGAGTTCCGGGTTCATTACGCCGGCTTCTTCGATCCCGGTTTTGGTTATGAACCCAATGGCGCGCCATCCGCCCATGCGGTGCTGGAAGTACGCTCACGCGAAGTGCCATTCATCCTCGAACATGGTCAGACCATCGGCCGACTGATCTTTGAACGACTGACCGACCCGCCGCCCGAAGTTTATGGCACGTCGATCGCCTCGAACTATCAGCGCCAGGGCCTGAAGCTGTCCAAGCATTTCAAGGCGCTTTAAGACCGCGCGTATCCATACAGCACATGCACTATGGCGAAAGGCCAGTCTTCCTGTCCGGTTTTAAGGTTATCGGGCGAAATCTGTTGCTGGAATCCCACGTATGGTCTGAAATCCATAAGGGGTGGCAACATGACTGTTGCATGTGTGCCAATAGATCGGGCTATTTTGATACATACGGTGCCTGGCTTGCGAGGGGAACTTGGGGTTTGGTCCGTATGTAAGGGGGCAGTATGAGGCGGCTACGGCGCGGCAACGCGCCGGCCGCCTCAGTTTTTTCTGACCGCATCTTTTTTATCAACAAATATGGGCTTACCGTCACCCGGCAAAACCGTTTGCGCTACGTAAAGCCTGACAATGCTGAAAAGCCTGTGCCTAATCGTTGCGGTGATAGCGATGACGACAACCAACGCCGAGGCAATGCACCTCAGCAGCCCGACGCTGCATAACGGGCAGACCATTCCGATGGTCCATGTCTATAACGGCTATGGCTACAGCGGCCAGAACCTGTCGCCTGAACTGTTCTGGACCGGCGCGCCGATCACCACCAAAAGCTTCGCACTGACGGTTTTTGATCCCGACGCCCCGCGGACGGGCGGCTGGTGGCACTGGCTGGTGATCAATATTCCCGCCGGGCAATCCTATCTGCCGCAGGGGGCCAAACCCGGTCACGGTCTGCCCAGCACAGCGCTACAGATCCGCAATGATTTCGACATTTTTGATTATGGCGGCCCGGCCCCGCCCGCGGGACCGGCGCATCACTATATCTTCACGCTCTATGCGCTGAAGGTGGCGCGGCTGGAGATCGACCCCAGCGCCCGACCTGAGCAGGTCAAAGCGCTGATCGAGGCACAAACCATTGCCAAAACCACCCTGACCGGCCTGTTCGGGCGCTAAACGGGTTTAGTGCCTGCGCTTCTTCTTCACCGCCTTGCGAGCCGTGGCGGCTTTGACCGGACGGTCCGCACCGTCAGAATGGACCGCATTGTCGGCAACCCGGATGCCTGCCGGACCATTGGGAACCGGAAGCGCACCGGTCCGGCGCAAATGACGCCCGTCAAAGGCGAAGACCTCGATTTCCTTATCGGCCATACATTGCAGCAGCAGCTGACGGTGATCGGCGCTCCATGCCGTCCCTTCGCAGAAGCGCCCGACCGGGGCAAAGGCGACCAGCTTCAGGCTTAAGCCGTCACGCTGGAAAATCTGCAGGATGCCGCCATCATGGGCCCCCAGCTCTCCGCGGGCGAAGTTGGAACCGTTGAGCGAGCTGACGGCAACGAATTTACCATCGGCAGACACCGCCAGACCTTCCGGCGACGGCGCCACGCTCTGGGTATCGACCACCCGCACCGGCACCGAGTTCATGTTGATCAGGCTGATCGAATCATTGTCGTGGCCGCCGATACCAATATTGGCCACTACAGCATAATCGCCTTTGCCGCTCATCTCGATTGCGTAGGGGCGAAGGCCCGCATAAATGGCATAACCGGTATCGGTCACCTTGGCCCCATCAATGGCCAGTACCGAAATGCGCGAATCACCATCCCGGGTTAACAGCGCCTTGCTGCCATCCGGGGTGAAGACCGCCAGCGCGGGGCTGGAATCTTCCTCTAAGAAGACCTTACCCATGGCGTTAAGCCGACCGTCCGTAATGGTAAAAACCGATACTGTAGATTCGACCCGGTTGGCGACCAGCGCCAGCGTGCCTGCCCGGTTGATCGATACCCCCGACGCCCCCGGCCCGGCCTGAACCGTCTGCACCACGGAGAGGTTTTTGAGATCGACCACCGAAACCGTGTCGTTCGGCACCGTCTTGCTTGGATCAGCGGGATCGAGCCGGGTCGCCGCTGTCACCAGGGCATAGCTTTCGTCCGGGGCAATTGCCACGCTTTGCGGCGGACCAACCACCGAGGTCGGCACCTTCACCTCGCCAATCAGCTGGGGCAGCTTGCCCCCCAGCCGATAGACCGTGACGCTGTCGGGCAGCGGTGCCGGCGGCACCACCGTCTGACCGGTCTCTGACAGAACCGCCTTGCCGTCATTGGCGGAAACCGCCACCTGCGCCAAAGCCGTCCCGGTCAGCGCACACCCTGCGAGAAACGCCGCAAGAAGCCGCCGCCCCATCAGATCAGCCCCGACAATGGGCTGGAAGGATCGGCATAGGTCTTTTTCGGCATCCGTCCGGCCAGATAGGCCAGACGGCCAGCCTGAACCGCATGCTTCATCGCTTCAGCCATCAGAACCGGATCTTTGGCTTCGGCAATAGCGGTGTTCATCAGCACACCGTCGCAGCCCAGCTCCATGGCAATGGCCGCATCCGACGCCGTGCCGACACCGGCATCGACAATCACCGGCACCTTGGCATCCTCGATAATCATGCGGATGCCGACCGGATTCTGCACACCAAGGCCGGAACCAATCGGCGCGGCAAGCGGCATGATCGCACACGCACCCAGCTCCTCAAGCCGCTTGGCCATCAGGGGGTCATCACTGCAATAGACCATGACCTGGAACCCGTCATTGATCAGAAGCTCCGTCGCCCGAAGCGTTTCGATCATATTGGGATACAAGGTCTTTTTACTGCCGAGGACTTCCAGCTTGACCAACGACCAGCCCCCCGCCTCGCGCGCCAGGCGTAGAGTGCGAATGGCGTCTTCCGCTGTGAAGCAGCCCGCCGTGTTGGGCAGATAGGTGTATTCTTTGGGGTCGATGAAATCGACCAGCTTTTCCTTGTCAGGATCTGTCAGATTCACCCGTCGGATCGCCACCGTGACCATTTCGGCACCGCTGGCTTTAAGCGCCGCCGCATTGAGGGCATAAGAGGAATATTTCCCGGTGCCGATGATCAGGCGCGACGCGAATGTGCGCCCGGCAATCACCAGCGGTTTATCCTCGACCATTACCCACCTCCGATAAAATGAACGATCTCGATCCTGTCGCCGGCTGACAGCAGGGTTTGCCCGTACGCGGTCCGCGGCACGATTTCGAGGTTGCACTCGATCGCGACCTTGGCCGCGGGCAGGTTGAGGCTTTGCAACAGGTCAGCCACGCTCATCGGGCCATCCAGTTGTTTTTCCTCACCATTTATAATTACCGCGATCGGCATTGCCTAAACCCCACGACAGGATATTTGCCTTGTCTTAATGGCTCGGATAAAGCTTTACCAGCAGACATTTTCGCCAGCCCTGCCGATATCCGCTGAGGGATGCGTTGGGGGAAACGTCACGGGGACTTAAAAAAATGGCCAAAAAATCCACCACGGTTTCGTCCGCACGCCTACCCATTTTCGTGCTCAATGGCCCCAACCTTAACCTGTTGGGCCTGCGTGAACCGGAGATTTATGGCCATGCCACGCTGGCGGACATCGAAAAACAGCTGACCGCCCAGGCCAAAACCCATGATCTGGCGGTTATTTGCCGCCAATCCAATCATGAAGGCGATCTGGTAGACTGGATACAGGAAGCCCGCACCGCCTCGTGCGGGGTGATCTTGAATGCGGGGGGCTACACCCATACATCAGTAGCGATCCATGACGCCCTGCGCGCACTGGACAAGCCGGTGATCGAGGTGCATTTGTCCAACCCGCATGCCCGTGAACAGTTCCGGCATTTGTCCTATATCAGTCTGGTTGCGAGCGGCGTTATCGCCGGTTTCGGCGCCAACAGTTACGTTCTGGCTGTCGATGCCCTCGCCAGCCTTGTCGCAGGCCCAAAGAAAAACGAAAAAGTATAAAAGACATGAAAAATTCCGGTGAACAGAAGTCGCAAGGCTGGATCGACACCTCCGTCATTCAGGAGCTGGCTAAGGTACTGAACGAGACCGGCCTTACCGAGGTCGAGATCGAACAGGGTGGTGCCCGCGTGCGGGTTGCCCGCCAGATGACCGGCAATTTTGTTGCCGCCCCCCAGATGGCCCCGGCCGCCCCCGCCGTAGCGGCGGCCCCGACGGCTGCGGCCCCTGCCGCCCCCAAGGGCCCGGCAGAAGGCGCCGTTCCCTCGCCGATGGTCGGCACGGTCTATGTCTGCCCCGAACCCGGCAAGCCGCCCTTCATCAAGGTTGGCGACACGGTCAAGGAAGGCGACACGCTGCTGATCGTTGAAGCCATGAAGACGATGAACCCGATTGCCGCACCACGTTCGGGCACCATTACGGAAATCTGCGTGCGCGACGCCGAGCCGGTTGAGTTTGGCCAAACCCTGGTTGTGATTGCCTGATGTTCGACAAAATCCTCATCGCCAACCGCGGCGAAATCGCGCTGCGCATCATCCGGGCTTGCCGGGAGATGGGCATTGCCACCGTGGCGGTGCATTCCACCGCTGATGCCGAGGCCATGCATGTCCGTTTGGCTGACGAGAGCGTGTGCATTGGTCCGCCGACCGCGACCCAGTCCTATCTCAACATTCCGGCGATTATCTCGGCGTGCGAGATCACCGGGGCTCAGGCGATCCATCCCGGTTATGGCTTCATGTCGGAAAGCGCCCGCTTTGCCGACATCGTGCGCGAACATAACCTGACCTTTATCGGCCCGACGCCCGAGCAGATCCGCCTGATGGGCGACAAGATCGCGGCCAAGGCGGCGGTCAAGGCGGCGGGGATTCCCACCGTGCCCGGCTCTGACGGTGCGGTCGAAAGCGATGATGTCGCCCGGCGCGTGGCCGAGGAAATTGGCTATCCGATCCTGATCAAGGCGTCGGCCGGAGGTGGCGGGCGCGGCATGAAGCTGGCGTTCAAGCCGGAAGATCTGCCGCTGGCCCTGTCAACGGCCCGCACCGAAGCCAAGACCTCGTTCGGCTATGACGCGGTCTATATGGAAAAATACCTGCAGAAGCCCCGCCATATCGAGGTGCAGGTGCTGGCCGACAATTTCGGCAACGTCATCCATTTGGGCGAACGCGACTGCTCGCTGCAGCGGCGTAACCAGAAGCTGATGGAAGAAGCCGGCAGCCCGGCGCTCAACGATTCCCAGCGTTACGAGATTGGCGAGATCGTCACCAGCGCGCTTAAAAAAATCGGCTATTCCGGCGCCGGCACGATCGAGTTCCTCTATGAGGATGGCAAGTTCTACTTCATCGAGATGAACACCCGTCTGCAGGTCGAACATCCGGTGAGCGAGGCTTTGTCGGGCATCGATATCGTGCGCGAACAGATCCGCATTGCCGCCGGTCTGCCGCTGGAGCAGAAGCAGGAAGACATCCAGCTGCATGGCCACGCCATCGAATGCCGCATCAATGCCGAAAACCCGTTCACCTTCCTGCCCTCGCCGGGCAAGATCACCCAGTTCCATGCCCCGGGGGGCCTTGGGGTGCGCTTCGATTCGGCGATCTATGACGGCTATAAGATCCCGCCTTATTACGACAGCCTGATCGGCAAGCTGATCGTGTTCGGCAAGACGCGCTATGAATGCCTGATGCGGATGCGCCGCGCGCTGGACGAGCTGGTCATCGGCGGTATCGAAACCACCGTTCCGCTGTTCCAGCAGCTGATGCGGGAAACCGACATCATCGACGGCACCTACAACATCCATTGGCTGGAAAAGTATCTGGCCGAAAACCGTCAGAAACCTGAAGACACGTCGGGGAAATAATCCCCGGCGTGCGCCGTGTCAGCCGCCATCTTAAAAGACGTTGCAAGGACGTTGGATGATGAAAAAACGCACCGGAGTGCTGGTCTTCTTCGCAACCGCGCTGATTGGCATTCTGGTGATGTGGCTGGCATCGGCCCTCAGGCCACGCCGTAAAGCGCTGCCGCCGGGCACGCTGGCCGATTATGTGCTGATCGAAAAGCGCAGCCACCGCCTGACCCTGTTCTTCAAGCACCGCCGCCTGAAAGCCTATCGCGTGGCGCTGGGCCGCGGCGGTCTTGGCCCCAAGCTGAAGCGGGGCGACGCCAGAACGCCGGAAGGCCTCTATCGCGTCGAAAAGCACATCAGCAAAAAGAAATACCGCCATTCGCTGAAACTCGATTTTCCGTCTGAACAGGATGTGGCGATGGCCAAACGCCGTGGTGCCCGCATGGGCGGCGATGTCCTGATCCATGGTCTGCGCAACGGTCTGGGCTGGGTCGGCCACTGGCACCGGGCGGTGAGCTGGACCAACGGCTCGGTCGGGCTGACCAATGACGAGATGGACGAGCTGTATCACGTCATCCCCGACGGCACGCCGGTCGAAATCCGGGCGTAAACGCACCCCCGCGGCCGTGACCACACGGGGCTTATCCAACGAAAACCGGGGCAGATTTTTGAGGCGGAGATGAGCCGCTATCCCAATATTGGATAGGCTGGGGCGCACGTTTTTCGCCCCCTCAAGACTAAGTAACATTGTAATACGTGAGCCCACAGCAAAGATACACATCTTGCGGACTGCGGAATATTATTTCAGAAATTACTGCATTCACTCCATGAACAGGCTTTTTCAGGCACCCCTCGCGTACCAGCCGCCCAGGCACCTCCGTCGGGATGGCCCGCCCCCTCCGTCTGTCGTGCTGACGCACGACATCCACCTCCCCCGCCGGGGCGGAGGAGGAGAAGGTGATTGCCAGCAGGGTTCCGGCATCTCGCCATGGCCGCCCACCGAGGCGGCCACCCAGATTCAACTCAAACCAAACAGCTCGCCGATAACCCGTGCGCAGCATGGCACAGCCGGGAAGCGCGAAGCGCAATAGGATCTGGAGGGTCAATACTGTTGCGGCAGACCTCGCACGATGACCGGCGCATCCTTCGTCACTCTGGCAAGCTCATCCTTCGACGGGCTCAGGATGAGGATTTTTTTGGAGGGGGAAATGTCTGGGGGCGCGGGGGCATGCCCCCGCAAAGTTTCTTCGTGCCAGAAAATTACAGCCTTCGCAAAGTTCCCTGCCCCAACGACACCTGAACCTTACAGCACCCGGCGGGCTTTGAAGGCGGCGGACAAAGTGCCTTCGTCGAGGTAATCGAGCTCGCCGCCGACCGGCACGCCATGGGCCAGCCGTGTAACCTTGACCCCGGCGGGTTCTAACGCATCGATGAGATAATGCGCGGTGGTCTGGCCTTCGACGGTGGCGTTCATGGCGAGGATGATTTCATCGACCTCGGCGGCGCGGGCGATGAGGGGGCCGATATTGAGCTTTTCCGGGGTGATGCCGTCGAGCGCCGACAGCGCCCCGCCCAGCACATGATAGCGGCCCTTGAAGACCGCGGCCCGCTCCAGCGCCCAGAGATCGGCGACATCTTCGACCACGCACAGAATGCGCAGGTCACGGCGCGGATCGCTGCACACCGCGCAGGGCGACACCGTATCGAGATTGCCGCAGGTTTCGCAGGGTTTGATGGCGGCATCGGCATCGACCAGCGCCTGCGCCAGAGGCTGCATCAGGGCTTCGCGTTTTTTGAGCAGCGTCAGGGCGGCGCGCCGGGCCGAACGGGGGCCGAACCCCGGCAGCTTGGCGAGAAGCTGAATCAGCCGCTCGATTTCCGGGCCGATGGACGCCATTACTCGTCGTCTTTTTCAGCCGGGGTTGGGGCCTCTTCGGCCACAATGTCCCGCACGGCCTGAATTTCGGCACCGGGGAAACGGTCCATCACCGCGCGCACCATGGGCTCCTGCAGCACGCGTTCATGGCGCGCCGCTTTGGCGGCCAGCTTCTGCTCGCGCAGCGTCGGCGCCCCACCGGCACGGGCGACCGAAACCACCCAGCGCAGACCGGTCCAGGCGTCGAGCTTGGATTTGAGATCGCCCGCCAGTGTCGCGGGGGCGCGCTCGGACGGGCAGAATTCGAGCCGCCCGGCTTCCAGCGAGATCAGATGAATGCAGGTTTCGATGTTGATCTTGAGCACCGGGGCGCTGTTGGCCGCCGCCAGTGCCGCCAGATCTTCCAGCGTGTGATATTTGCCCTCGGCTGCCGGGGCCGCCGCAGGTGCCGCGACAGGGGCCTGCATCATGGGGGCCTGCATCGGCTCGGACAACGCCATCGCCGCCGAGCCATAGCCGCCCGCCACCGCATGCAGATGGGCCCGTGGCGCACCGGATGGGGCCGATGCGGCAGGCCCCGCAGATCCGATGGCGGTGGAGCCACCAGATGATGGGCCACCAGATGACGGGCCACCGGCCGATACACCAGACTGTCCGCCCACGGACGATCCTGCCGGACTGCCCGCACCATCGAGAATATCGCGCACCAGCTTGCCCGCGGGGGGCAGATCGGCGGCAAAGCTTAAGCGGATCAGCACCATTTCACAGGCATCGAGCGGCCGGGTGGCATCGCGCACCTCGATCAGGCCTTTGAGCAGCATCGACCAGATGCGGGTCAGTGTCGGCACCGATAATTTCGCGGCCATTTCCGCCGCCCGCGCCGCTTCGGCCGAGCCGCCATCAAAGAAACCAATCGCCGTGGGGGCAAGCTTCAGCCGGGTGAGGAAATGGGTGGCTTCCAGCAGATCCTGCACCACCGCCATCGGATCGGCACCGCGATCATAGAGGCTGGACAGCAGCAACAGCGCATCCTGAATCCGCCCGCCCAGCACATACTCGAACAGATCGAGCACCTGACCACGGTCGGCCAGCCCCAGCATCTGACGCACCATCTCGGTATCGATGGCGCCTTCACTGTGGGCGATGGCCTGATCCAGGAGCGAAAGACTGTCACGCACCGAGCCTTCGGCGGCCCGCGCCACCAAATTCAGCGCGCCGTCTTCGATGGCGACATGCTCCTGATCGGCGATCGCGCGCAAATGCGTGGCCATTTCCGCGGTCTCGACCCGGCGTAAGTCAAAACGCTGGCAGCGCGACAGCACGGTGACCGGCACTTTGCGGATTTCGGTGGTGGCGAAGATGAATTTCACATGCGGCGGCGGCTCTTCCAGCGTCTTTAAAAGACCGTTGAAGGCCTGCTTCGACAGCATGTGCACTTCGTCGATGATATAGACCTTGTAGCGCGCCGAGGCCGGGGCATAACGCACGCCCTCGATAATCTCGCGCACATCGTCGATGCCGGTGCGGGACGCCGCGTCCATCTCCTGCACATCAACATGACGTGATTCGGCAATCGCCCGGCAGGGTTCGCACACACCGCAGGGGTGAATATCGGGCTTGTCACGCGTGCCGTCAGGGCCGACGCAGTTCAGCGCCCGGGCGATAATGCGCGCTGTGGTGGTTTTACCCACCCCGCGCACGCCGGTCAGCATGAAGGCGTGGGCAATCCGGCCCGAGGCAAAGGCGTTGCTTAAGGTGCGGACCAGAATTTCCTGGCCGATCAGCCCGGTAAAATCAGAAGGGCGGTATTTGCGCGCCAGAACCTGATAAACCGCCGGTTTTCCAGCGGGCACATCTGCGAGCAGCGCATCATCGCCCAACAGGGAAGGCATTGGCGAAGACGTCGGTGAAGGAGTCTGGGGATCGTCCATCTCACACAATCGCGCTACAGGTGGGATTTTTAAGGTGGGAGCCGGCGACAACCCGTTCCGACATCGCTACGGCTGCTTCCTTCCGGACCTGACCGGGTTCGCGAGCGGCTCGTCCGCCACCGACTCCCACGGGCGGTATAGGCGAAGACGAATAAAAACGCCAGATGGGAAATGCTGCGGAAAATACCGCTCAAAAAAGTCAGGGAAATTAAACCCACAGCAGGTATTGGCAAACCATGCTCGGCAAAAGCAACTGGAACCGACGCGGCAAAAGCGCTATGCGAAAAGCATGATCCCCTACACTGGAAATCCGCTCGACCGAAAAAGCGACAAGCGCCAGGACCCGGCCTGGGTTGCGGCCCACCGCAGCCATCCTGACAGTCTGTTTCTGCCTATGCGGGAAGGTACCCTTCTGTTCGCCCCGGCCGAGGTCGGCGATGGTTTGCGCCCGGCTTTTCTGCCCGCCACCGAATGCCCCAGACATCAGGGCGAGAGCATCCTGCTCGGCCTTGACGGAGGCCGCGCGCTGTTTGCCTGCGAAATTGCGGACGGTCCCACCGCGAGCGACGAGCGCGGCCATCTGGCCGAGCTGCGTCAGGGCGCGCCATTTTCCAGCCCGGCCGATCAGGCCCATGCCGCAGGCCCCGGTCTGCCCGGCCAGTTCGTCGATTTGCGCCGCGCCGCGCCGTTCCTCAGCGCCACCGATCTGGCGATTGCCGCCGAAGCCAAAGCGCTCAGCGAATGGCACCGGCGCAACCAGTTCTGTGGCAGCTGCGGCCACGCCACAGTCATCGGCATGGGCGGCCATCAGCGCCACTGCCCCCATTGCGGTGCCGATATTTTCCCGCGCATCGACCCGGCGGTGATCGTGCTGGTCACCCATAACGGCCGCTGCCTGCTGGCCCGCAACGCCAAATGGGAAGACGGCCGGTTTTCGACGCTGGCCGGTTTTGTCGAAGCCGGCGAAGGCATCGAGGAAACCGTGCGCCGCGAGATCATGGAAGAAGTCGGCGTTGCCGTCACCGCGGTGCGCTATTTTGCCAGCCAGCCCTGGCCCTATCCGGCAGCGCTGATGCTGGGTTTTTATGCCGAATGTGACGATGCGGCGCTGAAACTTGATCCGCAGGAAATCGCCGAAGCCGACTGGTTCACCCGCGACGAGGCCCGCGCCCTTCTGGAAGGCACCCACCCCAGCCGCCATGGCCCGATGACCACCGCCATCGCCTATCGGCTGATCCACAACTGGGCTTATGCCTGATGCGCCTGTGTTAACGGGCTTATTAACCAGCATCTTATCAAAACGGCACGGGCAATGATTAATATTGCCCGCGGCCCAATCTTAACATTCGATAAAATTTGAACGACTTTGTACCGCTATAATTTAGGTGCGAGGCGATAAGAACTACTACCTATTGACGATTCATCCTAAAAGTTGGCATTTTAGCCTTAACAATCGGATAATCATTACTTTCTATCGTAAGGCCATTCTGGTGCGGGGCAATTAATATGTTTGGCTTTGTTAACCGACGACTCTCGATTGGATCGCGGCTTGCCCTGGTCGCCATCCTGATGATTGTCACCACCGCGCTGGGCCTGATTATCCCCTTACAGCGCGGCATGGACCGGCTGCAAGCCACCAAAGCCGAGATCGCCGGTCAGCAGTATATCGGTGCTATCTGGCAAACCTTAATGACCGGCAACACCGATGCCACGCGCGATTTTACCGCCCTTAACAGCGCGCTGGGCACCGATGCGCAGTACAATGAATTTGCTGCCGCCACCACGCTGCCGGCGCGCGAAGTCGCGGTGAACAAGCTGATCCGCGATGTGGCCGCCCGTTCCGGCCTGATGCAGGACCCGGGCAGCAGCAGCTTTCACGTTGCCGAAGCCCTGACCCGCCGCCTGCCCGCGCTGGTGGCCGAGGTCGATGCGCTGACCGCCGCGATTGCCGCGCCCGCTTCGGAAGAACGCAAAATCCAGATTGGTGAGGCCCTTGCCAAGTTGGAAGTCGACAGCGACAGAACCAAAGCCGCCTATGACGCCGCGCTCAGCGCTGACGAAACCGGCACACTGGCGGCCAGTTTACGTGAACCGGCCGATGCCATTACCGCCAGTGTGGATAAGCTGATTGCCGCGGCCCGTTCGTCGTTCGATGCGCCCAGCCCCGATTACGATCAGGCGCGGGGCGATTTTGCCACCGCACTGACCGGCAGCTGGAACGCCAGCTTTGCCACGCTGCAAAGCCAGCTTGAGGCCCGCGTCAAAGCGATCTGGCACGTGACCTTTGTGGATATGGCCTGGGTGGCGGGGCTGGCGACGCTCACGCTGCTTCTGGTCTGGATGATTGCGGTGGGCTTAAAGCGCCGCATGCGCGCGCTTAATCAGGCCAGCAAGAAGCTCAGCCGTGGCGAGATGACCGGCGAAATTCCGTACAAGGAAGATCGCAATGAAACCGGCCGCCTTGCCGGCACGCTGGAACTGATCCGCAAGGAAATGCTGCGCCGCGAGGCCGAGGCCGCCAAACGCGCTGCCGATCAGACCGCCGCCGAAAAGGCCGCGCGCGCCGCCGCCGAAGCCGCCCAGCACACCGCCGAGCAGATGGTGGTCAACAGCTTTGGCGCCGGGCTCAAGGCGCTGGTGGCAGAAGACCTCGCCTTCCGGCTGAAGGTCGATATGCCCGCCGCCTATCGCGAGCTGCAAAGCCAGTTCAACGCCGCCATCGCGGACCTCGAAACCAGCCGGATTGAACGGGAAAACGCCGCCCGCAACCGCGATAGCGAACGCGATGCCGCCACCGCCGAAGAGATCGCCGCGCGCGAAGCCATCCGCCAGCGCGATATCGAAATTGCCACCTATGTCTTTGGGGAAGGCATCACCGCCCTGGCGGAGCGGAATCTGACCTTCCGGCTCAATTACGAACTGCCCGACTATTTCGAAGCGATCCAGACCGATTTCAACGCCGCCATCGCCGAGCTTGAGGCCGCGATGGGCGATATTGATCAGCGCAGCACCGATATTTCCAACCACGCCAGCGACATTACGCAAGCCGCCCGCGATATGGCCGAGCGCACCGCCCAGCAGGCCGCCGCGCTGGAGGAAGCCACCGCCGCCATCACCGAAGTATCGGCATCGGTGCACAAATCCGCCGAAAGCGCCCGCGAGGTCAATGCCACCGCGCTGAAAGCGCAGAGCAACGCCCGACGCGGCAACGAAGTCGCCAAAAGCACCATCGCCGCGATGGAAACCATCGCCGCTTCGTCAAGCGAGATTACCCAGATCATCGGGGTGATTGACGAGATCGCCTTCCAGACCAATTTGCTGGCGCTCAACGCCGGGGTCGAGGCTGCGCGTGCCGGTGATGCCGGTCGCGGCTTTGCCGTGGTGGCGCAGGAAGTGCGCGCACTGGCGGGCCGTTCCTCGACCGCGGCCAAGCAGATTCGCGCCCTGATCTCGACCAGCGAGCAGCAGGTCGTCAGCGGCGTCAAGCTGGTGCAGGAAAGTGGCGATGCCCTGGACAAAATCGTCGCCGATATCGGCACCATCTGTACACTGATGGAGCAGCTTGCCACCGCACAGGCCGAACAGGCCCGGGCGCTGGGTGAGGTCGATGCCACCATGATGCAGATGGACAAGGGCACCCAGGCCAACACCGCAATGGCGCAGGAAAGCCATGCCGCATCCGAAGCGCTGGCGACCTTTGCCAGCGATCTGGCCCGGGTGGTGGCGCAGTTCAATCTGGCCAAGGCCGCCCGCCGACGCGCCGCGTAAAGACCCGCATTTACAATAAAAAAAAGCCGCCGGATACGGCGGCTTTTTTTGTCGCGATGAGAGCGTTAGTTGCCTTTGGCCGCTTCGGCATAGCGCAGGCCCAGCATCAGCCCGCGCAGTTCGGCCAGCCCCCGCATGCGCCCGATGGCGGCATAGCCCGGCGTGATATTGGCCGCCTTGGCCAGATCATCCATCATGGTGTGACCATGGTCGGGGCGGAAGGGCAAGCGCCAGTCGGCCCGGCCTGCCGCACGGCGCCGATCCATCTCGTCAAACAATGTGCGCACCACCGCAGGCATATCGACCGAACCGGCCAGATGGTCGGCTTCATAGAAGGAACCATCCTCCTGCCGCTGGGTGCTGCGCAAATGCACCGCGTGAATACGGGGGGCAAACTGTTTGGCCATCGCCACCAGATCATTCTTCGGATTGGAGCTGAACGAACCGGTGCACAGGCACAGACCATTGGCCGGGCTGTCGACCATTTTGAAAACCTGTTCGACATGATCGGCCGTCGACACGATGCGCGGCAAACCCAGCACCGGAAAGGACGGATCATCGGCATGAACCGCCAGCCGCACGCCATATTTTTCGCAGGTCGGCACCACGGCTTCGAGAAACCGCGCGTAATTGGCCCGCAGTTTTTCTTCGTCGATATTTTTATACTTGGCCAGCATGGCGCGGATATCATCAAGGTTCAGCCCCATTTTGCAGCCGGGGAAAACATCGATGATATTTTTGATGAAGGCATCGCGCTGGCCCTCGTTCAAACCATCCCACCAGATTTTGGCCCGCGCGCGCTGGGCTTCGGTATAGTCCTTTTCGGCACCGGGGCGCTTTAAGGCATAAATCTCGAACGCCGCGAACTGGGCCGGATCAAAGCGTAAGGCTTCTGAACCATCAGGCAGACGATAGCGCATGTCGGTGCGGATCCAGTCGAGCACCGGCATGAAATTATAGATGACAAGGTGAATGCCTTCTTCCGCCAGATGGCGGATGGTCTGGGCATAATTGGCAAACAGGGTTTTGAGATCACCGCTGCCGGTACGGATATCTTCATGCACCGGCACGGATTCCACCGCGTTCCATTTGAGCCCGGCCGCTTCGACCACCGCCTTGCGTTCGGCAATAGCCGCACGTGGCCACAGATCACCATAGGGAATCTGATGCAGCGAGGTGAACACCGCGCTGGCGCCGGTCTGACGGATATAAGACAGCGGCACCGTGTCGGCCGGACCGTACCAGCGGAAAGATTCTTCCATCATGTTATCGACATGGTTCACGTTCATACCCGGACCCTCCTTGGGAGCGCTCCCAACTGATGCCAGAAAATATCGGCCAATGCCAGCAAAAAGACAAAAACATTTCAGGGTTGAACAGAGCCGTACGCAAAAGCGCTGCACATCACCATCAGGATGCAGCGGCACGACCGGGGCGCAGAAAATCGCGGATCAGCGCGGCGGCCCGCGCCGGGGCATCTTCCGGCCGCAGCCCGGTGGCCTGTGGCAGCGATGCCTGCTGCAGCGGTAAATAGCCTTGATGACGCACCGAAGCGCGGGCAATCGCCGCCATCACGGTGGCCGGATCGTCCACCACCTCGCCAAAGTGCCACGAGGCATAATTGACATCGTTCTGCCACGCCACGCCATGGGCGTTGAGGAAGACACACGGTCGTGGCCGCGACAGGAATTCATAAACCTGGCTTGAGACATCACCGAGATAGATATCCGCCGCCAGCGTGTAACTCATATCGCAGGAACGAGCCGAGCCGGGATCGACCACAATACGCCCCGGCAACGCCAGAGCTTCAAGCGCCGCCAGTTCTGCCGCCGAAGCCTGCCCCCGCATGCGGATATGCGGCGCAACGATCAGGTTATACTCGCTCTGGGCGGCAAAGGCGGCCACCACAGCCCGCCCCCACGCCGACCACGAGCCGAGCCGGTTGTCAAAATGCGGATTATACAGCACCACCGGGCGATCATTGCCGAACAAGGCGGTGCGGCGCTCCGCCGGATCGGCGGCAAAGCGGGCAATCGCCCCCAGCTTGACCGAACCGGAGACCGCGCAGCGTTCCGGCCGCACCAGCCCTTCGGCCACCATGCGGGCGGCATCCTTTGCCCCGGAAACAATCACCAGATCGAAACGGCGGATGCGGGGCTCGAACCCCTTGGCGCGATCCCCCGCCCCATGCGGCAGATGGATCATGCAGCGCACACCCATATGCTTGAGCATGGTCGAGGTTCGCTCGGTCACCACCACGGCATCGCAGCGCGCCAGATCGCGCCGGTTGCGCCACAGATAGAAGAATTTGAGGTTTTTGAGCCCGCACAGCCGGAGCAGCGGCCCCAGCGGCCAGCGCGGATTTTTGAGGGGCTGGCAGGTGAATGTGGCTGTTGGCCACGCATCGCGCACCCGTTCCAGCATGGCCCGGACATCATCGCCGATATAGCGGCATTCCACCAAAAAACGCCCATCGGCGGACAGTTCCGCCGCCGCCGGGGCAGCATGCAAAACCTGATGCGCCCCGCCAATGAACAAAAAGGCGACCCGCGTCCGGCCCGACGTCGGTGTATTCCGGGTCATCGCGGGGACCATGGGTGCGGCATTTAATAGCCCGCCTCTGCCAGAAACGGATTGTTCAGCCGTTCATAGCCAAAGCGCGACATCGGGCCATGGCCGGAGACAAATTCGACATCATCGCCCAGCGGCAGCAATTTTTCCCGAATCGAGCTGAGCAGCTGGGCATGATTCCCGCGCGGAAAATCTGTCCGGCCGACCGAGCCGCGGAACAGCACATCGCCGACGAAAGCCAGCCGGACATCCGGATGGAAATAGACGACGTGGCCGGGGGTATGACCGGGGGTGTGCAGCACCTGAAATTCAACCGTGCCGAAAGACACCGTGGCGCCATCATCGAGCCACTGATCCGGCTTACAGACCTCGGCCGTCTCAAAACCGGCTGTGCGGCGGTTTTCTTCCAGCGCATCCAGCAGAAACTGGTCATCGCGATGCGGTCCGATAATCGGAATGCCGCCCAGTTCGCGGGCCAGCTGCGTGGCACCAGAGGCATGGTCGAGATGGCCGTGGGTCAGGAAAATCTTTTCGACGGTGACATTCTGCCCGGCGATGGCCGCTTTAATCTTGTCGAGATCGCCACCCGGATCAATCACCGCGCCATCACGCGCGCTATCCCACAAAAGCGTGCAATTCTGCTGATACGGCGTGACCGGGATGCAAAATGCCTGAAAGGGAGGAGCCATTGTAAACTTCACCTGAAGGATTACGACCAAAACAAGGCAGGAGTGCCAATAAAGGACCGAAGCCTGTCACTCCTAACAAAATGCAGAACTTTGCGAAACAAGCTTTCAAAATGTTGAGTTGACCTGGCAACTGATGCGCCTAAGACACATATCATTGAGTTGCCGATTGTTGCGACTATGACACGCTAAACGACAAGGAATGTTTTGAATCCTTTTACAGAGATTTGCTAAAATAGATTTTCGGGAGGTGCCTGCACATTGGCGGGCGAAGCATGATGAAACGTCAGTTAGGCCGGTTGATCATATCCGTTGCGGGGGCTGCCATAATGGCGGCTGCGCTTACGGCTGTGGTAACGCCAGCGCAGGCGGCCGCACCGGCTTCCAGCCCGGTTTCCAGCCGGATTGACGCATCCGCCTTCGACGATATCGTCCAGTTGCCCGGCACGGCTTACGGCCCTGTGGATAACTCGCTCTACCGTTTGGGCGAAGTGGGCAACGAATTCGGCCTGATTGATGGAATCGGGGTCTATACCGGCCTCAACATGGACGTTGCCAGCGTCATCGACAGTTATGCCCGCGATACCTTCGGCGGGCTGTTCGCCTATTCCCCCGCGATCTATTCGCCCTATCTGAACGAGGCCAGCGGCGGGGCCTATGCCGGGCTTCGTATCATGCTGGCCGACGGGCTGCGGTTCAATTTCGGCCAGGCCTTCTCGCGCGCGGGTCGTAACCCCTATCTGCTCAGCGGGCGGGGGAACTGGGCGGGCTATGCCGCGCTCAGCGTGCCGTTCGACCGGATGAAGCACGATACCGTGCTGGCCGGCCTCAGCTGGGATTTCGCCAAATGGGGCGGGATCAGCATGGCTGCCGCCCAGACCACCACACAGGGCGGCATGGGCGCATTGGGCAATGCCGAGGCGGCGATCAGCCGTTCGCGCCTGATGAGCCTGGGCGTTGCGGCCCATGTCGGCTTTGGCAATGGCTGGGTCACCACCCTGGCCTATAATCAGGGTGCCTCGCAGCTCAGCATCAGCCCCGGCGCGGGTGACGAGGCGGTGCACAGCCAGTCTTACGGCATTGCCGTGGCCAAGCAGGGCCTGTTCGGCCATGACGCGCTGGGCCTGTCGCTGTCGCACCCGGCGGGTGGCTATAACACCCCCGCCAGCATCGGGGCCGAGATGCAGCAGTTCCAGTTTTACGGCCGCGATAAGCTGCTATCCGGGGTGATGCCCGAAACCGATATCGAGCTGGGCTATATCACCACCTTCATGGGCGGGCCGCTGTCGCTGCAGGCCAATGCGGGCTATCAGCTGCATTATAATGGCCAGAACCGCGACTCGCTGTCGTTCATGAGCCGGGCCAAGATCAAATTCTGATCCCCCGCCATAAGACTTAAAACCCAGGCGGATCGCCGAACCAAAGCCAAACTGCGGCGCGGTCTGGGCTTGACGGCACGCCGCCAGCCACTAAAACCGCGCAGCAATCACATTCCAGCAAAAGGGGACCGACATGGCCGGGCCGCAATTCGTTTACTTCATGAAGGGTCTGTCCAAGACCTATCCGGGCGGCAAACAGGTCCTCAAGGATGTCTGGCTCAGCTTCTACCCCGGGGCAAAAATCGGCATTGTCGGCGTCAACGGTGCCGGTAAATCGACCCTGATGCGCATCATGGCCGGGATGGATACGGAATTCTCCGGCGAGGCCCAGGCGGCAGACGGCGTGCGCGTCGGCTATCTGCCCCAGGAACCGCAGCTTGATCCGACCAAGGATGTGCGCAGCAATGTGATGGAAGGCGTGGCGGCCAAGCAGGCGCTGGTCGACCGCTACAACGAGATTGCCGCCAATTACACCGACGAGACCGCCGACGAAATGTCCCGCCTGCAGGACGAGATCGAGGCCCAGGGCCTGTGGGATCTCGACAGTCAGGTCGATCAGTCGATGGATGCGCTGGGCTGCCCCGAAGGCGATGCCGATGTCACCACGCTGTCGGGCGGTGAAAAGCGTCGCGTGGCACTGTGCAAGCTGCTGCTCGACGCCCCCGATATTCTGCTGCTCGACGAACCGACCAACCATCTTGATGCCGAGACGGTGGGCTGGCTCGAAAAAACCTTACGCGAATACAAGGGCTGCGTCATTCTGGTCACCCATGACCGTTACTTCCTCGACAATGTCACGGGCTGGATTCTGGAACTCGACCGCGGCAAGGGCATTCCGCACGAAGGCAACTACTCGAAATACCTCATCGAGCAGGAGCAGCGCTTCCTCAAGGAAAGTCAGGAAGATGCCGCCCGCCAGCGCTCGATCGCCCGCGAACGCGAATGGATTCAGCAAAGCCCCAAGGCGCGTCAGGCCAAATCCAAGGCGCGTATCAACGCCTATGAAGATCTGGTGGCCCAGTCGCAGGAACAGCGTAACGGCACCGCGCAGATCATCATTCCGGTGGCCGAACGCCTTGGTGATGTGGTGGTCGAGGCGGAAGGTCTGTCGAAAGCCTTTGAAGACCGGCTGCTGTTCGAAGATGTCAGCTTCAAACTGCCGCCGGGCGGTATTGTCGGCGTCATCGGCCCCAACGGTGCCGGTAAAACCACGCTGTTCAAGCTGCTCACCGGGCAGGAAAAGCCCGACGCTGGCAGCTTAAAAGTTGGCGAGACCGTCCATCTGGGCTATGTCGATCAAAGCCGCGATGCGCTGGATCCGTCCAAGACCGTGTGGGAGGAAATCTCCGGCGGCCTTGATGTGATCGAGCTGGGCAAGCGCACCATGAACAGCCGCGCCTATTGCGGCGCGTTCAACTTCAAGGGCGGCGACCAGCAGAAAAAGGTCGGTCAGCTTTCCGGTGGTGAGCGCAATCGCGTCCATCTCGCCAAGATGCTGAAGTCCGGCGCCAACCTGTTGCTGCTTGACGAACCGACCAACGATCTCGACGTCGAAACCTTGCGGGCGCTCGAAGTGGCGCTGGAAGAGTTTGCCGGTTGCGCCATGATCGTCAGCCATGACCGCTGGTTCCTCGACCGTATCGCCACACACATGCTGGCGTTTGAAGGCGACAGCCATGTCGAATGGTTTGAAGGCAATTATCAGGATTACGAAGCGGACAAAAAGCGCCGCCTTGGCATGGATGCCGACCAGCCGCACAAGATCAAATACAAACGCTTCGCACGCTGATCCTTTTTGCGATCTTCATAGACAAAAGGCCGGAGCAATCCGGCCTTTTTTTTATTATTGAGAACACCGCGGCATCAACCTAAGGTGTAAAACCAATTAGTATGAGGTGAGCATATGTGCGAACAACTACCTACAGCTACTGAAAAAAGCTCACCTCAAAAAATAACAGACCGTTTCACTCGATGGCAAAAAACCACCATTGAGCAAATGACATATTCAATAAATCTTACCTTAGGTTTCTCGGTCGCCACATTAGGGTACGAAGCCAGCATCGTTTTGCGAGACCATTTTTGGAATTTTAGTATTCAAAATAGGTGGGCATTTATATGCGAAATTATTTCATTAGCCCTCACTGCGCTCTCTACCTTTTTGCTGGTTACATCATGTGCGCTTGGACTCTTCTGTACAATAAACCGCTTGGCCGACTTTCGTCTAACGGCACAGATTTCTAGGAAAGACCACCAGAGAAGCAACTGTCATAAATTACTGGAAGATAGAATTTATTCAAAGATATTAGGAAAAAGAACTTGGTGCCTATTCAGATGGCATATTTTCACTTTTGGAGGAGGTATTCTTTTTGCAGTACTTGGGATATTAGTCTTGAGCATTTATAATTTTATGCGCTGATTTTTATGCGGATATAAGAACCTCCAATTCACCCTGGCCACCCACCAAGGCGGCCATCCAGAAATGCGAGTAAGGAAACGCCCCTTCCGCCTCGCTATTGCTCGGCACCTTCCCCGCGCGCGGGGCAGGAGAAGTGCCCGCGGGCTCATGCTTCGGGCGGGCCTCATCCTTCGACAAGCTCAGGATGAGGAGATTGGTATCGTTTCATTTTCCTCATCCTGAGCTTGTCGAAGGATGAGGCGGATGTGGATAAAACAACCCCGCCCCTACCCCGCCAGCGGCACGGCCTTTGTGATTGTTTTATCATCGCGGCGGATGGTCAGTGTGATCTCCTTCGCGGTGGGATCATCGATCTTGTGGCCGAAATCTTCCGGCCCTGATACGGGCTGACCATTCACGGCGGTGATCACATCGCCCACCAGAATATCGGCACCAAAGGCCGGGCTGTCATCGACCACCACGGAAACGCTGACGCCTTTGTTGGTGCCAAGCTCTTTGCGCTCGCCATCATCCAGCGCGCGATAGATCGCCCCGAAGCGCCAGCGGATTTTGACAAAATAGAACGCGGCATAATCGTTGTAATTGACCGTGACCGGCATCCAGACCATGTCCGGGCCATAGTAGAACCCGCGACGGCCCCAACCCGGTCCCCAGCCCCAGCCGTGCCCCCAACCAAACGGCCGGGGAGGCCCAAAGCGTGAGCCAAAGCGGGGCCCAAATCCGGGGCCATAAAAGGGTGACGGGCCGACCATATCGACCGGCTCAACATCGGTGACCGAACCGGTGTAGCGCGGCGGTAAAACCACCACCAGATCGGCACCAACGCGTTTGGCCTGCGCCACCGCATCGGTGTCATGCTGGCCCTTGCCGCTGTTGAAGACCGAGCTGCCGATCAGCACATAGCCGCGCTTGGCATAGGAGTTGACCAGCCAGTCGACATCCACATCGGGGTCGGTGCCGCTCCACGAGGCGTGGGCTAGCCGCGGATTTTCCGGTGCCGGTGCAACACGCTTGGTCGCCAGATCCGCCAGCGCGCCATCGGAAGGGGTGTAGTAGCGCGAATAGCCACCAACGCAGCCCGCCAGCAGCAGGGCCAGCCCCAGCCCGAAGAAACCGCGCAATATTGTTCTGTTATGCATCGCCATTCGCCATCCCCAAGATGTGCTGTGCCTGATGGGGCCATAAGCCCTTTGGGTTTAATATAGTCCCTGACCGGGCGGTCCGGGACTCCCATCCCCGACAAAAGCCGCTGATAAATATTAAAAATAAGAGAAACCCGCATTCACGCCAGCGAGAAAATCGGCCGCACACGCACCATCACCGCCGGCAATGTGCACGAAAAAATCGCCGATCTGGCGAAGGATGAGGATTTGTCCAAATTTATTCTGTAAGAAATTTGGCCTGTCCGCGAAACCTGCGCCGACAAGAGACCCACGTCCTAACCATAGAAAGATATGTCAAAGTCTGCATATGGTCATTGACCTGAGGGGCTTTCCCTGCGAAAACCGGCACTCTAGTTTGCCGAAAGCTTGTTTCTCCGGAGGTGCATATGGCACGCAAGGATTATCTGTTCACCAGCGAAAGCGTATCGGAAGGCCATCCCGACAAGGTCTGCGATCGCATTTCGGACGAGGTGGTTGACCTTTTCTTCCGTGAAGGCCCGAAATACGGCTTTCAGCCTAAGGATTTGCGCGTAGCGTGCGAAACCCTGGCCACGACCAACTTCATCGCCATCGCCGGTGAAACCCGCGGCCCCAAGGAAATCACCTTCGACATGATCGAAGCGGCGGCCCGCGAGGCTGTGCGTGACATCGGTTATGAGCAGGATGGCTTCCATTGGAAGAATGCCAAGGTGGATATCCGCCTGCATGCCCAGTCGCCGCACATTGCTCAGGGCGTTGATGCCTCGGGTAACAAGGACGAAGGCGCGGGCGATCAGGGCATCATGTTTGGCTATGCCTGCAATGAAACCCCGGTTCTGATGCCGGCCCCGCTCTATTACAGCCACAAGATTCTGGAGCTGATGGCCAAGGCCCGCCACGCTGGCAAGGCCCCCAAGCTCGGCCCTGATGCCAAGAGCCAGGTTACCTTACGCTATGTCGATGGCAAGCCGGTGGAAGTGACCCAGATCGTGGTCTCGACCCAGCATCTTGATGCCGCGATGACCTCGGCCGACGTTCGCGCCGTGATCGAACCCTATGTCCGCGAAGCCCTTCCGGCGGCGTGGCTGAACGACAAGACCGTCTGGCACGTCAATCCGACCGGCGCGTTCGTCGTTGGTGGGCCGGATGGTGACTGCGGCCTGACCGGGCGCAAGATCATTGTGGATACCTACGGCGGGGCGGCCCCGCATGGCGGCGGCGCGTTCTCGGGCAAGGATCCGACCAAGGTTGACCGTTCGGCGGCCTATGCCGCCCGCTATCTGGCCAAGAATGTGGTTGCTGCCGGTCTGGCCGACAAAGCCACCATTCAGCTTGCCTATGCCATTGGCGTATCCGACCCGCTGTCGGTCTATGTCGATCTGCACGGCACCGGCAAGGTGGAAGAAGCCAAGCTGGAACAGATCCTGCCGCAACTGGTCAGCTTAAAGCCGCGCGGGATTCGCGAGCATCTTGGCCTGAGCAAGCCGATCTATGCCCGCACCGCCGCCTATGGCCATTTTGGCCGTGAGCCCGATGCCGAGGGCGGCTTCTCGTGGGAGAAGACCGATCTGGCTGACAAGCTCAAGGCAGCATTCTGAGCCGTATATGACGGACGCGGAAACACATCCGCAGCAAAAGCTGTTCGGGCGGAGGAAAGGTCCAAAATCCTCCGCCCGTCAGTTTTTTTTGCGGGAAAAATTATTACCCCATCTGTTGCTGGATCTGGCGGCGCTGACCGAGCCGACAAAGGCTTTTGGCACACCGGTCGATGAGGTGTGGCTGGAGATTGGTTTCGGCGCTGGCGAGCATCTGCTGGAGCAGGCGCAGAATAATCCACACACCGGGCTGATCGGGGCGGAAGCCTATCAGTCCGGCACCGACAAACTACTGTCGAAGCTGGGTGATCTGACCGGGGACGATATCGAACGCCGGGGCGAGCTGCCGCAAAACTTACGCCTGTTCGAAGGCGATGGCCGCGATATTTTGGCCGCCCTGCCCGATGGATCGCTCAGCAAATTCTTCCTGTTGTTCCCCGACCCGTGGCCCAAGAACCGCCACGCCCCGCGCCGTTTTGTGCAGACCGAACTGCTCGACACGCTGGCGCGGCTGCTGCGCCCCGGTGGGGAGTTTCGGCTGGCCAGTGATGATGCGACCTATGTCGCGTGGTCACTGGAACGGGTCATGGCGCACCCCGATTTCACATGGGCGGCACAGGGGCCGGATGACTGGCGCGTGCATCCCACCGGATGGCCGGTGACGCGCTATGAACAAAAGGCACTGCACGGCCCACCGGCCTATCTGTCCTTTATACGGAAATAAGACAAACGGACGGGGCAACCCGTCCGTTTTTTTGCATCGCAACCATCTAAAAAAACGCCATCCTGCCGGGGCAGGATGGCGCAAGTCATCATAGGGAGAGAGAAAAATCAGTAGGCGTATTTGACCGTCAGCAGCATGGTGCGGCCGGTATCGACGGTATCAGTCAGCGCCGAAGAATATTTGCCGACCTGCGCCTTGTAGGACAGATCATTCATCAGGTTCGAGATCGAGAAGTCTGTACGCAGACCATAGCCGATATCGTAACCGACATGCAGATCAACGCGCTGCATCGGCTGCACCCACAGATCGTCCCAGCTTTCGCCCTGACTTAAATAGTCATAGTTCGATACGTAAGCGCCGGTGTAGTGCCAGATGACATCGAACTGCAGGCCATATTTATCATAGAACAGCTGCAGGTTGGCGACATTGGCCGGGGCATTCTGAATCTGCTCGTCATGCATGGTGGTGTTTTTGCCCAGATCGACCTTGGTCCAGTTGTGGGTGTAGTTGCCACCAACACCAAAGCCTGACATCCAGCCAGACAATTCTTCCAGCTTCTGACGGAATTCCAGCTCGACGCCATAGACATGGCCCGAACCGCCATTGGTCGGCGTGGTGACATTGGTCACCGTGCCGGAATTCACATAATCGGTGCCACTGTTATAGATGTAATGGGATAACAGCTTGGCAAAGGCCGACGCCTGCACGTAACCGCCATGGCCCGAATACCACTGACCCGACAGATCAAAGTTCACCGCGGTGACCGGCTTTAAGTTCGGGTTGCCCTGGGTGACGGTATTCGAATCTTCGCCATAGTCGATGGTGCTGTGCGCCGCCAGCTGCACAAAGGCCGGGCGGGTATAGCTGGTCCACACCGAGGCGCGATAGAGCGCATCTTCACTGGGGCGGTAATTGATAAACAGACTGGGCAGCAATTCGCTATAGCCCGTGTTGCTGGAGGTAAAGCCACCGCCCTGCCAGTTGCCGCTGCTGTCGTAATTATCAAGCCAGTAGACGTTGTGAATGTCTGTATGTTCAAAGCGTAAACCGGGGATCACTTCGAGCGGACCCCACACCAGATTGGCCGAGACATAGCCCGCCGTCACCGCTTCACGCCCGTTCTGGGTGTTACACAGGCCACCGATGGTGGTGCTGGCACAGCTGTCGGATTCGCCGTTGCTGTATTTATCAAACAGCGCCAGCAAAGCCTTCTGATTGATCTTCGGCACCGACCATGTGTACTGACCGGGATAGACCTCGTCCCAGCTGCCGCTGGTGATGCCGAGCGAGGCAAAGGAACGCCCGTCGCTGAATTTGGCATTGGTCCAGTCGGTATTATCGACATGACGCCAGCTGGTGGTGTGTTTGACGCCGAACTGAACCTGTTTCAGCGCCCCCAGATCGAAATCATACGCCCCATCCAGAATCAGACCGAGCTTTTCCTGCCCCGAATGCTGCACCGTCAGCTCGCCCGAGCGGCGCGCCGGGTTGGCGGTCAGATCATCCAGACGGGCCGCCATCGCACTGGTCAGCTGGGCGGTGGGGAAACCATCGCCATCCACAGTGGCCAGCGTGGTACCGCCATAGGCAAAGCCGTTCGACCCGCCACTGTCATTGAGCGGACGATCAGAAATTTCGATATGATTGGGCCGGTCGTTATTGCCCCAGCTGTAAAACACCTTGCCGCTGATGGTAAGCTTATCGAACTTGGTCTCGCCGCCGATCTGCGCGGTACCCAGATTGGCATTTTCCGGATTGGTTTCGTACCACAGCCGGGTCGAGACATCACCGATCACCGGCTGATACAGCCCCGTGGTGCCGATTTCGCTGCCACTTTTGCCGGTGCTGACATTCATGCCGATGATCTGGCTTAAGGTCGAATCCTGCCGGGTGTGGGCAAAGGCATAGGTGACGCGGCCATAGACATGCGTCGTGTCCGAGACATTCCAGTCGAGCGACGCATTACCGCCATAGCGCGAGGTCGAGCCGGACGAGATACCAACATTGTACCCGGTCGTTTCCAGATTCCTGGCCGGGTTATAACCCGACGGGTTTTTGCCATTGGCATCGGCCACCGCAAAGGCCCAGGCGCTGTCGCTGTGTGCCTCGGTCGCCACGCCCAGCTCGCTGTTGGCAAAGCGGCGCAAATCATAATAGGCGCTGGCATAAAAGCCGAACTGCTGGCGGCTGCCGAATTTCACCGAACCATCGGCGGATACCGAATAACCCAGCCCCTCGGCACCGTAATCCATCGCACGGGTTTCACCGCGCCCACCCAGCGTGGCGCTGAACGTGGTATCCTTGTCGAAATCGAAAGCGGTCGGTGTGCGGTAATCGATGCTGCCACCGATGAAATCGAGCTCGTCACCCGCACCACCGGTTTTATTGACCACGATGGTCTGAAGGCCCGATGGCGGCAGCAGCGATAACTGAACCTCGCGGCTGTAGGGCATGCCCTGCGCAACATCGACGCCGTTGATCAGGTTCAGCGTGAATTCCGAATTCATGCCGCGCACCTGCGCGAACATGCCTTCGCCGCGTGAGGCACCATCAATACCGCCAAAGAACGAATTGCCGGTGTTGGTCACGTTAATGCCAGGAAGCAGCTGCAACGCCTCGGCGGCGTTATGCACCGCGGTATGCGACAAATCCTCGGCGGAAATTACGCTGATGGTGTTGGCGGCGTTGAACTGTGCATTGTCGGCGGCATAACGGTTTGCCACCACATGCACGGTTTCCACCGTATCCGTATCATCGCTGGCGGCGGCCCACAACGGCACCGCAACAGCCGAACAGGTTACAACACTAACCAAAAGAACGGATCTTAAACGCATAAGCTACCCCTCTCAACCGAACCCACATGCAAGTCACTTGCTCACCGGGAACGGGCTGCTAGGTAGCGGCGCTGTAAAAAGCTTTTATGACCGTCCTGTTACGGTGGCGTTGCGTCGCAGGGTTTTTCGAAAACGTGACTTTTCCGCCGCAGCGCAGGCCAAACCGTGTACGGAGGGATAGGCCTGATCGCAGATTTGAATACGCCAGCCATATCAAGGGTTGCCGACAAAACGGAACCAGCACAGTATGGCCGCCGACCAAACACTCCACCAAAACGCTTATTATATAAAGATCAACTTTAAGGCAGACCACATGCGTGCAACATCCCGGCGGGGCCTGATCAAGGCCGCCATTCTTGGTGCGGGCGCCACTCAGTTGCCATCGGCGCTGGCAGCCCCCAGTCCCACGGCAAAGATCACCCCCACCACCTGCGCACCAACGCTGCACTATGGCCATGGCATTGAGGGCCAGCGCAAAGCGGATCTGGGCAATGGCACCTATGTTAACCCGATCATCCCGGGTGACCATCCCGATCCCACCATCCTGAAAGATGGCAGCGACTATTACATGACGTTTTCGTCGTTCCAGTCTTATCCCGGTGCGGTTATCTGGCACTCGCGTGATCTGGTGAACTGGGCACCGATCGGTCCGGCGCTGACCAAACCAATCGGCTCGGTCTGGGCAATGGATCTGGTCAAGCACAAAGGCCGCTATTTCCTTTACATCCCGACCACAACGGATTCCGGTCAGGGCGTTTATGTTATCCATGCCGATACCATTGCCGGGCCGTGGAGCGATCCGATTGATCTGAAGCTGTCCGGCTGTATCGACCCCGGCCATGCGGTGGGCGAAGACGGCAAGCGCTATCTGTTCGTCAACGGCGTGCGCCGTATCCGCCTGACCGATGACGGGCTGGCCACCATCGGCACGCTGGAACATGCCTATGATCCGTGGCACTACCCCGAGGACTGGGTGGTCGAAATGTTCTCGGCCGAAGGGCCCAAGATTATGCGCCATGGCGACTGGTTCTATCTGATCTCGGCCGTGGGCGGCACCGCGGGCCCGCCGACCAGCCACATGGTGATTGCGGCACGCGCCAAATCAATCGATGGCCCGTGGGAGGATTGCCCCCACAACCCGATCATCCACACCCAGAGCAAGGACGAGCCGTGGTGGTCACGCGGCCACGCCTCGCTGGTTGAAGGGCCGGGGGGTGATTGGTGGATGGTTTATCACGCTTACGAAAACGGTATGCGCACGCTGGGCCGCCAGACCATTCTGCAGCCGATGGAATGGACGGCGGATGGCTGGTTCCAGGCCACCGGCGGCATACTGGCGACACCGCTGCCCAAGCCGAAGGGGGCTAGCCCCAGCCCGTCCGGTCATGCGCTGTCGGATGACTTCTCGACCAACAAGTTCGGCGTACAGTGGAGCTTCTTCAATCCGCAAGGTAACGAGATGCAGCGTGTGCGCTATGGCGACCACGCTTTGCAGGTGGCAGGCAAAGGCACCGCGCTGGCCGATTGCTCGCCACTGACCTTTGTCACCGGCGACCGCAGCTATGAAATGGAAGTCACCATTGAACTGGGTCAGGGCGGCGCACAGGCTGGTATCACCCTGTTCTATAGCGAACGGATGTTCTGTGGCATCGGCTTCAATGGCGACGAGATTTTCAATTACATCTATGGCGAAGAACAGAAATGGATGCGCCAGAAGATGCCAGCCAAGACCGTGCGGCTGAAACTGCGCAACGAAGAAAACATCGTCACCCTGCATTACGCCATCGATGGCAAACCCTGGGTCAAATACCAGCAGCAGATGGAAGTCTCAGGGTTCAATCACAATGTCTTCGGCGGCTTCCTCAGCCTGAAACCGGGCCTGTTCTGCGCCGGCAACGGCACGGCCACATTTAAAGATTTCCGCTATCTCGGTCTGTAACTAAAGCACCCCTATGCCCCCATGTTTTGCCTGTCCTGGCTTGGCCCAGCAAAACATGGGGCATATCTCAGCGGACCGGTGTCGCGATCTGGTTTAATTCCGTCACCGCATCCACAGGCAATGTGATGGCAGCGGCAGCCAAATTTTCCTGCAAATGCGCAAGGGAAGATGTGCCAGGGATCAGTAAAATATTCGGCGCGCGCTGCAGCAACCAGCTCAGCGCCACCTGCATCGCTGTTACCCCAAGCCGCGCCGCCACCGCCGACAAGGCCGTCGACTGCAATGGCGTAAAACCGCCGAGTGGAAAAAATGGAACATAGGCGATCCCGTCGCGGGCGAGATCATCAATCAAGGCATCATCAGACCGCTGCACCAGATTATAGTTATTCTGCACACAGACAATATCGGCGATACGCCGCCCTTCAGCGATCTGCGTCGCAGTAACATTGCTGAGACCGATATGGCGCACCAGTCCTTGCCGTTGCAATTCGGCCAGTGCAGTGAGTGGCGCTTCAATCGAACCTTCTGCCGGACCATGGACACCAAACATGATACGCAGATTAACCACCTCCAGCACATCAAGCCCAAGATGGCGCAGATTATCGTGCACCGCCTCCGTCAGCGCTTCGGGTGAACAGGCATCCAGCCAGCCACCAGCGGCGTCACGCCGGGCACCAATCTTGGTGACCAAAACGAGGTCGGCGGGATAGGGCGCCAGAGCCTCGCGGATCAGAAGGTTGGTGACATGGGGGCCGTAAAAGTCACTGGTGTCGATATGGTTGATCCCGGCGGCAATGGCCGCACGTAATACAGCCAGGGCGGTCTCACGGTCCTTGGGTGGGCCGAACACACCTGGTCCGGCCAACTGCATGGCACCATAGCCAAGCCGTTTCAGCCGGTGGCCACCTAACGGATATGTACCGGATTGATCAGAATGGGACATGACGGACCTCTTCGAAATTGCCCTGCAGAAATAGACGATATCGCGCCGTACGATAATATGGTACAATCCGCACAAGCTGTTCGGAGGAGCGAACAATCGCAGCAGACCTATCTGACCTTAATGCCTTTGTAGCCGTGGCGCAGGCCGGGGGCTTTCGTGATGGCGCACGGGCCAGCGGGCGCAGCGCATCCGGCTTAAGTGAGGCCGTCAGTCGTTTGGAGACGCAACTTGGCGTTCGTCTTCTCAACCGGACTACACGTAGCGTGGTCACGACCGAGGCTGGCGCTGGATTGCTACAGCGGCTGAGCCCCGCCCTGACCGAAGTTGCCGCCGCTATCGATGCCGTGAACAGTTTTCGCGACACCCCGACGGGCACGTTGCGTCTGAACGTACCGGCCAGCGCTGCGCGGCTGGTGCTGCCACAGATCGTGCCGCCGTTTCTGGCTACGCACCCGGATATTCGCCTCGAAGTCATCACAGAAGAAAGCTTTGTCGATGTCATTGCGGCCGGTTGTGATGCCGGTATCCGTTATGAAGAACGACTGGAGCAAGACATGATCGCCGTGCCCATTGGCCCCCGCATACAACGCTTTGCGACGGCCGCGGCACCGGCCTATCTCAATCGCCATGGCCGCCCCGACCACCCACGCGATCTGCTGCAACACGCCTGCTTGCGCGGTAAATTTGCAAGCGGGGTAATGCCGCCCTGGGAATATGAACGTGATGGCAACGTACTTCTGATTGATCCCAGCGGCCCCCTGATCATACGCGCGGGCGGTGCGTCAGATTTAGCAATTGATGCGGCCATTGCCGGAACCGGTATTGTCTATTTGTTTGAAGACTGGCTGCGGCCCTATCTCAACAGCGGCACGCTCGAAGCGATCCTGGAACCGTGGTGGCAATCATTCTCGGGGCCTTCCTCTACTATCCCGGACGGCAGCTGGTGCCCGCGCCGCTACGCGCGTTTATCGACTACATCAAAAATTCAGCAAACAAAGCTTTTGCGCCGCCGTAAGAGGGGGCACCGTATCGTTTTGCTGTGCGTGCCATGGTTAACGCGACTACGGCCCACGCAACAACCACAACTTGTAACTTCAAATCTCATTATGGCGCCCCGCCAAAACCTGGCATGAAAAACCACGTGTAAAAATTTGCGGGCACCCGCGCCTTCGGTTATAGAAAGCGCCATGAGCCAAAACGACGACGACGATTACAAGACACCCCGGTTTTATATACAGCCCGGCGACATCGCCCCGCTGCTGGGGGGATTGTTCATCTTCGCGATGACCCTCGCTATGGTTTACTTTTTCTATTTGCGCCCGGTTTCGCCCTTTGAGATTTTGATTCCCAAGGAAAAGCCCACCCAGTACGTGCCCAAGCCGATACAGGGCATGATGCCAGCGGCAGCGGTAACCGGTGAAGACAAAACCGCACCGCAAAGCGCCGCGCCGGCCACCCCGGCTGCACCGCAACAGGCCGAGGAGCCGCGCGTAAACGGCACCGACCGTGCGGAACAGCCCGAGAAGCGGTAAAAAACACCCGTAACTTTGAGTCCGCTTGCGCTTTGAGGCGCTTCGCGCTACAAAACCGTCATCCCGATACAACATAGTGATGTTGTGTGGCGGTTTCATAGAACCGCCGCGGGGATAGGGTTTGTCTGAGGCTGACGTCTGACCGCAGCCTCGGTTGTTTTTGCCAGCCATTTTTAGGGAGTGTCCGCCATAGTCGCCGCAACGTTGCATCTGGAAGAAGTTTTTGCCCCTGTGGTCGAAGCCGCCGGGTTCCAGCTGGTGCGCCTGCGCCTGACCGGCACCCAGCAACAAACGTTGCAGGTGATGGCTGAACGGCCCGATGGCACCATGGATGTCGAAGGCTGTGCCGCCTTAAGTGACATTCTGTCGGATTTCATCGAAGCCAATGACCCCATCGGCGGTGATTATCTGCTGGAAATTTCCTCGCCCGGTATCGACCGCCCTCTGACCCGGCTTAATGATTTCGCGCGCTGGTCGGGCCATGAAGCCAAGATTGCTCTGGTGGCGCCGGTGAACGGGCGCAAGCGCCTGCGCGGCGAGCTGCAGGGGCTGGCGGGTGACGAGGTTATGGTTGTTGTCGATGGCAAAACCATCCAGTTTCCGTTTTCGGCCATCACCGAGGCCAAACTGGTGCTGACCGACAAGCTGATTGAAGAAGATATGCGCCTGCACAATATTGCGGGCGAAGACTGATCTCACGGGTAACCTACAGCACGCCGTCGTGCGTGCGATAAGGAGATGACAATGGCAACGGTTGCCGCCAATAGAACCGAGCTTCTGCAGATCGCTGATGCGGTCGCCCGCGATAAGTCGATCGACAAGCGCGTTGTGCTCGCCGCTATGGAAGAAGCCATGCAGCGCGCGGCGAAAGCCCGCTATGGCAGTGAGAACGAGATTAAGGTCGAGATCGACCCCAAGACCGGTGAAACCCACATTTCGCGCTATCTGCATGTGGTCGAGCTGGTCGAAAACGACAAGACGGAAATTGCGCTCGAAGATGCGCATACCCGTAACCCGGCCGCCCAGATCGGTGACATCATTGCCGAAACCCTGCCGCCGGTCGATTTCTCGCGTATGTCGGCCCAGACCGCCAAGCAGGTCATCGTGCAAAAGGTGCGCGACGCCGAGCGTGAACGCCAGCATGACGAATACAAGGACCGCATCGGTGAAATCATTCACGGCGTGGTCAAGCGTTCGGAATTTGGTTCGGTGGTGGTCGATCTGGGCCGCGCCGAGGGTGTGGTTCGCCGCGACGAGATGATCCCGCGCGAGAATTTCCGCACCGGTGACCGTATCCGCGCCTATATCTATGACGTGCGCCGCGAAACCCGTGGGCCCCAGATTTTCCTGTCGCGCAGCCATCCCCAGTTCATGGTTCGCCTGTTTGCGCAGGAAGTGCCGGAAATCTATGACGGCATTATCGAGATTCGCGCCGTGGCCCGTGATCCGGGTTCGCGCGCCAAGATCGCCGTGATCTCCAAGGATTCCTCGATTGATCCGGTCGGCGCCTGCGTCGGTATGCGCGGCGTGCGCGTTCAGGCCGTGGTGCAGGAACTGCAGGGCGAACGCATCGACATCATTCCGTGGTCGAACGAACCGGCCACCTTCATCGTTAACGCGCTGGCCCCGGCCGAAGTCAGCAAAGTGGTGCTCGACGAAGACAGCCATCGCGTCGAGGTTGTGGTGCCGGACGAGCATCTGTCGCTCGCCATTGGTCGCCGCGGCCAGAATGTCCGTCTGGCGTCCCAGCTCACCGGCTGGCAGATCGACATCATGACGGAAGCCGAGGAATCGGAACGCCGCCAGAAAGAATTCGCCATCCGCACCAAGCTGTTCATGGAAGCGCTCGACGTTGACGAGACCGTGGCCCAGCTTCTGGCATCGGAAGGCTTTGCCGAGATTGAAGACGTCGCCTATGTGCCGCTGAACGATCTGGCCTCGGTCGAAGGGTTCGACGAAGACACCGCGCAGGAACTGCAGAACCGCGCCCTGGAATTCATCGAAGCCCGCAACAAGGAACTGGACGACAAGCGCCGCGCCCTTGGCGTGGACGATGCCGTGCTCAATGTCGAAGGCATCAACCTGCCGATGGCGGTTGCCCTGGGCGAAGCCGAAATCAAAACGCTGGAAGATCTGGCTGGCTGCGCCACCGATGACCTTCTGGGCTATTATGAGACCGGCAAGGACAAGGAACGGACCCGCATCAAGGGTGCGCTGGAAGACTTTGACCTGACCGCGGCTGACGCCAACGCCATTGTCATGGCGGCCCGCGTTGCCGCCGGCTGGATCGAGGCTGATCCCGAACCGGAAATCGTCGAAGAAGACGAAGAAGCCGAGGGTGAGGCCGCCGAAGACGGTGAAGAAGCCGAAGAAGGCACAACAGTAACCGCCGAAGACGGCGACGCATAAACAAGGTTACCCCCCATAAAACGGGGATAACCGTCAGAAACAAGGTGTGAGCCCCAAGTGACGGCCAAACGGATCAAAAAGGGTGAAGACGGCGAAAGACGCTGTCTGGCGACGGGGGAGATTTCCCCGTCGACCCATATGATTCGCTTTGTCGTCTCTCCCGACGGCGAAGTTGTTGCGGATCTGGCAGAAAATCTGCCGGGCCGTGGCCTTTGGGTAACGGCTTCACGCGAATGCTTGGAAAAGGTCACCAGTGGCAACGCCTTTGCCAAAGCGGCACGCGAACCCGTCAAGGTTGCACCAGATCTGATCAACCGTTTGGAAGATCTGCTGAAACAACGCATTGCCGAACGGCTGGGCCTGGCCCGGCGGGCCGGTCAGCTGGTTCAGGGCTTTGACAATGTGCTCAAATCCCTGGATACCGCTCGTCCATCAAGCCTCCTGATTGAGGCGGCGGACGGCGCGGCAGACGGCAGACGTAAAGTCTTACAGGCTGCCCATGCCCGGGGAAGAACGGTGGTCGTGGTCGATTGTCTCAAGGCAAGCGAATTGAGCTTGGCTCTGGGGCGAGAGAATGTGATACATGCCGCAGTAAGGCCCGGTGCCCTGGCGGATCGACTGATGGTCGATGTTGCCCGGCTGCAGGGTTTGCGCGCATCTGAAGTGGAAGGAATGGCTGGGGATAACCCCGCCGGTAACGAAAGAAACGCATGAGCGAGAGCAAGGACACCTCCACGCGCCAAAAGGGCCAGGGGCCGAACGCGACCAAGACCACGTTGACGCTGAAGAAGACGGAGACCTCCACCGTCAAGCAGAGTTTCAGCCATGGCCGGACGAAGGCGGTGGTGGTCGAGAAGAAGCGTACCCGCGGCGAACAGCCGGCGGCAGCGGCTGCCAAGCCGCCGCAGGATAACAAGACGCGCGAGTTCACCCCGCGCACGGTGCCGGTGCACAAGGAAAATGTGCCCCAGCGCGCCGGTGTGGTGTTGCGTCAGCTGACCGATGAGGAAAAGACCGCCCGCGCCAAGGCGCTGGCCGGTGCCCGCATCGCCGAGGCCGAAGCCCGCAAGCAGGCGGAAATCGATGCCAAGCGTCGGGCAGCAGAAGAAATTCTCTTAAAGAAAGAGCGTGAGGAAGCCGCCAAGCGCAAGGCAGAAGAAGATGCCCGCAAGGCTGCCGAAGAGGCCGTCCGTCAGCGCGCCGCCGCCGAAGCGGCCCGTCGCGCCGAGGAAAGCGCCCCGGCTGGTCAGTCTGGTGCACCGGCACCCTCGCAGAATACCGGCCGCCCGCAAGGTCAGGGCCGGCCGCAGCAGGCCCGGCCGCAGGGGACACGCCCCGCACACGGTGCGCATAACAATGCCGCCGCCAATGCCGAAGCCGATCAGAGCAAGGCCGCCGCGCAGGGCGTCGGTGGCAAGCCGACATCCGGCAAGAAACCCGATGCCGCTGCCCCCAAGGCGGGTGAAGCCGCGCGTCGCCGCGGGCCGATGGACGAAGAAGAGTCCAACACCAAAAAGGGTGTCAAAGCCCCGGTTAAGACCCCTGTCGTCAAAAAAGAGGCGGATCGCCGCCGCGGCAAGCTGACCGTGACCAAGGCGCTGTCGGGCGATGACGAACGCATGCGTTCGCTGGCCTCGTTCCGCCGCCACTTGCAGCGTGCCAACAAGGGCTCGCAGGCACAGGCCGCCGTTCAGGCCGGTCCCCGTGAAGTGACGATTCCGGAAAACATCACCGTAGCCGAGCTGGCCAACCGTATGGCCCGCCGCGCCGTTGACGTCATCAAGGTCTTGATGAAGAACGGCATTATGGCAACGGTGAACGACATTATCGATGCCGACACCGCCGATCTGGTGGCGACCGAATATGGTCATACCGTCAAGCGCGTGGCCGAATCTGACGTGCTCGAGGGCCTCAAAGGGGCCCAGGATGATCCCGCCGAGATGACCCCGCGTCCGCCGATCGTGACCGTGATGGGCCATGTCGACCACGGCAAGACCTCGTTGCTGGATGCGCTGCGCACGACCGATGTGGTTGCGGGCGAAGCCGGCGGCATCACCCAGCATATCGGTGCCTATCAGGTTAAGCTGAAAAGCGGTCAGCGTATCACCTTCATCGATACGCCCGGCCATGCGGCCTTTACCGAAATGCGTGCCCGCGGCGCCAAGGTGACCGATATCGTCATTCTGGTGGTGGCGGCCGATGACGGCGTCATGCCCCAGACGATCGAGGCGCTGAATCACGCCAAGGCCGCCGGTGTGCCGATCATCGTGGCGATCAACAAGATCGACAAGCCCGGTGCCGACCCGATGCGGGTCAAGACCGAGCTGTTGCAGCACGAAATTCAGGTCGAAGATCTGGGTGGCGAGACCATTGCGGTGGAAATCTCTGCCAAGCAGGGTACCGGCCTCGACAAGTTGCAGGAAATGATCCTGTTGCAGTCCGAAGTGCTCGAACTGAAGGCCAATCCGAACCGCACGGCAGAAGGTGCCATCATCGAAGCCAAACTCGACCGCGGTCGTGGCCCGGTGGCCACCGCCCTGATCCAGCGCGGCACCCTGAAGCTTGGTGACATTGTCGTTGCCGGTGCCGAATGGGGCAAGGTGCGTAACCTGCAGAACGAACGCGGCGAATCGCTGGAAAGCGCCGGTCCGTCGGTTCCGGTCGAGGTTCTCGGCCTGTCCGGTGCGCCGGAAGCTGGTGACGAATTCGCGGTGGTGGATTCCGAAGCCCGCGCCCGCGAGATCACCGAATATCGTTCCCGCAAGAAGCGCGAGACCCAGCAGGCAGCCCATGCCCGTCTGTCGCTCGATCAGCTGCTCAAGCGTCAGGCCACAGCCGGTCAGAAGAAGATGCTGCCGCTGGTCATCAAGTCCGACGTGCAGGGTTCTGCCGAAGCCATTCAGGGGGCGCTCGACAAGCTGGGCACCGACGAAGTGGCGGCGCAGGTGCTGCAGTCGGGTGTTGGCGGCATCACCGAAAGCGACGTTATTCTCGCCCACGCCTCGGGCGGTGCGATCATCGGCTTCAACGTCCGTGCCGACAAGATGGCGCGCGAACGGGCCAAGCGTGATGGCGTCGAAATCCGCTATTACAACATCATCTACAATGTGGTGGATGACGTGAAGGCGGCGCTGTCGGGCATGCTGGCACCGGAAACCCGGGAAAAGTTCCTCGGCAATGCCGAAATCCTGGAAGTGTTCAGCATTACCAAGGTTGGCAAGGTCGCCGGTTGCCGCGTCACCGAAGGTCAGGTCCGCCGTGGCGCCAAGGTCCGCCTGATCCGCGACCATGTCGTGATCCACGAAGGCGAGCTGTCAACGCTCAAGCGCTTCAAAGACGAGGTCAAGGAAGTCCAGAACGGTCAGGAATGTGGTATGGCCTTCGCCAACTATCAGGACATCGTCAAGGGCGACATCATCGAAGCCTTCGAAGTCGAAACCATCCAGCGCGAACTCTGAGCGCCGGACGAAAAATGGCCGGGGCAGGCAGCTGCCCCGGCTTTTTTTTCATCAAAACGGCAGGTAACGGCCAAACGGGTAATTTAAGGAACTGTCGATGCTACAGCAAAATCCGGAAATTCAGCGCCGTCTGGCCGCGATCGATGCGGCAATGCGCCGGAACGATGTCGCCACCGCCGGGCGGATGGCCGCCGAGGCGATCCGACTGGGCTGTGACATCCCGCAGATTCTGGTGCTGGCCGCGATCGATGCCTTAAACCGGGGCGATCCGCTGGCCGCCCTGCCGCTGGCCGAAAAGGCCCGCAGCCTGCTCAAACGCGACCCTGAAGTGCTGAATGTCTATGGCTCGGCGCTGTCGGCACTGGGCCGCGACCGCGAAGCCCTTACCGTCTTTGACAGCGCGCTGCGGCTGGCCCCGGACCGCCCCAGCCTGCACTACAACCGTGGCTGCAGTCTGGATGCGCTGGGCTATAACAACCATGCCACCCGCGCCTTTGAACAGGCCGTGGCGCTGCAGCCCAATCATGCGGCGGCTCAGGGACGGCTGGCCTATATTGCGATGATGCGCGGCGATGTCGCCGAGGCCCGCCGCTATGGCGAAATGGCCCGCCGCTATGCCCCGGACGAGCCTTCGGCCCTGATGGCGCTGACGCTGGCCGAGACCGAGGAAAAACATTTCGACACCGCCCTTGGCCATGCCCAGCGGCTGCTGCAAACCTGCCCGCCCGGCGGGGTCAATTTTGCCATCGCGCAAAGCCTCGCCGGGGATGCGCTGGATGGCATGAAACAGCCGGCCGAGGCCTTTGCCGCCTACAGCGCCCATAACGTCACCATGCGCGCCCGCTATCGCGCCGAATATGAGCGCCCCGATCTGACCGGGGCCCGTCAGGAAGCCGAAAATCTGGCGACCTATTTTGCCACCGCCCCGGCGGAACAGTGGCGCGCCGATCCGGCCACAGCGGTGGCCCATGCGCCGGTGAAGACCCATGTCTTTCTGGTTGGCTTTCCCCGTTCCGGCACCACGCTGCTGGAACAGGTGCTGGACGCCCACCCCGATGTGAAAACCATGCCGGAACGCGAATGTCTGGAGGAAATGGCCGCAGAATTCGTCCTGAAGGACGGCGGGCTCGACCGGCTGGCGCTACTGGATGGTGCCGAACTGGCCCGCTGGCGCAAACGCTATTGGGACCGGGCCGCGGAACAGGGCTCCAGCGCCGACCGCCCGGTTTTCATCGACAAGCTGCCGCTGCATTCGGTGCTGCTCTGTCTGGTGGTCAAACTGTTCCCCGACGCCAAAATCCTGTTCGCCCGGCGCGATCCGGTCGATGTGGTGTGGAGCTGCTTCCGCCGCCGCTTTGGCATGAACCGCCAGATGTACGAGCTGACCAGCCTTACCGGTGCGGCACAGTATTACGATGCGGTGATGCGCCTGTCTGAGCTGTATCGGGCCAAGCTCGGCCTTGCCACCTATGACACGGTCTACGAACGTCTGGTGTCGGATTTCGAGGGCGAAACCCGGGAAATCTGCGACTTTCTGGGAATTGACTGGCGCGAGGAGCTTAAAAGCTTTGCCCGCACCAGCCGCCAGAACGCCCCCGACACCCCCAGCGGTCTGCAGGTCGCCCGCGGCCTCTACAGCTCGGCGGTCGGGCAATGGGGCGCCTATCGTAAAGAGCTGGCGCCGATCCTGCCCACCCTGCAACCGTGGCGGGCACGCTTTGGTTACGAATGACGGCGCAAAAATCATCCCCTGTACGCCATGGCGAAATTAGTCTAGAGCGACGGACGCTTAAACGCGCTTCACCCCTGGTTCAGAGCCATGGCCGCTCTAGTCCTTTGTTTTGTCGCAACTTTTAAGCGCAAAACGGCCGATCGTTTTGCCCGCGTTGCCCCAGGCTTTTGTTTTATAGTACGTCTTGCGAGCGTTGCGCCCGACTTTGCCGTAAGATGCGCCCACCAAGGAGTTGCCTATGCCCCGCCCGCGCCACCATGCCGCCGCCAATCGCAACGGCCCGACCCAGCGCCAACTGCGCGTGGGCGAAGTGCTGCGCCACACTCTGGCGGCCATCCTGCGCGATGGTAATGTGCACGATGTCGATCTGGTCGGTGTTTCGGTCACCATCACCGAGGTCAAAACCTCGCCCGACATGCGCCATTCCACCGTGTTCTGTGAACCCTTGGGCGGCAAGGACGCCGCCAAGGTGATCAAGGCACTGAACCGCCACAAGGCCTTTATCCGCGGCGAGCTTGGCCGCCAGATCACCCTGCGCTTCACCCCGGAACTGCATTTCGTCGAGGATGTATCGTTCGCCGAAGCCGAGCGGATCGAGACGATTCTGAAATCCCCGCTGGTGGCGCGCGATCTGGAAGCCGAGGACGCAGATTTGGACGATGAGGCCCCCGGTTCGGACGATGAGGCCCCCGGTTCGGACGATGAGGCCCCCGGCGAGCCTGACAAGCACCAGGACTGACATACCGTTTCCCTTAAAAAGCCCCCGCGACCGCCTTAACGCTTTAAGGGGGAAGGACTTTTTTATCCGACAGGACAATTATGGCACGTAAGAAAAAAGGCAATCCGGTCCATGGCTGGGTGGTGATCGACAAGCCGTCGGGCGTGGGTTCGACCAAAGTGGTGGCCATCGTGCGCAGCGTTTTCGAGGCGCAAAAGGCCGGTCACGCCGGAACCTTAGACCCGATGGCCAGTGGCGTGCTGGCCATTGCGCTGGGCGAGGCGACCAAAACCGTGTCCTATGCCATGGATGGCGAGAAGACCTATCGCTTCACCGCCCGCTGGGGCGTGGCGACCGATTCCGACGATGCCGATGGCAAGGAAACGGGAACCTCGGATGTGCGCCCGACCCGCGATGAGATCGAGGCGATGATCCCCCGTTTTGTCGGCGAAATCCTGCAAACCCCGCCAATCTATTCGGCCATCAAGGTCGATGGCGCCCGGGCCTATGATCTGGCCCGCGAGGGCGAAACACCGGAACTGGCCGCCCGGCCGATCTTTGTCGAGGCCGCCCGGCTGGTTAACATCATCGACGACGACCATGCCGAGTTTGAAATGTCGTGCGGCAAGGGCACCTATGTCCGCGCTTGGGTTAGGGATTTGGCCATCGCGTTAGGTACATGTGCCCATGTCAGCGTGCTCAGGCGCACGAAATCGGGCTCTTTTTCGGAAAAGGACGCGATTGCACTGGAAACCTTGGAAGGTTTTATGCATAGTCCCGCCGCTTTTGAGCACTTGAGGCCTATTACGACCGCGCTGGACGGCATCCCGGCGCTGGCCATGACGGGTCCGGACGCCCTGCGTCTGCGTAGCGGTAATCCGGTGATGGTCCGTGCGAACCAGTTCGCAACTATCACCGCCGCGGCAGATGGGGACGACCTGCAAGGGCTTACGGTCTTTTGCACCGAAGGCGAGGATGAGCCGGTTGCGCTCACCGAATTCGTCGCCGGTGAATTAAGGCCGTTCCGTGTTTTCAACCTATCTTAGGGATGACCGATGACTATTACTGCAGAACGTAAAGCCGAACTTATCATTGAATATGCGACGAAGCCGGGCGACACCGGTTCGCCAGAAGTGCAGGTTGCTGTGCTGTCCGAGCGCATCACCAATCTGACGGAGCATTTCAAGACTCACAAAAAAGACAACCATTCGCGTCGCGGCCTGATCAAGCTGGTCTCGCAGCGTCGCCGCCTGCTTGACTATGTCAAAGCTGTCGAAGTGAAGCGTTATGAGTCCCTGATTGCTCGTTTGGGCCTGCGCCGCTGAAGGCCGCCGTCTCAACAGCATCATAAGTACCGCGCGCGCGTTTGCCGGCTCCTGCCGCAGACGCGCGTTTGCGTATTTTAGTTTCATCACTGCATACCCCGCACGGTGGCAATCCGGCCCCGCGGGAACGAAGGCAAAAGTAGGAAATCAACATATGTTTGATATTGCACGCGAGGAAATTGAATGGGCCGGGCGCAAGCTTGTGCTCGAAACCGGTAAGGTCGCCCGTCAGGCCGACGGCGCCGTTATGGCCACCTATGGCGAAAGCGTTGTGCTGGCCACCGTTGTCGGTGCCCGCACCCCCAAAGCCGGCGTCGACTTTTTCCCCCTGACTGTGAATTATCAGGAAAAATATTTTGCTGCCGGTAAGATCCCGGGTGGCTATTTCAAGCGTGAAGGTCGCCCCACCGAGCGCGAGACCCTGATTTCGCGCCTGATCGACCGCCCGATCCGTCCGCTGTTTGTTGATGGCTATAAGAACGAGACCCAGGTGGTCGTGACCGTCTTGAGCCATGACATGGAAAACGAAACCGACATTCTGGCTCTGGTCGCAGCGTCTGCGGCACTGACCATTTCGGGCATTCCCTTCATGGGCCCGATCAGCGCAGCGCGCGTCGGCTTCTTCGATGGCGAATATGTTCTGAACCCGACCATCGACAAGATGCCGGGGACCAAGCTTGACCTCGTCGTCGCCGGTACGGCCGATGCGGTTCTGATGGTCGAATCCGAAGCGCACGAGCTGTCGGAAAGCGAAATGCTGGGTGCCGTGATGTTCGGCCACCAGCAGATGCAGCCGGTCATCGATGCCATCATCCGCCTGGCGGAAAAGGCCGCGAAAGAGCCGCGCGTGGTGCCGGAAAACACCACCAAGCCGATCTATGACGCCGCCAAGGCGCTGGTTGGTGAAGAACTGAAGGCGGCGTTCAAGATCCCGCAGAAGTTCGTCCGTCGCGACAAGATCGAAGAGATTGCCAAGAAGGCCGCCGCTGAGTTTGTCGGCGAAGGCGAAGGCAAGCTCGACGCGATCAAATTCGGCGGGATCATGCATGACCTCGAAGCCGAGATCATGCGCACCATGGTGCTCGACACCCACACCCGCATCGACGGGCGTGATCTGGTCACCGTGCGCCCGATCGTGGCCGAAGCTGGCATTCTGCCGCGCACCCATGGCTCGGCCCTGTTCACCCGTGGTGAAACCCAGGCGCTGGTCGTGGCCACGCTGGGCACCGGTGAAGACGAGCAGATGGTCGACAGCCTGGAAGGCACCTACAAGCAGAACTTCATGCTGCACTACAACTTCCCGCCCTACTCGGTCGGTGAGACGGGGCGCATGGGCTCGCCGGGCCGCCGTGAAATCGGCCATGGCAAGCTGGCATGGCGCGCCATTCACCCGATGCTGCCGAAGAAGGAAGAGTTCCCCTACACGATGCGCGTCGTGTCCGAGATCACGGAATCGAACGGCTCGTCTTCGATGGCCACCGTTTGCGGCACCTCGCTGTCGCTGATGGATGCCGGTGTGCCGTTGTCGCGTCCGGTGGCGGGTATCGCCATGGGCCTGATCAAGGAAGGCGATCGTTTTGTCGTCCTGTCCGACATCATGGGCGACGAAGATCACCTCGGCGACATGGACTTCAAGGTGGCCGGTACCGACAATGGTATCACCGCCCTGCAGATGGACATCAAGATCTCCGGCATCACCGAAGAGATCATGCGCACCGCTCTGGCCCAGGCCAAGGACGGTCGTCACCATATCCTCGGCAAGATGTCGATGGCCTTAAGCCAGAGCCGCGCCGATGTTGGTGAACATGCCCCGCGCATCGAAACCATCAAGATCCCCACCGACAAGATCCGTGAAGTGATCGGCACCGGCGGTAAGGTCATTCGTGAGATCGTCGAAAAGACCGGCGCCAAGATCAACATCGAAGACGACGGCACCGTGATGGTGGCCTCGGCTGATGGGGAATCGATCCGCGCCGCCGTCAAGTGGATCAAGTCGATCACGGCAGAGCCGGAAATCGGCGAGATCTATGACGGCAAGGTCGTCAAGGTGATGGACTTCGGTGCCTTCATCAACTTCTTCGGGCCGAAGGACGGCCTGGTCCATATTTCCGAGCTGGCGCCGAACCGCGTTGCCAAGACCTCGGATGTGGTCAGCGAAGGTCAGGCCGTGAAGGTCAAGCTGTTGGGCTTTGATGATCGTGGCAAGGTGCGCCTGTCGATGAAGGTTGTCGATCAGGTCACCGGCGAAGATCTGTCCAAGAAGCAGGCGGAAGAAGCCCCCAAGGCTGAATAAGTACGCGCGCACTAGCGCAGCAAGCTTCAAACGAAATAAAACCACCCGCAAGTATTACTTGCGGGTGGTTTTATTTTTCCTTATGCAATATTTCAGTATAGGAGCCGATTTTAATTAACATACTAAGTAAATAGCGTGACAACCATGCAGCCTCATGATAGTGAGTTGAAAAAAATACATCTTAGGTTGCAATCCAGTATATTCAACATATCTACACATTCAATATTCAAATCAGTGTTCAACAAATATTTATTATATAATATATTAGCTTTCGTCATATTACCAAATATAATTTTCGTATTTCCCGCAACAGGAATCGCTATACAGAAGTCATACTTTAGTTATGACTTCTTGTTACTTAGTATATTTATGTTCTTTTTACGCTCCACTCTCACAACAATTATATACTGCCTACTTAGCTTCGTAAGCCTTTTGTCCATTACTGCACATGTGTTTCACTTCAACCTTGACGAGCTTTTCTACGCGAGCGGAAATACAAACCAACTCGGCTTCGATCCACATCTCATTCCGATTTTCCCGCTTCTTGCCTTTTTTCTCTTCTATGGCGCGGGAGGTTATCTCGCATGGAAATCCGCCAGACAGCACAGTAGCGTGCATGCAATCATAATGGCCGTGCTGGCGATAGGGCTTGCAATTTCAGATCATGCCAACGGCTCTTTATGCGCCAATGCTCCGGGATTTGTTGAGAAACTGCTTCCATCAACTTTTCAGCTATCCTCCTGTGATCACCTGAGCAGCCCGGTCAATTTCGTTCGTTCAGACAGTAAAGTTCTAATCTCAAGCATCTATGGAGCATTCAGGGACGCCGGAAAACCAACGGTGTGGACAAAAGAACCTTCGGCAATTCAAATTGCCCTGACTAAACAGCTTACCGATGTGCGACCGGCCGATTTATCAAACGAAAATCTCGTCCTGATATTAGTGGAATCCTGGGGGGATACCCCACGTCGCCCGGATGTGCAGCAGACAATCCTTGCCCCAATCCTGACACCACGCCTAACTGCCAGCTATACCTTGCAACGTGGCACGGTGCCTTTCCACGGCTCGACCACACATGCCGAATTACGCGAGCTTTGCGGCGTTGACGGAAACTTCCGTAAGATTACCTCGCGCAGCACACTGCAGTGCCTTCCAGACGTTCTGGCTAAAGATGGCTACGCCGTGCATGGATATCATGGCTTTTCCTACGATATGTTCGCACGAAACCGGTGGTGGCCCTTAATTGGCATTCCAAAGCAAAACATGCACTTTATGGAACAAATCGAGCCACAACATCCCGATCGTAAATGTGGCATGGCCTTCCGTGGAATATGCGATGCGGACATCATTGCCGACACGCAATCCGTCCTACGCCGCAGGCAGAAAGCCTTTGTCTATATTTTGACCCTGAATTCGCACCTGCCAATTACTATCGATGACAAGGATCTGGCCCGTATACCCTGCCAGCGCCTTAAACTTGATGAAAGCCAGTGCGCACTGGCGGTATCATGGCACATTGTCATGAGTGCCGTGGCCAAACTGGCCGGATCGTCGATCAATCCCACGCGCTTTGTCGTCGTTGGCGACCACGCCCCCCCGTTATGGTCGAGTGCATCGGCAGGGCTATTTGATCAGAAGCTGGTACCTTACTTTATCCTAGCGCCGCGTTCGTAAGGCAGGATTGACAGTCCATGCAAATTCTTAACCGTATACCACGCCATCTCTGGTTATTTCTGGTGATAGCAGCCGGACTACTACTGCTGGCGTATGCACTTATTCGAGGCAATCTCGGCGCAAGCCTGCTTGTCTCTGACAGCGATCATCTACCACCATCAAGGCCACGAATCGCACATGCTGGCGGGGCTATAGCTAATCAGACCTATACCAATTCTGTGGCAGCTCTGAACATTAACGCCGCACACTATAACCTTTTTGAACTGGATTTTAATTTTACCGCAGATGGTTACCTTGTCTGCACCCACAATTGGGCCGCCCCCCCCACCAAGCCCCCGACGCTACACCAGTTCTTGCTGGATCAGGCACATGCCGCTTACCCAAAATGTACGATTGGCACTGTAATTACGTGGCTTGACGCACACCCCGGCAAACGCATTGTCACCGACGTAAAAGACGACAACATCAAGGCGTTATCCTATATTGCCAGGCATTACCCGGCTTATATCAACCGTTTCATTCCACAGATCTACTTCCCACATGAATACCGCCCCGTCCGCACATTGGGCTACCGCGATATCATATGGACGCTCTACCGTTATCGCTGGGGCGGGATATTCGTTTTGTCGAACCTGCGATCCATGCATTTGTACGCAGTGACTATGCCGCTTAAGCGGGCCTATGCGCTGCCGCCGCTACTAAACCGCATGGGTATCGCAAGTTATGTGCACACAATTGACGCCCCAGCTCAGTGGGCAGAGCTGAAACGCGCAGGGGTGGCAGAGATCTATACCGACACCCTTGTTGAAAAATGAAGCTACGCCTTCATCCCGCCCCCCTAAGCCGAAGATGCGTGTAATCAAAAAACACAGCCCGCCCGCCCCACCGCGGGCGGTTTTGTTTTGCCCCGACGCTTGGCGAACGAGCCCTTGCGCGCTACCGTAACGGTAATCTTAACGGCCCTGTCCCACATGGATGCCGGGGCCCAATACAGCAGGAACAGACACGCTTAAAATCAAACCCAGAAAAACAAATCAGGAAGCAGAAACACCATGCCGTCAATTGCCCGGATTAATCGCCTCGCCAATCTGATCGCCGCCGCCCGCAAAGCGAGCCAGAAACTGCCGCTGCCGCCGGAGGAACTGATCCCCGCCACAGCCACCGAAGCCGAAGCGGTGCAGGTGACCGCCGCGCTGCAGATGGGTGGGATCGGCGGCTACAAGGTGATGAAGGCCAAGGACAGCGAAACCGGCATATGGGGCATCATTCCTGCCCCCCGAATTTATGCCGCCCCCGGCCCGATCATGGCGCCGGAGCTGCTGGTTGAGCTGGAAGTTGCTTTCCGTTTCCGCACCGACCTGCCCGGCCACGAGGATGGCTCGGACTACAGCCTTGAGGAGGTTGAGGACGCCATCGAAGGCGCGCTGCCGGTTTACGAGCTGTTGTCACAGCGCTGGCAGGTTGCCGCCCCCGCCCTGTTCCCAACCATCTTGCTGAACCACGCCGATACGCTGGGCAACTGGGGGCTGGCCTATGGCACGCTGATTCCGGACTGGAAAAAGCTGGTGCGCGACGATCTCAAAGTGGCGCTGACGGTCGGCGGCAAACAGGTGGTGTCGCAAACCGGCGGCCATGTTTCGGGCAACCCGGCCGCGCCGCTGCTGTGGCTGGCCAACGCCCTGTCCCGCCATGGCCATGGCATTGTCGCCGGTCAGATCGTCACCACCGGTGCCTTTGGCGGCGCGCATCTGATAAAGGCAGGCGAAGACGCCACCGGCACCATCGAAGGCTTCGCCCCGATCACGCTGAAACTGAGCTGATAACCGCCAGAGACAAAGACGCAAAAGCCGCCCTCACCGGCGGCTTTTTTTTTCGGGAGTGGTGCACCCCAATAAGGGCACAGTCGGCAAAAATCGCGGCTGAGCATTGTGGGTTGGTGGGCGGCACACTGCGAAGCCGCCAACAAAAATGGTGCCCCTGGCCGGACTTGAACCAGCACGCCCGTGAAGGCAACAGATTTTGAGTCTGCCGCGTCTACCATTCCGCCACAGGGGCAAGCACATTCTGCGAATGGTCGGGTGGGTATATCGGACGGGCGCGGGGGCCGTCAACGGCCAGATACCGCAGCAACCGTCTTTTGTTTCCTCCGGCGATCAGCCCGCCAGCAAGCCCGCCAGAGTGGCAAAATCAGCGCCATTATCGCGTTCGGCCGCCCGTCTGGGGGCCAGCACCATCGGCACATCAGGCAGAAAGCGGGCCAGCGTGGCCAGCGTCTGGTCGTGGGGCACCGCGCCATCGCCCGAATCGTTGAGCACCAGCGCGGCCACGGTGAGGCCCCGTGCCGCCAGCACAGCATGGGCGGTCAGGATATGGCTGATGGTGCCCAGATAGGTCCCCGCGACCAAAATGGTGGGCAGGCCGAGATCGGCCATCCAGTCGAGCACGGTGCGGCGGTGATCCAGCGGCACCATCACCCCACCCACCCCCTCGATCAGCCTGAGGCCCGGCCCGGCTGCGGCGTTACGGGAAAAATCGACCAGCGCGGCGTAATCGACGGCTTTGCCTTCGGCGGCGGCGGCCATATCGGGCGACAAAGCCGCCGTGAACCGCCACGGGGTAATGGCATCAAGGGTTTGCGGGGTTACCGGCTGGCCCATGGCCGCCAGAATGCGCCCGGCATCGCTTCCCCCGGCCCGATCCATGGCAAAATCGCTGAGCAGGGGTTTAAAGCCATAAACCGCCTGCCCGGCCCCACGCAAAGCCCGGATCAGCCCGGTGGTGACATAGGTTTTGCCGATATCCGTTCCGGTAGATGTCACAAAATATGCAGCCATGACTATAACCCTTCTTAACCCAAAGCAACGTGCGCAAAAGTGGGAACCGGTTTTGCGCGTAAAGTTGCGACAATATAAAAATAGGGCGACGGCCGCACCGCCAGGAAGCGGCCGTTGCACGAGTCCCGCGCTAGGTCTTGCGTCGGCGCGGATGCCGTTCTAATCCCGCCGGTGTCATTATCGCAAAGCCCTTTCAGGACGCCCCATGCCGCAGCCCATTTCCACCCTTCGCCATGACTGGACCAAAGACGCGCTGACCGCGCTCTATGATCTGCCGTTTGCCGACCTGATCTTCCGGGCGCAGAGCATCCACCGCCAGCATTTCGATGCCAACAAGGTGCAGGTGGCCATTCTGTTATCGCTCAAAACCGGCGGCTGTCCGGAGGATTGCAGCTATTGCCCGCAATCGGCGTCGAACGACACCGGGCTTAAAGCCACCAAGCTGATGATGAAGGAAAAAGCCATCACGGCAGCGAAACAGGCCAAAGACGCCGGTGCAGGCCGCTTCTGCATGGGGGCGGCGTGGCGCGTGCCCAAGGAAAAAGACCTCGACGCGGTGTGCGAAATCGTGCGCGAAATTCACGATATGGGCATGGAAACCTGCGTCACCCTTGGCATGCTGACCGAGGCGCAGGCGCAGAAACTCAAAGATGCGGGGCTGGATTATTATAACCACAACCTCGACACCTCGCCGGAATATTACAACAAGATCATCACCACACGGACCTATCAGGACCGCATGGACACCATCGCCGCGTTGCGCAAGGCCGACATCAAGGTGTGCTGCGGCGGCATTGTCGGCATGGGCGAAGCCAAGGAAGACCGCATCGGCCTTATTCAGGCGCTGGCCAATCTGCCCGAACATCCCGAAAGCGTGCCGATCAACATGCTGATGCGGGTGGCGGGCACCCCCTTAGAAAACGCCGCCGATGTGGACCCGATTGATTTTGTCCGCACCATTGCGCTGGCCCGCATCGCCATGCCGGCATCGTTCGTGCGCATTGCGGCGGGCCGCGAACATATGAGCGATGAAACACAGGCGCTGTGTTTTCTGGCCGGGGCCAACTCGCTGTTCTCGGGCGAGGTGCTGCTGACCACCGAAAACCCCGGCGTCAATCATGACCAGATGCTGTTTCAGAAACTGGGCATGACCACCACGACCGAGGTGCCCGAATGCATCCAGCCTGAAGAACTGAGCACGGATGACATTGCGGCCGCCAAAGCGAAATACGAAACGGCGGAGTAAGCACGATGGCAGAAGCGGCGGCGGACTGGATTGCGAACGGTGCACGCCATATCTGGCGGCCCTATTGCCAGATGAAGACCGCCGACCTGCCGCTGCCCGTCGCCCGCACCGAAGGGGTAAAGCTGATCCTTGCCGATGGCCGCGAGCTGATCGACGGTATCGGCGCATGGTGGACGGCCTGCCACGGCTATAACCACCCGCACATTGTCGGGGCGATTCAAAAACAAGCCGCGTTGATGCCCCATGTCATGCTGGGCGGGCTGGTTCATGAACAGGCCGCGACACTGGCCACGCGGCTGGCCGCCCTGCTGCCGGGCGATTTAAACCACGTCTTCTATTCCGATTCCGGTTCGGTGGCGGTGGAAGTGGCCATGAAGATGGCGTGGCAGTACTGGCTCAACCAGAACATCCGTGGACGGAACAAGTTCATCGCTTTTAAGGGCGGCTATCACGGCGACACCGTGGCGACCATGGCGGTGTGCGATCCGGCCATCGGCATGCACAGCCGCTTCGACGGGCTGTTGCCGCAGCACTACATTCTGGATCTGCCGCATGACGAGGAAACATACGCCGCCCTCGATGCGTTCCTCGCCAGCCATGCCGACGAAATCGCCGGTATCCTTGTCGAGCCGATGGTACAGGGCGCGGGCGGCATGCTGTTTCAGCATGAGGATGTGCCGAAGCGCCTGCGCACGCTTGCCGACAAATACAACACGCTGTTGATTTTCGACGAGATTTTCACCGGCTTTGGCCGCCTTGGCGCGCTGTTCGCCAGCCAGATCTGTGACACGGTGCCGGACATCATCACGCTGGGCAAGGGCCTGACCGGTGGCGCGCTGCCGCTGGCCGTGACGGTGGCCAGCCGCAAAGTTTTTGACGCCTTCTGGTCCGATGATCCCGGCGCGGCCCTGATGCACGGGCCGACCTTTATGGGCAATGCGCTGGGATGCGCGGCCGCCAACGCCTCGCTGGATCTGTTCGAGACCGAGCCACGCCTGTTTCAGGCCCACGAGATTGCCCAGAAGCAGGCCCCACGCTTAGGCCAACTGTCCGGGCGGCCCGGCATTGCCGCCGTGCGGGTGCGCGGGGCACTCGGCGTGGTGGAAATGCAGCGGGCCGAAAGTCTGGCCGGCCTTGGCCCCCGTTTTGTCGCAGAGGGGGTTTTCCTACGCCCCTTTGGCCGCACGCTTTATGTCGTTCCCTCGCTAACCATTGATGATGAAGCGCTTTTCCGCCTGACCGACGCGATTGTTAAAATTGTCGGGTAAGCGATCAGCAACGTCAGGGTGCGACAAATCCCGGCAAATGCCTTCTCTTTTGGCGGCCGGGGCAGTAAGACCCCACGAAACCCCAACCGAGAGCTATGAGCAGCCATGACGCTTCGCCCCATTCATCGCGCGTTGATCTCTGTTTCCGACAAGACCGGTCTGATCGACTTTGCCAAGGCTTTGGCCCGGCACAATGTCGAACTGATTTCGACCGGCGGCACCGCCAAAGCCTTACGCGAAGCGGGCCTGAAGGTCGCTGACGTTTCCGAGATCACCAATTTCCCGGAGATGATGGACGGCCGCGTCAAGACCCTGCACCCGATGGTGCATGGCGGTCTCTTGTCGATCCGCGACAAGGCCGATCACGCCCAGGCGATGAAGGATCACGGCATTGTCGGCATCGATCTGCTGGTGTGCAATCTCTACCCCTTCGAGGCCACGGTGGCCCGCAAGGCAAGCTTTGACGAGACCATCGAGAATATCGACATCGGCGGTCCGGCCATGGTGCGCTCGGCATCGAAGAACCACGACTATGTCACCGTGGTGGTCGATACCGAAGACTACGCCGCCGTCTTAAAAGAGATGGACGACAATAAGGGCGCCACCACGCTAAGCCTTCGCCGCAAGCTCGCCGCCACCGCCTTTGCCCGCACCGCCGCGTATGACGCTGCGGTGTCGACCTGGTTTGCCGCCGAGCTTGAAAAGGATGGCGAGAAAGAGCCGCCGCGCCGCCGCAGCTTTGCCGGCACGCTGAAGCAGCCCCTGCGCTATGGCGAAAACCCGCATCAGTCGGCGGCGTTTTATCTGACCGGCGAAATCCGCCCCGGTGTTGCCAATGCCGAACAGATTCAGGGCAAGGAACTGTCCTACAACAATATCAGCGACACCGACGCGGCCTATGAACTGGTGGCCGAATTCGACGCCGCCAAATACGCCACTTGCGCCATCATCAAGCACGCCAATCCGTGTGGCGCGGCGCTCGCCGGTTCCTTAAAAGAAGCCTATGACAATGCACTGGCCTGCGACCCGGTCAGCGCCTTTGGCGGCATCATCGCCTTTAACCGCACGCTGGACGGGGCGACGGCGGAAGAAATCTCGAAAATCTTCACCGAGGTGATTATCGCCCCCGATGCCGACGAAGATGCCCGCAAAATTCTGGCCAGGAAGAAGAACCTGCGCCTGCTGCTGGCCGGGGGGTTACCGGATCCGAACCTGCCGGGGCTGACCTGCAAGACGGTTTCGGGCGGGCTGTTGGTGCAGAACCGCGACAATGGCCATGTCAAAGAATCTGACCTCAAAGTGGTGACCAAGCGCCAGCCGACGGCAGCCGAAATGGCCGACCTGCACTTTGCCTTCACGGTGTGCAAATACGTCAAGTCGAACGCGGTGCTCTATGCCAAGGACCTGACCACCGCTGGGATCGGTGCCGGTCAGATGAGCCGCGTGATGTCGGCCCGTATCGCCGCGCTGAAAGCCGAAGATGCCGCCAAGGCGGCTGGCTGGGCCGTGCCCAGAACTAAAGGTTCGGCGGTGGCGTCCGATGCCTTCTTCCCGTTTGCTGACGGGCTCTATGAAGTGACCGAGGCCGGGGCCACCACAGTGATTCAGCCCGGCGGCTCGATCCGCGATGCCGAGGTTATCGAAGCCGCCGACAAGGCGGGCGTTGCCATGGTCTTCACCGGCATGCGCCACTTCCGCCACTAAACCGGCAGGGGTGTTACAACGCAAAAGCCCGGCAGCGATGCCGGGCTTTTTGTTATCGGCCTGACAGGATAGAAATTCCGGGCGCAAAAAGAGGCAAGCCATGATCCGTATCGGTATTGATTTCGGCGGCACCAAAATCGAGGCCGCGGCCTTAAACGCAGCTGGCGATATTTGCGCCCGCATCCGTGCACCCAACCCCGGCAGCTATGACGGGGCGATCAAAACGGTTGGCGAACTTATCCACAGCGCCGAAAGCCAGCTTTCTGTTACCGGGGCCACGATCGGTATCGGTATGCCCGGATCGGTCTCGCCCAAGACCGGACTGATCCGCAACGCCAATTCGGTCTATCTCAATGGCCGCAACTTCGCCGCCGATATGCAAGCCGCGCTGGGCCGACCGGTGCGGCTGTCGAACGATGCCAACTGCCTTGCCCTGTCGGAAAGCGTTGATGGCGCAGGGGCCGGGATGAGCCCGGTCTTTGCGGTGATCTTAGGCACGGGCTGCGGTGGCGGGGTGACGGTGGGCGGCAAGCTGGTCGAGGGGGCCAGCGCCATTGCCGGGGAATGGGGCCACAACCCGCTACCCTGGCCCGCTTCCGACGAGGTGCCGGGGCCAGCCTGCTGGTGCGGCCAGCATGGCTGTCTGGAGACGTGGATTTCGGGCACCGGCTTTGGTGCCGACTATCAGGCCCATGGTGGCGACGCGATTAAGGGCGAAGACATCATCGCCCGGATGCGCGGCGGCGAGGCAGCCGCCGTGGCAGCCTTTGACCGCTATGTCAGCCGGTTGGGGCGCGCGCTGGCGTCGATCTGCAATCTGATCGATCCGGCGGTGATTGTACTGGGCGGCGGCCTGTCAAACGTGCCCGAGCTGTATGCGCGGGTGCCAGCCGTGGTGACGCGGTATATTTTTTCCGATCTCTGGCTGGGCCAGATCCGCCCGGCCAAATGGGGCGATTCGTCCGGCGTGCGCGGGGCGGCCTGGCTGTGGCCCGATGCGCAGGCGGGGCAGGCAAAATAAAAGAGGCCGCGGGGCCCCTTATCATTGACCACTTGTCGTTGGCCATTTGTTGGCCTTTTGCCCTCAGCCGGGGCCGAAAATCGCTTCGGCCCCGATTTTCCCTTGAGGACATACGCACTACCCCGCTTAGAGAATTTGCATCGCCATGGTGTTGTAGACGTTCACCAGACCGGCGGCGTAGAGCACAGCAGCGGCAAAATAGAGCGGGCGGTTGTTCAGGATGTTGGTAACAAGGTTCTTCATGATTTTCTCCATCTTTATTGCGGTGCAGCATTTCATTCGCTCCCGCACAATTCATAGATAAATCCGAACCGCGTTTTCGCAAGGTGCTTTAGTAAAAATTCATACTATACGGGCTTTTCACGCACACCAACCGTGTGCTGCTTTGCAGTATAGACAATCCCAAACCCGCCCCGTTAAGATATAAAAATTCAGAACAAATCACTTAATACATATAAAATTCCAAACGCGGTTCAATTTATGACAGCGCTTACTAACCCACTCGACCGAACATTACAAATAATTCATCCAGCAGAAGACGTCATCGACCAACCCGCCCCGACGTGACCCAAGGCTTTCTTGCCCACACGCTTGCTTCCGTAAGCGCCAAGAGGTTATGTCTCAGCCACGATCGATCGTTTTGGAAGCCAAATATTTTCCGGAAAACCTGATATGCCGCTTTTGCGCTTTATTCCCGAAGCCTCGAACATCAACTTCGTCAAATACCGTTACGTCGCCTTTGCGCTGGACGGGCTGTTGGTCCTGGCGGCAATTGTTTCGCTTTGGGTGCACGGCCTCAATCTGGGCATCGATTTCACCGGCGGCGTGCTGATGGAAGTGCGCGCCGCGCATACCATCGATATCAGCACCTTGCGCAATGATATCGACGCGCTGCACTTCAACGACAATCAGATTCAGTATTTTGGCGGCGGTCAGTGCAATACGCCGGTCAATTCCTGCGCCCTGATCCGCGCCCAGCCGAAAGACGGCCAGTCGGGTGAAGCGGCGCAAAAGCTGATCAAGCAGAAGATCGGCAGCCAGTACAGCGTGATCAGCGCCCAGTATATCGGCCCGAAGGTTTCGGAGGAGCTGTTCCACAGCGGCGTTTACGCCACCATTTTGGCGGTTTTTGCCATCGCCATCTGGGTCGCCTTCCGCTTTGAATGGCAGTACGGCATCGCGGCCGCCGTGGCCACCGGCCATGACGTATTCGTCACCGCCGGGATGTATTCGCTGATGCATCTCGACTTCACGCTGACCTCGGTCGCCGCCCTTCTGACGCTGGCAGGCTATTCGATCAACGATACCGTGGTGGTGTTCGACCGCTTGCGCGAGAACCGGCGCAAATACAAGCGTATGCGGCTCTATGATCTGATCAACCTGTCGACCAATCAGATGCTGACGCGAACCATCCTGACCTCGGCGGCCACCGCCATGTCGATCATTCCGCTGCTGCTTTATGGCGGGGCGTCGCTCTATGACTTCTCGGCCGCCATGTTGTTCGGCATCGTCGTCGGCACCTTCTCGTCGACCTATGTTGCCGCCGCGCTGCTGCTCTATCTGCCGGCCCCGGCGGGTGCGATCGAGGAAAAAGCCGCACCGGCACAGGCCTGAACACCGGTCTGAACACGGGCTACACGAAAATAAAGGCCATGGCGGACAAATCCGTCATGGCCTTTTCTCTGCCTGGGGCATTGTATTGCGCTTCGTCTTTGCGCCGAAGCCATTATACTCGCGTGAAAATGATCGGCACCGCCCTTAACCCTGCTTGACGATGCGGGTAAGCGTTGTCAGATAACGCCTCACGAAAACACCTCTACCCAGGTGCAATAAACACCGTCTTCAACAGGGAGATGCCCATGAATTTTGCGAAAATAGCCCGCAACCTCGCCATTGCGAGCGGGATGCTGGCGCTGGCTGGCCTTGCCGGCTGTACCCAGATGGACGACGCCTTCGAGGCGACCGTCGGCGGCACCCCGCCGGCGCGCGTTGCCACCATCGGCAGCCCGTCCTCGGACGAAACCACAACGGCGAAGCGTTTCGTCGGCATCGATGCCTTTCTGCAGACGGCGGAAATGGGCCGGGGCGTCAACGTACTGTCCGAAGATCCGGGCTGGAACGATCCGGCCAACGCCCGCTTCAAGGTTTCGTATTTCAAAAAGATTCACGATGCCGGATTCTCGACTGTCCGTATCGTGACCAATCCTTTCAGCCATATGGACGATTACTATGTCGTCGATGCCCATTGGCTGAAATATCTCGACACCATGATTCAGGCGGGGCTGGATGCGAACTTAACCGTCATCCTCGACAATCATGAATTCAATTATTGCGGCGAGAACGTTGCTGGCTGCCTGCCCCGGCTCAATGCCTTCTGGGCGCAGGTTGCACCGCGTTATCGCAACGCCTCGGCCAAACTGGTGTTCGAGATCCTCAACGAGCCGCATCAGGCCCTGACGCCGGAACTTTGGAACGCCCAGATCAAGCAGACCCTGCCGATCATTCGTGCCACTAACCCGGTGCGCAACGTCATCATCGGACCGGGCAGCTGGAACAGCCTGTCCTATCTGCCCAAGCTGGAGCTGCCGGTGGTCGATCGCCATCTGATCGTGACGTTCCACTATTACGCACCGATGGAATTCACCCACCAGGGCTCGCCCTGGGTGTCGCAGTATAAGCTGACCGGACAGAACTGGGGTTCGGCCGCCGACCTGGCACAGCTCAACAAAGACTTTGACGAGGTTAAAGCCTGGTCGGACAAATGGAACCGCCCGATTCTGCTGGGTGAATTCGGCGCCTATGAAACCGGTCCGATGGATGGCCGCATCCGCTATACCAATGCGGTGGCGCGCGCCGCCGAAGCCCGCGGCTTTGCCTGGGCCTATTGGCAGTTCGACAAAGACTTCATCGTCTATGACGTTGCCAAGGATCAGTGGGTTGAACCCATTCTGAACGCGCTGATCCCCAAAAAATAACCCTGATTTTTAAAGCCATAAAAAACGGACGGCATCGGATGCCGTCCGTTTTCTTTTGCGTCTAGCCACCATAAGACGGAGAGTACAAACTTATGTGTTGGCCTTCGACAGGGCTGAGCCGACTTTAGTGAAGCTCGAGTTGAGCTGGGTCCCAATGTTGGTGACCGCCGCAATGATGACCACAGCGATAAGGGCCGCGATCAGACCGTATTCGATCGCCGTGACGCCCGATTCGTCCGCCGCGAAACGAGCTAAGAACTTCTTCATATATGCCTCCGCTTGTAAGCTCTGTAGGATTTTCTGAGTGGTTGATAAGTGTAAACAACTTATGCGACAGGTTTACTGATCTGTAAAGTTCGTATATCAGTATTAATTACTGGTTAACCTTTTGGCGTTGCTAGTGGATATAATACACTTCTGCCCTTAAAGTCGTTTTAAAGGTTCTGGTTAAAGATTGCCGTTATGAAACATGCACCGCGAAAGCAATTACTGGTCCTGCTCACCGGCTGGCTCCTCTGCCTGCCTGCGCTGGCGGGTGGCTTGTCGCTGCCCACCGGGGGCAGCCGGGTTATTGCCCTTTCGGCACCAACGGCCTCGTTTCATATTGCCGATCCTGGCGTGCTGGACGCCCGCGCGATTGATGACAGCCATGTCGAACTGATTGCCAAAGCCCCGGGCAGCACTTTGGTTGCCGCCTATGATACCAAGGGGCGTCTGGTCTACAGTGGCCGGGTTCAGGTTGGTGCGGGGCGCCCAGTCGCGTCCAGCCACGGGGATTCCGGCACCGTGCTGTATCAGCGCGGCACGAGCCAGATCGTCTATCAGTGCAATGCCGACCGTTGCCAGTCGCGCAGCCCGGTCCAGCCAACCCAGACGGCAAGTGCCCCGGCCACCGCCGCAGCCGCTTTGGCACCACCACACTGAATGCCACCGATTAGTTCCCCATTGACCTGACCGACCAGCTTTGCCAAATCCTTCGGGCTACGGATAGGATGCACGCGCTTTGCGTGCAGACGGCGGCGAAGGGTTTAAGGGGATGCATCTGATCGGCTGGATACTAGCCGTCACGTTTATGGCTCTGGCGCTGGCCGGAACCGTCTATACCCTGATGACGGCATGGTTCGTTGGCCGCCACGCCCGCCAAAACCACCCCGCCCCCACCGAATTTCCTGCCGTCACCATCCTGAAGCCCCTGCATGGCGCCGAGCCCGGCCTTCGCGCCAATCTGACCAGCTTTTTTCGTCAGAATTATCCGGCCCCGCTGCAAATCATCTTCGGGGTGCAGAGCCGCACTGACCCGGCAATTAAAATTGTGCAATCCTTGTGCGACCAATACCCGGCAGCAAACACCGCACTGGTGATCAGCCCGCGCGTCCACGGCGACAATGCCAAGATTTCCAATCTGGCCAACATGGCCGCCAGCATAACCGGCAACAGCCGCCATCAGATGATCGTCATCAGCGACAGCGATATCGCTGTCGCCCCCGACTATTTACGCGCACTTGCCGCCGCGCTGGCCCCGGCAGACACCGGGGCAGTCACCTGCCTGTACACCGGCTGGGCCGCCGTGCCGGGAATCGGCGCACGGCTGTCGGCCATGGGCATCAGCTACCATTTCCTGCCCAATGTGGTGACGGGGATAAGCCTTAAAATGGCCAAGCCCTGCATGGGTTCGACCATCGCGCTGTCGTCGGCAACATTATCCGACATCGGCGGCATCGCCGCCTTTGCCGATTATCTGGCCGACGATTACGAGATTGGCCGGGCGGTCCGCACCCGGGGCCTTGAAGTCGCGGTTCCCGGCTTTGCCGTGCGCCATGGCTGCACCGAGACGAGCCTTAAAGCGTATTTCAGCCACGAGTTGCGCTGGATGCGCACCATCGCCATTAACGATATGGCGGGCCATGTTGGCAGTATAGTTACCCATCCGGTGCCCCTTGCCCTCCTTTCTTACGCGTTTTTTGCTTTACTGGGTGGGCCATTCTCCCTAAACGCTTTGTATCTACTTGGCGCTACCCTTGGCGCCCGCGCTATGCTCAAATGGCGCATCGATCGTTGTTTCGGTGCCACAAGTGGCCCGATATGGCTCCTGCCGCTCAGAGATGTGTGCGCTTTTGGCGTATTTCTCGTCTCGCTTGTCGGAGGGCCGGTTGATTGGCAAGGCAAAAAGTTGCATGTCGCGGCGGGTGGCATACTGACAAAAACAGATGGCCCGGCGAAAACAGAGGTTACGTGATGAAGTCTTTATTCCTTCAAGCCCCATCCTATGACGGTTACGACGGCGGCGCCGGTGCCCGCTATCAGATGAAGCGCGAGGTGAAGAGCTTCTGGTACCCGACATGGCTGGCACAGGCTGCCGCCATGGTCGAAGATTCCAAGCTGATCGACGCCCCGCCGCACAAGCTGCATTACAAGGATATCGAGGCCGATATTAAGGCGCACGAACTGATCGTGCTGCACACCTCGACACCGTCGTTCAAGTCCGACTGCAAAACAGCCCGGATGATCAAAGAAAGCAATCCGAAAGCCATCGTCGGCTTTATCGGCTCCAAGGTGGCGGTGCAGCCGCAGGAAAGCTTGGAAGCCTGCGAGGCAATCGATTTCGTTGCCCGTAACGAATATGAATTCACCATTCAGGAACTGGCCCGCGGCGATGCGTGGGAAGGGATCAAAGGGATCTCCTACCGCGACAAGTCCGGCACCATCGTGCACAATCCTGAGCGCGAAATCCTGACCGATATGGACAAGCTGCCCAGCGTGCTGCCGATCTATAAGCGCGATCTTAAGATCGAGAATTATTACGGCGGCTACCTCAAGCATCCCTATATGTCGTGGTACACCGGCCGTGGCTGCAAATCGCATTGCACCTTCTGCCTGTGGCCGCAGACGATTTCGGGCCACAAGTACCGCACCAAGTCGATCCCCTATGTGATCGAGGAAGTGAAGTACATGAAGGCGAATTTCCCGCAGATTCGCGAAATCTTCTTCGATGACGGCACGCTGACCGACAACACCGAACGCGTTGAGGAACTGGCCAAAGAATTGGGCAAGCTGGGCGTGACCTGGTCGTGCAACGCCAAGGCCAATGTGCCGCGCAAAACCCTCGAAATCATGAAGGCCAACGGCCTGCGCATTCTGCTGGTCGGCTATGAAAGCGGCAATCAGCAGATTCTGCACAACATCAAAAAGGGCCTCTTGGTCGATGTTGCCCGCCGCTTCTCCAAGGATTGCCACGAGCTTGGCATTCTGGTCCACGGCACCTTCATCCTCGGCCTGCCGGGCGAAACCCGCGAAACCATGAAGGAAACGCTGGCCTTCGCCAAGGAAGTCAATCCACGCACGTTGCAGGTTTCGCTGGCCGCGCCCTATCCGGGCACCTTCCTGTATCAACAGGCTAAGGAAAATGGCTGGTTCGCCTCGGATGTTGATCTGTTGACCGACGACGGCACCCAGATCGCACCGCTGAACTATGACAATTTAAGCCACCACGAGATTTTCGAGGCTGTGGAAGACTTCTATCGCAAGTTCTATTTCCGCCCGTCGAAGATTTTCGAAATCCTGGGCGAAATGTGCACCTCGCCGGAAATGTTCGGCCGCCGCTTACGCGAAGGCGTCGAATTCTTCCAGTTCCTCAAAACCCGCGAGGACATGATCGTTTCGTAAAGTAATACGCAAAGGCTTTGAGTAATCAAAAACACCCATGCAGCTCTCTGCATGGGTGTTTTTTAACAATATTTGATTTAGATGTCTGCACGGATTACTGTAAACAGCTTTTCACACCAGTAGAAATTGGCGTTGACATTGCCTGTGCAAATTCTGACAAAGAGCATACACCATACTCTAATCTCGCCAAATTCTTCGCGACGGCATGTGTAAGCTTCAGAACAGCGAATTTGAAACTGGCACCAACGATCTGTGTCTGCTGCTGGTATTCATTAGCAGGTGCAGACTTACCGCTATTCACACTATACTTCATACTCATCCAAGTATAGGCAAGAGCATAATGGATATCTTTGTCAGACCCTGTGCAAGACACTTGACTCTGACAGAATGTAGTAGCCGTGTTTTCTGTATTTGATTGACTTGTGCAAGCTATAGCAAGGCTTGTAAGAGAATTTTTAATCGTTGTAATATCACCAGTAAAGATACTAGATATAGCATTCGCAGCTTTATCTATTAAATCTTTATAATTCTTTTCTGCATACGTAAGAGTTTCCGTTTGAGCGTTTTCCACCTCAAGAAGATTAATACTTGATACGAGTTTTGTATATGCGGAAAATCCTTCTGCACTCTCTTTCGTATTAGACGAAAGCGGATTCCACTTAGACTCAACGCGGCAGGCATTTAGAAGAGTAGTAACGGCTTCAATCGGATTTTTTAAAAACACATCGGCCATTTCTTCTAAATCTTCATCAGTGTATTCTGATTTTGCCTGAAAGTTTTCTACTTTTCTATCTGCAACCTTAACACTATTTACTATGTCTTCTGCAATGTCGTTATTTGCATTTGAACCAGGAACATACTGATTATGCGAAGAGTTCAGAAAATCATCCAGCGAGGATGACGCATTTACTAGCATCATATGATGCCTATACGAGATAGTGTCCGCACTGTAGCGTTTATTTACATCGGATACTAGCAAGCCGGCCTGAGCCAGATCATATCCTTTTGTGACTACACTCATAGCACCCCTCCTTATATTTGCACGCAGCGATACGCCACCGCTGGTTGCAACGAGAGTGCTATGACACAACTGTAGGTTAGTCAACTTAAAATAGCGAAATAGCCAACTTCACAACTTTAAGTGATGTCTCTTGCCTTTGCAGCAACATCGTTACGATCCACGCCACCATCTGCCCCCCCCCTCTGGCAGCGGACCGAGCGTGCTCACAATCCACATTTCAGCATCGCTTCTGGCCACACGCCACTGTGCCGGACCACGCACCGACGGATGCACAATAATCGTTTCGACATTCGCCCAATCGTTAACGAGTAGTGCGGCAGGGAAAACGCCCCAACAGGATCAAAGAGCAGAAAAAACCACATGTCGCCGTTAGACCGGGGAACCACCAAGGCGGCATGATATTTGTCCCGAGCCAAACAACCCTGTATGGCTACACAAGCACGGCTCAGCAAAAGTCAGGTATTTCAGCATGTCGCAGCAACACAAACTGATTGTCACCGCCGATGATTTTGGTGCCGATGTGGCGGTCAACGACGCCATCATCCGCGGCCACCGCGATGGCATTCTGACCGCCGCCAGCCTGATGGTCGCGGCGCCGGATGCCGCCGACGCCGTGCTGCGGGCCAAAGCCTATCCGAAACTGGGGGTTGGTCTGCATCTGGTGCTGGTCGAAGGCCGCCCCACGCTGCCGCCCGAACAGGTGCCCGATCTGGTCGGCCCGGATGGGTATTTTCGCACCGACATGGCATGGCAGGGCGCGCGCATGTTCTTCCTGCCCCATGTCCGCAAACAGCTTGCCGCCGAAATCACCGCCCAGTTTGAAGCCTTTGCCGCCACCGGTCTGCCGCTCGACCATGTTAACGCCCACAAGCATTATCATCTGCACCCCACCATCGCCGCGCTGGCGCTGCAGATCGGCCGCCGCTTTGGCGTAAAAGCGATGCGCGTTCCCTATGAGCCCGCCGAAGTTATCCACAAGGTAGAACCGGATGCCCCGCACAGTGCGCTGGTCGCCTGGTATGCCCAAAAGCTCAAACGCAAACTGGCGCGGGACGGGGTGCGCACCACCGACGCCACCTTTGGCCTTAGCTGGTCCGGGGCAATGACCACCGAACGGGTCTGCGGATTGCTGAAAGCCTTGCCGCCGGGACTGAACGAAATCTATTTTCACCCCGCCATGGTGGATAGTTATCCACAGAGCGCCCCCGGCTACCGCTACCGCGCAGAGGCCGACGCGCTGACCGCGCCCGAGGTGCTTGCATTGGTGCGACAAGCTGGTATGGCCTTGGGGCCCTTTGCCGCCTTCGGCTGAGGGTTAAGCCAATGGTGACGGTCTGATTATGCGCAAATTCGGAATCTGGGCGGCGCTGGCCGCCGGCTTTGTCCTTGCCATCGGCGTGTTGTGGCATATCGGCATCGCCCCGGTATTCGCCGCCATCGCCCGCGTCGGCGTCATCGGTTTTATCCTGATCTGTCTGGCCAATGTGCCGGTGATCGCCTTTCTGGGCCTTGCGTGGCGCTCGCTGGTCGGGCCGCTGGCTGCACACTGGGTGTTCTTTGCCTCGCGCCAGTTGCGTGATTCGGCCACCGATCTTTTGCCCTTCACCCAGATCGGCGGCATCGTCATCGGGGCACGGGCGGGCATTCTGGGTGGCATTCCGCCGGTTAATGCCTATTCCTCGACGGTCGTCGATGTCACCGCCGAGATGATGGCGCAGATTGCCTTTACCATTCTGGGCCTGCTGATCGGGCTGGCCAAAATCAAGGCGACGCCCGAGCTGGCCCCCTATGCCGACGGGCTGATTCTGGGCACCGTTCTGTTCATTCCGGCGATTGCCGCCTTTGTCGTGTTACAGCGCAAAGGGGCCAGGCTTGCCGCAGGGCTGGCTGGCAATTTCCTGCCCGCAGCCGTGGCGCACACCCAGGCCTTTACCGACCACATTGAAGAACTCTACCGCCAGCCTGCCAAACTGGCGGCGGCATCGAGCTGGCACCTGTTAGCGTGGCTGGCCAGCGGCGCCTGGCTGTGGGTCATTTTCCACCTCTGTGGGGCCGACATTGATCTGTTAAGCGCCCTTGCCATCGAAAGCCTGCTGGCGGCCTTGCGCGGTATCACCGTGTTCATTCCGGCCTCGATCGGAGTGCAGGAAGCCGGTTATGCCGCGCTGGCCCCGGTGTTTGGGGCTGGCCCCGAGGTCGGGCTGGCGGTGTCGCTTTTGAAGCGCGGGCGCGATATCATTCTGGGCATACCGGTACTGCTGATCTGGCAGTGGATCGAAGGCCGCCGGGCGCTGAAGACCGCCCAGCCCGACCAGACAGCTTAAAGGAATTTGACGCGTGGGTGACTGCATCTTCATCACGGGGGCCAGCGGCTTTGTCGGTTCGGCCATTGCACGGATAGCCCTTGAGCGCGGGTTTCACCCCCGCCTGCTGGTGCGCGCCACATCGCGCCGTGACAACATTGCCGGTCTGGATGCCGACATCTGTGTCGCCGATATGGCCGACGCCGATGCGCTGGCCGCCGCCATGAAGGGCGCGCGCTACTGCATTCATGCCGCCGCCGATTACCGGCTGTGGGCCAAAGACCCGGAAGAAATCGTCCGCAACAACCGCGAAGGCACCCGCGCCGTGATGGCCGCGGCGCTGAAGGCCGGGGTCGAACGCGTGGTCTACACCAGCTCGGTGGCGACGCTGCACCCGAATGAAGACGGCACCCCGGTCGATGAAACCCACCGCCACACGCCTGAAAGCGCCATCGGCGCCTACAAGCGCAGCAAGGTGGTGGCCGAGCGCGTGGTCGAGGAAATGGTAGCCAAAGACGGCCTGCCCGCCATCATCGTCAACCCGTCGACCCCGATCGGCCCACGCGACATCAAGCCGACGCCGACCGGGCGCATCATTGTCGAAGCGGCGGCGGGGCGCATTCCGGCCTTCATCGAGACCGGGCTTAATCTGGCCCATGTCGAAGATGTCGCCGAAGGGCATTTTCTGGCGCTGGAAAAGGGCCGCATCGGGCAAAGCTATATTCTGGGCGGCCAGGATGTCGCCTTTCGCGACATGGTGGGGGAAGTCGCCCGTCTGGCGGGGCGCAAGGCCCCGACCATCGCCCTGCCGCGCCTGCCGCTGATGCCACTGGCCTATGCCGCCGAAATGGTGGCACAGTTTACCGGCAAGGAACCGTTCATCACCGTCGATGGTTTGAAGATGGCGCGCTATCATATGTTCTTTTCTTCGGCCAAGGCGGAATCCGAGCTTGGCTATCGTGCCCGGCTCTATACCGTGGCACTCAAAGATGCCTATGACTGGTTCGACATGGCGGGGTATATAAAATGATCGCAGTGCTGATCCTGTCCCTTTTACCGCTAGCGATCTGGCTGGTGCTGGTGTTCGCCCGCCACGCCTTCTGGCAGATGCGCGAACGCGACAGCCTGAACGGTCTGGAACGGCCGATGAGCTGGCCGTCGGTGGCCGCCGTGGTACCGGCCCGTGACGAAGCCGAAACCATCGAGCGGACGTTGAAAAGCCTGCTGGCGCAGGATTATGCCGGATCATTCCGCATCATTCTGGTCGATGACCAGAGCAGCGACGGCACCGCCGAGCGGGCGCGGGCTTTAAACGATGCCCGGATCGACATTCTGACCGGGGCCGAGCACCCAGAAGGCTGGACCGGCAAGCTGTTCGCCTTGAGCCAGGGTGTGGCGGCGCTGGACGGCTGGCACGCGCCGGAATATCTGTGGTTCACCGATGCCGACATTGCCCACCAGCCCGACAGCTTACGTGCGCTGGTCATCCGCGCCGAAGCACAAGGCCTGGTGCTGACCTCGCTGATGGCGCGGCTCAACTGCACCAGCTTTGCCGAAAAGTTCCTGATCCCGGCCTTCGTGTTTTTCTTCGCCATGCTCTACCCGTTCGGCGCGGTGAATAACCGCAAATCCCATCTGGCCGGGGCGGCGGGCGGCTGCATGCTGATCAAGCGCGCCGCGCTGGAAAAAGCCGGTGGCGTTGAAGCCATTCGCGGCGAAATCATCGACGATTGCGCCATGGGCAAGCTGATGAAAAAGCAGGGGCCGATCTGGCTGGGCCTGACCAACCGGGTGCTCAGCCTGCGGCCCTATCCCAAAATGGCCGACATCCACGCCATGGTCGCCCGCACCGCCTATGCCCAGCTGCATTATTCGCCGGTGCTGCTGACCGGCACGCTGATCGGGCTGTTCATCGTCTTTCTGCTGCCGGTGTTCGATCTGTTGTTCGGCGGCTTCTTCTTCGGTGGTTTTGCCGCCCTGTGCGGGGCTTTGAGCTGGGCCCTGATGGCGGTCGCCTTCCAGCCGACCTTACGCTTTTACCACCGCTCGCCCTTCTGGGGGCTGGCGCTGCCGCTGATCGGCGCGGTCTATGGCTATTTCACGCTCGATTCCGCCCTGCAGCATGCGGGTGGCAAGGGCGGCATGTGGAAAGGCCGCGCCCAGGCCGCCACCAGCAAATCATAAGGCAAACACCCATGACCACTGCTGCGGACCTTGCCTCGGGCAAGGGCGATCATGACGAGAATTTTCCCGTCGCGTCTTATTTTATCGGCCCGGCCTATCGTGCGCCGGTGCTGGCTTTTTATGATTTCGTCCGGCTTGCCGACGACGTCGCCGATCACGAGACCGCCCCGGCCGGGGAAAAACTGCGGCTGCTCGAAGAAATGGGGGCCTGCCTGTCGGGGGATAACGAGGCATCGCCCGAAGGTATCAAACTTCGCCAGATTCTGTCGCTGAACCACCTCAGCGCCCGACACGCCTTTGACCTTCTGGCCGCCTTCAAGCTCGACTGCACCAAAACGCGCTATGCCGACTGGGCCGATCTGATCGATTACTGCCGCTATTCAGCCATGCCGGTCGGCCGTTATGTTCTTGACGTGCATGGCGAAAGCCACGAGCTGTGGCCCGCCAATGATGCCCTGTGCGCCGCCTTGCAGATCATCAACCATCTGCAGGATTGCGCCAAGGATTACCGCAAGATCAACCGGGTCTATCTGCCTCAGGATATGCTGGCCACCCATGGCGCCAGTGTCGACATGCTGGCCGAAGATCACGCCCCCGCCGCCTTGCGCGCCGTGATCCGCGCTGTGGCCGAAAAAAACGCCGAACTGTTAAAGCAGTCCGCCACCTTTGGCCGCGCGATCAACAACGCCCGGCTGGCGCTGGATGTCGAAGTGATCCAGACCCTGGCCGAAGATCTGAACCGCAAACTGCTGACCCGCGACCCGTTGTGCGAAAAGGTCCATCACAGCAAACTGGCGCTGGCCGGGCTGTGCCTGAAGGCCTTTTTCCGTTTCTGCTGTGGGCGAATCAGGCATTCCTGCCACAAAAGCTGAATAACCATGGGCGAGGTCGGTGTTTTTGCCGTATAGATTGCATTTTGACAGCAAGACGCTTCACAGCCCCGTGTGAAGGGCATTAAAAGACCGCTCACGTAAAACCGCCTGTTTAACCTTTCGAGTGTCCATGTCCGACAGCACATCCCTTCAGCCCACCGAAATCGCCGCAGTCCGTCGCAAGGCCTCTGGCAGTTCTTTCTATGCCGCCATGCGACTGATGCCGAAAGAGGCCCGCAATGGCATGTTCGCCATCTATGCCTTTTGCCGGGCGGTGGACGATATCGCCGATGACGGTCTGGGATCACGTGACGATCGCCGTATCAAGCTTGAAGCCTGGCGCGCCGATCTGGCCGAGCTGTATGCCGGGGGCTCGGGCGGCCGGGCCAGTTTCTTAAAGCCGGTGATCGTCCGCTATGCCCCGCGGCAGGAAGATTTCCAGGCCGTGATCGACGGTATGGAAATGGATGTGGCGCAGGACATCGTCGCCCCGGATCTCGGCACGCTGGATCTGTACTGTGATCGCGTGGCCAGTGCGGTCGGCCGTTTGTCGATCAAGGTCTTCGGCATGGAAGAAGGCCCCGGCTTTGCGCTGGCCCACCATCTGGGCCGCGCCTTGCAGATGACCAACATCTTGCGCGATCTGGACGAAGACGGTCGCATCCACCGGCTCTATCTGCCGCGCGATTATCTGCTGGAAGCCGGTGTGACGATTGGCGAGCCGCTCGAAGCGCTGGCCGATCCCAAAGTTGATATCGCCTGCAAGCGGCTGGCGGTGCTGGCCCATGGCCATTACGAAAAAGCCGCCCGCGTGATGGACAGCCATCCGGCAGGAAACTTGCGCCCGCCCCGCCTGATGGGGGCCGTCTATGAAGAAATTCTGCGCCGAACCGAGCTGGTCGGCTGGGCTGCACCGCGCACCCGCGTGCATCTGCCCAAGCTGACCTTACTGAAGATCGTGCTGCAGTGCAGTCTGAAGGCATGACGGTGCCGCACCGTAGCAAAAAAATTCATATTATCGGTGCGGGACTGGCTGGCCTGTCGGCAGCCGTCCATCTGACCAAAGCCGGATACGCCGTCACGCTGTCCGAAGCGGCGGCGCAGGCGGGTGGCCGCTGCCGGTCCTATTACGATGCCGCCATTGATGCGGTGATCGACAATGGCAATCATCTGGTGCTGTCGGGCAACCGCGCGGTGCAGGATTTCCTGAAGCTGACCGGGGCATCTGACCATCTGGTCGGGCCGCACCATGCCGAATTTTCTTTTGTTGATCTGAACGATGACACGCGCTGGCGCTTACGGCCCAATGACGGGGCACTGCCGGTGTGGCTGTTATCGGCCAGCCGCCGCGTGCCGGGCACAAAGCTGGGCGATTATCTGGCCTGGCGCCATCTGGTGAACCCGCCCAAGGGTGCCACCATCGGGGATATTGCCCCCTGTGACGGGCCGTTATGGACGCGGCTGATGAACCCGCTGCTGACCTCGGTGCTCAACACCGACCCCAGAATTTCGTCGGCCGCGCTGGCCGGGGCCGTGCTGAAAGAAACCCTGCTGAGGGGTGGCAAATCTTACGCCCCGCGCATTGCACAGCCCACACTGGCCGCAACCTTTGTCGAACCGGCACTGCGCTATCTGGCCGATCATAGCGTCGACGTCCGCCTTGGCCGCCGCCTGCGCCACATCGAGAGTGATACGGGTGCCGCCACCGCGCTGCACTTTGCCGATGGCGTTGATACAGTTGCCACGGGCGACACGGTGGTTCTGGCCACCCCGGCCTGGGTCAGCGGCGAGCTGGTGCCAGACCTGAGCGTGCCGACGGATTTTCGCGCCATCGTCAATGCCCATTTCCGCATGGCCCCGCCCAAAGGCGCCCCGACCATGACCGGTGTGATCGGCGGTACGGCAGAATGGATTTTCTGTTTCGAGGACCGCATTTCGGTGACGATCAGCGCCGCTGAAGCCATTCTGGATCTGCCCCGCGAAGACCTTGCCCGCCGCATCTGGTCCGACATCACCCGGGCGCTTGGCTTTGAGGCGGCCCTGCCAGCCTGGCAGATCGTCAAGGAAAAGCGCGCCACCTTTGCCGCCACCCCGGCGGAAGATGCCAAACGCCCCGGCGTTACCACACACCTGACCAATCTGTTGCTGGCTGGCGACTGGACCGCCACCGGCCTGCCCGCCACCATCGAAGGGGCACTGCGCTCGGGCGAGACCGCCGCCGCCGCGGTGCAGCACGGATGATCGGCCCCGTTATACCTTTAAGCCAGCATGTGAGTAAGACATGTCGATGAATACCACCACACCCCAAGACGCCGTTGAAACCATGATGCAGCGCGCTGCCGCCGCCATAGCAGGTGATCAGCGTGCGGACGGTCACTGGGTTTACGAGCTGGAAGCCGACTGCACCATTCCGTCGGAATATGTCCTGCTGGTGCATTTTCTCGGCGAAGACGCCAACCCGGAGCTGGAGCGCAAGATCGGCGTTTATTTGCGCCGCATTCAGGGGAAACATGGCGGCTGGCCGCTGTTCCATGGCGGGCCGCTCGACATCAGCGCCACGGTCAAAGCCTATTTCGCCCTCAAAATGATCGGCGACGATATCAACGCCCCGCATATGGTGCGGGCGCGCGAGGAAATTTTAAAGCGTGGTGGTGCAGGCCGGACCAATGTCTTCACCCGGATTCAGCTGGCGCTCTATGGCGAGCTTGACTGGAAATACACCCCGTCGGTGCCGCCCGAACTGATCCTGCTGCCGCTGTGGTTCCCGATCCATCTGTCGAAGATGTCATACTGGGCCCGCACGGTGATTGTGCCGCTGCTGGTGCTGGCGGCGTGCAAACCGCTGGCGAAGAACAAACGCAACATTCATGTGCCCGAGCTGTTTGCCCCCGGTAAGCTGAAGATCAAACGCGCGCCGCAGCAAAAGCGGCTGTGGTATGCGTTTTTCAATACCATCGACCGCGTTCTGAAGCTGCTCGACCCGGTGTGGCCCAAGGGCCTTCGCGCCCACGCCATCAAGCGGTGCGAGGAATGGACCATCGAACGGCTGAATGGCGAGGACGGTCTGGGCGCGATTTATCCCGCCATGGCCAATTCCGTGATGATGTTCGACCATCTGGGCTATGCCCCGGACGAACCGCACCGCGCCATCGCCCGCAAATCGGTCGAGAACCTGCTCGTCATCAAGGACGAGGAAGCCTATTGCCAGCCTTGCGTCTCGCCGGTGTGGGACACCGCGCTGATCTGCCATGCGCTGATGGAAACCAATGACCCGGCACTGACACCCGCGATCAAAAGCGGCCTTGCCTGGCTGAAAGACCGTCAGGTGCTCGATGTGAAGGGCGACTGGACGACCTGGAAGCCGAATGTGCGCCCGGGCGGCTGGGCCTTTCAGTACAACAACGCCTATTACCCCGATCTGGACGATACCGCGGTGGCGGTGATGGCGCTGGACCGTGCCAAAACCCTTGGCGTGACCGGCAATGACGAGGCCATTGCGCGCGGCCGCGAATGGGTCGAGGGCCTGCAAAGCGAAAACGGTGGCTGGGGCGCGTTTGACGCCGATAACGGCTATTTCTATCTCAACAACATTCCGTTCGCCGATCATGGCGCACTGCTCGACCCGCCGACCGAAGATGTTTCGGGCCGCTGCCTTGGCATGCTGGCGGCGTTGGGCGAAAAGCCCGACAGCCCGCGTATGAAAGCCGCAATTGACTACCTTCGCACCACACAACTCGCCGATGGCAGCTGGTTCGGTCGCTGGGGCGTCAATTACGTCTATGGCACCTGGTCGGCGCTGGCAGGCCTCAATGCCGCCGGTCTTGCCGCCGACGATCCGGCGATGGTGCGTGCCGCCGACTGGCTGGTCACGATCCAGAACGAAGATGGCGGCTGGGGCGAAGATTGCGACAGCTACAAGCTGGACTATCGCGGGTATGAGCCCGCGCCTTCCACCGCCTCGCAGACCGCGTGGGCGCTGCTCGGTCTGATGGCCGCGGGCCGCGTTGATGACGTGGCCGTCGAACGCGGCATTGACTGGCTGGCCCGCAACCAGCAGGACGACGGATTATGGCCGCAGGAATTTTACACCGGCGGCGGGTTCCCGCGTGTCTTTTATCTGCGTTATCACGGTTACCCAAAATTCTTCCCGCTGTGGGCCGTGGCGCGCTATCGTAATCTGAAATCCGGCAACTCCCGCCGGGTCACTTATGGGCTCTGACGAAAACCGTGAGCATTATCGCCGTTACCGGACTTGCCAAGGAAGCGCGTATCGCGCGACGCGCTGGCCTTATCCCCGTCATCAGTGCCTGTGATGGCGCGCTTCTTACCGAACGGCTCAATGCCGTTGCGGACGGGGCGCACGCTGTCATCAGCTTCGGCATTGCCGGATCGCTGTCGCCGCTACTGAAGCCGGGCGATGTCGTCATCGGCAGCCATGTCGTGGCCGAGAACGAGCATTATTTCTGTGATGCGGCCTGGACCAAGGCGATGCAGGCCCGCCTGCCCAAGGCGCGGCTGGCCATTGTAGCCGGGGCCGATCAGGTCATCTCGCAGATTTCGATGAAGAAGGCGCTCCGGGGGCAAACCGGGGCGCATCTGGTCGATATGGAATCGCATATCGCCGCGCGCTTTGCTGCCGCCCGCGGGCTGCCCTTTGCAGTCTTACGCACCATCAGTGACGGCAATGAACATACGCTGCCGCCAGCGGCACTGGTGCCGCTGAAAGCCAATGGCAAACCCCATATGATGGCGGTGTTGAAATCTTTGGCGGGCGATCTGGAGCAATTACCTGAACTGCTCCAGACCGCACGCGAAAGCGGACGCGCCTTTGCGAGCTTAGCCCGCAGCCGGCGTCTTCTCGGCCTGGGCCTTCGCTGCCCGTATCTCGGCTAGCCGTTCTTCGACATGACGGGCGTAGATGTCCTCGGCCGGGCGCTGCTGGTCGAGCGAGATATCGGGGGCCATCGCCCCATCGGTCCTGATGCCACGCATTGCCAGCATCATCGGCTTTAAGGGATGCGACACCGCATCGGCGACCGCCGTGCCTTCAAAGCCGCAATGGACCATACAGTTGGCGCATTTGGCATAGTTGCCGACGCCATACTTGTCCCATTCGGTGGTTTCCATCAGCTCCTGATAGGTCCTGGTATAACCTTCACCAAGGAGGTAACAGGGCTTCTGCCAGCCGAACACCGTGCGGCACGGCATCGACCAGGGTGAGCATTTGTAGGTCTGGTTCCCGGCGAGGAAATCGAGGAACAGATCCGACTGGGTGAACTGCCACTTCTTGGGCGCGTTCTTGCCGCGCGACAGGATCGAGCGGAACAGCTCACGCGTGGCATTGCGGGTCAGGAAGGATTCCTGTGCCGCGGCGCGTTCATACGCATAGCCGGGCGAGATGGTGATACCATCGCAGCCCATCGCCATGACATCGTCGAAGAACTTCGCGGTGCGTTCCGGATCGGCATCATTGAACAAGGTGCAATTGATCTGGGTGCGGAAGCCGCGCGACTTGGCCAGCTTCAGCGCCGCCACGGCCTTGTCATAGGTGCCGGGCTGGCAAACCGATTTGTCGTGCATCTCACGATCGCCATCAAGATGGATCGACCAGGTGAAATTGGGGCTGGGCTCATACTCGTCGATCTTTTTCGACAGCAGCAGCGCGTTGGTGCACAGGATGACGAACTTGTTCTTGGCGATGAAGCCTTTGACGATCTTTGGCATCTCGTGATGCAGCAAAGGCTCGCCACCGGCAATCGACACGCAGGGCGCGCCACATTCGTCGATCGCCGTCATGCAGTCATCATAGGACAGACGCTGATTGAGAATTTCGGCCGGATAATCGATCTTACCGCAGCCCTGACAGGCGAGATTGCAACGGAACAGGGGCTCCAGCATCAGCACCAGAGGAAAATGTTTGCGGCCCAGCAGCGACTGCTTCACCACATAGCCGGCAATGCGGGCTTCTTGCTTGAACGGAATGGTCAAGTTTCTTCTCCGTTAGTCTTTGAGTTCGGCAGGAAGCTTGAACTCGATATGTTCTTTTTTGCCGTCCATCTGGGTGACGTCGGCATTCGGATCAATCTTGCGCAACGCAGCGACAACATTCTCGACCAGCGTTTCCGGTGCCGAGGCACCTGCCGTGATACCGATAATTTCTTTGCCCACCACCCAGGCCGGATCAAGCTCGTCGGCATCGGCGATCAGATAGCTCGGCACGCCGATTTCGCGGCCGATTTCGCACAGGCGGTTGGAGTTGGAGCTGTTCTGCGCCCCCACCACCAGCAACAGATCGACATGGTTGCACATTTCCCGCACCGCCGACTGGCGGTTCTGGGTGGCATAGCAAATGTCGGTGGTTTCCGGCCCGACAATGTCGGTGAATTTCTTTTTCAGCGCATCAATGATGCCGCGCGTATCGTCGATCGACAGCGTGGTCTGCGTGACATAGGCCGCCGGGGTATCGGCCGCCAGCGTCAGCGCGGCGACATCCTTTTCCGACTGCACCAGATGCACCGGCGCGCCGACCTGGCCCTTGGTGCCTTCGACTTCCGGGTGACCGGCATGGCCGATCAGGATCAGGGTCCGGCCCGAAGCAACATAGCGCTTGCCCTGGCTGTGCACCTTGGAGACCAGCGGACAGGTCGCATCCAGCACCGGCAGGCCGCGCGATTTGGCCACTTCGACCACCGACGGCGGCACGCCATGGGCGCTGAACACGGTAACGGCGCCATCGGGCACTTCATCCAGCTCTTCAACGAAGACCGCGCCCTTGTGCTTCAGGCTCTCGACGACATGACGGTTGTGCACAATCTCGTGGCGCACATAGACCGGGCTGCCGTATTTTTCGAGTGCGTGTTCGACCGTGTTGATCGCCCGCACAACACCAGCGCAAAATCCACGCGGCTGGGCAAGAACGATTCGCATTATCTCACTCCTGAAGCAAAGAAGGGTCTAGCATTCACATCAACAAAGCCCCATTACCCTTAAGGTCTTGACCGGGAATGCTTATGTATGTCTTCTGCACTATGCTATCGTGCCTGCGCAAGGTCTTACTTCGATCTAACACGTTCTTAACGCACTGTCACATTAGTAGCATTTGTTCTTTTTTACGTTTGCGCTAGATGAGAGGCCGCAAACCTTCGAGGGGTATATGTCATGGCAGATACGGTAATCGCCAATCCGGTGCAACTAAAGCAGGCGATGAAAGAGTGTGCCAAGGCGGTCGAACAGACGCTGGAAACGCTGATCCCCTCGCCCAGGGGCCTGAACAGCCGGATTTTTGAGGCGATGCGCTACGCCACCTTCGCGGGCGGTAAACGGTTACGCCCGTTCCTGGTGCTGCAAAGTGCAGGGTTATTCGGCGTTAAGCCTGAAAATGCTCTGCGCACTGCCGCCGCAATCGAAGTGCTGCATACCTATTCGCTGGTCCATGACGATCTGCCCGCCATGGATAACGATGATTTGCGCCGTGGCCGCCCCACCGCCCACAAGGCCTTTGACGAGGCGACCGCCATTCTGGCCGGTGACGCCCTGCTCACCATTGCGTTCGAGTTTCTGGCCCACCCGGCGACCCATGATAATCCGGCGGTGCGTTGCGCGCTGGTCACACAGCTGGCAACCGCAGCGGGTGCGGCGGGCATGATCGGCGGCCAGATGATCGACATGCTGGCGGCGGAACGCCATTTCGGCCATGACGAAATCATCCTGTTACAGCGGCTCAAAACCGGCCAGCTGTTTGAATTTTCCTGTGAAGCCGGGGCCATCCTAGGTGAGGCGAGCGCCGGACAGCGCGATGCCTTGCGGTCCTATGCCAAGGATATGGGTCTGGTGTTCCAGATCACCGATGACATTCTCGACGTCACCAGCACGGCGGAAAAGACCGGCAAAGCGGTGGGCAAGGATGCCGACCACGGCAAGGCGACGCTGGTATCGATCTACGGCCTCGACGGCGCGCGCAAGGAAGCGGCCAAAATCGCCGACCGCGCGATTGCCGCCCTGGCAGGTTTCGATGAAAGGGCCGATGCACTAAGGGCCTTAATGCCCTATCTTCTGGGCCGCGACGCTTAAAAACTAACAAAGCCTATCAGGTTGGGCTGCAAGGAGTTGACCATGAGCCATACAGGGATGCGTCTGAAATTTGCCGCGTTGTGCCTTTGCTCGGCACTGCTGAGCGCCGGTTTAAGCACCCCGGCGCGGGCCGCCGATGCCGCCGACCCCGCCACGGTCCAGGTGCAGGGCTTTTACGATACGCTGCTCGACAGCATGAAACACGCCAAGGAACTGGGTGTGAAGGGCCGCTTCGACAAGCTTAAACCCGCCATCGAGAAAAGCTTCGATCTGCCGGCCATGCTGCGCACCGTGGTTGGTCCCAAATGGTCCAGCTTTACCCCGGCGGAACAAACCGCGCTGCTCGCCGCCTTTGAGCGCAAGACGGTCGCCGAATATGCCAGTAACTTCGATGGTTTTTCGGGCGAGAAATTCCTGGTTGAGCCCACGACCAAGCCGCGTGGGGCTGATAAGATTGTGGAGTCCAAACTGATCGCGGGTAAGCAGACCGTGCCGTTTGGCTATCGCATGCGCCAGTCGGCGGGGTCGTGGAAAATCCTCGACATCTACCTGAACGGCGTCATCAGTCAGCTCGCCATGCAGCGGTCGGATTTTGCCGCCACGATCACCACGGGGGGCGCAGGCGCACTGACCAAACAGCTGAACGCCAACGCCGACAAGCTGCTGAAATAAGATTTTCGCTATCTCAATAAAAAAGCCCGGCAGTACTGCCGGGCTTTTTTATTGGTCGGCCTCGCATTGTGCCGCCCGCCAACCCACAATGCTCGGCCGAGAAAGGCCGAGGCAGTATAAAGACGAAAGCGGCGGACCTTCGTGATCGGTCCGCCGCTCAGGCTCTTTATTTCGTCGCAACTTTGCACGCAAAACCGGTTTCCACTTTTGCGCTCGTTGCTTTATCCCGCTTCGGTTTCGGGCGGCGGCCCCAAAAGCGCGGGCATGAAGAACAAGGTGGTCAGCAGCGTCCAGGTCAGCGAGATCAGCAGCACCACGCCCATACTTGCCGTGCCGGGATGGCTCGACACCCACAGCGAGCCAAAGCCCGATGCGGTGGTCAGTGCACTGAAGACCACGGCGCGCGTCAGGCTCGACTGCAGCAAACCACGCGTTCCCTTACGCCAGGCGATCAGGAAATAGACGTCGAACGCCACGCCGATGCCGAACAGCAACGGCAGCGCAATGATGTTGGCAAAGTTGAGCTTCATGCCGAACAAGACGCAGGTCGCCAGCGTCAGAAGCGCGGTGAGCAGTAACGGCACGATGGTGCGCAACACATCGGAAACCCGCCGCAGAACAAAGAGCAACAACAGCGTAATGACGACAAAGGACAGAATGCCGGCCTTGGCAAAGGCATGCACAATGGTCTTGCCCGACTCCTCAATCGTGATCGGCGCACCGGTGGCATCGGGGGCCACCGACAACACCGCCTTGCTGAAACGCTTCAGGGTCTTGTCATCGGTCGCTGCGGTTTTGGGGAACACCGACACCCGGGCAGTCCCGTCTTTGGCAACCCATTCGTCATGCATTTCCTGCGGCATGGTTTCAAGGCTAACCGGCCCGGCCTGCAAGGCATAAGAAATCTGACTGAGCAGCGTCTTCAGGCCAGGGATCAGCGCCTCGGTGGCGCGGGCCCGCATAGCGACAGAGCCTTTGCCCAACGCATCCAGCGTCACCGCCAGATGCAGGGCATCGGCCTTGGCCTGTTTGTCTGACGCCGACAAATGCCCGGTCATCTTAGCCGCCGCCGCCCGCAAGCCATTCGCGGTATTGATCAGACTGACCGACAGCTCCCGGTCACTGGGTTCCGGCTTGACCTCAAGCGGATTGATCGTGGTGTCGAGCAGTAGCGACGCATCCGAAATCGCCGCCAGCTTCGGGGCCTGGTCTTCCGGCACAAAGCTTTTCAGCGTCAGCGCCAGACCGACTTCCGGCTTTTTCGACAGCTTGTCGGCCAACTTGTCGGCGGCATCCAGATTGGGGGCCATCACATCAATGGTATAGGGCGATGTGGTGGGATCTTTCATCATGTCGTACAGGGTCGAAACCGACTCCACCTTGCGCGAGCGCAGATCGATGGGGTTAGAATCGAACTTCAGCATCGGCACGATCAGTAAGGCCCCGAAGCCGACCAGCGCACCGGCCACCAGCACACCGGTGCGATGACGGTGCAGAAAGGTATCAACCGGGGTAAGGAACTTAAAGCCGACATGTTCGGCCTCGCCTTCGGGCTTGATCGCGTAAATCAGCGCGGGCAGAAAACTGATGCTCAAACCAAACGCCACCACCATACCGATACCGGCAATCAGCCCGAGCTCGGCCACGCCGGTGTAATCGGTCGGCAGAAACGAGAAGAAACCCACCGCGGTGGCCGCCGCCGCCAGAGCCAGTGGCATACCGGCGCTTGAGCCCGCCTCTTTCAGCGCATCGGCCAGATCGCCGACACGATAGCGTTCCGCGCGATAACGCACCGAAAACTGAATGGCGAAATCCACCCCCAGGCCCACAAACAGCGCGATGAAGGCAATCGACAGCACATTAAAACCACCGGTCGCCACCAGCCCCACCGCCATGGTGATGACCAGCCCTAAAACCAGTGTTGCCAGAATGCAGGCGATGATGCGGAATGAACGCACCGCCAGCCACAGGCAAAACACCACCAGCACCAGCATCATGCCCCCCATCAGGGCACCGTTTTCGGCAATGGTGGCAAATTCTTCATCGGCCAGCGGTACCGGCCCGGTCAGGCGCACCGTGACACCCTTATCCGGCGACAGGCCCAGATCGGCGGCAGCCTTGCGGATGGCATCCGAGGCCTTGGCCCCCGGCGTCAGATCATTAAAATCAAGCTTAGGCTGCACCTCGATAAAGGCGCGGGTGCGTGCCCCACCGGTATCGCCGGTAAACAGACTGTTCCACGACAGAAAGGCCGACTTGCCACCGGCAACTTTTTCCAGCGTGTCGTCAAAGGCCCGCATCGGCATATCAATATCGGCCAGTTTGGCCTGCCCGGCATTGATGCCCATCAGCATGGTATCCACACTGCTCATCACGCCGCGTAACGAAGGATCAGAACCGAGCGCGCCCAGGAAGGGCTGGGCCTGAATAAGTTTTGCCGTGGTTTCGCGCACCTCTTTGGTCGAGAGGTAGAGAAAACCGTTACGCTCGAAAAATTCGCCGCCATCGGGACGGCGCACCGTCGGGAACAACGTCTTGTTTGTGGTGAGCCGGGCCGCCAGCGCATCGGCGGCACCCTGGGCGCGTTCGGGTGTCGCCCCGTCAATCACCACCAGAACAAGATTATTCCGCTGCGGAAACAAACGGTCGAAACGCGCCATGGTCTGGCGCCAGCCCAGCTTGGACGATAACAAACTTTCGCTATCGGTATTGATGGCAAAGGCATAGGCCGTGTAGAAGGCCGCGCCCAAACCGATGATCAAACCGAGCAGAATGATCAGGCGCGACCGGCGGCAACACAAGGCGACGATCCGCTCAATAAGCTTCACAATGGCGAACATAAAGGATCCCGGATAAAGCGCCCCCTGACGGCCATCAGCCGGACAGAAGATACGCATCTTAGAAACGCAAGGCCACAAGTCTAAACCTTAAGGCTTAAGGCTTACCCCCAAGGCCGAACCTAGGGCCAGAAAAAATCCGACCGTCATATAACCCCGGGCGGCTTTTGCGAAAATGTGATATATGTTTTTTGTTAAAATTGCGATGCAGGAAGCCCTATGAAAAGTGCCGTAGCCATTCGCCATGTCCAGTTCGAGGATCTGGGATCCTTTGAGGGACCGCTGAAGCAGGCGGGCTATGAGATTTATTACCTCGATGCTGGCCTGCACGACTTAAGCAAGCTGGCCCCGCAGGCCCCCGACCTGATGTTCGTGCTGGGCGCCCCGATCGGGGCGAACGAGACCGATCTTTACCCCTTTTTAAACGATGAATATGCCTTGATCCGGGCCCGGATCCTGGCCGACAAGCCGCTGATCGGCATTTGTCTGGGGGCGCAGATGATCGCCGCCGCATCAGGAGCACGGGTTTACCCGTCAGGAACCAAGGAAATCGGCTATGCCCCGGCCCAGCTGACGGCGGCGGGGCTGACCAGCCCCTTACGCCATCTGGACGGGGTCGATGTGCTGCACTGGCACGGCGATACCTTTGATCTGCCGGTCGGCGCAGCGCATCTGGCAGCCACCGGCATCTGTCCCCATCAGGCTTTCAGTCTGAGCGACAAGGTGCTTGGACTGCAGTTCCATCCCGAAGCCGACAGTACAAGGATCGAATCCTGGCTGATTGGTCATGCCTGCGAACTGGCTGCGGCCAAAATCGATGTGCAGAAGTTGCGCAGCGACGCCCGCCGCCACGGTCCGGCGCTGGCCAAAGCTGCGGAAAACATGTTAGCCGAGTGGCTTAAAGCTGCCACCGCGTAACGGTAAGCGCGTACCAGTTTCATGAGAGCAAAGTATTTCCGGGGGGATACTGCCGTCGCTCTGACTTTTGTTTAGTTGCGTTTCATCCCCGGAAAAACCGTCCCCCTTTTTCGGTGAAACGCCTTTTTTGTGAGAGAACATGCAATCCGATTTGCCATGGAATGTGCCCGGAATCTCGCCGGACGCACGCGAAGCCGCCAGGGCCGCCGCCCGCCGCGAAGGTCTTTCGCTTGGTGAATGGTTAACACGCCGGATTGAGGCTGGTCCGTCCGCCGCGGTGCCGCCCGATGCGGCCCCCGCCAACGACAGCAGCACCGGTGAAGACGGCCCTGATGCCCAGTTCTTCGTCCCGGCCGACGGTCAAACCGCTGGCGATGGCCCCGATGAGGGCCTGCGGTTCGAGATTGAGGAACAGCTGCAGCTTTTATCACAGCATTTGAGCGGCGAGATCGCCGCCGCCCATGGTGAGGAGCAGAGCGCCCAGCCCCAGATGCAGGCACTGGAGCGGCTGGAGGACCAGCTGGCTGTGTTGTCGAGCCAGATCGCCCAGCTGGCCCAGAACCAGCCGCAGCAAACAGCGCTCACCACGGGTGACGAGACACCGGCATCGACCGACGGGGTCCTGCGCGCCCTGTCGGGGCTGGACGAGCATCTTGCCCTCGCCACCGGGCGCAACGGAACGCGATTGTCCGAACTGGCCAAGGATATTCTGGTGCTGACCGGCAAGCTTGACCGGCTGCATGCCGATCTGGCGGCCCAGTCGGCGGTACTGGAAAACCGCCTGCAATCGCTTGATTCGCAGCTGGCCACCGCCACCTTGCAACCACCACGGCTGAAAAGCTGGGGCCTCAGGGATGAGCACCCCGGCGAAACGATACAGTTACCGGCTGCCCCCCCGGCCGCCGTCTGGCACGACAGTGTTGCCTCGCGCCGCAGCCGCCGCCTGATTGCCATCACCGTGGGGATTTTTGTACTGGCCGGTGCCGCAGGGGGCCTGGCAGTGGGCTGGAACTACATTCCGGCGGACTGGCGGACGAATTTAAGCCTGACCTCGCTCACGCCCAAAGCGGCCGCACCGCAGACGGCCGCGCGCGATAACACCGCCAGGCTGACCGAACAGGCCAAGGCGGGGGACAATCGCGCCGCGCTGGCACTGGGCATGCGCTATGCCGACATTGATCCGCCCCAGACGGCCGAGGCCGCCAAATGGCTCGAACAGGCCGCCGAAAGCGAACCAATGGCGCAATACCGGCTGGCCGATCTGTATGCCCGCGGCAACGGGGTTGCTGCCAATCCGGTCAAGGCTGCCAACCTTTATCTGGCCGCAGCAGCCGCCAGCAACCGGCTGGCGATGTATCAGCTGGCGTCGGCCTATGCCGCCGGGATCGGCGTCAAACAGGATGATGCCGCCGCCGCCCACTGGTTCCAGCTTGCCGCCGAAGCGGGCTCGACCGATGCCCAGTTTAATCTGGCGGTGCTGTACGAGCGTGGTGCGGGTGTGCCGCAAAGCATGGTTCAGGCCTATAAATGGTATGCCGTTGCGGCCTCTCAGGGCGATCCGGAAGCCAAGGGCCGCCTGGGCGTTCTGGCTGGCCAGATGAACCCGGCCGAGCAGAAACAGGCCGAAACCGCGGCCCTGGCGTTCAAACCGGCACAGACCGCTGGGCTGATCCCCAGCCAGAGCGGTAAGACGAACCCTTAATGCCAGAGACGGTAAAACCCGAGCAACGGGCGCAAAAGTGGGAACCGGTTTTGCGCATAAAGTTGCGACGAAACAAGGAACTTGGGCAACGGACGTGTCTTTGAACGTCCGTTGTTTTAGTGCCGTATGGAGACTTTGACGGGCAACCCGGCGCGCTGCAGATCGCCGTCGATTTGCCCGATCAGGGCCGAAAACGACATGCGGTAGCAGCACAAAAGCGACCAGAACGGGTGACCGGCCACCCCTAACAGGGCGTCGCGGTTGCGTTCGATCATGGCATGGCCCAGCATGGTCACGGCGTAGCCCGCCAGATGACCGAACCAGAACAGCGGCCAGGACGCAATCATCACGCTGGTGATGACGCAGACCGCCCCGACACCAACCCCGAGATAATGGATGAAGCGCGTAGCCGGCAGGCTGTGGGCACGCAAATAGCTGAGCCAGAAGCTTTCAAAATCGGCTTGCGGGTCAATCGGTGCAGGTGCGGTATCCGGGGTGTGCTTGGTCATGGTGGCTCCCTGCTGCGTATATTCTCCCGCATAGCGGGAATTAACAATGCAGCAGACTGCGACCAAGGGGAGCAAAAACTAGTTAACAGCGCTTACATCGCTGCGGCGAATTGGCCTGCCCTACGGGTGGCGGGACGGATCACGCCGCCAGAAGAAATAAGATGCCAGTACGCCAACGACAGCAGATGCAATGCAACCAGCCAGCAGACACCGGATCGCCAGCATTGGCCACGGCGCGAGCAGCAGCGTGACAGCCCCCGTAAGGAATAACAGCCGCCCGGTCAGCCGGTTGGTTTTATCCCAGGCATAGTCACTCGACAGGCTCCAGGGCGTCCGCATGCCGATGAAGAAATTAGGGCGTGTCTTGCCAAGATAGTTGCCGATCAGCAGCATCAGCCCGCCACAACCAACGGTCGGCAGCCAGACAGGAAACCCAGTACCGCCCAGCCCTTGCAGCAAAATAAGCGCGTGCGCCAAGGCCAATAAGGCCAGCACACCAATCCAGACCACATGATACAGCGGAAAAGTTGCAATCTCACGGGCGCGGCGCGGCTCTATCCGGGGCAGAAGCGCCAAAAAAACTGTCAGCCCCAAAGCCAGAACCGGCAACATCCACAACGCCTCGCTCTTGCCTGCGAACCCGTTGGCTTGGCCATTCCCCCCCCAGTGAACCGCAAGTCGGGCATCATCCGGGATGTGTATCAGCCCCCACAGGCTGGCCGAGAGCATGACAGCCAACAGCAAAGCACTGAGCAACAGCGACGTGCGATTAGACATGACGGCCTTCCTGTTTCCGAGGTTCCGTTTCTGTACCGGTCAAATCCAGCAGCAATGCCATCACTTCTTCGACCACACTGACATTGAGCCGGTAATAAATGGTGGTGCCCTGCCGTTCGGTCGTCACCAGACCGGCGTTTTTCAGCAGGGTGAAATGACCGGATAAGGTTGGCTTGGCCAGATCAAAATGGGCAGCCAGCGCCCCGGCGCTCATCTGCCCTGCGCGCAGCAGCTTCAGGATTTTACGTCGCACCGGATGCGCCAGAGCTGTAAAACTATCAGTCATGTTCGGTATTTAGGAAAATACCGAAATAAAAGTCAAGACCTTACTTTGGCAATGCAGTGGCACCCGGGGCGCAATGACATGGAGATTGAACAGACCGCTAGACCGACGGATCGGCCGGGTGGACGCGCGCTTGTATCGCGGTGCGGATGCGGGTGCGGAACAGCCGGTACTGCACCCCGAGCAGAATGAGATAGGACAAGGCGGGCACGCAGAAAATAAACGCCGCCCACCAGCGATCCGAGCACAACTCGGCCACCACGGCATTGGCCACCGCCAGCGCAACAAACATCACCGCCCAGACTTTGGCCGCCTGGGTGATGGTCGGCACATCGAGATTGTCGCGGATTACCGGCGGCAGATAGGGCCACAGCCATTGCCGGCGCAGCATCACCATCGCCAGCACCAGCGCGATGATCGAGGATTTCAGCTTAAAAAACAAACCGTTATGCGTGATGATGGTGGTAGTGCCCAGCACGGCGACCAGAATGAGACTGAGCCACTGCAAAGCCCCGATCGGCTTACGCTGCACCAGCATCCAAATGGTCTGCACCACCCCCACGGCAATGCCGATGGCGGTAGCCAGCACGATGTTTCCGGTAATCCAGATACAGGCGACAAAAACGATAGTCGAAAGGAAATCCCGTAACACCGGCCGTACGGCCTTAAGCAATGCCATTGTGAACAAATCCTGGACGGTCGGCGGGATACCCCCGCCAGACCGGTCGTTGGTAAGGATTACAGCGGGAACCAGTCACGCTTCGGGGTGAACTCTTGATACTGGGCGTTGACCCCGGCACGCAAGCCCACGCCAGTGCGCATCGGGGCAATTGTAACGCCATTTTTGCGCATGTAGAGCACACCGATACCGGCGATGAAGTAATAGCTACCCTCGGCACCGGGGAAGCGCGTGTACATTTCTTCATCCTGCTGCAGATTGTAGATCAGGGTGAAGACCTTGGAAGCATTGGCCCCGGCATCAAAGCCGACCGAAGGCCCGCGCCAGTAGATTTCACGGGGTTCCATATGCTTGCGCGCCAGCCAGCCGGTGCCATAGCGCAAACCGAGGATAAAGGCCGCCGAGCCCTCGTTCCCTTTGATATAGGCGTTGGGCTGGCCGAGATCCTTGAAAACGCGCTGCACCGCCTTGGCGGTGGCTTCAGCGGCAATGCCAAAGAAATCCGTCGCGGTGCTAATGATTTCGTCTTCGGAATAGGTGTCCTTGCCCGAGGATGGCGGGGGGGCAGAACCGGTCCCATTTTCTTCGGCCAAAACCCGACCACTTGCCAAGCCAAGGGCCATTGCGCCTGCGCCCGAGATGAATTTGCGCCTTAACATGTCAGCACTCCTTATCGAATCACCCGCCTCATGCCAGTCTGTAATATTGCGCCGAACCGTCGCAAGCACCAAGCTTTGAGATAAACCTACGGTAATTCAAGGATATAAATCCTAGTTTTCAGACGGTATTTCGAGAAAACCGCCGATAAGTCTGAGACTACTCCCAAACACGTATCGGAAGAATTGATGACTTTGGGTAAAAAGGTATAGTTATCAAACGTTGCATTATCTCGATGCACTCGGCAGCCTATCATTCGGGGGGACGTACATGGTTCCACTTTCCGTTGAATCCTTGCCGCAAGATCCCTTTATCTATGCCAGTGCCGCACTTCTGGTGCTGTTCCTGTGGGCGTGGCTGGCTGCGGCGCGCGCCCGCCGCCGGGCACGGCGACAGGCCGATGAACTGGGTCACGCCAAACAGGAAATCGAAAAGCGCGATCTGCTGCTGGAGAAGAGCCGGGCGATCAACAAAGATATTCTGGCCCGTATGCCCGACAAGATCCTGAAAGACGCCGCGCGCGAGACCAAAGAAGGCCATTTTGCCGCCGCCGCACGCGCGCTCAACCGCTGGCTCAACGATGAGGGGCCGCTGGTGGCCCCCCTGCTGCTGGAGCGGGCCCGCTGGGCCTTCATCCGCGCCCGTGGCGAAATGCGCCCCTTCGCGCTGGCCGGGGCTGAAGCCTATGCCGCAGCGGCCCAGACCCTCGCCCCGCATGACGACGCGGTCGACGGCTTTCTGAATGAGATCCGCGCCCTGCGCAAGACCGAGGGGCGCAGTTCCCCATCAGTGTCACAGGCACTCGACAAACTCGACACCCTGACGCGCGACGATGCCATTGCGCCCGATTTGTTCGGCACCGACCTCGACCTTGTCGCCGGCGAGGCTGAACATAATGCTGACAAGCAATATGAACTGGGCCGCAACAATCTCGCCCTGACGCTGATCGGGGAAGCGATCACCATCCGCACCCAGATGGCCGGTGCCGATGCGGTCGAAACCCTCAACGCGCTGTCGCTGAAAGGCTATATCCTGCTCGGCCTCAACCGCGCCGCCGAAGCGTTGCCGATCATCCGTTCGGTGGCCGAGCGGTTATCGTCCAACCCCGAATATGGCCCCGATCATCCCGATACGCTGTCCTGCCGGTACGAGCTGGCGCAGGTGCTCGACAGCATCGGCAAGGAGACCGAGGCGATGAACACCTTACGCGATGTCATCGCCCGCCAGAGCGCCAGCCCCGAACTGGGCCAGAACCATCCCGACACGCTGGAAAGCCGCCGCCTGCTCAAAACCATGGAATCGCGCCTGGTGACGGCGTAAAGCCCGCCCGGGCGATTTACGTAAAAAGACCGGCGGTGTGCACGCCCTCCGCCGATGGGACAGATGACATGACACAAGTCGCGCTTTGGCAAATTGATGCCTTTGCTGACCGCCCCTTCATTGGCAACCCTGCGGCTGTGGTGCCGCTGGCAGCTGGACCGACCGCACAATGGCCAGACGACGCACTGCTCCAGCAGATTGCGACCGAGAATAATCTGTCGGAAACCGCCTTCTTCCGCCCCACCCTTGGTTCCGATGGCGAACAGCGCGGCCAGTATGATTTGCGCTGGTTCACCCCCGTGTTTGAAGTCGATTTATGCGGCCACGCCACGCTGGCCACCGCCTGGGCGATTTTCCATCTGGTGGCGCCAGAGCTAGAACAGATTACCTTTCACACCCGTTCGGGCGCACTGACGGTCACGCGCCAAAGTGATGGCCAACTGGCCATGCGCCTGCCCGCCGATACGCTGCACCCCTTTACACCACCGACGCCGGATTTTGCCGCGGCGCTGGGGGACACGCTGGAGGCACCGCCACCCGCAGAACTGTGGATGGGGCGCTATCTTACCGCGGTGTGGGAACGGCCAGCGATAATCCGTACACTGAACGGCCCCGGTACCAACAATCCGCAATTACGCGCTGCCAAAAGCTGGGGGCTGATCGTCACCGCACCGGGAACCGACTGTGATTTTGTCTCGCGCTTCTTCGCCCCCGACAAGGGCGTGGCCGAAGATCCGGTAACCGGATCAGCCCATTGTGGACTGGCCCCGTTCTGGGCAAAGCGTCTGGGCAAAACAACCCTGAACGCCCGGCAGATTTCACGCCGCGGTGGGGCCATGCAATGCCGTGTTGAAGATAGTCACGTCACCCTGATCGCCCCCTGCACACTCTACATGCGTGGCGAAATCGAAATCTGACGACGGCTTTAAGACGCGGAACGTGTACGCCCGGCGATCAGCGAGAAGGCCAGTGCGAGCAGTGCAAATGCTGCCAGCACGGCCATACCGATGCGCAAGGTAGAAACCGCAGCCACCGCGCCGATCAGCGGCGGGCCCGCCAGCATGCCGCCATAGCCCGCGGTGGAAACTGCCGCGATGCCAGCCGCTGCGGTCTTGCCCAGTTTGGCGCTGGAGCTGAATACCACGGGCACGACATTGGCAAGGCCGAAGCCGACCAAAGCAAAGCCCGGCACGATAGACCAGAAGGCCGGCACCAGCACGGTGACAAGCAACCCGAGCATAGCCAGCGTTGCGCCATAGCCGACCACGCGTGAACGCCCCACAACATAGACGATGCGGTCACCGCTGAAGCGGCCGATAACCATGGCCAGAGAAAAGGCCCCATAACCAGCGGCAGCCGCGGCCGGGGCCACCCCGAGGGTGGTAAGATAAACCCCGCCCCAGTCGGCCATGGCCCCTTCGATCAAAAAACAGCACAGCGCGATCAGTGCAAAAGGCAGCAACACAAGATCGGGCAACTGAAACACCATGCCCTGCTGGCCTTGTGTGCGGCCACGGCCCAGAAACGGACAGCCGATTAGCACCAGCACGCCAACCATTGCGGCAGCGGGCAGCATCAACAAATGCGTCGGTACCCCCAATGCCAGCGTTGCGGCACCAAAGCCGGTGCCAACTAATCCGCCTAAGGAGAATCCGGCGTGAAACGACGACATGATCGGTTTGCCCCACAGCCGTTCCACCGTGGCGGCATGGGCATTCATCGATACCGCCATCAGGCCGGAGGTTGCCCCCAGCGCAAATGTGCACAACACCAACACCGGCAGACTGAGCGCCAGCGGCGGCAAAGCGGCCATCACGCAATAGGCATAGGATGCAATCCGCATCGTTCGCCCGGTGCCGCCGAAACGCGAGATCAGCACGCCGGCAAACTGCATCATGGTCACCGCACCGATGGCAACCGCCAGCAGTGCAATGCTGAGTGACGAGGCCGAGAGGCCGAGCGCAATTTTGAGCGGCGGGATCGCGGCCGCCCAGGCGCCGAAGCCAAAGCCGTTAGCGAAGAAAATTGTAAATGTCGCCCAGCGGGCGGAAAGCGGCCGTATCGCCATGCGCATCAAACCATTGCAATATCTGTATTTATATAAGCGGATTTATAGGCGAAACTATGTCGCAGCACAGCTGAATAATGGGTTTAGAAACATCACACTTTTTGTGCGGGTAAGAAAAACTTTCTGTCCCCGGTTGACGGGGGTGAAACTAGCCATCATAGTCGTCGGTGGGCCACACCTCCCCAACGAGGTGCAACATTCTGTAAGGAATGTCGATATGACTGGAAGTTCACCGGTCGTGCGCCCTGCACGACCTTTTTTTTCGTCCGGACCTTGCGCCAAGCGCCCCGGCTGGACCCCTGACGTTTTGAAGGACGCCCTGGTTGGCCGTTCGCACCGCTCGAAATTGGGCAAGGCGCGGCTGAAAGAGGCGATTGAACGCACCAAACAAATTTTACGCCTGCCCGCCGATTACCGCGTTGGTATCGTACCGGCATCCGACACCGGTGCAGTCGAAATGGCGTTATGGTCGATGCTGGGTGCACGCCCCGTCGACATGTTCGCCTGGGAAAGCTTTGGCGAGACCTGGGTGACCGACGTGGTCAAACAGCTCAAGCTTAAAGATGCCCGTATTTTCAAGGCCCCCTATGGCGAGCTGCCCGATCTGAAACAGGCGGACTTCTCGCATGATGTCGTTTTCTTATGGAACGGCACCACATCGGGCGTGCGCGTACCGGATGGCAACTGGATCCCCGACGACCGTCAGGGCCTGACCATTTGCGATGCCACCTCGGCCGCCTTTGCGCAGGATATCGCCTGGGACAAAGTCGATGTCGCGACCTTCTCGTGGCAGAAGGCGTTGGGCGGTGAAGCGGCCCATGGCGTGCTGATTTTAAGCCCGCGCGCGGTGCAGCGGCTGGAAAGCTATACCCCGGCCTGGCCGCTACCCAAGATCTTCCGCATGACCAAGGGCGGCAAGCTGATCGACGGTATTTTTGAAGGCGATACCATCAACACCCCCTCGATGGTGGCGGTGGAAGATTATATTGATGCGTTGAAATGGGCCGAAACGCTGGGTGGTTTTCCTGCCCTGAAAGCCCGTTCCGACAAGAGCCTGGCGTCGATCGAGACGTGGGTTGCCAAATCGGACTGGGCGGCATTCCTCGCCACCGACAAGGCCGTGCGCTCGAACACCAGCGTCTGCCTGAAGATTGTCGATCCGTGGTTCGTTAAACTGAGCGATGACGAAAAAGCCGCGGCGGTCAAGAAAATCCCGTCACTGCTCGATAAAGAAGGCGTTGCCTTCGATGTCGGCGGCTATCGCGATGCCCCGCCGGGCCTGCGCATCTGGTGCGGCGCCACGGTGGATCCTGCCGATGTCGAAGCCCTGCTGCCCTGGCTGGATTATGCCTGGGCTCAGGTCAAGGCTGGCTGAGGCCACCCGCTATAATCCGTGGGCGGAGCGATCCGTCCACGGTCATCCCTCATTTTCAAAAAATCGCAAGGACAACCGCTATGCCTAAGGTCCTTATTGCCGACAAGCTGTCGCCTGCCGCCGTTTCCATTTTTAAGGTGCGCGGCATTGATGTTGATGTGAAGACCGACCTTCCCAAGGAAGAGCTGCTCAAAATCGTTGATCAGTATGATGGTATCGCCATCCGTTCGGCGACCAAGATTACCGCCGATGTGATCGCCGCTGCCAAAAATCTGAAGGTCGTTGGCCGCGCCGGTATCGGCGTTGACAATGTTGATATCCCCGCCGCCACGGCTGCGGGCGTTATTGTCATGAACACCCCGTTTGGCAATTCGATCACCACCGCCGAACATGCTGTGGCCATGATGATGGCTCTGGCGCGCGATATTCCCGCCGCCAACACCTCGACCCAGGCCGGCAAGTGGGAAAAGAACCGCTTCATGGGTGTCGAGCTTTATGGCAAGACCCTCGGTATCATCGGGGCGGGCAATATCGGCTCGATCGTTGCCGACCGCGCCAAGGGGCTCAAGATGCATGTCATCGCCTTTGACCCCTATCTGACGGCGGAACGCGCTTCAGAAATCGGCATCAAGAAAGTCGATCTCGATACGCTGCTGCAGGATGCCGACTTCATCACCCTGCACACCCCGATGACGGCCGAGACCAAGGGCATCCTCAATGCCACCACGCTGGCCAAGACCAAGAAGGGCGTGCGGATCATCAACTGCGCCCGTGGCGGGCTGATCGACGAAGTGGCGCTGAAAGCCGCGCTCGATTCCGACCAGGTCGCCGGGGCAGCGCTGGACGTGTTCCCGCAGGAACCGGCCAAGGAAAACATCCTGTTCGGCAACGACAAGATCATCGCCACGCCGCATCTTGGGGCCTCGACCGCAGAAGCGCAGGAAAACGTTGCCCTGCAGGTGGCCGAGCAGATTTCGGACTATCTCATCACCGGCGCGGTGACCAACGCGCTTAACATGCCGTCGATCAGCGCGCAGGAAGCCTCGGCGGTCCGGCCGTGGATCGTACTGGCGGAAAAGCTGGGCGCGTTTGCGGGCCAGGTGACCGAGACCAGCATTGAAGCGGTCGACATTGCCTTTGAAGGCGTACCGGCGGGTTTAAACCGCCGCGCGCTGACCCAGGCAGCACTGGCCGGGCTGTTAAAGCCCCATCTGCCGACGGTGAACATGGTCAATGCCCCGATTGTTGCCAAAGAACGCGGCATCAAGGTGAGCGAAATTTCGCGCGATCAGGCCGGCACCTATGACGGGCTGATCACCATCACGGTCAAGATGCCGGATATGAGCCGCTCGGTCGCCGGTACGGTCTATTCCAATGGTCAGCCGCGTCTGGCGCAGGTCAAAGGCATCAATCTGGATGCCGAATTTGCCCCGCACATGCTCTATATCACCAACGAGGATAAGCCGGGCTTTATCGGCAAGCTTGGTACCGTGCTGGGCGAGGCAAAGGTCAATATCGCCAACTTTAATCTTGGCCGCACCAAGCCGGGTGAGGATTCGATCTGCGTCGTCGATGTCGATGGAGAGGTTGCGGAAGCGGTGCTGGCGACCATCCAGGCGTTACCGCTGGTGCGTCAGGTCAAGGCGTTGCGGTTCTAAGCTGTCGAACATCAAAACGCCGAAAAAGCGCTTCATCGTTTTATAAACGGTGAAGCGCTTTTTTATTAGGCATAAAATCAGCGGGAAATTTCGCCCGTGGCGACCGCCACATGATGGCGGATAACTTCCTTGATGATGAAATTCAGAATTTTTTCTGCGAAGTCGGGATCGAGCTTGGCGTCTTTGGCCAGCGACCGCAGGCGGGCGATCTGACGGGCTTCACGATCGAGATCGGCGGCAGGCAGCTCGTGCTCCGCCTTGAGGAAGCTCACCGCCTCGGTGCACTTAAATCGTTCGGCAAGAATGTGAATGAGCGCCGCATCGAGATTGTCGATGCTGTCGCGAATATGGGCCAGTTCCTTTAAGGCGGCATCCTTTTCGTTTTCCGTCACCATCGCTGTTGATCCATGATGTAAGTGTCCTTTCGTATAGGGGCTACTCAGCCCCTCAAGGATTCTGTAGCATAAAAAAACGCAACGCCGCACCCCTCATGGCGAATTGATGACATGATAGGGGTGCTCATTTACCGGACATTTTTCAACCTTTTGCGGATGCAGATTATCCAGACTACTGATCCAGCATTCATCAAAAATAGAGCAGTAACAGGCTTTATACTTTAGGGCGAGCAGTGCGGCAGGCAATGTACGCCGCAACACGGGATTAGAAATCGGCTTATTTATTGCAATTGGCGTTAATTGTGCCCCCGGCCTGAGCACAACACCATCTACGGAATTCAGGGATAGTGAGACAGTCATATCCTGATGTTCATGCCCCGCAACACTGAACTTACAGCATTGCTTCATAAGATCGACAACAGATGAAACCGGCTTACCCTTATAATAGAATTGTATGTATTCCAGCTTCGCAGGGCCGGTACCGTCATTACTGATGGTCATACTTGCGGTGCCATCATCAGTGAGAACACTCACTCCTGCACTCAGAAACGGCCAGGAATTGGCCGCCACCAGTTGCCGTTGAACATGGCCATGCTCTATCGCCACAAACAATGAAATGGCTGACATGAAAATCGCCGTAAGGGCAATGGCCAGATCCAATACACTGCCACTACGCTTCGGTCTTGGACTGAGATCATCTACCCCCACTTCGATTGGTGGTTCAGACATAGTCACCCCCAGAATACGCTCCACAGATGAGCATAAAACAAAAACGCCGTTTCGCAAGAAACGGCGTTTTTTCGTTTACAGGTAGCGGAGCGCAGGAGCCCCGGCGACCACCTTATTTACCGCTATCAAGCAGATAACCGGTGGCCGCAGCAAACGCGCTGGCAAGCAGCAAACCCAGAATCCAAGCGAAATACCACATGGCTTACCCCTTTATCTCAATATTTGGCGTGGCTGTCGGCCGTGATCGTCTTTTCAGAGATCGTGCCGCGCAGGATTTTGTAGGCCCAGCCGGTATAGAACAGGATGATCGGCAGGAAGACGCAGACGCAGAACAGCATGATCTCCAGCGTCAGCTTCGAGGACGACGTATCCCAAACCGTCAGACTCATATCCGGATTGGTGGATGAGGGCAGCAGGAAGGGAAACAGCGCAAAGCCCGCCGTGGCAATGACGCCAAACGGCACCAGCGCCGAAGCCACCCAGGCACCCAGCGTCTTGCCGCTGCGCGAAGCCCAAACCGCCAGCGCCGCACCGACATAGGCCAGCAAGGGGGCCAGCCAATAGACCGGATGAGCCGCGAAGTTGACCAGCCAGCCGCCCTGAACCCGCGCCACCGTCTTGTACAAGGGGTTGGACGGGCCGTTTGTTACCACATCGCTGACAATGCGATAGGCATCCAGCTTGGTCGCCCACCACGCGCCAGCGGTGAACAGCACGAAGAAAGCCAGCGCCGCAAACGGCACAATCTTTTTGGCCCGCACAGCGGCAGGGCCTTCGGTCTTGAGCGAGATCCAGGTCGCACCATGCAGCGCCAGCATCGAGACCGAAATCAGCCCGCCGACCAGTGCAAACGGGTTGAGCAGCGAGAACAGTGTGATCTCCTCATGCAGGCGCAGATCGCTGTCAAAACCAATCGGCACGCCGACGAACAGATTGCCAAAGGCCACGCCGAACACCAGCGCCGGAACAAAGCCACCAATAAACAGGGCCCAGTCCCACACCGAACGCCACAGCGGATTTTCGATCTTACTGCGGAACTTGAAGCCGACCGGGCGCAGAATAAGCGACGCCAGCACCAGAAACATCGCCAGATAGAAGCCGGAAAAAGCCGTAGCATACAGCGCCGGCCAGGCGGCGAAGATCGCCCCCGCGCCCAGCACCAGCCAGACCTGATTGCCTTCCCAAACCGGACCGATCGAATTGATGACCACCCGCCGCTCGATATCCTTGCGCGCGACGAAGGGCAGCAACATGGCGGTGCCCAGATCGAACCCGTCCATGATGGCAAAGCCAATCAGCAGAATGCCGAGAAGTGCCCACCAGATGACACGTAAGATTTCATAATCCATTGTCATTACTCCGCTGCGCTGATGGTGTTGGGCGATGCGACGGTATGGCCAAGCGTGCCATCCGGCCCGAGGCGGACATATTTGATCATCAGGAAGGCATCGACGACGGCCAAGGCACTGTAGAAGACGATAAAGCCGAGCAGGCTGAACAGCACATTGCTGGCCGGGGTGGAAGACACCCCAAGCGCCGTCGGCAGAACCCCTTCGATCACCCAGGGCTGACGACCATATTCGGCCACCACCCAACCCAGTTCAGAAGCGATCCACGGCAGCGGCAGGCTGAGCGCGGCAATCCGTAAGTACCAGCGATACCGCTTATCGGTCACATCGCGCCGGGTGCAGAGCCAGTAGCTGAAACCGAACAACAAAATGAACAGCAGCCCCAGCCCGACCATGAAGCGGAACGACCAGAACAACACCGGCACATCCGGGATGGTGGTGGCCGCAGCGGCATCGATTTGGGCCGCCGTGGCGTTCTGTACATCAGGGCGGAAGCGTTTCAGCAGCAAGGCATAGCCAAGATCGGCACCATGCTCCTCCACCGTGTTGCGCAGCCCTTCGTTGGTGCGGTCTTTCTTCAGTTTGGCCAGCGCATCATAGGCGATCATGCCATTGCGGATGCGATGCTTAGCCATTTCGACCAGATCGTTGATGCCGAGCACCTGCTTATCCAGCGAACGAGTGGCAATGATGCCAAGCGCATAGGGCACCTTAACCTCGAAATGGGTGGTGCGATCCTTGACACTGGGCAGCCCCACCACGGTGAACGAGGCCGGGGCCGGCTGGGTATCCCATTCGGCTTCAATCGCCGCGACTTTCATCTTTTGGTTTTCGCTGGCGGTGTAACCACTTTCATCGCCCAGCACGACGGCGCTGAGCGAAGCGGCAAGGCCGAAAGCCGCCGCCACCGCGATGGAGCGCTTGGCCAGTTCAACATGGCGTTTGCGCAGGAGGTAATAGGCGCTGATCGCCAGCACGAAGATCGAGCCGGTAACATAACCGGCGCTGACGGTATGGACGAATTTGACCTGTGCCACCGGGTTGAAGATCACCTGGGCAAAGTCCGACACTTCCATGCGCATGGTGTCGACATTGAAGTGCGATCCGACCGGAAACTGCATCCAGCCATTGGCGATCAGAATCCACACCGCCGACAGGTTGCTGCCGATGGCCAGCAGCCAGGTGCACAGCAGATGCGCCCCCTTGGACATCTTGTTCCAGCCAAAGAAGAACAGGCCGACGAAGGTCGCTTCCAGGAAGAAAGCCATCATGCCTTCGATGGCGAGCGGCGCACCGAAAATATCGCCAACATAGTGGGAATAATACGCCCAGTTGGTGCCGAACTGGAATTCCATGGTGATGCCGGTGGCAACGCCCATGGCGAAATTGATGCCGAACAGCGTGCCCCAGAATTTCACGATGTCACGCCAGATTTCACGGCCGCTAACCACATAGATCGTCTCCATGATGCCGAGCAGGATCGCCAGACCCAGAGTCAGCGGCACGAAGAGAAAGTGGTAAAGCGCGGTGACGGCAAATTGCAGCCGGGATAGTTCGACAATGTCCATGGTCGTTTCCTAGCGGTTATCGCTGCCGAGCAGATGCGCGGCGGCAGCGGACGAGTCGGGATGCAGACGGTGGGACGGACTGAAAAAGGCGAAAAAAATCCCCATCAGAAGCACGAACTTGACGGCCAGAATAACCGTAATTTCGCGCCTGAGGCGAGTTCTTTTTTCCTTAGCCATTATCTTATCCCCCTAAAAGGACAGCGAATCACCGCCAAAGCGTGAACCGTCCCCAATGCCTATCACGGCGCCACACGGCGCCGGATACTTCGACAACTCGATAAGGTTTACAAACTGTGGGGGAATCCTATTAGGCGAGGGGTAAATGTCAACGAAGATTTGGATTAGACGAATTAAAAAAAGCACCTCACCCCAGCGTCCTTTGTGGCCACATCACACAGAACACAACGACAGGACAATGTTGACATATCAGGCAATCTGGAGCTGCCTATAAAACCGTAACAAAATGTAGCGAGCGTTTTGTTTATAGATACAACGCTCTAGCAGCCTTCATGACATTGCGTTTATATAACAAAGCCGCGATGAAACGGCCGGGGCTTGGCAATCCGTTGTAGGGGCTGGTGGCAACTGCAATGTGGCGGCAACAGGTGTTCGGCGTTGCAGCGGTGACAAAACAGGCCCTGATACGTAACGCTTCACCAAGCCCACGCATGGGAGTTGAGTTTGCCACGCTCGCTGAGTGAGAAAGAAGTTACAGAATTCCGTAACCGGATTTGTGACACCGCCTCCCGTTTATTCGCCGAAAAAGGCGCTGCCGGTATCACCATGCGTGAGCTGGCCGCGGCACTGAATGTCAGTGCCATGACGCCCTATCGCTATTTTCATGACAAGGACGAGATCCTGGCGGAACTGCGCGCCCAGGCCTTCGAACGCTTCATCCTGGCGATCAATCAGGTCCGCAGTGATTCGAACGACCTGCTGCAGAATGCCTTTGCCATGCGCGATGCCTATGTTCGCTTTGCTTTGGCCGATCCCAACAGCTATCGCCTGATGTTTGACCTGACCCCACCGGACATAGAAAAGTACCCGACCCTGCAAAGTGCGATCAGCCGGGCCAATATCGTGCTGGCTGGCCACATTCACGATCTGGTGAAGGCGGGCTATCTCAAGGGCGATCCCGAAATCATTGGTCGCACCTTATGGGCGCTGACCCACGGCATTGTCTGCCTGGAACTGGCTGGTAAGCTGGCCCCGGAAATGTCGGTCGAGCGCCTCATTGTCGAAGCTTCGGATGCGCTCTGCCGTGGCTTCGGACTGCAAATGCCCGCAGCGCCGTCTGCGTTGTAAACCGTCTGCGTTGTAATACGCCGCACGGCAGTCCCTTCACATTTGCTCCATTGTGGCACAATATAGATGTCGTTTTTGTAGCAGGAGATCTCTGTGCCCCGTGCCCTTAGTGAAAAGGAATACAGCGATTTCCGCCACCGTCTCTGTCATACGGCCAGCCGCCTGTTTGTTGAAAAGGGACTGGCAGGCGTAACCATGCGGGAACTGGCTGCGGCCCTTGGGGTCAGCGCCATGACGCCCTATCGCTACTTCCGCAACAAAGAAGAAATCCTCGCCACCGTACGGGCGCAGGCATTCGATCAGTTGGCGGACGATCTCGCCCAGGCCAACCAGACCGCTGATTCCGATCTCGATCGATTAAATGCCCTCCATAAGGCCTATCTGCATTTCGCGCTGGAAAACCCCACCCGCTATAAGCTGATGCTCGACTATGGCGAAGATGATGCCGCAGCCTATCCCGAACTTGGCAAAGCCCAGGATCGCTGCCGTCATTGGCTGACCGGCTATATCGACAGCATGGTTGCCACTGGCTACCTGCACGGCAAACCACGCGTTATCGCCTATACGTTGTGGTCCAGCATGCATGGTGCCATTGCCCTGCGCTTTTCCGGAAAAATCGATGCCGAATGTGATCTCTCGACGATTGTCGAGACGGCTCAACGCGCATTGATTGCCGCGTTCACTTCGGCCTGCCCCGAGCTTGCACCAGCCTGAGCTGCAAACAGCCTGCGACAAACCTGCAGCGGACCAATCAGTTTGAAACAATGCCATAATGATACCGGTGTCAAACACCCCAGTCAAAATAGCGCACATCTTTTTAAGGTATCGGAAACACTGATAAATCGATACTTTCATGTAACATGGCTGCATCGGGCGGATATTTTTTCCGACTGCGGTATTTTATCAATTCGCCAGCGTAACAAGAATAGCCTATAGAGCCCGAGGCCGCTGATACAAATCCTTTGGAAGGCCGCCAAGGTTGTGACGTTTTGGGGGCGTTTTATGTGGCAAGCCATTTGCCGGAACGTGCCAAAGTTCTGACTACAATCTTGTGCGTCGTCACGGGCATGTAGAATTCGGTAAACACCTTGCGGGCCATAATGCGAGTGAGGCGCGTATGAAAACTGAAAATATTGTTACCTTGACCATGAACCCGGCGATCGACATCGGGACCACGGTTAAGCAGGTTATGACGACGCATAAAATCCGTTGCCTGAAGACCCAGCGGGATCCGGGCGGCGGGGGCATCAATGTTGCCCGTGTGCTGAAGCGTTTTGGCGCTGACCCTCTGGCGATTTTCCCAGTCGGCGGACCTTCGGGGCTGATGCTGGAACGTCTGGTGGCAGCTGAAGATGTGCGTCATCAATCGTTCAACACCACGCACGAATGCCGTGCCAACTTCACCGTCAACGAAGAGGATTCGGGCGAGCAGTATCGTTTCGTTCTGCCCGGCCCAGCCCTTGGCGAAGAAGAGTGGAATGCCGGCCTGGGTCTGACGACTGCGGCCTGCACCACCGGTTACTGCATTGCTTCGGGCAGCCTGCCGCGCGGCGTACCGCACGACTTCTATGCGCGTCTGTCGCATAACCTGAAGGCTATCGGCAGCACAGCCAAAGTGGTGCTCGACACCTCGGGCCCGGCGTTCAAGCACGCCCTTGATGTTGGGGTCTATCTGGTCAAGCCGAGCCTCAGCGAATTCACCGACTTTATGGGGGTTTCTAATCCCGATCAGAAGTCGTGTGTTGATGCGGCCCGTCAGCTTGTTCAGGCTGGTAATGCCGAAATCGTCGCCCTCACGCTGGGCGAAGAAGGTGCCATCCTGGTATCGCGCGATCTGGCGCTGCAGGCAGCTCCCCCGCCGGTCAAGGTCAACGGTACCGTTGGCGCCGGTGACAGCTTCCTCGGCATGCTGGTGCTGCGTCTGGCCCAGCGGATGAATCTGATCGACGCCTTCCGCCAGGCCATTGCGGCCGGCACCGGCGCGCTGGCTTCGGCTGGCACCGGTCTGTGCACACCTGAACTGGTAGAAGAGCTGACCCCGCAGGTTAAGGTCAACATTCTCTGATAGCGGTCACATGTCATATTGAAACGGGGCCCGTCGGGCCCCGTTTTTTTTTGCGCTGTACAGAGAAAATCAGTGCACAGAGGCTTTTGAAAACAGGTTCATCACCAGCGCACCGCTGATGATCAGCCCCATGCCGAGCATGGCAGGAATATCCAGTTTCTGGCCCTGGAAACTCCATGCGATGATGGCGATAAGAATGATGCCGCAACCGGACCAGGTGGCATAGGCGATGCCGGTCGGGATCGTCCTTAGGCAATTGCACAGGCAATAGAAGGATACGGCGTATCCGCCGAACACGATAATCATCGGGCCTAATTTCGTAAAACCATCCGTCAGGCGCAGAAAGGACGTCGCAATCACCTCGCAGACAATCGCAAGGGCAAGATAGACATAAGCCATTACCTAGAAATCCTTATTCTTCAACAGATGGGTGGGGATGGCCAGACCAGCCCCAATCGCTCCCAATGTGAAGATCACCCGTAGCATATATTCAAGGGCTAAGACGATGGTCGCGACCTCGTTTTCGGGATGCGGTGCCGTAACCGCAAACAGACCGAGAATCGCCTGACTCATAAACGCACCCGGCACCATGGGAATACACCCTGCCAGCGCCATGGCGTTACCCGCAACGCCTAAACCTTCGCGTAAGATCCGCACCACACAACCGGTTACCATCGCCGCACAGAACGAAGCCGCTTCCAGCGTCCAGCCTGCGTCGAGGCCCAGCGTACGCACGAATAAGGCGAGCGCCCCGGCCAGCGCGCACCAGATCAGCGAGCGTGGACCGAAATTGAACAATACGCCGAACCCAGCTGCGGCCGCGGCACCAAACAACGCCTGATGGAGAAGATGGGGCAGCATCACAGCACCCCGATCACGGTCTGGGCGATCCACACCCCGACGGTGGCAAAGATCATCACCATCAGCACCGAAACCGCCCGGGCGCTGCCCATAGCAGGATAACCATCCATAATATCAGTCTGGGCGTTGGTTGCCGGTACGCCGGGCACCAGCAACAGAATCGAAGCCATCATCGCCAGCGGCACCGTATGGCTGCCCAAGCCCCGCGCTCCGGCCCCGCCCAGCCCCGAGCTGCAAAAGGCCACCAGTGCGGCAATGATATATTCGTTGATCTTGCGCCCGAGCAGCAGATGGCGGGCATATTGGCCGACCATTCCGGCCACCAGAACGGGGCCGAAGGCAGCCCCATCGATGCCGAGCAACCGACCGAAAGCCGCACAGGCAATGCCGACCGCCACCGCAACCGTTTCAGGCCGGTAGCGCGGTGTTTTCTGGACGAGTGCATCAAGGGCCGCATCCACCATGTGCGGGGTCATGCCACCCGCAGCCACCCGCACACACAAAGCGCGTAAGGCATAGTCGAGACGATGATTAACCCCGTGGCGGCCCACCGTAATCATACGGGTGATGGTGTTGGCGCCGCTGGAAACCGTGATTTCATGCGACGCATAGCCCGCGCGGGCACCGACGAATTCCACCCCCAGACCGCGCACGATCAGCCCGGTGCCCTCATGCACCACTTTGACCTTGGCCCCACATTCGAGAAACAGACGCGCAGCACGCAGCGCCACCATGGCGATTCTTTCGAGTTCGCGATGGCGCAGCAAAACGGGATCGACCGTCTCGGTCACAGCAGCAGTCATGGTGCCGCAAGCATAAACTTATTGGCGAAAAAAGAAAATTCAGCTGCGCCCGGCCCGCGCGCGGGTAATTTTTTCATAAGCCCCGGTGATCGAGGCCAGTTTATTGGTGGCCAGCTTGACGAATTCGGCCGGGACCCCGCGGGCGATCAGCCGGTCCGGGTGGGTTTCACGCACCAGCGCATAATAGGCCCGCTTGATGGTCTCGTCGTCATCATCCTCGCTCACGCCCAGGATGGTATAGGGATCAGCCGCATCGGGACCAAAATGGGCGGCACGGATGCGCCGGAAATGGGCCGGGGTGAAACCGAAAATCTCGGCAACACGGGCCAGAAACGCTTCTTCGCCGGGGTGCAACACGCCATCGGCCTTGGCAATCTCGAACAGCCCGTCGATGACGTCTTCCAGCAGCGCGGTCTGCCCGACATAGAGCTTGGCGATCTGTGCGGCATAGATTTCGAACCCGGCACTGTCACGGCGGGCAAAGTCGAAAAAGCGCCGGACATGAGCGCGTTCTTCTTCCGGTACGCGGAAAACCCGCTCGAACGCCTCGACCTCTGAATCGAGCACCACACCATCGGCTTTAGCCATCTTGCCGCATAACGCGATCATCGCGATGGCAAAGGTCAGCTCTGGGTCAGACGGCACCCGGTCAAACAGGAAATGCCCCGCCACCACGCCAAGCGCCGCGCCGACCGGTCCTGCAACCCAGAACCCGGCGGCAAAGCCGCCCAATTTACCCCAAACCGACATGCGCTCCCGTATCGAAAACCGGTCCGGGTAACACCTTTAAAACCCAGACCAGACAGACATTCCATTATGGTACCAAAGATATGGCATGGGGCGCCGGTGCTGCCTAGCCTTTACCCCATCGGCCAAGATGAAAAAAACGTTGGAATACGAGACGAAGCGATTGAAAATGACACCGGTTTCCATTAGAAGTTTGACATTATAAGAATCGACCATAAGAGGTTCTGGGAGGAAGTTTCCGGATGTTGGCAGCCGAGAAGACGATTTTCACCCCCGCCGCCAGGATTGCTCAGGCATTCGTCGCGGCACGGATCAACGCTCAGGCATTGGCAGATTTTCCGGGCGAGATGCCACCGGATCTCGACAGCGCGTATCAATGTCAGAATGAAGCAATTGCCATATGGCCCGACCGGATAGCCGGCTGGAAAATTGGCAAAATCCCGGATGCGCTGCAGGCAAAGTTTGGCTGCCACCGACTGGCCGGACCGATTTTCACCCGGAACGTTTTTCAAAATGATGGGGCAAGCGAGACCGCGTGTGGTGTTTTTGTCGGCGGCACGGCCTGCTTCGAGGCGGAATTTGTCTTCGAAGTCGACCATGACGCCGATCCGGCCAAGCTGACCTATTCCATCGCCGACGCCGACGCGCTGGCAGGCAAGCTCTATGTCGGCGTGGAAATGGCCGGCAGCCCCCTGGCTGATATCAATGCCCGCGGCCCCCACATCGTGGTGGCGGATTTCGGCAATAATGCTGACGAAATCCTGGGGCAGGAAATTGCCGACTGGCGTACGCGCACGTGGGAGGAGCTTACCGTTGAATCCTTCATCGATGGGATCCGTGTCGGCAGCGGCAGTGCCGCCAATGTTCCGGGCGGGCCATTGGAATCCTTGCAGTTTATCGCTGAAAACTGTGCCCGGCGGGGGCTTGCGCTCAAAAAGGGCCAGCTTATTTCAACCGGCGCTGCTACCGGTGTCCATGACATTGTGACCGGGCAAAAAGCTAAAGCGGTATTCGCAGGGATTGAAACCATCGCAATTTCCACTCATCCTCGTCGTGCCATATCGGTTGCTTAAAATTAAGGGGGTTGGGGGAAACGATGGCAAACCCGTCCGCAAGATCAGAGGCTTCACCGTAGACAGTCTTAAAAACGCCGCGTAGAAATATGTTGGGAGCGGTCCCAGATAAAAACAACACACCGCTTCGGGAGGATAAAATGGTAGAGAGTAAGGGGAAGACGCAACCGTCTTCCACCGCGCGCATCGGCAAGTTTCGCTGGTTGATTTGCGCGCTTTTGTTCATGGCGACCGGGCTGACCTATATTGACCGGCAGACCATCGGTTTTCTCAAACCGGAACTGACCCGGCTCTATGGCTGGAATCAAGCCGACTATGCCCACATCGTGCTGTGTTTCATGGTCTTCTACGCCATCGGCTATGTCTGGTTTGGCCGCATCATTGATAAAATCGGCGTAAAACTGGGCTACATTCTGGCCGTTGTCCTGTGGACCGGAGCCCATCTGGCCTGCGCCCTTTTAGGCTTTCTTTCGCCGGCGCTGGTGCTGTTTGGGTTCATGGTAACCCAGGCACTGCTGGGCCTGGGCCAATCGGGCAATTTCCCCGCCGCCCTCAAAGCCGTGGCCGAATGGTTCCCACAACGCGAACGCTCGCTGGCCAACGGCATTTTCAATGCCGGCTCTAATGTCGGGGCCATTCTGACCCCACTGATCGTGCCCTTTGTCATGCTGAACTATGGCTGGCAGTGGGCCATTGTCGCCACCGGTTCTTTAAGCGCGATCTGGCTGCTCCTGTGGATCGCGGTCTATTATGCCCCACAAGTGCATAAAAACCTGTCGCCTGCCGAGCTCGACTATATCGAAAGCGATAATTCCCCACCGGTCAAACAGCTGCCCTGGGGCAAAGTGATCTTCATCAAGGAAACCTGGGCCTTTGCGCTCGGGAAGATGCTGACCGATCCGGTGTGGTTCTTCTATCTGTTCTGGCTGCCACCCTACTTTATGGAAACCTACAAGGATCAGGTCGGCAACATCTCCGGCGTGGCCGCCCCGATCATCGTCATCTATGTCATCTCGGATGTCGGCTCGATTGTCGGCGGCTGGATGTCGTCGGCGATGATTAAGCACGGGCTGACCGTCAACATGGCGCGTAAGCTGACCCTGCTGATCTGCGCCTGCTGCGTGCTGCCGGTTGGTTTTGCCACCATGTTCCTGCACGATTTGTGGACCGTCACCTGCGTCATCGGCATTGCGGCTGCGGCCCATCAGGCATTTTCGGCCAACCTGTACACCATCCCGTCAGATACCTTCCCCAAGGCGGCGGTCGGTACCGTGTCCGGCATCGGCGGCACCATGGGCGCCATTGGCGGCATCGTCATGGCGCTGGGCGTGGCCAAGGCGCTGGCGGGTCTCGGTGGTTATTCGGTGGTGTTCTTCGTCGCCGGGCTGATCTACCTTTTGGCGGTGCTGGTCATTCACACGCTGACGCCGCGACTGGCACCAGCCAAACTCGACCTCTGAAGCCACACCCTTTCGGAACGAAAAAATCCCGGCAGCAATGCCGGGATTTTGTTTTGCCCCAAGAGCCGTGATAGAAAACCGCAAGCTGAAGGAGCCATGATGACCCGCCCGATCCTTGCCACGCTTGCGCTGCTGACCAGCATTGCCCTGCCCGCTTTTGCCCTGTGCAGCGTGGCCGAACCGGCCCTGGCCGACGACGCCATGATGAAGGCCTGCACCGCCCAACCCTCGGATCTGCCACGCAACAAGTGCCTCTGCCTGGAGCATGAGCTGCGTAAAGCTCTAAGCGCCGACGAAATGCGGATCGAAATCTTAGCCTTTGAAGGCAAGTACAGCGCGCTGCGCCGCAAAGTGGCCGACATGGGGCAGGCGAAGGCAGAAAATTTCACCAGCCGGGTCAGTGCCGTGATGAACGGAGCAACCTGCAATCGCTAACATTCCGGCTTTCGCGTCATTCGTTGCCGATTTGAAAACCATACGAATAGTTTCGGCTTGCGAGTTGTAATTCCTATCAGTACGCTTTCTTAGGAAGAATTGCCGGACGTGATTGAATACCGGAATTGGTCCGCGCTGCGTCCCCTTAAGTGCCGGAAACGGCCTTGCGCCAGCTGAACAAGCGTATCACAGCGGTACGGCGTCATGCTTTTAAGGGTAGGACCCGATTTACGTTCCATCGCGGCCGACTGCAGGCGCAATGGGTTTCTGATGCCCCTGGTGCAGCAGATCCTGAGCGCCACTGATCTTGGGATGAAGCCATGCTGACGCACAAGCAAATCTGGAGCGCAATCGACGCGCTGGCAGCGCAGAACCGCCTCTCACCTTCGGGCTTGGCGAAACTGGCCGGGCTCGACCCCACCACCTTTAACAAATCCAAACGCGGCGCCCCCACCGGTAAGCTGCGCTGGCCTTCGACCGAAAGCCTGTCCAAGGTGCTGACCGCGACGGGGGCCCCGTTGCGCGACTTTGTTGCCCTGACCGAAGGTGATACCAGCCCACGCACCAGCCCGCGTCTGGTGCCGCTGGTCGGCATGGCCCAGGCTGGCAGCAATGGCTATTTCACCGATGCAGGCTTTCCGGCCGGTGCCGGATGGGATGGAATTCCCTTCCCGGAACTGGCCGACGAACACGCCTATGCGTTGGAGATCTCTGGCGACTCGATGCTGCCGGTGTTCCGCGACGGCGACCGCATCATTGTTTCCCCTGCGGCAAGCTTACGGCGCGGCGACCGCGTGGTGGTCAGAACCAATGGCGGCGAAGTGATGGCCAAACACCTGTTGCGTCTGACCGCGCAGCGTATCGAATTGAAATCGCTGAATCCGGCCTATGAAGACCGGGAATTTGCCTTGAGCGACGTCAGCTTCATTCATCGCATCATCTGGGCCAGCCAATAACGCCAGCCACCCTCTACAACGAAAAACGCGACAGAACCCAAAGCTCTGCCGCGTTTTTGTCTGTAACGTCACTGAGGCGAGGCTTAACGCGCGCGCAGGGCTTCCTGCTTGGTCTTCGTCTTCAGTACACTGATCAGCGCTTTGATATCGCCGCCATGCTGCCCCAGAAAGCTGGTGAAATCATCACGCTGGGTCTGGCGCAACCACACCCCTTCGAATGAAATATCGGTGGCGAGGAACTTGCCGCCCTGATTTGCAAGACGGAAATTGACGATCGGTGGCTTACCCACGGGGGCTTTGCTCGGATCGTGCATCTCGGTCTTGACCACGCTTTCATCGCCGGTCAGCGGATAGGAGCTGATAACCTTCAGCGTCTGTCCGTTAAACTTGTCGAAATACGTACGATACACCGCCAGGGCATAGTCCTTGTACGCCGCTTCATAGGCGGCGAGATCGGCCGGGGTCGCACCGCGGCGATATTGGCCCAAGGTATATTCGGCAATCGACTTTAAATCAGCCAGAGAAAGCAGAAAGTCCTGAAACTGATCACGGCGCTGATCTTTCGATAACGCCTTATTGGTCAGAATGTTCATGCCCTTCTGCACATTGTCATTGACGAATTGTTCGGCTGGAGAAGCGGCCGCTGCGGGGGCAGCAATACCCACTGCCATCACCAGCGCCATCAGGCCGATAACGACCAAACGACGCAAAGCGGAAAAACCGAAAACAATCTCACGCATATGTCTGCACTCCCGACGGTATGGGCCTGACGTAATGGATAGCTAATGCGCCAGCCGCCTCAAAACAAGTTCTCAGGGATATGTTTACGGCAAGTTTACGCCGCCCTCTGCCAACGCCTCGTCATCCGCATCGATATCGGGGGCCTGTTCCACCTGATTTTGACGGTACTGGCGGTACAGACTGCGTGTAGTAGCATAATAATCGAGCGAAGAACGCTCAATCGCATCTACCGTGCTGAGGTTGCGGGCACGCATATCAACCAGCCCCAGCCCCTGACGGCTGACCAGCGACCAGACAAAATATTTGTATTGTAGGTAAATAGCGGGATCCAAAACGATGTCCCCGGCAAAGCCAATCACGTCGCGCGGGTTGCTCGGACCAATCAGCGGCAGCATCAGATAGGGCTCACCATTCCAGCCCCAGACACCCAGGGTACGACCAAAATCATTATCATGTTCGGTGATGCCGAATGCACTCGCCGTATCATAAACACCCAATCCCAGTGTTACATTGACCACCAGCCGTTCAACGGTTTCCACTGCGGCGCGGGGACGGGCCTGTAGCATATCATTGGCGAACACCACCGGCAGATTGGCCGTAGTCAAAAGTGTATGCAGACCTGCCCGCAACCGTTCTGGCACCAATTCGACATAGGTTTCCGCAATGGGGCGCAGAATAGTGCGATCCATACGCTGGTTCATCGAGAAAAAGTGACGGTTAAGATCTTCATAAGGGTCACGACTGCTAAAGCCATCGCCCCCATCCGGGGCGGTTGCACAGCCCGCCAGCCCCCCAGCCGCCAGCAGGACAAACAGCGCTGCTGCCACCGCCTTCATCATTCGTTTTCCAATCTTCCGGTTATTTCCAACCCTGGGACATTAAAGTTTAAGCCCTGAAAGCATTCCCGTCTTGCCTGACGTCGCCATACCATATAAAGATATGTTTATATGTGCTGAAGGTTAGGTATGGATAAACTCGTCTCCATGTTGCGCGCCGCCGGCGATCCGACGCGACTGCGCCTGTTACTGCTGCTACGCCAGGCCGAACTGACGGTAAGCGAACTGATCGAAATCGTCGGGCAAAGCCAACCACGGGTCTCGCGCCATCTGAAATTGTTATGCGAAGCGGGGTTACTGGAGCGTTTCAAGGAAGGTAGCTGGGTGTTCCACCGCGCCGTCGATGAAGGCGATGGTGCCGCGCTCGGCCAGTTGCTCGCCAGCTTAGTGACCGAAGAGGACGGGCTGTATGCCCTCGACCGCCAGCGTCTGGCCGGGGTGCGGGCGGAACGCGCCCACCAGGCAGCAGATTTTTTCAAGGCCAATGCCGCCGAATGGAATCGCATCCGCGCCCTGTATGCCCCGGAGCAGGCCGTCGAAGCCGCCATTCTGCGCCATTTATCCGACCGCCATATCGACATGCTGCTGGATGCCGGCACCGGCACCGGTCGCATGCTGGAACTGGCCGCCCCCCTTGCACGCCGCGCTATCGGCATCGACGCCAGTTCAGAAATGCTGGCGATTGCCCGCGATAAGCTGGCCAGGCCGGAACTGGCCCATTGTCAGGTGCGCCTCGGCGACATCTGCCAACTGCCGTTCAGCAACGGTGCGGCGGAAAACGGCTTTGATGCCGTGCTGATCCATCAGGTGCTGCATTATCTCGAGAACCCCGCAGCCGCGGTGGCCGAGGCCGCGCGGGTTCTGCGCCCCAACGGGCGGCTGATCATTGCCGATTTTGCTCCCCATACGCTGGAATTCCTGCGCGAGGAATATGCCCATCGCCGCCTTGGTTTTGCCGACAAAGAGGTCGCGGGCTGGTTCCACAGTGCGGGCCTGCGCGTGGCCCCGGCCGAGGCGATCGCCCCCGATGCCGCGGGGACAGCGAGTGACAGCACCGAAAAACTCACCGTCAAAATCTGGCTCGCCGAAAAGCCCAAAAGCCCCGCCTCAGCCGCTGCGCAAAAGGAGATCTTATGAGTCTGGAAAAACTGATCACCCGTCGGCGCGCCATCGCCATATCGTTCGAATTCTTTCCGCCCAAAACGGCAGAGATGGAACAGCAGCTCTGGACGGCGGTCAAACGGCTCGAACCGCTCAACCCGGACTTTGTTTCGGTTACCTATGGCGCAGGCGGCTCGACCCGCGAACGCACCCACGCCACGGTCAAACGGCTGGTCGACGAAACCAGCATGAAGCCCGCCGCGCATCTGACCTGTGTGGCAGCATCGAAGGAAGAAGTTAATCGCGTTGCCCGGGCCTATTGGGATGCCGGGGTGCGCCATATTGTGGCCTTACGCGGTGATATGCCGGATTTCACCCCCTATCGTCCGCACCCGGAAGGTTATGCCTCGACCGCCGATCTGGTGGCGGGCCTTAAAGCCATTGCCCCGTTCGAGATCTCGGTATCGTGCTATCCCGAACGCCACCCGGAATCGCCCAACATTGCCCATGATATCGAGCTGCTCAAGCGCAAGGTCGATGCCGGTGCCAGTCGTGCCATCACCCAGTTCTGCTTTGATGCCGATGCGCTGGCACGCTTGCGTGATGCCGCCGCCGCGGCCGGGATTTTTGTGCCGATCCTGCCCGCCCTGATGCCGACCTCGAATTTCAAGGGTTTGGTGCGCATGTCGGCCAAATGTGGCACGTCGATCCCGGACTGGATGCACAAGGTCTATGCCGGGCTTGAAGACGACGCTGAAAGCCGCCGCATCATCGCCGCGACCGTGATGACCGACGAGATTGAGCTGCTCTCTACACGGGGCTTTAACCAGTTTCACTTCTATACCCTCAATCAGGCCGATCTGACCTATGCGGTCTGCCGTCTGCTGGGGCTATAATCATCTGGCCCCGCAAGAACTGGCCGATAACAAGGATATTTCTATGACCAATACGCGCGCCGCCCGCATTGCGTGGCTGAAGGAAGAAGCTCGCAAACGGATTCTGCTGCTCGACGGTTCGTGGGGCGCGCTGATCCAGACCTATCATCTGAACGAACAGGATTACCGCGGCACGCGCTTTGCCGATCATGCCAGCGAGCTTAAGGGCAATAACGATCTGCTGACCCTGACCAAGCCCGATGTCATCCGCGAAATCGGACATGCCTATCTGGCCGCCGGGGCCGATATTATTGAAAGCAATACCTTCACCTCGAACGAAAGTTCGCAGGCCGATTACGATCTTGCCCCGCTGGTCAGTGAACTGAATGAAAAGGGTGCCGCCCTTGCCCGCGAGATCTGCGATGATTTCACCCGGCAGGCTGGTGACAACCGCCCGCGCCTGGTGGCCGGCGTACTCGGCCCGACCAACCGCACCGCATCGATCTCGCCCGATGTCAACGACCCGGCCAAACGCAACATCACCTTTGATGCGCTGCGCCAGACCTATTTTGAAGGCACGATGGGGCTGATCAAAGGTGGCGCCGATCTGTTGATGATCGAAACCGTCTTTGACACGTTAAATGCCAAGGCGGCGATTTTTGCCATTGAAGAAGCCTTTGCTGCCTCGGGTGAACACCTGCCGGTGTGGATTTCCGGCACCATCACCGACCGTTCAGGCCGCACCCTGTCGGGCCAGACGGCGGAAGCGTTCTGGTATTCGACACGCCATGCCAACCCGTTTGCCATTGGCTTCAACTGCGCGCTGGGTGCCGATGAAATGCGCGCCCACATCGCCGATCTGTCGCGCATCAGCGATACGCTGGTGTCGGCCCACCCCAATGCGGGCCTGCCCAATGAATTTGGCGAATATGATGACAGCCCGGAGATGATGGCCAAGGTCGTCGGCGGCTATGCCAGGGACGGCATCGTCAACATCGTCGGAGGCTGCTGCGGCACCACGCCTAAGCACATTGCCGCCATTGCCGAAGTGGTCAAAGGCCTGCCGCCGCGCAAAATCGAAGAAAAGCCGAAATTCTTACGTTTGTCAGGGCTGGAGCCGTTCACGCTGACGCCGGAAATCAATTTCGTCAATGTCGGCGAGCGCACCAACATCACCGGTTCGGCAAAGTTCCGTAAGCTGATCAAGGCCGAAGATTACGATGCCGCGCTGGAGGTTGCCCGCGCCCAGGTCGAAAACGGCGCGCAGGTCATCGACATCAATATGGACGAGGGGCTGATCGATTCCAAGGCGGCGATGATCCGCTTCCTCAATCTGGTGGCAGGCGAGCCCGACATTGCCAAGGTACCGATCATGGTCGACTCCTCCAAATGGGAGGTGATCGAGGCAGGCCTGAAATGCCTGCAAGGTAAAGGCATCGTCAATTCGATCTCGCTGAAAGAAGGCGAAGAAGCCTTTCTGGACCACGCCCGGCTGATCCGCCGTTATGGCGCCGCCGCCGTGGTGATGGCCTTTGACGAGACCGGTCAGGCCGATACCGAGGAACGCAAGGTTTCTATCTGTCAGCGCGCCTATGACCTGCTGGTGAATACGATCGGCTTCCCGCCGGAAGACATCATCTTCGATCCCAACATCTTTGCGGTTGGCACCGGCATCGATGAGCACAACAATTATGCCCAGGATTTCATCGCCGCCACAGCGCGCATCCGCAAGGCAATGCCGCTGACCCATATTTCGGGTGGTGTGTCGAACATCTCGTTCTCGTTCCGTGGCAACGACCCGGTGCGTGAGGCCATGCATTCGGCCTTTTTGTTCTATGCCATCAAGGCGGGCATGGACATGGGCATCGTCAATGCCGGTCAGCTGGCGGTGTATCAGGACATTCCGGCCGAGCTGCGTGAACGTGTCGAAGACGTGCTGCTCAATCGCCGGAATGACGCGACCGAAAGGCTGCTCGAGGTTGCGGCCAAATATAAAGGCGATGGCGCGGTTGCCGAAACCCAGGAAGCCGAATGGCGCACCCTGCCAGTGGCCGAACGTTTAAAATACGCGCTGGTACATGGCATCGACGCCTTCGTCACCCAGGATACCGAGGAAGCCCGTGCCGCAGTAGCGCGCCCGTTGGAAGTCATCGAAGGCCCGCTGATGGCCGGGATGAACGAGGTTGGCGATCTGTTCGGTGCTGGCAAAATGTTTCTGCCGCAGGTGGTCAAATCCGCCCGTGTGATGAAAAAGGCCGTGGCCTATCTGATGCCCTATATGGAGCAGGATAAGCTGGGCAAGCAAAGCTCGGCCGGGCGTATTGTGCTGGCGACAGTCAAGGGTGACGTACACGATATCGGCAAGAACATTGTCGGCGTGGTGCTGCAGTGTAACGGATTCGAGGTGTTCGATGTCGGCGTGATGCAGCCGTCAGATAACATTCTGGCCGCCGCGCGCGAGCACAAGGCCGATATTGTCGGACTGTCCGGGCTGATTACGCCATCGCTGGATGAAATGTGCCATGTTGCCTCGGAAATGCAGCGGCAGGGTTTCACCATTCCGTTGATGATCGGCGGAGCCACCACGTCGAAGGTGCATACCGCGGTTAAAATCGACCCCAACTACCCGGCGGGCTCTGTGGTCTATTCCTCCGATGCATCGCGCGCCTGTGGTGAAGCCTCACGCCTGCTCAGCGCAGACGGGGCCGCCTATCGCAAGAAGGTCCGCGACGATTATCAGGCGATGGCGATCAAGCACGCTGCCGCCCACAAGCCCACCACACGCGCCACATTGAGCGAAGTGCGCGCCAATGCCACCAAGATTGACTGGAACGGCTATATTCCACCGGTGCCGAGTTTCTTCGGGCCCCGGACGATTACCAAATTCGACCTCAACGAACTGGCCAGGAACATCGACTGGACACCGTTCTTCTCGGCCTGGGAGATGAAGGGGCGCTATCCCGAAATTCTGCACAACGACAAGACCGGCCCGACGGCGCGCGCTTTGTTCGCCGACGCGCAGAAAATGCTTGAAAGCATTATCAGTGAAAACTGGCTTGAAGCCCGTGCGGCGGTTGGTTTCTATCCGGCCAATGCGGTGGGTGACGATATCGAGGTCTATGGCGACAAGGCGCGCAAATTCCCCATCGCCACCTTCCACACCCTGCGCCAGCAAATGTCACGCGATGCCACCCGGCCCAATATTGCCCTGTCCGATTTTATCGCCCCCAAGGGCATCGAGGATTATATCGGCCTGTTCGCGGTGACGGCAGGTATTGGTGAAGAAGCCCGTGCCAAAATCTTCAAAGAGGCCAAGGACGATTATTCGGCCATCTTGCTAAACGCGCTGGCCGACCGGCTGGCCGAAAGCTTTGCCGAAACCCTGCATGCCAGGGTGCGCAAGGAATATTGGGGTTATGCACCGGACGAGACCCTGACCAGTGACGAGATGATTGCCGAAAACTATCGCGGCATCCGCCCGGCACCGGGCTATCCCTGCCAGCCTGACCATACCGAAAAAGATCAGTTGTTCACGCTGCTGGAAGCCACAATGCGCACCGGGATCACGCTGACCGAAAGCTTTGCCATGTGGCCGGGGCCATCGGTATGCGGATTGTATTTCTCGCACCCCGAAGCGCGCTATTTCGGCGTTGGCAAGATCGAGGCCGATCAGGTCGCCGATTATGCCAAACGCAAAGGCTGGACGCTGGCCGAGGCGGAAAAATGGCTTAAACCCAACCTGTCTTACGAGCCTTAAAAACACCTAAACTCAGCGTTGCAGAAAATCAAAACCCCGCTATGATTTACCCCATAAGATCAGGGGGAAATCATGGCGTGGAAGGCGTTCTGGGCCCTGCCTTGGGCAGCGGTGTTGGGCTGTACCTGGGCAGCCAGCTATGACGACTATACACGGGGTTTAAGCGCGCTGGCCGCCAAACGGTATGATCTGGCGATCCAATCTTTCAGCACGGCTTTGGCGGCGGGCGATCTGGCCGCCACCTATATCCCCGTCGCCCACATGCGCCGGGCTGCCGCCTATATGGCGGCGGGCGACTGCAAAAATGCCGTCAGCGATCTTAACGCGGCCGCGGCGGTCAGAACTCCGGACAGTGAACTTCTCACCCTGCGGCTGTGGGGCAATCTGTGTGCGGGCGACAAGGTCGCCGCCGACCGTGATTTTACCGCCCTGCTGAGCACTAGGCCGGAAAAACTACAGGGTGGACTTTTTACCTCCTATGCCCGGGCCTTGTGGGACTATGGTGATTTTGCTGCTGCGGGTGAGAAATACGCCCTTGCGCTGCAGCACACCGACAAAAAAAACACGCACAGCCTTTATCTGGACCTGTGGTACGCCATGAGCACTTTACGCGCCGGGCGGTTCGATACGGCCGACTTTGATAAACGCACAGCGGACATACCATCAGGCTGGCCGGCCCCCATTGTTGCATTCTATCGCGGCCAAACAACGGTAGAACAGCTTTATCACGCGGCGCAGGACAGTGACGCGGTGCTGGCTGCGGGGCAGAAATGTGAAGCCGATTTTTATCTGGGGGAATGGCATTTATCCCATGGCGATCAGGCCGTGGCTGCACCGCTGATCCACCAAGCGGCAGAGAACTGCCCACACCGTTTTGTTGAATATGACATGGCACAGACTGAGGAACATCGGCTGAAAAAATAACGCAGCTTAAAGGGGGGGAGAAAATCAATGCGTAAATGGGGTGCCTGCGCCGCGCTCGCGGGGCTTTTATACAGCGCAGCAATAACCAGCGGCGCCACCGCCGAGGAAGCCAAATGTCAGCTGGTGCGGTTTTATTCCTGGCCAATGACCCTCAACGCCGTCGGGCATCTGACCATACCGGTTCCCATCAATGGCCAGCCGATCAATATGCTGGTCGATACCGGTTCGTTCTATTCCATCCTGACCCGCACAACAGCGGACCAGCTGCACCTGCCGGTTCGGGCCAACCCCGGCGCCTCCATAGAAATGTTCGGTGGTGAAAAGTCCAACTTAATGGCCACAGCAAAAGAGGTCACGATCGGGCCGGTGGCATTACATGACAGACCCTTTTTCATATTAAGCCGCAACACCGATTGGTATGACGGCATTCTGGGTGCGGAAATCCTGCGGATTTTCGATGTCGATTTTGACTTTGCCGGCGGAAAGCTAAACCTCTATTCCCAGGAACATTGCCCCGGCAAGATCAATTATTGGTCCCACACAACGCCGGCAATACCGCTCGATTTTAAAATTGAAGGCAATCACATTGTGGTTGATGTTGAGCTGGGGGGGCGTGAAGTCAAAGCAATTGTTGATACCGGCGCACCGCAATCCGTGATGAGTCTGGAGGTCGCATCCCGCCTGCTGCATATCGACGAGGACACCTTAAAAAAACAGCGCGATAAGGATGAAAGCGCCGATCTGTTCAAAACGCTGACCTTTCAGGGCATCACGGTCAACAATCCTGACATTCGCCTGTTCTCGGATGAGGAAAGCAAACTGATGGGCAACTCTGGTCAACCCAAGCTGATCATCGGTATGAGCATTCTGCGCCAATTACACCTTTATATCGCCTACAAGGAAAAGAAGCTCTATGTCACCCCGGCGGTAATGTAGCCGCCGGGCAGTCTCGCCAACCATACCAAATACGCTATAATCCCGGCTGATGGTCAGGGAGCCTGAGCTATGACACGTTATGGTCTGGCGTTTTTGACGCTTGTATTATTGTGCGGCCCGCTGGCCGCCGGGGAGGCGTGTCGGCAGCAAGCGGTGGCCAGTACCCCCTTACAAAAGGCGCACCTGTTCAATCAGGTCGCCACACCGGTTACCATTTCCGGGCAACCATTGCGCTTTCTGGTCGATACCGGCTCGCCATCATCGATGGTCACCGAACATGCGGCAGATGCTGCAGGGCTTAAGCCCAAAGCACTGGCCAGCGGCAGCGTTAAGATGTTTGGCGGCGACGAAGCTAAATCATCCGTCCACGTTACAAATTTCAAAATCGGCAATGCCGCTATGCCTGATGGAGATTTTGTCGTTATGCGAACCCTGCGCTTTAATTTTGGTGGCGAGCAATTTGATGGCCTGATCGGAGCGGATATCCTGGCGCGTTATGATGCAGATTTTGATTTCGCCGCAGGCACGCTGACCCTGTTCAGGCCCCATCCCTGCGATGGTCAGGAAATTCAGTGGAAGACCGACACGGTGATAGAGACACTGCCCTTCACCGGGGATAATGGCCGCATCATTGTGCCCATCCAGCTCGACGGCAAGGACATGATCGCCATTGTCGATACCGGGGCCAGCGATTCCAGCCTGGGGGCAAAGATCGGCATGGCAAAACTGGCGCTGTCACCGCAATCGCCCGGCATGATGCGCGAAGGGCCGGCAGATGATGCCGACCCGATCTATGATTACAAATTCCGGGAAATGAAACTCGGCCACGTCCGCCTCACAGATACGCAGTTTCGCTTCATACCCTTTTCAAAAGCCCACTGGTTCTTCGCCGGACTTCTCGGTATGCCGGAGCTGAGACGCCTGCACCTGTATATCGCATACAAAGAACACAAGCTGTATTTCACCCCGGCATCCGCCCCCTAAAGTCAGGACCTATAGGGCTGTGGTCACTGATCGAAGCCGAACCCCTGTTTGGAGGCCGCGGCGCGCAAATTGGGGAAATAGACCTTGCTGTAGTAATCGCGGATGCTGATCGTCCACGGCTCACCATCATCACGGCCCTGTGCCTGCCAGTGCGCCATCATAGTCTGGTCATATGCCGTGATGGCCGCATCAAGCCCATCGGCCTGATAGGTCTCCTTATGCACATAGGTCGACAGCGGCAGACGGGGTTTGAGCGGCGCGTCCTTCGCGGCATACCCCAGACAGACACCAACCATCGGGAAGGTATGCTCGGGCAAATGCAGCAGCGTGGCCAACGCTGTCGGATCATTACGGATGCCACCGATCGGCACAACACTCAGGCCAGCGGCACGCGCCGCCGTCATCAAATTGCCCAGCGTAATACCGGCATCAATGGCACCGACGGTAAAGCCTTCCAAACTGTCGTGGATCACCTGTGTGCTGCCAGTGGCGGCCACGGCCCGACCGGTTTTATAAAAGTCTGCCACCACGGCGATGAAAACCGGGGCCTGAGCAATCCAAGGCTGGCCACCGGCAATTTCAGCGATTTTCTGACGGCGCGCGGCATCTTCCACCACCACCAGAGAAACCTGCTGACCGTTCACCGAAGTCGGGCCATGCCAGGCGGCTTTCAGCACACTGTTCAAAACGTCGGACGGAACCGCTTTATCCTGATAGGCACGAATACTGCGATGCTGGTACATCAGCTCCAATGTCGAATTCAAAAGCACTCTCCTGCAAGATTAATCCGTACACATCACAAAACCATAACGCTGCGGACGGCCCCTTAGGAACGGACCATCTTCAACACACGCGCTTTGGTGTGACGGAAAATACGGCGGCAAAGCCGTGGGCGGCACATGGTCCTACGGTCATGACCTGCTGTCAATCACAGCGACCGCACCGACAATTCCATATATATTGTATGGCTAAGACCAGCCACTGATGTGCCGCCTGCACCTGCAGCACACTCTACAGTGTAAGGGATGGCATGTTTGGTATATTACAGCGAATTTAATCGGCACACACGCTTTCGCGGCACAAAGACGCAAGCCCTGCGGTAGACGAAAAGATTTCGCGCGGACTACCCTTCAAACATAATGGGGGATACCGATGAAACATTTTATCTTTGTATTTTGTGCACTCTGCTTATTAGGGGCGCTGCTTTGCCCACCCGCCGCAGCAGAAGAGGATTGCCGCCTGCAGATCGTGGCCAGCGTGCCGCTTGAGGAGGCAAAAAATCATACCGGCGTTGCGGTAGAGGTGATCATTGCCGCGCACACATTCCATTTTCTGGTCGATACAGGATCACCCGCATCGGTTATGACCGAGCAAACCGCAGACACGTTAGGCCTGACGCAATTAGGGCTGCCAGGCATATCCTATTTCAAACTATTTGGCGGTGAGAAAACCCGGCATTATGTTGGTGCTAAAGACATCAAAATCGGTGGCACGAATATACCATCTGCCAAATTCATCGTCGTCAGCACGGAGCGATTGCACCACGGCGAGCAATATGACGGACTCATTGGTGCTGATTTTCTTTCGTTATTTGATGCTGATTTTGATTTTGCCGCACATAAGCTCAATCTGTTCTTACCGCACCGTTGCTCTGGCCGTGCGGTCTATTGGACCGAGAACGAAGATCATATTGCCAAATTTCCTTTTGCCCTGCTTCATGACCACATTAACCTGCCAGTGGTCATTGATGGAAAAAAGGTTGATGCCATTCTCGATACAGGATCATCATCTACCGTCATGGATATGCATCTGGCCGAAACCGAATTTGGTCTGACACCGCAATCGCCAAACATGGAACGGTTAAGCGCTGCGGATGACCCAGCCCCAACTTACCGCCACACATTTAAAACGCTCCAGTTTGGCGGTGTAACTGTAAATAATGTGCCAGTATTATTAATACCGAGAGACAAATCAAAAGTGAGTATTGACCTGATTATCGGGATGCGAGAGATAAATAGATTGCACCTGTTCATCGCTTATAAGGAACGCATGCTCTATGTGACGGCGGCCGGTGAGAAACGCACAAGCCCCGCCAGTCCATAAATCGTTCAAACAAAAAAGGCGGGCACCGGGCCCGCCTTTTTTCTATATCTCAGCTGCAGACAGATCAGGCCGGATCGGCCGCAATCCGCATACGGACAATCTTGTCCGGCTCGCCTTCGATGGCACCGTTATTATGTTCTGAACCTTTTTTGATGGCATCGATATGCTCCATGCCATCGACCACCTCGCCCCACACGCTGTACTGGCGATCAAGCCACGGCGCATCGGCAAAGCAGATGAAGAACTGGCTGTTGGCGCTGTGCGGGCTGGAAGACCGCGCCATCGAGCAGGTGCCACGCTTGTGGTGCTCGGCCGAGAATTCGGCCTTGAGGTCGGCGAGCTTGGAGCCGCCCATGCCGGTGCCGGTCGGATCGCCGGTCTGGGCCATAAAGCCGGGGATGACCCGGTGGAACACCACGCCATCATAGAAGCCGGACCGCGCCAGCTCCTTGACGCGGGCGACATGACTGGGCGCCAGATCAGGGCGCAGGGCAATGGTGACCGCGCCGGTCTTCAGTTCCATAATCAGCGTGTTTTCAGGCTCTTGCGCCATCTCTCTTCTCCCCAAGCGCCTTACAGCGCTGTTTCAACAGTTTGGCCACACGCGGGGTCGTAAAGGCAGAAACATTGCCCCCCAACATGGCGATTTCCTTGACCAGCCGTGAGGCAATGGCCTGATGGCGCGGATCGGCCATCAGGAACAGTGTCTCGATATCCGGCGCCAGCTTCTGGTTCATGCCAACCATCTGGAATTCGTATTCGAAGTCCGAGACGGCGCGCAAGCCCCGCACGATTACCCCGGCCTTTTGGGCGCGGGCAAATTCGACCAGCAGACCGGAGAACGGCTTTATTTCGACGGACTTACCCCATTTTGCAACCTCAACCCGGATCATCTCGACACGTTCGTCCAACGTGAACAGAGGCGTCTTGGCGGCGTTGGTGGCAACCCCGATCACCAGCTTATCGACCAGCCGCACCGCGCGGGCAATGATATCGAGATGCCCGATGGTGGGTGGATCAAAGGTCCCGGGGTAAACGCCAATGCGTTTGAGTGCCATGATTTAACCGTTAGGTGTTTGCATTAGGAACATCGCCGCCCGCGTCATCGGGCGCCGCGTCAGTGTCATCGCCGGAAACATCGGCAATGCGCTCAACCGAGACCACGCGTTCCTCGTCATCAACGCGGAACACCGTCACGCCCTGCGCAGCACGGCCCTGGAAGCTGATGTCCCTGACCGGCACACGAATGGTCTGACCGGCATTGCTGATCAGCATAAGGTCATCGCCTTCCTCGACCGGGAACGACGCGATGATGGCGGTGTTTTTCTTGCCCATCCCCATGGCCACAATGCCCGAGCCGCCACGGCCCGTGACACGGTATTCATAGGTGCTGGAGCGCTTGCCAAAACCTTCTTCCGACAGGGTGAGCAGGAACTGTTCGCCCGCCCCCAGCGTGGCATAGCGCTCAGCCGTCAGCACGGCTTCTTCGCCGTTCTCCTCGGGCTCGTCGATCACCACATCATCGGTTTCCTCGCCTGCGGCACGGCGCAGGGCGCTGGCCTGTTTGAGATAGGCGCGGGATTCGGCAGGGGTGGCATCGGAATGGTGGATCAGGGCCAGACTGACGATTTCATCACCGTCCGCCAGCTTGATGCCACGCACGCCGGTTGATTCACGGCCTTTGAAGACGCGGATGTCAGACAGCGGGAAACGGATCGCTTTGCCACGGTGCGTGGTCAGCAGCACGTCATCGGCCTCGGTGCACAGCTGCACCCCGACGATGGCGTCGCCTTCAGACAGTTTCATGGCGATCTTGCCGGCCTTGTTGATCGAAACAAAGTCGGACAGTTCATTGCGGCGCACATTGCCCGATTTGGTGGCGAAAACGACGTGGAACTTCTCCCACTGGGTTTCGTCTTCCGGCAAGGGCAGAATGGTGGCGATGCGTTCGCCATCGGACAGCGGCAACAGATTGACCATCGCCTTGCCACGGCCGGTAATCGGCGCGTCGGGCAGGCGCCAGACCTTGAGCTTGTAGGCCATACCGGTCGAGGAGAAGAACACCAGCGGCGCATGGGTGGATGCCACGAACAGGTTGGTGACAAAATCCTCGTCCCGCGTATTCATGCCCGAGCGGCCCTTACCGCCACGGCCCTGCACGCGGTATTCCGCCAGCGGGGTGCGCTTGATATAGCCGCCATGGGTGACGGTGATCGCCACATCTTCGCGTTCGATCAGCGCTTCGTCTTCCAGCTCGACATCGGCGTCGATCAGCTGGGTCAGACGCGGGGTGGCAAACTCGGCCCGCACGGCGACCAGCTCGTCCTTGACGATGGTCAGGATGCGATCCCGATTGCGCAGGATATCAAGATAATCGCGAATTTCTTCGGAGAGTTTTTTGACCTCTTCGCCGATTTCATCGCGCCCTAAGGCGGTCAGGCGCTGCAGCCGCAGATCAAGAATGGCCTTGGCCTGTTCCTCGGTCAGATGCAGCGTGCCATCCTCGGCCAGAACCGAGCGCGGATCGGCGATCAGCAGCACCAGCGGGGCAACATCCCGCGCCGGCCAGGCCCGGGCCATCAACTGTTCGCGCGCCACATTGGCGTTCGGCGCGGCGCGGATCAGCGCAATCACTTCGTCGATATTGGCCACCGCCAGTGCCAGACCGGCCAAGACATGGGCGCGATCGCGCGCCTTGCCGAGCAGGAACTTGGTGCGGCGGGAAACCACTTCCTCGCGGAAGGCCACGAAGCAGACGATGAGGTCCTTGAGGTTCATCAACAGCGGGCGGCCATCGTTCAGCGCCAGCATGTTGACGCCGAAGCTGACCTGCAGCTCGGAATAGCGGTAAAGCTGGTTCAGCACCACTTCGCCCGAGGCATCGCGCTTAAGCTCGATCACCACGCGCATACCGTGGCGATCGCTTTCGTCGCGAATATCGGAAATGCCTTCGACGCGCTTATCGCGCACCAGTTCGGCAATCCGCTCGATCATGCGCGATTTGTTGACCTGATAGGGGATCTCGGTGACGATGATGGCGAAGCGATCCTTACGGATCTCCTCAATCTCGCAACAGGCCCGCATAAGGATCGAACCACGACCGCGGGCCAGCGCATTGCGCGCCGCCGCCCGACCGATGATCAGACCACCGGTGGGAAAGTCCGGCCCCGGAACGATTTCGGTCAGCACATCCATGCCGATCGACGGATCTTCGATATAGGCCAGACAGGCATCAACCACTTCGCCCAGATTATGGGGCGGCACATTGGTCGCCATACCGACGGCGATACCACCGGCACCATTGACCAGAAGATTGGGGAAGCGCGCCGGCATCACGATCGGCTCTTGTTCCGAGCCGTCATAATTGTCCATGAAATCGACGGTATCTTTGTCGAGATCATCTGTCAGCGCATGGGAAATCTTCGAACGCCGGATTTCGGTATACCGCATGGCGGCGGCCGGATCGCCGTCGACCGAGCCAAAGTTACCCTGGCCATCGGCCAGTGGGGCGCGCATCGAAAAACTCTGCGCCATACGCACCAAAGCGTCATAGACCGAGGAGTCGCCGTGGGGATGGTATTTACCGAGCACGTCACCGACAACGCGGGCGCACTTGCGATAGGCCTTGTTCCAGTCATAGCCGTTTTCGTGCATCGAAAAAATGATGCGCCGATGCACCGGCTTCAAACCGTCACGCGCATCAGGCAGGGCGCGCGAAACGATCACGCTCATCGCATAGTCGAGATAGGAGCGCTTCAGCTCGTCCTCGATGGCGATGGGGGACACATTCGACCCCGCGGGCGGGGTGGGCAGGTTCGACACGGGCGGGGTCGATGGCGGCAGATCTTCGGTCAAATTCCGGTCCTTGAAAGAGCCGCTTCGGGATACGAGAAACGGCGGCTGTTCCTAGCATTTTTACGGGCGATTCGGCCAGCAAAAGATGGGGATTAGCCTATGGGCTGGCAGGCATTTTCGTCTGAACGGGTTTAAACGTCCACATCGGTGACGAAGCTGGCGTTCTCCTGGATGAACTGAAAGCGCAGTTCGGGTTTTTTTCCCATCAGGCGTTCGACCATGGCTTCGGTCTCGTCACGCTGTTCATCGGCGATATCGACACGGATCAAGGTCCGTGTGCCCCGCTTCATGGTGGTTTCCTTAAGCTGGGCCGGCATCATCTCACCCAAGCCCTTAAAGCGTGAAACCTCAACCTTAGCGTTTGACTTGAAGGCCGATTTCAAGAGTTCCGCCTTGTGGTCGTCATCGCGGGCATAGAGGGTCTTGCCACCATGGCTTAAGCGATAAAGCGGCGGCATGGCCAGAAACAAATGCCCACCATCAATCAAACCGGGAATCTCCCGGTAGAAGAAGGTCAGCAACAGCGAGGCGATATGGGCGCCATCGACGTCGGCATCGGTCATGACGATGATGCGATCATAGCGCAGATCTTCGTCGCGGTATTTATCGCCGACACCACAGCCCATCGCCTGCACCAGATCGGTCAGTTCCTGGTTCTGAGCCAGCTTACCGGCCGCAGCCGAGGCCACGTTAAGGATCTTGCCCCGCAGCGGCAGCACCGCCTGGGTGGCCCGATCACGCGCCTGTTTGGCAGAACCACCGGCGCTGTCGCCCTCGACCAGGAAAATCTCCGTACCCGCGGCTTCGCTACGGGAACAGTCCGCCAGCTTGCCGGGCAGACGCAGCTTGCGCGTCGCGGTTTTACGGGAAACGTCCTTTTCCTGTTTGCGCTTAAGCCGTTCTTCGGCACGATCAATGGCGAATTCCAGCAGCTTATCTGCCTCAGCCGGGCTTTCGGCCAGCCAATGCTCGAAATGATCACGCACCACATTTTCGACCAGCTTCTGCGCCTCGACGGTCGAGAGCTTCTCCTTGGTCTGGCCCTGAAACTCGGGCTCCCGAATGAACACCGACAACATGGCCGAACAGGACGCCAGCACATCATCCGGGGTAATCAGCGTAGTCTTGCGGTTATTGGCCCGCTCGCCATAGGAGCGTAACGCCCGGGTCAGCGCATTGCGCAGGCCCTGTTCATGCGTGCCGCCCTGTGGCGTGGGGATGGTGTTACAATAGGACAGCATCATGGCATCAGCATCAGGCAGCCAGGCAACCGCCCATTCCACCGAACCTTCACCATCGCGGGCCTCGGTCCGCCCCGAGAACATCCGCTCGGTCACCGTCGTCTGGGTGCCGATTTCACCTTGCAGGCAGTCGGCCAGACCGCCGGGGAACATCAACCGGTCTTCCGCCGGGGTATCGTCCTTGATCAGGGCGGGATCGCATTTCCAGCGGATTTCAACGCCGCGGAACAGATAGGCCTTCGACTTGGCCATGCGATAGAGCTTATTGGGCGAGAAATGCAGTTCCTTGCCGAAGATCTGGATGTCAGGCTTGAAGCTGACACGGGTGCCGCGCCAGTTGGCCCCACCCATATCCTGCAATTTGCCGATGGCCTTGCCACGTTCAAAGCGCATCTTGTAGCCGCGCTTTTCGCGCGCCACTTCGACATCCATCCATTCCGACAAAGCGTTGACCACCGACGAGCCGACGCCGTGCAGACCGCCCGAGGTCTGATAGGCCTTGCCGCCGAACTTACCGCCGGCATGCAGCGTGGTCATGATGACCTCGAGCGCCGATTTGTCCTTGAACTTGGGATGGGCATCAATCGGGATACCACGGCCGTTATCACGGACGACCAGCACATCATCGAGCATGCATTCGATCTCGATGCGGCTGGCGTGACCGGCGACCGCTTCGTCCATAGCATTGTCGAGGATTTCTGCCGCCAGATGATGCATCGCGGCACTGTCGGTGCCGCCGACATACATACCGGGACGACGGCGCACCGGCTCCAACCCCTCCAGAACCTCAATATCCTTGGCGGTATAGCCGCCGCCGCGCCCCGACGTCGGCTGAAACAGATCTTCCGGTTGTGCTTTCGTCATATTCGCCTAACTTGCAGACATCTCGACATTTCAAGGTGCGGATCAAACGCGGGATCTGGCCTAAAGAACCGGCCCCAAATCCGGCCCGAATCGACCAGGGACCAATCTAGCGTGTTTGCCGCGCCAAAACCTGCACCCTTCGCGGGACCGGGGCCGTTACAGCCCCGCCCCAAACTTCATCCTTGGGATATACCGAACTCGGGGGCCTGATGCCAGCAGCCCAACGCACCCATCCCATCCGAGCTGTGGGCATTATCCGTATACGGGAAAAATCAGGGCTAAACGGACACGCCACACGGCATTGACACACCCACAGATTGAGTATCACAGTGCACGCATAACAATGGGTGCACGCTGTGCGTTTAAAGGCCGCGCAAGAAGGTATTAGGCAATATGACGAATTTGGGCAAAAATGTGGGGCAAGGTCACAGATAAATATTCCTTGCCCCGGTAGAAATCGCTAAAATCTTTTCCTGCTGGGCGTATTTGCCGTTTTATTTGACGAACACAATATTGGCAAACAGCAAGGGGGAAAGGCTGTGAAATATCTTAAGCGTTTGCGCAGCCAGCGAAGCACAGACGTACGTGTATTACGTTCGCAGCTCGATCTTACTTCGCAAACCGTTCGATCATCGCGACTTTCCTCGCCATTCTGGGCTCTGGCGATTGCCTGGCTCGGCTCGGATAGCTGCGGGCTGTTTGGCCATGTCAATTTCAACACGGCGGTTTTTGTCCCGGTCATTGTCTCGGCAACAATGATTCTCTCGGCCTCGGTGGTGTCGATCTACCAATATGACACGGCCGAAAGCGCCGAATATGACCGTACCCGGCCATGGTTCTCGCGCATTGTCGCCATGCAGGCGAGTATCAGCTTTGCCTGGGGCCTGATGCCCTGGCTCTTGTGGACGCCGGGGGATTCGATCAACCATCTGTTTCTGGGTGGCGTCACGCTGGCGACGCTGGCGATGCTGGTGGTCAGCCGCTCCAGCCATATGGACATGTTTTTGGCCAGCCTGATCCCGATGACGGTGATGGCGGCGGTGCGTTTTTTATTGGGCGACAGTGCGGTCGATACCGGTATTGCCATCGTCATTCCGGTGTTCGGGGCCCAGCTGCTGGTCGATGGCCGCCGCCTGATGCATCGGCTGGACGAGGATTCGCGCTTACGGTTTCAGGTTGAAGACATGGCGCGCGAGATCGAGATCACCCGCGATGATGCCCTGCGCAAGCGGTTTGAAGCCGAAACCGCCAACGCCTCCAAAACGGCTTTTCTGGCCAATATGAGCCACGAGCTGCGCACACCGCTCAACGCTATTTTAGGGTTCTCTGAAATCATCGCCGGGGAATGTTTCGGCCCGGTCGGTTCGGACCGTTATAAGGAATATGCAGGCGACATTCATTCCTCCGGCGCGCACTTACTCAGCCTGATCAACGATCTCCTGGATGTCGCCAAGATTGAGGCCGGTCGGATGGAGATTGCGCCCCACCCGCTCGACCCACAGCACACCTTCGATGTCGCCCTCAAACTGGTCGGGGCCAAAGCGCGCGAAAAGCATCAGCAGCTGATCATTTCGATCACGCCGGATGTGCCGCCGCTGTATGCCGACGAACGCGCGATCAAGCAGATCCTGATCAATGTCGTTTCCAACTCAGTGAAATTTACCCCGGATGGCGGCATCCTCAAGGTTTCGGCCAGCCGCTCGCCCCGGGGCGAATTTCAGATCTGCTGCGAGGATAACGGACCGGGCATTCCCCGCGAAAAGCTCGACAAGATCTTCGTCCCCTTCAGCCAGGTCGATAACCGCTATGACCGCCAGGCGGGCGGCACAGGGCTGGGCCTGGCGCTGGTGCGGGGCCTGACCGAACTGCATGGCGGACGGGCCTGGATCGAAAGCGAATATGGCAATGGCTGCCGCACCTATATCGTGCTGCCAGCCGAGCCACCGCTCAGCGCCATTAATAAATCGACCCTCAATTAGGGCCGCACGTGAAAGTATCGGGGCGTTTTGCCCGTAATGCAGAGTGGGCTACTGCCCGGTGAACAGGTTCTTCACCGGTGCCGTGCTGTAGCGCAGCTCGGAAAAATCCACCGCAATACCATTACCTGTCGGGGACTGGGCCAGAAAACCGGCCTGTAGATCCTGACTGGGGGATAGCCGGAAAGCCCGGACCATCTGCCAGATTTTGCCATCTTCGGACGCAAAAAACGTGACGCCGGGGCCCTGCCGGGCGATTTTCAGATACAGCGCGTGGCCCGCTGCCGGAATCGAATAGCTGTCATCCGAAGCGCCATTGGTGACCACCATGACCACCGACAAATGGCCATCGCCTTGCGGCGTTTCCAGACACAGTTTGGCCCAGTGATCTTTATCGACATACAGGGCCAACGCCCCGGAATCCCAGCGCGACAGCGGCGTCAGCGAAATCTTAGCGCTGAGGATGAAATCTTCGGGGGCATGAAACAGCAGCGTCGGCGCGCTATCCACCCGGCCCAAATCAAACGGTGATATGAACCAGTTGCTATGCGCAGGGGCCGTGATGGTGAAACGGTCAGGCCCGGTCACCTTCCACTGCACCGGGGGATTACGGTATTCAAGCGCCGCAGGCAGCGCCGCGAGCGTCTGCGCAGAGCCCGCCGCCATAACCGGAACGGCAAGAACGCCCGCAACAGCAAGCGATAACAGGAAATGACGCATGATCCCCCCAGTGGCGCGTGTCTTTGCGATCTTTTGAGCGCGCGTTGCGTCTGAGCCTACACCTTTCAACCGTAAAGCGCGATCCGTGCAGCAGGCGTCCACAGGCGAAAAAAAGGGGCGCGGCAGATGCCGCGCCCCTGATTTGGCAAAATCCGAGTGACCTCAGACCGAATAATACATCTTGAATTCGATCGGATGCGGGGTGTGCTCGAACGCATAGACTTCGTTGTACTTCAGTTCGATATAGCTATCGATGAAGTCCTGGCTGAAGACGCCGCCCTTCTTGAGGAAGGCGTTGTCGGCGGCCAGACTGTCGAGGGCTTCGCGCAGCGAACCGCACACGGTCGGGATCTGCTTGAGCTCTTCCGGCGGCAAGGCATACAGGTCCTTGTCCATCGGATCGCCGGGGTGGATCTTGTTCTCGATACCGTCGAGGCCGGCCATCAGCATGGCGGCAAAGGCCAGGTACGGGTTCGAACCAGCATCCGGGAAGCGCACTTCAACGCGCTTGGCCTTGGGGCCCGAGCCGAACGGAATGCGGCAGGAGGCCGAACGGTTGCGGGCCGAATAGGCCAGCAGGACCGGGGCTTCAAAGCCGGGGATCAGACGCTTGTAAGAGTTGGTCAGCGAGTTGGTGAAGGCGTTGATGGCCTTGGCGTGCTTGATGATGCCGCCGATGTAATACAGGGCCATTTCCGACAGATCGGCATAACCGTTACCAGCGAACAGCGGCTTGCCCGCCTTCCAGATCGACTGATGGACGTGCATGCCCGAACCATTGTCGCCATAAACCGGCTTCGGCATGAAGGTCGCCGTCTTACCGAACGAATTGGCAACCTGATGCACAACATACTTATAGATCTGCATGTTGTCGGCCATCTTGACCAGCGGCGCAAACTTGGTGCCCAGCTCATGCTGCGCGGTCGCCACTTCATGATGGTGCTTCTCTGGCCCGATGCCCATTTCGCCCATAATAGCGAGCATTTCGGCGCGGATATCCTGAGAGCCATCAACCGGCGGAACCGGGAAATAGCCGCCCTTGACCGACGGACGGTGACCAAGGTTGCCACCTTCATATTCGGTGCCGGTGTTGTAGGCGCCTTCCTTCGAGTCGATATAATAGAAGCACTTGTTCATCGTCGCTTCGAAACGCACGTCGTCGAAGATGAAGAATTCAGCTTCCGGGCCAAAGAAGGCGGTATCGCCCAGCCCGGTGGACTTCAGATAATCTTCGGCGTTCTTGGCGATGGCACGCGGATCGCGCGCATAACGCTCGCCCGTGGTCGGCTCGACGATGTCGCAGGTGATGGCCAGGGTCTTGTCGGCAAAGAACGGATCGACAACCGCAGTCGAACAATCGGGCACCAGAATCATGTCCGACTCATTGATGGCCTTCCAGCCGGCGATCGACGAACCGTCGAACATCGTGCCTTCGGTCAGGAATTCTTCGTCGACCACAGACAGGTCGAACGTAACATGCTGCCACTTGCCCTTGGGATCAGTGAAGCGCAGGTCGACGTACTTAATCTCTTCTGCCTTAATAAGAGACAGAATGCTTTGTGCATTAGCCATAGTAGTCGGTCTTTCCCCTTTGTGATGTTTATCTACACGTGCCGCAGGCGGCCTTATTAGATGGCGTCCGCCCCGGTCTCGCCGGTACGGATGCGGATGGCTTCCTCAACATTGAGGACGAATATCTTACCGTCGCCGATGCGACCAGTGCGCGCAGCCTTCTGAATGGCATCCACCGAGGCTTCCAGGCGGTCGTCGCCAATGATGATCTCGATCTTCACTTTGGGCAGGAAGTCCACGACATACTCGGCACCGCGATAGAGTTCTGTGTGCCCCTTTTGACGGCCGAACCCCTTGGCCTCCGTCACCGTAATACCCTGGACACCCACCTCCTGCAGCGCTTCCTTCACCTCGTCGAGCTTGAACGGCTTAATAATCGCTTCGATCTTTTTCATTCTCGTGCTCCTTCGCGCAGCCCCGTAAGGTTACAGCGCACCTCGCCGTCCGTAGCAGGGGTTATGCCAACAATTAAGGACTTAATCACAAATAAATTCAGCAACTTATTTACCATTTGCCCCATTTTTGTATAGATGCCGCCCATTTTTAAGGCGTCTGCACAGAAAACAATCACATTTCTTGCGACGGGACTGTGCAACAGTAAAGTGCATTTTAAGATATTAGGAATAGAAACAGCAAAGACAGTTCCCGTTATAGGGGTTATACAGATTTGATCTCTCTAAAATAGCAGCATTCACCGCATGACCCCAGAGATGAAGGGCGGGCTAAAATGACGCGGTTTTACCTCGTTCGTAACGCACGGACCGAAGAGGGCGTCGGCTTCATCGAAAACCCGGCCCTGGATGAGGTCGGCCAGATTCAGGCCGAAGGCGTCGCCGATCTGCTCGGCAGTCAGCCCCGCATGATGCTGATCAGCAGCCCGCAGCGCCGCGCCATAGAAACCGCCGCACCACTGGCCCGACGCTGGATGACAGCCCCCGCCATCGACGAAACCCTCACCCTGATGCCGCTGCCCGACGCAGCGACCTATAATCGCGAGGCCTGGCTTAAAAACTTCATGAAAGGCAACTGGGACGCGGCTTTGCCCTTTCAGGCCACCTGGCGGCGTGAATGCTTAAGCAAACTCCTCCGCCTTGACCGCGATGCGGTGATTATCTCGCATTTTGTTGTCATTAATATGATTGTGGCCGCCGCCATGGAGGATGCGCGCACAACGGTCTTTCAGCCGGACAACGCATCGATTAGCATCGTCGATGTTGAAAGTGGCGCGCTGAAATTGGTTGAACTGGGCCGACAGGCGGCAACCAGAACGCTGTGAAGCCGCCCATAGGGTGCCATGCACACGGAAATTCTGACTGTGGCGGAGATTTACGCCGCCGACCATTTTACCGCCAGCCACGGTACGCCGACCCTTGAACTGATGGAAAACGCTGGCAGCGCCATCACCAGAACCCTTCGCACCCGCTACAGCCCGCGCCGCACCGTCATTCTGTGCGGGCCGGGCAATAATGGCGGCGACGGCTTTGTGATCGCCCGTCAGCTGGTCGAGGCCGGCTGGTCCGTTACTCTGGCCCTGCTGGGGGCTAAAACTGCCCTCAAAGGGGATGCCGCCAGCAATGCCGCGCGCTGGAAAGGCCCGGTTCATCCGCTTTCGCCGACGGTGCTGGCGGGGGCCGAACTGGTGATTGATGCGCTGTTTGGCGTCGGCCTTACCCGCCCCTTAAGTGGGCCTGCGCTGGAAACGGTCCAGGCATTAAATGCCCTGACACCGCGCCCCGCGATTGTGGCGGTGGATATCCCCAGCGGCATCGCTGGCGACAGCGGCAAACCGCTGGGCGACGGCTTTGTCCGCGCCGACCGGACTGTGACATTCTTTCGCAAGAAGCCGGCCCATGTGCTGATGCCGGGGCGGCTTTACTGCGGGCAGATCGAGGTTGCGGACATTGGCATCGCCGAATCAGCTATCGGCACGATCGGCCCCAAACCGCCGCTGCAGGAAAACACCCCGGATCTGTGGTCAGCCGCCATCCCCCGCCCCGATCCCCTGGGATATAAATATAGCCGCGGCCATACCCTGGTGGTAAGCGGGCCTGCCTATGCCACCGGTGCGGCGCGCATGGCGGCACGTGCGGCCTTACGCGTGGGGGCGGGGCTGGTCAGCATCGCCAGCCCGACCGACGCGATGGCAATCAATGCTGCCCACGCAACCGCCATCATGCTGAAATCCTTTGATGATCCGGCCGGGCTGGCGCACATCCTGACCGACAAGCGCTTCAATGCCACCATCATCGGTCCGGGCTGTGGATTAAACGAAACAACCCGGGCGCTGACCGCCGCCGTGCTGGCCAGTGGAGCAGCCACCGTGCTCGACGCCGATGCCTTGAGCGTGTTTGCCGACGACCCGACCACCTTGTTTGCCGGACTTCATCCAAACTGCGTGCTCACCCCCCACGATGGCGAGTTCGAGCGTTTGTTTCCCGGCCTGCTCGATCGCTGCCAGCAGGACGGCACCGGGAAGCTGGGCGCCGCCCGTCAGGCCGCCCGAACCGCCGGGGCTGTGCTGCTGCTCAAAGGGCCCGACACTGTGATTGCCGCCCCCGATGGCAGCGCCACCATCTGCACCAATGCCCCGCCCACCCTCGCCACCGCCGGGGCGGGCGATGTGCTGGCGGGCTTTATTGGTGGCTTACTGGCCCAGCATATGCCGGTATTTCTGGCCGCCGCTGCGGGTGCCTGGCTGCACGGCGCAGCAGCACGGGAATTTGGCCCCGGGCTGATTGCCGAAGACCTTCCCGAAACACTGCCGGCGGTGTTGCGCCGTCTTTATGGAGAGACCTTGTGACGATTACTTCCGAAACCACCCCGCAATGGCTGACCTGGGCGCGGGAACTGCAAGCGATTGCGCAAGTCGGCATCACCTACTCCCACAATCTGTACGATACCGAGCGCTATGAGCAGATGCGCGAACTGGCCGCCCGCATGATGGGGGCCTATTCCGGCACCGATCCTGAGAGGGTTGAAGCCCTGTTCAAGAGCGAGCTCGGCTATGCCACCCCCAAGGTCGATACCCGCGCGGCGGTGTTTCGCGGGCGCGAGGTGCTTTTGGTCAGCGAACTGATTGATGGTGGCCGCTGGACACTGCCGGGGGGCTGGGCCGATGTGAATCTGACCCCGTCGGAAAATGCTATCCGCGAAATGCAGGAGGAGGCCGGCCTGTTGGTGCGCACCACCAAACTTGCCATCGTCTGCGACCGGGATAAAGCCGGGCATACCGAGCCCTATCCCTTTCATATTTATAAGTTTTTCTTCTTGTGTGACGAGATCGGCCCGGCACCAAAAACCGAAGGCGAGACCGGCGACGCAAAATTTTTCCCGATCGATGCGCTGCCCGAACTATCGACCTCGCGCGTCTTGGCAAGCCAGATCCTGCGGCTGTATGAGCATACGCAGCATCCAGAGCTGCCAACCGATTTCGATTGAGGGGATTATGAGCCGAATCGTCGTGCGCCGTATGAGCGAGGCCGATCTGCCGGTCATTCTGGCGATCTATAACCATTACATCGAAAACACCCCGACGACCTTCGATCTGGAACCCCAGACGCTGGAGCTGCGGCGGCACTGGTTTGCCAAAATCGGCCCCAGCGGGCGCTATCAGGCCTTTGTCGCCGAACGTGATGGCGTGGTGGTCGGCTGGGCTAATACCAGCCCGTTCCGGACCAAAGCGGCCTATGAAACCACGGTCGAAACCACCATTTATCTGGCCCCCGACGCAATGGGGCTGGGTTTGGGCCGCATGCTGTACCGCACCCTGCTTGAGGCGATCAGTCGCGAGGATGTCCACCGCGCCTATGGTGTGGTGACCATGCCAAACGACGCCTCGGTGGCGCTGCATGTCGCGATGGGCTTTAAGCTGATCGGTGAAATGAAAGAGGTCGGGCGTAAATTCGACCGCTTCTGGGATGTGGCCTGGTTCGAACGGGCGATCTCGCCCAAAATGTTCGCAGAACCGCCGACGCAAACACCCTGAAGGCGAATATTTATATCATCGCCACCCGCAGATGGTGAGCCGAATCGGCCGGCAAGCACCCAGGCTGGGCGAAATTTCCCCTCCCTGCAGGCTATTTATGTGGTTAAGCCCCCGAATCCGCCTTGCGGGCTGAATTGCACTCTAGCGGCGGGGTCAAACCCCTGATATAGGGGCGCCCTTCCCTTGTCGTAGCGGCCTAGTCTTAACAAACCCAGGCCGTTACGGTAGGCATGGGGCCCGTATGCGGGCGTGGCGGAATGGTAGACGCGCTGGATTTAGGTTCCAGTGACGAAAGTCGTGGGGGTTCAAGTCCCTTCGCCCGCACCAGCCTTCGACCACGTCGGCAGGCCGCGATTACTCGCGGCGGGTTTTTACAAGATCTTATGGCTGGCAAGCCGCTTTGTGTCGGATTGAGGAAGTTAGGATAGAAAAATGCAGATTACCGAGACCGTTTCCGAAGGGTTGCGTCGCGAATATTCCGTCATCATCGCCGCGAGCGATCTTGACCAGCGCCTGACCGGCAAGGTCGAGGAAGTCAAGCCGCGCCTCAACATCAAAGGCTTCCGCCCCGGCAAGGTTCCGTCGTCCTATGTCAAAAAGACCTATGGCAAGTCGATGATGGGCGAAGTGCTGGAAGAGGCCGTCAACGAAGGCAGCCAGAAGGTTGTCGCGGACAATGGCCTGAAGCCGGCTTTCCCGCCGCGCGTCGAACCGGTGGGTGATATTGCCGCCGTGATCGATGGCAAGGCCGACCTGGAATTCAAGGTCCTGATCGACCTGATGCCCGAATTCGAGCTGTGCGATGCCGCCCAGATCAAAGTTGAGCGCCTGACCGCCGAAGTGGGCGATGCCGATGTCGATGAAGCGATTGCCCGCTTTGCCGAACAGACCCGCACCTTCAACGACCGCGCCGAAGGCGATGCCGCTCAGGAAAAAGACAATGTCGTGATCGATTTTGTCGGTTCCGTTGACGGCGTCGAATTCGAAGGCGGCAAGGCCGATGATTTCAACCTGGTGCTCGGCTCCAAGCAGCTGATCCCCGGCTTTGAAGAGCAGCTGATCGGTGCCAAGGCTGACGAGACGCGCGACGTCAAGGTCACCTTCCCGGCCGATTATGGCGAGCCCAAGCTGGCTGGCAAAGACGCCGTCTTCGTCGTGACCGTCAAGGACGTGCAGGCGCCGGAAGATGCCCCGATCGACGACGAAATGGCCAAGAAGTTCGGTCTGGAGTCACTGGCCGTGCTGAAGGATCGCATCCGCGATCAACTCAAGCGCGAATTTGCCGCTGCCAGCCGCACCCATCTGAAGCGCCGCATCCTCGATGCGCTGGATTCTGCCCACAGCTTCGAGCTGCCGCCGACCATGGTGGAAAGCGAATTCACCGGTATCTGGAACGCGGTTGAGGAAGAGCTCAAGCGCGAAGGCAAGAAGGCTGAAGACGAAGGCAAGTCCGAAGACGAGCTTAAGGCGGAGTACCGTACCATTGCGGAACGCCGCGTGCGTCTCGGCCTGGTGCTGGCCCGCATCGGCGAGCAGAACAGCCTGACCGTCACCAACGAGGAATTGCAGCGCGCCCTGACCGAACGGGCCCGTGCCTTCCCCGGTCAGGAAAAGCAGGTCTTTGAATATTATGCCCGTAACCAGCAGGCCCAGGCCGAGCTGCGCGCGCCGATCTTCGAAGACAAGGTCGTCGATTTCATCGCCGAGTTGGCCGAAATCACCGACAAGCCGGTGTCGAAAGACATCCTGATGCTGGATCCCGATGATGCCGCCGAGAAGCTGAAGACCGCTTGAGGCATCTTAAGATAAAATAATTTTTCGCATCCCCCGGCCTTTTCAAGGCCGGGGGATTTTTTATCCGGTTGCACGAGAACGGCAGCGAGCCTAGAAGCGAACTGCCGCCGATAGGTTCGACTACAAGGATGACCAATCATCTGTTAAAGCGTGCCGCGCTGCATAAGCCGGCCGCCACCAAACGGGGTGCCTTAGAGCGCCTGTTTACCCTGATGTTTCAGGGCTTCGTCTACAACCAGATCTGGGAAGACCCGGATGTCGATCTGGCCGCGCTGGAGCTGAACAGCCATCACCGGTTGATCACCATCGCGTCGGGCGGCTGCAATGTGCTGAATTATCTGGCAGCAGACCCGGCGGCGATTATCGCCATCGATCTCAACCCCAATCATATCGCGCTGACCCGGCTCAAACTGGCCGCGCTCAAGAATCTGCCGACCTACGAGGATTTCTTCCGCTTTTTCGGTTCCGCCAACGACAAGCGCAATGCAGCACTGTTTGACCGCTATCTGTCATCGGTGCTGGATGAAGAAACCCGCGCCTATTGGCAGAAGCGCATCTTCCTGCATGGGCGGCGGATCAATATGTTCGCCCGCAACCTGTACCGTTATGGCCTGCTCGGTCGCTTCATCGGCTTATTACATGCGGTGGCCAAGCTGCACGGCAAGCATCTGGAGCCGATCCTGGCGGCGAAGACCCCGGCCGAACAACGCCGGATTTTTGAACGCCAGATTGCCCCGCTGTTCAATGATAAGACCATCCAGTTTCTGGCCAAGAGCCCGATTTCGCTTTATGCGCTGGGGATTCCGCCAGCCCAGTATGATGCGCTGGTGGCAGCCTATGGCGGCGACCCGATTGCGGTGTTGCGCGAACGGGTCGAGCGACTGGCCTGCGATTTCCCGATCCGGAACAATTATTTTGCCTGGCAGGCCTTTGGCCGCGGCTATGACACCGAATTGCGTGTTGCGGTGCCGGCATACCTGCGCCGTGAGGTCTATGAAGACATCCGTGAGCGGACAAACAAGGTGGAAGTCCACCATGCCATGTTCACCGATTATCTGAAGACCCAGCCCGATCATTCGCTGCATCGCTTTGTGCTGCTTGATGCGCAGGATTGGATGAACGCCGAACAATTCACCGCCCTGTGGCGGGAAATCGACCGGGTGGCCGACGCCAAAGATGCGCGCGTGATCTTCCGCACCGCCGGACCAGACAGCCCGCTACCCGATATGCTGCCGCCAGACGTCCTGGCCCCCTGGCATTACGACGCGGAAAAAAGCCGCGCCTTCCACGCCCAGGACCGCTCGTCGATCTATGGCGGCTTCCACATCTATACCCGGGGCTGATCTTAAAGCCATGCATGACGCCGATCACGCCGCACTGATGGACCGCATCTATCGTCACCAGCGTTTCATCTACAATATGACCCGCAAATATTATCTGTTCGGGCGTGACAGCTTGATCCGTGAGCTGAATTTACCCGCCGGGGCAAAGCTGGTCGAAATTGGCTGTGGTACCGGGCGCAATCTGATCAAAATCGCCCGGCGCTACACCGAGGCCGAGCTGTTCGGCCTCGACGCCTCGGCCGAGATGCTCAAAACCGCCAGCGCCGCTATCCAGCATGCCGGTTTAAGCCACCGCATTCATCTGGCCCAGGGCTATGCTGAAGAAATGACGCCCGCGACCTTTGGCCTGACCAGCCCATTCGATCACGCGCTGTTTTCCTACAGCCTGTCGATGATCCCGGATTGGCGCGCCTCGGTTACCGCCGCACTGGCCGCCCTCGGCGAAAGTGGCATGCTGCATGCCGTCGATTTTGCCGACCTGACCGGTCTAGGCGCGGTGGGCCGCAGCGTGCTGATGGCATGGCTCAAACTGTTTCATGTTGCGCCCAGGGCCGAGCTTCTGACCGCCTTTGCCCCAGCCCCTGCCGGAACGCTGCGCCTGCTGCCGGGCCGCTACGCCTTTGTGCTCGACATTGACAAAGCTGAGGCAACAGAACTGTTTTCCGCTGTGGCAGGGCTGTCACAGCCTTAAGCCAAATACGCGCTAAAAGGCGTCACCGCTTTCAATAACAATCGGAAGTGGTAGGGTATTCCCCGTGAGCGGCTGGCGTTTGTCGGGCGTTATAAGGCGTATTTGTCGCCTGCCGTCGTGTGAATGCGTTCGTTTTGGAACCCAAGCACGAGGATAAACATGAAAATCCGTTCGACAGCATTAAGCTGCGCGGCCTTGCTGGCGCTTTCAGGTTTAGCCTGGACGGGTCAGGCATCGGCCGGTGAGGCCAGGGGCCCCTATGTCGGCATCGCGGCGGGCTGGGACGGCCTTGATACCGTCCGGATTGATGTTAGCGGCGCTCAATGGCAGCGCAAATATTTATCCACTGATGATAACGCCATCGCGCTTGTCGACGCCGGCTATCGCTTTGACAATCATTGGCGGCTCGAAGGCGAATTCAATTACACCTATCATAATGCCGGCAAGGGCGAGTTTTCCGGTCACGCCACCATCCTCGGTGGGATGGTCAACGCCCTGTACGAATTCGATTACAGCAAACGGCTTGGCCTGGCGCTGGGAGCCGGCATCGGCTTTGGTACGGGCAACATCAAGATTACCGGCAACGCCAATTCGTCCAGCACCAACAACCGGATCGACGATAAAAAGACCGCACCGCAATGGCAGTTGATCGCCGAAGCCAATTACACCCTGTCACCGCATTTCGAACTGTTCGGCAATTACCGCTTCCGCGGGCTGCAGGTCGATGACGATGAATATGGCACGCGCTATTATACCAGCAGCGGCTATGACACGGTGGGCAAGGTCCATGCGCTGCACGACCATGTCGTGCTGCTGGGCATCCGCTATTTCTTTAACAGCCCGGCCGAACCACCCAAGGCCACGCCGATAGCCGCAGCCCCACCACCGCCGCCACCGCCCCCAGTGGCCCCGCCGCCACCGCCGGTGACAAGCTATGTCGTGTTCTTCGACTTTGCCAAAGCCGATCTGACTGATCAGGCCCAACAAATCATTGCCGCGGCGGTTAAGACGGCCAAATCCAATGGCTTTGTCCGAATTCACGTGGTTGGCCACACCGATACAGTCGGCGGCGACCAATTCAATGTCACGCTGTCGCAGAAGCGCGCCGATGCGGTCAAAGCCGCCATGACCGAGCAAGGTCTGACGTCGGATTCCATCGCGGTGGAGGGCAAAGGCTTCCACGATTTGCTGGTCCCCACCGGTAAGGATGTGAAGGAACCACAAAACCGCCGTGCGGTGATCGATCTGGGCAAATAACCTCAACATAGCTTTTGACGCAAAAGGCGGGCTCAAGTGCCCGCCTTTTGTATTTGTGCCATCACCATCACGCCGTAAGATAGACGGCGAGGATTATCGATAAGGGTGACGGGATGCGCTATCGCAAGTTGGGTTCGACCGGGTTATTTGTCTCGGAGCTTTGCCTCGGTACCATGACGTTTGGCGGCGAAGGCTCGTTCTTCGGCCATGTCGGAAAATTGCAGCAAAGCGACGTGACCACCATCGTGGCGCAGGCGCTGGAAGCCGGCATCAATTTCATTGATACTGCAGATATCTATTCCTATGGCATCGCCGAAACCCTGCTGGGCACGGCGCTCAGGGAAATTGGCGTCAAACGCTCCGATGTTGTGATCGCCACCAAAGTCTATGGCCGCTTTGGCACCGGGCCGAACGATGTCGGCGCGTCACGCGGGCATATTCTGGATTCACTGCAACGCAGTCTGGAGCGGCTGCAGCTGGATTATATCGATCTCTATCAGATCCATGCTCAGGACCAGCAGACCCCGGTCGAAGAAACCATGCGCGCCCTGAACCATGTCGTGAACCAGGGCTGGGCACGCTATGTCGGCTGCTCCAACTGGCAGGCGTGGAAAATCATGCAGGCCGAAGCGATTGCAGAGAAACACGGCTGGGCACGGCTCGAAACCTTGCAGGCCTATTATTCACTGGCCGGGCGCGATGTCGAACGCGAGGTTATTCCCCTGCTGACCGATCAGAAGCTTGGCCTGATGGTATGGAGTCCGCTGGCCGGCGGCATCCTGTCGGGCCGCTTTGGTCCGGGGGCGAAAAATCCCGCCGATGCCCGCCGCAGCAACTTTGACTTCCCCCCTGTGGATAAAGAGCAGGTCTGGAAAATCGTCGAGGTTTTGCGCCCGATTGCAGCGCGCCACCACGCCAGCCCAGCGCGCATTGCACTGGCCTGGCTCTTGGCGCAGCCTGCCGTCACCTCGGTGCTGATCGGGGTCAAGACCGAAACGCAGCTGAAAGACAATCTGGCCGCCAGCGATATCGAACTGTCGGCGGCAGAACGAGATGCACTGGATGCCGTCAGCGCCTTGAAGCCGGAATATCCCGGCTGGATGGTGCAGCGCCAAACCCGTGACCGCATGCCCAAATAGGGCCGCGGGGATTTGTCAGGAGCCTGTCATGAAACATCGTCTGGTCTTCGCCATTACCGGGGTGGCACTGTCCACCTTCGGGATGGCGATCTCGGCCGCCGGGGCGACAAGCGCCGCCCCGTTCTGGAGCGCGATCTGCCGCGGGGACAAGGATGCCAACTACACCCAGACAGTCGGTGCCGATGGCGTCTTCAATCAGGGTATGGGCGACGGCACCTATCAAAGCTGGCCACTGAAACAAACCTTCTATAACGGCAAAATCGTCTGCGGTGCGGTGGCCAGCCCCGATCGGCTGGCACAGGTCTGCGCCGATAACGAACGCCAGATCCTGTTCTTTAAGATGCGTGATCCGAAAAAGCCCAAAGGCCTGCTGCAGGATGCCTTCTATTGCAAAGCGCTGGTGAAGATTCACTAGCCCCGCGCGTACCCGCAAGGAGTCCGACGATGGTTGCCCCTTAGACGATTTTTTCGTCAACGAAGGGGCGACCCTGACGATCCTCGATCTCGATAATCCACAGATCGGGATCAAAGCGCTTTTGCTTTTCAAAATAGCTGCTGGCCCGCTCTTCATCGCAGGATTCGCCCAAAGGCCGCATCCACACCAGCTCGCCTTCCCCGGCGCGCGCCTGGCTTAGTACCACGCAGGTGCCATCCAGCCGGTTGATTTTGATGAAAACCGCACCGGCTTCTTCGGTGCCTTTGCAGGCAACATAACCCTGTGCACCGGCCACTTCAGCGCGGCGGATCAGGGCACGGACGAATATTCCGGGTTTGAGACGCGGGATCATAGCGCAAAGTTTATCCGGTTTTGCTTGCCTGTGTCACGCCTCACCGGGAATAGTGCACCAGCAGGAGTGACTATGACCGGACCCGTCGCCTTTTACAGCGCAGCCGCCGTACTGATCGCCGTTTACGCGCTGATCATCAGCGAGAAGGTCAACCGCGCAGTGGCGGCGCTGCTCGGCGGCGCGCTCTTGGTGCTGATCGGCGTCTTAGACCAGGACGAGGCAATCCGGGCGATCGACTTCAACACCATAGGCTTTCTGGCTGGCATGATGATTGTGGTTGGTGTGGCCCGCAAAAGCGGCCTGTTCGAATATCTCGCCATCAAGGCCGCACAGACCGCGCGCGGCAATCCGGCGGGCATTCTGGTTAGCCTGGCACTGATTACCGCGCTGCTTTCTGCCGGGCTTGATAATGTCACCACAGTTCTGCTGGTGGTGCCGGTAACGATGGGAATCTGCCGCCACTTACGGGTGCCGCCCTACCCGTTTTTGTTCGCGGAAATCTTTGCCAGCAATATCGGCGGTGCCGCGACCGAAATCGGTGATCCGCCCAATATTCTGATCGGTTCAACCACGCATCTCAATTTCAACGATTTTCTGATCCACATGGCGCCGGTGGCGGTGATTGTGCTGGTGGTTCAGCTGATCATCAACCATTTGATCTGGGGCCGCAAACTCCAGGCGCGGGCTGCAGACAAAGCCGCCGTGATGGCGCTGGATGCCAGAAAAGAAATCACCGACCACCGCATGTTCGCCATTTCGGTGGTTATGCTGATGGCGATTATCGCAGCCTTTGCCGTGGGCGAGATGTTTAATCTGCACGCCGGAACCATCGCGCTGTTCGGGGCGGCGCTGATGCTGCTGATCGACAATTTGCCGTACAAGCCGCACCGCCAGAACGAGAACATCATCGGCGTGCTGAAAGATGTCGAATGGGTCACCATTTTCTTCTTCATCGGCCTGTTCATCGTGATCGGCGCGGTCGAGAAAACCGGCCTGATCGCCATGCTGGCGCGGGGGCTGACCCATGCCACCGGCGGCGACCTGAAACTGACGGCAACCGGGGTTCTGTGGCTGTCAGCGCTGGCCTCGGCCATCATCGACAACATTCCCTTTGTCGCCACCATGATCCCGCTGTTGAAAGATATGGCCCCAACCCTGGGCGATGTCACCCATATGGAGCCCGTATGGTGGTCACTGGCCCTGGGGGCCTGCCTGGGTGGCAACGGCACTCTGATCGGGGCAAGCGCCAATCTTGTGGTGGCGGGCGAGGCAGAAAAAGCCGGGGTGAATTTCCGCTTCAGCATCTTTACGCTGATGGCGCTGCCGATGATGCTGGTCAGCATCGCCATCTGTCAGGTCTATATCCTGTGGCGCTATTTCTAAAGCAGTGCCCCGCTTTTTTCGTGGCACTAAATAGTCTTAGCCATTTTCACGCGGGATATTGTTGAGTTCCTGCTCCAGCTCGGTGAAGCTGGGCTGCAGTTCCGACGGCACCGAACCACGGCCGATTTCGACCGAGATCTGCGCCGCGTTGCCATGCAGATGGGCGACCAGAATATCGCGGATCACATGATAGAAATGCGATTCTTCATCGACAATCGCGCGCAGGCGCACGCTCAACGGGCCGACCACACCATAGGCGAGGAACACGCCGAGGAAGGTGCCGACCAGCGCCGAGCCAATCATGCCACCAAGAATTTCCGGTGGCTCGGTAATGGCAGCCATGGTCTTGATCACGCCCATGACGGCGGCAACAATACCCAGCGCCGGCAAGGCGTCGGCCATGGTCTGCAGCGCATCGGCAATGGTCAGGGCTTCGTGATGGTGCTTTTCGAGCTGTTTCTCCATCGCCGCTTCGACCTGCAGCGGGTCTTCCAGGCTCATCGTCATCATGCGCAGCGTGTCGCAAATGAAATCGAGGGCGAAATGGTCTTTCAGCACACGGGGATAGTGCCGAAAAATCGGTGATTCCGACGGCTTTTCGATATGGCTTTCCAGCGCGATCAGCCCCTTGGTCTTCATCAGCTTGGTGAGCTGAAACAAAAGGCTGAGCAGGGCGTGATAATCCTTGGCCTTCCACTTCGGCCCGGAAAAGATCTTCGACAGGTCGCCGGCCAGTTTCTTGATCGAGGACATCGAGCCGCCGATCAGAAACCCCGCAACCGCGCCGCCGCCAATGGTCATCATTTCATGCGGCAAGGCTTCAAGAATGATCGAGATTTTGCCGCCGGAGATAATGAAACCGCCGAACACGCAAACGAGCAAGAATATAAATCCGCCAATCTGTAACATGTAAGCTAACGACGCCCCTACCTGAAATCATGGGGCGAATTATAGCGACAAGGCTTTAAAGACCGCCTAACGATTTACCATAACTTAGGCACACTGCGACGAAAAAGCATTAAGCATTACGCGGCAAAATTGTCTTTCCGGCACATATCGCCATACGGTACAACCTGTTCGCGAGGCGCGCGCCGCCGATCGGGGCCGAAATAGCTGCCCACCCGGATATAGGGGCGCGGGTTTTCGATAATCTCGATCAGATGCTCCTGCAGGTTCTGCGCGGTAATCGGGGCGGCCAGCACGGCATTCACCCCGGCATCACGGGCGGCAGGAATCCGGCACTGCTCTGCCGGATCGAGCACCATAATAATCGGAATATAGGGGTTGGGACTCATTTCATCATGCCGCAGATGGCGGGCAAAGCCGATGCCATCTTCGGGGCCAAGTCCCAGACTGACAATCATCACGTTCGGCCGGACCGTACGCACCAACGCACAGGCCTCATCGCTGTCAGCGGCCGAATAGAGCTGGGTCAAACCAAAAGCCGACAACAGCGACTGCAGCAAGGCCCGCCGCGGCGCATTTGTGCCGGCGATCAGCGCCCGTAAAGAACAAAGGGTGGGTACAGCTTCTAACATTTTAACTCACGAGTGACGGCCCCAATACGCCGTTCGAAGATAGATAGAAAATACATTTTACCGTACCAGACACCCGACATAGAAATCCTATGCCCCAGCGAACCGGCATGCTTGCTATACAAAAAGAAAAGACCGAAAACTGGCCCTGCGCATCTTTTAAAAGCGACGCAGAGAACACAGATTAATTAAAAAGTAACCGATCTGGCACACCGCGCCAAGCCCATTTTGCAACCGTAAAGCGGATAGATGGACCACCATAACCAGGCACCTGCACCACCCATGCTAGAAAACACACCTCGTGTCCCATTCCCCGTAAACGGTGGCGGCAAATGACAGCCCCCAAAAGCAACCTGTGGCATTGGCTTTGGCGCCGGGTACAACCGCTTTATCTGACCTGCCGGGCCATCAGCTGCCCGACCACCGTCGGGGTTAGCGCACTGGTCGAATGCGGGGGCAAGATTGTGCTGGTCCGTCACAGCTATCTGCCCGGCTGGCACCTGCCCGGCGGCGGTGTTGACCGCGGCGAGCCCCCGGCCGCAGCCGTATTGCGTGAGATGCACGAGGAAATCGGCCTGACCCATAGCGCCCCACCACGGCTGGTCGGGGTTCTGACCCAGCGCTCCGGCCTCACCACCAACCATGTGCTGCTCTATCGGCTGGCTGAAGCAGAGTTCACCTTCAAACCCAGCCTGGAAATTCGCGGCTGCCAGCTGGCCGACCCCGCCGCGCCCCCCACAGGCACCGGCGCGGCGACCCGCCGCCGCCTTACTGAGTATCTGACGCAAATGTCACCGCCGGCACACTGGTAATGGTCTTGCATTTGACGCGCCGCGCCGTTAGCAGGGCGCCATGACGAAACCTCCGCCGCCGGTCTGGCAGATCAGACCGGAACGTACTGCCGATGCAGCCGCCGTCGAAGCCCTCAACGCCAAGAGTTTCGGACCTGGACGCTTTGCCAAAGCGGCCTACCGATTGCGTGAAGGCGTCGACCCGGTTAGCGCGTTGAGCTTCGTCGCGGTGGAAGACGACAATCTCTATGCATCGATCCGCTTCTGGCCGGTAACCGTAGGCAAGGAAGCCTCTTTGCTGCTCGGTCCGCTGGCGGTGGAACCAGCCCTGCGCGGTCAGGGCATCGGCGTGGCGCTGATGCGCCATGGCATTGAAGAAGCCCGCCTTTTAGGCGCATCCAGTATTATTCTGGTCGGAGACGAGCTCTATTATGTTCGCGTCGGCTTTGCCCGCCTGCCCCCCGGCAAAATCCACTTTCCCGGCCCGGTTGATGAGGCCCGCGTGCTGGGCTTATCGCTCAAACCCAACGCCCGCCTGAGCCTGTCGGGCGAGGTGCGCCGCGCCCGCATTGATCACCCCTTCTGTGCCTGCGGCGCCGCAACGGTGGGATAAAATCATGCGTCTGGCGCTCTATCAGCCTGATATTCCGCAAAATACCGGCACGCTAATCCGCCTGGGGGCCTGCCTGGGGGTGCCGGTCGATATTATCGAACCGTGCGGTTTTTTGTTCACCGACAAAAAGCTCAAACGCGCCGGGATGGATTATGCCGAAATGGCCGAGGTCACCCGCCACTGCAATTGGGACGCTTTTCTGAGCGCCCGCACAGCCCCGGAACATAACGCCCGCATCGTACTGCTGACCACCAAGGCCAGCATTCCCCATACCGACTTTAGTTTTATCAACAACGACATCCTGCTACTGGGTCGCGAAAGTGCCGGGGTGCCGGATGATATCCATCATCGTGCCGATGCCCGTGTGCGGATTCCCATTTTAGGCCGCTCGCTCAATGTCGCCCTGGCGGGGGCCATGGTGCTGGGCGAAGCGCTGCGCCAGACCGGGACATTTCCGGCTACGGATAAAATTTAAAAGCTGTCCTCTGGTAAAGCTTCGGCCATCCCCCCATATGTATTAAATTCTTTTCAGGTTCCCTCCCCACCCCTGTGAGGCGTTCTGTTGCTTGACATATTTGCAAATGGCGGCTGGTTCGCGCTGATTCAGGTCATCCTGATTGATATTGTGCTGGCGGGCGACAATGCCCTGGTCATCGGCATGTCGGCGGCCCAGCTCAAGCCACAGGATCGCCACCGGGTGATATTCTGGGGCCTGGCCATTGCGGTACTGTTGCGCATCGTGCTGGCGATCTGCGCGGTCGAGCTGTTGCAATTCACCCCAGCCATGCTGGCAGGCGGTCTTTTACTGCTGTGGGTGTGCTGGCGGCTCTATCGTGATATCCGCCATCACGAATGTTGCTGCAAAAACGGCGAAGAAACCAAATCCATTCTCGACGATAGTCTGCCGCACGCCAAAGCGCTGCGCCGCGCGGTTGTCAGCATCGCGATTGCCGATCTTTCGATGTCGCTCGACAATGTGCTGGCAGTGGCTGGCGCGGCGATGCATCACTTACCGGTACTGGTAATCGGGCTGGCTTTGTCTATTGCGCTGATGGGCCTGGCCGCCAACGTCATCGCCAAACTACTCAATCGCTATTCCTGGATCAGTTATGCTGGCGTGATCATCGTATTGCTCGTGGCGCTGCGCATGATCTGGCATGGCATTGAACGGCTGATCGAAGATGGTTGGCTCGGCTGGCTTGAACCGGTGGTGCACGGCATCGGCGCGTAAAACGCTTCGTGCCCGAAAATCGCTGCCCACATTTCGGTAAAGCGCTCTAGTGACGCTTCTCAAGGCCTTCAGCGGTGCGATTTAATTCGCCGAGCAATTCCTGCGGACCGGGCAGGAAGTCGTGCTCCATCCACCAGGCCTCGACTTCGCGCAACGCCTGGCCAATCGCAGGACCGGCAGGCAACCCCGCCGCCAGCGCATCGCGACCCGAGAGGGGAAAATCCGGCGGTGCAAAAAATTCTGATAGCTCCAGCAGCGCCCACCACAGACCGTCACGACCGGGATTACCATCCACCGCCCAGCCGAGCAGTAACCGATCGTGAAACCGTGGAGCGCCCCACTGATAAAGCAGCTTACGCGCTTCGCGGTGGGTGATGGTCGCCAGAATCGGTGTGATACAGCGCGTTGCTTCCAGCCGACCATGCAACGCATTGCCGAGCTTCCAGCGGCCCGACAACAGCGGACCGGGGCGCAGCGCCGCCAGCCGCAGGCCTGCATCAATCGGCAAACCGTTGCGACGCTCAATCGACACCAGACCGGCCAGACGTTTGAGATCGGGTCTGTCGAGCGCAATTTCGTTGAGGATGCCACCATCGGCCATAGTCTGCAGCACACCAACGGGATTTTTTTGCCGACAACAGTTTCAGCATTTCCTTGGTGATACGTTCGCCCGATAAATGCTGCAGACTTTTACGCGCCGCCACCGCCGCCTGCAGCGCCCTGGGTTCAATTGCACCGCCGTACCAGGCGCTAAAACGAAACAGGCGCAAAATGCGCAAGACGTCTTCATCAATACGCTGCGATGGCTCGCCGATAAAACGCACCCGGCGCACCGCCAGATCGCTCATGCCATCAAGATAATCAAAAACCTCACCGTCCAGCGTTGCCGATAGCGCATTGATGGTAAAGTCACGGCGAAGCGCATCATCCTGCCAGCTTTGACCAAAAACCACCTTGGCATGGCGGCCATCGGTGGCGATATCGCGGCGCAACGTGGTGATCTCGAACGACTTGTGATCGACCACGGCGGTAATGGTGCCATGGGCCAGCCCGGTCGGCACCGTTTTGATGCCGACGTCACGCAAACGGCGAATGACCTCACGCGGAATAAGCGGGGTTGCAATATCAATGTCACCAACCGGCTCGCCCAGCAGTGCGTTGCGCACTGCACCGCCGACAAAGCGCGCATCCCCAAGCGTGTCCATCACCGCCACCGTAGCAGGGGCGCGCATCCAGGGATGTTGAACCGGATCAAGCATGGTCATGACTGCATTTTCCGTATGGCCCGCCTCAAAAGTATGCCGAGATCCTGCGATAATACTGTCATATACGGTCGTCACTCTAGCGCCACAAAGTTGAGATTTCTTTGCGATAAACTAGTAAACGTCGATAACGCACCGTAACCATCGTGTCACAGCTTTTACGCGACAGGTCTGTCATTTTGCTACTGTTCTTGCCTGTGCGGCCTGTAGCGCGGTAAAAACACATCGTGCCGATCCATATATTCCTGCTGCCGACCGATATGTTCGCGACGGCGCCAACCCTTTGGGACGAAACGCGATGAACGATATCCGCGGTGAAGCAGCGCTTGCCCCCGCAAACCTTTCGGCAGCGGTCCACGAGGCCGAAGTCATTGCCGAAAAAATGGTCAGCGTGCGTCGGCAAATCGAAAAAACCATATTCGGCCAACCAGATGTGATCGAGCAGAGCCTGATCCTTTTGCTGGCCGGGGGGCATGGCCTGATTATCGGCGTGCCGGGACTTGCCAAAACCAAACTGGTCGGTGCCATCGGCACCGTGTTGGGATTAGAATCCAAACGCATTCAATTCACCCCCGATCTGATGCCAGCAGACATTCTGGGCTCGGAAATTCTCGATGAGGGTGAAAATCATCATCGTGCTTTCCGTTTCGTTAAAGGCCCGGTGTTCACCCAGATGCTGATGGCCGACGAAATCAACCGCGCCAGCCCGCGCACACAGTCGGCGCTGTTGCAGGCGATGCAGGAACGCCAGGTCACCGTGGCAGGTGTGCGCTATGATCTGCCCAAGCCGTTTCATGTGCTGGCGACGCAAAATCCGCTCGAACAGGAAGGCACCTATCCGTTACCCGAAGCCCAGCTTGACCGCTTTTTATTGCAGATCGACATTGGCTATCCCGACCGCGACGCTGAGAAACAAATGCTGCTGGCCACCACCTTTGGGGACGAGGCGGCGCTGGAAGCCATTGCCGATCCGGCCACACTGATCGCGGCGCAAAATCTGGTGCGCCATATTCCGGTCGGCGATCAGGTCGTCGAAGGCATCCTGCGGCTGGTGCGTTCCGGTCGCCCGGAAAAAGACGGCGACAGCAGCTTGCGCGACACCATTGCCTGGGGGCCGGGGCCGCGCGCCAGTCAGGCATTCATGCTGGCGGTGCGGGCACGGGCGCTGTTGCAGGGCCGTTTTGCCCCGTCGGTCGATGATGTCGCCGCGCTGGCCGAACCGGTGCTACGCCACCGCATGGCGCTGACCTTTGCCGCCCGCGCCGAAGGGCAGACCATTTCCGCCGTTATTCAGCGTCTGTGCCGGAAAGCGCTTTGATGGCATCACCCCGGCCATCTCCCCCTCCCGTAAAACGATCGGTCATTGGGGCCGCCAAACTCTCCGGCGGCACCACCGCTGCATTGGCCGCCAGCAGCGCGGCGGAAGCCACGGCGCGGGGCTTACCGCCCCTGACGGTGCGGGCGGAACAGCTGGCGGCGGCGATCAGTTTGGGCGTCCATGGCCGGGGCAAGGCCGGATCCGGGCAGGATTTCTGGCAGTTTCACCGCTATCACGACGGCGACGATGCCGCCGGGATCGACTGGCGTCAGTCGGCCCGCAGTCAGCATCTGTTCGTGCGTGAACGCGAGGCAGAGGCGGCCCAAACCGTGTTGATCTGGCGCGAAGGCGCCCCAACGATGCGCTTTTCCTCACACACCGAAAGCAAGATTGACCGGGCCAGCCTGATCGGTCTGGCACTGGGGCTGCTGCTGGTGCGCGGCGGCGAACGGGTCGGGCTTTATGGCGGGGCCAGGCCGGGGGCCTCGCGGACGAGCTATTTTGCCATGGCCGAAGCGCTTGCCGCCCCCCCCACCGATGATGCCACCCCGCCGACAGCCCCGCTGCCGCGCCACGCCCAATTTGTCTGGATCGGTGACTTTCTAAGCCCGCTGGACGAGATCGAGGCGGCGATGCGCCGCCTGATCCAGCACGGGGCCCATGGCCGTCTGGTCCATATCATCGACCCGGCCGAGGAAGATTTTCCCTATAGCGGCCGCACCAAATTTGAAGCCGCCGATGGCAGTGAAAGCCGCCTGCTTGGCCGGGCTGAATCGCTGCGCACCGCCTATCGCCAGCGTTTTGCCGCCCGCAGCGAAGCCTTAAGCACGCTGGCCCGCTCGCTGGGCTGGAGCTATCTGGCCCACCGCACCGACCGTTCAGCCAAGACGGCGCTGGTGGCGCTGTTTGCCGATTTGAGCGGCCAGCTCGATGCCGGGGTGGGCATGCGCCGATGAACTGGGCCGCAATCAGCTTTACCAGCCCATGGATTTTGACGGCACTGATCCTGTTGCCGGCGATCTGGTTTTTGCTGCGCGTCATACCGCCTTTGCCCAAGCGCGCGGTGTTCCCGCCGATCAAGTTGTTGGCGGGCTTAAACAGTGCCGAGGAAACCCCGGCGGGTACCCCCTGGTGGCTGATGCTACTGCGCCTGCTGCTCGCCGCCGCCGTAATTGTTGCCCTGGCCGGACCACAGATCGGCCGCAGCCTGACACTGAAGGGCCAAGGCCCCCTGGTTCTGATTATCGACAATGGCTGGACCGCCGCCGCCAATTGGGACACCCATCAAGGACTGGCGCGCGAAGCGGTGCGGCTGGCCGAAGATCAGAACCGTCCGGTAATGATATTACCCACAGCCGAAGCCCCTGATACCAGCCTGGTGGATGCCGGCCGCGCCCGGCGCCGTATCGAAGCCCTCAAACCGCAGGCCTGGCTGGCCGACCGCAGCGGCGTCATCGCAGCGCTCAAAAAGACCCAGCTGCCATAACGCCGAAATTCTGTGGCTGTCTGATGGCGTTGATGACGGCGTAGCCCGCACGCTGGCCCGACTGCTAAAGGCAAACGGCCACAGCCACATTTTCCGCGATCCACCAACCGCTGTGTCGATGGCGATCACCGGGCTTGCCGCCGGTTCCGATGGCTGGCAGGCCAGCCTGCTGCGCGCCGGAACCGATGGAAAACGCCGGGGCCTGATTGCGCTTTATGGCCATGACGGCGAACAACTCACCACCGCCCCCTATGCCTTTGCCGATGGTGCCAACCGCACGACAGTGCGGCTGAATCTGCCGCTGGCGATGCGCAGCCGTGCCGCCCGGCTGCAGATCGAGGGCTATCAAAGCACCGGCGGTGTCTATCTGTTTGATCGTGGCGCGCCACGTCGGGCGGTCGGCATTGCCGTCAGTTCGGCAGCCAATGACGAGCCCTTGCTGTCCGGGCAATATTATCTTGAGCGCGCCTTGCACCCCTATGCCGACACGGTTTCCGGTGCCCTTGGCACCGTGCTGCACCAGAAACCCTCGGTGCTGATTTTGGCCGACGGCCGCCGCCTGACCGGCAGCGAGCAGAGCGAGGTTCAGGATTTTTGTCACATCCGGCGGACTGCTGATCCGTTTTGCCGGTGACCGGCTGGCCGAGGGTGGCGATGATATGACCCCCGTGCCGCTGCGCAGTGGCGGACGTTTTTTAAGCGGTTCGCTCAGTTGGACTGCGCCGCAGCATCTGGCCCCCTTTGCCGCGTCGAGCCCCTTTGCCGGTCTGGCGCTGCCAGTCGAAGTCACGGTTTCGCGTCAGATTCTGGCCGAACCCTCGGTCGATCTGGCCAGCCACAGCTGGGCCCAGCTGGCCGACGGCACCCCGATGGTCACCGCCCGCCCCGCGTGGCAAGGGCTGGATTGTCCTGTTCCACGTCACCGCCGGACCAAGCTGGTCGAACCTGCCCTTGTCGGGGCTATATGTCGACATGCTGCGCCGCCTGCTGCCGCTGGCAACCGGCGTCCACCCCGCGGCCATGGCCGGGGCTGCGGCCTTGAATCCGGTGCAGACACTGAACGGTTTCGGCCATCTGCATCATGCCGGGGCCGAAGTGCAGCCGGTCAAAGCGCTCGACATTGACCATATCGAACCCGACCGTCATCACCCGCCGGGGCTCTACGGGCCCAGCGGGGCCGAACGCGCGCTGAACCCGACCCGCGAAAATACCGCCCTGTTGCCGATCGGCCGTATCGGCATTGGCCAGAGCGCCTATGCCGAACGCGCCAGTATGGATCTGGCCCCGCCCTTACTGCTGGCCGCCGCCGCATTGCTGCTGATCGACATGCTGGCCGGGCTGTGGCTGCGGGGCCTGTTTGAACCGCGCAGGCTGGTTAGCGCCGTCAAAGCCCTGCTGCCGCTTATACTGATCGCCGCGCTGTTGCCGCCACCGGCCCATGGTGCCGGACGGGGTGACAGCTTTGCCCAGAAGGCAGCGCTGGATACCCGACTGGGCTATATCGTCACCGGCGCTGGCGATACCGACGCCATGAGTAAAGCCGGGCTGATTTGGTCTGGATCATGCGCTGACCATGCGTACCGCCTACAGCCCGCCCGAACCGATGGCGGTCAATCCCGAGACCGATGATCTCAGCTTCTTTCCGCTGCTCTATTGGCCGATGGACCCGCGCGAACGCGACTTAAGCCCCAAGGCGCTGGCCAGACTGGCCGACTATATGCGCAATGGCGGCACCCTGCTGATCGACACCCGCGATCAGACCCTGCCGCCCGGCGTCGGTCAGCAGACCCTGCGCCGCCTGCTCGGGCGCATTGATCTGCCACCGCTGCGCCCGGTCGGCGGTAACCATGTGCTGATGCGCACCTTTTATCTGCTCAGCGAATTTCCCGGCCGCTGGGCCGGTGGCAAGGTCTGGGTTGCGGAAAACAGCGGCGGGGACGGGGTTTCACCAGTCATCATCGGCAGCGCCGACTGGGCCGCAGCCTGGGCGGTGGATCACAATAGCAGACCCGTGGCCGATGTCGCTCCCGGTGGCGAGCGCCAGCGCGAAATGGCCATCCGTTTTGGCATCAATGTGGCGATGTATGCCCTGACAGGCAATTACAAGACCGATCAGATTCATGTGCCGACCATCTTAAAACGTTTGGGGCACTGAAGATGAACCTGCACAGCATTGTATTTGCCCCGCTGGTCAGCCCCACCATTATAGGGGGGATTGCTGTTGCCGCCGCACTGTTCTGTGCCTATGGATTTTACCGCCGGGCCCGCGGCACCTGGGCCCGCACACTGGCCTTTGCTGCGCTGCTGCTCACCCTGTCGGGCCCATCCCTGGTGCGCGAGGCGCGCGAACCGCTGGCCGATATTGCGGTGATCCTGCTGGACCGCAGCCAGAGCATGCAGATCGGCGACCGGCTTGAACAGGCCGATAAGGCCCTGCGCGCCATCAAGGCCAAACTGGGCAATTCACGGGATCTGGAGCTGCGCACCATCGGCGTCAACAGCGACAGCAACGAAGATCGGGGCACTGAAGCCTTTGCCGCGCTGGATGCCGCGCTGGCCGATATTCCACCGTCACGTTTTGCCGGGGCGATCTTCATCAGCGATGGCGAGGTTCACGATGCCCCGGCCAAACCGCAATACCGCGCCCCGCTCAACGCGCTGATTATCGGCGAGCATAACGAGGCCGACCGCAAGCTGGCCATTGTTGATGCCGCCCGCTATGGCATTGTCGGCAAGACGGCCAAAATCGTTGTCCGTGTTGATGATCTGGGCCGCACCAATCAGGGCAGCGCGCAGGTCAATCTCAGACTGGATGGCACCGACTTCGGCACCCGTACGGTTAAACTGGGCCAGCCCACAGCAATCGATATCCCCGTCCACCATGAAGGCGAAAGCGTCGTCGAAATTGAAGCGGATGCCGGCCCGGCAGAACTGACCCTGCAAAACAACCGCGCGGTTGCCACCATCACCGGCGTTCGTGACCGGCTGCATGTGCTGTTGGTTTCGGGCGAACCCAATGCCGGCGAGCGGGTGTGGCGCGCGCTGCTCAAAGGTGATCCGTCGGTCGATCTGGTCCACTTCACCATTCTGCGCCCGCCGGGCAAGCAGCTGACCGATCCGACCCCGGCATCGGAACTGGCGCTGATCGTCTTTCCCACCCAGGAACTGTTCGCCGACAAGCTCAGCGGTTTTGATCTGGTGATCTTCGACCGCTTCAGCAATCAGGGTATTCTGCCAGCGGCCTATTACGCCAATCTGGCCGAGTATGTTGAAAAGGGCGGCGCGCTGCTGGTTTCCGCCGGACCGGAAATGGCTGGCGAGGAAAGTATCTATCGCACGCCGCTGTCGCTGGTGCTGCCGGTGCGCCCCTCGGGTCGGGTATTGAGCCAACCCTTCAAGCCCAGCCTGACCAGTGACGGCACGGCCCACCCGGTTACGCGGGGCCTTCCCGGTGCAGGCGGGGATGGCGCAGTCCCGAGCTGGGGACACTGGTTCCGCCAGACCGGCGGTGAAAAACTCTCAGGCGAAACGCTGATGTCCGGCATTGGCGGGTCGCCGCTGCTGGTGCTCGACCGCGTCGGCAAGGGGCGGGTAGCCCAACTGATGTCGGATCAGGGCTGGTTATGGGCGCGTGGCTATGATGGCGGCGGCCCCCAGGCAGAACTGTTACGGCGCATCGCTCACTGGCTGATGAAAGAGCCCGAGCTGGAGGAAGAGGCTTTAAGCGCCAAGATCTCGGGCAGCGATCTGATTATCGAACGGCGCAGCATGGCCAAAACCGCACCGCAGGTCAGCATCACCGATCCGTCAGGGCAAAGCGAAACCGTCCCCCTGCAAAGCGCGGGGCCAGGGCTCTGGCGGGCCCAGCGGCCTGCCGATGCGCTGGGGCTATATCATGTGCGTGATGGCAAATGGTCGGCAGTCGCCGCTGCCGGCCCCTTGAATCCTAAAGAGGTCGCCGACATGCGGTCCACCGACGCGATTTTATCACCGGTTGCCGCCACCACCGGGGGGGCCACCCGCTGGTTCAGTGATGGTCTGCCCGATATTCAGCGCATCGACGCCGCAGGCGATGCCGATGGTCAGTTTACCTTGCGCCGCAATGCCGCCACACGAACCTTAAGTGTCGAGGAAACCCCGCTGCTGCCGCCATGGCTTGGCCTGTTGCTGCTGCTTGGAACGCTGGCGCTGGCCTGGCGCGAAGAGGGGCGCTAAGCCGAATAGCCCTTCACCGACTTTGGTAAGCTGTTCTGAAGCGACGGCCCTGACATACATTTCACCGCCGGACAGATTATGCGTTTTATCGCAAGCTTACGTGCAAAACCGTCTACACATTTACGCGCGTTGCTCTAGGCTAGCCCCGGTGTTCCGGTAGTTGTGTGTTCATGCGTCGGCTTGTGTGCAACCTGACTTTTGTAGCCCTGTTCATCATCGCCACCTTACTGGTGGGGCTGGCCTCGCGCGGGACCTTGCCGAATTTAAGCTGGCCACAGCAGTTTGGGCTGTATCTGGTATTGATCGGGGCGATGGTCGGCATCGCGCTGGTTGCGGGTACGATTGCCATCATCCAGAACTGGCTGGAAAAATAACCTGAAAGTATCAGGCCACCGTGCGCAAAGCGGGCACGGCGTGGGGGGGATAGACGCTGGATTTCACCACGCCATGGGGAAAGACCAGCCGCACCGTGGTGCCAACACCAAGCGCCGATTGCAGGATGACATCACCGCCATGCATCGCAGCATAGGCTTTGACCAGTGCCAGCCCCAGACCGGTGCCTTCTTTACCAGCGGCATCACGGGTTTGCTCAAACGGGCGACCCAGACGCTTAAGATCGGCCGGCGCAATACCTGAACCGGTATCGCTGACCGCAATCTCGATCCCCGTATCGCGACGACGTGCGGTCAGACAGACCTCGCCGCCGGTGGGGGTGAATTTGACCGCGTTGGAAAACAGATTGATCAGCATCTGGCCAAGCGCGCGCCGGTCGGCGCGGATTTCCGCCGCCGCCGGATCAATATCGGTCACCAGCCGCACCCCGGCCCGTTCGGCCGCCAGACGGATAAAGCGCAGCGCCGATTCCACCACCGGGGCCAGATCAAACTCTTCTTCGAGGATTTCGAGCTTACCCGCTTCGATTTTCGACAAATCGAGCACGCTGTTGATCAGTTCGAGCAGGTGCGAACCCGATTCATGGATCAGCCGCGAATATTCCATGTAACGCGAAGCGCCCAGCGGCCCGAACATCTCCTGAACCATGACGTCGGAGAAGCCCAGAATGGCATTCAGCGGCGTACGCAGTTCGTGGCTCATATGGGCAAAGAACAGGGTCTTGGCCTGATTGGCCGCCTCGGCCTGACCGCAGGCCGCGATCAACTGGCTTTCACGTTCTTTCACCGCGGTAATATCGCGGCACACCGCGACAGTGCCGGCGTGATTGCGGCGGCGGCCCGGCACCGGACAGACATGTGCGGCGACCCAGACATAGCTGGCGTCAGCCCGACGCAAACGCATCTCGAGCTCGGCGGTCTGACCAGCCACCAGCGCATTTCGCATAGTCTGAAACGCCGCCAGATCTTCCGCATGCACCAGATCGGTCGGGGCGCGGCCGACCAACGCTTCGGGCGCATAGCCAAGAAGCGCCGCGGTTGCCGGACTGGCATAGCGTATCCGGCCATCGGCATCGTGGCGCGTGATCATATCGGGGGAAATATCACACAGCGCCCGGTAGCGTGCCGCCAGCTGTAACGAAAGGCCGGGGCGCTTGCGGCGCTGGTGCATCATCAGGCCGATCAGTCCGCCCTGTAGAAATACAATAAAGAACAATAGGGCAATGACGGCCCAGACTGGCCCGGGCAATTGCAACGCCGGTATCAGATTGAACGCATATTGGCTGAAAGCCAGCACCGCCCCCGCCGCCGATACAGGCACAATGATGCCATAGACCGCGCCGCCCACCCAACGGGATGGCAGCGCTGTCTGAATCTCTCTGTCAGAAGTGGCAACACGTTTGCCGGACAAATGCATCAACCCAGCCGATTGGACGACGAATCATTTATCGCGCGAGTATACTTAACAAATGTTGAACACTACAAGTAACGTTATACAGTATAAAGAAAATAACCCTATTAATTACCCAATAAGGGAAAAAATGCATAAAACAACGGCAAATAAAATAAAAGCAATACTGTGCAAAGAATACATGAAGGACAATCTAGCCGTGAGATATTTTACGCCGCCTTGATTGTATACCGTATGTCAACTCTAAGTCTGCGCCACACATATACTTTACTTTAAATTTTAATATTGTTCCTTTTCGGGACACCAGCCTTCTATTGGCGCAGATTGCCGCCCCATACCCAGACCATAGTGGCGCGCCAGCCGTGCAAGCGCCAGTCGAAGCACCACCTTGGCACTGGCCCGCGGCCAGCCGAGACGCTTTTCCGTTGCTTCCAGCCCCTGCTCCAGACAGCACAGATCCATCAGAACACCAGAAAGCTCGGGCCCCACGGCAACAAGAGCCTCGCGCAGGCGCTGCTTGGCGGCCAGCACCGCTTCGGGCAGGGGCGATGCTGCACTGCGCCGCGAACGTGTCAGGGGGGCCTGCCAGTCAACAGTAAGTCGGCCGGACAGCTGCGCCAGATAAAAATCGCGGGCCAGCTTTTCACCCGCCATCCGCTCGGTGGCATCAATCAGACCGCGTTGACACAGAAAGGTCAGCGGGGCCGCGTGGGCGTTGATGCTGTGGCGCACCGCTCCGCTGGCTGGCTCGACAATGTCGGCCTCGATCATATTGCGATGCTGGGCGGCATACCCCTGCTGCACCGTTCCAGCCCAAACTTGGCGTTGCAACCACGCCCCACCGGCCGGACTGATGCGGTAGCCCCCCGCAGCATCGGCCTGCAATAAGCCGCGGGCAGCGCAATGGATGACCAGTTCAGCTTCAATCCGCCGGAGAGATTGCCCTGATTTGGGCTTATGCGCCCCCAGCACCAGAACAAAGTCGGCCCCCTCGATACGCTGCAACACCGCCCCACCCAGCATCTGGCGTAACAGCCGCCGGGCTTCACGCTGCAGCGCCTGCCCACCCAGGCTCATAGCCGCCCCCAGCTGTCGAGCAGAAACCCCTCGATCCCGGCGAGCTCGCGGTCGAATTCGGGCGCGTCACGCAAATCCTCGACCCGGCGCAGGGCATGGACCACGGTCGAGGGGTCCCGCCCAAACGCCCGCGCCACATTCGACACCCCGATAGAAAACACCACATGGCAGAGATACATCGCCATCTGGCGGCTGAGGGCAGCGCGCGGCGTGCGCCGTGTCGGGGCACACAAATCCCCAAGCGTCACCCCAGTGATATGGGCCACCGTTGCCTGGACCAGCCAGACCTGCTTATGGACCGGGGCGGTTTCCGCTTTAAACGCCCCCAGAATTCCGCACGGCACGCTATCGACAATCATCGCCATACTCCCGCTGCACATATGCCCGCCTCGCCATTAGTGACAAGGAACATTATCCTATACATTGCGCGCATTTGGATAAGCCTCAACCGCGGCGTGGAGCGCTACCACGAATCTGCCAGCGAACACCTAGGCTTAACGATGCTATATTTTTGGCTTTATGTTCGGGATAAGCCGTACCGCGATCCTGTGCGACAGCGCAGCTGTGCACAGCCCTGGAAATAAGATTATTATCCTATTTATACAAGAAACGCCCGTGCACGTGCAGACCGGGCGGCCCGACTTACCGGCCAGCTAAAGCCACCGAGAGCGGGGACAGCCAGGGCGCATAAGCTGCGGCGCGCCCAATAGCGCGGGTATAGACCGGCTGGCGCACCTGCACCGCACTGGCGGTGCTCACCACACGGGGGGTGTGAAAAAAGTCGAGACAGCGCGCATCCCATTGCAGATCGCAGAAGGCAACGATTCGCTTAGCCCAGAGGGGAAAATCCTGGACCAGCGCTTCATACGGCACTTCCAGCATCTGGCCGGGCGGTAAAACCGCGCGCCAATGCGCCATCAGCTGCTCATAGGCGCGGAAATAGCGGCCAAGCTCGCCCAGATCATAGGCATAGCGATGGCCCGCCGCGAACAAGGTGGCATAACAGGAAAAACAGCAATCCTGGGCATTACGGTGAATATGAATGAGCTTAGCCTGTGGCAGGGCGCGCGCCATCAGCCCGGCATAGAGAAAATTACCCGGCATCTTATCAACAATGCGCCGCGCCGCCGGGAATTTGGCCGTCAGCGCACATGCATAAGCCGCCCCGATAGCCGCCGCCTGATCATCATCAACCCGTGGTGCAGCCAGCCCGCGATCCCCGCAAACGCCCCGCACGGCATCGCGCAAAGTCCGCACTTCGCCGGCACCCATAACATCCGGGTGGCTGGCCAGCATCTGCTCGACCAGTGTCGAACCACTGCGCGGCATACCAAAGACCAGTACCGGCACATCACTGGCAGCACCGGAACATGGCCGGGCAAAAACGTCGGCACCATAATGGGTGGCGGTTTGCGCCAGTGCACCCAGCTGCCCGGCCTCGTCATAAGCAACCATCGACCGCTTCAGCGTGTTGCCACGAGCCAACGCAGCGAACACGTCGGCGGGGCGGCCCAAGTCTTCATAGGCCTGAGCCAGGGCAAAATGCAGATCCACCCGCGCCGCCGGGGCCAGAGCTTCCTCGTGCCGGACCATGTCTTCCAACGCACCCAGCCGGGCATCATCTGGGGTAAAGCGCTTCACCCCGGCCAATATGCGATGATGGAGCGGCTGCCCATCGAGCTGAACGGCTTGGCTCAGTGCAGCTTCCGCCGCTGCAATCCGCCCCAGCGACCGCAGGGTGCAGCCCGCGCTGAAGGCCGCTTCGGCACAGGCCGGAACGGCCTGACGGATGGCATCAAACACGCACAGCGCCGCTTCGGCGGCACCAGCCCGACCGAACGCCGCCCCGATCTGTAAGCCCAGCGCCACCGCACCGGGATGGACCCCATACAGCCCGGCGAGCTGGGCGGCGGCTTCCACCAGACGGTTCAGCACCAACAGAGCCTCGGCCACGGCAAAGCGCAGGGCGATGTTATCGGGTTGCAGGCACTGAACGGCGCGAAAGGCCACCAGCGCCTGATCGGCCTGGCCCAGCGCCAGCAAAGCACGGCCCCGGCCAAAACCAGCAGGCACCAGATCGGGTGCAAAGCCGAGCGCCGCCGTAAAGGCCGCCAAAGCCTCGTCCGCCCGACGCAGAGCCAGCAGGGCATCTCCACGCTGCACCAGCAGCACGGCATCATGGGGGATCAGGGCCAGGGCCGTGTCGGCGGCCACCAGCGCCCCGGCAGGCTGGCCCACCAGATTGCGTAAACAAGCCAGACTGCCCCAAACCCCGGCATTCGCCGGTGCGGCAACCGCCGCCCGGGCAAACAGCGCCTCGGCCCCGATCAAATCGCCCGTGGCCGCCGCATCCGCTGCACGGGCCATAAGGGACGCAACATTTTCCGGCATACGCGACTGCCCTCTGTCCGACGGCGACGACCTTACGGCGGCTTGGGCCGGGATACGAGAATTTCATTTTGGCAACAACGCATTGGCCTGCTAGCATGGCGGCCATGAAAAAGCCCCTGCTGATCGCCGTAACCGTGCTTGCCGCCCTGTCTCTGACCGGTTGCGGCATCCTGTTCCCCAGCGCCAAGATGCGCGCCACCAAGAACACGCCCGGCTTCAAGGCCGGGTTTGCCGACGGCTGTTCGGCCGCCACCGCCCCCAGTGCAGACTACAGCGCTGACAAATTCCGCGATAAGGCGCTCTACGACAGCGACGCCAACTATCGCTTTGGCTGGGGTAATGGCATGGCCAACTGCCGCCCGTCGAATGAGCGCGTCAATCCCAATGCCGGCCCGGTACCCGATATCAGCCCCGGCGCTATGCCGCACTGATCCGCTGCACGGATCTGACGGGGTTACCCGGCGGACATTCCGAGGGCGTTAAGTAGTGGCGTAAGCTCGTCTGCATACACTTTCCAGCGGCCGATCGAGCCGGTGTAGAGCGGCTGGCGCACCTGCGTGGCGCTGGCCGTGCGCACGGTGCGTTCGGTGTTGTAAAAGTTACGGCAATGCTCGTCCCAGTCCAGACCGCAGAAGGCGATCAGGCGCCGGGCCTCGGCCTCGAAATTGGTCACCAGATCTTCGTACTGTACTTCGAGCATCACGCCGGGTGGCAATACCGCACGCCAGTGATCCATCAGCTTTTCGTAAGCCTTGTAGCGCCGCCCAAGCTCGCCCAGATCGTAGGTGTAGTTGAGCTTGCCCTTGAACAGAATCGAATAGCAGGAAAAGCAGATATCACGCGGATCACGCCGCACATGAATGATCCGGGCCCCCGGCAGCGCCAGACGGATCAGACCGATGAAGCGAAAATTGCCCGGCATCTTGTCGGTGATATGGCGTACAGCTTTAGTGGGGGCGTAAGCCGCCAGCCGTTTGACATAGGCGGCACCGATCTCTTTCAGCCGTTCGGGGGTAAGCCGCTCCGGACTTAAAGGAAAATCATCGTCCATCCCGACCGAGCTGCCACCGGAGACGATCTGAGCCAGATCGTTAAGCTCGCCTGCACCGAAAACATTCGGGTGACTGGCGATAATCTGTTCGACCAGTGTGGTACCCGAACGCGGCATACCGAGTACGAAAATCGGCAGATCGGACGGATCACCGCCACCAGCCCGTGCGGCCATAAATTCCGGTGTAAATGTCTCGGCCAGCCGGGCCAGATTGGCCATTGCCTGCGCCTCGTCATAAACTACGTCACGGCGCTTGGCGGCGTTCCCGCGATGCAGTGCCGCCATGGCCTCTGCAGGCTGGTTTAAATCGATATAGGCCTTGGCCAATGCGAAAAATATGCTGGCCTGATCCTGATCACCGAAACCATCGGCCTTGTCCGCCAGCGCGGTCAGGCCGGGCAGACGCGTATCATCAGCCGAAAAACGATCCACCAGCGCCAAGGCCAGCTGCAGCCCCGGCATGTTGGGGCGAAGCGCCACGGCCTTTTCATAGGCGGTGCGGGCTTCGGCAAAACGGCCCTGATATTTGCGGGCATTGGCGATGCCGGAATAAGCCAACGCCTCGTCAGGGGCCACCGCGAGCGCCTTTTCAAACCACCGCACGGCGTCCTCGGGACGGCCCAGGTCGTTAAGGGCATTGCCGCCATTACACAGTGCCGACAGCATGTGCGGCTCCAGCTCGACCGCGCGGGTAAAATGCGCCAGCGCTTCGTCATGGCGGCCCAGCTCTGCCAGCGACAAGCCGTAATTGTTATGGGCCTCGGCATAATCGGGCACTAGGGCAAGTGCCCGCTGATAGCCCACCAGCGCTTCGTCGTGATAACCGAGGCGCGCCAGCATTAGCCCGCAATAAAAATGCGCCAGCATGGCATCGGGCTGCAGCGCCGCACCATGGCGATAGCATTCCAGCGCCGCAGAATAGTCTCCGAGCTTGTGATACAGATTGCCCAGATTATCGAGCGCGGGCACAAAATCGGGATCAAGCCGTAGCGCTTCGCGTAAGGGGGCAACCGCATCAGCCTCCCGCCCCAGCGCCATCAGGCTCAGCGCCATATTGTTATGGGCATCGGGCAACGCATCGTTCAGCGCCACGATCTGTTCGTGACAGACCAGCGCTTCTTCGTGCCGTTCGAGCGCCATCAGCGCCAGCGAAAGATTAACCTGCACTTCGAGCGACTGCGGCGCCAGTGCGGCAGCCTCCTGCAAATAACCCAGCGCTTCCGCAGGCAGTCCCTGCACCATCAGCAGATGGCCCAGATTGCCCAGCACCGGCACCGCCTTGGGCGCCACCCCAAGCAGCGTCTTGTAGACTTCAATCGCTTCGTCGGTGCGCCCCGCCACCGCCAGCGCCACGCCCCAGGCATGCAGGACCGACGGATTGGTCGGATCGATCCGATGCGTCGCCTCGAAATACCCGGCGGCCTCGTCGGCCCGCTCGGTCTGCAGCATCAGCATGCCGAGACCATAGAGCGCCGCCGGGCTTTGGCCGTCCATCCCCAGCGCCACACGATAGCCGCCTTCGGCACTGGCGATATCTCCGCGCTGATGGGCTGCCTTGGCGGCTTGCAGGGTGGCGTCGAATTCCCCGGCCGGGGCGTCATTGCGTGGAGACATCGGCTGGCCCTCCCGGGCGGAATATAAAATACTATAAAATTCAGGCGAATTTTTTATCCACAACCAAACCTATTTTGGCCTGACCGGCAGGATCGGGATCGGGGGGCACCATTTCAGGCGCGTCCTTGCGCAGCACCAGCTGGGCATCCACCTCGGCCAATACCGCCTTCAGCTCGTTCACCGTGGCATCAATATCGGCCATCTGCCGTTCAAAAGCGGCAATCCGCTCCTCAAACCGCTGTTTGGCGAGCAAAAGCTGCTTCAGATCGCTTTCGGGATTGTAGAAATCGAGAAACTCGCGGATTTCGCTGAGCGAAAAGCCCATGCGCCGCCCGCGCAGGATCAGAATGATTCGGGCCCGGTCACGCGCCGAATAAATCCTTGTCTGGCCACGGCGGGCCGGGGCGATCAGGTTTTCTTCTTCGTAAAACCGTAAGGTGCGGGCGCTGACGGCAAATTCCTTGGTCAGCTGGCGGATCGTGTACGTACGGCTATCCATCGTTTTCACATCATATGGCGGCACCAGCGGCTGTTTTACCGCCTTTAGCGCCACATCTCATCCCTTTTCGGGCATTATGTTAACGCTTACGTCAGCGTCAAGCACCAAAGGACCATCTGGCAAAATGCCCACCGCCCACGCCTGGCGCGAGGTCGATGGAAATAGCCGCTTTTTTGCCCCGGCCTTTACTTTGCCTGTGCTATGCTTTTATCCGACAAGCAACCAATTTCATCTTGCCAGCAGGAAACGGAAACTCCGTGCGGTATCAATCCCTTTGGGCCTGGATTTCACTGATCGGCTTTGCCACGGGCACGGCTGTCGCGCTCACCGCTGCCACCGGCACCCATTATGGTGCCTGGGACTATGGCCACGGCATCGGCCTGCTTAAGCCCGGCATCGGCATCGGTATGGTGGCACTGGCTTCGGGCGGCATCTGGCTGGCCCGGGCGCTGAACGCCAACGATGGCCGCCACGCCGGAATCGGGATGAGCGGCGTTATCGGGGCGCTGCTGCTGGTCGGTATTCCGGCCCATTATCTGTGGCTGTCCTATGCCCGCCCGCCGATTCACGATGTTTCGACCGATATTGGTGAGGCCCCGGCCTTCCACACCCTGCTGGCGGCACGCAAAGGGGCGCCCAATCCGCCCGACTATGACGGCCCGCACGAGATTCACTATGGCGGCGAAAGGCTGACCGTCGCCCTGGCGCAGAAATACGCCTATCAGGACATCAAGCCGCTGGAGCGGCTGGCTGGCACCATGCCGCAACAGGAATTTGTCGCCAAATATTTCTGGCGCTCGCTCAATGCGGTGCAGGCGCTGGGCTGGCAGGTGGCCAGTTATGACACCAAAACCGGTGCGATCGAAGCAACCGATGCCAGCTTCTGGTTTGGCGTGGTGTCAGATATCGTCATTCGTGTCCGCCCTGCCGGAGCTATCGGCGTGCGGGTCGATATCCGGGCCAAAAGCCGCGTCGGGGTGGCCGATTGCGGCCGCAATGCCCGGCTGATCCGGGCCTTTATCAGTAAGGTCAAAGGCGGCTAAACCACTGTTTTGAACAAGGGCCGAGTTTCGGTTAAGGGGCCATGATGAAAATCACGGGTGAGGGGCTGAAAGCCTGGGCGATAGAACATGCCGCGGCGATCGTATGGTGGGTTTGTGTGGTGCTGCTGATTGCACCGCCGCTGCTGGCTTGGCTGATGCGCGGGGTAGCCTTTGCCGCATCGTGCCAGCCGGGGCCAGAGCCTTGCGCCAGTGAAGCCGTCAGCCTGATCTTACGCAGCACACTCAGCCTGTCCTGGGCACTGACCGGCAGCATTTTCTGGCTGTTGTTCATCAGCGTCATTGCCACACTGGCGGCATTTTTCCAGCGCCGCCCCTTTACCGGCACGCTGACCTTATTCCTGTTGCCGATCTTCGCCCTGACCCTGCCGATGTTGGCAGTCTATGTCTCAAAATATGACGGCTGTGCCATTAACCCTGATGGCGTCGGCAATTGCGTACTGTGGGGCACCCGCATGGGCCGCAGCTTCCATGATGCTGCCATGGTGCAGGACCGCCTGTTCGATCTGATGCCGACGCTGGCCAGTCTGACCGTAATGTTGGGTATTCTGGGCTGGTTCTTTGCCCACCCCAATAAACGCCGGGCCAAGCCGAATGAAAAAATGGCCATGGAAATGCGCCAATTTATTCAGAGCCCGGAAGATAATTAAAAAGCGACATAAGCGTTAAAACCCGTCCGCCCGCGGACCGATCTAAATTATTCGTAACAGACATATTATAACCCGCCATCACATTTTTTGTGATGGCGTGGCGATAGTCCCTGTACGGATTGATACCCAAACATCCCCGATGCCGTCCATATAATGCAGATATGACGCCACTTTTCGCAACATGTCAGACATTAGATATATTCTGTGTCAACATGTATCGCTGATGAACGGCTGCAAGGAACAGAAACGTTTTGTCATTCGACATTTGATCGGTGAGACCCCATCTTACACTCTGGAAGGGGCGGGTCACTGGAGGATCCCATGCCGAGTTATGACATCCTGTATCTGAATGCGCAGGGCAAAGTGGAAAGCAAGGTCGTTGCCGAATGCACCGATGACCGCGAAGCCAAGATCCTTGCCCACGCGCTTAAGGATAAAGGTTTCAAGCGCATCAAGGTCCTTGGCGGCCTCGAACAGCGCCACCTGATCTATCAGCGCCCCATGGTACCGTGTAACTGAATGTTGCTGCGCCGCCCGCATTTGCGCAAGCGCGGCGCAGTTCCCTGAAATATTATTTCAGGATTTTATTGAAACACCCCCTAATTTACGCCCGCTGCCAGCGTTTTTGGTGCGCCGTGACGATCCGCCGGTGTTTATCTGTCAAAAAAACGAGACGAAGCTGTCATCGCGGTCTATAAAACGCCGTAACGAATCCGGGACATCATCATGGCGAACGTAGCGGTCATCGGCGCCCAGTGGGGCGACGAGGGTAAGGGTAAAATTGTGGACTGGCTGTCGGCCCGCGCCGACGTGGTGGTGCGCTTTCAGGGCGGCCACAATGCAGGCCATACCCTGGTGATCGATGGTGTCACCTATAAACTGTCGCTGCTGCCTTCGGGCGTGGTGCGCCCCGGCAAACTTTCGGTCATCGGCAACGGCGTGGTGGTTGACCCTTACGCGCTGGTCGCCGAAATCGACCGCTTAAAGGCACTGGGCGTTACGGTTACCCCCGACAGCCTGATCGTGGCCGAGAATGCGCCGCTGATCCTGTCGATTCATCGCGAACTGGACGGTATGCGCGAACAGGGTGCGCAGGCACTGGGCACCACCAAGCGCGGTATCGGCCCGGCCTATGAAGACAAGGTCGGCCGCCGCGCCATCCGCGCCATCGACTTAAAGAACTTCGCCACCCTGCCGGAAAAGATCGAGCGCCTGCTCGCCCACCACAACACCTTGCGCCGTGGCGCGGGCCTGCCGGAATATACAGTAGACGCCATTGTCAAAGAGCTGGCCGAGATTGCGCCCAAAGTGGTGCCCTTCGTCGGCCCGGTATGGCGCAAGCTGGAAGAAGTGCGCCGCGCCGGCAAAAAGATTCTGTTCGAGGGCGCGCAAGCCGTGCTGCTCGATATCGACCACGGCACCTATCCGTTTGTGACCTCGTCCAACACGGTTGCGGGTAATGCCGCCGCCGGTTCGGGTGTCGGCCCGCATCAGATCGGTTATGTGCTGGGCATTGTGAAAGCCTATACCACCCGCGTCGGTTCCGGCCCCTTCCCGACCGAGCTGACCGACGCCACCGGCGAACAGATTGGCGAACGCGGTAAGGAATTCGGCACCGTGACCGGGCGCAAGCGTCGCTGCGGCTGGTTCGATGCGGTGCTGGTGCGCCAGACCGCACTGACCGGTGGCGTTGATGGCATCGCGCTGACCAAGCTCGACGTGCTCGATGGTCTGGACGAGATCAAGATCTGCGTCGGCTATATGCTGAACGGCAGCAAAATTGACTATCTGCCGACCGATGCGGTTGAGCAGGCGGCGATCACCCCGATCTATGAGACCATTCCGGGCTGGAAAGAATCCACCCAAGGGGCCCGCACCTGGGCCGAGCTGCCCGCCGGTGCGATCAAATATGTCCGCCGCATCGAAGAACTGATCGGCTGCACCGTGGCGCTGCTGTCGACCAGCCCGGAGCGCGAGGACACCATTTTGGTCCACGACCCGTTCTTAAGCTGAGCCCACTTTCAAACTGAGAAAAAAATTGGCGAAACAACATTTCGATTGTTCCAAGTGCCCGGGCTATTGCTGCTCGTATCACATCATTCCGGTGAACAAGACCGACCTGAAACGGCTGGCCAAACATTTTGGCATTTCTGTCGAAGCGGCCGAGAAGAAGTTCGTCAACAAGGGCGACAAAAAGGACGGCGGCGAGTTTAAGATCAAGCGCAAGACGGATGTGCATTTTGGCAAGATCTGCCGCTTCTTCGATACCGACGAGCGGCGCTGCACCATCTATGAGGCGCGGATGAAGATCTGCCGGGCCTATCCCACCGGGCGCTGCGGCTATTACGAGTTCCTGAAGATCGAACGCGACACGCAGGAAGATCAGGACATGGTCGCCTCGACCTGGAACGTCGATCCGTAAGAGGATTACCCAACGCCCACCTCATCCTGAGCCTGTCGAAGGATGAGGGCGGCCATGGTGGTGATGTGGGGTTACGTCCCCACCCGCAGATACAGCACCTGATACGATACCTCGAACGGGGTCGGGGCGGCGAGCAGCGTCTTCATCTGTCCCGGTTTGAAGGCCAATGTTCCGGGGCGGGCACTGTGGGCGCCGGTCTGTTTCAGATAGCGCAGGAAATCCCGCACCGTCTCAAAGCGTAGCGGGCAAGCCTCCACAGCACCGACGCCCAGCCCGGCAAAGACAGCCGCATCGGCAAAGGGCCACAGCCGGTCGGTCAGACCATGGCGCTGGCACAAATTTCGCCATTCGACAAAACTGCCTGCCACCGGCAGCGCCACCGCCAGCAGGCCGCCGGGATTGAGCAGCCCTTTCCAGCGGCGCAGGATATCCACAGGCCGTTCAAGCCAATGCAGCGCCATGGAGGAGACAATGAGGTCGAACCGCTCCGTCAGCATCATCGCCGCCGCGTCCTGACAGATCAGACGGGCCTGTGGACATTTCGCCTGCGCCACGTCCAGCATCGCCGGGGCGGCATCGAGACCTGTCAACAGGCTCTGGGGATATTTCTGCCCCGCCTGCGCCAGCAAAGTGCCGGTGCCACAGCCAATATCAAGGATGTTCCGTGGGCGGATAGTACCGCAAAAATCCAAGAGCCGCGCGCCAATCTGGCGCTGTGCCGCGGCCGCCCCGTCATAGCGCCCGGCAGCGGCATCGAAGGCGGCGATGACATCCGCCCCCTTACCCACAGCGCACCATCCATGTGTGGATATGCTGTGCACAGTCTGCGGCATGGGTCAGGGGTAAAAGATGCCCGCCCCCGGCCCAGACCAGATCGGCATGGGGGGCGATGGCCGCCAGATGTTCGCTTGCCGCCACCGGCACCAGCGGGTCAGCCCGCCCGGCGAGGATCAGCCCCGGTAAACCGGTCTGTGGCAGATCGCCCGTTACCAACAGATCCAGCCCTGTGGACAAGCGCGCCGCATCCAAACCTGTGGGTATCGGGGCGCTATGGCCAAGGGCACGATAAAAATCCGCCACCACGGTATCTGCCCGGCGCCGCAAGCCGATCTTCATCGCCTTGACGGCGGCCAGCGCCGCGCAAGCCCCATCGTCAGCAGGATTTTCCTTACGGCGGGCAAAGCGGGCAAAGCCATTGATGGCAACAAAACCACCCCAGCCGGAGAACCGGGTCAGCCCCCACATCAACCCGAGCGAATGGCCGACCAGAATATCATCCACAGTCGGCGCAAAATCCTTCACAGGCAGTGCACAGGCCCCATCCACAGACTGTGCAAAAAAACCAAGATCGAGCCGCACAGTCTCAACCCCGGTCAATTCTGTACACAGAGCATCCCATACCGCCGGGCCAAAACCCCAGCCATGGATCAGCACAAGGCGCTTCAGGCGCATGGCAGCGTTCCGCGTAAATCCGCCATCACAGTCAGAAAAGCATCCACATCTGCCCGGTCATGCGCTGCCGATAAGGACAGGCGTAAGCGGCTCTGCCCGGCGGGCACGGTGGGCGGACGAATGGCCGGAACCCAGAACCCGGCCGTTCGCAAAGCTGCGGCAAGGGACAATGCCGCGTCCTCGGCCCCGACCAGAATGGGGATGATGTGGGTGGAAGAGGCCCCGCAATCCCAGCCCTGTGCCGCCAGCGTGGCGCGGACATGGGCCGCGGTTTCGGTAAGCTTGCCGCGCTCCGCCGCCATGTAGGGGATGAGATAGAGCGCGCCCGCAATCGCCCCCAGCACCGGCGGCGGCAGCGCGGTGGAATAGATCAGACCGCTGCAGCGCTGCACAAGGTAGTCACGCAACACCGCCGAACAGGCGATATAGGAGCCGAAACTGCCCAGCGCCTTGCCACAGGTGCCCATGGCGATATCGACCGCACCCGGATAATCGGCGGCAAGGCCAAAACCAGACCGGCCCATGACGCCGGTGGCGTGGGCCTCATCGACATAGACCAGCGCCTGATGGCGGTGGGCCAGCGTACCGATGGCGGCAAGGTCGGCCACATCGCCATCCATACCGAAGACGCTTTCGGTGACGACGATCAGCTGTTTATCCGCATCGGCCTCGCGCGCCAGCGTCCGGGCCAGATGATCCATATCGTTATGGGCAAAACGCACCAGCTTGGCCCCCGACAGCAGCGCCCCGGCCAACAGTGAGTTATGCACAAGCTTGTCGGCGATAATCACGCCGTCACGTTTCAGTGCCGCCTTGTCGGCCAGTGCCGCCAGCACCGTCATGTTGGTCTGATAGCCTGCGGCCAGCAGCAGGGCGCTTTCCTGCCCCTTGGCCTTAGCAAGCTTAGCTTCAATGTCGCTGACGGCCGGAGGATTGCCTGATATCAGGCGCGACGCGGTGGCGCCGACACCGAAACGTTCGGCATACTCCATCGCCATCAGCTTCAGCGTCGGATGTTGCGACAGGCCAAGATAATCATTGCTGGCAAAATTGATCAGGCAGCGGCCATCACGCAGCACCTTGCCGCCGGGCAGGATGGTGCAGTCTTCGATGTGGCGAAAGCGCTGTGCGCTGTGGCGCGCATCGATATAGGCCTGATAGGGATCTGCGGCGACCATGGCGTTTCAGTCTGCCGCAACCATGTGGTTGAGCGGCCCGTGCCCGGCCCCGAAACCGGGGGCATTTTCAATGGCACGCTGGACATAGGCGCGCGCCTTTTCGACCGCCACCATCAGCGGCACGCCCTTGGCGACGGAGGATGCAATGGCGGAAGCCAGGGTGCAGCCGGTGCCGTGGGTATGGCGGGTTTCAAGCCGCGGATAGGACAAAATCTGTTCGCCATCGGGGGCGATCAACAGATCCGCAATCACGCCGCCCGCGCGATGGCCGCCTTTGATCAGCACCGCCTTGGCCCCCATCTTTTGCAGGGCGGCGGCGGCGGCGCGCGCACCATCCTTGCTGTCGGCATCAATGCCGGTCAGCCGCCGGGCTTCGGGCAGGTTCGGGGTAATCAGCGTGGCCCGTGGCAGCAGCCTGTGGATAAGCGTATCAACCGCCGCATCATCGATCAGCGCCGCACCGGAGGTGGCCACCATCACCGGATCAAGGATCAGCGGCACATCCGGCGCGCAATCGCTAAGGGCGTCCGCGACCGCCTCGATAATCCGCGCATCGACCAGCATGCCGGTCTTAATCGCATCAACACCGATATCCTCGATGCAAACCCTGATCTGGCCATAGACATTTTCAGGCGTGATCGCCTGCACCGCCGTCACACCGGTGGTGTTCTGCACCGTGATCGCGGTGATCGCGGTCATGGCAAACACCCCAAAAGCCGTGGCCGATTTGATGTCGGCCTGAATGCCCGCCCCGCCGGAACAATCCGACCCGGCAATAATCAACAGGCGGGCAGGCATTGTCATGCGCCGGCCTTTTCCACCGCGGTGGCGATATCGTCAATAACGCCCTGCACTTCCTTGGCGTTCTCACCTTCGGCCATGATACGGATCAACGGCTCGGTGCCCGATTTGCGCACCAGCACGCGGCCCTTACCGGCCAGCCGCTTGGTGCAATCCTCGATGCAGGCTTTGACCTTGTCGTTATCAAGCGGGGCCGCACCCTTGGGGAAGCGGATGTTTTTCAGGATCTGCGGCAGCGGCTCAAACAAATGGGCCGCTTCGGAAACCGGCTTATTTTCCTGTTTCAGCACCGCCAGCACCTGCAGCGCTGAAATCAGGCCATCGCCCGTGGTGCAGAAGTCGGACATGATGATGTGGCCCGACTGTTCGCCACCGACATTATAGCCGCCCTTACGCATCTCCTCGATGACGTAACGGTCGCCAACCTGCGCCCGTACCAGCTTGACGCCCTGCGCGCCCAGAAACCGTTCCAGCCCGGCATTCGACATCACCGTGCCGACCACACCGCCATTTTTCAACGCGCCCGACTTGTTCCAGCTGTTGGCGATCAGCGCCAGAATCTGGTCGCCATCGACGATGCGGCCGTTTTCATCAGCCATCACCACGCGGTCGGCATCGCCATCCAGCGCAATGCCGAAATCGGCCCGCACTTCACGCACCTTGTTACACATGGCGTGGGTGGCGGTGGAGCCACATTCGAGATTTTCGTTGGTACCGTTGGGTTCAACACCCAGACTGATGACCTCGGCCCCGAGCTCCCACAACACCGCCGGGGCAACCTTGTAGGACGCGCCATGGGCGCAATCGACCACCACCCTTAAGCCATCCAGCCGCAAATGGCGCGGGAAGGTATGCTTGGCGACTTCGATATAGCGGGCCTGCGCATCGTCGATGCGTTTGGCGCGACCGATTTTGGAGGATGCCGCCAGCCCCTGCTCAAGGCCGTTTTCCATCAGCGCTTCGATTTCCAGCTCACGCGCATCGGACAGCTTGTAGCCATCAGGGCCAAACAGCTTGATGCCGTTATCGCAATAGGGGTTGTGCGAGGCGGAAATCATCACACCGAGATCGGCGCGCAAACTGCGGGTCAGAATCGCCACCGCCGGGGTGGGCAGCGGACCGAACAAAAATACGTCCATGCCGACCGCCGTGAACCCGGCCACCAGGGCCGATTCGATCATATAGCCGGACAGGCGGGTATCCTTGCCAATCACCACGCGATGGCGATATTCGCCCCGGGTAAACAGCCGGCCAGCGGCCATGCCAACCTTCATGGCAATCTCGGGCGTCATCGGGAATGTATTGGCCTGCCCGCGAATGCCGTCGGTACCGAAAAGCTTGCGATTCATACTGCTAACCCTTGCGTTCCTGCGTGTGCCGGTTTTGTGCGTCATCATAAGGCCTATGTAGCGTGGCCTGACAAACTTGGCCCATCACACCATGTTGCGGCTTATTGCGGCCCCGCCGCAGCCTGCCAGAATTTCAATCCGTCGGCGAGGCATGCCGCGTCGTGGGTGCGGATATAGTCGGCTCCGGCACTGGCGGCAAACAATTCTGCCGCCAGAGTAACCGCACCGCTGTCCAAAGTTTGCCGATTTGTAATCTTGCGTAAGAAGGATTTGCGCGACACCCCAACCAGAACCGGCAGCCCGAAATGCGCCTTCAGATCCGGCAGGCGGCGCAACATCTCGAGCGAGGTTTCCGGATTGCTGCTTAAGAAAAACCCCATGCCGGGATCGAGGATCAGCCGCGCACGCGCCACCCCGGCCATCGTCAGCGCGGCGATGCGCTGTTCAAAAAAGCGAACCACCCGGTCATAGATTTCTGCCGGTGTCACATCGGTTTCGGTCGCCTTACCGCGGCCCTGTACCGAATGCATCAGGATCAGTCTGGCCGGGCTGCGGGCCAGATCGGGATAGAGCGCCGGATCGGCAAAGCCCTGAATATCGTTAAGATAGGCCACGTCCTGCTGCAGCGCCCAGCGCTGCACCGGGGTGGAAAAGCTGTCGATCGACAGCACCCGGCCATCTTTGTGCAAGGCCTCGACCAGCGGTGCAAGGCGGGCGATCTCGACCTCGGGCGGCACCGGTGCAGAATCGACATTGCTGGAGGCCGCGCCCAGATCCAGCACATCGGCCCCGGCCATCGCCAGTTCGTGCGCATGATCAATGGCCGCTATCGTTTCCAGATAGCGGCCACCGTCGGAAAAAGAATCTTCGGTGATGTTGACGATGCCGAGGATGGTCGAAGCCATCTTACCCCCTTAAAACCATCGCCCCGGTTAGCTGCCCGGCTGCGGTTCAGGGGTGGGCAGCACCGGCGCCGTGGTGGTCGGGCGACCGGCCAGCGGCACGCTTGGCCCCGGGGCCCGCACCGGTTCCGGTTCCGGTTCGGGCAGACGCACCGGCAAAATGCCTTTGAGCAAGCCGTTAATCTCGTCACCCGACAGGGTTTCGTATTCCAGAAGGCCCTTGGCCAACCCATGCAGATCGTCGAGGTGGGACTTCAGAATATCCTCAGCCTTTTTATAGCTCTCGTCGATGATGCGGCGGATTTCGGAATCGATCTTCTGCGCCGTGGCTTCCGAGATATTCTGGGTGCGTGCCACACTGTGACCCAGGAAGACCTCTTCCTGATTTTCAGCATAGGCAATCGGGCCCAGATCGTCGGACAGGCCATAGCGGGTGACCATGGCACGGGCCATCCGGGTCGCCATTTCGATATCGCTCATCGCGCCGGTGGTGACATGGTCGTGACCAAACACCAGCTCTTCAGCGATACGCCCGCCAAAAGCCACCGCCAGATCGGCGTTCATTTTCTGCCGCGACATCGACAGCTGATCATGATCGGGCAGGCGCATGACCATGCCCAGCGCCCGGCCACGCGGAATGATGGTGGCCTTGTGGATCGGATCGGAGCCGATGACATGCATGGCGACGATGGCATGGCCACCTTCGTGATAGGCGGTGAGTTTCTTTTCCTCTTCCGTCATCGCCATCGAGCGCCGCTCGGCACCCATCATGACCTTATCCTTGGCCTCTTCCAGCTCGCGCATACTGACCGTGCGGCGCCCACGGCGGGCGGCCAGCAGGGCCGCTTCGTTGACCAGATTGGACAGATCGGCGCCCGAGAACCCCGGGGTACCACGTGCGATAACACGCGGATCAACATCGCCATCAAGCGGCACTTTGCGCATATGGACGCGCAAAATTTTCTCACGCCCGCCCAGATCGGGGTTCGGCACCACGACATGGCGGTCAAAACGACCGGGGCGCAGCAAGGCGGGGTCGAGCACGTCGGGCCGGTTGGTGGCGGCGATCATGATGACGCCTTCGGTCGATTCGAAGCCGTCCATCTCGACCAGCAACTGGTTCAGGGTCTGCTCGCGTTCGTCGTTACCGCCGCCGATACCGGTGCCGCGATGGCGGCCAACGGCATCGATTTCGTCGATGAACACGATGCAGGGGGCGTTTTTCTTGGCCTGTTCAAACATGTCGCGCACACGGGATGCACCGACACCGACGAACATTTCGACGAAATCCGAACCGGAAATGGTGAAGAAGGGCACATTGGCTTCGCCGGCAATGGCGCGCGCCAACAAAGTTTTACCGGTGCCCGGCGGGCCAATCAGCAAAACACCCTTTGGAATACGCCCGCCCAGACGGGTGAATTTCTGCGGATCTTTCAGGAAGTCGACGATTTCCTTGAGGTCATCCTTGGCCTCGTCGACACCGGCGACATCCTCAAAGGTGATACGGCCGGTCTTTTCGGTCAGCAGTTTGGCGCGGCTTTTACCAAAGCCCATCGCCTTGCCCGAACCGCCCTGCATCTGGCGGAACAAAAAGACCCACACGCCGATGAACAGCAGCATCGGAATACAGTTGATCAGAATATTGACCAGACTGAACGAGCCATCATCGACCGGTTTGACCTCGAACGAGACGTTATGGTCGACCATCTTCTGCACCAGACCGGGATCGTCCGGGCTGTAGGTCGCAAACGACTGGCCACCGACGAACTCGCCTTTGACCTGTTTGCCCTGAATGACGACAGACTTAACCGCCCCTTGCGAGACTTTCTGGAGGAATTCGGAATAATAAATCTGCTTGGCCTCGGCTTTTTGCGAGGAGCCGCTGAACATATTGAAGGCAAAAATCAGCAGCACTACGAGGAGAAACCACAGGGCCAAATTGCGAAGGTTGTTCAAGGGCGGTCTTTCCTTACGGTTCGTGAACGGCTGCAGACTGTTAGATAAGTGTAAGGCGCGTTCTTTACCAGAAGCTTGAGGTTATGAGATTTGTCTGTTTCGGGCAACGCTCATCACGGTGCAGGGATAATTGTTTGTTTCTTAACCGCTTTTTTCAAGAGGGGAAACGGCGGCGATCCCCCGGCTCTGCACTAATCTGCAGGAAATTCGTAGCATTTTTTGACAGGCGCCGTGGTGCCGGAGCGATTTTGCAACCATGAAGCGTTCTGCCGGTCTGCAAATCACCCGAGACGATGGCCTGATACAGCCGGGTAAGCCGTTCAAAGCGCGGCCGGTAGTCCTGTGCGGAGACTCGCATCAAAAGCCGCGCCAACAGTCGCAGACCCAATTCGGCCGGAGCCGCCGCCAATTGCGCCCGATCCAGCAGTAACCGGTCGGCCAAAGGCTGTACCGCCGCAGCTTCCAACGCATTGGTGGCCGCTTCCAGCGCATCGCGGGCACGGGCGAGATGATCAGCAGCGTCGGCCAGCCGCTCCCGCTGAAAGCCCAGCGCCGCCAGGGCGGGCCAGGCCTGACGCAATTTCACCCGGGTAAAGCGGTCATCTTCATTCATCGGATCGTCGTGCCAGACTTGGCCACAGCCGGTCAGAAAGCCGCGTAAAGCCTCCCGCGTCTGGCGTAACAGCGGGCGTGCCACCTGCAAACCGCCATAGCCAGCCAGCGGAAAAGCCGAAACCGGTCGCATCGCCGACAGCCCATCGACGCCGGAGCCACGCAACAGCCGGATCAGAAAGGTTTCGGCCTGATCGTCGAGGGTGTGGGCCAGAAAGACCGTCGCCACATGATGGCGCCCGGCCCAATCACCGATCAGCTGATAGCGGGCCTGACGGGCCACCGCTTCGATATCGGCGGCGGGCGGAGGCCCTTTGCGGGTCAGAATATGGCACACAAGACCTGCCGCTTTGGCCCAACGGGCCGTGGCGAGGGCTTCGCGGCGGGATTCTGGACGCAAAGCGTGATCGACCGTCAGCACCACGGGGGCATCAAGGCCCAGATCCCGGGCATAATCGCGCAACAGCAACATCAGGGCGAGGGAATCGCCCCCGCCCGACACCGCCACAACGGCGGGCCACAACGACGCGGCAGGTGCCAGCGCCGACATGGCGGCCGCAAACGCCGCCGCCAGATCGCGGTTACTTGCAGGACTTGGCGCGCAGCTGGGTGGCCTGGGCAAGGATGCTTGCCGGGGCTTTGAGGGTTTTGTTCTTGATGGCGGCAAGCGTCAGACAGCCTTCTTTTTGCTGGCCCAGTGCGATCAGAGTTTCGCCCAGTTTCAGCATATTGTCGGGCACACGCGGACTTTTGGGATATTTCTTGATCCCGGCGGCAAAGGCGGTGGCCGCGCCAGCATAATCTTTTTTCAGATAAGAGATATTGCCGACCCAATAGAGCGCCTGGGGGGCCAAATCATCCTTGGGGTTGGCGTCGATGAAGCTGTTAAACGCGGCCAGGGCTTCATCATATTGCGACTTGGCCAGCAGCTTCATTGCCGCGTCGTAATCCTTGTGTGCGGCAGGCACCACAATGCCGCCGGTGTCGCCCAGCGCGGCGCCGGTATTGCTGCCGTCGCAGGAAAGCCCGCCATTATCGGTCGAAATGCCCACGCCCATCAGCTGGGCCGACATCGAGCAAAGCTTATAATTCCAGTCCTTCTGCATCTTGTCCGTCGCCGCCTTCATTTCCTGAATGCGGTGGGTCAAAAGCTCGTTCTGGGCGGTGAATTGCTGCAACGAGGATTCCAGATCGGAAACCCGTTGCTTCAGATCGGCAATGGCGGCGTCCTGATCATCCTCGCGCTTTTCGCGGGCAAGCCGGGCGGCTTTTTCTTCGTCGCTTTCGCCAAACAGGCCGGCATATTGGACATAGCCGTCGCTATTACGTGCGTGATGCGCCGTAGCCGGAGCATCACTGGCCCCCGCTCCACCGAAAGTGCAGAGCAACGCCAGCATCGCGGCAGAAGCCATCAGTGTGATTTTCATCGTTCCATGCTCACATCATGCCTCGCGGCCTTATTAGCGTAAAACGCGGGCGGGATAAAACAAAAGGGCGCCCCAAAGGGACGCCCTTTCATAAGATTTTGCGTGAATGTTACATACACGCAAGCAATCTTACTTCGCACCAGCGGTGATCACCGTGACGCCACGGCGGTTCTGCGCCCAGCAATCATCGGTCGATTCGGTGCAAATCGGCTTCTCTTTGCCGAAGGAGATCGTGTCGATGCGCGCGGCCGAGATGCCGAGGCTGACCAGATATTCCTTGACGGCATTGGCGCGGCGGGCACCCAGCGCGAGGTTGTATTCACGGGTGCCGCGTTCGTCAGCATTACCCTGAATCTGGACCTTCACTTCCGGATACTTCGACAGCCAATCACTCTGCTTCTTCAGATTATCCTTTTCGGAATCGGCAACATTGTACTTGTCGAGATCGAAATGGACCGTATCAGCGGTACCAACGGTCTGCTGGAAGTCAGCAAGGCTGCCGGGCACGATGCTCGGGGCAGCAGGAGCCGGGGCCGGGGCCGGAGCCGCAGGCGGCGGCGGGGGCGGCGGCTTCGGCGTCTCGCAGCCAGCGAGCGCAAACGCTAATGCGACAGCGGCCACTTTCAGGCCAGTTGAGAATTTAGACATTCATCTAACTCCAAAGTCTCACGCCTCAAATTCCGGGTGCGACGGAACCGCGTGCGATTATAAGTTACGCACCCAAACTTCCTTGCCCGCCGACTTAAGGTTTACGCAGCGGGTAAGGACTATAATAAAGAATAAGTACCTATTGGATCAAGGGTGACCACGCCGGATCAGACGCATCTCCCGGAGTTGTGACCCTTCTTTCGTTCCGACCTGTGACATCTACGGACCATATTTGCGACCCACGACCACCTTTAATGGTCCGTGAGAACATCAAAACGCGGCCATTCGGGGCCCAGGTCGGCCCCTCATCTTCCCAACCGCTCGAGAGGATTCTTTCCCCCGAGCCATCGACATGCATGACACCGATGCCAAAGGCGCCAGCACCTTGTTTTGTAAAGGCAATCAGGTCACCACGCGGGCTCCACACCGGGGTTGCATAGCGCCCGTTGCCAAAGCTGATGCGATGCTGATTCGAACCATCGGCATTCATGATGTAAACCTGCTGACCGCCGCCGCGATCCGATTCAAACACGATTTGTTTACCGTCGGGCGAAAAAGACGGCGCGGTGTCGATCCCGGGGCTGGTGGTGAGCCGAACGGAGGCACGCGTGCGCAGATCCATCACATAAATATCGGTGTTGCCGTTCTTCTCCAGGCTCATCGCCACTTTGTTGCCATCGGGCGAAAAGCGCGGCGAGAAGGTCATATTGGGGAAATCGCCCAGCTTTTCCTGACGGCCGCTTTCGAGATCGAACAGATAGACCCGCGGCTTGCCATAGATATAGGACATATAGGCGATCATCTGCGCCGACGGATTAAAGCGCGGCGTCAGCACCATATAGGAGCCGGTGGTCAAAAAGCTGGGATTGGCACCATCTTCATCCATGATCGCCAGCCGCTTGATACGATTGAGGGCCGGGCCGGTCTCGGAAATAAACACGATGCGGGTATCGAAATAGCCTTTTTCGCCGGTAATCCGTTCGTAAATCTGATCCGAGATGATGTGGGCAATGCGGCGCCAGTTTGATGGCTGGGTATAATATTTCAAACCCAGCATCTGACTTTCGCCGTACACGTCCCACAGCCGGAAATCGACACGCAAGCGACCATCCGGCTCGCTCGACGCCTGCCCCGTGACCAATGCCTGCGCATTGATAATGCGCCAGTTGGCGAAGGACGGCGCGGCGTTGACGTTGATCGACTTTTCAATAAATGCATGCGGATCGATCGACCGAAAGATGCCGGAGCGTTCCAGATCGGCGCGCACCACCTTGGCAATATTCTCACCGGCGGCAACATCGGCCGGGGCCGAAGCAACGAAATCCGGAATGGCGATCGGCAGCGGCTGGACATTGCCCTGATTGACATCAACGGTCAGACCGGCCGCGGCCACCGGCGCGCACAAACCGGCCAAGGCCAGCATGACAGCCCCAAACATCGCCGGTAACCATGCGTTTTTTTGCATCATCCTCTCCAGGACTCCATCCGTAGCCACTTAATCTACCATATAAGGCTTATTGGCCGATCATATCACGCGGATTGAATATAAAAGTGACGTCTTTCCACTGCGCATAGCGATCTGCCGGCAATTTGTAGGGCGAGCAGACATAAATCGCCCGCCGTGCCGCTTCGATGGCCGCCCGCATATACGGGTCCGAGGCCGAGATCCCCGTGGCCAGCAATTGTGGCGCACCGGAAACCGAACCATCCTTACCGAGCAGAATACGGAACTGCACAATCAATTGATCTGCATGGGGCGAGCCAACCGGCGGATTCCAGCATTTGTAAATCTGGCTCTGCAGATAGCTGCGCAAATCGGCCGTCATGGCATCCTGCGCGCCAAAACCCTTGATATTCTGGGGGCCAACCTTGCCGCGCTTGGTCGAACCGGCGGCCGACTGACGCTTGTCGAGCAGCGCCATGATATTGTTGATGTCGAAGTTTTCTTTCGACTTGGCCTTATCCTGCGCCTTGGCCGGGGCCGCGTTAGGCTGTGGCTTATCCTCGGACGTCTGCTTTGGTGTGGGCTGCTTAGGCGCAGGCTGCGGCTTGACCGCCGGGGCAGGTTCGGCCTTGGGCGGGGCCGGTTGCGGCTTAACCTGGGGCGGGGCGGGCTCGGCTTTGGGCGGCGGCGGCGGCGTTGGATTGGGGGCCGGATTGGGCGTCGGGGTTTGATCCGGCGACGGATTATCTTCCGGCTTGGGCGCCGCCGTAGTCATCGGCGCGATATTGGTCTTGTCCGACAGTGTCACCAGATCAACCGGCACCACCGGCAGATTTTCCTGCTGGATGTCGAGCTTGTGTGGCCAGGAAAACAGCACGACCACAATGATACAGGCATGCAATCCCACCGAAATGGGCAGGCCCGCATAGCGCATACCGTTCTTGGTTGTTGGTCTATTGCGCATTCTCGTCCGGCCCCGCCGCCTTGGGGGGAGCAATGTCGGTAACCAGGCCGATATGGGTAAAGCCAGCGGCGCTCAAAAGCCCCATCACCTGCATCACCCGGCCATAATCGACGGATTTATCGCCGCGCACAAAAATGCGCTGATCATACCCGTTATTGGAAATCGCGGTCAGCTTGGGCACCAGCTCATCTTCCGTCACCGGAATGTTCTGCAGATAGATATGCCCGTCGCGCTTGACCGAAACCGAAAGCGGTTCGCGATCCTTGCCCAGCGCCATCGCCCGCGTCTTGGGCAGATCGACCGGCACCCCAACGGTGAGCATCGGTGCCGTGACCATGAACACAATCAACAGCACCAACATCACGTCGACGAACGGCGTGACGTTGATCTCGGCCATAGCACCATGGCGTACCCGCCGGCCACTGCGTCCGCGCTTGACGACCCCAACCATCAGAGGACCTTTTCGTCGAGCTGCCGCGAGAGGATGTTGCTCATTTCATCGGCGTAGGTGTCGAGACGGTTGCTGTAACGACCGATCTCACCAACAAAATAATTATAGAAGAACGCCGCCGGAATGGCCGCCACCAGGCCCATCGCCGTGGCAAACAGCGCTTCGGCAATGCCGGGGGCCACCACCGCCAGCGTGGTGTCGTGGCGCGCGGCGATGTTGGTAAAGGCGTTCATGATGCCCCACACCGTGCCGAACAGACCGACGAACGGGCCGGTAGAGGCCACCGAGGCGAGGAAGCCGAGCTGGCTTTCAATGACATCAACCTCGCGCGCGATGGTCACGCTCATCGCCTTGAGTACACGTTCATTGATGCCGGAAATCTGACTTTCCTTCGGGCTGCCATGCTCGAAGGCGCGGCGCCATTCGCGCAGGCCCGCCACGTAAACCGCAGTGAAGGGGTGGTTATTCTGGGCATTGAATTTGACATAGAGATCGTCGAAGGACTGGCCCGACCAGAACACCTTCTCGAAGCTGGCGGCTTTCTTGCGCAGACGGTTCATCAACAGCCACTTGCTGAAGATGATCATCCACGAGCACAGCGAGGCGATGAACAACACGCCCATCACCGTCTTGACCAGAGGATCGGCGCGCAGGAACAGACCGGAGACCGAAACATTCCCGGTCCCCGCCGAGGAAGACGGCGCAACCGCCGTGGCATCCACCGCCCCGGTTGGCGCGGCCAAAGGCGCACTTTGTCCGGCATCACTGGTGGGGGCCGCATCGGGAGTGCTTTGCGCCAGCGCCGGCACACCAGCCGCCAGGGCCAGCGCCACAATCAGCACGAGCGCCGGTAAGCAGGCGGCGAACCATTTAATCTTATGCATTCCTCGTAACCCTTTTACGGTCATCGGCAGGCACTTTTCAAAAGCGCACCACCTGCAATCCGTCTTCTTATCTGTCGGCGCCGGGCGCCATACAACCCTTGGTTATAACCCGCAACCTGTCCTTGGAATTATGCCGGGCGAGACTGCAGAAAGCATGTAAAAAATCCCTGAAGATTCCTACACGCCGTTCATACTGCCGTCTCGGCACATAAATAAGGCAACAATTTATCGCGGACATCCTGAGGAATCCGGCGCGGTTTGCCGGTCAGTGTGATCAGGCAAGCCTGCACCCGGCCACGGACCAGCAGCTGATCTTTACAATAGGTGGTCTGGATCACATCCACACGCACCCCGGTCATCGCCCCGATGGTGGTGTGCACCTCGATCACATCATCGAAACGCGCCGGACGGATATATTCCAGTTCGGCCTTGCGCAAAGCCCAGGCCGTCGGCTCGCCGCCATCAAGATCGGCCAGCTTGGTGATGCCGACCGCCCGAAAAAAATCCGACCGCGCCCGTTCCATATAGTTGAGGTAATTGGCGTGATAGACCACACCGGACAGATCGGTATCGGCGTAATAGATCCGGATCGGCAGGATGAATACCTTGTCCTGGAAATACCCGTCCAACATGTATCGTTACCCTTTCGACGCGGCCATACCTAACGCGGTGCCCGGATCAGGGAAAGCTTAATCCTGCTCACTATCGGGTGAAGCGGTGGAAAACAGGTCTGCCCCGCCAGCCCCCCGTGGCCGGGCCAGCCCGAGATGGCCATAGGCGCGATCTGTCAGCACCCGCCCGCGCGGCGTGCGCATGACAAAACCCTGCTGCAACAAATAGGGCTCGATAATTTCCTCGATTGCATCGCGGGCCTCGCCCAGCGCGGCGGCAATGGTTTCAATACCGACCGGACCACCGGCAAAATTCTCGGCAATCAGCCGCAAATAGCGCGCATCGAAGGCATCAAAGCCCCGCTTATCGACCTCAAGCCGGTTTAGCGCCGCATCGGCAATGTCGGCATCGACCATGGTGCGGCCCGCCACGGCGGCAAAATCACGCACGCGCTTGAGTAGTCTGCCCGCGATACGCGGCGTGCCACGGGCGCGGGCGGCAATTTCCTCGGCACCGTTCTCGGTCAGGTCGAGCCCGATGACCCGCGCGCCACGGGCGACAATTTTGACCAGTTCCGGGACACTGTAGAAATCGAGCCGCAGCGGAATGCCAAACCGGTCACGTAAGGGGGTGGTAATCAGCCCCGAACGCGTCGTTGCCCCCACCAAAGTGAAGGGGTTGAGCGCAATCTTGACCGTGCGGGCCGAGGGGCCCTCGCCGATGATGAGATCGAGCTCGCAATCTTCCATCGCCGGATAGAGAATTTCCTCCACCGCCGGATTGAGGCGATGGATTTCGTCGATGAACAGCACATCGCGCGGTTCCAGATTGGTCAGAATGGCGGCCAGATCCCCCGCCTTGGCCAGCACCGGGCCCGAGGTCGAGCGAAAATTCACCCCCAGTTCATGGGCGACAATCTGGGCCAGCGTGGTTTTGCCCAGCCCCGGCGGCCCGGCCAGCAGCACATGATCAAGCGCCTCGCCACGGGCTTTGGCCGCTTCGATAAACACCTTCAGATTGGCACATACCTGCGGCTGACCGGTAAAATCGGACAGCGATTGCGGCCGCAGCTTGCCCTCGACACTGTCTTCTTCGGCCCGCGCGCCGGAGACCAGACGGTCACCCTGCGCCACCGGCGGCTCCATTGCGGCGGATCTGGGCGGGAAATTGGTTTTCTTAGCCATAGCTTACCGCCCCATGCCCTTTAACGCTTCGCGGATGATGTCGCCCACTTTGGCACCGTCGCCCAGATGAAGGGCGGCGCGCGCCACCGCCTCGGCGGCATCGGCCTCGCCATAGCCCAGATTGATCAGGGCCGCGCGGGCATCAGACTCGGCGGCGCGGGCCCCGCCGTCAGCCGGGCTGGCCAGAGCCTTGGTCAGATCGGCCCCGGTGGCAACAAAGCTTTTGGGGGCCTTGCCCTTTAGTTCGGTAACGATGCGCAGGGCGAGTTTAGGCCCCACCCCTTGCGCCCGGCCCACCATCGCCTTGTCGCCCAGCGCCAGCGCACGTTGCAGCTCGGTCGGTGCCAGTACGGTCAGAATAGCCAGCGCCACCTTGGCCCCCACCCCCTGCACGCTTTGCAACAGACGGAACCATTCGCGTTCGTCATGGGTCAGGAAGCCGTAAAGCCGGATCGCCTCCTCGCTCATTTTGGTTTCGATCAACAGGGCGACATGCATGCCGGGGCCCAGCTTGGCCAGCGTCGCCGCGGCACAAAAAACCACATAGCCCACCCCGTTCACATCGATCAGCGCATAATCATCGCCAAGACTGTCGATAATGCCGGTCAGTTTTCCAATCATGCTAACGCCACCCGGATTTTTGCCTGTGTCCCGGCCAGCGAGGCATGGGCAATCGCCGCCGCCAGCGCATCGGCGGCATCGGCCTGTGTCACCTTACAGGTTGGCAGCAGCCGCCGCACCATGGCCTGTACCTGCACCTTATCGGCGTGGCCGACGCCGACCACCGATTTTTTGATGTGGTTAGGCGAATATTCGGCAATTTCCAGCCCGGCCTGCGCCGCAGCGAGCAGCGCGACAGCGCGGGCGTGGCCCAGCTTCAGCGCCGCGGAAGGATCCTTGTAGACAAAGGCCTGTTCGATCGAAAACGCATCAGGGTTCAGTTCGGCAATAATCCGCGCCACCTCGGCGTGCAGATGCATCAGGCGCACCCCCAGCACATCTGCCGTGGTGGTCGAGATGACGCCATGGCCGACATGAGTGAGGCGCGAGCCTGCCATGTCGATTACCCCCCAGCCCATATGGTTAAGGCCGGGATCCAAACCCATAATGCGCATCTTTACTGCCTGTTCTGTCCGTCGGGTTGCGCCAGTGTTCCCATAACAAGCCCGCGTTCCCATGACGATTCTGTCAAAACCATCATACCCTGATGCGGCGGAAGACCGAAACCGCCCCCATTTCAGCTCAGCACCAAAACAGGACTTCGCAAGTAGGCGCCCGCCGCGCTACTGTCCCGCCCCTTGAAGGGTGGTTGTTTTATGCATATGCGCCAAACCGCTGGAATTTTCGGCCTTCTGCTGGTGGGTCTGTCACTGGTGCTACTGTCGGCAGATCTGATTGCGTCGCTGGAGGCGGGCGGCCATCTGGTTGCCCACACGATTGCCGATGTCTGGGCCTGGGGCGATGCGGGCGGTCCGGCCCGGCTGACCGGCTGGTCCGAGGCCCATTTGCCCGCCCCCCTCAGCACCACACTGGCCGCCACGCTAAACCTTTACGCCTGGCTCGCCAGCGGGCTGATCGGCGTGTTTCTGGGCTTTTTATCGGCCCCACATCATCACAAAGCATAACGCGCCGATTACCGCGTTGCCCCCGGCTGCCACAGCACATCACTGGCTCCCTTGTCGTTGGCCCAGCGCGCCGCAACAAACAGATGATCCGACAATCGGTTGAGATACTGCAATGCGTCGCGGTTTACCGGGGCCTTTTTGGCAAGCTGAAACAGCCCACGTTCGGCCCGGCGCACCACCGTGCGGGCCAGATGTAGCTGGGCCGACGCCACCGAACCGCCCGGCAGCACGAACGAGGTCAGCGGCGCAAGTTTTTCATTCATCGCGTCAATTTCCTGCTCCAGCCGTTTGACCTGTGCCGGGATGATACGCAACCGGCCATCTTCGCCTTTGGCTTTGTGCGGCACGGAAACATCGGCCCCCAGATCGAACAGATCATTCTGGATCGCTGCCAGCAGGCCATCGAGCTTGCCTTTGGCGGTAAGCCGGGCCACACCGATCACCGCGTTGGCTTCGTCGATATCGCCCAGCACGGCAATGCGTGTGGAGGTCTTTTCCACCCGTTTACCGTCACCCAGCGAGGTTTTTCCGCCGTCGCCGGTCTTGGTGTAAATCCGATTGAGTTTAACCATGGCCGTTCCTTCAACATCTGGGGATACGCGAAGACACCAGCAACCGGCTTTCAGGACCGGCTCCGGGCCGCTATGATCGCCGCCACGATTCAAGAGGTAAAGACGTGGAACAGCAAAATCTGCCGCCGGTGGAAACCGTCGAAACCAGCCAGAGCCGCGTGGCGTGCGATGGCGGCCCACTTGGTCACCCCAAGATCTATCTCGAATTCGCCGAGGCCGATAGTGTGACCTGCCCCTATTGCGGGCGCCGTTTCATCCACCCCGCCTCTGGCAAGTCACCGGTATGATCAAGGCCGGTGATCGCCTGACCCTGATCGACGGATCGGGGTTCCTGTTCCGTGCCTATCACGCATTACCGCCGCTGACCCGTAAATCCGACGGGCTGCCGGTCGGCGCGGTGTCCGGCTATTGTAACATGCTGTTCAAGCTGATCGCCGACACCGCCGCAGCCGATGCCCCCACGCATATTGCGGTTGTTTTCGATGCCGGTCACAAAACCTTTCGCAACGATATTTATCCGGCCTACAAAGCCAACCGCCCCGAAACGCCCGAAGATCTGGTGCCGCAGTTTCCGCTGGTGCGTGATGCGACGCGGGCCTTTTCGGTCGCCTGTGTCGAACAGCCCGGCTTTGAAGCCGATGATCTGATCGCCACCTATGCGCGGCTGGCCGCCGAAGCCGGCGCGATGGTCACCATCATCTCGTCCGACAAGGATCTGATGCAGCTGGTACAGGATGGTTCGGTCCGCCTGTATGACAGCATGAAGAGCAAACAAATTGGCACCGCCGAGGTAATCGACAAATTCGGCGTGCCCCCGGCCAAGGTGATTGATGTGCAATCCCTGGCGGGCGATTCCGTCGATAACGTTCCCGGCGTGCCGGGGATCGGCATCAAAACCGCCGCCGAGCTGATCAACAAATATGGCGATCTGGAAAATCTGCTCGCCCATGCGGGTGAGATCAAGCAGCCTAAACGGCGCGAGAATCTCATTGCCCATGCCGAGGAAGCGCGGCTGTCACAAAAGCTGGTCCGGCTCGATACCGCAGTCCCGGTCGAGGTGAGCCTAGACGCGTTTGCCGCCACACCGCTCGACAAGAACAAGCTGGGAGAGTTCCTCAGCGAGATGGAATTTACCGGGCTGGCCAAACGTATCGCCTTTGGCACCGTATCAAACGGCCAGACCGGTGGTGGCCTGGGCGGCGTTGAACAGAAAAACACCGATGCCGCCGGGGCAATTTCGGAAAATCCGCAGGCGGATGAAAACCGCGAAACCGTCGATTACGCCGCCTATGAATGCGTCACCGATCTGGCGCGGCTGGAACACTGGATCGCCGAAGCCCGCGCCCAGGGCTATGTTGCGGTCGATACCGAGACCACCTCGCTTGATCCGTTACAGGCGGGCCTGTGCGGTGTCTCGCTGGCACTGAAACCCAATAAGGCCTGCTACATCCCCTGCGGTCACAACCAGGGTGAAGGCGGGTTGGTGTTTGAAAGCGGGCCGGTCCAGATTGCCGAAAGCGATCTGATCGCCGCCCTGAAGCCGCTGCTGGAAGATGATGCCGTTCTCAAGATCGGACAGAATCTGAAATATGATTTTCAGATTTTCCGTCAGCGCGGTATTCGCCTGGCCGCCATCGACGATACCATGCTGCTGTCCTATGTATTGGATGCCGGTCTGCATGGCCACGGCATGGACGAGCTGTCGGAGCTGCATCTGGGCCATAAGCCGATTGCGTTTTCCGATGTGGCGGGCAAAGGCAAGGACAAAGTCACCTTCGACCGCGTCGCACTGGCCGAGGCCACGCGCTATGCCGCCGAGGATGCCGACATTACCTTACGACTGTGGCAGGTGCTGAAAGCCCGGCTGGTGGCCGATAAAAAGACCACCGTTTATGAAACGCTGGAACGGCCGCTGATCACCGTGCTGGCGGATATGGAGGCGGCAGGTATCGCCGTTGACCTTAATCTGCTGCACAAACTGTCGAACGATTTCGCGCTGGAACAGGCGGGGCTGGAGCAGGAAATTCACGCCCTGGCGCAATCCGATTTCAATGTCGCCTCGCCTAAGCAGCTCGGGGAAATTTTATTCGACAAGCTGAAGCTGCCCGGCGGTTCGCGCACCAAGACCGGGGCGTGGTCTACCGATGCCGATGCGCTGGACACGCTGGCCAGCGCCGGTCATGTCCTGCCGCAAAAGGTACTCGACTGGCGGGGCCTGGCCAAGCTGCGCGGCACCTATACCGACGCACTGCCCGGCCATATCAATCCGAAAACCGGGCGGGTGCACACCAGCTTTGCCATGTCAGCGGCAGCGACGGGGCGGCTGGCTTCGACCGACCCCAACCTGCAGAACATTCCGGTGCGCAACGCTGCCGGGCGGCGTATCCGTCAGGCTTTCATTGCGCCCAAGGGTATGAAACTGGTCAGTGCCGATTACAGCCAGATTGAACTGCGTCTGCTGGCCCATATCGCAGGGATCGACGCACTGAAAAAAGCCTTTGCCGAGGGGATTGATATTCATGCCATGACCGCATCGGAGATTTTCGGTGTTCCGGTCGAGGGCATGCCATCGGATGTGCGCCGCCGTGCCAAGGCGATTAATTTCGGCATTGTCTATGGCATCTCGGCCTTCGGGCTGGCGGCCCAGCTTGGCATCGGGCGCATGGAAGCCGACGATTATATCAAGCGCTATTTCGCCCGTTTCCCCGGTATCCGCGCCTATATGGAAGAGACCAAAAGCTTCGCCCGCGCACATGGCTATGTCGAAACCCTGTTCGGGCGGCGCATTCATATACGCGAGATCGACGCCAAAAATGCCGCCTTCCGCGCCGGGGCCGAACGCGCGGCGATCAACGCCCCGATTCAGGGTGCAGCCGCCGACATCATCAAACGCGCCATGATCCGGATGCCGAGCGTTTTGGCCGCGGCGGATCTGCCCGCACGGATGCTGCTGCAGGTGCATGACGAACTTGTGTTCGAAGTGCCCGAAGCCGAGGCCGAACGGACCTGCACCGTGGTTGCCGCCGCGATGGAACAGGCCGCACTGCCGGCACAGACCCTGTCGGTCAAGCTGACGGTCGAGGCCCGCGCCGCCGACAACTGGGATGCCGCACACTAAATATCCGCGGGTTTCACGCGTACTGTTACGACAAAATAAAAGCCCCGCTGCCAGACCGGTAGCGGGGCTTTTTTACGCCGCCATGGCGTTGAAGAAGGTATCCGGCGGCAGACCGATTTTTTTTAAGCCCTGCGCCAGCTCGAGCAGAGACGCCATTTTATCCAGCTTGCCGCCATGGCTTTGCGCCCAGGCCTGCAGATAACCGGTCAGAAATCCCGGCTGGGCCAGATAGTCGAGCACCCGTTTATGCGCCTCGGCCGACAATTTACCTTCGGTGATCTGCCCCGCAGCAAACAGCTTGAGCATAGCCTGCACTTTCAGCGCGGGCGTGATTGGCAGCGCATCGATATTCTCAAACAGCCGCGATTTCTGGGCGATGTCATAGGCCAGACCATCATACAGTTTGGCCATCCGCACACGCTGGTCGGGATCAAAACCGCTTTTGAGTGCCGAGCTGCAAAGACCCGACAAAATATGCAGCCGTTTGGAAATCGGAATCTGGGTCGACTGCACCCGGTTACGGAAATTGCTCGACGTCGCGATGCGGAAAATTTGATCGGCAACCTTATAGCGGCTGCGCGCCCCAACAATGCAGCTTTCGGTAAAATACAGCCAGGCGATCTTTTCATCGGGGATCGTGGTGGCATCAAGGCATTTGGTCAGGGTGTCATGCGCCACAAAGCGGGCGGCGCGCAGTTCCAGCGCAGGCATCATCTCCTCGCGCTTCATATAAGGGCCGACGCCATGGCGGATCAGCAGCGCCAGTTCCTTGAACACCCGCATTTCGGCTTCGATGCTATCCTCGCGCAGGCGTTTGAGACTTTGGACATCGGCCACCAGGCGGGCACCCAGCGCCGCACGCGACAGCGGCAAACCACCGGCGGCGAAATGCCGGGCCAGACTGTTGAGGGCAACATCCTCGGTATAGGCGCTTTTCTGCTGCTGGCCGAGGAACAGCCGCGTGGCCGCGATCAAGCCTTCACCAAAGGTGGCCTGAGGACCGATCAGATCGGTCAGCGCCACCGGCACCGGCAGAATTTCGGCGATGATCTCGTCAACGGCACTGTGCAGCATCGCAGCGCCGGGGCCGCTGTTGGCCGCGACGGCACCGGGGGCTTCCAGCACCTGCAACAAGCGGTCGATTTTCTCGCTCCAGCGGGTGGTATGGCGCAGATAGTGCACCAAAGTCCCGTTCAGCAGGTACAAGCCGTTCGGTGTATCCACCATGCTGTCGGCCAGAGAGACGAAGTTATCCACCGTCCCGGTCGGAAAGACATGCTTGCGGTGATCGACGGTGACGCGGTCAACCACCCCGGAAATCAACCGATTGTAGTGATTAAGCGCATCCCGAACCGGAATGTTCATCGCAGACGAATAGGCCGAGGACTGAATCTGCACCGCATGCAGCATGGCGGTACCTGCATTCTCAAGCTTGTTGAGCAGGTCAGCACTGTGCAGCAGCTCGGTCGCAGTGGCCCGATTCTGTAGACAAAATTCGGATGTCAGACGGAAAATAAGCCTGCGCGCATCGCGTGCATAAAACTCATCAATGGTCTGACAGAAATTCGGTTGCTCCGCCTCCGACAAGGCGCCCGCATACTGTGAACTCATATCGGCCACATGGACTTAAGGAAGTATCCCCCGAGCTCCCCCCACCACAGGTCTGGCGCTCAAAGAGACCATCACAGTCTCTTCAAAATCAGCATCTATCATAAAACGTCAAAGCCTTGCGCAGTATTTTGCGACTTCCTGTGGCTTTACGGTGGTACAACCCCGAATAGGCCCCCCATTACAGGGGCCATACTGCGCCCAGGCAGCGGTCAACCTGTGGTTCCGCGGCTCCGGGGCGGGCTTTAAATACCGTGTCACGAATATGAAACAGGACTGAAAGCGTTGGCAAATATTCTTATGTGCCGACATCTCGCCTAGCACTGCGAAAACGGTCCCAGTCAGGACAAAGCGATAAAACACAACTTTGGATGAGCGACGGAAAGTCGCGCCCCGCCACCGATAGGGCATACCCCATTTGCCATCATGGATTTCTGATGGAAAATATATTGGAACAAAAGCTTAAGTCCTCGCGTAAGAAAAATTCACGCCTTGCCGCAAAAAAAGTCGCAGTTTGCAGTCGGTCGCGGAAGCGCTAAACCTATGCGTGGGTCAACACAAAAAAAACGAGGATAATTTGACTAACGCTTTTGGATTGGAAACGCTTGGGTTTCGTAACCTCAAGACTGTGAACTGGAACCTTAAACCGTCTGTGCTCGTTGAAGAGGCGATCAAACGCGGAGAGGGCCATTTGGCCAAAGACGGCGGCTTCGTCGTTCTGACTGGCAAACATACTGGCCGTTCCGCCAACGACAAATTCTTTGTTCGCGATGCGAACAACGAAAAGGAAATCTGGTGGGACAACAACAAGTCGATCACGCCGGAACAGGGGGAGCTGCTCTATCAGGACATGCTCGCCTATGCCGAGGGCAAAGAACTTTTTGCCCGCGATCTGTTCGGTGGCGCTGACCTGACCTATCGCCTGCCGGTGCGCGTTGTGACCGAATATGCCTGGCACAACCTGTTCATCGACAATCTGCTGATCCGCCCGACGGCGGAACAGCTCAAGGGCTTCACGCCGGAATTCACCATCATCGACCTGGCAAATTTCCAGGCCGACCCGGCCAAGCACGGCACCAAGACCGGCACGGTGATCTGCGTTGATCTGACCAAGAAGCGGGTTCTGATCGGCGGCACGTCCTATGCCGGTGAAATGAAGAAGTCGGTCTTCACGATCCTGAACTATTTCCTGCCGCTGAAGGGCGTCATGCCGATGCATTGCTCGGCCAATGTCGGCTCTGAAGGCAAGTCGGCGATCTTCTTTGGTCTGTCGGGCACCGGCAAGACCACGCTATCGGCCGATGCCAGCCGGACCCTGATCGGGGACGACGAGCATGGCTGGAGCGAAGCGGGCGTCTTCAACTTCGAAGGCGGTTGCTATGCCAAGGTGATCAAGCTGTCGGCAGAGGCAGAACCGGAAATCTATTCGACCACCAAACGCTTCGGCACCGTGCTGGAGAATGTGGTGTGCGATCCGGTCACGCGCGAACTCGATCTCGATGATGACCGCTATACGGAAAACACCCGTGCGGCCTATCCGATCGACTTTATCGACAACGCCTCGGATACCGGTCGTGCGCCGCATCCGACCAACATCATCATGCTGACCGCAGATGCTTTCGGCGTACTGCCGCCGATCGCCAAGCTGTCCCCGAGCCAGATGATGTACCACTTCCTGTCGGGCTTCACCGCGAAGCTGGCTGGCACGGAAAAGGGTGTGACCGAGCCGGAACCAACCTTCTCGACCTGCTTCGGTGCCCCGTTCATGCCGCGCCATCCGTCGGTATACGGCAATCTGCTGCGCGCCCTGAAGGACAAGTACCATTGCGACTGCTGGCTGGTGAACACCGGCTGGTCGGGCGGCCCGGTTTCGGCCGGCGGCAAGCGCATGGCGATCAAGCTGACCCGTACGCTGCTCAATGCCGCGCTCGACGGCTCGCTCGCCAAGGCTGAGTTCCGTATTGACCCCGTCTTCGGCTTCCGTGTTCCGGTTGCCGTGGCTGGCGTCGACGCTGCGGTGCTCAACCCGCGCAACACCTGGGCGGACAAAGACGCCTATGATGCGATGTCGAAGAAACTGGCCGGGATGTTCGTCAAGAACTTCAAGAAGTACGAATCCTATGTCGATGAACGCGTCATGAAGAATGCCGCGATTGTCGCCAAGGCGGCGGAATAAACCTGCCAATACCTCCTAAAACAGCGAACCCCGCACCACCGGTGCGGGGTTTTTGCTTTTAAGGTGTGGGCCCCTGCCGCTCAGTCGTCGTCCATTTTCAGAGCGGCGATGAAGGCTTCCTGCGGAATCTCGACCCGGCCAAACTGCCGCATCTTCTTCTTACCCTCTTTCTGCTTATCGAGCAGCTTGCGCTTACGGCTGATGTCGCCGCCATAACATTTGGCGGTCACGTCCTTGCGCAGGGCAGACAGGGTTTCGCGGGCAATGACCTTGCCACCGCTCGCCGCCTGAATCGGAATCTTGAACAGATGGCGCGGAATAAGGTCTTTGAGCTTTTCGCACATCGAGCGGCCACGCGATTCCGCGCGCCCCTTATGCACGATCATCGACAGGGCATCGACCGGCTCGTCATTGACCAGAACCGACATCTTGACCAGATCGCCCTCTTCATACTCCTCGATCTCATAGTCGAAGCTGGCGTAACCGCGGGTGACCGACTTCAGCCGGTCATAGAAATCGAACACCACTTCGTTGAGTGGCAGATGATAGACCACCATCGCCCGGGTTCCGGCATAGGTCAGCTCGATCTGGCTGCCACGGCGGTCTTCACACAGCTTCAGTACCGAGCCGAGATGCTCGTCCGGCACCAAAATGGTGGCTTTGATCCAGGGCTCTTCAATGCGGTCGATGCGGGTGACTTCCGGCATATCCGCCGGATTATGCAGCTCGACCAGCGAACCGTCGGTCATATAGATGCGATAGATCACCGACGGTGCCGTGGCGATCAGATCGATATTCCACTCGCGTTCCAGCCGCTCGCGAATAATTTCGAGATGCAGCAGCCCGAGGAACCCGCAGCGGAAACCGAAGCCCAGCGCAGCGGAGGTTTCCATCTCGTAGGTGAAGCTGGCATCGTTGAGGTGCAGCTTACCCAGCGCCTCGCGCAAATCTTCAAACTGGGCGGCATCGACTGGGAACAGGCCGCAGAACACCACTTGCTGCGCTGGCTTGAAGCCAGGCAGTGCGGCCGCGGCCGGGCGGCGTTCATCGGTAATGGTGTCACCCACGCGGGTATCGGCCACTTCCTTGATCGCGGCGGTGATAAAGCCGACATCGCCCGGGCCTAAACAGTCCACCGGCACCTGTTTGGGGGTGAAGAATCCGGCGCGGTCGACGGTATAGGTCGCCCCCGAGGCCATCATGCGGATTTTCTGGCCCACTTTCAGTTCGCCATCGACCACCCGCACCAGCACCACGACACCAAGATAGGAATCGTACCAGCTGTCGATCAGCAGGGCTTTAAGCGGCGCGGTGACATCGCCCTTGGGCGGGGGCAGCCGGGTGACAATGGCTTCCAGCACCTGATCGATGTTGAGACCGGTCTTGGCCGAAATCGACACCGCTTCGGATGCGTCGATGCCGATGACATCCTCAATCTGCTGGCGTATCCGCTCGGGCTCGGCGGCTGGCAGATCCACCTTATTGAGCACAGGCACGATTTCGAGCCCGGCATCAATGGCATGATAGACATTGGCCAGCGTCTGGGCCTCGACGCCCTGCGAGGCGTCCACCACCAGAAGCGCGCCTTCGCAGGCGGCCAGGCAGCGCGAGACTTCGTAGGCGAAGTCAACGTGGCCGGGGGTGTCCATCAGGTTAAGGGTATATTTGCAGCCATCCTTGGCGGTATAGGCGAGCCGGACCGTCTGCGCTTTGATGGTGATGCCGCGCTCGCGCTCGATTTCCATCGAGTCGAGCACCTGCTCCTTCATCTCACGCGTGGTCAGGCCACCGGTCAGCTGGATCAGCCGGTCGGCCAGGGTGGACTTGCCGTGGTCGATATGGGCCACGATCGAAAAATTACGGATATGGGTCAGGTCGCTCATCAAGGGTTCTCATACCTTGTGCACGGCCATTCCGTCCAGCCATGAAAGGCTTTATAGATGCAAGAAGGTTGCTGTATCGGGCTGGCGGGCCGGGAGTTGGTATAAAGTGGTTAAACGTTTCTGTGCCGTAGTTTTCACCATTGTAGTGACGTTTATGGGTCTGACGGCGGCGGCCAGGGCCGATATCACCCAGTTTTACGGCAATTGGGCCAATCCGAACCCCGGCCCATCCGGGATTCGCCACATCGTTATCAGCCCCGCCGGCGGTAACCGCGCCACCTTACGGGTTTACGGCAACTGCCACCCAGGCGAGTGTAACTGGGGCGAGGTCGAGGCCGACAATGTCACGGCCCCCCATGGCAAGGACGTCATCGGGCTTTCCGGGCTGATCCATTTTGGCTTTGCCCACCGTCAGATTGTGCTCAAACTGGCCCCGAACGGCCAGATTTCCTTTTGGGCGCAGTACCATTACGTCGACACCGCCGGGAAAAAAGACCGCGAAAGCATGGGCTTGCTACGCCAGAGCGACTGGCCCGGCCCAATGAGCAAAGCCAGCTGGGAGCAACCCGCCAGCCGCGATGCCGGTTGGGGCGGCGGCCCGCGCGGCAATCCGCTGGCCAAGCCGGAACTGAAATGCGACGGCTTTAACCCGGCCGCCACCGGGCTGGTGCAGGCAGGCCCCGGCTGGAATCTGGTCGCGGACGGGGTGTTTCTGACCCATACCGACTGGAACAAGAAAACCGCCCAGCAGGCGATCGAGGTGATCCGGCATTACCGCTTCGATCACAAGTGCCATACTGGCACGATGGACTTCTGGATGAGCAATGGCCGCTTCCCGCACGAAAAATTGACCGGGGCAAGCTGTCTGCAATTTAATTCGACCACCGCCCACACCGTGCGCATCGAAAATACCTGGCGCGTGGTCGATGGCCCGGTCGAAATTTTCAACGCCCTGACCAGCAAAGATAACGCCACCGCCGTGCTGGCGATGATCCGGCGCAACCATCTGGAGCATAAATGCGTGCAAGGATGGCCCAACCCGGTGATGATCTACTGGCTGAGTAAATAGGGCTTCGCGCGCGGCCATCGCCTATGCGCAAAGACTGGCCGCAGAGGCGACGAAGCAGAACCCTCACCCTTCGACAAGCTCAGGGTGAGGGGTATTTTTAAAAGCTACGCGCGTAAGACGGCGCCGGTTGCCTTGGTTGCCGCTGCCACGATACGGCTGGCGACAGCCTCGATCTCGGCATCGGTCAGGGTCTTGTCCTTTGGCTGCAAGCGCACCGAAAGCGCCAGCGACTTCTTGCCTTCGGCAACGCCTTTACCTTCATAGACATCGAACAGGCTGACGGTTTCGATCAGGGCGCGGTCAACACCTTTGACCGCCTTGACCAATTCTTCCGCCGTTACCTTGGCATCCACGACAAAAGCAAAGTCACGCTCCACCGCCTGATAGGGCGACAGGGCCTGCGCCGCCCTGGCTTTGGCCTTCTGCTCGGGGATCGCGTCGAGGAAGATCTCAAACGCCACCAGCGGCACGTCGATATCAAACGCCGCCAGCAGCTTGGGATGCAGCTCGCCGAACTGGGCCAGAACCTTGGGGCCCATCGCCAGCGTGCCGGAGCGGCCGGGATGGTACCAGGGGGCCGCCCCCGCCTTGACCGGGGCATTCATCGGTGCCCCCATGGCGGTTTCGATCACACCCAGCATGTCGGCCTTGGCATCGAACACATCCGCCGCATGGGCGGTTTTGGTCCAGTCACGCACACCCTTACCGACGCGGATACCGGCGGCAACCAGCGTCTGGGCCCCCGGTACGCCGGACTGAAAGACCGGGCCGATTTCGCTTAAGGCAAAATCGCTCGCCCCACGGGACAGGGTGCGCGCCGCCGCCGCCAGCAGTGCCGGCTGCAGACTGGGACGCAACGCATCGGCATCGGCCGCAATCGGGTTGGCCAGCTGGCGGGCATCATCGCCGCCGCCGAACAACGCCGCCTGTGCACGCGGGATGAACGAGAACGAGATCGTCTCGTTAAAGCCACGGGTGGCAAGCGCGCGGCGGGCGAGCCGGACACGCTTTTGCGCCCCTGTCAGCACCGGACGGGCGATATGGTGGGGCCGCTCCATCGGCACCGAAGCAACATGCTCCAGCCCGTAGATGCGCACCACTTCTTCGACCAGATCGGCATCACCGTCGATGTCACTGCGCCACGACGGCGGCGTGACGGTGTAAGGGCCTGTACCTTCGACGGCAAAACCAAGGCTGGTGAGGATCGAAACGATCTTGTCAGCGGGCACGTCGAGGCCGCCCAGACGCTTGACCTTGTCAGCCGCCATGGTGATCTGGCGCTGCCAGACAGGGGTAGCACCAGCCACCACAACCTCTGACGGGGCACCACCGCACCATTCCAGAATCAAGCGGGTGGCCAGTTCGATACCGGGCAACACAAATTCCGGATCGACACCGCGTTCAAAGCGATAGCGCGCATCGGAAAGCAGGCCGAGCTTGCGACCGGTTTTGGCAATCGACACCGGCTCGAAAAACGCCGATTCAATGAAAACATTGACGGTGGTTTCGCTGCAGCCGCATTCCTCGCCGCCCATAACGCCCGCCACACTTTTGGGGCCGGTTTCATCGGCGATGACGCACATTTCGTCATCCAGATCGTAGGTCTTGCCATCCAGCGCGAGCAGCTTTTCGCCCGTTTTGGCCAGCCGCGCCACCAGACGGCCCTGAAGCTTGTCCGCATCAAAGACATGCAATGGGCGGCCACGATCATGCGAAAGGATGTTGGTAACATCGACCAGCGCCGAGATTGGGCGCAGACCAATGGCCTTTAAACGGTCCTGCACCCATTTGGGCGAGGGGCCATTCTTCACGCCGCGAATATAGCGCCCGGCAAAGATCGGGCAGGCGGGCTTATCGCTGGCAAATTCCAGTCCGATGGCAATCGGCGAGGCAAAGCTGCCAGCAACCGGCTCGACCGGCAGCTTGACCAGACGGCCAATACCTGACGCCGCCAGATCGCGCGCCACACCAAAGGCCGAGGTGCAGTCCCCCCGGTTCGGCGTGATCGAAATATCGATCACCGCATCGGTCAGACCCAGCGCATGGGCGGCCGGTTCACCGACAAGGGCGGTTTCCGGCAGTTCGATAATGCCGTCATGCTCGTCGGACAGTTCCAGCTCGCGGGCGGAGCACATCATGCCAAAGGATTCGACACCGCGAATCTTGCCGGTCTTGAGAATGTCGCCGGTGGCCGGAACCTTGACGCCCGGCTGGGCCAGCACGACCTTGATACCGGCGCGGGCATTGGGCGCCCCGCAGACGATCTGGATCGTCTCTTTACCGGTATTGACCTTGCAGACATGCAGCCGGTCGGCATTGGGGTGCTGATCGGCGGTTTCGATTTTGGCCACGATGAAGCCCTTGAGCTTCTCGGCCGGATCTTCCACCGCTTCGACTTCCAGACCGATGGCGGTCAGCTTGTCGGCAAGGGCAGACGCATCGGCCTCGGTCTCAAGATGGTCCTTTAACCAGGAAACGGGAAATTTCATCGGCTGAGGCCCCCATCCAGCGAAGGCACGTCCAGTGCGGCAAAGCCGTAGGCCCGAAGCCAGCGCAAATCGGATTCAAAGAAAGAACGAATGTCGGGAATGCCGTATTTCAGCATGGCAAGGCGGTCGATACCGCCGCCAAAGGCATAACCCTGATATTGGACCGGATCGATACCGCAATTGGCCAGCACGCGCGGATTGACCATGCCGGAGCCGAAAACCTCGAGCCAGTCGGACCCAACGCCGAATTTGATCTGACCGCCGGAACGATCGCAGCGGATATCCCATTCGAGCGACGGCTCGGTGAAGGGAAAATAGCTCGGCCGGGCGCGCAGCTCGACCTTATCGATCTCGAAGAACGCCTTGGAAAATTCTTCCAGCACCCATTTGAGGTGACCCAGATGGGTGGTCTTGTCGATCACCAGCCCTTCGACCTGATGGAACATCGGTGAATGGGTGGCATCGGAATCACGCCGATAGGTCCGACCCGGTGCAATAATCCGGATCGGCGGCTTTTCGGCCAGCATGGTACGCACCTGCACCGACGAGGTCTGGGTCCGCATCACCGGCTGCGTGCCATCAGCCTGTGCGGACATATAGAACGTGTCCTGCATCTGGCGGGCGGGATGATCCGGCGGGGTGTTCAGCTTGGTGAAATTGTAATCGTCGGTTTCGATATCCGGACCTTCGGCAACCGAAAAACCCAGATCGGCGAAAATGGCGATGATTTCATCGGTCACCTGATGCACCGGATGGACCGTGCCCCGAAATTCCGGACGGACCGGCAAGGTGACGTCGATTTTTTCATTCGCAAGCCGCGCCTCAAGGGCGGCTTCCTCCAGTGCGGATTTGCGGGCCGCTAAGGCCTCGGCCACCGACTGGCGCAGACCGTTTAATTTCGGTCCGTTCACTTTACGCTCTTCAGGCGACATGCCGCCCAAAGTTTTCAACAGCTCGCTGACCGAGCCTTTTTTGCCTAAAGCGGCAACCCGGACCGCTTCCAGTGCTGCTTCATCAGCAGCACTGGAGACGGCGTCGAGAATCTGCCGTTCAAGAGATTCGATATCGCTCATCATTTACCCCGACCGGAACCCGCGAGAATTCACGAGGACCGGCAAAAAGATGCAGGCCCAGCTCCGATGGGGGGAACGTGACGTTACACGTAACCTTACGCCTTGGCAGCGCCTGCCTGATCCACCAGAGCCTTGAACGCTTCGGGCTCACGGATAGCCAGATCGGACAGAACCTTGCGGTCAACTTCGATCCCGGCCTTGGCAAGCCCGTTGATAAACAGGCTATAGGTCAGCCCATATTCGCGGCAGGCCGCGTTGATGCGCTGGATCCACAGGGCGCGGAAGTTGCGCTTACGCAGCTTACGGCCGACGTAATTATATTGAAGTGCCTTGTCAGCGGCGGCGTTGGCCACCGTGATGGTATTCTTGCGACGACCGTGGAAACCCTTAACGGCCTTGAATACGCGCTTGCGACGAGCGTGTGACGGTACGGCGCGAGGTGCTTTAGACATGTTTTATACCTTCCTTACGCGTACGGCATCCAGCGCTTGACGCGCTGTTCTTCGCAAGCCGGTAACGTGGCAGTGCCACGTAAGTCGCGAATCTGATCATTGGTGTGGCGGATAAGATGGTGGCGCTTACCGGCCTGACCATGCTTAATCTTGCCACTGGCCGTCATCTTGAAGCGCTTTTTGGCGCCCGATTTGGTCTTCAGCTTGGGCATTTCGGTCTCCTTAGAGTTTTAGCGGTTGCCCGCTGGACACATTTGGAACCGCCACGGCATGCCCTTAAATAGCCGGGCGGTCCTACGAAGGGGCCGTCTTATACGGAAAACCGCTCTGGTTTCAAGGCTGTCGGGTTATTTATCCCGCGGGCGGCTTTTTTTGTGCCCGACACCCACCCCCAGAAATCGCACATAAGCGTAAGCAAGATCTCTGGCATATGTAGCGCCAGCCGATCATGGGGGAAGTGTCATTTTTAAACCCACCCCAGCTTCAGCTTGCCATCCCATTGGTTTTATGGGGAAAATTATGCCCCGCCGCCGCCCTGCAGGGGCGGAAATTCTGGGGTAAGCCCTCGCCCCACCGCCATTTCACCGTAATCACGACCGTAGGTGTCATTGCCACGCTGGCGGCAGGGCACGGCGATATCATAATATGGTTAATAGTTTTGGCAGCCCGCGGCACCGGGTGCAGGACAAGACCAACCGAGGGCGGTCTGCGCCGATGGTAAGATCGCCCACCTTCCGCAAGCCCTTACCGAGCCGACGGCGGTTGATTCCGCCTGGGCGACCGCGTAGCTAAGAACAGGCAACCCTTAAAACTCTCAAAGAATAGGTTTGGCGGTGTATTTCTGGCGCAAATTGCTGACCGATCCACGCGCAGCGGCCCTGCTGGCCGCCTTTGCCGCCTTTTGCGTGGCCCTGTTCGCCCCCGGCCTGTTCAATGATGGCGACACCTATTGGCATATCGAAGCCGGGCGCTGGATGATCGACAACCGGGCGGTGCTGCACATCGACCCGTTCTCCTACACCTTTGCCGGTAAACCGTGGCAAGCGCATGAGTGGCTGTCGGAAATCATCATTGCGCTGGCCTATGTCGGTTTGGGCTGGAGCGGTGTCGCCCTGCTGTTCGCCGCAACCTTTGCGCTGACCGCCGGACTGCTGGGCTGGCACTTAAGCCGCCGTCTTTCGGGGATCACCCTGATTGTCGTGATTATTCTGGCGCTATGCTGCACCACCGGCGGCCTGTTGGCCCGCCCGCACGTGCTGGCCCTGCCACTGATCGAGCTGTGGACCGCAGCCCTGATCCGCGCCCGGGCCGAGGGCCGCACCCCAGCCTGGCAGCTGCTGATCGCCATGGTGCTGTGGGCCAATCTGCATGGCAGCTTTATGTTCGGGCTGGCTCTGCTGGTGCCTTTCCTGCTCGAAATCCTGGGCGAAAAAAAATACGATCAGGCCAAGCGCTGGGCGCTTTTTTCGGTGCTGGCCGTACTTGCGGCGATGATAACGCCCAACGGCATCGACACGCTGACCTTCCCCGTCAAGCTGATGGCCATGCCCGAGCTGTATTCGATCAGTGAATGGCGCCCGCCCGTGCTGAAAGGAATGCAGCCCCTTACCCTGACGGTCGGGGCCACACTGTTCGTGCTGCTGTCACGCGGGGCACGCATCCGGGTTTGGCGTTTGGTGACGCTGCTCGGGCTATTGTATATGAGCCTGCTGCAAGCCCGCCATGGCCAGCTTCTGGCCATCGCCGGGGCACAGCTGATCGCCGATCCGCTCGGCGAAGCGCTGCACAATGGCCCACGCAACGGCAAGGCCACATCGCGGGCGGGGGAAATCTTCTGCGCGCTGATTCTGCTGGCCGTGGCGGTGCGGTTGATGATGCCGATCCGCAGCCTCGACAATGCTGTAACGCCAGCGGCAGCGCTGGCCCATCTGCCTGAACCATATCGCCACCAGCCGATGCTGAATGAATATGCTTTCGGCGGCTATCTGATTTTCAACGACATGGCGCCGTTTATCGATGGCCGGGCCGAACTCTATGGTCAGGATTTTTTGCGCCAATATGGCAGGCTGGCGGCGGGTGACAGCAAAACTTTAAACAAAGTGCTGCAACAATACCGCATCACCTGGAGCCTGCTCAGCCCCGGCAGCCCTGCGGTGACCGCGCTTGACCATACACCCGGCTGGCGGCGTATCTATGCCGACAAAACAGCGGTACTTCATATTCGCGAGAAACAACCATGAGCGAAAAAAAAGATCTCTACACGGACCTCATTCTGGAGGCCCGCGGCCTGCTTGAAGGCGAGCAGGATGCCATCGCCAATGCCGCCAATCTGTCGGCGCTGATCTGGCAGCGCCTGCCCGACCTCAACTGGGCCGGCTTCTATTTCTGGAAAGACGGCGAGCTGGTCCTGGGCCCCTTTCAGGGTAAGCCCGCCTGTGTGCGCATCAAAGCCGGTCATGGCGTCTGTGGCGCCGCTATCGGCCGCAAACGCACCCAGATCGTGCCTGATGTACATGCCTTCCCCGGCCACATTGCCTGTGATGCAGATTCCAATGCCGAACTTGTGGTGCCCTTGTTCCGGGATTCCAGCCCGATCGGCGTGATTGACCTCGACAGCCCGACACAGGGCCGCTTCGACGCAGAAGATGCCACCGGTATTGAAGCGGTGGCGCGGATCTGGCTTGCGGCCAGCAAGATCTGACACCACGAACCACAGCGCTGACCATAACCTTGCGCATAAAAAAGCGGCCGCATGGAAGGAATGCGGCCGCCAGTTGCTTAGGGGAGGTCAGTGGAAAGTTAGTAGTTGAACTTCAGATCAAGCGAGAACCGGCGCCCGGTCTGATTGTAGGTAAAGGGCTGCTGTTTATATTGCAGGTACTGGCTGGGGGCATCGCCACCCAGATTACGCCCTTCAAAGACCAGCGCCAGGTTCTCAAGGAACTTGTAGGTGAGCTGGGCATCGACCTGGCCATAGTGGCGGTTGTAAACGCCCCAGACGCTGGTTGAATCAGACCCCGTCGTGATGCTGTAGGTCGAGCTGAAGGACGAGCCTTTCCAGGTATAGGAAAGGTGGCCTTCAAACGGCCCCTGCTCGTAATAGGTCTGAACCGTAAAGGCATTGTTCGACACGCCAGGGAACGGCAGATGCTTGTGGAAGGCATCGGCATTCTGTGTCTTCGATTCGGCATAGGTGTAGTTGACGTTCACACCAAAGCCGCTTTCAAACGCATACTGGGCGCTCAGCTCGATACCCTGAATCCGACCGCCACCGCCGTTTTCATAGGTCGAAACCACGCCTGTGGTGCCACCGAAATCATCGTTCACCGTGGTGGAGACGTTGACCGATTCCGTGAAGCTTTCGACACCCTTCCAGAATAATCCCGCACTGAACAGACCCTGCTTACCAAAGTAATATTCATAGGTAAGGTCGATCTGGTTGGCACGATACGGATCAAGGTTCGGATTACCGGCACTGCCGTTATCAAAGGCAAAACCGTCTTTCGCACCCGTTGTGGTATTGGTGCGGTTGTTGGTTTCACGCGTATAGTAATACTGACGACCCTGACCAAGCTGCCAGTAGTTTTGCTCGGCCATCACACGGGCTGCCGAGAAACGCACCTTCTGGCCATCATCCAGATTATAGATGACGTTCAGGCTGGGCAGGATATCGGTATATTCACGGCGGGTCTCAACCGGTGTACCGGCCACCGGCACACCATTCCAGCTGGCACTGCCGTAATAGGCGCCGTCTTCGGTATAACCACCCTGAACCACGGTAAGCTGGGTGTGAACAACCCGCACACCGCTGTTGATGTGCAGATCATCATTGGTATCGCCCAGGTCGGTCATGAAATAGCCCGACCAGTTCTTGTTATCGACCCGGAACGAGTTGGTCGGATCGTGGAAGAACTGCATCTTATAACCGTTGAGGTTATCGTATTTGCTGAGCCAGCAGGACGGGCACTTGGCCATCTGGGCCGGATCCTGCACCAGCACCTGATTAAGACCAGCCTGCGGGAAGAAGTCGTTGACCAGTTTCAGACGTTCCGGTGCATTGTTGAAGGTGATAATTGGCACGCCGGCAATGCCCGGATCCTGATAGTAGGTCCAGTTGTCGTACACGCTACTTGACGGTGTGACATTCGGATTCCAGAACAGATACCGGCCAAACATATAATCCAGCGCACGAACCGAATAGCGGATACCCGCCGTGACCTTGATCCGATCCATCGCATCATAGTCAGCATCAATACGCGCCGATGTCTGGGTGTTGTGGTTACCCAGCGCCCAGGCCCAGGCCGATTTGAACAACCCATCATTCTGATCGACCAGCGAAGATGGATTGGTGTAGTGCACAATGGGATAAATCCCGTTCTTGCTCTTATAGGTGAATGTGCAGGGGCTGTTCTGCACCGAACCGTTACCACCGCAGGCGTTGTAGTTGGCGTAGTTATTGACGATGGTATCGTTGAAGTTATTGGTCGAGGAGCTGTTGATCGAATAAGCGCTCAGTTCCTGGTCCTGCTGGGCGAATTCAGAATGCGCCACACCACGGCCATAGGAAATCTTGGCGCTGATACGGAACTTGCCGCCATTATCGAATTTGGCATTGTACTGAACATTATCGCCATAGTCTTTGTCTTCTTCGACCATGGTCGACAGTTCCAGCACCTTAGAGGCAAAGGTACCGTAACTGACCACACCATTGGCATCGATGCTGTAAGGCGAGCTTGAGACCAGGCCCAGACCATCCGACTTCGGGCTGAAATTCAGCTTGTCGGAAATATCGCGCTTATCGGTGCGCATATCGGTATGGAACCATTTCAGGCTCATGGTCACCGATTCAATCGGGTTATATTCGATACCGAGATAACCGCCGAAGCGCTTACGCTCGATCGACCGATTGGTCAGGTACATCATTTCCGGTTCGATATAATCTTCACCGACCGTATTGAGGTAGCCCGATGTCGGGCCGGCAACCGCCCAGTTGGAACGGTTCTGGGCCTGCATTTCATATTCGCGCGTCGTGGTATGATCCCACGCCAGCGATGCAACCACGCCGAATTTTTCACTGAGTTTATAGGTACCAACCAGCGTGGCCGAGGGGGTCACTTTGGTTGCGGCCTGGGCATAACTAACTTTGGCAATGCCCGACAGACGAAAACCGTCCGGTCCGTTCATCGCGCTCATGGTATGCAGATTGATGGTGCCGCCCATACCACCAGCAACGATCGAAGCATCCGGCGACTTGAACACGTCGATGCCCGAGATCAGTTCCGACGGAATGCCTTCCATCGAGTTTTTGTATTCGTTGCCGTTACCACCGCCCGAACCTTCGCCGCTTTGGTACATTTCACGGCCGGTGACGAAGACATCGCCATCCAGCAGCGTCACGTTATATTCCAAACCGCGAATACGGATCTGGGTACCTTCACCACCAGCACGGTCGATCTGCACGCCCGGCAGACGCTGCAGGGATTCGGCCACGTTCATATCCGGCATCTTGCCGATATCTTCGGGCGCCACCGATTCCATGATCAGGTTCGAATGCTCTTTCTTATCGAGAGCGTTTGCCAGCGATTCCCGGAAGCCGGTGACAACCACCGTTTCCATCTGGTCTGATTGCTGAGCGCCCGCGGCCTGTAACATGGCCGCCCCACCACCCAGGACAAAAACCGCTACCATTGCAGTAGAGGCATAGAGATTGGATTTGCACTTCATGTAACGCACTCCCTGTTACGTTAGGTGCGCCGGCGTTTCCCGGCATCATTCTTAGGTTGTGCGCGAAGATTACACCCAAATAATTCTACCGGTGCGTGCTGGATGACAGCGTAAGACACTTTTTATACAATGTGTCAGATACGCCACACGGCCTAGTAATACTGCAGATTAATTAATGTATATTTGTCATATATTTCAGGAATTTCACTGTAATGCTTTAATTAAAATATGGATCTTCAAATCATTATTTTTTATTACTTTGAAAAACCCGCAGCATAAGGAAGGCTTTACCTTAATATCAGAGGGGAAGCGCTATCAGTTGCAGAGGGTATGTCTTTGCAACCGGTAAACGACCTCTGCTGAATACTTTAAATAATTAATAAATGAAACATGTCACATCATATAATATACAGTCAGTAATTCACACAACGTATAACAGTAATAGCAAAGCATTGTATAAGTAAATCGCATTGTATATTAGCAACTATGCGATTATAATGCCATAAATATTTTATTTTGTACAATTCAGACAAAATTGTTAGCGCTATCTTCTTGTATATCGCCTTTTACGCACCGCAAGTTATGCCGTATCAGACACCCCAATGCGGTGCGACAACTCATACACGCACATTACCTGCGGTAGTATTATTGGAATGATGGGAGCGCACCCCAAATCGATTCATGTCTTTTTTGCGGCAAATGTGGCCGAAACAATTCCTGATGACACGGCCGAAATCACCTGCAGCCCGGGCTACGGGAATCAGACACACCAAACCGGCAACGGCTAAGCGACACCGCACGCCAAAGCGTACCGATGAAAACACCTTAAGACGGAGATAGCGGACTTATTCGGCGGGAGGCGGGGCCGTCGATTCCCGGACGATGAGTTCGTGATCGAGACGCCGCTCGACCGCCTCATCGGCCTGTGCCCGCTGCACCAGGATCGAGACCGCAGTATTGGCCATTTCGCGCAAAGGCTGGCGACAGGTGGTCAGACGTGGCCACACCACCTGCCCGACCAGAGAATCATCAAAGCCCGCCACGGAAAGCTGTTGCGGAACCTTGAGATCAAAACGCTGCGAAGTCGCCAGCACGGCGGCGGCCATATCGTCATTGGCGGCGAAAATCGCGGTTGGCCGGTTCTTCAGCGTCAGCAGCTTTTCACACGCCTGCATGCCGGACTGATACGAAAAGAAACCCTGCACACATAATTCTTCGATAAAGGGAATACCCGCCTGCTGCAGCGCCGTGCGATAACCTTCAAAGCGCGCCATGGCGGCACCATGATCGGGTTTGCCTTTGATGAAACCGATGCGGCGATGCCCCAACCCGATCAGATAGGCGGTCATATCAAACGCCGCTTTGCGATCATCAATCTTAACGTCGGCCGTACCGGGTAAATGCTTTTCGGGGGCAATCCGTACAAACGGAATATGGGCCCGTTGCAGCGCCCCGATCACCTGCGGCAGATCACACAAAGGTGGGGTCAGGATTACACCGTACAGGGAAGATTCCTGTACCAGCGAAAACACCGCCTGTTCCAGATTGGGGTCTTGCGGATCAAGCTGCTCGACGATCAGGTGATAGCCTTCGTCCCGGCAGCGCTCGACCACGCCAATCTGCACAGACGGGATATAGCTGCCTGTCGGATTGTCATAGAGCAACCCGATCAGGAAGGAATGTTCGCTGGCCAGCCCGCGGGCGAACACATTGGGGCGATAGGATAAATCTTTGACCGCTTCCATCACCCGGGCGCGGGTCGTTTCGCTGACATTGGACTGGCGATTGACCACCCGGGACACGGTCTTGATCGACACGCCAGCACGGCGCGCCACATCATAGATGCTGGCGGGTCTGCCCGGTTCCGGGGTGCCGTCGGGTGACGGTATGGTGCGGTGCGACTTCACAACGACAACATGTAAGACATTTGTGCGTCCAGAAAAAGGCCCAATTTAGGCCGAGACCGCCTCAACCTTGCGACCGATCGTGCCAGATCAGCGGATCACGGTCGTGGTCAGCCCGTGGGGCGGTATGCCATAATCGACGGTGAACTTGGTCCGGCCGATCAGACGGCCATCCGATGTTTCAACATCGACCCGCCACAACCCGGCCAGGGGCGCAACCCGCTTGGTATAGCCGCGATAGCCATTCTTGCGCCCGCCGAAAATGCGATAGCTTGGGCTTTGCATCGTCACCCAGCCCTGATCGGCATCATAATGCTGCCAGACATGCTGAACCCGGGTGCTGAGCTTGATCGGTGCGAAAATGGCACTGAAGACATAGACCGCGCCGCCACTTTTCAAATGCACCGTATCTGGCGCGCCGAACCAGCGGTTCCAGCTTTGCGGCTCGCCCACCGCATAGTACACCGCCCCGGAACGATGCACCGAGGTATAGACGCCGTCCTTCTGCATGGCGAGCGGCAAGGGCGGCAGCAGACCGACGAAATACAGCCCATAGATGGCGGCAAAGATCGCCCCCGCTCCTCCCAGCACCGACCAGTGCACCGACTGCCAGCGCACCTTGCCCAGCAAGCGAAGCGCCAGCATGAACAGCATGAACACCCCGGCCGCCGCCAGACCGCTATAGACAAAGGTCAGCATACCAATGGTGTGGGTGAACACCGGCACCATGAAGATGGCATAGGATAACAGCGCAAACGCCAGCAGCACCGAGGTGAAGATCAACCGCGAATGATAGGTGCGCAGCACTTCGTTGACGATGAAGATTGCCAGCAGAAGAATAAAGAACGGCCACGATGCCGCCAGCACCGCGCTGCGGGCATAAAAGACTAAAAAGGCGCTCCACAGACTACCGAAAGCAAACTGCGTCAGCACCGGCAGAACACTGCGCAGGCGGATACGCCTCCACACCCGTCCCTCGGTGGCCACCAAGGGATGGGCTTCAAGATAGTGCAGCCAGACAATGGTCCCCGCTGCCACCGTAATATAGATCAGCAGCAGCGTCTGGGTGACACCGTGATCGAGACGGCCATAGGCAAAGTAGTCGAAAATATAACCGCCGATCATGGCGACAGCCGACATATGGCGCTCATAGGTCTTGAGCGGTCGGCTATAATTCCTCAACCGTGCCAGAAGATGGGACACCGCCTATGCCTCCGCCTGCGCATTCCCCACCAGCGCCTCCCCCGGCACTGTGTTTTGGGCGGATAGCTGTTTTTGGCGGCACAGTGCTTTGAAGCGATCGCCGCGATCGGCGTAGTTCTGGAACTGGCCGTAGCTGGGCGAGGCTGGCGACAACAGGAAGACATCCCCTGCCCCCAGCCGCGTAAACGCCACATCCACCGCCGTTTCAAGATCGGGCACCGCCATATAGTCGAAGTGTCGGGGCTTTTTCTCCAGTTCGGTGAAGATCCGTTCGCCCGTCACCGGCAACAGCAGCACCGTCTTGACCCCGGCAATCGACAGATGGTCGATCAGCGCCTGAAAATCCTGACCGCGATCTGTGCCGCCCAGGATCAACACCTTCGGCTTATCGCGATAGGTCTGTAATGCCGCCATGGTGGCTTCGGGCACGGTGCATAAACTGTCGTTGACGCACAGAATATCCCCGACCGGGAATTCTTCGAGCCGGTGGGCCAGCTGGGTAAAACCACTCAGATCGACCGTATGGCGCACATCATCAATACCAAACGCATCGACTGCCGCGCAGGCCGCTGCCAGATTGGCATAGTTGTGCGCGCCCTTAAGCGGGAAGTTGCGGATCGCCACCGGCACCCCGGCATACAGCAACGTCTCGCCTTCGGCATCAAACCCATCAGGGCGGTTAAACCAGACCAGTCCTGCGCGCCCCTCAAGCCGACTGCGCAAACGCTCGCTGGCAAAGTTACACACCCCTTTGATGGTGGGGCTGACATCCAGCAACCGCAGCTTATCGTGATAATAATTTTCGGTGCCGTGATGCCAGGGGGCATGCTCCGGGTACAGACTGGTGATGACGCCGATCTCGGGTGCACCAGCCAGATCGGCGACCTGATAGGAGGACAGCTCCAGTACGGTGACATCGCGCCCCGCTGGCTCGCCCAGCATTGCAATACCGACATTGCCATAGAGTTTGGCATCAAGCCCGGCATTTTCCAGCATCTGCTGCAGCAAACGCGCGGTCGAGCTTTTTCCTTTGGTGCCGGTCACCGCGATGATACGGGCCGTCTTATTGTGTTCGAACCACAGATTGGTGGCGGTGGTAAAACGCTGCCCGGCGGCCTTGGCGGCAACGATATCGTCACGATAGGCCGAGATGCCGGGACTTTTGACGATTACATCAAACGCCTTGCCCGCCAGCGCCACATCAACATCCGCCCCGGTCAGCACCGGCACATCAGGATGATCGGCCAGCGCCGTATCATTGAGAAGGGTGATGGCAACGTCCGGCTTTTCAGCCCGCACGAAATCGTAGACGGCCCGCCCTTCGCGGCCGAAGCCCCAGATTGCCAGGCGATGCACATTATCTAAGATAGGCACGCAATATTCCTTCGTAGCGTTCGGGCAGCAGATGATCGGGCGACGGGGTCAGCAAGGTGTGTTCAACTGCACGATAATCGGCAACATGCGCCCGCAGTTTTGGGGCCAGCGCCTGTACCACAACGCAGGACTGCCAGCCCGGGGTTTCGGCCAGACGCAACAACGCCGCCGAGGATTCCGCAATCTCGCCGACACACTCCCATGGCTTATGCCCCGCGAGCCCCGTCAGCTCCTCATAGGCCGAAATCGCCGCACCATCTTCGAGCAGGTTCTGGCCGAAGATCGCGGTCAGCCGTGTCGGGTCCATAGCGGTGGCCAGAATCAGAAAAGCAAACCGGCATTTTGGGCATTCACAGCACCAGCGCTTGGGCGTGGTGGTGGCGCGCAAGACAAAGGCGCGGTTACAACTGGTAAAGACCGTATCGTAACGCGTCACCCGGGCGAACAGCCGGGCGATATGGAATTCCGACAGCGGCCGCAGCAAGGAAAAATAGCGCAAACCCGGCGTGATATGCTGCGCGACATACGCCGCCAGCATCTGCTCGAAGGGCAGGGACTTGCTGTACTGATGGTTCACCATACGCCCGGCGAAGATCGTATTGCCTTCATTGGCCGAGCGCTCGTTCGACAGCACCACGGTGTCGTAACCATGGACGAAGGCCGCCGCCAGTGCGGTCAGGCTGACAATGGCGGTAATCGGAATATGGCCATTAAGGGCCCCGGCATCGTTGAGGGCAAACAACCCGGCATCGATGCTGCGTTTGACCGTGATCAGCGGCAGGCCGGATGCGGCGGCACAATCCAAAATCGGTTTTTTGGGATTGACCGCAAACAGTATCAGCGGCTCTTTGGCGGCGCGCAGCGCTTCCAGACTGACCAGCGAATCTTTACCGCCACCGATCAGCACCGCCGTCCGCCGTGGCAGTGCCACCGGAACAGAAATCGCATCGGGCACGGTACCAACGGGGAAGTTCACCCGGTCCCACACCGCAATGGCGTTACGGGCGGCAAACTCGCCCAGGCCGTTCTCATAGAGGCACTGGAAAAATGCCCGCCGGGCTGGCGACAGCCCCCCGGCATCCCGCACCATCTGTGGCGGCAGGAAGGCCTTGTAATAACTGATCCCCGCCGCCAGATGCAGCGCATCGACCGCGGCCTCGAATCCGGGGCGCAACGGGCTGCCGGGGGCAGGTAAGGCCGCACCGAAATCGATCACTTCGCGAAATTGTGGCCCATTCTCAAAGGCATAGGGCAAGCAGACCCGGCCAGCGGCATCATCCGCCTGCCAGGGCAGGAAATGAAACGCCCTATATGGCGAATCCTGAGAATCCGACAAATCCGGCTGATCCTGTGTCATGGCCGGGCTATATCACAGCCGGTCGGCGCAAGTCTTCTTTTTCCGTTTTGTCGTTAAGCTCATTTCATCAAAACTGTCGCCCGCCCCGCACAGACTGCCCGACCATAAAATCCACTCATGGTGGTTTTGGGCGTAAAAATCTTACCGGCACGGATCGCTTTTCATCGCCCCCCTGATGGCTTAAGAGCCCACACAGAAATTATGACTTTAGGGCTTTTCGATGAACGCGTTACCGGTGAACGACGTATTGGCTATCTTCCTCAGCGTGTTTATCGCCGAAATGGGCGACAAGACCCAGCTGGCCACCATGCTGTTTGCGTCCGAGAACAAAGTCTCGCCATTCATGGTGTTTATCGCCTCAGCGGGGGCGCTGGTCTTGAGTACCGCGCTGGCGGCGGCGGTGGGTTGCCTGATCAGCCGTTATCTGTCGGGCGTTCCGCTCAAACTGATCGCAGGCATCGGCTTTGTCGCCATCGGGGCGTGGACGATCAGCCAAGCCCTGCGTGGCGCCTAAGAACCTTAAAAATACAAAGCCTTAAAAAGCAGTTTGGCGCCACCCGGTTAAAAAGGGCAGCGCCATCTCACCGCATCAGGCCAGCAATAGCCGACCCTTATATTCGTGGTTTATTTCTTCTGCTGCGGGCAGACCTTGGTGTCCGTGTCACCGCGCTTGCAGTGTTCGAGACGCAGATTGTTGAACTCGGTCGCGATCGACTGTTCAGAATCAAGCGACTTGTCATAAATAACCTGACGTTCGGCCACACGCTGCTGAATTGCCGGAATCTTGCTGGCGTCTTCGGGCTTAGCCTTGGCAGCCACAATAGCGTCCTGGTCGGCCTTGGTCAGCCGCAGCTGGCAATTGCGGAAAGAATTAAGCTGGGACTGATACACTTTGACCAGATGGTACGCGTCCACCACATCCTTACGGGCATCCTCGATCGGCTTTTTGGCCAGATCGCCCGCCGTAACGAAAGCCGGTGCAACCGGAAGTGGCCCGCACTCTTCTTCAGCAAAGGTCGGCATCGCGACAACCGACAGCATCGCCGCGCACAAAATAAAAGACTTGAACATGAGTTACTCCCTGACTTTGCGGTGATACGCCCCCACCGGGGCGCAACATAAGCACATCTGATAGCCAGGAAGGAAGCGCAAAGCCTGCAAAATAAGACGCGGCAAATGGCACCGCCCTGCGGTTGTCGCAGATGGCGGCACCACCCAAAAGTATACTATTTTCCGATTTCCGTCAGTGGGTTAGTGCCCGGCAGTCACCGCGGGCTTTTGCAGCGCCACAGCAAAACCCGCCACCGGCACCGCATTTTCGCTGCGCGGCTCGCATGCCAGAAGCCCGACCAGATCGAACCCAATCTGGGCAGCCGCCCGGCGCAAATAACTTTCACTGTGACGCCAGCGGCGCTTGGGGCCAAGCTCATACCCATCGCCGGTTTTCTTTTCGACCGAGAACAGGAAGTGCCCGCCCCCCCTCAGCGCCCGCATGGCGGTGGCCAGCACCTTGTCGAGTTCGCCCAGATACACCAGCGCGTCGGCAGCCAGCACCAGGTCAAAACCGTTTTCCGCGATCACCGGCCGTTCAATATCGGCCAGGATCAGCGATTGATACTGCCCGCGCTTACGGGCCTGATCGAGCATCCGGGGGGACAGATCAACCCCAACCATGTGGCGCACCACATCGCGAAAGGCCGCCCCGCCCAGCCCCGTGCCGCAACCCAGATCGAGTAAATCGAGCGTGGCAGCCCCGGGGGCAACCATGTCGAACAACTGGCGCAGCAGCGCCGGGGCCTGATACTGCAGTTGTGACAGCATGTGGCTGTCGTAATTGGACGAAAAGTAATTGAACAGATGGCGGACATAGGCCGCATCGGAACGCGGACGAGCCAAAATACGTTCGGCCTTGCCGATTTTATCAGTCCGGCCCGGGGTATCCTCGTCAACTTCGGCGAAGAAGCTCAAAGCGCGTTCGGCCTCGCCCGCCTGCAGCCAGGCGCAGCCCAGAAGATAATGGACGCGATTCGATTCGGGCTCCAGATCCAGCGCCCGCTGTAATTCCCCAATGGCGCTGGGCAACAAATCGGCCCGCATCAGCAGCTCGCCCAGCAGCAGCGCCGCCTCGAAATCCTCGGGAAACTGCAAAGCAGCCTCGCGCGCATAATCCAGCGCCGACTTCATATCACCCCGATCCGCCATGCCACGCGCCAGTGCCAGCCGCCTGGGCAGCATACCTGCCGGATTGATCCGTGTTTCCCGCATTTCCAAGCTGTCGAATCCAGTTTAGTACCCCTCCATTAGATTGAGACTCCGGTAAGCAACACGTTAAAAGTGTCTACTTTTTTACGTATCGGCACAGATATGGGCAAGCGCATGGCCTGCCCATAGATATAGGTCTCAAATCGAAACTTGAAAATCCACTAATCAGCAGACCAACGTCAAACCGCCATCAACGGTGATGGTCTGCCCGGTGATGAAGCCATTTTCCATCAGAAAGACATAGGCCGCCGCAACCTCGGCAATCTGCGCCGTGCGCTTGAGCGGGATCGTATCGGCAAAGTATTTCTGGGTTTGGGCCACCTGATCGGCGGGCATGCCACGCCACAGCGGAGTCGGGGTCCAGGTCGGGGCCACGGCATTGGCCCGCCCTTTAGGGGCCAGTTCGACCGCCAGCCCACGCACCATGGTTTCGAGCGCAATATTGCCAACATACGCGCCCGATGCATCATGCGGATGCCCGCCGGAGCCTGCGGTAAAAACCATACTGCCACCAGCGCGCAGGTGCGGGGCGGCCAGCCGGGCAATCACCATATTGGCGAACAACTTCTCCTCGACCGCCTTGCGGATGACATCCTCCGGGGCCTGCAGGAAACCGCCGCCCATAAAACCGCCCGCCATCGAGACCAGATGGTCATAGTCGCCAACCGTGGCAAAAAAGGCCTCCAGACCGGCCCGGTCCGCCGCATCAACGACATGGCCGCTAACCTCGGCCCCTTTGGCTTTGAGCTCGGCCACGGCCGCGCCCAATTTGGCTTCGTCCCGCCCGGTGATGATGAGTCTGGCCCCCTTTTGCCGGACCATGTCGGCAATGCAGGCACCAAAGCCGGAGGTTCCGCCGATGATAAGGATGGTTTGATTTGCGAGCGTCATGATGTGCCTTTACGATTGCAGTGCTCACCCAATCTAGGGACGCACGCGCGCAGAAGCATATGACTGCATTTGTCGGGTAATACACAAATAAGTGATATCCGAAATACCGGTTACACCTGACCTGACACGATCATCAGAACAGGATCAGGGCAGCTTTCGTACCTTACTCCACTGCCACCACTTAGTTGCCTCGCCGGTGCGGGCCTGATGAATGGCGGCGCTAAAAACATCGTGGACACAGGGGTCCTGACGCGCACCGGTCAGCGTGCACAGCCGGATGTATAATTCGTCCGCCTCAGCCGCTGCCAGTTCCGCCACACTGTTGATGCCCAAACGCCGAAAATCCTCCCGCGCTGCCGGGCCGACATTCGCCAGTGCCATCAGTTCGTCTTTGGTCTTTTTTGCCATGGCATCCGCCCAGGACAGTTTCTTGCTACCCAAAACACCTTTGGCCGGATCACCCATCCGACAGATTTACGCAAAAAAATCTTATGCTTCGACAAGCTCAGCATGAGGGTAGGGCACGGATTAGTATTCTAAAACCCTCATCCCGAGCCCGTCGAGGGATGAGACCATATCCGATCACACCCTATTTCGCCCGGCTGCCAAACATTTTAGGGACATTGGGACGCGACAATCGCCGCCCGCGCTTGCCTTTGGCCTTACCCTCGCCGGAAACCGCTTCATCAGAGGCACTTTCCACCGCGCTCTGTCGGGCAAAGGGATCGTCCGCCACCGCCAGATCGACCGCCGTCAGGCGCTTGATTTCGTCGCGGATACGGGCAGCTTCCTCAAACTCCATATCGCCGGCGGCCTTTTTCATGCGCCGCTCCAGCTCCTCGAGATGAGCCTTTAAGTTACCGCCAACATACGCGCGCCCGGCGTCAGCCAGCCCGGTATCGACCAGCACATGGTCACGTTCATAGACCGAGCCCATCACATCGGTAATGTTCTTCTTGATCGAGGCCGGTGTGATGCCATGCTCTTTGTTATAGGCCTGTTGCTTGGTGCGGCGCCGATCGGTTTCGCTGATGGCGCGCTGCATCGAGCCGGTGATTTTATCCGCATACAGAATAACGCGGCCATCAACATTACGCGCCGCCCGCCCGATGGTCTGAATCAGGCTGGTTTCACTGCGTAAAAACCCTTCCTTATCGGCATCCAGAATGGCGACCAACGCACATTCGGGAATATCCAGCCCTTCACGCAGCAGGTTGATGCCGATCAGCACATCAAACGCCCCCAGCCGCAGATCGCGGATAATTTCAATCCGCTCCAGCGTGTCGATATCCGAATGCATGTAGCGCACCCGAATATCCTGTTCGTGCATATATTCGGTGAGCTTTTCCGACATCTTCTTGGTCAGCGTGGTGACCAGCACGCGGTAGCCTTTTTTCGCCACCTTGCGACATTCGGCAATCAGATCGTCGACCTGGGTTTCCACGGGACGAATTTCTACCGGCGGATCAATCAGCCCGGTGGGGCGAATGACCTGCTCAACGAAGGTGCCACCAGTGCGTTCCAGTTCCCACTTGCCGGGGGTGGCCGAAACGAACACACTTTGCGGCCGCATCGCGTCCCATTCGTCAAACTTTAAGGGACGGTTATCGAGGCAGCTGGGCAGGCGGAAACCGTAATTGGCCAGGGTCGATTTACGACTAAAGTCGCCCTTAAACATGGCGCCGATCTGCGGTACCGAAACATGGCTTTCATCGACAAAGACCAACGCCTCGTCCGGCAGATATTCAAACAAGGTCGGCGGCGGCTCGCCCGGTTTGCGGCCCGTCAGCCAGCGTGAATAATTTTCGATGCCGGCACAGGAGCCCGTCGCCTCGATCATCTCAAGGTCGAAGCTGGTGCGTTGCTCCAGCCGCTGGGCCTCGAGCAGCTTGCCCTCTTTGCGGAACTGATCGAGGCGCACACGCAGCTCCGCCTGAATACCTTTGGCCGCCTGCGCCAGTGTCGGACGCGGCGTGACATAGTGCGAATTGGCGTAGACCTTGATGGCATCAAGAACACCCGCCGAATGCCCGGTCAGGGGATCGAATTCGGAAATCCGGTCAACCTCGTCACCAAACAACTCGACCCGCCAGGCGCGGTCTTCATAGTGAGCCGGAAAAATATCGATGGTGTCGCCACGCACCCGGAACGCGCCCCGAACAAAGTTATCGTCGTTGCGGCGATATTGCAGCGCCGACAGCTCGCGCACCAGCGCATCGCGATCGATCCGCCCGCCCTTAGTAATCGACAGCGCCGTACCCGAATAGGTCTCCACCGAGCCGATACCATAGATACAGGACACCGACGAGACGATGATGACATCATCGCGTTCCAGAATCGCCCGCGTCGCCGAATGGCGCATACGGTCGATCTCCTCGTTGATCGCAGAGTCCTTTTCGATGAACGTATCCGTACGCGGAATATAAGCCTCGGGCTGATAATAGTCGTAATAGGAGACGAAATATTCCACCGCGTTTTCAGGAAAGAACGACTTCATCTCGGAATAGAGTTGCGCCGCCAGTGTCTTGTTATGGGCGAGGATCAGCGCCGGGCGCTGCAGGGTTTCGATCACCTTGGCCATGGTGAAGGTTTTGCCCGAGCCGGTGACGCCCAAAAGGACCTGATCGCGTTCGCCATTTCGTGCGGCCTCGGTCAGTTCCGCTATCGCGGTGGGCTGATCGCCCGCCGGCTCATATTCGCTGTGCAGGATGAAGCGTTTGCCGCCCTCGGATTTGGCGCCACGCTCGGGCCGGTGCGGAACAAAACCAGCCGCCTCGGCCCCGGTCATCAGACCAAAGCCGGAACCGTTTACAACCTCCACGCCACCGCGTGGCACCGTACCGTTATTGTGTGACATCAGATCAGCTTAGCCGATGTTCCGGGTATGTTCTAGACCATTTCAGTGATTTGCCCATACAGACCGTTAAAGAGACAATCCTTAGGACAATCCGTCAGCATCAGATGACAAAGCAGCCTATTTTGTGTATCCCCCCGGGCCATGAGCGAACCTACCCCTGCCACAGAAGCCGCCCGTCGGCGCACCTTTGCCATCATTTCCCACCCGGACGCCGGTAAAACGACGCTGACCGAGCATTTGCTGCTGCTGGGCGGCGCCATTCACGAGGCCGGTAAGGTCAAGGCCCGTGGCGAGGCCCGACGCGCCCGCTCGGACTGGATGAAGATCGAGCAGGAACGCGGCATTTCCGTCACCTCGGCGGTGATGACGTTTGAATATGAGGGTGCGGTATTCAACCTGTTGGACACCCCCGGCCATGAAGACTTTTCCGAAGATACCTACCGCACCCTGACCGCCGCAGACTCTGCCGTCATGGTGATCGACGCGGCCAAGGGCATCGAGGCCCAGACCCGCAAGCTGTTCGAGGTTTGCCGCCTGCGCGACATTCCGATCGTCACCTTCATCAACAAGATGGACCGTGAGGCGCGCGAGAACTTCGAGCTCCTGGACGAAATCGGCGACCAGCTGCAGCTGGATCTGTGCCCGATGGTGTGGCCGGTGGGCTATGGCCTCAATTTCCGGGGTGTGCTCGACTTCGCTCACGAGGAATTTGTTCCCTTTGCTGCCCATGGCGCCCATCCGGATATTTACCCACAGGACCAGATGGCAGCGCATCTGCGCCCGGAAGAGCTGGAAAAGTTCAACGAAGAAGTCGAGCTGGCCCGTGGCGTACTGCCCCGCTTCGATCTGGAAGCCTATCGCGCAGGCCATCTGACGCCGGTGTTCTTCGGCTCGGCCTTAAAGAATTTCGGCGTGCGTCAGCTTTTGTCGGCGCTGGCCCGTTTTGCCCCGCCGCCGCGCACCCAGGCCGCCAAGGAACGCACCATCGAACCGGCGGAAAAAGAAGTCACCGGCTTTGTGTTCAAGGTTCAGGCCAATATGGACCCCAACCACCGCGACCGCGTTGCCTTCCTGCGTCTGTCGTCGGGCAAGTTCACCCGCGGCATGAAGCTGACCCAGTCCGGCACCAACAAGACCATGGCGGTGCATAACCCGATCCTGTTCTTCGCCAAGGAACGCGAGACGGTGGACGAAGCCTGGCCGGGCGACATCATCGGCATTCCCAACCATGGCGTTTTACGCGTCGGTGACACCCTGTCGGAATCTGGCAAGGTGGTGTTCACGGGTATTCCCAACTTCGCCCCGGAAATCCTGCGCCGTGTCCACTTAGGTGACCCGATGAAGCAGAAACATCTGGCCCGCGCCCTAACCTCGCTGGCCGAGGAGGGTGTCACCCAGGTGTTCAAGCCGCAAATCGGTTCGCAATGGATTGTCGGTGTGGTCGGCTCGCTGCAACTCGACGTGCTCAAATCCCGCCTCAAAAGCGAATATGGCCTGGAAGCTGGGCTTGAACCGTCACCCTTTGATGCGGCGCGCTGGATTTCCGGCACCGACGAGGCTGTGGACAAATTCCTCGCCGCGAACAAGGGTGGCATGGCCACAGACCGTGACGGCGCCCACGTTTTCCTGGCCAAGAGCGCCTGGGAAATCAATTACGTCGCGGAAAAGTTCCCCGGCATTACCTTTGCCAAAACCCGCGAACGCGCCGACGTACAAAGCTAGAGGCCCCGGCCCAAAACCGGGCACTTAAAAAAAAGCCTCTATGCCGCGCGGATACGCTCGCCCGCGCCGGGCGGGCTTTGGCGGTTTTGTAACTGCCAGCAGGCGGTCAGGTTATCGGCGGCCCGCTGCGAAACCCGGTCATAAGCGCCCAGTCTGATCAGACCACCGGGCTGGCCCTGAAATGCCAGCACCGCCAGCGCCGAATAAAACGCCCGCCCCAGCCGGGTGCCTTTGCACAGCACCGCCAGCGACAGACCACTTTCGTCACCCAATATGCCGACGGCGGTGGACAGCGGCACGTGCATGGCCCCAACCAGCCGGTGGGCCAGACCGTCATGATTGGCGTCGCGCACCGTACCCAGCAGCATCAGCGGATCATAGGCAGCAAGCGGGCGCACCCGTCCGCCCTCATCCTCGTTACGCCGAAGCAAAACCTGCCGCAGGCCGTCCGGGGCGCAATGGAAGATTTCGTTGGCCAGCCCCAGCGGCAGATCATCCAGCGTTGCCAGCCGGGCCGCCAGCCTTTTGCGCAGGATGCCATCGGCCTCCTGCAGGGTCATATCGAGAAGAGCAAGCACCGGAGGACGCATGGCCAGCGGGCATTCAGCCGGCCAGTCGACCAGAAAGTCGACCAGATCCACCGCCAGGGCCGCGCGCTGCGCCGGGCCCTGGTCGGCCAAAGTCAGAAAGCGTTTTAAACGATCCCGTGCCGCCAGCATGCGTCTGCTCCGTATACGACGCAAGCTTAAGGCGTGATTGGTTGTCGTTCCATTAACCAGAACACACACGTCATCGTATGTTCTGGGTCGGATTTGAGGACATTAGTCCCCGACAATCACCCAGTCGTCGGCGAAGAAGCCGTTAAAGGGGGTGCGGACCGCGATGGTGTAAGCGCCCATCGAGCTGAAGACGATATAGTCACCGACAGCAATATTGGCCGGCAGCATCAACGGACGGGGCAGCACGTCCAGCGTATCGCAGGTCGGGCCATAGACCCGGAAGGCCTTTTCCTCACCATGCATCTTCTCGACCGCGGTGCCTTCGTCAACGGTGTAAACCTGGAAGGGGTATTCGGCGTCGAAGCCCGGCAGGGTCAGCTCGTCAAAGCTGCCATAGATACCGTCATTGAGATAGATCTTATCGCCGCGGCGCATGATGACACGGGTAACCAGCGTGACCCCTTCGGCGCACAGGGCCCGGCCCGGCTCGCACATCACCGGCAGATTTTCGTCTTCCAAGGTAGAGAGCGCTTCGCGGATGGTATCAAAATACCACAGATACGAAGGCAGCTCGTAATTGGCATAAGGCGCCGGGAAACCGCCGCCGATGTCGAGCGCACCTATCTTGACGCCCGAAATCTCAATCGCGCGACGGGCTTTCTCGATTGCCTGCGCATAGGAGAAAGACGACAGGCACTGGGAACCAACATGGAAGGTCAGACAGGGCATTTCGCCTAAGTCCGCCACCCGCTTGAGCAGGCGGGCACCATCATCCGGCGTGGTGCCGAATTTGCTCGACAGTTCCAGAAGCGCCCCACCCGCCGCCGCCGACAGGCGCACGAAAATCCGCAGGTCTTTCGGATTGCCGGTCTCGGCGATCAGCTTGTCGAGTTCATCGTCACAATCGACGACGAAGTCCCGCACGCCAAACTGATCATAGGCAATCTTGCCATGACCGGGGAAGCGCAGCGGCGACATGTAATGGCAAATCGCATCCGGAAACAGGCCGCTGATCAGCTTGATCTCGCCCAGCGAGGCGGTGTCAAAATGACGAATGCCAGCGGCATAGATCATCTCAAGCACCTTGGGCTCGGGATCGCACTTGACCGCATAGAGCGGCGTGCCGTGAAAGCCATCGAGAAAGCGTTTAGCCGCAGCCTCGAATTTAGCGGGCAGAAGGCAATAAACCGGCTCGACCGGTTGCATTTGGCCGATCACCTCTTCAACCGAGGCAAACCGCTTCAGATTCAAACGCTGAGGCACTTCCATGACTTCACAAGTCTCCAAAGACGCGCGCCTTTTGAGGCAGGGGGGGGCCAGGGTCAAGAAAAAACATTTTAAAAGTCGACCGACAAAACAAATGGGCCCCACACATTCGCGTGCGGAGCCCATACTTGCGGCACAATAGCCGAAATAGCTATTGCCAATTCTGGTTAATGATCGGTTGGCGACCCCATCTGCGGACCATGTCTAAAGCCCGGCTCACCACCCTGATCCGGACCACCATGAGGCCCGTCATGGGGCCCCTGAGGACCGCCCATTGGCCCACGCGGGCCATGGTGGGGTTCCAGCGCCAGTTTCTGGTCATCGCTCAGACTGGCTGCGAGGGCTTCCAGTGCCGGAAGCTCGGCCTTGATCTCGGCCAGCTTGTCCTGCAGCCCCTGCATTTCATGCTTCAAACCTTCAACCGGCGACGGAACCGGCGGCTTGGCATCTTTGCCCGCATCCGGCGGCGGCAGGTCAGGCCCCTTCATCGACAGACAGGTCTCGCTATGAGCCTTGGCAGCACTGAGCTTGACCGTCTTCCACTTTTCAAACAGGGCTTTCTGTTTCGCGGTCAGTTGCAGGCGCACTTCCAGCTCGGCCAGCGCCCCAACCTCGTGGGCATAGAAGCCGCTGCACATCTGTGCGTGATGCTTCTGCATATCCTCTTTGCTGAAAGCCTTGCCCGGGAACGGGCCAGGGCCACCATTGGGCCCCACGGGCGGAGGGGTCGTGTCAGCCAGCGCCGCAGGCGCGATCAGTGCGGCAACAAAAAGGGCTGCAATTAAAGTTTTCTGAGCCATCGGCATCCTCATGCTTCACCTTCGCGGCCAGTCTAACAAACCCACCCTGCGAAACCCTGCCCAAGCCAGCTCAGAATTGTCTCGAATTGTCATGTGCGTGACCTCCGCGACGGGCTGCGGCGGCAAAATTACACCGCATCCGCGTGGCCCAAAACAAACGGGCGCCCGATCAGGGCGCCCGTTATGGCTATACATGTCTCAGCACGACAAGCTTAGTTGCCGTCACTGTCCTTGCTGTCAGTGCCTGCGGCGCTTTTCTTGCTGCCGAACAACCAGTTCATCAGACCGCCCTTCTTATCAGACGGTGCAGCGGCACCCTGGCTGCCGGGCGCCTGCGTAGCGCCGGACGGAGAGGTGGTGGTCAGCGGCGTGGCAGATTCGTCATCGCCCTCGGTGCCGGTGGCCATCATATCTTCGTCAACCTGGGCATAGGGTGCCGAACGGTTGAGCGCTTTGGCCGGCAGGCCCTTTTCCGCCGCCCGCATGGTATTGCGCCAGATTTCCGCCGGCAGCGTGCCGCCGGTCACATTCTTCATCGGCGAGGAATCGTCATTGCCGACCCAGACGCCCGCCGCATAATCCGCGGTGAAGCCCATGAACCAGGCATCGTGATAATCCTGCGTGGTGCCGGTTTTACCAGCGGCTTCGTGATCCCACAGGCCAGCATTACCACCGGTGCCCGAGGTGATCACGTTATACATCATCGCGGTCAGATCGCGGTCAACCGAGGTGGCGATCACCCTGTCATCGGGCGGAGGCTGGCGGCGATAGAGCACAACGCCACCAGACGTTTTCACCTCGGTGACGAAGTAGGGATAGGCCTTGAGCCCGCCCGAAGCGATCGCGGCATAGGCCCGCGTCATTTCCATCAGCGTCACTTCGCTGGTGCCGAGCGCCAGCGACGGGTGGTGACGCAGCGGCGATTCGATGCCCAGCCGCTTGGCGGCATCAACCACTTTGCCGACACCGACTTCCTGCGCCACTTCGACCGCAATGGTGTTGACCGAATGGGCCAGCGCATCGGACAGGGTCAGCGTGCCGTAATTATGGCCACCGAAATTGGTCGGCGACCAGCCATCAATGGTGACCGGCTGATCTTCACGCACATCGCTGGGCGTCATGCCGGATTCCAGCGCGGCCAGATAAACGAAGGGCTTGAAACTCGACCCCGGCTGACGGTGGGCCTGTGCGGCACGGTTGAAGGTGCTTTCGGTGTAATTGATACCCCCGATCAGCGCCGCCACAGCGCCATCGGGCTTCATCACCACCACAGCGGCCTGACTGGCCTTGGCCTTTTTGCCCTTGCTGATGATGACATCGCGTGCCGCATGGACTGCGGCATCCTGAATGCGCGGCTCCATCGCGGTGTGCACGATCAGATCGCCCGAGGCGGTCTTGCCCGCATCTTCGACGCGCTTGAGCGCCTCTTCTGCGGCCATGTCGAAATAGAAGTTGCGCGCATCGGCCACCGCCGGATCGATCACCTTGGCCGGATGGGCCTTGGCGTCTTCGGCCTGAGCGTCGGTGATGACACCCTGATCGACCATGACGTCGAGCACCATGGCGGCGCGGTCCTGTGCCCGCTTGAGGTCGCGGCGCGGCGAAAACACCGACGGCGCCGTGGTCAGCGTGGCCAGCATGGCCGCTTCCGGCAGGGTCAGCTTGCGGGCCGACTTGCCGAAATAGACATGCGATGCGCCATCAACGCCATAGGCCCCGGAACCGAGGTAAAGCCGGTTCATATAGAGTTCGAGGATCTGCTTCTTGCTCAGCGCATTTTCCAGCGCCAGCGCGCCCAGCATGTCGGACAGCTTGCGCGACATGGTGCGTTCGGAATTGGTGAAGACGATCTTGGCGGTCTGCTGTGAAATGGTCGAGCCACCCGCCACGAAACGCCGGGCGCGCAGATCGATCAGGAACGCACGCAGCATGCCGATCGAGTCGATACCGTTATGGCGATAGAAGCGCCGGTCTTCCATGGCGATGAACGCCGCGGGCAGATAGTCCGGCATATCTTCCAGTTTCAGCCGGTCGCCAACCTTGGCGCCCCGGCGGCCGGCCACGGCACCGCTGGAATCGAGAAAGGTAAAAGCCACCGGACGGTTGATGGCATAGAGGTCCTGTGACGTGTCGATGGTCGGGGCAAATGGCAGCAGTATGTAGGGCAGCATAAACAGCAGCAGCAGCGGCAGAACGACAATAATGCCGAAGGCGCCACCACCGATCCAGGCCTGACGCGGATGGGTGTGTGCCCACGCCTTGGCCAAGGCAAACCAAGCTTTTACGGTTTCGATCACGTTACGATGTTCCATTGATCCGCTGAAAACTGATGCCTCATCTGTGCGCGCCGCGAACCGGACAGGCATTGAGAGGGGGGATCAGCGAGCGGGTTACTGTACCGGAGCCGTTCGGCTCCACCGCATGAATGTTGCCCGGGTAAGTGGACGAATTTTGCGGCGGTTTCAAGACGTAGCCGCTTAAAGCTTCGTTAACGATCGTGACAAACCATTTTCGTTGCGGCCATAACACCACGAAACCGTGAAGCACTAAACCGCGGGCAGCAATTTACCGGGATTAAGGATCCCATTGGGATCAAATGCTTTTTTCAGCACCGCCATCATCGCAAGCTCGGTTGGCGCGCGCAAGGTCGCCAGCGCCTGACGCTTCATTACACCGATACCGTGTTCGGCGCTGATCGTCCCGTCATGGCGGCACACCACCTTGTATACTTCGTCGGCCACCGCATCCCAGGCCGACAAAAGGCTCTCGTCCCCCTTCGGCAGCATGAAATTGAAGTGCAGATTGCCATCGCCGAGATGGCCGAACACCACCGGGATCAGGCTGGGGTAGGCCGCCAGCACGGCGGGCACCGCCTCGGCGATAAAGGCCCCTTGCGCACTGACCGGTACGGCGATGTCATGCTTGAAAGACGGCCCCTCGCGCTTTTCAGCTTCCGACATGCTTTCCCGTAAATGCCACAGATCGGCCCGCTGCGCTTCGGAGCCCGCAATCACCGCATCCAGCGCCAGCTCGGCTTCCAGCGCGCTGCCAAGGGCGGCTTCAAACGGCTCCTGCAGCTGGGCCATGCCCGACACTTCGCACAGAATGTACCACGGGGCCGGATCGGCGAAAGGATCACGCGCCCCCATATGGCGCACCACCAGATCGATGCCGTAACGCGGCACGAGCTCGAACGCATTGACCATGCCGCCGGTGGCGGACTGCAGCCGGTGCAGGATCTCGATGGCCTGATCGACACCCGGCACCGCGAGGAAGGCGGTAAAGCGCGCCGCCGGTTTGGGCGACAGCTTCAGCGTGGCCGCGGTTATAATGCCCAGCGTACCTTCCGCCCCGACAAAGAGCTGTTTCAGATCGTAGCCGGTATTGTCCTTGCGCAAGGACCGCAGCAGGTCGAGCACCCGGCCATCGGCCAGCACCACTTCCAGCCCGAGCAACTGATCGCGCGCCATGCCATAGCGCAGCACATTCACCCCACCGGCATTGGTGGAAAGATTGCCCCCAATGGTGCAGCTGCCTTCCGCCGCCAGACTAAGGGGTAGCATCAGTCCGGCACGGTCGGCAGCGGCCTGCGCCTCGGCCAGAATAACGCCCGCCTCAGCGGTCAGGCTGGCCCCGGCCGGATCTACTGCCCGGAGGCCCCGCATCCGCGTCATGTCGAGGATAACCTCGCCGTCAAAGGGCATCTGCCCACCGACCAGACCGGTATTGCCGCCCTGTGGCACCACCGCGATGCGGTGCTCGTTGCAGAATGTCAAAATGGCCGCAACCTCGGCCGTCGCTGCCGGGCGCAGCATGACCGTGGCGCGGCCATGATATTTGCCACGCCATTCTTCGAGATGGGGGGCAATGGCCGCCGGATCGGTAACAAAACCGGCCGGACCTAAAAGATTTTTCAGGTAAGCGTGCTGTTCTGGCGTCATGGCATACGTAATAGCAAACCCGGGGGCGGCCGCAAACGCCTCCCCCGGGTTAAACCGCAACGTACCAAAACGTAATGGCTTTTTAAGCGCCGACCGAGGCCAGCACCGCGCCGATGATTTTGTCCTGATCTGCCTTAGTAAGATAAGGCGAGAAGGGCAGGCTGACGACATGCGGCCCCATGGCTTCAGCATGGGGCACCGGGGCCGACGGATACTGGGCATAGCCCTTCTGCGCCGACATCGGGATTGGATAGTAAATCGCAGTCGGAATCCCCTGCGCCTTCAGATCTTCCTGCAGCTTGGGCCGGTCGGGCACCTGAAGGGTGTATTGCGCCCAGGTCGACACCGCGCCATCGATAATGCGCGGCACCTTGATGGCATTCGACGTGCTGAAGGCGTCATTATAGCGTTTGGCCACAGCCTGACGTTCGTTGATTTCGTCGGCAAAGATCTTGATCTTTTCCAGCAAAATCGCGGCCTGAATGGTATCGAGACGGGAATTCATCCCGATACGGACGTTTTCATAGCGATCCGAGCCGGCGCCATGATTACGCACGGATTTGAGGAGCGCGGCGGTTTCGTCGTCATTGGTAAAGCAGGCCCCGCCATCGCCATAGCAGCCCAGCGGTTTGGCCGGGAAGAAGCTGGTGGCGGCAGCATCACCGATGTTGCCGGTAACTTTGCCCTTATAGGTGCCGCCAAAGCCCTGCGCGGTATCGCACAGAAGCTTCATGCCTTCGCGGCGCACAATCGGCTCGATCGCGTCGTAATCGGCAGGCTGGCCGAACAGATCGACCGGGATCACCGCCTTCAGCTTCAGCTTGCCTTCGGCCTTAACCTTGGCAATGGCCGCTTCAAGGCTGGCCGGGTCCATATTATAGGTGTCGGGCAGAATATCGACAAACACCGGCGACGCACCGACCAGCGCGACCACTTCGCCGGTGGCGCAGAAGGTGAATGTCGGCACAAAGACCGCGTCGCCCGGGCCAATGCCCCAGGCCATCAGCACCAGCTGCAGCGCATCGGTACCGTTGGCGCAGGCAATGGCGTGCTTCACGCCGCAGAATTCCGCCAGCTTCTTTTCAAATTCGGCCACCTGCGGCCCCATGATCCAAGCCCCACCTTCCACCGCGGCCGTAATCGCCGCTTTGAGGGGTTCGCCAAGACGGTGGCGTTGCGCTTGCAGATCGATAAAGGGAATCATTGAACATCTCCCGGATGCTGGCCGCCAAGGGGAAAGGCGGTCTTAACCTTGGGTATAACGATTGATGGGTTCTTAAGCCCGCCCACCGGGCTGTGACGACTAAACAAATGTTGCAAATTGCTGCGGGGACCTCAACACAACCCACACGATTACAGCAGAACAACCAAACCGATATTTTGCTGTTACACCCGCATGGCGGCAAAACTTCACATTTTACGACGCAGGTGTGCATTGGGCAGAGACTGGCGTTAAAATCACCGGCGCAGTCTGAAACGTGGAAGCCCAGCATTATGGCCAAAGCCAAAGGAACCCCGGCCAGCATGGCCCTTACCAAGGCAGGGGTGCCGTTTACGATTGAAAGCTATGATTTCGTCCATGGCGAAAGCCACATCGCCCTGCAAGCGGCCGAAGCGGTGGCCGAACCACCGGCGCGGGTGCTGAAAACGCTGATGCTGCTGGTTGATGGCAAACCGGCCTGCGCCGTGATCGCCTCGGACAAGGAACTGGCGATGAAAAAGGTCGCCGCGGCGTTCGGCGGCAAGGCGGCCGAAATGATGAAGCCTGCCGATGCCGAGCGCATCACCGGCTATCATGTCGGTGGCATCAGCCCGTTCGGCCAGCGTAAGAAGGTGCGCACCGTGCTGTCGGCGGCGGCGCTTACCGAACCCTATGTGCTGATCAATGGTGGCGGGCGCGGCCTGATGGCCAAGCTGAAGCCCGAAGATGCGGTCATGGCGCTGGACGCCATCAGCGCCGAAATTACCGCCGGGTAACCCGCGCCATAAAAAAAGTCCTCACCCTTCATATGAAGGGTGAGGAAAGGCGCACACGTAAGCTATCAACACATCCGAAATTACCGCGGCAGCAGACTCGTCCCCATCAAAAACTCGTCTACTGCGCGGGCGGCTTGACGCCCCTCGCGGATGGCCCACACCACCAGCGACTGGCCCCGGCGCATGTCGCCGCACGAAAACAACTTTGGCACCGAAGTTTTATAGTCCGTAAGGCCCGCTTTGACATTGCCGCGCCCATCCAGCTCGACCCCGGCCTGCTCGACCAAACCGGCCTGACGCGGGCCGGTAAAGCCCATCGCGAGCAGCACCAGATCGCATTTCAGGGTAAATTCGCTGCCCTTCACCGGCACCGGCGAGAAGCGACCCTTTTCATCTTTCTTCCACGCAACCTCGACACACTCGAGCGCTACGATCTTGCCATCCTTGCCGACGGCTTTGGTGGCAGTCACCGCCCAACGGGTATCGCAACCTTCTTCCTGCGAGGTTGAGACCCGCAGTTTTTTGGGCCAATCCGGCCAGGTGACGCCCTTGTCTTCCTTGACCGGCGGCAGGGGCATGATCTCGAGCTGGGTCACCGAAGCGGCACCCTGACGGTTCGAAGTGCCGACGCAATCCGAACCGGTATCGCCGCCACCAATCACCACGACATGCTTGCCCTTGGCGCTGATGGTGCCAAGCGGGGCGGCCTTGGCTTCGTCATCACCGGCATTGCGCTTGTTCTGCTGCATCAGAAAATCGACCGCGTAATGAATGCCCGACAGCTCGCGCCCCGGCACGCATAAATCGCGCGCGGCTTCCGCACCACCGGCCAGCACCACAGCATGGAAGTTTTCCAAAAGTGCCGACACCGGCAAGGCTAACCCCACCTCAACACCGGTACGGAACTCGACCCCCTCGGCCTGCATCTGGTGGACGCGGCGGTCAATGCGTTGTTTTTCCAGCTTGTAGTCAGGAATGCCATAACGCAGCAGACCACCAACCCGGTCGTTCTTTTCAAACACCGTTACCGAATGGCCGGCACGGGCCAGTTGCTGGGCACAGGCCAACCCTGCCGGCCCCGAACCAACCACAGCCGCGCGTTTACCACTCTTCTGCGCCGGAGCTTGCGGCTTGATCCAGCCTTCTTCCCATCCCTTATCAACGATCGAGCATTCAATCGTTTTGATGGTGACCGGGGTATCGGGAATGTTCAGGGTACAGGCCGCCTCGCACGGGGCAGGGCAGACCCGGCCGGTAAATTCCGGGAAATTGTTGGTCGAATGCAGCGTGGTGAGCGCCGACTGCCAGTCCCCCTGATAGACCAGATTATTCCAGTCCGGGATGATGTTGTTGACCGGGCAGCCATTATGACAGAACGGAACACCACAATCCATGCACCGCGAAGCCTGGGTCGAGACATCGGCCCCGGCCAGCGGCAGCGCGAATTCGCGAAAATGCTTCACGCGTGACGCGGGCGCTTCATAGCCGTGATCTTTACGCGCAAATTCCAGAAAACCAGTAGGTTTGCCCATGTTCGTTATTCCGCAGCTTTAATGGTGGCGCGTTCGGCCTTGAGATCGGTCAGCGCGCGGCGATATTCGCGCGGGATTACCTTGACAAATTTGGTGAGCGCCGTCTGCCAGTCATCAAGCAGGGCTTTGGCCCGCTTGCTCTCAGTATACAGATAGTGCCGCTCGACCAGAATGCGTAAGCGTTCGGCATCAAAGCTTAAGACATCGCCCATGCCGTTATCGTTGACGCTGAGAGATTTCTGCTGGGGCCGATCCGCCTCATCACCACTGGCCTGAGCCGAAATTGCTTCCAGATCGACCATCGACGGATTGCACAGTGTGCTGAACGTCTTATCCGGGTCATAGACATAGGCGATACCGCCCGACATACCCGCCGCGAAGTTACGACCGGTTTTGCCCAGCACCACGACAACGCCGCCGGTCATATATTCACAGCCATGGTCGCCGGTGCCTTCCACCACAGCCACCGCGCCGGAATTACGCACCGCGAAACGCTCGCCCGCCACGCCTTCAAAATACGCCTCGCCGGCGATGGCACCATACAGCACAGTATTGCCGACGATGATGTTATCGCGCGGATTGCGGGGGCAATCTTCCGGCTGACGCACCACAATGCGCCCACCCGACAGACCTTTGCCGACATAGTCGTTACCATCGCCGCACAACGTCACGCTGACGCCGCACGACAGGAACGCACCGAAGCTTTGGCCCGCCGTGCCGTTGAAGCGGATCGAGATGGTGTCTTCCGCCAGACCGGCATGGCCATAACGACGCGCCACTTCGCCCGACAGCATAGCCCCGACGGTCCGATCCACATTGGTGATCTTGTGAACCAGGCTGACGGTCTTGCCGGTTTTCAGCGCCGGTGCGCAGGCCTTGATCAACGCGACATCAAGCGATTGGTCGATGTCATGCTGTTGCGATTCACAATGGCTGATCGCCAGACCCGGCTTCGGGCTGATGTGATAGAGGATCTTCGACAGATCAATCCCCTGCGTCTTCCAGTGGCGCACGGCATCGGTCATTTCCAGCAGATCGGAGCGGCCAACCATTTCCGAAATCGTGCGCAGGCCAAGCTGCGCCATGATCTTGCGCAAATCTTCGGCGACAAAGAAGAAATAATTGATGACATGCTCGGGCAGACCGGCAAAGCGCTTGCGCAGTTCGGGTTTCTGCGTCGCCACGCCCGCCGGGCAGGTATTAAGATGGCATTTGCGCATCATAATACAGCCCATGGCGATCAGCGGGGCAGTGGCAAAGCCGAATTCGTCGGCCCCGATCAGCGCGGCAATCGCCACATCGCGACCGGTGCGTAAACCACCATCAGCCTGCACCGCAACACGGCCGCGCAAACCGTTCAGCACCAGTGTCTGCTGGGTTTCGGCCAGACCGATTTCCCACGGGCTACCGGCATGCATGGTCGAGGTCAGCGGCGAAGCGCCAGTGCCACCATCATAACCGGAAATGGTGATGTGATCGGCCCGGCACTTGGCGACACCAGCCGCCACCGTACCGACACCCATTTCTGAAACCAGCTTGACCGAAATCCGCGCCACCGGATTGACGCTTTTCAGATCACGCACCAGCTGGGCCAGATCTTCAATCGAATAAATATCGTGATGCGGCGGCGGTGAAATCAGCCCGACGCCCGGCGTAGCATGACGTACGCTGGCGATGGCCTTATCCACCTTCGGACCCGGCAACTGGCCGCCTTCACCCGGCTTGGCACCCTGCGCCATCTTGATCTGGATATCATCGGCATTGACGAGATATTCGGTAGTGACGCCGAAACGGCCAGAGGCCACCTGTTTGATCGACGAGCGCAGCGAATCGCCATTGGGTAGCGGCACAAAACGGTCGGCTTCTTCGCCGCCCTCGCCGGTATTTGACTTGGCACCAATGCGATTCATGGCAATGGCAAGGGTCGAATGGGCCTCACGCGAGATGGCGCCAAAGCTCATCGCGCCGGTGGCAAAGCGCTTGACGATTTCGGATGCCGGTTCAACTTCGTCCAGCGCAAGCGGCGTCTCGGCGAACTTGAACTTCATCAGACCGCGTAAAGCCAGCAGCCGTTTCGAATGATTGTCGATGGCATCGGCAAAAGCCTGATAATCGGCATAACTGTTACCACGGACGGCATGCTGCAACTTGGAAACCGATTCCGGCGTCCAGGCATGTTCCTCGCCCCGGATGCGGAACGCCAGATTGCCGCCAACATCCAGCATGTCACGATAGATCGGATCATCGCCGAAGGCATCACGGTGACGTTCGACACATTCTTCGGCGATGTCCTGCAGGCCGACACCTTCCACCTTGGTCGCGGTGCCGGTGAAATAGCGCTCGACAAAAGCGCTCGACAAGCCGACGGCATCGAAAATCTGCGCCCCGCAATAGGACTGATAGGTCGAGATGCCCATTTTGGACATCACCTTCAGAATCCCCTTGCCAACCGCCTTGATGAAATGGGCCTGCGCTTCGGCCGCCGACAGCTTCAGATTGTTACGGACGCGAATATCCTCGATGGTCTCGAATGCCATATACGGATTGATCGCTTCAGCGCCATAACCGGCCAGCACGCAGAAATGGTGCACTTCGCGGGCTTCACCGGTTTCGACCACCAGACCGGCCTGCATACGCAAGCCCTGACGGATCAGATGGTGATGCACCGCCGCGGTCACCAGCACCGCCGGCACCGCAATGCGGTCTTTTGAAACCGCCCGATCCGACAGGATCAGAATGTTGTTATCGGCCAGCACGGCATCCGTGGCGTCCGAACAAATCCGGCGCAACGCCCCCTCAAGCCCCTTGGCACCGTCCGCTGCGGGCCAAGTGCAATCAATCGTGGCGGTACGGAATGCACCGTCGGCCAGCTCTTCAATCGCACGGATTTTGGCAAGGTCCGTATCGCTCAAAATCGGCTGGGCCACTTCGAGGCGCTTGTGCGTTCCGGCCTGATGGCCGAGCAGATTGGGCCGCGGCCCGATCATCGACACCAGACTCATCACCAGCTGTTCGCGGATCGGATCAATCGGCGGATTGGTGACCTGTGCAAAATTCTGCTTGAAATAGGTGTAAAGCAGTTTGGGCTTTTTCGACAGCACCGACAGCGGCGTATCGCAGCCCATCGAGCCGACCGGATCTTCGCCTTTGACCGCCATCGGTTCGAGGAAGAATTTGACGTCTTCCTGATTATAGCCAAAGGCCTGCTGACGATCGAGCAAATCACCGGCTGCGGTTTTCTCGACCACCGCCGCAACTTCGGGCAGCTCTTCCAGCTTGACCTGGGTGGCTTTGAGCCATTCCTCATAGGGCCGGGCACTGGCGAGTTGATGCTTGATCTCCTCGTCATCAATGATACGGCCCTGCTCCAGATCGATCAGCAGCATCTTGCCCGGCTGCAGGCGCCATTTGCGCACGATCTTCTCGTCCGGGATCGGCAGCACGCCCGATTCCGACGACAGGATCACCCGATCATCATCGGTGATGATGAAGCGGGCGGGGCGCAGACCATTACGGTCAAGCGTGGCGCCGATCTGGCGACCATCGGTAAAGGCAATCGCCGCCGGGCCGTCCCACGGCTCGAGCAGCGCGGCATGATATTCATAGAAAGCGCGCCGTTCATGATCCATCAGATCATTGCCCGACCAGGCTTCCGGAATCAGCATCATCACGGCATGGGCCAGCGGATAGCCACCGGCCAACAGCAGCTCCAGCGCATTGTCGAGGCTGGCGGTATCGGACTGACCATGCGGGATCAGCGGCCACATCTTGTCGAGGTCCGCGCCCAGCAGATCGGATTCCAGCGTGCGGCGGCGGGCGTTCATCCAGTTGACGTTACCGCGCACGGTGTTGATTTCACCGTTATGGGCAATGAAACGATAAGGATGGGCCAGCTTCCACGACGGGAAGGTGTTGGTCGAAAACCGCTGATGCACCAGCGCCAGCGCCGACGTGGTGAGCGGATTCTGCAAATCGAGATAGAAGGCGCCGACATCGGGGGCGAGCAGCATGCCCTTATACACCACGGTGCGGGTGGCAAAGCTCGGCATATAGAATTCGGTAATGCCCGGCAGCTTGTGCTTTTTCGCCAGCTCGGCCAGCGGGTTCTGGGTCTGTTTGCGCACCGCCAGTAATTTACGGCTGAAGGCGGCTTCATCGCGGATATTGGGGCCCCAGCCGACAATGGCCTGACGGATCAGCGGCATGCTTTCCTTGACGGTGGCCCCCAGCATGGAATCGTCCACCGGCACGTCACGCCAGCCAAGCAGCACCTGGCCCTCGACCTTCAGGAAGCGCTCGAACTGCGCCACCACGATCTCGCGCGCCTTTTCTTCCTGCGGCAGGAAGCACATCGCCACGGCATAGTGACCCGGCTCGGGCAGGGTGACACCGGCATTGGCGGCCCAGTCGCGGATCAGCGCATCCGGCGTCTGAATCATAATGCCAGCGCCATCACCGACCAGCGGATCCGCCCCAACCGCACCGCGATGGTTAAGATTGATCAGAACCTGAAGCCCATCGGCAATAATCTGATGCGACTTGACGCCTTTGATGTTGGCCACAAAGCCAACCCCGCACGCATCATGTTCGTTTTGCGGATCGTAAAGACCTTGTTTTGGCGGCAGTCCCATAGTCATTTTTTCCGTGATGGCAGGTCGCTGGTTGAGACGTGAAAGCGGTGGCAATACTTACGTGTTCTGAGGCCACCTGACAATTCTACTTATGACGCAAAAATGCCGCGTTTTATAATAATATTTCAGACATTTTGATCGCCAAGATGAGAACCACATGCATCGCACTTTGGACCGCAACTTTATTTGTGCATAAAAATTCCACTTTCGGCACACAAAACGAAATACGATACCTTTCTGTAATTAAATTACAATTTTTTCTGAAATTGTCTCTGGGGTATTTTTAAGCATACTGCTGCCTCTTACAGCCATATGAAATTTTTTATCCTTTTCGGATAGTATGTCAGCATGTTGACGATCCTGTGGTTCCGACGCGATCTACGCCGCCATGACCATCCGGCCCTGGCTGAAGCCGCCGCCCGCGGGCCGGTGATTCCGGCCTATGTGCTTGATCCGGAAACACCCATCGGCGGTGCCGGGCGCTGGTGGCTGCACCACTCCCTCGCTGCACTGGAGCGCGATCTGTCCCCGCTGTGGTTCGGCAAAGGCCTGCCGGCCCAGATTCTGCCCCGACTGGCACGGGAAGAAGGCGCCAACGCGGTGGTATGGACCGCCGGGACCACGCCACGGGAAATTCAGACCGATAAGGCGGTGCAGGCAGCGTTAAACCATGCCGGCATTACCGCAAAAATCTGCCCGGCCAACCTTTTGTTCGATGCCACGACGATTAATTCCGGCGGCGGCACCCCTTACAAGGTGTTCACCGCCTTTTGGCGCACCGCGCGCACCCGACCGGTGGCCACACCGTTTCCACCGCCCTATGTCCAGACCCTGCACCCCAATGGCGGGCTGGCACTTGATGCGCTTGAGCTGTTGCCGCAGCCCAACTGGGCGACAGGCTGGGAAACCATCTGGCGGCCCGGGGAACGCGGGGCCTTTACCCAGATGGACGCCTTTATCGCCGCCGGTCTCTCGCAATACGAGGCTAAGCGCGACTACCCGATTGAACCGCACATCTCACGGCTTTCGGCCCATCTGCATTGGGGCGAGCTGTCGGTACGGCTGTTGTGGAACCGTATGCATCTGGTGCCCGGCATCTCTGAAGACGACCGCGACAAGTTCTTAAGCGAAGTGGGCTGGCGCGAATTTGCCCATTACCTGATGCATCACTGGCCTGACACGGTGGAAAAGAACTGGAACCCGTCCTTCGACAGCTACCCCTGGCGCGAAGGCGAGGAGGCCGAAGCCGACCTTGTCGCCTGGCAGCGCGGCATGACCGGCTATCCGCTGGTCGATGCGGGTATGCGCGAGCTGTGGCACACCGGTTTTATGCACAACCGCGTTCGCATGGTGGCGGCAAGCTTTCTGACCAAGCATCTGCGTATTCACTGGCGACGCGGCGTGGACTGGTTCTCCGATACGCTGGTCGATGCTGACCGGGCGGTCAACACCGCCAGCTGGCAATGGGTGGCGGGCTGCGGCGCCGATGCGGCACCCTATTTCCGCATTTTCAATCCGCTGGCTCAGGGTGCCAAATATGATCCCGATGGCGCCTATATCCGCCGCTGGTGTCCGGAACTGGCCGATATTTCCACCGCCCTGCTGCATTCGCAGGACAGCACCGCCCCCAAACAGCGCAGCGCCCAAAGCCGCGATCAGAGCTATCCTTTACCGATTGTGGCCCACGATACCGCGCGGGTCGCCGCGCTGGACGGCTATCAGCGTTTGCGCATCGTCAGCAGAAGCTGATGCAGCGCGGCTTCGGCACGGCTGACACTGCGGGCCGGACTACGAATGAGGTAAAAACGCCGTTTTGGTCCCACCATCTGTAACTGCCGCAAACGGCCATCCTGCACCAGCGGTCCTGCCACCAGATGGGACAGTGCCGCCGCGCCACCACCGGCCAGCACCGCGCTTAGCACCGCCTCGTTCGACGGAAGTTCCAGCGTCAGCATCAAATCCGCCACCGACAGACCCAGCCCGGCCAGCGCGGTTTCAAAGATTGCCCGTGTGCCCGAACCCGGCTCGCGAAAAACCCACGGCAGCGATTTCAGCCTTTCGGCCATACCACGGCCGCGCGGCTGCAAAGCCGGGGCGCACACAACAATCAGCTCGTCCACGGCCACCGCTGTACTGGTCAGATTCGCATCTGCGGCTTCGTCTTCGATCAGGCCGCAATCAACTGAGCCATCACGCACCCATGCCCGGACCTGTTCGGAATTGCCCATCTCGACCGCGATGGCGATGGCGGGATGGGCGGCGCGATAGGCCACCAGCCGGGGCGGTAGCCAGTAATGGGCCACGGTCTGGCTGGCGGCCAGTTGCAGACGACCACGTTTCAGGCCCGCCAGATCCTCCAGCGCCGCCGTCGCCGCCGCCGCACTGGCCAGCACCTGACGCGCCTCGGCCAGAAACAGTCGCCCGGCCACTGTCAGCACCACGCGGCGGCCAATACGGTCGAACAGCTGCACATCATGCTGGCTTTCCAGCGCACGGATCGCGGCACTGACCGCCGACTGGGTCAGATTAAGCACTTTGGCCGCTTCGGTGACATGCTCGCGCGTCGCCACCGCCACGAAAATCCGCAGCTGTTCGAGCGTCATCACCACCCCATCAGAAGATCAGTTTCACGGCAATCAAACCCACTATCGCCACAAAAAGGAAAGCGAAAAATCCCAACAACAGCGGTCGTAAACCCTTGGCATGTAATTTACGGATATCCGTTTCCAGCCCCATGGCACCCAGCGCCATCGTCAGAAGAAAACCCGTAAATTCGTTAAGCGGCAGCTTCACCGTGGTGGGCAGCGGCCAAACGCTGTTGATAATCACCAACGCGACAAAACCGATCACGAACCAAGGCAGCGGCGCCTTCTTATGCTTGGCGGCCACCTGACGACGGCGGGCGTAGAACCCCAGCCCGATCACCAAAGGCGCCAGCATCATCACACGGGTCAGTTTGGCGATGGTGGCAAAATCACCGGACACCGGCCCATCCTGATAGGCGGCGGCAACCACCTGCGCAATCTCATGGATCGAGGCCCCTGCCCACAGACCAAAGGCTTTGGGTGCCAGATGCAGCACCCCAGGCAGCAGCGGATAGGTGAACATGGCAATGGCACCGAACACGGTGACACACGCCACGGCATAGGCGACATCTTCATCCGGTCCTTCGGTCACAGTGTTGACCGCAATCACTGCCGACGCACCGCAGATCGACGTGCCCGCGGCAATCAGTTCAGCCAGTTTACGGTCTACTTTCAACCGGCGCCCGAGCCATTTTGTAAACAAAAAAGTGCTGCACAGCGTGACAAGAATTACCGCCACACCGGACAGCCCCACTTCACGCACTTGGGTCAGGGTGAGCTGTGCCCCCAAAAGTATAATGGCGAAGCGTAGGATCCGGCGCATGGAAAAACCAACACCGGCTTTGGCGGCAACGGGCGTGCCGACGATATTGTGGAACGCCATACCGAGCGCGATAGCCAGAATCATCGGGCTTAACACACCCACACCAGGCATCCGATGCAAGGAAATGGCCATTAACGCGATAGCGGCAGCCAGGAACAGCCCCGGCCCCATTTTTTTAACTGGACTTAATAAAATGGACCGCAATGCGGCTAAGGAATCGGACATGGCTACCCCGGATCAATAATGCGCGGGAAGCCATGCCCGAAAGCCAATGAGTAATCTAATGGATTATTCTGTCCGGATCGTTCGATTTTACAGAACGATCCGGTTTTATTTTACGCTTTTGGGCGACGGGCTTTGCGCGCTTTGGGTTTAGCCGCCGCGTAACGGCCTTCCAGCATGGTAAACAAGGCCCGTAGCGCCGTGGCTTCGCCGCCCAACCGGCGGCCGGGCTTGGGCCGGTCGTTCCAGCCTGCAATATCGAAATGCGCCCAACAGGCAGCCTTTTCGACAAAGCGGTTGAGGAACAGCGCGGCGGTGATCGCCCCGGCATAGCCGTAATGGGGCGCATTGGTCAGATCGGCGACCTTGCTGTCGAGTGCCGATTCATAGCCCCGCCACAGTGGTAACCGCCACAAAGGATCAAAGCTTAACCCCGCCGCCGCCATCAGTTCGGCCGCCAGCTGTTCGTCATCGGTAAAGAAGGGTGGCACTTCCATGCCGGTGGCAATGCGGGCCGCCCCGGTCAGGGTCGCCACATCCAGCAACAGATCGGGCGCGTCGCTGTCGGCTTCAGTAAGCAGATCGGCCAGCACCAGCCGACCTTCAGCATCGGTATTGCCGATCTCGACCGTCAGCCCTTTGCGGCTGGTAAAGACGTCGGACGGGCGATAGGCCGCGCCAGAGACCGAGTTTTCCACCGCACCAATCAACAGACGCAACTGCACATCAAGCCCGCAGGTCATGATCAGATCGGCCAGCGCCAGTGCAACCGCCGCCCCGCCCATATCCTTTTTCATCGTCAGCATGCCCGACGACGGCTTCAGATCGTAACCGCCGGTATCAAAGCACACCCCCTTGCCGACCAGTGTCAGCTTCGGCGCACCCGTGCGGCCCCAGCGCAGATCGATTAACCGGGGGGCGCGTTCCGAGCCCTGCCCCACCGCATAGATCAGCGGATAATTGGCTTTGACCAGCGCTTCGCCAACGATCTGGCTGTATTTGGCGCCATGGACCTTGGCGATTTTACGGGCGGCATCGGCCAGCTCGGCCGGGCCCATCAGATTGGCCGGAGTATTAATCAGATCCCGGGCCAGGAACACGGCACCGGCCAGCGCCTCGATCCGGGCGGCATCGACATCCTCGGGCCAGATCAGCTTAGGCGCAGCGGCCTGGACCTGACGGGCCGCTTTGGCGCCGCTCAGCTTGTAGCGGTACAGCCCCAGCGCCCAGCCCAGCGCCGCCAGCGCGGGATCGGTGCCTTCGGGCAGCATGGCATAGCGATAGGTGCCTGCGGGCAGCTTTTCGGCAAAGGCGGCCAGCGCCAGCGGATCACCGCCCGAGCCCAGCCCCAACAGCGCCGCGCCCAGCTTACCGGTCTCGTCCGGAACCAGCAGCAGGCTTTCCTGTGCGGCACGAAAACCCGCCGCCTGAACGAAGGCGGCCTGTTTTGCCGGCAGCGCCTTGATCACCCCGGCCAGCGTTGCGCCCGTTACCGCATACAAGGCAACTGCCTTGCCGCCCTTTTTTGTGAAGCCATCAAGCATGGGTTGTCCTTTACCAGAAATACGTTTGCCTTTATGGAATTAGTGCCCGTGCCATGCAACAGTGCCGCCGAGGCCGTCGCATTTTAACGGGCTTGAAGCTGGGGGAACGGCGCCATGAGTTACACACTGATTTTGGGCAACAAGAACCTCTCAAGCTGGAGCTTGCGCGCCTATCTCGCCATGCGGGCAACCGGCGCACCCTTCACCGAGGTGGTGATCCCGCTGCACCGACCCGACTCCCATGAGCGGATTGTCAAACATTCGCCTTCGGGCAAGGTGCCCGCTTTGGTGATCGAGGAAAACGGCCAGCATTACACGGTGTGGGACAGTCTGGCGATTTGCGAAACCCTGGCCGAGCGTTTCCCCGGCGCCCATCTGTGGCCGCAGGACCCGGCCCGCCGCGCAATGGCCCGGTCCTTTGCTGCCGAAATGCATTCGGGCTTTATGAACGTACGCGATCAGCTGTCGATGGACTTTGCCCGACGGCTGCCGACGCCCCCGCTCCGCCCCGAAACCGAGGCCGAGATTGCCCATATTCTGGCGTCGTGGGGTGATGTGCTGGCCCGGCATGGCGGCCCGTTTCTGTTTGGCGACTACTCGATTGCCGACATGATGTATGCCCCGGTGGTGTCGCGTTTTCACACCTATGGCGTCAGCCTGCCGCCGGCCGTCGCGGCCTATGGCGTGCGGGTGCTGGCGCTGGCGGCGATGCAAACCTGGATGCATGCCGCCAAGGCCGAAGTGATCACCGAAGGCGATCATTGATCGGTCCGCAGCAAATCGGTAACCTTAGGCATGTACTATTGGGCCGTTCATCGTGCCATGGGGGATTTTTGATCATGCGCCGCACAGCCACACGGGCCGCTACCGCGGCGCTGATTTTCACCCTGCCATTACTGGCGGGCTGCAGCACGGTGGGCCATGCCGTTGTTGATGTTGCAGGCGCCATTATTCCGGTGAGCTGGACCAGCAAAGCCGAACCCCCTGAGACCATGATGGCCGACGATCTCAGCCGGGCGCGCGCCTTGCGCCAGCAGGGCCATCCGGCGGAAGCAGGCCGCATCTTAAGCCAGCTGGTGCTGATCAACCCCGATGACGGCGTAGCTTTGGGTGAATATGGCAAGGTGCTGACCGCACAGGGCCGGGGCCGTGAAGCGGTGGCTTTTTTAAGCCGCGCGGCGCTGATCAGCCCGAAGGACTGGACGCTCTATTCAGCGCTAGGCGTGGCCTATGACCAGAACGGCGAGACGGCCAAAGCCCGGCTGGTTTATGAACATGCTTTGCAGCTGAAGCCCAATGACAGCACCGTGCTGAACAATTATGCCCTGTCACGTGCCATGGCGGGTGATATTGCCGGGGCCCAGAAACTGATCGAACTGGCCGCCGCCAAGGGCAGCAATACCAAAGTGGCAGGTAATCAGGCGATGATCGAAAAGCTGGCTCAGGCTTCTGGCCAAACCTTGCGCGGCAATAAAAAATATCAGGCCACCAGCGGCGCAACGGCAACCGCCAACGCCGCCCCGGTGCTGCACTTAAGCCTGAGCGGCAACTGACACTGCCTAAAAGTTAAGCCACGTGCGACACAAAAAGCCCATGGATGATGCGGCCCCAGTGTCGATGCGACCGCTTTGCGCGCTATGGCCGCAGGGCGCGGGTTCCCACACCGGCGAATTGTAAGCTTCAAGCGACATAAGGAGTGTTAAATTTACACCCACGGATTACCGAGGGGTGTTTTACGTGTCTGCTTTCTGGTCGATCTATGACGCTTTGACGGCGGCCTTGCCAGATGAAGCGCTGCAGGATGTGCTGTGCGGCCTGCATTGGTTTGCGGTGCGCGGGCAAAGCGGTGTCGGGCTGGCAATGACGCCGGGCGAAGGACCGAATGCCCTGCCGGATGCAGGCCATTACACCGATGCCACAGCCGGTTTTGCCAAACTGAGCGATCTGGCCCGCCTTTCGCGTTCGTGGAACTTCGCCGAAGCGGCATTAGGACTGGCGGCGATCAATGCCGGCTTCAACAGCCCGGCGACGGTGACGAAAGCCTTCGCCACGGATCACCGCAGCCTGCCGACCGAAAATATTTTCGATTACCTTGTGCCGGAAATGCGTGGCCGCAAGGTGGCAGTGATCGGCCATTTCGCCGGGCTGGAAAAACTGCGCGAGATTTGCACCCTGAGCATTCTGGAGCGCCAGCCGCTGTCCGGCGATATGCCCGATCCGGCCTGTGAAGCGATCCTGCCCGAACAAGATATCGTCATCGCCACGGCGACCACGCTGATCAACAAAACCCTGCCACGGCTGATGGAACTATCCCGCGGGGCCCGCTTCATCCTGGCCGGGCCGAGCACGCCACTGACCCCGGTATTGTTCGACTATGGCATCGACACGCTGGCCGGGCTGGTCATCGAGGATCCGGCAACCGTCTGGCGTACGATAGGTCAGGGCGGCAAGCACCAGTTGTTCGGCACGGGGGCCCGCATGGTGACGATCAGCCGGCGTAAGGCTGCCGCTGCATGAGCGCTATCGGACAGAGCATGGTTCGTATTGCAGCAGAGCGCAAAGCGCTGCCGCTTTTCGGGTTATCGCTTTTGTTGCTGGTGATTTTAGCGTTGTCGCTGTCGCTCGGCCGCTACAGCGTGCCGCTGCACACCTGGTACGACGTGCTGTTCGCGCCCGATCATGGCGGCATTGCCGGGCTGGTGCTGATGCAGGTACGCCTGCCACGCATCGCCGCCGGAATTCTGATCGGCGCCGCTCTGTCAGTGGCGGGGGCGTCCTATCAGGGCCTGTTCCGCAATCCGATGGTATCGCCCGACATTCTGGGTGCCACCGCCGGTGCCGGGTTCGGAGCATCGGCAGCGATCTTATTTGGCTGTGGCATTATCGGCGTTCAACTGGCCGCCTTTGCCTTTGGTTTGATTGCAGTGCTGATCGTGTGGGGGCTGGCGAGCCTTTTGGCGCACAAAAGTGACCCCATACTGACGCTGGTGCTGGTCGGCATCATTGTCGGTGCGCTGTTCATGGCGCTGGTCTCAATGGTCAAATATGTTGCCGACCCTTACAGCAAATTACCGGCGATTACCTTCTGGCTGATGGGCAGCCTTGCCGCCATCACCCCGCGCGATGCGATCCTGTCAGGCATTCCGATGATCCTTGGCCTGATCCCGCTGCTGCTACTGCGCTGGCGGCTTAACGTCATGGCTTTTGGCGAAGAAGAAGCCCGTGCACTGGGCGTCAACACCACAAAATTGCGTGCCATTGTCATCGCCTGCGCCACCTTGCTGGCGGCATCGGCGGTGGCGGTGGCCGGGGTAATCGGCTGGGTCGGGCTGGTTATTCCGCATCTGGCCCGCATGATAGTCGGGCCCAATTACAAAATCCTGCTCCCGGCTTCGATGCTGCTGGGGGCGGGGTATCTTCTGCTGGTCGACGATCTGGCTCGCAGCCTTTATGCCACCGAAATTCCACTGGGCATCGTCACCGCGCTGATCGGTGCGCCGTTCTTTCTCTATCTGATGACCCGCACGGGCCGGGGTGGCTGGTCATGAGACTGGAACTTGACCATCTCACCTGTGGCTATGGCAGGCGCAGCGTGGTGCGCGATGTTTCGCTCAAGGTTGGCAGTGGCGAGGCCCTCTATCTGCTTGGTCCCAATGGATCGGGTAAGACCACTTTGTTCAAGACGGTGCTCGGCCTTTTGCCACGCATGGGCGGCACCATATCTATGGATGGTGAAGATATTACCGACTGGCCCGCACAGAAACTGGCCAGCAAAATCGCTTATGTGCCGCAGGCACACACCCCGCCCTTTGCCTTTACTGTGCTGGACGTGGTGCTGACCGCCCGCAGCGCCCATATCGGTCTGTTCGCTACGCCGGGGCGTAAGGACGAGGCGATTGCCAAAGCGGCGCTGGCCACCATGGGCGTCGGGCATCTGGCCGGGGCACGCTACACCGAGATCAGTGGCGGCGAGCGCCAATTGGTGCTGATTGCCCGGGCGATTGCACAGGAAACCCCACTGCTGATGATGGATGAGCCCGCCGCCAATCTCGATTTCGGCAACCAACTCCATCTGCTGCACAAGGTGCGGGCGCTGACCCAGGCCGGTTACGGCCTGATCATCACCACCCACCAGCCCGACCATGCTTTTTCCAGCGCCAGCAAAGTGGCGTTGCTGCATCAGGGACAACTGATTGGCCTTGGGGTGCCTGAAGACGTCATGACGGCAGAGAAACTGCACCAAGCCTATGGCGTGAAAGTGCGCGTGATTGTCAATGACGGGATCCGCATCTGCGCCCCGGTCATCGGGTAGGGGAATAAAATGAAGCGTTATGCCGGTCTTTTAACATTCATCTGTACGCTGTCATTTTTGGTGCTGGCCATAGCCCCGCAAAGCGATGCAGCCCCCCATGCAGCCCCAACCCGCCCGATAACCGATATGGTCGGGCGCAAACTGGACGTGCCGCAGCATGTCCACAAAGTCTATTGCATGAGCCCGGTCTGCCAGGTGGTGCTCTACACCCTGGCCCCCGACCTGATGGCTGGCTGGAACTATAAACCGGAAGCCGGCGAGTATGCTCTGCTGGTGTCGCCTTATCGCGATCTGCCGGTGCTGGGGGGCTGGTTTGGCAAAAGTAACACCGGCAATCTGGAAGAAATCCTCAAAAGCCATCCCGACCTGATGATCTCGCTGGGCGATCCGATGGCCACCGCCACCGCCGAACAAGTTCAGGCCCAGACAAAAATTCCGGTCTATATCGGTGGCTGGGGCTTGCGCCAGCTGCCCGATGTGTATCGCGCGCTGGGTAAATTACTCGGCCGCGAAGCCCGTGCCAAAGTGCTGGCCGATTACTGCCAGCACGCCTTGCAGGATGTCGAAAACAAGGTGCGCAAGATTCCACTCAGCCAACGCAAACGGATTTATTATGCTGAAGGACCGACCGGCTTGAGCACCGATCCGGGCACATCGGCCCATTCCGAATCCATTATCTTTGCCGGTGGCGTCAATGTCGCCGCGGTACCGGAGCAAAAAGGCTATGGCCAGACGGCCGTCTCGCTCGAACAGGTGCTGAACTGGAACCCCGATATTATTATCGCCGGCTATGACCATATGTCGTCACCCGGCACATTTTATCAGGACATCTGGCATCAGCCCTTATGGGCACAGGTCAAGGCGGTAAAAAACCGCGATGTCTATGAGGCCCCGCAATATCCCTTCAACTGGATCGACCGGCCACCATCGGCCAACCGCATCATCGGCATCCGCTGGATGGCCCATCTGTTTTATCCCAAACAGTTTGCCTTCGATCTCAAGGAAGAAACCCGCAAATTCTATCAGTTATTTTACCACAAAGCTTTGAGCGATGCCGAGCTGAACAAGCTTCTCGCCCAGGCAGTCAAACCTTCACAGCCTTAGGAGTTATCATGTCTGTTGCAGCCCGTTCCTGGCAGGACCCGGTTACCATTACCCCGGTGGGTGTGGTGGTTTCCGATTTCAACGATTTCACCCAGCCGACCGATTATGACAGCGAAAGCGTGATCGAGTTTCGCCCCGAGCTGACCGATGCGCTGATCGGCATTGAACATTTCTCGCATATTCACGTGCTGTATTATCAGCATCGTCGGCTCGAATGGCAAAAAGCCATGGGACTGTCGAACACCGACGAACAGGTGCTGACTATGCCGATGTCGGGTGAGCCGAGCTGTAAGGGCATCTACACCACCCGCACCCCGGCGCGGCCGTCCGGCACCGGGTCCTGCATTGTCGAATTCGTTGGCCGGGATAAAAACCGCCTGACCGTACGGGGCCTTGATGCCTTCAATGGTACATCTGTGCTGGATATCAAAATCTATATTCCGCGCTATGACAGCTTTCCAATGGCTGATGCGCCGCTGCATTGGTGCGCCCGTCACGACATGGGGGTGACATCCCGTCTGTTACACTGGGATACGATGAATGTCGGCCTGACGCTGGGTTTGCGTGCCGGGGCCCGCGCCTTACGCGAGCTTGGTATCAGCCGGGGACAAGCCCGCTTTGCCACGGTGCATGGCGGCCACTTTTTCGCACAGGGCATCGAAGGGACCACCGGATGCAGCAGCCTGCGCCAAAGCATGGCGTTCGAGGACCATTCACGGGCCATGTCCGAATGGTTGCTGAAACTGGAAACCAGCGATGGCCACAGCGTCAGCATCCAGCTGCATGACCGGCTTTATGCCGGTGCGGACGAGGTCTTAAGCCTGTCGGACGAGATTTTATTTTCCACCGTTACCGTAGCCTGAAGCCAGCAAGGAACCCGGAACATGCGGCTGTTCGCCTTTGCCTCGCTAAGTCAGGTACAGCGCTTGCGCCGGGTTTTGCTCGATCAGGGGTATTTTGTCGATATGATCCGTACCCCGCGGACTTTACATCTGTCTGGCTGCGGCTTTTGTCTGAAGGCGGGCGAGGATTTGGCCGGTCAGATCCGAGCCGCGGCACAGGCGGCAGACATTGACATTCTGACCGAAGCCGAAGCCCCGGCAGCAGGGACACCCGCGGCATGATCTATCTTGACCATGCCGCCACATCCTGGCCCAAACCACCCGGCGTAATTGCGGCCGTAACGACAGCGCTGCAGACGGCGGGTAATCCCGGCCGTAGCGGCCACCGGCTTGCCATGGCGGGGGCCGAATATGTCTATCGCGCCCGCGAAGCGGTGGCTGAATTGTTTGCCATACCCGATCCGCTGCGGATCGTTTTTACCGCCGGGGCAACCGCCGCACTGAATCTGGCCCTCAAAGGGGTACTGAAACCCGGCGACCATGTGGTGTTTTCCGGCCTTGAGCATAATGCGGTCTGGCGACCCTTAAAAAAACTGCAAGCCCAGGGCGTGCATTTGACCATGGTGGCACCATCCCCCGATGGCAGTATCAGTGCCGATAAGGCGGCTGAGGCGATTTCACCCGCCACAAAACTGATCGTACTGACCCATGCCTCCAATGTTAACGGCCAGTTGAACGACATTGCCGCCATGGCTGCCGTGGCCCATGACCATGGCGCCCTGTTACTGGTCGACGCAGCACAGACCGCAGGCAGTGTACCGATTGCAGCCCCGGCCATGGCGATCGATCTCATGGCCTTTGCCGGTCATAAAGGCTTGCTTGGTCCGCAAGGTGTCGGCGGGCTCTATATTCGCCCCGGCCTGATGCTCGACACGCTGATCGAAGGCGGCACCGGCAGCGCATCCGCCAGCCCGTCACAACCCGATATTCTGCCAGATCGCTATGAAAGCGGTACACTGAACGTTTCGGGGCTGGCCGGACTTGAGGCTGGTATCCGCTATGTGTTGTCCATCGGGGTTGAAACGATTTACCGTCAGGAGCAGGCGCTGCTGCGACGACTGATTGCAGGTTTACAGCAGATCCCTGCGCTGCAGCTTTACGGCCCCGCCATCAACGCAGCGCGGGCAGGCGTGGTTGCGTGCAACATCGATGGTTATGATTGCGAAACGGCCGCCACGCTTCTGGAAGAGCGCTATGCCATTGCCACCCGGGCCGGTTTGCATTGCGCGCCACTGGCACATCGCATGCAAGGAACCCTGACATGTGGCAGCTTGCGCCTCAGCCTGGGGGCAAGTTCAACGACCAATGATGTTGATAGCGCCCTGGCAGCCATAACCGCCTTGGCGGAAAGGCGACAAGCATGACGGATAGCGGACACAACTGCAGCTGCGGTGGTCACCACGAAGCCCAGAAGGCCCCATCACACCAATGCGGTTGTGGCGGGCACCATGGCACGACCAAAACAGAAAAATGCGGCTGCGGCGGCCATGCCAGCGCCGCCCCGAAAAAGACGACCGCCTGCAATTGTAAATCCTTACGCCTGCCACGGCGCATTCATGCGGTCAGTGCCGTTTTCTTCGGTTTGTTCCTGATCGTGCATCTGGCAGTCAACGCCACCGCGCTGCACCCACCGGCGTTTATCAGTGCATCCGGTGAGATTCACAGCGTTATCACGCAACTACCCTATATCACACTGTTTCTGGTTTTCCTGCCGCTGGTGGTTCAGATCGGCAGTGGTCTGCACCTGTTATCGCAGGAAGGCTTGCGTTATAACAGTGGCGGTTGCAACCGTGGCAGCACCTTGCGTTTTTTCCTGCAACGGGCAAGCGCCATCGCGGTGCTGATTTTTGTCACGCTGCATCTGGGTACGCTGCATCAATGGGGCTGGCACAGGGTTCCCCATCAAAGTGCCGGTTCCCCGACCGGTTATGCCACCACGCAATTATTCCCCGCCTTTGGAGCCATCCTGTCACTGCTGTTTCTGCTCGGCCTGACTGCTATGGTGTATCATCTGGCCAACGGAGCCATTACCGGGGCGCATGTTTGGGGCATTATCAAAACGGATCGGGCTAAAGGGATTTGGCGACGGCTGTGCGCCACCGCAGGCGTTTGCCTGCTGGTCGCCGGTATCGCAGCCTTTATCGGTTTTGGCATACCCGGAATGTCGCATTAAACATACTGCCTATGTTTTAACACGTCATTGGGACATGCTGCCCAATAGCCATGCACACATAATGGTATTTATACATCACCCTTCACCAAAGCCGCTTTAACCCCACCCACAGGCGTCAGGCGCGACAACCCGTAACGTCTTCTAAAAAAGTCTTTGTCTTATAAAAAAGACATTAGGGATGTGCGGCAGACGCGCCGCCTTGTGAGGGGATTTGGTTATGAAATATGGCCTTTTATGGTGTTCTGTTTCGGTATTGCCGCTGATGGCCACAGCGGCCTTTGCCGCCGACACCACAGATATCAGTGGCGATGTTTTTGGTCTGGGCCGTATTGAGCAAGTTACGGTCACCGGCACGCGCGGTGACACGGCCATCGGCGAAACCACCGTCGACAAAGATCAGCTATATCAATATGGCGCCACCACGCTGGACAAGGCGCTGGAGCTGGTGCCCGGGGTTTCGACATCGACCACCGGCGGCACCCGCAATGAAAAGCTGTTTTTCATCCGGGGGTTTGACCGCTTCCAGTCACCGCTTTATGTCGATGGCATCCGCATTTATCTGCCTGCCGATAACCGTCTGGATATCAGTTTTTTCAACACAGGTGATTTGGCTGAAATTCAGGTTGAAAAGGGCTATGTCTCGATTTTAAGCGGCCCCGGCGCTATTGGTGGCGCGATCAATATGGTAACGCGCAAACCATCCGAAGCCCTGGAGTATGAAGCGTCAGCGGGGTCGGCGTTCGGAACCGAGGGCTATGACGGCTTTACCGGCACCACCCGGATTGGAACGAAGCAGAAGAATTTTTATCTGCAGGCCGGGGCCAGCATTACCAAATACGACCATACTGACCTATCGGAGGATTTTGTTCCGACCGCCAACGAAGATGGCGGCAAGCGCAACCACACAGCCACCCGCAATTACAGCCTGAATCTCAAAGCGGGCTGGACTCCGAACGCGACCGACGAATACTCGATCAGCTACACCGGGCAATGGGGCCGCAAAGAAGCCCCCTATTCAACCGTGGATGCCGTCAGTTCGCAGAAAAACTGGACCTGGCCTAACTGGGATGTGCAGAACATTTATTTTCTGTCGAATACCGCACTTAACGAATCTGCCCACATCAAAACCCGCGCCTTTTACAGCGTGTTCCGCAACGGGCTTTATGCCTTTGACGATGCGACCTTCTCAACACAGACCTTAGGTAAATCCTTCCGCAGTTATTATTCGGACTATGCCTATGGCGGCAATATCGAGGGGGATTACGATTTCGGCACACGCGACAGCCTGAAACTCAGCTATTTTTACCGCCGCGATAGCCATACCGAATGGCAGACCACCTACAAGCCAGCCCTGACCGAACCCAAGCAGGTTAGTGTCGAGGATACCCACTCGATTGCTGCCGAAAACCGCCTGCGGTTAAGCGATAATCTCGATTTCCTGCTCGGTGCCAGCTATGATTACCGCCACCTGCTTGAAGCACATGATTACAGCTCAGGGTTCTTGACCTATCCCAGAGCGGACGATGATGCCATCAATCTGCAGGGCCAGCTGATCTATGATTTTGGCACCATCGGCAATGTGCATGCCAGCATTTCTGACCGCACACGTTTTCCGACCTTATTTGATCGTTACAGCACTAAGTTCAACACAACCTTATCAAACCCGGATCTCAACGCCGAACGGGCGATCAATTATGAAATCGGCGGGCATTGGAACCTGTTTGAAGGCACCAAAATCGATGCCGCGGTCTTCTACAGCAAGGTCAATCGCGCGCTGGAATCGGTATCGATTAATTTCTGCGATACAACATCAACAAAAAAATCAAATTGCACCGGATCGGGCGGGGCAGCCGGGGTTCTGACCAGCACAACGCAAACCCAGAATGTCGGCAATGGCGATTATGTCGGCTTTGAAGTGTCTGCCGATACGATCATTACCGATGGGCTGACGGCCGGTGTGCGCTATAGTTACACCGACCGCAGCATGGATGCGCAGAGCGAAGACAATCCGGCACTGACCACCGGCTATCATCTGACCGGTATGCCCAACAGCCAGCTGTTCGCCTTTGTCACCTGGCAGTTGCTGCCGTCGCTGTCGCTGACCCCCAACATCCAGACCGCCAGCAACCGCTGGTCCACCAACACGGCGGGGACGTCTTATTTCAAGATGGGGTCCTATACATTGTTCAATCTGCAGGCGGATTATGCCCTGACTGATAAACTCGATCTTTCGGTCAGTGCCAAGAATCTGTTCGATGTCAATTATGCCCTGACCTATGGCTTCCCGGAGCAGGGTCGCAACATTTACGCTGCGTTGCGTTTTAAATCTTAAAGCGGCGTATCAAAATCAAAACGCCTTGCAGGGACTGACCCTGCAAGGCGCTTGATTTATCAGGCCACGGGATCAGCGTGGCAAACCATCGGGATGTGCAGATTACTTCGCAGTCCGCTCGATGCTCTTGCCGACATGCGAGATATCCTCGCCCGCCCCGGCAATCGTGTGGCAAGCGTTGAGCAGCAGCACTGCACCGGCCATTGCCAGCACCTTGACCACCAAATTCGCTTTTGCCTTGCGCATAGACATCATCCTTGTCATCGTTTCACCGGCTGCATCACCCACAGAAGGCGGCAACCTCTGCTATTAAAGCGGAAAGCCCGCTATAGGGTCAATAGCGCAGGGGGCGCTGTACCGTAACCTCGCCCCGGCAGAAACGCGCCTTGGTTGCGCATCCCATCGAAGCGGGATAACAAATAGCGGTGGCTATCTGAACGGCACCTGAACGTTATGGCAGCAGCCAAAACATCCCGCGCTAAACCCGCCTCCCTGCACGATACAATTTTGCGGGATGTGCAAGGTAAAATCCTCAAAGGTACCTGGCCACCGGGCCACCGCATTCCGTTTGAAACCGATATGGCGCAACAGTATGGCTGCTCGCGCATGACGGTTAACAAGGTACTAACCCAGCTGACCGAATCGGGTTTTCTGGAGCGTAAACGTAAGCTTGGCACCGTGGTGCGTGTGCCGGTGATCCAGTCCGCCGTGCTGGAAATCACCGATATTGAACGTGAAATCACCACACTGGGGCGCGATTATAGTTACCGGCTGATCGCACGGGCTTTGCGCAAAGCCAGCACTGAGGAACGCGAGTTGCTCGGGCTGAAAGCGAGTGCTGTGCCACGCACCATATTGGCACTGGATTGTCTGCATTATGCCGATGGGCAGCCTTTTTGCGTCGAGGAACGGCTGATCAACCCGCGCGCCGTGACCGCCGCCAGGACCGCCGATTTTACCGAAGTTCCACCGGGTGGATGGCTGCTGAAACAAGTGCCGTGGAGCACCGCGCGCCATCAGATCACTGCCGTCGGGGCCACGGCCAGGCTGGCGGCGCGTCTGGGGATAAAACGCGGCACCGCCTGTCTGGTGGTCAGCCGCTATACCGAGCTGAACGGTGTGCCGGTCACCTTTGTCCGGCTGAATTATCCCGGCGACAAGCATCAGCTGGTCGCCCAGTTCACGCCGCCGGGCGAAGCGCAGATGAACGCCCGCCGCTCTAGGGCGCATCCATGACCGCACGCACGGTGCGGGCAAAGTCTGCCGCGATGGCTTCGCGCCCGATATGACAACCGGCCTGCACCACCTGCTGCCCGGCCACCCAGACATCGCGCACCCGCATGCTGTCGGTAAAGATCCAGCGGTCGAGGATGGTATCCCCCGCCGCCGGTAATCCGAGCGCATCATCCAGTGCCACCATATCCGCCGGGGCACCCACGGCCAACCCCAGCCCCGGGTCATCCAGTGCCAGTACCCCACCGGCATAGGCGGCATCAAACAAGGCCCGGCCAGTCGAACCATTATCCGCGGCCAACACAGCGCGTTGTTTCAGATGGACGCGTTGCAGATATTCCAGTGTGCGCAGCTCGGCCGCGGCAGAAATCTGAATAGTACTGTCACTGCCAATGCCAAAACGGCCACCCGCGGCCAGATACGCTGCGGTGGGAAAAATCCCGTCACCCAGATTGCATTCCGTAATCGGGCACAGCCCCGCCACGGCACCACGGGCGGCTAAGGCGCGGGTTTCCGCTTCGGTCACATGGGTAGCGTGGATCAGGCACCAGCGCACATCGACCGGCGCATTATGCAGCAGCCACTCGATCGGGCGGGCACCGTAAAAGGCCTTACAATCTTCGACCTCGCGCAATTGTTCGGCGGCATGGATATGAAACGGCCCCTTTGAATAGGCGGCGCAAAGCGCGGTTAACTCTGCTGCACTGACCGCGCGCAGGGAATGCGGTGCTACACCCAGCCTCCAGCCGACATGATCCGCCAGATGAGCGCGGGCACGCTCCATCAGCCGGTGAAAACCATCGAGATCGTTTATAAAACGGCGCTGACCGGGGCTAGGCGGGACGGCACCAAAGTCACTGTGGGCATAGAAAACCGGCAACAAAGTCAGATTGATCCCGGCCTGATCGGCTGCCGCGGCGATCTGCCCGGCCATTTCCCCGCGGTCGGCATAGGGCGCGCCATCACGATCATGGTGCAGATAGTGGAATTCACCAATGCGGGTAAAACCTGCTTCCAGCATCTCAACATAGACTTGCGCCGCAATCGTGCGCATCTGATCGGGCGACAGGGTATGGGCAAAACGATACATCACCTCGCGCCATGTCCAGAAACTGTCAACCGGGTGCCCGCGCCGCTCAGCCAGCCCCGCCATACCACGCTGAAAGGCATGGCTGTGCACGTTGCTAAGGCCGGGCAGCAGGGCATGGGCAACCATATCACCGCCTTGGGCTTGCGCCGCCGTGGTCAGGGCCGTGATGATGCCACCGGTCATATGAATGCGCAGGTTGGGCTGCCAGCCCGTATCGGTCAGGGCCCAGCTGGCGAAAATCGTTTTAGGATCGGCGGTCATGACAAATTTCCTAACGGGCCGGGATACCCCTGTGGATGAATTGACGCCTGAGCGCCATCGTTATATGTATATACTTAAACCATCCTGCCTGCAAAGCTCAACCGATGACGGCACCACATATAATGGATCAGATCTGGTACAACGCCCGCCTGTGGGGCGCGGCCCATACCGCACCCGATACTGACACCGTGGTGACCAATGGGCTAGTGGCCGCGACGGACGGGCGCATTGTCTATGCTGGCCCGGCTCAGGATGCCCCGGCACTGGACGCGGTGCAGCGCACCGATTGCGAAGGCAGGCTGATGACCCCGGCACTGATCGACTGCCACAGCCACATTCTGTATGGGGGTAATCGCGCCGGAGAATTTGCCATCCGTCAGACCGGCGGCACGTATATCGACATCGCCAAAGCCGGTGGGGGCATCGCCGCCACGGTTGCCGCCACCAGCGCACTGGACGAAGATGCCCTGCTCGCCGTCAGTTTGAAACGGATTGACGCCTTGCTTGCCGAAGGTGTCGGCACACTGGAAATTAAATCCGGCTACGGACTATCGCTGGTGGGCGAACTGACCATGTTACGTGCGGCCCGGCGGCTGGAACGCGTACGGCCGGTGCGGGTGCGCACCAGTTATCTGGCCGCCCACGCCATACCCGCCACCTACCGCGACCGCCGCGAAGCCTATATGAACGATGTGGTGCTGCCCGGTCTGGTACAGGCCCATAAACAAGGGCTGGTCGATGCGGTCGATGCGTTTTGCGAAACCATCGCCTTTACTCCAGACGAAATTCGCCGCCTGTTTGATTTGGCCCATAGCTTGGGCCTGCCGGTCAAGCTGCATGCCGAGCAGATGACGCAAGGCGCTGGTGCCAGACTGGCGGCGCAGTATCATGCTTTATCAGCCGATCATCTGGAATGGTTGTCAGCGGACGATGCCGCCGCACTGGCAAAGGCAGGAACCGTAGCCGTGTTATTGCCGGGGGCATTTTATGCCTTACGCGAAACCCAAAAACCGCCGGTGGCAAGCTTACGCGCCGCCGGGGCCAAAATTGCCATTGCGACCGATTGCAATCCCGGCACATCGCCTTTGTGCTCGCTCTTGCTGGCGATGAATTTGGCCGCAACGCTGTTTGATTTAACCGCCAATGAATGCCTGCAAGCGGTCACCAGCCATGCCGCAGCGGCGCTGGGTATAACGCAGGAAACCGGAAGTTTGACGGTCGGCACGTCCGCCGATCTGGCCATCTGGGACGCCGCCACGGCAGAGGAACTCGTCTATGGCATGGGTTTCAATCCGCTGTGGCGCCGCATCCATCGCGGCCAAACTATAGAAAGATCCAAAGCATGACCTTTACGCTGATCCCCGGCGCCGTCGATTTGAACACGCTGCAAAGCATCTATTTCGACGACACGCCCGCCAAGCTCGCCACGGCAAGCCTTGCCGCGGTTGAAAGGGCCGCCGCACGCATTGCCGAAGTGGCCGCCGGTGATGCCGCCGTTTATGGTGTGAACACGGGCTTTGGCAAACTGGCCTCGATCCGCATTGCGCCGCAGGATGTCGCACAGTTGCAGCGCAATCTGATCCTGTCGCATTGCTGCGGTGTTGGCGAACCGCTACCGCCCAATGTCGTGCGCCTGATCATGACGCTGAAACTGATGTCGCTGGGTCGCGGCGCGTCCGGCGTGCGCCCGATTATCATTCACCAGATCGAAGCCATGCTGGAAAAGGCCGTTCTGCCGGTCATCCCCGAAAAGGGTTCCGTCGGTGCCTCGGGCGACCTTGCCCCGCTGGCGCACATGACTGCGGTGATGATGGGCGAGGGCGAAGCCTTTTATAACGGCGTGCGGATGACGGGTGCCGACGCACTGAAGGCCGCAGGACTTGCCCCCGTTGCCCTGACCGCCAAAGAAGGTCTGGCCCTGATCAACGGCACGCAAACCTCGACCGCGCTGGCCTTAAGCGGCCTGTTCCGTGCGGCCCGCGCCGCCTGTGCCGCCATGGTAACCGGCGCGCTGTCCACCGATGCCGCCATGGGCAGCACCGCGCCACTGGCCGAAGAAATTCACACCCTGCGCGGTCATCAGGGCCAGATCGACTGGGCGCGTGCGCTGCGCCTGATGCTGGAAGATTCCGAAATCCGCGCCAGTCACGTGGTATCCGACAAACGGGTGCAGGACCCTTATTGCATCCGTTGCCAGCCGCAGGTTGGCGGGGCGTGCCTTGATCAGTTGCGCATGGCCGCGCACACGCTTCAGATCGAAGCCAATGCCGCCACCGACAATCCGCTGGTGCTGTCGAATGGTGATGTGGTTTCGGGTGGCAATTTCCACGCCGAACCGGTGGCCTTTGCCGCCGACCAGATCGCACTGGCGGTGGCCGAGATCGGGGCGATTTCCCAGCGCCGCATTGCCACGCTGGTTGATCCAGCGTTGAGTTTTGGTCTGCCCGGCTTTCTGACGCCCAAGCCCGGCCTCAATTCCGGCATGATGATCGCCGAGGTCACCACCGCCGCCCTGATGAGCGAGAACAAGCATCTGGCCCACCCGGCATCGATTGATTCCACACCGACCAGCGCCAATCAGGAAGACCATGTCTCGATGGCCTGCCACGGCGCACGCCGCCTGACGCCGATGACGCAGAACCTGTTCTGGATTTTGGGGGTTGAGGCGATGATGGCCGCACAGGGCATTGAAATGCGCACGCCTCTGAAAACATCGCCCGCCTTACAAAAGGCGCTGGCTGTGATCCGTGGGCGGATCGATACCCTGACCGACGACCGTATTCTGGCCCCCGACCTTCAGGCCGCAGGCGAGCTGATCGAAAGCGGCGCGCTGATCGCCAGCATGGATCCGGCGATTTTTCCGGGATTGGTGTGATGGAGCCCGTCCTTGTCACCCGGGGAAGCTGCCCACTGATTCTGGCCATGCCGCATGTCGGCACCTTTGTGCCCGATGACATTGCCGCCACCCTGAACGCCGAAGGGGTGCGCCTGCGCGATACCGACTGGCATATCGCGCGGCTTTATGCCGGTCTGGTGCCCGAGGCATCTGTGGTGCAGGCAACCTATCACCGCTATTGCATCGATCTTAACCGCGATCCGGCCCAGAACAGCCTCTATCCGGGGCAGAACACCACCGATCTGGTGCCGCTGACCGATTTCGATGGTCAGCCTATCTGGCAAACCGGCAAAGAGCCGGATGCGGCGGAAATTGTCCGACGGCTGGCGGCAATTCACACGCCCTATCACGCTGCGCTTGCCGCCGAGATAGCACGGGTCAAAGCCATTCATGGCGTTGCGATTTTGTATGACTGCCATTCGATCCGCTCACGCATTCCCTATCTGTTCGAGGGGCGATTGCCGGATCTCAATATCGGAACCAACAGCGGCCACAGCTGTGACAAACGTATCAGCGATGCGGTCGCTGATCTTTGCCAGCGCAGCAGCTTCAGCTTTGTTACCAACGGCCGCTTCAAAGGTGGCTGGACCACACGCCACTATGGCCAGCCGGAACATCATGTCCACGCCCTTCAGATGGAAATGACGCAGGCACTCTATCTTGTCACCGAGGCCGAACCTTTCTTTTTTGGCGATGAAAAAGCCGCGCGCTTACGGCCCTTGCTGCGCCACATTCTGGAAAATCTGATCGCCAGAGCCCACACGCTCGCCCATAAACCGGAAAAATCCTTATGACCGATCCACGCTATAACAGCCGCACCATTACGCCACCGACCGGCACGACACTGAATGCCAAAAGCTGGCAGACCGAAGCGCCACTTCGTATGCTGATGAACAATCTGTCGCCGGAGGTGGCTGAACGCCCGCACGAGCTGGTGGTCTATGGCGGCATTGGCCGGGCCGCACGCAGCTGGCGCGATTTCGACATCATCGTCGACTCTTTGAAAAATCTTGAAGACGACGAAACCCTGCTGGTGCAGTCGGGCAAGCCGGTTGGCGTGTTCAAGACCCATAAAGATGCACCGCGTGTACTGATTGCCAATTCCAATCTGGTGCCGCACTGGGCCAACTGGGACCATTTCAACGAATTGGACCGCAAAGGCCTGATGATGTACGGCCAGATGACGGCGGGCAGCTGGATCTATATCGGCACCCAGGGCATCGTGCAGGGCACCTATGAAACCTTTGTCGAGGCTGGGCGCCAGCATTATAACGGCAGTTTAAAGAACCGCTGGATTCTGACCGCAGGCCTTGGCGGTATGGGCGGCGCGCAGGCACTGGCCGCGGTGATGGCCGGGGCCAGCTGCCTTGCCATTGAATGTGATGAAACCCGCGTCGATTTTCGCCTGCGCACCCGCTATGTCGACGAAAAGACCCACAGCATCGACGAAGCCCTCGCCAGGATCGAACAGTGGACCAAGGCAGGCGAGGCCAAATCCATCGCGTTGATTGGCAACGCGGCCGAAATTCTGCCCGAGCTGGTCCGCCGTGGTGTACGCCCAGATCTGCTCACCGATCAGACCAGCGCCCATGATCCGGTGCATGGCTATCTGCCCAAGGGCTGGAGCGTGGCCGAGTGGCGCGCCAAACAGGAAACCCATCCGAAGGAAGTGGACGCAGCGGCGCGCGCATCCATGCGTGATCATGTCGAAGCCATGCTGGCCCTGCATCATGCCGGGGTGCCGACCTTCGATTATGGCAACAACATCCGCCAGCGTGCCTTTGACGAAGGCCTCAAGAACGCCTTCGATTTTCCCGGCTTCGTCCCCGCCTATATCCGCCCGCAATTCTGCCGTGGCATCGGGCCGTTCCGCTGGGTCGCGCTGTCGGGGGACCCGGAGGATATCTACAAGACCGATGCCAAGGTCAAAGAGCTGTTACCGAACGATACCCATCTGCACCACTGGCTCGACATGGCGCGCGAGCGTATTGCGTTTCAGGGTCTGCCTGCCCGCATTTGTTGGGTGGGCTTAGGCGATCGCCACCGGCTGGGTCTGGCCTTCAACGAGATGGTCGCCAGGGGCGAGGTTTCAGCCCCCATCGTCATCGGCCGCGATCATCTCGACAGTGGTTCGGTCGCCTCGCCTAACCGCGAAACCGAAGCCATGCGCGATGGCTCGGATGCGGTATCCGACTGGCCTTTGCTCAATGCGCTTCTGAACACCGCATCGGGGGCGACCTGGGTGTCACTGCATCATGGCGGTGGCGTCGGCATGGGCTTTTCGCAGCATGCCGGCATGGTGATCTGCGCCGACGGCACAGAAGACGCCGCCCGCCGCATTGGCCGGGTGTTGTGGAACGATCCGGCTACCGGTGTGATGCGCCATGCCGATGCCGGTTATGACAGTGCGATTGATTGCGCCCGAGAAAAGGGCCTGAAGCTGCCCGGAATTCTGTAAAGCCTGGGCCTTAGAAGATGTCACAGCCCCCACCGCCACCGCAGTGGGGGCTTTTTTATGCCCGCAATCATAGATTGTGGCACATACCCCCCGTGCCCCACCCCTTTACATTTTTGTTTGCAAGCGCGGGGTTCCGATTTATCCTTCTCCATAACGGCCACCGATAAGGCCAGACCCATCCGGGAGGATCATCTTGCATTCCATAACACGACGTACGCTGATGGCGGCCGCTGGCGGCAGCACTTTATTGGGAGCGCTCCCAATAAAAGCCCAGTCTCAGCGCACCCAACGCACCTTCTTTAGCGGGCCCTCGCTGCACCAACTGGCCCGCGCTAAAGGTATGGGCTTTGGCACCTGCCTTGGTACCAAGACAGGTCCGCATGCCAGCCCGCTGGAAGGCAGCCACGCCAATTCGTTTGAATCCGCCGACGTGCGGGCGCTGGCAGCAGCGGAATGCGGCCTGCTGGTACCGGAGAACGAGCTGAAATGGTATGCGGTGCGACCCGATGCCAACAGCTTCGACTTTGAACGCGCCGATCGATTGATGGCCTATGCCGCCCAGAGCCATCTGGCTGTACGCGGCCATACCCTGCTGTGGAACTTTCCCAAATGGATGCAGGAGTGGGAGAAGGCTTACGATTTCGGCCCCCATCCGGCGACCGAGGCCGAGCGGGTACTGCGCCAGCATATCGGTAAGGTGTGCGGCCGCTATGGCACCCGGATATTCTCATACGATGTTATCAACGAAACCATTGATCCGGCCACTGGGCGCTTACGCGATACTGGCTTCAGCCGGGCGCTGGGGGATAATCTGTTCGACATTGCCTTTGCCGCCACCCGGGAAGCCGCCCCGCATGCCGAGCTGGTCTATAATGATTATATGACCTGGACGGATGGTAACGAGAAACATTATGCCGGGGTGCTGCGTGTGCTTGAGTATATGCGCAAAAAAAACATCCCGATTGATGCACTGGGTATTCAAAGCCATATCGGTACCGGCACCGAGGGTAGCGGTGGCTTCCTGCGCCCCAATGAAAAAGCCTGGTGCGGTTTTCTGGATGCCGTCACCGCAATGGGCATTGGCCTGATCGTGACAGAGCTGGATGTGGAAGATAAGCTGGCCCCCGGCGATGTCGTGACGCGCGATAAGGCGGTGGCCGATTACACGCAGGGCTATCTGGATCTGATCTTAAGCTATCCACAGACCCGCTATGTCATGGCGTGGGGGTTGGTCGATAGCTATTCCTGGCTGCGCAATTACAGCCCGCGTGCCGATGGCCAGCCCAAGCGACCTTGCCCTTATGACGATGATTTAAAGCCCAAGCCGTTGCGTGAAGCCATTGCCGCAGCGTTTCGCAGCGCCCCCGACCGCCCGGCAGTTCATTTTGGATAGCATTGACCTGGGGCTGCAAGAACATGCAGCCCCCCTCAAACTGTTGCAGGCGTGGGTCTCACATCATAACGCAACCAGACCACGCCACCGAGCAATGTTTTAGTTGCCTTGTGTACCAGAGACTGCCCAGCAGCCGGGGCATCGGTGTCCTTACCGATATATTCAAAAATGCTCGGCATTCCCGCCAGACCATCAATACCCGGGTAGATCAGCAAACTGATTTCATCAATCAGCCCTGCCTTCAGGAAAGCACCATTGATGATACCACCACCTTCCAGCAAAAGGCTTTCCACCTTAAAAACACGCCCCAGCGTATCTATGGCGCGCGGCAGGTCACGCCCATCCGGCCCGGCAAATACGTAGGAAGTTCCCTGTTGTCGCAGTTCCGCGAGATAGTTGTCAGAAATCGTCGTTCCCAACACCACAACCAGATGATCACCATCAATGGTGTCACTTGCGTAATGCAGCCTGCCTTTGCTGTCGAAAACAATCGCTAAATTTCGGTCGGCGCGATTACCAACAAACGCCTTGCGCGGCACCGGTTCGACAGATTTCGCCGGACGCGATACCGACTTTGCAAAATGCCGCTCCATCGTTTCGCGCCCAATGATCCAGCCATTATTCTTCAGTTTCGCAGCGGCCTTATAATACATGTTGACCTGGCTATCGGTATCATAACCGGGTGTGGCCGATGGGCTCCACCGGTCCACCAGCAAACGCCCATCAATCGAGCTGATCATATGGCAAATAATTCTGGGACGCATATAAATCTTCCTTACAAAATTTATCTGGCATCAGTGTGCGGCGGCTGACACAGCCCGTCACTAACCTTTTCCATCCAGGTGGTTGATTTACCATCCGTATCTTCAACGATTGCAATATGCGACATTGCCGTCGTGGGCGTTGCCCCGTGCCAGTGTTTTACCCCGGCCGGGATCCAGACAATATCTCCGGCGTGGATCTGCTGAACCGGTCCACCCCACATCTGCACCAAACCAGTACCTTGCGTAACAATGAGGGTTTGGCCGGAAGAGTGGCTGTGCCATGCTGTACGGGCGCAGGGTTCAAACGTTACGGTCGCACCCAAAACATGTGACGGACCTTTACCGCGAAACAAGGAATCTATACGTACACGGCCAGAAAAATACTCCGGCCCGCCATAACTCGAGGCCTGGGAACCGTTATGAATTATTTCGATTTCAGAGGCAGGTGCCGTGGTTTCCGATGCGGGGGCTGACGCAGCGCCAGAAAGCATTATATATGACAGAAAGGTTACTGCCGCAGAAAACCGTACCATAAATACGTTATTATACTTTTTCATGCGAATACCTGATTTATTATTTCTATATCTTTATATTAAACGCGTCTGGTCCGCGCACCCAAGGATACGCGGACCAGATTACAATCTTTAAGCCGCGTGCTTATTGGTCATATCGATAACAAAACGATAGCGCACAGACTTGTTCATGACGCGGGAATAGGCTTCGTCGATCTGATCTGGGCGGATCAGTTCGATATCGGCCTTAATATTGCGCGCTGCGCAGTAATCGATCACTTCCTGCGTTTCCGCGATACCGCCAATCACCGAGCCGGCAATACTGTAGCGCCCGAAGGCCAGCATCATGCCATTGATACCCTGAAGCTGCTCCATTGCACCAACGTTGACGTAGGTTGCATCCAGCTTCAGCACCTCGATAAACGGCAGCATTTCGTAGGCTTGTGGCACGGTCGAAATCAGCAGATCGAACTGGCCCGCCAGACGCTTCATTGCCGCCGTATCACTCCACAGTACAGCCTCCTTGGCGCCCAGACGCTTGGCATCGGCAAGCTTGCCCGGCGACGTCGTGAAGACCGTGACGTCAGCCTGACGTGCTACCGCCAGCTTCACCGCAATATGACCCAACCCGCCCATACCAATGACACCGACGCGCTGGTGACGTTCAAGCTTCCAATGCTGCATCGGCGAGAAGGTGGTGACACCGGCACATAGCAATGGTGCGGTCGCTGCCAGATCAACGCCTGGCGGAATACGGATCACATAATGTTCCTTGACCACCATGCGGTCGGAATAGCCGCCATAGGTATGGCCGCCGGAAATCAGATCCGGCGAATTGTAGGTGAAAGTTGCACCCTTAACGCAATTCTGCTCGCGATCATCGAGGCAATTATCGCATGTGCCACAGGAATCGACCATGCAGCCAACCCCACCGATATCACCAACCTTGAACTTGGTGACGTCCTTGCCAACAGCCAGCACGCGACCGATGACCTCGTGCCCCGGCACACTGGGATACACCGTCGGCATCATCGCCGCCCACTCGTTCCGCGCTGTATGGATATCCGAATGGCAGACGCCGCAATACAACACCTCGAAATAGACGTCATGGGGACCAAGGCCACGGCGTTCGATCGGAATCGCCTTAAACTTCCCCTTTGCACTGGTCACGCCATAAGCGGTTGCCGGATAGGGACCGTTGCCAACCGTCGCCCCAGCGCCCGTGGCCGCAGCGGCAGAACCGGCCATGAGCGGTGCCGCCATCAAACCCGCACCAGCCGCCAGCAACAGCTCACGCCGCCCCGTCATCACCGGACCATGCTCATGGCTGGGGTCATTGCATTTATCGCACATGCATTGGGTTCCTTATTTTGATTTATCCGCTTCACATTAGACAGTGACGCGACATGGGATTAGCCAGGAAATACGGCATGAACCTATGATTTTTCTTAATTAATGACGTAAACTTCTCCTTTGAAAGAAGAGCTATCGGCAATGCAGCGCATTATTACCGCCATCGACCGCAAACAGATGCCGTGGAAGAATGGCCTTGGTCTGACCGAGGAGTTCGTCATTTTTCCGCCAAACAGCACGCTGGAGGATTTTTTCTGGCGGGTGAGCATGGCGCATGTTGCCAGCGACAGTGCATTTTCCCCATTTCCCGGGGTTATCCGGCATATGGCCATTTTTGAAGGTGTAATGCAGCTGACATTTGCCGACCGGCAACAGCGCCAACTTAGTCCGAACGGACCAATTGTAGTCTTCCGCGGCGATGATCCGGTCAGCGCCAGAGTGGTGGCGGGACCTGTGCGGGATCTGAACGTCATGACGCGCGGGCAGTGCACCGCACGACTGTCACAGGGGCGCGCCGGACAAGCCACATCCTTTGCAGCCACCACAGAAATCGCTTTGGTGATTGCGATAGAACCGCTCACCATTTCGGGAAAATGTGGCCGGTTTGATCTTTTGCGCTATGATGCGTTGCAGATTGATCGCCCCGGCCAGCAGGATTTTTATGCCATTAGCGGTGGAGATTGCTACGTTGTTGAAATCTTCCCCACCAGGAATTCCTCAATCACGTCTATTCCGGGATGACCGCGTTGAGACAGGCGATAGCATTTAGGGAGCGCGGATAACCAATGTACGGCACGAGCTGGGTCACAACATTAAGCAAGATTTCCTTGCCATTGCCGATGTTGACGTTACCCTGAATGTGCCCTTTGAGTTGCGGCTCACACCCGCCAAGTGACAGGATGATCGCAAAGGTCAAAAGCTCGCGCGTTTTAATATCCAGCCCCTTACGGGTATAGTAATCACCGAAGCAATTAGCCGACAGATAGTGCTGAATGTGGATCTGGTTCTTTGGCGATGCCGCGTACATCTGATCGATAGCGGCCCCGAAAATTTCCTTCTGTAACGCAAGCCCCTTTTCGAACCGGTTTTGCGACGTGGTTGTGGACTGCCCCTCAAGTGGAAGCTTAATGCCGCGGCTGATAAAAATATCATTGGTCGCATCGAGGAAGTCGATCGCCTTGGCAATACCGACATAGGGAACCGACTGATAGACAACTTCTTTTACTTCAACCGGAGTAACGCCGACATTAAGGGCCGCGCCAACCATAACCTTAAATTCGCTTAAGGTTTGCTGCGCGATCAGCGACGCCAGAATCACCATCTGGCGTGTTTTGGCGTCAAGATTGCCATGCCCGAGCACAACATCGAAGGCAAAATTATCAAACAGCTCGATGAATTCAGGGTCCGTGACAGCATGGCTTGATGTCAGATCCGGGAACAACGCTTCGTGATTCTTTCGTGCGGTTTCACTGATGGCCATGAGTAAGCTCCTTGTGCGCGATCATTTGTTACGTAATGGCGTTATTGTGTTCAGGTTTCACGCCTGACTGACACCCAGACTACAGCGCAGGTAAAGCTCAGGTGTTGTGGCCAGCGTGATGATCAGATCCGACAGGCAATCAAGCGAGATGTCGTGCCCTTTGAAGGGTTCACCTTTTTGCGTAATTTGATAGCTGCCACCGCTATCACGGGTAAACCAGCCAGGGCGCAGTACGGTGTAATCCAGACCAGACTGCTCAACCAACGCCGCAGAATCGCGGTATGGGTCAAGAACACTGCGATACCGTTCGCCGGGAACCTCGCTATAAATGCCCATCGAGCTGATAAAGATCAGCCGCTTCAATCCGGTGGCTTTCATCGCCTCTATGATGCTACGTGCCTGATTTGCCATGTCACCTGCCAGATTGGCATAAACCACATCCTGACCGCGCATCGCCTTTTCGAGGATCCCACGATCAAGCACATCCCCCTCGACAATAGTAACACGATCTTTATTGGGATTTTTAATCCGATGGGCACGTCGCAAATAGAGCGTCAGCACAGCATTGGTATTTTCTAATAAGCGTTTTGTTGTATTGCGCGCTAATTGTCCGTTAGCACCGAGGATGAGTATCTTGGTCATGGTCATTTTCTTCTTAGAAACAGGCATGGCACCAGCATCAGGCTCGATAAAACATTCATCCAGCCTGATGCAGCACCATGCTAACGCTTATTTTCCAACGCGCTTTTGCAGCGCTTCCGGGTAACGTGCACCAACAACTTCAATCTTTGCCAGTGCACTGTGGATTTCGGCCATATCGCTTTCAGTCAGCGTAACAGCTGCACCGCCAATATTCTCGGTCAGGCGATGAAGCTTGGTGGTGCCCGGAATCGGTGCAATCCACGGCTTCTGTGCCAACAGCCAGGCCAGGGCGACCTGCGCCGGGGTCGCATGAATCCGGGCTGCAATGGTGCCGACCAGATCAACCATGCCCTGATTGGCTTTACGGGCTTCTTCCGAAAAACGCGGGACAATATTGCGGAAATCATCACTGTTAAATTTGGTATCGGCCTTAATGGCACCGGTCAGGAACCCTTTGCCAAGCGGGGCGAATGGAACAAAGCCAATGCCGAGTTCTTCCAGTGTCGGAAGTATCTCGGCTTCTGGTTCGCGCCACCACATCGAATACTCGCTCTGCAGCGCGGTCACTGGCTGAACCGCATGGGCACGGCGGATGCTCTGCACACCCGCTTCTGATAAACCGAAATGCCGGACCTTACCTTCGGCAATCAACTCTTTTACCGTACCAGCGACATCTTCCATTGGCACATTGGGATCAACCCGATGCTGATAAAACAAATCGATATGGTCGGTGCGCAGGCGCTTCAGCGAATTTTCAACAACTTTGCGAATGCGAGCGGGCTGGCTGTTCAGGCCCTTATGGGAATCGCCTTCTTCAAAACCGAATTTTGTAGCAATCACTACCTGATCACGGACAGGTTCCAGCGCTTCACCGACCAGTTCTTCGTTGGTGAAAGGACCATAACATTCAGCCGTATCGAAGAAGGTAACACCCTGATCGACCGCCGCGCGGATCAGGCGGATGCCGTCATTCTTATTAACGACATTTCCATAGCCGAAACTAAGTCCCATGCAGCCAAGACCAATAGCCGAAACTTCTAGACCGCTTTTACCCAGAATGCGTTTTTGCATCGCCATCTCCATTAAACAGTATACAGATTAACCCAGATATTGCGGATCGCTAACCGGTTCCAGCCAATCGACGCTTTTGCCGTCGACGGCTTCCTGAATGGCGATATGCGACATAGCGGTTTCTGGGCCGGCGCCATGCCAATGCTTTTCACCCGGGGCAAACCAGACAATGTCACCGGCACGAATTTCTTCAATCGGACCACCTTCACGCTGAACCCGGCCACAGCCCGCCGTCACCACCAGCATCTGGCCCCACGGATGGGTATGCCAGTTGGTGCGGGCACCCGGTTCAAAATTGACCAGCCCCGACGACACTTTGGCCGGGGCATCGGGTGCGAACAAAAAGTCGATGCGAACCTGACCGGTGAACCAGTCTGCCGGTCCTTTGATCGCTGCCTGAGTACCGCTTTTAATGATTTGCATATGGTCATACCTTTTTCGTCACGTGGCGCGTGAGGATGTGTTCGTTGCTTTTGATGTGAAATGTAAGACAGATTGCCCGCAGCAATTAGACGAAGAAATCCGCATGCACTTATGAAAGATACTCATTAAAGCGGGCAGATATGACCCGCCGCTTACGCTACGTAAGCGGCGGGTATAATTTTCAGACTTTTAAGGACGCCATATCGATGACAAAACGATATTTCACATCGCTTTTCAGCATCCGTTGGTAAGCCGCGTTGATATCCTGAATCTTGATCATCTCGATATCGGAGGTGATGCCGTGCGCACCACAGAAATCGAGCATCTCCTGGGTTTCAGCAATACCACCGATCAGCGAACCAGCCACGGCTTTACGCTGCATCACCATGATGACGGTATTGAGCGCCGGCTCAAGCGGGCCGAGATAGCCAACCAGAACATGGGTGCCATTCACCGCCAACGTCGGCAGATAGGGGTTCAGATCGTGGACATAGGGTACCGTGTCGATGATCAAGTCAAACGTACCGGCCACGGCCTTCATCTGATCGGCATTAGTCGACAGCACCACGGCATCGGCGCCAAGGCGGCGGGCATCATCTTCCTTGCCTGGCGAACGGGTGAACAGCGAGACTTCGGCCCCTAAACCTTTGGCCAGTTTGATCGCCATATGGCCAAGCCCACCAAGGCCTACGACCGCAACCTTGCTGCCCTTCTGTACATTCCAGTGACGCAGCGGCGACCAGGTCGTGATACCGGCGCAGAGCAGCGGTGCGGCACTCTTAAGATCGAGTCCGTCCGGAATGCGCAGCACGAATTTATCCGAAACAACAATCTTCTCGGAATAGCCGCCCATCGTCGGTTTGTGATCGTGACGGTCGATGCCGCCATAAGTCCCGACAAAGGAGCCGCAATACTGTTCGTGCCCCTGCTTGCAGGCATCACATTCCTGGCAGGAATCCACCAGACAGCCGACGCCGACATGGTCGCCCGGCTTGAACTTGGTAACCGCGCCCCCCACTTCGGTCACGCGGCCAATGATTTCATGGCCCGGAACGATCGGATAATTCGTGCCACCCCAATCGTTACGCACGGTGTGCAGATCGGAATGGCAAACGCCGCAATACAGAATATCGATCACCACATCGTCCGGGCGTGGATCACGCCGGTCGAAGCGATAAGGGACCAGATCATCCTTGGGCGAATGCGCTGCATAGCTTAAAACGTTAGTCGTCATTCTGTTTACTCCATAGCGGGGGTATTCCTGCAGAACAGGAACTATACATCTGACCCATAATGGGCTAACTGACCTTAAAAGGTTTGAATATTACTATATTTTTTACACATCATTGATTTTTTACTTGAAAAACGGCTAGGTAACCGCATTATATACCTATTACATACTTTAATTATATTTACTCTTCTTACAATTTTTGTTGCGACAAAGATACTAACAAAGACCGCGGTCGGTGATTAGACATCACAATCCGCATGAGCTTATGAATTGGATTCATCAATGGCCCGCGAAAACATCAACGATTTGCTCGCCTTTCTGGCGGTTGCCAACGAGCGAAACTTCACCCGCGCGGCGGCAAAACTGGGCGTATCGCAATCTGCCTTAAGCCACACCATCCGTGGTCTTGAAGCCCGGCTGGGCGTCAGACTGCTGACCCGTACCACGCGCAGCGTTTCACCCACCGACGCGGGCGAACGCCTGATGAACCGCATTGGGCCACGGATCGAAGAAATCGAAGCCGCGATTGCCGATTTGGGTGCGCAGCGCGAGAAACCCGCCGGAACAATCCGCATCACCTCGTCAGACCATGCCGCCAACAGAATTCTGTTGCCTAAGCTGGCCAAATTTCTGCCGAACTATCCCGACATCAAAGTTGAGATCATCATCGATTACGGACTGACCAACATTGTCGAGCAGCGCTATGACGCCGGGGTGCGCTATGGTGAACAGGTCGAAAAAGATATGGTCGCGGTACGCATCGGGGCAGATTCCCGCATGGCCACCGTTGCATCACCCAGTTATTTTGCGAACCACAAAAAACCCGTTACCCCGCATGATCTGACCGAGCATAACTGCATAAATCTGCGTCTGCCCACCTATGGCGGGCTATATGCCTGGGAATTTGAAAAAGATGGCCGCGAAATCAATGTCCGCGTTGATGGCCAGCTGGTCTTCAACGGCGTTGCGCAGGTCTCTCACGCCGTTCTGGCAGGCCTTGGTATCGCGCATGTCCCGGAAGAGCTGATATTGGAGCATATTACGAGCGGTGCGCTTACCCGCGTACTGGGGGACTGGTGCCCACCCTTCCCCGGATTCTATCTCTATTATCCCAGCCGCCGCCAGCCCTCGCCAGCCTTTGCTCTTCTGGTCGATGCGTTGCGCTATCGCGGATAATGCGCATGACGAAACGGAATTGATGAACTTTCGTCATGACGACAAGCAAACAACGGCCATAGTCAGAACACGATTACGCTCTTATGAATGGACGCAGGCTGAGGCCACCCCCACATGGATGCCCCCCGGTGCTCTACAGGCACACCATCCATGCCTTAAGCCCGCGACAGGGGCGGTAGTTTAGCTACCGCCCCCGACGGCGGTGCTTTAATGGATATGCATCGCCGCTTCCGGCGCCAGCGCCTGACGTTCCAGATCGCAATCGGCATAGGCCAGAGAAATTTCCCGAATCAAATCTTCATGGCGCAGGAAAATATCGACAATCGTTGGATCGAAATGCGTTGCGCGCCCCTGCATAATATTCTTTATCGCCTCGCGATGCGTCATCGGCATTTTATAAACACGCTTACTGATAAGCGCATCATAGACGTCAACCACAGCCATAATCCGCCCGGCCAGCGGGATATGATCCCCTGACACCCCCAGTGGGTAACCACCACCATCCCAGCGCTCGTGATGCGAATAGGCGATATCGCGAGCCACCTGCAAAAACGTATTGTGACCCAGATGGCGCTCAGCGCGGGTCAGGATATCGCGCCCACGCACCGTATGCAGCTTCATAACCTCAAACTCTTCCGGGGTAAGCTTGCCAGGTTTGAGTAAAATATGATCTGGAATAGAGACCTTGCCCACGTCGTGCAGCGGAATAGATTTGTAGAGGGTATCAAGCGTCGTATTGTGGAAGAAATCTGCATATTGCGGCAGCAGCGATAATTCCTTGCCAAGCAGACGCGCCACACGTTGCGTGCGGTTGAAATGCCCCGACAATTCATTGTCACGCGATTCTGCCAAGGCGGCTAAACTCAGCAGCGCCACATCCTGAGTGCGCACAATTTCCCATGTCCGCCTGAGTACCAGCCGTTCGAGATGATCCTGATATTCTTTAAGCCGCAGATGATTACGCACCCGCGCCAGAACCACCGGTGGCCGAACCGGTTTGGTGATGTAATCAACTGCACCCAATTCCAGCCCATAGGCTTCATCCTGCGCATCATCTAACGTGGTAACAAACAGAACCGGAATACGGCGGGTCTCCTCACGCGCCTTGAGCAACCGACAAACCTCGTAACCATCCATTTCCGGCATCAGCACATCGAGTAAAATGCAGTCCGGATGGGGTAAAGCATCCGCAACCCGTAAAGCATCTGCCCCAGACGTGGCGGATAGCACGGTATATTCGGTACGCAGAATCTCGCTTAAGATAAAAATATTATCCGGCGTATCATCAACCACCAGAATTCGCTTTTTAACGTCCATCGCCACCCTCCTGAGTGTGCAGAGACGCGTACAATGCTTCACCGATCTCTTTTGCTCTAACGAAATTGAACTGACGGATGGCAGCCTCCAGTGCTGACACCGCATCAGGGTTTATGCGTCCCAAAGCCACTTCAATATGTTCAAAGGCTGTCAAAGCCTGAGTATCGTTTTGCGCCACAAGGTCAAGGAACGCCCGCAGTTCATGTATATCAACCGGATGAGCCTCACCCGCCACCGTATCCTGTGGCGGGTTTTCCTGCGGAGAAGACGACAGAATATCCGATATGTGCGCAATCAGCGCCGTTACCGAACTCTGACACTGATCGATGAGTGCGAGATACGTTTCGCCCTTGGGCTGGCGCAACTGGCTCTCCAGCTCCTGTGCATGACCATAAAGGACCATGGCACCAATATTGCCTGCGGCCCCCATCAGAGTGTGGGCAAGACGGCGGACAACAACCGCATCTCCGCATGCCATGCCTTTACGGATTTCATCGCCGACATTGCGGAACTTCTGGGCAAAATCACCCAGCAAGCGGCGGTACAGCGCCCGGTTACCACGCACCCGCGACAGGCCCAGCCGCGTATCCAGCAGCGGGGATGGTGCAACACCCGATTCTAAAGAGGCTGATGGGGGATGGCGCACAGGCGGGGCCGCGCTCATCCGGGTCTCGGGCACAATCCATTTGGTCAGGGCCGCAATCAGTTCGGTCAGCGCAATCGGTTTGCCGACATGATCGTTCATGCCTGCGTTGAGACAGACCTGGCGGTCCGCCTCAAGGGCGTTGGCTGTCATCGCGATAATCGGCAAGCTGGCATATTGGGGGTTGGCCCGGATCCGGCGCGTAGCTTCCAACCCGTCCATAACCGGCATCTGAACATCCATAAAGACTGCGGCATAAGGCTTTTCTGCAATGCGCCGGATGGCTTCGGCACCATCGCCTGCCACATCTACAACCAGCCCGACATCTTCAAGCAGCTCGCGGGCGACCTGCTGGTTTATTTCATTGTCTTCCACCAGCAGCGTTGCGGCACCACGCAGGGCTTCGGGCAACACCCCACTGGCCAGCGCCTGCTGGCGGGCATTGGTCTTCTGCGCATGCACCATACCAAGCGCGGCGGCGATGGTGTCAAACAGTACCGAGCGGTTGACCGGCTTGAGCAGGAAACCATCGACGCAGACATTTTCTGCATGCTGACGAACATCTTCCCGGCCATAGGCTGTAATCATGATAATCGCTGGCGTGCGGGGCAGGTTCAGCGACCGGATATGGCGGGCGCAGTCGATGCCATCCATACCCGGCATTTTCCAGTCGAGCAGCACGACCCCGAAATCGGCATTTTCCCCGGTAATGATATCGAGGGCTTCCTGACCGCTATTGGCCGCGGTGACGGTAAAGCGCATCCCGAGCAGCATATCGCAGATGATCTGCCGCGAGGTCGGGTTATCATCCACCACCAGAACCCGCATGCCGCCAAGGCCGACAATTTCCGGCTTGGTTACGTGCGGCACATCTTCCGACAGGGGCAGATCGAGGGTGAAAAAGAATTCGCTGCCACGGCCCGGTTTGCTCGACACATCAAGATGGCCCCCCATCAGCTCGATCAGCCGGTAGCAGATGCTGAGACCAAGCCCGGTACCACCATAGCGCCGCGAGATTGTTTCATCGGCTTGCGAGAAGGGAATAAACAGATTTTCTTTTTGTTCCGGCGTCATGCCGATCCCTGTGTCACGCACCGCAAAACGCAGCCGGGCGAACTTTGCCGGCGAGGGTTCCTGACGGACATCCAGAATGACTTCGCCGCTTTCGGTGAATTTGACGGCATTGCCGACCAGGTTGAATAAAACCTGCCCCAGCCGCAACGGATCCCCAACCAGATGGGTCGGCACATCACTGCCAACCGAAAGCAGAAACTCGAGTTGCTTCTCGGCCGCCCCCAGACTGGTGACGCTCACCACATTGGCCAGCACGGTATCAAGATCAAAGGGGATGCTTTCCGCCGTCAGCATCCCGGCTTCGATTTTGGAATAATCCAGAATATCGTTGATGACCCGCAGCAGGATGTCGGATGAAATCCGGATCTTGTTGAGATAATCCTCCTGCCGGGCGGTCAGCTCGGTTTTCAGCGCCAGATAACACATTCCGATGACGGCATTGAGGGGGGTGCGGATTTCGTGGCTCATCCGGGCCAGGAAATTACTTTTGGCAACTTCGGCGGCTTTAGCCAGTTCCGCCAGACGGTTTGCCTCCTGCAACGTATCGCAGAGCTTGCGGTTGGCATCCTGCAGCGCACAGCTTTTGCGGCGCAGCGAATCCAGCACACTGGTGAGCTGGCCAATCGACGGCCGAAAAACCAGCCGATATTCAAGAAAAAGCACCACCAGCCCGAACAGCAGCACCACCAGTTCAATGCGCTGGAGAAAAACCACCCGCTCGGAAGCATCATTATCGAACTGAAAGGTGATCCGGTCCATCAGCGACAGAAATTGCCGCTCGTTCGCCAGCATGATGGCCGACATATCCTGAATCAGCTGCGGCGTCAGCAGGTGGCTGTCTGCCGCCTTTAGTAAGACGGCAACGGCATCCGCCATATGGTTCTGATAGGGCGCAACCTCGGCAAACAGCGCTTTGATCTTGGGGGTATTTTCCTTGTCGGGCAGCCCCAGCCGCGCATCACCATGTTGCAGGCCGACACTGGCAGCGATCCAGTCGGCACGGGCCCGCCGCATCTCCTCAATATACCGGCTGGTATCTCTGGCTCCATGTGCAGTGCTCAAGGCCAGAACGTCTTTGGTCAGGCGCTGGCTCAGCATGCGCTGGCGGCCGGACATATTGATGATGCGCGCGTCACCCCGGTCCTGACGGATGGCATTTTGCATTAGCAGCGACGACAGGATCAGCATCAAGGCAACCAGCGTCAGCGCCAGTGCGTAAATCCATTTGATCTTGTGGATGCCGTTTTCACTGATGATGCGCATTGATCCATGCCCGCTTGGAAGCACGACAAAGTCCGCCAGACGCTTTGGAACCTTCCCACTGGCTGCAGGCTTGCAGCAGGGCAAGCTTCTTCAGCGCCAGACGGTGGCATCTACCCAGCCAGACCAACCATGGATATGACACGCGCCTCGCCTTTTAATAAAAACCTATTCAATCAAAGGTCGCATTAAAAAATGGCGAAGAAATAGCGCTGATTCCCACGCAATCGGCCGCCTGCGTCACAGGCAGGCCCAGGACAGGGGGAAATGTTGCGCAACGATAAACGGGGGGTAAAGCGCGCGTGGCGCTTTTCCCGTAATACCGTGATTTTAAGAGAGAAATTGGAGCGGGCGACGCGAATCGAACGCGCGACCCTAACCTTGGCAAGGTTATGCTCTACCCCTGAGCTACGCCCGCACTCCAGTGGGCGCGGTATATGGCCGAAGCATCGGGCGGATGCAAGAGCTTTGAGCAGATTTCGCTAAATTTCTTTACGGGGTGCTCTAACCTGCCCCAGAATTCTCGTAAAAATAGCGCGCGTTTCCGCCTGCAAGCGCGAAAGCCGCCCCTGCAGTGTAGGAAAATCTGCCGCCCCACCCGCCTGTGCCAGAATCGCTTTCAGCCCCGGCGAGGCGTTGGCCGAATTGAGCGTACCATCGAGCGCGATGCGCAGGGTTTGCATCAGGGCGCCCTGCAGGGCGGCGGCCTCGATCAGCAGTTCGGCTTCGGCGGGGGGCAGGGCGCCGACCTCGGCCAGATTGCGTAAAGCGGCCACAGTGTTGGTGGACAAAATGCCGGGATGCTCCGGTGCCAGCTTCAACTGCAGCGCCTGGGCGAGGAATTCGAGGTCCATCAACCCGCCGGGGGCATATTTGAGATCCCACGGATTGGTCCCGGGGAAAACCTCGGTCACCTTGGCGCGCATAGCCACCGTCTCGGCCGCCAGTTGCGTCCAGTCCTGCGGGCGGCACAGCGTTTTGGCGATGGTGGCTTGCAGATCGGCACGCAGGCCCGGCGGCCCGGCGATCACCCGCGCCCGCGTCATGGCCAGCCGTTCCCAGGTCCAAGCTTCCTCGGCATGGTAATGCCGGAACGAGGTCAGGCTCACCGCCGCGGGCCCCTTATTGCCGCTGGGGCGCAGGCGCATATCGACCTCGTACAAGCCGCCGACCGAAGTCATGGTGGTCAGCGCCGCGATCAGCCGCTGGGCCAGCCGGGCGTAATAAACAATCACCGGCAAAGGCTTCTCGCCGCTGCTTTCTTCAACGCCTTCTGGAACGTCATAAACAAACACCATGTCGAGGTCGCTGCCCGCGGTCATTTCCTGCCCGCCCAGCTTGCCCATGGCGATCACGGCAAACGCCCCGCCCGGAACATAACCGGCGCGCCGGGCCAGCTCGGCCTCGACAAAGGGCAGCACCGCGCCCACCGCACTTTCGGCGATGGCGGCAAAGGCGGGGCCGGCTTCTTCAGCCTTGGCGAGGCCCTCGATGACCTGCACGCCAACCCGGAAGATCTTTTCCTTGACCAGACGGCGCAGCTCGTCGAGCAGCTTTTCGTAATCTTCAGCCTGTGCCAGCGCCTCGCCAAAGCGGACCTCCAAGGCCGAGCGCAACGGCAGCGGGCGAAAGAAATCCGCATCGAACAGCGCATCCAGCGTCGCCGGGGCGTGCGACAGATGCTGCGCCAGCCGTGGGGCCGACCCCATCAGATCGGCAATCAGTTTGAGCAGTTCATCATGGGCCAGCAGCAGCGAGAATAACTGCACCCCGGCAGGCAGATTGGTGACAAAGCGGTCGAACTGGGCAAAGGCGGTATCGGGCGCCGCGGTGGCCCCCAGGGCTTCAAGCAGCGCCGGGATAAGCTTGGTCAGAAGCTCGCGCGCCCGACGGCTGTGGGTGGCGCGGATCGAGCCACGATGCCAGGCGCGAATCGCCCCCGAAATATGCGACGGATCGGTAAAGCCCATCGCGCGCAAAGTGCGCAGGGTTTCGCCATCATCCTCGACCCCGGTAAAGACCAGCGAGCCGCGGCTGACGGCCAGCCCTTGCGAGGCCCCCTCGCGCTCGAACAGCCGGGCATAGCGGCTCTGGACCCGGCGCAAATGGCCGAGCAGCGCGTCGGCAAAGCAGGCCGCATCGGCAAAGCCCATGAAAGCCGCAATCTGCGCCACCTCGGCATCGGTCTTGCCAATGGAATGGGTCTGCTCGTCCTCGATCATCTGCAGCCGGTGTTCGAGCGTGCGTAAAAAACGATAGGCGTCGGACAGATCGCGTTCGGCCTCTGCAGCCACCGCGCCTTTGCGGGTCAGAGCAGCCAGTGCCGCCATGGTCGCCGACGGGCGTAAATCCGGATCGCGCCCGCCCAGGATCAACTGCTGGGTCTGAACGAAAAACTCGATCTCACGTATGCCGCCACGGCCCAGTTTGACGTTGTGACCGGCGACCGCAATGTCGCCGCCACCATAGACCGCGTGAATCTGGCGTTTGATGGCGTGGACATCTTCGATGGCGGCAAAGTCCAGACTGCGGCGCCAGACAAAGGGCCGGATCATATCGGCAAAATCCTGCGCCGTGGTGGTATCACCGGCGGCGGCCCGCGCCTTGATCATGGCGGCGCGTTCCCAGTTCTGGCCCATCTCCTCGTAATATTCCGCCGCGGCATCAAGCGAGATGGCAATCTGGGTTGAACCGGCATCCGGGCGCAGGCGCAAATCGACCCGGAAGACATAGCCATCCGGGCTGGCCTGCCCGATCAGTTTGACAACCTGCTTAACAATGGCAACCGCAGCCGGACGCGGCTCGCCGAATTTGCGTAAGCGAAAACGATCAGCGTCGAAAAACGCGATGATGTCGATGTCACTGGAATAGTTCAGCTCGTAAGCACCATACTTGCCCATCGCCAGCAGGATCAGACCGCAAGCCTCCTCGCGCGCGGCCCCGTCAAGGGCGGCAAAATCCGGGCTGGCGCAGGCCAGCGCAAAGCGCAGCGCCCCTTTGAGCGCCGCATCCGCAAAATGGGTTAGGGCCTCCGTCACCCGCTCCAGCGGCCAGACCCCGGCAATGTCGGCCAGTGCGGTCACCAGCGCAGCCTGGGCCTTGGCTCGGCGCAGCTGGGTCATGGCGGCGGCTTCATCTGTCGCCAGATCACCGATCACCACATCACCCGCCGCCAGTGCCGCGTGGCAGGCGTCTTCCAGCAGCCCGTCGGCCCCTTCGGCAAACAGCCGTGGCAACCGTTCGGGCAGGCGTAAGGCCAGACGGCCAAGATAGGGACTGTTGCCGAACGCGGCGGTCAGCAAGGCTTTCGCCGGTTCCTGAAAAGAAAATCCCGCTGCCGCCAGATCAGCAAGCAGATGGTCGGCGCGCGCAGCGTCGGCCGGGCGGGGCAGGGTATTAGGGTCAAAAATAAAGCCGGACATGGCCACCACTATAAGCCCGCCCGGTTAATGTAAAACACCCCTTATACGATGGGGGGCAGAACGGGCGGCGGCACCTTGCCGGGGCGCGGGGCGGGCCGCGGAAAACAGATGGTGGCCTTAAGGCCGGGCTTGTTATCGGCCAGGGCCAGCCGGGCTTCATGCAGACGGGCCACCGCATCGACCAGACTGAGCCCCAGCCCAGTACCCGGCGAGTTGCGGCTTTTCTCAAGCCGGACAAAGCGTTGCAGCACCCGTTCGCGATCAGCGTCGGCAATGCCGGGGCCATTATCCGCCACGGACAGCTCGATCCCTTGCGGGGTCTCGGCCAGACTGACCACAATGGCCCCGCCTGCCGGGGTATATTTGATGGCGTTGTCGATCAGATTGGCCAGCGCCTGACTGATTAAGCGGCGGTTGGCTTCGATCACCGCCGCGCCGGAAGGCAGCGCCGTCAGGGACAGATTCTTTTCCTCGGCCAGCGGTTCGTACAGCTCGACCATATCCGGCACGACGGTGGACAGATCGAGCGGGCACATGGTGCCGCGCGCCGCCCCGGCATCGGCTTCAGCAATCAGCAGCAGCGCGTTGAAGGTTGAAATCAGGCGATCGGTCTCGCCAATGGCGCCATCAATATCGGCGGCAAAGGCACTGTCGGGATCGACATGCTTCTGGGCTTCTTCCAGCCGGTTGCGTAGCCGGGTGAGCGGCGTGCGCAAATCATGCGCCACAGAATCGACCACCTCGCGCATGCCCTTCATCAGCCGCTCGGTCCGGTCCAGCATGCGATTGAGGTTTTCGGCCAATGCATCAAATTCATCACCGGCGTCCGTCACCGGCACGCGACGGGAAAAATCACCGGCGATAATCTCGCCGCTGGTATGATTGATCGTATCGAGCCTTTTGAGCATTTTGCGGCTGACCAGCGCCCCGCCGATGCTGCCAAACAGCAAGATCAGACCGATGATCCAGGGCAGCGTCATACTGAACTGCTTGCGCATTATCCGCTGGTCGGTGACATCGCGCGCCACCAGCAGGCGGTAATTGCCGCCGATCAGCGCATAGACCTGACCACGGGCCCGCCGGCGTACCAGCGAGCTCTGAATATGGCGTTCGTAATCGAATTCGATGAAGCCATCGCGGTCGAGCAAGCGGACCGGCATTTCATCGAGATTGCCGGCAACCGGCAAGCCCCGGCCATCGGCGAGCAGATAAAGCCCAAGCCCGTTATGCATCGAACGATTGATGATGACATCGGCAAGCCCACGCACGCCCTGACGCTGATACTGGTCAGACAGGCCGATGATCTCGGCCCGGATGGTCTGATCGGTCTGACCGTTCAGAGCCCGCGTGGTGTACCAGTAGGTAAAGCCGACCAGCACCGTCGCCGACAGCGCGAAGAACAAAAGATAGGCCAGCACAATGCGGAATGCCTGGGTGTGCAAAATACCCGGCGACCAAAACTTCTGGATGCCGTTCTTGCGCTCCATGACATTCCGCCTAATGGTTTTAAGCCCGGATCATATAGCCGGCGCCACGCACCGTGTGCAAAAGCTGGGTCTCGAAACCTTTGTCGATCTTGGCCCGCAAGCGCGAGATATGCACATCGATAACGTTGGTCTGCGGATCGAAATGATATTCCCACACGCTTTCCAGCAGCATGGTGCGGGTGACCACCTGACTGGCATGGCGCATTAAATATTCCAGCAGGCGAAACTCGCGCGGCTGCAGATCGATCGCCTGCCCGGCGCGCGTGGCGATGCGGGTGAGCAGATCAAGCTCGAGATCGCCGACCGCCAGCTTGGTCTTGACCGAGGCCGGGGCACGGCGGCGCACCAGCGCGTCAATGCGGGCCAGCAGCTCGACAAAGGCATAGGGCTTGGCCAGATAATCATCGCCACCCGCTTTGAGACCTTTGACGCGTTCATCGACCTCGGACAGCGCACTTAAAAACAGCACCGGAACCGCACTGCTATGTTCGCGCATTTCCGCGACCATGGTCAGACCGTCCATCTTGGGCAACATGCGATCGATCACCGCCACATCATAGGGGCGGGACAGCGCCAGCGACAGGCCGACTTCGCCATCACCGGCTTCATCGACAACATGGCCAGCTTCTTTCAAGCCGTTGACCAGATAACGCTGCGCTTCGACATCGTCTTCCACGACCAGAATGCGCATAGACCCCTCCTTAAAAGCAGGTGAGCAGGAAAAGCGCGCGGTCCTTAAAAACCCAAAGACCGCGCGCGAACCGTTACGACTTGATGGCGACAGCGACGAAGTAGCTGCCGGACTGATTGGCAACCAGCAGCAGGACATTCTTGCGCCCGGCCGACTTGGCTGCCGCAATTTGCTTTTCAACATCCTGCGGGGTGTGCACATCGTGGTTGGCGACTGAAACGATCACATCACCCGGCTGCAGTCCCTTTTCAGCGGCATCGCTGTCCGGGTCGATCTTGGTGACGATCACGCCATGGATGCCATCATTCAGGCTATAGGTCCGGCGGGTTTCGTCGTTCAGTGCGGCCAGTCCCATACCAAGGGCTTTGCCCGTAGCGGCTACCGGCGCATCGCCCGGCTCACCCTGGGTGATGGCAGCCACCTGCTGATCGTTACGCTGGGCAATCGCCACTTTGACCGTCTTGTGCTTGCCGTCACGTAGGATGACGACCTCGGCAGAGCTGCCCACCGGGATGGCGGCAACGCGGCGCTGCAGATCATGACCATCTTCAACCGGCTTGCCATCGATCGTCAGCACGACATCGCCCTGATGCAGACCGGCTTTGGCCGCCGGGCCACCCGCGACAACGCTGTTGATCATCGCACCCTTGGCATCTTTGAGGCCGAGCGAGTTGGCCATATCCGGCGTGACCGCCTGAATCTGCACACCAAGCCAGCCACGCGAAACCTTACCATGGGCTTCAAGCTGCGCGATGGTATCGCGCACCGTCGAGGCCGGAATGGCAAAGCCAATACCGACCGAGCCGCCGGTGGGCGAATAGATCATTGAGTTCATGCCGATAACCTGACCGCGCAGGTCAAAGGTCGGGCCACCCGAATTACCCTGATTGATCGGGGCGTCAATCTGGATGAAATCGGTATAAGGCTGGGCGCTGTTGATATCGCGACCGATCGACGAAACGATGCCGGCGGTGACGGTGTTGGACAGGCCGAAGGGATTGCCCACCGCGATGACCCAGTCGCCAACACGTAAGGAACGGTCATTACCGAATTCAACGGTCGGCAACGGCTTGTCAGGCGTCACTTTGAGCAGCGCCACATCGGTGGCCGCATCGGCCCCCAGGAGCTTGGCATCAAAGGTGCGGCCGTCAGCCAGTTTCACTTTGATTTTGCCGCCATTGCCGACGACATGGTTGTTGGTGACGATCAGCCCGTCTTTATCAATGATAAAGCCCGAGCCCATCGAAATCGCCTTACGCTGGGCCGGGGCTGGCGTGGGCGCCCCCTGACCAAACTGGCGGAAGAACTGGCGGAAAGGTTCCGGGATATCCTGCGGCAGACCAGCGCCCTGTTCGGGGGCCGATTTCTGCTCCACCGTCACGCTGACCACGGCGGGGCTGACCCGCTCGACCAGGGGGGCAAAGCTGAACGGCGCGCCGCTATCGAGCATACGCGGGGGGGTACTTTGCTCGGCCACCTGGGCGGAGGCCAATTGCACCGGGGCATTCGCCGAGTCGGCGGCATGATTCGGCATCAGCGCAAAGGCGCCGAGACTCATAAGGCAAACGGCAACGACGGATCCCATGATCACTAATCCCTTGTTTCGTTTTATGAAGCTTTTGATATCGACTTTCCGCATCATCACACTCGCTCCTTTACGCTCTGCCGGAGCAATCCGGATGCGAGCCTAGGGCTTCTCAGGCTTTAATATATCCAAAAGATTTCTCAGTCATGTACGTTGAATTACTGTTTAGCAATAATACGGCTAAAATGCCCTGGCGCTGAGAATGCCAGCGCGAATCAGCCCGCAACGCAGCGGCTGTAAGGGGAGTACCGTTTAAATAGAAGGAAGATTGGCTGGGGCGGAAGGATTCGAACCTTCGTATGCTGGAATCAAAATCCAGTGCCTTACCACTTGGCGACGCCCCAATCTCGGCAGGAGGCCTTTTGCGGCAAACTCGTCGTGAGCGCAAGGGGCCTTTTGCAGGCTCCCCACCGCCAAAACAACCAAACCGATAGCGGTTTGCGGTTTTTGGCAGCAAGGGCGGCGGACCATAAAGCCTTAAACCGCGGCTTTCAACGAAAGCCATGCGCTTTTTTCAAAAAGACACCAACGGACCGGTTGCGGGCAGGCGATCGCATGGTTATAAGGACGCCTCCCGAGGCCACCCGACAGGGCGGTCAGCCGGTCGGAGAGTAGCTCAGCCTGGTAGAGCACCACGTTCGGGACGTGGGGGCCGGAGGTTCGAATCCTCTCTCTCCGACCAATTTTCCCCTGTTTCCAGAGATTTTGACGGTGTTCGCCGCCCGTAACGGGCCTTCGAAGCCACCGCCCGCAGCAAACCCGAATCCGCTTCGGAGCTTTTTTCCATATCGGGAATCAGCCGCACGCAAAAAAGCCCGCCGGCATCGCCGACGGGCTTGGAAACAGGCAGCAGCAGAAGAATCAGAACAGCTTGGCGATGTTATAGGTCACCGTCGCGGTGAACCCGCCGGAGCAGGCATTCTTCGTCGCCATCCAGAAGCTGGTGCAATCTTCCTTCTTAATATCAGTGCCGACATAGCGCAGATCGAGCGAGAAGCTCTTCCACACCGCCGTCAGACCGATATCAGCATGGGTGTAATCGTTCGGCGCCTTATCGACCCATTGATGGCCGACATTGCCGCTGATGGTCAGCCAATCGGTCAGCGTATAGGCGGCGGTAGCCCCGCCATACCAGCCCACGCCACCCTTAAAGCTCCATTCCGGCGAATTGGCGCCGGTGGCGGTCAGCGTCAGCGGGCCGAAAGCGTGCGAAAGCTGCACGATCGTCTCGTAAAAGCTCGCGGTAGTGGCATAATTGGCATCGGGGTAGGAGTAGTAATAGGCTTCAATATTCAGATCGGTGCCATCAAGATCGGTATGCTTACCGACGAAAAAATCGGTTTCGTAGGAAGGATCGTTACCACCCCAATTGGTCTTGGCCGCCCAGGCGCCGCCGTAAAAACCATGGTTTCCCGCCCAGTTGAGGCCAAATTCGGGAGTTGCTTCCTTATTATTCTGGCTGATGCCACGGAAGCGATAGTCGGAAGCGACGGCGACGGATGCCGAAAAAGTTCCCAGCGAATTATCCTCGTCAGCGAACGCCGCACTGCTCGCGGCAATCCCTGCCAGCGCCACGGCCGCAACACCTAATTTCAGGCTAACCGATTTCATCCTTCTGCCCTCTTATTTTCATCAGCAGCGTCTATTTTTAAGACACGCTGCCTATGGGTTGAAAGTAAAAGCCCCACTTGCCTCCCTGCAATGCGAAGACAGGCACAACTTTGACGTTTTACGCAGGATAGTGTGCAGTTTTATACGCCTGTTGTTGCACAGCAACAGGTCAGCGCCAAAAAAACAGCACATCGTCTAAAATATAGGCAGTGGCGCAAAATATCTTTTCCGCGGGCTAATAATTTAGCATGAATTTGCCCGCATACTGATGAATAGCTGTGACAATCCAGTGCTTGCCTTCGTATAAGAACTGCTTCATCAGGAAATGTTTTCAGCGGTTCTGGTGTCAGGATTTCTGTTTTTAGAGTTTCCGGGAGCATCCGCCCCGGAGTGTTTCTGAAAAAGGCTGAAGACAACAAGCCTGGTTAAGGAGCCGTTCGATTAACGCCGACACGTTCAGCTTTGCCCGTCCGCACCTTTTGTTCAGGGGCCGACGCAGGAGCAAAATGCCAGCCAGCAAGCAAGTTCCAGCCCCGAAACACCAGGATGGCGAACAAACGCCGGCAGTCATGCCGATGCGTATTATTCTGGTGCGTCATGGCCGCCCGGACATCTCGACCCGCCTGCGCACCAGCCACCGCGGCTTTAAGGCCTATATCGACGCCTATGAGGCGGCCGGTCTGGCCCCCGACTGCGCCCCCCCCGAGGAGGTGCAGGATCTGGTCAAAAGCCTGTCGGCGATTTACACCAGCGACAAGCCGCGCTCGCAGGACAGCGCACGCGCCCTGGCCCCTGAAGCCGAGCTGATCGCCGACCCGCTGTTTGTTGAGGCGCCGCTGGCCAGCCCGCACATACCGCTCTTGCGCATCCGGGTTCCGGCCTGGGCGGTGATGGCCCGCATCCTGTGGCATGCCGGTTATCACCCCGAGATCGAGAATTACCGCCGCACCAAGCAGCGCGCCAAACACGCCGCCGACATTCTGATGGGCCGGGCCCGCGAGGAAGGCATTGCCGCCTTGGTCGCACATGGCTATTTTAACGCCATCATCGGGCGTGAACTGCGTCGGCGCGGTTTTCACAAACATGGCGCGCACCGTGTGCGTTACTGGAACGCCGTCGTCTACGAAATCGGCTGACACGCCGCGTTAACCGTTAGGCCAGCCATGCCAGAAAGGCAGCTCGTGCGGACCCACCTTGTCATTGCCACCCCCGGCGTTGGCGCCGTGGTGCACCAGCGCTACATGCAGTCGATCTGCCTGTTGATGCAGTATTGTCAGGGCAAGGGCATCGCCACCTCGATCGAGCTGATCACCCACGATCCGCTGCAAACCCGCGCACACAATACGCTGGTCGCCAAATTCATGGACCGGCCGACCGCAACCCATCTTTTGTTCGTCGATGCCGCGATTGGCTTTCTGCCCGACCAGGTCCAGCGCCTGCTTGATGCCGACAAGGATATTGCCGCCGGGGTTTATGCACAGGCCGGGGTCTATTGGAACGATGCCGCACTGACGCGGGTCCAACAGGGCGAGGCGCTGGAGACCGCGGCGCTGCATTATTCCGCCCGCCCGCTGCGCCCCATGGTAAGCGACGGTGACTTTGCCGAAACCGATTTTGCCGAAGCCGGTTTCATGCTGATTAAGCGTGACGTGTTCGCGACGATGTTTGCTGCCTATCCCCAGCTGCAATACCGCAAGGTGCAAGGCGATGGTCCGGCCCAGCAAAGCCCGCATCAATACGCCCTTTTCGAACCCTTCATCGAACGCTCAAGTGATACCTATTATTGTGACAGCGGGGCCTTTTGCCAGCGCTGGCGCAACATTGGCGGCCAGATCTGGATCGATACCGCCAGCGCGCTGTACCGCATCGGCCCGCTGGAGTTTTTTGCCAGCCCGAAAGATCGCTATGCCGTGTCACCGTAGCACGGCGCCGTAAGGTGCATCCCGGGCTTCACCAGCTTGGGTGCAAACTGCCGGTGGGAAAAATTTTCCGGGACCACACCGGCCGTAACACCGCCGCCAGACGGTACGCCCCGGGGTTCTGCGTAAGCCCGCAAACGTGCAAAATGCGGGAAAATACCGGGGCTTAGCTATGCCCGGCTTCAGTGGCAAACATATTGCATACCCAGTGTAACCGACGAAGAAATCGATCGTTTTTCCACACCGGAGCCAAATGCTCCGGACGCACCGGAAAAGCGATAGTCCTAGGAGAAGCTGATGTCCTTGCCCAAACCGGTCCATCTGTTCGTGGCCACACCCTGCTTTGGCGGGGTGGTGCATCAACGCTATATGCAATGCGTGTATATGCTGATGCAGTACGGCACCTCGCACGGCTTCCGTGTTTCGGTCGAGCTGATGGGGCGCGAATCGCTCATCACGCGGGCCCGCAATATGCTGGTGTCCAAATTCATGGACAGCGACGCCACCCACCTTCTGTTCATTGACGCCGACACCGGTTTTGAAATTCCGCAGGTGATGCGCATGGTCGAGTTTGACCAGGACGTCGTCGCGGGCATGTATCCGCTGAAGCTGATCGACTGGGATGATAATTCACTGGCCCGCGCCCGTGGTGGCGAGCCGCTCGATTACGCGCCGATCCGTTTTGTCGGCACCCCGCTGATGCCGCTGAAGCGTCAGGGTGCTTTTGTCGAGGCAGAATATGCTGGCACCGGCTTCATGATGATCAAGCGCGAAGTCATCGCCCGCATGTTCGAGGCCTATCCCAACCTGCACTATAAATGCGCGCACAACAGCGCTGAGGGCTATTTCAGCCCCAACCAGTATGCGCTGTTCGATACCGCGATTGATCCCGAGACCCAGGAATATCTCAGCGAGGACTATGCCTTCTGTCAGCGCTGGCGCAAGCTGGGTGGCAAGGTGTGGCTCGATACCGAAAGCCGTCTGGTGCATATCGGCAATCACGAATTCTTTGCCAGCCCCAAGAGCCGCTTCCTGCAATATGAAATGGGCGAGGCCCCGACGCCCGAAACCGCACCGGAAGCCCCGCAGCAGCCCAACCCGGCCAAGACGCCGCACTTACGTCTGGTACCCAACCGGTAAGGTTGAACCGACACAGCGATGTTTACAAAAAGCCGCTCGCAGGAGCGGCTTTTTTATATGGTATCGTTTTATAGTAATTTCTGGTTGCGAATTTGCGCAAATGCCACATCGGGTGATGTGATGCCATGAAACACTCATTCATCTCTGCCAGTCTATTTTGGGGAGCGCTCTTTTTATCAGGTGGGGCCATTGCCGGGGATCTGCGCTTGCATCGCCCCCTGCCGCCCCAGCTCAGCACGTGCCGCATTCAAACCAGAGCCGTGCATGGCCCCGATATGGGAAATACGCTAATCTGTCAGTAGTACGGCTGCGTTTTGCACGCCCAAACGCTAAGAGAGCGATGATCCGATATAGCGCGTTTATCGTTTTGGCATTTCTCAGCACACTGGCGGCGACACCGGCGGCGGAGCCCCTGCTCACGCGCGCAGGGACATTGCAGGATATGACCGAATACAGGCTGGATGTTGTACAGACTGCGGATAACACCGCAGATGTTCACATCTATTGCAGCTGGAACTGCAATAGTGAATTTCACTTTCATGACAGAGTAACCGACCGCATCGTTGCCGCCCTTACCCCATATGAGACCAGCCCCGACATCATCACCATCTGGGCCGCAGGGCAGGGCTACCGTGTACGGGTATACCGCCTCAACGGGCCCCGTGCTGCCAAGGTGATGGATCAGCCGTCGCAAACCTATCCGCAGCTTCTTTTGGGTGACGACAACAGTATTCAGATTGCAATTCACAACCCCGCTTCCACGGACCCGGAGCGGCGCGAGGTTGTCACCGGTCAGCTCTGGCGCAGCGGGCCGGGTCCGTACCGCCCCATAACGGCAAAAGCGCATCACAAAAATTATGAAGCCGATCAACTGCAGACACATGTGACACAACCGGCGGAATCGTCAGAAGAAACCATTGCCGTCCGCGCCATCAGCCACATCGATGGGCAAACCTATCAGCTCGACAGCATTGAATATTCCGGCAAAGACCCGGCAGAGGGCCTTATGAACCGCCAGATACACATTCGTTGCATCGCGAACTGTCGACGCACGACACCCTATAGCGACGACATAATGGGTGGCGTAACAGCCGCCTTTCCAGCCTTTGATGGCAGCCGGGATTTTATCGTTATCACGACAACGGGCAGCGCCTACTGGATCAACGTTTATCGCATCGGTCCCACCAGCATTACCAAGGTGATGGAGCATGGCAGCAAATATTATCCCACAGTCATTACAGACACGGACGGACAAACAGACATCATTCTGGATACTCCGGATGACAGCTATCCGCGCCAGAAACGCTCAATCATCGGCCAAATCTGGCGTAGCACACCGCAGGGTTATGTGCCGGTTACCAACAAAAAAGGCGGGCATTAGGCCCGCCTTTTTTTCGTATCTGATAAAGCCTCAGATCTTCTGATCGTATTCGCCGACTTCCTTGTGCTGGGACAGGCGGGCGTTGAGATCCTTGAAAATGGCATGCATGCCATCCTCGGATACCGGGCTTTCGACCACCACGACCAGCGACGGCTTATTCGACGAAGCGCGCACCAGACACCAGGTGCCATCCTCCAGCGTAACGCGCACACCGTTCACGGTGACGATAGAAACGATATTCTGGCCAAGGATCTTTTCGCCCTTAGCCTTCAAGTCCTCATATTCCTTGGTGATGGCATCAACCACGGCATATTTGGCGGCGTCATTGCAATAGGGGCTCATGGTCGGCGACGACCAGGTCTTGGGCAGTGAGGCGACCAGTTCCGACATCTTCTTACCACCGGCGCGATCGAGCATTTCCAGAATGGCAATGGCGGCAATCGACGCATCGTCATAGCCACGACCAACCGGTGCGTTGAAGAAATAATGGCCACTCTTTTCAAACCCGGCGACGGCCTTCAGCTCGGACGTGCGGCGCTTGATATAGGAGTGACCGGTCTTCCAGTAATCCACCGTGACACCATTGGCTTTCAGCACCGGATCAATGGTGTAGATCGCGGTCGATTTCACATCGACAACGAACTGGGCATTGGGAATCCGGCTCGACAGATCGCGGGCCAGCAGCACGCCGGTCTTGTCAGCAAAAATTTCGTTGCCGGTATCATCGACCACGCCACAACGGTCGCCATCGCCATCGAAACCCAGGCAGAGCTCGGCCTTATGTTCCTTCACCGCATCGGCCATGGCATGCAGCATGTGCATGTCTTCCGGATTCGGATTGTATTTCGGGAAGGTAAAATCGAGTTCCTGATCCATCGGGATCACGTCGGCCCCAATGCGCCGCAACACATCGACCACGAAAGCGCCCGCGGTGCCGTTGCCGGTCGCCGCCACCACTTTGATCGGGCGCGACAACTTATGGCCCCTGGTCACGTCACTGATATAGGTCTCGCGGAAATTCTCGATGAATTTATAGCTGCCACCAGCGCGGGGCTTACCCTCGCCAGCCAGCACAATTTCCTTGAGCCGGGTCATCTCGACCGGCCCGAAGGTCAGCGGGCGCTGCGCCCCCATTTTCACCCCGGTCCAGCCATTCTCATTATGGCTGGCCGTCACCATTGCCACCGCCGGCACATCCAGCGCGAACTGGGCGAAATAGGCGATCGGGGTCAGCGCCAGACCAATGTCGAGCACCTCGCAGCCGGCCTGCATCAGACCAATGGTCAGCGCCTGCTTGATCGACAGCGAGTAGGAGCGGAAATCATGCCCGGTAACCACCTTGAGCGGCACGCCGATTTCCTGCAGATAGGTGCCAATCCCCAGCCCCAACGCCTGAACACCAAGCAGATTCAGTTCTTTACCGAACAGCCAGCGGGCATCGTATTCGCGAAACCCATTGGCGGTAATCAGGGGGAAGTTTTCGTATTCGAAAGTATTGGGCTTCAGGTCGCTCTGCGGTTTAGACATAACATCTCGCATAGGTTGGGTTCTGGGTCATTTTGGCTTTGCCGTAGCTATAGCACGCACGGATGCAAAGTGGGAACGTGGTTTACCAACAGCGAAGTGCCAATTTCCAGCAAAAGTAACAATAAAATGCCTCCATTACGCAGACAAATTAACCAAATAAAATTTCACGACTTATCTGTACCAACTTTAAATCGCCGGTAAACTGCTGCCCCTATGATCAGCCCTGCGAGTGCACCGCCAGGGAGGCGTTGATGGATACGGTTTATGACCTTTGGTATGTCCGCGGCTATACCGACCGCGAGGACACTAAGCTGTTGATCGGTATCTTCAGTTCTACGGAAAAAGCCGACGAAGCCATTGCCGAACTGTCTCAGAAGCCGGGCTTTGCCGACTGGCCTGAAGGCTTTGAAATCCATCACACCAAACTCGATCATTGCGACTGGCCAGCGGGGTTCAAATCTATCGTCAGCCAGCACCCCGAAGACGCCCCGCTTGAGGCTTTTGACATGCCCTACTGGCCGGACTCGGGCAGCGGTGCCTAACCCTCCAGCCTCCCTAACTCATTGAAATACCGCCATTGCAGAGGCGAAGAAACGTCTCGCGCAAACCGGCCGGGACATGTCACGCTATTTTTCGTAAAAATATTTCGCGTTTTTTTTTACGCGCCAGCCGGGCTATACCCCTTAAAGCCCGCCCATTTGTGCATCAAAGGATTGCCATGACCGAACCGCAAGCCACCCATTTGAAAGATTACCGCGCACCCGCGTACCGTGTTTCGGAAATCGCGCTCGATTTTGTGCTCGACCCACACGCCACGCGCGTGACCGCCACCACCAAGATGGTGCGTGAAGGGCCCGAAGTTCCGCTGAAGCTGGATGGTGAGCGCTTAAAGCTAATCGAGGTGGCGATTGATGGCCGCGCATTACCCCAGAATGAATATGAGGTCAGCGCCGACAGCCTGATTATCTTCCGCCCCCCGGCGGATTTCACCCTGAAAATCGTCACCGAGATCGCCCCGGCGGACAATACCGAGCTGCAAGGACTGTATCAGTCCAAGGGATTATTCTGCACACAGAACGAAGCCGAAGGCTTCCGCCGCATTACCTATTACCTCGACCGGCCCGATGTGCTGGCGGTGTATACCACCCGCATCGAAGCGCCCAAGGCGAGCTGCCCGGTGCTGCTGTCAAACGGCAATCTGATTGAATCCGGCGAGCTCTCGGGCGACCGGCATTTTGCCGTGTGGCACGATCCGTTCAAGAAACCCTGCTATCTGTTCGCCCTGGTGGCGGGCGATCTTGGCCATATCGAAGACAGCTTCACCACGGTGTCGGGGCGCAAGGTTGCGCTGAAGATTTTTGTCGAGCATGGCAACGAGAAAAAAGCCGAATGGGCGATGGTCTCGCTGAAAAACGCCATGGCCTGGGATGAAAAAACCTATGGCCGCGAATATGACCTCGACATTTTCATGATTGTTGCGGTGTCGGCCTTCAATTTCGGCGCCATGGAAAACAAGGGCCTCAACATCTTTAACGATAAGGTGCTTCTGGCCAGTGCCGATACCGCCAGCGATGGCGATTATGCCCATATCGAAAGTGTGGTTGCCCACGAATATTTCCACAACTGGACCGGCGACCGCATCACCTGCCGTGACTGGTTCCAGCTTTCGCTCAAAGAAGGCCTGACCGTCTTCCGCGATCAGAATTTTTCGGCCGACATGCGCTCGCGCCCGGTGCAACGCATCGAGGATGTGCGCACCTTACGCCTGACGCAATTTCGCGAAGATGCCGGACCGCTGGCCCACCCGGTGCAGCCCTCCAGCTACATCACCATCGATAATTTCTACACCGCCACGATTTATGAAAAGGGTGCCGAGATCATCGGCATGCTGAAAACGCTGGTCGGGCCCGAAGGCTATCGCAAAGCCACCGATCTGTATTTCGCCCGCCACGATGGTCAGGCGGTGACGGTGGAAGAATGGGTCAAATGCTTTGAAGATGCCTGTGGACGCGACCTGAAACAGTTCCGTCTGTGGTACCATCAGGCCGGCACCCCCGTGGTCGAAGCCGAAGGCCACTATAACCCGGCGAAGAAAACCTACACACTGCACCTCAAGCAATCGCTCGCCGCCACACCGGGGCAACCTAAAAAGCTGCCGATGCACATTCCGGTGCGCCTTGGCCTGATCGGTGCGACCAGCGGCAAGGCATTACCGCTTAGCCTCGACGGTGAAAATGCCACCGGCCCGGACGAGCGCGTGATCGAGCTGACCAAACCTGAAGAGCATTTTGTCTTCACCGGGGTAGAGCAGGCCCCGTTGTTGTCGCTGGGTCGCGGGTTCTCGGCGCCGTGCCATTTCATCCAGCATCAGACGGATGCCGAACGGGCCCGCCTGATGGCCGCCGACAGCGATTCCTTCAACCGCTGGGAAGCCGGGCAGGCTCTGGCGCGCAGTGCCATGAACGCCCTGATCGCCGACAAGCCCGCCGATCAGGCTTATATCGGCGCCATTGGCACGGTGCTCGACCATGCCACCGAAGACATGGCCTTTGCAGCCCACATGCTGGCGCTGCCGCTGGAAAGCGAAATCGCCCAAAGCATGAATGAAATCGACCCCGATGCGATTCATGCCGCCCGTGTCGGTTTGATCCGCATTCTGGCCGACGCCTATCAGGATAAATTCGCCGCTCTGTACGACGCCTGCCGCGAAACCGGCCCTTACAGCCCCGATGCGGCCTCCAGCGGACGGCGTGCCTTAAAGAATACCGCGCTGCGCTTTTTAACCGCCGCCGATGACGACGCGGCGGCCGAACTGGCCTTTGCCCAATACAATGAAGCGGGCAACATGACCGATATGATGGCGGCGCTGGCGGCATTGTCGCGCATGGCATCGGCGCGCTGCGACGAGGCTTTCGGCCATTTCTACGAACGATTCAAAAATGAGCCCCTGGTGCTCGACAAATGGATGGGCCTGCAGGCCGGATCGCCGCGCGCCGATACGGTGGCCAAGGTCCGCGCCCTGATGCAGCATACGGCCTTCGACATCAAAAACCCCAACCGGGTGCGCGCGCTGATCGGTGCTTTTTCGGTCAATCAGTTGCGCTTCCACAGCATCGACGGCACGGGCTATGCCCTTGTCGGCGAGGTGGTGCGCCATGTCGATACACTGAACGCCATGGTTTCGGCCCGCATGGCCGGGGCGTTCGAAACCTGGCGGCGCTTTGCCCCGGATCGTCAGAAAATGATGCGGCACGAGCTGAAGGCCATGCTCGATACGGCGGGGATTTCGTCCAACCTTTATGAAGTTGTCTCCAAAATGCTGGGCTGAACCAGGCCTTTTGCTGCGCTTACCAAAATCCCGGTCCGCAAGGGCCGGGATTTTATTTTGGCCCCTATTTGTAAAACCCTGCATTTGCAGTGACATGAGTTCCCGCTCGCGCATAATCGTCTAAGTTGCGAATCAGTCCGGCAGATAGCCAGCAGGAACGGCATGAGCGAGACGGCAGGGCGGTTCTATCGGCAGCTTGGCGCGGCCATCGGTCAAAAGATTGGACCAAAGATCGGGCCCGGAATTTTGCGGGCGGCCGGTTTACCCAATCGCCGGGCGCGCCAGCTGGTCATCGGCTGCATCGGGCTGATTTCCGTCAGCTTCGCGCTGGCCGCCGGATTACTGCTCTATTTCGAACAACAGCACGCCTTTCAGCAGGCTGAAGATGCCGACATTGCCCAGGCCCAGATTCTGCTCGCCACGGCGCAAGGCAATCTCGATCGCGTCGCCGCCCTTGGTCTGATGTTCGCTAATGGCGGACTGGCCGAAGAAGCGGTGGCCGCTTTGCCCGGCATCCGCGGCATCGCCGTGGCCGACAGTGCGGGTAACAGCTTGCGCCAGAGCGGCGAAGCCCTCGACAGTCTGGCGCTGGCCTCGCTGTTACGCAAGAACCGGCTGGTGATCGGCACCGGCAATCGCGGTCTGATCGTCTTTCGTGATGGCGACCGGTTGGTGGCGGTGTCGTTCGAGCCATCCACGCTGGCCCCGCCCGCCCTGCTCGCCCAGGCCGAGCTGATCAGTACCGCCGGGGTCAGTCTGGCTGGCCACCACCCCGACGCGGCCACCGCCCGGCGCGGCATCCTGCTGACCGGGCAGCACTGGCCGATTACACTGCATTACGAAGTGGACCCGACCGTGACCGGCGACTGGTACCGGCTATTACCGCTACATCTGTTTCTGGTGCTGGGGCCGCTTCTGGTCGGCGGCTGGCTGATGCTGGTGTTCTGGCGCGCCATCGACTGGCGGGCCAAAGCGGCCCGTCTGGTGCGCGCCTTGCGCCACAGCCCGCCCAAAGAATCCAAGCTGCGCATGCGTCTGGCGCTGGCCGAACGCCATGCCGCCGAACGCATTCAGGATCGCAGTCTGTTATATGCCAATCTGGCGCGCGATCTGTGCACCCCACTGAATGCGGTTTGCGGCTTTGCCGAAATGATCGCCCGTGAAATCCCCGGCCCGGTCGAGAACCCCAAATATGGCGAATATGCCCGCTATATCGACAGCGCCGGCCGCCTGATCAAAAGGCGCCTTGATGCCGTGGGGGAACTGGCCACCATCGACGCCGGCCGCATACCGCTTGCCATCGAAACCTGCGAAGCCAGTCAGCTGGTCGGGGCAACATTGCGCGCCCAGTCGGGCCGGGCCTACGCCAGACGGATTAAGCTGGAACTGGCCCCGCCGATCCCGGTTGAAGTCTATATTGATGTTGAGATAGCCGAGCGCATTTTAGAAATGCTGCTCGGCGCAGCGATGGCGCGCACCGCACCGGGCGGCAATATCCATGTCCGGATTGGCGAGGAACCGGGTGCCGCCATCGTCACCATCACCGATCCGGGCAAATTACCCAACCGGACCGCCCGATCCGGCGCGCGCCCCAGTATCGACGAAACCATTGCCATGGAGCTGGCCCGGATGATGGGCGGCGCCCTGAAATTCGCTCCCCAGCCCGGCAAGGGCACAATGGTGGAGCTGCGCCTGCCCAAAGCATAAGAAACCCGGCTTATTGATCCGGCAGCGGCGCGGCACGATGTGGGCGATTTTGCCCGCCCCCCCCCATGCCGTTACCCATACCACCACCCATGCCGGGGCCATGCCCATCGCCGGGACCATGTTCACTTTCGTTCTGTGCCTTGGCCACAGCGCGGCGTTCCTCGGGTGACAGCAGCCCGACGGATTCGTTGACGATACGCAGCACCTCGGCTTCCAGCGCGCCATCGGCCAGCCGCACCCGATCCAGCGCCGCCGCGAAACGTTCTGAGGAATAACCATCACTGGCCATCAGATCGGATGCCGCCTGACGGGCCTTGAAAGACTCCTGACGCAACGCCTGCATCTTTTGGCGGTGGGCATCCATCAGGTGGCGGATGGCATCGCGTTTTTCCGGGGCCAGACTGGCCAGAACATGCGGATTAAGTGGCCCATGGCCCAAACCAAAACCTTTGGCATTGCCATGGTGCATCGGCCCGCCAGCAGGCCCGTCGATCAGTCGGGACAGTGGCAGCGAGGCCGCCGACCAGCGCCACAGCAAGGTGCCCGCCGCCGCCAGCATCAGCAGATTCAGACACAGCGACAGGATGATAAGGACGCGCCACCCCCGGCTTAATCCCGCAGACGGCGGTTGGGACAGAAAAGGTGAGGGCATTAAATATCTCCCGCCAGGTCGAGGGCCGGCGTGGCCTCGGTCAGTTGCTGCAGCGAACTGCTGTCCGTGGCCGTGCTGCCCGACTGTACACTGGGCAGCAAACCCAGCCCCAGACCGCAGATCAGCGCCAGCGCCAGCGCAAAGCCCGGCTGCCACAGCGGCGCCCCCGGCCAGATGGTTTCGGCCAGTCGCTGAGACCAGGACGGGCGCGGTGCAAAGGTGGCATCAAAATCGGCAAGGATGCGGGCGGACAGATCGGCCGGCAGATCGGGCGGCAGATCGGGCGGCTTTCGGTTTTGTGATCGCAGCCCATCGGCAGCGCTACACTCCTGTACGATCCGGTCGACAAAGGCACGATCACTGAGTTCTTTTTCGGCCATGTTACCCTTCCTTCCAGTCCGCCAGACGGTCTCGTAACGTCCGTCGGCCGCGCGACAGCAGCGACTCTATAGCTTCAACGCTGATGCCCATCACTTCCGCCGCTTCGATATTGCCCATTTCTTGCCAGTGACACAGTAAAAGTGCGGCTTTCTGCCGTTCGGGCAATTTTTCCAGCGCGGCTTGCACGGCCCGGCCCCGCTCGTCAGCCAGAAGCTGCGCACAGGCCCCGGGGGCGGTATCAGGCATTTCGGCCGCCGCTTCCAGCGGGGCGGTAGTACGCCGCCGCAACCGGTCATAGCATTGGTTAAGCACCACCCGGTAGAGCCAGGTTTCCACTTTGGCCCGCCCGGGCTGCCAGCGCCCGGCATATTGCCAAAGCCGCAAAAAAGCATCCTGCACAGCATCTTCGGCTTCGGCCGCGCCACGAGATGCCAGCATGCGGCGGGCCAGCGACAACATCTTGGGCAGATGACGCGCCATCAGGCACGCCGCAGCGGCCCGTTCGCCCCGAGCGGCGTGCAGGATCAGTTCATCATCGGGATCAAGCGGCACGCGGCTGTCCATTTTGGTTATACGGTTTGAGGGGGCAGTCTCCGTCGCAGCCCGTTTGCCCACAAGCGAAAAATCTTTCCATCCGGTGCCCGCGGAGAAAACGGCTTGCCACAGTGCCCGCCGACGGGCACAAAAGACAGCCATGATAAACCCGATGGATCTTGCGGTGGCGGCCCTGCGCCTGCTGCCCGCCGAAACCGCCCATAACGCAACCGTAGAGCTGTCCGCGGCCTTCGGCCCCCTGGTGCCGCGCGCGCGAAAAGATGACCCGGTGCTGGCGATAACCGCGCTGGGTTTAAACTTTACCAACCCCATTGGCATGGCCGCCGGTTTTGACAAGAACGCCGTCGCATATCCGGCGATGTTCCGGCTGGGCTTTGGCTTCGTCGAATGCGGCACGGTGACCCCGCGCCCGCAACCGGGCAACCCCAAACCGCGCATGTATCGCCTGCCGGAAGACGGGGCCATCATCAACCGCATGGGCTTTAATAATCGCGGCATGGAATTCGCTGCCACCCATCTGGCTAAACGTAAAGTCGGCCCCAAAGCCGGGGCTGGCGTGCTCGGCATCAATATCGGTGCCAACAAGAACAGCGATGACCGCATCGCCGATTACCGGCTGACCTATGATAGGTTGGCCCCGCTGGCAGATTATGTGGCGGTGAATATCTCGTCGCCCAACACACCCGGCCTGCGTAAGCTGCAAGGGCGCGAGGCGCTGCACCGGCTGTTGTCTGAACTGGCCGAGGCCCGCGGTGGTGACAAAAAGCCGATCCTGCTTAAGATCGCCCCGGATATCGATGGCCACGAGATGGACGATATCGCCGCCGAGGTTCTGGCCGCCGGACTGGACGGCATCATTGTCACCAACACCACACTGGCGCGGCCGGACTTAAAAAATTCCCATGCCAGAGAGGAAGGCGGGCTGTCGGGCAAACCCCTGCTGGCCCCTTCGAACGCCATTCTGGCTGGCATGCGCGCCCGCGTCGGAGCCGGGCTGGTTCTGGTCGGGGTTGGTGGTGTGTCCTCGGGCACCGATGCCTATGCCAAGATCCGCGCTGGGGCGAGCTTGGTCGAGGTCTATACCGCGCTGGTGTTCGGCGGCATCGGTTTGCTCAGCAGCATCAAGCGCGATCTGGCCGCGGCTTTGAAGCGGGACGGCTTTGCCACGGTTGCCGATGCGGTCGGCGTTGACGCAAAATAATCCACAGCCGTTGAGGCTTTTGTAAAGTACCCCCCTTAGGATGCCCGGGCTGCGACCGTGGCGTAATCACGCAGCATGCACGTTGCGGTTCAATATGAGATTGACACGCAACATCACTCGTATTTGATAAACCTATCCTTAAAACAGGTGTGGTTATGCACTTTACAGTTTTGCGGTTACGTCACGATCACTGGATATACGCTGCGGGGCTCGGTCTGGCCGCGCTGGCATCGTCTGCCTGTGCCGGAGAGATTTCTCCGCTGCAGATTGGCGACGGGGCGACGGTGTTTACCGTTGGCGGTTCAGCCTATGCCACCGCGGCGGCAGCCTTTCAGCCCAGCGCCCGCGACCTGGATGCCGATAGCGTCAGCGCCGCCGCCCTGCTGACGACACGGCTGGTCGAACAACTCGGCGATGGGGAGCGGGTGAGCGTTTCGGGCTATTTTTATCTCTATCACGACCGCTACAGCGCCGATAATTACGACAGCGATCTGGTGCAGAAGCTCTATGGCACCTGGGTCAGTTCCTATGGCCGGTTACAGATTGGCATGGCCGACGGTGCCGCCTATGCTCTGGGGCTGACCGGCCCGGTGGTGGATAGCGAGGTTTCGCCTGAAAGCCATAACGCCACCTTTTTTCCAGACCCCGCCAACCACCATGTCATGGTCGACCATTATGCCTTTAACAGTACGGTAGAGACCTCGTTCAACTATGCCAAAATCGTCTATTACACCCCTGACTGGCAGGGCTTTCACCTGGGGCTGTCTTATGCCCCGAGTGAAGGCAAATGGGTGATCCCCTTCGTCGATTACGGCAGCCGCCACAGCGGGCGGCAGAGCAACATCTGGGAAGTTGGCGGGGCTTATCAGACCATGATCGGCCCGGTGCAGGCGAATTTTTCTGGCGGGGCCGGGTTTTCACATGTTGATAAAGCCGAAAAAGAACCCGGTCAGGCCGGCCTGACCGACTGGGCGCTGGGGGCGGAATTTGCCCTGCCGCTTGGGCTGCAGGATACGCTTGGCTTTGGCGGGGCCTATCACGTCAGCAATGCTTTTGGCTTCTGCATCACCGATGTGCGCAAAAATGGCCAAACCGATTCCGCCCATGCCAGCATCAAATACGATCACGGCCCCTGGTCACTGGATGCTGAGTATAGCGACGGCACAGCCAAGGGCGGCAACCCGATGCAAGACATCGGGGTACGCGCCTATGCCAGTTCGCTCGGCTATCGCGTCAACAGCAACTGGATGCTGAGCCTTGGCTGGCAGGAAATGCGCTATAAAGCCAACGAGGATTTTTATAACGGTTCACCCCGCATCCATATGGACGCGATATTCCTGCATCTGCATTTTGATGTTGTGCAGCCGGTGCTAAGCCCGCCTTAAACTGCGTGCTTCCGTTTCTTGCGCTTTTTCAGCCAGAGGATCACGCCGGTGACCGACAGCATGGCGACCACCAGCCCCATCAGCGAAATTGCGATCCGGCCAGCCAGCCCGAAGATACGGCCCGAATGCATCGGGTATTGCAGTGCCAGAAAGCGGTCGCCGCGGGAACCGGTATCGGGGCGATCATCGCTCACCACCGCACCATCATAGGCATCGAGGTAGAGCGTCGAATAGCCCAGCCCGTCTTCGCCCGCGCGGTCCGGCCGGGCATAGAGCACGCCATAGGTCCCGCCATACTGCATGATCTGATGCACCGTGGCGGCACGATGCTGGCGGGCAAATTGCTGACGCGCCAGATCGGCGGCACGGTTAAAACCAATCAGATTCTGGCCCGGCCGCACCGGGTGCTGGACCATCACACCACCGAAGCCAGGTTTTAAAGGCGAAAACACCGCAACAATCGGCCGAAAAACCTGTTGCGGCAGATTAAGCGCCACACTGGACGACGCAATAATGAGTAAAAGCGCCCACAGCCACAGCCCGCTGACCCGGTGCAGATCGACGGTGAAGCGATAGGAGCTGGCCCCGCGTTTAAAGACCCAGGCTTTTTTCCATTGCTTCCAGGAAAACACCCCCGGCGGCAGGGTGCGCAAAAACGCCGTGAAGCAATCGAGCGTCCACAGCATGGCAATGCCGCCCATCAGATACAGGCCCCACAAACCGGGCAGGCCAAGGCTGTAGTGAAATTTATAGAGAAACGGAATCAGCCGTTCACGTGTGAAGCAGCATTGCCCCCACGACCGCACGCCGAGGAAGCGGCCAGTTACCGGATCGAAAAAGGCTTCGTCGAAATTGCTGCGACCATCGCGCGGCATCAGCCGCAGCATGGCGCTTTGCCCCGGCTCCACCGAGACCGGAACAATCAATGCTTTGGCTCCCGGCAGCGCCTGATTGAGCCGCTGCACCAGCGCGTCGGGTGACAGCACCGGCCCCCGGCTTGCCGTGGTAAACAAGCCGGGGTTCAGGGCACTGTCGATTTCTGCATTGAAGGCAATGATGCTGCCCGTCAGCCCCGCCAGAAAAAGAAACGTCGCCATGGTCAGGCCGGCGTAGCGGTGCAAACGGGCAAGCAACAGATGCATGGTCAGAGGGCAACTTTCAGATCAACGGTGAAGCTGCGCGGGAATCCGGGCTGCACATAGGTACTGCTATACGAACCGGCATAATAGCGTTCGTTAAACAGGTTTTTCACCGAGAACTGAATTTCGCCCGGGCCATAGCTGTAGGCGATCTGCGTGTTGACCAGCGTATAGTCGGGCAGGCGGAAGGTATTGGGCAGATCGCCCGCCTCACTCGAATAATGATAGACGCCGCCTGCGACCGACAGGCCTTTAACGATGCCGTCGAAGGCATAGCGCGTCCACAGACCAATGCTGTTCTTCGGCACATTGCTGAGCTGATCGCCGGTCGGATAGGTCGTATCGCTGATCACCACGGCATCGGTATAGGCATAGGTCAGAATGGCCTGCCAGTTGGTGGTCATCTGGAAACGGCTGTCGAATTCAAAACCACGACTACGCTGTTTGCCGCTCTGCTTATAATAGCTCGGGTGATCTTCGTCCGAGGTCGAAACGTTGTTGCGTGTCAGATAGTACAACGAGGCGGTCAGGTCGATCTGGCCATCGAGCAGGCTGGATTTCAGACCTGTTTCCCACTGACGACCAACTTCGGGTTTAAGCAGCTCGCCGGTGTATTTCGTTCCGCTCTGCGGCAGGAAGGATTCACTGTAGCTGGCAAACAGCACATTCTGCGGCAGCACGGCATAGGTCAGCCCCAGACGCGGCGTGAAAGCGACATCGGTCTGTTTGGAGGAGGTGCCGGTCTGTGCATCATCCCAGCGCAAGGATCCGGTCAGGCTCCATTTGCCATAGGTGATATGGTCCTGCATATAGGCGCCCAGATCGTGCGAGGCATCCTTGCTGCCCGAACGGGTGGCATAGTCCGGCGTAGCAAGACCCGCAGTCTGATTATAGAGATCCAGCACATAATAGGAATCGGCATCGCTGTAATCGATCTGGCGCGAATGCGAATGGGTGTGGCTGATATAGTAATCCGAGCCGATCAGAATCTGATGCTTGAGGGGGCCGGTATTGAAAATGGCCGAGACCGAGGTATCGGTCGTCAGCATCGAGCCATAGCTGTCGTAATCATAGGGATAAAGCGAGAGATACCGCCCGTCAGACGACAGTGACGAGGTGTAATATACGTTATCCCAGTTCTGGTCGTTGATCGTATAACGCAGGCGCTGATTAAAGCTGAATACATTGTTGAAGCTGTGGGAAAACTGATAGCCCAGCTCGGTACGGTTGGTCTTGGACTGGTTGGAATCCCCCAGCGGTGACGTGTTGGTCTTGATCGAATAGGTGCCGTAATCTGATGCCGTAATCGTGCCTTCTGCGGTCAGCGGCATCGCCATATTCATCTTGTCGTGCTGATACGACGCCAGCAAGGTCAGCGTGGTGCTGTCATCAATATTCCAGGTCGCCGACGGGGCCAGATAGAGCCGGTTATTGCCGGTCGAACGATCAACAAAGCTGCCTTCGTGACGCTTGAGCGCGACCATGCGCACCGCCAGATCATCGGAAACTGGCAGATTGCCATCAAAGGTAAAGTCATAGCTGTCGTAAGAACCGAACGAGCCGCCGATATTCAGGAAGGCCTTGTCGGTCGGACGCTTGCTGACGAAGTTGACCAGACCGCCCAGTGCGCCCTGACCATACATGGCCGAAGCCGGGCCTTTGACGACCTGAATCTGCTCGAGCCCGAACATCTCGGCATTAACATCGACATAGCTGTCCAGCCGCATACCATCGAGATAGATGTAACCGGACGCATCAAAGCCACGGATACGGAAATAGTCGTAGGAGGAATAATACCCCCCGCCCATCACACCAGCGACATTGCGCAAGGCTTCGTCAAGGCGGGTGACACCCTGCGCTTCCAGCAGATCAGACGATATAATCTGGATGTTCTGAGGCGTTTCGATCAGCGGTGTCTGCCCCTTGACGTCGAGCTCGAACGCCTGACCGGTCACCGTCACCGTTTCGATGACACCTTTAGAACTATCGGCGGCCGCTGCGGCATTTGCCCCAGCCCCGGCCATAACGAAACCAGCAGTCCCCAATAAAAGCCATTTCGTAAACGCTCGCACGGATCATCCCTCGAATAGATTGTGAACCCTGCGACTAATATTGATAGTCATTATCGTCATCAAGGGCGGTTGCGACGGATTATGCGACACATTCGCAACAGTTGCGCATTAAGATGCGCGTAACCCAGCCCATAGGAAGGGGAATTCTAGCTCTGGCTGTGTTGCGAGAGAACTTCCTTGACCTTGGCCGCCAGTTGCTTGAGGCCAAAGGGCTTGGGCAGGAAGTGCAGATCCTCGGCCCGCTCCTCGTTACGCTGGAAGGCGTCCTCGGCATAGCCGGACATGAAAATCACCGGCATATCAGGGCGAATGCGTTTGACCGCCCGCACCAAGGTGGGCCCATCCATATTGGGCATCACCACATCGGTAATCAGCAGATGGATCGGCGCGGTCGCTTTGCGTACGATTTCAAGGGCTTCTTCACCACCGGGGGCTTCCAGCACCTGATAGCCGCGCATACGAAGGGCCCGCACCGCGAAGCTGCGCACAGCTTCCTCATCCTCGACCAGTAAAATGGTATCCTGACCGGTGACATCGCGGGTTGCCACCGCTGCGGGTTCGTTCTTCTCCGGCGCAGCCTGATCGGGGCGGTAGCGCGGCAGGAAAATGCTGAAATTCGTCCCCCTGCCGGTCTCGGATTCGACCGAGATGAAGCCGCCGGTCTGTTTGACGATGCCATAGACCGTCGCCAGCCCCAGACCGGTCCCCTGACCCACCGGTTTGGTGGTGAAAAAGGGATCGAAAATCTTGGCCATATGGTCTTTTTCGATGCCGGTGCCGGTATCGATCACGCCAATACGGACATACTCGCCCGGCGGCATGGTGGCGTCGCCCATCGCCATCGCCTCGGCAATGGTTTCGTTGCCGCTGCGAATGGTGACCGTACCGCCCTTGGGCATGGCATCGCGGGCATTGACCACCAGATTGATGATGGCATTGGAGATCTGCGCCTCGTCAGCATGGACCGCCCACAGATCATTTGCCGATTCCAGCTTAAGCTCGATCCCTTCGCGTAAGAGCCGGCGCAACATGATCGCCAGTTCGCCCACCACCTCACGCAGCGCCAGCACCTTGGGCTGCAAGGTCTGCTTGCGCGAGAAGGCCAACAATTGCTTGACCAGATTGGCGGCGCGTAAGGCGTGCTGATTGATCTCGTTAATCTCTTTGAACGAGGGGTCGCCCGCCCGGTGGCGCATCAGCAGGAATTCGCAGTTACCAATAATAACGGTCAGGTGGTTGTTAAAGTCGTGGGCCACGCCACCGGCAAGCTGACCAACCGCCTGCATCTTCTGCGACTGGGCAAATTTGGATTCCAGCGCCCGCTGTTCCGACACGTCGTGCAGATACAGAATAACCCGGCCGCCGCCACCGGCGCAGGCAAACAGCTCGGCTTTACGTTCATCATTGCCTGCCGGGCGCAGCTCGACCCGGCCATCGTCACCCGGCTCTGCCAGCGGGCCGCCTGCCTGCCCCTGCGCCGCCTGACCGATCAGGGCCAGAACCGCAGGCCGATCCGCAATTTCGATCAGCTCGCCAACCAGGCGGCCAACCAGAGTATCCGCCACCGCATTGGACAGCCCCGCCGAGCGGAAAAAGCTTTTGAAGGCGTCATTCACTTCGATGAGCTTACCACTGGCCTCGGCCAGCGCGACCCCGATCGGGGCATCCCGAAACAGCTCGCCCACCCGTTCGCGGGGGTTGGGGGGCTGCCCCGCGGCGGCATTGTGCGATTCCGGGGCCAGCCGGGGGGTAAACCACCAACAGGTTTGCCGCCGCTGTAGCGGACGCACCGCCGCGATGATTTCCATGCCCGGCGCCACCGCAAAACATTCCTCGCGGGCCTGACCATCGACCGCACTGCGGGACAGCCGGTACAGCACTGCGGCCGAATTTTCATCGCTTAAGGCCAGTTCGGGCGGGGCCGGGGCCTCGCCTTCCTGGGTGCCGGCCATGCGCCGGTAAATCTCGTTGCAGTCCCGCACCGCGCCATCAGAACCCGTGATAGCCCAGGCGACATTGGAGCGCGCCGCCGCCTCCGCCGCCCGGCGGGCATCGGCACCACGGGCCGTATCGCGCGGCCAGATCGTGTAGAAAAACAGGCAGCCAACCAGCGCGATGCCGGTCAGCAGCGCCACGCCGACCCATTGCACCGTCTGCGGAGAAAGCACCGCCAGCACGCCCGCCACCAAAGCCAACCCGACGAACGCCACCGCCACCCAGCGCCATGCGCCGGATGGTAAGCCACCTTGGGGTAAGCCGGAAACGCTGTCCATGCTATCCTGTGTCGTCATGCCGAATTTCAGTCTATCTGAAAAAGCTAACAAGCCGTACCGTTTTCTCGCGTAAGGCGATAGTTAAGCCTGCCATTTTAATACGGAAAACACCTATCGGGGCCTGATGGCCGCCGTTTACGGCAAGGCGCCCCCAAACGCGCAAACCGCCGCCTAATTCGGACGCAACTTACCCGTCAGACGCAGGACATAACCGATGACCTGGGCCACCGCCTTGTAATGCTCGGCGGGAATGGTGGCATCGACCTCAACACTGGCATAGAGCGCCCGGGCCAGCGGCGGGTTTTCAACGATGGGAACCTCATGTTCCTTGGCGACATCGCGGATGCGGAAGGCAATCGCATCGACGCCCTTGGCAACGCAGATCGGCGCGGCGGTCTTGCCCTGCTCATACAGCAGCGCCACGGCATAATGGGTCGGGTTGGTGATAACCACGGTCGCTTTGGGCACCGCCGCCATCATGCGTTTGCGTGAGCGTTCAATGCGCAACTGACGGATTTTGCCTTTGATCTTGGGATCGCCTTCCGTCTCCTTCATTTCGTCCTTGATTTCCTGCTTGGACATGCGGTTGCGCTTCATGAACTCGTGACGCTGCAGCGCATAGTCAATCGCCGCGATGAGGGCGATGGCCGCCAGCGCCGCGATCATCAGGTGGATGAACATATGCGACATGTCATCGGCCACCGCCGCCGGTGACTGGGTCAGCACCGCCTCCAGCCCATTGCGCTGGGGCCACAGCTGAATCCAGATCGCCAGACCAACGACGGCGATTTTCAACAGGCCCTTGAGCAGATTGGAAATGCCATCAATGCCGAACATCCGCTTGAAGCCGTTGACCAGCGACAGCTTGGACAGGTTGGGCATGATCCGGCTCGGGGTGAAGCTCGGCATGCCCTGCACCACATTACCCGCCACCCCGAACACCATCAGCAGCACAAAAAAAGGCCCGAAAATCGCGAGCAACTGCCCGAGCAGCGTCTTGAACATCAGGATCAGCGCATTGCCATCGGTGGCCATGCGGTCGGGTTCGGCCAGAAAAATTTTCAGGTTGTTGATAAAGCCAATGACGATACCGCGGCCGAAAACGCTGACCGCAATCGTGGCACCCACCAGCAGGATCAGCGTCTGCAGCTCGACGCTTTTAATCTGGTCGCCTTGCTCATGCGCCTGTTGCAGCCTTCGGGCTGTTGGTTCTTCGGTTTGTTGTGAGGGATCGCGATCTTCGCCTGCCATGTCCTGTTATGCCGCTATTGCAGCATCCCCATCTGGCTGGAGAAAAAATCGAGATACAGCGTGATCATGGTGCCGAGGAATAACGCAAGCAGAGAAAACCCGATCAGCACATTGATCGGCATAACGACGAAGAAAATCTGTAATTGCGGCATCAGGCGCGACAGCACGCCAAAGGCCAGATTGACCACGAAACCAAACACCAGAAATGGCCCAGCCAGCTGAAAGCCCAGCACGAAAGCCGCACTGGTAAAACGGATCGCCAGTTCGGCCATATCGGCGGTGGGCAGCTCTCCGCCCGGCGGAATGATGTGGTAGCTGCCGCTGATCGCCCCGATCAGCAGATAGTGCAAATTGGTGGCGAACACCGCCACCAGCCCGATCATACTCAGGAAATTGCCCAGCACCGCGCCCTGATCGTTAGATGAAGACGAACTGGGATCGACGGTCTGCGCCATCGACAGACCGATCTGGTTGGCGATGAGATAGCCGCCTACCGACAGCGCGCTGGTAATCATGCGGGCCATGGTGCCGAGCAGCACACCGACGACCATCTCCTGCACCAGCAGAATGATCAATGCGACTAAGCTGAGCGGATTGGTATTGGGATAGGCGCTGGCAACCGACGGCGCCATCACGATGGTCAGACCAAGGGCAAAGATCAGCCGCACCCGCGCCGGCACACTGCTTTCGCCAACGCCGGGCATCAGCATGACCATGCCGCCAACGCGCGCAAAAACCAGAAAATAAACGAGAAAAATTCCCGTCAGATTGGGCAGGGTGACATGCATCATTTTACGTCTGTCCCGCCATCCTCCAGCGTTTCACCGGGGTCCCACCGGCCCTGGCCGCCCATCCATCCGCCACCATAAGGGCGGACGAAACCTAATAGGCCGAGATCCGCTCGGCGACATCGTTCATGAACCCGCCCATGACATGGCCGACAAAGGGCAGGGTGATCAGCAACACCACAAAGATCGCAATGATCTTGGGCACGAACACCAGGGTGGCTTCCTGAATCTGGGTCAGGGCCTGCAACAGGCCGATCACCAGACCAACCGCCAGAGCTGTCAGCATGGCCGGCATAGAGATTTCCAGCAGCACATAAATCGCACTGCGCGCGAAATCGATGGTTTCACCCGGTCCCATAACGCCCCTTTAGATCGACATGCTCATGATGGTCTGATAGGCGGAAATCACCTTATCACGCACCGCCACCACGGTATTGAGGGAAAGCTCGGCCGCATTGACGGCGGTGACCACATCAATCAGCTCGGCTTTACCGGCGACCTGTTTGGCCGCCATGTTTTCACCCTGCTTGATGGTGGAGATGCTGTCCTTAACCGCACTCGACAGAAAATCGGAAAAGTTTCCCGCCCCTAGCGCATTGCTGCCCGTGCTGCTGGCAGCACTGGCAGACGATGCGGGCGTCGCCATTTGCGCAGCGGCACGATAGGCAGCAGCAGCAGCAGCAGGTAGAACGGCCATAATATATCCCCCCTAGCTGCGCTTATTTGGTGAGCAGATTGATGGTCTGCGACTGCATATTCTTCGTCACATCCATAACGCTGAGGCCCGCTTCATAGGAGCGCTGGGCGTCCTTCATATCCATGATTTCGACCAGGCTCTGCACGTTTGGCTGTTTGACATAGCCCTGCTGGTCGGCAATCGGGTTGCCGGGGTCATATTTGAGCGGGAACGGTGTCTGATCGGCCACCGGCTTATCCGACTTGACCACACTGACACCCAGTTCCTTGTCGAACGCGCTCTTCATCGCCGGGATCTGACGGCGATAGGGATCGCCGCCCGGTGTGGTCGCGGTGGAATTGGCATTGGCGATGTTTTCCGCCAGCGTCTTCATGCGGTCAGACTGGGCCCGCAGACCGGACGCCGAAACCGCCATGGTGGTGGTGAAATCCATCTTACACTCTCTCCGTTACCTGTTCGCCCACATTCAATCGGAAAAAATCAGCTGCTGCTCTTGATCGCGGTCTTCATCATCGTGATCGCCTTGGCATAGAGATCGCTGGCGGCCTGATATTGCGCCTGGGTATCGGAGACCTTGATCATCTCCTCCTCCAGCGAAACCGAATTGCCTAAGGGATCGGTTTCCTTTTCCCGGACCTTGAATTGCTTGGCCGCGGGCGTGTGATGCTGTGACGGAATGTGCATCGCATTGGTCACGGCCATTGAGACGCCGTTACCGACCGGGGCACTGGCCGTACGCAACTCTTTCTCGAAGTCGATCGGCTTCAGATCGCTAGGCGTGTATTTCGGGGTATCCGCATTGGCCACATTCTGTGACAGCACGCCCTGACGCTGGCCGAGCCAGCCCATGCGCTGCTTCAACATCGAAAAAAGCGGAACGTCAGTCATATCCATGGCGAAAACTCGCTTAACCCCATCCTATGGATGATGCCCCCCAATAGCCGTGCCATGCTGCGCGATAACAATTAAGCCTGACTTAACAAACTAGGAAAAATCTTCCCAGTGAAATTTTGCCTAATAAAAATTGCCCACCGGCAACAACTACCCGGTATACCTACCCCGCTTTAACGCCGGATTAAACATGACGGCCTTTGATAGGGACGGGGATTCTTACACCGATACACAATGGACGTAATCGATCTGTGGCGTTATTTTGGCGCATTACTGCTGGTGGTGGGGTTAATCGGCTTTGCCGCCTATGGCGCAAAGCGATTCGGCCTGCCCGGGCTGGTTAAGCCTGCCGGTGTGCGCCGCCTGCGTATTGTGGAAACCGTCATCGTCTCGGCGCGCCAACGGGTCTGCCTGATCCGCCGCGACAATGTGGAGCATCTGGTGCTGATCGGCCCGGAAGGGACCAGTGTGATCGAGAGCAACATCCCCGCACCGCCAGATGTGCCAGTAGATCCAGCGCCCGCATCCCCGGCACAGACCGATGCGCCGACAGGACCGGATGTGCAGGGCCAGCAGCTTAAGGCCCCGTCACTTCAGGGCGCGCCCCTGAGCGCCCTTTTTGCCGCCATCACGGCCCGAACCCTACAAAAGATTCAGCAAAACATCGCCATGTATCTGCACAAAACGCCACCGAACGCCCCGCCGCCACAGGATGGGGGGCCAACGGTATGAAGGGTCGGCGCATCGCCCGCTGGGCGGGTCTGGTTGCACTGGCAGGGCTGATCTGCAGCGGTGCGGCCCTTGCCGCACCGGCGGCAAACAGCGGCCTATCGATCGATTTTTCCGGCGGCGGACTGTTCACCGACCGCATGATGCAGATCATCGCGCTGATCACGATTTTAAGCGTGGCGCCGTCGATCCTCATCATGATGACCAGTTTCGTGCGCATCGTGGTGGTGCTGTCGATCCTGCGCACCGCGCTGGGCACGTCGACCACCCCGCCCAACACGGTGCTGATCAGCCTGTCGCTGTTTCTGACGCTGTTCGTGATGACGCCGACCTTTAACGACGCCTATAGTGCCGGCATCAAGCCCTTGATGGCCAATCAGATTTCGACCGAGGAGGCGCTTAGCCGCTCGGAAGTGCCGATGAAGCAGTTCATGCTCAAGCATGTGCGCAAGGCTGACCTGAAACTGTTCGTCGATATGTCGGGCGAAAAGGACAAGGCGCCGCAGGACATCAAAATCACCACGCTGGCCCCGGCCTTTATGATTTCCGAGCTCAAGCGGGCCTTTGAAATTGGCTTTCTGATTTATGTGCCCTTCCTCATCATCGATATGGCGGTGGCCTCGATCCTGATGAGTATGGGTATGATGATGCTGCCCCCGATCATCATTTCTGTCCCGTTCAAGTTGATTTTCTTTGTGCTGGTGGATGGCTGGCGGCTGATTGCCGGCTCGCTGGTCGAAAGCTATATGCACGGCCCGCCCCCGGGCTGAGCGGGAGGATTGCTGTGACGACAAAACGCTCGCCAAGGCGGCTCTTGCGAGTTATTTTCAGATCATGACTGAGCCCACCTCCCATGATCACGACCGCTATACCCACGGACACCATTTCCTTGGCCAGGATCACGGTCAGGCAGAAAAACGCGCCGCACTGGTCACCGCACTGACGGTCGTCTTCATGGTGGTGGAGATCACCACCGGGCTCATATACGGCTCGATGGCCCTGCTGGCTGACGGCGTTCACATGCTGACCCACGCAGGGGCGCTGGGCCTTGCTGCGCTCGCCTATGCGCTGGCCCGCCGCTACAATGGTGCGGGCTATTTCTCGTTCGGATCGGGCAAGTTTGGCGATCTGTCGGCCTTTGCCAGTGCCATCGTGCTGGGCATTCTGGGGCTTGGCGTGGCGGCCGAATCACTGTGGCGTTTCATCACCCCGCAACAGGTTGCCTATGGCGAGGCCCTGTTCATCGCGGTGATCGGCCTTCTGATCAACATCATCAGTGCCGCGTTGCTGCACACACCGCACAGCCACGGCCATAGCCACAGTCATAGCCATGGCCACAGTCATGACCATGATGATGACCACCATCATGACCACGATCATAGCCACGCCACCGACAATAATATGCGGGCCGCCTATATTCATGTCGTGACCGACGCACTGACCAGTGTGCTGGCCATCGCCGCACTGCTGGCGGGCTATTTCTTCCAGATTGCCTGGGCCGATGCGCTGGCCGGTCTGGTCGGTGCGGTGATGATTGGGCTGTGGTCGATTGGCCTGATGCGCGACAGCGCCAAAGTGCTGCTGGATGTGGAAGACGACCCCGCTCTGGCCCACAACATCAAAGAATGGCTTAACCGCAGCTTCGCCGTCACCATCAATGATTTTCACCTCTGGCGGCTGGGGCCGGGCCATCGTGGCCTGATCCTGTCGCTCATCGCGGCCAGCCCGCTGGATGCGGACGAGATCAAACACCAGCTGACCCTGCGCTATCCCGGCTTGAGCCACATCACGATCGAGACCGAGGTCTGCCCGGATTGCGCCTGCCACGAAGTCTGAGCCTGAGGCGCAGGCTTCGCGTTTGCACCAACCTGCGGCAGATGTGGCGGTAGCAAGACAAAGCGATACATTTTTCCCGTTTGTGGGCAAACCAAGCCGACAGCTCTGCGCTTTTATGAGCGATGCAATCCGTCCACGGATCATCGATGCGTATCGCTTCGGACCACAGCCATACTGGGGACAAAAGTAGCGGGCCCGCCCCAACGTCTCCGCTACCCACACCACGGTCACGGGTCACAATAGAACAGGCCGCCATTCTCGCCCGCCATAATCAGGATAACTTTGTCTGCGCCTCGACGGCCGATTTCACCTGTGGCCCGCACCGGTCTGCCACAGCGGATCAATACCCAAAGGCCTTGCCCTACTGCCTCGATATTCCGGCCCGCAAGATCGTCTATCTGGGCGGGCTTGATGCCCGCACCGCCCGTACGGCCCCGTTTTATTATCTCTATGCCCGACGCAGCGCCGCACAGGCCCAGTTCCGCCCCTGGCACCACCAACCGATGGCTGTGGCCCCGCTGTTTCTGTTCTCGGCGGGACGCTGCGGCAGCACCTTGCTGTGTCAGATGCTGAATGCGGCGGGGATGGCCGCGGTTTCAGAGCCGGATTTTTATACCCAGTTCACCGCCAGTATGTTGTTTGATACCGACCCCAAAGGCCTTTACGCCGCGATTGGCCCCACCTTGCAGCATATGACCGCCGACCTTGCCACCACACTGGCAGACGGCGGCAAACTGGTGATCAAACTCCGCTCGGATGTCTCCATGGCGGTGCGTCCGCTGATGGCGCTGTTTCCCGAAGCCCGCAAAAGTCTCTTTCTGTATCGCGACTTTCCCGGCTGGGCCAGATCGACCTTACGCAGCTTTCCCTGCAAACCGACTCAGCTGATTAGTCAGTATTTACAGGGCCTCAGCTGCCTGTCTTTCCTGAAAGAACGCAGCCAGTGCCACCTGATCCGGTACGAGGCGCTGATCCGCGATCCGGCTGCGGTGATGAACCAGCTGTCGGACTTTTTTGAAACACCCTTGGATAGTGGCCGCGCCATTGCCGCCATGGCCGGCGACGCCCAGGCCGGCACGCCGCTGGCCCGCGGTCTGCAATATGATCCGCCGGATTTTGAGGCACGCTTAAGCCGTGCGCTGGCGCTGTGGCAAAACCCGATTCACCAGTCCATGATCGCCGGGCTGTTACCGCCGAACGATCCGTGAGGTCCCTTGCCCGGTAGCGGAACACCGCACGGCAAAGCACAAACACGAAAGGCCGCCCTGTAACAGGCGGCCCTTATTTTCCGTCATCCACCGCGCCGTCATTCCTGCCGATGGCAGAGAGGCGCAAACCGATACGGAAATTATTTCGGCAGCAAGCCTTCGCGCTGCAGACGCTTGCGCTGCAGTTTGCGGTAGCGACGGATCGCCTCGGCCCGCTCGCGCGCATGCTTCTCACTCGGCTTCTCGTAGTGACCCCGGAGCTTCATTTCGCGGAAGATGCCTTCGCGCTGCATCTTCTTCTTCAGCGCCTTCAGCGCCTGGTCGATATTATTGTCGCGAACTATGATCTGCAAAGGGCCAACTCCTTCGGTTCCGGCTGGACGGTTTTTACTAATGTGGGGCGGCTAAATATCAGAAGGCAGGCGCGCTGTCCACACAGATGGGCCAAAGTTTTGCTTTTACCCCTGAGAAAATAAGCATTTTTACGCATTGCGACCACTTAGGCACGCATCTGGTTCCCAAATACCGTGCTTATGGCTATGCTGGCAGCACGCCGAGCCACTTAAGCATTCACGATGAGTCTCTCGCTATGATTGGGAAAATCGCCCGGATGGGCCACCCCGCGCTGTGGCAGCCTGCCGCCGCCATCACCGATCCGACTGCGGCCGCCATTCACCGCCTGGCAGCCGATATGATTGAGACCCTAACCGATGCCGAAGGCGCCGGGCTGGCCGCCCCGCAGGTGCTTGTGCCTGTCCGCATGGTGATTTTCGCCGCCCCGGCCGACCGCAACACCGAGCCGGGCGTGCAGACAGCCGCCGACCCACGCGCCTGCGCACCGCTGACGGCGCTGATTAACCCTGAAATCACCGTGCTGGACGATACCCCCGAAGGGCTGTGGGAGGGCTGCCTGTCGCTACCGGGCTTACGTGGCTATGTCGAACGGCCCCGGCACATCAGCTATCGCGGCTTAAGCCTGACCGGCGAGGTGATCGAGCGCGAGGCCACCGGCTTTCATGCCCGCGTGGTGCAACATGAATGCGACCATCTCGACGGCATTCTCTACCCTCAGCGCATGACCGATATGAAGAAATTCCTTTACGAGTCGGAATTAAAGCATTGGCCCAACGGCGTGCCGTTGTGAAGTAAAACACCCGCCGCAAGGTGGGTGTTTTTAAGATTCAGACGCCCGGATCGATAAGGCCGCGTAAGAAAACGATATAGTCCTCAAACGCCCGCCGCCCCTTGTGCACCAGCGCAATGCGGGTCCGCGGACGCTTGCCGACAAAATCCTTGGTCACGGCCACATAGCCTGCCGCTTCCAGCGTACCGATATGGGCGCCCAGATTACCCTCGGTTGCTCCCACGATTGACTTGAGGCGCACGAACTCAATGGCCTCGCCATCGGGCAGGGCGCGCAAAGCCGACATGATTTTGAGCCGCACCGGCTGGTGAATAAGACCGTCGGGTTGTTCCATCATACTTTGCGCATCCACAGCCCGCCCAGGATCAGACCACCGCCACCCACCAGTGCCATCCACAGCAGGAAATACGGTGCCAGCAGGAAATAGCCCCCCAAGGTCAGCAGGTAAATCACCGCCCCAGTGACCGCGAGGCGAGGTTTTGTCCAAATACCAATACCGAAATAGACAAGACCAACAACAAAAGCCGGTAAAGCCGCCGCCTGCGGCCCCGTAACCGGTCCGATCAACGCATACAGCGTCACGAAAAAGATGCAGATGGCCCCGATCAGTCCCAGCATACGCCAGCCATACCCAGCGGGCTGCCGCACCCGGTTTTTCTGGCCAAGATAGGCCGACAGAAACCACGCTGGCAGGCACAGGCATGGCCAGATCAGATTGGCCGCATGCGGAAAGAAATATGTCGCGCCATATCCCAACACCCAGACAATGCCCCACAAAATGAGGTGTGGCGAGAAACACCGATAGCCATAGGCGCGGGCACTGCGCCGTTGCATGGCCTCGGCCTCCTTGAGGTGGCTGGCCGCTTCTGCAGGTGTAAGCGTCATCAGGATCTCCATTTCAGAACACTCTGTACGATAGAGCAATCTGTAATTATGCACAAGTGGGACTTTTGACCGACACCTAAAAGCGTTAAAGCTGTCGCCAGCCCCGTATCGGAGAATGATGTTGAGCCAGCACCCCATCGACCGCCTGTTTGCCACGATCGAAAGCCGCAAGGGCGCCTCGCCAGAGACGTCCTACACTGCCAAGCTGCTGCATAAGGGGGTAGCGCGCTGCGCCAAGAAGCTCGGCGAGGAGGGAGTCGAGGCCGCACTGGCGGCCGCCACCGGCGACCGGGCCGGCGTGGTCTCGGAATCGGCTGATGTGCTCTACCATCTGTTGGTGGTGTGGGCCGCAACCGGTGTAACGCCGGACGAGGTCTATGCCGCACTGCAGGCGCGCGAAAGCCAGACCGGGCTGGAAGAAAAAGCGGCCCGCCCGAAAGACTAACGGCTGAAGAAGGAATAAAGGCGCGGCAAAGCCTTAAGCCCCGACCGTTACGCCTGGGGCTGGTCTTTGGACTGTGCTTCTTCGGACAGCGATTTGACCAGATCGAGCACGCGCTTGCGCACCTTAGGATCTTTGATCCGCATATAGGCGAGCGAAAGCTGCAAGCCTTCGCCGCTGGAGACAAACTCCAGTACCGGCGGCGAATCGTTCTCCGCAAAACCCGGCGCTTCCGCCAGCTGATCAGCCACCCCTTCGTAGAAGTAGAAAACCGGCACACCCAGAATCCGCGAAATTTCGAACAGACGGCCCGCACCGATGCGGTTGACGCCTTTTTCGTATTTCTGGACCTGCTGGAAGGTTAACCCCAGAAGATCGCCAAGACGCTCCTGGCTCATACCGATCATCATCCGGCGCAAACGCAGTCGGTTACCTACTTGGGCGTCGATCGGGTTGGCTTGTTTTTTTGGCAAGGTTTTCTACACAAATACGAGGTGAACTCGAATTCAACATAGACGCTTCATTGGGGTGACGAAAAGATTGAATATCGAATTGCTCGACCAATGCGTCATTTTCTTCTGTAAAAAACGACCGTGATAAGTAAAAGGCAAAGCCATAAGCCCCAAAACCACGCGGAACCGAACAAAGCAAAGGGTGTCGGGGCCAGCGCGAGCGGCAACTTAGCGTCGAGTACACCACCAACATTCAACCCGAGCCGCGAAGTGATTCGCCCCGTCGGATCAATGACAGCGCTTATCCCGGTATTGGCGTCACGCACCACCGGCAGACCTTCTTCGATCGCCCGCATCTGCGCCACCAGAAGGTGCTGGCGCGGCCCGGCCCAGGGGCCGAACCAGGAATCGTCGGTGACATTGGCGATCCAGCCCGGGCGCACATCACCCACCACCGCGCCGGGGAAAAGGATCTCGTAGCAGATCAGCGGACCGACCGCCGGGACACCCGGCAGAGTAAAGGTTTGCGGCCCCGCCCCGCGGCCGAAGCTGCCACTGATACCGGTGAGCTTCTGCAAGCCCCACTGGTTCAGGGTTTCCTCGAACGGCAGATACTCGCCAAACGGCACCAGATGAGCCTTGTCATAGGCGGCCAGACGCCTGGCGCCGGCAAAGATCAGCAGGCTGTTATAATAGGTCGGTTTTGCGCCGCTTTCATCGGCCCGCACTGCGCCGGTCATCAGCATGCTGCCCCGGGCATTCAGATCGGCGATCCATTCCATCGCCAGACTGTCGGGATCGATCAGAAAGGGCGGCGCGGCTTCGGGCCACAACACAATGGTGGGCCGCGGCCCCGGCGCCATGCTGAGGCTGACCAGACGTTCCCAGTTACGTAAGATCAGATTGCGGCGATATTTCTCCGCCTGCGGAATATTGGGCTGTACCAGCCGCAAATTCACCCCTGCCACATTGGCCGGAGGGATCAGGCTTAAACGGATCGTTCCCCCGATGAAGAAGGCGGCAAACAGCCCGGCCAGCGCCACCGGCAGCTTCCAGCGCTTTTCTTCTGTCAGCAGCGCCAGCGCGCCGCCGAACAAGGCCGTCAGTAACGACAGGCCATAGGCCCCGAAAACCGCCGCACTTTGCATCACGCCAAGCGACGCCCCCCAGCCATAGGCCGCGATGTTCCAGGGAAAGCCGGTAAACAGATGGCCGCGCAACCACTCGCTCAAACCATAGGCCAGCGCGAACACCAGCACACGGCTAACACCCGCCCGCCAGAAACGGGCCGCGGCGGCCATGGGCAGCGCCACGAAGAGCGCGAGCCCGCCGGGAAACAGCAGCGCCACGAAAGGCAATTGCCAGGCGTGATCGGCGGCATCGACCATGAAGGCATAGCCGATCCAGTGCAGGCCAAGCAGAAACTGACCAAAGCCAAAGCCCCAGCCATAGAGCGCGGCATGGCGGATCGGGCGGGGGCCCGCCGCCGCCTGATCGATCAGCAGAACCAGAAACGCCAACCCCGCCAGAAGAAACGGAAAAAGCCCGAACGGGGCAAACCCCAGCGCCGACAGCAGCCCGGCGACAATGGCAAGGCCCAAACGCTGGCGATGCGAACGCCGCCCAAGCCAGAGGGGAAGCCGTGTCAAAGCATGCATGATGGGTGCTTTCGCTAGCGCTTGCGATTATTCCGTCTGGGCGGCGGCGGTACCGTCGAGCGGACGGATGCGCAGGCGTTTGACCCGGCGCGGGTCCGCCTCCAGAATTTCAAATTCATAGCCCGCCGGATGGTGGACGATTTCGCCCCGCTGCGGCACGCGGCCCAAAATGGCCACCGCCAGCCCACCCAGCGTTTCGATTTCCTCTTCATCCTCGCTCAGCGGGATGTCGATGCCGGTCTCGGCCTTGAAATCCTCCAGCCCAATGCGGGCATCGGCCAGAAACGCCCCACCCGGCATGGCCTGGGTGTGGGGGGCTTCTTCGTCATGCTCGTCGGTAATGTCACCGACGATTTCCTCGATGATGTCTTCGATCGAGACCATGCCATCGGTGCCGCCATATTCATCGACCACCAGCGCCAGATGGATGTGCAGCGTCTGCATCTTCAGCAGCAGATCGAGCACCGGCATCGATGGCGGCACGAACAGAATGTCGTGGCGGATCGCAGGGATCGGCGTGTCTTCCATTTTGAAATGGTGCGGGCCGTCCGGCTCGAGCAGACTGAGCACGCTTTTGAGATGCACCAGCCCGGTGGGATCATCCAGCGTCTCACGATAGACCGGCAGGCGCGAATGCTGAGCCTCGCGAAATTTCAGCACCAGATCGGTTAACGAAGTGCCTTCTTCCACCGCAATGATGTCGGCGCGCGGCACCATGACATCCTTGACCTTCAGCTCGCCAAATTTGAGCAGATTGGCCAGCATGGTGCGTTCCGGGGCGGAAAAATCAGGACTTTGCCGGTCGCTTTCCTCGATAACTTCTTCGAGGCTTTCACGCATGGCCACGGCGGCATCGCCGTGCAAAAGCTGCGACAGTTTCTTGAACAGCGGCAGCTTCTCAGATGGGGAAGGGTCGGTCTGGCTCATTGTCCTGAGGATTTTAGCACATAAGGGTTGGCAATGCCCAGCTTTGCCAGAATGGAAATTTCCGCCGCTTCCATCACCTCGGCCTCGGCCGGGTCGATATGGTCAAAACCGATCAGATGCAGCGTGCCATGCACCGCCAGATGGACGGCGTGATCGGACAGGGTTTTGCCTGCCTCGGCCGCCTCGCGCGCGCAGACGCCATAGGCCAGAGCGATATCGCCCAGATAGCCGTCAGCGACTTCCGGCGCGCTCGCCGGGAACGATAACACGTTGGTCGATTTATCCATTTTGCGAAAAGCGGCATTCAGCTCGTGCAGCCGGTCATCGCCCGCCATCAGAAGGGTCACATCGCCTTTGCGGCCCATTTCGGCGAGCGCTGCGGCAGCCCCGCGGCGCAGTTTGGCGGTAAGTTTCGCCGGACGCCAGGCCTCGTCAACGATCTGCACGCTGATGCTCATTTGCCTTTGCCTTTGGATTTGGCATCCGCCTTTGCACTTTTACGCCCCGCCGCATCATAGGCGGCAACGATGCGCGCCACCAAGGCATGACGCACGACATCCTTTTCGCCAAAGCGCACCACGCCAACCCCTTCGACACCATCCAGAATGGACAAGGCCTCGCTCAAGCCTTCCGGAACGCTGGCGGGCAGATCGCTTTGCGACGGATCCCCGGTCACCACCATGCGCGAATCCTCGCCCAGCCGGGTAAGAAACATCTTCATCTGGGCCGTGGTGCAATTCTGCGCTTCGTCGAGAATGACAAAGGCGCGGCTTAACGTGCGTCCGCGCATAAAGGCCAGCGGTGCCACCTCGATCACACCCTGTTCCATCAGCTTGTTGCAGTTCTCGCCCATCACCTCGAACAAGGCGTCGTAGAGCGGCCGCAGATAGGGATCAATCTTCTCTTTCAGATCGCCGGGCAGGAAGCCCAGCCGTTCACCGGCTTCCAGCGCCGGGCGCGACAGGATCAGCCGGTCGACCTGACGGCGATAGAGCATCGAGGCGCCAAAGGCCGCCGCCAGATAGGTCTTGCCGGTGCCCGCCGGACCAATGCCGAAGGTCAGCGGCTGTTTGGCCATGGAATCGAGATAGGCCCCCTGCAGCGGGGAGCGGGCACGGACCGATTTGCCGGTTGAGGTGCGGATCACCGTCGCCGCTTTGACCGGGCCATCGCTGTGGGCGGCGTCGAGCACGAAACGAATTTCGGCATCCAGCTCGGCCAGATGGCCCGGCTCGCCGGCTTCCAGACGGACATAGAAACGGCGCAGGATCTCGCCAGCCCGGGCCCGGGCCTCGCCGGTGACTGCCACCCGGTTGCCGCGCGTTGAAATCTGCACGCCGAGCTTTTGTTCCAGCCGCACGAAATGCTTTTGACCCGGCCCCGCCAAGCGGGCCATCAGCCCGTTATCGGCAAATTCCAGTGTCAACGCGGCTGGTCCTGCGGTCATGACGAATGCTCCAAACGACCTTCGAGGGAATTGGGCCCCACGGCAATAATCTCTACTTCAGCGGGTTTGCCAATCAGATCCGCCGCGCCCATGACATGAACCGGCTGCAGATAGGGGGTGCGGCCCACGGCCTGATCTTTTTTGCGACCGGGCTTTTCAAACAGCACCGACAGCCGCCGCCCGACGCAGGAGGTTTTGAACGCATCCTGCTGCTTGAGCAAAAGGCTTTGCAGCTCCTGCAACCGGGCATCCTTGACCGCTTCGGCGAGCTGGTTTTTCTCGCCCGCCGCCGGGGTACCGGGGCGCGGGCTGTATTTGAACGAATAGGCCTGCGCAAAACCCACGGTCTCGATCAGCTTCAGGGTTGCCGCGAAATCCGCATCGGTCTCGCCGGGGAAGCCGACGATGAAATCGCTCGACAACGCCAGATCCGCGCGTGCCGCACGGAAGCGATCAACCAGCTTCAGATACTCCGCCGCTGTGTGACCACGGTTCATCGCCTTGAGCACGGGATCGGAACCAGACTGCACCGGCAGGTGCAGATAGGGCATCAGATTTTCGATCTCGCCATGGGCGGCGATCAGATCATCGGACACATCGCGCGGATGGCTGGTAACATAACGCAGGCGTAAATCCGGATGGCGATCCGCCAGCGCGCGGATCAGCCGGGCCAGGCTCCATTGCCCGCCCGATTGACCATTTGGCGCGGCACCGCAATAGGCGTTGACGTTCTGGCCCAGCAAGGTGATTTCGCGCACCCCGCCCGCCACCAGATGGTCGGCTTCGTGCAGGATTTCCGCCGCGGGGCGCGAATATTCGCTGCCGCGGGTGTAGGGCACCACGCAATAGGTGCAGAATTTATCGCAGCCTTCCTGCACAGTCAGGAACGCTGTCGCCCCGGTAATACGGGCCTCGGGCAGGGTGTCGAATTTGGGCACCGCCGGAAAATCGAGATCAAGCGCCGTACCGCCATCGCGGGCCAGCTTGGCCAGCATTTCGGGCAGGCGGTGATAGGCCTGCGGCCCGACGATCAGATCGACGGCGGGCTGACGGCGGGCGATTTCCTCGCCCTCGGCCTGGGCCACGCAGCCAGCCACCGCCAGCACGGTTTTTTTACCTTCGGTGGCACGGGCTTCCTTGAGAAGACGCAAGCGGCCCAGTTCAGAAAACACCTTCTCGGCCGCCTTTTCGCGGATGTGACAGGTGTTGAGGATGATCAGTTCGGCATCATCCGACGTATCGGTCGGAACAAACCCCAGCGGCGCCAATACGTCTATCATCCGGTTGGAATCATAGACGTTCATCTGGCAGCCATAGGTTTTGATATAGAGTTTTTTCATAGGTCGGTCTTTGGGGCAGTCTTTGGGGCACAACTTACGGGGCCGGGGTGCAAGATCTTAAAAAAGCCAGGCGGGCATGCTGCAGGATTTCAGGCCGCCGCGCCGCGCCACAGCGCCGGGGCCCGCAGCAGACCGGCACGCACCACATCCTCGGCCAGCTTGGCGGCTTCTTTCCGATCCCCGGGGGTATAGCGGATCGGCTCGTGATACTGCACCACCACATCAACCGGCCCGCCCTTGAGCAGGCTCCAGACATGGGGCACCAGATCGGCATCGCCGATCCAGGCGCAATGGTCGCGGTCTTCATAGCCGATCGGCAGGCCATGATGGCCGACATAGGCGATCGAGACCGGCTGAATAACAAAACTGTGCCCGGCCGGGGTGTCGGTGCCATCACCGACCGCCGCCGCCATCAGCGAACTTTTGAAAGGTTGCACCCCATTACCGGCCGAGGTGGTGCCTTCGGCAAAGATCGCCACCGACTCGCCGGTTTCCAGGCGCTCGCGAATGGCATCCATCTGCTCGCCGACCTTGCCGCGTTTCTTGCGTTCGATCAGCACCGACTCCTGCAGGCGGACCATGATGCCGACCATCGGCCAGTTGGCGATATCGTGGCGCGACACAAAGGCCATGCGCGAGGTCGAGCCCAGCACCGGAATGTCGAGATAGGACTGATGATTGGCCACCAGCAGCACGCCCTTGCCGGCAGGCTTGCCGAGGACATGGACGCGGATGCGGAACAACCGGCACCAGACTTTATGGAATTTTTGCGGAAATTTCTTGCGCCGCCGGCATTTGAATTTCACCGAGGTGCCCTGCCAAATCGCAGCAAACAACACCATCAAAACAAAAAAAACAGCGACCGCAGCGGCCCGAACTTTATTCATAGCGTCTGTTTCAGCGCGGCTTCTTGGGCGTGCCATAGAGCTCTAGGCGATGATCGATCAGCTCGAACCCCAGCTCCTCAGCAATACGCCGCTGTAATTTTTCGATTTCTTCGTCGCGGAATTCGATCACCCGGCCGGTCTGCACATCGATCAGATGATCGTGGTGGGATTCGGGGTTTTCCTCGTAGCGCGAGCGACCATCACGGAAATCATGACGTTCGAGAATCCCGGCATCTTCGAACAACTTAACCGTGCGATAGACGGTGGCGATGGAGATCTTGGGATCGAGCGCGGCCGCACGGCGATACAGTTCCTCGGCATCGGGGTGATCGGCCGCCTTGGACAGCACGCGCGCAATGACGCGGCGCTGTTCCGTCATGCGCAAACCCTTGTCGATGCAGAGTTGTTCGATCCGCGTTACCATTTCATCACGCCCTTGTGGCACTAGGCCGTCTGCTTGAACGCTATCCAGCGGGGTCACTGTAAGCTGTTTGACCTCAGGTAAAGGCAGGAACGCCCGTAAGACAAGAGCATCCTGTGCAATATTTTTGCCGTCCCGGTAGTATCCGGTGCGGCGACCAGCCTCGCTAAAGCCCATTTGGGCGTAAAGCGCAAGGGCGGCGACGTTGGTCACATTAACCTCAAGGAACATCTGGCTGGCCCCCAGCGCAGCGGCCCGGGCCCCGGCCGCCTTGAGCAAAACCCGCCCGACGCCCTGACGGCGGCACGCATCCACCACGCCGAAGGTAAGGATTTCGGCCTCACCGGCGGCAACACGGACCAGAATAAAGCCATCCGCCACCCCGGCCAGATACGCGAAACAGCCATCCTGCCCCAGTAAATCGGTCAGGAACCCGGCGCTCCAGCGGTCGCTGTGGCAGGCCGCCTGGATCTGCGCCAGGGTTTCGGCCTCGGCCGCGGGCAAGGGCTGAGAGGGGTCAATCAGCCGGATCATGCGGGACGGGCCGCATCCGGCAGCAGGCCACCGGGCAATTTGGCATCGGGCGGGCGCAGATATAGCGGGGCGGGGGCTTCCGCCGCAGGGGGCGAATCAACCGCCAGACGGGCCACCCACAGCGCATCAGGGGCGGTAACCGGGCTTAAAACCGCTTGCGGCAACAGCGCCGCCGCAGCAGGTGCCGCGGTACCGGCCAGCACCAGCCCGGGTAAGGATTTCAGCCGCTCAACCGCCGCGCCAAAACCCAGCACTTCTGGTTCACTTTCGCCTAAACCCGCCAGCAGAAAATAGACCTCGTCACGGCGGGCATCGTGCAGCACGGCACAGGTTTCGGCCTTGGCTTCGGCCAGCGCCTGCGCCGCCATCGCCGCCAGCGAGGTTACCCCGTTCAGCGGCTTATCCGTGGCAACTTTCAGCGCCCGCATGAAAGCAAGGCCAATCCGCTGGCCGGTGAAGGTGCCGGGCCCCGTCGTGACCGCCAACCGATCAAGATCGGCATAGGCCAGCCCCGCCTCGGCCATGACATCGGCTACCATCGGTGCCAGCGCTTCGGCGTGACCACGCGCCATGGTCACGAAGCGGCGATAAACCTGGTTATCCACAAGCACGGCAGCCGAACAGGCCCCCAACGCGGTATCAACAGCCAGAATGCGCATCACAGGATCTTGCACGCGTCGTCAAAGCCCAGCCGGGGGGCGCGCGGATGCGTACCCTCGGGCGAGCCATAGCCAAGATTGCACAGGAAATTGGCCTTAATCTTAGTCCCGGCGAAGAATTCGCCGGTGACGCCCGCCGCGTTGAAGCCCGACATCGGCCCACAATCGAGGCCCAGTGCCCGCGCCGCTAAAATGAAATAACCGCCCTGCAGGGTGCCGCTGCGAAAGGCGGTTTCCTCGGCCATGACCGGATCAGCGAACCAGTCCTTGGCCGCCGGGCTGTGGGGAAAAAGCGTGGGCAGCGTTTCGGCAAAGGCCAGATCATACCCGATGATGGCGGTGACCGGCGCCGCCATGGTCTTGACCACATTGCCTTCGCTTAAAAAGGGTTTGAGCCGCGCCTTGGCCTCGGGCGAAGCCACAAACAGAATCCGCGCCGGACAGGCGTTTACGGCGGTCGGACCCCAGCGCATCAGATCATACAGCGCCATCAGAATGGTCGGACTGACCGCTTTATCGGTCCAGGCGTTACAGGTGCGTGCCTCACGAAACAGGATCGCCAGCGCATCGTCGTTAACTGTACGGGTCATGGGTTCCTCGCTTGCTAAAAGGCTAACGGCTTACAGGCACCAAAGCACCACTTAGATGGACTGCACCGCATTCACTTCCGGCACATAATGGGTCAAAAGCCGCTCGATACCGTTCTTCAGGGTCATCGTGGCCGACGGACAGCCCGCGCAGGCCCCGCGCAAATGTAAAAACACCGTGCCGGTCTTGTCGTCAAAGCCTTTGAACTGAACATCGCCGCCGTCAGCGGCCAGTGTGGGCCGCACCCGGGTTTCGAGCAATTCGCGGATTTGCGCCACGACTTCGCTGTCCCCGGCGCCCGTATCGCCATTTTGCGGCCCGTCAGTCTCCTGGGCGTGGGCCGCGATCAGCGGCACGCCGGACTGAAAATGCTCGACCATCAGCGATAAGAGCAGCGGTTTGACATCGGCCCAGTCGCTGGCGGTCTTGGTAACCGACAAAAAGTCCGAGCCAAAGAACACCCGCGAAACCGCGCCGGTCTCAAATAAAGCCTGTGCCAGCGGCGAGCGGGCCGCATCGGCCGCCGTGGGGAAATCGGCGACATGGCCGGGGCCCAGCACCGCGCAACCGGGAAGAAATTTCAGGGTCGCCGGATTGGGGGTCGATTCGGTCTGAATGAACATGGCAAACCTTTAGTTGACTAAGAAACTCACCTATTACAGCCCTTTCACTACTTGGACCTTTGTCGCCCGCCGTGCAAGAGGGCGGGCAAGGCATGCCTCCTCAAAACCTCCCCCACTTTTGCGCACGTTGCGTTAGAAATCGCAGATCATGCCCTTTTTCTCCCAGTCGCCATAGCGTGTCGGCTCGGGGCCGCTGCGGCCACCCTTTTCCGGCGGCAGGCTCGCGGGCGCGGCGCGGCGGGCAGCGGCTTCGGCCAGCGCCCGGGCGGCGGCTTCGGCAATCCGGGTCTGAACCAGCCCCGGATCGGGCGGCGCATCCGCGCCTGAGGCTGTAAGCGTCTTTTTCGACAGGATTTTCTCGCGCATGTGAACCTTAGCGGCTTGACGGGGCCGAACCGCAGCATACATCACCCTTATAGCGTTTGGCCGCAGCTTTTTCGTAAAACCCGCTCAATACTGGCCCACGTCAATTCTGGCCCACGTCAATTTTGGCCCAACAGTCGCTTCCCGAAGGAGATTTCCCCGTGAACACCCTGCGCACCGGTTTCTTGATGGCTCTGCTGACCACGATTTTCGTGGCGGCCGGGTTTCTGATCGGGGGGCCGGGCGGGATGATGATCGCGTTCCTCATCGCGCTGGGGATGAATTTCTTCTCTTACTGGAATTCCGACCGCATCGTGCTGTCGATGTATGGTGCGCGTGAAGTGGACGAGGCCACCGCCCCCCGGCTTTACGGCATTGTCCGCCGTCTGGTTACGAACGCCCGGATGCCGATGCCGCGGGTCTGCATTATGGATAATCCCCAGCCCAACGCCTTTGCCACCGGCCGCGACCCGCAGCATGCCGCGGTCTGCGCCACGACAGGTATTCTGGAGCGGCTGTCGGACGAGGAACTGGCGGGCGTTCTGGCCCACGAACTGGGCCATGTCCGCAACCGCGATACCCTGACCATGACGGTGACCGCCACCATGGCCGGTGCCATCTCGATGCTGGCCAATTTTGCCTTCTTTTTCGGTGGTTCGGGCGAGGACCGCCGTAACAACCCGCTGGGCATTGTCGGCGTCATTCTGATTGCGGTGCTGGCCCCCATCGCCGCCATGCTGGTGCAGATGACGATCAGCCGGGCCCGCGAATATGAAGCCGACAAGGCGGGGGCTGAAATCTCGGGCCACCCGTTATGGCTGGCCGGGGCGTTGGAGAAAATCGCCTCCTCGGCCCCCCGGATCGAAAATACGGTGGCGAACGAGCATCCGGCCACCGCGTCGATGTTCATCATTAATCCGCTGAGCGGCGGCGCGATCGCCGGGCTGTTTTCGACCCATCCGCCGACCGAAGAACGCGTCGCGCGTCTGCGTGCCATGGCTGGCAAGCCTGCAACCGGCTATACACCCGGCCCCTGGGGCTGATAGAGAACCGGGCAATCAGGAGATAGAAGTTGCCCCAAGCCCCAAGCCGTCCGCCGCAGAAATCGAAAAACACGGGTTCAAAACCGGGGGCAACCCAATCTGCTGGCCAAATGTCAGCGGGGCAAAAGTCTTTTGCCAAGCCCAGCCCGGCGCGGGCTGCCGCCCTTGCCATGCTGTCGACGGTGCTCGACAAGCGCCGCCCGCTGGAAGCTGTGCTTGGCGTAACCGACGGGCTTGAGGAACGCGAAGCCCATTTTGCCCGCCGCCTGACCAGCGAAACCTTACGCCGCCTTGGCCAGCTTGAAGCGCTGATCGGCAGGTTTCTGGCCAAGCCACTGGCCCGGCACAAATCCGGCCCGGCGCTGGAGATTCTGCTTCTGGGGGCCTGCGAGCTGATATTCCTTGACGCCCCGGCCCATGCCGCCGTCGATGCCGCCAACCGGCTGGCCGCCGCCGACGATAAGGCCAAGCATTTCAAGCCCCTGATCAATGCGGTGTTGCGCAAAATCGCCTCAGAAGGCAAAGCGATGACCGCTACGCAGGACATTTCGCTCAATCTGCCCGACTGGCTGTGGAGCCGCTGGTGCGAATTCTATGGCGAGGATACCGCGCGCGCCATCATAGAGGCCCAGCTCAAACCCGCCCCGCTCGATATTGTTGGCACCACCCCGCCGGGGTTTGCCGCCGAATATGGTGCCACGGCACTGTTCGGCCCGGTGCTGCGCCTGGCGCCGCAGCGGGTTGATACCCTGCCCGGTTATGCCGAAGGCGGCTGGTGGGTGCAGGACGCCGCCGCCACCTTACCGGTGAAATTGCTTGGCGATGTGGCGGGCAAGCGGGTGCTCGATTTATGTGCCGCACCGGGTGGCAAGACCGCCGAACTGGCCACCGCCGGGGCCATCGTCACCGCGGTGGAGCGTGAACCGGTCCGGCTGGAGCGGTTACGCGAAAACCTCGCCCGCCTGAAGCTGGAAGTCGAGACCATTGCGGCAGACTTACGCGATCTGGATCTGGAACCGGCCCCCCTGGTGCTGATTGATGCGCCCTGCAGTGCCACCGGCACCTTGCGCCGCCACCCGGAATTGCCCTGGATCAAAGGGGCCAGTGACATCACCCTGTGCGCCGGGGTTGCGGGCGAATTGCTCGACGCCGCCGCGCAGCTGACCGCGCCGGGCGGATTGCTGGTGTTCGCGGTCTGCTCGCTGGAAGCCGAGGAGGGGCCGGAACAGGCCGCCGCCTTCCTGCACGCCCACCCTGAATTTTCGCTGGTTCCCGCCACTGCCGACGAACTTTATGGCCATGATGAATGGCTGATCGACGGGGCTATCCGCACCCTGCCTTGCCATCTGGCGGAATTTGGTGGCATGGATGGCTTCTACGCTGCCCGCTTCCGTAAACAGCCTTAAACGAGGTTCCCATGCTGTCGAACAAGTCCATCCCCGCCGCCGACCGTCTTATCCTGGCCCTGGATGTGCCCGACACCGACAAAGCCCGCCAGATCGTTGAAGAGCTTGGCGATAGCGTGCAGTTCTACAAGCTTGGCCTCGAGATGTTCATGGCGGGCGGCTATTTCGAGCTGATCGACTGGCTGAATGCCCGAGGCAAGAAAGTCTTCGCCGACCTGAAATTTTTTGACGTGCCCAACACGGTGGCCGCCGCGGTGCGCCAGTTACAGGGCCGCGGCGTCACCTTTGCCACCGTGCATGGCAATGACGCCATCATGGAAGCCGCCGCCGGGGCCAAGGGCGATACCAAAATTCTCGCCGTCACCGTGCTGACCTGCCTCGACGAAGGCGACATGAAAGCCCTGGGCTTTGAGGCCGATCCCCGTGCGGTGGTGCTGTCGCGGGCCAAACGCGCATTGGCGCTGGGTTGTGACGGGGTGATCTCGTCGGGCCTTGAAATCGATGGCATCCGTGGCGAAGTCGGCGAGAATTTTCTGGTCGTGGTGCCCGGCATCCGCCCGGTGGTCAACCGCGTGGCGGATGACCAGAAGCGCACCGTCGATGTCGAAGACGCCTTCAATCTGGGGGCCGACTATATCGTGGTGGGCCGCCCGATCCTGAAGGCCGAAGCCCCCAAGGCCGCGGCCGCGGCCATTCAGGCCCGCATCGCCAAGCTGTTCGCCTGAAAATCCGCCCCTATCCGGGCCCCATAACACCAAATTGATCTGAACCGCACGCGCCGCAAACGCGTGCGGACGGGTGGATGACGCCAGCCCGGCATCAAGCCCCCCTTAAAGCCCTTGCTGCCGAAGGCCGCGCGGGCCGCGGGCGAGGGCAACACCTAAGCACGAATTCGCCCCAAAACCATCTGAGCGTGATTATATAATTTCACGCGTTTATCTGTCGCGGCATGATAACGGCAAAACATCACAGCTGCGACTTCTGATCTGTTTACAGCAAACTGTGCAATTATACTTATCGTACACAGCATTGATTCGAAACAATCTGTAATACCGTCGTATTAAACATTCTGACCGATTCGATTCCCGGTATGATGTGAGTCAAGCATAAAACGACTGCACGTTTATTTTTTTCCGTCATGAGTCAAAGATATGACAAACCGATTTCTTCTTCCGCAAAAAACATAATTAATTCTTTGTTGACTCCCAGTCACGAATGAATATTCATACAATACATAAATGGAATCACGTAAAGGCGCACGACCGACTATCTCTGGTGCACTTTGAGATTTCTTCGCAGTAACGCTGCCTATATCCGCAGACGCCTTAAAAGCCGCCAGCAAGTCCTGCCAAGCCTCCTTGCACGCGGTCTTATAAATAACTTCGAGCTTGGTCTGTTTGACCGCAGCGGAAAATGGCTGCCCCCAAAGCATCGGGTGAGCGGCAAAAAACATACCGCGGGTCGCAAAATGGGGGAGTCACATGCGTCTTACCATCAAGTTGAAACTTGGCCTGATCTTCACCCTGCTGGCTGTCATGCTGCTGGGGTCGAATCTGCTCAGCCTGGTCAATCTGCAGAAAAGTATTGATGACCTGACCAACGTCATTGATGTCCGGGCCGACCGGGTCAAAACCACGCTGTTAATCGACAAAACTCTCAACAGCATCATCCGTAAGGAAAAGACCCTGCTGTTGGTGACCACACCGGAACAGCAGCAACTCTATGACCGCCAGCTTGGCGAGCAGTCCGATAAAATGGACCAGTTGCTCGACCATATCAGCGCCATTGCCTCGGATCAGGGCAAAGCCCCGATCGCCGCGCTGCGCCAGCAATGGGAAGAGTTCAAACCGCTCGACAAGAAAATGCGGGCACTGGTGCTGTCGGGCCGCACCCCGGAAGCCATGCAGGTTTCCTTCGGCGAGATGAAAACGCTGAACTATGCCATCAGCGAGGGGGCAGAAAATCTTGCTGCAATTTCACAGCGTGGTCTGGAAGCTGCCAAAACCGAAGCCAATGAAGCCTATCAGTCGACCCGCACATCTTTGATCATCATTACACTGATCACGCTGCTGCTCAGCATCGGGCTTTCCGTCTGGATCATGATGGCGATCAGCCGTGGCCTGAAACAGATCCGCGACATGACCGATGCGGTGGCGATTGGCGATCTGGATCAGCGCATCGACTATGCCGCCAATGACGAGATCAGAGATGTCGTCGATTCCGTTCACAATATGACCGATAATCTGAAAGAAACTGCACATGTCGCCGACCGTATGGCGGTGGGGGATCTGTCGAAAGAACCGCGCGTTCTGTCGGACAAAGATGTTCTGGGCAAATCGATGCTCGGCGTGCTGCAGCGCCAACGCCACGTGGCCGACGTGCTGGAAAATATTGCCATTGGCGATTTATCTTACGAAGCAAAACCGCGCTCCGCAGAAGATAAACTCGGCATTGCGGTCAAGACCATGATCGCCTCTTTACGTGAATCTGCCGAGATTGCCGATAAGATTGCCGGTGGCGATCTGACGATCGCGCCACACCCGGCCTCGGACAAGGACCAGCTGGGTCTGGCCCTTAAAACGATGGTTGAGCGTTTGCGTTCTGTTGTGAGCGATGCGCTTGCGGCGTCGGAGAATGTGGCGTCGGGCAGTCAGGAACTGTCCTCGGCCTCGGAACAGGTCAGTCAGGGCGCCACCGAACAGGCGGCCTCGGCGGAAGAAGCTTCGGCCTCGATGGAACAGATGGCGGCGAACATCAAACAGAATGCCGACAATGCGTCCCAGACCGAGAAGATCTCGAAACAGTCGGCCAAGGATGCCGAGCTGAGCGGCGAGGCGGTCAACAAGGCGGTGGCAGCGATGCAGACCATCGCCGAGAAGATCACCATCGTGCAGGAGATTGCCCGCCAGACCGATCTGCTGGCGCTGAACGCGGCGGTGGAAGCGGCCCGCGCCGGTGAACATGGCAAGGGCTTTGCGGTGGTGGCCTCGGAGGTGCGCAAGCTGGCCGAACGGTCGCAGCAGGCCGCAACCGAAATCGGCGGGCTGTCGGGCCACACGGTCAAGTCGGCACAGGAAGCAGGCGCCATGCTGGGCAAGCTGGTGCCGGATATCCGCAAGACGGCGGAACTGGTGGCCGAGATCAGCGCCGCCTGCCGCGAGCAGGATATTGGTGCCAGCCAGATCAACGAAGCGATCCAGCAGCTCGATAAGGTGACGCAGCAAAACGCGGCGGCGTCTGAGGAGATGTCGGCAACCTCGGAAGAGCTGGCGAGCCAGTCCGAAGCGCTGGAAAGCGCCATCGCCTATTTCAAGGTCGACAGCGCGGCGTCGGGTACGTCTAAGGTTGCAACGCGTGGCACCACCCGCATTGGCAGGGCGGGCACATCTGGGCTAAAGTCTGCGTCAGCGAAAACCGGGGCACGAAGCAACCCCGCCGCGGGCGTGGGTACTGGCATCGCCATCGACCTTGCCCGTGCGACGGCCCGCAGCCTCGAACGCGGTGGGCCGGATGCGGCGGATGCGGAGTTCAGGGACTATTAAAATGGCCGAAACCAGCACCCGTAAAGGCGATGAAATCCAGTATGTCACCCTGTGTCTGGGGGCGGAGGTGTTTGCCGTTCCCGTGGCACTGGTGCGCGAGATACTGGACTATCGCGAAGCCTTCCGGGTGCCGGAAGGCCCGGCCTATCTCAACGGGCTGATCGATGTGCGCGGGCGGGCGACCCCGGTGATTGATCTGCGCACCAAGCTGGGGCTGACCAGGGCCGAGATCACCGCCGCCACGCGGATTATGGTGGTGGACGTTCCAATCGATGATCCGGAAGCGGCCCCGACGGCGGTGCATGACACGCTGGCGCTGGGGCTGGTGGCCGACACCGTGCTGGAGGTCATCAGCCTGTCGACGGATCAGATCGAACCGGTGCCGACCGTCGGCAACAGCTGGCGGCTCAGCTATATCGCCGGTATCGTCCGCCGCGATGACGGCTTCGTCCTGATCTTCGATCTGCAAAAATTGATGACTGCACCGGATATTGCCGCCTTACAGCCCGCGCTGGAAGCGCCCTCTGAAACCGGGGCCGAGGATCTGGCGGCGCTGAACCGAATTCTTGAAGGCCATTAGACTCCCCCGAAGAGCTAAGACTTCAAGACAACTTGGGCGTCGTGGGGGTAACCCCGCGGCGCCCATTTTTCATGCCCCAAGGCAAAAGTTTCAGAGCCGCCCCAGCGCATAGGAAATCGCCAGATAAATCTTGCCGGTATCGGCCGACAACAACGAGGTCGCCAGCAGACTGCCCCGCCCGGCGGTATCGCTGGTACGCACCTCGGCCATCAGGGCCTCAAACTCTTTGAGGTAATTATCGGCGCTGTCACGGAACACCGCATTTTCCCGATACAGCATGGCGATACGGTGGACCGTTTCGCCATCAATCGCCGACGCCAGTTTGCGGGCGAAAACGCCCCGATCACCGGCAAGGAATTTGCGCCACTCGGCCAGCTGCGGCCCGTTATCCGACGCGATGGCGTCCAGATCGACCGCCATCTCGGTTAAGGTGGCCTGCAAAATCTGTAGCGCCGAGGCCGGGGCCTGTTTGGGCCGGGTCGGCCCTTCGGCCGCGGCGAGCAGGGTGCTGATCTGCCAGTTTTTTTCCGACTCAACCCCGGGGGCCCACACTTTTTCCGTTCCGGTCTTGTGTTTGCTAACGCCAAGACGGCGGCGGAAGAAGCCCAGTCCAGCCTCGGCCTCCTCATGGGGCAGGGCTTTTTCCGGTTTCGGCGGAGCCATCGGTGTGGCGCGGCTGTGCAGGGTTGCCAACACCTCGGCCGACAGGGTCAGCATGGCTTCGCTTTCCTGACGGACGACATCGCGAACCTTCTGCACCTCGGTCTGGGCCAGAGCGGGCAGGCTGACGGTATGGCGCTGGACCTCCTCGACCGCATCGGCCATTGCCGTGCGCAAGACCCGGCTTTCGGCGGCCAGCGCATCGGCGGTTTGCAACAGCTTGCCACATTCGGACAACGCGCCGGTCACCAGCGCACTGGCGCTGGCCTTGGCCTGACCGGAAGCTTCGGTAATCAGAGCCTGCGCCCCGAGGCCGGCCTTGTGCAATTCGCCCACCATCAGCGCCAAAGCTTCGGCGGTAGCCTCGCCCACCTCTTTGAGGCCGGCGGCTTCGCGGACAAAGGTCTGCGCCAGCTGGCTGGTGCGGGTCGAGGCCGCGCCCATGATGCTATCGAGCCGCCGTTCGGATTCGCCCGCCAGCCCGGCAAATTTCTGCGCCTCGCCATCAAGGGTGGCGAGCATCCGCTCCATCGCCTCACGTTCGGCGGTAATCGCGGTTTCAAAGGACAGCCCATCTTCTTTGAGCCGCTGCAGGGTTTCGTTCATCGCCACGCGATGGCGTTCCTGACGACCCAGCACAAATTCGGCCCGCGCCATGGCGGCATCGGCGACCGATTCAATGCGTTTGACCTGTTTGTCGAGTTCGACCGCCACGGCATGGGGCGCTTCGGCCGCCGTGCCCGCCGCCTTGCTGAATTTGGCCGACTGAACTTCCAGCGCTTCGCCCGCCGACTTCAGAGTCTTTTCCGCCGCATCAATGGTGCCTTTAAGCTCGCCCACCCGGCCAGCCAGCTTTTCGCTGACCCGGGCCGACGCATCGGACAGCGCGTTCATCCCGGCATCAATGCGGTCGCGTTCGCCAGCCAGCCGCCCGGCCAGACTTTCGCCATGGGCATCCAGCCGTAAGCCCGCCGCATCAATGGCACTGATCTGATTTTCAAGCTGATCCTGCATCGCCTGCATACGACTGAAGGCGGTATCCAGCCCGCTGTTCAGCGCATCCAGCTCGCGCCGCACCGCCTTGCCGATACGGGTGGCGGTCCGCGAGGCGGTTTCATCCGCGGCAAACAATTGTTCGGTGGCAACGGCGAAGGCTTCGGCCGCCTCGCCCATGGCCTGACCACGGATCAGCACCCAGGCCACCGCCATGAACAGCAGGGGCGGCACAATGGTGACAATGGCGAAGATCGCCCATTGCTGGGCATCCAGCCCCGCCGGACCGCGCGCACCGAAATAGCCCATCAGATAGGCGCCAACACCGCTGGCCCACAGGCTGGACAGCACCACAGCCGCCAGCAGGGCCGCAATTTTGGCATGCGGTTTGGCAGGCCCATCGTCGCCATAGGGGCCGCCATCGCGGTCAGGCACAGGGCCGGACAGATCCGCCGTAGGCAGACGGATCGGTTCGTTATTGGCGTCGTTCACGGAAACCGGGGCGGTCATAGGCGACCTTCGCGTTAGGCTTCTCTGGATAAAAACACTATCCGAAAAAGACTGATTTACCAGTCCAAAACCGGTTTCAACCACAGAATATTGTCATTATACCTGTCAATTATGGCTAGCGCTTGCGATTTGCCACAACGCGATGCAGCAATCGGGTGGCTCAGGCCCAACATTACGCCGGGGACGGATGAAAATGACGCAACTGATGCTGGCCTGTGGGCTTTTTCTGCTGCTGCATCTGGGCATTGCCGGAACGGCGTTGCGCGGAATAATCGTTACCCGCATCGGCTTTAACCCCTATCGCGGGCTGTTTGCGCTTGCCGCACTGGCGCTGATGATCTGGATCTGCCGGGCCTATGGCGCGGTCTATGGCAGCGCGGAAAACCTGCTTTTATTCGACCCCAGTCAGACCTGGCGGAATCTTGCCCTGCCGGTGGTGGGGATCGCGTTTCTGCTTGGCTTTCCGGGCTTTCTGATGGCCAACCCGACATCCGCCGGGCAGGAGGGCGCCAGCCTTTACGGCGTGCAGCGAATCACCCGCCATCCCTTTTTGTGGGGCGCAGCGGTCTGGGCCGCATTCCACCTGATCGGGGCAGGCGATCTGGCCTCGACCATCCTGTTTGCCACCTTCCTGATCCTGCCTTTGGCGGGCACCCGTTCCATCGATGCCCGCGCCCGCCAGCGGTTGGGGCATGAGCGCTGGCAAAGCCTTACCGCCACCAGTTCCAACCTGCCGTTCGCCGCCATCGTGACGGGCAAAAACCGCTTTTCTTTTAGGGAAATTTTCGACACACGGTTTGCCGCCTCATTAGCCATATTATTGATATTGTTATATTTTCACGCACAACTGTTCGGGCTGTCGCCCTTTACCAACGGCTGGCTGCCACCCATCTGACACCATAGCGCGTCACGATTTTTATTTCCTTGCCCCAAGGTAGGCGAATGGACTTGCAAATGCCGTGCGATCATGGCCATGTCTGCCATCTTGTCGCAGACAATCGTTAAACGAGTGGCCGTTTCGGACGCATAGCAAGAGGTCAATCATTACCGTGAGTAGCTTTGAAACCGACGTTGTCATTATCGGGGCCGGGCCGTCCGGCCTGTTTGCCGTCTTCGAACTGGGGCTTCTGGGCCTGAACGCGCATCTGGTCGATATTCTCGACCGCGCCGGTGGCCAGTGTACCGAGCTGTATCCTGAAAAACCGATCTATGACATTCCCGGCCTGCCCTCGGTCAAAGGGCAGGAACTGACCGACAATCTTCTGGCCCAGATCAAGCCGTTTGCGCCGGTTTTCCATTTCGGCGAAATGGCCACCGCGCTGACCAAACGGGATGATGGTCGCTGGAAGCTCGCCACCGATGCCGGCACCGAAATCATCGCCCCCGTGGTGGTGGTGGCCGCCGGTGGTGGCAGCTTCATGCCCAAGCGCCCGCCGGTGCCCGGTATCGAGAATTTCGAAGGCAAATCGGTCTTCTATGCCGTGCGCAAGATGGACGATTTCCGCGCCAAAAAGATCCTGATCGCCGGCGGCGGCGATTCCGCCCTCGACTGGGCGATCAATCTGGCCCCGATTGCCGAAAAGCTGACCCTGGTCCATCACCGCGATGGGTTCCGCGCCGCCCAGCACAGCGTCGATAAGATGCGCGCGCTGGTCGCCGAAGGTAAAATCGATTTCCACGTGGCCTCGGTCAAGGCGCTGGAAGGCGAAGGTGGCCAGATCAAAACCGCAACGCTGGCCGGAACCGATCAGAAAACCTGGCAGATGGAGGCCGATGCCTTCATTCCGTTCTTCGGTCTGACCATGAAGCTGGGCCCGCTGGCCGATTTCGGCCTGTCGCTGACCGACAATCTGATCCCGGTCGATACCGCCAAATTCGAAAGCGGCACCCCGGGCATTTTCGCCATCGGCGACATCTGCACCTATCCCGGCAAGCTGAAGCTGATCCTGTCGGGCTTCCATGAAGCGGCCCTGATGGCACAGGCGGCGTTCCATATCTGCAAGCCGGACGACAAGCTGCGCTTTCAGTACACGACATCGTCATCGAATTTGCATAAGAAGCTGGGCCAAGGCTGACAGCCGGGCGTTAATGCCCGACGCCACACCCTGCCAGCATGGCAGACCAGATTTTGGTGGAGAGGAAGAATGAAGATTTACGCCAAGGATCGCGAAGGTAACGCGCACGAGCTGGAAGGCCGTGACGGCTGGACGATCATGGAAATCCTGCGCGATGGCGGCCTGGATATTGCCGCTGAATGCGGCGGGGCCTGCGCCTGCGCAACCTGCCATGTCTATGTCGAAGATGGCTGGTTTGAAAAACTGCCCGAACCGACAGAAGACGAAGTCAACATGCTGGATATGGCCCTCGGCGTGCAGCCCAATTCGCGGCTGTCGTGCCAGATGACCTGCTCGGAAGAACTGGACGGTATCCAGCTCACCGTCGCCCCGGAATAAGATCCGGCTTACGCATTTTACGAAAACGGCGCCGAAGGTGATCTTCACGCGGCGCCGTTTTTGTATGGCGCATGCGGTCAAAAGTACCGCATTGCATTACCGGCCCCCCGGCATAAGAACGCTTACGCTGTTAAAAATGAGGGGGCATCATGAACGACGGTTTCGACGATCTGGCCGCGGAAACCCAATCGGGCATCGGGGTCACACGGCAGCAAGATGCCTTTGCGCGGCTATGCTGCATCATGGCACTGATCGCGGTTATCGCCGCGCTGTCAGCCCCGGCGGATGTGGTGACGCATTATCTGATGCCGACGCTGAACATCCCCAACACATCGATCAACATCTGCCTGACATACGCCGATTGTGACGGGGCGCTGGCCCGCATCCCGCTGCTGCAGCGCCTTGGTGCACTGGCACTTTCGCTGTTTCCGGCACTGGCACTGACCAGCACCTTTGTTGCACTGGCCCGTCTGTTTCTACGGTTCAGCGCCGGTAATTTTTTCTCCGTCCACGCCATTCGGCTGATCCGGCTGATTGCAGCATCTCTTGCGGCATATACTGTCCTGCGGATTGCCTTGCAGTTGCCAATCCATGCGCTGGAAAGCTGGCACCCGGTCGGGAACAAACACGCCGTAGATATCACATTTCAAACCACTGCCGGGGATGCCATTGCGATATTTGCGGCCGGAACCGCGCTGGTGTTTGAGCGGATTTTTGCCCTTGCCCGCCAGCAGTACGAAAACACGCTGGCAAAGTAACATCGTCTGATGTGCTTGACGGCGAACACACAGGGTTGTTGAATTTTTGACGTGGCAACAGCAGCCTTGCAGAAAGAAAAATGATCCGAATTGCCGTGTTTGCAGTCAGTCTGCTTTTTGCATCGGTTACAGTGGGTTCAACAGGAGATGCATCCCCTGTAGCGGCCTCTGCAGATTTGCCACCATCATCCATTTGTCATTACTCATCTGGAGGTAGTGTCACATATAACGGGCAGACATCGGCAGGTTTGGCTGCGTGTCTCGACGGCGCTCCGGGTCGCATCATCCACACCCTGAACATTACGTCTGATGGTGGTGATGCCGCCCAAACACTGGCTTTAGCCCGGCGGTATGAAGGGCGGATCGGGCATGTGGTGGTGCAAGGCTGGTGCGCCTCGTCCTGCGCCAATTATATTCTGCCCATCGCCGACACGATCACCGTACCGGACAATGCCTATGTCGTTTTACATGGCTCATATTCGGCACAGACAATTATTGATGACCAGAAAAAGCTTGCGGTACAGCTCCACAAAGAGCATCCCAAGAATACTTACCATTTTAGCCCGACAGCAGATGAAGCACGGGCGATTGAAGCCGATCAGAAAGCCTTCGAAAAACGGCGGCTGTCGTGCCCTGAATGGCTGCACCCGAACGTGCTGCCCCCCTCACAACTAAATCTTGGCTTTCCTGTCAGCCACGATACCATCAGTGTGTTCTTTGTTTCGTCCACCATGGCCCAACGGTGCCTGAAGCATACGAGAATTCTGGCATACTGGATTCCGCCACGAAGCCAAAGAACCGAGAAGAAATTACGTGCAAATCACGGGGTCTTGCTGCCCTGAGGACAGATATAAGGAAGTGCAATCATGACAACCATGCACCGTGTCGCTATTGCGCTGATACTCTTGCTGGGGTCCACAGCCATACAGGCTGAACAGCTTCCCGAACCGCCGCCGGGCCAACCCTTTTGCGCCTATCCCGCCCCCGGTAAAGTCATTTTCCACGGCACCACCGAAGCGCTGGCCGCCTGTCTGGACGGCGCGCATGAGCAGACCATTGCCGAGCTGCGCATCACCTCACCGGGTGGCGATGCCGCCACCACGCTGAAGCTGGCCGACCGCTATGCCGGGCGGATTGGCCATCTGATCGTCGATCAGCGCTGCACCGGCACGTGCGCCACCTATATCGTGCCGACGGCGGCACGGCTGACGGTGCTGCCGCAGTCCTTTCTCATCGTGCACGGCGCTTTCGACGCCGAACGATTGATCGACAAGATGAAAGCCCTGCAAACCGCCTATGAGCGCCAGCATCCCGGTAAGGCCGTTGCCCTGTCGCCGAGCGAGCCGGAAGTCTGGGCCATCGACAAGGAACAGGATGATTTTTCCCGGCGCTGGCTTAGCTGCCCCGAGTGGCTGCACCCCGACAGCCTGACGAATAGCGCCACACTGGCCAAACGCCTGCCACAAACCCCGGTGGAGAAGATCCGTGCCTACATCGTCAGCCGGTCGATGGCGACGCGTTGCCTGAAGCAAACCCGGCTCATCGACTATTGGTCGGCGGCGGGCGCGGGCGATATTCCGGCCCCGTTACAACAGCAGGGTATCGTGCAAATTCCCTGATATTGGCCCCAATATTGGCACTGACGGGAAAGTTGGCTTAAAGAACGCCCTGCCGCCATTATCCGGGTACGCCATGCTGTGTTTTGTTGCGCTTGATTTTGAAACCGCCAATACCGCCGCCGACAGTGCCTGCGAAATTGGTCTGGCGCGGTTTGAGGATGGCGCACTGGTGGCGCAACAATCCTGGTATATCCGCCCGCCAACGCCGGAGTTCCGCTTCACCTATCTGCACGGCATCGACTGGAACATGGTCAAGGATGCGCCCGACTTTGGCGCTTTGCTGCCGGAGATTGAGGATTTCATCGCCGGGGCCGAGTTTCTGGCCGCCCATAATGCCGCCTTTGACGCCCGCGTGCTGCGCACCACCGCAGCCCGCTATGACCGGCGCCCGCCGTCACAGCCCTTTTTGTGCACCGTCAAACTGGCGCGCGCGGTGTGGAACATCTATCCCACCAAGCTGCCCGATGTTTGCGGCGCGCTCGATATCGAGCTGGGTCGCCACCATCGCGCTGGCTACGATGCCGAAGCCTGTGGTCACATTGTGCGCCATGCCGCCGCCCATCTGGGCGAAGCCGCCTTTCGCACCCAAAGCGCCCCATTACTGCGCCCGGCTTGAAAAATCCCCCTTACCGTGCCATTTCGGCGCGCAGGCGTGGGTATCCCCATCACATCTGTGCGGCCTGCGCGATTTTTTTCGGGAAACCGACCGTGCCATTCAGTATGGTGCAGCGGTCAGATGCAGCAAGGCACCTTCGTGACGGATAAACCGACCTCCAGCAGACGCGACTTTTTGTACATTGCCACCGCCGCCTCGGGCGTGGTGGGGGCGGGTGTCGCGGTATGGCCCTTTCTCGATCAGATGAATCCGTCCAGCGCGGTGCTGGCCGAGGCATCGGAAGAAATTGACCTTTCCGCCATCGCGCCGGGTATGCAGGCGGTTTATTCCTGGCGCGGCCATCCGCTGGCCATCCGCCACCGCACGCCAAAAGAAATCGCCGAAGCCCGCGCCGTGCCGCTTGATGCGCTGATCGACCCCAAGGCGCGTAATGCCAATCTGGCCGAAGATGCCCCGGCGACCGATGCCAACCGCGTCCTTCATCCCGAATGGCTGGTGGTAACCGGCGTCTGCCCGCATCTGGGCTGTACCCCGGTGCCCAGCCTGCCACAAAGCCCACAGGGGAAGTTTGGCGGCTGGCTCTGCCATTGCCATGGTTCCCAGTTCGACACCGCCGGGCGCGTGCGGACCGGACCGGCAGTGGAAAATCTGTTCGTACCGCCCTATCACTTCCTCACGGACAACAAGATCAAGGTGGGCTGACATGTCTGAAGGACCGTCCTATCAGCCGAAAACCGCGCTCGGCCGTTTCTTTGACAGCCGCCTGCCGCTGCCGCGGGTGGTGCATGACCAGTTCATCGCGTTTCCAACGCCACGCAACCTCAATATCTGGTACACTTTCGGCGCTATTTTATCGGTCTTTGTTGTCTTACAGATCGTCACCGGCCTTGTGCTGGCGATGCACTACATCCCCGATGCCACCAAAGCCTTTGCCTCGGTCGAGGCCATCACGCGCGATGTCAATTACGGCTGGCTGCTGCGATCGATGCACGCCACCGGGGCGACAGCGATTTTCTTTGCGCTTTATGTCCATCTGTTGCGCGGAATTTATTACGGCTCGCACAAGGCGCCGCGCGAAATCGTCTGGATCATCGGTGTACTGATTTATATCGTAATGGTCGCCACCGCCTTCCTCGGCTATGTGCTGCCGTGGGGCCAGATGTCTTACTGGGCGGCCACCGTCATCACATCGGTCTTCGGTTCACTGCCGCTGGTGGGCGAGGCGATTACTCACTGGCTGTGGGGTGGCTATGCCGTCGGCGCGCCGACACTGACCCGTTTCTACACCCTGCATTTCGTGCTGCCTTTTATCATTCTGGCGCTGGTGGCGCTGCACATCTGGGCGCTGCATATGGTGGGCAACAACAACCCCGTCGGTATCGACACCAAGGGGCCGGGCGACACGCTGCCCTTTCATCCCTTCTTCACCTTGCGGGACGCGGTGGCGGTTGTTCTGTTCCTGATCGTCTATGCTGTGTTTGCCTTCTATGCCCCGGACGCCTTTGCCAGCCCGGATAATGCCATACCGGCCAATCCGCTGGTCACCCCGGCCGAGCTGACACCGGAATGGTACCTACGCCCCTATTACGCCATGCTGCGCGCCATTCCGTTCAAGCTGATGGGCGTGATCGTGCTGTTCGGCGCCTTTGTCAGCCCGCTGTTCGCCCCCTGGCTTGATTACGGCAAGGTGCGGTCCTGCCGTTTCCGCCCGCTGATGAAGCTGTTCTTCTGGGGCTTGGTCGCCAGCGGAATCATTCTGGGTTATGTCGGTTCGGAACCGGCTGACGGCGTGTTGCAGCTGGGCGCACTGCCGCTGCCGCTGATCTGGCTCGGGCGGCTGGCCACGCTGTATTATTTCGCCTTTTTCTGGGTGGTGATGCCGGTTTTGAGCAAGATCGAAAAGACCTTGCCGGTGCCGGTATCGATCGCCAGACCTGTGCTGGAGACCACGCCATGAGCCGCTATTTACTGCTCAAAGCGGGCGTGCTGGCCCTTGGTCTGGTGCTGCCTTTTGCATCGGCCGGGGCCGATACCACGGCGCTGAAACCACCGCCGCAAAAATGGTCGTTCGACGGGCCCTTCGGCCGCTATGACCGGGCCAGTCTGCAACGCGGTTTTCAGGTCTATCGCGAGGTTTGCGCCGCCTGCCATGGCATGAACTTCGTGCGCTTCGGCGACCTTGCCGCCGCAAGCGGCCCCGGCTTTGATGCAGCGGCGTTACACAACATCATGGCTTCGTTCCAGCTGCCCGCCGGGCCGAATGACAAGGGCGAAACCACCGACGATGCCGGTGCGCCGCTGACCCGCACCGCCAAGGTGACCGATGCCATTCCGTCGCCCTTTGCCAACGATCAGGCGGCACGCGCCGCCAACAACGGGATGCTGCCGCAGGATCTGTCGCTGATCGTCAAAGCCCGCGCTGGCGGGGCGGATTACATCTATGCCCTGCTGACCGGTTATCGCGATGCCCCGCATGGTTTCCAGATGGCGCAGGGTATGAGCTACAATCCCTATTTCGCCGGACGGGCCATCGCCATGGTGCCACCGCTGGCCGACGATACCGTAACCTTTGGCGACGGCACCAAAGCGACGACGGCGCAGGAAGCCCGCGATGTGACCAACTTTCTGGCCTGGGCGTCGGACCCGGCGCTGGAAATGCGCCACCGCATCGGGCTGGAGGTCCTCGCCTTTCTGATCTGGTTCGCCGGGCTGGTGGCGCTGTCCTGCCGCAAGGTGTGGAAAGACAACAAATAGCCCGACCATCCGGAACTACATCACCGCGCCAATGTGCCAGGGAACGAATTCGGCATCGCCGTACCCCAGTTCCTCGCTTTTGGTCTTCTGGCCGGACGCCACCTTCAGCATCAGATCCAAAATGCCCGCCCCGGCCTCGGCAATCGTCGTGGTGCCATCGGCAATCGGGCCGCAATTGTAATCCATATCCTCGATCAGCTTGTCATACATCGGCGTATTGGAGGCGAGCTTGATCGACGGCGTCGGCTTATAGCCAAAGGCCGAACCGCGCCCGGTGGTAAAGACAATCAGATTGGCCCCCGACGCGACCTGACCGGTGGCAGAACAGGGGTCAAAGCCGGGGCTGTCCATGAAAACCAGCCCGTGGGCGGTGATCGGTTCGGCATATTGCACCACCTGGTTCAGCGGACTGGTGCCCGCCTTGGCCACCGCGCCCAGCGACTTTTCCAAAATGGTGGTGATGCCACCCGCCTTGTTGCCCGGCGAGGGGTTATTGTTCATCTCCATCTTGTTCTGGGCGGTATATTCCTCCCACCATTTTATGCGGGCGTTCAGGGTATCGGCGATGTCGGGGCGGATGGCGCGCCCGGTCAGCAGATGCTCGGCACCATAAATTTCCGGCGTTTCGGACAGGATCACCGTGCCGCCCAGCGCCGCCAGCCGGTCACTGGCATTACCCAGCGCCGGGTTGGCGGTGATGCCCGACCAGGCATCCGACGCGCCGCACTGCAAACCGACGCTTAAAGCCGAGGCCGGTTGTGACGTGCGTGTGGCCGCCGCCGCTTCGGGACACATCAGTTCCAGCCGCTTCAGCCCTTCTTCGACCGCCTTACGGGTGCCGCCGACATCCTGAATGGTATAGGCCTGAAAGCGGGTTCCGGTCTTGATATCGAAATCTTTGACCAGCCGGGCAATCTGCGGAATCTCGCAGCCCAGCCCCACCAGCAGCACGGCGGCAAAGTTCGGATTGTTGGCCGTGCCCCACAAGGTGCGCACCAGAAGATCGTACCACGGCCCGCCCGACTGCATGCCGCAACCGCTTTGATGAACGATCGGCACAAAACCATCGATACCGGCAAAGCGCGGCAGCAGCTCGGCATTGGCACGGGCCGCGATCTGGCGTGCCACCGTGGCCGAACAATTCACATTGGTCAGGATGGCGACGTAATTGCGGGTGCCGACCCGGCCATCGGCCCGCAGATAGCCTTCAAAGAAACGCGGGGGCTCGTCGGCCTGATAAGGCACGATGGTTCCGGCCCGCAGCCGTTCATCCGATACCGCCAGATTCTGCACATGGACATGGGCCCCGGCGGCAATATCCACCGTGGCCACGCCAATCACCTGACCATATTTGCGCACCGGTTCGCCCGCGCCGATGGCACCAAGCGCCACCTTGTGGCCAAACGGAATGGCGGCCGAAATCAGCCCGCCGCCCAGATCGGTTCCCGCCGCCAGCGGGCGGGCCGCCACCGCGACATTGTCCGAGGGGTGCAACCTAATGACACCGGTTTCCGATTGTGCTGCCATGGAATGCGCTTCCTTCAAATACCAACCCTTTGCCAGCGTGATCTTAACGCGAAATGCGCCGCGATGCTGCGTCAAAAATTATACCGCAAGGGTAAGGCACGACACAGGCGATTACACGCATAGCGATAGTATTGCGTGGTTAAAATAGATTTATTCCAAATATTCGCAAAACGCGTGTGCATAACCCTTGGTAAATTAGACATTAAATAACAAGGGCTTGCAAGACTGTGGGACAGTATTGGCGGTTTTCGATGCGAAATGGCTACATAAATTTACTTAGTTATAACGAGTGTATTTGTAGGGGTTTGCGTCACGTGATTTTGCGTTAAGGGGACACGGCGTGTTTGGTTTCATCAACAAAAACCTTTCCATCGGCCTTCGCCTCGCCCTGGTCGGCGGTCTTTTCACCATCTTTGCCGGTGTATCGACAGTTATGAAGGTCGACAGCGATAACAAGCTGGTCGATTTCTCACAAAAAGAACGCCGCGGCGTCGATTACACCATCGGGGTCTGGGATATCTTACGCGGCGGTCAGGGCAGCACACTGCAAAACCGCGCCGCGCTGGATCAGGAATTTGCCACCGGCCAGCTCTATCAGGATTTTGCCGCGGCCAAAGGGGCAGACAAGCGGGCCAAAGCGGCCGTGCCGCTGCTGTCGGCAATTTCGGATGCCGCCAATGTCGGCCTCGACCCCGATGGCGACAGCGCCAATCTGGGTCAGGTTTATACCAAGGACCTGCCAAGCCTGCTTTCGGTGATGTACAAGCTGTTCAAGCTGATGGATCAGCCCGCCTCGACCGAGCGCAATGCCTATCTGCAGGCCTCGCTGGACAGCTATGCGGTGCGCAAGGCCCGTGTGGTGGCAAGCTATGCCAATGCAGCCAAGGGGGATGCCAGCGGGCAAAGCACCGCGATTATCAAGCCGAAGCTGGATGGCTTGCTGCAATCTACCGACGCCATCGAAGCCGGTGTTGCCAAGGATATTGCCGGCCAGCCGGTCGATACCGCCGCGCTGCGCCAGCAGTTCGAAACGGCCCTGTTCGCGTTAAGCCAAACCACCGGTGCGCAATTCGCCCAACTGGTCGATCAGCACACGGCCGATGCCCGGGCAGAGGTACGCACCGCGCTTGAAGCCAATCTCGGCTTTATCATCCCGTCGCTGTTGCTGATCACGCTGATCACGCTGGGCCTGTCGCGCCGCTTTAAAGAGCTGGACGAGGCGATGACCCGCCTGAACCAGGGCGATAAAACCGTCGAGATTCCCTATCTCGAAGATACCAACGAAACCGGCCGCATCGCCCAGACACTGGCCCGGATGAAACAGGACAATATCGACCGCGAGGCGGCCTCCAAACAACGCAAAGCCGACCGGCTGGCCGCCGAAGCCGCCCAGCGCGAAGCCGAGCTGCAAGCCCAGCACCGTGGCGAAACCCTGGTGGTGAACACCTTTGGCGAGGGGCTTAAAGCACTGGCCGAAGAAAACCTGTCCTTCCGTCTGACCGCCGATGTCCCGGCCGCGTATCAGACGCTGAAAGACAATTTCAACACCGCCATCGGAATTTCCGAACAGAACCGCCGCGAGCGCGAACAGGCCGCCCGCCAGCGCGAAGCCGACCGGCTGGCCGCGGAAAAAGCCCAGAAGGAAGCCGAAGCCGCAACCCGCCAACAATCGATTGCACTGGTGGTGGGGTCTTTTGGCGAGGCCCTGACGGCGCTGGCCGACCGCGATCTGACCTATCGTATTTCCGGCACCCTGCCCGAGGAATATCTCGGCCTGCAACGCGACTTCAACCACGCCCTTGACCAGCTGGAAGAAGCGATGTCCGACATTGCCGGACGGGCAAAGGATGTTTCGGCCAATTGCGGCGAGATCAGTCTGGCCTCACACGAAATGGCCAAACGTACCGAGCAGCAGGCCGCCGCGCTGGAAGAAACCGCCGCCGCGGTCAATCAGGTCACCGCCACGGTGGGCAAATCGGCCGAGAATGCCAAACGTGCCAACAGCAATGCCGACATGGCCCGTAAAGATGCCGACCGGGGTAATCTGGTGGTGCAAAACGCCGTCGAGGCGATGCAGAAGATTGCCAAATCGTCGAACGAGATCACGCAGATCATCAGCGTCATTGACGAGATTGCCTTCCAGACCAACCTGCTGGCACTGAACGCCGGGGTCGAGGCGGCACGCGCCGGTGAAGCCGGACGGGGCTTTGCCGTGGTCGCCTCGGAAGTCAGGGCGCTGGCCCAGCGCTCGGCCGAAGCCGCCCGCCAGATCAAGGCCCTGATCCAGACCAGCGAGACCCAGGTCGACCTTGGCGTCAAGCTGGTGGGCGAAAGCGGCGATGCACTTAACAAAATCGTCAACGACATTGGCGTCATCAGTCAGCTGATGGACGAGATCGCCGCCTCGCAGCGCGAACAGGCCACCGCCATGAACGAAATCGACACCGCCGTCAGTCAGATGGATCAGTCGACCCAGAAAAACGCTGCCATGGCCGAAGAAAGCAATGCCGCTGGCGACGCGCTGGCCGGCTATGCCCGGGAACTGGCCGAAGTGGTGGCGAACTTCAAAACCCAGGCCAATCGTAATATGTCCAGCGCGGCCTGACACGATACATTCCGTATAATGAACAAAGCGGCGGCACCCCCGCCGCTTTTTCTGTTTCAATACGGATCAACGCACACCACCACCGCCGCAAACCCGCGTATCATATTGGTTAATATAACCGCTAGAGATCCACCTGTTGCGGTAGCGGAAAACTCATCATGGCAAAAAATAGGGCACAAATTTACTAAGATATAACAGGCTCGCGCTTATGGAATAGACCGCGTCCTTCTGCGTGTGAGGAAATTCCATGCTTGGTTTCATCAACCAAAAACTTTCGATCGCCTTACGCCTGGCTTTGGTTGGCGGGATCTTCACTGTTTTTGCAGGTCTCAGCACCTACGAAAAAGTCAGCCGCAGTTATGAAAAAGTCGATTTTTTCAACAAGGAAATACGCGGGGTCGACTATGCTCGCGCGGTTTGGGATTTTGTCCGCACCGGCAAGGAAGACGGGCTGAAAGATCATGCCGCCTGGGACAAGGAATTCGAAAGCGCCAGCCTGTATGACAAGCTGATCAAGGCGCCGAAGAAACCCGATCGCAACAAGGCAATTGTGCCCCTGCTGACGACTGTTTCTGATGCTTCGAATATCGGTCTCGATCCCGATTCTCAAAGCGGCTATATCGGCCAGGTCTACACCAAGGATCTGCCGAGCTGGCTGTCATCGGTCGATAAGCTGTTTAAGCTGATGGACCAGCCAGCTTCGGACAAACGCGATGCCAGCCTGCAGGCCGCGCTCGACAGCTACGCCGTGCGAAAAGTTCGTGTAAAGACCAATTATACTAACGCCCTCAAATATGATGCCGACGGCGGCACCACCGCCGTGATCAAACCAAAACTTGCCGCATTGTTTGCGCAAACTGACGCCATTGAAGCCGGTGTCGAGCAGGAGCTGAAAGGTAGCGACGCTGACATCGATACGCTTCGCAAAGCGTATGAAAAAGCCATGACAGATTTAAGCGTGGTGACCGGCGCGCAGTTTGATATGCTGGTGCAACAGCATATTGCCGATGCAAAAATCAGCATGCGTAATACGCTGCTGATCAATCTGGCCTTTATCATTCCCTCGCTTTTGCTGATCACACTGATCACGCTTGGTTTGTCGCGCCGCTTTAAAGAACTCGACACCGCGATGACCCGGCTTAATCAGGGCGATAAGGCGATTGATATTCCCTATCTGGAAGATACCAACGAAACCGGCCGCATCGCCCAGACCCTGGCGAAAATGAAGCAGGATATTATCGAGCGTGAGGAAGCCACCAAACAGCGCCGGGCTGACCGGCTGGCCGCCGAAGCGGCCCAGCGCGAAGCCGAGCTGGAGGCCCAGCGCCGCAGCGAGGAGCTGGTCGTCAGCACCTTTGGTGACGGACTGAAAGCGCTGGCCGAAGAAAACTTATCCTTCCGCCTGACTGCCGAGGTTCCTGCCGCCTATCGGGCGCTGAAAGACAATTTCAACACCGCCATCGGAATCTCGGAACAGAACCGCCGCGACCGCGAAGAAGCCGCCCGCCAGCGTGAAGCCGACCGCGCGGCTGCCGAAATCGCCCAGAAAAAGGCCGAAGCCGAAACCCGCCGTCAGGCGATTGAGCAGGTCGTCAATTCTTTCGGTCAGGGCCTTAACGCACTGGCCGAACGCGATCTGACCTATCGCATTACCGGTGTGCTGCCCGAGGAATATCTCAGCCTGCAGCGCAACTTCAACAATGCGCTGGATCAGCTGGAAGTGGCGATGTCCGACATTGCCGGGCGGGCGCGCGATGTTTCGTCCAATTGCAGTGAAATCAGCCGGGCCTCGCACGACATGGCCAAGCGCACCGAGCAACAGGCCGCCGCACTGGAAGAAACCTCTGCTGCCGTCACCATGGTGACGCAGACCGTCAAAAAATCAGAGGCTGGTACCCGGCAAGCCAACGAGAACGCCGAGAAAGCGCGTAAAGATGCCGACCGCAGCAATCAGATTGTGCAAAATGCCGTAGACGCCATGCACAAGATTGCCAAATCGTCGAGCGAGATTACCCAGATTATCAGTGTTATCGACGAGATTGCCTTCCAGACCAACCTGCTGGCGCTGAACGCCGGTGTTGAGGCGGCACGCGCCGGTGAAGCCGGACGCGGCTTTGCCGTGGTGGCACAGGAGGTGCGGGCACTGGCCGGACGCTCGGCCGAAGCGGCCAAGCAGATCAAGGCCCTGATCCAGACCAGCGAGTCTCAGGTGGATCTCGGGGTCAAGCTGGTCGGCGAAAGCGGTGCGGCGCTCAACAAGATTGTCGATGACATTGGTGCCATCGGCAAGCTGATGGGCGAACTTGCCGCCGGGCAGCGCGAACAATCCACCGCCATGCATGAAATCGACACCGCCGTGGCGCAGATGGATCAGGTTACCCAGCAGAACGCCGCCATGGCCGAACAGAGCAATGCATCAAGCGAAGCCCTTGAGGGCTACTCGCGCGAATTGTCCGAGGTTGTGGCCCGCTTCAAGACCGCTTCCAGCCGCGCCATGGCCAACGCGGCGTAAGCACAAGGACCCGGCTGTGTAAAAAAAGCGGTGGCTTACCACCGCTTTTTTGTGGCCGGTCAACGGGCATCCACCGGCAGCAGATGCTGATGCGCCGTGCGCAGCACCGCCGCGGTTACATCGGCCAGTACCGGTTCGACCGCCCGGCTCCAGCGCCAGTACAGCGGCACATCGAGTGGGGCCGCCGGGATCAGTTCAATCAGACGCCCCGCCGCCAGATGGTCCTGCACCAGCATCAGCGGGTTCATGCCCCAGCCCAGCCCCGCCACTGCGGCATCAATAAAGGCCTGCGACGCGGGCAGCCAATGGGTCGGCGGTGTAATTCTTCCCCCGGCCTCGCCCAGTATCGTGGCGAGCCACCGGCTTTGCAGGCTGTCCTTGGCGTTAAAGGTCAGCATCGGGGCGTGGGCGAGGGTATCGGCGGTCACGCCCGCCCCAAACCAGCGCGCCATAAAGGCCGGGCTGGCGGTGGCGACATAGCGCAACGCCCCCAGCGCCCGGCTGCGGCACCCCGCAATCGGCGGGCAGTGGGCGCTGACCGCTGCACTGACCTCGCCACGGCGCAGCCATTCAGCGCTGGTATCCTGATCGTCGAGCACCAGATCGAACAGCCGCCCTTCGACCGCCGCCATGGCCGCCACGAACCAGGTGGCCAGACTGTCGGCATTGACCGCCAGCCGTAAAGACGCCGAGCGTTCGGCGCTCAGCGCCAGATCCTGACGCAGCGCGCTTTCCAGCAGACCAACCTCCTCGGCATGGCGCATCAGACGCCGCCCCGCCTCGGTGCCGGTGCAGGGGGCCCCGCGCACCACCAGCATGGTACCCAGCCGTTCTTCCAGCAGTTTGACCCGCTGCGAAACCGCTGAGGGGGTCAGGTGCAGTGCGACGGCGGCTTTTTCAAAGCTGCCCGCCCGCAAAACCGCCGCCACCGCCTCAATCAAAGGATAATCCAGCATTAGCGATGCTTCATCCTGATTAGCATTGTTAAATTTGCTAATCTTATCGTCTGCGCTAGTCAAACCTGAATAGCAGGGTATCTGGATAGCAGGAGTGCCTGGCATGAGCGCCGCAGTGTGGCATGGCTTTGTAGTGCAGCTGGGTCTGATCGTGGCGATCGGACCGCAGAATGCCTTTGTGCTGAGTCAGGGCCTTAAGCGCGCCCACATCCTGCTGATCTGTCTGATCTGCACCCTGTCGGACGGCCTTCTGATCGGGTTGGGCGTCGGCGGCATGGCCGCCGTGATGCATACCGCGCCATGGCTTGCGCGTCTGTTGCGCTATGGCGGGGCGGCCTTTCTGATCTGGTACGCGCTGGGCCGCCTTCGGGCCGCATGTGGCCCGGCGGCGGCGCTGGATCGGACAAACACTGAAATCCTGTCCCGACGGGCGGCGGTCCTCGCCACGCTCGCCTTCACCTGGCTTAATCCCCATGTGTATCTGGATACCGTGGTGATGATCGGCACCCTGGCCAGCCAGTTTCCCGGCCATCATGGCGCCTTTGGTCTGGGCGCGGCACTGGCCTCGGCGCTGTTCTTCTTCTCGCTGGGCTATGGCGCCCGTCTTCTGGCACCCCTGCTGGCCCGCCCGATGGCCTGGCGCTGTCTCGATCTCGTGATATTCGTCACCATGGCATGGGTTGCCGCCGGGCTCATCCTGTCCGTGTGAGCAGCAACCAGTACGTTCCAAGAACGAATATCAAAATATCCTATACACTTCATGGTGTTAAAGACCCGCTTGCCAAAGAGAACAAAGCATGTACATTAGAAATCCACACGGGCCGGGATTTCACATTTGAAACAGGCCGGGCATGGGCTACAGTGGAGCGGGATATGGCGGATACAGCATTGAAAATCGTGTCTAAAGACATCAGCAAGATCGTAGCGAAAGACCTCAGCAAGGAAACCGCCAGCGATAAGAAGAAGGCGCTTGAGGCGGCCCTCAGCCAAATCGACCGCGCTTTCGGCAAGGGCAGCGTGATGCGGCTCGGCCAGCGCGAACCGGTTACGGCGGCGGATTCGGTATCGACCGGCTCGCTCGGCCTCGACATCGCGCTGGGCATTGGCGGCCTGCCGCGTGGCCGCGTGGTGGAAATCTATGGCCCGGAATCGTCGGGCAAAACCACGCTGGCGCTGCATGCTGTGGCGGAAATCCAGAAAAAGGGTGGCATCGCCGCCTATATCGACGCCGAACACGCCATGGACCCGATCTATGCCGGTAAGCTGGGCGTCAATATCGATGACCTTCTGATCTCGCAGCCCGATACCGGCGAACAGGCGCTGGAAATCACCGACACGCTGGTGCGTTCCGGCGGTGTCGACATCGTGGTGATCGACTCGGTCGCCGCCCTGACCCCCAAGGCCGAAATTGAAGGCGAAATGGGCGATCAGCTGCCCGGTCTGCAGGCCCGCCTGATGAGCCAGGCTTTGCGCAAGCTGACCGGCTCGATTTCCAAATCGAACTGTCTGGTCATCTTCATCAATCAGATCCGTATGAAGATCGGCATCATGTTCGGTAACCCCGAAACCACCACCGGCGGCAATGCCCTGAAATTCTACGCTTCGGTGCGGCTCGACATCCGGCGCATCGGCGCCATCAAGGATCATGACGAGGTCATCGGCAATCAGACCCGGGTCAAGGTGGTCAAAAACAAGGTCGCCCCGCCTTTCCGTCAGGTCGAATTCGACATCATGTATGGTCAGGGCATTTCCAAGGTCGGCGAACTGGTCGATCTGGGCGTCAAGGCCGGTATTGTTGAAAAGTCCGGTTCCTGGTTCTCGTATGACGGCACCCGCATCGGTCAGGGCCGGGAGCAGGCCAAACAATATCTTCTTACCAACCCGGACAGCGCCGACGCGATTGAAAACGCCATTCGCGCCAATGCCGGTCTGTTAAGCCAGGCATTGACCCATGCCGAGGCTGAGAGTGACGACTAGGCTTTAGGGGACAAATCCTGCCGGGCCGTATTGTAAGCCCGGTAGGGGAACGTTTCGTGCGGCGCATTGACGCCGCACACGCCCCGAACCGGTTACGCGGCCCCGCAAGGCGAGCCAGACGGTCCGGGCGGCGGCGAAATCCAATTCTGGCCGCCCGGCCATGCGGCATGGCGTCGGTTTGACCCAATTCTGCCACCGGCCTCATGGTGTGGTGGCAGAATGTTCCCGAATTGGCATGAGGGAACGACTCGAGGCAAGGCATGCGGGATTCTTGGCCCTGCATGCCTTGCTTTTATCTGTTTCCCGTCAAAGCGTTATCCGAATACGGATGCCGGGGCCGAAGCCTTTAGGCCGAACCGCAGATCGACCGCGCCCCATCTTGCACCGCCGCCACCAGCCAGCTTCAGCGATATGTGCAGGGGCCGCATACCGGCTATCCAGCGATCGTGCCGCCATATTCCTGTGGCCATATTCCATCGGCACCGATTATGTTCTAATCAGGCTATAAGTTTAGCCCTTCGCAAGGATGGCGCCCGGGGCGGATTTTTCCGCATCGGGATCGGCCGCATCACCCAAGGCAGTCCAGAACGCGTTATGAAAACTCTCTCTGACATCCGATCCGGTTATTTAGAATTCTTCCGTGAACGCGGCTCCACCATTGTGCCGTCCTCACCGCTGGTACCGCGCAACGACCCGACGCTGCTGTTTACCAACGCCGGGATGGTGCAGTTCAAGAACGTCTTCACCGGTGCCGAGAAACGCCCCTATTCGCGGGCGACCACGGTGCAGAAATGCGTTCGCGCCGGTGGCAAGCATAACGACCTTGATAATGTCGGCTATACCGCCCGCCACCACACCTTCTTTGAAATGCTGGGCAATTTCTCGTTCGGCGATTATTTCAAGGAAGAAGCCATCACCTTTGCCTGGGATCTGGTCACCAAGGTGATCGGCCTCAACAAGGACCGGCTGTGGATCACGGTTTACACCGAGGATTCGCAGGCCCGCGATTTGTGGCGCAAGATTTCCGGCCTGCCTAACGAGCGCATCATCGGCCACCCCAGCAATCTGTGGGCGATGGGTCCAGTCGGCCCCTGCGGCTATTGCTCGGAAATTTTCTATGACCAGGGCGAAAGCGTCGCCGGTGGCCCGCCGGGATCGCCCGACGAAGATGGCGACCGGTTCCTGGAATTCTGGAATCTGGTGTTCATGCAGTTCGAGCAGATTGATGCCAATACCCGGCGCGACCTGCCCAAGCCCTCGATCGATACCGGCATGGGTCTGGAACGCATGGCCGCCATTCTGCAGGGCGTCACCAACAATTACGACACCGACCTGTTTCAGGGCCTGATTGCCGCCTCGGAATCCTGTTCGGGCAACAAAGCCGCTGGTCCGACGCTGGCCAGCCACCGGGTCATCACCGACCATTTGCGCTCGTCCTCGTTCCTGATCGCCGATGGCGTGCTGCCCTCCAACGAAGGCCGCGGCTATGTGCTGCGCCGGATCATGCGCCGCGCCATGCGCCACGCCCACCTGATCGGCTCGAAAGAGCCGCTGATGCATCAGTTGGTGCCGTCGCTGGTTTCCGCCATGGGCACCGCATACCCGGAACTGAAACGGGCCGAAGCGCTGATCGCCGAGACCCTGAAACTGGAAGAAACCCGCTTCCGCGAGACGCTGGTGCGCGGCTTAAAGCTGCTCGACGATGCCACCACGTCTTTGCGCAGCGGCGACAGCCTGGCGGGCGAGGTTGCCTTCAAGCTGTATGACACGTTTGGTTTCCCGCTTGATCTGACCCAGGACGCTTTGAAAGCCCGCGGTGTCACCGTTGACACCAAAGGCTTTGACGCCGCCATGGCCAAGCAGAAGGCCGATGCCCGTAAAGCGTGGGCCGGTTCGGGCGATGCGGCCACCGAAACCGCCTGGTTCCCGCTGGTGGAAGAATTCGGCAAGACCGAGTTCCTCGGCTATGACACCATCGAAGCCGAAGGCGTGGTTCAGGCCCTCATTAAAGACGGTGCCACCGTGACGTCGGCTCATGCCGGTGAGACCGTGCGTCTGATCGCCAACCAGACCCCGTTCTATGGCGAAATGGGCGGTCAGGCCGGCGACAGCGGCACGCTGACCGCCAAAAGCGCCAAAGCAAATGTCATCAGCACCGAAAAGAAGCTCGGTCTGCATATTCACGTCATCGAAATCACCGAAGGCGAGATTGCCGTCGGCGATGCCGTTGATCTGAAGGTGGACGAGGAACGGCGCAATGCCATCCGCGCCAACCATTCGGCCACCCATCTGTTGCAGGCCGCGTTAAAGCGCGTGCTGGGCGAACATGTCGCCCAAAAGGGCTCGCAGGTTGGCCCCGACCGGCTGCGCTTCGATTTCAGCCACCCCAAGCCGGTATCGGCGGCGGAGCTGACCGCGGTTGAAGACAGCGTCAACGCCGTGGTGCGCCAGAACAGTGAAATCACCACCCGCCTGATGCCGACCGACAAAGCGATCGAGCAGGGGGCCGAGGCATTGTTCGGTGAAAAATATGGCGACGAGGTTCGCGTGCTGTCGATGGGCTGGGACGAGACGGCGGATAAGCCCTTCTCGGTCGAGCTGTGCGGCGGCACCCATGCCGGTCGTCTGGGCGATATCGGCCTGTTCACCGTATTGTCGGAAACGGCCGTGGCCTCGGGCGTGCGCCGCATCGAAGCGGTGACCCGGGAAGGGGCGCGCCAGTATTTCAAGCATGAGACCGCACTGGCCCATGACGCCGCCGCCGTGCTGAAGACCAGCCCGGACGAGCTGCCCCAGCGTGTCAGCCAGCTTTATGACGAACGGCGCAAGCTGGAAAAAGAACTGGCCGAAGCCAAGAAAGCCCTGGCGCTGGCTGGCCCCGCCCAAAGCGGCGGCAGCGATGTGCAGGAATTTGGCGGCATCAAAACCACCCTGCGCGTGGTGGAAGGGGTTGCGGCCAAAGACCTTAAGGGGCTGGCCGACGAAGCCAAGGCCAAGCTGGGCTCGGGTGTGGCGACCTTTATCGCGGTGGATGGCGGCAAAGCCTCGATCGTGGTCGGGGTGACCGACGACCTCACCGCCAAAGTTTCGGCGGTCGATCTGGTGCGGGTCGGCGCGGGCGCACTGGGCGGCAAGGGTGGCGGTGGCCGCCCCGACATGGCCCAGGCCGGTGGCCCCGATGGCAGCAAGGCCGACGAGGCCCTTAAAGCCATCGCGGCGTATTTAAGCGCGCTGTAACTCAAACAAAGGGGGCGGCGATGGCAAAAATGCCGCTACGCCGCAAACTTTATCTGATCCTTGAAGGCGGTCATGTCGGTGGTCCCATCGGCATGATCGTCGAGATCGGCCTGATCCTGCTGATCCTGCTCAATGTTGTGGGCTTCACGCTGGAAAGCGTGCCGTCGATCGACAAACCCTATTGGCTCGATCTGAAACTGTTCGAAGCCACCTCGGTTCTGATCTTCACCATCGAATATATCCTGCGGCTGTGGGTTTCGGTTGAAGACCCCATCCTGCAGCAAAAGGGGCGCTGGCGCGGCCGCTTTGCCGCCGCCACCAGACCGACGATGGTGATCGACTTTCTGGCGGTGGCGCCGGTCTATTTCTCGCTGCTGCTGCCAGTGCTCGATCTGCGCTTCCTGCGCATGATCCGTCTGTTGCGTCTGCTGAAAATCGCCCGCTATTCCCCGGCGCTGTCGACGCTGGGCGAGGTTATCGTCACCGAACGGCGCGCGCTGTTTGGGACCTTGCTGGTGCTGGCCTGTGCCACCATCTTCGCCGCCGCCGCCATGCATGCCGCCGAAGGCGCGGTGCAGCCCGATAAATTCGGCTCGATCCCCGCCGCGATGTGGTGGGCGATCACCACGCTGACCACGGTCGGCTATGGCGACGAGGTGCCGATCACCTTGCTGGGCCGGCTGGTGGCCGGCTTTACCATGGTGACCGGCATGGGCATTTTGGCGCTGCCCGTCGGCATCGTCGCCACCGGCTTTATCGATGCCATCCACCGGCGTGATTTCATCATCACCTTTGGCATGCTGGCCCGCGTGCCGCTGTTTCGCGATTTCGACGCGGCCTTTTTAAGCGAGGTCATGAACCTGCTCCGTGCACAGACGGTTTCGCGCGGCGGGATTATCGCCGTACGCGGATCAATATCCGGCACGCTCTATTTCATTGTCTCGGGCGATGTAGAGTTGCAGTTCAGCCATCGCGCGGTGCGGCTGCATCACGGTGATTTTTTTGGTGAGCTTTCGCTGTTGCACCACACCCAGCACAAAGCCACCATTGTGGCGCTGGATCAAACCCGCCTGTTAGCGCTGTCGGCGGAAGATTTCACCATGCTGGTGCACAAATATCCCGATCTGAAATTCCGGGTCGAGGAAGCGGCCGCCAAACACGCTAAAGCGTTCAATGCTGACGCATAAGGTGCAGCATCATTAACAAATACGCTTTGTGTTAAGACCTGTGTCGCTCAAAAAATGCGTGCATTTGAAGCAAATCTCCTACGCTTTCGATTAAAGACGCATCGATCAAACGAGAGAGACCGCGCCGCAGCAACTTAAAAGACGCTGTGACAATGTTAGACTGGCGTCATCTTTTTTTTGGTAAATTTTTTTGGCGCCAAATTCTGCTGACGAATCAGTTGGCAAGAATGAAATTCGCTTTACACACAAAAAATCCCCCCACTCGCTGTCTTGACTTACCCCCCCACCCCTCTACACCATCATTATATGGGGTTAGGGTGCTTCGGGTGACCGACATCTTGGGCTTAAAAGGGAAATTCGGGTTAAGACCGATGCTGCCCCCGCAACTGTAAGCGGCGAGTTTGTCGAGCCACTGGTGTTAACTGGGAAGGCCGACGGGACGCGTTAGTGCCGCTAAGCCAGGAGACCTGCCTTACCCCAATACGTGACTGCCCTTGGGCGGGGTGAACCAATGGCCGAACAACGGCTGCCGAAATATTCGGCGGCACGGTTCGGCGACTCTTCCCCCGCTCGGATATGATTGATCTAAAGGAAACAGCAATGTCCGCGCGAATCTCCGCCACACCGCCCCGTCAGGTCGCCAAACGTAACGGTGAGCAGGTGCCCTTTAATGCGGAGAAAATTCGCTTTGCCATTGAGCGGGCCGGTAAGGCCGCCGGTGAATTTGAAGCCGATGAAGCCGAGCTTTTAGCGATTCAGGCAGTCAAGGTGCTAAGCCACCGCTTCCCGCAGGAGCCGCCCCACATCGAACAGGTGCAGGACGTGGTCGAGCAGGTGCTGATTTCGGCCAACCATTTTGCCACCGCCCGCGCCTTTATCGTTTACCGCGAACAGCGCGCCCGTCTGCGCACCGACAAGCACACGCTGGTCGATGTCAAAAGTTCGATCAACGAATATCTCGACCGGGCCGACTGGCGCGTCAACGCCAACGCCAATCAGGGATATTCCCTGGGCGGATTAATTCTCAATGTCTCGGGCAAGATGGTCGCCAATTACTGGCTGAGCCATGTCTATCCGCCCGAGGTTGGCCGCGCCCATCGCGACGGCGATCTGCACATCCACGATCTTGATATGCTGGCGGGCTATTGCGCCGGCTGGTCGCTGCGCACGCTGCTGACCGAAGGGCTGAACGGCGTGCCGGGCAAGGTCGAAGCCGATCCGCCCAAGCATATGTCGAGCGCCATCGGCCAGATCGTCAACTTCCTTGGCACGTTGCAAAACGAATGGGCCGGGGCGCAGGCGTTCTCGTCGTTCGATACCTATATGGCGGCCTTCGTCCGTAACGACAAGCTGAGCTATGACGAGGTGCTGCAGTCGATTCAGGAACTGGTCTATAATCTCAACGTCCCGTCACGCTGGGGCACGCAGACGCCGTTCACCAACCTGACCTTCGACTGGACCTGCCCGGACGATTTGCGCGACCAGACCCCGATCATTGCCGGTGAAGAAATGGATTTCACCTATGGTGATCTTCAGGTCGAGATGGACATGATCAACCGCGCCTATATGGAGGTCATGACCCGCGGCGATGCCAAGGGCCGCGTGTTCACCTTCCCGATTCCGACCTACAACATCACGCCGGATTTCCCGTGGGAGAGCGAGAACGCCAACCGCCTGTTCGAAATGACCGCGAAATACGGCCTGCCGTACTTCCAGAACTTCGTCAATTCGGAACTGACGCCCAACATGGTGCGTTCGATGTGCTGCCGGTTGCAGCTTGACCTGCGCGAACTGCTCAAGCGCGGCAACGGCCTGTTTGGCAGTGCCGAGCAAACCGGTTCGGTTGGCGTTGTGACCATCAACTGTGCGCGTCTGGGCTATCTTTATAAGGGTGACGAAGCCGCGCTGCTGGCCAAGCTGGACGAGCTGCTCGACATCAGCCGCACCAGTCTGGAGATCAAGCGCAAGGTCATTCAGCGCCATATGGATAATGGCCTGTTCCCCTATACCAAGCGCTATCTCGGCACGCTGCGCAATCACTTCTCGACCTTAGGCGTTAACGGCATCAACGAGATGATCCGCAACTTCACCGCCGATGCCGAAGATGTCACCACCGACAAGGGCTATGCCTTTGCCATCCGCTTCCTCGATCATGTCCGTGCCAAGATTGTTTCCTATCAGGAAGAAACCGGGCATCTCTATAATCTGGAAGCGACCCCGGCCGAAGGCACCACCTATCGCTTCGCCAAGGAAGACCAGAAGCGTTATGCCGACATCATTCAGGCTGGCACCAAGGATCAGCCTTACTACACCAATTCCAGCCAGCTGCCGGCGGGCTTTACCGATGATCCGTTTGAAGCCCTGACCCGTCAGGAAGAATTGCAGCGCAAATATACCGGCGGCACCGTGCTGCATCTGTATATGGGGGCGCGGGTGTCCTCGGCCGAGGCGTGCAAGAAGCTGGTGCGCCGCTCGCTTGAGAATTTCCGCCTGCCCTATATCACAGTGACACCGACCTTCTCGATCTGCCCCAAGCACGGCTACATCGCCGGTGAACATCATTTCTGCCCGAAATGCGACGAGGAATTGATCGCCGCCAAAAAATGCGGGTCGCCCTGCAAAGCGGCCGAATAAACTGCCGAATACGCCACCGAATAGGAGAATGTGATGAATCAGATGGTTTCCCCTCAGGAATTTGCCAACGCCGTCGTTCTGAAAGACGAAGAACGCCAGCCCTGCGAAATCTGGACCCGCGTGATGGGCTATCACCGCCCGGTCTCGTCGTTTAACCGCGGCAAGAAGGGTGAATTCGCCGAGCGTAAATATTTCTGCGAATCCAAGGTTGACCTTGCCTGATAGTGTAAAAATGACGACGGGCGGCAAGGATATGCCGCCCGATTTGTATCCGGCGGACAAAAGCCCGGACCGCATCGCTTTGCGCGTTGGCGGACTGGAGCGCTGGTCCTCGGTCGATTGGCCCGGCGAACTGGCGGCGACGATTTTCTGTCAGGGCTGTTCATGGGCCTGCCGCTATTGCCATAACCAGTCGTTGCGCAACGCCACCAGCCCGGACGAAACACCGTGGGCGGAGGTTTTTGCGTTTTTGCACAAACGCCGTGGGCTGCTGGATGCCGTGGTGTTTTCCGGTGGGGAACCACTGCTGCAAAAAGATCTCGCTGCCGCCGTGCGCGCTGTAAAAGCGCTGGGCTATCGCATCGGCCTGCATACCGGTGGCCCGGCCCCGGAACGCTTTGCCGCGATCTTACCCGATCTCGATTGGGTCGGCTTTGATGTGAAGGCACCGTTTGCCGAATATGAAGCCATCACCGGCGTGCCCGGCAGCGGTAATGCCGCCCGCGAAAGCTTAAAGCTGCTGCTGGCCCGTGGCATCGCTTACGACATCCGCACCACGGTGCATGAAAAGCTGCTGGATGCGGCGGCGCTCGCCCGCCTGAACGCCGACCTTGCCGCCCTTGGCTGCGGCCCAACCCGCCAGCAACCGTTTCGTAAAGACGGCTGCATGGATGCCGAACTGAACGCGTCCATTCTCTGACACCATTTCCCCCTCATGCTGAACCTCACCCTGAACTTGCCCGAAGGGGGAGGTAAGTCGAAGCATGAGAACGTGCTGAAAACAGGCCTCACTTCTCCTGCCCCGCTTAGCGGGGAAGGTGGATGCCGTGCGACCAGCACGGCAGACGGAAGGGGGATCATCGCGCGCCCCCACCGTCAGTGCCGGTTGACACCGGCCCTGACACCTCCCCCGTGCAAGTACGGGGGAGGAGAAGTACCCCACTCTCATAGCAGTTTCCTCATCCTGAGCCCGCCCGAAGCATGAGCAGCCACTCAGCCCTTCCTCATCCTGAGCCCGTCGAAGGATGAGGCAGATTTGGCCACCACACACCAGTCACCTTGGCCGGGCCTGACCCGGCCATCCAGCCTTATCTTCTGCCATAGTGCGATCCTGTGCACGCATTCCCAATTTCCTTGCTGCGCATGACCGTGCGGCCTACGCTTTTGCTGGCAATGGGGGCGGCAATGGCAGAGTGGGATTTAGAGAAATATTACTGGCCGCGTGACCGCGTTTTACGCTGGTGGGATCAGGGCTGGGACTGGGACAGCCTGAAGGACCCAAACCGCCCGGCAGGGCAGTGCCCCCACCCGGATTTTAATACGTATGCGGACTATTACGACGAAGCATTTTCAAAGACAATTATGATCGACGATCCCCGCCCCGGCAAAACCGGCAAGATCAGCGAATGGGATTATTGGCATGATGGCGAAGACCGCTGGTTGACGAATTTTCCAAGAGGCTCAGCACATTGGTGGACGCCCTATCATTTGCCGCTTTACGATCTCAACGGTAACCTAAGCCCGAAGCACCCGGGCTATACGGGTGGCGATAGATGGACTGATCCTGACCGCGAAGCCTTCATTCGTAGCCTTACAGCAAGAATACGAAAAAAGGGAAACGAGAAAGCCCTTAACGCCCCACTATGTGGCGTTGTTATTACACAATTAACGTATTCTTCTATCTTAGACGAAATACTATTTGTCGATTTTTCCAATGCGTTTTTCGGTCCAGGTACCAGTTTTTTTGCGACATGTTTCGGTGGTGGCGTTAAATTCAGAAATGCCGTCTTTGGCACAAGTACAAGTTTTTCAGATGCACGTTTTGATATCGTAATAACCTTTGCTCACGCGTACTTCGGAGATGTGACTAGCTTTGATGGTGCAACTTTTAGCCATCTCGCGTTATTTTATGGGACCGATTTTGGGAATGGCGCAAGTTTTGATAAAGCAACTTTTGGCGATAGGTCAAATTTTACAAATGCAACACTTGGTAAAAACTGCACCTTTACTAAGTCGAAATTTTTAGGGTCAGTAACTTTTTCTAGAAGTAGCGACGGCCAAGACAAATATAAAGAACAATTAGAATTTCGTGACTCTTCATTCTTCAAGGCAGAATTCAATAGTGATGTTGACTTTTCAGGTCGCCAATTTATTGGAAACACTGATTTTCATCAGATAAAATTTAACGGCCTAGCCAAATTTTATGGCGCTGAGCTTTCTGAAGAAACCTATTTCACCTTAGACGATGCACATTGGCCGCTGCCGCCCAAACCAAAGAGGCGGATTGCTAAGACGCTCTCTAGGCTTCGGCATCGCATCCGGGGCAACCACGAAAGCACAACAGAAGTACCAGAGCCGGAAACGCCCTCCGCCCGTTTTGAAGAATACGAAAAAGCCTTTTGCCGTTTGAAGAAAATTCAGCAGGGACATGAGGCCCGCACGGCGGAGCATTTCTTCTATAAGCTGGAACTGAAGGCTCGCATGCGCCGCAGCGATATTCGCTGGACAGAAAAATTTGCGGCAGGGGCGTATGGATTATTCTCCGACTACGGAGAAAGTATCGGTCTGCCACTGTTCTGGCTGTTGGTTTCGTTCCTGATTGCCACGGCGGTGACCTGTTGCGCGGCGCTGCCGTTCTGGCAGGATTTCGCGCCGGGCAATCTCGGCTTTGCCGCCACGGCGGCGTGGCACAATTTGGTGCCGGGCGATTTTGTGAAGGATGTGTTTCAGGGCTGCCACGATGAAGCCTGCCGCAGTTACCGTTATGGCGAATGGTGCGACCATCTGCTGACCCGCTATGGCTTTAGCCTCTATGTCGTCACCGGGCTGTTTGCGGCGTGTAATCTGGCGCTGTGGTTTTTGTTCGGCCTTGCCCTCAAACGCCGGTTCCAGATCAAATAACCCCCCGGTCATTTTCTTGCCCCGCGACCGGGCCAGCCGATCCGTTCAGGGGGTGACACTGTGGGGCGAAGGCCCTCAGCGCGGCTTAAAACTCCGTTTTACGGACCACGCATCCGGTTTTTTGAAATTTTGCTGCCGCTACGCGCAGGGTTATTACACCAAACCGTCTTTGCAGGACCGTTTCGTTCAGCAAAATGCCCCCTTCCGCCCAACAGTGTGGGCGGAATTCGGCATGGTTTTTAAGCCCTATCCAACGGCGCAAAAAAATTTCCGCTTGCGGCTTATCCCTTAAAATACACACAGAGCTTGTTGCCGACGGGATCGCGCAAATACGCCCCGAAGAACTTTGACGCCGGATCCTCCACCGGGCGGGGACCGGGCTTGCCTTCGTCGCTGCCACCCGCCTTCAGGCCAGCCTCATAAGCCGCGACCACCGCATCCCTCGACACGGCTTTAAACGCCAGCATCAGGCCATTGGCAGGCGTCGCCGGGGCCCCGTCGAACGGCTTGCAGACATAGACCGAATGGCTTTCAGGCCCTTCGGACGCCGGGCCCCAGCCGATCCAGTCACCATCCTTAAATTTGCGTGCCGCGCCCAGTGCGCCCAGCACGGCATCGTAAAACACACCCGAGGCATCAACATCGTTGGCCCCAATCGTCACATAACCCAGCATGATTGCTTGCCTTTTTATCTGAAACCCGCGCCGCTAGGGCACATTGCACTGCGCCAGAACATCCAGCGCCCGATCCATCCCCATCACATTGGCGGTGTATTTTCCCCAGGGCAATTCCCATTGCAGGGATTTGGCCTGACGCAGGCGTGCCGCCAGATCGGGGTTGGTCACCTTGAACAGCACCAGGGTGAAAACCGCCTCAACTTCAATACTTTGCGGCTTAGCACCATCAATCGACAGGCGTGCATCACGGTGCATCGGCGGCCAGCGCCATTCCGGCCGCGCCACCGTCAACACCAGCTGGTGTGTGTGACTGAAGCTAACCGTGCTGTTGATCTCGCCCCCGGCTTTGCGCGCCGTGCAATCGGTTGCGTTGACCGGGCCGACCTGCCAGCCCTCGGCCGTGGTGACGGCCTCAAAAGCATGGGCCGGCGCCAGCGCCAGCCCACACAGGACCATCACAGGGAGCGCCAGGCGCACCTTAGAGCGCGGCGGCCAGATTCGCCGCCACCTTGTCGAGGAAGCCTTCGGTGGTGAGCCATTTCTGCTCCGGCCCGACCAGCAGCGCGAGGTCTTTGGTCATGAAGCCAGCTTCCACCGTATCGACGCAGACTTTTTCGAGCAGTTCGGCGAAAACTTTAAGATCGTCATTGCCGTCGAGCTTGGCGCGATGGATCAGCCCACGCGTCCAGGCGAAGATCGAGGCGATGGAGTTGGTCGACGTGGCATGGCCCTTCTGATGTTCGCGGAAGTGGCGGGTGACGGTGCCGTGGGCCGCCTCGGCCTCGACCACCGAGCCATCCGGCGTCATCAGCACCGAGGTCATCAGCCCGAGCGAGCCAAAACCCTGCGCCACCGTATCGGACTGCACATCGCCATCGTAATTCTTGCAGGCCCAGACATAACCGCCCGACCATTTCAGCGCCGATGCCACCATGTCGTCGATCAGCCGGTGTTCATAGGTGATACCCGCCGCCTTGAATTTGCTGGCAAATTCGGTATCGAAGACCTCCTGGAACAGATCCTTAAAGCGACCGTCATAAGCCTTGAGGATGGTGTTCTTGGTCGACAGATAGACCGGCACCTTGCGGTTCAGACCGTAATTGAGCGAGGCCCGGGCAAAATCGCGGATCGAGTCATCCAGATTATACATCGCCATCGCCACGCCCGCGCCGGGGGCCTTGAACACCTCATGCTCGATCACCTGACCATCAGCGCCGGTGAATTTGATGGTCAGCGTGCCCGCACCGGGAAACTTGAAATCGGTGGCGCGGTACTGATCGCCGAAAGCATGGCGGCCGATGATGATCGGCTTGGTCCAGCCCGGCACCAGACGGGGCACATTCTGGCAGATGATCGGCTCGCGGAAGATCACGCCGCCCAAAATATTGCGGATGGTGCCGTTGGGCGATTTCCACATCTTCTTAAGATTAAATTCCTTAACGCGGGCTTCGTCCGGCGTGATGGTGGCGCATTTGACGCCAACGCCATGGCGCTTGATCGCCTCGGCGGCCTCGACGGTAACCTTGTCCTCGGTGGCATCACGATGTTCGACGCCCAGATCGTAATATTCCAGCGGAACGTTCAAAAAGGGCAGAATCAGCTTGTTCTTGATCATCGCCCAGATGATGCGGGTCATCTCGTCGCCGTCGAGTTCGACAACGGTGCCGGTTACTGTGATCTTGGTCATCGGAAAGTCCTTTAAAGTTCGGGCAAAGCTCTGGAAATATGTTGGCTAAGGCTATATCCGGCATTACCTGAGGTCAAAGCGGCGATTGGCCTAACCTCATCAAACTCTAAACCGCCGAGCGAAAGTCAGCAAAGCCCGTGTCCGCACCCTCGATCATCCTGTCCCGTCCCCAACTTGGCGAAAATATCGGTGCGGCAGCGCGCGCCTGCAAGAATTTCGGCCTGCCGGATTTGCGCCTGGTCGCGCCGAAGACCAGCTGGCCCAATGATAAGGCCCGCGCCATGGCGGTGGGGGCGGTGGATCTGATCGATGCGGCCCCGATTGCCCCCGATACCCGCAGCGCGCTGGCCGATCTGCAGCTGGTGTTCGCCACCACAGCGCGCGCCCGTGGCGTTCCGAAAGAAACCCTGACCCCGGCCGAGGGGATCCGCCGCCTGCGCGAGGCTGCCGCCCGCGGCATCAAAAGTGGCATTCTGTTCGGTAACGAGCGCGCCGGGCTGGAGAATGACGAGGTTTCGCTGTGCGATGCCGTGATCTCAATCCCGACCACCGAGTTTTCCTCGCTCAACCTGGGTCAGGCGGTGCTGGTGTGCTGCTATGAATGGTTCAAGGCGGGCGATGTCACCCCGGCCGCCCATCTCGACCAGCATCCCTTGCAGCGCCCGCCGACGCGGGACGAGCTGTTCGGCCTGTTCGACCATCTTGAACGCGAGCTGACCGAAAGTGGCTTCCTCTATCCACCCGACAAGCGCGAGCACATGGTCCGCGCCATCCGCGCCATGCTGCACCGGGCCCATCTGACCTATCAGGAAGTCCAGACCGTGCGCGGCATGATCGTCGCTATGGCCCGTGGCAAACACCGCAGGCCAAAGGCGGAACGCGCCGCCGAAAAAGCCGCCGCACGGGCCGGAGCCACGACGGAAACAAAGACGCAAGAGTAATTTTCACGACCAGCCCGTGGTGCCGCCACTTCAGAAAAAGCTCACCGGGTCGATGTCGATGGCCAGGCGCACGGTGGCGGGAATTTTGACCGATCCCAGCCAGCTTTGCAGATAGCCCTGAATATTGACGCCCCGTTCGGCCTGCACCAGCAACCGTTCACGCGTGCGGCCACGCAGCAACGCATAGAAGGCCGGGGCGGGGCCCCACACCCGCACGCCGCGGGCCCGCGGCGCGGCATTGGCCAGCATACGGCCCGCACCAACCACATCGGCTTCTTTCATACCCGACAGGATCAATGCCGCCAGCCGACCGAACGGCGGCGCGGTGGCGCGGCGACGAAACTCGGCCTCCTGGGCATAAAAGGCATCCCGGTCCTGCGCGGCCAGCGCCTTCATCACCGCATCTTCCGGGTTGCGGGTCTGGATCAGCACCAAACCGGGCTGCTCGGCACGACCGGCGCGGCCCGAAACTTGATGCAGCATCTGAAAACTGCGTTCGCGGGCCCGCGGATCGCCATCGGAACCGCCCAAATCGCCATCGACGACGCCGACCAGCGTCAGATGGGGGAAATGGTGGCCCTTGGCGACAATCTGGGTGCCGATCATCACATCGATCTCGCCCTTGCCCATGGCACGAATGGCGGCCTGCATGGCATCCGGCCCGTCCATGGTGTCAGACGAGGCCACTGCCATATGGGCATCGGGGAACAGGCTGTGAAATTCCTCGGCCACGCGCTCCACCCCCGGCCCGCAGGCGATCAGAGCCCCTTCCTCGCCACATTCCGGGCATTTCTTCGGGATCGGCACTTCATAGCCGCAATGGTGGCAGATCAGGCTGTGGCGGGCGCGGTGCTCGACCAGCCAGGCCGAGCAGTTCTTGCACACGATCTTGTGGCCACAGCCGCCACACAGGGTGAGCGGGGCAAAGCCGCGCCGATTCAGGAACAGCATGGCCTGTTCACCCGCCGCCAGGGTGTTTTTGAGCGCTTCGCGAAGCGGCGGCGAAATATAGCTGCCGGGATCGCCCTTATCGTGACGCAGATCGATCAGCCGCACGACGGGCAGCTCGGCGACGCCATGGCGTTCGGTCAGTTTCAGATGGGCATAGCGCCCGGCCACCGCATTGGTGAAACTCTCCAGCGACGGCGTGGCCGAGGCCAGCACCACCGGGCAGCTTTCGGCCTTTGCCCGCACCACCGCCATATCGCGGGCGTTATAAATAACCCCCTCTTCCTGCTTGTAAGCCCCGTCATGCTCCTCATCGACGATGATCAGGCCCAGATCGGAAAACGGCAGGAACAGACCGGAGCGGGCACCAACCACGGCGCGGGCCTCGCCAGACAGCACCGCCTTCCACACCCGGCGCCGCTCGCGCGGGGCCATATCGGAATGCCATTCCGCCGGGCGGCAGCCAAAGCGGCGGGCGAAACGATCGAGAAACTGCACCGACAGGGCGATTTCCGGCAGCAGGATCAGCACCTGCCGACCGGCGCGAAAGGCTTCTGCCGCCGCTTCAAAATAGGTTTCGGTCTTACCGGAACCGGTGATGCCATCGAGCAGGCTGGCGGCAAAGCGCCTGTTGTGCACATCGGCGACGATGTGGTCCGCCGCGGCGCGCTGTTCGCCATTCAGCACCGGGGTCGCAAAATCAGCTTGCGGGATGGGCAGTGCGGTAAATTCCGGTAGCTCGGTGCGCAGCAGAGCCCCGGCGGCAACCAACCCTTTAATCACCGAAGGGGTCACCCCGGCCTCAAAAGCCAGATCGCTTAAAGTCCGGGCCAGCCCATCGGCGGCAATGGCCAGCACACGCTGACGCGCTTTGGACAGTACCTCCGGCGTTTGCGTACCTCGGAGATAAGCCGGGCGCCCCTTGCCCGCCTCCAACAGCTGGGTGCGTAGCGCCATCGCCAGCACCTGACCGGGCGGGGCCAGGGTGTAACGCGCCACCCAGTCGATGAAATCGCACAAAGCGGGCGGCAAAACCGGATGGCCGGGCAGGGCATCGACCGACTTCAGCCGGGCTTCGGTCACCTCGCCGGAAGCCGGGCCCCACACCGCGCCGATGCGGGTACGCCCGGACAGCTTGGCCGAAACCAGCAGGCCGCGCTGTAAGGCTGGCACACGATAGTCGAGCGCAGGAATCGGCACCGGCAAGAGCACGCTTGCCGTTTCCTGCTTTTCGTCTGGCCCGAACAGGCTTTCGCCCATCGCCTTAACACTCCATTGCCCGGCACGTAAAAGGTGGGGAAAAGCATTTCCGTCCACCGCCATAGGGCTATACTTGAACCCGTGATTTGCCCGCAGCATGTACCATGCCGCCGGGGCTTTTGTCCGGTCAATGAGGGGCTGATGGCGCAAGACGCGCATTGCCTGAAACAGGCCTATTTACGCTACCTCGCCGACGAACGGCGGGCGAGCCCGCACACGTTACGCGCCTATGGCGATGATCTTGATCGGTTTTTCGTCTTTCTGCCCGGCCATCTCGGTGCCGAACTGGACCAGGACGCCCTGACCACCCTGACCCCGGCGGATATCCGCGCCTTTATCACCGTGCGCCGCGCCGAAGGCCTTGGCGCGCGCGGGGTGCAGCGGGCGCTGGCCGCGGTACGGGGTTTTTTCCGCTATCTCACCCGCGAGAATATTCTGGCCAATCCCGCCGCCAAGGCGGTGCACAGCCCGCGCATTGCACGCAGCCTGCCACGTCCGCTCAGCGTAACCGACGCCGCCCGCACCCTGGAAGAAGCCGGCAAAGGCAAGAAAGACTGGATTGCGGCGCGCGATACCGCGCTACTGACCCTGCTTTACGGTGCGGGTTTGCGCATTTCCGAGGCACTGGCGCTGACACGCGCTGATCTGCCGCTGGGCGACACCCTGCGCGTCACTGGCAAGGGTCGCAAAGTCCGGCTGGTGCCGCTGTTGCCGGTGATCGGCACGGCGATCGCGCATTATGCCGAACGGGTGCCCTTTGTCGGCGAACCGGACGGTCCGCTGTTCGTTTCGCGCCGGGGCGGACCGATGAGCCCGCGCGAGGCCCAAAGCCTGATGCAAAACTTACGCGGCCGCCTCGGTCTGGCCCAAAGCGCCACGCCGCATGCCCTGCGCCATTCCTTCGCCAGCCATATTCTGGCCGGCGGCGGCGATTTGCGCAGTGTGCAGGAACTGCTCGGCCATGCCTCGCTGTCCACCACCCAGATTTACACCGCGATTGATAGCGCCAAAATGATGGAGGTTTACCAGCGCGCCCACCCCAAAGGGCAATCCGGGCCATAAAACGTATTAGGTGATAAAGTGCCCAGCAAACCGGCGTGCATAGCAGATGCGCAGAAAAAGCCGTTGCCGTCGGCGGCATACGGCCCTATTTCCCCCGCTTAACCGATCAATCACAAGGGATACCGGTATGGCGTTTAAAAGTGACATCGAGATCGCCCGCGAGGCTTCTATGGCCCCGATCGGCGAGATTGCCGCCAAACTGGACATTCCGGCCGACGCCCTGATCCCCTATGGCCACCACAAAGCCAAGCTGTCCTACAACTATATCAAAAGCCTGAAGGGCAAGCCCGACGGCAAACTGGTGCTGGTCACCGCGATGACGCCGACCCCCGCAGGCGAAGGTAAGACCAAGACCGCCATCGGGCTGGGTGATGGTCTGCGCCACATCGGCCGTAAAGCCGTGGCCTGTCTGCGTGAACCGTCGATGGGCCCCTGTTTCGGCCAGAAGGGTGGGGCCACCGGCGGCGGACAGAGCCAGGTTCTGCCGATGGAGGATATTAACCTCCACTTTAACGGCGACATGCACGCCATCACCTCGGCGATCAATCTGCTGGCCGCGATGATCGACAACCACATTTACTGGGGCAACGAACTGCAAATCGACCCGCGCCGCATCAACTGGCGCCGGGCGGTGGATATGAACGACCGGGCACTGCGGTCGATTGTCGGCTCGCTCGGCGGGGTCGCTAACGGCTATCCGCGCGAAGATGGCTTTGACATTACCGTTGCCTCGGAAGTGATGGCCATTCTGTGTCTGGCCGAGGATCTGGAAGATCTGGAACGCCGCCTGGGTGCCATTATCGTCGGCCAGACCTTTGATAAACGCTATATCACCGCCACCGATCTGAAAGCCGCCGGGGCAATGAGCGTGCTGCTCAAAGACGCGCTGATGCCCAATCTGGTTCAGACGCTGGCAGGCTCCCCCGCCTTCATCCATGGTGGGCCGTTTGCCAATATCGCCCATGGCTGCAATTCGGTGATCTCGACCCGCACCGCGCTGAAACTGGCCGATTATGTCGTGACCGAAGCCGGATTCGGTGCCGATCTTGGCGCAGAGAAATTCTTCGATATCAAGTGCCGCAAGACCGGGCTGGCTCCCGCCGCCGTGGTGATCGTGGGCAGTGTGCGCAGCCTGAAACATCACGCCGGCATCGCCAAAGCCGATTACGGCGTCGAAAATGTTGCCGCGGTCGAAACCGGCCTGCCCAACCTGATCCGCCACATCCGGAATGTAAAACAGTTTGGCGTACCGGTGGCGGTGGCGATCAACCAGTTCGTCACCGACAGCGAGGCCGAGCTTGCCGCTATCCGCGCTGCGGTCGAGGCTGAAGGCTGTGAAGCCATCGCCTGCACCGACTGGGCCGATGGCGCTGCCGGGGCCGCCGAACTGGCCCGCCATGTCGCGGGCTTGTGCGACAGCGGGATTGCCGATTTCCAGACGCTTTACCCAGACGAGATCAGCCTGTGGGACAAGATCGATACCGTCTGCCGCCGGATTTATGGCGCAGGCGACGTCACTGCTGACGATGCCACCCGCCGCAAACTGGGCGCGTTTGAAGCCGCCGGATTTGGCAAATTGCCGGTCTGCATGGCCAAGACCCAGTTCTCGTTCTCGACCAATCCTAAGGTTAAAGGCGCCCCCACCGGCCATACGGTTAAAATCCGTGATGTACGGCTGTCAGCCGGGGCCGGGTTTGTAGTCGTGCTGGCGGGCGACATCATGACCATGCCGGGCCTGCCGCGCGAGCCTGCCGCTAACCATATTTATCTCAATGAAGCCGGGCAGATTGAAGGGCTGTTTTAACCACAACTCCGCCGCCACCGGGCGGCCGGGCAGGTTCAAAGCCCTGTTTCTTTTGCGGATTTTGTTAAAATTGGGGCTGGCGAAAACCGGATCGCCAGCCTAAATTTTTCTGGCAATTCGTAACCGATGGCGTCATGACCTCCTCTATGTCCGAAGCTGAACTTTTTGACGCCACCGCGCGCGCCCATTCCGCCATTTTCCTCCACAAGCCGGAAGACTTCGAAGGCATGCGCCGCGCTGGTCGGCTGGTCGCCGAGCTGCTCGACATGCTGGTGCCCGAGGTCAAACCCGGCGTCACCACGGCCTATCTCGACAAGCTGGCCTATGATTTCACCATCGCCCATGGCGCACTGCCCGCTTGTCTCGGCTATCGCGGCTATCGCTACACGCTGTGCACTTCGCTCAACCATGTCGTCTGTCACGGCCAGCCCAACGATAAGCCGTTAAAAGAAGGCGATATCGTCAACATTGATGCCACCGTGATTGTCGATGGCTGGCATGGCGATTCCTCGCGCATGTATCCGGTGGGCGAGATCAAGCGCAAATCCCAGCGCCTGATCGATGTCACCTATGAAAGCCTGATGCGTGGCATTGCCGCGGTCAAACCCGGTGCCACCACCGGCGACATCGGCCACGCTATCCAAACCTATGCCGAAGGCCAGGAAAATTGCGCCGTGGTGCGTGATTTTTGCGGTCATGGGCTGGGTCGGGTCTTCCATGCTCTGCCTAACATCGTACACTATGGTAAGCCGGGGACCGGATATCCGATCAGACCCGGAATGTTCTTCACCATCGAGCCGATGATTAATCTAGGGGGCTATGGCGTGAAGGTGTTAAGTGATGGCTGGACCGCCGTCACCCGCGACCGCTCGCTGTCTGCCCAATTTGAACATGCGATTGGCGTGACCGAGAATGGCATCGAAATCTTCACCCTGTCGCCCAAAGGGCTCGATAAACCCACCGCTCAATTCTGATCCGGTGCCGGATCAGGCCGCCGAGGCGTTGCGCCGGTTTACCGGAGCTGCCCTTGCGACGACGGGCCAACCACACCCGTATCCACACCCGGCGCTGCCACCTGTCGCGGCCGAAATCGCCGCCGACACCAAGACACCACCGCCAGATTACCACGGCCATCGCGAACGGTTGCGGGCCCGCTTTCTGGCCGATAATGGCGCGGCCATGCCGGATTATGAGCTTCTGGAGCTCAGCCTGTTTGCCGCCATCCCCCGGCGCGATGTTAAACCGCTGGCCAAAGCGCTGATCGCCCGCTTCGGCGGCTATGGCGAGGTGCTGGCCGCACCGCGGGCCCGCCTGCTAGAAGTGGCGGGGGTCAGCGACGCCGTTGCCACCCACTTAAAAATTATTGAAGCCGCTGCGCTGCGTCTGGCCAAAGCCAAGGTGATGAACAAACCTGTCTTAAGCTCCTGGGCCGGTCTGATGGATTATTGCGCCGCCGCCATGGCCCGCGAGCCGCGGGAGGAATTCCGGGTGCTGTTCCTCGACCGCAAAAATGTACTGATCGCCGACGAGGTCCAGTCCACCGGTACCATCGACCACACCCCGGTCTATCCGCGCGAAATTCTCAAGCGATCGCTGGAGTTATCTGCTTCGTGCCTCATTTTGGTACATAACCATCCCTCGGGCGACCCAACCCCGAGCCGGGCGGATATCAAGATGACACGCGCCATCGTCGAAGCGGCCAAAGCGCTCAAAATTACCGTGCATGATCATATCGTGGTCGGCCGCGGCGGCTATGCCAGTTTCAAATCGTTTGGTTTGTTGTAGAACGCCAGCAAATCTTTTCGCCAAACCCGTTCGTCAATCAATGGAAGTGCGCCCATGATCCCCCGCTATGCCCGCAAGGCAATGACCGACATCTGGTCGGCCGAGACCAAATTCCGCATCTGGTTCGAGATCGAGGCCCATGCCGCCGACGCAAATGCCGAGCTGGGGGTTATCCCTAAGGAAGCCGCCGCCAAGGTATGGGAAAAGGGTGGCCCGGCCACCTTCGACATCGACCGCATCGACGAGATCGAAAAAGTCGTCAAGCATGACGTCATCGCCTTCCTGACCCATTTATCCGAAATCGTCGGGCCGGAAGCACGCTTCGTCCATCAGGGCATGACCTCGTCCGACGTGCTCGACACCTGCCTTGCGGTGCAGTTGAAGCGGGCCGCCGACCTGCTGATCGCCGATGTCGACAAGCTGTTGGAAGCACTGAAGAAGCGCGCGATTGAACACAAACTCACCCCGACCATCGGCCGCAGCCACGGCATTCATGCCGAGCCGACCACCTTCGGGCTGAAACTGGCCGGCTATTACGCTGAATTCGTCCGCGCCCGTGCCCGGCTGGTTGTCGCCCGCGACGAGGTGGCAACGTGCGCCATTTCCGGCGCCGTCGGCACCTTTGCCAATATCGATCCGGCGGTGGAAGCCCATGTCGCCGAAAAGCTTGGGCTGACCGTCGAGCCGGTTTCAACCCAGGTCATTCCGCGTGATCGCCATGCCGCCTTCTTCGCGGCGCTGGGGGTTGTTGCCGCCTCGGTCGAGCGGTTGTCGGTGGAAATCCGCCATTTGCAGCGCACCGAAGTGGGCGAGGCCGAGGAATATTTCTCGCCCGGCCAGAAGGGATCTTCGGCCATGCCGCACAAGCGCAACCCGATCCTGTCGGAAAACCTCACAGGGCTGGCGCGCATGGTCCGCGCCTATGTCACCCCGGCGCTGGAGAATGTGGCGCTGTGGCACGAGCGGGATATCTCGCATTCCTCGGTCGAACGCTATATCGGCCCCGACGCCACCATTACACTGGATTTCGCCCTTGGGCGGCTCGCCGGTGTGGTTGAAAAGCTGGTGGTCTATCCGGAGAAAATGCAGAAGAATCTCGATGCCACCCACGGGCTGGTCCACAGCCAGCGCGTTATGCTGGCGCTGACCCAAAAGGGCGTGGCGCGCGAAACCGCCTATGCGCTGGTGCAGCGCAACGCCATGCGGGCCTTTGGCGGTGAGGGCTATCTGCTCGATCTATTGAAGAAGGACGAGGAGGTCACGGGCGCGCTGCCGGTGGCGGAGCTCGAAGAATTGTTTGATCTCGGCTATCACTTCAAGCGGGTCGACACAATCTTCGCCCGTGTCTTCGGCTAGGCTGCAGACATCGATAAAAGACATCCAGAAAAAAGGCCGGCAGCTTTAAAGGCGTGCCGGCCTTACTTTTTTCGAAAAGATTACATCTGGTTCAGCTTGCACACCGCGCTGCGTTTGGCCGCCGCGTTGCAGTCCATACTCTCGAAAGGCGATTTGCTGCCTTCCAGAGGAATGAAGGCCACCAGCCCCTTGGGCTGTTCGGGGCAGACAAACTCGACCACATAACGTTTCTTGGCGGTTTCCTGACCGATGACATGCAGCTTATCGACCGAAGCCGAGCAGGCCACATGATGGGCGGAAAGCGCATCAACAAAGGTCTGTTTGGTGACGATGGGGCCGCTGTCGGTCAGCTTGCAGATCAGCCCGCGTTTAGCCGCCTCGCGACACGGCATGGTTTGCGGCGAAACCATCTGACCTGGCAAGGCCGTCACCAGAATATAGCCGCTGCCACCGGTGCAGGCCGCTTCATTATATTCGATCTTGTTTTTGGTATTCTGGCCCAGCCAGTTCAGCCCGGTAACCTCGCAAGCCACACCGGCCTTGCTGAACACCGCGCTGGTCATCGTCATCGGATTGAGATTGGCGGGCAGTTTGCACACAGTCCCTGGCGCGCGCCCGGCGGCAACATCGGCTTTACGGGTGGCTTCGGCCGCAAGGCAGGAAAAGCCATAGGGTGTACCGCCATCAACCGCGACCAGGAAATAGCCCATGCCGTTGGAACAAGCCGCTTCATAGGTATGGGTATCGAATTCCTTGCCCTCGATGGTGGCTTTACCTTCGGCGGCGAGCACCGCATCGGTCACATCACAGGCCAGCGGCATGGTTTTGGTCAGCAGAGCCGCAGCAGCCTTATCTTCAGCCATCAGCTGTTCCAGCGTCTTGCCTTTGTTTTTACCCTTGGTCAGACGCTTGGCAGTTTCGCTGTACTCACCTAGCTTGTTGAACTGCTCCTGGGTCATGATCCCGGGCGAGATATGGCTGCCGTCGGCGCCATGACCCGCCACAGGATTATCCGGGGCCGACTGGGCCCACGCCGCCCCGCACAGGGCGAAGAAAGACAGGGCGCCAAGCGCCACCACACATCCCGCAATCCGTCTCATCCTAAGTTCTCCCAAAGCTTCCCCGGCGTTTTTCTTTTTAACCAATCATCCCAGCTGCCGCCAGCGCTGCCATTACCATCAGACTTTCAGGCTCACGCCACCTCACGCTATACTGGTATCACAACCCAATACTGCCACAAACAGAGGGAGAGAAGTGTAATTTGTACACTTTGACGCGCACATCTTTTTGACTAAGACCGCGGGCAGATACGCCGCAGGCCCCGTAACGCACTGAAAACACATAAAAAATATAAATGATGTTCATGCTTTGCGTTTTTGGCATAAAACAATGCGGGTGTGCTGTCCCGAAGCATTGCCGTGGCATAGGGGTATGGCTATTTTGCAGTGGGATTTGACGGGGCCTGGTAGCGAAAGGCCCCGTTACGCTTTAACGAGGCGGAGATGGAAACAATGAAACGCCGGCGCGTACTTTACGAAGGCAAAGCCAAGATACTGTACGAGGGTCCGGAGCCTGGCACGATCATCCAGTATTTCAAGGATGATACGACAGCATTTGATGCCACCAAAAAGGCGGTCATTGAAGGCAAGGGCGTTCTGAACAATCGCATCAGCGAATATCTGATGATGCAGCTCAACGCCATTGGCGTTCCGACCCACTTCGTCAAGCGCCTCAATATGCGCGAGCAGTTGGTCAAGGAAGTCGAGATTGTGCCGCTGGAAGTGGTGATGCGCAATGTCGCTGCCGGTTCACTGGCCAAGCGCCTCGGCCTGGAAGAAGGCACGGCTCTGCCACGCTCGATCATCGAATATTATTATAAAAAAGACGAGCTGCACGACCCGTGGGTCAGTGAAGAGCATATCACGGCCTTTGGCTGGGCCAGCCCGCAGGATCTTGATGACATGGTGAACCTCACCATCCGCATCAATGATTTCCTGACCGGTCTGTTCCTTGGCGTCGGTATCAAGCTGGTCGATTTCAAGCTGGAATTCGGCCGCTTGTGGGAAAACGACTATATGCGGATCGTGCTGGCCGACGAGATCAGCCCGGATTGCTGCCGCCTGTGGGACGCCTCGACCAACGACAAGATGGACAAGGACCGTTTCCGCCGCGATCTGGGCGGGCTGATGGAAGCCTATTCCGAAGTGGCGCGGCGTCTTGGCATTATGCCAGAGTCCGGCCAGTCGGATAACAAGGGCCCTAAGCTGGTGCCGTAAGGCATCCACATTAGGGGCCTCGAGATACAGGCCCCGGGGCAACACCCGGGGCCTTTTTGCATTCCAAACCATACGGATTTGACGAGATGAAAGCGCGCGTCTTTATCAGACTGAAAACCGGTGTCCTCGATCCGCAGGGCAAAGCCATTGGCAAGGCACTGACCAACCTCGGTTTCGACGGGGTCGGCGAAGTGCGTCAGGGCAAGCTGATCGAAATTGAGCTGGCCGAAACTGACCCGGCCAAGGCCAAGGCCGCCCTGACCGAGATGTGCCAGAAGCTTCTGGCCAACACGGTGATCGAGCGGTACGAGATCGAAATTCTCTAAGGGCCAGCAGGGGGCTTTATGCGCAAAATCTTTGCGGCCGGTTTGGCATTGGGGCTAACCTTCGGGGCGTCCTGGGCGGATAATACCGCCCCTGTACCGCCGACAGCGGCACAGATTGCTACTGCCAAAGAGTTGATGGAGGCCAGCGGAGCAGCACAAACCCTGCTGCCGACGCAAAACCTTGAAGCTGCGCTGGTTCAGGCCCGCAAAATGGCCCCCGGTCTGGACGATAAAACCCTGGCAAAGCTGCGCCAGATTGTGACTGAAGAATTCAACGCCGCCCGTCCGGGCCTGTTGGAAGACGCAGCCAGAATCTATGCCGCGCACCTTTCCGAAGCCGACATGCGGGCGTTAATCGCCTTTTATCACAGCGAGACCGGCCAGCATCTGGTCGCCGCCACGCCAGAGATCATGTCGGAAGCCAGTCCCCTGATCACACCGATTATGCAGCACATTATGAAACGCGTGATGATGGAGCTGGTCTCCACATCGGACGACAAAGCGGGAAGTAAAAAGAAATGAAGTCAGCCGTTGTTATTTTCCCCGCCTCCAATTGCGACCGCGATGCCGTTGTCGCCCTGGAACAGATTACCGGCAAAACGCCCTATCGCATCTGGCACGCCGACAGCGAAATTCCGGATGTCGATCTGATCGTACTGCCCGGCGGCTTCTCCTATGGCGACTATTTACGCTGCGGCGCGATGGCGAGCCAGAGCCCGGTGATGCAGACCGTCAAGGAGCGCGCTGCACAAGGCGTGTCGGTGCTTGGCATCTGTAATGGCTTTCAGATCCTGACCGAATCCCATCTGTTGCCGGGCGCCCTGATCCGTAACGCAGGGCTGAAATTCGTCTGCAAACCGGTCAGCCTTGAGGTCTGTGAAACCCAGTCACGCTTTACCCGCAAGTATAAGCCGGGTCAGCAGGTAGTTTTCCCGGTCGCCCATGGTGAAGGCAACTATCTGGCCGACGCAGAAACACTGGACCGCCTGGAAGGCGAGGGCCGTGTGGCGTTCCGCTATGCCGGGGGTGAAAACCCCAATGGTTCAGCGCGCGATATTGCCGGTATCCTCAATGAAGGGCGCAACGTGCTGGGCCTGATGCCCCACCCCGAACGGGTGGTTGATCCTTTGCTGGGCGGCACCGACGGGCTGGCGATGTTTGAAGCTTTGATCGAATCCGTGAGCTGAAGCCAGCGAACCCAAAGCCGCCCGCGCGGACAGCGTTGGCAGCCTTCGCCCTTTGCCAAGCGACGAGCCATTTTAGAAACGAAGTGACAAAGCAATGAGCAGTATTTCTCCCGAAGTCATCCGCGAACACGGGCTTAACGAAGCAGAATATGCCCGCATCGAGGGCCTGTTGGGGCGCGCCCCCAACATGGTCGAGCTGGGCGTTTTCTCGGTGATGTGGTCCGAGCATTGCTCCTATAAATCCACCCGCGCCCATTTGAAGAAGCTGCCGACCAAAGGCCCGCGCGTCATCCACGGCCCCGGCGAAAATGCCGGCGTGGTCGATATCGGCGATGGCGACTGCGTCGTCTTCAAGATGGAAAGCCACAACCACCCCAGCTTCATCGAACCCTATCAGGGTGCAGCGACCGGCGTGGGCGGCATTTTACGCGACGTCTTCACCATGGGTGCCCGCCCGGTGGCGATGCTGGACAGCCTTCGCTTTGGCGAGCCGAGCCACCCCAAGACCCGTTCGCTGGTTTCCGGCGTGGTGTCAGGCGTCGGCGGTTATGGCAACTGCATGGGTATCCCGACGGTTGCCGGCGAGACCCAGTTCAGCGCCTGCTACAACGGCAACAATCTGGTCAACGCCATGTGCGTCGGCGTTGCCAAACAAGACAAGATCTTCCTGTCGGCGGCCAAGGGCGTCGGCAATCCGGTGGTTTATGTCGGTTCGAAAACCGGCCGCGACGGCATTCATGGTGCCACCATGGCGTCGGCGGAATTCAACGCCGATTCCGAGGAAAAGCGCCCCACCGTGCAGGTTGGCGACCCCTTTGCCGAAAAGCTGGTGCTGGAAGCCTGTCTGGAACTGATGGCGTCGGATGCCATCATCGCCATTCAGGATATGGGTGCGGCCGGTCTGACCTCGTCCTCGTCGGAAATGGCCGACAAGGGCGGTGTCGGCATCGAGATCAATCTCGACAAAGTGCCCCAGCGCGAAACCAACATGACCGCTTACGACATGATGCTGTCGGAAAGTCAGGAGCGCATGCTGGCGGTGCTGAAGCCCGGCCGCGAAGCCGAAGCCGAACGCATCTTCAAGAAGTGGCAGCTGGATTTCTCGGTCATCGGGATCACCACCGAGGGCCACCGCCTGATCGTCAAGCATAAGGGCGAGGTTGTTGCGGATATGCCGGTGGGCTCCCTTTCGGATGCCGCGCCGGTTTACGAGCGCCCCTTCGTCAAGCGTGCCCCCTATACCGGCACGCCCACTTTCGACAAGACCCGCTCGCTGACCGCCAGCCTGACCAAGATTATCGGTTCGCCGGATCTGTGTTCCAAGGCATGGGTTTACGAGCAGTATGACAGCTCGGTCATGGCCGACACCGTGCAGCACCCCGGTGGGGACGCCGCTGTGGTCCGCGTGCATGGCACAAGCAAGGCCCTGTCGATGACCGCCGACGTGACGCCGCGCTATTGCAAAGCCGATCCGTTCGAGGGTGGCAAGCAAGCCGTGGCGGAAGCCTGGCGCAATCTGACGGCCGTTGGCTCGCTGCCGCTGGCGGTGACCGATAACCTGAACTTCGGCAACCCGGAAAAGCCCGAGATCATGGGCGAGATCATCTCGGCCATCGACGGTATCGGCGAAGCCTGCCGTGCGCTCGATTTCCCCATCGTGTCGGGCAACTGCTCGCTCTACAATGAAACCCAGGGCGAGGGCATTGATCCCACACCGACCATCGGCGCCGTCGGCCTGATGGCTGATGTCCGCAAGATGGCGACGATTGCCTTCAAACGCACTGGCGACGTCATCATGCTGATCGGCGACGTGAAGGGCCATCTCGGCCAGTCGGTCTATGCCCACGAAATCGAAGGCATCGCCGGTGAAAAGGCCGGGGCCTGCCCGCCGGTTGATCTGACACAGGAAAAGAAAAACGGCGATTTCATCCGTGGTCAGATAGAAGCAGGGCTCGACACCGTGCACGATATTTCAGACGGCGGCATTGCCGTGGCGCTGGCCGAAATGGCGCTGGCGGGCAAGATCGGCGCCGATGTTGCCGGACAGGGTGACAAGATCCCGTTCTTCTTCGGCGAAGATCAGGCCTGTTATCTGATTGCCGCCCCGGCGGACAAAGCGCAGAGCCTGATCGCCGCCGCGGCAGAGGCGGGCGTTAAGACCGCCAAACTCGGCACCGTTGGTGGTACGGCATTAACGCTGGCAGGCGAGGCGGTGGAAGTCGCCGCGCTCAAAAAAGCCCATGAAGAATGGCTGCCGACCTATATGGCGGGCTGATTGTCCCCCACACACAAATAGAAAAAAGCCCGGCAGCGTTGCCGGGCTTTTTTTATGGGGTAACCAGAAAGCCGCATCAATGCTCTGGCTTGGTGACCACGGTCTTCTGAAACAGCGCGCCGAAATAACGGTGCTGGCGCAAGGGATAGCCCCGCACAGCCATTGGCAGATGGTCGTGAATATCGGTGCGCCACATATCGAGCGCGAAGGGCTCGAAAATGCTTAAGAAAACCGCCCACAGATAGCGGAATGGATTCCAACGCTTCGGCATGGCGAAGTCGGCAATCACCACCTGACCACCCGGGCGCACAACACGGAAACTCTCGGCCAGGATGCGTTTACGCACCGGATCAGGGGTTTCATGCAGCAGGAAGAACAGCACCACCTTGTCATAGGCGGCCGAGGGTAAAAACATCTCGGCGGCATTCATCTGCATCAGACGAATGCGGTCATTGACCGGCAGCTTACGCCGGACATTTTTGAGCTGAATAGGCAGCACGTCGATAATGTCGAGACGCCCGCGCCCCGCCAGCACCCGTTCCGCCGTCTTGGGGATAACATCGCCATAGGCGCAGGAGACCTGCAACACATGGCCATCTTCTGCCGCCGCAAATTCCCGCAGCACCGCGCGGCGCATGCGATTATATTGGGTCAGCAGGATGAGGTTAACGATCCATTGCCGGTCGAAGAACCAAACGGCGAAGGGATGAATATAGGTCCACCAATAGACCCGCTGAAGATAATCAGGAACCGGTATGTCGCGAACGGTTTCCTCTTCGCACAGCGGGGCCTGGGCTAGACCATAAACACTCGAATTGCGTTCCATAAAGACCCTTTTACACCCAGCCCGTCCGCACCCTGATTACCTGTTTTTCGCCACCGGTAGCGAGCAAAAAATGCCGCAGGTATTATCTGTCCCAGCCTTGCAGCACTTTTTCGGCGCTAAACGCCTCGGGGGTGGTTAAAAAACGCCGTCTTGCTGAGGATTTTGCGGCGCCGGGGCCGCTGCTGGCATATTCAAAGAAGCGAACCTCTTCCGGTTCCAACTGAAGTTTGCTGCCGTTTTGGGCAGTGTAGCCCATCGCAGACCAGCCTTCAGGCACAATATGGTCGTCCATCCAACAGTTCAGATAGGCACAGGCGCCCACATTGTCGGGATCGCCATAACGCTTGCCATCAGCAAAGGTCCTAGTGTGCCGCCAGGGCCGCCCCAGTGCCACGGTGTGGGCAGCAACACCGGGCTCCTTAACCAGACGACAGCCAGAGAACACCAAGCCAACCGGCTGGTGCACATCGGTATCGGGGGCAGCGATATACCCGTTAAAGGCCTGACCGGGGCGCAGGCGCGAAACAATCTCGCATTGCGTAAACCAGGCCCGCCCGGCCCCAAAAATGAAATCAACGCTGCCGGTAATGCGGCATGCCTCGAAACGGCTGCGGCCACTGTCCGTATACAGCGTGTCCTGATGGCCGGTGATGGCGACGCCGCGCAGCAGGCAGCGGTCAGCCGCACCATGGATAGACAGGGCAATGGCCTGCGCACCGCTGGCCCCGGTCTTGTCGGTCGGTACCGGCGGCGGCAGGTGGCCGACATAGTCGAAATCATTGGCAATGGTCAGATGTTCAGCGCAAAAATCGGTAGCCGTCACCTCAACCGTCTGGGTTTTAAAGGTGCCGATGGGTTTACCATCCGGCCCAATATCACCGGCGGAGGCACCGGATGTGATGACCGTTTCTGCCTGCCCCGCGCCAATCAGGTGGATGAAAGGCTTGTCGATCGCCAACCGTTCACGCCACACCCCTTTGGTGATTAGAATACGGTACGGGCTGTGCGGGTGGGCAGGTGCTGCGGCCAGCGCGCTGGCGATGCTGGTAAAGCGGGGGGCTTGGATGTCATCCCGCGGTGTCAGGCTGACCAGCGCATCAACCCCGTCCATCGCCCACGCCATCTGCCAGGGCAGCATCGCCCCCAGCGCACCCACACCCATCTGACGAAGCAGCTCCCGACGGTTCATCACACCCCATTTTCGTTATAGTTGCTGAAATAATGTTAACGCCCCATACGGGTGCAGTGCAGCAATAAAAAAGCCCGAAACCGTTAGGTTTCAGGCGATCATCATCACATTTCAGAAAGTTGGTTGCGGGGCTAGGATTTGAACCTAGGACCTTCAGGTTATGAGCCTGACGAGCTACCGGACTGCTCCACCCCGCGCCATTTTTCCGCCCGTTGCCGGGCAGGGATCGCGATATAGGACATCGCGTTGACACTGTCCATCCCCTTAATCCGTTTAAATTTATTTCCGTGCGGAAATTCCAGACCGGCCACTAAAAACATCCACCACGGCGAGAGCGAATCGATCCGTGCATTTGAAAATTCCACCCGCAAACCGTGTCCCGAAGCGGGGCAAAATAACCGCGGGCAAACCGAATCACGGCTAACACATTATTTTTGCATAGTTTTTTAATATTGCCGTTCTCTGCAATTCCGATTGCTGGCGTCACTGGCTATCGCTATAACCCCTCACACGTTGTTAGGCATTCTTTTCCAGTGAGGAAGATGCATGGGTATTCAACTTCCGCTAGGCTACCGGCCGTCGGAGAGCGAGCCCTTTATGAGTGAGAGGCAGCGCGAATATTTTCGGCGCAAGCTGATGGCTTGGAAAGAAGACATTCTGCGCGAAAGCCGTGAGACGATCGAAAATTTACAAAAAGAAACGGTGCCGCATGCGGATTTGGCTGACCGTGCCTCGACCGAGGCCGAACGCCAACTTGAGCTGCGCACGCGCGATCGCCAACGCAAGCTGATTGCCAAAATCGATTCTGCTTTATCGCGGATCGAAGACGGTTCTTATGGTTTCTGTGAGGAAACCGGCGAACCCATCTCGCTCAAACGGCTCGACGCCCGCCCGATCGCCACCTTGTCGATCGAAGCACAAGAACGGCATGAACGGCGCGAAAAAGTCTATCGCGACGATTAAGCCATAAATTTAAGGGGGCCCAGCGGCCCCCTTTTGTTTTTTTCAGGCGACACACCTGCCGCACCCGTTACCAGGGCAGGATTGCGTCCAGAATTTGTGTGCCCCAACGCGGGCTCTGCACGTCGCTCATCGTGCCGCGACCACCATACGAGATGCGCGCCTCGGCGATCTGGGTCAGATTCACCGTGTTATCACTGGTGATATCTTCGATGCGCACGATGCCGGAAATCTGCAAATCCCGCAGCTCGCCATTGACCCGCACCTGCTGATGACCGCCGATTACCAGATTGCCGTTGGGCAAGGTCTGGGTCACCAGCGCAGCCATTGTCATGGTAATGGCTTCGGAGCGATTGATGGAGCCCGTCCCCTCGTTCGACAGACTGGAGCTGTCGTTTACCAGAGAACTTGGCGTCATAAAGGATGGTAGAAAGGTTTCGGCACCAAACATGTTGGTGACACCGGCCGCTTCGGTATTCGTGCGTGTCCGCTTGGTATCATTAGACAGCTTGGCCGTGTCGGCGATCGCAATATCGACCGTAATAATATCCCCAACCTTGCTGGCGCGCGGATCGCGGAAGAAGGCGTGGGAACCAGCTACCCACAGGGAACCGGCACCGCGCTGTTCACCCGAGGCCTGCGGCATTGGCACCGAAACCGGGTTTTGCTCGCCCGGCCGACTGATTCCGTCCAGTTTGGGGTCAGTACCGATTTCCTTCAACCGCTCCACATTATTACAGCTGACCAGAAGCAAGGCGGCCCCCAGGCCAAGTGCAATGCGATAGGAATGCAAAGCCATCACAGACCTCCTTCACGGTGCGGCACTGGAAAGGGTGGCGGTCGGGACCGCCGCGGCGCCCGCCGTAATCGTCAAACCGCTGCCGGTTACAGCTTTAACCTGACCGGGGCCCGTCACGATGGCGCTAACCTGCCGGAACGACACCGGATTTTGCACCGTCACCATTTCACCCATGCCCCCGGCACTGATCGCGCGCATGGTGGCATTAAGGGAAACACCGGGAACCTCGTACACCATGGTTACGGTCGAACCTTTAGTGACAATAATGGGGTGACGGAAATCGACCGCGCGCACGGCTTCCCCGGCGCGCAACGCCCGCCGTGTTTCCAGTCCCGAAACCTGGGCGGCCGCCGTAACCGTGCCCGACTGCGTCATGCCGGACACCGGCACCACGGTGAAATCCGACGGACCGACAACATCGCCACGGGCAATATCGTGCACAGGCACCACAATACGCTGCCCCCCGGCATAGGCCGGACCAGGAAAGGCGGCCAGCGCAAGCGCCGCGATTAAAGCGCCAAGGATCAGGTAAAGACGGATTTTCATCACGAACTCCCCATATTGGCTGTGGTTTGCAACATGCTGTCGGCAGCGGAAATGACCTTGGAATTCATCTCATAGGCGCGCTGGGCGGTAATCATGGTGGTGATTTCGGTTACCGAATCGACGTTGGAGGCTTCGAGATAGCCTTGCTTGATCGTGCCATACCCGGTCGAACCCGGGGCACCGGCCTGCGGCGCACCCGAAGAATCTGTTTCGATGGCCAGGTTATCGCCCAGCGATTCCAACCCGGCTTCGTTGGGAAAGCGCGTCAATTCGAGCTGACCGACATTGGTCGCAGTACCGGCAACCGTGGCCTCGACAATACCGGTCGTGCCGATGGTCACGTCGGTGGCGGTGGTGGGAATGGTGATACCCGGCTGGACGGTATAACCATCCTGGGTCACCAACAGCCCGGTCGAAGACAGCGTGAAGTTGCCATCACGGGTATAGGCGTCGGTGCCATCCGGCATCTGAATGCGGAAATAGCCTTTGCCACTGACGGCCAGATCATAGGTGTTCGAGGTCTGTGACAGATCACCCTGCGAGGTGATGCGGTAGATGCTCTGCGTGCGCACACCAGCGCCGAGCTGAACACCGTTGATGATGGTGCCGGTATCCGAGGACTGCGTGCCCGGGGTGGCGATATTCTGATAGAGCAGGTCGACGAAGGCCGGACGCTGCTGCTTGTAGCCGGTGGTATTCATATTCGCCAGGTTGTTGGCGATAACCGAAACATTGGTGGACTGGGCCTGCATCCCGGTCGATGCGATGGAAAGTGCGCGCATAGTCAATACTCCTTACGACGGGATGGTGGCGAGTTTGGTGATGGCGTTGGTGTGCAGGGTTTCCTGCCCGTTGATCAGATTGGCCACCGCCTGGTACGAACGCATAACGTTGATCATGTCGGTCATCTGGGTCACCGGCTCGATATTCGAGCGTTCCAGCATGCCCTGCTTGAGGCTGTAACCGCCATCCGCCGGGGTCGCGACCTCGGTTGTGTTAAGGTAGGTATCGCCCTCTTTTTGCATCGCCCGCTCGTTATTAAAGCGAACGATCTGCAACCGGCCGATCTGACCCTGATCGCCACTGACCACGCCGTCGGTACCAATCGTGACGTCGCCATCTTCCTGCGCAACCGAGATGGCACCGCCGTCGCCCAGCACCTGATCGCCTTCGGAGGTCGTGATCCGCCCTTCGGAATCCAGGGTGAAATGGCCATTGCGGGTATAACGCTCGCCGCGCGCGGTCTGCACCGCGAAATAGCCATTGCCGTTGATGGCAACGTCAAAGGTATTGCCGGTTTGCTCGATGCTGCCTTCCGACATATCGCGAATGGAATTGGGGTTGACCACGAAGTCGATGCTCTGCGGGCCTTTCTGCCACTGCGAGGGACGGCTCTGATGGACATATTCGTCAAACTTTGACTCTTCGCGCTTATAAGCAGCGGTATTCATGTTCGCGAGGTTATTCGCGATGACATCCATCGACCGTTGCTGGGCGAGCTGATGCGACAGACTGATGAGTAGCGTGTTATCCATTGGCGCTCACGGATCCTTTCTGGTCCTTCGCCGGATATGGTGCACTGTTCATGCCAGAGGGTGGGGGCTGATTTTCGTAGGTTTTTTGTTTGGCAAAAACGATTCCTACGGTAAAAATTGCCGGGTATAGGCTTGTCTTGCCGGGAATTTGAACTACTCGTTAACCACAGCGGCTTACCCTTGTGTTTGCTGTTGCAGGACGGATAAGCGCGTAAAATGGCGGATACAGATCAGGACGAAACAGAGGCCGGCGCACCGGCAGCCAAATCGGGTCTTTTCGGCAATAAGAAAATGCTGATGATCGCGATTGTGGTGGTGATTTTGCTGCTGGCCGGCATTGGCGCCGCGCTTTATCTGTTTGTGTTCAGCAAAAGCGCTGAACCGGCTGAAGCCCATGCCGCCGCCGATACCACCCAGGCGGGGCCGCCCGCTGTGGCCTATTTCGACATGCCCGATATTCTGGCCAACATTCAGGGCGCCGACGGTTCCACCGCCTATCTCAAGCTTTCGGTGTCGCTGGAAGTCGCCTCGCCCGAGGAAAAGGCCGGTATCGAAGCCTTGCAGCCCCGTATCACCGACCAATTACAGGCCTATGTGCGCGAATTACGCGCCGATGATATTAAAGGATCGGCCGGTGTCATGCGGCTGAAGGAAGAAATGTTACGGCGGGTCAATGCCGCCGCCGTGCCCTATCATGTGCGGGACGTCCTTCTGAAGGAAATGGTGGTGCAGTAATGGCCGACGAACCGGAAAACGGTGGCGATGACCTGGACGCGCTGCCGATCAGCAGCGCCCTGGGTGCTTTTGCCGCCCAGGATACCGGTGGAGATGATGACCTCGACTCGTTGCCGATTGGCAACGCGTTGGGCGGTTTTGCAGCCGCGGCGGAAGCGGCAGGGGCCGGGGGCGATGACGGGGCCTCGGAACGCATCCTCAACCAGGAGGAAATCGACAGCCTTTTAGGCTTCGATATGAACAGCGAGCAGCTGCAGGACAAGTCCGGCATCCGCGCGATCATCAATTCAGCCCTGGTCTCCTACGAACGTCTGCCGATGCTGGAAATCGTCTTTGACCGCCTGGTGCGGCTGATGACGACCAGTTTACGCAATTTCACCTCGGATAACGTTGAAGTCAGTCTGGACAACATCACCTCGATCCGGTTTGGCGACTACCTCAATTCGATCCCGCTGCCCGCCATTCTGGCGGTGTTTCACGCCGAACAGCTAGACAATTACGGTCTGTTCACCGTCGATTCCAACCTGATCTATTCGATTGTCGACGTTCTGCTCGGCGGGCGCCGCGGCGCTTCGGTGATGCGCATTGAAGGTCGCCCCTACACCACGATCGAGCGCTCGCTGGTTCAGCGCATGGTCGAGGTGATCCTGCTCGACATGACCCAGGCGTTCGAGCCGTTGTCGCCGGTGAATTTCCAGCTCGACCGGCTCGAGACCAACCCGCGCTTTGCCGCCATCGCCCGGCCAGCCAACGCCGCCATCGTGGTCAAGCTGCGCGTCGATATGGAAGACCGCGGCGGGCGCATTGAACTTTTGCTGCCCTATGCCACGCTGGAACCGATCCGCAAACTGCTGTTGCAGCAGTTCATGGGTGAAAAATTCGGCCGTGACTCGATCTGGGAAGGCCATCTGGCCACCGAATTATGGTCGACCACGGTGGAAATTGATGCCATCCTTGACGAACAAATCATGCCACTGAACCGGATCATGAGTCTGGAAATCGGGCAGACCATTTTGCTAAACGCCACGCCGGAATCGCGCATTCAGTTGCGCTGTGGCGGGGTGCCCTTGTTGTCGGGACGGATGGGCCGCTCGGGATCTTCGGTGGCGGTGCGCGTCGAGGAAGCCATACGGCGCACGGATGCGTCGCGCGCACTTTAGGGGGCTGCCATGAACCTTTCCATCATACTGGAAATTACCCTGACGCTCTTGCTGGTCGTCACGCTGGGCTATTGCATCGTATTGGAGCGGCGGCTGGCTGCGGTCAATAAAGGCCAACAGGCCTTGGGCAACACGGTGCGCGAACTGAACAACGCCATCGAGCGGGCCGGGGCAGCGCTTTCTGCACTACGCACCGCATCAGGCAGCGTGGTGGCCGAGCTGAATGACCGGGTTAAATCGGCCCGCTCGCTGGCGGACGAATTGTCGCTGCTAACCGCTTCGGGTGAACGCATTGCCGAGCGCTTTGACCGCGCGATTTCGGCTAAGCATGCCGCCACGGCGGCGGCACCGACTGGCCTTCCTTCGGAAAGCGTCATGCAGCGGCTTGAGGCGCTGAGGACGGTGCGATGAAACCCATTAGTTTCCGGCGGATACTACCTCTGGTGGTGGTCGTCGGCGGGGTTTTGCTGGCGGTCAAAGGCGAGGGGCTGGTGCGCACCGCGCTGGCGCAGGGGCTGGATGCGATGAGTGGCGACACCTCGATCCTGGCCGAAGATACCGCCCCGCTGGCGGGCAACGATCTGGGACAGGACGAAAACAGCGAAAGCGCTGGCCGTGGCGATGTTGTCTCGGCCCTGGCTAAGCGCCGTGAAGAGCTGGATGCGCGCGAAGCGGCGATTCAGGATCAGATCCAGCTGGTTGATGCGGCGGAAAAGCGCGTCGACGGCAAGATCGACACCCTCAAGCAATTGCAGGATCAGATTAATCAGTTGTTGGGCCAGCGCGACGGTGAAGAGCAAAAACAGGTCACCTCGCTGGTCAAAACCTATTCGGCGATGCGCCCGAAAGACGCGGCCCGCATCTTCAACAACTTAAGCGACGATGTGCTGATCCCGGTGGCTGCGGCGATGAAGCCGGACGTTTTGGCCATGGTGATGGCCGGAATGAATTCGGATGCGGCACAGAAGCTGACCGTCAATCTGGCCAACCGGCTGAAATTGCCCGCTGTGGCTGCCCCAACGGTGCCAACAACGACTGATGCGCTGATCTGTAATCCCAAAACACCGATCCCGACCGGACCTGCTGCCGGTGCAGCAGCGCCTGACGCCCGCAAGGGATAGTCCATACAAACCGGTTTGAACGAAGCACGGCTTTAAGGGCTGACGTATTTTAGGGCCGTGTGCAGTGAGACTTTTACGGAAGGTTAAAGGCGTCCGTTTCATGTTCGCCAGAGTAGAGATGAGGCAATGCGGGTGAGCGGTGAGCGACGGTATGTTCCGCGCCTGGTAATCGGCGCTTTGGCGGGCATGCTGTGCACCGCGGCACCGGTATGGCCGGCCGATAGTCTTGCCGGGGCCTCTTCGGGTGGATATGGCCGCCTGACGCTGACCCTTGATGCTGGCACCCCGCGCGCGCAGGTTTCGGGCAGCGTGCTGGTACTGACCTTCCCCAATAAGACCACGCTCAAACCTTCTGATATTGTGCGCGCCCTGCCCGGTTACATCAGTAACGGCCACGCCGATGCCGACGGCAAAACCTTTCGCTTTGCTTTGAGCCAGCCGCTACGGCTGCAAACCAGCACCGCAGGCAGCAAAACCGCCTTTGACCTGATTCCACCCGGCTTCAGCGGCAACCCGGCACCGCTGAAAGGCCCCGCCAAAGCCGCCCCGCCTAAACCGGTGGATATGGACAATCTCGAACCGCTGAAGGTTCGCTCGGGGGCCTATCGTAACTTCTCTCGCGTGGTGTTCGACTGGCCGCGCAATGTGCCCTATTCGGTTTCGGCGGCACCGGGCCGTTTGAGCTTACGCTTTGGCGCACCGGTCAAACCCGATTTCACCGCACTGGAGCGGGAGATGCCGCCATGGGTCAAACCCGCTGGCTGGCATATCGATGGCCAGAACACGATTATCGATCTGACCACGGATTCCGATTCCGGCTATCATGATTTCCGCGATGGTTCGCATGTCGTGGTCGATATTCTGGCCCCGAAAACCGATACCGGGGCTTATCAGCCGCCCGGCACGTCACGGCCCAGCGTTTCCTCGTTTAAAGACACCGCCAGTCGCGATAAGGGGCGGGAATCCGGCAAAAACGCAAATGTCAGCGCCGAACAGGCGGCTGAAATCAACAAAGTTTCGGCCAAACTCAACAATCCCAAACTGCCCCAGCCGCAGGTGGTTGCCGCCGATGGCAAGCCCAGCGCCACGCCCGCCGGCACCTTGCAAATTCAGGGCAAGCTTGGCCGTGACCGTGCCGAACTGATTATTCCAGGGGCGGCATCGCGCAGTGTGGCGGCGTTTGCCCGTGGTGTCACCGCCTGGGTGGTGGTGCAGGGCGCACCCACCTTCGACATTTCGCAGGTCAAAGCGCTGCAAAACGGTATTCTGGAAAGTGCCGATACCATTTCTTCCAGTGGCGTCAGCGTACTGCGCCTGACCACAAAAAAACCGGTCCGCATCGCGGCCTACGCCGATAACGGTAACCTGCGGGTTGAGCTGGGCGGATCCCCCGCCAGCAACGTTCAGAATGTCGGCTTCACCCGCGGTCAGGATGATTCCGCCCGCGCCGCCCTGATTGCCAGCCTGGAAGGGGCGGGCAAAACGGTGACACTGAACGATCCCGGCGCACGGGACAAACTGATTGCGATCCCCGGTACCATGGGCCAGGCGGTTCTGGCCGAGCGTAATTTCGTCGATTTCACCGTTCTGCCCACCGCAGCGGGGGTGGTTGTTGAACCCTTTGTCGATGATCTGTCGATCAATATCGCCGCACCACGGGTGGAAATCACCCGCGCTGGTGGCCTTGCCCTGTCGCAGGGCGGTGGTACAGGCGAGCAGACCCTGCAGCCACCTTCGGCCAGCGAAGACAGTTTCCTTGATTATGCCCATTGGGGCCGCATGACCGGGGGCAGTTTTCTCGCCACCGAACGCAATTTACGCGCCCAGATCGGACGCCCCGGCAAGAATGCCGATCAGGCCCGGCTCGATCTGGCACGGTTTTATCTGGCCAACGATTTTGGTGCCGAAGCGCTGGGCATCGTCAACATGATGCAGGGACCCAACGCCAACGCGGCCAGCCCCAACGCGGTTCAGCTGCAGGTTATGCGCGCGGCTGCCGATTATCAGATGGGCCGTTATCGCGATGCCCGCACCGCGCTATCCGATTCCTCGTTTGATTCCGACCCTCATGCCGCGTTATGGCGCGGGCTGGCCGATGCCGCGCTGGAAAATTACGAAAGCGCCGCTGCCAATCTGGAGCATGCCGCGCCGGTTTTAAACCGCTATCGCAGCGATATTCAGGCCAGAGTACATTTGGCCGCGGCGGAAGCCGCACTGGCCACCGGTCGGCGCGATGACGCCAAGAAACATATCGACATGATGCCTGCCGATGTACCCGACACACTGAAAGCACGGGCAGATCTGGTCCGGGCGCGCTATTATGCGCTGTGGGGCGACAAGCGCACTGCCGACCAGCTTTTTGCCGCGGTCGAACGTGGCAATGATCCGCGCGCAGCCGCCGAGGCTTTATATTATCGCATTGATGCTGGATTGCAGTCCGGTCAGATATCGCCCGAACAGGCGATCAATGCACTGGAGCGTTTGCGCTTCCGCTGGCGTGGGGACTCGCTGGAAGTTAAAACCCTCAACAAGCTGGCGATGCTCTATTTCAAGCAGAAGAAATGGCGTGATGGCTTAGGCGATTTGCGCGTGGTGGCCAAATATTTCACCGGAACCGATGCCGCCAGCCGGGCCCAGGACCAGATGCGGACGCTGTTCTCGGACATGTTCCTGCGTGGCCGGGCCGACAACATGCCGCCACCCGACGCGCTGGGGCTGTTCTATGATTTCATTGACCTGACCCCGATTGGCCCCGATGGCGACGAAATGATCCGTCACATGGCCGACCGGCTGACCGCCGTCGATCTGCTGGGCCCCGCCGCAGACCTGCTGCAATATCAGGTCACCCAGCGACTGGACGGCATGGGCCGCGCCCAGGTCGCCGCCAAACTGGCAGCGGTGCAGTTGATGGACCACAAACCACAGGTGGCATTGGAAACCCTGCTGACCACGCGGATTTCGGCGATGCCGGACGATGTCGCCGAACAGCGCCTGCTGTTGCAGGCCCGTGCGCTGGCCGATTTAAAACGCTGGGACGAGGCGCTTGACCTGATCGGGGTTGATAAATCCGCCGACGCAGATCGGTTCCGCGCCGACGTCTATTGGAAAAGTGCCAACTGGCCAGCCGCCGGGCAACATATGGAAGTCTCTTTAGGCAATCGCTGGAACGACGCGTCCCCACTGAGCGATGGCGAACGCCAGCAGGTTTTGCGCACCGCCGTCGCCTATGCGCTGGCCGGTGATGAAACCAGCCTGAACCGGGTCCGCGCCCGCTATACCGCGCTGATGAATGCCTCGCCCGACGGCAAAGCCTTCGGAATCGTGACCCAGCGTACCGACATGCGGGGCCTCGCCTTCCGCCAGGCGGCGGCGCAGGTGGCCGCGGTCGATACGCTGAAGGGCTTTATGAACGATATGGAAAAGCCGAAGAAGAAATAGCGTGCAGAAATAAACCGGCTTTTTTAAGCCGGTTTACCGATCAGATCGGCGAAGTCGGCAAAGACCTCACGATAGATATCACGCTTGAACGGCACAATCAGCGCCATCAGCTCATCGGCGCTGGCCCATTTCCATTGGTCGAATTCCGGCTCGGCCGTAGCGATGGCGATATCGGCATCACTGCCGGTAAAGCGTAAAGCCACCCATTTCTGCTTCTGACCGCGATAGCGGCCATGCAGTGCCACACCGATCAGATGATCGGGCAGATCATAGCTCAGCCAGTGATCATTTTCGTGCAGGACGGTGGCTTTATCGGTGCCAACTTCTTCCTGCAATTCACGTAAAGCCGCCACAACCGGGGTTTCCCCTTCGTCGATACCGCCCTGCGGCATCTGCCAGGATTCGATGGTCTGATCGATACGCCGACCAGCGAAAATCAGGCCCTGTGCATTGAGCAACAGGATACCGACATTGGGGCGATAGGGCAGGGACTTGGCTTTATCGTTCATTTCGACGCTTTGGCAACAGAGGGTGGAGAAACGGGCTTCGGCGCGGAAACTACCGCCGAGGCCGGTGCCAGCACAACACCCTTGGCCGGCAGGGTCTCCTGCCAGCGGCTGATCCGGTCGATCGTAACCGGATAAAGCCGGGCATAACCAATAGCATGGCCCTTGGCGCGGGCGATTTTTTCCAGCTCGGCCAGCTGGCGGTCAATCGCCGTTGCATCGGGAACATCATCAATGGCGACATCGGCATGACCATAGGCCGTGCCAGCCTTACCCGCCGCCACGCTACTGGCACCGCCATGACCGGCATGATTGTCAATGAACAGCAACCCCCGGCGGGCCAGGAAAGATAACACCGGTGAAATCGAGCTGGGGTCGGTGAGAAATTTCTCGCCCATCAGCGGCATGGCACCGGTATAGCCACCCATCCGGGTCAGCACCCAGACCAACCGCTGCATATTCGAGACATCGTCGGCATTGGTGCGCAGCGTATAGGGACCGGCATCATTGTCGGGATAGTCATAAGGCTCCATCGGGATCTGAACCAGAATCTCGTGGCCCTTCTGGTGGGCAACCATCGCCATCTGATCGGCCCCGAAAGCATAGGGGATGAAGGCGAAGGTCACCCCGGCGGGCAACAGTGTCAACGCATTCAGGCTGGCCTTGGGGTTAATGCCGAAACCACCGACAATGATCGCAATGCGGGGTTCTTTGCCCGCAGGTGCAGCCCCGGCATAGGCCTGCATCGGCGTGGTACCGTCGGCGGCAATGCGTGGCAGCGGCCCCTGCGCGGTCTGCTCGATCAGGCCATCCTTGGGCGGTGCTGCCGGCTCGGTCTTGGCGGGGGCCGCGGGTTTGGGGGCTTCTTCGGTTTTCTTGGCGGCAAGCACCACCGGCGGGGCCACGGTCATTTTAACGCTGGCCATACCCGCCTGGGGATCGCCGAAAAATGTCACGGCAAACCACACGCCGGTCAGTAGCAAAATTACCGTAAAATAGGCAGGCGACAACGCCCTGACGGCACGCCGTAAGGCACCTTGCGATTTTTGCGTGTCATCTGCCATCGGCTTTTACGCCACCGGAATTTCTGCCCATCCTCTAGCCCCCTGGGGAGCATGAAAATGGGCGGGAATGGATCCCGCCCATTTAAGGCATAATATCTCGCAGAATGGTTAATTGTTCTGCAAAGACTGCTTCTTTTCGACGGTCGCCACGGTTTTCTTGCCGCGCAGGACGTCGAGGGCATAGCTGAGCTGGAAGTCGTCATACTTCTTACCCGGTGCCGGCAGAATGACCGTGACCATCTTGTCGGCATTCTTGGCATCGCCCGACAGATGGCCGGGCAGATCGGCTTCACTCGGCCGTTCCACCTTGGTCAGATTATCTTCGTCGCCCTGAGCCACAACGATGTTGGGCACAATGCCTTCGGCCTGAATCGAACGGCCCGACGGCGTGTAGTAGCGTGCCGTGGTGATCTTCAGGGCCCCGCCATTCTGGCTTAAGGGGATGACCGACTGGACCGAGCCTTTGCCGAACGACTTCATGCCGATCAGCGTGGCGCGCTTATGATCCTGCAACGCACCGGCGACAATTTCCGACGACGACGCCGAACCGCCATTGATCAGCACCACCAACGGCTTGCCACCAAGGACATCGCCCTTTTCCGCGTTATAGCGCTTGGTCTCTTCCGGCAGACGGCCACGGGTGGAAACCACCTCGCCCGAGGTGAGGAAATCATCCGATACCGCCACGGCCTGATCGAACAGACCGCCGGGATTGTTGCGCAGGTCGAGGACCCAGCCCTTCAAATTCGGACCAATCTTCTTCTTGAGTTCTTTGACCGCCTTTTCCATGTCGGAAGCGGTCTGTTCGTTGAAGCCGGTCAGACGGATGTAACCGACATCACCTTCGGCATGCCATTTGACCCGTTCAACCCGGATCACGGCGCGCACCATGGTGACGTCAAACGGCTTTTTTTCACCATTGCGCAAAATGGTCAGCGTCACCTTGGAGCCGGCAGGCCCCCGCATCTTGTCGAGCGCCTGATCGAGCGGCAGCCCCTGAACCGAAACACCGTTGACCGCGGCGATGTAATCACCCGGTTTGATGCCAGCCTTGGCGGCGGGGGTATCATCGATCGGCGAGACGACCTTGACCAGGCCATCTTCCGCCGACACCTCGATACCGACACCACCGAATTCACCGGTGGTCTGGACCTGGAAATCCGAGAATTCTTTGGCCGTGAAATAGCTGGAATGGGGATCGAGCGAGGAGACCATCCCCTCGATGGCGGCATCGATCAGTTCGCTGTCCTGCACCGGGCGGACATATTTGGCCCGCACCGTCTCGAAGGCTTCACTGAACAGATCAAGCTGGTGATAGACGCCCGCATCGCCCCCGGCACCCGCCGCCGGCAAAATGCAGAACGCGGCACCGAAGCCGATCATCGCGCAGAGGGTGGCGAACAAGAAGCGCTTCATGGTCTCTTTGCTTTCCTTGACCCGGCGTTGAAAAATGGTGCCGGATTAATACCACGCCCATTATGGCGAAGTTCTAAATACAACCTCGGCGGCTGACCTTCGCCAGCGGGCATTTTTCCCACCGGTTCACCAGCCAGTACGCGATCACCGAGGTGGACATCGATTCGTCCCAGCCCGGCCAGAACCGCATCGTAACCGTTTGCCAATTCTAAGATCAAGACTAGGCCGGTTTTCTGATAGGGGCCGGCGAACAGCACACTGGCATCGGCCGGTGCCACAACCTGAGCACCGGACAGCGTGGTGAAAGTCTGGCCCGGAGCCTCCGCCCCGCCGACACCATCGACGCCGCCCGGACGGGCATCCCCCGCGACCGGGCGGATCAGATGCTGCGTGGTGGCACCGCCCACCCCTTGCGCTGTCACGGTAACAATGCCCTGCGCCGCAGGGGTGTTACGCAGGACCGAGGTCTCGTCGAGCAGCATTTGCAAGCTGGCCGCGCGCGAAGCGGCCTCGTCGAATTTCTTTTTCAGCGTGTCGTATTGTGCCGCCGCACCAGCGGCCTGCGCCTGACGCACCGCCAGAAGCTTAGACAAATCACTTTCAGCCCGCACCATCTGCACCCCGTTAGCGGCAGCTTCACGGCGGCGGGCAATCAGGGTTTCGCGCACGCTTCGGGTGTGTTCGATCCGTTTGGCCAGCACGGCGGCACGCTTGTAAATATCGGGCAGGGTTGCGCCCATCATCATGGCGGCGCGGGCCGCCCCCAAGGCATCGTCAGATTTGAGCACCATTGCCGGGGGCAGGGTGTGTTGCAGCCGCTCCAGCGTCGCCACCAAACGGGCCACGGCCCGGCGATCCTCGGCAAAGCCCGCGGAAAGTTTGGCGTTTTCAGCGGCCAGACGCGGAATTTCGCGATCGAGGCGCATTTTTTCCGCCTCCAGACTTTGAATCCGTGCGGCGGTATCGATCAGCTTCTGATGAAGCTGCTTCGCCGCATCGGCCAGCGCATCACGACTTTTCTGGGCGTCGTCGAGCTGCGGTTTCTGCTGGGCGATCGTGCTGCGCAGAGACTGCACCTGCGTCGCCGTGCTGGGCAATTTATCGATGGCGCTGGCTGGCACCGCGCCGGAAAGATCGGGATCGGGGGATTTATCGTCTTTGTTGCGCGCAATAAGCCGCACGCCGGCAAGCTGGGCCGTCGGCGGGGTGTGATGGCGCAAGGATGCCGGCGGGGTATCGGCGGCGCCCAAAAGCACCGCCCCCGCCAGCACCGAAAGCAAAAAGGCGGAATTACGCCTTCTTGGTCTGCGCCTTGACCGCGTTGATACGGCGTTCCAGTTCAGCCTGGTCGCCGACGAATTTCGCATCAGCAGCCTTGTATTCTGCATTCAGGCGATAGGCCTTGGGGAAACCGGTCGGCAGATCGACGCCGATGATATCCTCGTCGCTGACGCCTTCGAGGTACTTCAGAAGCGCACGCAGCGAGTTGCCATGCGCCGCGATCAGAACGCGCTTGCCAGCCTTGAGGTCGGGCAGGACAAATTCTTCCCAGAACGGCATGACACGGGCCAGCACATCTTTCAGGCTTTCCGAACGCGGCAGGTCTTTTTCTGCAACATCGGCATAGCGACGATCGGCACGCGGATAGTCGGGCGAGGAGGTTTCGACCGGCGGCGGCGGCACGTCATAGGAACGGCGCCAGATCTTGACCTGTTCGTCGCCGAACTTCTCGACCGCTTCGAGCTTGTTCTGCCCCTGCAGCGCGCCGTAATGGCGTTCGTTGAGGCGCCAATGCTTCTTCACCGGCAGCCACAGGCAGCCCATTTCCTCTTCCGCGAGGTAGAGGGTGTGAATCGCACGCGTCAGCAGCGAAGTGTAGGCGATATCGAAACTAAAGCCTTCCTTCAGCAGCGTCTTACCCGCACCGCGGGCTTCCTGCGTCCCTTGTTCCGACAGTTTAACGTCGCGCCAGCCGGTGAACAGGTTGAGCTTGTTCCACTCGCTTTCGCCATGGCGGACGATAACCAGTTGATAATCCTTGTAATCCGAAGCCATACCGGTTTTTCCCGTTTTTGTTCCGGCTCTATCTAGAGCATTTTCCGGCAAAGTGCAGACCGTTTTTTTGCCGCTCCCCAGAAGCCCCTGCAAATGCCCGGTGAACCACATTCCGGTGGGGTCAGGTTTTGCCGGGAAGAATCTGCCGGGCGGCCAAACCAGACCGCACCAACCCTGTTTTATCTCACTGATATATAAAGAAAAAAACGGCCAATGCCGCGGCATGAAACTCGCATGTGGATGGGCGGGGCAAAGTGTCCCTTAAGCAGAAGGCAGAAGCCAGGCATGAACATGGTGTCGAAACAGAGTGTACGTTTCCTGTGGGTAGCCGCGATAACGCTGGCTATGTCGGTGGGCTTTGCCACACCGGCAATGGCCTATTCGCGGATCAAAGACCTGGTGGATGTTGAAGGTGTGCGCGACAACGTGCTGGTCGGCTATGGCCTGGTGGTCGGCCTGAACGGTACCGGCGATATGCTGACGAACGCGCCCTTCACCCAAAAAAGCATTCAGAGCATGTTGGAACGCCTGGGCGTCAATACCCGTGGCGACACCATGAAAACCAAAGATACCGCCGCAGTGATGGTGACGGCCAACATGGCCTCGTTTGCCGCGCAGGGCTCGCGCATCGATGTGACGGTGAGCGCCATGGGCGATGCCAAATCGTTGCAGGGCGGCACGCTGGTGGTGACCTCGCTGATGGGTGCCGATGGCCAGATTTACGCCCTAGCGCAGGGCCCGGTAATCATCAACAGCTTCACCGCTCAAGTACCGTCGACCACTTCCAACCGTAACGTGCTGACCAGCGGGCGCATCGCCAACGGGGCCTCGATCGAACGCGAGGTCGGCTATAATTTGCGCGCCGCCAAAAGCCTGAGGCTGTCCTTACGCAATCCCGACCTGACCACCGCCACGCGGATTTCTTCGGCGGTGAACACCTATATCGGGGGCGCCGTGGCCCAGACACTGGACCCGTCAACCGTCAGGCTGGACATTCCGGCCAACTATACCGGCGGGGCCACCGGGCTTCTGACCGATATTGAACAGCTGAAAGTCGAACCGGATAAGCCCGCTAAGGTGGTCGTCAACGAACAGTCCGGTGTCATCGTTATGGGCTCGGATGTCCGCATTTCCACCGTGGCGATTGCCCAGGGCAATCTGACCGTGCGTGTGCGGGAGAACCCGGCCGACCCGATGTCGCGTTTTACCGCACAGACCACCGCCGACGATAATCGCGGCCGCCGGACCATCGCCTTAAGTGAAGGTGTCTCGTTACAGCAGCTTGTCGATGGCCTGAATGCCATGGGTGTGGGACCGCGCGACGTCATTGCAATTTTACAGGCGATCAAAGCCGCTGGCGCCTTGCAGGCTGAAATTGAGGTGATCGGATGAGTGCAGATCTGAACGCCGATACCGCCAGCCTGGCGCTGAATTCCGCTTCGGTCACCAAGCCGGGCCGCGCCATCAACATGGCCGCCGCGCAAAAGGCCGCCAAAGAGTATGAGGGCGTTTTCATCTCGGAAATGCTCAAGGAAATGTATGCCGGGGTTTCAACCGATAGCGAATTTGGCGGCGGCCCGGGCGAAGAAATGTTCCGCTCGATGGTGGTCGATGAATACGGCAAGAAGATTTCCGACCAGGGCGGCTTTGGCCTGGCCAAAAATATTCTCAAGGAATTGATCGCAATACAGGAGCGTGCCTCATGATGACCGACGCGCAAAAGATGGAGCAACTGATCAAGATGGCCGAACGCATGATGGAGGCATTACAAGCCGATATTGATGCGCTAAAAGTTGGCCGCCCCAAAACCATGCGCATGAACGAGCCCGACATCCAAAAGCTGTCGATACTCTATAGTCGTGAGATCAAAACTATCGATATGGAAGCCGCCAGATCGCTGCCGCTTGAGCTGCGCCGTCATTTTCTTGCGGTGACCAAGAAGTTCCGTGAGCTGCTACAGCTCCATATGCGTTACATAAAACGTGTAAAAAACGCCTCGGAAGGCATCATCAAGGCCGTCGCCGACGATATTCATCAAAAGCGCAATGCCATGCGCACCTATACGGCACCCAAGTCGAACTACAGACCGGCCGCCAGCGCCATCGTCTATAACGCGGTTGTCTAGGTTATAGCTAAGGTTGGTTGCGGTCAGGCCAGCAAGCTGACCGCAATCGAGGCATCGACCTGCTGCAGATTGGTGTAAGTCCCGGAGCTGGAGGTCGAACTGGTCGAGCTCGTGCTGCTGCTCGAAGTCGATGTATTAATCGACTGATAGACACTCTTCAGCGTGCTCAGCACGTTCGAGATTTCCGCCTTGACCGCCTTGGCCTCGGTCTTGGTCGAGAAGGTCATGGTGGACGACAACCCCAAACCATAGGTCTTTTTTGTATCGGACGACGACGTACTTTTTACCGTGCCATCGGTCAACGTCTGATTGTCCAGCCCAAGCCCTGCGAATGCGTCAGATTCCGTATCGCTGCTTTCCAGCGTCAGGGCATAGCCCGACGTGGCAGTCAGTTTCAGCGTTTTGCCATCCGTGGAATAACTAACACTGGCTTTACCGGCGGAACCCAGGGTGTTGTTGATCTTAAGGATCAGCGAATTGAGCGTTTCCTTCGCACCAATGGTGACGGTGACGGTGCGGGTTGAGCTGCCGTTATTGACCAGAATCTTCATCGTGTCACCGGCTTTGACTGTCGAATTGTCGGTGAGCAGATTGTTATAGGATTCGGTCTGCACCGAACCGGTCGGCAGGCCCAGTGTATCCAGCACCGAGGAATTATCCTCAAGCAGTGTCACGCTGGCCCCGGTGGACGAACCGCTGGTGCCGCCATACTGCTTGGTCCAGCTGACCGCGCCGGTGCTGCTGTCAATGGCGGTAATGAAGGCGTTATTGGTGTCACTTTCGCTGCGCGATTGCCCGCTGAAGGTGCCTGTGGTGGTACCCGACAGGTACACCGTTCCGTCCGACGAAATCGCCAGAGTACCAGAGGTTTCCTGACCAGATGTGCCGACATAGGTCAGCGCCGACAGCGATGCGCTTGACCCATCGGTGCTTTGCGCAAGCTTATAAACGAAAGAGTCGCTGTTACCGGAAAGCGAACCATTGACGGTGGTCGAGCTGTCAGTGGTGAGCGCGCTGGAGCTGTTCACACTGCCCGCGATATAGACATTGCCCGACGAATCCACCGCGACGTCGCTGATGGCACCACCGGTGACCGAACCGAGATCCTGGGTCCAGGTGGCGGTGCCCGTGATATCGACAGTGCCGTCAGAGCCCGCCGTATATTTGCTGACATAGGCTTCGCCGTTTTCGACCGAAACGACATAGAGATTGCCGCTGTCGTCATAGGTCGTCGCCGCCACACTGTCGGTGCCCGAGGTGCCGTATTGCGTGGTGCTGGTAATTTTACCACTGGAATTCAGCGTTGCCAGATAAGCGTCCTGTCCACCCGAGCTGGTCGCCGTCGAGGAAACGGTTTTGTCTGTATTGCCGCCGATAGTGACATTGCCGCTGGAGTCGACGCTGACCGTCGTGGCCGCGTTATCGGCCAGACTGGAAATCTGGGTTACCCAGCTTTCGGTACCGCTATCGGTGAACTTGGCAACAAAGGAATCGTCATTCGTGGTGGCCGTAGCGTTTTCGACCAGATCAGCGGTGGTGGAGCCGACAACCACCACACCACCGGTCGGATCAAGCGCGAGATCATAGGCATCCGCACTGTCAGAACTACCCAGCAATTGCGACCACAGGAGCTGACCGGCGGAATCATATTTGCTGATGTATACGTCGTTGCTGGTGCTTTGATTGATCTCGCCATCAATGTTTCCGGTGGCGGTGCCGATGGTATAGGTGTTGCCATCGGTATCGGTGACCGCTTTGACCGCCGTTGTAGTGCCGCTGTCTGCGGTCTGATTGGTGCTGTAGACACCAGTCGTCGTTGAACCATCACTGCTCAACGACAGCTTAACCACGCGGCCGGTACTGTTGGCCTCGGTCGTTTTATCGGTGGTGCTGTTGGTAACAGACGAGGTAAGACCGGATGTGCCGGTCAGATACAGCGCTTCGCTGTTGCTGGTCGAAGACAGCGTAACATCTTCACCCGACGCATAGGTAATTCCGATGCCATAACTGTAGGTGGTGTTATTGAGTGTGTCGGTCGATTCCCCGGTCTGCTCGCGCGAGAACCGGGTCGAATAGCCGCCCGCCTTCAGTTCGTCATTAATGTAGGAAACGATGTTGCTTAAGGTCAGCGTGCCGTAATTGGCCGCCACATCAGACATGTTGATGGTGATGTCGCTGCTGGTGCCGTTTTTCGTCACCGAAATGGTGAAGCTGTCCGATGTGCTGATACCGTCGACGGCCTGATTGATATTTTCACTGGTGGCGATGGTGTTGCCGGTATAGTCGTAACTCGCCGTCGCAATACTGGCCGTGGCGGAGGCCACCGTCGAAACAGCCGCCTGCTGCAATTCCAAATTATTGAAGGTGACCGTGCTGATATAGTCTTCGATCTGTGACAGGCATTCCTGAAAGCGCGTATTATACCCCGCGATAACGCCATCCGCTGTATCTTTGCGCGACGCCATTTGCGACAGATAGGACAGGGTGTCGAGCGCACTGTAAATCGAGAAGAGTTTTTGATTATCCTGTTCCAGACGGCCAGAGTCACCCACCGCCGACGCCGGCACATTGCTGGTATCGACATAGTCCGTCATCGACAGCACGTCAGCATCGCGCTGGGTGGTGGTTTCGGTGCTACTCTCGTTCCACGGTGCGGTGCTGGTGGTTGAAGACGAGGACGAGCTGGAAGACGTCGCTTTTGCAACCGCCGAACTGTTCAGCAAAGACTGGGTCATCTTCGCCGAGTAATAGCTCAGCAATGTATCGCTGCTGATAACGGTCATAATCCGACACCTTCACACAAGCCCAATTCGGGCACGATAGAGTATAGCGTAACCTGTTATAGATTGTTAAACATTTGTCGCCGTTTTGCTGGATTTAAGCGGCCTGATGGTAAACCGCCACAGGGCGCGACAGGGGGATTTTCGATGCCTGCAGGCCCGTCCGCTTCCGACCCCAGAAAACAGTCCCAAGGCGATTTCTATCGTGAAGGGCTAAAGCTAGCCACTGGCGGCAACTATTCTGCGGCGATTGGGTATTACGAGCAGGCACTGGCACAACATCCCAATGATGAACGGGTTTTGTTTGCTCTAGCGGTGGCGGCGGATGCCATTGGCGCACCGCAAATTGCTGAAAATTTTTATCAACGTGTGCTGACCGTATCACCCGACCGACTGGAGGCGGTGGTCAATCTGGCCAACCTCTATCGGGCGCGAGGAGATTTTTCAGCCGCTAAAACCCTTCTGAGCCAAGCACTTGGCACCATACCAGCATCTCCGGAGCTGATCCTGACGCTGGGCTCGGTCCTGCGGGAAAGTGGCCACGAGGATGAGGCCGAAACCCAGTATCGTGCCGCGCTGGCTTTGCGCCCCCGATACACGGCGGCATTAGGCAATCTGGCCGACCTGCTGTCGGAAAAAGGCCAGAATGACGAGGCGCTGGGGCTGTATGAAAAACTTCTCCGGGCCGATACGCGTAACCCCCAGGCCCATCTCAACCGCGGCATCCTGCATCTGTCCCGCGGAAGCCTGACCGAGGGATGGCGCGATTATGCCGGCCGGCTCAAAATGGCGGGCCGGCCGCTTGCCGATCACAATTTACGCCGCTGGAATGGCGCGATCCGCCCCGGCCGCACGCTGCTGGTCAGCGCCGAGCAGGGGATGGGCGATCAGATTATGTTCGCCAGCGTCATCCCGGACCTGTTGGCCCGTGCGGCAGACATGGCTGTCATTCTGGAATGCGAGCCGCGTCTGGTACCGCTTTTTGCCCGCAGCTTTCCCACCGCCACCGTCCATGGCTGGGACATCGAAAACCGCGGCGGTAAAATTCTGGCCCATTATGGCTGGCTTAAAGACATCGGCGGGGCGGACAGCTTCATCGAAATAGGCTCGCTGCCGGAAATATTCCGCACAAGCCTGACAGATTTTCCCAAAACGCCGCACTATCTTACGCCTGACCCGCTTGAGACGGCCCGCTGGCACGCCACATGCGCACAGCTGCCACGCCCCTGGGTGGGGCTGTGCTGGCGTTCCGGCAAATCGGGCGGGCATCGCAACCGGGAATATGCTCCGATTGAGGTCTGGGCCGATTTTTTGCGCACCCAGCCGGGCACCCCGGTCGTGGCCCAATATGGTACGGATGCAGAGGAAATCGCCACGCTGGAACAGCTGAGCGGGCGGAAACTTTTCCTGCCAGCAGACCTCGATCAGAAGAACGAACTGGACCGCACGGTGGCGTTTTTATCCTGTCTGGATGCGGTAGTCAGCGCGCCGACGGCGGTTTCCTGGCAAGCGGCCGCAGTGGGCGTGCCGGTGTATAAAATCCTATATAACTATTCCTGGACCAGCTTCGGGACCGATCACGAACCCTTTGCACCACAGGCAAAATGCATGCGGACGGACCAGATCGGCCACTGGCCAGCGATCTTTGCCGCGACTTTGGCAGAGCTTGTAAAAATCCGGACGGATTAAACTTTAGGCCCGCTTGACGCGCACCACCACATCGACCCGCTTGACCACCGTACCGGCAGGGGGAACAAAATGGTTTTGGATGGCGATGTCCCCGACGGGAACGTCCATCAGCTCGCCTTCATCTTCACAGTAATAATGCTGATGCTCGCCCATATTGGTGTCGAAATAGCTGCGCGTGGCATCGACCACCACCTGGCGCAACAGCCCCGCTTCGGTGAACTGGTGCAGGGTGTTATAGACCGTTGCCAGAGAAACCTTGATGCCTTCGGCCAGCGCTTCGCCATGCAGGGTTTCTGCCGTCAGATGGCGATTGCCACCCCGGAATAACAGATTTGCCAGTTCATTGCGTTGGCGCGTCGGTCGTAAGCCCGTTTCCCGCAAACGCAAGGAGGAGGTGTCGGTGCTGTCGGTCATTTTTTTACGCATATTGGCCACACATCCTTGAATTTTCGCAGTTTGCCTCTTGGCTTCTATGACACTGGCAGGCCATAATTACCACCTAAGTCATGCAGACGGTTAGAACGCTTCTAACATACAACAGAGCTGAAAACCAGTCTCGCCTCAGATCATGGTTAAGTACTTGAAGGATAAGGCTAACGTGGATACACCCCAGAAAGAACGGCCGTCGAGTTTTGATTTGGCCAGCATTATCACCTGTGCCAAGGGCGAAATGTTCGGCCCGGGCAATCCGCAGCTGCCAATGCCGCCCATGTTGATGTTTAATCGAATCACCCATGTTTCAGCCGATGGTGGTGCCCATGGCAAGGGCCAGATCGTGGCCGAATTCGATGTTCATCCCGATCTGTGGTTTTTTAAATGCCATTTTGAAGGCGATCCGGTGATGCCGGGCTGCCTTGGTCTCGACTCCATGTGGCAGCTGGTGGGCTTTTTCCTCGGCTGGCTCGGCGGGCTCGGCAAGGGTCGCGCCTTTGGCGTCGGCGAGGTCAAGTTCTCCGGCATGGTGCTGCCCACCAACAAGCTGATCACCTACACCATCGACTTAAAGCGCGTAATCATGCGCCGCCTGGTGATGGGGATCGCCGATGGCACCATGTCTGTCGATGGCAAGCTGGTGTATGAAGCCAAGGATCTGCGCGTCGGCCTGTTCAGTGACAATCAGGCGGCTGCGCTTTAAATATACGTATGGCACTGAAGGTGCCGTATGATCGGATAGTGCGCCGCCTTTTGCGTAAAGCCAAAGGCGGCGTATCTGCTTAAAATCAGAGCGATCCGCCATTAAAATGAGGATTCCATGAGACGCGTTGTGGTTACCGGCATCGGTATTGTCTCCTCCATCGGCAACAATGCCGAAGAGGTCACGGCCTCGCTCCGCGAGGCGAAATCGGGCATCAAAGCCGCGCCAAAATATACGGAGCTGGGCTTCCGCAGCCAGGTCGAAGGCCGCATCGATATTGATATCGATGCCCTGGTCGACCGCCGCGCCCGCCGCTTCATGGGCGATACGGCCGCCTATGCCTTCATCGCCATGGATCAGGCGGTCAAGGATTCCGGGCTGGAAGAAAAAGACATCGTCAACCCGCGCACCGGCCTGATCGTTGGTTCGGGTGGGCCGTCGACCCGCACGCTGGTGGCTGCCGCCGATACCGCGCGCCAGTCTTCACCCAAGCGTGTTGGCCCCTTCGCGGTGCCCAAATGCATGTCGTCGACCTGTTCGGCGGTGCTGTCGACCTGGTATCAGATCAAAGGCGTGAACTATTCGATCAGCTCGGCCTGCTCGACCAGTGCGCATTGCATCGGCAACGCTGCCGAACTGATCCAGTGGGGCAAGCAGGACATCGTCTTTGCCGGTGGCGGCGAGGAACTGGACTGGACCCTGTCGGTGCTGTTCGACGCCATGGGCGCGATGAGCAGCAAGTATAACGACACTCCGGAAAAAGCCTCGCGCGCGTTCGACAAGAACCGTGACGGCTTTGTTATCGCCGGTGGTGGCGCGGTGGTGGTTCTGGAAGAGCTGGAACATGCCAAGGCCCGCGGTGCCAGGATTTATGGCGAGCTGGTCGGCTATGGTGCCACCTCGGACGGCCATGACATGGTTGCCCCCTCGGGCGAAGGCGCCGTGCGCTGCATGCAGCAGGCGCTTGAAACCGTCAAAGGCCCGGTCGATTACATCAATGCCCACGGCACCTCGACCCCAGTGGGTGATGTCGCCGAACTGGGTGCGATGCGCGAAGTGTTTGGCGAAAAAATCCCCTACATCAACTCGACCAAGTCGCTGACCGGCCATTCGCTCGGCGCCACCGGTGCACAGGAAGCGATCTATTCGTTGCTGCAGATGCAGCACAATTTCATCGCCGAAAGTGCCAATATCGAGGAACTTACCCCCGAAGCCGAAGGCATGCCGATTGTGCGCCAGCGCATCGATAACGCCAAGATCGAGCGGGTACTTTCCAACAGTTTCGGTTTCGGCGGCACCAATGCCACGCTGGTTTTCCAGCGCTATGCCGGTTGATCGGTTTCTCTTATTCCCCCCAGAGGACACATGAGCATTTCCACACTAATGCAAGGTAAGCGCGGCCTGATTATGGGCGTTGCCAACGACCATTCGATTGCCTGGGGCATTGCCCGCACGCTCGCCGCCCACGGGGCGGAACTGGCCTTCACCTATCAGGGTGACGCCCAGAAAAAGCGGCTTGCACCACTGGCCGAATCCGTTGGTGCCAAACTGGTGCTGCCCGGCGATGTTGAAAACGATGCCGAACTCGACACGGCCTTCAATACGATCAAGGCGGAGTGGGGCACGATCGATTTTCTGGTCCACGCCATCGCCTTTTCGGATCGTGGCGAATTAAAGGGCCGCTATGTCGATACTTCGCGGGCCAACTTCGCCCAGACGATGTCGATCTCGTGCTATTCGTTCACCACGGCGGCCCAGCGCGCCGCGGCCCTGATGCCGAATGGCGGCGCGATGCTGACCATGAGCTATCTGGGTGGCCAGCGCGTCATGCCCAACTATAACGTAATGGGTGTGGCCAAGGCGGCGCTGGAAGCATCGGTCAAATATCTCGCTTCCGACCTCGGCACCGACGGCATTCGCGTCAACGCGATTTCAGCCGGTCCCGTGCGCACGCTGGCCGGTGCCGGGGTGGGCGACGCCCGCACCACCTTCAAGTGGAACAAGGTGCAAAGCCCGCTGCAGATGAATATCGAGATCGACCATGTCGGCGGGGCGGCGCTTTACCTGTTGAGCGACCTGTCCAAAGCGGTAACCGGCGAGATTCATTTCGTCGATGCCGGCTTCAACGCCGTGGGGATGCCAAAGACCACATCCCTTAAGGGGTGGACAGGCGACGAAGCCTGAGCGATAAGGCCCCGGGGAAACCCGGGGCTTTTTTTATGGCCAGTTGGCCGGAAGTCGAGTGTACTGTGTTGCGTCAGTTTGTGTCAGGGCTTGCCCGCCGTTCCCCCTGGGGCCAGATGGCCGCCAAAGAAGGGCTCGAAGATTTCATCACCGAGGCACTGGATCGGTATAAAACCGCCGGACTTGATCTGACGGAATTTAACGATCTGCGCGCCCGCTATGGCACCGAAAAGGCTGTCAGCGCTTTGGTCATCGCAGGTGAGAAATTCAGTGGATTTAAGCGGTTACGCGAGCTGGGGCTGACCGATCACAGCCTGGAAGCCGCGGCCATCGCCTATCCCGACCGCTTCTCGGACCGGGTGGTGGCACAGGCGCAAACCGCCCTTTCCGCCCGCTGAAATTACCCGCCGTATAAAAAAGACCTGCGCCCGAAATATCGCGCGCAGGTCTGATTTTTTTCGCGTTGTTAAACCTGCGCCTTGGCGGCGGAGATGAAACGCTCGAACAGATAGTGTGAATCCATCGGCCCCGGCGAGGCTTCCGGGTGGTACTGCACCGAAAAGACCGGTTTGTCCTTCATGCGCAGGCCGCAGTTCGAGCCATCAAACAACGAGACGTGGGTCTGCACCACACTGTCAGGCAGGGTATCGGCATCGACGGTAAAGCCGTGATTCATCGAAACAATTTCGACCTTGCCGGTTTCCAGATCCTTGACCGGATGGTTGGCGCCATGATGGCCCTGATGCATCTTCTTGGTCTTGGCACCCAGTGCCAGCCCCAGCATCTGATGGCCCAGACAAATGCCATAAACCGGAATTCCGGCCTCGATCACGCCCTGGATCACCGGAATGGCATATTCGCCGGTCGCCGCCGGATCGCCCGGCCCGTTGGACAGCACCACCCCTTGCGGCTTCAGGCGCAAAATATCCTCAAGCGGGGTCTGGGCCGGAACCACGGTAATGCTGGCGCCCATGCTGGCCAGAATGCGTAAGATATTGTTTTTGACGCCATAATCGATCACGACAACGCGGACCGACGGACTTTCCTGCTTACCGTAGCCGCGGGCCAGATCCCATTGGGTTTCGTCCCACTGGCGCACTTGAGTGCCGGAAACGCCCTTGGCCAGATCAAGCCCTTCCAGACCGGAAAATGCCTTGGCTTTGGCCAGAAGATCCGCGCTTTCGGCCACCCCATCAGCGCTGAGCGCGCCATGCGGCATGCCCTTTTCGCGGATGCGGTTGGTCAGCGCGCGGGTGTCGATGCCAGCAAGGCCCGGAATATTATGACGTTTCAGCCATACACCCAGCGTCTGCAGGGCGCGATAATTCGACGGGTTCTGCGCATCGGCCCGCACGATCACGCCACGCACCGCAGGGGTGATCGTTTCGAGATCTTCGTCATTGGCACCAACGATGCCGATATGGGGGAAGGTGAAACAGACGATCTGCCCGGCATAGGACGGATCGGAGAGGATTTCCTGATACCCCGTCATGGCGGTGTTGAAGCAAACTTCACCAACCGCAATGGTTTCGGCCCCGAAGGCGTGGCCTTCGAAAACAGTACCATCGGCCAGAACCAGTTTGCCGCGCAAAAGCGTATCCGCCTTCGGGGAGGCGGAGTGGAGGGCTATATCAGACATGTCGGGAACCTATCCTCAGATCGGGCGGAAAATAGGCACCCGCCACCCCATGGTCAACCCCATTTACACAACAGTCCGTCACACAGGGTTTCCTTTTAGGGAGGCGAGTTTTATGGTCCGCCGTCCAAATTGCGGCATACAGGAGAGAGAAATGGCGTTGCGCGAAGCACTTACGACGGCAATGAAAGAAGCGATGAAGGCGAAAGAGGCCAAACGGCTTGGCGCCATCCGCATGATCCTGGCCGCCATTAAGGATAAGGACATCGCAGGGCGCACCGAAGAAAGCCGTGAAGGGATTTCCGACGACGAAATTCTTGCCCTTATGGCTAAGCTGATTAAATCCCGCGAAGATTCCATCGCGCTGTATACCCAGGGTGGCCGTCAGGATCTGGTCGATAATGAAACAGCCGAAATCGCGGTAATCCGCGAATTCATGCCCAAACAGATGGATGACGCCGAAACGGCCGCCGCCATCGAGGCCGCGATTGCCGAAACCGGCGCCGCGCAGCTTAAGGATATGGGCAAGGTGATGGGCGTGCTGAAGGCCAAATATGCTGGCCAGCTCGATTTCGGCAAAGCCGGTGGGCTGATCAAGGCCAAACTGTCGGGAAAATAATTAGCGCCGGCCTTACGCCACCCCAGCCTTACGCCATCCCCGTCTTACGCAACACATCCGCCAGCGGACGGCGCGGCGTAAGCGGGCCGGGCCGTTCGGCAAAGCCCAGCCGGAAGACAAAGGTGGCGTCCCAGTCCTTCCAGTCGGTCAGACCGGTCAGCGCGCTTTTGTAGAAATCCTGTCGCCCCAGCACCAGATTGCGATCCGCCATTTCGACCGGCTGGTTGAGGGGCTGGGCGGCAAGGCCAAAATGGGTGGCGGTCAGCTGGCACAATTGCCAGGCCCGCCCGGCGGTTACCGCCTGCACCACATCCATGCGATCGCGCACCAGCACCAGCCCGAACAGGGCGGCGGTCGGGATCTGCACCATGCGGGTGGCGTCGCGCCAATACTGGTTGGCGCTGTCGATGCTTTGATCGGGCAGCAATTTGGCCATAGCCGTGCGCCACGGCGTCAGCCCGGCCGCATCCACCACCACGCCATCGCGATGCTTCAGCACATCCGTCATCCCGGTGCGATACCAGTGCCCGGCATCGGCCGACATCTGGGCATCGGCGCAGAAGCGTTCGGTCGCTTCCATGATGATCGAGCTGATATCCTCGCGCCGGGCCTGCTCGGACAGCGGCACGATGCGCACATCATTGCCATAAGCCCCGAACAGAGATTCCAGCGCCACTGCCGGGATCGGCTTTTTGCGTAAGTATGGCCCGCGGTTGGTATGGCGCGCCCCGATGGTATCGAACAACGCCTTTAAGGGAGCGGCCCCGGCCTCGCCGGGTTTGAGCAGAATATGGGCGACCTCGACCGGATCGCGCGAGGCGGTTGGCTCCAGCCGCCCCGGATTGATATGGATCGACAGGCCATAGCCGTAATGGTCGGCCGCAACCTGAAAATTGGCCAGCGCACAGCCCAGCGACAAAGTCAGTTCGCGCCCGAACGGGTCCGCGGCGCCCAGATTTCGGCTGCGGTCGGCGTAAATTGAGATGCGATCATCGCCAAGGGTGAACAGCCAGGGCTGGCTGTTATGCGCATTGCTGGCCACAAGGGCGGCATGCAGGGGCCGTTTAATACCCTCGCCGGGATGGCCCATCCAGGTATCCCAGGGCGCATAGGCGGCACCATGGGTTCCGGCAAAAACCCCGCGGTCATAGGCACGCCAGCCCAGCCCGCCAATCAGCGCTGCCCCGACACCGCCGGTTATTACGCTACGTCGGCTGGGGAATTCTTTGAACAACGCCGTCATTGCGGGGGCTCACAAGGGGATCGTACGGCCAGCAACCGCATACGGACTGCCGTATGGCGGACAGAACAGCCAGACCATGGCACCCCATAAGCAAAATGCCCCGCGGGAGCAAGCCCGCGAGGCATTTTCCAAAATAAACCTTCCGCGATTAGCGCGAATAGAATTCGACGATCAGCGGCGGATTCATCTGCGAAGCGTAGGGCACATCGGCCAGCTTCGGGATACGCAGGAACTTGGCCGACTTACCCTCATCAACTTCGAGGTAATCGGGGGTGTCACGTTCGCCGCTCTTGGCCGCTTCCATCACCACGGCCATTTCACGGGCCTTGGGGGCCAGCTCAACCAAATCGCCTTCCTGAACCTGATAGGAAGCGATGGTGACGCGCTTGCCATTGACCTTGACGTGGCCATGCGAGACCAGCTGACGGGCGGCAAAGGGCGAAACGGCAAACTTGGCGCGGAAAACCAGCGCGTCGAGACGACGTTCCAGCAAACCGATCATGTTCTCGCCGGTGTCGCCGGGACGACGGACGGCTTCCTGATAATACTTACGGAACTGCCGTTCCGTGATATTGCCGTAATAGCCCTTAAGCTTCTGCTTGGCCTGGAGCTGCGTGCCATAGTCCGACAGCTTCTTAGCGCGGCGCTGGCCGTGCTGACCCGGACCATAGGAGCGCTTATTAACGGGGCTCTTGGAACGACCCCAAATGTTTTCGCCCATACGGCGGTCGAGTTTGAATTTGGCGGAAATGCGCTTGCTCATGACAGACCTGAATTTCGTTGCGGTTCTAGTGGCGCGCACTATAGTCAGGCCGAAACGCGTGTCAATAGCGTATAACACATTGGTGCGGCTTGTGTTTTTGAATCGACTACTTCTGCAAGTTGCACCATATCACAGTTAGTCGCCACATGGTTGTTGGTGTGAGCCAGTTTACAATAATCGTTGGCGGCGGCCGCGAGTAACGATATAGAACGAAGCGAAGCGCGGGCGTGGCGAAATGGTAGACGCAACGGACTTAAAATCCGTAGGGCTGAAAGGCTCGTGCCGGTTCAAGTCCGGCCGCCCGCACCACTTTTAAAAAATCCGGCAGCAGGACGCTTAAAATTTCTAAGCGCGTTACTGGATATTTAGCTCCCGGCCCCAACATATCATGCTGAAGCGGAGGGCCCCCATGCGCAAGAACCGTGTTTTAAGCTTCGTAGCCGCCACGGCTGCTCTGATGTCCACGGCCTGCAGCCAGACCACGACCGAGGCCCGCCATCTGCCGGAATTAAAGACCGTACCGAAGGTCGAGATCAGCCGCTATCTGGGCAAATGGTACGAGATCGCCAGCTTTCCCCAGTGGTTCCAGAAAGACTGCGCCGCCACCACCGCCACCTATACCTTACGGCCCGACGGCCAGATTGATGTACTGAACGCCTGCCGCAAGGGCGGTCTGGATGGGCCGCCCGATCAGGCCCATGGCCGCGCCTATGCCGTGGATAAAACCGCCACCAAGCTGAAGGTCACGTTCTTCTGGCCGTTTTATGGCGATTACTGGGTGATCGACCTGGCCCCGGACTATAGCTATGCCGTGGTCGGCCACCCCAGCCGGGACTATTTATGGATTTTGTCCCGGAACCCAACGCTGGATCAGACCACCTATGGCGGCATAGTGACCCGGCTGACCGAGCAGGGTTATGACCTTACCCGCTTAAAGCGCACGGAACAAAACCCTACCAGCCCATAATATTCCCCGATAAAAGTGCAGTCCGAACCCGTTCGGAACCACGCCATGCCCCATCCGCTTCATCTGATCGGCATTGCCGGCAGCCTGCGTCAGGCCTCGTTTTCGCGCAGCATTCTGGCCGCGATTGCCGGGCATTTGCCCGCTGGCACCCGTTATGACGCCATCGATATTGCGGCATTTCCCCATTACGATCAGGATCTTGAGGAAACGCTGCCCGCCGCGGTGGCCGAGGGCCGTGCCCGGATTGCCGCCTGCGACGGGGTGGTGATCGTAACGCCCGAATTTAACCACGGCATGCCCGGTGTGCTCAAAAACACCCTCGACTGGCTGTCACGCCCGGCCTTCAAAAGCAGCTTTCTGGCCAAGCCGGTGATGTTCATCACCCATTCGCCCGGCCCACTGGGCGGGGTGCGCGCCCAGTATCAGCTGCGCGAGGCCCTGGCCTCGATGCTGGCGGATGTGGTGCCGCTGCAGGAATTGGCGCTGGCGCAGATCGGCGACAAAATCCGCGACGGAAATTTAAGCGATGAAACCGCACTGAAGCGAGTCCACCGCCAGGTGGACAGCTTTCTGGCGCATCTGGCCGGGTAATTTTAAGCCGCCTTGTGGTACCCTCCCCCGCGGCACACGGGCGCGGCAGCGGCCCAAGCGACCACAACAAGCTGTAGGTCAGGGTTAACGAGTCCGAACATCTTGATTACCAGCCTTTTTTCACAGGCTTTTTGGACTTGGCGCTTGACCAATACGCATCTGTCGTTATAGTGCGCGCCTCTCTAGCAGACGTCCGTCTTCTGGAATTATGAACTGTTGCAAGGGTTTGACACAATGTTCGCGGTCGTACGCACAGGCGGCAAGCAATACAAAGTGGTACAGGACGAAGTCCTGTCCATCGAAAAAGTCGCGGGCGAGGCCGGCGGCACGATTGAACTGAACGAAGTTCTGCTGGTTGGCGGCGAAACGGTGAAAACCGGCGCTCCTCTGGTCGCTGGGGCTTCGGTCTCGGCTGAGATCATCGAGCAGGGCAAGGGTGAAAAGGTTATCGCTTTCAAGAAGCGTCGCCGCAAGGACACCCACCGCAAGCGCGGTCACCGTCAGTCCTTCACCAAAATCAAGATCACGGCAATCTCGGCTTAAGGATATCACGCTATGGCTCACAAAAAAGCAGGCGGCTCTTCGCGCAACGGTCGCGACTCGGCAGGTCAACGTCTCGGCGTGAAGCTGTTCGGCGGGCAGGCGATTGCTGCCGGCAACATCATCGTGCGTCAACGCGGTACCCAGTTCCATCCCGGCAGCAATGTCGGCATGGGCAAGGACCATACCCTTTTTGCGAAGACCGACGGTACCGTGGCATTCCGCCAGGGTTACAAGCGTCGCACCTTCGTATGCGTACTTCCGACGATTACGGAAGCGGCGAAGGTCGCAGCAGAGTAAGGGCGGCACGTTTACATAAGCCGCCAAATGGCGGCAAGTCTTGCGAGGGAGATGGGTCCGCCATCTCCCTTTTTCGTTTCCCTCGCTAGGGGAAAAGTTATGCCAAGACTAGAGACCAGACGTTTAGTGTTACGGCCGCCCGAATATAGTGACGCGCCGCGGTTAGCAGAATACTTGAACGACGTTGATGTCGCGCGGAATCTGTCGAGTCCGCCGCATCCCTTCACCGAAAAAAACGCTTACGACTTCGTCACCAATGCGGCCTCGCGCCGTGCCAAGGGCGAGGGGTTTCTGTTCTCGGTCCTGTTCAAGGATGACGAGGCGCTGCTTGGCACCTGTGGTCTGCGGCTCAAGGATGGTATCTTTGAGCTGGGCTATTGGGTGGCCAAACCCTATTGGGGGATGGGCATCGCCACAGAAGCGGCGGAAAAAGTGATTTCCTTCGCTTTTAACGGTTTAAAAGCCGATAGCTTGACCGCCGGGCATTTTTGCGACAATCCCGCATCGGCCCGCGTGCTGGAAAAGCTCGGCTTTGTTCGCACCGGATCAGCTATGGTTCCCAGCCGTGCCCGTGGCGGCGAATATGAAGGCTTCCGTCTTAGCCTGACCCGGGTACAGTTCGGCCAGAAGAAGGCGGCCTGATCTTTCAGTCGCCGCAATAGGACAGCAGATGAAATTTCTCGATACGGCAAAGGTTTACATTTCTTCTGGGGCAGGCGGTGCCGGCTGCATCGCCTTCCGCCGCGAGAAATACATCGAATTTGGCGGCCCCTGGGGCGGTGACGGCGGCCGGGGCGGTGATGTCTGGGCGGTGGCGGTGAACAACCTCAACACCCTGATCGATTACCGCTTCCAGCAACATATCCGCGCCAAGAACGGCCTGCCCGGTATGGGTAAAGAGATGACCGGGGCCGGTGGCGCCGACGCCGTCATCAAGGTGCCGACCGGCACCCAGATTTACGAAGAAGACGGCGAGACCCTGATCGCCGACCTTACCGAAGTGGGCCAGCGCGTCCGGCTTTTAAGCGGCGGCAATGGCGGCTTCGGCAATGCCCGCTTCAAAAGCTCGACCAATCAGGCCCCGCGCCATGCGCTGCCCGGCCTGCCCGGCGAAGAAAAAATTATTATCCTGAAAATGAAGCTGATCGCCGATGCCGGTCTGGTCGGTTTGCCCAACGCAGGCAAGTCAACCTTTCTGGCCCGTGTCAGCTCGGCCCGGCCCAAGATCGCCGACTACCCCTTCACCACCATGGCGCCGCAGCTTGGCGTGGTGAATGCCGGTGGCAGCGAGTTTGTGCTGGCCGATTTGCCCGGCCTGATCGAAGGGGCCCATGACGGCATTGGTCTGGGCGATCGCTTTTTAGGTCATGTCGAACGTTGCGGTGCCATTCTGCATCTGATCGACGGCACGGCGGATAAGCCGCAGGAGGCTTACAAAACCATTCGGGGCGAGCTGGAAGCCTATGGCGCTGGCATTACCGAGAAAACCGAGATTATCGGCCTCAACAAAATCGACGCCATCGACAAAGCCGAACTGGCCAAAAAGAAAAAAGCGCTGGAAAAGATAAGCGGTAAACCCGTATTTCTACTTTCCGGGGTGAGCGGTGCAGGCGTTGAAGAATTGCTGCACACCATACAGGCCGCCATCGCCGAACAACGCGAGAAAGAGGCAGCGGGAAACAAGCCCCCTGCGCCCTGGAGACCTTAAATGCTGACCGGAACCGATCCCTTTGCCGCCGCTTCGCTTATCGTCGTCAAGGTCGGTTCCTCGCTTATTGTTGATGCCAAGACCGGTACGGCCCGGCGCGACTGGCTCAAAAGCCTGTGCGCTGACATCGCGGGTTTAAAACGCGAAGGTAAAGACGTCATTCTGGTCTCGTCCGGCGCGGTGGCGCTGGGTCGTCATGTGCTTGGCCTTAAAGATGGCGTGCTGCGGCTGGAAGAAAGTCAGGCCGCCGCGGCCGCCGGCCAGGTTCGTCTGGCCGGTGCCTATGCCGAGATGTTCCGCGCCGAGAATTTTGCCGCCGCGCAGGTTCTGCTGACCCTGGAAGATACCGAGGAACGGCGGCGGTATCTCAACGCCCGCGCCACGCTGAAAACCCTCTTGTCGTTAAGCGCGGTGCCGGTGATTAATGAAAACGACACCGTCGCCACAGCGGAAATTCGCTTTGGTGACAATGACCGGCTGTCGGCCCGCGTCGCCTCGATGATCGGGGCCGACCTTCTGGTGCTGTTGTCCGATGTCGATGGCCTCTACACCGCCGACCCTGGCAAAGACCCCACCGCCCGCCATATTCCGCTGGTCGAGGCGATCACACCCGATATTGAACAAATGGGCGGCGGCTCGATCAGCGGCCTGGGCCGTGGTGGCATGGAAGCCAAACTGGTGGCGGCAAAAATCGCCGGCGGCGCAGGCTGCGAAACCATCGTTGCCATGGGCAAAACCCTGCACCCGCTGACCGCACTGCGTCAGGGTGGCCGCGCGACCCGTTTTATCGCCAGCACCAATCCGGCCACCGCCAAGAAGCTGTGGATTGCCGGGGTGCTGAAACCGCAGGGCGGGCTGTATATCGATGATGGCGCGGTCGCTGCGCTGCATCAGGGCAAAAGCCTGCTGCCCGCCGGGATCAAACGCATTGATGGCCGCTTTGAACGCGGCGATGCCGTGGCCGTGTTTGATGTACAGGGCCACGAAATCGCCCGTGGCCTGTCGGCCTATAACGCGACGGATGCTGAACGCATTGCGGGCAAGCACAGTGTCGATATTGAAACCATTCTGGGCTATCGCGGCCGGGACGAAATGATCCATCGCGATGATCTGGCGCTGACCGATCAGGCGGCAACCGGACAAGCCCTGGGGCGGGCTGAACATGTCGCGTGACTGCCCGGGATCGCTTTTAAGGGGGATGTTGTGAGCCAAACGCTGGAACAGGACATGCTGGCACTGGGCGTAAACGCCCGCAGCGCGGCCGCGATTTTGCGGGGCCTTAGCGACGCGGTCAAAACCAAAGCGCTCTACGCCGCCGCCGCAGCACTGCGCACCCACAAAGCCGACATCCAGACCGCCAACGAAATCGATATGACGGCGGGGCGTAAAAATGGCCTGTCAAAAGCCATGCTCGACCGGCTGGCGCTGAATGATGCCCGCATCGAAGCCATGGCCGCCGGGCTTGAAACCGTGGCCGCCTTGCCCGACCCGGTCGGGCGCGAACTGGCACGCTGGTCACGGCCCAACGGGCTCGACATTGCCCGCATTGCCACCCCGATCGGGGTGATCGGCATCATCTATGAAAGCCGCCCCAACGTGACCGCCGATGCGGCGGCGCTGTGCCTGAAATCGGGTAATGCCGTAATTTTGCGCGGCGGATCGGACAGCGCCCATTCCTCGGCCGCGATTGTGGCCGCGTTGCAGGAAGGGTTGCGTGTGGCGGGTGTTCCGGCCGAGGCCGTGCAACTGGTGCCCACCACCGACCGCGCGGCTGTTGGCCTGCTGCTGGCGGGCTTAGGCGGCACCATCGATCTGATCATTCCGCGTGGCGGCAAAAGTCTGGTGGCCCGCGTGCAAAGCGAAGCCCGCGTGCCGGTACTGGCCCATCTTGAGGGCATCTGCCACGTCTATGTCGATGCCGCCGCCGATGGCGAAAAAGCCCGCAAAGTGGTGCTGAACGCCAAGATGCGGCGCACCGGCATTTGTGGCGCGGCCGAAACCCTGCTGATCGACCGTGCTGTTCTGGCAGGCTTAGGCAAAACCCTGATCGAAGATCTGCTCGCAGCCGGTTGTGCCGTGCGCGGCGATGCGGCGGTGCAGGGGCTTGGCCTTGCCGGGGTCACCGCTGCAAGTGAAGAAGATTGGCGCACGGAATATCTTGATGCCATCATTTCGGTAAAGGCTGTGGACGGCGTTGCAGACGCTGTTCGCCATATCGAAACCTATGGCTCGCATCACACCGAAAGCATTCTGACTGAAGACGCCGCTACGGCGGAAACCTTTCTGAACGATGTCGATTCCGCCATCGTGCTGTGGAATGCCTCGACCCAGTTCGCCGATGGGGCCGAGTTTGGTATGGGGGCGGAAATCGGTATCGGCACCGGCAAGATGCACGCCCGTGGCCCCGTTGGCGTTGAGCAGCTCACCACCTTCAAATATCAGGTGCGGGGCAACGGCCAGACCCGGCCCTGATGCCATGCCCCTGATCACGCCCCCTGGCCCCATTGCCAATGGCATGCGCATCGGTCTGATGGGCGGCTCGTTCAATCCGGCCCATGACGGCCACGTCTATATCAGTCAGGTGGCACTGCGCCGTCTCGGGCTCAATTTTGTCTGGTGGCTGGTCTCGCCGGGCAACCCCTTAAAAGATCCCGCCGACATGGCCACGCTGGCCAGCCGCATGGAACAGGCCCGCACCATTGCCCGCCACCCGGCGATCCGGGTCAGTGATCTGGAGCGCGGCACCGGCAGCGTCTACACCATCGACACCCTCCGGGCACTGAAGAAACGCTTCTGTCAGGTGCAGTTCGTCTGGCTGATGGGCAGCGATAATCTGATGCAGTTTCACCGCTGGAAAAACTGGCGGGGCATCGCCGATGAAGTGCCGATTGCCGTGGTGCTCCGTCCCGGGACGGTTTTGGCCCCCCTCAAAGCCAAAGCGATGGCCCAGCTTGGCCGCTTTCGCGATACACGATTGGGGCCCGCACCCCGCTTGCTGATTTTGGATGGCCGGCGCAACCCGCAAAGCGCCACCGCGATCCGCGCCAAAGGTCTCTGGCAGAAATAGCCCGCAAATCCTCCACAGCACTTGGTTGGTGTGATGCGACCGTGTTATGGTGCCCCTAATCAAACTGCCAGTGCCAACGGAGGCCCAAACTGATCGCCAAGACCCCAAAGGCCGCCAAAACGGTCAAGAACCCCCCTGCCAAGACAACCAAAGCCGTAAAACCGGCGAAAAAGACGGCTGTAAAGGCCGCCAAAAAGGAAAAGGTCAAGGCAAAGCCCGTGGCTGTGAAGCCCGTTGCAAAAAAGGCCGCGGTGAAAAAAGCTTCTGTCAAGAAGTCACCTGCGAAGAAGGCCCCTGTCGCAAAAAAGGCTGTCACCAAAAAAAGTATCGCGAAAAAAGTGGCCGTGAAAGCTGCGCCGAAGCAGGCTGCGCTTAAAAAGGTTGCCGCGAAGAAGCCGGTCTCCAAAAAGATCGCCACCAAGAAGACCGCCCTGAAAAAGGCTGTTAAAAAGACGGTCGCAACTAAGGTTGTGAAAAAGAAAGCCGTGGTTGTTAAGAAAACCGCTGCTGTCAAAAAAACTCCGGTAAAGAAGGTCGCAAAAAAGACGGTTGCCAAAAAGGCTCCCGCCCGGAAAGTGGCTGCCAAGAAAATCGCGGCGAAAAAGACCCCGGTAAAAAAAGCCGTTGCTAAAAAAGCTGTGACGAAAAAGGTTGGGGCTAAAAAAGTCGCCACCAAAAAGGCGGTCGTTAAAAAGACCGTTGCAGCGAAAAAGCCTGTCGGCAAAGCGGTCGCGCCGAAGACTGCCACGAAGAAGACCGTCTCCAAAAAGGTCGCCACCCCAAAGCCCGCAGCCAAGGCGGTGGCTAAAAAGCTTCCGGTTAAGCGCGTCAAAAAAGTTGCGGCCCCCAAGCCGGCTCTCGCGACCCCGGAACAGGTAACAGACGATCTGATCGTCGAAACCCTGCCGGAAACCCCGGTGGTGGATCAGGCGCCCGAAACCGCGCCCGAGACCGCACCGGTTAAAACCACCCCGGTTATCACACCGAATATGCCGGTGCTGCTCGAACGCATCATCGTGTCGCTGGATGGTGACAAGGCCGAGAATATCGTTCCCATCGAACTGACCGGTCGTTCGGCCCTGTGCGATTGGATGGTGGTGGCCACCGGCACGTCGACACGCCACGTCGCCTCGATGGCCGAGCATCTGGTCCAGCGCCTGAAGGAAACCGGCTACAGCGTCCGCCCGCCGAGTGGCGTGGGTCAGGGCGACTGGGCACTGGTCGATGCCGGTGATGTCATCGTGCATATCTTCCGCCCGGAAGTGCGCACCTATTACGACATCGAGGGTATGTGGTCGGTTCCCGAACCGGAAAAGGCGCCTAAGCCGCAGCGGGCCTCCCGCAAGGGAGCCAAAAGGTAAATGCGGCTGACGATACTGGCGGTCGGATTTGCGCGTGGTACACCACAGGGCGATCTGGTGGACGATTTCGTCCACCGCGCCCGGCAAATGGGCCGCCAGCTCGGCTTTACGGCTGTAGACGTTGTCGAAGTGCCAGTCTCCAAGCACCGCGAGGAGGCAAAGCGCATGGCCGAGGAAGCCGAAAAGCTGGCCGCCCGTGTGCCGGATGCCGCCCATATCGTCTTGCTGGATGCGCGCGGCAAAGGCATGACGTCGGAAGCCTTTGCCGAGTTCATCGGGGCCTTGCGCGATGCCGGAACACAGGATCTGTGCTTTGTCATCGGCGGGCCGGATGGTCTGGCCACGTTGCCGGGCAAACATTCCGGCCGCTCGCTCGCCTTTGGCCAGCAGATCTGGCCGCATCTTCTGGTGCGCGTCATGCTGACCGAGCAGGTCTATCGGGCCATGACCATTCTGGCCGGACACCCGTATCACCGCGCCTGAAATAACCGTCTTGAGCCAGTCGCACATTCGTGACTGGCAGAAGCGCGCAACACACGCCAATATCATCCCATAATATGGGAGGGTGTTTCGTGTATAAAATCATTAGCGTGCTTTGTGCCGGATTACTGCTGACCGCCGCACAAGGCCAGGCCCAAAGTCAGGGCGCCGCTCAGTCGGCCGGCCCCGACGATCCAGCCCGGGCGCAGATCCGGCCGATCACAGCGCAAAAAATCATTCTGGTTGGCGATTCCACCGTCGCCCTGCGCGGTGGCTGGGGCCCGGCCTTCTGCGCCAACCATGCCACACAGGGGCTGACATGCGTTAATCTGGCCCGGGGCGGCCGCTCCAGCTTCAGCTTCCGCGCTGAAGGTTCGTGGGATCTGGCGTTAAAGGAGATGCACACCGGCGGCTACACCCAGACCTATGTGCTGTTCCAGTTCGGTCATAACGACCAACCGGGTAAGCCGGGCCGTTCGACCGACCTTAAAACCGAATTTCCTGCCAACATGGCCCGCTATGTCGAGGAGACGCGGGCCGCCGGGGCGATACCGGTTCTGGTCACACCGCTGACCCGCCGCATTTTCCGCAACGGTCATCTCGACGACAGCCTGAGCCCCTGGGCCGAGGCTGTGCGCAAAGTCGCCGCCGATCTGCATGTGCCGCTGGTCGATCTGTTTGCCCGCAGCAGCAGCGCCGTGCAGGCGATGGGCGCGGCCAAAGCCACCGAAATGGCCATGGCACCACCCAGCCATGAGGTTCTGGCCGCCGCCGAAACCGGCACCACGGCAGGCCTAAAAAGCCAGCCCAACACGTCCGTCCAACCCGATATGGCCGTCGCACAGGATAATGCCGCGGTGGAACCGGTGGGGGCTCCCAGCGGCACCTTCGATTACACCCATCTGGGCGCGAAAGGGGCGGAGTATTTCGCCAATATCGTCGCCTATGAGCTGGCCAAAGCCGTTCCGGCCCTGCGTCCGGACCTTTATGCGGATCGCGAGACCAGCGGTCCGCAAATCGTATCACGCCTGACGCCACCCCCTGCGACCGAGCAGAAAGCCGCCGCCATCGTCCGCGTTGCACCCTACCGCTATAACGACATTCTGTGGGAGAACGACCGCACCGCCCACCGGATTTACGCTAAGGCGCTGGAGGCGGCGGAACCGCCATCCGGCTCGGGTATTGATGTCTGGGGCAAGAACGTCCGCTATCCCTTTATGGAACGCCAGCTCAAAACCGGCGACCAGCACAGCTATCATGGCGAGGGGCTGGATTTTTACGATGTCGGCTCAGGCCGTGGCATGGGTGGTTTGGGCATCTGGGACGACAATCAGCTGTGGGTTTCGCGCAATTACCAAAGCGCGGAAATTCTTAACCCCGGCCCCAAAGAGGCACGCTTTGTCGTGCACTATGCCCCCTGGCCGGTAGGTGTGAACCGCAAGGTGTGGGAAAGCCGGATCTTTTCGCTCAAAACCGGCACCAGTTTCACCCGTATGATTTCGACGATTTCTTCCGATGATCCGACGCCGCTGATTGTCGGCATCGGCCTTAACCGCCATGGCACCTCGACCAAATCCGGGCGATTGTTCACCGATAAAGAACGGGGCGTGATGATTGTATGGGAAGAAACCGACGCCGAAAAAGGCACCATCGGCACCGCACTGCGGATCGATCCCAAAATGATCGTCGGCTTCAGCCAGGACGCCGGGAATTATCTGGTGCTGCTCAAGGTGACCCCGGGCCAGCCCTTTGTCTATTACGCCGGTGGGGTGTGGGACAAAGGACTCGACATCCACAGCGCAGCAGACTGGCAGAAAGAGACCACCACGCTTGCGGTATCTTTCGATCCGAAGCCGTAAGAAACAGCGAGCCGGAACTGCCGATCCGTCAGATTTCCGGCTCGTTACCCTCGAGGGTGAGTTTTGCTTCACCCGTGCCACGTAAGCTCAGAACCTCGGCCAGCGGCTGGCTGCACTGGGCTGCAATCACCAGCTCGACCACATGGCCGACATCATCGCATAGCGGCATAACGATGCGTTCATAACGGACCGTCTTGCCGTCACGCCACTTCAGTTCGGCGGCACGATAGCGTGGCGACCGGCTTTTGAATGCGGCATCGTAATTGGGCCGCAGGTTGGTAAAGCGGCCGCACTCCTCCAGTTCGCTGAGTTTGACGCTGCACATGTCATAATTCAGCATGGCCTTCCAGAAATCGCCGGCATGGCTATAGCGATAATCGGAACCATTGCCGATCACGTCGGCCACAACGATAAAACCAAACAGCCACGGCACATTACGCACTTCAAAGCGCTTTCGTGACGGCATTTCCGCCCCACCGGCAAGATCCTCGCAATATTGTGCAAAGCGCAGCAGATTGGGGTGCACCAAACTTTTATCGACCTGACGGAAATCCATGAAAACGCCTCCACAGTGGACAGCTGAGACGAAAAGCCCGAGACCGCTTTCAAGAATTACCGATTTGTCGTGTATTTCTTAGATAAAGTTGGCTTTTAAGTTGAAGAACAGCTAACGCCGCGCCGGTCACCATCCAGATGCGACCAATAGCCGGCATCGCCGATATGCGCCGGGGCCAGACCGACGAAACGCGCCGTCGGGCAGCCGGTCGCCGCCGCAAAATGGCGCAGTGTCAGCCCAACCGGCCACGGGCTGAACGTCTTAATTACCAGAAAAGCCGCCACGCAGGCGATAAAGGCAATGCTGGCGGGTGGCCAGCGCCCCGGCTGACGCGGGCGCTTGGGGCTCGGCAGCTTCGGCTTGGGGGCGTCGGCTTTACGCACAGGACGACGAAAAGGAATGACATTGTCAGGCATGATGACTGTTTTAGTCCTTGGTCCCCGGCGCGAAAAGAGGCAAGCGACGCCCGTTAGGCGGTTTCATGATCCAGTCGAGAATATCGCGGCGAACCGCCGCGGCCTGACGGTCACGCAGCAGCATATGATAGCCATTACCATAGCGGTAAACGGTAAAACCATTACCAAGGCGCGATTGCAAGCTATCGCGGACGGCTTCGGTGGGCGGGGCCGGCACGATCTGATCTTTGGCACCATATACCAGCAGCACGGGCGGGTATTTTGGAGCAGCAAGCCGCCCGGCGGCCGCGCGCGCATCATCCATCAGATTGACCAGACCGTAAACCGCATCAATACGGCTGTTTTTTTGCACCAAAGGATCGCGCGCCATCGCCCTGAGCATGGCAATATTATCTGATGGCCAAATGTTCAGATGGCCACCACTGACATGAACCCAGGGCACGACATGGGCGGCCAGTGTTAGCACAACCGGATAGAGCAACGGCATATCAGCCCGAGACCACACCGCCGGGGCGACCAGGATCACCCCATCGGCATCGAGCCCGCGTTCCAGTGCGGTCAGCGCCACCGCACCACCCATGCTTTCGCCCAGCACAATGACCGGCACATCGGGATGGACCGCGCGGACCGCAATAATGGCATCGGCCAGATCCTGACGCAGCATTTCGGCCCCGGGCCACAGGCCGGGAAAGGGGCCACGGCCAAAGCCGCGCTGGTCATAGGCATAGGTGGTGACGCCCCCGGCGGCCCAGTCGGGTGCGGGCAGGGCAAAGGCGTTGGCATAATCGCCCATGCCATGCAGGGCGATGATAATGGCCCGGGGGTGATCTGCAGGCCAGCGTTGCAGCGCCAGCGCGGTACCATCCCGGGTGATCAGGGATGCGGCACACAGATGCGGCGCGCCAATCACCATACCGGGCGGCGGCTGTTGCGGCGCACAGCCCGTCAGCGCCCCCCCGATCAGCAGCAGCAGAAGCAACACGCCCCAACGGGCAAAGCCAATGGCTTTATGGCGGATTGAAATCATCCGGGGGACAGCTTTTTTCACGCGAACCAGCACCGATTATACAGCAATAGGTTCTGAGACTTTCAGGGAATGCGCTGGCTTATGTGCAGCGAAGCAGAATCGTAGCGGTAAATCGCAAAGGTGATCAGATAGTCGACACACGCGGCATCCTCGCCCAGGGGCAGGCACAGGAGCAGGCAGTGCAATAAATCCGCGCCACTTTCCGGGTTAAAAAATTTGCGGGCGATAAAACCGCCCGCCGCCATCGGCCGACCATACCGCACCACCGTGTCATAAATTTTTTTGCATTGCTGGGCATAGACGCTGTCGCTGGTATCAAGCTGGCTCCAGCGCTGCCCTTGTGGGGTATAGCCATGGGCCAGCACGCAGGCATCGCCAACGATGCGGTATTCATAATCGGCACCGTGATCAAGAACCGCAATCAACGCGGTGTGGCGCAGCAGTTTGTTGAGGCCGCGCGGAGTGATGTCACCCCGGGCAGGAAATTTACGACCGCGCCGCTGCGCGCGCCAGTAACCATAAGCTTCGCTCAAAACAGGATCGGCGGTGATTTCGGCCAGAGAAAGATCAATTAATCCCTGCGATAACACATCTGGCACCGACGGATCTGGGGCGTTGCCTTGCCCATCCATTTAGATATACCCCTGGATGTAAAGAGTAATATTCTCCCGATTTCGTATATATTACGTGAAGAATTCTCAGGCGGCGGGCTGCCCTTCGGCGGCCGTGCTATGCTATGGGCAGGGCATACAACTTTGGCCGCAGAAGGTACTGGTATGACGCTTCCGACACGCCCCGTCGAAATCAAGGCTCTGGCTGGGGCGCGGGCACTGCCACCGCTGATTTTGGTGCTCTATCATTATTGCGAAGGACATGGTTACCGCCAGAATCCCTGGTTCGATCTGGTGATCGGCAAGGGCTATCTCTGGGTCGAATTTTTCTTTGCCCTGTCAGGTTTTATTCTGATCCATGTCTACGGCGCACAGGCCGACAAATTTCGCCACGGCGCATATTGGCCTTTTCTGCGCAATCGTCTGATCCGGCTTTATCCGCTGCACCTCGTCACGCTGTTTTCGATGTTGCTGTTGATGGGCGCGCTTAATCTGATTGCGCAGATCTACGGCTATGTCTCGATCTATAACGGCCCCTGGCCGCCGATGAACACCTGGCCCAGTTTCATCGCCACCCTGTTTATGGTGCAGGCGTGGAACCTTTTCCCCTGGCTGACCTGGAACGAAGCGTCATGGTTTGTCAGTGCCGAATTTCTGTTGTGCATTCTGTTTCCGCTTTATGCGTTATGGGCCAAGGGCGGTATCAAGCGGGCGATGCTGCTGGCAGTGGCCGCCATAGCGGCGCTGGCCTGGTTGGCGGCCAGCAACAGGCATGGGCTGGATCTGACTTTCCATAACGGAGTTTTGCGCGGGATCGCCGATTTTGCGGTGGGCTGCGCACTTGCGATGTTTTACCGCGAAGCGATCCGAAACGGTGCGCAAAAAATCCCCACATGGATTTTTTCACTGGCACAGCTGTTGAGTTTATCCCTTATAATATGGGCCTTTTATGGTATCCGCTGGGCGCACGGGCCCAAAGATGTCTGGATTGCCGGAACGCTTTTTCTGCTGATTTTCGCGCTGGCGTTTGATCGTGGTTTTCTCGCAAGCCTTTTTAAAACCGCACCGTTTCGTAAACTTGGCGAATGGTCCTATGCCATCTATATGGGCCAGATTTTGTGGTTGCAGCTGTTTCGCTATTTTTCCCAGCGGGTTTACCCGCCCGGTGAAACGCACGCTTTCGGCTTTGCCGTTGGTGATCTTTTATGGCGTTTCGAACCCTGGGTGCTGCTGACCCTGTGCGTCCTCTGGGGGGCGCTGCTGTATTACGGTGTCGAGGTGCCAGCAACGAAAGCGCTTAAGAAGCTTTTTACCAAGCCTTAAGGCTAACCCAACTGCGCCCGTTATGCCCTGTAACAGGCAGCCACCACCAGATTTGGGCATCGGGCAAAGCTCTACGCCTAAATTTGCCCGCGCGCCCGCTTGAGGGTGCACCAAACTGTGCCCGGTATGCTGCATAGACATAGCCATTACGCACACACGCTTAAGGCGATCTATTGTGGCAGCAATATGGCTGGTATATATTTCTTCCTAAGGTAGATACCGCCGATCTGCGGCAGGACTACCCGAAAGGGAGAGCAACATGGATACGGTCTCGAACTTGGCACGGTCGATCGGCGCGGGCGTTCTCACCTTGGCGTTTTTGGGTGGTGTAGGATACCTGCTCTATCTGGCGTTATTCAACGTCGCTGGCTAAAGCAACCCAGATCAGCACCGGCAAGGACATCAACCGAAATTTCAGTACATCGGTCAGAAAAACCATTCTGATACGGCGTGTTAAAAGAAATGCGCCCGATGCCCTTGCGGTCGGTCTGCTTTCGAGCAAAGCTTGATGCCATGAGCGACGCGAATGTGCCGAAAATCCGAACGGCGCGTCCGGAGGACGCCTCTGAGATCGCGCGGGTTTACATTGACGCCTGGCAGGATACCTTTCCGGGCGTGTTGCCACACACATTGCTGCGGGTGATGACGCACAAGGGGCAGACCGCCCGCTGGCAGAAGCTGATTGCGGTTCGCCCGCCCGAGGCGGTGCTGCTGGCAGAATATCAAAATAAAATTATTGGATTTTCCGCCTTCACCCCGACACGCGATGCCGCCCTGGGCTATGACGGTGAAATTACCGCGCTTTACGTTGATCCGGTTTATTACGGTTTTGGCGCAGGCTGGCAATTGCTCAAGGCCACCTTCAAGGAAATGTCGGTGTTCGGCATGGGATCATGCCTGGTGTGGGTCAATGCCCTGATTCAGTCGCGTTTTTTCTGCGAAGCGATGGGCGCAAAGGCGGTGGCCGAACGCGGCACCATGCTGATGGGCGAAGAGGTTATCGAAATCGCCTATGGCTGGGACAGGCTGGATGTGTCCGGCCCACGGCGCACCCCGGTCAACGTTCGGGATACAGATCCACCGGCCGTATAAAGCTGACCAGACGGCCGCAGCGCGGGCCAACATCGGTCCAGTCATCGACATCGAAATCGATCACCGTCAGTGTGCCGGGCGGATAATGCAGATTAAGTGCACCATAGGCCTGATCTGACCGGGCATTATCCGGCGCGCGCACCAGATGGCGGGCATAGTCAGCCAGGGCCGGATTATGGCCGACAATCGCCAGACAGTTGACCGTGCCGCCATCCCAGACAAACGCCTCGATCACATCTTCGTCCGCCAGATAGAGACCGGCGGCATACTGGACCCGGGTGCGCACCCCTTCGAGCACCAGATCGGCGGTCTGGCGGGCGCGCAGCGCGGTCGAACAATAGACCAGCTCGGGGGCGGGGCCATGCTGGTTCAGATAATGGCCGAGCCGGGCTGCATCATCGCAGCCACGTAAAGCCAGCGGGCGGTTTGCATCGTCCGCACCGTCCAGCGCCTTGGCATGGCGCAAGAGCAGCAGCCGTTTCACAGCGTCTGGAACCGCGCACGCGCCCCGCGCTCCAGCGCGGCGGTGATCAGTCGTTCCAAACCCAGCGTATGGCGCAGGGCTTCGACTATGCGGATTTCTTCAATATGTACAGCACCGTCGGCCAGCGCGACTTCCAGCGCCAGCCAATAGGCGGTTTCGTGCAGATGATCGGGCAGGGCTTCCTTAATCAGACCAAGCACGGCGTTCAGGCCATCATCATCCTGTAAAATGGCGCTGCAGTTGCGGGCGGTTTCGATCAGCTTGTCCTGATCGAAATCGGCAAAAACCGGCAGATCGCGGGTGATGTCCCCGATGGCGCGCAGCTCACGGTCGTTCATCGCGCCATCCGCCGCCGAAGTGATGACCATGACATAGACAAGCGCCGCATGAGGACTGATGGTTTGCATGAACATCTCCGCCAGCGGTTTAAAACCGCCTATAACGTATATTAACCCCACAGGGTGGAAAGATAAGGTTGAGGCTGCCGCTTGGCAATCCCTACCGTGCTCATGGTTGATTGCACCGGGCGGGCGGGTCATGGTGCGGTCGATAGAGGAGCAACCGATGTCCGATCCGATACCAGGCTCAGAGCCGCTGAGCCGCCCATCCCGCGAAGAAGCCGAAGCCGCCATCCGCACCTTGTTGTGCTGGGCCGGTGATGATCCGGCGCGGGAAGGTTTGCGCGATACCCCGTCACGGGTGGCCCGCGCTTTCGAGGAATGGTTTTCGGGCTATTCGGAAGACCCCGAGGAATATCTGGCCCGCACCTTCGAGGAAGTCGCCGGTTACGACGATATGATCGTGCTGAAAGACATCCGCTTTGAATCGCATTGCGAGCACCATCTGGCTCCGATCATCGGCAAGGTTCATGTCGGCTATCTGCCACGGCGCAAGGTGGTGGGTATTTCCAAGCTGGCACGGGTGGTCGACACCTATGCCAAACGCCTGCAAGTGCAGGAAAAGATGAATGCCCAGATCGCCAATTGCATCCAGAGCGTTTTACAGCCGCTGGGTGTGGCGGTGGTGATTGAAGGGGCCCATCAGTGCATGACCACCCGTGGTGTGCACAAATCGGGGGTTACCATGGTGACCTCGACCATGCTGGGGGCCTTCCGCACCAACCCGACCACCCGGCGGGAATTCCTAAGCATGATCGGCAGTCCGACCGCGCGGGATGTCTGACGGGGGCTAAATACAGATTTTTTGTAGGAAAAGTGGCAATTTCGCCGCCTGCCCTTGAAAATCCCTAGGCATATTGGCTATTCCCAATATGTCTTATACGTATCGCCAAGATACGCTCACATACGTTCAATTCGTCGCAGAGATACGCCCATGTCCGGCCATTCCCAGTTTAAAAATATCATGTTCCGCAAAGGCAAAGCCGATAAGGAGCGTTCAAAGCTCTTTTCCAAGCTGGCCCGTGAAATCATGGTTGCCTCTAAGTCGGGTCTGCCCGACCCGGCGCATAACGCCCGTCTGCGATCCGCCGTGATTGCGGCCCGCGCCGAAAATATGCCCAAGGACAATATCGAGCGCGCCATTAAAAAGGGCCAGGGCGGTGATGCCGAGAATTACGATGAGGTGCGTTACGAGGGCTATGGCCCCGGTGGCGTGGCGCTGATCGTCGAAGCCCTGACCGACAACCGCAACCGCACCGCCGCCGATGTGCGTGCCGCCTTCACCAAATTCGGTGGGGCAATGGGTGAAAGCGGCTCGGTCGCCTTTATGTTCTCGCGCGTCGGTCTTGTGACCTATCCGGCGGACAAGGGCAGCGAAGACGAAATGCTGGAAGTTGCCCTGGAAGCCGGGGCGGATGAGTGCATCTCGTCCGAAGACGGGCATGAATTCATTTCCTCGCCAGACAGCTTTGCCCAGGTGCGTGACGCCCTTGAAGCCAAGCTGGGGGTGCCGACATCCGCGAACATTACGTTCCGCCCGCAGAACACCATTACGGTGCCGGACGATGCTGCCGAAACCCTGATGAAGCTGGTTGATACGCTGGACGATCACGATGACGTGCAGCATGTCACTGGCAACTATCAGTTCTCGGATGCCTTTGTCGCCAAAATCAGCGGCGAATAAGCGCTTTTAACATCGCCTGCCGGATTCCAACAAAACGGCAGGCGAAATTGTTCCAATAAAAATTTCCGCTATAGTGGGGACATGATCCATGAATCCCCGCTGGTTGCCGTTATCGTCATCGGCCTGGGTCTGGCCTTTGGATTTGGGACCCTGGCGAACCGCCTCAGGCTGTCGCCGCTGGTCGGCTATTTGCTGGCCGGTGTGCTGGTGGGCCCCTTTACCCCCGGTTTCATTGCTGATGCCAATCTGACACTGCAGTTGGCCGAAATCGGCGTGATCCTGCTGATGTTCGGGGTCGGCTTACATTTCTCGATCAAGGATATGTCGTCGATCCGGGCCATTGTGATCCCCGGCGCCCTGATCCAGGTCACTATCGCGGTGCTGCTGGGCTTTGGCGCGGCACGGCTGCTCGGCTGGCGGCTGTCGTCCGGTCTGGTGCTGGGCATGGCGCTGGCGGTGGCCTCGACCGTGGTGGCGATGCGGGCACTGACCGACCGCCGCCAGATCGATACCGAGCGCGGGCGACTGGTGGTGGGCTGGCTGGTGATGCAGGACATCATCACCGTTCTGGCGCTGGTGCTGATCCCCCCCTTTGCCGGAATCATCGACGGAGGCAATGTCGATATCGGCAAGCTGTTCATTTCATTATGGGCGACGCTGGGCAAAATGGTGGCCTTTGGCGCGCTGATGTTTTTTGCCGCCCGCCGGATTATGCCGAAATTGCTGCATTATATTGCCCACACCGGCTCGCGCGAGCTGTTCCGGCTGGCGGTGTTGTCGGTGGCCCTTGGGGTGGCCTTCATTGCGTCGGAACTGTTCGGGGTCTCGATCGCGCTCGGGGCGTTTCTGGCGGGCATGATCCTCAGTGACTCGCCGCTGTCGCAACGGGCGGCCGAGGAATCGCTGCCCTTCCGCGATGCCTTTGCGGTGTTGTTCTTCATTTCGGTTGGCATGCTGTTCGACCCGATGGTCATCATTCGAGAGCCATTGGCACTGGCACTGGCGGTGGCGGTGGTGTTCGCCAGTGCGGTTTTTGCCAGCTGTATTGCGCGTTTTCTGGGCCAATCCTGGCCCGCGGCCCTGACGCTGGGGGCCAGTCTGGCGCAGATCGGCGAATTTTCTTTCATTCTGGCGGATCTGGGGGTGGGCCTGCACATCCTGCCCAATGATGGCCGAGATCTGATTTTGGGCACCTCGATCCTCACGATTTTCCTCAACCCGCTGGTTTTTGCCAGCCTGTCGAAAATCTATCGCCGTCTGGTGCCGTACGAGCAGAACAACGAGATCCCGCAGGAGCCTTTACCGGTCGAGGTTATTCCGCCACCGACCAGCCTGACCGACCATATTGTGATTGTCGGCTATGGCCGGGTCGGGCGGCTGCTGGCCGCGGCGCTAAAGACCAAGGCGGTACCGGTTCTGGTGATCGAAGACGCCCCGGATGCACGCGAATATCTGCGTAAAGACAAGTTCGATTTCATCGAAGGCAACGGCGCTTCGCAGGCCGTGCTGCATGCCGCCAATCTTGCCGGTGCGCGCTATCTGTTTGTCGCCATTCCGGAAGCGTTCGAGGCCTCCGAAGTCGTCCGACAGGCCCGCCAGATCAATCCGACACTGCCGATTATCGCCCGGGCCCATTTTGACGAACAAATTACCGATCTGACCGAGCAGGGGGCCTCGGCCGTGGTGATGGGCGAACGCGAACTGGCCAGTGCGATGCTGGGTTTTGTGCGCGCCTGACGCGTTTTGGTTAAATGTGCCGCGCTTGGCGACGCGCCGGGTTTAGGTTAAACACACTATTATGGCTATCGTAGCACTGATCGATTACGGCTCCGGCAATCTGCGTTCAGCAGAAAAAGCCCTGGCCCGTGCCGCTTCTGAAAGTGGCAGCGGCCAGCAGATTGTCGTCACCGCCGACCCGAAAATCATCGCCACCGCTGAACGCATTGTACTGCCCGGCGTGGGCGCGTTCGCCGATTGCATGGCCGGGCTGAAGGCGCTGCCGGGCATGGCCGAAACCCTGCACCGGATGGTATTTGAGGAAAAAATTCCTTTCCTTGGCATTTGCGTCGGCATGCAGCTTATGGCCACGGTTGGACGTGAATTTGGCAACCATGACGGGCTGAACTGGATCAAGGGCGAGGTGGTCAAAATCACCCCATCCGATCCGACCTTAAAAATCCCCCATATGGGCTGGAACGAGCCGCGTTTTGCCAAACACGCCTTGTTTGCCGGGCTGCCGGACGGGGCGCATGTCTATTTCGTGCATTCCTACAAATTTCTGGCCAGCGATCCGGCCGACATTCTGGCCGAAGCCGATTATGGCGGGCCATTTGCCGCCGCCGTGGGCCACGCCAATATCGCGGGCTTTCAGTTCCACCCGGAAAAGAGCCAGGCGGTCGGTCAAATCATCCTCAGCAACTTTTTACGTTGGCAGCCGTGATCCTTTTTCCTGCAATCGACCTCAAAGATGGTTCCTGCGTCCGCCTGAAAAAAGGCGAAATGGCATCGGCCACCATTTTCAATGTCAACCCTGCCGCGCAGGCGCAAGACTTTGAAAAATCAGGGTTTTCATGGCTGCACTGTGTAGATCTCAATGGCGCCTTTGCCGGCAAATCGGTCAATGCCGACGCCATCAGGGCGATCAGGGCTGCCATCAGCCTGCCGATCGAGCTGGGTGGCGGCATTCGCGATCTGGCGGCGATCGAGTTCTGGCTCGCCGCCGGGATCACCCGGGTTATTCTGGGCACCGTGGCGGCCAAAGACCCCGCGCTGGTCAAAGAGGCCGCGCGCAAATTCCCCGGTCAGATCGTCGTCGGGGCCGATGCCAAGGGCGGTAAGATTGCCACCGCCGGCTGGGCCGAAACCGACAGCCTGACCCCGATTGAACTGGGCAAGCGGTTTGAAGATGCCGGGGTTGCCGCCATTCTCTACACCGATGTGGATCGCGATGGCCTGCTGGGCGGCGTCAACGTCGAAGCCACCGCGGCGCTGGCCAAAGCGGTCCGGGTGCCGGTGATCGCCTCGGGTGGGGTGGGCAGTATTGAGGATATCGCCGCGCTGAAAGCGACGAAGGAAGCCAACATCGAGGGCGTGGTGATCGGCCGTGCACTGTATGACGGCCGCATTGATCCCACCGAGGCGTTAAAGCTCAGCCGCGCTTGAGCCGGCTTGCGATATCGTCGAGCTGTTCGAGGGTGAGGTAATTGATATGAACCTCGCCACCCTTTTCACCATGGTCGATGATCGTTACCTTCAGACCTAACCTATTGGAAATGCTGTCTTCCAGGGCCAGAATATCGGGGTCGTGCTGGGGCAGTTTGACCGACTTTTTCTGACCGGTGCGCTTCTCGCTCTGGCGCACATTCAGCGCCCCGGCGATGATTTCCCTGGCACGGGCTTCGGCATTGGGGTCGCCCACCAGCGTGCGGGCGTGACCGGCGGTGAGCGAGCCATCCTGCAACAAAACCTGCACCGCTGGCGGCAATGTCAGCAGGCGTAAGGTGTTGGCGACATGGCTGCGGCTTTTACCAACCTGCTTGGCAACCTGTTCCTGAGTATATTCAAACCGTTCCATCAGTTCATGATAGGCGGCGGCTTCCTCGATGGCGTTCAGATCGGCGCGCTGAACATTTTCGATGATGGCGATTTCAAGTGATTCGCGATCACTCATTTCGCGGATCACCACCGGCACATCATGCAGCTTGGCTTTTTGGGCCGCACGCCAGCGCCGTTCACCGGCAACAATTTCATAGGCGTCGATCTCGCCCGCAACCGGACGGACCAGAATGGGCTGTAAAACGCCTTTTTCTTTAATAGATTCAACGAGATCGCTTAAATCAGCCTCGGTGAAACGCTTACGCGGCTGAAAGCGGTTCGGGCGCAGAAACGCCACCGGCAGGCTGCGCCCACCACGATTACGGGCCTCGGTTGCGCCGCGACCAGACGCGGTGTCATCGCCGAGCAGGGCGGACAAGCCCCGGCCAAGCCCGCGAACGCGTGCGTCGTCGGATTTTTTGATCTCGGGGCTCATTCGGCTTCCTCGTTGATTCTATTGGACTTTTGACGCGCAGTTTCCTGCTGGATCACTTCGCTGGCCAGCCGGATATAGGCCTGAGAGCCAGGGCAGTGCAGATCATAGACCAGCGCGGGCAGGCCATGACTAGGCGCTTCGGAAATGCGGACATTGCGCGGGATCAGCGTCTTATAGACCTTGGGCCCGAGATGCGAGCGCACATCCGCCTCGACCTGCACCGACAGCCGGTTACGCTTATCCGACATGGTGAGCACAATACCCTGAATTTCGAGATCAGGATTGAGGCTGTCCCGCACCAGTTCGATGGTTTTTAACAGCTGACTTAAGCCTTCCAGTGCGAAAAACTCACATTGCAGCGGCACCAGTACGGCATTGGCCGCGACCATGGCATTGATGGTCAAAAGCGACAGCGAAGGCGGGCAGTCGATCAGGATATATTCCAGATCGGTTCCGGATTCGGCAAAAAAGCTTTCCAGCGCGTCTTTAAGCCGGAAATTGCGCCGATCTACGTCAATCAGCTCCAGTTCCGCGCCCGACAGATCGACGGTCGCTGGCAAAAGATAGAGCTTGGGGATCTTGGTTTCGACGATGGTTTCGCCAACCGCCGCCTGGCCCATCAGCACATCATAGATGGTGCGTTCGCGCTCGTGCACCCCCAGCCCCAGCCCGGTCGAGGCATTACCCTGCGGGTCGATATCGATCACCAGGGTTGATTTGCCAACGGCGGCCAGTGCCGTGCCGAGATTGATCGCCGTGGTGGTTTTCCCCACGCCACCTTTTTGATTGGCAACGACGAAAATACGCGGTTGAGCTTTCACGGATGCTGCCTTTGACGAGGGGTTAGCCGAAGCGGTTTTAACTGTGAAATTTCAAGAATTACGCCGCTTTTATGGGTCTGGCTCGGATGGGTTGCAAGCTTCATCCTCCAGTTTTTTTCGGCCTCGGTCAATTCAGCGCGGTAATTTTCGCCCTTAGGGAACAGGCAAATGCTGTGTGGCCCGATGCAGCGGGCCGCATAGCCGAGCAGTTTGGGCAGCGGCGCACAGGCCCGCGAACTGACAACGTCATAGCCAAAGGGCCGGGCATCTTCGACACGTTCATTGCGGATGCTGACTTTAAGAGCCATTTTTTCCGCCGCCGCCGCCAGAAAATCGCATTTTTTGTGGGTGGCTTCGAACAAACTGACGTCCAGACGGCCTTCAAACAGCAGGGCCAGCACCAGACCGGGAAAACCAGCACCGCTACCCAGATCGGCCAGAGTTTTGGCCGTTTCCGGGATAAACGCCGCCAATTGGGCGCTGTCGAGGATATGGCGCGTCCAGACCTCGGCCAGCGTGGCCGGGGCAACCAGATTATGGCGCGTGTTCCAGTCTTTTAAGGTCTCGGCATAGCAGGCCAGCCGCTCGCTGGTTTCACGTGAAACAGTAAAGGCGGCCTCAAAAGCCCCACGGTCGTCCGTTTCAGCCATAGGGTTTTCCATTTTCAGGCCACCTTGGTGGCGTTTTTGGCCGCTTTGATGTGCGCCAGGACTAGCGTAACGGCGGCAGGGGTGACCCCATCAATCCGTGCGGCCTGTCCCAGTGTTTGCGGACGGATGGCGGCGAGTTTCTGGGCCGCTTCGGTCGAAAGCCCGGCCACCAGCGTATAGTCGAGGTCGGCAGGTAACTGCATGGCTTCGTCACGCCGGAAGGCGAGGATATCAGCCTCCTGACGGTCGAGATAACCGGCATAGCGGGCATCAACCTCGATTTGCTCGATCACATCAGGCAAAAAACCGTTTAGTTCCGGCCAAATGGCGCAAATCCGGGAAAAATCCATCTCGGGCAGGCCAAGAATTTCCTGTGCCGTGCGCCGCACCCCATCATGTCGAATAGAAACCCCATATTTCAGGGCTTCGTTCGGCGTCAGATTGAGGGCTTTCATTTTAGTCCGCGCGGCCTCCAGCCGGGACATTTTATCACCAAAGGCCATCCGCCGGTTCCGGCCAACCGCACCGGCAGCCATAAACAGCGGGGTAAGACGCTGATCGGCATTATCGGCCCGCAGTGTCAGGCGGTATTCCGCCCGCGAGGTAAAGATACGATAGGGTTCCGTGACGCTTTTGGTCACCAGATCGTCGATCATTACCCCGATATAGGCCGAAGCGCGGTCAAGAATCAGCGGATTATGGCCGCCCACTTTCAGCGCGGCATTGATACCGGCCATCAGCCCCTGTGCGGCGGCTTCTTCATAGCCCGTGGTGCCATTGATTTGGCCTGCCAGGAACAGGCCAGGGACCCGTTTGACCTCGAGCGAGGCGAAAAGTTCGCACGGATCTACGAAATCATATTCGATGGCATAGCCCAGCCGCTCGATCCGGACCTTTTCGAGGCCCGGGATCGAAGCAATCATCGCCCGCTGCACATCTTCGGGCAGCGATGTCGAGATGCCGTTGGGATAAATCGTATCGGTATGCAGCCCTTCCGGCTCGAGAAAAATCTGATGGCTGGTGCGGGCAGCAAAACGCACCACTTTATCTTCGATCGAGGGACAATAGCGCGGACCACGGCCTTCAATCTGGCCGGAATAGAGCGGGGCCCGGTCGAGATTGGCCAGAATAATCCGGTGGGTCTCTTCCGTGGTACGGGTGATATGGCAGACGGTCTGCGGGGTGGTGATTGCCTTGGTCAGAAATGAGAACGGCACCGGCGGATCATCACCTTGCTGTTCTTCCAGCTGGGCCCAATCGATGGTTTTGCCGTCGAGGCGGGCAGGGGTGCCGGTTTTGAGCCGTCCGACCTTCAGATTGAGGGATTTCAGTGTGTTGGCCAACCCGATGGAGGGCGCCTCGACCGCATCACCGGCAAATTCCGGCCGGCCATCAACCGCCCGCCCAGCCGGAACCTTGCGATCCCCCAAATGGATCAGACCGCGCAGGAAGGTGCCAGTGGTAAGCACCACAGCGCCCGCGCCGATACGTTCACCAGAAGCCGTCACCACACCGACAATCCGGCCATCCCGCAGGATAAGATCGTCGGCTTCGGCTTCCAGAATGGAAAGATTGGCGGTTTCGGCCAGCGCGGCCTGCATGGCGGCGCGATAGAGCTGACGATCCGCCTGTGCCCGGGGGCCCTGTACTGCGGGGCCTTTACGGCGGTTTAACAAGCGAAACTGAATACCGGCGGCATCGGCCACCCGGCCCATCAAACCATCGGCGGCATCGATTTCACGCACCAGATGGCCTTTGCCCACCCCGCCAATGGCCGGGTTGCACGACATTTCGCCTAAGGTGGCGCGCTTATGGGTGATCAGCAGAGTCTTGGCCCCAGCCCGCGCCGCAGCCGCTGCTGCTTCGCAACCTGCATGGCCGCCACCGATTACAATGACATCATATCCGCTCATGGCTAGGTGACATAGGCGAGGGGGCGGGTGAGGGCAAGGGATGATTAGCAGCCAAGACCATTTAAACCCCGCTGTGTTGCAGCATTTAAGGTTATCAAGGGGTTATCCATCACAGCGAATGTTTCACGTGAAACACTCACTTACCGATACAAAAATCCCGGAACACAATATCAAGTATGTGCTCAACATCGACACTACCAGTAATACGTCCGATAGCACGAAGGGCCAGTCTCACGTCTTCCGCGAACAATTCCGGCTCGGTTGCTTGGCCAGCCCGCAGCAAACTTGCCAGCGCCGCACGCAAAGCTTCACGATGACGCGGGCGGGTGAGGGGGGCATCGCCGCCATCCTCGGTTCTTTGCTTTGCGGCATGAGTAATAGCCTCCAGCAACTGATCAATGCCGTGACCGGTCCGCACCGAAATGGCCAGGCCGTCGCGCGGCACCGGCCAGGGCTGATCCGCCTTGTTCCAAACTTTCAGCACCGGCGCGGTGATGGCGCTAAGATCCATATCCTCGTCAGGCAGGGTGCCATCACGCAGCAGTACGACCAGATCGGCAGTTTCCGCTGCACCAATGGCGCGGCGCACCCCTTCGGCTTCGATCTTCCCGACGGCATTTCGCAATCCGGCAGTATCGGCCAGTATCACTGGGTAGCCGCCCAGATCCAGCCGCACCTCGATCACATCGCGCGTGGTACCGGCTTCATCCGACACAATCGCCACCTCGCGTGCTGTCAAAGCATTTACCAGCGAGCTTTTACCGGCATTGGGCGGACCGATAATCGCAAGTTTCAGGCCTTCGCGCAGGATTTCACCGCGGCGGCCGTCATTAAGATGCCGCTCTATGGCTGTCTTAAGCGCTTCAACTTTAAGCCCGGCCACATTCACGGTGTCGTCGGGAATTTCTTCATCGGCAAAATCAATCGCCGCTTCGGTCAGCGCCAGAATCTGCATCAGCTCGCGGCGCCAGCTTTCATAAAGCTGGGCCAGCGCCCCGCCATACTGGCGCACGGCCTGACGGCGCTGCATCTCGGTCTGGGCATCCACCAGATCGGCAATCGCTTCGGCTTGGGTGAGGTCCAGCTTGCCGTTTTCCACCGCGCGGCGGGTAAACTCCCCTGGCTCGGCCATACGCAAACCATCGATGGCACTGATGGCTTCGTACAGTGCCGCCAGCACCGCCTTGCCGCCGTGAATATGAAACTCGACGACATCCTCGCCGGTGTAACTGGCCGGTGCCGGAAAGCTTAAGCACAGCGCTGTATCGATCGATGCGCCTTCGCTATTATATAAGGTGTAGAGATGCGCAGCCCTCGGGACGATATTCTCTTTTCTCGTCAATGCGTTAAGGCAATATAGTGCCTTTGCACCGGACACCCGCACCACAGCCACCCCACCCCGACCGGGCGCTGAAGCCAAAGCATAAATTGTATTTCGATCGGCTATCATGTTTCACGGACCTTGTGAGGTTGTGCCACAACGCGCTAAAGCTGTTGTTGTAACCCTAATGCGTCGCCGTTTTAGGCATAAATCGCGGCAATCGGAAACAGTCAGATGAACAGCAATCGTCTCGCCGAGGAAACCAGTCCCTATCTCTTACAGCATAAGGACAATCCTGTTCAGTGGTATGCCTGGGGCCAGGAGGCCCTGCAAGAAGCCGAAGCCAGTGGCAAACCGATCTTATTATCGATCGGCTATTCCGCCTGTCATTGGTGTCATGTCATGAATCGTGAGAGCTTTTCCGACGCCGAAACCGCCACGGTGATGAATGATAATTTCATCAATGTGAAAGTTGATCGCGAAGAACGCCCCGATCTTGATCGATTCTATCAGGCTGCCGCCCAGTTGATGGGCTATCGCGGCGGCTGGCCGCTCAATATTTTCCTGAATGCCAAGGGCGAACCCTTCTTCGTCGGCGGATATTTCCCGCCCGAAGAAGCCAATGGTCAGCCCGGCTTCAAAACCATACTCAACAATGTCGTCGGCATCTATCACGATCAGGGTGAAACGGTTGCGACCAATGCCAGCAAGGTTATTGAGGCGCTGAGCGAGCAATGGTCGCGTGATACCCGTGGCCAGCTTGATCCGCGCAGTCTTGACCTGATGGCAGTTCACACCGCCCAGCGTTTTGACATTTTCTATGGCGGGCTGACCGGCACACCGAAATTTCCTCATATTCCAGCGGTTGAAGTGCTGTGGCGTGGTTTCTTACGCACCGGCGCAGCCCCCTTTGCCCAGCTGGTACAAACCACGCTTGATACGATGTGCCAGTCGTCGCTTTATGATCATGTCGGCGGCGGTTTCCACCGCTACAGCGTTGACGAGCGGTGGCTCATTCCGCATTTTGAGAAAATGCTCGGCGAAAACGCCATTATCACCGATTTGCTGACCACGGTTTCACAGTTTAACCGCCACCCGCTCTATCGCACCCGGATCGAAGAAACCCTCGACTGGATGCACCGCGAGATGATGGTCGAAGAAGGTTTCGCCACCAGCCTGGATGCCGATTGTGATGGCAAAGAAGGTGGTTTCTATCTGTGGGACGAAGCCGAAATTGATACCGCTTTGGCCGGCACGTTCAGCCAGCGCTTTAAGGATGTCTATAACGTCCGCAAAGATGGGCTGCTCAACGGTCAGAATGTGTTGCAGCGTCTGGGCGCACCGTTCCCGCTCAACGATGCCGACGAAGCCTTGCTCAAACGTCAGCGTGAGCTGCTGCTTGGCACCCGCAATCAGAACCGCAGTGCCCCCTTACGCGACGATCAGGTGCTGGCCGATGTCAACGGCATGGCGATTTACAGTTTTGCCAATGCCGGCACGGTCTATTCCAACCCTGAATGGCTGCGCATCGCCATCAAGGCTTTTGACTTTGTCGTCAAAACTATGGGCGATGGGGAACGGCTCTACCATTCCTGGCGTGCAGGTAACCGCGGCAATACCGGCTTTGCCGACGATTATGCCTATATGGCCCGGGCGGCACTAAAGCTTTGGGAAGTTACCGGCAGCAAGCGTTATCTCGACTTTGCCCAGAGCTGGGCACGAGTGATGAACGAAATATTCTGGGATAACGCCAATGGCGGCTATTTCCTGACCGCAGCAGATGACAGCTCACCGTTGGTACGTATACGGACAATATTCGACCAGGCGGCACCTTGTGCCAATGCTGTAATGATCGAACTGTTGGCCAAGCTTTCCTTCATCACCGGCGAAGAAATCTATCAGCAGCGCGTTAATGCTGCGATTGGTGGTTTCGCCCGTGAACTGGGCGCAGGCTTCATCGGTATGGGCGGTTATCTCAACAGCCTGGAAACCATGATCGCTGGCTTGCAGATTGTTATCGTCGGGCCGAAAGAAAGCGGTAAAACGCAGGAACTGGTTGCCGCCGTACTGGCCCGCAGCCTGCCCACCGCGACCTTAATGTTGATCGACCCGAGCGAAGCCTTACCGGTCGGCCACCCGGCCCATGGCAAGGTTATGGAGAATGGTCAGCCTACGGCCTATATCTGCCAACATAAGAACTGTATGGCACCGATCACCAACGCCGTTACCTTGTCACAGGTTCTGCAATTACCGGCCCGCCCGCAAGCCCCCGCCGGTCACGCTTAAAAACCCACACAAAATATCCTTATGTTTTTTGTAGAAAAGGGCGGATGTTCCATCTGCCCTTTTTTCTTGTCCCCAGCCATCGCGCTGGCGCATCCTGACACCAAACACTATTGGCAATTCAGGAGGCCTTTATGAAAGCCATACGTTTTGCAAAGACCGGTGGCCCGGACGTTCTACAAATACAGGATATAGAACTACCCGCACCGGCACCCGGCTTCATCCGCGTACGTCATCGTGCCATCGGCATCAATTTCATCGACACTTATCAACGCAGCGGTCTGTATGCCCTGCCGCTGCCATCGGGTCTCGGCTCAGAAGCCGCTGGTGTGGTTGAAGCGGTGGGCGAGGGCGTTAAACGTTTTGTTGTCGGTGACCGTGTCGGCTATTGCTCCGGTCCGATCGGGGCCTATGCCGAAGCCAACAACGTGGCGGAAAGCAGAGCCGTCAAACTGCCCGAAGGCATTGGTTTTGACACTGCCGCCGCCTCGATGCTCAAAGGCTTTACGGTACAATATCTTATCAAGCGCACCTTCGCCGTGCAGCCGGGTCAGACCGTGTTATTTCACGCTGCCGCCGGTGGGGTGGGGCTGATTGCCGGTCAGTGGCTTCGCGCCCTCGGCGTCAAGGTGATCGGAACCGTTGGATCAGCGGAAAAACGCGTCGCCGCGTCAGAAGCCGGTTATGACCGGGTCTTCCTGTCGGCAACCGACGACTGGGTCAAAGCCGCCCGCAATATGACCGATGGTGCTGGTGTGCCGGTAGTCTACGATTCCATCGGTAAAGATACGTTCGAGCGTTCGCTCGACTGTCTTGCGCCCCGTGGCTTGATGGTCAGTTTCGGTAATGCCTCGGGCGCGGTGCCGCCCTTTAGCCCTGGCCTGCTGACGGCCAAAGGCTCGCTCTATCTGACCCGGCCCAGTCTGCAACACTATATTGCGACGCCGGAAGAGCTACAGCAGACGGCTGATGATTTCTTCGCGGCAATACTTAGCGGCAAAATCATCGTCACGGTTGGTCAGATTTTCCGACTGTCCGAAGCCCAGGCCGCCCACGAAAGCCTGCACAGCCGCAAAACCATCGGCTCGACCATTCTGGTTCCGTAAAGAAAAAGCATCCCTGTATAACAGGGATGCTTTTATTTTCTTATCCGTCCGCGACTGCGGATGCAGTCCGCCGGCGACTGAAGGGGAAAAGGCAATAAGCCTTTTCCCTCACCCATTAAGAGTTCATGCTCTCGAAGAAATCATCATTGTTCTTTGACGAGCGCAGCTTGTCCTGCAGGAATTCAATCGCATCGACGGTACCCATCGGCGCCAGAATGCGACGCAGCACATAGCTCTTCGACAGGCGGCCTTTATCGACCAGCAATTCGTCCTTACGGGTGCCAGAACGCAGGATATCAATGGCCGGGAAGACGCGCTTGTCGGCGACTTTACGGTCGAGAATGATTTCCGAGTTACCTGTTCCCTTGAACTCTTCAAAGATCACTTCATCCATACGGCTGCCGGTATCGATCAGCGCGGTGGCAATAATGGTTAGCGAGCCACCTTCTTCGATGTTACGCGCCGCACCGAAGAAGCGCTTGGGCTTCTGCAGGGCGTTGGCGTCAACACCACCGGTCAGCACCTTACCCGAAGACGGTACCACCGTGTTGTAAGCGCGGCCCAGACGGGTAATTGAGTCGAGTAGAATGATAACATCGCGCTTGTGTTCAACCAGGCGCTTGGCCTTTTCGATCACCATCTCGGCGACCTGAACATGGCGGGTGGCCGGTTCATCGAAGGTCGAGGAAATCACTTCGCCATGCACCGTACGCTGCATGTCCGTGACTTCTTCCGGACGTTCGTCGATCAGCAGGACGATCAGGTAACATTCCGGATGGTTGGCCGCGATCGCCTTGGCAATATTCTGCAGGATAACGGTCTTACCGGTACGCGGCGGGGCAGTGATCAGGGCGCGTTGGCCCTTACCCTGCGGCGAGACGATGTCAATCACCCGGCCGGTCTTATCCTTCAGTGTGGCGTCTTCGATTTCCATCTTAAGCCACTTGGTCGGATACAGCGGCGTCAGATTGTCGAAGTGAACCTTATGCTTAATATTCTCAGGATCTTCAAAATTGATCGTCGAGACTTTCAGCAGGGCGAAATAGCGCTCGCCATCTTTCGGCGCACGGATCGGGCCCTCAACCGTGTCACCGGTGCGCAGACCAAAACGGCGGATCTGCGACGGAGATACGTAAATATCGTCAGGCCCCGCCAGATAGTTCGCCTCGGGCGAACGCAGGAAGCCGAACCCGTCCTGTAACGTCTCAAGCACACCGGCGCCTGTAATTTCGACGTTACGCTCAGCCAGCTCTTTAAGGATTTCGAACATCATATCCTGCTTGCGCAAGGACGATGCGTTCTCAACACCCAGCTCTTCGGCAAAGGCCAAAAGATCGGTGGGGGATTTGGTCTTCAAATCCTGCAGCTTCATCGCTTGCAGGGGGGTGGGTTCGCTCATGGAAAGTTTTGCACCTGAATCGAAATATCGCTTCCGCCCAAACCAAAACGGCAAGGACGATCATTTTTTAGCGTAGGAATGCCTGAGGTCTTGAACCTAAGAGGATCAAAGCACAGATCGACGCGGAAGGAACCGCACTCAGGCTTTTGGGAACAGGGGGTATATAACGCGCCCCGCGTGACTTACGCAATGGCCTACCCGGCAACACAGCTCTTTAAAAGCACAGGATCGTTGCCGTGAAGCCACGGCGGGCGCGAATGTCGCACGGAAGCGGTATCATCAGACCGGCTTAACCACCGCCAGAATGACAATGGCAAACATCAACAGGGTCGGCGCTTCGTTCCAGAAACGGAAAAACCGCTCCGAGCGGACATTGACACCACGGAAAAATTTACGGGCCCAGTAAATATCTAAAAGATGAACCACCGTCATTAACCCTGCCAGCCCAAGCTTCGACAGAAACCAGAGGTCCGACCAATAATCCATAGCAAAGGCAATAATCAGCCCAAAAAGCCAGGTCCCAATCGCCGCTGGCGCCATGATCATGGCAAGCAATTTGCCTTCCATAGTCAGAAAGCGCTGATACTCCACCGATCCCACCACAGTCTGGCACTGATAGACAAACAGCCGCGGCAGATAGAACAGCCCAGCCATCCAGGCTATGGAAAAGATGATGTGGAAGGACTTAAACCACAGATAGTTTGTAACGAAAAAATCCATCCTGTTTCACCCAAGCTTAGTGCGGATAGCCGCACTGTTTGTCTGCGCCGCAACACCCGGCCATAGCACGATAATCCTCATCGTGTAGTGCCATGTGAACCAGTCCGGCAAGCCCTGCAATAAAGGCTGGGTGGCAGCCCACAGTCGGAACACGTATATAATGGGGCACCCCAAAATGTCCGGCCTGTTCGGCATAGTCGATATCAAGTTCATACAAGGTTTCAGAATGCTCGGACACAAAAGCAATGGGGGCAAGCAACACCCCCTTACCTTCGGTACCAGCGCGTTTGATTTCATCAAGAGTCGACGGACCTATCCATTTCAAAGGCCCGACCTTGCTTTGATAACAGACCTGATAGTCTTCCATACCTAAAGTTGTCGCCAAAGCCTTGGCAGTAGCCATGACATGTTCCGCGTACGGATCACCACGGTTAATCACCCGCTCGGGCAGACCATGCGCACTCAGCAACAAGCGATAGGATAGCTCTGGCTGGCATTTTTGCGCCGCAGACGCCGTCAGATCCGCAAGGGCTGCAATAAAACCAGGCAGGGTGGCATAACAGCAAACCGAATGCGTCGGTACTGTGAGGCCCGCACAAGCTGCCACCTGATGCCACTCTGCCAGCGATGATCCGGTCGTGGTTTTAGAATATTGCGGATAAAGCGGTAGCAAGATGATGTGGTCAGGCGCAAAATCTTGTAGCGCGCGCACAGTGTCGACAGCAAAAGGCGGCGTGTAGCGCATAGCTATAAAAACCCGCGTCTCATCACCAAGAGCATGTTGCAAGGCAACTGCCTGTGCCTCAGTCTCGCGCAGAATAGGCGATCCACCACCAATCGCACGATAAATCGCCGACGCGGTGGGGCCACGTCGTTTGGCAATAAAGCGGGCCAGCCACAAACGAAACGGTGCAGGCAAAGAAATAATCGCCGGATCAGAAAAAAGATTGCGCAAGAATGGCTCAACACCGGCAAGGTTTTCCGGTCCGCCAAGATTGAACAGCACTACGGCCTGTTTCATCGCTATCCCCGGATCAAAGAAACCAATTTTTCGACATGTGCAATGGGGGTATCGGGTAGAATACCATGACCTAAGTTAAAGAGATGGGCCTTACCCTGCATGGTCTGCAAAATCTCATCAACTTGTCTTTCCAGAACAGCCCCACCGGCAATCAAGGCCAGTGGGTCCAGATTGCCCTGTAAAGCCTTGCACTGAAGTGTATCACGGGCCCAGGCAAGCGATACTGAAGTGTCTAACGATACCGCATCAACACCTGTTTCAGCCGCATAAATTCGATAACCATCCTGCGATGTAAGACGGGGAAAACCAATAATTTTCGCATCCGGTAACACTGTGCGCACTTTGTGGACAATTTTTTTTGTCGGCGCCACAACAAAACTGCGAAAAAAATCCGTACGCAGATTACCTGCACTGCTGTCGAATATCTGCACAGCATCGGCACCGGCCTGTAACTGTGCAATCAGGCTCAACGCCACACAATCGCTCAAGATATCGATTAGCGCCGCAAAGGATACCGGTTCGCGATAGGCCCATAACTTCGCCGCCCGCTGTTCATCACCGCCACCACCGGCCGCCATATAGCTCGCCAAGGTCCAGGGCGCGCCCGTGAAGCCCAACAGCGCCACAGATCGATCCAGGCGGCCACGGACAAGACCAAGGGTCTCAAACACCGCCCCCAGCCTCTGACGATGGATATCTGGATCTTGCTCAAAGATGCTATCGGGACCGGCTATCAGCAGGCGGGGGGTACCAGCCGAAAAATCCACACCATGGCCCAGTGCCGCTGGAATGGTCAGAATATCCGAAAAAACAATTGCTGCGTCAAAGCCAAAGCGGCGGATTGGCTGCAATGTCACCTCGGCAGCCAATTCCGGGTTATGGCACAAATCCCAGAAGGATCCGGCTTGGGCACGAACCTCGTGATACTCAGGCAAATATCGTCCGGCCTGGCGCATCATCCAAAGCGCGGGTCTTTCGCATGCTATGCCACGCAAAGTACGGGTCACTACAGTTTCATGAATCAAAACAAGATTCCTAATTAGTTTAGTGAAGTTGTTGTTAGGCCAGTGGATTGTGCAGCAATTTGTCGATAAGACTCCTATGGATAATATTTTATTAAGATAAACAATACGTTAGTCTGTGGTTGGCAAAGCCCCTCCGGGTGCGTAACTGTGAACAGGAAAGGCCGCTCTATCCACAATCATACCCAGGCTGGCCTGTGAGGTGAAAAGAATTTTGTCAGACCCTTGAGTCCTAGTGGGTATGTGCCATCCGCAGTGTGGGTAACGGTGGGGCGACTGGTGTATGAATCTTTTTGAGCGGCTTTGAAAACGTCATGATAAAAAAAGACCGTAACCACAGCGTTATTTTAGCATCTGGCAGTGCCACGCGGGCAAAATTGCTCCGGGATGCTGGGATTCTATTCACCCCCTGTGTGCCGGTGGTGGACGAATCCTCACTTCGCGAAAAGCTCTATAAACAAAGACAAAATGCAACAGCCATCGCGGAAAATTTAAGCCTCGCCAAAGCGATGGTGGTGGCCAAAGACCATCCGCAAGATCTGGTAATTGGCAGCGACCAATTGTTGGTATTTAACGACGTACCGCTAGGTAAATCGGCTGATCTTGTGGCGGCAAAAAAACTGTTGCAGGCCTTGCGGGGAAATACACACTATTTATACACCGCGGCCGCTCTGGTCCGGGGGGCGGAATGTCTATGGCGCCATACGGCAATCTGTAGCCTTACGATGCGCGACTTCAGCGACACGTATTTAGATCGCTATCTTGAGCTGGAAGCTGAGGCGATCCTATCCTCGGTCGGCTGCTACCGGTTGGAAGAGCGCGGTCTACAATTATTTGACCGGGTTGAAGGGGATTATTTTTCCATTCTTGGGCTTCCGTTGCTAGACTTGTTAAAAGCCCTACGGGATTTTGGAGCGGTGGAAACATGAAACTGACCGGTGCAGGAAAAATTGGCGGTGTGGCCGGATATCCCATTACCCATTCGCTATCGCCGCTGCTGCATGGCTTTTGGCTCGAGGAATATGGTGTCGATGGGGCGTATGTGCCGCTCAAAATCGCGCCTACGGACTTTTCCACCACGGTGCACAGTTTAAAGGCGGCGGGGTTTGTCGGTATCAATGTTACTGTACCGCACAAGGAAAAGGCCTTTGCTCTGGCGGATACGTCGAGCCCGATGGCCAAAATCGCCGGTGCCGCCAACCTGTTGATCTTTTCCGAAAATGGGATCCGGGCCGACAATACCGATGCCCCCGGTCTGATTGCGACCCTGGACACGGCGCTGGGGCAGGGGGCCTTGCGGGGCCAAAAGGTGGTGATATGGGGGGCGGGCGGTATGGCGCGCGCCGCCGTACTGGCGTTATCCCAAATGGCTGTGGGTAAAATTGTGCTGTTGGCACGACGGCCGGAAAATGCGGCGGCGCTGGCTGACAGTATGAAACCAGACTGCAACTGTGAATTGGTCTCTGGTGGGTTTGAGGATTGGGGACACGCTGCCAGCGATAGCGTCTTATTAATTAATGCCACCAGCGCCGGGATGAGTGGTCGCGCCGCCATTGATCTGGATCTGGCTGCATTGCCGCCCCGGGCGGCGGTGTTCGATGCGGTGTATAACCCGTTGATAACCCCGCTGCTGGCAGCGGCTGCGGCTGAGCAGCGTCAGACAATTGACGGCTTGTGGTTGCTGATGCATCAGGCAGTGCCGACATTCGAGGCGATGTTTGGCCTTCGCCCGCAAATCAGCCCGGCCTTGCGTGCGGCATTGGAAAAGACCCTTCATGACAAATAAGCCTTTTTGTCTCGGGCTGACGGGCTCGGTCGGTATGGGAAAAAGCGAAACGGCGAAGATGTTCGCCGCGTTCGGCCTGCCGGTGTTCGATGCCGATGCGGTTGTGCATAAACTGTATCAGACACCGGAATTCATCGCCCGGATAGAACAGGCCTTTGCCGGCACGACCACGACGACACAGGTTGACCGCGCCGCTTTGTCGGCCAGCTTACGGCGCAATACTGATGGCTTTGCCCGGCTTGAGGCCTTGGTGCATCCCCAGATTGGCTATGCTCTTGAAGACTTCCTGTCGACACAGTCTCAACTGGGCGCGCTTTTTGTTCTGCTTGATATTCCTCTGCTCTACGAAGCCGAGTGGGACCGTTACTGCGATGCGGTGGTGGTGGTCAGCGCCCCGGCCGAGGAGCAGCGCCGCCGTGTTCTGGCTCGCCCCGGGATGACGCCCGAGAAATTTGCCCTTATTCTGTCGCGTCAGATGCCTGATGCGGAAAAACGTCGCCGGGCGGCATATGTTATCGACACGGGGCAGGGGCTGGCCGCCACCCGGGCTCAGGTGCGCGAACTTGTTGAATATCTGCAGCAGCAGGAAAAATAAAAATCATGCGTGAGATTGTTCTGGATACCGAAACCACTGGCTTTGACCCATCATCCGGTGACCGCATCGTCGAAATCGGTTGTGTCGAGCTGGAAAACCATCTGCCGACCGAAAACAATTTTCACGTTTATCTCAATCCCGAACGCGACATGCCGGCCGATGCCTTCAAGGTCCACGGCCTGTCATCGGAATTTCTCGCCGATAAACCACTGTTTGTCGATATCTGCGATGATTTTCTGAACTATATCGGCGATGCGCCGCTGATCATCCACAATGCCAGTTTTGACATGAAATTTCTCAATGCCGAACTGACTAAACTAAAACGCGCACCAATACCGTTTTCTCGTGCAATCGATTCCATTGAGATTGCCAAACGCAAATTGCCTGGCGCGCGCTATTCCCTCGACGAGCTGTGCAAACGCTTCAGCATCGATCTGACCCGCCGTAGCAAGCATGGCGCCCTACTTGATGCCGAGCTGACGGCGCTGGTCTATCTTGAACTGGTCGGCGGGCGGCAACAGAATCTGGCGCTGGCTCCGGCAGATAATGTGCCGCTGGCCCCTGCCGCCGATACCCCGGTGCGCCTGCGTCCCCATCCACTGGCAGACCGCATCACCGAGAGCGAAATCGCCGCCCATAAAGCCTTTATAGGCAAGGAATTGGGCGATAACCCGGTGTGGGCCAAATACGACGCCTGAATTCTTGTGTGACGGGCGTTTGTTACGCGTTCCGCACATACAAAAACGGCGCTGACCTAAATCGGTAGCGCCGTTTGTCTGAAAATTAGCTTCCGGATCAGGCGTCGAGATGGCCCGGCGCCACGTTGCGCTGCTGCATCTCGGCCATCTTGGCACGATACAGCGCGGCAAAGTCGATCGGTTCGATCATCAGCGAGGGTAAACCGCCATCCTGCACCACATCGGCGACGATGCGGCGGACAAACGGGAACAGAAGATGCGGCGCTTCGATCATCAAGATCTGGCTGCGCACGTCTTCCGGGATGTTGTGCAGGAAGAACAGGCCACCATAGACCAGTTCAAGCAAGAAAGCCGGCTTGTCTTCAATCTTGGCCGAGACCTGCAGCTTCATTTCGACTTCAAACAGTTCCTTATCGGCCTGTTTGGCTTTCAGATCGACGTTCAGCTCGACCTGCGGACGGCTGGCAACGTTGGTCAGCGGTGCGGCCGGATTTTCAAAGGACAAGTCCTTGATATACTGCGACACAACACGGATTGCGGGCGCGTTGGCCTCGTCTGCACCATTTTGGCCATCAGCGGAACCGCCAGCCGGAATATTGCCTTCTTCGCTCATCAAAGACCCCCTAAAGGAAAACGTAGCTATTGTTCAGCGCCGCTAGCATGAAAGCCGGGCCTCTGACAAGCAAGCCGCAAGAAAGCCGTTCCACGTAAGCGAATCATTAACGTTATTGTTGCCGGAAGGGTGCGCCTGTTGCAAATCGGCCCGTAAAACCTAATTATAAAAAGATGCGTTGCTGGACCCCAAAAGCCGACTGCGCTACTGTGTGATACGATTTATGCGCGCTTGTGACGCGTAAGGTTTTTCCAATATGGCGGACACGCAATTGTTCGAGATCATTGTGATAGCAACGGTAGCGGCGGTTGTTTTGTTCCGCCTGTATGCGGTGCTTGGCCGGCGAACCGGTAACGAGCGGCCGCCACAAAGTTATCGTGTCGCCCATCAGGAGCCGGCGGAAAGCATTGTCAGCGATAAAATGGCTGATGAAACACCGCGTCCGCAATTGTCGTCGCCGGTCATGCGGCCTACCGATCCGGTTTCCAACGGTCTGTTTGATATTTCGCTCGGCGATAAAAGCTTCGATCGTGATAAATTCATCACCGGCGCCCGCGCCGCCTATGAGATGATCGAGGAAGGCTTTGCTACCGGCGCGCGCGAAACCCTGCGTCCGCTGCTCAGCGCCGAAGTGTTTACTGCCTTTGAAGGGGCGATTACCGCACGCGAAGCCGCTGGACAGCAATGCCGTTTCACCTTTGTCGATTTTAAAGAGGTCAAGATCGTCGGCGCGGCCTTAAAAGATCGCATGGCCGAGGTGACGGTGTCCTTCCGGGCCGAGGTGATTTCTGCCACCGTCGATGGCAACGGGGTGGTGGTTGCCGGGGATGAAAAGGCTGTAACCGAAGTCAACGATATCTGGACCTTCTCGCGCGATGTGCTGGCGCGCAATCCAAACTGGATTCTGATCGCCACAGCGGCTGAGGCTTAAAATTTCTAAAAATTTTCCCCTTAAAAAAGCCCCGCTACTGGCAGGGCTTTTTTTGAGCTTTTTGGCTGTCATGCTGTCCGGCTGCCAAACCGCACCGGGCCCGGCGGGCACGGGTGTTACACTTGAAAAACAGGATTTTTCCAATCTGCCGGGCTGGCGTGGGGCCAATCCGCAACCCGCTTATCAGGCCTTTGTGCGGTCCTGCGGCGAAATTAGCGCCCGGTCTGCCACTGCCCCGGCGCCGGGGCTTGGCTATGGTGGCACCAATGGCGACTGGCAGGCAGTTTGCCGCGCAGCCAAACATAATCCGCTGCCGCCGAAGCGCTTTTTCGAGCAATGGTTTCAGCCCTTCGCGCTGACCTCCACGGGAACAGCCAATCTGTTCACCGGCTATTACGAGCCCGAAATTGCTGTCAGCCGGGTCAAAGACGAAACCTACCAAACGCCGATTTATGGCCTGCCGACAGATCTGGTCAGCGTCGATCTGGGGCTTTTCCGCGATAAGTATAAGGGTGAAAAGCTGGTTGGCCGTCTCGATAAGAACCGGCTTACCCCCTATCCCAGCCGGGCCGAGATCGAGAATAAGGGCCTAAAAGCCCCCATCCTGTTTTATGCCGCTGATCCGGTTGCTGTGTTTTTCCTTCAGATTCAGGGCTCAGGCCGTGGGCTGCTGCCAGATGGGTCTCAGGTTCGTCTGGTTTATGCCGGGCAGAATGGCAAAAGCTATACCGCCATTGGCAAGGTGCTGGTGGCGCAGGGCGCCATCGCGCGGGACCAGATTACCGCCCAATCCATTCGGGATTGGTTAAAAAGCCACCCCGACCAAGCCGCATCTGTCATGCAGGCCAATGAATCCTATGTATTTTTCGCTGAAGAGCATATCGGCAGCCCTTCCCTCGGGGCCAGGGGATCCGAAGGGGTGCCGCTGACAGCAGAGGCCAGTATTGCCATTGATCCCCGCTTTCACCCCTATGGTCTGCCGGTATTTATCGCCACCACCAAACCATCATCGGATGGGGGGGGCACCGCTTGGCAAGGTCTGTTCATCGCGCAGGATCGCGGTGGGGCCATTCGCGGGGGCGGACGGGCCGATCTCTATCTTGGCGTCGGCGGCGGGCCGGAAAAGCTGGCCGGACTAATGAAACAGCCGGGCGATATGTTTATTCTGCTGCCCAAGGCCGTGGCCGACCGTTTGCAGGGTATCAGCCGCTATGAAGGGCCTGCACCATGAAAAAACGCCAGACCAGCGATGACGAACGCGCTTTCTTCGAAGGGGTGATGACGGGCAAACTTCGGATTGCCAAGCCCGAGCCGCGCCTGATCATGCCCGAAGCCGTGGTGCGTAAGGGGCCTAAACCAGCCATCCCCAGCGGGATTGACGGGGGCACCGCCGAACGGCTGCACCGCGGTGATCTGGCACCGCAAGCCACACTTGATCTGCATGGCCTGACCGAGGCGGCGGCCTATCCCGCCTTGATGAAATTCATCACCATGGCCATCAGGCGCAATCTGCGGCTGGTACTGGTGATTACCGGCAAGGGGCGTCAGCAGATCGATCGCTACGCTCCCTTTGATATGGAACTCGATATGCGCAGCCGCGGCGTGCTCAAGAATATGGTGCCGCGCTGGCTGGCCGAGCCGGATGTCGTGCGTCAGATCGCCGACATCCGCACCGCCCACGGTCGCCATGGCGGTGACGGTGCGCTGTATATTTACCTACGCAAAAAAAGCTCAGATCAGCCCCGCTTTGCGCGCTAATTCCGCCAGCGAGGTTTGCGGTCGGGCACCGAAATGCGAAATGATTTCGCCTGCTGCCAGCGAGCCTAGCTTGCCGCAGACCCCAAGAGCCTTGCCATGGGTCAGGCCATAGAGAAACCCGGCGGCGAACTGATCGCCTGCGCCGGTGGTATCGACCACCTGTTTGACCGGCACGGCATCGACAATGTGGGTTTCCCCCTGACCAACCACAACACAGCCCTGCGCCCCACGGGTCACAGCGGCAATCCCGCCCCAATCGGACAGGGCCTGTAATGCGCCATCAAAGTCTTCGGTGCCGAACAGCGCCTTGGCTTCATCTTCGTTGGCGAAAACGATGTCGACGTCGTCGCGGATCAGTTCCAGGAATTCGTCACGGAAACGGCCGACGCAGAATGGATCGGACAGCGTGAAGGCGGTTTTGGTGCCGGCTTCACGGGCGGCAGCAATAGCTTTACGCGAGGCGGCCTTGGCGGCCTCCATATCCCACAGATACCCTTCGATATAGAGCACTTTGGCGCTGGCAATATCGGACTTCTTGACGTCGGCAGCCTGCAAGCCACGGCAGGCCCCCAGATGAGTGTTCATCGAACGCTGTCCGTCGGGGGCCACGGCGATCAAGCAGCAGGCGGTCGAGGGGCCTTCATCCGCCATCGAAGTGGTGAAGCGGATGCCGAGTTCCTTCAGGCTTGAGGTGAAGGCCAACCCCAGCCGGTCATCATGCACCTTGCCGATATACTGGCCTGCGCCCCCGAACGAGGCGATGCCCGCCATGGTGTTGCCCGCCGACCCGCCAGCCATTTCGCGCCGCTCGGCCGGGAAAGCCTGATACAGCTCGTGGGCACGGTATTCGTCAATCAGCGTCATGACGCCTTTGGCGATCTTGTGGGTGAGCAAAAAGGCATCGTCCACCGGTGCCAGAACGTCAACAATGGCATTGCCCATGGCAACTACGTCGGCGGTGCGATCCATGATCTTCTCTCCCTTGAAGCGGCGGCTATAAATTTCGGCTTTTGCAATGCCCGATGATTGCTGGCTGTGCAAGGGCCTAACAGACCATGGCACTGCCTTAAAAGCGCCGGAACAGCGATTTTTAACCTTTTACGATCTGCAGTTTCAAATCATAAACTGCGGCACACATTTCCGTGGAGCGCTTGCCGAAATAGGCTATCACTTATGTGTAACCAGTAAACGCGATGACCGGTAAAGGCACCGCTAAGATGGTGGTGGGGATGCGTAAAACTCTGTTCGTTTTGGGATTATGCGTGGCGGTATCGGCCTGCGCCCCGCGGCAGCGGGCCGAGGAGAGCTTCATTCCGATCCCGCCACCGGTTAATGGTCACCGTAAGCCGCTGATCCAGTTCACCGGGACCGAGCTGCAGGAAATCTACGGCAAGCCGGATTTCGTCCGTCTGGAAACTGGCAGCCAGATGTGGCGCTATGATGCTGGTCTGTGCCGCATCTTCTTCTTTCTCTATCCGCGGCAACAAGGTCAGGATGCGACACTGGCGATCAAGCAAATGGAAAGTGTACCATCGAGCCGCCCCGGCCATATCGAGCGCAATTGCTTCAACGCACTACAGCTACGGGTCAAGGCAGGCTAGAGCACACGTGCCTCGTTTCTCTAGACCCGCTTTTCTTTGAACTGGCACAGCGGCCGCACCACACACACATCGCATTTGGGGGCGCGGGCGGTACAGACATAGCGCCCGTGCAGGATTAGCCAGTGATGGGCATCCTGCAGATACGTGTCCGGCACTATGGCCATCAGACGATCTTCGACCTCGCGCACATCCTTGCCTGGGGCAAGCCCGGTGCGGTTGGACAGCCGGAAGACATGGGTATCCACCGCCAGCGTCTTGTGACCAAAGGCGATGTTCAGAACGACATTGGCCGTTTTGCGGCCCACCCCGGGCAGGTCTTCCAGCGCCTCGCGGCTCTCCGGTACCTTACCGCCATGGCGGGCGATTAGTAGCTCGGACAGGGCGATGACATTTTTGGCCTTACCACGATAAAGGCCAATGGTTTTGATATGCTCGACCAGTTTGGCCTCGCCTAATGCCAGCATTTTTTGGGGACTGTCGACGGTTTTGAACAGGGCTTCGGTGGCCTTGTTGACGCTTTTGTCGGTGGCTTGCGCTGACAGCACCACCGCCACCAGTAAAGTATAGGCGTTGGTGTGGTTTAGCTCGCCCTTAGGGTGGGGATTGGCCTTTTTCAGGGCGGTAAAGAAGCTTTCGACGTCTTTCTTGCTAAACATGCTGGTCATCCGGATGAGGCAGTGTAGAATCTCTCTAAATTAATCTACACACAAGTGAGGGCTGCCATGAAAATTTCGCATCTGCCCCCGGACACCGTGTTTTACGGCTTTGCTATATCGCCCTTTGGTCCGGCAATTGCGCTGTTCAGTGATGCAGGGCTGTGCGGTCTTGGTTTCGGCGTGAAGAAGGCGGCTCTTCTGGCCGATTATCGCAAACGCTGGCCGGTGGCGTTTTCACGTGACGATGATCTGGCCCAGAAAATTATTGGTGATGTTTTCGCGGGTAAAAAATGGCCGTTACACCTGATCGGTAGCGATGGGCAGATTGCGGTTTGGCAGGCGCTGTTAAAAATCCGCCCCGGAAAGACCACCAGCTATGGCGCGCTGGCGGACGGGCTGGGTCGCCCCGGCGCGGCGCGCTGGGTGGGCACGGCGGTGGGGCAGAACCCGATTGCCTATGTCGTGCCCTGCCACCGTGTCGTTGCCAAATCCGGCGCCCTCACCGGGTATCACTGGGGATTAGACCTGAAACGGGCGCTGCTGGCAGCAGAGCAGGGCTGATTACAGCCCCAGCACGTCTGCGATGGCATAATAGCCGGGTTTTTTACCCACCGCCCACAGTGCGGCTTTGACTGCACCACCAGCGAAAATCGTTCGGTCTTCGGCGATATGCGACAGCACCAGCCGTTCTTTCTGCCCGGCGAAAATCACCTGATGGTCGCCCACCACGGTGCCGCCGCGAAGCGACGCAAAACCAATATCACCAGCTTTGCGGGGGCCTGTAATGCCATCGCGGCCACGGACCGACTTTTCCGCCAGATCGACGTTGCGCCCGTCAGCGGCGGCCTTACCCAGCATAAGGGCTGTGCCAGACGGCGCATCGGCCTTCTGGTTATGGTGCATCTCGACAATTTCGATGTCGAAATCGGGTAGCAGTTTGGCGGCCTGTTTGACCAGCGCCGACAGCAGGCAGATGCCAAGGCTCATATTGCCTGATTTGACGATGGCGATCTTTTGCGCGGCGGCTTGCAGTTTGCTTTCTTCTTCGGCACTGAATCCGGTCGTGCCGACAATCTGCGCCACACCTGCGGCGGCGCATTTTTCCGCCAAGTTGAGCGATACCGCCGGACGGGTGAAATCAATCACCACATCAGCCTTTGTCAGATTGGCTTCGGCGGCCAGCGCCAGACCGAGCGGCGGCAGGCCCGCCAGAACACCAATATCCTGACCGATGGCGCTATGGCCGGGAAATTCGACCGCACCGGTCAGAACCGCCCCATCCGTCTCGTGGATCGCCCGGACCAGGGCAAGGCCCATACGTCCCGCCGCACCGGCCACCACTACGCGCACATCGCTCATTGTTGTTTGCCTTTATGCTTTTGGTTCTTCTGCTGCCGGGGCCGGGTTGTCTGCCGCCACCGTCACCATGGCCGGGCGCAGCAGGCGCTCGCCGATGGTAAAGCCGCTCTGCACCACATTGACAATGGATCCCTTGGGCTTGCCCGAACCGGGAACCTCGGCAATAGCCTGATGCAAATGGGGGTCGAATTTGCCGTCTGCGGTGTCGATGGCTTTAACGCCAAAGCGCTCTAGCGTCGACAAAAGCTGACGCTCGGTCGCCACGATGCCCTCGAACACACCCTTAATTTTTGGGTCGATTTCTTCCGGCAGTGGATCACAGGCTGACAGCGCACGGGTGAAATTGTCGGCCACCGCCAGCATTTCGCGGGCAAAATGGGCCACGGCATATTGCGAAGCGTCCTTGGTGTCGCGTTCGGCGCGGCGGCGGATGTTTTCCGCTTCGGCCATGGCACGTAGCAGCCGGTCCTTCAGATCGGCATTTTCGGTCTTCAGCGCATCAAACTCGCTGGCCGGGTTTGCCGCTTCCGGCGCCGGATCGGCGACCGACGTGGCCGCGGTTTCGGTGTTGGCAGACTCTTCAGCGTTATTTTCCATGCTACTTTCCTTAAAACAAAACAGTTTAGCCCAACAGCCGGCCAATAACCTTGGCGGTGTGGTCGACCATGGGAATGATACGGGCATAATTCAGCCGGGTCGGACCCAGCACGCCGACCACGCCAACCACCTTACCCTGTGTGTTGGTATATGGGGCTGCGACAATCGAAGAACCAGACATGCCGAACAGACGATTTTCCGAACCGATGAAAATGCGCACGCCGTCGCCATCCTTGGCCAGCTCCAACAGGCGGATCAGTTCGTTCTTGCGTTCGATCTCCTCGAACAGGGTGCGTACCCGTTCCAGATCGCTTTGCGCCTCGAGGCTGTCGAGCAGATGCGACGCCCCGCGCACGATCAAAACCTTGTCTTCGCCTTGGGCCGGATCGGACAGGGTGGCCAGACCTTCGGCCACGACTTTGGCTGTCAGTTGATCCAGCTCGCTTTTTTCGGTTTCAAGATCCTCGAACAGATCTTTACGGGCGCTGTCCAGACTGTGACCGCGCAGGCGGGCATTTAAGTAATTTGTCGCCTCGGTCAGCGCCGATGCGGGCAGGCCAAGTGCGGTTTCGATCAGGCGGTTTTCCACCCGACCGTCTTCGGTAACCAGAATGACCAGCGCCTTACCAGGTGATACCCCGACGAATTCCACATGCTTCAGCACACTTTCCTGCTTGGCCGCCACCACCAGCCCGGCACAGCGCGACAAGCCCGACAGCATGGTCGTGGCTTGGGTCAGCACATCTTCCATCGCCCGCCCGGTTCCGGCGATGCGGGTCTCGATGACACTGCGCTCTTCCGCCGCCAGATCACCGATTTCCAGCATACCATCGATAAACAGCCGTAGGCCGCGCTCGGTCGGCACCCGACCAGCACTGGTGTGGGGGGCATAAAGCAGCCCCATCGCCTCCAGATCAGCCATAACATTGCGGATCGAGGCCGGGGAAAGTGAAACCGGCAAAATCTGTGACAGGGTGCGCGAACCCACCGGGTCGCCAGAGGACAAGAATTCTTCCACTAAAGAGCGGAAGTCCTCGCGTTGGCGATCCACTAAACCTTCGGTTTTGTGGTGCGACAGGGTATTATTCAAGGCATCGAGCTCAGATCATTGAACTGGTTAATGCTTTTTCGCGCGACTTTAACTTTGGACAAGTTTTCTCTGAACAGCTAGGTAAAGGCGCTCATATAAAACTTCAAGGGAAAGCCAATGCGTTCTTCATCCCGCGCCTCCGATCAGATGCGCACCGTCACCCTCACGCCGGGATTTTCCAAACATGCCGAAGGCTCCTGCCTGGTCAAGTTTGGCGACACCCATGTGCTGTGTACCGCCAGTCTGGAAGAAAGCGTGCCGGGTTTCTTACGCGGTTCGGGCAAGGGATGGGTGACGGCGGAATATGGTATGCTGCCCCGTTCGACCGGGTCGCGCATGCGGCGCGAGGCTGCCTCGGGCAAGCAATCGGGCCGTACCCAGGAAATACAGCGTCTGATCGGCCGCTCGTTGCGCGCCGTGACCGATTTGGCCGCACTGGGTGAAAAGCAGATTACCATCGACTGTGACGTGTTGCAGGCCGATGGCGGCACCCGTACCGCGTCGATCACCGGTGGCTATGTCGCGCTGGCCCAGTGCATTCAGTTTATGACCAAGACCGGCATGCTCACCAAGCCGGTGCTGAAAGATCATGTTGCAGCGATTTCCTGCGGCATCATCAAGGGCGAGCCGATGCTCGATCTTGATTATTCTGAAGATTCCACCGCCGGTACGGATGCCAATTTCGTCATGACCGGGGCTGGTGGTCTGGTCGAAATTCAGGGCACCGCCGAGGGTGCACCGTTTACCGACGAAGAATTCACCCAGCTGCTACGTCTGGCCCGCCAGGGCATTACCGAACTGGTTACCTTGCAGAAGGCCGCCATCGGATGAAACTGATCCCCGGCACCGAGCTGGTCATTGCCAGCCATAACAAGGGCAAGGTGGCCGAGATTGCCGAACTTCTCGCCCCGCGCGGTCTGATCGTGCGGGGGGCGGCCGAGCTTGGTTTGCCCGAGCCTGAGGAACCCGGGGATAGCTTTGAAGCTAACGCCATCCTCAAGGCGCGCGCGGCGGCGGATGCCTGTGGCCGCTTTGCGCTGGCCGACGATTCCGGCCTGTGCGTGACGGGCCTTGGTGGTGCGCCGGGGATCTATTCCGCACGCTGGGCCGACCATAAGGATTTTTATGGTGCCATGGCCCGGATCGAGCGCGAGCTGACCGCGGCGGGCACATCAGATCGTTCGGCGAAATTCGTCTGTGCGCTGGCGCTGGCTGTCCCTGATGGGGCGGTGGAAACCTATATCGGTGAAATTCACGGCACGCTCTGCTTCCCGCCGCGTGGCACCAATGGCTTCGGCTATGATCCGATTTTTGTTGCCGAGGGCATGGATCAGACCTTTGGCGAAATCGATCCGGCACAGAAACACGCCATCAGTCACCGTGCCCGTGCGTTCGCCCGGTTTGCCGATATGGTGCTGGGATGAGCGGTTTCGGCCTCTATGTTCATTGGCCTTTCTGCGCCAAAAAATGCCCCTACTGCGATTTCAACTCGCATGTCCGCGTCAGTCTGGGCGAGGCGGCATGGCTGGCCGGTATTGTGCAGGAAATGAACCTGGTGGCCACGCTGCAGGGCGAAAACCGCCCGCAGCTTGAAACCATATTCTTCGGCGGGGGCACCCCGTCGCTGATGACGGGGGCATCCGCTGCCCGCATTATCGACGAGGCGGCCAAGCTGTGGACGCTGGCGACCGACATCGAAATCACTATCGAGGCCAACCCGGCCAGTGCCGAATCCGCCCGTTTCGCCGATTATGCGACCGCAGGCGTTAACCGGTTGTCGCTTGGGGTGCAGTCGCTGCGCGATGCGTCGCTGAAATTCCTTGGCCGCCTGCATGATGTGGACGAGGCCAAGGCGGCACTGAAAATGGCGCTGGCGACGTTCCCACGGGTGTCGTTTGATCTGATCTATACCTTGCCGGAGCAAACGCTTGCCGACTGGCGCACCGAACTTAACGAGGCGCTCAGTTTCGGCTGTGAGCATCTTTCGCTTTATCAGCTCACTATCGAGCCGATTACCCCCTTTGCCACCATGGTCAAACGCGGCAAGCTGACTATGCCACCGGACGAAATATCGGTCGCCCTGTTCGAGGCGACACAGGAAATGACCACGAAGGCAGGGCTGCCGGGCTATGAAGTGTCCAATCACGCCCGGCCGGGTGCCCAATGTCGCCATAACCTGATCTATTGGCAGTATGGCCAATATGCCGGGGTGGGGCCGGGGGCCCATGGTCGGCTTGATATTTATGGCGGGCGTTATGCCACCGCAGGCGAGCGGTTGCCCGAACGCTGGTATGAAAAGGTCACCCAGAAGGGGCATGGCTTTGCTACCATCGCCGAAGTCCCGCCCGAAGATGCCGCGCGTGAGCATCTCCTGATGAATTTACGCCTCGCCGAAGGGCTTAATCTGGAAGCCTATCACACGCGCTGGGGCTTTTTGCCGCCGGAAAAGAAGATCGCCCAGCTTAGCGAGCTGGGGCTGGTCACGACGGAGCTGGGGCGGCTCAAAGCCACCGCGCAGGGACAGCTTCTGCTCAACCGCATCATCGAAGAACTGGCGGATTAACTGCCAGCCTTAGCGCTGTCAGCGCTTTCGAAGGTGGTCGGGGCCGGGTTGACCACGCTAAAGCCATTCGGTCCCACCGCCAGCACGGCCAACCCGCGCTCGATGCTGCCATCGGGGCGAAACCGGAAGATTCCGCCTGCACCGGCAAAGCCATTGGGATCGGTCAGGCTGTGTTTGGTGAAACGGCGATAGGGCTTGCCGTGCGATAACAGCACCACCAGCGAGATTGCATCATAAGCCAGCGGGGCCAGTGTCGGGGCGCTGTGGCCGTAAACTTTCCTGTAGCGAGCGACAAAAGCATCATCGGCATTGGGCTGCGGTGCAGCGAACCAGCCACCGGCCAGAAGATTTTCCTTGATGTTGCTGCGATCATCCCACACCCCGGTGCCGAGATAGCGCACCTTGGTTTTATCAACACCGTTATAGGCCAGCACCGGGATCATCGCCCGTAACAGCGAACCACCCTGCGGAATAAAAATGGCATCGGCCCCGCTTTTGGCCACCACAGCCGATGGCTCGCTGACCGCCCCGGCACTGGGGCTGTAATGCTCCAGCGCGACGACATGGCCACCTTTGGCTGCGACTGTGGTGCGGAAGCTTTGCTCTACCACCGCGCCATAGGGGGTTTCGGGGATCAGCGCGGCAAAGCGGCGTTTACCCTTGGCGGCGGCATAGGCAACCACCCGCTCGACCTCGGTTTGAGGCTGAAAGCTTAAAAGATAGACGCCCTTACCAGCCACTGAACGGTCGGTCGAAAAGGAGATCAGCGGTACGCCACGGTCGCGGGTCAGCGGCGCCACAGTTTTTACCGAGGTGGCAAACAGCGGCCCGATCATGATTTCGGCCCCCTGATCGAGCAGCTTTTCCGCCGCCTTGGCGGAACCGGTGCTTTCATCGGCGCTCATTAGCACAATGTTTTTCTGCCCGGCATCGAACAGGGCTAGCTGGGCCGCCTTCATCATGCCGGCGGCCAGTGTGCGGGTCGCCGGGCTGCTATCCGAAAAGGGCAGGATCACACCAACCCGCAGCGGTGTCTGGCCGGCGGGAAGGTTGGGCAGGCGCAGGAAGCTGGGCTGATCGGCCGAAAGCTGGTGCGGGGCAGGTGGATCATCCTCATAGCCGGACGGGACCGAGGCCGTTGTGCTACATCCGCCTAACAGAGCTATCGCCAGTGCGCCGACAGTGGCACAAAGGCGGGGCATAAAGCGGAAAGACGACGATGGCGCGTAAGGCATGGCAGGCTCCCGGACGGACGGCAAAAGCCGCCACCAGTGATAAATCTGACGGTAAATCTACCGGTTCAGCCGCGCAGGGTAAACCATCGGACGGTGAAAGCGTCGAGGATGAGGAAACTGCGTTGCCGTTGTTGCCACCCGCGCTTTACATCGTCGCCACCCCGATCGGACACGCCCGTGATATCACGTTACGCGCATTGGATGTGCTGAAATCCGTGGATCTCATCGCGGCCGAGGATACCCGGGTTACCGCCAAGCTTCTGGCAATTTATGACATCCGTAAGCCCTTGCTGCCCTATAACGACCATTCCAGCCCCAAAGACCGCGCCCGGCTTCTCGAAAAAGTGAAGGGCGGCGCGCGGGTGGCACAGGTCAGTGATGCCGGGATGCCGTTGGTGTCAGACCCCGGTTTCAAACTGGTGCGCGAAGCGTTGGCCGAAGGCGTGGCGGTGGAATGTATTCCGGGGGCTTCGGCCTCGCTTACCGCGCTCACCCTATCGGGCCAGCCGTCTGACCGGTTTGTTTTTGCCGGTTTTCTGCCCTCCAAAGCGGGTGAGCGCAAAACCGTGCTGGAAGAGCTGAAAACCCTGCGTGCCAGTCTGATTTTTTACGAATCCCCCGGCCGTCTGGCCGAAAGCCTCGCCGCAATGGCAGATGTGCTAGGTAACCGCCCGGCGGCGGTGGGCCGGGAATTAACCAAAATGCACGAGGAAGTCCGCCGTGGAACCCTGAGCGAACTGGCAGTGGATTTTGCAGAAGCGCCCCGGGGTGAAATTTCCATCGTTGTCGGCCCGCCTCTGGCGGAAGGCCCGGATTATGGCAAAATCGATGCTGCACTGGCCAGGTTGATCCCTTTTATGCCGCTGAAAGTTGCTTCCGAATTTCTGGCCGAAACATTGGGTGGCTCCAAACGCGATATCTATGAGCGGGGACAAAAACTGAAAGATGGGCAAACGCTATAAAACACGGGCGGCGCGCGGGGCTGCCGCCGAACGTCAGGGCCGCTGGGCCGAGGCCAAGGCGGTCTGGCTGCTGCGTTTCAAGGGCTATCGCATCTATGCACGGCGCCAGCGCACGCTGGCGGGGGAGGTCGACATCATTGCCCGTTCCCTACCGGGCGTGTGGTGTTTTATTGAGGTCAAGAACCGCCCCGACCAGGTGGGGGCCATCGCCGCGGTCAGCCGCAATCAGCGGGCCCGTATTGCCAGTGCGGCGGAAATATTTTTACACCAGAAACGTGCGGTGGGGCCTGCGCGCTTTGATGTGATAAGCGTTGTCCCCGGCCGTCTCCCATGCCATTTCCGTGATGCTTGGCGCCCCGATGATGCGTGAGTGAAAGGACTGATTGCACTATGGCCATAACCGTCGCCCTGCAGATGGATCCCGTCGATAAAATCAATCCGCGTACCGATTCTTCCTATGCCCTTGGGCTTGAGGCGGCATCGCGCGGGGCCAAGCTGCTCTATTACCCGCCCGAGGCGCTGTATTTTCGGGACGGTAAAGTGGGGGCATGTGTCCGCCCGCTGGAACTAAAGCCCGATCCGGCAGATTTTTTCCGTCTGGGCGAGGCTTTTGATTACGATTTGTCTGATGCCGATGTGATCCTGCTGCGTCAGGATCCCCCCTTTGACATGACCTACATCACCACCACGCATTTGTTAGAAAAACTGACCCCAAAAGTTTTGGTCAGCAATAATCCGGCCGAAGTGCGTGGCTGCCCCGAAAAGCTGTTTGTCACCGGGTTTGATGGGTTGATGACGCCGACGCTAATCACCGCCGATCGTGATCAGATCCGCGCCTTCCGTGCCGAATATGGGGATATCATCGTCAAGCCGCTCTACGGTAACGGCGGGGCCGGGGTGTTCCGTGTTAAACCGGATGACGGTAATTTCTCGTCGTTGCTCGAAACCTTTGCGGCGCTTTCCCGCGAGCCACTGGTGGTGCAGCGCTATATTCCGGCGGTCACTACAGGTGATAAGCGTATCATCCTGGCCGATGGTGAGATTGCTGGCTATTTCCTCAGGGTTTCGGCCCCGGGTGAAGCGCGCTCCAATCTGCATATTGGTGGTCATGCCGAAAAATGTGCCTTGACCGCGCGCGATCATGAGATCTGCGAACGCATCGGGCCAGAGCTGAAAAAGCGTGGACTGGTTTTCGCCGGGATCGATGTCATCGGCGACTATCTCACCGAGATCAATATCACCTCGCCCACTGGGATCTGGGAAGCCAAGGCGCTTTGCGGCATCGATGCGGCCAAAATGATCTGGGATGGGATCGAGCGAAGGTTGTAACTCTCCATAAAAAACAAAAGAAAACGCCCGCCGCAGAATATCTGCCGCGGGCGTTTTGGTATGGTCAGGCTATTATTGTTTGGCCTGTTCCGACTTCATTTGGAAGCGGCTGCGATAGCGCGCATCCATGGTCGAAACCGGGAAATAGATGAAGACGTCGACCGAATGGAATTGTTTATCGACCACCGCACCGTCACCAATCAAGGCCCCCGCGCGGACATAACCCTTTAACAGCGGCGGCAGATGGCGCACGGCTTCTTTGGTATCAATGGCGTCTTTCGCCATCAAATTCATGTCGTGATAATGGTCGGGCTGGGCATGCACGCGGATTTCCGGCGGCGCCAGATGATAGTGATAGAGATAGGACAGCGGCAGGGCGAATTCTTCCGGCGTTGAGCCGGAGAAGGACGCGCAGCCAAACATCAGATCAATCGAGAAGCGGGCGACATAGGTCATCACGCCGCGCCATAACAGCTGCATCGTCGAGGGGCGGCTGCGATATTCTTTCAGCACGCAGGAACGACCCAGCTCAAGCAGCTTGGTTCCTGTGGGCAGGCCAGCCAGCATCGGCTTCAGATCATATTCTGACGAGGTATAGAAACCGCCGACGCGTTTGGCATCGACATCGCGCAACAGCCGGTAACAACCGACCACGGCGGGTTGGCCATCATCTTCAATGCGGTCACGGTCTACCACCAGAAGATGATCGCAGACATCGTCGAAGCGGTCGAAGTCGCGTTGGGCTTCGCGCTGCTGCGGCGTGGGCAGGGCGGACATTTCATCATAGAAAACGCGATAGCGCAGACGTTGCGCCGCTTCCACTTCCGCATCGGTTTCGGCCAGACGCACTTCCAGCGCACCGGACGCGGCAAGTACCGGCCAATGTGTCAGGCGGCCTTCCAAAGGCCCGGGTTCATAAATATTGACCATATCGAAGCGCTCTTTTTGTTGGCGTCATCCCTGGGTTGGGTACGATGTGCTCTCGCGCCAACCTGAAACTATTTTAGCCCAGGATCGCAATGAAAACAAATCGTAAGAACTGAGAGGCGATGCCTAGGTGTTTTGTATCGCCCGGTGATGGAGTTTATGTGACAGAAGCATAAACAGGAAAATCGCCGGCAATCCGATTAACCCTGCGCAAAGAAAGAAAATGCCATAGGCGTCCATCAGCCCATGGCTGGTTTTTAACGTATCGACCATAAGCCCGGAAAGGGTTTTAAGCGATTTGCCCGCCACCGTATAGGCCGAGGCCAAAAGCGCATATTGCGTGGCGGTATAGCCCAGGCTGGTCAGCGACGACATGTAAGATACCAGCACTACACCGGCAAAACTGATGGCAAAGCCATCGGCGGTCATAATGGCGGTGAATAACGGCAGGCTTGGCCCCCAATAGGCCATCAGCGAGAACGAGGCGATGGAAAAGCCCTGTAAAATACCGCCGATAACCAGTGCCCGCATATTTCCCAGCTTTAGCGCGGCAAAACCGCCCGCGGCAATCCCCAGAAAAGATGCAATCAGGCCGATGCTTGCCCGCACTTCGCCCACCAGCGTTTTGGACAGGCCAAGGTCATGGTAATAGGGGTTACACATTGGCCCCATAAAAAAGTCGGGTAAGCGGTAAAGCGCGATCGCCGACAGCATCAGCAGCGCCAGCCAGCCATGAGTTTTAAAAAAAGCAATGAAAGGCCCGGCAATCGCATCGCCTAAGCCACGCAGCGTCCACAGGGCCTTTTTTCCGATCAGAGCCGAATTAGCGCTGATGGATTCCGTCGCGCAAAAGGTGGCGATCAGCCCAATCGCCATCAGCGCGCCATACAGGACATAGGCCCCGCGCCAGCCGATCTGGTCCGCCACGATCAGAATAAGCGCGTCGGTGGCCAGCAGTGCGACGCGGTAGCCAAAGCTGGCCGCCGAGGTCAGCAGGCCCTGCTCGCCTTCGCTGGTGGCATTCTCAATACGCCAGGCGTCAATCACAATGTCCTGGGTGGCCGAGGCAAAGGCCACTACCAGCGCACATAAGCCAAGGATTGTGTTGCCATATGTCAGGCCCACCGTCGCCATCGCAACAAGGCCTAGCGCAATAAGTATCTGGCTCAGCGCCATCCAGCCGCGGCGGCGACCGAGCCGGCCGAGCAACGGGGCGCGGACCCGATCGATGATTGGAGCCCAGAGGAATTTTAACGAATAGGCCAGCCCAACCCCGGAAATCAGCCCGATGGCAGTCAGCGAGGTGCCTTCCTCGCGCAGCCAATAGCCAAAGGTGTTGCCGACCATGAGAAAGGGCAGACCAGAGGAAAAGCCCAGAACCAGCATCACCAGAACCCGGGGCTGCAGATAGGCGGCAAGTCCGGTCTTAGCGGCTGGGGCGGCGGGAGCTGGGCGCAGGTTGGTCATGGTTGGGGTCATCATCCGGGGGCTAAATGGGACACATGCCGCTTATACCGGATTGTGACAGCTTGCACGAAATCCTTCACAGCGGACCGCCACGGGGCCTTTGGCCGCGGTTCGTATGGCATCGTCTCAACAGAATATTATTATTTAAAATCAGTAACTTATATGAACTATCTGCAAAATCCGATCTGGTTGTCACAAAAACTTTGCAGAACTGTGTTGGACGTTGCACGAAAAGCCGGTCGATAGAGGCCAGCGCTTTTGTGCGGTCATTTCAGGAAATGGCCGCTTGGCCGCAGTCCGGGGATGCATCCACCCGGACACTGGCACACGCCCCGGCCTGGGGCAGAATAGTATGGTAGGATGCGGGCGTTGGACGAGACAGGTTTATAGTGACCGATATTACCAGCAGCGATATGAAGCCCCACGAGATCAAGGCGTTGGCCGTTCATCGTGGCGGAACTAGAGACCTGCAATTCCACGGCATGACGCTGATCGCCGCCATTGCGGTGCTGTGCATTTTTGCCGGGGTGATGGCCTCCCTCACCATGGGGGCGTGGCCCGCCATCAAGGCGTTTGGGTTTGATTTCCTGTCGACCCAGGTCTGGAACCCGGTCACCGATACCTATGGTGCGCTGGCGCCTATCTACGGCACGTTGGTTTCCTCGCTGATTGCCATGCTGGTTGCGGTGCCGATTGGCATCGGTATCGCGATCTTTCTGACCGAAATTTGCCCGCGCAGGATGCGGCGCCCCATTGGCATCGCCATTGAGCTTTTGGCCGGTATTCCTTCGATCATCTACGGCATCTGGGGCCTGTTTATCTTTGCGCCATTCTTTCAGGAAACCCTGCAGCCCAAACTGATCAGCCTGTTCGAGAATGTTCCGGTGCTGCAACAGCTCTTCGAAGGCCCGCCCTATGGCATCGGCATGTTCACTGCTGCGCTGATCCTGTCGATCATGATTTTACCCTTCATCGCGTCGGTGACCCGGGACGTGTTTGAAACCGTGCCGTCCACCCTGAAGGAGGCGGCCTATGCCCTGGGCTGCACCACATCGGAAGTGGTCTGGCGCGTGGTACTGCCTTTTGCCCGCACCGGCGTGGTAGGCGGTGCCATGCTGGCGCTCGGCCGTGCCCTGGGCGAGACCATGGCGGTTACCTTCGTCATCGGTAATGCCCACCGCATCCATGCTTCGCTATTTGCGCCGGGCACGACGATTTCTGCCTCGATTGCCAATGAATTTTCCGAGGCTGTGGGCGAGCTATATTCTTCCTCGCTGATCGAGATGGGCCTGATCCTGTTCTTTATCACCTTTATCGTTCTGGCGGCGGCTCAGCTGATGCTCAGGGCGCTAGAGAAGCGCGCCGGGGGTGTTGCACCATGATGGATCTCAAGCTCTATCACCGTCGTAAACGCGGTAATGCAATCTTTCTCTGCCTCTCGGTCTGCGCCGCGGCGTTCGGTCTGATGTGGCTCGGGCTGATCCTGGAATCGCTGCTCGTCAATGGCATTGCGGGTTTCTCGTCCAAAGTCTTCACCGAAATGACCCCGGCACCGGGATCGGATGGTGGTTTGCTCAACGCGATTTTCGGCTCGCTGGTGATGAGCGGTCTGGCCGTGGTCGTGGGCACGCCGGTCGGTATTCTGGCCGGCACCTATCTGGCCGAATATGGCCGGTTCGAAAAGCTGTCTTTCTATGTGCGCTTCATAAACGACATTTTGCTCAGCGCACCGTCGATTGTGACCGGTCTGTTCATCTACGAAATCATCGTGGTCAACATGCACAGCTTCTCGGCGCTGGCGGGTGCGGCATCGCTGATGGTGATCGTTATTCCGGTGGTGGTGCGCACCACGGAGAACATGCTGCTGCTGGTGCCCAATTCTTTACGTGAAGCGGCAGCCGCGCTTGGTGCGCCGCGCAGTCTTTACATTAAAGCCGTCACCTGGCGGGCGGCGCGGGCAGGTATCGTCACCGGCGTGTTGCTGGCGGTGGCGCGTATCTCTGGTGAAACCGCGCCATTGCTGTTCACCGCACTCAACAACCAGTTCTGGAGCTCGGATGTGACGAAGCCGATGGCAAACCTGCCGGTTGTCATCTTCCAGTTCGCCATGAGCCCCTATGAAGATTGGCACAAGCTGGCCTGGTCCGGTGCACTGCTTATTACGGTCGCCGTACTGGCCCTGTCGGTTACGGCGCGCATACTCGAATCGAAGAAGCGGAGTTAAGTTTATGGATGCCCCGGTCATGGAAAAGGTCGCTGAGAAGGTCAAGGTCGAGATCAGGAACCTGTCCTTTTATTACGGGCAAACCAAGGCGCTTAAGGCCATCTCGATGCCGATCCACCGGCGTAAGGTGACGGCGTTTATCGGCCCGTCGGGTTGCGGCAAGTCCACGCTGCTGCGCGTGCTGAACCGCATCTATGAAATGTACCCTAAGCAGCGTGCCGAAGGCGAAGTGCTGCTCGACGGCGAAAATATTCTCGAGGCCAAGCAAGACATCAACCTGCTGCGTTCGCGGATCGGCATGGTGTTTCAAAAGCCGACACCGTTTCCGATGACCATCTATGACAATATCGCGTTCGGTATTCAGCTGTTCGAAAAGCTGCCGCGTTCCGAGCTGGACGGACGGGTCGAAGATGCCCTGAAGCGTGCCGCAATCTGGGGTGAGGTTAAGGACAAGCTGCGTGAATCTGGTCTCAGCCTGTCGGGTGGTCAGCAGCAGCGTCTGTGTATTGCCCGCACGGTGGCGACGCGGCCGGAAGTGATCTTGCTGGACGAGCCGTGCTCGGCGCTGGACCCGATTTCTACCGCTAAGATCGAAGAGCTGATTGACGAACTGGTGCACGACTATACCATCGCCATCGTCACCCATAACATGCAGCAGGCCAGCCGTACCTCGGACTATACCGCCTTCATGTATCTGGGAGAGCTGATCGAGTTTGGTGACACCGAAAAGGTCTTCACTGCCCCGACTAACAAGCAGACCGAGCAGTATATTACCGGGCGGTTTGGCTGAGCCTATCGCGTATGGACCACGCGGCGGAAGGACAGCGCTTCGGCAATGTGGGGCTTTCTGATCGCCTCTGAACCGGCAAGGTCGGCAATGGTGCGGGCTACTTTCAGCACCCGGTGATATCCCCGGGCAGTCAGGCGCATTTTGTCCGCCGCCTCGGTCAGAAGTGCGGTTCCGGCCCCGTCGGGGGTGGCGATACGGGTGAGCAGCTCCCCCTCGGCTTCGGCATTGGTGCGCACAGCCAGCCCCTCAAACCGGGCGCGCTGTACCGAGCGTGCGGCGGCAACCCGTGCGGCGACCTCGGCACTGCCCTCGGCCGGTGGCGGTAGGGTCAGGTCGGCGGCGGACACCCCATCGACTTCGACATGAATATCGATGCGGTCGATCAGCGGACCGGACAGCCGGGACTGATAGTCGATGGCGCATTTTGGTGCCCGCCCACAGGCTTGCGCCGGATCATTAAGATAACCACAGCGGCAGGGATTCATCGCCGCCACCAGCTGGAAGCGGGCAGGGTAGCGCACATGGGCATTAGCGCGGGCTACCATGGCCTCGCCGGTTTCCATCGGCTGGCGTAAGGAGTCGAGGACTGCCCGCTGGAATTCCGGCAACTCATCAAGAAACAGCACGCCAAGATGGGCCAGACTGACTTCGCCCGGTTTGACCTTCAGGCCACCTCCAACCAATGCCGCCATTGAGGCCGAGTGGTGCGGGCTACGAAACGGACGGCGGCGTGAAATCGCTCCGTCAGGCAGTTCCCCCGCTAATGACTGGATCATCGAGATTTCGAGTGCTTCGCGGGCATCCAACGGTGGCAGCAGGCCGGGTAGACGTTGAGCCATCATCGACTTGCCTGAGCCGGGTGGGCCAACCATCAGCATGTTGTGTCCACCGGCGGCGGCAATCTCGAGTGCGCGCTTGGCGGTTTCCTGCCCCTTGACATCCTTGAGGTCGGCGATGGTGAAGGTTTCCTCGGCCAAGCGGGTTTCTGGCCGCGCCAGTACCTGCACGCCCTTGATGTGGTTGACCAGCCCAATCAGTGAAGGGGCGGCAATGATGTCGATCTCGCCGATCCAGGCCGCTTCGGGGCCGCACGCTGCCGGGCAGATGATCCCGCGACCTGCCGCCGATGCTGCCAGCGCGGCGGGCAGTACCCCGGCTACGGCGGTGATCTGACCGTCGAGGGATAATTCACCCAGTGCGGTGTATTCGGCCATTTCGGATGCCGGCAGCACCCCCATGGCGGCCAGAAGCCCCAGCGCAATCGGCAGGTCGTAATGGCTGCCTTCTTTGGGCAGATCGGCCGGGGCCAGGTTCACCGTCACCCGTTGCCAGGGTAGTGCCAGCCCCACCGCGGCCAATGCGGCGCGAACCCGCTCGCGGCTTTCGGCCACCGCCTTGTCAGCCAGCCCGACAATGGTGAACTGGCCACCACCGCCATCGGCGATATGGACCTGCACATCGACGTTGCGGGCGTCAATGCCCTGAAAAGCAACTGTGTAAATGTGGGCTATGGGCATCAGAGGAATGAATTCACAGGATACTTTTCTCAACCTAGCGCAGAAATGATACGGAGGCCATTGTTTAAGTGTGTTTGGTGCAGTTGGTTTTTTTGCAGTACACCGCCTTGCAGAAATTGGCTAAACTTAAGCAATGCGTCTGGTTGGTGATTGCCGATGACCATTTGCCAGGGCGCGGGGGATATCCGTTGAAACAGAGCTATCTTCTGACGGCATTGGCGTTCTGCTTTTGCACAATGACACCTGCCTTCGCCATTGATGATGTGTTTGAGGATGCCAGTGGTGGCGCCAAGCGTCATGTCGTTTCGGGCTTTATCTGCCCGGCCCAAATCGGCCATTACGACCGTGATGCGGTCGGGGTGCGCGATACAGCGCGCCACGCAGATTATTGTGCCTATTCGGCGCGCGATGGGGTCTATGGCAGCGTCGTATTATCACCGCTACCCTCCAATTTCGACCCTAAGGCATTGATAACGCCAGATATTGTTTTGCAGGAAGGCGCGGGCAGCCGTATGTCGGCCGAAGGTGTCTATCAACTCGGTCCGGGGAAAAATCTTGCTGTTTATACACGCACCTACGATGCGGCCCGGATCGAGGCTATGCGGTATCGTGTACTGCTCGCCGTGGCGGCGGTTGGTAGCTGGGCCGTGCAGGTGACGGTCGAGTATGCCGACCCGCGCGATCTGGAAACCAAGAACGAATTCGTCAATGCCATTTTCGATCGGGCGGTGGCACAGCTTGCCGGGGATGTCACGGCGAAAAAATAATCTGACAAAAAACTGCGGTATGTTTTGGCGTTCGATCAATTCTAAGTGGGGCAAACAGCCATGTTGTTACACGCCCGAGCGTTAGCAGATTTTTATGCCACACCGCAGGGCGATATGGTTCGGCATATTCTGTCAGACCACCTCAGCGCCTTGCTTTGCGAAGATCGTGATCCGCATGCCGCATGCCTCGGCTTTGGGTTTACAGCACCCTATGTTTCCACGCTAGGCGATTGCGCTGGTCATATGGTCGTCGTGGTGCCCAAGGCGCTGGGGCCGGACCCTGCTGCGCCAGCGTGCGCGCATACCGCGTCGGGCGAAGAAAGCAGCTTGCCTTTTGGCGAAGCCAGCTTTGACCGTGTGATCCTGATTCATGGGCTGGAGGGAGCGGAAAGCGCCCGGACATTACTACGTCAGATCTGGCGTGTGCTGACCCCGGAGGGGCGTTTGTTTCTCGTCGTCCCAAATCGTGTCAGCCTGTGGGCTATGATGGACGTATCGCCCTTTGCCTGCGGCAGGCCATACCGCAAATCAGAGCTCTCGATGTTGCTACGCGACACGCTGTTCGAGCCGTTGTCTTGGCGTCGTGCGCTCTATATGCCGCCCCAATCTAGGGGGAATCCGGTATTTGCTTCCACATTGTGGGAAAAAGTGGGAACACATTTTTTTCCAAGTCTGGGCGGGGTTCATATTGCTGCGGCAAAAAAGTCCTTGTACGGCGTAACCCCTTTACCGGAAGCGCAAAAAAGCCATGCCCAATTGGTTCATGCGTGAGCTCTGCTGCTAGGAGCTATGTGATTTTTTCAATAGTGTTATAGCCTTATAGTGCGCGCATATCTCCTATGCGTTAGCGGTCTGCATGGCTCTGTCAGGCAATAACATGTTGTAGTAAAATGCGTTTTTTAACTGGTAGCGTCTGGGTCTACCCCATTCCCACAATAGACATGCGCGGATGGGGGTTTCCTTTGCATCTGAAACTGCCTACCTCTGCATCAAACAAAAGAACGCCGCTGAAGCGAAATCCCTCGCGGCACATGAATGGAGGAACACACTATGTCTCTTAAAACCGTCACAATCGCCACGGTCCTGATTGCTGGTTTTGGTTTTGCTGTTTCTGCCAGCGCCGGTGATGCGAAACTTTCTGATTGTGTGCATATGGCCAAGCAAGCGTCCACTGCCATGGATACGGCACAGCCCGGCGACAGCACGGATCAAGCCAAAGATCTGGTCCGTAATGCCCGCAGCTTCTGCGCCACCAGCCAGTATGATCGCGGTGTCGCACTGTATTCGAAGGCACTCAACCTGCTTGGCAAGAACTAAGCCCAGGTTTGCGTGAAAAAAGCGGCTGAGGTTACCCCATGGCCTCAGCTGCTTTTTTTATGCAGCAGGAAGACCGCCCCTTCGTCGAACAGATTTGGGCCCCAGCTTTCGGCGCGCATGGCATGGGCCCGCCCCTTGCTATCAACAGCATAGGCTTTTTCAACTTCCGCACCGACCACACCGACCAAATCCACAAAGTCAGCAATCGTACACAAGTGAATATTCGGCGTGTCGTACCAGTGATGGTGCAACAGCCGGGTCTGCGGCATACGCCCGCGCCACAGAATATCCAGCCGCACGCGCCAATGGCCGAAATTGGGCAATGAAATCGCTACATGGCTGCCGATGCGTAGCAAATGCTCCAACACGGTTCTGGGGTTATGAGTGGCCTGAATCGTCTGGCTTAAAATGACAAAGTCGAACACGCCCGAGGGATAATCGATCAGATCGGTATCGGCATCGCCCTGAATGACGGCCAGCCCGCGCGCCACGCAGGCGTTGACGTTCTGCTGGATCAGTTCTAACCCACGACCATCAACCTTTTTGTCCTGCACCAGATATTCGAGCAGCATGCCATCGCCGCAACCGATGTCGAGCACACGAGCCTTGTCCGGGATCATGGCGGCAATGGCAGCCAGATCCGGCCGTAAGATGTCACTCATTGCACATTTGCCCCCGCTGCAACCGAACTTAAGAACCCGCGCACTGCGTCGAACATCAAGGGTTCGTCAAGCAGGAACGCATCATGCCCCTTGTCGGTTTCAATTTCGACATAGCTCACCTGTGCAGCAGCGGCATTGAGGGCGTGGGCAATGCGTTTGTTTTCGGCCGGCGGATAGAGCCAGTCGCTTGAGAAGGAAATAATACAGACGCGGGCTTTGATGCCGCGAAAGGCTTCGGCCAGCACGCCGTCATAATCAGCGGCCAGATCAAAATAATCCACCGCGCGGGTGATATACAAATAGGAATTGGCATCAAAGCGGTCGACGAAGGCCGAGCCCTGATGATGCAGATAGGATTCCACCTGAAAGTCCGGCTCAAAGGCGAAAGAAATTCCATCGGGTTTTTGCAGGCGGCGGCCGAATTTGCGTTGCAGCGCCGGTTCCGACAGATAGGTGATGTGGGCAGCCATGCGCGCCACTGTCAGCCCTTTAGAGGGCTGGGTGCCATACAGCTTATAGGCCCCGCCATACCAATAGGGATCGGCCATGATGGCCTGACGGCCAACTTCCTGCAGGGCGATATTCTGGGCCGACTGGCGCGCCGCGCAGGCCAGCGGCATGACCGAGGCAACGCGGTCAGGGTAGCTTGCTGCCCATTGCAGCGCCTGCATACCGCCCATCGAGCCGCCAACCACCGACAGCAGCTTTTCGATACCCAGCTTGTCCATCAGCATGGACTGGGCCCGCACCATGTCGCGCACGGTGATCAGCGGAAAGTCGAGGCCATAGGGCCGCCCCGTGGCCGGGTTAGTGTCGGACGGGCCGCTTGATCCCATGCAGCCACCTAAGACGTTGGTGCAGATGACAAAATAGCGGTCGGTATCAATCGGTTTGCCGGGGCCGACCATGACTTCCCACCAGCCCGGCTTGCCGGTGATGGGGTGGGGGCTGGCAACGAACTGATCGCCGGTCAGGGCATGGCAGATCAGCACCGCGTTGGTTTTATCCGCGTTCAGCGTGCCATAGGTCATATAAGCCAGGGTCCAGGGTGCCAAGCTGCGCCCACAGTCCAGGGCCAGCGGTTCATCCGCGCCGAACCGCACAGCTTTGCCGATATCGGCATCCGGCCTTGTTACCGGCCGCAAAAAAGTCGGCTGCGCCATCGCCTCGTTCATTCCTATGGTCAGTGCTCCATTTCAGGCTGGGGCGAATTTGCTAAGACCAGCCCCAAGCCAAGTCAATCTATACCGGTTTCCTTTGCTTTTTACAGGCTGGCGGATTTATCTAATGCCACACTTGGAAACGGTCTGTTACAAACGGGCCGCGCCGGGTATTTTTTGTCTGTTACCGCGTAATATTATATCAATGTGGAGAGGTTTATGTCGCGCGAAATGCTGTCGGGTCCGGTTCCGCGTCCAGGGGTGCTGGAGATTGCCCCCTATGTCGGTGGCAAGGCTTCGGTGGCGGGCGTGGCGCATCCGATCAAACTGTCTTCGAATGAATCCGCGCTGGGGCCGAGCAAGGCAGCGCTGGCAGCCTTTGCCGCCGCCGCGGGCCGGATAGACATTTACCCTGAGGGCAGCGCCCGCATCCTGCGCGAGGCGATTGCCGAGGTTTATGGCCTGAACCCGGACCGCATTGTCTGCGGCAATGGCTCGGACGAGCTGATTGCCATGCTGTGCGCCGCCTATCTTTCCCATGGCGACGAGGTGGTGATCAGCCAGTATGCTTTCAGCGTCTACGAGATTTATACCCTCGCCAATGGTGCCAGGCCGGTTTTCGCCCCGGCCAAAAATTTCGGGGCCGATGTCGACGCCATGCTGGCGGCGGTAACGCCGCGGACCAAGCTGGTGTTTCTGGCCAACCCGAACAATCCCACCGGCACCTATTTGCCGGTGAGCGAGGTCAAGCGCCTGCATGCCGGGCTGCCGGGCCATGTTATTTTGGTGCTGGATGCCGCCTATGCCGAGTTTGTCCGCCGCAATGATTACGAGGCGGGGATCGAGATGGTCAGCGAATTTGCCAATGTCGCGATGACGCGGACTTTTTCCAAGGTCTATGCGCTGGCTGGGCTTCGTATCGGCTGGTCCTATCTGCCCGCCACCATCGCCGATGCACTGGGCCGCATCCGCGCCCCGTTCAATGTCTCGATCCCGGCGCAGATCGCTGGTGCCGCCGCGATACGGGACCGGGCGCATGTCGCCGCCTCGGTCGAGCATAACGAAATCTGGCGTGACTATCTGCTGACCGAGCTGCGGGGGATTGGTCTGAAGGTCGACGACAGCGTGGCCAACTTCCTGCTGATCCATTTTCCCGCCACTGCGGGCAAAACCGCCGCCGATGCCGATGCGTATTTAGGCCAGCACGGGCTGATCCTGCGCGCGGTCACCAGTTATGGCCTGCCGGATTGCCTGCGGCTTACCGTCGGCCCGGCCGATGCCTGCCGTAAAGTGGTAGACGCGCTGACCGCCTTCATGGCAGCGTGACGTCATAACAGTATAGAATAAAAGGTTTGGGATGAGCGGGGAAGCATACGGCAAGGTTGCCATTATCGGTCTTGGGCTGATCGGGTCTTCAATTGCGCATGCTATGCGGCGCGCCGGGATGAAAAGCCATATCGCCGGTTACGCCCGCCCCAAAACGCTGGAGCGGGCCCGTTCCGTCGGTTTCTGTGACAGCTATCACAGCGATCTGAAGTCTTGTGTCGCCGATGCCGATCTGGTCATCCTGTGCACCCCGGTGGGCAGCTTCGCCCATTTGACTGAAGATGCCTCGCGCTGCTTCAAAAAGGGTGCCACGCTGACCGATGTCGGCTCGGTCAAGGCGGCGGTGATCCGCGATGTCGGCCCCTTCGTGCCCGACGGGGTCCATTTCATTCCCGCCCATCCCATTGCCGGTACCGAAGAATCCGGCCCCGAGGCGGGCTTTGCCGAATTGTTTGATGGCCGCTGGTGTCTGATTACGCCGCTGCCCGGCACCGATGCGCAGGCGCTGGAAAACCTGAAAATTTTCTGGCGCGATCTGGGCAGCGAGATTGATGTGATGGAGGCCCATCATCATGATCTGGTGCTGGCGATCACCTCGCATCTGCCGCATCTGATCGCCTATAACATCGTCGGCACCGCCGATGATCTGGCCACCGTCACCCATTCCGAAGTGATCAAATATTCTGCCGGTGGTTTCCGGGACTTTACCCGTATCGCTGCGTCGGACCCTACCATGTGGCGCGACATCTTCCTGAATAATCGCGAGGCGGTGCTCGAGATGCTCGGCCGCTTCAGCGAGGATTTGTCGGCCCTGCAGCGTGCCATCCGCTGGGGTGATGGCGATGCGCTCTACACTTTGTTCGCGCGCACCCGCACCATCCGGCGCAGCATCGTCGATGCCGGTCAGGATACCGACAGCCCGAACTTCGGCCGCGCCAAGGGAAAATAGGGCGGTTTTAGACAACACGTTCTCAAGTCTGATGAGCGACATGTCATCCCCGGCGAGGGCGAACATTAGTGAGCCTGAGGGAAGGGGATCCAGTTTGAGAAATCTATCAATTCTCAAAAAGCGCACGCATGCCTTCCGGTAAAATCTGTCAGGCAGAACCACTTGGGTTCCCTTAGGGTCGTTGAAGCCCGTGGGAAGCGAGGTACCTCGTCCGCCGTTCCATCGAACCCGAATAGCCGCTTGGGCCGTCAGAAGCGAAGCCCGATTTTGCAAGGGGGGGGGTAAAGATGGACGCCACCGTAGTCGGAATCGATGTTTCGAAAGACAAGTTGGATGTACACGTGTTGCCGTCTGGCGAAGCGTTTTCGGTTGCGCGCAAGGCGGATGGGATTGACGCACTGATCTGCCGCATTGCGCCGCTTGGCGTTCACGCGGTGGCGGTGGAGGCAACCGGCGGGTATGAAACCGTTGTGGCGGCCAGCCTTGGCGGAGCAGGATTGCCGGTAATTGTCGTCAATCCTGCGCAGGTCCGTGCTTTTACCAAAGCGCTTGGGCTTTGGGGCAAAATCCGCCCCTTTAAACCTTCGCGTCTATGTATTTCCTAGTTCATGACTGGTGGCATCCGTCGGGCGTGCCGTCTTTAAGTGTGGAAGACGAGGCGGATGCAAAGGTTATGCAGTTCGCTGAAAAACTGTCGGAGATCGAGGAATAAGACATTCGGCAGGACCGTTGGACCCAACACTTCAACTTGCCCTCCTGATGGAAGTAAGGCAATTTAACCGCAGAAGGGGACCTTGGTGATGGTTGAAGAAACATCTTCCGGTGCTGTCGAGACGCAGGTCTTGTGTGATTTTTGCAAATCTCCATTGCATGCAGGCGCATCCGTTTGCCACGCCTGTGGTCGGGAGCAACGTTCGGTTACAAAAGCAGCAAAGGAACGGCGCGTGCTTTTGTTTATTGCTATAGGTCTTGCGGTTGTTATTGGGATTCCTCTTGCAGTGATGACAAAAAACGGGATGGAAAGAGATGCCGCCGTCCAACGTATTGTGGAGTGCGCGCATTTACACAATTATGGTTTCGTTGATGCTAGCGAAGTCACCCGCAATATTGACATGGGAATGAAGCAAACGGGCAAGGGGTGGCGAGCTGGTGCGCAGTATGCAGCCCTATCGGAGGCGCAATCAGGCCTTCCATCTTTGGGGACGTGTTATATTACCCAACAGACCTTATTCTCAAATTGAGGCTAACTGACTGATTTTTTTAACTGCTTTATCTCGACGCCGTGCTTGGTAAACCGGATACCGACAGCCCGAACTTCGGCCGCGCCAAGGGAAAATAGTCCTTCAGCTTCGGCCACCTTGCGCATCCATACAAAATTTTGTATAATCCGGTTATGGCAGACCGGTTACCCAAACCCGTCTCGTTTATCGCCAGCGCCCTCGATGATCTGCGGGCGTTTCCGATTGGTGCGCGGCAGGAGGCTGGCTACCAGCTTGATCGCGTCCAGCAAGGGCTGACGCCGGATGACTGCAAGCCGCTTGCTGTTGTTGGGCCGGGTGTTCGCGAAATTAGGATCCGGGATGCCGATGGGGCGTTCCGGGTGATCTATGTGGCAAAATTCGCGCGCGCGATCTTCGTTCTGCACTGCTTTCAGAAAAAAACGCAGACGACGGCAAAAGCAGATCTGGAATTGGCGTCAAGGCGCTATCGTATCGCGAAGGAGTTGGCAGATGGCTAAGAAGACAGCGCAGGTTCAGACCTACGCCAGTGTGTGGGATGCCATCGGTGATACGCCTGCCGAGGCGGCCAACATGAAACTGCGGGCTAAAGTGATGATGGCGCTCGCCGAGCATATTGCGGCACAGGGCTGGTCACAGGCCGAAGCCGCCCGGCAGCTGGCCGTCACCCAGCCCCGCATATCAGACCTGATGCGCGGTAAGATCGGGCTGTTTGGTCTCGATACACTGGTCAATATGCTGGATGCGGCGGGCTTGCGATTGCAGGCCCGCGTCGAGAAGGCGGCGTGAGAGATGATATAAGCGGCGGTTTTTGACGTATTACACCTGATGTCGATTTTAGTGTCGCGAGAAGCCGTTAGTACGGCTATTGTCGTGGTGGTGAGAGCCAAGGAATGGGCATCAGTGGGGGGCTTGTATGGGCGGTTTTAGCCTTTGGCAAATTCTAATCGTGCTAATCGTGCTTGCTTTCGTTTTCGGCATATATCTGTTGCCGACATGGGTTGCGTTTGGGAGAGCGCACCATAATCGTGGAGCGATATTTGCTCTTAACGTATTTTTAGGGTGGACATTTCTTGGCTGGGTTGGGGCTCTTGTATGGGCGTTGACCACCGTCCGGGCGCCACAGCAAATTTCAAATTAGAATACCCCCTTTGCACCGACACGGTGCCGTTCCCACATCTCGTACATACGAAGATGGTTGTTGCCCACACGTTCCCAAGTCAGGTGACTGTAAATAGATCTGAAAGGATGGTGTATCGATCTACGCCACATTCAGGATATTAGCGTAAAATCCGTGGCGACCCGCATATTTCAAAGCGGTCATCCCCGGCGAAGGCGAACATTAGTGAGCCTGAGGGAAGGGAATGACAGGATGGTTGCTCAGACTTTGCCATTTGATCCTCCATTTAGAGTTAGCACGCAATAGCCGCACACGAAGGGGGAATCTCAAATAGTCGCTGGATTGGTTTGAGATAATTTCGGCAAGAAATTTTGGGATGCCCCTTGCACCGACACGGTGCCGTTACCATATCTCGTACATCCCCAAAATATGATCTGATGATAAACATCACCCGACCCGCAATCCATGGCGCTGCGGCGCCACATCCGCGTGGGCTCAGCGCCAACGACCGCGCCGATCCGCACATCCCCCTGCAGGACATCACGAAAAAATGGCTGAATGATATGGTCAAACGCGTTTTTGCAGAACTGAACCGCCAGCTGGCCCAGATCGAAGCCTGTCCGGCCCCCGAAGGCGTCAAAGGCGAAGCGGCCCGCGCCACCAATGCGCGCACGCTCGCCTCGCTCGAACGCACGCTGGAACGCCTCAGCAAGCTGGAAATGCAGCGCGCCGAACAGAACCACAAGCTGGCGGCAGAACGAAAGGTGCAGAAAAAGCATGCCAGCGCCCGCGAAAAACTGGAACTGCGCCTCGATCGCCTTGTTGCCGTCCACACTCAGAGCGCAGGTGATCGCCAGCCTGACTGAGGCCGAGGCGGCTGAGCTGTTATCCGACTGGCGCTTCTGGGCACGTCCCGAACAGATCGCCCCTGCTGGTGACTGGCGCATCTGGCTGTTTCTGGCCGGTCGTGGTGCGGGCAAAACCCGCGCCGGGGCCGAATGGATCGCCGAAGGGGTGCGCCATGGCACCATGGCCCATGTCGGGCTGATCGGGGCATCGCATGCCGATGTCCGCGCTGTGATGGTCGAGGGTGAGTCTGGTCTGAAAGCAGTTTGTCCGTCGGCGGTGTATCAGCCCGCCAATCGCCGGGTCCGCATCGGCAAGGCGGTGCTGCAACTGATTTCGGCCGACGAGCCCGATGCGGTGCGGGGCTATCAGTTCGATGCCATCTGGGCGGATGAATTTTGTAAATGGCCCGCCCCGAAAGCCGCGCTGGATATGGCGCTGATGGCACTTCGGCTGGGGGCACATCCGCGTATGCTGATTACCACCACGCCAAGGCCGATCAAAGCGCTGACCGATTTGCTGGCCGAACCGGATGTGGTGGTCAGCCGCTGCACCACCGCCGCCAATCTGGCCAATCTGGCCCCCGGCTTTCTGAACGGGCTTGAACGGCGTTACGGCAGCAGTGCTCTGGCGCGGCAGGAACTGGGCGGTGAAATCATCGCCGATAACAAAAACGCCCTGTGGCAGCGTGGTCTGATCGAAGCGGCGCGGGTGGCGCGTGCCCCGGAACTGATCCGGGTGGTGGTGGCGGTTGATCCGCCCGCCTCGATCGGGCGCGATGAATGCGGCATTGTGGTGGCGGGGCTTGGCGCCGATGGGGCCCTTTATGTGCTGGCAGATTTGAGCGCGGGCGGGCTTTCCCCGGCGGGCTGGTCGGCCCGGGTGGCGCTGAGTTTCAAACAGTTCGAGGCCGATCTGATCGTCGCCGAAGCCAATCAGGGTGGTGCGATGGTGGAACAGGTTTTGTTGCAGGCCTTACCCAACGCACCGGTGCGGCTGGTGCATGCCGTGCGGGATAAACGCACCCGGGCGATGCCCGCTGCGCTGCTCTATGAACAGGGCAGGGTGCATCATGTCGGCAGCTTTGCCGCGCTGGAAGATCAGATGTGCCAGTATGATGGCACGGGCGCGAGCCCGGACCGCATGGACGCGCTGGTCTGGGCACTCAGCTATCTGGTGCCGGTCGGGCGCATGCGGCCACAGATCCGCAGCCTGTAATCTGCGATAACTGCAAAGAACGGAAATCAGCATGCTGAACATTTTTCATCGGCAGCCTTCTTCGCCTACCCATCCGCCCGAGCAAAAAGCCGCCCCGCCTTTAATTGCGCTGTCGATGAACGGGCCGCCGCGCTGGGCCGGGCGCGATTATGCCAGCCTGATGCGGCTGGGGGTGATGGGCAATGCCATTGTCTATCGCTGTGTCCGGCTGATTTCTGAAACCGCCGCCACGCTGCCCTGGCTTTTGTATGACGGCGATCAGGAAGTGCGCGAGCATCCGCTGCTTTCGCTGCTGGCCACGCCCAATCCGCAGGAAGACGGCACCGAACTGATGGTGCGCTGGTACGCTATGCTGCAATGCGCCGGTCAGGCCTATTTGCAGGCGGCATCAACCGGCGATGGGGTGCGCGAGCTCTATGTGCTGCGCCCCGACCGGGTGCAGGTGGTGACCGATGCCAATGGCTGGGTGCAGGGCTATGACTATACGTTGGGTGCCCGCAGCATGCGCTTTGCTCGCGAGGGGGATGGTTTTCTGCCGGTGCTGCAGTGCAAGCTGTTTAACCCGCTGGATGATCTGTATGGCTTTTCGCCGGTGGCCGCCGCCGCCACGGCGATTGAAGTGCATAATGCCGGGGCGGCGTGGACCAAATCGCTGCTCGACAATGCCGCCCGGCCATCGGGTGCGCTGATCTATAACGGCCCGGCGGGCACCCCGCTCAGTGACAATCAGTTTCAGCGGCTTAAAAGCGAGTTGGAAAACGCCTATCAGGGTGCGGCCAATGCCGGGCGGCCCATGGTGCTGGAAGGCGGGCTCGACTGGCGCTCGATGAGCTATACACCGAACGACATGGATTTTTCCGAAATCCGTAACGCTGCGGCGCGTGAAATCGCCTTTGCCTTCGGGGTGCCGCCGCTGCTGATCGGGCTGGCGGGGGATAACACCTATACCAATTATCAGGAGGCCAATCTGACCTTCTGGCGCCAGACCGTATTGCCGCTGGTCGGTAAAACCGCCGCCGCGCTGACCCGCTGGCTTAAAGTCCGCTTTGGCGAAAGTTTGCGGTTGTCTTTTGACGCCGATCAGGTGCCCGCCCTGATTAAAGATCGCCAAAGCCTGTGGCAGGGCCTGAACGAAGCCGATTTCCTTACTCAGGACGAAAAACGTGTCGCCGCTGGCTATACGCCGCTCGGCGCAGTGCGAGGTGCCCATGGTGGATGAACCAAGTGAAAAGCCTGCCAAGCCCGTTTCGGCCGCCCTTGTGGCGGCTTTTTTATTGCAGACAGCCGGGGCGCTGTTCTGGGCCGGATCGGCCGCCGAACGCATCAGCGTGCTCGAACGCACCCTGGGGGCCGATCAGGCTGCCATCGCCAAGGTTGCGGTGCTGGAAGAACAAATCGGCGCCATGAAGCAAAGCCTCGACCGCATCGAAAACAAGCTCGATCAGTCCTCCGCTCGCCCGGTCCTTGTGCACTGAAGGCAGCTTAACATGACAACAGTTCATTATACCCGGCGCCGGTTAAAGCGTCTGGATACGCCGGTGCGGCTGGATGATCTCGGTACAGACGAATTTACCGGTTACGCCTCGGTCTTCGATGTGCCGGACGGGGCGGGCGATGTGGTGGCGCACGGGGCTTTTGCGGCGTCGCTGTGCAAACGACCGGCAGAAAAGGTCCGGCTGCTCTATCAGCATTTCGCCCACGAGCCGATTGGTGTGTGGCAGGACATCCGTGAAGACGGCCATGGGCTTTTCGTGCGTGGTCGTCTGCTGACCGAGGTGGCGCGTGGCCGCGAGGTGATGGCACTGATCCGCGAAGGGGCGATCAGCGGGTTGTCGATTGGGTTTCGCACCATTCAGTCCTTGCGCGATCCCATCACGCGCCACCGCATCCTGAAAACCATCGAGCTATGGGAAATTTCGATCGTGACCTTTCCGCTATCGGTGGAAAGCCAGGTCGTCGCGGTCGGCACCAACACGCTTGCCGATCATATCCGTAACGCCAGCCGCAGTGTGGCCCGTGGTTTGGCCCTTACCTAATCCTCAGGAGAAAATCGTATGGAATGGGAAAATAAAGCATCAACGGACGTCCGCCAGACCGAGGTCAAACAAGCCTTTGACGAATTCCTCGACACCTTTGAAGATTTCAAACAGGCCAATGACGAGCGTCTGAAAAAAATCGAAAAGCGTTCCGGTGATGTCGTTGCGGAAGAAAAAGTCGATCGTATCAACCGTGCGCTGGGCGAGCAGAAACGGGCGCTGGACAGCCTGATGCTGGCATCCATCCGCCCGCCGGTCGGTGGCATGGCACCCAATCCGGTCGGGCACGAGCAAAAAGCGGCCTTTGAACGCTATGTGCGCAAAGGCGATGCCAGCGGTCTGGATACGCTGGAACTCAAAGCCATGAGCGCGGGCAGCGGCACCGATGGCGGCTATACCGTGCCGCTGGAAATCGAACAGAACATCGATGGCTTGCTGAAAAAAGTTTCCCCGATGCGCACGATTGCCACCGTCCGGCAGATTGGCAGCAATGTCTATCGCAAGCCGATTGCCACCACCGGGGCGGCCTCGGGCTGGGTGGCGGAAACGGGTACGCGGGCGCAAACCGATACGCCCAGTTTGGTGGCGATCGATTTTCCCGCCATGGAATTGTACGCCATGCCGGCAGCGACCCAGAGCCTTTTGGACGATTCACAGGTCGATCTCGAAAGCTGGCTGGCCGAAGAAGTCCAGAATGTCTTTGCCGAACAGGAAGGCGCGGCCTTCATCAACGGAAACGGTACAACCGCGCCCAAGGGCCTGCTCACCGAAACCGCGGTGGCCAATGCATCATGGGCATGGGGATCGCTGGGCTACATCGCCACCGGTGTGTCGGCGGCGTTCCCGGCCAGCAACGCGGCCGATATTCTGATCACCCTGGCCTATACGCCCCGGCAGGGCTATCGCAGCAATGCCAGCTGGCTGATGAACCGCACGACCGAAAGCGCCATCCGCAAATTCAAAGACGATAACGGCAATTATATCTGGCAGCCCGGCGTCGCGGCGGGGCAGCCGCCGACCCTGTTGGGCTATCCGGTGGCCGAGGCCGACGATATGCCGGACATCGCGGCGGATTCCTATGCGATTGCGTTTGGCGATTTTGCCCGCGGCTATCTGATTGTCGATCGGGTCGGGGTGCAGGTCTTGCGCGATCCCTATTCGGCCAAACCCTATGTGCTGTTTTACACCACCAAGCGCGTCGGTGGCGGGGTGCAGAATTACGAAGCCCTCAAGCTGCTGAAATTCTCCGCCAGCTGAGCGTTTTTCTTTGGGGGCAGGTGCAGGCCTGCCCCGCCGGAGGGTGTCATGTCTCTTTGCCTTAACAGTGCCCCGGCCAGTGAACCGGTGACGCGGGCAGATGCCAAAGCGCATCTGAAAGTGGATGTGAGTGACGAGGATGCGCTGATTACCACACTGATCACGGCGGCGCGCAGCCGGGCCGAATGGTACACCGGGCGGGCTTTCATCACGCAGGGCTGGACCCTGTGGCTCGATGGCTGGCCGCGCCGGGGCATTGTGGAGATTCCGCTGGCCCCGCTGATTTCGGTCAGCAGTGTGACGGTCTATGGCAGCGATGACAGTGCCACACTGGTGGATGCCACGTCTTACCGCGTTGATACCGCATCAACGCCGGGGCGGATCGCACTCAAAAATGCCCTGTCACCACCGGTGGTGACCCTGCGCATCATTGATGGTGTCGCCATTGGCTTTCGCGCCGGGTATGGCGATGCCACGGCTGTGCCGGTGCAGATCAAACAGGCGATCCTGTGCATCCTTGCCGATCTCTACAGCCACCGCGGTGACGATGACGGCATTGTTGGTACCCGGGCGCAAAGTTTGTTGGCCCCCTATCGGGTGTTCAAATGATCGGTGATCTTACTCAGCGCGCGGATCTTCTGCAAAAGGTCCAAACCGGCGATGCCGGTGGTGGTTACTGCGACAGCTGGCAACGCTTTGCCACGGTGTGGAGCAGGCTTGCTGTGCAAAGCAGCGAGCAAAATACCGGCAGCGATGGGCTGCAGGCCCGGGTGCGCTATCGCCTGACACTGCGTCGGCGAAGCGATGTGGCGGCAGGCCAGCGGGTGGCGCTGGGCACCCGGCTGTTCGACATTCTGGCGGTCGAGGATGTTGGCCCGCCCGCCGAAACATATCAGCTGTTATGCGAGGTGCTGCCATGAGCTCGGCCAGCTGGGTGCTGCAACAGGCGATTTACGCAGCCCTATCTGCTGACAGCACGCTGTGCGGCCTGATCGGCAGCCCGCCCCGGCTTTACGATGCCGTGCCACGTTCGGTGGTATTTCCCTATCTGGTGCTGGCCGAGGATGTTGAAACCGCCTGGGATAGCGCCAGCGATAGCGGCAGTTTGCATAAAGTCGTGCTGCACGCCTTTTCACGGGGCAGTGGGCGCAAAGAAATCAAGCTGATTACCGTGGCGTTGTGCGCGGCACTGCCAGCCAGCGCGCTAACCCTGTCGGGGCACCATCTGGTCAACTGGTCTTTTACCGAAGCGGATTTTCGCCGTGAAAGTGACGGGCGGACCTATCGCGCCACGGTCACGTTCCGCGCCGTTACCGAACCAACATTTTAAGGGAGGCCGCATATGGCCGCACAAAAAGGCAAAGATCTGCTGCTGAAAATTGGCGATGGCGCGGCAAGTGAAAGCTTCACCACCGTGGCGGGTCTACGCTCGACCACGCTGTCGTTCAACGCAAAGGATGTCGATATCACCAATGCCGATTCCGATGGCATGTGGCGCGAACTTCTGACCGGGGCGGGGGTGAAATCGGCCAGTATCAGTGGCTCCGGTGTGTTCAAGGATGCGGCATCCGATGCGTTGCTGCGCAGCGCGTTCTTCAATCAGACCCTGTCCAACTGGCAGATCATCTTGCCGGATTTTGGCACCGTGACCGGTCCGTTCAAGATCACGGCACTCAGTTATGACGGCCCCTATGATGGCGAGCTGAAAGTTTCGCTCAGTCTGGCTTCGGCCGGGGCCTTAAGCTTTACCGCACTGTAAAGGAAACATCATGGTCAATTCTGTGCGTGGCGAGGCCGAGCTGATCGCCGGCGATAAACGCTATCGCTTATTGCTGACGCTGGGTGCGCTGGCCGAGATCGAAGATGGTCTGGGCCTTGATGACCTGAAAGCCCTGGGCAAGCGGTTGCAGCATGTCCGCTCCAACGATCTGGCGATTGTCGCCAGCGCATTAATGCGCGGCGGCGGCTGTGATGTGGCCGCCGCCGATGTGCTGCGTCTTTCCTGCAGTCTGGGCGATCTGACGGCTGCTGTGACACAGGCCTTTGTCCGGGCCGGTTTAGAAGCGGCTGATACGGGGGCTGAGACCGCTGCCCCCAGGGATGGGCACCCGGCCCCTTTTGTTGGGACGACATTCTCGCCGCCGGATTAGGGCGGCTCAAGCTCACCCCACAGGTGTTCTGGTCACTCTCGTTGCCGGAATGGCGGGCGGCGGTTACGGCCGGTGTGGGGTGCCAGCACGGCCTTGCCCGCGCACGGTTTGATGCGCTTATCGCACGCTTCCCGGATGGGTAGTTATGGCAACAAAACAAACCAATGCCAGCCTTGGCACGGTCGGGGCGGCCTTTGACGATCTGGCGGATGGTACCATTCGTGATGCCGCCACCACCATCGATCAGACGGTGACAAAAGTATTTTCCTCGGTCACGCGAACCATGCTGGATTCGACGCTGCAGGGTAAAAGCGCGGTCAAAACCATGGTTGATTCCATGCTGACCGATCTGGCCCGCATTGCGGTCAAACAGATCAGCGGCACCTCGCTTCAGGATATCTCCACAGTGCTGAGCCAAAGTCTGTCGCCGCTGGCCGGGGCACGGGCGGCGGGCGGGCCGGTTGATAGCGGCTTAAGCTATCTGGTGGGCGAGCAGGGGCCGGAACTTTTTACACCCTCGTCCAGTGGCACCATTAGCCCCAGTGCGGCGTCGCCCGCCACAGCGCTGACCTTCAATGTTCAGACCCAGAATGCCTCAAGCTTTGTGCAATCGGAAAGCCAGATTGCCGCCATGATGCTGAAGGCGATCACGCGCGGCAAAAGGAACCTGTGAGATGAGCAGCTTTCACGAAGTGCGTTTTCCGCTCGCCATTGCCTTTGCCTCGACCGGCGGGCCGGAGCGCAAGACCGAGATCGTCACGCTGGGGTCGGGCTATGAAGAACGTAACGCGGTCTGGGCCAACTCCCGACGGCGCTACAATGTTGGTTATGGCCTCAAAAGCCTCGACGATATTCACAGCCTGACGGCGTTTTTCGAGGCACGCTATGGCCGGCTTTATGGCTTTCGCTTCAAGGATTTTGCCGATTATAAATCCTGCGCTCCATTAGCCGCTATCACCGCAACCGATCAGGCCATTGCCACCGCCGATGGCAGTACAAAAAGCTTTCAGCTTGTAAAACACTACCGCTCGGGCAGTTATAGCTGGACCCGCAGCATCACCAAACCGGTGGCGGGCAGTGTGACGGTGGCACTTTCCGGTGTGGTGCAAAGCAGCGGGTGGAGCATCGATACCACAACCGGCACCTTTGCCTTTGATACCGCGCCCGCATCCGGGGCCACGGTCAGCGCCGGGTTCGAGTTCGATGTGCCAGCGCGCTTTGACAACGACAAACTCACCATCAATCTGGCCAGCTTCAACACCGGCGAAGTTCCCGATATTGCATTGGCGGAGATCCGGCTATGAAAACGCTGGATGCAGATTTACAGGCGCATCTTTCCGGTGGCGCCACCACATTGTGTTGGTGCTGGCTTATGACGCGGCTGGATGGCACCGTGCTGGGCTTTACCGATCATGATACCGATCTGTGCTGTGACGGCGTAATCTATGCTGCGGCCACCGGGCTCTCGGCGACGGACATTCAAAGCCAGAAGGATTATGCCGTCGATAATATGGAAATCGCCGGGGCTTTCTCGGCTGCGGCACTGACCGAAGCGGATTTAAGCGCCGGGCTGTATGATGGGGCGACGGTGGAAATCCTGCGCGTCAACTGGCAGACACCCAGCCAGTATGTGCTGATCCGTAAAGGCTGTCTGGGCGAGATAAAACGCGGCCACAGCGGATTTCAGGCGGAAATCCGCGGGCTGATGCAACAGCTTCATCAAACTGTTGGCCGTTCTTTTTGCTATCTGTGCGATGCCGATGTGGGGGACAGCCGCTGCGGAATTGATATTACGGCATCCGCCTATTGCGGCAGTGGTGCGATCAGCACGGTAACCGATAACCGGCGCTTTACCGTGACGGATTTAAGTGCCTTCAGCACGGGTTGGTTTACCGGCGGCAAGCTGAGCTGGACCAGCGGGGCCAATAAGGGCCTGTCGTGCGAGGTTAAGCGTCATAGCAAAAGCTCGGCCGCGGTCAGTATCGAGATCTGGCTGGCGGCATCTCAGGATGTTGCGGCAGGTGACAGCTTTACAGTGAGCGTGGGCTGCAACAAGAAATTTTCCACCTGCAAATCCAAATTCGCCAATGCCGCTAACCATCGCGGCTTTCCCTACATGATCGGCAATGATGCGGTGATCGCCTATGCCTATGGCGCCAGCGATCTGGATGGCGGGTCGCGCTATGGCAACTGATGCAGAAACACTGATTACCGCTGCGCGCGGCTGGATCGGCACGCCCTATGTTCATCAGGCATCACTGAAGGGTAAGGGCTGCGACTGTATCGGGCTGTTGCGCGGGGTGTGGCGCGAGGTCAAGGACTTAAGTGCCGACCCCGAAATTCTGCCGCCCTATTCGCCCGACTGGGCCGAAGCAAGTGGGGTCGAAACGCTTTATCTCGGCCTTAAATGCCATCTGACCGAAATCGCCTGCGATGAAGTGGCGGCGGGTTCGGTGGTGTTGTTTCGCATGATGCGTCTGGGACCGGCCAAACACTGCGCCTTTGTTGGGGTGCAAAATGGCGCGCTGACGCTGATCCATGCCCGCATGAACAAACAGGTCAATGAAGAGCCGTTTTCCACCAGCTGGCGCTACAAGCTGGCCTATGCGTTCGAGGTGCCGTGATGGCGCAGATGGTAATCGGCTCAATCGGCCAGTATGTCGGCAGCAATCTGGGGCTTGGTACCTTTGGCACCATGCTGGGCAGCGTTGCAGGCAGCCTCGCCGCCAGTTACCTGTTTCCCACCACAGTAAAAGGCTCCCGGCTGACGGACTTGCAGGTCACCGCCTCGACCGAAGGGGCGGCAATTGCGCGGGTTGACGGCACCCTGCGCCTGGCGGGGCAGGTGATCTGGGCCAGCCAGTTTGACGAAAGCAAGACCAGCTCCGGCGGTAAAGGCACCACCACCAAAACCACCAGCTATGTCTATAAAATCTCGTTCGCGGTCGGCTTATGTCAGGGTGTGGTCAAAACGCTGGGCCGCATCTGGGCTGATGGCAATCTGCTCGATACCTCCAACTACACCATCCGGTTTTATCAGGGCACCGAAAGTCAAACCGCCGACAGCGTCATCAGCGAAATTGAAGGGGCGGGTAACACGCCAGCCTATCGCGGGCTTTGTTATGTGGTGTTCGAGGATATGGATGTCACCGATTTCGGCGGTCGTATCCCACAATTACAGTTTGAAATCAGCCGCCCGATTACCGCCTATGCCAATGCCGATGCACTGGAAAATGTTATCACCGCGGTAAATCTTATCCCCGGCGCGGGCGAATTTGTCTATGCCACCACGCTGGTGGTGGCGGATGATGACGGCACCACCGATGTGCAGAACGGGGCCAATGCCTGCGCTTCAACCTATGCCGATGTGCTGGCCTCGCTCGATACGCTGGGGGATGTGGCACCGAATTTAAAATCGGTTTCGCTGGTGGTGGGCTGGTTTGGCAGCGATCTCAGGGCCGGGCAGTGCACCATCAAGCCCAAGGTCGAAAGTGCCGACAAAGATACCTATGGCGAATATACCGACGATGACGAGGTGAAACAGACAGATTACGTCTGGAAGGTGGACGGCATCAAACGATCCGGTGCGGTGGTGGTGTCCTATGTTGATGGCTATCCGGCCTATGGCGGCACGCCGTGCGATCAGTCGGTTACGCAAATCATCAAGGAATTAAAAACCCGCGGCTGGAAGGTGACGTTTTATCCCTTTTTGTTTATGGACATTGCTGCCGGTAACAGCCTGCCCAATCCCTACAGCGATCAGGCCGCTACGCTTGGCCAACCGGCCTATCCCTGGCGCGGGCGCATCACCTGCAGCCCGGCACCGGGCTATAGCGGCAGCGTTGATAAAACCACTGCCGTCACCAGCCAGATCGAAAGTTTCTTTACCGGGACCTGGGGCTATAATCGCATGGTGCAGCATTATGCCGATCTGTGCGTGGCTGCGGGCGGGGTCGACAGTTTTCTGATTGGCTCCGAACTGGTGGGGCTAACCAAGCTGCGCAGTGACAGCACGACCTATCCGGCGGTGGTTCAGCTTAAAAGTCTGGCCGCCACGGTGAAGGCGGCGGTCGGCACATCCTGCAAGGTGGGCTATGCCGCCGACTGGTCCGAATGGAATAATCATCAGACCGGCGATGCCAGCGGGGCGGTGCAGTTTCACCTCGATCCGTTATGGTCGGATTCCCATATCGATTTTATCGGCATTGATAATTATCTGCCGCTGGCCGACTGGCGCGATGGCACCAGCCATCTCGATTACGCAGCCGATGGGCCGACCAGCATTTATGATGCCGAGTATCTGCAGGGCAATATTTATGGCGGGGAATATTACGACTGGTACTACGCATCGGACAGCGATCGTGACAGCCAGACCCGCACCACCATCAGCGATGGCACCTATAATAAGCCCTGGGTGTGGCGGGCCAAGGATTTCCTGAACTGGTGGATGAACGCGCACTACAACCGGGTTGATGGCAGCGAAAGCGCCAGCGCCACGGACTGGGTGCCGCAATCCAAACCGATCCGCTTTACCGAACTGGGCTGCCCGGCGGTTGATAAGGGTGCCAATCAGCCCAACGTGTTTTATGATGCCAAATCGAGCGAGAGCGCGCTGCCCTATTATTCCAGTGGTGACCGCGATGATCTGGTGCAACGGGCCTTTCTCGAAGCCCACTATCTCTATTGGGCCGACAGCGCCAACAACCCGACCTCCAGCGTGTACAGTGGCCGTATGATCGCCACCGATTACACCGCCGCCTGGTGCTGGGATGCCCGCCCGTATCCCTATTTTCCGGGGCGCAGCGATCTGTGGTCGGATACTGATAATTACACCATCGGCGATTGGCTCAATGGCCGTCTGGGGGCGGTGCTGCTGGCCGATCTGGTCACCGAAATCTGTGCCGATGCTGGCTTCAGTGATATTGACGTCAGCGATTTGCGCGGTCTGGTCACCGGCTATGCCCGCAGCCAAAGCATGAGCGCGCGCGATGAATTGCAATCGCTGTCACAGGCGTTCTTTTTCGATGCGGTGGAATCTCAGGGCAAAATTAAATTTCTGATGCGAGGGCAGGCTTCGGCCACCACCCTGACCGAGGAGGATCTGGTGCTGGATACCAGCGCGGATGCCAGCTTTGGTTTTCGCCTGACCCGGACACAGGATATCGAGCTGCCGCTGGCCTATCATATCCGCTACATTGATGCGGCCAATGGCTATGAGCAGGGTTCCTATCGCGCCAAAAAGCTGGTCGGTAACGCCAACCGGATTGAGGAGGCTGAGATTGCTCTGGTGATGGACCGCACACAGGCGGGCACCATTGGCGACAAGCTGTTGCAGGAAGCCTGGGTCAGTCGGGAGTCCGCGCAATTTTCGCTGGCCCCCTCGCAACTGGCGCTTGACCCCTGTGACGAGGTGGTGCTGTGCGCCGCCGGGCAAAGCCACATCTTGCGGATCAGCGAAATCACCGATGGTACCAGCCGGGCGATCACCGCGATGGGGTGCGATCAGACGATCTATGACAATTGTACATCTGTCAGTGGCGATACGGCACAGGCTTCAACGACCAAAAACACCGGTCGCGGGATTGTGGTGTTTATGGATCTGCCGTGGCTCACCAGCAGTGATCTGGCCTATGCCCCGCATCTGGCCGCCTATGCCGATCCGTGGCCGAGCAGCATGCTGGTGTATCGCAGCGCTTCCGACACGGGCTACAGCCTCGACACCACACTGACCGAACCGGCAGATATCGGCGAAACACTGTATGATTTTTATAGCGGGCCGGTTAATCGCTGGGATCTGGCGGGCAGTCTGTATGTCAGGCTTTATAGCGGAACCCTGTCCTCTGCCGAGGAAATCACCGTACTGGGTGGTGCCAATGTCCTGGCCATTGCCAATGGCAGTGAATGGGAAATTCTGCAGTTTAAAACCGCTACCCTGATCGACACAAAAACCTGGAAACTCACCGGGCTGCTCAGGGGGTTGCGCGGCAGCGCCGCCAATATGGCATCGCCCCTGGCAGCGGGGGCACGGGTGGTGGTTTTAAGCAAAGACACGCTTTATCAGTCCGCTATCCCTGCGGCGCAATATTCCGCCACTTTCAACTATCTGTGGGGACCATCGGATAAATCCACCTCCAGCAGCGCCTATCAAAGCGCGTCACTAAGCTTTGCCGGGGTGGGCTTACGGCCCTTTGCGCCCTGCCACATTGACTATAGCTGGGATGACAGCGGCAATCTTACTTTCTACTGGATCCGATGTGATCGCAGCCCCACGGCGGACAGCTGGGATCAAAGTGAAATTCCACTAAGCGAGGATAGCGAATCCTATGCGCTCGAAATTCAAAACAGCACCGGCATCCTTATGCGCAGCGTCAGCGGGCTGACGGTGTCGTCCTATCTCTACACCCGCACGGCACAGGCCGAAGATTTCGGCACCGCGCTTGGACAGGGCACCACCCTTCAAATTTCGGTCTATCAGATTTCGACAAGCTTTGGCCGCGGCATCGGCAAAACCACAACCCTCTATCTGTGAGCCATGAACGAAAGCGAAATTCAGGAAACCAAGGTCCTTTGGGATACCTCGGCCGACATCATCTATGTCTGGGACAGCGCCAGTAAAGCGTGGAAAGCCTTCGCCACCGCCGCCAATCTGGTCGATGATGAGGCGCTGACCGCGGCACTGGCAAAAAAGCTTGATGTGGCGGGCGGCGCGGTAACTGGCAGCCTCACCGTCGGCAATATGCTGAACGTGTCGGGTGATGTCACCGCAGGTGGTAGCTTTGCCGTGCCGCAGATCGCGCTGAACAATCTGGCATTGACGGCCACGGATGGAAATCTGTATGCGGACGGTTCCAGGCTGTGGGGCGAGGGTAATGACGGTTCCGGCTCCGGTCTTGATGCCGATATGCTGGATGGCAAGGATAGCGGTTATTTTACCGATATTGTGTCCCGGCTTGGTTATACCCCGTTCAATGCGGCCGGCGGCACGATTGGCGGCAACACCGCCATATCCGGCACCTTGTCGGTCAGTGGTGCGGTCACCTTGTCGGGTGCGGTGTCGATGGCCGGTGGCGGGCGGCTGAAATCCCAAAGCTGGTTTTACTACAGTGGCACCTGGAGCAAGCCGGACGGCGTGCGCTATGCGCTGGTGTTTTGTCTTGGTGCGGGCGGCGGCGGTGGTGGCGGCGGCGGTGCGGCCAGCTGTGGGGCCTGTGGTGGTGGCGGCGGGGCCGGTGGCCTGTCGGTGAAATTCATCGATGTCAGCAGCATCGCATCGGTCAGCGTCACCATCGGCAGCGGTGGTAGTGGGGGCTTAAGTTCCGGTGCCAGTGGCGGCGCCGGTGGCGCATCGGCTTTCGGTGATTATTGTTCTGCCAGCGGTGGCTCCGGTGGTAGCGGTCAATCGGCGGGCAATTATGCCCAGTGTGTTTCGGGCGGGTATGGCGGCACCGGCTCCGGCGGGGATTTCAATTTCGCGGGCAGCAGTGGCGCGCCCGGAACCCGGCTCGATTATCAGAATGGTCATGGCGGCAATGGTGGCGCGGCGGCGTTATTTGGCGGTGGCGGCGCGGGCTATGTCGGCAATGCCGGCGGTCAAAGCGGCCTGGCTCGTGGTGATGGTGGCGGCGGCGCTGTGGTGGCGGGCAGCATGACGGGGCAAAGCGGCGGGGCCGGATCAAGTGGGCTGATCTGGGTCTGGGAATTTCAATAACCTTTATCGGGAGAACAGCATGGCGGATACCACACCGCGGCTGGGTTTGAGCGAGCTTGTCGCGGCCCAGGCGCAGAAGCATGTCACGGTCAATGAAAACCTCATCATGCTTGATGCGTTATGTGATTGCTATCTTACCAGTATGGCGCTTGCTACGCCGCCTTCCTCGCCCTCGGATGGGGATTGCTATCTGGTGCCAAGCGGGGCAACAGGGGACTGGGTTAGTTACGTTGGCAAAATCGCCTATTGCATCGACAGTGCCTGGCGGTATTTCACCGCCTTCAGGGGTATGCGCGCCTATAATGCGGCGGACGGAAAGTTTTATTTTTATACCGGTACAGCCTTTGCGGATGTCAACACGCTCAGTGGTTTTACGGAAGGCACATGGACCCCGGTGCTGACGGCGACCACCGCCCCAACCGGCGTGACCTATACGGCGCAGGGTGGCCGATACAGCAAGATCGGCAACACGGTTTTTCTGCAATATGGGCTGAAGCTGTCTTCGGTTGGCAGTGGTGGTGCGGGCACGGTTACAATCAGCGGGTTGCCGTTTACCGCGGCCAGTTATGATGGCTGGCTTAATCCGGCCAATGCATGCTGTCTGGAAAACCTTGCCACAAGTACAAATTCTGCACTGGTTCGGATGTGCGTGATGTCCGCCTCGACAAATATGGAAACACGCCTGATGGATGGTGGTGATACTGGTTTAAGCTACGACCAGATGACCAACAGCACCGCAATTGCGGGCGAGATTTTTTATACGGTCTGACGGGATGGCCACGCCTAAAATTGTGGGCTTGAGCGCAGCGGCAACGCTGGCGGCGGCGCTGATCGTCTCGTTTGAAGGGTTGGTGTTACGTGGCTATCGCGACCCCGCCGGTATTGCCACCAAATGCTTTGGCGATACCAGCAATGTGGTGGTGGGGCAGCGCTATAGCGAGGCCGAATGTCTGGCATCGTTAAAATATCAGCTCGCGGCGCATGGTGATGGGGTTTTGGCCTGCACCCCGACACTGGCTGGGCACCCCGTACAGCTCGCCGCCTCGGTGAGCTTCGCCTACAACATCGGCATTGGCGCTTTTTGTAAATCCACCGTGGCGCAGCGGTTTCGCCGTGGCGATTTTAAAGCAGCCTGCCGCGCCATCAATCAGGACGATCATGGTCACCCGCAATGGATCAGCGCCGGGGGCAAAATATTGCCCGGTCTGGTCAAACGTCGCGCGGCGGAACGCGCATTGTGTGAAAGGGATCTGTAACATGAGGGCAGTAATCAAACGAAAATGGATGGCGGTAAAAGCTGTGGTGGTGGCACATCTGGCTGATGACTGGCGCTATGTGCATCGCTTTTATTCGACATGGGCGGCATCGACCGGCCTAAGCCTGATTGCGGTGTGGCAAGCGATTCCCGACACCATGCGGGCCTGTCTGCCGCGTGGGTTTCTGACGGGCGTTGCCTGTACCACCTTAGTGTTGGTTCTGGTTGGCCGGATACTGCGTCAGGATTTTTCCGCGCGGGATGTTCCGCCCCGGGCGGTGCGGCCATGACAGGTTTCGTGCTGATCTTGTGGGGCAGCCTGAAAACCATCGGCGGTGTGTTCTGGCGCGGGATGAAAAATCCACCCGCTTGTTACGTTTGTGTTGGCTGCTTGTTTTTGCTGGCGCTGTGGGGCGCGCACACCATTGGTTTTCATGCCGGTATGACGGCGCAAAAACAGGCTGGGGGCGCGCGCCGTGCACAGATCGAAAAAAGCGCACGCACGGTGGCGGCGCGGGCCGAAGCCGCCAGTGTGGCCAATATCCGTCTGGTCTATCGTAATCAGGAGGTGGTCCGTTATGTTACACGTAAGGCCGCGGTGCTGCCCGATGGTGGCACAATCTGCATTTCTGCTGATCTGGCTGACCGGTTGCGCGAGCTCGAATGAGGCTGGCCTGTCCCTGCCCGAAGCGCCCGCGGGGCTGGTCGCCTGCGCTGAATATCCGGTGCCGGCATTGCCCGGTGTCAAAGGTTCCGCACTGACCAAAGCACAGGTGGCGGAAAGTCTGGCAGATCAGCGCAGTGCGGTTTTGATCAAGGATCGCTGTGCCAAAGCGTGGGGTGCCTATTACGCTGATTTGTATCGAGTTGTCGCAAGAATGCACAAAGGCCCGCACCAGGAATGATGCGGGCCTTTGCTTCAGGCCTTGCGGTGCTGGCGGGGGAAGGGGCAATAACGCGCCGCAGGGCATGAACTGTCTTTCAGTGTCACCATCTTTAACGGGGGACATCTGAACGAAGTCTGGCTAGGATGTTCATAATGGGTTCATTTTGGGTTGGTTATAAAACCGGATGCGCGCGGGCATAAAATATTTCCTGCTGCTGTCGGCAGCCTTATTGGTCGCGTCTCCGGTGGCTGGTAAAGGCGCGGCGCGCTCTTTGGACCGGCTGCTGCCGGAAATCCGCCGACATACCCCCGGCACGTTTTACGATGCGGATGGTCCGTACCCCGGTCCCAACCAGCAGTCGTTTTACCGTATCAAATGGATGACGCCAGACGGGCGTATCATCTGGCTGCAGGTTGATGCCCGTAACGGCCATGTGCTGGGTCTTGCCCCGCGACAAAGCACGGGCCCGGGACAAAATTCCGGACCGGTCCGGGGTGATGAACGCCGTGATGAGCGCTATGAATACCCCCCGGTACGGTCAGCCCCGCCGGATATGGAAGATGGCCCCCCACCGGGGCCTGGTCCGCGGGGCGAGCGCTCGGCCCCACGCGGGGATCGTTTCGGTGGCCGGGAGCATTTTAGTGGGCGCGGTGGTCCGCAGCGCGGAGAGTGATATATGCGCATTTTATTGGTGGAAGACGATCAGGATTTGCAGCGGCTGCTGAAGAAGGCGCTGGGCGATAACGGCTATGTCGTCGATAGCGCCTCCGATGGCGAGGAAGGGCATTTCCTCGGCGATACCGAACCCTATGATGTTGTGGTGCTCGATCTCGGCTTGCCGAAAATGGACGGTATTCGGGTTTTGCAGAAATGGCGTAAGGCGGGCCGGTCCATGCCGGTGCTGATTCTGACCGCCCGCGACAGCTGGAGCGAGAAGGTCGCCGGTTTCGATGCCGGGGCCGACGATTATCTGGCCAAACCGTTTTACACCGAGGAATTGCTGGCCCGTCTCCGGGCACTGGTGCGCCGTGCCGCCGGTCTTGCCTCGCCCGAGATCGAGATCGGCCCATTGCGTATCGATACGCGATCAGCGCGGGTCACCATTGCGGGCAATCCGGTGCGCCTGACCAGTCAGGAATATCGCCTGCTCGCCTATCTGGCCCATCACAAGGGGCGCGTGGTCTCGCGCACCGAACTGGTGGAACATCTTTACGATCAGGATTTTGATCGCGACTCCAATACGATCGAGGTTTTCGTCGGTCGCTTGCGTAAAAAACTGGATACCGACCTCATTCAAACGGTGCGTGGACTTGGCTATTGTCTCGACGATCCGTCATCTGCGCCAACGTCTGGAGCATAGGCTGACGGGCCGGGATGCTCCCCTGGGGGCAGAACCGGAACCGGCCAGGCCAAAGCGCAGATTTCATTCGCTGGCCACCCGTCTGGTGGTGGCCGCGGCGGTGTGGCTTGCCCTTGGCATGGCGGTGGGCGGTTATGTGCTGTCTCACGCGTTTTCCTCGGCGGTGGCGGACAATTTCGACACCGCCTTGCAGGTCGATCTTGATGGTCTGATCGCGGCGGCCGAACCCGATGGTACGGGGGCTGTCGCGTTGCAGGACCGCTTTCTCAATCGCCGTTTTTCGCGGGTCTATTCCGGGCTTTACTGGCAGATTGTGCCGGATCGCGGCAGGCAGCTGCAGGTGTCCCGCTCGCTGTTCGACACGGTGCTACGCATCGACAAAACCCACAACAAAGAGGGTTTGATCTGGGGCAGTGCCGCCGGGCCGGACGATCAGCATGTGCGCGTGCTTGGCCGCCATTTGTCGTTTCCGGTCGAAGGCCATGGCGTGCAGTCTTTCACCTTTTACGTTGCGGGCGATCTTTCGCGCGTCGATGATGAAATCGCCGATTTCAACACCATGCTGATGCGGGCCTTTGCTTTGTTTGGTCTTGGGTTGCTGCTCGCCATTTTGGTGCAGGTGCGGATCGGTCTGCAGCCGCTGCGTCGGGTCAGCGGGGCCCTGGCGCGTATCCGCGATGGTTCGGCCAGCCGTCTGGAAGGCGATTTTCCGGCGGAAATTGCGCCCCTGGCCGGTGAGCTCAACATTCTGATCGAACATTCGGCCGAAGTGGTGGGGCGCTCGCGCAGCAATGTCGCCAATCTGGCGCATTTTTTCAAAACACCGTTGAGCGTGCTGGCCAGTGAAGCCGATGCCGCTCCCGGTCCGCTGGCCGAGGCGGTCAAACGTCAGGTCGAGGTTATGCGCCGTCAGGTCGATCATTATCTGACCCGGGCGCGCACTGCTGGCGCGCTCAATGTGCTGGGTAATCGCACTTTGGTTGCGGATGTGGTTGATGCGCTGGCGCGGGCCTTAAGCCGGATTCATGCTGACCGCCACATCGATATCGGCTGGGATTGTCCGCCCGGGCTGACCTTCCGTGGTGAACGGCAGGATCTGGAGGAAATGACCGGCAATCTGATGGATAATGCCTGCAAATGGGCCCGTACTCAGGTTCGGGTTCATATCGTTCTCGACGGGCCAAATTTTACGCTGATGGTTGAAGATGACGGACCGGGGCTGGCCCCGGCGGATCGTCAGCGGGTTCTGGCCCGTGGTGAAAGGCTGGATGAAACCGTGCCCGGTTCGGGATTAGGCTTATCGATCGTGCGCGATATCGCTAAACTCTATAATGGTAGCCTCAGCTTTGACGAGAGTGCCTGGCATGGTTTGGCCGCGCGGTTAACATTACCGGCCGCCGCAAAATAAAAGGTGCTTCCTGTCGCGGAAAAATCCGCTAAATTTTAGCAGTATTCAGTTTATTCTCCTGCTTTACGGCTTTTACGGAATCTCGATGCTGTCCGAACAGAAATTGCTGGCGTTACGGTCCTTCCTGGGTGTGCTGCCCGGGCAGTCGGCCCTGCGCCTTGCCCGGATGGTCGAGATTGACCGCTTGAGCGACGGCAACCTGCCGCACGAAATCATTCTGGATTATTTACGTCCTGCCCTGCGCCAGCATGATGAACATGATCGCGTGCCATCGCCGATCCGGTCTTTCTGTCTGCCGTTTGAAGATCTTCTTTTCAGCACGCCACGTCTGGTTAAGCGCCGGGGCTGTATTGCGCGGGCGGTGATCCAGCCGACATGGCACTGGCTGGAACGCCGTCTGATGCCACAGGCGTTGCGTGAATTTGTCACTGCTTTTAAGGCCTCTGCCGCCAACGAAGACCGTCTGGGGTGCGAGGCGCTGACTGCCGATTTCTGGCGGCTGGCCGGTCAGACGCTGGCCGACGCTTTGGACGGGGCCGAATCCGCGCAGGCGCCGTTTGCCGATGCCGGGCTGGTGGCCGATGCCCGCGAGATTGCCACTCTCCTGATGGGTGGCTCGATCGTGCAGGATGTTAAGACATTGTTTCCGAAGCATTCTCCGGTCCCGGGCGACGAGAAAATGCAGGCCTTCAAGGCGATCCATAACCGGGCGCTCGATACCATGCCCGATCTGGTGCCCTATCTGCCGGTGGTGGTGATGGGGCGGCTCGAGAAGCCGTGGCAGGTGATGCGTCTGGTTAGCTATGTCTCGCTCAAGCGCAAGGATACCGTTATCTCGGCCACCGATATCGGGCTGGCGGGCGAGATTTTGTTCGGGCGGATGGAAGACGCGCTGTCCGTCATTCAGGGCATGCAGCCGCAGAATTTTGAACCTGACCGCATGATCGACAATCTGACCGAATTTACCCTGCTGTCGGGGGCGATCACCAAAGAGGTCGATATTCTGCGTGATGGTGCCTGGGGCAAACGGCTTTTATCCAACCGTTCAACCATCAGTGCCATTATGGAAGGTTATATGGAGCGGGCTTCGCGGGAAATTGCGGCGGCCATTCCGCTCAAAAGCAGCTCGGTCGGGGCCAGAACATTGGTGCCGCATCTGGCTAAGATGGTTGACGATAAAGTCGTCGCTCAGGCTTGCCGCTACGCCAAACTCCTGTCGGGTTGCCGGTATCTGGCCGCACCCGCCTCGTTTATCGTCAAATATGAGGAAGCCAGCAACTCGACCATCGATATGCTGTGTTTCTACAACGACGCCATGTTGAACGAGTTGCGCGAACCCGAATGGGCCGACCGCGCCCAGGTCGAACGCCAGTTTTCCGTCGCGATGGAGCTGTCGCGCCTGCTGCTGGGGGCGGATGAGGCCTCGCTGTTGCACCGCCGTGGCACCATCGCGCGCGAGGCGGCCCGGGGCTGAAACCTTCTTTTAAAAAGGCAGGCTTTTAAAAAGGCAGGCTCGACCCCGACGCCGGAACATGGCAAATCTGCCCGGTGAAATTTTTAAAAGAGGCGCGCCGCTGTGGCAGCGCGAAAACGGATGCCCCCGAAACAGAACCCCATCAAACTCAACCCGTTGCAGTTGCGCACCCTGACCCTGTTGCAGGCTCTGGCCGCCATCCCCGAGGCTGCCGAGCCGCATGACAATGGCGAGATCAGCGTGGTGAGCTTTCCCGATCTGCATGGCGACCATTTCCATCTTGGTGATGCGGTGGTGGCGGCAAAAGATGCCTCCGGGCTTAACAACGAAGCGGTGTGGAATGCCCTGACCCGCAAAGAGCTGGCCCGCGCCGAGTGGCCGCTGCGTATCACACTGACCGTGGCCGGGCTTCAGTATGATACCGGTCTGAAAGATCAGATCCTGCACACCCATCATCACCACTGAGGTGGTCCATTTGCCGATGACGCCGCGTCGCCGCCGTTCGCTGATCTTTTTACTGGTTCTGCTGATCGCGCTGGTGGCGGCGGGCGGGCTGGTGGCGGTCGCCTTACAAAAATCGGTGACCTACTATTACGGCCCGGCCGAGGTCGTCGCGCATAAGGTGGCCCCCGGAACAACGTTCCGTCTGGGCGGGCTGGTCGAACCCGGCAGTCTGGTCCGGTCCGCCGATGTGCTTCGCTTCCGCGTTACCGACGGGGTGGTCAGCGTTGCCGTGCTTTATCGTGGTCTGCCACCGGCCTTGTTTGCCGAGGGCAAAGGGGTGGTCGCCACCGGCCATCTTGATGAAACCGGCCTTATGGTTGCCGATCAGTTGCTCGCCAAGCATGACGAACGCTACACCCCCCCCGAAGTGGTCGAGACGCTGAAAAAATCCGGTCGCTGGCAGCACGGGCAAATCGACGCTCCCGCCGGACCGGGGGGACAAAAAACACCGGCGGAGCCCGGGCAGTAACGCGGATTTAAACCAAAACGCCGACCCTTGGCCTTTAAGCGGCGCACCGCCGCGTCCGCCTGGCCACAGGGTTGTTTGCTGATGGAACTGTTTCTGCCCATTGCCGAAATGTCTGTGCATTGGCTGGCGATACTGGGCATGGGTTTTGCCATCGGCTTTCTGTCGGGCATGTTCGGCATCGGCGGCGGTTTTCTGCTCACCCCGGCATTGATGTTCTATGGCATTCCGCCCGCGGTGGCGGTGGCGACCGGAACCTGTCCGCTGACGGCGGTTTCGGTTTCCGGCGTGCTGACCAACGCCAAACGCAATGCGGTCGATTATCAGCTGGGCGCTGTGCTGGTGGCGGGTGGGGCGGTGGGCTCGCTGCTCGGCGTGCAGCTGTTTGGCTGGCTGCAGCGGCTGGGCCAGATCGAGACCGTCATCGCGCTGAGCTATGTTCTGTTGCTGGGGGCGGTGGGCGGCCTGATGCTCAATGAATCGGCGCGGACGTTGCGCCATCGTAACGCCGATAAGGCGGCCCCGCCGCTGCCCGGACTCCATGCCTGGATTCTGCGGCTGCCCTTCAAGCGCCAGTTCACCGAATCTCATCTCTATATCAGCGTGCTGCCACCGGCCGTGCTCGGGCTGGCGGTGGGGGTGCTGTCTGCGGTGCTGGGGGTGGGCGGTGGATTTTTGCTGGTCCCGGCGATGATCTATTTTCTGAAAGTGCCGACCAATATCGCCATCGGCACCTCGATGTTTCAGCTTCTGTTCGTTTCGGCGATGGCGACGATCTTTCAGGCCGCTACCAATTACAGTGTCGATATTGTGCTGGCGCTGATCCTCATTCTGGGTGGGGTGGCGGGGGTGCAATATGGCGTGCAGAGCGGGGCCAGGCTGCGCGGGGTGCAGTTGCGCTTTCTGCTCGCCCTGCTGATTTTGGCGGTAGCGGCCAAACTGGCATTTGATTTGTTTGTCACCCCGCAGGACCTCTATTCGCTGCAGGTGCGGCCATGAGGCGGCTGATCCTCGCCTTGTGTGCGGGGCTCCTCGCCCCGGCGGGGGCCAGCGAGATTGCCGCGGGCCTGTCGCAGGATGCGGTGGAAATCACCTCGACCTATTCCGGTACCGATCTGGTGGTGTTTGGTGCGGTGACACAGGCGCTCAGCCGGTCTGGCTGGCCCGGTGACCGCGCAGCAAACGCTGCGGGGGATATCGTCGTGGTGGTGCGTGGGCCGATGGGCGACATCACGGTGCGGCGTAAGGCAAGGCTTGCCGGAATCTGGCTTAATCAGGATAGCGCCCGTCTGGTCGGTATGCCGGAATATTACTATGTGGCGGGAACCCGCGATCTGCCCCAGATCGTGCCGGCGCTCGAGCGACAGCTTTATGATCTGGGTCTTAATCAGCAATACCCCACCGCAGTGCGGTCCGACGAGCCGGTCGAGCCCTTTCGTCAGGCGCTGCTGCGCCAGATGTTAGCCCGCAAGCTTTATGGCGAAGATGGTCATGGCGTTGAACGGCTGGGTGCAGGACTATTTCGCGTGCATGTGCCGCTGCCTGCCGCCGCGCCGCATGGCCGTTATGATGTCGAGGTTTATCTGTTCCGCCAGGGGCAGATGATCGGGCATCAGTCGACGCCGCTTTATGTCGATCAGACCGGTTTCGACCGCCGCATGTTCCGCCTGGCCCACCGTCTGCCGATTGCCTATGGCGTCTGTGCCGTGGCGATGGCGGGGTTACTCGGCTGGCTCGGCAGTCTGTTGTTCCGACGCCGCTACTAAACCATTCGCACCGGCAGTCCGGCGTCGGCCAGCACCTTTTTGGCATCGGCAATGGTGGCCTCGCCGAAATGGAAAATCGATGCGGCCAGCACGGCATTGGCCCCGCCATCGCGAATGCCTTCGACCAGATGGTGCAGATTGCCCACCCCGCCCGAGGCAATCACCGGCACCGAAACATGGCTGGCAATGGCTTTGGTCAGCGGCAGATCATAGCCGATGCGGGTGCCATCACGATCCATCGAGGTCAGCAGAATTTCGCCCGCGCCATAGTCTACCAGCTTGATGGCATGTTCGATGGCATCGATCCCGGTGGCGTTGCGGCCGCCATGGGTGAAAACCTCGAATTTGCCGGGGGCGACCTGCTTGGCGTCAATCGCCGCGACAATGCACTGGCTGCCGAATTTCTCGGCCCCTTCGCGCACGATCTCCGGGCGGCGCACCGCTTCGGTATTGATCGAAACCTTGTCGGCCCCGGCCAGAAGAAGCGCGCGGATATCGTCCACCGTGCGCACGCCACCGCCCACCGTCAGAGGCATGAAGCAGACATCGGCGGTGCGGCGCACCACATCCAGAATGATGCCGCGCTGCTCGTTCGAGGCGGTGATGTCGAGGAAGCATAATTCATCGGCGCCCATCGCGTCATAGAGCATGGCTTGTTCAACCGGGTCACCGGCATCGCGAAGACCGACGAAGTTGACGCCTTTGACGACGCGGCCGCCTTTGACATCCAGGCAGGGAATGACGCGAACCTTCAACATGGCGTTCTCCTTACAAATCGTCTGATGCGCCAGCGCGCGTTTTATCGCTGTGTTCTGGCCATGATCGCCAGTTGTAGCAGGCTTTGTCCACAGACGGCTTCCGCGGGTACCGCGGTGGTTTTACACAGCCGCTCGGTTTCAAACAGCTGCTCCAGAGCATCCATCAACAGGCTGCTGTTCCAGCGCTGCAACTGGCTGCGAAACGATGCGGCGCGTGAAAAATGCAGCGGCGGGCGCAGTTTGCGAATGGCACTGTCGAAGGTTTCGCCGCCTGCCACTTCGGCCTTGACCTGCAGCAGGCGCTGAAAATGGCCCAAAGCCTGACGCACCACGGCAATCGGGGAAATATCCGCCGACCATAACCGCTCCAGCGCCAGATCAAGCCGGGGCTGGTCGCCACTGGCTGACGCATCAACGGCTTCTTCGATGCGGATTTCGGCTTCGTCGCCGATGGCGGCCCGAATATCGGCCAGGGTGACCTGACTTTGGCCCTGCACATACAGGATCAGCTTTTCCAGCTCACGCCGGGTGGTGCCGCGGTCGGCCCCCAGACGCAAGCCCGCTTCGGTCAGCGCGTCCGGATCAATGCTAAGATTCTCGGCGCGTAACGCGTCGCGGATCACCTCGGCCAGATCGCGCGCATTATCGGCATAGCAGGGCAGGGCGGCGGCGTTCTTGGCGTCCTCGAACAGTTTGCGCATCGGCGCGGATTTGGCCAGATCGCCAGCTTCCACCACCACCAGCGCATCGCCGCGCGGATCTGCCAGAAACGATTCGAACAGTTTGGTCAGGCCGGCACCGCCACGCACCCGCACCACACGCCGCCCACCCATCATCGACAGGGCCGCGGCTTCGTCGAACAGGCGGGCCGGATCGGCCGACAGTGTGGCTTCATCCAGATCGGCGACGCGGAACGGATCGGTTAAGTCTGGTACGACGGTTTTGAGCAGGCTTTCGACGCGCTCATGCACCAGCCCGGCATCGGGGCCGAAAACCAACGCCGCGATCATTCCCTTGGGAGGGTTTTTCGCGATGCGACCGGCTTCGGACGTGCTGAGCTTCATTTCTTTTTCGCGAAGAAGGCGGCCAGCCCGATGCGGATGCGGTCGGCAATATCATCGGTCGCCTGCTTGTCGGCATCCTGTTGCGAGATCAGCGTGGCATAGGGGGACGTCAGCACGTTGTAGGACGCCAGCCCGATTTCGGTGCCTCTGGTCAGCATCGCACCGCTTTTGATGTCAGTCAGCTCGTACTGGACGGTGATCAAATCGTTATAGCGGGTGGTAACGGTCTGGGTCTGACTGCCAACCTGCTGGCTTTGCACGCCGATGGCTTCGCTTTTCTGATCCAGCGTCAGGCTCAGCCGATAATGGGCCTGAGAGGCATCGGCGGTGCCGTCGATAACGTTGATCGTCTGGTCGCGCAGCTCGTAGCCCAGACGGCCACCCACCGGTTCGACATAAACCGCTTGCAGCTCGGCCTGCATCTGCCCCCGCGCCTGACCCGGCACGGCATAAAGCGGATGGAATCCGCATCCGGCGAGCGGCAGGATCAGTAGGGCGGCGAGGGCGAGGGCTGGCTTCATGGGACGATGTTCACGATCCGGTTCGGCACCACGATAACACGGCGCGGGGCCTTTCCGCCAAGGGCACGTTCCACAGTTTCAAGGGCCAGCGCCATTTTTTCGGCATCTTCCTTGGGGGCGTCCTTAGGCAGCGCAATCGTGCCACGCAGTTTGCCCGCCACCTGTACTGCAATGGTCACCGTATCGTCGGTGGTCAGGCTGGTATCGGCCTTGGGCCAGGCGGCGGTGGAGATCAGATCGCTATGACCCAGGCTCTGCCAGCAGCTTTCGGCCAGATGGGGCATCATCGGGCTGATCAGCAGGGACAGGGTTTCCAGCGCCTCGCGCCGGGCCGCGCCCGAGGCTTTCGTGCCCAGGGCGTTCACGAAGGTGTAAATCTGGGCCACGGCGCGGTTAAAGCGCAGGGCGGCCAGTTCTTCGGAGACGGCGGCAATGGTTTTATGGGTCGCTTTGCGTAATTCAAGGTCGGCCGGATCGGTGCCGGGGGGGGTGCCCAGCGGGGCGAGACCTTCGGCTTCCGAAACCAGACGCCAGACCTTCTGGACAAAACGCCAGCAGCCTTCGGCGCCTTCCTCGGTCCATTCGACATCGCGTTCCGGCGGGGAATCCGACAGCATGAACCAGCGGATGGTATCAGCACCATAAATGTCGATGATGGTCTCGGGTGCGACCACGTTTTTCTTGGATTTCGACATTTTTTCCGACGGGCCGACGGTAACCGGCGTGTCGGTGCCTTTGATAACGGTCTTGCCGCCCTTTTTCTCGACATCGGTGGGGGCCAGCCAGCCACCATCGGGGTCTTTATAGGTTTCGTGGCAGACCATGCCCTGGGTGAACAGGCCGGCAAACGGCTCGTCGATATGGACATAGCCCGCGCTCTGCATCGCCCGCACAAAGAAGCGCGAATAGAGCAAATGCAAAATGGCGTGCTCGATGCCGCCGATATACTGATCGACCGGCAGCCAGTATTTCGCGGCTTCTGCGTTCACCGGATCGGCACAATGCGGGTCGGTAAAGCGCACAAAATACCAGGATGAATCGACAAAGGTGTCGAGCGTATCGGTCTCGCGCACAGCATCCGCGCCGCAGCACGGGCATTTGACATGTTTCCAGGTCGGATGGGCGGCCAGCGGGTTGCCCTTGACGTTGAAGTCGAGATCGGCGGGCGGCTGCACCGGCAGATCGCTGACCGGCACCTGCACCACGCCGCAGGACGGGCAATGGATCATCGGGATCGGGCAGCCCCAGGCGCGCTGGCGGGAAATCAGCCAGTCGCGCAGGCGGTAATTGACCGTACGGCTGCCACGGCCATCGGCTTCCAGACGCCGGGCAACCTCGGCCTTGGCGTCTTCCACGGTCAGGCCGTCAAGAAATTCGGAATTGGCCAACTTGCCGGGGCCGGCATAGGCCTCGGTCAGCGGGAAATTCTTCGGATCGGCCCCTTCGGGGATCACCACCGGGGTGATCGGCAGCTGATATTTGGTGGCAAAGTCAAAGTCGCGCTGGTCATGCGCCGGGCAGCCAAAGATGGCGCCGGTGCCATAACCCATCAGCACGAAATTGGCGACCATGACCGGCAGGGTCTTGGTCTTGTCGAACGGATGCACCGCCTTCAGGCCGGTGTCATAACCCAGCTTCTCGGCCTTTTCGATTTCGGCTTCGGCGGTGCCGGTACGGCGGCACTCAGCGGCGAAGGCCTCCAGTTTGGTATCTTTTTTCGCCAGCTCGAGCGCCAGCGGATGGTCGGGCGAGATCGCCACGAACGACGCACCAAAGAAGGTATCCGGCCGGGTGGTGAAAATTTCCAGCGTTTCGCCGTTGGTCAGGTCAAAGGTGACCTTCATGCCTTCCGAGCGGCCGATCCAGTTTTTCTGCATCAGGCGGACTTTGTCGGGCCAGCGATCGAGCTTTTCGAGCGCGGTGAGCAGCTCCTCCGAGAATGCGGTGATCTTGAAGAACCACTGCGACAGCTTCTTGCGTTCGACCAGTGCACCCGAGCGCCAGCCGCGGCCGTCGATCACCTGTTCATTGGCCAGCACGGTCTGATCGACCGGGTCCCAGTTCACATCGGCTTCGCGGCGATAGGCCAGGCCCTTCTTGAACAGCTCGACGAACATGCGCTGCTGATGGCGGAAATAATTCGGCTCGCAGGTGGCAACCTCACGGTCCCAGTCGAGCGACAGGCCGATGGACTTGAGCTGGCCGCGCATGGTGGCGATGTTGGCGTGGGTCCAGGCCCCCGGCGCGACCTGCTTGTCGCGGGCGGCGTTTTCTGCCGGCAGACCGAACGCGTCCCAGCCCATCGGGTGCAGCACGTTGAAGCCCTGCGCGCGCTTGAAGCGGGCCAGGCAGTCACCCAAAGTGTAGTTACGGACATGGCCGATGTGAATGTTGCCCGACGGGTAGGGGAACATCTCCAGCACATAATATTTGGGCCGCGTCGGGTCGGTCGCGGTCTTGAAGACCTGCTTCTCGTCCCAGGCAGCCTGCCAGTTCTGTTCCGTTTCCTTGGGGTTATAACGCGCCATGTTGCTGAACCTTCAGAATCAAAAAGCGAGGGTGGTGTTTTGCGGCATTTATGCGCGCATTTCCACCCTCGCCGTAAAAAGGCAAGTGTCTTATGGGCCACCGTCTGGCTCTCTGGATCTAGCCCTGACCGGAGGTTTAGTGTCCGGTCAGAGAAAGTCATGAAGAATCAGGTGGTTGGTGGGCGGGTGCCGCTTAGTTCTTCGGCGGCACGGTCGCCAGACGCAACTCGCGGGCCCGCGTCAGAATGGCGTCGGTCAGCTTGTTCGCGGTATCGGCGGCCACGGTGGCGTCGACCCAAGTGCCGTTTTGGCGGGTCTGACGGAACACGGCCACTTTAAGACCATCGGCGCGCAGTTTGCGGTCCAGAATATAGACCGTAACCTTCATGCGCTCATCCTGCGCCTGAGGTGCCGCATACCAGTCGGTGATGATGACGCCGCCAAACGGGTCGGCCGACTGTAGCGGCATGAACGACAGGGTATCCAGGCTTGCATGCCACAGATAGGAATTCACACCCAGGGTGCGCTGACCATCTTCACTGGCAATGGCGGTGGTGCCGCCTTCGGTTTCCTGCATGAGTTCGACCTGAGAGGGGCCGCACGCCGCCAGGAGCAGGCAGCACGCCAAAACGGGTAACATTCGCATCGGGCAATTTATCCCTTCACAATAGGGGGGCTGACTTTTTAATAGTTCGCGTACCCCAAGAAACCTAGGCAGGAAATTTACGCGCTTCATGGCTTATAATGGTCCGGGCCGGTCGGCGCAACGCATCTTGCGCGTCTAAAACGGCGGAACAACCGTGCTGCGCGGTTTCATGATAAAGGTTTAAGTCTTTATCCGGCGATATTCTGCGTATGAAATTGGCCAAAGACTTAGGTGAGCCCGTGACCAAAGCTTCTGATGTCGAAAAAATTTATGCCGGTGCGACACTGATTGTCGCGCTTGTGTTCAGCCCCTCTTTGGCGGCGCCAGTATTGCCGGAAATTTCTTCCTATCAAACAGAAGCGGGTGGTCTTGCCTTGACCCTTGGCGGGACGGCGCAAGGAACATTATCCAGCGCTTTTCAGCCCGATGGCCATGGCCTGAGCCAAACCCAGCCCGCGGCTTCGGCGACGCTGCTGGCCGATCTTGAACGCGACACCGATGGCGGCATGATCTTATCGCTCAAAACCGCCTTCGAACTGTATCACGACCGCCTGGACAGCGATAATTACGGCGGCGATCTGGTGCAGAAGGTCTATGGCCAGGTTCAGACCGGGCTGGGTAGTCTTGAGGTCGGCATGAATGACGGCGTCGCCTATACTCTGGCGGTAACCGGGCCGACGGTGGATACCGAAGCCGATCTTGATAACCCCAACGCCACGTTTTTCCGTAACCCCGATGGCGGGGCGGTGAACAGGCTGTTTTCGCTGAACAGCGCGGTGGAATCCTCGCTCAACTATGCCAAGTTTTCCTATTTGACGCCGAAACTGTTCGGGGTGCAGATCGGTGTTTCCTACACCCCGTCGGCGGCCAAATATGTCCTGCCCTTCGCCGATACGGCCCCGCGGCAGACGGGACGGCAGGAAAATTTCTGGGAAACCGCTGTTCGGTATGACGATGATTTCGGCCCCTTCACGGTGTCGCTGTCGGGTGGGGCGGCCTTTGCCCATGCCGACAGCAAAACCAAGACCGTCGGCCATGAAGGGCTGACCGACTGGTCCCTTGGTGGCCAGATTGCCTATCCGCTGGATGATGCCACCACGCTGTCGCTGGGTGGGGCCTACCGGCGCAGCAACAGCTATGCCTTTGATATTCAAAATGTTTTGTCTGCGGGTGACACCCGCTCGGCTCATCTGTCGGGTAAGCTGGAACGCGGGGCGTGGTCGTTTGGCGTCGAATATGGCAACGGCGCTGCTGATGGCGGGGGGGATGCGTCGACCTTGGGCCTGAAGGGGTATGAGACGGCGCTGGGCTATCGCTTCAACAATAACTGGCTGGCCAGTGTGGGCTGGCAGCAGCTGGATTACAGCCGTCAAAGTGGCGTGTTTTATAATGGCGCGGGCAAGATGGAGCTTGATGCGCTGTTCCTGCACCTGCACTTTGATACTGCCGGGGCGACAAACTAACGCGTTAATCCCTTATGGGATCAGGCCGCCGATGGCGGCCAGCCCGGCAAAGCCGCTCAAAAGCGAGGCTTTTTCACCCGTGACACCGCCTAAGGCATAGACCGGGCCGGGGATCTGGCGCGCCATCAGTCGGGCGCGCACGGCGCCAAGGTGCGGGCCATACGGGTGGCTGGCGGTGGGAAACACCGGCGACAGAAAAACCGCCCGCGCCCCCAGCGTCAGCGCGCGGCAGGCCGCCCCCAGCGAGTGGGCCGAAGCCGTCACCGGCAGTGCCGTGGTCGCCCGCCAGTGGGCCAGCTGGTAAAAGTGTTTTTCGGGGACATGCAACGCCAGCCCCAGGCGGCGGGCCATGGCCGGGTCATCGGCCACGATAACGGCGATATCAAGCTTAGTGGCCAGGCCTTTGGCGGCCCGGGCCAGTTCACAGCGATGCTTCGGTTTGCGTGCCCGGACCAGAATCGAGGAACCCGCCGGCAGCGCCCGCATTGCCGCAAGCGGGTTGGGCATGCGTTCTTCGTCGCTGAACAGCACCAGTGGCGGCAACGGATGGCGCCGGTCCTGACGGATGCTTTGCGCCACTCTTGCCAAACGGCGTCTTTGCAAGCTATCGCTCGTCTTATGAATCCCGCAGTTGAAAATCGCGATACTGTTTTGGCGCGAATTGCTACGGCCCGCAAGCGGGCCGTTAAGCCTGCCGCCGCCACCACATTAATCGCCGTCAGTAAGTTTCACCCCGTCGAGGCGATCCGCCCTCTGCTGCAAGCCGGTCAGCGCCATTTTGGCGAAAACCGGGTTCAGGAAGCGCTGAGCAAATGGCCCGCGCTGAAGGCCGAATATCCCGACATCGTGCTGCATCTGATCGGCCCGCTGCAGAGCAATAAGGTGCCGGAAGCTATTGGGCTGTTCGACGCGATCCACAGCCTTGACCGGCCCAAGCTGCTGGCCGCGCTGGTGGCAGAATTTGCCAAAACCGAGCGCCGCCCCAGTCTGTTCGTGCAGGTCAACACCGGGGCCGAGCCGCAAAAGGCTGGTATTCTGCCTGCCGATGCTTCGGCTTTCATCTCTGGGGCAAAGGCTGCCTTTGGCGATCAGCTCAAGGGGCTGATGTGTATTCCGCCGGTCAATGAAGCCCCGGCCCCGCATTTTGCTTTTTTGCAAAAACTGGCAGCCGATAATGGGCTGGCCGATCTCAGCATGGGCATGAGCAGCGATTACGAGACCGCCATCGCCTTCGGGGCCAGTTATGTCCGGGTGGGCAGCGCCATTTTCGGCCCGCGCGACTATGACAAGCCACCAGTCTAGGGGCCTGCCCCTAGAGTTTTGGCAGCAAATGGCCGGTTTTCTGCGCTTTAACGCGTAAGTAATCGATATTGTGCGGATTGCTGGCAAAGGCGTGGGGGACGCGTTCGATCACCTTCATTCCGGCCTTGGTCAGGCCTTCCACCTTGGCCGGATTGTTGGTCAGCAGGCGAATCTGCTGAAAGCCCAGAAGGGCGAGCATACGGGCAGCGACCAGATACTGGCGTTCGTCCACTTTAAAGCCGAGCCGTTCATTGGCCTCCACGGTGTCAAAACCCTGATCCTGCAGATGATAGGCCCGCAACTTGTTCAAAAGGCCGATGCCACGGCCTTCCTGCGCCAGATAAAGCAGCACGCCGCTGCCTTCCTGATTGAGCCGGGCGATGGCACCGCGCAGCTGCTGGCCGCAATCACATTTTAGCGAGCCGAGCAGGTCGCCGGTGAAGCATTCCGAATGCAGCCGGGTCAGCACCGGGGCGGTAGACGAGGGGTGGCCGACAATGATGGCGAAATGGTCCGGTCCGCCATCCCCGGCGCGGAAAGCCACCATTTCAGCGATTTCGGCCCCTTCTAACGGAACCGCCGCCCGCACCGTCAGCTTCAGGTCTGCCGCCGCCTCGGTTTCGTAGGCGAAAATCTCGGCAGGACTTAATTTGACCGCTCGTGTCTTGCTTTTGAACAACAACGCCGCGGGCAACAGCCCGGCCAGCTTGGTCAGCTGTACCGCCGCGGCAAAGGCCGGGGGTAGCTTCTGACGCAGTGGCGAAAACGGGCCTTTCAGCGGATTGTCGAGGTCGTGGGTCGGATCGCTTAAGGCGTTCAGCGTGGCGGGATCGAGTTTGTCCGCGGCCAGTGCCACCACTTCGGGTGTATAAAGTGGTATGTGCAGCGTTCTGGCCCGGGCATGGGGCAGCACCAGCTTCGCGCCTTTTATCCGGGATCGCCTTGATTCACTTAAACTCTCTACCGCAAGCAGTGTCCATTCGCCGACGCCTGGGCTGCGCCCGGACAAACGTACCGGTTGACCCATTTTAAGTGCGTCGACGGCGTGCGCCACGCGTACTAAGCTGGCGTCGGTGTTTGGGTTGTCGACGGACTGGCGCGCGGGTGGGGGGCGTTTGGGCCGTGCAGAAGATGGATTTTGCATACGCTTCCCAATACACCAACGCCGCAAAAGCGGCTAGACTCGTATCTGGTTTGTGTAGATTCACTATTACCAAAGGTCGTCCATGTCTCATCCGTCCCTCGCCGGAGCCAAACGCGTTCTTCTTGTCGACGACGACACCATGCTCTCTGCCACGCTGGCTGAGCAGTTCGCCCAGGAAGGGGTTACGGCTCTAACGGCCCCGAATTGTGCCGAGGCTCGGCGCCTCGCTGAAGAGTCCGCCTTTGATTTTTACATATTCGATGTTGGTCTGCCCGATGGCGATGGCCGCTCGTTATGTAAATATATGCGGGAAAAAGGGGTCGCCAATCCGATCTTTTTGCTCACCGGTGCCGACAGTGACAGCGAAGAAATCGCCGGGCTGGAAGCCGGGGCCGACGATTACATCACCAAACCGTTCCGCTTTAATATTCTGATGGCCCGCATCGGGGCCCATTTGCGCAACCGCGACCGCAGCGAAGAAGCGGCTTACCGCATTGGCCCCTATACCTTCCGGCCCAGCGCCAAGATGCTGCTCGATGCCAAAGAACGCAAAATCCGCCTGACCGAGAAAGAAACCAATATTCTCAAGTTTCTCTATCGCAATGGCGGAACCGTGCCGCGCGAAACCCTGCTGCACGAGGTGTGGGGTTATAACCCCTCGGTCACCACCCATACGCTGGAAACCCATATTTATCGGCTACGGCAAAAAATTGAAACCAATCCGGGCGAAGCCCGCATCCTTATAACGGAGAGCGGTGGATACCGGCTTCTGTCCTAAGGCCTGCGGGCCAGGTGAAACCGGTGCCGTTGTTTCTATTTTGTTCGTGCTCCGGTGACGCATTGGCTGGTTGCAATTTTTAGGGCTATGCGCACACGACAAGGCGCCTATTGATTAGGTGCGTAGATGGGAATCGTGGAGGATCAATGCGCAATCGGGTGGGATTTCTGGTTTTATGTGGCGCCGGGCTGGCTTTATCGGCATTGCCGGCCTGCGCAGACAGCAACGACTGGGTGACGGAGCCGCATAAAAGCTTCGCGGTGAGGTCGCTGCAAATCGACGATCTTCAGGGCAATCTGGTGATCGGCGTGTCGGATGGCGGGCCGGTGCAGCTCGATATCAGTGGCGTGAAATGGATGGTCGATCGCCTTGTGGTCACAACACAAGGCGGTGTGCTGAAGATCAAGGATGCGCCCTCAAATCAGGTTTGGGACTGGCGCAACTGGTTCAACTTTCGTTCAAACCGCGCCGACAGCAAGAAACTCAATGTGCATCTGACTGTGCCACGTGGCATGGCGGTGCGGGTCGATGATTTCCATGGTTCGGCCAATATTGGTGACACCTATGGCCCGGTAAATCTGGGTATTTCCGGCAGCGGGGATGCCCGGCTGGGAAATGTTGCCAGCGCAGAGCTTCAGACCGCAGGTGGCGGAAAGATTCAGGCGGGTACGGTTGCAGGCAGTCTGCATGCCGAAATTGCAGGTAGTGGCCAGATCCGCACCGCCAATGCGGGGGCGGTGCATGCCGAAATCGCAGGATCTGGGGCGGTCACGGTGGCGGAAATTGCCACTCAGCTCCATGTCGAGATCGCGGGGTCGGGCGACTTCCGCTCGGCGTCGGTGCACGGGCCTGTCCATATCGAGATCTCGGGCTCGGGCTCTGCGAACATCGCCGATGGCGTTGCCGATCCGCTGCATGTCGAGATCATGGGTTCGGGGGATATCAATTTTGGTGGCATCGCGGTTGACCCCCATCTTGAAACCATGGGATCCGGTCGGGTGCATCTCAAAAGCTATCGCGGCGCGCTGCGCAAAGAAGGCCATATCGATCTGAAGGTCGGCGACTAAGCGGTCGCTGCCCGCCGGGTGCGTGACAGCAGGGGTGGCTTTGCCACCCCTCTTTTCTTGGCCCGGCATCCGCAATGCGTGACATTTTTTTGACACAATTTCGCCGTGCTTGGCGATTTTTTGCGGCAAAAAGGCCCGGCCCCCCTCTGCTTAAGGATGAAATGCAGGTTCAGCACGAAGAATGTTTGCATTAGACTGGGCAAATCTATCAGGATGCGCGCCGCCAGAGGCACAGCCTCGTGTGCGTCGGAAACTCAAAAAGAAACTCCAAAATAGCCAGATTTAGATGAGGATCGATATGGGAATGAAATTCTTGCGCGCAGTGGCGTTGGCAAGTTTGTCTGCTTTCACCATGGCCGCCTTCGTTGGGCATACCCCGACCTTTGCCGCGGAAAAGGATAAGGACAAGGCTGAAGGCCCCAAGATCAGCCGGGCTTTCTCGAAGCCGTTGCAGGAAGCCAACAAGGCGTTGCAGGTGAAGGATTGGGCCGCCGCCCTGACCGCGTTGAAGGGTGCCGAAGCGCTGACCGGTGCGACGGATTATGAAACCTGGGTTACGCATTACTATATGGCGCTGGCGTACTACAATTCAGGTGACAAGAAGTCGGCTGCCGATGCTATCGTGAAGGCTGTTGATGCCAAGGACGTTCCCGAACAGAATCATCAGGAAGCCTTAGGGCTGGCAATGTCGATCGTTTCGGAAACTCTGGAACCGGCCAAAGTCATTGAGTTCGCCAAGGCGCATCTGCCGGCCGACGCAAAGTTGAGCGAAGGTGTCGCCCACAACCTGGCTTATGCCTATTATCAGGTCAACGACTACAAGACCTCGAAAGAGTATGAGCTCAAGGCCCTTGACGCGGCCAAGGCTGTTGGCAAGACGCCGATCCGTTCGGAATACAAGCTGTTGCAGGTCAATCAGAGCCAGCTCAAGGACACCGCCGGTGTTATTGAAACTGGTGCCATCCTCGCCAGCCTTTATAATTCGACCGAAGACTGGGGTCAGTATATCGACCTGCAGACCGGTATGATCGGTACCAAGGGCGCCAAGAACAAGAATTTGGCCACCGCGGCGCTGTACCTCTACAAGCTGCGCGTTGTGGTCAACGCCGATTCCAAGGAAGTCGACTATCAGGATGCTGCCGATCTGGCCCTCAGCCAGAACCTGCCGAATGATGCGGTCACTGCGCTGGAAGCAGGGATCAAGAATGGCGCTGTAACGTCTGCCAAGGCAAAGGCTACGTTGGCCAAAGCCAAAAAGGCCGTTTCTGTTGACCTGCCGACCCTGACACCGGCTGATAAGGCGGCGGAAAAGTCGCCCAAGGCTGATCCGAATATCTCGGTTGCGGCCGGTTACCTCAGCTACAGCAAGTTCGATGATGCCGAACGTGTTGCCGACCGCGCCATTGCCAAGGGCGGTCCGCGCGTCAACGAGGCCTATCTGGTGAAGGGCGTTGCCGAAGCGCTGCAGGGTAAGCCGACCGCTGCCGACACGCTGGGCAAGGTCAAGGGCGATCAGGTTCTGGAAATCGCCGCCCGCAGCTGGACTGTCTATGCTACCCGCAAGACGACGGCCCCGGCGGCCCAGTAATCTGTGATCGATAAAGCTGGTTTGCTTTATCGGGATGGATAAAATCGTAAGATGCACCAGGGCTATCCCTGGTGCATTTTTTTGTGGGCGGCAAATACCCAAAACTCTGTCTTGTCAGAAATGGCGTGTTGGCCGATGATGGTAGCGCTTTCATCACCACCCGTGCTGCATGAGCGTCATGCCTCGGCCGTGGGATAATTTTTCGCAGACGGATTTTTGAATGCTCGGCAAATCGAAGAAGCAGAAGACCCAACCCAAGTCTGCGGCAACCATTTATGATGTCGCCAAATCTGCGGGGGTGTCGAAGACGACGGTTTCGCGTGTGGTCAACGACGAAGCTTCGGTGAGCCCCGAAACGCGCGAGCTGGTCAATAAAGCGATCAAAGCGCTGCGCTATACCCCGAACAAAGCGGCCCGCAGCCTGGCCAGCCAGACCGAGGCGCGGATTGGCCTGCTCTATAATAATCCGTCGGTGGCCTATTTCAGCGAACTGCTGATTGGCGCGCTGGAAAGCAGCAGCCGCCATGGTGCCCAGCTGGTGGTCGACAAATGTGAAGTAGGCAATACGACGGCCGCCCGCAAAGCAATCCAGAGCATGGTCGCCGGTGGTATCAATGGCATGTTGCTGACCGCTCCGCTGAGCCAGTCCACCGAGCTGATCCAGAGCCTGACAAAATCCGGTATTGCCATTGTCGGCGTTGCCACCGGGCGGTTCCGCAGCGATGTCAGCTGTGTTGGTATTGACGATTTCGCCGCCGCATACGAAATGGCCAAATATTTGCTGGAGGTTGGTCACCGTCGTATCGGCTTTATCAAGGGCCATCCCGGCCACACGTCGAGTAAGCAGCGCTATCTGGGTTTTCGCAGTGCCCTGCGCGATGCCAAAGTGGAAATTGGCGCGGATCTGGTGGCCCAGGGCTATAACAGCTATCGCTCTGGTCTTGAGACGGGGGACGCACTGTTATCGCTGGATGCCAGGCCGACGGCGATTTTCGCCGGCAATGACGATATGGCTTCGGCGGTGCTGTCAATTGCCCATCGCCGTGGCTTGAATGTTCCTGCCGATTTGTCTGTGGTCGGCTTCGACGACACCATCGCCGGTTCGGTGTGGCCGGAACTTACCACCATCCGGCAACCGATTTCTGAAATTGGTGCCAAAGCAATCGACGTTCTGATCCGGGATATCAGCACCACGCGTTCCGGCGGGCGGATTGTTCAGGAAAACATCCTGATCCCCCACAGTTTAATCCTGCGGGAATCTGTAACTTCCCCCAAGGGTTGAAACACCGTCCGTGTGCGGCATTGGCCTGCGCTTACCGTGTGCTTTTTGGGGCACCGTAAACAGCAAAGCCGCGCATCTGAGATATTTCTCTCATAAGTGTGCTTGACCCGGCGTCACAAACGGGCGGATGGTAGCGCTCCCAGATATAAGGGAGCGCTACCAATGATGGCGCATAATCATAAAAATAAAAAACAGGGAGATAGGAATGTACATAAGGAACCGCACCCTCGGCATCGGTCGCAAAGGATGTCTGGCTGCTGCGCTGCTGGCCAGTGCCGCGACGATGACTATGTTGTCGACCGCAGGCTTTGCCCAGGACGATACTATGGAAGTCGTCACGGTGACCGGCTACCGCGCCAGCCTGACCAGCGCGACCAATGCCAAAAAAGACTCGGTAAGTTTCTCGGAGTCGATATTCTCGGAAGATATCGGCAAATTTCCCGACACCAATATTGCAGAATCCTTCAATCGCATTCCCGGTGTTCATATCAACCGTGATGTTGATGGCGAGGGCGTAGCGATCTCGATCCGCGGTCTTGGTTCCAGCTTCACCAAAGTACTGCTCAACGGGGCTCCGGTTGCGATAGCATCCTCCGGCGCCAAGGGATCGCAGAACCAGAACCGTGAAGTTGACCTCAACATGTTTCCGACCGAGCTGTTCAGCCAGCTTTCGGTCGAGAAAACCCCGCGTGCCGATCAGGAAGAAGGCGGTATCGCTGGCGTGGTCAATATGCGCAGTGCGCGCCCCTTCGACCATCCCGGTCCGCAACTGACCTATAACCTACAGGGCAGTTATAATCAGAATGGCGGTTCCTACAGCCCGCATGGTACGCTGGTCGCCAGCGACACCTGGGGCAAATGGGGTCTGCTGGTCGGCGTTTCGACCGTCAGCAATAATTTCAAAACGACGGGGTACGAAACCGTCGGCTACACCACAACGTCCTTGTCCACAGCGCAGTGCGCCACCGGTGAAACCTGCAATACCATCGGGGGTAAAGGTATTAGCCTGCCGAGCACCGTGCCGACCACGGCGGCGGGGCTGACCGCGGGTGAAACCATTAATGCCGCCTGGATACAATCACACAATCCCGATGTAACGACGGCCGAGTATAGCAATGCGCTCATCCCGCGGATTGGCCGTACCATGCAGGAGGAGGGTAACCGCACACGCTTTAATGCGGTGACCAGCCTTGAATATCGTCCCAACGATAATTTGCAGTTCTATGCCGATGTCCAGTATGGCCGGGTGATTAATGCCTATGATGCCAATTATCTTGGGTTATGCGGCCGTAACTGCAAACTGATTACCGAGAATATGGAGACGGATACTAATGGTGTGGTGACCAGTGCCACCTTCACCAATGCTCAGTACATGCTGGAAGCAGCCGAATATCACGAGAAGCAGGATTTTATAGGCCTTAACCCAGGCATGTCGTGGCAGATTACCGACAAACTGCATTTCGATTTCAATGCTAATTATACCCGCAGCCACTTCTTCCGGGACCTGCCGGACTTCATGTTTGTCACCAATCCCAGTGCCGGGTTGACGGTGAATTATACCAACACGGGCGGGATTCCGACCTTCACCAATAATATCAGTCTGAACAACGCCAGCCTGTGGCAGTGGTCGAATAATTCGTCTGCGGCCGAGGGTAGTGCATCCGGTTTTCAGATCGGGCGGGCGTATATCCAACAGGAAAAACGCTATACCGCGACCAAGGGCCTGCACGGCTCGTTCACCTATGGCGGTGACGAGTTTAGTGTGAAGGTCGGTGGCGATTACGATGATACGCTGCGCTCGATCGAGGCGTTGGAAGCGACCAACTATTACCAGCAATCGGTTTGCGGTGGAAATTCCTCAAGTTGGGCGGCATCGCCCAACACGCAGCCAAGCTGCACCGGGCTGGACAATGTCTCGACCTATTCGTCCTATTATCCGTCCTACTATACGCAATCGAGCCTGCAGGGCTCTTCCGTCACCGCGTCAAGCGTTTCGGATTACATTGACTTCCACGGTAACAGTGCACCGACGATCAATATCAAAAAGCTGAAAGCCGCTACCAATTACAGCTATTACGAAAAACAGGCTTCCTTCGTCACGTCCTCCAGCACCGGCGCCAGCTCAGGCTCTGTGCAGGAAAAGACCAAGGGGTTCTTCCTCGAAGTCAATGGTAACGCTTATATCAACGATCACAGCCTGCGCTATAATGCCGGTATTCGCTGGATAGAAACCGATCAGGCGATTTCCGGGCCGGTGACCATCACCAATGCAGAGAACTCCTCTCTGTCCGACGGCTCCTATCTGCCCAACACCTATTATATGGCGATGACCAATACGGCCTATCAGGCCATTCTGCCATCCGTCAACGCGTCTTATGAAGTGTTTGACAGCCTGATTGTGCGCGTGGCGGCATCGCGCTCCATGACCCGGCCCAATCCCAGCTCGATGCTACCGGGGCTGACTTTCAGTGATCCGTCGGCGGCGGATGCCAGTATCGGCAATCCGAATCTGAAGCCCTATTTCTCGGATAACTTCGATATCGGTGCCGAATATTATACCGGTGGTGAAGGTTATATCGGCGCCATGGTGTTCGAAAAGCAGATGGAAGGCTTCACGGTCACCGGCTCATCAACCAAGCCGATCACCTATCTTGAGCAGTATGGCATTACATATGATCTGCTGACCACGACGCAGCAATCGGCCATCACCAATCGTGGTGGCTGGAACGACAACACGATGATTACGGTATCCCAGCAGGTCAATGCGCAAGGGCTGATGACCATCAAGGGGCTGGAGCTGACCTGGGTTCAGCCGCTCGATTTCCTGCTTGAACCTTATGGGCTGAAAGGTTTCGGCTATTCGGCCAACATCACCTTCCTCGATCAGAAAAGCACCGGGGCCGCGCCTGCGGTTGCGACCGATATTCCGCCTTACGCCTATAACGTCACCGGCTATTACGAAAGTGATGGCTTCATGGTGCGGCTGTCCTATGCCTTTACAGCGGGTTCGGCCCAGTCGAGCAATAATCAGAACAGCGTGACGGCGGCGCGGATTTATTCGGATGATTATGGCCAGATGGATTTATCGGCCAGCTACAAACTCTCCAAGCTTGTCGGCCGCGAGATTATGAGCGATCCGGAATTCACCTTCAGTGCTCAAAATGTCTTAGGTGAAAAGCAGCGCAGCTATTTCGAATATGAAAGCGCGCCCTATTCCATCTACAAGTCGGGCACCATCATCATGTTCGGCATTCACGGTACGTTCTGATCAAAAGATCCGGCGCTGTTTAAATGGCAGCGCCGGATACTGCCGTACCCGTAAAAGTGGTATATGGTTTTTATGGGCCGTTCCAAACGGTTTGCAAAAGAAGGCAAGGGGATCCGATGCCGAACGGGTTTGCGCTTTTTCGTTTTCCTTTCATCCTGATGGCTACCGTTTTCTTCTCCAGCGCCACTTTTGCGCAGGGCGGGCCGGTGGCTCCGGATTCTGCTCAGCCACGGCTGGTGCAAAATCACGGCAGCCATCAGCTTGTCGTCGATGGTGCGCCCTTTTTGATTTTGGGTGGCGAGCTGGAAAACTCCACCGCATCAGACCGCCGCTTCCTGGGACAATATTGGAATAAGCTTGCCGGGATGGGGTTCAACACCGTCATTGCTCCGGTATCGTGGGAATTGATTGAACCGCAGGAAGGCAAATTCGATTTTTCATCAGTGGATTTTCTGCTTGCCGATGCCCGCCAGCATCATATGCGTCTGGTGTTGTTATGGTTTGGCAGCTGGAAGAACAGCATGTCGAGCTATGCCCCGGCCTGGGTCAAGCGTGATCAAACCCGCTTTGCCCGCAGCCATGATGCCAATGGTGTGCCGCAGGAAATCTTAAGCCCGACCAGCGCCAACGCGCTGGCAGCCGACAGTGCAGCTTTTCGCGCCCTGATGGCGCATGTAAAATCGGCCGATGCCAAACAGCACAGTGTGGTGATGGTGCAGGTCGAAAATGAAGTCGGCATGCTGCCCGATGCCCGTGACCACAGCGCCGATGCCGATGCGGCCTTTGCTGCGCCGGTGCCCAGGGCGCTGACCGATTATCTTGCCGCCCATCTGGATACTCTGGCCCCGGCTTTAAAGACGGCGTGGCAAACCCACGGCTCTAAGGCGGGGGCATCCTGGGCCGATACTTTCGGTGTCGGGATAGAAACCGATGAAATCTTCAATGCCTGGTGCCAGGCGCTGTATACCGGCAAGGTAGCGGCGGCGGGTAAGGCGGTCTATGCACTGCCGATGTATGCCAACGCGGCGCTGATCCGCCCCGGTCGTAAGCCGGGGGAATATCCCAGTGGCGGACCGTTGCCCCATCTGTACGATGTGTGGCGCGCCGCTGCCCCGGCAATCGATATGCTGTCGCCGGATCTCTATTTCCCGAATTTCGTCGAATGGGCTGGCACGTATAGCCGCCCGGACAACCCGTTCTTCATTCCCGAAACCGGCCGGGTCAATGCCGAGGAAATGGCGGCCAACGCCTTCTATGCGTTTGGGGGGCTGAATGCGATTGGCTTTTCGCCCTATGCGCCGGAGTATTTTGGCGACAAGGATATCGCCTCGCTTGGCGCAGGTTATGGCGTGCTGCAGCAATTGGCACCGCTGATCCTGAAGGCGCAGGGTACCGGGAAAATGCTGGGCATTCGCGCCCCGACCAATTTCGACGGGGTAACCGATCTTGCCCCGCAAAACCTGTCCCTTGGCGGCTATCGTTTCAAAATTCTCAGCACCGAACCGCCGCCGACCTCGGTTGGCGCCAAACCGGCTGAAACCAAGCCGGGTGCCCATGGCGGCCTGATCATCCAGACCGGACCCGACGATTTTATCGTCGCTGGTACGGGGCTGATCTTCTATGCGGCGGTAAGCGGCGCCAGTCGGGATGTGGTGGGATTTGATCGTGTCGAGGAAGGGCGTTTCGTTGGCGGCATCTGGCAGGCCGGGCGGCGTCTCAATGGGGATCTGACCAATCAGGCCCGTTTTATCCGTCTGCCGGTCAATGAATTCGGCATTCTGCATGTCCGCCTTTACCGCTATCACTAGCGGCGGCGGAACGTCCGGCATTAAATCCCGCTTTCTACTTTCCGGCGAGCGGGCATCGCGGTATAAGACCGGAAAGAACAGAAACCGGTGTCATAACCATGCAACTCTCGCTTAAAACGCTTTCTGCCGTCAAATCTGGTGTCCTTGTGCCTGCCTATGACCGCGCTGCGGTTTCGGTCGGCGTGGTCCATTTCGGTCCCGGCGCGTTTCATCGTGGCCATCAGGCCTGTTACATCGATTCCTTGCTGGCCAAGGATCCGCGCTGGGGCATCTGCGAGGTGGAGCTGCGGCCCGGCGGCTCGGCCGAGGCGCTGCTGGCCCAGGATTGCCTCTACACCGTGGCCGAGCTGGAGGTACACCCTCAGTTCCGCATCGTCGGCTCGATCAAGGAATATCTTACCGTCGATGGCGGGCTGGAGCCGATTTTCGCCCGGCTGTGCGACCCAGCGGTCAAGCTGGTGACGATGACGGTGACGGAAAAGGGCTATTGCCTGGGTTCCGATGGCGGGCTTAACGCCGCCCATCCTGATATTATTCACGATCTTGCCAACCCTCAGGCCCCGGTCAGTCTGGTAGGCTGGATTGTGGAAGGTTTGCGCCGCCGCCGGGCCGCTGGTGTTGCCCCCTTCATCGCGATGAGCTGCGATAATGTCATGGGCAATGGCCATAAGCTGAAACGGGCGGTGCTCGATTATGCCGACGCGCTGGGGGATAAAGCCTTTGCCGCCTGGCTGGCCACCGCCGTGCGTTTTCCCTGCACCATGGTCGACAGTATCACCCCCGCCACCACCGACGAGGTGCGTCAGAAAGTGGCCGAGGGGATCGGCCTCGCCGACAGTGCCCCGGTCCAGCGCGAGCGGTTTCTGCAATGGGTGATCGAGGATGTGCTGGGCTCCGATGGGCCGGATTTTGCCTCGGTCGGCGCCGATGTCATTGATGATGTTGAAGCCTATGAACTGGCCAAGCTGCGTCTGCTCAATGGGGCCCATTCCACGCTGGCCTATGCCGGGCTGTTGCGCGGTGCGACCTCGGTCGAGGCTGCGATGAAAGACGGGCCCTTAAGTCAGTATGTCGAGGCCATGATGCGCGAGGATATTGTGCCGTCACTGCGCCCGGTGCCGGGGTTTGATACCGGGGCGTATATCTCGGCGTTGCTGGAGCGGTTCCGCAATCCGGCACTAACCCATCTGCTCATCCAGATTGCCTCGGATGGTTCGCAGAAGCTGCCCTACCGCGTGCTGGGCACCATTGTCGATAATCTGGCCGCGGGTCGCGGCGTTGGCCGCCTGGCGCTGCCGGTGGCGGCCTGGATGCGTTTTGTCGAACGTGAAGCCAAAGCCGGGCGCAGCTTCAATGATCCGCTGACGGAACAGCTTGTTGCGGTCGGCACATCCTGCACCGGCACGGCCGCCGAGGATCTGCCGCGCTTTTTTGCGCTTAATCACGTCTTTCCCGCCGCACTGATCGGCAATGCCGCGTTTATCGATGCGGTGTCGGCGGCCTATGCGGCACTTGCAGCGGGTAACCTCGCCTAACGGTGTGGTTACCCTTCATTACTCAGATCTTCCCCGGTCCAGCAGGACCGGGGATTTTTTTAGCGTTCGGTGCGTTTGACACGGGCCACGGTGCAGACCTGCGGCTCACCCTTTTCCGGTTTGGCTTCGATGGTTTCACCGACCGATACGCAGTTGGCGGCGCTGGGCATGCCGATCTTGTCGGTTGGTTTCAGCCCCATGCAACTGGTGGTGACCTGTAACGGGGCTTGGGTTTTGTCGTTGGCGTTTTGCAGCAGAAAAGTTTTTTCGTCTATGATTTTGGCATCGAAATGACCTTGCTGACCCAGATCGATGCAAAGCCGTTCGACACCTTGCGCCGGAAGAGCGGCAAGCACGATGGCTGCCAAGAAGATTTTGCGCACGGGGGCCTCCTCTGACGGTCGATATGACCGGCGGTTTCTGTTCTGAAGCTGCTTCAACGCACATGTAACGGGGCGACGGCGGAGAATCCGTCGCAGGAAAATAGTAGCGCGTCTATGGGACGCCGTTCCGGAAATTGCGTTTTAACCTTTACCGCAAGGTACCTGGTGCGTAGGGGAAATTCAGTTTCTTATAATACTCAAGGTGATGGGCGGGTGCTGCGACACCGGCGGGCAGCGGGTGCTGCGAGATTGATTGGAAATAAGCGATCGAAGCATCACGCCACCATTGCGCTTCGTGGGCTTGTATCGTCAAAAAAGCACGTGTTTTAGCGAACCGTTCGTCATCAACAAAAGGCTGCATCGTCGCCCAGCTTTGGCCCATGGCGGTGGCTTGCTGCACACCCCGGTCATACTGAAACACAAGTTCGGCCCATACGGTGCGACCGGAGTGGAGTTTTTCATCCCAGCCGACATGATGAAACCACAACAGATATTTCTCATCGATCTGATGGCGGTCGGCAAAACGTGCTGCAACAGTGGGGGCATATTGTGCCACTGCATTGCTGCCGGTGATCGTGCGGTCGACCCCGATACCGTTTGCGTCGGCACGATGATAATAGACCGGGTTCCAGTCGGCCCGACCAGCATTATCAACCCAGGGGGCCGGGCCATAATGGTGAGCCGTGCCCATCAGATGGGCCAGCCCCAGCGGGGTCATATAGGCCACCGCCGCCTCGCGCGAGGCCATCATTATAGTGCGGACCGGGGTGACAAAATGCGGGTCCGGGGTAAAGGTTTCTGCCGCCCATTCGGTAGCGATCTGGTTGCTGGTCATGTCCGGGTTCCAGGCCAGCCTGCCGAAGGCATACCAGTTGGCCTGACTGAAGATCGAACCGCACCAGTCGCGATCGGTACCAATATTGGCCACCCCGGCAATGGTGCTGTGCGGACCACTGATAATTTTTGCAATCGTGCTGCCGGGGCCGCGGGTCTCGGTGTCGGCCTGCAAAGCTTCCTCAAACAGTGGGCCGAGATAGATCAGATGGGTAGCAAAGCCGAGATATTCTTTGGTGATCTGCAGCTCCAGCCCAAGATGGGTTTTCGGCATCGAGCCGAATAGCGGGCTGAACGGTTCGCGCGGCTGAAAATCCAGCGGACCATTCTTGATCTGGATCACCACATTGTCGCGGAACTGGCCATCCAGCGGGGTGAATTCTCGCGCCGCCTGCATCACCCGGTCCACCTTGGGATCGCTGGCATAGACAAAGGCGCGCCACATCACGATGCCGCCATGGGGGGCCAGTGCATCGGCCAGCATGTTGGCACCATCGGCATGACTGCGGCCGTAATCCTGTGGGCCGGGTTCACCTTCGGAGTTGGCCTTGATCAGGAAGCCGCCAAAATCGGGGATGTGGCGATAGATTTCGTCCGTTTTAGCCTGCCACCAGGCTTTGACGGCGGGGTCGGCCGGATCCGCGGTTTTCAGGCCACCCAGATGAATGGGGGCGCTGAACCGGGCGGTCAGATAAACCTTGATGCCATAGGGGCGGAAAATCTTCGCCAGCGCGGCGACCTTGTCCAGATAATCGGGGGTGAGGATTTCCGCCTGGGCGTTGACGTTATTGAGCACCACCCCATTGATACCGACCGAGGCATTGGCGCGGGCGTAATCGGTATAGCGCGGGTCGGCATAGTCGGGCAGCTTGGGCCAGTCCCAGATTGAGAAACCGGCATAACCGCGCTCGACCGTGCGGTCGAGATTGTCCCAGTGGTCCAGTATCCGGTTGTGGATTTTGGGCGCGTCGACAAGCGCCAGATGATCGACCGGCTGGCGTGTCTGCACCCGCCGCAGATAGTGGAAGGCACCATACAGCGCCCCGATATCACTGCCGCCGGCGATCACCGTAACGGCATGGCCGTCCAGTCTGGTGCTGCGGATGACAAAGGCTTCCGGCCCGAGATTTTCCTGATTCAGATGCAGGTCCGCCAGTTCGGGGGCATCGGCCCGGCCGATCAGCAGCGCGCCATCGTGAAGATCGCGGGCGGTTTTCACCGGGCGGCCCAACATGCCGCCTAACCCCCGCTGCAGCTCCGTCACCGCGGCATTCAGGCTGGGGCTGTGGTCCAGCGGGGTGATCTGGCGTACGGGATAATGGGCGGCCTCGGTCTTGGTCATGGTGGGATAGCGCAGCCACAGATCATAGCCATCCTCACCAAAGGCGGGGCTGATCGGGATCAACAGCAAAAGACACAGCACCAGATCGGGCAATTTGCGCATAACGGTATCCACACCCTGTTCATTGCCGCCGTCCCTGTCGGCGCCGGATTTTCAGAGAATTACGACGCTCTGAAAACCCAATATTTTCTCACATGGGAGCGGTCACAATAAAGTCGGCGAATACGTAAGTCAAAGCCCGGCGCGCATGATCGGGCCGGGCTTTTTTTTACGTAAGAAGAGTATTTTTAAACTGAACGCAGTTCCAGCGGCAGGCACACCGTATCGATGGCGATACTTTCACCCGTCACCTGCAGCACCAGTGCGGCCGTCAGATCAAGTCCCTGCGGGGTGCCGGTCATGTCCCAGCCGCTGCCCAGCGCAAACGCGGCGCGCAGCACGCCCATATGGGCAATCGCCACGGCCGTGCTGCCTTCGTGTGCCACATCAAGCAGGAAGGATTTGACCCGCGCCACCAGCTCGAAATTGGCTTCCCCCTCGGGGGGGCGAAAAGCCAGGCCGATCCCGGCTTTGTCGAAGCAATCCTCGCCATAGCGGGTGCGCATTTCGGCGCGCGACAGTCCTTCCCAGATACCCCAATTCTGCTCACGCAGGCGGGCGTCCAGCGTGGGGTGCAGCCCGAGGATTTCGGCGGTCTGGCGGGCGCGTTTTTGCGGGCTGGCAAAGGCGCGTGCGGTATCGAACGGGGCAGGGATGCGCCTGGCGGCCAAAATGGCGCGGCCTTCGGCGGACAGATCGGTTTCAATCGATCCCTGTACCCGCCCTTGAGCATTCCATTCGGTTCTGCCGTGACGGATTAAAGCAATACGCACTGGGTGTCCTATAGTTTCAGTTCGACGGCCACCGGCACATGGTCCGAAGCCTTGGTGTTGCCGCGCATGTCGCGGAAAATCTTCTGGGCGCTTAAGGAGGCTTTCAGGGCGGGGGAGACCCAGACATGGTCCAGCCTGCGGCCGCGGTCCGATGTGTTCCAGTCGGCGGCGCGATAGCTCCACCAGGAATATATTTTCTGGGTGTCCGGCACGAAGTGGCGCGTGGCATCGGTAAAATCAAACGCTGCCTGAATTTCCAGCAGGGTGCGGGTTTCCACCGGGGTGTGGCTGACCACATTGAGGAGTTGTTTATGGCTCCAGACGTCGTTTTCCAGCGGCGCAATATTCAGATCGCCTACCAGCACGGCTGATGCACTGGCCCGGTCTTTGCGCCCGGCAAAATAGGCCTTCATGCGGGCCAGAAAATCGAGCTTGTGGGCGAATTTGGGGTTTAGTTCCTTGTCCGGCACATCGCCACCGGCTGGGACATAGAAATTGTGCAGCTCGACGCCATTTTCAAAATGCGCCACCAGATGGCGGGCATGGCCCTCGCGGCAGAAATCGAGGCTTTCACTTTTGACAATCGGCAGGCGCGACAGGATCGCCACCCCGTTATAAGCCTTCTGACCATGAACCGCCTGATGGACATAGCCCAGATCGCGAAACGGCGCGGCCGGGAACAGTTCGTTCGCCACCTTGATTTCCTGTAAACAGAAAACGTCCGGTTGTTCCTGCTGTAAGAACTGCAGCGCCTGATCGATACGCAGGCGGACCGAATTGATATTCCAGGTGGCGATTTTCATGCAGATCCTTTTCGGGGCTGGGTGGTTTATGGGCTGAGTTCGGCGGGTGTCGGATATAGCGGCCAGCGGGCTCGCGCGGTGCAGTCGAGGGCATCGAAGCGGTCCAGTGCGGTATGCTCGACCCCGGCCCAGGCGATCATGGCGCCGTTGTCGGTGCACAGGGCGGGCGGGGGAACCTCGAGATGGAAGCCGTGGCGGGTCGCCACTGCGCTGAGCGCGGCGCGGATCGCCCCATTGGCCGCCACCCCACCGGCAATGACAAAGGCGGGGGCGTCAGCGTCGGGAAAATCGCGGGCGAACATCGCCATGGCCCGTTCGGTCCGTTCGGTCAGAATATCGATCACGGCGCTCTGGAACGACGCGGCCATATCGGCTAGCACCACCGGGCCGTTCAGGATCTGCTGGCGGACGGCGGTCTTCAGGCCGGAGAAAGAGAAATCCGCCCCCGCGCGGCCATGCATCGGCCGGGGCAGGGCGTAAGCCTTGGGATTACCCTCGCGGGCCAGGGTTTCAATGCGTGGGCCACCGGGATAAGGCAGGTGGAGCAGCTTGGCGACCTTGTCGAAGGCTTCGCCCGCGGCATCATCGATGGTGGTACCATAGAGGGTGAAATCGCCCACCCCGCGTGCCGCCAGCAACTGGCAATGCCCCCCCGAAATCAGCAGCAGCAGGAAGGGGAACTTCACCCCGCTGCTCATTCGTGCGCACAATCCGTGCGCCTCCAGATGGTTGATGGCGATCAGTGGCTTACCGGCGGCCAGTGCCAGCGCCTTGGCGCTGATCAGCCCCACCATGACCCCGCCGATCAGGCCGGGCCCGGCTGTGGCGGCAATGGCATCAACATCACTTAAACCGATACCGGCCGTTTCCAGGGCGCGGGCGATGATGCCGTCCAGCGCCTCGACATGGGCGCGTGCGGCGATCTCGGGCACCACGCCGCCATAGGGCCGGTGTTCCTCCAGCTGGCTGAATACGATATTAGCCAGTATTTCGCCGGGTCCGGGCGGGGTGCCGCGAACAATTGCAGCGGCGGTTTCATCGCAGCTTGTTTCCAGCCCCAGAACGGTCCATTCACGCAATTCTTTATGTCCATGATACGCTTTCACCGGGATTCGAATAGACCAATGATGGCCGACACTCCACCCCTTCCTTTGAAGGCCCCTTTACGGCTGGGCACGCGTGGCTCGCGCCTGGCGCTGGTGCAAGCCGGGATTGCCGCCCGGGCAGTGGCCGAGACCGCCGGCAGGCCTTGCGAGATCGTTACGGTTAAGACGAGTGGCGACCGGATTCGTAAGCCTTTGGCGGAGTTTGGCGGCAAAGGCCTGTTCGTCAAAGAGCTCGAAGAAGCCCTTCTGGAGGGCACCATCGATTTTGCCGTCCATTCGCTGAAAGACCTGCCCGCACAGTTGCCTGATGGGCTTGGACTGATCGCGGTGCTGGAACGAAAATCCCCTTTTGACACAATGGTTTTACCCCAGGGTGTCGCCACACTGAAAAATGCCCCCCATATCGGCACCTGTTCGGTGCGCCGTGCCGCCCAGATCGCCCGGTCCTTAAAAGGTGCGTCCGTTTCCCCCTTACGCGGCAATGTCGATACCCGGCTGGGCAAACTGGATGGCGGGGAATTTGATGGGCTGTTGTTGTCGGCGGCGGGGCTCGACCGGTTGGGGCTGGCGGATCGTGTTGGTCAGATCATGGATGGGGAAGGCTGGATGCCCGCGCTGGCGCAGGGGGCCATCGGACTGGAAGCGCGGCTGGACAATGAAATCGCGGTTGCCGCGCTGGCGGCGGTCGATCATGCCCCGTCAGCGCTGTGCGTAACGGCCGAGCGGGCGTTTCAGGCCGGTCTTGGTGGTTCCTGCCATTCACCGATTGCCGGTCTGGCGCAGATCGACGGTGACATGTTGCGCTTTGCTGGCGAGGTCATTGCTCCGGACGGTTCCGATCAGATCGGGACCCGGTTCGCCATGCCGCTGGGGGCAGATTATGCCCGCAACAAAGCGGCCATTGCCGAACTGGGTTTTGAAATGGGGGCATCGTTGCGGCCTCAGGCGGCACAATGGCTCTAAAGCGGTTCCTCGTCACGCGGCCGCTGGCCCAAAGCGAAAGCTTTGCCGCAGATTTGCGGGCGCGTGGCTTCGAAGCGCTGATTGCCCCCTTAATGACGGTGCAGTTTTTTGATCCCGCTCCACCCGTGGCTGATTACGATGGAATTCTGATTACCAGCGCCAATGGCGCGGCGGCGCTGGCGCGGATCTGGCGGGGGCGCGATGTGCCGGTGCTGGCGGTGGGGCCGCAGACCGCAGACGCGCTTCGGGCGGCGGGCTTTACCGCCGTGACCTCTGCCGATGGCGATGCCGGGGCGCTGGCTCATTGTGTGTCTGCCAGGGTGGCGCCGGGGAGCCGGCTGCTGCATGTCACCGGCCGGGGTGGCAAGCCGTTATCGGTGCCGGGTTATGGTGTTGAACGGCTCGACGCCTATGACATGGTGGCGACCGGGGGGTTAAGCGACGAGGCGACACAGGCGTTACGCAGCGGTGCGCTGGAAGGGGTGTTCTGTTTTTCCCCGGCCAGTGCTGCGCTGTTCCGGGATGTGGTCATCGCGGGGGGCTTGCGTGCGCCGTGTGCAGATATTGGCGCCTATTGCATCAGCGCGGCTGCGGCAAAAATGCTCAAGCCCCTACAGCTTGCCTATTTTCGCATCTCTGACCAACCCAATCGTGCCGCATTACTCGCCACACTGCCATCTTCGCAAGCAGGATAGTTTTTCTTCATTACAAGCTGCTTGACGGCACCAAACGTTCCTCGTTCAATTTATCCGCTAGATACGAGGCGACTTTGCTGCTGGACCGAATGACAACAGAACCTGCCCAGGCACCTGTAGAGATAAAATCGGCGGCACGGCCGGGATGCGACGCGCCCTTTACCCATTACGAGCTGGGCGCCGCCTATGACGAGATGTTCACCCCCGACGGCCAGCCGCGCCCCCATTACCACGCGCTTTATGCGGCGCTTAGTACGCTGCCGTCCGAGGAACTCTATCGTCGTCAGCAGGCCTGCGAGCAGACCTTTCTGCATCAGGGCATTACCTTCACGGTCTATAGTGATAAAAACAAAGCGACCGAGCGGATTATTCCCACCGATCTTATTCCGCGCATTATTACAGCGGCGGAATGGAGCATGCTGGAAGCCGGTCTGAGCCAGCGCATCCTGGCGCTCAACATGTTCCTCAAGGATATTTATCATGAGGGCCGTGTGCTCAAAGACGGCGTGGTCCCGCGTGGAATGATTTACGGCTCGCGGCATTATCGCCGTGAGATGCGCGGTCTTGCCGTGCCCCACGATGCTTATGTCAATGTTTGCGGTACCGATCTGATCCGCTGTGAGAATGGCCGCTTTGCCGTACTGGAGGATAATTTACGCGTTCCCTCCGGCGTGTCCTATATGCTGGCGGCGCGCGATGTGGTGCGCCGGGCCTTTCCCGACACCTTCCGCAGTCTGAAAGTCCGGCCGATCGAGCAATATTCGAGCGAACTTCTGGCCACCTTACGTTCGCTGGTGCCGTTTCAGGATGATGTCTCGATTGCGGTGCTGACGCCGGGGGTGTTCAACTCGGCCTTTTTCGAACATGCTTTCCTTGCCCGCCAGATGGGCATTGAACTGGTCGAAGGCCGGGATCTTCTGGTCAACGATAATGTCGTTTATGCCCGCACAACATCCGGTTTAAAACGCATCGATGTGATCTATCGCCGGATCGACGACGACTATATTGATCCGCTGATCTTCCGCGAGGATTCCTCGCTTGGTGTGCCGGGATTGTTTAATGCCTATCGCGCAGGCAATGTCGTGATCGCCAATGCGCTTGGTACCGGCGTGGCCGATGACAAAGCGGTCTATACCTATGTACCGCGGCTGATCCGCTATTATCTGTCGGAAGAACCCATCCTCGATCAGATCGAGACCTTCCGCTGCCGCGAAGAAAAAGCCTTATCGCATGTGCTGGCCAATCTCGACACGCTGGTGGTCAAGGCGGTCGGCGAATCTGGTGGTTATGGCATGCTGGTCGGCCCCCACGCCACCCAGGCCGAGCGGGCGGATTTTGGTGAACGCATCAAAGCCAATCCGGACAATTATATCGCCCAGCCGACGATCCAGTTATCCTCGGCCCCGACCTTTGCCAATGGCGGCATTGAAGCCCGCCACATCGATCTGCGCCCCTTTATTCTGCATGGCAGCAAGACGCGGCTGGTGCCGGGGGCGTTTACCCGCGTGGCGCTGAAGCGCGGCTCGCTGGTGGTCAATTCCAGTCAGGGTGGCGGCTCCAAAGACACCTGGGTTTTAGGGGAGTAACGCACCATGATGCTGAGCAGGGTTGCCGATAGCCTCTATTGGATGAGCCGCTATCTGGAGCGCGCCGAGCACACTGCGCGTCTGATGGCGGTGACACTGGAGGCGATGATTGAGCAGACCCGCGAGGAAGCCGGTTTTGCCTGGCGCCGCGTCGGGGTCGCGCTTTCGGCGGAAGATTTGCTGCCGGATCTGCCTGATCCGCAGCGCACCACCGAAAAACTCGCCATTGACCGGGCCAACGCGTCCTCGCTCTATTCTTCGCTGGCTTTTGCGCGCGACAATGCCCGTCAGGTGCGCGAGCAGCTTTCGACCGAGGTCTGGCAATATCTCAACGGGCTGTATTTACGGCTATCGCCGGTTACCGCCGAAGCGATCTGGTCCGGCCAGCCCGCGCGGCTGTTTCGCGAAACGCTGGAAGATTTTTATACTTTGGGCGGGGTAACCTATTCAACCTTAAGCCATACCGAAGGCTGGTTCTTTCTCGAAATCGGCCGCTACATCGAACGGGCACAGATGGTTATCCGGCTGCTCGATATGCATTTTGGTGCCACGCGTCGGCTGGTGGCGCAGGAGCCGAGCTATCTCGACTGGATTGTACTGCTTAAATACTGCAATGCGTTCGAGCCTTATTGCAAAGCCTACACAGCGATCATTGATCCGGATAAAATTGCCGAGTTCCTGTTGTTTAACGCCGAATTTCCCCATTCGGTGCGCTATGCCGTTGACCGGGTGTGTACGGCGCTGGAATCGGTGGCACCTGGGGCGCCGCCGCACCGGCGCGCGGTGGTCGAGCGGCTCGCCGGACGGATCAAGGCCTCGATTGATTTTACCCAGATCGGGGAATTGTCGGGCGGGATGCTGTCGCCGTTCCTCGCCAACATCACGCAGGCCTGTGAAGATATTCACGAAGCGATTTATGCTTCCTACATCGCCTATGGGGCGGAGACGGTGCTGTAATGTATTATTCGATACGTCATATCACACGGTTTCGCTATTCTGCACCGGTGCGCGAAAGCGTGATGGAACTGCGCATGCAGCCGCGTTCGGAAGGCACGCAGATGCTGCGCTCGTTTCAGATTAATACCAATCCACGCTCGCAACTGTATGCGTATACGGATCATTTCGGGAATGCGATTTATCATTTCAATGTGCTGCGTGCCCATGAGGAGCTGCGCATTGAAGCGGTGGCGGTGGTCGAGATTTTTCGCTCGCCACCTTTACCGGAGGCTGCCGACAGTCTCGAATGGGAACGCTATAACGGTTATAATCTGACGGCGGATCATTTTGATCTGATGGAACCGTCAAAATTCGCCACCTTCTCGCAAGCGCTGCTGGAATTTATGGCTGACAAGCAGTTGGAAATTCCCCAGGGCGATCCGCTTACCGCGCTGAAAAATCTCAATCACACGCTATACGAAGCCTTTGATTATGAACCGGGTGCCACCCAGGTGCATTCCCTGATCGATCAGGCCCTGAAAATCCGCTGCGGCGTCTGTCAGGATTTTGCCCATATCATGATCGCCATCGCCCGGCGCTGGGGGATTCCGGCCCGCTATGTTTCGGGCTATCTCTGCCATCAGGCCAATGGCGCGGAACGGCTGGGGGCCGATGCCACCCACGCCTGGGTAGAGGTGTTTTTACCCTCGCTGGGCTGGATCGGCTTTGATCCGACCAATGACATGATGGCCAGTGACCACCATATCCGTGCCGCCACCGGGCGCGATTATGCCGATGTGCCGCCGACCCGTGGTGTACTGAAAGGCTCGGCCCAAAGTGAGCTGGCGATTGCGGTGTCGGTCATGCCGACGGCGGCGCCGATCCGGCACGAGGATTTCCTCAGGATTGCCCGCCCGATGGTCAGCCCGCCACCAACCCCATCGATGCCCGAACGGCTGTACCACCAGCAGCAGCAACAGCAGCAATAACAAACCAGCTATTTTCTGGCGGCAAAGTTCTGAAGGGCTTCGGCCAGGGTGGCAATGGTGTTGTTCCATTCACCAAAGGCTTTGGGGGCAAAGGTGCGCGTTTTGGCGTACCAGGGATATTCGCTGGTCCCCATCTGGGGCCAGCCATTGCTGGCCAGCAGGAACCAGGTTTCAGTGCCGACCGCGGCCGCCGTGGCCGCCACCGAGGTCGGCGCCGAAATCACCAGATCAAGCGCCGCCGACAGCGCGGCATTGTCATCAATTTCTTTGGTCAGGTTGTGGAGTTCGCCATTGAGCTGTGGGCGAATGATCTGAATGCCGTGCTGGGCTTCGGCGGCTGCCAGCTCTTCCTCGCAGGTGCCATACTGCATATTAACAAAGCGCAGGCCAGGAACCGCGAAGATCGGGCCCCAGTCTTCCAGACTGCTGTAATATTTTGTGCGCTTCTGGCTCAGCATCATCGAGCGCCAGCAGATACCGACCAGCGGTCCGCCATAGCCGTCCGCACGTAAGCTGCGGGAAAAGTCTTTGGTCTTTTCGGCATCAGGGGTGAGAAACACCTGATGCGGAAAGTCAGCGACCGTCTTACGGAAATGGCGGATGGCCGAACCCATCGGCGCGAAATAATCCGGGGCGGGCTCGTTTTCAATGAAGGAGAAGAATCTCAGCTGCTGGTTGCCGTCCTTGTCGAGCAGGGTGCGGTCATCATAGTGGCTGGTCAGCGCTTGCGGATAGGTCCGGGCGAACAGCGGCACCAGGCGCGGCTCGACCGCGAGATAGAGTTTTCCGTCGGGCCCGACGGCTTTGTTCAGGTCGGGCAGGACATTGGCGAACATGATTTCGTCGCCGAGGCCTTGCTCGCCGACCACCAGAATGCGTTTACCCGCCAGCGGCTCCCCGTTCCACAACGGGACCTTCAGCATATACTCGGTATAGCCGCGGAAGCGCCGGTTATTACGGATTTCGTATTCCTTAAAGCCTTCTTCGACCTGGCCGTTCTGGATCAGGCAGATACTGCGGGAATATTTGCTTTCAAAGCGCTCGCTGGTGTCGACAACATTTTTGAGCGCGTCCTCGTACAGCGCGATCGCCTCCGGGATCATGTCCAGATGCATATAGGCGTAGCCGAGATTGTGGTAAAACCGCGTGCTGCTGGGAACCAGCCGGATCGCCTCCTTATAGAAGACGATGCTTTCCTCAACCCGGCCCTCCTCGGCCAGAATGGTCGCCAGACAGTTCCACAGCACGGCTTCTTCGGGCAGGCGGTTGATAGCCCCCTTTAACAGCTCGATGGCGTCATCGGCCTTGTTACTGGCGCTGAAGATCCCGGCAAGATTGTTATAGCCCATGGGGGAGTCGGGCCTGAGCTCGATATAGCGGCGGAACAGCTTCTCGGCGATATCCTTCATGCCCAGCCGGTTGGCAAGCTGGCCCAGATTGATGGTGATTTCGGGGTCGTCGGGGGCCAGTTTCAGCGCTTCTTCATAGCTGACCAGCGATTTATAGAGATACCCCATCTTTTCCAGCACGATGCCGAGGATCAGATAGGCGTTGGGGTTTTCCGGGCAAACCTGGGTCGCTTCCAGCGCCAGCTGGCCGGCGCGGGCAATCCGGTCCATCTTCCAGGATTTCACAGCGCGTTTTAACAGGCCGTTGGACTTGCGGATGGCCAGCGCCTCGTCAACATTTTCGGCCAGCGCATTGAGCTTGGTCAGCGCCTCGGTCTTGGCGTCCATGCCGGAAAGCTTTTCAAACCCGAGAATTTCCAGTGGACCTGCCATAATCCTACGTCCCGCCCGCCTGTTTTTTTCTGACTGCGGCAGTTAAGTCGCTTTATTGTTAATGACGGGTGAATGTTTGCAGGTCAAAAGGATTTTGTTAAAGCTTTGCCTGATAATGATGCGGCCGTTGCACCCGGATAATCCTAAGTGCGGGCTGTAACTTCTCGTAGGGGGGCAAAAATGCCTTTAAAATTGTCTTTGAAGCCGGGGGAAAAGTTCGTGCTTAATGGCGCCGTTCTGACCAACGGCGACAAGCGCGCCAGTCTGGTTATCCAGAATAAGGCGTGTATCCTGAGAGAAAAGGACATCATGCAGCCGAAGGATGCCGATACCCCGGCCCGACGGATTTATTTGCCAATCATGATGATGTATCTTGATAGCGAAAATGGCGAACAGTACTACAACGAGTTCGCCCTGCGTATGACCGAGTTTATGGGTGCCGTAAAAAACCAGGCTGTTCTCTCCTCTTGTGTCGAGATCAGCCGCGATGCAATGAGTGGCTTCTACTATAAGGCACTTATGCAGTGTAAAAAATTGTTCGAGTTCGAGCGGAAACGGTTGAACTATGTCTCTGAAGGCATACCAAGACGCACAGAAGATATTTGAGGACCCAAGACAGATCGAATACCGACTGTTTGGTGAGATTACGCGCACCCTGATGGATGTGCGTGATACCAACGCCAAGGGGACCAAATTGATCGAAGCACTCGACTGGAACCGTCGGGTCTGGAAAGCTATGGAAGATGATTGTCTCAACGATCAGAACCAGCTTCCTAAGGAAATTCGTGCCCAGATCATTTCTTTGTCGATGTGGGTGACGCGCTATACCCGTACGGTTGTGCGCCAGAAAAAGCCCATTGACCCGTTGATCGAGGTCAACCGCCACATCATGCAAGGGCTAATGGGTGGTGGTGCTGCCGGTGGCGTATAGGCTGCTAGTTGGCGGGTTTTTCTGCCTGTAACGGGCTGATGCCGTGCCAAAACCCAGGCAAAAAGTGCAGCTGATGCGGGCCGAAAGTCGTTTTTCGCCCGCCTTTTTTTTGCCGGGCGGCAAAAGATTCCGCGCATGGTGCTGCCGGTCAAATAATAAAACATAGTAATATCAATAGGTTGTTGATGCTCCGGCGTGCCAAAAACTTGGCACACTGGTTGCGGACAGTGTTTCTCGAGCAAAAAGTTTGCTTGCGAATTTGCATCGCATACCAGAATGGAGACCCTTCCGATGCTGAGCATCAACACCAACACCGGCTCAATGACGGCGCTGAGATACCTGAATAAGACGAATTCAGGTTTGAATGGAACAGAAACCAAGGTTAGCACTGGTCTTAAGGTCGCGTCCGCACGTGACGACGGTTCGACCTATGCCATCGCACAGAATATGCGTGGCGATATTGGTGGCGGCTCAGCCATCGAGGACAGCCTTAACCGCGGGCTTTCCGCCATTGACGTGGCGACCTCTGCCGGCGAATCAATTTCTGACCTGCTGATCGAAATGAAGGCGAAGGCCCTGGCGGCATCCGACTCTTCGCTCGATACCGCCAGCCGTGAAGCCTATAATCAGGACTTCATGGCCCTGCGCGACCAGATCGCCACCGTGGTCGGTAATGCTTCGTTCAATGGTCTGAACCTGCTCAACGGTTCCACGACCAAGGTGACGGCCCTGGCATCGTCGAGCGGCTCACGCCGTATCACGGTGCTGGCACAAAGCTACAGCTTTGGCGGTTCAATTCTGACGGGTATGTCGGCCGCTTCGACTATCAGCACGATGACCAATGCTGCCAATATGGTGTCGATCATCACCACGGCGCTGGTCAATGTCGACTCGTCCCTGTCGAAGTTGTCGGCGGGTGCCAAGAAGTATTCGATCCAGCTCACCTTTACCTCGAAGCTGATTGACTCGCTTCAGACCGGTGTCGGTAACCTGGTCGATGCGGACATGGCAACGGAAAGTGCCAACCTCACCGCCTTGCAGACCAAACAGCAGCTCGGTGTGCAGGCGCTGTCGATCGCCAACACCTCGCCGCAGATCATTCTGTCGTTGTTCCAGTAAGCCTGCAGCGTTTTTATCTTTGGATAGGGTCTGGTGCGGTACCTGTGGCTACATAAGTCGGGTGCCGCACATTGCCCGCACCTCCTCTTTATTTAGCCCAGCACTTTTTGCCTAGCGGTGTAGGTAATAACTGCCTGCACACGGCAAATCTTGCCTAGTGTGGGCCATTTCTTCTTTCGTTTCCTGGGATTTTATGCCGCGCTACTGGGCAAGTTTTGCCGCAAGTGCTGACAATTTGTAGTAAATGATTACTCAATATTAGGTTGCAAGTCCTACGGCATGCAACTTGCCTCTATCTTGGCATGGGCGGATCCCGCCCTGGAGCAAAACGCTCCGAATTTAGACCCCAGAATGGAGACTGTAAAATGAGTGGCATTAGCGTCAATACAAACTCCGCAGCCATGACTGCGTTGACCTACCTCAATAAAACCAACTCATCCCTTAGCAAGACCGAAACGGCAATCACCACCGGCCAGAAGATTTCTTCAGCCCGTGATAACGGCGCCGTCTATGCCATTGCTCAGAACATGCGTGGTGATATCTCTGGTAACAGTGCTGTCGAAGGCAGCCTTAACAATGGCCTTTCGGTGCTTGATACCGCCATCTCCGGCGGCCAAAGCGTCTCTGACCTGCTGACCCAGTTGAAGGCGACCGCTCTGTCGGCCTCTGACAGCTCGATCGACACCGCCAGCCGTAAAGCCTATAACGAAGACTTCGCCGCCCTGGTGTCACAGATCGGCTCGGTGGTCAGCAATGCGTCGTTCAACGGCAGCAACCTGCTGAACGGCTCGACCTCGAAGATCATGGCCCTGTCGACCTCCTCGGGCGACAGGATCACGACCGCCGTCAAGAGCTTCTCGTTCAAGGGGTCTATCCTTGGCGCAGGCTTCTCCGCGGCCATTGGCATCACCACGCAGGCCAATGCGTCGAAGGCCGTCTCGCTGATCACTTCCGCACTGAAGAACGTCGACTCGACGCTGGCGAAACTGTCCGCTGGCGCCAAGAAGTTCTCGATCCAGCTCGGCTTCGTTTCGTCGCTCAACGATTCGATCACGACGGGCGTTGGCAACCTGGTTGATGCTGACCAGTCTCAAGAGGCGGCTTTGCTCACCTCGTTGCAGACCAAGCAGCAGCTCGGCGTGCAGGCTCTGTCGATCGCGAATTCGTCTTCGGCCATTGCACTGTCGCTATTCAGCTAATTCCCTCACGCGATGGCAGACGTCGCACGGCGTCTGTCACCGCCAGGGTTTGGTCGAACACAGACATACTCAAAAGGGCGGGGCTCAGCTTCGCCCTTTTTTGTGCCGTCTGGGCGGATGATATTAAGGCTGCGTTCCCGCTAAGGGTGTACTTTAGTCTTTGTTCTATCGGCACATTTTGCCTGCTGGGTAGGTAATATTTACCTAGATATGGTAAATGTTGCCTAGCTGGGCAAAAGATGCCGGTGCGAATTTTCAGCCCGGAAAAGTCTGCCGCGGTAATTTTTACCGACACCCCCGCAAAAATACGGTTAATTTTTTACTAAGTTTTTTTGTGCCGCCTGGGCACAAGACTTGCCTATCCATTGGCATGGGCGCGTTACGCCCTGGAGCAAAACGCTCCGAATTTGGAACCCAGAATGGAGACCGTAAAATGAGTGGCATTAGCGTCAATACAAACTCCGCTTCAATGACCGCGTTGAGCTATCTCAACAAAACCAACTCCTCTTTGAGCAAGACCGAAACGGCGATCACCACCGGCCTGAAGGTTTCTTCGGCCCGTGACAATGGTGCCGTTTACGCCATTGCGCAGAACATGCGTGGTGATATCTCAGGTAACAGTGCTGTTGAAGGTAGCCTGAACAATGGTCTTTCGGTGCTTGATACCGCGATTTCCGGCGGTGAAAGCGTGTCTGACCTGCTCACCCAGCTGAAGGCGACCGCTCTGTCGGCCTCTGACAGCTCGATCGACACCGCCAGCCGTGAAGCCTATAACGAAGACTTCCAGGCTCTGGTGTCACAGATCGGCTCGGTGGTCAGCAATGCGTCGTTCAACGGCAGCAACCTGCTGAACGGCTCGACCTCGAAGATCATGGCCCTGTCGACCTCCTCGGGCGACAAGATCACGACCGCCGTCAAGAGCTTCTCGTTCAAGGGGTCTATCCTTGGCACAGGCTTCTCCGCGGCCCTTGGCATCACCACGCAGGCCAATGCGTCGAAGGCCGTCTCGCTGATCACTTCGGCACTGAAGAACGTTGACTCGACGCTGGCGAAACTGTCCGCTGGCGCCAAGAAGTTCTCGATCCAGCTCGGCTTCGTTTCGTCGCTCAACGATTCGATCACGACGGGCGTTGGCAACCTGGTTGATGCTGACCAGTCTCAGGAGGCGGCTCTGCTCACCTCGTTGCAGACCAAGCAGCAGCTCGGCGTTCAGGCTCTGTCGATCGCGAATTCGTCTTCGTCGATCGCTCTGTCGCTGTTCAGCTAAGTGTCTTTGGCGGGGCAGGCGCCATAAGGCGTCTGCAACCGCCGGGAACTGGCCGAATACGCCAAACTTTAAAACGGACGAAGCTTTATGCTTCGTCCGTTTTTTTATGGCGATAGGTTTTAAACTATTTCAGCGCAGCAGGTCTTGCAGGGCGCTACAGACCCGATCGACATCCGCATCATGCAGTGTCGGATAGAAGGGCAGGCTCAACGCGCGGGCGTAATAGCGGTCCGCCCCCGGCAGACGCAGCGCGCCATAGCGCTTGACGTAATAGGGCTGGCGGTGGACCGGGAAGTAATGCACCTGACTGCCAATCCCCATATCGCGCAGTTTTGCCATGAAGGCGGCCCGGTCGCATCCGGCGGCGGTAAAATCGATCAGCACAACATACAGATGGCGCGCCGGGTCGCACGCGGACGGGTGGCTAAGCGGCATCAGGCTGGGTGCCAGTTCCGCCAGATTTAGGTCGTAGCGTGCCGCCAGTTCCTTGCGCCGCGTGACAAAACGATCCAGTTTGGCGAGCTGGCTTACCCCCAGTGCACACTGAAAATCGGTGGCGCGGAAATTAAATTCCGGGGCGATCAGCTCGTAATACCACGGGTTTGGCGTGCCATCGGCGGCCAGTGCATCGTCGGCTTGAACAAATTCTGCCGGGTCGCGGGTCAGGCCGTGGTTGCGTGCCAGATTCAGGGCATGGGCCAGCCCGTCATCATTGGTCGAAACCGCACCACCTTCGCCGGTGGTCACGGTTTTGACCGGATGGAAGGAATAGACCGTCATATCGCAGAATGCCTGGTCGCCGATGGTATGGTGACTGCCATCCCTTGCCGTATATCGGGTGCCAATAGCATGGCAGGCATCATCGACGATCTTCAGGCCCGCCGCCCGCGCCACATTCGCGATGCCTTCCAGATCCCCGCATTGCCCGGTGAGATGGACATTGAACAGCGCCTTGACCGGCCCATTGGCCCGTTTCAGCGCATCCTGCAGATCTTCGGGGCGCATCAATCCGGTGTCGGGATCGACATCGGCGAACACGATTTCGGCTCCACACAGATGGGGTGCGCTGGCGGTGGCCAGAAACGTCACCGACGGTACGATAACACGGTCCCCCGGCTTAAGGCCGAGCGCCCGGCCCGCCATATAGAGCGCCGTGGTACCGTTGGAGCAGACAATGGCGTGTCGGGCACCAACCGTGCCCGCCAGGGCGGCTTCAAACGCCTCGACCATCGGTCCGGTGGTGAGGTAATCGCCCCGCAGCACCGCCGCTACCGCCGCAATGTCATCTTCCTCGATGCATTGGCGGCCATAGGGCAGAAAGGGCGCCGCGCTCACTTGCGGGCCTCGGCCATCAAGGCCGTCAGTTCGGCGGCGGTGAGTTGTTCGGGGTTGGTGTCGCTGGAATAGGCCGCGCCATCCGCCATCGGCTTGGCGCCGTGGTTGAGATAGGCCTCCCGTAAGCTGTTGGCAAAGCTTGGCAAAACGACATAGCGGTCAGCCAGCTCGACGGTCGAGCGGGAATCATCGGGCGGGATCATGATTTCATGCAGCTTCTCGCCGGGGCGGATGCCAACGGTTTTCTGCTTCAGGCCCGGCCCGATCAGTTCGGCCAGCTGGCCGATGGTGCAGGATGGGATCTTGGGCACGAAAATCTCGCCACCCTTGGCCATTTCCATCCCAGACAGCACGAAATTGACCCCTTGTGTCAGGGTAATCCAGAACCGGGTCATGCGCGGATCGGTGATCGGCAGTTCCTTGGCGCCTTCATCAACCAGTTTCTGGAAGAAGGGCACCACCGAACCGCGCGAGCCAATCACATTGCCATAGCGCACCACGGCAAAACGGGGGCCATTGGCACCGGACAGATTGTTGGCGGCGACAAAGATCTTGTCCGACGCCAGTTTCGAGGCGCCATACAGATTGATCGGGTTGGCGGCCTTGTCGGTCGACAGCGCAATGACTTTGCGCACATTGCGGCGCAGCGCGGCATAAACGACGTTTTCAGCGCCGAAAATGTTGGTGCGCACACATTCGAACGGGTTGTATTCGGCGGTCGGCACCTGTTTCAGCGCAGCGGCATGGACGACATAATCGACATCGCGCATCGCCAGTTCCAGCCGGTCACGGTCGCGCACATCGCCGATGAAATAGCGCATGAACGGATATTTCTCGACCGGAAACATCTGCTGCATTTCATATTGCTTGAGCTCGTCGCGCGAGAAGATGATCAGCTTGCGCGGGCTGTAATTCTCGATGGCACGGCGCACGAAATGTTTGCCGAACGAACCGGTGCCGCCGGTGATCAGAACCGATTTCTCGTTGAGATCGAGCCAGGGCTGCGAGAAGTCGCGGTACAATGCACCTGATGCACCGGCCGTTGCCGAAGCCGCATCTTTTGTATTTTGAACCATAAAATTTGTCCTCTAACGCGCCCATTGTGGACAAAATGGGGTTAACAAGTTGCTGATAATACTGCGCCGGTCGTCGCGAAAGGGCCAGCAGTCATGATCGGGTCGGTTGGGCGATGGTTACATCCGTCCCCCGGTCAGACTGAAACGGAAGCGTCGCGGCCCGTCGATCAGGGCGGTCGGTTTGCGGGTGTCATCCAGCTCCAGCGCCGACAGCATCAGCTGGCAGAACAGCCCGCCGCGCAAAGGCCGGTGGGTCAGCAGCCCCAGCAGTGGGGCGGTGCCGCGGTCAACCTCGACCCGGATAAAGTGATGGCCATCATCCAGCATGGCCCAGCCTTCGGTCATGCCCAGCCCTTGTGAAGCGGAGACCAGAAAAGACACCGGCGCACCATGTTCGACCACCTGACCCGCCAGCGCAAAGCGTTCGGGGGCTTTGCCGCCATTATGGGTGGTCAGTGCCAGTGCGGTGTCGTCGAAGGCGGCGGGCAGCAGGGTGATATGGCCCAGACGCAGCGCCCCCTTGCCCCAGTCGGCCCAATGCAGGACATATTCGCACTCCACCGTCGGGCTATCGCCGTGGAAGCGCCAGAACTTCTCAATCGGCCCCCTTGGGGTGTCGAGATAGGCGTAGATGCACTGATCGGCCCCTTCCTGCCAGCGCCGCGCGGTGCACCATTCCAGATCGGTGATTTTATGCTCGCCGGGGGCCTCAAAAACGCAGTCGCCGGTATACCAGTCGGCCTGCCAGGCGATATCGGCAAAAACCCCCAGCGGCAGCTTGCCGATCAGGGCCGGGCTGCCACCAAAGCGCACGGCGTCCAGCGTCAAACCCCGGCGGCGGTCCAGCGTGGCGCTGATCGTGCCGGTGTCGATGGCAATATGGCGGGTGGTGATCTTGTCGCCCTGTGGGGTCGGCAGCGGCGTAAGTGGGACGGGGAAACGGGCTTGCAGTGCCGCCAGCCGCTTTTTCATATCCTGCCAGCGGCTTTCTGTGATGTGGGTGCGAAAATCGCTCGACCACAAAAAACACAATTCGCGCCAGTCGGCGTCCGTTGCCGCACCTGCCGTCAGACCACGATAAATCCGCTCGCAGGCAGCGTTCAGCGCGGTATCGTCCCGCCCGGTCACTGCCCAGCGGGACAGATTATATTTGCGCTGTTTTTTGACCGGCACCGGGCAGTCCGGGGTTTCCAGCTGCAACGGCGCGCCGGTAGCCGGGGGCAGGGCGGATGGCAGCACAAAGCGGCAGCCGGGCCTGTCTTTAAGCTGCAGAAAGGCATCGGTCAGCTGATCCCATTCGCTGCCGGTTTCTGTGTCGAAGACTTCTTCGCTGCGATAGCGGCCGGGGCGATAGTCGAACACCTCGCCATCGCTGGCATAAAGGCAAAGCGCGCGCCGCTCTGGCCCCTCAAGTGCTGCGATAAAATCGAGATAGGCATCTTGCGTGATGTCACCATGGCAGAAGCGCTGCAGCATCTGAAAGGCCACGGTGTCAGTCCAGATCAGGCCCAGCGTATCGCTTCCGGTGCCCTGAACCCGCTGCGGGGCAAAACGGGCCTGTTCCGGCCAAGGATGATGGGCCGACGGATTATCCCAATCCATCAAAATGGCGTCATAGCCTGCCGCCTGATACAGCCCGACCAGACCTGCGGCATAGGCCTGTTCATTGACCAGCGCCACGCGGGGGGCAAGACCAAAGCGGCGATAGACGTCCGTGCCCAAAGCGAGGTTTTTTTCCGTTACCGCAGCGGGCACCAGCGGGCCGATCATCTGGCTGTAACCGGCGCCGATGAATTCCACCTTGCCGGCATCGATCAGTTTTTTCAGATCGCTGATCCATCCCGGATCGCGGGCATGGATTTCTTCCAGGGTATAACCGGTGGCTTCGATCCCGATGGCACCGATTTTTTCTGCCAGTGTCAGCAGCGGGCGGTAACAGCGGGCCACAACATCCGCGCGCGCCTTTTCCTCGATCGAGGAAAAGGCGAGGTTGAGGTGGAAGAAGGCGAAGAAATCAAAGCCGCCTTTTTCCTGCTGTGCCGTTGCGGCCATCCCTGTCCTGCCCTGCTGAAAAGGCGCGAGCCTGCGCAGAATGGATCTGCGCAAGAACTATGCCTTGATTTTATGTCGTGCCGTGTTTCTTCCGGGCGGTCAGCACCACTTCGCGCCCGATCCCGGCCTGTGCCAGGCTGCGATAGAACGCCCGGCGGGTTTGACCAGCCCCGGCAGTTTCCAGATTAAGATCAAAGCTTTTGCGTTTGGTGTGACAGGCCCGGCCTTGCGGCGGATGGCCGATGTAGTTTTCTCCCATCAGCAGAAACATCTCCATCGGAAAGCTGGTGCTGCGGTCGATAACTTGCAGGCCGAGCCGCTCGAGCAGGGCTGCGGCGGAATCAAAGTTGAAATAGTTGAGATGATGGGGTGGCGCGATCCACCAGGCATCAGCACCAACCGCCTGACGGCCCGCTTCCTGAATGGGGGTAAAGTCGTTGGGCACATTGATGCAGATCAGGCCGCCGGGGTCGAGCACGCTGATCGCCAGCTCCAGAATGTTGATCGGTTCGGGCAGATGCTCCAGCACATTGTTGAGGTGCACCACGTCGAAGCGGCCCAGCGTGGGGGCGCTTTCAGCGTTAAAGAACCCTTCGATCACCTCGACGCCCAGGCTGCGGGCAAAGGCGCTGGCCTGACGCGAAGGTTCGATACCTTTGGCCTGCCAGCCCAGCTCTTTTGCGGTTTGTAAGAAAAATCCCGGCCCTGAACCGATGTCGAGCAAGCGGCGGCGCCCGTCACCCATCTGCTCGGCCAGACTGGTCAGCCGGTCGGTCTGCATCAGGGTGGCCCAGTTCTGATCTTCAGCCGCCTCGGCCAGATAGTCGGGTTTTTCCTTGGAATAATATTGCTCACTATAGGCGTCAGCCATTTCTTGTACGGTGGGCAGCGGATCAACATGGGCAAAACCGCAAACGGTGCAATCAATGATGGTATAGCCGTGACGTTGGGCAATCGCGTGGCCGTGGTGGCTGGTGCAATTCTTATCAGTAGAACCGGGTTTGGAAATGGACATCTTCCCCTCCATTAAGACTCTATTAGCTGCACCGGCTTTAGAAATCGTTAGCAATGTTGGGCGAACGTTCCGACCATTTTCTCAGTATCGGCATGACAAGCCCGGTGGCCCCTGATTAATTGGGGCGTCAGCGTATAAGTTGGGGGGTATCGGTGCGGCCGCTTTTTATCGCCGAAGCATCCAGTAATCATGGACGCGACCTTGAGCGCGCCCTGGCATTTGTTGACGCTGCCGCCGAGGCTGGCGCAGATGCCGTCAAATTTCAGTTGTTCAAGATCGACCGCCTGTTCGCACCAGAGATTCTCGCCAAAAGCGCAGTGCACCGGGCCCGCAAGGACTGGGAGCTGCCGCTGGCCTTCCTGGGGCCGATTGCAGAACGCTGTGCCGAACGGCGGATCAGTTTTTCCTGCACGCCCTTTTATCGCGAGGCGGTGGAAGAGCTTCGTCCCTATGTCGCGTTTTACAAGATCGCCTCTTACGAATTGATGGTCGGCGATCTGTTGAAAGCCTGCGCCGCCACCGGTAAACCGGTGATCCTGTCCTGTGGCATGGCGACCGTGGCGGAAATCTGTACCGCGGCCCAAACCCTTAAAGAGGCCGGGGCCAGCGACATTACCCTTTTGCATTGTGTCTCGGCCTATCCGACGCCGGCCAATCAGGCCAATCTGTCAGCCATTGCTGTCATTCGTGATGCCACCGGTTGCAAAACCGGCTGGTCCGACCACACCCGCCGACCGGCGGTGATCGAACGGGCGGTGCATCACTGGAATGCGGCGGCGGTCGAATTTCATCTCGATCTTGATGGCAATGGTGCCGAATATGCGGCAGGCCACTGCTGGTTGCCCGCCGAAATCGCTCCGGTGATCGCCCGCATCCGCGAGGCGTTTCTGGCCGATGGCGAGGGCGAAAAGGCTCTGCAGCCTGCCGAAAGTGCCGACCGCGACTGGCGTGCCGATCCGTCGGACGGCATGCGCCCGCTAAAGAAAATCCGCTCCAGCTGGGAGCCCGTCACATGAGTCCGACTGTTCACAAGCCGCATGTTGTCGCCGTGGTTCAGGCCCGGATGCGCTCGACCCGGATGCCGGGCAAGGTGTTGATGCCGATCGCGGGGCGGCCGCTGCTGTGGCATATCGTGCATCGTTTGCGTAAGGCCGTGCGGATCGATGAAATCGTCATCGCCACGTCTGACACCGCCCCGGATGATGCCATTGCGGTTTTTTGTCAGACCGAAAAAGTCGCCTGTGTGCGCGGCTCGGAATCCAATCTGCTTGAACGTTTCGCCCTAGCGGCCACGACCCATAACGCCGACATCATTGTGCGGGTCTGTTCCGATTCCCCCTTTATCGAAGCGGCCTATATCGACCACTTCATCACGGCGCTGATCGATCAGGGCGCTGATTATGTTCTGCCGGATGCGTCAAAACCCAATGCCCATGAAGGCATCGACGTGTTCACTCGCCGCGGCCTCAACAAGCTGCTGGCCGAGGCGGCTGATGATCCGGTGGCGCGGGAACATGTCACCGGTTATTTCAAGCTGCATCCCGATTTTGTCCCCATCGCTACGGCGGAAAGCTTTGCCGATTCCGAACGGGCGTCCCCACGGGTTTCGGTTGATACCCCGGCTGATCTGGCCTTTGTCGAGGCGGTGTATGACCGGCTCAATGCCAAGGCGGGCGAGGCATCGCTGCAGGATCTTTTGTTCCTGCTGGAACGCGAACCCTCGCTGGCCGAGATCAATGCTCATGTCCGCCAGAAAGCCATTGCGCAGGCGGCGGCAGTGGCGCTGATCCGCTGTGATGGCGGCGGCAAATATGGTCTGGGTCACGTTAAACGTATGATCGAGCTGGCGCGGGCGTTGCGTGATCGCGAAGGCGTCGGCGTGGTGTTCGCGGTCAATGGCACCGAAGCGGCACTGTATCCGATTGTCCGGGCCGGTTTTGAAGCCCGGTTGCTCGACCGTCCGGATGCGCCACTGGGTGAAATTGTCGACGCACCCGATATTTTGTTGCTCGATTGCCGCGAAGGGTTGTCGCGCCAGACTGTGGCCGAGCTGGCGGCCTCGATCCCGGTGGTGGCGGTGATTGATGATATTTTCGACCGGCGGCTGGCCGCTGATCTGGCCTTTTATCCGCCGGTGCCGCAGGTGCAGGAACTATCCTGGAAGGGCTCGGCGTGCGAGCCCCATATTGGCTGGCAATACGCATTGCTGGGTCAGGCCCCCACGGCGTTGAAGCCGAAAACCAAATCGGGATTGCCGACATTACTGGTTTCGATGGGCGGCAGTGATCCGCTGCATCTCACCTTGCGGATGGCGCAGGCGCTTAAAAACCTCGATCCGGTGTTCCGGGCCCGCTTCGTCATCGGTCCGTCGATGATGAATGGTTCGGCAATCGCCCGTCAGATCGTGTCGATGTGTGCGCATTTCGAAACCATCGAAGGGGCCGATGATCTCATCACCGAATATGCTTCGGCGGATCTGGCGCTGGCGGCCTTTGGCGTGACTGCCTATGAACTGGCCGCGTTCGGGGTTCCGGCGCTCTATATCGGGATCTCGCCCGATCATGTCCGCTCGGCTTCCGCATTCGAAGCGGCAGGCATGGGGCAGTCGCTGGGGCTCGCCGATACCTTGACCGGGGACATGGTGTCCAAGGCGGTGTGGTCGCTGCTGCATGATCCGGCGCGGCGGCGGCAGATGCACGCCAGCGGCCTGATGACCATTGATGGTGGCGCCCCGGGGCGGATTGCTGCCGTGCTGGCCGAAGTTTTGACCCAGCACCGCAAAAATCTGCAGCATCAGGTGGTCTGAAGCCGGCTTAAGATGTGGGCGAGCGGAAAGCGCCGTCCCAGTCAGGACCGGGCGGGTCTAATTCCCAGGCATCAATGCGGGCCAGATGCAGCTCATAGAGCGTCTGGCTGGCCCCTGATAATTTCCGGCATTGCGTGATCAGTGTGCGGGCCTTAGCCCATTGACGGGCGCGCATGGCGGCGAAAATCTCGTCATGGAAGGTGGCCTGCGCGCGAAGTCGCGGGTTGGACCGCATCGCCTGATGGCCGGGCATGGCATAGATGTGGATCGGTTCTGCCGAAGGGCCCAGCGGCATAAAATCGACCTCGAGAAAGGCGCGCTGATGCCTGGCTCCGCGTTCAATCGCATCACAGGTCAGCACCGAATAGCCATAGCGGTAGGACACCTGACGCAGCAGCTTGGCCCGCCTTACGCATAATCCGCCAACGGAATAGCCCCAGTTGCCGACCGTGGTAGCGAAGCCCGCTGTGGTGGCTTCTCCGCTGGATATACCGATACCAAAGGCTCGCATCTGGGCATCGTCGCCATCGTTCAGATCAGCGAGGACGTCCAGCATGGCACTGGCGGCATCGCAGGCCTGCACCACCGGTTCGGCATCATTGAGCGGGGCATTCCAGACGGCGGTGATTTCGTCGCCGGTAACCGCGTCAAGCATGCCGCCATGCTGCATGACGATTTGCCCCAATGCGCCGGTGGACTGAATGCGCTGGAGGGTGGCGGCCATCCTGTCAGGGGTTGGCACCCCAACCAGCCGCCAGCCGCAGGAAAGATAGGTAATTGTGCGGATTTCCGGTTTATAGGAAAAGTCCGCATTGTGCGTCAGAATATGGATCGATGCAGGCGGCAGTCTTCCGGCAAAACTCAAAGAGATTTGCCGACGTCGCAGGAAAACGGTGTAGCGTGTCGCCATCAGGCAGCCCGCCATGGTCAGCAGCAGACCAAGAATAAAACCTCGCGGGTCGACCAGCTGGCGCAGATAGACGTGTATGGCCCAAGCCATAACGGCCGCCAGGATCGCCATGGCAAGACCGTAAAAAGTCATCGGCTGCAAGCCATAGCGGCAGAAAATCATGATGCCGATGCTGCCGAACAAGAGCAGGCCAAGCACCTCGCTGGGGGTCAGATAGTGCGGGCGGTGCAGTGCGGAACCCAGCAGGAGATTTTCGGTGGCATCGGCCTGCACGGTCGCCGTTTGGCGCAGTCCGATCGGGGTTTGTACCAGCTTGTCGCTCATACCGATGAAGACAATCGTTCCGCGCAGGCTGCCTGGCCTCATGCCGCCGGGCAGCAGTGTCGATGCCGGCAGCGTGCGCGCATATTGGGACCAGCTGTAGTCGATGGTATTGCCGCCGTCACGGCGGATATCCTGTTGGAAGCCACCGACCTCGGCCGAGCGAATCCCGATGCGGTTGATCAGGCTGGCCCCTTCATTGCTGTAAAGGGTGAGGGGGGCGTGGTTGTTAATCAGGCGCCAGACTTGGGCTGAAATCGTCGCCACCAGCTGACCGTGAAGGCGTAACACCACGGGGGCGTGGCGCACCACTCCATCGCTATCGGCAATCAGATTACTGGCACCCAGCCAATCGCCGGCGCGATTGCCCCGCCCGCCAAAATCCACCCCGGAAAAGTCGGGCGTGGTGGCAAACGGGTTGATCTGGCCTGACCAGCGGATGCCGTGGGTCAGGCGCCGGTCTATTACAGGTGTCGGCTGGCGCGCCTGAGTGTTGGTGAGAGTGACGGCCCGGATGGTAGGCATACCCGCAGCCTGAAAGGCCGGTGCGGTGCGGGCGGAAATTTCATCGGTCAAAACGACCGCTGCGACGCCTTCGCGTTTGAGAACGGGAATCCAGTTGGGCAGCGCCTCGGCCCCATGAGAGGAAATCAGCAGGGTGCGGATCGGCGTCGATTGATAGGGCCGCGGAAAGAACCGCTGCATCATATCGAAATAGCTACGGTGCAGGGTGGTGACGCTGTCAAGCGGATTGAGGCTCAGCCACAGCGCCGACAACAGCAGCAGGATCAGCGGCAGCACCCATAAAACAATCGGTCGGCTGGGAGCACGAACTGGTTGATTCATGGTGTTTTCCACGTTCCGTTTGGGGCGGCGCACTGCTTGCACGAATAATTTTTAGCACGCGTTTAGGCTGGGGGAAGCAAAACTCACGCGTACTGGCAGCAGTTTTCAGGCCTGGCGGGCAAAAATCCGTACAGCAAGGGCGCTGATGGCATAGCAGCAGGCCGTTGCCAGCACCATGCATGGCCCGGCCGGAGCATCAAAATGGTAGGCGGCGGCCAGACCAACCGGTGCCGACAAGGCCCCAATCAGGCCAGCAAGCCATGCCATGGTGGCGGGTGAGCGGGCAAAGAAGCGTGCGGCCGCAGGCGGGATAATCAGCAGCGCCACCATTAGCAAGGCCCCCACCACTTTCAGGCCGAACGCCACCAAAAGCGCGATTAACACCAGAAAAGCCGTTTGGGCCCAGCGGCTGCGGTGTCCCTCGACCAGAGCGATATCGCCGCCGACGGCCTGGCGTAGCAAAGGCCGCCATAATGCCAGGATCAGCACCAGCGCGCTCAGGCTGGCCAGCGTGATCCACATCAGATCATCTGTCGACAGGGCCAGCACGTCACCGAACAGATAGCCCAACAGATCGGCCCGCACGGTATCCATGCCCGACAACAGAATGTAACCCAGCGCCAGACCGATATGGCCGACGATGCCGACATGGGTGTCGGCCGGAATGATACGGGCGCGCGCATTGGCCATGATGAAGGCGGCCACCACCGCCAGCACCGCCGTGCCCCACAGGGCGTTGACCCCGAGCAGCAGGCCAATGGCCGCGCCGAGCAAACCGATATGCGATACGGATTCGCCGACATAGGCCATGCGCCGCCACAAAACGAAACAGCCAATCGGCCCGGCAGCGGCACCGAGCAATCCTGCCCCAAGGGCGGCACGCCAGAGAAAATCATCCATTGGGAAGATCATTCGCGGGCCTCGTCCACGGCGATGGTGTCGCCGCAAGGGGTGTGTTCATGACGGTGATGATGGGCGTAAAGGGCGATTTCGTCGGCGGTTTGTACACCGAACATGGCGCGGAACGCGGGGTCGCGCACCACTGAAGCCGGGGTGCCTTCGCAGCAGATATGGCGGTTGAGGCAGATGACGCGGTTGGCGCGGGCCATCACCACATGCAGATCGTGGCTGACCAGCAGCACGCCGCAGCCCAGTTCATCACGGATTTCGGCAATCAGGCGATAGAGTGCCGCTTCACCGGTGACATCGACACTGGCGGTCGGCTCATCCAGTACCAGCAGATCGGGTTTGGCCGCCATGGCGCGGGCCAGCAGCACACGCGCCAGTTCACCACCGGAAAGGGCGCTCATTTGTTTTTTACGCGCCTGGATGATTTCGGTGCGTCTTAAGGCCGGCTCAACAGCGGCGGCGGGGGCAAATAAGCGTAAAAAACCTTCGACTGTAATCGGCAGACTGGGGTCGCGCTCGAATTGCTGTGGCACATAGCCGATTTTTAAGCCCGGGCTGCGTTCGATGTCGCCATCAGCCCGCACCAGCCCGAGCAGGGCTTTGAGCAGGGTGGTTTTACCCGACCCGTTGGGGCCGATCAGGGTAACGATTTCGCCGCGAGAAATCGCGAGCGAAACCTTGTCGAGGATCGTGGTTCCTTCGGCGGAGACGCTCACATGACGGGCGGCGATCAAGGCTTGGCTCATGGGGCATGGGTTATACACACCCCGCAGGTCAAGAAAAGAGGTCACGGATTACCGGTGGGCTAAATTCTGCCGGTCTGTAGGTAATTTCTGCCGCCTGTGCGGGGCGTGTCAGATTCTGCGCGTGGTTAACCCGCTGTTTGCCTGGGTATTTTCCAACATGAACTGGGCATGAGTCATGCTTGCTTACCTTCGGTGGAGTAGTATCAAAGGAGACATCCATGTCCATAAGCGGCATAGGGTCGTCAGGCAGTTCCAGTTCGCTGCTGGCGGCCCTGTTAAGTCAGTTAAGTAGTTCGACATCCACAACGGATTCGAGCTCGTCCAGCAGCCTGGTGTCGCTGTTGGATGATTCATCGTCGTCCGACACCAGCAGCAGCTCCGATACAGCTCTGACGGGAACGGGAAAAGCCGATCTCAGCAGCCAGATCCTGCAATTGCTGACGATGATCCAAAGCGAGGAATCCACCTCGTCTACGGCCAGCAGCACCAGCTCTGACAGCACGGACAGTTCTGTCAGCACGGCCAGCACGAGCTCCAGCTCAAGCACCAGCACCAGCAGCGATCCGCTGTCGCAGTTGTTCTCGGCGATCGACAGCGATGGCAGCGGTTCGATCACGCAAAGCGAGATGGAAAGCTACATCACCTCGCTGGGCGGGACTTCGACCGAGGCTGACGAGTTGTTTTCGGCACTCGATACCTCGTCTTCGGGGTCAATCAGCGAAACGTCTCTGGCCTCTGATCTGGCGTCTTCTTCTGCTCCGCCGCCGCCACCACCCATGGCGGATGCGTCTGACACCAGCTCGACAACAGATACGTCTTCGACGAGTTCTGTTGCATCCAGCACGGATACGTCCAGCACGACAACCACGGCAAGCTCTACCGATACGTCGAGCACGTCTGCAACTTCGGATACGTCGGACAGCTTTGCGGCGGCCTTTGCCGGTTACTTCTCGAATTTTGGCAACTCGGCTGACAGCAGCTTCTATAGCACCAGCCTGTTCAATAATTCGAGCGATCCTTCGCAAGGCGGTATGAGTGCAATCGGGGGCATGAATTCGATGTTCTCGATGGGCATGCAGTCAATGCCTTACGCCAACTACACCGCAGTCTACAGCACAGGCGCGGCGACGGATGTGTCTGCCTGAAGGCAGCCAGGTTTGGGATGCAGGCCCGGAGAAACCGGGTCTCTTCCATTTATATAAAATGTAATTCGTCTACGGATCGCCCTGATACGGGACGTTCCTGTCAGCGGTTAAGCCGCATCGCCACCTGAGCCAGCAATACGCGCACGCCCTTCCGCTTTAAATGGCGGTCGGTGGCCTGTTGCAGGCGGTCGGCAATATCTTCGGCACTGGGCTGACGCCAGGGCCGGATGCCGCTGGAAGTATAACTCAGCATGCTGCGGACATAGAGATCGCGTAACCGCGGCATATTCTGCATGACTTCATCATGCAGCTTCTGATCCGGGATATCGAGACCGATGCCCAGCATCAAGGTGCCGATGACAATATCGCCATCCAGAATGGTCGTATAAATTGGGTCAATGCCGATATAACTTGGTGATGTCGCAAGGACATGGGCATTTTCCTTGGTCTTTTTCGAGCCGCCCTTAGTATCGGCGGCTTTGCCCTGGCCGGATTTGGTTTCCGTGGCTTTCGCGGCGGGTTTGGCCTCGCCTGCCGGGGCCGCGCCGGCAGCCATAACAGCGCCGGTTAATCCGGCCCATCCCACAAACGCGACGGTAATGGCGATGGCGCGCTTACGCATAATGCTGTCTTCCGGTCCCTGATTACGGTTAAATAGCAATCCGTTTGTGAGCGATTAACGCTAACTTTATCGCAGACACAGGCCGAAGGGAAATAGCATTCATGTCCAAAAAACAGAATTGTGTCCTTATTTCCTGCCTGTCTGTACTGGCGCTCAGTCTTACTGTGTTAACTGTGGGTGTTATGGCGGATGCGCCAGCACACCCCAATCCACCGGTCGGGCCGGATGAGCGGCCCGGCCAGCATTTCCTGGTTCGTGGGCAGGACATGCCCAAGCCGTTTGCTACGCCGGGTGTCGATAATACCTGCCATATTGTGCCCCAGCCCAAAGGCGTGCACCCCAGGGTGCCCAAAGGTTTTGTAATCGAGCCTTATGTGACGGGGCTGATTAATCCGCGCTGGATGGCGCTGGCCCCCAATGGCGATGTGTTTCTGGCCGAACATTATTCCGGTAAGATCACGCTGCTGCGCGGTGGCAAGCGCTATCCCTTTGCGGGCGGTTTTGCGCGGCCGCATGGTTTGGCCTTTCATAACGGTGCACTTTATGTCGGCGATACCAAGGCGGTGTGGCGGGTCGATTATCACGATGGCGCCTTGTTCGCCGGGGCACGCCACCGCGTGACGGTCGATGATTTCGGTCCCCTGGGTAATCACTGGACGCGTGACATTGTTTTTGGGCCCGATGGCACATTGTATCTGGCCATCGGTAGCGCCAGTAATGTCGGTGTAGACCCGCCATTGCGTGCCACTGTCCAAACGGTGGACGGCGTCGGGCATCTGCACCGCTTCGCCTATGGTCTGCGCAATGTGGTCGGTCTGGGATTTTATCCGGGTACGAACGATCTCTATGTCACGGTCAACGAACGCGATGGTCTGGGCGATGGTTTGGTGCCGGATTATTTCACCCGCATCCAGAAGGAAGATTTTTACGGCTACCCGTATGCCTATATCGGCCCGCATCCCGATCCCGATTTTGGCGACAAACGACCGGATCTGGTGGCGAAAGCCAAAATGCCGGATGTTCTGTTCCAGTCCCATTCGGCACCATTGGGGTTGGTGTTTTATGACGGCAAACAATTCCCCAAAGACTATCGGGGTGATGCGCTGGTCGCGCTGCACGGCTCGTGGGATAGCGCCCATCCCACCGGGTATAAGATCGTTCGGATTAAATTCAAAAACGGCAGGCCTTTGCCGGGATACGAAAACTTCGTCACCGGCTTCTGGGTTTCCGGGACCTCTCCGGCCAATGTCTATGCCCGTCCGGCCGGGTTGCTGGTCGACAGCGATGGCAGTTTGCTGATCGCCGATGATGCCAGCAAGGCGGTGTGGCGTGTGCGGTATGTCGGCAGAGGCAAGCGGTAATCAGGCGTGCTCCGGTGCGTTGGGGCGGGTGAAGAAAAGAATGGCCGCCAGCGCAGCAAAGCCGAACATTTCCGCCGCCATGGCCGATGGTCCGATCCAGGAAAATAAAATCGCCACCAGCGTTGAAGACAGCGCGCCGATGACCATCTGCGTGCTCGACAAAATGGCGGAAGCCTGCCCGGCAAGTTGCGGCAGATATTGCACGGCCGCATAGGAAGCGCAGGGGCCGATCATACCCATGGCACAATTGGAAAGCCAGATCAGCGCAATGATCAGCACAACCGAATAGATGTGCAAAACGTTTAGCAGCAGCAATATCAGCGTTGCGCCGGTCATCAGGATCAGGGCGAAGGTCAGGATTTGTTCAGAGGTGATGCTGCGTCGTTGCATCAGGTTGCCGCCGAAGGTTCCGGCAATCGTGCCCACCACCGGGATAGCAAAATAGAGCGCAAACTGCGCCGCAGGCAGATGCAGCACCTGCATGAATAAAATGGGCGAGCCCGAGATGAAGGCGAACATGGTGCCAAAGCTCATGGCGTTGATCAGCGAGGCCCGAAAACTGACCGGGTGCCCGAGGACCGCCTTGTATCCGGCAATCAGGCCCGAAGGTTTCAGCGCATTGGGGTTTTTACGGCGTAGTGATTCCGGTTGACCAAAGAACACCCCGGCCATCAGCAACAAGCCACTTAGCACCATCAGACCATAAATACTGCGCCAGAATGACGGCGCCAATGGTCGGTGCGGTCAGAGGCATCAGCCCGTTGATCATCATGGTGTAGGAAAGTCTGCGTCGTGCGGCATCGCCTTCGAATAAATCGCGAATGCAGGCGACCGCCAGCACGCTGCCCGCCGAAGCGGCAAAGCCCTGCAGCAACCGGCTGAACAATAAAATCAGGAACGAGGGCGTCAGCGTGCACAGAATGCTGGTCAGAAAATACAGTATTAGCCCGCCCAGCAGGACCGGTTTGCGGCCATAGCGTTCTGATGCCGGGCCATAAAATAGCGGGCCGACGGCAAAACCCAGCATGAAGAAGCTTAACGTGAGCGCGACCGAGGCGGTCGGAACATGAAAACTCGCGGCGGTGGCACCAAAAGCTGGCAAGCCGACATCGGTCGACAGCGGCGGGATCGCCACCAGTGCGGCCAGAAGAAAAATGAAGCCAACGGAGTTTTTATTCAGCATGCGGATATTCTCGTGTGGGCCTGACTATAAAGTGCCATTTCATAAAAAATCCCTGCCTGGGGCGCCCAGGCAGGGAAATTATTGCGTGATGAGGGCCAAATTGCGGCCCCACATGTATCGGTCTGTTATGACCGTAAATATTAAAGCGACGAGACCGAGCGGCCGTAGGAGCCCAGATCGTGCATGGCTTCTTCCAGACGGGTGATCATGCCCTTTTCACCGGCGCGCAGCCAGGTACGCGGATCGTAGAGCTTCTTGTACGGCGCGTGGGTTTCCGGATCGACCTGATACTTGAAGGCCTTCGGGTTGGCATCGACTTCCGCCGCCACCGCATTGGCGAAGGCGAACTGCATGTCGGTATCGATGTTCATCTTGAACACGCCATAGCTGACGGCTTCGGCGATCTGTTCCTTGGGCGAACCCGAACCACCGTGGAAGACCAGGCTGAGGGGCTTGGCACCCAGCTTGCGTTCCTTGGCAATCAGCTCCTGCGAATTCTTCAGGATGATCGGCTTCAGCTTGACATTGCCCGGGGCATAAACGCCATGGACGTTGCCGAAGCTCGCCGCCACGGTGAAGTGGCCCAGCTTGCTCAGCTCGTCATAGGCATAGAGCACGTCTTCCGGCTGGGTGTAGAGCTTCGGATTGCCGACATCGCCCTCTTCCAGCTCGGCACCGATGCCGTCTTCTTCACCGCCGGTGACGCCGAGCTCGATTTCCAGGCTCATGCCCATCGGGGCCATCTCTTTGAGCAGTTCGCCGCAGGTGCCGACGTTATCCTTCAGCGATTCCGAGGACAGATCGACCATGTGCGACGAGAACAGCGGCTTGCCGGTTTTCTTGAATTCTTCCTGGCTGACCTTGATCAGACCTTCGACCCACGGCAGCAGCTTACGATTGCAATGGTCGGTGTGCATCACAACGCAGATGCCATATTCTTCGGCCAGCAGCTGGACGTGACGGGCGATCGAGGTCGAGCCGAGAACGCGGGCGCGCATCGCATCGGGGGCGCCTTCGCCAGCATAGAAGCGGGCACCGCCATTCGACATCTGCACAACGATGTCGGACTTGGCTTTGGCAGCAGTTTCCAGCACAGCGTTCAGGCTGTTGGTGCCGGTAACGTTGACCGCCGGCAGGGCATAACCGCCCGTTTTGCAGGCGTCCAGAAGCTTTAAGTATTCTTCACCGGTGACAACGCCGGGGCGTAATTTCGTTCCGCTCACGCTTATTTCTCCTTTACACGCTGGGTTCGTCTTAGCCTTGGCCCTTCTCTCTGTCAAAAGGCCACTTTTACCGCTCCCTAGCATACTTTTGCGGGCAGGAATTTGCCTTAATGCCGCCTGGCGCGGAAATATCGCCGCGCCCCCCGGCTCTACAGGGTAACCTGATGACAGGACTGATTTTTTCTTAAAGCTGCCGTCCATAAACCCATGCGGTTAATATGGTCAGACCTCCAGTTTGACGAAAAATGCCAACTGGTTAGACAAAGGCAAGACTTTCTGCGGCATACTCGCACCTCAGTGCGGGTTGAACGGGGTGCCTCGTTTTGACAGCGCTGCTTTGACGACCCTGCTTCACGGAAAATGGACCGGAGTGCCGAAATGCCGTTTAGAATTGAGTATATTTCCCTTTTTGAGACCAATTACACCTATCTGATTTGTGATACCGCCAGCGGGCGCTGTGCTGCCATTGATCCGGCCGATGCCGAAACGGTTGCTGCTGCCATCACGCGCAAAGGGCTGATGCTCGATTTCATCTTCAACACCCACCACCATAATGACCATTGCGGTGGGAATCTGGCTCTGAAGAAACAGTTTAACGCAACAGTGTGTGGCCCGGCGCGTGATCTGGGCCGGATACCCGGCATGGATGTTGCCCTGCGCGGTGGCGAGGGGATTGATCTGTTTGATCATGCCATTGGTGTGATCGAGACCCCCGGCCATACCTCGGGATCGATCTGCTATTTGTTTGGCGGCGCGCTGTTTACCGGCGATACCCTGTTCGCCATGGGCTGTGGCCGGCTGTTTGAGGGCGATGCCGCCACTATGCTGGCAAGCTTCAACAAGATCGCCGCCCTGCCGGATAATACGCAAATTTATCCCGGCCATGAATATACCCTGGCCGATGCCCGTTTCGCCGCTCCGCTGGAGCCGGATAATCGCGCTTTGCAGGCCCGTCTGCAGGCCGCTGAAGACGGAAAAGTCGGGCCGGGTTTTACCCTCCGGGTGGAAAAGGACACAAATCCTTTTATGCGCACTGATTCGTCCGCCCTACGCGCCACGCTGGGTATGGCCGATGCGCCAGACGAGGCGGTTTTTGCTGAAATTCGTACCCGCAAGGACCTTTTCTAGGGCTTTTTTTACCCGTTTAAAAACCACGCTGGACGGATGTAGTCGGCGACTACTGGGCGTGTGGGGTTTGCGCACAACCATAGGCATAATTCCCACCGATATCAGAACTCGTAAGTTGACGGGAATGTTATTTTACACGTGTAATGGAGTGGCGTTCTTGTAATGCATATGGGACAGTAATGTCGCAGGGGGAAGCCTGCCACCGTCAGTTGGTACAAGAATGTTCGCCGGCAGCGCAAAAGGCGCTGGCATGATGGGTTTTGTGTGATGGACTGTTTTCAGGCCGGGTCTTTGGCTGCACTCCAAAGTGGTTTCGTTACCTGCCGCGGCACGCCGGGGCAGCAGTTCTGGATGCAGATCGAACCGGGCTGGCTCGACATTGTGGCCGAAGGCGAACCCGAGCCCAGTCTGTTCATTGAAGCTTTCAACGAAGTCGAAGCCAGCGGTCAGCTGGTGGGGCCGCTGTTGGTGGTGGCTGATATCACCCGCTATACCGGCGTGGTGGAATGGGAGCTGTTATTTGATTTGCGCAACCGGCTCGACTGGCGGCGGATTGCGCCGGTCCACATCGCCTATATCGTGCGCGACAACGCCTTTGTGCCGATTGTTAAGGTGACCAGTGTGGTGTTTCCGAAGGCGGCACACAAAACATTCTTACGTCGCAAGGATGCAATGGCCTGGCTTGGTGCGTGCCAGGAAGAGGCTTTGGCTGGCCTGTCGGTGGCCGGCCGTGCGGTGGCATATTAAGCTCTGGCCGGTTAAGGCCAGAGCCTTTTCATCATCCAGACTTATTTTGCCCAGCTGGCCAGCCAGTCGGCAATGGACTGTGCTGACATGTGACGGGCATCAGACAGTGCCGAAATCTTGCCCGGATTGACAAAGGTGCCATCCGGCTCGGCAATCACCACCGCCGGCACACCCGGCAGGCGGCCTTTGATGCCAAAACGGGCGGGAATGTCTTGGTTCTTGTCGAAGCGGCCGATATCCACCGCAACCACCTCGAAATGCGCATCTATAAAGCGCTGCATTTCCGGCAGACGCATCAGATTGGCCAGGATCAGACAATCGGGGCACCAGTTGCCCCCCATGTCGATCAGCACCCGCTTATGGCTTTTGCGGGCGCGGGCAAAGGCGGCATCGACATCCTTTTGCGCGTTGGCATTGACGTCATAGGGGGTGCGTTCGACCATGGGCAGCTCGGCCAGGTTCGTCAGCTTCAATTGCGGGGCGGGAGCGGCCATCGCCGCACCAAGTAAGCACATTGCGGCGGCCAGGCCGGTGAACAGGGCTGATTTCATCATCTGTCTCCTTTAACCCTTCCAAATCCGGTGTTTACCCAAAGGGGAAGGCAACCTATCTTAGGCGCATCATACGGGAATTTTTTTTTCCAACGCAAGGCATGTCGGGGCCAAAGCAAAGCTCGCCATGGTGTGTGGCAAACGCAGGTACTGCTTTGCGTTGAAGGGTGTTATCAGGGGGCAAGGGATGAAACGAACAACCTGGTCTATGGCATGGGTTCTGCCTTTGGTTCTGGGGGGAACGTTTTCACCGGCTTTTGGCCAAACATCAATCGATCAGCCGCCAACGGAGACACGCAAAACAATGTGGGATTTGACTGACCTTTATCCGTCGGTGGATAGCTGGAATACGGCGCATACGGATTTAAAAGCCCGGGTCGAAAAGCTTGGGCGCTATAAGGGCACGCTGGGTGGTTCGGCCACGACAATGCTGAAGGCGCTTAGCGCCATCAGTGATACCCGCAAGGATCTCGACCGGTTGTTTGTCTATGCCTCGCTGAAGAAAGACGAGGATGTCCGTGTATCGACCGGGCAGGAGCGGGCTCAGCTGGCCCAAAGCCTGTCGGCGCGCTTTGGCGAAATGACCGCGTGGATCACGCCGGAAGTTCTGGCTCTTGGCCCGGACAAGGTTCATGCCTTCGAGGCGGCCTCGCCGGAACTGAAAAAGCATTTTGGTTTCATGCTGGAAAACATCCTGCGCGCCAAACCGCACACCTTAAGCGATGAAAGTGAAGCGGTACTCGCTGCGGCGAGCAATGTGCTGGCCCAGCCCGATAATATCTATAGCCAGCTGGCCAATGGCGATTTGCCGTTCCCGTCGGTGACGTTATCGGATGGCACCAAAATCGAGCGGCTCGATCAGTCGGCCTATGCCCAGCTGCGTCAGGCCCATAACCGCGAAGATCGCAAGAAGGTGTTCGATACCTTCTGGGGCGCCTGGGGCAAATACGAAGGCACGTTCGGTGCCATGCTCAACACCCAGGTGCTGGCCGAGGAGTTTGACGCCAAGGTGCGCAAATTCCCTGATGTGCTGTCGGATGCCCTGTTCCCCGACGCCATGCCCGAAGCGGTCTATCGCCGTCTGGTGCGCGAGGCCAACATCAATCTGCCGACCTTCCACCGCTATCTCAAACTGCGCAAACGGCTTTTGGGTATCGACGGCGATCTGGCCTATTACGATATGTATCCGTCGATGTTTGCGCTCGAAAATCAGCCCAAATTCACCGTTGCGGAGTCCAAGAAAATCGCCCTTGAGGTGACCCGACCCTATGGGCCGGAATATACCGCGCATCTGCAGCAGGGCTTTAATGGCAGCTGGATGAATGCCGCGCCGAAACCGGGCAAGGCATCGGGGGCCTATATGAACGGCTCGGCCTATGATGTGCATCCCTATCTGCTGCTCAATCACACCGATGATTACGACTCGCTGTCGACGCTGGTGCACGAATGGGGCCACGCCGTGCACACCATGCTGACCCATGACGCCCAGCCTTACGAGACATCGAATTATTCGACCTTTACCGCCGAGACGGCTTCGATCACCAACGAGATGCTGCTCAACGATTACATGGTTGCCCATGCTAAAACGCGTGCGGAAAAGCTGTTCTATCTCGGCGAGGGGCTGGAGCTGATCCGCACCACCTTCTTCCGCCAGACCATGTTCGGCGAGTTTCAGCTGGCCATCCATGAGGAGGTCGAGAAGGGCGGCGCATTATCGGGCAAACGGCTGACCGATATGTATTGCGGCGTGCTCAAGCATTATTACGGCGATGGTACGGTCAGCCGTATCGACCCGACCTATTGCATCGAATGGGCCTTCATTCCGCACTTCTATTACGGCTTCTATGTCTATCAGTATGCCACCTCGATGGCAGGTGCCGCAGCTTTTGCGGAAGCGATCGAGAAGGGTGAGCCCGGCGCACGGGATCGTTTCATCACCATGCTGAAGGCGGGTGGTTCCGATTATCCGTATGATCTCTATAAGAAAGCCGGGTTGGATATGGCGACCGAGGGCCCCTACAAGGCGCTGATCGCCCGCATGAACCGGCTGATGGACCAGATCGACGAATTGTCACCGCCCGATCACAACACGGCAGCCCCGAACAAGGCGAACCGACTGGAAACACGGTAAGCAGGCCAATCTGGTTATACGTGTAAAAACGCCCGGTTCTCCCGAGCGTTTCTTATTGGATGGCCCAGGTGATCGTGACGGTGACTTCTACTTGCGGATTGGCAGATGATATTTTTGTGCCATGGCGGTCCGTGCCAACAACGAAGTCCGCTGCTAATCCTTCGATGTTGGGTTCGTTGTCCTGACCTTCGCGGATGTTTTGTATTGGGCCCAGAGAAACGCCCGCTGCTTTTGCATAGGTTACAGCTTTTTCGGTTGCGTCTTTTACAGCCTGGTTGCGTGCTCGGGTCTGTAATGCCTGCCCCCCGGTAAATTGAAAGGCAATCTCATCAATTCGATTTGCCCCGGCCTTTACCAGCGCATCAATTACGGTGCCGGTTTGGGTTGTATCAGTAGAGGTAACGGAAACAGAATTCGTAACCCTGTATCCAATAATTGGCCCATCAATGCCTTGGTTGTAGCGGACAGGCACCAAAGTGAATTCGCTAGTTGAGACTGTCCTTGCGCCCTTTCCGAGCTCGTCGGCAATGGATCGAACGGAGCTCATTATCTGCGCATTTTTCTCCAGCGCCGCGGCGGCAGTTTTCCCGTCGCACTCCACGCTGGCGGTAACTTTGACCCGATTTGGTGGTGCACTGACCGTGCCTGTACCTGTCATAGTGATGGTGCGGGATTCGCCCGCGACAGCTGTGGTTCCTATTCCAAGGAACAAGGCAAACGACAGACATGTGGTCAGAACGGCCATTTTGTATGTTGGTCTCATGCGGAATCTCCTCCCCAATCCATACAAAATATACCGCAGATTGCGTTCTGTGGGCATCTCCGCTGTGGCATTTTGCAAATTTTCGGCTATGAAGGGGGCCAAGAGTCTACCTCTTGGGGCCTGTAGCTCAGTTGGTTAGAGCTGGCCGCTCATAACGGTCTGGTCGCAGGTTCGAGTCCTGCCGGGCCCACCAGACATCCGGTCCGGCTTTGTAAGCGGAATGCGCCTCAAAGCCGGACCCTTCTGTCTGCTCAGCCCAGTTCCGGTGACACCGGCACCACGATCCGCCCGCGCACCTTGCCTTCTAGAAACTGCAGTGCGGTCTCGACAACTTTGTCGAAAGCGATTTCGGTCACCATTGCGTCGAGTTTCTGCGGATCAATGTCGCTGGCCAGCCGCTGCCATGCCGCCCGGCGCTCCGGTCCGGGGCACATCACACTGTCCACACCGATCAGCGTAACACCGCGCAGAATGAACGGGGCGACATTGGTCGGCAGATCCATGCTGCTGGCCAAGCCACAGGCCGCCACCACGCCATGGTATTGCATCATCGAAATCAGGTTTGCCAGCATCGGCCCGCCTGCCACATCCACCGCGCCAGCCCAGCGCTCTTTATTAAGCGGGCGGGCCTTTTGGGTGAGTTCTGCCCGTTCGAGGATGGTGGTCGCCCCCAGACTTTTCAGATAATCGGCTTCTTCGGGCCGCCCGGTCACCGCGGTCACCGCATAGCCTTTGCCTGCCAGCAAGGCGACCGCGACACTGCCGACCCCGCCGCTGGCCCCGGTCACCACCACGTCACCCTGATCGGGTGTCAGCCCTGCTTTTTCCAGCGCCATCACGCACAGCATTGCGGTATAGCCCGCTGTGCCGATCGCCATCGCCTGACGCAGGGTAAGTCCATCCGGCAGCGGTACCAGCCAGTCACCCTTGACCTGAGCACGCTGGGCGAGCCCGCCCCAATGCTTTTCGCCAACGCCCCAGCCATTCAGAATAACCTTGTCGCCCGGCTTATAGGCCGGATGGCGGCTTTCAGTGACGACCCCGGCAAAATCGATGCCCGGCACCATGGGAAAGCTGCGCACCACCGGGGCGCGGGCCGTGATGGCCAGCGCGTCCTTATAGTTCAGCGTCGACCAGGCGACATCGACGGCGACATCACCTTCGCCGAGCGGAGAAAACTCGATCGCTTTTTGTGTGACACTCTGCTGCGTGTCGGTCTTTTCGATAAGAAGGGCTTTGAACATCCGATAGTGTCCCTGATGATTGCGGTGTTTTGTGCGTGCGGGCTGTGAGACTGTGGTCGAGCATTGTCTGCATATCCGGCCGATGTACAGTGTCGTATTGCGTGCGGCGGGTTTACCATTTCCTGCCGGATATTGCGGTCGGGGAAAAGGGGATATTTTGCCATGGGTACCAATATGGAAGCCGCGCGGTTTCGCAGCAACCTGCAGGATGAGATTGACAGCGCGCATCTTTACCGTGCTCTGGCTGTGGCCGAAAAAGATCCGCAGAAAAGTGATGTCTATCGCAAGCTGGCGACGGTCGAAGAACAGCATGCCGGATTGTGGCGCGATAAGCTGACGGCGCTCAACCTTTCGGCCAATGTGCAGCCGGGTTTGCGCGCCCGCCTGCTGGCCGGGCTTGCCCGCCGCTTTGGCCCCGGCTTTGTGCTGCCCACGGTCAACGCGCTCGAAAAGAGCGGCGGCACCGGTTACGACAGCCAGCCCGATGCGGTGGCCGCTGGCTTGCCGGCAGCCGAACGCAGCCACGCCCGTGTCATGGATGCGCTGACCGAGATGTCACCGGGCCAGACCGGCAGTACCATTGCCAGTATGGAAGGTAAGCACCGCGGCATGGGCGGTAATGCCTTACGCGCTGCCGTGCTGGGGGCCAATGATGGGCTGGTCTCCAACCTCAGTCTGGTGATGGGGATTTTTGGCGGGGTAACGGCCGCCGCCGGATCCGAACGGGTGGTGCTGCTGACGGGGCTCGCCGGGTTGGTGGCCGGGGCCTGTTCGATGGCGATGGGCGAATGGCTGTCGGTTAACAGCGCCCGCGAGCTGTACAGCAATCAGGCCGCCAAAGAGGCCGAGGAACTTCAACAGTCCCCCGATGAGGAGCGTGAGGAGCTGGCGCTGATCTATCAGGCCAAGGGCCTCAGCGAGGCTGATGCCAATGCGCTGGCCACCAAGCTGATGGCCAACGAGGATACCGCGCTTGATACCCTGCTGCGCGAGGAATTGGGGCTTGATCCTACCGAACTGGGCGGCTCGCCCTGGGCGGCAGCGGGCTGGTCCTTTTGCCTGTTCGCCGGTGGGGCGATCCTGCCGGTGCTGCCATTCTTTTTCCTGTCGGGCGGTCGGGCGGCGATGGGCAGCCTTGTTTTAAGCATGCTGGGGCTGGCAGCCATCGGGGTGGGAACCTCGCTGTTCACCGGTCGCACGGCGCTGTTTTCCGCCTGTCGCCAGATTGCCATCGGTTTGCTGGCGGCGGCCATCACCTATGGGGTGGGTGCGTTGGCCGGGGTGTCGATCGCCGGTTAATCAGGGTGTGGGGGCGTAGGCCACGCGGCCGACACTTTCGCCATAGGGCCAGCTGGCGCGATAGACGACGTAATGGGCAATCACCACACTGCCCCGCTTGCGGTCAATGCGGGCGATTTCTTTCACATTGGCGAAATGGGCCAACACGGCATCGCGTTTATCGTGGCGCAACTCGGTCACATAGAGCATTGGCTGGCGCGTGGTTTCGGCCGAAAGCATCGGCGCGTCGGGGAAGCGGAAGGTTTCGCCCACCAGCACGACCGGGCTTTTGACCGGCATATAAAAGGCCAGCCACCCCGTGGTGGCATAGTCGGTGGTCAGAATGGCCCCGGCCTTATTCTGAACCCGCAAGGTTTCAATCTGTTCGGTGACTTCGGGCAGGCCAACGGCCAGCAGCCGGGCCAGCGGGTCTTGTCGCCCCATCGGAATAATGCCCATCAGCGCCTGGGTATAGGCGGCAATCAGCATCATCGCGGCCACCGGAATGGTCAGCCGTCCGGTCCATTCACGCACATGCCAGCGGTCTGTGCCATGGCTGCGCAGCGCCTCGGCGGCGGCAATGGCCAGTGCGGGGTACAGGAAGCAGGGCCAGTTACCCTCGACCCGGGCATGTAGGGAATGGACAATGAAATAGACCGTCGCCGGCAGGATCAGGGCGGCGATCAGAAAGCAGCGCGACAGCGGCTGGCGGGCCGCGGCGGCAATGCCGAAGCAGCCCAGCGCCAAAAGGAAGGGGGTGGCCAGCACCAGCTGCGCGCCCCAGAAATCGAGCACATAACGCAAGGTGAGGTCGCCGCGATCAACCCGGCCGAACTGGAAATTGAAGGTGGCCCAGTGATGCTGGGCGTTCCACCAGATATTGGGCAGGAAAATCGCCAGCGCGATCAGGCCGCCCAGATAGGGCCAGATGGTGCGTAGCGCCGGGCGTACCGGGCGGCTGAACACCAGCCAGGCCAGCGCGCCAGCCCCCAGAAACAGCGCGGTATATTTCGACAGCAGCCCCAGGCCCGCCGCAGCCCCGGCGGCCAGCCACCAGCGGCCGTCATGGCTGCGGGAAAAGCGGGCCAAGGCCCACAGAAAGACCGACGCGGTGAAGATCGAGGGCGAATCCGGCGTTGCCGCCAAAGTTTCGACCCCGATCATCAGGGTGAGGTTGAACAAAAGGGCCGCCAGCGCGCCGTGGCGCTCGCGCGGGGCGGCATCAGACAGCAGCGTGGCGCTTTGCCAGACGAACCAGGTGGCCGCAAAGGAAAGGACAATCCCGCCGAAGCGCACACCAAAGGCGCTATCGCCAAACAGCAAGGTGCCAAAGCGAATCAGCCAGGCGACCATGGGCGGATGGTCGAAATAGCCCGGGGCCAGGTGCTGCGACCATACCCAGTAATAGGCTTCATCGGCCGACAATGGCAAAAGCCCGCCCGCAGCCAACCTGAGGGCGAAAATCGCCGCCAGGGCTGCCACCAGACGTTTGTCGGCCGAAAAGATCATCGCGTGCGCCAGATAAACATGCTGCTCATGGCGTAATTCCATAGCACGCTCATCACCGCACCGGCCAGCCCCGCCACCCACCACACTTCATGGTTGGCATAAAGCTGCGAGGCCATGCCGACATCGGTAATCGCACCAATGGCGCCAAAGATGCAGAAGCCGATAAAGCCGGTTACCATATGGATGCCGCGCAGGCGTTTATCGCGATAGGTCAGGCTGTTGTTGAGCAGGAAGTTGCTCACCATCGAAGCTGCCGTCGCAATCGCTTTGGACAGCGTGAAGCCGTCATGCAGGGCGAAAATGGCGAAGTTGAGTACCGCCATATTGACGACAATGCCTGTGGCCCCGACGATGGCGAAGAAGATAAAGCGCGGATCGACCAGCCCGCGCGACATCTTTGACATCAGAAGGCCGATGAATTCGAGCCCGACCTGTATGTTGAACTTGCTGGCGCCGTCGAAGCGTTCACGGAAGGCATAGGCAACCTGGCCGACGCGCAGGTCTTTACCGGCGGTGGCGATGTCGAGCAGGATCTTGAAGCCGACCGGCGACAGCCGCGGGGCGATTTCATCCAGCGTATCACGGCGCAGCATGAAGAAGCCGCTCATCGGATCGCTGAGTTTGATGCCAAGCGCGCGCTGCGCCATGTGGGTGGCCAGCTTGCTGATCTGGCCGCGACCGCCGCTGAACGAGTCAGCGCTGCCGCCGGCGACATAGCGGGTAGCTTCCACCAGATCGCATTCGTCTTTTTGCAGCTTGGTCAGCATCTGGGGCAGGATGGTTTCGTCATGCTGCAGATCCGCGTCCATGACCGCAACATAGTCGGCGCTGGAAGACAGCATGCCTTCAATGCAGGCCCCGGCCAGACCACGCCGACCGACGCGGCGCAGACAGCGCACGCGCAGATCCCGCTTGGAAATTTCCTTGACCGCATCGGCGGTGCCATCGGGTGAATTGTCGTCGACGAAAATGGCTTCCCAGGCAATGCCGGCAAGTGCGATGTCGAGACGCTTGACCAGTTCAGCCACGTTGCCGCGCTCTTTATAGGTCGGAATAACGATGGAGAGCGTTGTTCGGTTGGGCGTCGCCAGCGCGCTGGCGTCCCGATTTTGCTCGGAAGATGATGTCGTCATGGAATACCCTGATTTTCAGCGCGCTTGGTGCGCGCAACCCCCCACACTCGTCAAGGGATATAGAAAAGACCGCGAGGCAAATCTACTGCCTCAAAATACCATTTCAGAACAGTGTGTTAAGTGGCTGGTGGAGGGTGCTTGTGGATAAGTTCCTATCTCGCCTTTTGCTGATTTTGGTCTAATATCTCGCCAAACGTGTATAATATTTTCCTTGTACCTGTCACGACAAAAGGGGGGATTGATGAAAGAGATTAGCGATTGCCTCACGGAAAAGAAGTGGCTTGATGCGTTGAATGCGCTGGAATATGGCACGTTGCTGTTCGGCGCCCCGGATGGAACGATACACCAGTTCCGTGCCCCACATCCCGGCCCCAAGGCCAGCTTTATGCTGCGCGATTGGGGGGTGCTGCGCCGGGCGGCGGAACGGGGCGATATCGCCTTTGGTGAAGACTATATTGATGGCGCGTGGGACAGCGATGATATCGAGGCGCTGGTATCGTTGTTTCTGATCAACCGCTCGGTGATGGGCAGCTATGCCAACGGTAATTTTTTAAGCCGCATGATGCTGATGCTGCATAACCGGGTGACACGGCGTAATTCGCTGACCGGCAGTAAGCGCAATATTCAGGCGCATTATGATGTCGGCAATGATTTTTACCGGCTGTGGCTCGACCAGAGCATGACCTATTCCAGTGCGCTGTATCTGCGCGATGGTGAAGATCTCGAAACCGCACAACAGAACAAATATCGCCGGATTCTGGATCGCTGCGCCCGGCCGAAGGCTGATGTGCTCGAAATCGGTTGTGGCTGGGGCGGTTTCGCTGAACGGGCCGTGGGGGCTGGTCATCATGTTACCGGCCTGACCATTTCCCCATCGCAGCACCGTTTTGCTCAGGCGCGGCTGGGGCAAAAGGCCGATATCCGGCTGGAGGATTATCGTAAGGTCAAAGGCCGTTTCGATATGGTGGTTTCGATCGAGATGTTCGAAGCCGTCGGCGAACAATACTGGCCGCAATATTTCCATGCGGTGTCCGAACGGTTACGCCGGGGTGGGCGGGCGATTATTCAAACCATCGCCATTCGCGATGATCTGTTTACGGCATACCGTTTGCGCAGCGATTTTATCCGCCATTATGTTTTCCCGGGTGGCATGCTGCCCTCGCTGCAGCGTTTCGGTGCAGAAGCCGAGCGGGCCGGTCTGAAAGTGGCAAGCCGTTTTTCCTTCGGGCAGGATTACGCCACGACCTTGCGGGATTGGTCGGTGCGGATGCAGCACAACAAAGGAAAAATTCTCGGCCTCGGCCATGACGAGCGTTTTTTCCGTAACTGGCAGTATTATCTCAACATTTGTGCCGCAGCGTTTCGGGTTGGGCGCACCGATGTGGCTCAGGTCGAACTGGTGAAGGTTTAATTCGGGCTTGGCAGTGTGTCGGCTGGCAGGGTATGCCTGTGGGTCACGAATGTGGCGCAGGGGCGCTTTGGGCTTTGCCCGGATCAGTGTTGCAGCGGATACAGCAGGTAATGAAGGTAACAACGCGTGAGTGGCCGGCGTTAGCCCTGTGTGTGGCGGTTTGCCTGATTATCGCCCCATTATGGTTGGTACACAGCCCGGCCATGCCCGATTATCCCGCCCATGTTGCCGGGTTCAAAATGCTCGCCACCCAGGGCCATGGCGAGCCGTGGGAGAAATACTACTTCATCCACTGGCTGTTCGTGCCCAATCTGGCTTCCGAGCTGATTGTGCCGACGCTGGCGCAGATCCTGCCGGTCGAGGCCGCGACGAAGCTTTTCCTCAGTCTGGGTATGGTGCTGTGGGTGCTCGGCCCCGTGCTGGTGCAGCGGGCCTTGTTTGGTAAAATCTCACCGCTGCCACTGGCGGCTGCGTTCTTTGCCTATAACGCGCCGTTTCTGTGGGGCTTCTTCAATTTCTTTTTCGCGGCTGGCTGCAGTTTCGTGCTGCTGGCATGGTGGATCTGGCAGGCGGGGCGGCTCAACGCCGGAAAGCTGGCAGGCTATGCCGCCGCGCTGCTTGTTCTGTATGCGTTTCATCTTTTTGCGTTTCTGACGCTGCTGTTGCTGATCGGCTGTTTCGAAATTTCGCGGGCGATTGATGCCCATGATGTCAAACCCGCCGTGCTATTGCGTCGTGCTCTGCCCGTCATACTGGTTGCGGTGCCAGCCTTTGTGGTCTTCTTCATTTTTAAGCCGATTGGTGGCGATGCCGGCCCCCTACAATTTAATATTCTCGATACACTGGAGGATCGGTTCGCCGCCGCCATCGAATATTATTTTGAAGGCCCCGCGCTGATTTTAACCGGGCTGCTGGCCGGGTTCTGGCTGGCGGGCATCCTTTCCGGTTTTTTGCGCGTACACCGGCTGATGATCCTGCCACTGATTGTCCTGACGCTGTCGGCGTTGCTGGCACCCGAATGGGCGATGGGGGGCTGGGGCGGCCATTTACGGCTGCCAGCGGTTCTGGGGGCGTTGCTGTTTGCAACCTGTCGCCCCGAACTATCCGAACGGCGGCTTAAGATCGTGGCCGGGCTGATTGGTATCGGACTGTTATTGTCGGTGGTCTCGCTGACCCGGGACTGGTCCGATTACGACCGGCAGATTTCCGGCTTTCGTGCCGATATCGCAGGTCTGCCTAAGGGCGTGCGCATGCTCACGGTGCTCGATAGCGGCGCGATGGACGAAGCTTCCGATCAGCCTTATTGGCACCTAGCTGAATATGCCATCGTCGACCGCAGTGGGTTTGCGCCGTTGATGTTCGCCACCAAGGGCCAGCACATTGTTGGTGTGAAGCCGCCTTACGATAAATATGCCGCCGCCACCGCCGAGCAGGGCTCGCCGCCGGATGTGACCGAGTTGGGCTATCTGGCGGACGGCCGGGTCGATCTCGATCCCGACATCGATACCTATTATCCCTATCTGAAATATTTTCAGTGCCACTTCGATGTTGCGGTAATCGTGCATGGCGAGGGCGAGGATAACACCCCCGCCGTACCGCCCAAATTCATGAGCCTTTTGAAAACCGGCAGTTTTTACAGCCTCTATACCATTCATCCGACGAAGGATTGCCCCCGGCGATGAAGCATGCCCGCCTTGGCCTGTGGTGCTTTCGCGGGCTGACGGCCCTTTTGGTGGCTTTGTGTGGGCTGTTTCTGTGGCACACGCTGGCGGTGCTGGCCCTGCGGCTGCCGCTGGATCCCAATGAAGGCTGGAACGCCTATCACAGCCTGTCGGCCTGGGGTGGGCTGTATCCGCCCAGAGGGGCGTATCTGGTCAACAATTATCCCCCCTTGTCGTTTTATGTCATCGCGCTGATCAAACCAATATTCGGCGATGCCATTGTGGCCGGGCGTATTCTGTCGCTGGTGTCCATGGCGGTGGTTGTGGCCTGCCTTTACGGCTGCGCCCGCAGGATGGGGGCTGCGCGGATGGCCGCAGCGTTTGCGGCGCTGTTCCTGATGGGGGGGCTGCTGATCTTTACCGATTATATCGGCATGGATGACCCGCAGCTTTTCGCCCACGCACTTAGCCTGATCGGTTTCGGGGTGTTGTTACGCTGGCGCACCCGGCCCGCCATGATGGCCGCTGCGGCTCTTTTCGTGCTGGCGTTCTTCGTCAAACATAATGTCGTGGTGTTGGCGGCGGTGTGTGCGTTGTGGTTGGCGGTACAGGACCGGCGTTGTTTCTGGCCGTTTGCGATCACCGGGCTGGTGCTGCTGCTCGGTGGACTGGCGCTGTTTTATGGCCTGTATGATGTGCCGTTGTGGCAGGTGCTGGCCTCGGCCCGCAGCTATTCCGGCGATTTGTTGTGGGCGGGGGCTTGCAGCTGGTTACGCTGGTCGCTGGTGCCGCTGATAGGCCTTGGCACATTGTGGCTCCAGCGCCGGGACCGATGGCTGCAGCTGATCTCGCTCTATACCGTGGTAGCGATCCTGCTTGGCCTGTATTTTATCGGTGGGGCCGGGGTCGATGCCAATGCGCTGTTCGAGGCCGATATTGCGCTCAGCTTTGCGGTAGCGCTGACCTTGACCCGGCTGTCCTATCGCCCGGTCTGGGCGCTGTTGCTGCTGGTGCCGTTTGTGCTGGGCGGTGTGCAGCATGTGCGCGATTATGGCCCGGTGGATTTTTTTGTACCCGCCCGCAGCGCGGCCCTGGCCGAAAGTGACATCGCCTTTCTGCAAAACCATTCCGGGCCGGCCATGTGCGCCATGCTGTCCCTATGCTACTGGGCGGATAAAGCGCCCGAGGTGGATTTTTTCAACACCGGCGAAGCATTTGCTACCCGAAATCGTGACGACAGCGATCTGGTGCACCGCCTTGAACGGGCCGATTTTGCAGTGATCCAGTTCGATCCCGACAGCGAGGATGTGCTGGGCCCCAATGTTCAGTCGGCAGTGGCGCGTTTTTACCGCCTCGATCATCGCGACGATTTCGGCAGCTTTTATCTGCCGCGCTAACAAAACGATCCTGTCATAGCAGGCATAAAAAAAGGGAAGGCATGCCTTCCCTTTTTTGTTGGCCTTTGAAGCGGGCTTAGTGGTCGGCTTTGACCGTGCCGGCCCGTTCCAGCTTGTTCCAGCCCACCACCACACCGCGCAAGGCCGTGGTGATCGAGCGGACGACGACATAATACATGATCTGGCGATAGCCGAAGCGTTGCAGCATCAGCCACCACAACAGGCTCCACTTTTCTTTTCGTTCCATCAGGAAGCCAATCACGGCGGCCAGCAGATCGACCACCATGAAGACGACATAGTAGATCGCGACTTCATAAAGGCTTGAATTGGTGAATTCCGCGCCGTGCTGCATATAGGCGACCCACTGGGTCAGCAGCTGGAAGATCAGCATCAGATCGGCAACCGGTGCCAGCGCGGTGAGCAAAATCTGGAACAGCCAGACCTGCGGCAGCGCCACCATCCCTAAGGCCTTGTAACGCGGGTTAAAGGTGATGTGGCGATATTTCCACAGGCATTGCAGCGTGCCATAGGCCCAGCGGAAACGCTGACGGGCCAGACCACGCACCGTGGCGGGGGCTTCGGTCCAGGCCACCGCAGTGGCATCGAAATGCACGCGATAACCCGCTTCCTGCATGGCGATGGTCAGATCCTGATCTTCGGCCAGCGTGTTGGACGGAAAGCCCCCCAACTTGGTGACAGCCGAACGGCGCCAGGCCCCGACCGCACCCGGAATGACGGTGAAGGTATCAAGGGCGGCCAGCGCCCGCCGCTCCATGTTTTGCGAGACGATATATTCCAGCGCTTGCCAGCGGGTGATCATGTTGATGCGATTGCCCACTTTGGCATTACCGGCCACCGCCCCGATCGTCGGGTCCGAGAACCAGCGCACCAGGCGGGAAATCGTATCGCGGCGGAATTCCGTATCGGCATCAAGGGCGACGACGATTTCGCCGGTGGCATAGGACAGCCCGGCATTCAGCGCATGGGCTTTGCCACCATTGGCAATTTCGTAAAGCGTCACGCGTGGATCAGAACCGAATTGTGCGCGTACAATCTCGGCGGTTTTGTCCTGTGATCCATCGTCAATCACGATCACCTGCAGATCCCGATAATCGCTGTTCAGGATTCCGGTGATGGTCGAGGCAATGACCTTTTCCTCGTTATAGGCCGGGACGATAACCGACACCGGAATATGACATTCGGTCGGCAGGGCGTCTTCGCTTTTTCTGGCGCGCTTGAGGTTGATCAGGCTGAGGCCACACAGCACCAGAAGCCGCCCCACGCCGAGGAAGATGGCGGTGAAGAAGCAGTAATAGAGGATGTTTCCGATCCAGCTGATGGCGATAAAGAAGATGCGGTCAAGCGTCAGCACGAAGCTGGGCGCGATGGCTGGCATCGCCTGCTCGCGGGTCAGGCCCGCCAGTTCGGAAACCGGCACGAATTCATAGCCGCGGGCCCGCATCTTGTCGATCAGACCCGGCAGAATGCGCACCGTCTGCGAACGGTCGCCCCCGGAATCGTGCATCATGATGATGTTGCCGCGCACTTCCGGATTGGGATCGGTGATCGCCGCTTCGATGCGCTTTTGCATCTGATCGACGGTGGGCACCTGCCAGTCGAGCGGATCAACATGCACGCCGACAATGATGTAGCCGAGATTCTGCGCCACCTTGACCGGAATGATTTCTTCTTCCGATGCCGGTTCGGCGTCACCTAAGTAAGGCGGGCGGAACAGATGCATCGAATGGCCGGTCAGGGCCTCGAAAATACGCTGGGTGGCATTAAGCTCCAGCTTCACCGCCTCGGTCGAGGTTTCGGCCAGGTTGGGGTGGGTGAAGGTGTGGTTTCCGGCTTCATGGCCTTCAGCCAGGATGCGCTGAACCAGACCCGGGTGAGATTCGATATTCGCACCGATCAGGAAGAACGTGGCGGTGACGTGCTTCTGTTTCAGAATATCCAGAATAGCCGGGGTATAGGACTGATCGGGACCATCGTCGAAGGTCAGCGCGACTTTGTGCGGGATCAGGCCGACACGGCGGATGACATAGTTGGTCGGCAGCGCGGTATAGACTTCATCAACGATGTCGCCGGTGTGCTTGTCGATATCGAGCACGCGGCTACCCGGTGACGGATCGTCTTCGACGCGCAGGATTTCGCCATAGCCTTCAAAATCGACATCTTCGTTGGTCGGAATATGTTGCAGGCTGACCGGCGCGGTGGCGCCATAGCGATGATCAAGCACGGACCAGACTGTGGGGTCCTCGCTGCCCAGACGCCACAGCGCATAGCCTGCCGGGCGGAAGACGTCGGCGGCGTGGATCTGGTTGAAAGCCGTAACGCCATCCAGGAACCAGACATTGTGCCGGATTTTGCCGTTTTCGATATAGGAGAAATGCGGGTTGTTGCTGTCGGCATCGAAGGTTATGTGCGCGTGAGAATCGCGGGCGGCAATGGCGACATCGTTGAAGGTCAGCGAATCCACCGCACCTTCGTGCCAGTCATAGGCATAGTTGCCCACCGCAATGATGGTGTGGCTGGGCGACAGCTGGGCCATGCGCTTGTCGAGAATACCCTCGAACCAGCTTTGGCCGGCAATCGGGCCGGCGCCGCTGGAATCCTCATGCTGGTCGTAGGCCATCAGCAGGGTGTAATCGATGCGCTTGGCGTAATCGGCATAGGGCCAGGTTTCGTCGTCAAACGGGGCGGCCTGGACCACAATCCAGCCATGGGGCTGGAAGGCGGCCGACATTTCCGACAGGAATTTGCCTAAGTCGGCGTGGGCGGCATCGGGGACATCTTCAAAGTCGACCGTGACGCCCTGCAGCTTGTTATCAGACAGGAAGGTGACAACCTGCTTGATGAGATTGGCGCGGTAATCCGGATCGGCCATCGCCTTTTGCAAGCCCTTGCCGTCCCACTGACCGCGATAGGCGTTCTGCAGCATCGGCAGGATCGGCAGCGTGGGCCGTTCCTTGCGAATCAGCTTCAGCGATTTGGCGTCGATATTCGACTTGAAGGCCATCTTGGGGCCGGAAATCGTGCTCCAGCTCGGCACCACCCAGTCCAGTGTCTTGAGCGAGCGTTTCAGCGACTGAAAACTGGTGTCATCCCAGCTGGCATAGAAGCCGATCACCAGCGGTTCGTTACCCTGCTGACGCAGCGCGGCGGAAATCGGCCGCATATGGCTGCGCATTTCCTGCTGGCGCCAGCGGGCCATCAGCTTTTCGCGGGTGCGGGCTTCGGATGCCAGCCTTTCAGCGGATTTTAAGCGGGCCGGATCGACCGCCTTGCGCGCCAGATGCTGCTCCATCTTGGAATCGGCGCTGAGGCGGATCGGCAGATCCGGGCTTTTGACGTTCTGGGTCGCAATGATGCTGACCAGGACGATGATGCCCAAAACAGTACTAAGCACCGCGCCGATCCATCCGAAAATGGAAAATCGTTGGGCGCGTTGGCCGGTCTCATCATAGAAAATCGGTTTGTTGGGCATCTTTGGGCGCTTCAAGCTTCGGTTCCAGTGTACGCTTTGTGACGGAGTGTTGGCACTGACACAATTTTTATACTTGTATCCGATGTCATGACGGTAGTCTGGTTCTGCATCAAGGCCGGATTACCGCGGCTGGCGGGCAGAACCCAGGCACTTTGCCGAAGAATTCATGCGTCGCAAGGGTGAAATTATGCGGAATTTGGGCTGACATAAAAAAGCTACCCCCCGTAGTGGCGGGGGATAGCGGTACTATCAACACATTGAAATTAAACTATCTTTAATGCGGTGTGGCCAAGGCTTTTTTCAACCGCACTTGGAATAGCCACAGGACAGGCAGCTGCCACAGCCTTCGACCTGAACGAAACTGGCGGCCCCACAGCGCGGGCACGGCCGGGCCGCGGTTCCTTCGGGCAGCTCGGCGTCGCCATGGTGGCTGGTGGCTTCCGGGGCGGTGATGAAGCCGATGACGATCAGATGCTGTTCGATGACCTCGCCGATGGCTGCCAGCAGCGAGGGCACGTAATGCCCGCCCGACCATTGGCCCCCACGCGGATCGAACACGGCCTTCAGCTCTTCAACCACAAAGGAAACGTCGCCACCACGGCGGAAAACCGCAGAAATCATCCGGGTCAGCGCCAGTGTCCAGGCATAGGCTTCCATATTCTTGGAATTGATGAAGACCTCGAATGGGCGGCGGCGGCCATCTTTCTCAATATCGTTAATGGTGATGTAGAAGGCGTGGTCCGCGTCGAGCCATTTGATCTTGTAGGTCTGGCCGATCAGCACTTCAGGCCGGTCATAGATCGTGCCCGGAACCGTTGCGATGTCGTCGGCGGTTTCCTCTTTTTTCGTGTCGGATTCTGCCGACAGGATCGAGCCGGTGACCGGGTTGGGCCGGTACGCGGTGCAGCCCTTGCAGCCCAGGGCATAGGCCTGGGTGTAGACCGTCTTGAAATCTTCGAACGCAATGGTCTCGGGCAGGTTGATGGTCTTGGAGATCGCGCTGTCGATATAGACCTGGGCTGCGGCCTGCACCGCCAGATGGTCGTCCGGGGTCAAAGTCTGTGCGGTAACAAAGGCTTCCGGTAAGCTTGCCTCGTCACCAAAGCGCTCGCGGAAGGTTTTGCGGGCATAATCCTCGACCAGTTCTTCGGTCCGGCTGCCGTCAGGCTGCAACACCTTGCGGGTGTAGCTTAAGGCGAACACCGGCTCGACGCCGCTCGACACGTTGCCAGCATAAAGCGAAATCGTTCCGGTGGGGGCGATCGAGGTCAGCAGGCCGTTGCGGATGCCGTATTTGGCAATGCCGTCGCGGATATCCTCGGGCAGGGCGGCGATGAAGGGGCGGGCCAGATAGGCGTCCTTGTCAAACGCCGGGAAGGCACCCTTTTCTTTGGCCAGCTCGACCGACGCGCGATACGCCGCTTCCGCCAGTGTCTTAAGCCAGCGTTCAATCAGCGTCAGGCTTTCGGGCGAGCCATATTTGACACCGCAGAAGATCAGCGCGTCGGCCAGTCCGGTAACCCCAAGGCCAATGCGGCGCTTGGCCTCGGCCTCGGCCTTCTGGGCGGGCAGCGGAAAGCGCGAAACGTCGATGACATTGTCGAGCAGGCGGATCGCCGTCGCGGTCAGCGATGCAAGCTCGGTCAGATCGAGCTCGGCATCGGCTTCAAACGGATTTTTGACCAGCCGGGCCAGATTGATCGACCCTAAGAGGCAGGCCCCATAGGGCGGCAGCGGTTGTTCGCCGCACGGATTGGTGGCGCGGATGTCTTCGCAATAGGCCAGATTGTTCTTCTGGTTGATGCGGTCGATAAAGATCACGCCCGGCTCGGCGAAATCATAGGCCGACTGCATGATCTTGTCCCACAGGGCGCGGGCGGGCAGGGTCTTGTAAACCGTGGTGCCGAATTTCAGCTCCCACGGCTGATCGTCGCGCACCGCATCCATGAAGGCATCGCTGACCAGCACCGACAGGTTGAACATGTTCAACCGGCCGGGGGTCCGCTTGGCCGAAATAAAGTCTTCCACATCGGGGTGGTCACAGGCCAGCGTCGCCATCATGGCGCCACGGCGGGAACCGGCGCTCATGATGGTGTGGCACATGGCGTCCCACACTTCCATGAACGAGACCGGGCCCGAGGCGTCGGCGGCAACGCCCGCCACCGGTGCGCCCTTGGGCCGGATCGAGGAAAAATCATAGCCGATGCCGCCGCCCTGCTGCAGGGTCAGCGCGGCTTCTTTGACGGCCGAGAAAATCCCGTCCATCGAATCACCGATTTTGCCCATGACAAAGCAGTTGAACAAAGTGACATGGCGCCCGGTTCCGGCCCCGGCCAGAATGCGCCCGGCAGGCAGGAACTTGAAATCACTCAATGCGTTCAGAAAGCGCGCTTCCCATTGGCCCCGCGTTTTGCTGTTTTCCGCCTCGGCCGCTGCCTTGGCCACACGCGCCCAACTGGCCGCCACATCCGACTCGGGTTCGCCCCCTACGGGCGTGTAACGGTATTTCATTTCCCAGATCTGGCTGGCGATATCACTCATGGCGTCTTGCTACTTCTGTCTGATGTGTGTGGTTTAATGGAGCACAGGCGCTTTATATTGGGGTGCGAAGCGCCTGCGCCCCCATATATGCACAGTTGGCCGGATGGCTCCCAGCCTTTTTGGCCTGCCCCGAAGAAAAAAGTTTCTTGTGTACCACTTTACCGCTGTGTGGTTGTTTCGTCATGCGGTTGCCACCCGGATCCGGCCAGCAGCGTGTTCGTGGCGGTTTCAATGCGCTCCTGCAGGGTGGCCATAAAGGCGTCGCGTGGCAGCCCCGGTGCGATGGCGGGCAGGAACTCCAGAATGATGGTGCCGGGCTTTTTAAGAAAGCCGCCGCGCCCGGTCCAGTACAGGCCGGAGTTGAGCGCTACCGGCACGCAAGGCACGCCAAGCTGGCTGTAAAGTGCGGCGATGCCGGACTTGTAGGCGGGTTCGGCCCCCGGCTTTTGGCGGGTGCCTTCGGGGAAGATAATCAGGCTGCGCCCGGCGCTTAAGGCCCGGGCGGCATGGGCAATCATCTGGCGCAGGGCGCTGGCGCGGCCCTTGCGGTCCACAAAGATCATGTCGGCCCGGGTGGCGAACCAGCCATAGAACGGCACGCGCTTCAGTTCCTGCTTGATGACGACGATGGGGTCGGCCAGCAGCATGTAGAGCGCCAGGGTGTCCCACATGCTCATATGCTTGGCGGCGATCAGCACCGCTGTTTGGGGGATTGGCCCGCGGATTTCACAGCGCACCCCTGCGAAAATGCGTAAACCCCAGATCAGCACGGCGCCCCAGCGTTGCGCCATCCACACAATGGCCCGCCGTGGCAGAAGCAGCGTCGGCAGCGCCATCACATGCATCACAATGGAAATGCTGAGGAAAAAGATGAAATACAGAGCCGAACGAAAATAGACCAGCGGCGTAACCGGGGTGGTCTTGCTGATGCTGTTTGCCGGTGTTGCCATGCCCGCGTCGCCCTGAACCCTATGTCTTCGCCGTTTTATCTGCGTCTTCTTCCGTCGGCTCCAGCCCCAGCCACGCCAGCACGGTGGCTGCCAGATATTTGGCATATTCGTGGTGCAGCACCCGGATGGCCCGGCCATGATGCCACCAGTCCTTTGGAATGCTTTCTGGATCAATCGGATAGGGAACCAGAACAACCCCCGGCATGGCTTCGCGGAATTCAGACAGGCTGCGGGGCATATGATAGCGCGCGGTGACGATCAAGAGGGTGCCAAAATGATAAAACCGCGCCCAGGCCGCGGCTTCCCGGGCGTTGCCCTGGGTGCTTTCGGCGGCATAGCCGACATCAATATGCAGAACGCGGCTCTCGCGGGTTTTCTCGGCGGTTTTGTCGGTGGGGACCGGCCCGGCCAGCATGTCGACCAGCTTTTCTTTGCTGGTGCCGGGATAAACCCCTGAAATCAGTAACCGTTTGCCAATGCCGCGCTCGAACAGCCGATAGGCGGTATCAATGCGCAGCTCGCCACCGGTCAGCGCCACCACCCCGTCGATACGGTCAAGACTGACCGCCCCCTTCGGTTGATAGGTCGCAAAAGCGACGAACCCCAAAAGGTAGATCACGATACCGGCGATGGCGACCCAGCGCAGTACCTTCAGGTTACGTCCCTCCCACCAGCATCTGCCACCTATGTTTGTGGCTGGCCGACACCCTTGCCATTAACCCCTATCAAGCCGTTGCCTTCAATAGATCTTCTTCAGGAAGAGCCAGACCGACATCCGGGCCGTGATTAATCCGATCGCGCCTGCGGCAACGGGAACCAGAATAAGCCAGAGAAATTCGAACGGCAGTAACGCCAGCGGCGGCAAAAAAGGTACCGCCTCGATCCCCGCCACCTGCAAGCCCCCGGCGGCCAGAAACAGACCGGCGGCAAACATAACACCCAGCGCGCTGGCCCCAAAAGCGGCGCGGGCATAATGCCATTTGAACAGCCGGGCAATGAAGCTGCCTTGCGAGCCCATCTGGTGCAGCAAGGCAACCATATCACGGTGGCTTTCCAGACCGGCGCGGGTGGCAAACGATACCGTCGCCATGGTGGCCAGTGCGATCAGCAGCAAAATGCCATAGGCCGACCAGATGATGCTGCCGGCGAAATCGCGCAACCGGCTCATCCATTGACTGTGGTCGTCGAGATGGGCGTCGGGTGACAGCTGTTTGAGGCGGGCGCGCAAAGCGGCAATGTCGATATGCTGGCCCGGGACCAGATCGGCGTCGATCAGCTGGGGCAGCGGCAAATCCTCGATCGACTGGGCATCCCCGATCCAGGGTTTGAGCAGCGCCAGCTCTTCTTCCTCGCGCAAGGGGCGGGCATAGGCAATGCCGGGGGTGGCGCGCAGCAAGGCGACAACGGTATCGGTCTGACCTTTCAGACCCGCCCGCGCGCTCAGGGCATCGGCGCCATCCTGCGGCAGGATCTGTACGGTGATTTTGCCCGACAGACCCGACTGCCAGGTGATGGCGGTGCGGCTGGCGATCAGGGCCGCGCCCAGCGCCAGCGCGGCCAGAAACGCCATGATGGCGATAACCAGATCCAACGGGCCGGTGCCCTTTTGCCGCGGCATGATCTTGCCGGTGTGGATCCGTCTCATCGCGGCCTCACTTCCAGAAGGCGGCCGTTGATCAGCTTTAATTCGCGCGCGCCGACATTTTCCATCAGGGCGCGATCATGGGTGGCAATCAGCACCGTGGTGCCAAGCCGGTTCAATTCATAGAACAGCCGGATCAGCCGGGCACCCATTTCCGGATCGACGTTGCCGGAGGGCTCATCGGCGATGAGCAGATCGGGTCGGCCTACAACGGCGCGCGCAATCGCCACACGTTGTTGCTCGCCGCCCGACAGGGTCGGCGGGCGGGCATCCAGCCGACCGCCCAGACCAACCCAGGTCAAAAGTTCCTGCACGTCACGGCTGTAATCTTTGGTGCGAAAACCTGCAATTTTGAGCGGCAGTGCAACATTGTCGAAGGCAGACAGATGTTCCAGCAGGCGGAAATCCTGAAACACCACACCGATACGGCGGCGTAAGGCGGGCAGTGCGGCTCGTTTGATTGTCGTAAGGTCGTTACCAAACAAGGTGATACGGCCCTGGCTGGGGCGGTCGGTCAGGCTGATCAGCCGCAGCAGCGTGGTTTTGCCCGCACCCGACAGCCCGGTCAGAAAGGTGAAGGTGCCGGCCTCCAGCGTGAAGGAGACATCCTTCAGCACCTCCGGCCCGGCGCCATAGCGCATCACGACATTTTCAAATCTGACCATAACCCAAGCATAGCGGTTGCATCGGGGTGCGCGCAATTATTTCGCTAGCGTCAATGGAGCGTTAACGCGGCTGCCCTAGGTTCTTCCTGTCCAAGTCTTGCGGCGCGATTATAAAGTGCGTAATTCCCTGAAGATGTTCTCACGTCAGTTGTCAGCATGATCTTAAGCTGTCCTAATTGCTCGACCCGTTATCAGGTCGATAAAGCAAAATTTCCACCGGACGGGCGGCAGGTACGCTGTGCCAAATGCGGCTATCGCTGGCACCAGAATCCGCCGCTCGATGATCCGGACGATGAGACATTGCTGCAGGAACCCCAGACGGATGGGGACGCAGACGCCGCCGCCTTTGCTGAACCTGAAGCGGATGCTGCCGCCCGCGAGGCCGAGCTGTCGCAGTCGCCCGCCGCCGTGGCCGAAGAGCCGGTGGTGTCCGAGGAAGCCTCGTTCCGCCGTTTTGCTACGGATCGCAGCGCTGACGAGGGTAGTGGGCGGGCGCCACTGATCGCCCGTCTGCTGATACTGTTTGGCTGGGGCGTGCTGATTGTCGCCGTACTGGGCCTGGGTTGGTCGGCCTATGTTTATCGCCAGAATATCATGACCAACTGGCCGCAATCGGCTTCGCTCTACTCGGCTCTGGGCTTGAAGTCGGCCGCCGGGGCGCTCAAATTTGACGCGACGAACAGCCGCCAGATTGTCGAAGAGGGTAAAGCGGTGCTGGAAGTATCCGGCACGCTGACCAACCCCGGCGATCACGAGGTTCTGGTTCCCTCTGTCCGTGTATCCTTAAGCGACGGGGCCTATCGCGAAGTCTATCACTGGACCTTTTCACTGCAGGTCTTGACTCTGAAGCCCGGCCAGTCCACCCGTTTCGCCACGAAATTGTCGAGTCCGCCGGCGGCCGCGCGGCACCTCGAACTCCGTTTTGCTAAGGCCGGTGAGTAGACCGCATGCAGTATGAGACTCTTTTTTCCGAAGCCCAGATCGCTACTCGGGTGAAGGAGCTGGCGAAAGAAATCGCCGCGTCGCCGATTACGCCACAGGTTGCTGCCCCCGTTCTGGTGGGCGCCTATATTTTCGCGGCGGATCTGTTACGCGCGCTGTATAACGAAGGTGTTTCGCTCTCGACCGAATTCCTCTGGCTGCGCAGCTATGTCGGCCATGAATCCTCCAAGCAGATGCAGGTTCTGGTGCCGCCGTCGGAAAGCTTCCGGGGCAAGAACGTTCTGCTCATCGACGGCGTGCTCGATGGTGGCGATACCATGAAAAAGGCGGCCGAGCTGGCCTTTGAATATGGTGCCAGCCATGTTCAGTCGGTGGTGATTGTCGACAAGCTGCGCCCCGACGCGCTGGTCAAAGCCGATTACGCCGGTTTTACCGGGGTGAACGAATTCATCGTCGGTTATGGCATGGACGATTCCGGGGCGGACCGCGGCGTGCCCTATATCGGCAAGGTGAAGATTTAATCTTCGCCGTCTACGGAAAAATCAAAATCCAGCGGGCCGTTACGGGTCTGATTAACCGCATAGGCGGTGGTCAGCCCGTCCGGCTTGCGGTCGTTGAACAGGAGCCGCTCGCCAATGGGCAGGCCGAAAAGCGCATGGTCAATGCGTAAACCCGCCTGTGCCAGAAAGGCCAGTGACGCGTCACGCGCGCTTTCCGGCCGGGCCGATAACAGCACGATCTGATCTTGTGGTCCGATCCGGGCGAACAGTTCGGCCACCCCGGGCAGCAGAATATCCCCGCCGTTCAGATAGCCGTTGTGCACGACCAGCGTGCCGTCGAGATCGAAGATCCAGCTTTTGGGCAGAGGCGACAGCGTCAGCGTCATGCCGATGCCCATTCTTCCAGCCAGTAAAGGCCATTGTAAAAGGCGGCGATGATCGAATCGACATCGTCATCGACCCAGCCCGCCAGCGACAGCCAGATCAGCGCGTGCAGCAGCTCGACCTTGCGGAAGCGCGCTTCGCCTAAATGTTCGCGAAACAGCGGCTTGGTAAAGGCAAAGCCCAAGCTTTCGATGTCGAGCGAGACGGTATTTTCCCAAACGACAAGGCGGAACTGGCGGCGGTTGAAGGCGTCGTAATTGCCGATAGCGGAATAATAGAGTTTGGCCCAGTCATAATCGGCATCACCGTAATATTTGGTTTTGCCAAACATGACGCGCGGATCGATCAGGAAAATCTCACTGGATTTGTCGACCAGGGTGTTGGCAAAGGTCGGATCGCCATGCAGGAAGGTGAAATCGGCATGGCTGATTTTCCCGATCAGGCCCTGCAGGTCGCCGCCATGGCCGAACGGGTTGTAGCAGCGCTTGCCGTTGATGGTGAAAAACTGCGTATTGCGCTCCGGAATAAGCGGCAGAACCTTTTCCACCCGCTGGATGGTTTTGCTGATGTAGGTCTCGAAGCAATCGGCATCATTTGCCGGAATACTGCCCAGGGCATGCAGCGACTTAAGGCTGGTGAACAGCCGTTCCATCAGTTCGTGTTTCTGGCGTGGTTTAAGATTGATCTCGTCGGGGTGCACGCCGTGAATGCGGGACAGCGTCAGCGGTTCGCGCGCGATCAGTTTGGGGATGTTGCGAAAACCAAGCCGGGATGCTTCTTCGTACCAGTCGGCTTCTTCGACAATTTTGTTGGCGCGCTCTGGCAGACGAGCGCGTTTTTCCACCGTGTCGTCGTGCAGGCGGACATCGTTGAAGAAACGGGCATAGCCACGCTGGCGCCACTGGCGCATCGCTTCGGCGCTGTTGCCGACTTCGTGGCACTGGGGCAGTTCAAGCGTGTCGTATGCGGTGAAGGTCTGGCTCAGCCAGCGGACGAATTCGCCATCGGCCGGAACCTGGCGCAGGAAGCTGGCATTGGGGAAGGCAAAATATCCGGCAATGCCATGATCAAACGACATTTCTTCAACAATGCCGCGTTTGTCGTCGACCGACCAGCGACAGGGAAAGCTGGTGGAAAGCCCAATGACCGGCTTGGTGGTACACTCGGGTTTGGGCGGGGTGTCGAACAGTAAATCGCACCAGATAAGGCCCACGGGTTTTTCGGGATGCTCGATTTGTTGCAGGGCCCGGCCAATTCCGGCGCAGGTGCCACCACTGCCATCTGTATGCACCAGATTGACCTGAACCGGCGGTGGAAACGTGTCCAGATAGGCTTGCAGAACATCAAACAGATAATCGCCGATGACGATGAACTGGGCGTCCGGCGCCGCCGAAAAAAGGTGATAGATCAGCGGTGCGCCGTCGATCGGCACCAGGCATTTGGGTTTGTTCCAGGTGTAGTGCTCCATACGGGAGCCTTGCCCGCCCGCCTGCACAATATACGTCGCAATCTGTGTCATCTAGGGCTCCCAGGGGAAAAGGCCCGGATCGATATAATGTCTGGCGTACATGCCTTGGTATACGGCCTTGCTGGCTTCGTCGATTGGCATCGGATTGGGCAAAACGCAGCCTTCCGCCGACAACAGGGCATTGACCTGTTCTGCAATGGGGCGGTGACGATCAACAAGATCAATACGGGGTGCAAAATTGTCCCGCAGCGGCTCAAAGATGAAGGGGACTTTTATCTGTTCCAGTAGGGTCGGAATCCCGAGCCATGCCATCAGGTCGGTCCAACCGCTATCGGGCGCCAGCATGATCCGGCACGATTTGAGATAGCCAAGTTCGCGTGCCAAATGGTCTCCCTGATAGTTGGCATCCCAGCTGGTGCGGACATCTGTTGGAATATGGCAGCCATTGGGATGGCCATAGACCATAATATCAAGACCGAGATAGTCGGCGATGTCTTTGGCGGTTTGCAGCATCCAGGCTGTATTACTGTTGCGGGGCTGCTCGACAGTATTTCTGACGTTGCGGATCTGCACCCCAACATGGGAGTGGATTGGTTCTGGCGGATTTTCAAAAGTCGGCGGTAAAAAACTTGGTTTGAGCGCTATCGCCAAATGATATTCACAATTGCCCAGTGAGGTGGGGGAAAAAGACAGCATCCTGCGATCGAAATCCGTAATCTGGCGATCTTCGTAGTGAAACCAGTCGAGAAATAAAGCGCGCAACGCAATCTCGACCTGTGACTGCAGGAAAATCTTTTGAACGTTGTCGAGACCCACTTCAATTTTGCCGACAATTCCGTCAACCTGATACGTCTGATGTATCTGGCCATATTCTAGCGGTGGTAGATGCATGCCGCCTTGCGAGGCGATGACACGATAGCGTTTTAAAATCGTGTCGACGCTAGTGAAATATTCTGCCTCGTACAGCCCTGATCCTGTTGGATAAAAAGCCGGGTGACGAGTGAGCTGAACCCAACCGTTGCGCAACCAAGGTTCCACCTGCGCCAGATTGTGGCGTATGCCTAAGCCCATTTCGCCGAGATAGGGTGGCAGCACGCGAGTCATTCCCGATCGGCCTTGCCGTGGCAATACGCCAGCGTTTGGATTCGCGTCACGTAAAATGCTTTTGGTTGTAGCCCGATAAAGATTTTCGATAATGGCGCGAATTCTGGGCGGGGGAAGCTTGGTCATCGGTATCGGTTCATAGCTTGTGCGCCAACTATGCCAAGGCGCCTACTATCGCTATGGTAAATAAACATATTTTTCAACTATAAAAGCTGAGTTGATGCACGTTATGGACGATCTTTGTCGGTAACGTGTCTGCCAGGTGGTGCGTGCTGGGTAGGTCCCATATGGCATCTATGATTTTTATCCCCCATAATTGGTCTGGCCGGTGTTTCGGGTATGGCTTGCGGTCACACAATGCCGGATCTGCGAGATCAAAGGGGGCGTATTGCGAATGAGAGGCGGCGTTTATCAACCGCGTTCGGGTTGGCGCGATGTGCGCGAATCGTTCGACCGCTTCGGCCGCACGCTTCGGCACTGGGCCTCACTGGCGGTCATTCGCTGTGCCGGGGCGTTGCAGCTGATCTGTGCCGGGGTGATTTTCATCGCGGTGGCAAGTTATCATGCCGGCGATCCCAGTCTCGACAATGCCTCCGGTGGCGCCGCGGCCAATCTGTTTGGCCTGATCGGGGCCACAGCGGCCGATATCTTTCTGCAATATTTTGGTTTTGCCGTTTACGGCTTCCTGCTGCCCTTGTTTGCCTGGGGCTGGCGGGCGCTGATGGGCCGTTCGCTGCGCCATGCCAGCTGGCGGCTCGCCGCCTGGATGGTGGGTACGGTGCTGCTGGCCGTGGGGCTGGGCGCGCTGCCGGCCTTAAGCTGGGTGCCTGCGGGCTGTGGCGGTATCATCGGAATTTTCGCCGCGTTTCAGGCGGACATTCTGGGCCGTGCCACGGCGCAACCCTGGCTGAGATTTGCTTTGCTGCCGCTGTTCGGGCTGATCGGTTTGTTTCTGACGTGCTGGGCGGCGGATTTACGCCCCGGGCGCTGGCGCATGCCATGGCGGCGTTCGGCCACCAACTGGATTGAAGAGGCCGAGGCCGAAGAACGCATCGAGCCGGAGATGGAGCCACAGGATTCTTTTATCGAGGATGAGGCCGAAATCCTGCCCGAGCCCGCACTGTCCCCACAGGCCCCCGATGGCGAGCCACGTCCGCTGGTCACCGCGATCAAGCCGGTGGCACCGCCCAAGAGGGCGCGGCAACCGGTGCTCAATTTGCAGGATGGCTCCTATCAGTTTCCGCCGCTCGAGCTGCTGACTGATGCGCCACCGGCCCGCGGCGGCGATGCCGAGTCAGAAGAATTACTCGCCGAAAATGCTAAGGCGCTCGAAATGGTGCTGGCTGATTTCGGGGTTAAGGGCCGCATCCGCGAAGTGCGCGCCGGCCCGGTGGTGACGCTGTATGAATTCGAACCGGCGGCGGGGGTGAAATCCTCCCGGGTTATCGCGCTGTCCGACGATATTGCCCGCTCGATGAGCGCGGTGGCGGCCCGTGTGGCGGTTATTCCGGGGCGCAATGTGCTGGGTGTTGAACTCCCCAACCATCGTCGAGAAACCGTGTATTTGCGCGAATTGTTTGCGACCGAGGCATTTGAAAATGCCCGGGCACCGCTCAATCTGGCACTGGGCAAGACCATCGGTGGCGAGCCGGTGGTGACCGATCTCGCCAAGATGCCCCATTTGCTGATTGCCGGTACCACGGGGTCGGGCAAATCGGTGGCGATCAACACCATGATCCTGTCGCTGCTCTACCGACTGACGCCGCAGCAGTGTCGGCTGATCATGATCGATCCTAAAATGCTGGAATTGTCGGTCTATGACGGCATTCCCCATCTGCTCACCCCGGTGGTGACTGATCCGAAAAAGGCGATTGTCGCGCTGAAATGGGCGGTGCGTGAGATGGAAGAGCGCTACCGCAAAATGTCCAAGCTGGGCGTGCGTGGGGTCGAGGCGTTCAATGAGCGGGTGGTGAAGGCCAGGAATAAGGGCGAAACCCTGAAACGGCGGGTGCAGACCGGCTTTGACCGCGAAACCGGCAAGCCGATCTACGAGGACGAGGTGCTCGAGCTTGAGCCGATGCCCTATATCGTCGTCGTGGTTGATGAAATGGCCGATCTGATGATGGTCTCCGGCAAGGAGATTGAGGGTGCCGTCCAGCGTCTGGCCCAGATGGCGCGCGCGGCAGGCCTGCATCTGATCACCGCTACCCAGCGGCCATCGGTCGATGTTATCACCGGCACGATTAAGGCTAACTTCCCGACCCGTATTTCGTTTCAGGTTACCTCGAAAATCGACAGCCGCACCATTCTGGGCGAGCAGGGCGCCGAACAGCTTCTGGGCATGGGCGACATGCTCTATATGATGGCGGGCGGGCGGATTAAGCGCGTGCATGGTCCGTTTGTTTCTGACCGCGAGGTCGAGGAAGTGGTCAATTTCCTCAAAGCGCAAGGCCATCCCGAATATCTCGACGCCGTGACCGAGGAGCCCGAGGAGGGCGATGGTGGCGCTTCCGAGTTCGGTTCAGGCAACGGTACTTCGGGTGATGAGCTTTATGATAAAGCCCTCGACATTGTGGCGCGCGAGCGTAAGGCCTCGACCAGCTATATCCAGCGCCGTTTGCAGATTGGCTATAATCGCGCCGCGCGTCTGATCGAGCGTATGGAAGAAGAAAACATCGTCTCGCGACCCAATCACAAGGGCGTGCGCGAGGTGCTGCTGCCTGACCATCGCGAGGAATAGCTGCGCCAGCAATACCGCCCCGCAAAAGGCGAAAGATGATGGTAACGCATCCTCAAGGTTGCGAATCGGTAACCTTTCTCCTTGGGTTTACTGCGCTGATATGCTCTGGAACGGGTTGCCAGATCGGTGATATGCAGGCGCCCCGCGGGCGGATATGAAGCTTGCGAAGCATTATCGTTTACGCCGGGGGCGGCTGCGCGCCCGGCACGTACCGGATTACCGATTGATGAAAAAAACGCTCTTTGTATTGGCAAGCCTTCTGGCGATTTCTGTTGCGGCTTCGGCGGGTGATCCCGCTGCGGGCCGTAAGGTGTATATGAGCCGTTGCCAGACTTGCCATTCGGTGGAAAAGGGCGGCCCCAACCGGCTGGGCCCGGGGCTGTTCGGTATTATGGGCAAAAAAGCGGGTTCCATGCCGGGCTATGCCTATTCGCGGCCGGTCAAGACGTCCAACATCGTGTGGAATGATGACATCCTGCGCCGCTGGCTTCAGCAGCCCAATCAGACCCTGCCGGGGACCCGGATGGCGTTTGCCGGGCTGTCCAATCCGAAACAGATTGATGATCTCATCGCCTATATGCACACGCTGAAATAGTATTCGGCGCCTGCTAATACCGCCATTCAGACCCGATTGCAGCTGTCATGCATCTGAGGCAGAATAGACCCTTAATGCGTGGGGGGTGATACGCATTGAGGAGAGTGCTACCATGTCAGCGCTGTCATCAAACCGTGAATGGGACAAAAGTCTATGACGATCGAGCGTGTCGGAGTAATCGGCGCGGGCCAAATGGGGTCTGGTATTGCGCATGTACTGGCGTTTGCTGGTTATCATGTCGTGGTGCAGGATATCGATGCTGGTCGGCTGAACAGCGTGATCGCCACCATTCGCGGTAACATGAAGCGCATGGCATCGCGTGGTGGTATCGCGATGGATGATGTCGAACCGGCGATGGCGCGCATCGAAATCTCGCCGACACTGGAGGGGTTGCGGTCCTGCGGTGCGGTAATCGAAACTGCGACTGAAGACGAAGCGATCAAGCGCAAGATTTTGCAGGAGCTTTGTCCGCTGCTGCCGCCCGAAACCATTATCGCCACAAATACCTCGTCGATTTCGATTACCCGGCTGGCGTCGATCACCGACCGGCCGGAACGCTTTATCGGTCTGCACTTCATGAAGCCGGCGCCGATGATGCAGTTGGTCGAAGTGATCCGCGGTATTGCTACCAACGACGATACTTTCCAGAAGGCACTCGAAATCGTCCGCCAGTTGGGCAAGACCCCGGTTCACGCCGAAGATTTCCCGGCCTTTATCGTTGATCGCATTCTGATGCCGATGATTAACGAGGCGGTTTACACCTTGTATGAAGGCGTCGGCACGGTCGAGGCGATCGATACCGCCATGCGTCTGGGGGCCAACCATCCGATGGGGCCGCTGCAGCTGGCTGATTTCATCGGGCTGGATGTCTGCCTGGCGGTGATGCAGGTGCTGTACGAGGGCCTGGCTGATTCGAAATACCGGCCCTGTCCGCTGCTGGTCAAATATGTCGAGGCGGGCTGGCTTGGCCAGAAAACCGGTCGCGGCTTCTATGATTATCGTGGCGATCACCCGGTTCCCACCCGCTAAAGTGTTGGTGGCGGTGTGACGGCCTCCCTTTCGGCAGGGGTTGGACGAAACCGCTGCCATCTTCTATAGATGGCGTCCGGTAGCGTAGAGGCAGCACGGGCAGACCATGGCGGCAAATCAAATGTGGGGTGGGCGGTTCGAACAGGGACCGGCCGAAATTATGCAGGCGTTTACGCCGTCGATCGGTTTTGACCACCGTTTGGCGATGCAGGATATTGCTGGCTCGCGTGCGCACGCCAAAATGCTGGCGCAGGAAGGCATTATCTCGCGGGCCGATGGTCTGACCATTCTGGGCGGGCTCGACGAAATCGAAAAAGAGATCAAGGCCGGAACCTTTGTCTTTAAGCGCGAGCTGGAGGATATCCACCTTAACATCGAAGCGCGGCTGGCCGAAAAGATCGGCGAGGCGGCAGGGCGTTTGCACACTGCCCGCTCGCGTAATGATCAGGTGGCGACCGATTTCCGCCTCTGGGTGCGCGAAGCCTGCAGCCGGGCTGACGCCGGCCTGAAAAGCCTGCAGCGGGCGCTTTACGAGCAGGCACGGAACAATATCGACACCATTCTGCCCGGCTTCACCCACATGCAAAGCGCCCAGCCAATCAGCTTTGCCCACCATCTTATGGCCTATGTCGAGATGTTCGGGCGGGATCGTGGCCGGTTCGAGGATGCGGCCAGACGTCTGAATGAATGTCCGCTGGGCTCGGCCGCGCTGGCGGGGACCGATTTTCCTATCGACCGCGAATTCACCGCACGTCAGCTTGGTTTTATCCGGCCGATGCGCAATTCGCTCGACGGGGTTTCTGCGCGGGATTTTGCCCTCGAATATCTGGCCGCGGCAGCGATTGCCGCTACCCATCTGTCAAAGCTGGCGGCGGAAATTGTCCAGTGGTGCTCGCCGGGCTTTGGTTTCGTCCGGTTGTCGGATTCCTTCACCACCGGCTCCTCGATCATGCCACAGAAGCGCAATCCAGATGCCGCCGAACTTGTGCGGGGCAAATCGGGCCGGGTGATCGGTGATTTCGTCGCGTTGGCCACCGTGGTCAAAGGTCTGGTGCTGGCCTATGGCAGCGATCTGCAGGAAGATAAGGAACGGGTCTTCGATGCCGCCGACACGATCGAGCTGTCACTGGCCGTGATGGCTGGCATGTTTGCCGATATGAAAACCAACAAGGACGCCATGCGGGCGGCGGCAACCAAGGGTTATCCCACCGCCACGGATCTCGCCGACTATCTGGTGCAGAAGCTGGGCAAACCCTTCCGCGAGGCCCACCACATCACCGGCACCATCGTCAAACGGGCCGAGGATCTGGGTGTTGATCTCGAGATGCTGCCGCTTGCCGAAATGCAAAAGGTCGAACCGGCGCTGACCGATGCGGTTTATGCGGTGTTGACGCTGGAAGCCTCGGTTGCGGCGCGGATGAGCCTGGGTGGCACCGCACCGGCGCGGGTGCGCGAACAGATCGCCTTCTGGCGGGAGAAGCTGGCATGAAGCTGAATGTGACCAAGGCCCTATCGGTTCTGACGCTGGTTCTGCTGGCGACCGCTTGTGGCGTGAAGAATGATTTGAACACCCCCAGCGGCCACAAGCCCCCGCCGGGGCAGGCCGATCCGTCCAAACCGCCAAATCCCATCGGACAATGAACCACTTCACTTACATAAACGGCGTGCTGCATGCCGAAGATGTCGCTCTTACCGATATTATCAACACGGTGGGAACGCCCTTCTACTGCTATTCCTCGGCCACGCTGGAGCGTCACGCCCGGGTCTTTGCTCAGTCTTTGCCTAAGGATGCGCTGATCGCTTTTTCGGTCAAAGCCAATGGCAATCTGGCAGTGCTTAAAACCCTGGCCGCGGTGGGCGTCGGGGCGGATGTCGTTTCGGGTGGTGAATTAAAGCGTGCCCTGGCGGCCGGAATTCCGCCGGAAAAAATCGTCTATTCCGGCGTCGGCAAGATGGCGCACGAGATGCAGGCCGCACTGGCCGCGGGTATCTATCAGTTCAATGTCGAAAGTGAACCCGAGCTGGTGGCGCTGAATGCGGTTGCCGTCTCGATGGGTAAAAGGGCGCCGGTTGCCATCCGCGTCAATCCGGATGTCGACGCCCATACCCATGCCAAGATTTCCACCGGTCTGTCGGAAACCAAATTTGGTATTCCGTGGAGCCATGCGGCTGAAGCTTATCGTCTGGCCGCGTCGCTGCCGGGGATCGAAATTACCGGCATTGATGTGCATATCGGCAGCCAAATATCCGATCTGGAACCGTTCGCACAGGCCTTTGCCAAGGTGGCCGAGCTTTTGGGGGCCTTGCGCGCCGAGGGGCATAAAATCCACCGCCTTGATCTGGGTGGCGGTTTGGGTGTGCCCTACCGAAAAGATAATGTGCCGCCACCTGACCCGGCGGCCTATGGTGCGCTGGCGGCCAAAGCCACCGCAGGCCTCGGCGTGCAGCTGATTTTGGAGCCGGGGCGGATGATCGCCGCTAATGCCGGCATTCTGGTCAGCCGCGTCATTTATGTGAAACAGGGCGAAAGCCGCACATTCCTGATCATTGATGCGGGCATGAACGATCTGATCCGCCCGGCGATGTATGATGCGTATCATGAGATTGTGCCGCTGGCCGAGCCAGCCCCCGGTATCGCACTGACCGAATATGATGTCGTCGGGCCGATTTGCGAAACAGGCGATCGTTTCGCGGTTGGCCGACCGCTGCCACCACTGGCGGCAGGCGAAGCCATTGCCATTTTATCCGCCGGGGCCTATGGCGCGACGATGTCGTCGGCCTACAATGGTCGTGCACCTGCACCTGAGGTGCTGGTCCGCGGCAGTGATTGGGCCGTGATCCGGCCGAAACTGGACGATGACGCGCAACTCGCACTCGACCGTATCCCCGCCTGGCTCTGAACCGCCCGGCGCGCAGACTGTTGCCCGGTTTGTCCGGGCCGCCCGCCTCATTCTGGCGTTCGAGCGCGGCTGGCCATTGCTGTGGCCGGCCAGCGGGCTGGTCGGGCTGTTTATCGCGTTGGCCTGGTTCGGCGTTTTGCCCCATTTGCCCTGGCCACTGCATGCACTGATCCTGGCCGGTTTTGTTACCGCGCTGGGCCTGATGCTGTCCTCGTCGCTGGCGGATTTCACCTGGCCGGACTGGCACGAAGCCGCCCGGCGGCTGGAAGCCGCCAGCGCCCTGAAACACCGGCCGATTTCGGAAGCTGATGACCGTTTGAGCGCGGGGGCGGGCGATGCGCTGGCCGAGGCGTTGTGGGCCGCCGACCGCCTGTCGCGCCTGGCCCATCTGGGTCGGCTTTCTCTGTTCTGGCCCCGGGGTGGTCTTAATGCCCGCGACCCCAGACGGCTGCGTTTTGTGGTGCTCGGCCTGATGCTGGTCGGCTTCTTTCTTGCCTGGGGCAACTGGTCGGGGCGGCTGGCCGATGCCTTTGGCCCGTCGGGGGCCCCGCCCAGCTTTGACGCCTGGATCGATCCTCCCGCCTATACCGGGGTGGCACCGGTCTATCTCGGCAAGGACCGTGTACCGGTTTCGGTTCCGGTGGGCTCGGTGCTCAATGTCCGGGTCCATGGCGCTGACCGCGCGCCGTTTCTGTCGCTTAAAAGTCTGCATTTTCCCTATTGGCCGGTGGGCAGTGCGCGGCTTGCGGGCAGAAATGGCGAATATGCCGTGGCCACGACACTGACGCGCGATGTGGTGGCACGGTTGCGCGCGGTGGGCCGCACCATCGGGCGCTGGAACATCAGCATTATCACCGACAAGCCGCCGACGGTGTCGTTCAGTGCACCGCCCTCGGCCAATGCGCGCTCGGCCCTGAAGCTGTCTTTCAAAGCGGATGATGATTATGGCGTGGTGTCGGCCCGGGCGGTGATTACCCCTGCCGATGGCCATGGTCAGCCGCTGGTGGTTGATCTGGCGGTGCCGCCGGGCCGTCAGCTTGACCAGACCGTATATCGCGATCTGACCAGCCACCCTTATGCCGGGTTGCCGGTTGATATCGTGATCGAGGTGACGGATGCCGCCGGTCAGGTCGGTCGCAGCACCAAACTGCGTATGATCCTGCCGCAACTCAATTTCACCGATCCTCTGGCCCGTGCTCTGATTGAGCTGCGCCGTCGTCTGGCCCAGCAGGGCTGGGATGCCCGTGGTTATGTGCTCAAAACGCTGGATGCGTTGAGTGTGGCCCCGGAGAATTTCTATGTCGGTGAACTCGGTCCCTATCTTGGCCAGCGCCATGCCTATTGGGCGCTGAAACTGGCGCGTAATGCCGATGATCTGACCCGGGTGCAGAATTTGCTATGGCAGCTCGCCGTGGCGCTGGAGCAGGGCGGGGCGCTGCCGCTGGCGCAGGATCTGGCCCGCCAGCAACAGGAACTGTCGCGGCTTCTGACCCAGGGCGCGTCGCAGGACCAGATCGATGCCCAGTTGCAGCGTTATGCCCGGGCGATGCAGCAGTATTTGCAGGCAATGGGCCAGAACGGTGCGGCGCAGCGTAGCGCCGATCCGGGCACGAAAACACTGGGTCCCAATGATCTCAATGATCTGTTGGCGGCGGTTCAAACCCTGAGCCAGAGCGGGGATCGCGCCAAGGCTGCGCGGCTGTTGTCAATGCTGCAGAATCTGCTCGAAAATGTCCGGCTAGCCCCACCCGGTCCGGGCAGTAGCGGGGGGGCGGAAAATCCCGCCTTTAAGGCGATGAGCGATCTGGCCGACCGCCAGCGCGCCTTGATGGATAAGACTTTCCGCAGCTGGCAGGCTGGCCAAGGCGACAAGGCGGCACTGGCGCGGGAGCAGGCGGCACTTAAAAGCCTGCTCGACGGTATGCTGAAAGGCCAGAAACAGCCATCTGCCGATTTGCAGAAGGCCGCCGGGCTGATGGATCAGTCCCGTGCCGCCATTGCCATGGGCGATCTGCCGCGCGCCGGTACGATCCAGAAATATGTCCTCGACGCGCTACGCAAAGGTGCCAGCACGCTGGTTCCGGCTGCGGGACGCACCGGTGGCAAAGGGGAAAAGGATGATGCCGATCCCTTTGGCCGCGAGGGCAGTTCCAAACGTGATATGCCGATTCCCAATGAACAGGTCTTGCAACGAGCCCGCGATATTCTGATCGAACTGCGTCAGAAGGCGGGGGAAATGGGGCGGCCACAGGAAGAACGCGACTATATTGAACGCTTGCTCAAACAGTTTTAAGCCGGGTTTTGCGATGTGTTCTTCCCTGCGGCAGAGTGTGGTGGAAAAACCGGTTTTCCTTGCACTGCGGGAACAGTAGGTTGCCTCATGGCTGAAGAAATGCCGCCCACGGATCAATATCCGGCTTATACCTACCCACCATCCCCGCCGCCCCCGCCGCGGCGTCGGGGCGGCTGTCTGTTATTGCTGTTTCTGCTCTGCGCCTGGGTTGCGGTGGTCGGTGGGGCGTATTTCCTACATCTGACGGCGGATCTGCCTGCCGTTGATTCCCTGATGGCGGTGGGCCCGTCGCGGTCGGTTACCATTCTGGACGACAAGGGTCGTCTGGTGGCGGTGCGCGGCCTGACCAATGGGGCGCTGGTCGATGTCACGCAATTGCCCAGCTATGTGCCCGATGCCTTCATCGCCATTGAAGACCGCCGTTTCCGCCATCATTTTGGCATAGACCCGATTGGGCTTTCCCGCGCGGCGTATCAAAATTATCTTCACCATGTAGTTGTGCAGGGCGGTTCGACCCTGACCCAGCAATTGGCCAAGAACCTGTTCCTGCAGCCCAAGCGGACGTTCGAGCGCAAAATGGAAGAGGCGATGCTCGCCCTCTATCTCGAGTCGCATTACAACAAGGATCAGATCCTCACCCTCTATCTCAACCGGGTCAGTTTCGGCGCTGGTGTCACCGGGATCGAGGCGGCGGCGCAACGCTTCTTCGGTAAACATGCCTCGCAGCTGACCGTGGTCGAAGCCTCTATGCTGGCTGGGATTGTCAAGGCACCGAGCCGCTATAATCCGCTGGCCGATCCCGATGCCTGTCATAACCGCGCTGCGCTGGTGCTGCAGGCGATGGCCCGCGATGGCTATATCGATCAGGCCATGTTGCAGGAAGCACTCAGCACCCGCACCCGGGTGGTCAATGGTGCGGCCCCGCCGGGCTCGGAATATTTCGCTGACTGGGTTATGTCGCAGTTGGCCGGCCATGCCGGGGAAATTAAGGTGCCGCTGATTGTTGAGACCAGTTTTGATCTCGACATGCAGACCTATGCCGAACGGGCGGTGGGGGCCGAACTCGCTACCGATGGCACGACGATGAATGCCGGTCAGGCCGCGCTGGTGGCGATGACCCCTGATGGTGCGGTGCGCGCCATGGTCGGCGGGCGGGATTACGATCAAAGCCCGTATAACCGCGCCACGGATGCCAAGCGGCAACCCGGTTCGTCGTTCAAACCCTTTGTCTATCTGACGGCGTTTGAGGCCGGGCATAGCCCCGACGATGTCATGAATGACGGGCCGGTCGATATCCATGGCTGGAAGCCGCGCAATTACGAAGGCGAAAGCTATCAGGGTGACATTACCCTGACCGAAGCCTTTGCTTCGTCCTCCAACGCGGTGGCGGCGCAACTGGTGGCCGAGGTCGGACCCAACGCTGTGGCGCGCACCGCTCGGCGGCTCGGTATCAAATCGACACTGCATGCCTTTACCTCGATCGCGCTGGGCACCTCGGTGGTGACGCCGCTCGAGCTGACTTCGGCCTATGCCCCCTTTGCCAATGGCGGCACAGTGGCCCCGCCTTATGCTATTTTGCGGATACGCACGGCGGCGGGCAAGCTGGTCTGGCAGCGGCAGACGCCTGAAGCGCAGCGCGTCGTCGGACCGACCAATTTGCGCCAGATGACGACCCTGATGACCGCTGTGGTGAACGGCGGTACCGGCAAGGCGGCGCAGATGGGCCGCCCGGTGGCCGGTAAAACCGGCACCTCGCAGGATTTTCACGATGCCTGGTTCGTCGGCTTCACCGCCGATCTGGTCTGTGGCGTGTGGGTCGGTAACGATAATAACGCGCCGATGAAACGAACAACCGGCGGCACGGTTCCAGCGAGGATTTTCCATGGTTTCATGGAAGGGGCCGAATCCGGCTTGCCAGCCCGGCCGCTGCCGGGACAAGATGTGCAGGACGGCACCGACGAAAATACGGGTGCGGATGCCGGTGATGCGCAGACCGTGGTGAGTGCGTCGGCCGGGGGACAAAAATCCCCCAAGCCGGAAAAACAGACCGATCAAAAAGATAAGCTGCAAAATTTGTTCGAAAAACTCTTAGGCCGGTAATGGACAGCTCTGGTATGCGTGAAGCGGATATTTTCTACGACTATCGTAAAGGCCGTGCGGCCTTTTTGGATGCGGCAGGCAAAACCGGGCGGGATACCATCACCCGCGTCCACCCGGGCAGCGTTGGCCGTGATGGCAAGCCGCTGTTTCTCGACACCGTCTGGTTCGGCCAGCGCGATGCCCGCAAGGCGCTGCTGGTCATCGGTGGCACCAACGGTGTTGATGGCGCGTTTGGGGCTTTAGTGCTGACCGGGCTGTTGCAGGAAAAGGGCTTTCAGGCCCCGCCTGATACCAAGATTGTGCTACTCAACGCCCTCAACCCGTTCGGTTATGCCTGGTCGCGCCGTGTCGACGAGGCTAATGTCGATGTCGATCACAACTTCATCGATTTCGATCACCCGCCCGCCAACCCGGCCTATCTGAAACTGGCCGGGCATTTTGATGGGCGTTTTGCCACTCAGCCGCCGCTGGCCTCCGACGAGGTGCTCGAGGTGCTGGCCCGTGGGCAATATTCGCATCCGGCCGGGCTGGCCTATGGCGGGGCCGATATCTCATGGTCGCAGCGCATGCTGGGCGATGTGGTGCGCGAAGAACTGCGTCAGGTCGAGGAGTTGGTTGTGCTCGATCTGCATACCGGTCCGGGCAAGTTTGGTGAAGCGACGCTCACGGCCCCCGTGGGCGGGCAGGCCGCGCGGGTCTGGAGCCGGGTCCGTCCGGTGCCGGATCATGGCAGCGTCACCGCCGGGCTGTCCGACTGGTGCGGGGCCGCAGCCGCCAGCCTTTGCATCGGCACCGTGCCGCCCGAGGATTATCTAAGCCTGATCTGCCGCGATCACTGGTTGTGGGGGCAGGGCCGCCCCACCCACCCACAGGCCGAGGAGATTGCTGCCGAAATGCGTGCCGCCGTCTTCCCCGCCGATGAAACCTGGCGTCGCCGTGCCCGCGCCGTGGTGCACAGCACGCTGGCCGCCGCGCTGGTCAGTCTGGCCGGGTAAAGGTCGGGTGGAAATGGTGGAGGCCTTTACGAAGCCCGGTTGCTTTGCCGCCGCGGTCTAGGTTATAGCAGTGCCAACGCACCCGTAGCTCAGCTGGATAGAGCACTGCCCTCCGAAGGCAGGGGTCATGAGTTCGAATCTCGTCGGGTGCACCATTCTTTTGTCGGCTGGCTCGCTTGTAGCCGCCACACCAACCCTACAGGCTCGCCAGCATATGAAGTCCGCGTGAGAACGTGCGTGGGCGTCAGTCGGGTGCAGGACTGATTCGTTTCTGGATTTTGTGAGGTTTCCGGCGTCCTTGCACACGGCAAGCGGACATTGCTGCGCCTATAATCCGCATGCAACATGCTGCTATTTTGCACAAAACGAGCGTAAAATGTGTTACTACATTATCTCCATTAAATTATTGTTGTATATTTAAGTATGCCATTGTCTTTTTGTTGATTGACCTGCGCCCTACTTCTCTTTGTAATGAATCTAACGCGAAGGGGCGATCTGGCAATCCGGCCAACCGTCGTTACCGCGTGTCAGTTGAGTGGAGCGTTAAGGTCATGGCTGCTGTGAAGGCTACCTGTTTACGGATCGCCGTAAGCCCCGCTGGTACCCCGGGCGGAATGGGCGGCGGTGGGACAAGCCCATACCGATGTATGCGCCCCGGTGCTCAAACAGGTTTTGAAGGGGGCTGCCGCTGATCGTTCAGCGCCCCGGATAATCCACCAAGCGAGTTCTCTTGCGTATGTGCCGTGGCGCTTTTGTGCCGCGATAGGATTTCTGTACCCTTTTGTGAGGTAATATGACCCCCTTCGCTTCTTCCCGTTTGCGGTCTGCCCTGCTGATCACCGCCTCGCTGTCAGCCTTGGCTGTGGCGGATGCGGCCCAGGCTGCCGATGCAGCCGATGCCGGTTCGACGGTTGAAACCGTTGTCGTCACTGGCACCCGAACTGCGGGGCGTTCCCGCCTCGACACCTTGGCCCCGGTTGATGTCGTCACGCCGGAAAATTTACAAAGCCAGGGTTCTACCGAATTTGCCGCGGCATTGTCGGGCAATGTGCCATCACTTGATTTCCCCCGCCCGTCCGCGGTTGATGGCACCGACTCGGTCCGTCCCGCCACTTTGCGCGGCTTGTCGCCCGATCAGACCTTGGTGCTTTTGAACGGCATTCGTTATCACTCCTCTGCTCTGGTCAACACCAATGGCTCGGTTGGGCGCGGTTCGGCGGCGGCTGACCTCAACTCGATCCCGGTCAGCGCGCTGGCCGGTGTTGAAGTGCTGCGCGATGGCGCTTCGGCGCAATATGGCTCCGATGCCATTGCCGGTGTGGTCAACTTACGTCTGAAACAGGCATCCAGCGGTGGCGGGGCGTCTGTTACCACCGGCGAATATGCCACTGTGGTCAAAACCGCCCGGGGCAAGCGTGATGAAACCGATGGCGGTACCGTCAATGCTTCGGCCTGGCAGGGCTTTGCGCTGGGCGATGACGGGTATCTGACACTGTCGGCGGAATATCTGCTGCGTAAGCCGACTAACCGCTCCGACTATGATCCGCGCGCCGCCGCCGATGGTCGGATCACCGCGCGGTTTGGTGACCCGCAGGTTGATCCGCAATGGACCTTCTTTGCCAATGCTGGCAAGCCGCTCAGCGGTGATTGGGAGCTTTACGGCTGGGCTGGCTATCAGAACCGCCACAGCAAAAGTGCGGCCTTCCCGCGACTGTCCAATAATGCCAACAATGTCACCGAGATTTATCCTGACGGGTTCTTGCCCAAGATCGCGGTCAATTCCCAGGACATCACCTCGGCCTTTGGTACCCGCGGGACACTCTTGGGCTGGAAGTCGGATTTCAGCGTCTCCTACGGCAATAACACGCTCTATTTCCGTACCGAAGATTCGCTCAATGCGACCTATGGTGCCGATTCACAAACCAGCTTCTATGATGGTTCGCTGAGCTATGATCAGTGGATTCTGGATGCGTCTTTCACGCGTGGGTTCGATATTGGTCTGGGCGGTGGCGATGCCAATGTCGCCTGGGGGCTGGAACAGCGCTGGGAGAATTACAAAATCGGGGCTGGTGAGCCTGCAAGCTATAACCGCGGCTCGCTCGGTTCCAACACGGCGCTAACCGGTGGTGCGCAGGGCTTTGTTGGTTTTCAGCCCAGTAACGAGGTCAACAAGGGGCGCAATAACTTCGCGGCCTATGTTGATATTGAACTGCCGCTGTTGAAGGATCTGACGGTCGAAGGTGCGGCACGCTTTGAACATTATTCTGATTTCGGCAACACACTGACCGGCAAGGTCTCGGCGCGCTATGATGTGACCGAGAATGTCGCCCTGCGTGGTTCCTTCTCGACTGGTTTCCGCGCCCCGTCGCTGCAACAGCAGTATTATACCTCGACCTCGTCGGTGATTCAGAATGGCGAAGTGGTTGAGACCGGCACCTTCCCTGCGACCAGTTCGATTGCCGAGGCTTTGGGCGGCAAGCCGCTTAAGGCAGAAAAGTCGAAGAATTATTCGGTGGGCACAGTACTGCGTTTTGGTCCGGTCGATTTTACCGTCGACGCCTATCGGATTAATATCCGCGATCAGATCGTGCTGTCGGAACTGATCAACCGCACCTATTCCACGCAGGTTGCGGCGCTGCTCGATCCGCTGGGGGTGCAGTCGGCGCGTTTCTTCCTCAATGGCGTGTCGTCGACGGCGCAAGGTATCGACGCGGTTGGACATTACCGTCTGTCTACGGATGGTTTTGGTGAGTTCGACTTTACCGCCGCCGGAAACTATAACGATATATCGGTTACCAAACTGCCGACCTCGTCTTCGACCCTCAATCCGGTGCCGACCCTTTTTGCCCGTTCGCGCATCAAGACGATGGAAAATGGTACACCGGAATATAAGGCTTCGCTGGCCACTGACTGGAACCTGAATGAATGGGGCGGCACCTTGCGCGCCACCTATTACGGTGATGTGCAACAACCCGGTTCGACTGCCGCCAACGACTACTACACCGGCAACAAGATCATCGTCGATCTGGAAGCACGCTATCAGGTGACTGACAATGTCGGTCTGGCCATTGGTGCTGACAATCTGCTCGACACCTATCCCAAGGCGGTTCCTGCATCGCTGAACAGCAATGGTGTGCTGGGTTTCCCCTATTACTCGCCGTTTGGTTATAACGGCCGGTATATCTACGCCCGCATCACGGGCAAATGGTAAGTCCCTCGCGTTGGTTTCTCCTATCCTAGAGTGAACTCTTCCTCCCGGTTTGTCCGGGGGGAAGTTCTTTTTTGGGGCAAGCGAGCGGATCGACGCCCTTGCGCCCTATGGGCTATAATTTAGCCCCACACCCCTGTCTGACAGCAAATTGAGGTTCCCATGAAAACGTCACGATGGCTGTTGCTGCTTATTTCGTTCCTGCTCATCATAGCGCCACTGAATGCGGCACCTAAGTCTGCGCCCGTCTCGCCTGTGGTGCGTCACCATATGATTGCCGCGGCCAACCCCTATGCCGCGAAAGCGGGCCTTGAAATGCTGCGCCAGGGTGGTTCGGCTGTGGATGCAGCGATTGCCGCGCAACTGGTGCTGACACTGGTCGAGCCGGAATCCTCCGGCATTGGCGGTGGCGCCTTCATGCTGTTGTGGGACCCGGCCCATCACAAAGTGACCAGCTTTGACGGGCGGGAAACCGCTCCGGCTTCGGCGCGGCCAGAGATGTTTCTGGATGCCGCAGGCAATCCGCGCCCCCACGGCGAAGCCATTCCGGGTGGGCTTTCGGTCGGTGTGCCGGGCGTGCTGGCGATGCTGGAAATGGCGCATGACAAATATGGCCATCTGCCCTGGGCTAAGCTGTTTGGACCAGCGATCCGGCTTGCCGAAAACGGTTTCCCGGTCGGGCCCAAGCTGGCCCGGACTTTGCGCGCCTATCCGGCGGCGTTGTGGGAGCCCAGCGTTAAAGCCTATTTCAGCAAGCCAGACGGTACGCTGGTTGCGGCTGGTGATACGCTGAAGAACCCACAGCTGGCCGCCACGCTGCGCCAGATTGCGTCAGGTGGGGCCAAGGTCTTCTATCACGGTGCTCTTGCCGACAGCATTGTCGATACCGTGCAACATGCGCCGCGCAATCCCGGCGGCATGACGATGGCGGACCTTGCCGGGTATCATGCGGTCGAACGGCAACCGGTTTGTGGGCCATATCGCAGCTATCGGGTCTGTTCAATGGGGCCGCCCAGCTCGGGCGGTATTGCGGTGTTGCAGATCCTCGGGATGCTGGAGCGTTTTCCCTCGCAGGATTTGAAGCCCAACACGTTAAGTGAAGTCCATCTGTTCGCGCAGGCCAGCCGACTGGCGTTCGCCGATCGGGCCGCCTATCTCGGCGATCCGGCGTTTATTTCGGTTCCGGTGGCGGGGCTGCTGGCGCGTGATTACATTGTGGCCCGCTCTCAGCTGATCGATCCGGCACGCGATATGGGGGAAGCCAGTCCTGGCCATCCCGCGGGTGTACCCCCCGCCAAGTCGCACACCAGCAGCGAAGTGGGCGGCACCAGCCATATGTCGATTGTCGATGGCCACGGTCAGGTGGTGACCATGACCACCACGGTGGAGTCGGTGTTCGGCTCAGAAATGATGGTGAAGGGATTTTTCCTCAACAATCAGCTGACCGATTTCACCTTTGCCCCGGTTAAGAATGGTGAAGTGGTGGCCAACGCCCCGGCGGCGGGCAAGCGACCTTTAAGCGCAATGGCGCCTACCATTGTATTCGACGCTAGGGGGCATTTTGCCATTGCGCTGGGTTCACCCGGTGGTCCGGCGATCATTCCCTATGTCACGACAACGCTGATCGGCATGATTGATGGTGGGCTGTCGCCCCGGAAGGCGGTGGCTTTGCCACATGTGGTCGAGATGAACGGGCCGCTGACGCTGGAGAGAGATGAGAGCCTTTCGGCGCTTATGTCAGCGCTTACCTCGATGGGCTATTCTGTCAAATCGAACGCGTCCGAGAGCAGTGGATTGCACATTGTGGGAAAGACTAGGGGGGAGTATGCCGGTGCTGCTGACCCCAGGCGTGATGGTGTAGCCATCGGCGATTAATCAGCATTTACCTATCTATACATAAGACGGGCAGTAATTATAGGCTGCTCGTCTTTTTTTATATGAAGTATTACATCACTAATAATTTTCATTACTGTTTTTTATTACGAACCGTTTCGTTGTGCACCGCATTGCTGCAATGCGGAACAAATGGCCTAATTCGACGGCAAGCCCGTAAAAATTGTATGAAACTCCTGCAAAATGACTGTTTTATACCCGCAAGAAAAGTGTCAGACATATTTTGCACTGCACAATTTCACAATGTTGCCCAAATTTCATCACGGCTTCATCACAAGTCATCGTCAATATGCTCCTTGTCAATACGGGCTAACCAATCTTTAGGAGCAATAATAACATGTCAAAATCCATCCTGTTTTCGCTGACTGCCGCGGTCTTGCTGAGTGGCGCCGCCCTTGCTGGTTCGGCTGCGACTGTTCCGGCCCACATGGCCGATGATGTCACCTTCCAGGAGCGTCACACCCAGGTTGCTTTTGGGGATCTCGATCTGAATAGCGAAGCTGGTGTTGCGGCGCTGTTTGATCGCCTGCACATGGCTTCCACGGAAGTTTGCGGTTCGGTTCCGTCGATTTCGGGTCCGGCGCGTGATTTCGAAATTGCCTCCTACAACAGCTGCAAAGAAACCGCCTTCACGGCTGCCCTGGCCCAGGTGGGTTCCAAGGTTCCTGCCGTCTACCGCACGGCCGCCAAGTAAGTCCGGTTATGCCCGGACATCTGGTTGGGCGGGTCTTCCTGGGCCCGCCCCCACTTTCCGCCTTAACACACTGTTTTTTCATAATAACTTTCTGTACTACGATAATTTTATCTACTCTTTCAGATGTTTTTTGTTGTGTTCGCGCAACAGTTGCACACGAGAGTTTCACACGCTTCCCCTTATAGTTGATAAGCGCTTACCTTCCTCTTAGTCTGACCTGACGCAGACGCACAACCTTCAAGCCGGTTCCGCTGGGACCGTTCCCATAAGAAGGCGTGCGCTGACGGGAGAAGGAAGGGGAGCAAATGAAGTGTAATCGTAGGCTATATGCCTCTACCGCGCTGAGCTGTGCCTTGGCGTCACTTGGGGTTGCCGCCAGCTTCGGCGCGGCTTGGGCCCAGGATAGTGGTGCCATTGAAACCGTGGTGGTGCTCGGCGTGCGTGGCGCCGAGCAAAAGGCCATCGACACCAAGCGGAATTCGACCTCGATCATCGACAGCATTGCTGCCGAAGATATCGGTAAACTGCCGGATACGACGATTTCGGATTCGTTGCAGCGCATCACTGGCGTGCAGATCGACCGCAGTGCCGGCGAAGGTTCCGGCGTCAATATCCGTGGGCTACCGGAAGTCAGCACTATGCTGAACGGTGAGGCATTCCTGACGACTAGTAACATTGTCGGTGTGCAGCCCAATTTCGGCGATATTCCGTCATCGCTGTTTTCGGGGGCTGATGTGGTCAAGTCGCCGACCGCCAGCCTGCTCAACAGCGGTATTACTGGCACCATCGATCTTAAAACCCGCCATCCACTGGATATGCCGCAGGGGTGGACGCTGTCTGGCTCGCTGCAGGGCGTGCACGGCACCAAGTCGAACAAGTACGAGCCGGATTTCAACGGATTGGTGAACTATAATGGCGGGCACTGGGGTGCCATGCTGGCGGTCACTTATTCCGATATTACGCTCGAGAATTCCACCAACGGTATGGACCAGTATGGCGGCGAGCTTTTCGCCGAGCAGGGTGGTTCCTGTAACGGCTGTACCGGCGCCTATAATGGTTTTGTAACCGGCTGGAACGGGGCAACTATCCCGTCGGCGATGAATTACAACTCTTCGACGGGAAGCGTTGACGTTAATAGCGATGGTGATTCAACCGACGCCTTCTATGGCACAGAAAACGCTATTGCTTTGCAGCGCGAGATCGAACGACAGCGTATTGGTGTCAACGCCTCGATTCAGGGCGAGCTCGGCTATGGCCTCAGGGTGTCGGGCGATTTCTTCTATACCTTCCAGAAACAGTATAACCGTCAGGTCGGTTATCAGCTCAATTCATCGAGTTGGCTCGGAGCGACCTTTATTCCGACGGTGTCACGCGATACTGGCGTCAAGGTCTATGGCGGCTGGAACAGCGGCAGTAGCACCGATAATCAGTATGAGTTCTATACCACCCAAGTTTACACAAAATATATCGGTGATATGGAGACCTATTCCGAGGATGATGTCACCACTTCGTCTTCGCGCAACTACAATCTGCAGCTTGCTTATGACAATGGCGGCAACTTCACCGCCGAGGTCCGTGGCATCTATGCCGATGCCCGCGAACTGTTGATGCAAAGCTATATTCAGTTTGCACTAACGGATGGGGCACAGTGGAATAGCGGCAGCACGACCTATGCCGGGCTGAATGGCAGCTACACATATAATCCGTATGGCCTTGCTGCGAATACCTATCCGGTTGTGATCGATATGCGCGGTGAGAATATGAAGCTGACGTTGCCGACCGCATTGCAGAGTGCCTTGTCCAATGTTGATGCTTACGCGCTGAAGACGGTCTCATCAGAAGGCAACCACGACCGTTCCAGTGGCATGAAGGTTTTCCGGGCCGATGGTCATTACAAATTCGGTGAAAGCGGCGTGAAGTTTGATTTTGGCATTCGCGAAAGCTTCCGGGCGGCGCAAAACACCGGCTTTAATCTGGTGGCACCGATGTACGGCGGCGAAGCAGCCTATAATGCCGATGGTTCAGTCAACAGTACCGGTTGCTATGTCCGCTGGAAGGCGGCCGATACTCTGCTGAACAGCTCGAATGCGCTGGGCTGTTATGCCGTGAATTCCTCTGGCGAATATCTTCGGGCTAACACCATGGCGGGCTATACCCCGACCGAGATGCCCAGCGCCGTCAGTAATTACGTCAAGACCTACAAAAACGTTGCTGGGGTTAAGGGAGTCACGATGTACAACATCGCCCCCAAGGCCATGGACAATGTGATGAAGTTCCAGAATTCGCTCTATCCCGGTAATATCCGTGATATCGATCCGGCTTCGACATGGCGGGTCAGTGTTTCGCAAACTTCCGGGTATTTCCAGAGCTCTTTTGACGGGGATCTGGCCTTCCCGGGTAATGTCAGACTACCGTTTGATTTTAATGCAGGCTTACGCGTTACCGAAACCTGGCTGGGCGTTGATCAACACAAGGTCGACACCACCAGCACGGTCAAGGACACATCTTATGGTCGGACCAGCGGCGATCTGGGTATTACGCACACGGATCGGACGTTTACTGACTATCTTCCGGCAGTCAATTTCAGCCTCGACGTCTTCGATAATCTGAAATTCCGTGCCGCCTATTCGCGTAACATGCAGCTGCTCGACTTAAGTCAGTGGGGTGGGGCGTTGTCGCTCAACTATGGTCTGGCCAGCTCGACCAGCAATATTTATGCGGTGCTGGGTGGTTCACAGAACGGCAACCCGGATCTCGATCCGTGGCGGTCGTCGAATTACGATATGTCGTTTGAATATTATTACGGCAAGTCGAGCATGGTGAGTCTGGCGCTGTTCTATATCGACGTCGACAGCTTCATCTATACCGGCAGCACGAACCGGTGTGATCTGGCCGATATGGATGGTGTGGTGCGCCGCTGCGCTGCGGTCAGTGGTCCGATTCAGGGCAATGGCAAAAACCTTAAAGGGGTCGAGATTGCCGACAAGCAGGCTTTCGACTTCCTGCCTGGCTTCTGGGGTAATTTCGGCAGCGAGGTCAACATGACCTTCTCGCCGAGTAATTCCGGCGAGATGGATTTGTCCGGTGCCGCTATTCCGTTTGCGGACAATTCAAAATGGCAGGGAAACCTGATCCTGTGGTATCAGGACGATCTGTTCCAGGCGCGTATTGCCGGCAACTATCGCTCCAAGCGGGCCGTCAGTTCTAACATTGGCGGTATCCAGGGCTTCGAGCAGTATCAGAAATCAACCTTCTATCTCGATGCCTCAGCCAGCTACGACTTCATGTCCAACATGACGGTCTACCTGCAGGGCTCTAACCTGCTTGGTGAAAAAGAGCATTATTACTATGTCTGGACCGATCAGAAGGGCGATACCACACAGTTCGAGCCACGCATCACCCTGGGGGTGCGGGCACGCTTCTGATGCAGACCTTTTGTAAGGCGTAGTTTTGTAAGAGACGCTGCACCGGTTCCCTCCCACCGGTGCAGCGTTTTCTTTAGTTCAGGCAATAAAAATGCGGGCCCCGGAAGGGCCCGCGCTTTTTTATGTTCTGTCCTGCGGGATCAGTTGTCGAGGAAGGAGCGCAGTTTACGGCTGCGTGACGGATGCTTGAGTTTGCGCAGGGCCTTGGCCTCGATCTGACGGATACGTTCGCGGGTCACCGAGAACTGCTGGCCGACTTCTTCCAGAGTGTGGTCGGTGTTCATGCCGATACCAAAGCGCATGCGTAGCACGCGTTCTTCGCGCGGGGTCAGTGTGGCGAGCACCCGCGTGGTAGTTTCGCGCAAATTGGCCTGAATGGCCGCATCAATCGGCAGGACGGCATTCTTGTCCTCGATAAAATCGCCGAGGTGCGAATCTTCCTCGTCACCGATCGGGGTTTCGAGCGAAATCGGCTCCTTGGCGATCTTCAGCACCTTGCGCACTTTTTCCAGCGGCATGGCCAGACGTTCGGCCAGTTCTTCCGGCGTGGGCTCGCGACCGATTTCGTGCAGCATCTGGCGCGAGGTGCGCACCAGCTTGTTGATGGTTTCGATCATGTGCACCGGAATACGGATGGTGCGGGCCTGATCGGCGATCGAACGGGTGATGGCCTGACGAATCCACCACGTCGCATAGGTGCTGAACTTGTAACCGCGGCGGTATTCAAACTTATCCACCGCCTTCATCAGGCCGATATTACCTTCCTGAATAAGGTCGAGGAACTGCAAACCGCGGTTGGTGTATTTCTTGGCGATCGAGATCACCAGGCGCAAGTTGGCCTCGATCATCTCTTTCTTGGCGACGGTCGATTCGCGCTCGCCCTTTTGCACGGTCTGGACAATGCGGCGGAAATCCGAGATCGACTGGCGCATTTCCTGGGCCAGGGTCTGAATTTCATCACGCAAGGTGGTGATGCGGGTACCGTCGATGGCGGCGAAGTCTTTCCATGCTTTGCGCGAAAGCCCGGCCACGCGCGTAATCCAGTTGGGATCGAGTTCGTGACTGAAATGCTCTTTCAGGAAGTCTTCACGCGGCACGCCACGGGCTTCGGCCATGCGCAGCAGGCGGCCTTCCAGTCCGATCAGACGGCGGTTGATGCCGTACATCTGATCGACCAGCGCTTCGATGCGGTTGTTATTGAGCTTAAGGCTCTTGACCAGATCGACGGTCTCAAGGCGCAGCTTCTTGAAACGGCGTTCCTGACCTTGCGACAGCTCGTCATCGGCCAGTGCCGCCTCGACCGAGGCGTCCTGCAGCTTGCCCAGCTTCTTATAAAGGTTGGCGATCTGCTCCAGGGTTGCCAGCACCTGCGGCTTCAGCGCCGCTTCCATCGCCGACAAAGGCAGGTTACCTTCCTCGTCGAATTCGTCGCTGTCACCCGAACCGTCGGCGGCGGCCGCGGCTTCACCGGGATCCACCTCTTCGCCGTCTTCGTTCACGGCCGGCTTAGGCGCTTCCTTGGGGGCCGGGGCTGCCACGGGGATGGTGATCGCAGGAATCACCGGCGGGCGCGGCATTGGCGGCATGGCACCGTCTTCGCCTTCGCCCATACCTTCACCAAGGTTCAGGCCATCGCCTTCGGCCACCACACCATCCGGCCCGGTGCCATACATGGCTTCCAGATCGATGATGTCGCGTAACAGCACCTTGCCTTCGTTAAGTTCGTCCCTCCACACGGTTAGGGCTTCAAAGGTCAGCGGGCTTTCGCACAAGGCGCCGATCATCAGCTCGCGACCGGCCTCAATGCGCTTGGCAATGGCAATTTCGCCTTCACGCGACAAAAGCTCGACCGAGCCCATCTCGCGCAGGTACATGCGCACCGGGTCATCGGTGCGGTCGTAGGTTTCTGTGGCACCTTCTTTGGTGGTAGCGACCGGCTTGCCGTCGGCCTGGACCGCGATTTCACCTTCGCCGCCCTCTTCCTGCTCTTCACTCTCGATGACGTTGATGCCCATTTCCGAGAGCATCGACATGGTGTCTTCGATCTGTTCGGAGGAGACCTTGTCCGAAGGCAACACCTTGTTCAGTTCGTCATAGGTGACATAGCCGCGGCTTTTGGCCCGCGTGATCATCTTGCGGACGGCAACGTCCGACAGATCGAGCAGGGCGCTATCGGCGTCCGGCTTGTCGTCCTGCTCACCCTGTTTGGGCACAATCTTGATCTGCGGCTTGTTCGGCGCTGCGGCGCTTTTTTCCGCCTTGGGATCAACCTTGGCCGCGGCCTTTACCGCAGCTTCTTTCGCCGCTGCCGTTTTGGTCGTCGCTGCCTTGGTCGAAGCGGTCTTGGTTGCCGGGGCTTTTGTCGTGGCGGCCTTGGTTTCTGCGGGCTTGGATGCGGGTTTTGCCGCGGCCTTGGGCGCAGCTTTCACCGCCTCCGTCTTTGCCGGGGCTTCTTTGGCCGCTGCTGCCTTAACCTTGTTTTTCACGTCTGACTTTTCTTTTGCGGCTTTATCGGAAGCCTTAATGGGGGCTTTGGCCTGGGTTTCGGGTTTGACCGCTTTGGGGGCGGCTTTGGGGGCAGCCTTCACTTTGGCCGGGCTTTTCACCGTGGCCGCGGCCTTGGTCTTGGGCTGCACCGGTTTGGCGGCGCTGGCTTTAGGCGCGGGTTTGGTCTTCTTCTTGACCGATGCGGATTTGGCAGCCACCGTCTTGGCGGTTTTGGCTTTTGGGGCCGGCTTGGAGGCCTTAACGGCCTTTTTGGCCTTCTCGTGCTTGCTGCTTGCCACTTTCACATCATCCTTGGTGAAAATCGTCGATTACAACAATATGCAAACCGGCGTTTATCCCCATTCTCTGGGGTTAATGCCGCCGCAAATTCAAATAGTCCCGCCAGCTTTCTTCGGTGGCGAGCGCCTTGAACCTGTCGTTTGCCTTCGCCCTTTCAGGCTTTAATTCCGCCAGCTCGCGCAGCTCAGCCGCTGCACATAAAAACTTTGCCTCAACATCCTGGGCGCGATCAACCAGTTCAACCGGCTCTGGCGCGGTATCCCGCCCCTCCGGCTGTAACCGGGTCAATAGCCCGCTCATCCCCAACCTGTTAAAATGGTCGTTCAGCGCGGACGCTTCAAGCCCATTATCAGAAGCGGCGAGGTTTAAAATTTCGTGGCGGAACCTGTCAAGCAAAGGATCAGAAAAAGGCAGCGCGGCAAGGGTTTCAGCATGGGTAAGTACCAGTTCTGGTGCCGTCAGCAAATGGCGGCAAACTTCTGCCTCTTTAACCTTACAGGTGGCAGCGTTACGGTTGTTACTACCATTTGCACGGGCCAGAAGGGAATTTTTGACCGCGTCGGACACTGGCACAAAGGGTGGCGGGCGTTCCCATTTGCCGCCGCGACCGCTGCTGCGGCCGCTGTTTTGGCCATTCCAGCTGCCCGATCCAATGTTCTGGGGGCTGCCTGCACCATCGCGACCGTTGTTTTCGCGCGGGCGGCGGCGCTTGAAATTCTGGAAGATCCGGTCCTCGAAATCCCGTTTGTAATAGTCGGCAACCTTTTCGTCGCCAATTTGCGCGACAAGCTCGGCCATCTGTCGCTCGAGCCCGGCCCTGCGCTCCGGTGTGGTAATATCTTTGTTTTCCGTTTCCAGCCGCCACAACAGCTCGGCCAGTGGTTCGGCCTTGTCGAGCACTGTCTGCATCGCGGCGGGGCCTGCCGAGCGGATCAGGCTGTCGGGGTCTTCCGTCGGCGGCAAAAAGGCAAAACGTAAAGAATATCCGGGCTTTAAGAAGGGCAGAGCAAGGTGCGCCGCCCGCGCCGCCGCCTTCATGCCTGCTTCATCACCGTCAAAGGTGACAATCGGCTCGGGGGCGGTGCGCCACAACAGTTGCAACTGGTCTTCGGTCAGGGCGGTGCCTAAGGGGGCCACGGCGGCCTCAAATCCGGCACGGACCAAGGCGATGACGTCCATATAGCCTTCGCACAGGATGATCGACTGGCTGCGGATCGCCGCGCTGCGGGCACTGGCAAAATTGTAAAGCTGGTGGCCCTTGGAAAACAGCACGGTTTCCCCGGTATTGATATATTTTGGCTTGGCATCGGGCATCAGGGCCCGCCCGCCAAAGGCAATCAGCCGGCCGCGACCGTCGGCAATGGGAAACATCAGCCGGTCATAGAAGAAATCGCGTAACGGGCGGTTTTCGTCGGGCGGGCGGGCCAGCCCGGCGGCGATGATATCTTCGACCGGGATCTGTTTTTCGCTTAAGAAGCGCAGCAGGCCGTTGCCGGAAGGGGCCAGCCCCAGCCGAAACCGTTTGGCCGCCGCGCCATCCAGCCCACGGGATTTGAGATAGTGCCGGGCTTTTTCCCCGGCGGGGCTGAACAGGCAGGCTTCAAAAAAGCCCGAGGCGGCTTCAACGACATCGTAGAGGCTTTTGCGCTTTTCTTCGCGTTCGGCATCCTGCAGGGTGGCCTTGGGCAGTACGACGCCCGCTTCCGCAGCCAGTTTGTCGACAGCTTCGGGAAAGCTCAGTCCCTCGGTCTCCATGAGCCATTTGAAGGCATCGCCGCCTTTGCCGCAGCCAAAGCATTTATAGGTTCGTCGGGCGTTTTCGACCTTGAACGAGGCAGACTTTTCTTTGTGAAACGGACAGCAGCCCCAGAATGCGCCGCCCTTTCGGGTCAGTTTGACCCTACGGCCGACCAGTTGAACGATGTCGACACGACGTAGAATTTCGTCAAGCAGATGTGGGGCGTAACGCATGGGCCGGATTAAAGCACGTTTGGCCGGATGAATCCGCAGCCGAATGTGCTCATTTTAAAATCGTCCACAGGCTGCCTAATGAGCCCCGGCGTCTTTGAGCAGTTTGCAGATGCCCCAGAAGCCTTTTTTGCTGGCAGCGCGCAACGCCGTGTTGCCGTCATTGGCAGCCGCGTTAACATTGGCCCGCGCCGTGATCAGGGTTTCAACCGTCTGGGTGTAGCCATTCTGTGCCGCGAGCATCAGTGGGGTGTAGCCGTTCCCGGCCTTCACATTGACGTTGGCCCGTGCCGCCACCAGCAGTTTGACGATTTCGGGGTAGCCAAAGGCCGATGCCGACAAAATGGCAACAGCACCGTTGTTAGAATGGGCGTTAACATCGGCCCCGGCGGCGATCAGGGCCTGCACCACGGTGCGGCGGCCGTTCTGGGCGGCAAAAATCAGTGCGGTATAGTCGTTGGTGTTACTGGCATTAACCTTGGCCTTGGCGGCGATCAGCGCCTGCACCACCGGCAGATAGCCGTTGCGGGCAGCGACCATTAGCGGTGTATCGCCGCTTTCGGCGGCGCGGGCCTCGACATTGGCACCTTTGGACAGCAGCAGCTGAACCCCGTTGAGATCCCCGGCGCCGGCGGCATCCAGAAGGCTGTAGGTGGGGGCGGTTTTGTGGGCGGCTGCAGCGGCCGGGGCTGTGGACCCGGCCAGCAGGCTGATGGATAGGCTGATGGCCAAGGCGCCCGCCAGTGTTTTTGGCAGCAACCGTTGCAACATCTTTACCATAACCTGCATGATCGTCCTCATTTCCGCAATTGGGCTTCTTTGATGCGTTTCCCCCAGCGAGCTGTCAAGGCTTTGCCAGGGTTGGTCGGGTTGGCGGCGCGCTAAGATGGCGTTATGGCTTTTGCGCAGGCGGCCTTGTTTGCTATTTTTACGCGGTGCATTTTTCGCGCGAAGGAGAATGGTGCGGCATGAGTATCGATCCTGAGGAATTATTACCGCGTAAAAAGCCCTCTGAGGTTGTGCTGGGCGAAGACATCACGGCCTATTCCGCTTTCGAGCTCAAGGCGCGCATTGTCATGCTCGAGGAAGAAATTCTGCGCTGCCAAAGTGCGATCACCGCCCGCGAAGCCTCCAAATCAGCGGCAGATGCTTTCTTCAAGCGGTAATATTTAAACCGTGTAAAGACCGAATTCTTGCCTATTCGTTGCGAAATATCCTTTACCAATTCCTGCTGACCGATTTTTATCCTCTGCCTTATTGAGGGGACGGAACTTTGTCGCCTTCGCGTAGTGGGCACGCCCTGCTATACAGGGCGCCGCGGTCCGACGGCGCTAGGCTCATGAGGGGGCTCATGGGCTTTGTGGTGTGACCGACTAAGATGCAGATGGTGTTCGGCTTAGTGTTTCAGCTTGGGCCCAGTTTTCTGGGAGTGCAGCATGCTTTCGACGGCAGATGAAGAACTTCATGAATTGACCCTGCAATCCTTCGCGGGATCGGTGCTGTTCAAGCGCCTTTTCGATGAAGGAATGGATCTGGTCGAGGAAACCGCACGGTATCTCGATGGTCCGGGGCGTGACGAACAGCGCATTCTGACGCGTAAGGCTGCGCTGCTTTATGCGGGGGAAAGCATGCGGGTCACCACGCGGCTGATGCAGGCGGCAAGCTGGCTTCTGGTTCAGCGTGCGGTGCATGAAGGTGAAATGCAGGCCGATGAAGCGGCCTGTGACCGCTACCGTCTCGGTTCCAAGGAGATCTGTTTTGGTTCGGGACGCGAAGGTGTCGATCTTCTGCCCGGGGTGTTGCGTGATCTTCTTGTTCGCAGCGATAAGTTGTATCGACAGATTGCCCGGCTCGACGAAGTGCTCTTTGGGCAGGTTGCGATTGCGCCTGGCGCCCGTGGGCAGATGGCGTTGCTGGAGCAGGCCTTCGGCGGCAAATAAGCGCTCCCTGACACTGTGCCGCAGGGTGGAAATCTTTTTTTCACCATGGCTTACACGGGCATAACGCGGTCATAGGAGAATTGAAACGTTTGGCCTGTATGGTTGCGCCAATATGTACGTTGACAGCATAGATTCCTTTAGGCGACACAGCCGCATGCGCCTCGTGGCGGTCCTGGTGGCGGTAACGCTGCTAGCGGCCCCTGCAGCGGCGGGTTTGCAGCTCTGCAACAAGGCCCGTGTGCCAGCTAAAGTGGCTCTGGGTCGTGCTGTTGGGAAAACCTGGGAAAGCCGGGGGTGGTGGAGCGTTCCGCCTGGAACTTGCGCCACATTGATCGCCGGTCCGCTCGATGCGCGTTATTACTATTTCTATGGCACCGACGGAAGATCGGGCACATGGAGTGGCGGTACCAATTTTTGTACGTCTGCGGATGGTTCTTTCACCATCAACGGGCGGGGAAATTGTGCGGCGCGAGGATACGACAGTAAGGGGTTTTTCGAGGTCGACACTCAAGACCGGGCAGACTGGAAACAAACATTGTCTGATTAACACTTGAGCAAGACTGGTCTGTGACGTAGACGAAACCTATGAAAATGAAACTGCCCGGACCCGCCGATACAGGTGGTCGGGCGCAAGCGGTAAAGTCGATTTGCCCTTGTCCATATGAGGATCAAAAAATAAATGCGGCGCACTCGCAAAACGAAAATCCTGGCCACGCTTGGCCCGTCGTCCACAACTCCGGGACCAATTCGGGCCCTGTTTGAAGCTGGGGCGGACGTTTTCCGCATCAACATGAGCCATGCCACGCACGAAGACCTGGCCAATCGCTTCAAGTATATCCGCGATCTGGAAGAGGCTGTCGGCCGTCCGATCGGCATTCTCGCCGATCTGCAGGGCCCGAAGATCCGTCTGGGCAAGCTCAACAACGATCAGCGCGATATCGCCAATGGCGAAAAGCTGCATCTGGTTTGCGGTGCCGAAGCCGACAAGTCGACCGATGTGCCGATGCCGCATCCGGAAGTGTTCGCTGGCCTGAAGGAAGGCGATACGCTGCTGGTCGATGATGGCAAGCTGCGTCTGCGCGTTCTCGACGCGACCAAGAACGACGCCAATGTCGTGGTCGAAGTCGGCGGTGTGCTGCGTTCGCGCAAGGGCGTCAATCTGCCCGATACCGTGTTGCCGATTTCGGCGATGACCCCGAAGGATCACAGCGACCTCGAAGCCGTCCTCAAGCAGGGCGTTGACTGGATTGCTCTGTCCTTCGTGCAGCGTCCCGAAGACGTCGCCGACCTCAAGAAGATCGTTGCCGGCCGCGCTGGCGTGTTGTCGAAGATCGAGAAGCCGCAGGCGCTGGTTTGCCTGGCCGACATTCTCGACCTGTCGGACGCGCTGATGGTTGCCCGTGGCGATCTGGGTGTGGAAGTGCCGGTGCAGTTGGTTCCGGGCAAGCAGAAGCACATCATCGGCATGGCGCGTCGCGCCGGTAAGCCGGTTGTTGTTGCCACGCAGATGCTGGAATCGATGATCAGCGCACCGGTTCCGACCCGCGCTGAAGTCTCCGACGTTGCCAACGCCATGTTTGATGGCGCTGACGCGGTTATGCTGTCGGCTGAATCCGCCTCTGGCCAGTATCCGGTCGAAGCGGTTTCGATGATGGACAAGATCGCCAACTCGGTCGAGCGTGACCCGCTCTACCTGTCGATGATCGAAAGCCATCGTAACCCGCCGGAACAGACCACGCCGGACGCCATCATGGCGGCGGTGCACGAAGTCACCCACACGATCCACGCCAGCGCCATCGTGTGCTGGACGAAGTCGGGTGCCACCGCGCTCCGTTGCGCCCGTGAACGGCCTGAAGCGCCGATCCTGGCTCTGACCCCGAGCAAGGAAACCGCGCATCGTCTGACTCTGACCTGGGGCCTGCACAGCGTTTTCACCGAAGACGCTCAGGATCTGGACGATATGGTCGATCGCGCCACGAAGTTTGCTCTGGACGAAGGCTTTGCCAAGCCGGGCCAGCGCATCGTGATCACCGCCGGTGTGCCGTTGCGCACCCCGGGTGCCACCAACATGCTGCGCGTCGCCTTCGTCGGCGGCCGGTAATCTCGGCAGTATTTTTAAGTGAAGACCGGCGGTGCGAAAGTGCCGCCGGTTTTTTTATGGCTGAGATGGAATGGTTCGGCCAAACAAAAAAACGGCGAAGATTGCGCTTCGCCGTTTTACTTAAAGTATTCTGCGGAAGGTTCAGCCCTTCAGGGCGTCCAGCGCCGACAGGATCGCGTCGGTCATGCCCGCGGTCGAAACCGAGATCTGTCCCGACTGCATGATGTCACGGGTGCGATACCCGTCTTTCAGCACCTTATCGACAGCCTTTTCGATTAGGGTGGCATCCTCGATACGCTCGAAGGAATAGCGCAGGCACATGCCCAGCGACAGGATGGTCGCAATCGGGTTGGCCAGGCCTTTGCCGGCGATGTCGGGGGCGCTGCCATGAATTGGCTCGTACAAGCCGGGCAGGCGGCCATTGGCATCCTTGGCACCGATCGAGGCTGACGGCAGCATGCCGATTGAACCAGTCAGCTGAGCGGCTTCGTCTGACAGAATGTCGCCGAACAGATTGTCGGTGGCGATGACGTCAAACTGCTTCGGATTGCGCACCAGTTGCATGGCGCAGTTATCCGAAAGCACGTTGGTCAGCTCAATATCGGGAAATTCAGCATCGTGAATGCGCCACATCACTTCGCGCCACAACACGCCGGTGACCATGACGTTGGATTTCTCGACCGAGGCAACGCGCTTACCGCGCAGCCGCGCCAGCTGGAACGCGACGCGGGCAATACGCTCGATTTCCATGGTGGTATAGACTTGAGTGTCGACGGCGCGCTTTTGCCCGCCCGACAGCACAGTGACTTCCTTGGGCTGGCCGAAATAGATGCCGCCGGTCAGTTCACGCACGATCAAAATATCAAGACCGGCGACAATTTCCGGCCGCAAGGTCGAGGCGTCTTTTAACGCTTCAAAGCACAGTGCCGGGCGCAGGTTGGCGAACAGCCCGAGATCCTTGCGCAGGCGCATCAGGCCGCGTTCGGGCTTCAGCTCGAACGGCAGCGGGTCCCACTGCGGCCCGCCGACGGCGCCGAACAGTACCGCATCGGCCTGCTGGGCCTTATAGATCATGGCATCGGTGGCGGCTGTGCCATGGGTCTCATACGAGATACCGCCGACCAGATCATGGTCCAGCGTATAAGAAAGCCCACGGTTCTGGGCAAACCAGGCCAGAACGCGTTTGGTTTCTTCCATGATCTCGGGCCCGATGCCGTCGCCGGGCAGGAACAGAATATTATAGGTCATTTTAAATCCAGGGTGTTTTGGCTTTTTGCGCCGATTCATAGGTCGCGATCTTGGCGTCCTGGCGCAGGGTCAGGCCGATATCGTCCCAGCCGTTGATGAGGCACAGCTTGCGGAACGGATCGACATCAAATTTGATGCAGCCGCCATCGGGGCCGGTAATTTCCTGTTTTTCCAGATCAATGCTGACGATGGCGTTGGCGCCACGGGCGGCATCATCCATCAGTTTATCCACCTGATCCTGGGGCAGTTTGATCGGCAGAATGCCGTTCTTAAAACAGTTGTTGAAGAAAATGTCGGCAAAGCTCGGCGCGATAATGGCGCTGATGCCAAAATCCTTGAGCGCCCAGGGGGCATGCTCGCGGCTCGAGCCACAGCCGAAATTGGCACCAGCGACCAGAATGGACGCCTTGCTGTACGCTGGCTGGTTCAGCACGAAATCCGGATTATCGCTGCCGTCGGGGCGCGTGCGCATTTCGTAGAACAGCGACTTGCCGAGGCCTGTGCGCTTGATGGTTTTGAGGAATTGCTTGGGGATAATCATGTCGGTATCGACATTGACTATCGGCAGGGGGGCGGCAACGCCGCTGAGGGTCGTAAATGGTTCCATGGCAGGGCGGACCATAACGGCAGACGGCGCGCCACTCAAGCGTCACGCATGGGAATGTAACGAAAATGCGCGGTTTACAGCAACAATTATATAGTCTGTGCCGCCGTCCTGCATGATTTACTATAAGCCAATGCACTCCTGCAGAGTGCAGATCAACCATGGATTGTTTACGGCGGTCAGCCCGGCAGGATGCACCGGACTGACCGTTTTATTTCTCAGGAGAACAGCAGCGACGACAGCTTGCGCCGCCCGGCAATGGTGCGCTTGTCCATCGGGCCCATGGCTTCGAACAGAGTGACCAGATGCTTGCGGGCCCCATCCTCGTTCCAGCTGCGATCGCGTTTGACGATCTCGAGCAGCTGATCGATGGCTTCCTCACGCTGGCCAGCACCGTCCAGCGCCAGCGCCAGATCAAAGCGGGCCTGATGATCATTGGCATCGGCGGCCAGTTTGGCCTCAAATTCATGCAGGTTGCCGGCAACTTTTTCGGCCTGTTCGCGCAAGGTCAGCTCGGCCTCGATGGCACGGATGGCTTCGTCTTTGGCCCCGTCCGGTCGAACCAGTTGCAGGGTCTTCCTCGCCCGCTCGACATCGCCGCCCTGCAGATAGCATTGCGCCAACCCTGCCACCGCCTTGGGGTGGCCGGGATCTTCCTGCAGCACATGGGCATAGCCTTGCGCCGCAGTGCCGATATCGCCTGCCGCCAAGGCTTCCGCGGCGGTGGTCAGGACCTCCCCGGTATGATCGCCGGCTGGATCGCCGCCCATTTTGAGGAGGCCGTCGACAAAGGTTTTGAGCTGGCTTTCCGGCAAAGCGCCCATGAAGGCATCGACCGGGCGACCTTCAAAGAAGGCGTAGACCGTCGGGATCGACTGAATCCGCAACTGCTGGGCAATCGCCTGGTTTTCATCGACGTTGATCTTGACCAGCTTGACCCTTCCCTTGGCCGCGGTAACCAGCTTTTCCAGGCTGGGGCCAAGCTGCTTGCACGGGCCGCACCAGGGTGCCCAGAAATCGACAATGACCGGGACAGTTTTCGAAGCTTCGAGCACGTCGGCAGCGAAGGTTTCGATCGAGCCTTCCTTGATAAGGCCATCGGCCGCTGCTGCCGGGGTCGGCGCCGCATGTCCACCCAATCCGATCAATGCCATCTTTGTAATCCTTATGCCTGATACCACCCCAAAATGGGGTGTGGCGGGGCGAAAGAAAAGCCCCCAAATGCATGTTTACCCTATCGGTTTAACCAAACGCAGCCAGCCGACGGCGCAATCGGTCGCGTAAGGCCGGCCATTCATCAGCCAGGATGGAATAATAGACGCTGTCGCGGAAGCTGCCCTGGGCCAGCCATATATGCTGGCGCAGAATCCCCTCCTCTGTGGCGCCTAGCTTGCGCAGGGCGGCGCGCGAGCGGGCATTCTTGGCGTCGGCCTTGAATTCGACCCGGTTGAAGCCGCCTTCAAAGGCGGTTTCCAGCATCAGTTGCATGGTTTCGGGATTGACCATGGTGCCCTGAACCTCGGGACGGTACCAGATCGTACCGATCTCCAGCCGTGCATGTTCGGCGGCGATGGCCATGAAGGCGGCGGACCCGACAATGGTCTCGGCATTTTGACCTTCTCCAAGGCGGTAAACGGCATAGACCAGCTGCTCGCCCACAGCCATGGCGGCAGCTTGTGCGGTCAGCTTGCCGCGATATCCGGCCTCGGCATCGATGGGCAGGTACTTCCACAGGGTGGAATCGGCGCCTGCGGCAATCAACCCTTCGTAATGGCGCGGTTCCAGCGGTTCCAGGCGGACATATTGGCCGGTGAGGATCCGTGGCTCCAGCTTGGCTGCGGGCATTTTGCGTCCTTCTATTTTTTTCCGGTCAAAAGTGTGATCGGCACAGCCTCGCCCATGGCACGATACCCCGCAGGCGAAGGATGAAGATGATCGCCTGAATCGAAGGCGGGAATGAGGCGGTCGGGATGCGCCGGGTCACGCACCACCGCGTCGAAATCGACCACGGCATCAAAATGGCCCGGGGTCCTGATCCAGCCATTGATCTGTTGGCGGTCGGCTTCGCTCGCCGCGCCGGGGTGATAATAGTCCGATCCGATGAACGGGGTAATCGTAGCCCCAATCACTTTTAGCCCCGCGGTGTGGGCGCGGTCGATAAGCTGGCGATAGGCCCCAATGATCTCTGCCACCTTGGCGCTGTGGGCTTCATTGCTGGTGGCGACATCGATATGGCGCATGCCCAGATCGTTGATGCCTTCGAGCAGGATCACCGCATGCACGCCGCTCATCGCCAGCACATCGCGGTCAAAACGGGCCAGGGCGTTGGGGCCGGTGTGATCGTATAATAGCCGGTTGCCACCAATGCCCAGGTTGAGCACGCCGGTATTTTTAAGCCGTGTGGCCAGCGTGTCGGGCCAGCGGTTGTTGGCGTTGGTGGTGCTGGCATATCCATCGGTAATCGAATCACCGAATGTCACCACGGCCGATGCCTTTGGTGCCACCACATCAACGGCGGCAATCTGGAACCAGTGATCTGTTTTTTTAGGGGCGTTCAGATCCGCGTCGGCGGTGTGATTTCCAGTGACCAGAAACGATGTGGTGCGCGAGCCGGGATGGCCGGTCACCCCAACCGGTGCGTTGGCGTAATACAGGCTGATGGCCAGATCGCTTTGGGCCGTCACCGGCAGATCAACCGGGTCTGACAGATAATCGGCCCCGGCGGGGATGGTGACATCGGCCTTGCCGTTGAAGGTCACGGCGCGGTCGCTGGCCGGATCAATCGCCGCCACACCCGAAGCCTTGGCGTGGGCGACATGGACGGCGGCAATGTGCAGGGGGGCGGCACCAAAGGCGTTGGACAGCCGCAACCGTAAGTGATCACCGCTTAATGTCAGGCGGACGGTCTGGCGCAAGGTGGTATCGGGCCAGCTTTCTTCGCCCACCCCGGCGGCTGGGTCGGCCGACATTTGGGCTGAGGCCCAGCTGCCCACCCAGGCATCATTTCTGGTGGCGGCCAGTGTGGTGACCGACATGGCAGTGCATGCTGCAAAAACAATGGCGGCCGCAACGGCCCAACGCGCCATACCCCTCATGTCCTGCAAACTCCCCCTCGTTTTAACTGTGTTTAACACGAAGGGTAGCATGCCCGCGCGACGGTTCAACCCAGGCTTTATGAAACCCTGTTTATTTTGTCTGAGTTTTTTGCCAAAGTCCGGACAAACCGCGCTAAAAAAGTGTGTCGGATCGACGGGGAGAAAATCGTATGCGTAAAAGAGCCGTGGCGGGGCTGATGATCGGCCTTGGGTTTGTGGTGTCTGCGGCATTCAGTGCGGCGCAGGGCCCCCTGCCGCTGGACGAAGCAAAGATTGCTGTCGCGCGTTTTGGCGCTGACGCCCCTTGGTACGAAAGCAATATCCCCTTCTTCGCCTCGTCCGATCCGTTGCTGGACAAGATTTATTATTACCGCTGGCAAATTTTTCGCGCCCATCAGCGCGATCTGGGGGCGCGGGGCTATATTTCGACCGAGTTTCTCGATGATGTCGGCTGGCAGCTTAATCCGTGGGCCAGCCTCAACGACGCCACCGGACTTCATATTGCCGAAGGGCGTTGGCTGCGCGATCGCCGTTACGCCGGGGACTATATCGATTTCATGTATGAAGGTGGCAACGACCGCCATTTCTCCGAAGCTATCGCGGCGGCGGCCTATAACCGGTATCTGGTCGATGGCGACAGGGTGGCGGTGCTGAAAAACCTTGCGGCGATGAAAAAGATTTACGCCGCCTGGGATGACCACTTCGATCCGGCGATGGGGTTGTACTGGGTCGAGCCGATTGCCGATGCCACCGAATACACCATTGCGTCGATTGATGCGTCGGGTGGCAAGGATGGTTTTTTGCGTGGCTTTGCCTTTCGCCCCACCATTAATAGCTACATGATTGCCAATGCTGAGGCGATTGCGGCTTTATCGAAGCTGGCGGGCGATCAAGCCGGGGCCAAAGACTATGCCGACAAGGCGGCTGTGTTACGCACCACGATGCTAAATAAGCTTTGGAGTGCGAAGCTTGGCCATTTTATTGATCTGTACAAGGAAAATAATAGCTTCGTAAAATATGGCGATCCGATCCGGGGCCGCGAACTGGCGGGGTATCTGCCCTGGACCTATGCCGTTGCCCCGGATGACGGTGTGCATGCCAAGGCGTGGGCCTATCTGTTGGACCGGGCGGGGCTGGCCGGGCCTTATGGCCTTCGCACCGTCGGCCCGGACTATGAATATTATATGCGGCAGTATCGTTATGATTGGGCCACGAAGTTACGCGAATGTCAGTGGAATGGTCCGGTTTGGCCGTTCCAGACCACGCAGGCGCTGACCGGCATGGCCAACCTGTTGCAGGCCTATCATCAGTCCGATGTAACGCGGGCAGATTACATGCGGCTGCTACGCCAGTATGCCGCGTTACATTTGAAAAATGGTCAGCCCGATCTGGAGGAAGATTACGATCCCGCTACCGGTCAGGCGATTGTCGGATTGCCGCGCAGCCACCATTATTTCCATTCCGGTTTTGACGATCTGATCATTTCCGGTCTGGTGGGGCTGCGTCCCGCGGCGGATAACACGCTGGTAGTCGATCCCTTGGTGCCGGAAAGCGGCCCTCAAAGCTTACGTTATTTTATCTTGCAGGATGTGCCCTATCACGGCCATTTGGTGACGGTGCTGTTTGATGGCGATGGTAAACGATATGGCCGGGGCAAGGGTTTGCATGTGCTGATCGATGGCATGGCTGCCGCCCATTCGGACCGGCTGACGCGGCTGACGGTGACGCTGTCTCCGCGCCAACCCGTTCCGGTGATGCGCCGCATTGATCTGGCGATGAACATGGTGCCCGATCAGTTTCCCAAGGGGGCCGCCTCGGTCAATGCGGATGTTAAGGCGTTGCATCAGGCACTTGATGGTCGGGTGTGGTTCTTCCCTGAAATTGCTAATGGCTGGGATGTGCCCAAAGGGGCGGGGGCGGAGCAATGGTTCGCTGTTGATTTCGGTAAAGAGGTTTCGCTCACGGCCGCTGAGCTCAGCTTCTTTGCTGGCGCAGGTTATGCCGCCCCAGCCTCCTATCGGCTGGAAGCGTGGGTTGGGGATCGGTGGGTTGCTGTGGGTGAAAATGCTAAGCCGTTTGCCGGTGGCGTCAACGCTGATCACTTTGCCCCGGTCAAAACGACCAGGTTGCGCGCGGTGTTTAAAACGCCAACTGATAAAGCGATGCGGCTGATTGAACTCAAGGCGTTCTAGTGCCGTGCGTTAGCCCGCCTTCACCGGCATCGGCAAAATAATCGGATCGTGGCCGGTGGATTTGAGGAAAGAAACGATATCCCCTGGCGCAATGGCGGTGGTGCGGTCATTGCGCATGGGATGAAAATTGACCGGGTTGACGTGCAGCAAGGCTTCATCCAGCACCATGCGCACTTTGCCCGAAGTATCGTTCATGATCGCAAAGGCATTGACGGCGCCCGGCGCGATGCCCAAGGTCGCAATCAAAAGCTCGGGACTGCCGAAGGAAAATCGTGGGGCACCTAGCTGTTTTGCCAGCGCTTTTAAGTCGAGCCGTGTATCCGACAACAGGCTGACCAGCCACAATCCGCCCTTCTGATCCTTCAGAAAAAGGTTCTTGGTGTGGGCACCCCGCATGGTTTTGTAGAGGTCGGCGGATTCCTCAACCGTAAAGACGGCGCGGTGCTGATGGGTGTGCCACGCAATGCGCAGTGTCTGCAACGCCGCGTATACTTTGCGCTCCCGGATGTCTGGTTCCGGCAGGGTGCTCTCTGTCTGGTTTTGTTCGCTGTTCATGTCATTGTACGCCTTACGAAACTCTGCGATAAAGATCTTCTCTCGGGTGAAGTATTGGTCCTGCAACTGCATAAAAAGGCATCGCGTTGCACGGTATTTTGCCACCACCAAGGGTGTAGTCAATTAAGGCGTCATCGGAATAACACAGAAGCTTCGTAATCGCTCTTTGTCCACGTCTCTTACCCTGCCGTGTAATTGACGCAAGCATTCTACATCAGGAACAACCATGCAATGAAGCGCACCCCGGGATGGTGCGCGCAAAAATGCGAGGGATTAATGCGTATTACCGCGAGAATGACTGAAATTCTCCTTCTGTCAGCGGCAGCGCTGGCGCTGGTGCCGGCATCGGCCAGCGCAGACGAAATTGAAAAAGTGGTGGTGACGGCGCAGCGCTATCAGCAGGATGTGCAGGATGTGCCGCTGTCAGTATCGGCTTTAAGTGGTGACAAGGTCGAACAGATTTTTGAATCTGGCCAGGACATCAAGGCGATCGCCAATCATATTCCCGGCGTCTATGCCGAATCTTCCAATGGTCGTCTGGCGCCGCGTTTTTATATCCGGGGCCTTGGCAACACCGATTTTGACCTGTCTGCCTCGCAGCCGGTGTCGATCATCTATGATGATGTGGTGATGGAAAATGCCATCCTGAAAAGCTCGCCGATCTACGACATTGATGATGTCGAGGTTTCGCGTGGGCCACAAGGTACGCTGTTCGGTCGCAACACGACCGCAGGCGTTATTAAATTCACCAGCAAGAAGCCGACCGATACGTTCGAGGGCGACGCCACGGCGTCTTACGGTTCGCTCGGCACCACCAATGTGGAAGCCGCTGTCGGTGGCCCGCTGATGGACAAGGTGTCGTTCCGCATTTCCGGCCTGTGGCAGCATCGCGATAACTATATCGATAATGCCTATACCGGTGAAGACAATGCGCTGGGTGGCTACAATGAACGGGCCGGTCGCATTCAGCTGCTGATCAAGCCGGACGAAAACCTCAGCATACTGCTCAATGTCCATGGCCGTTCTCTGGACGGCACGGCAGCGATGTTCCGCGCTAATATTCTGGATGCTGGCAGCAACAAGCTGAACAGTAACTATGTCTGGGATAAGGTCTGGTACAACAGCACCGCTAACAATCCGCAGCGCTATGACGGTGTCGGCACCAACGCCAATGTGACCTATGATTTTGGTCCGGTTACGCTAACCTCTATCACCGGGTATGAAGAAACTCACGGCTACAGCCATGGCGACGTCGATGGTGGTAATGCGACCGGTCCGGGGACCATTCCGTTCCAGTCGGAATCGCAGGATGGCCTGACCTATCTGCATCAGTTCACGCAAGAAATGCATCTGGCATCCAATGATGCCGGGCGTCTGTTCTGGCAGGTCGGCGGGCTCTACTACAGCACCGATTACGAAAATGCCACGCACACCTTCCCGGGCGTGACCTATGTCGATTACAGCAATGTTTCCTGGGCGCTGTTTGGTCAGGCGCATTACATGGTCACGGATGCGTTGACCATTACTGGCGGCTTACGCTGGACGTCTGACGTCAAGGGCATGACGGCGCATGGTGATGGCGGCACGGTTAAGGACCCGGTCAAGACCATGGGCAATAATGTCAGCTGGGATCTGACCATCGACTATGCCTTCAATGAAGATGTGAAAGCCTATGCCCGCGCGGCAACCGGCTTCCGTGCACCGTCAATTCAGGGCCGGAACATCGCGTTTGGTTCGGGCTATTCGACCGCCCGTTCAGAAACCATCACGTCCTATGAGATGGGTCTTAAGTCCGAGCTGTTTGACCATTCGCTGCGCTTTAACGTCGATGCCTTCAGCTACTATGTCCATAACATGCAGTTTACGGCGATTGGCGGGGCGAGCAATTCCGCCGTGCTGATGAATGCCCGGGGCGGTGTGGCTTACGGTATGGAAGCGGATGCCGAATACCGGCCGATCGATAATCTGTCCTTCACGCTGGGTGGCAGCTATACCAAGACCATGATCCGCGACAGCGCGCTGAAAACCGCGGTTTGCGCTTTGTGCACGGTGACGGATAAGACCGATAGTTCGGGCAATGCCTATCTTAACAACAACCCGTTCCCGCAAGCCCCGGAATTCATGCTAACCTTCACGGCCAATTATGATTATCCGCTGGCGGATGGTTCGGCGCTGTTTGCCTCGACTGACTGGTGGCTGCAGGGCGCGACGAATTTCTTCCTCTATCAATCAAAGGAATTCCATACCAACGGTAATTATGAAGGCGGCCTGCGTGCCGGGTACCGTCTGTCGGATAAAAAGACCGAAATTGCGCTCTATGTTCGCAATATCACCGACAAGGCCAATCTGCAGGGTGCCATCGACTTTGACAATCTGACCGGCTTCGTCGGCGATCCGCGTATCATCGGCGTCGAGCTGAAGACCAAGCTGTAATTTCAGCTTCGGTTACAGATAAACCCCGCAAGGTACTGCCTTGCGGGGTTTTCTTTTGCCCATGCGGATCAGGCGTCTTCATCGCCTGCAACATATTCCAGTAAGTCGCCGGGTTGGCAGTTCAGTTTATGGCACAATGCGTTCAGTGTGGAGAACCGCACCGCCTTGGCCTTGCCGGTTTTAAGGATCGACAGATTGGCCAGCGTAATGCCGACCTTGTCGGCCAGTTCGGTCAGGCTGATGCGTCGGTCCGCCATTACCTTGTCGAGGTTGAGTTTGATGGTCATGGTGGCTCTCAGACCGTCAGGTCATTTTCGCGTTTCAGGATCAGCCCCTGGCGGAACACTTCAGATAGTGCGAGGACGGCTAAACCTGTACAGAACAATGGGCTGAATACAGGGAAATTTAAAAGGACGCCTTTGACGGATGTCAGTACGTTAGCTGGATTTGCAGATCCAGCGATGTATTGCTTGTTCCATAGGTGTTCGGACCAAAGCTGCATCGTTTCCATCAGCAATGATGTAACCAGTATTACCCCAGAAACGGCGTACATCTGCTGTATCGTTTTTATTGTGAAGCTGTTTCCGGTCGAAATATTTCTGAACAGCCTGCGCATGAGTTCAAATAACATCGTCATTGCCAACGCGTTTAAAAAAACGGTTGCAATATTTAATTGTAACATATGCGTATTTTCTACTGCGGTCGTACGAAGTGTATTGTGTAATGTTTGTATGCGGGGAACTGTTTTTCCGTCAGGAGCAAATTCTATTTTTGATGTTGTTGTTATTTCTGTCTGTGCGGTTGAAGCTGAGGTGTCAGTCAGATTCCGGAAAAGAATCCAGCCGTGATGCAGCGTAACAGCTGCACAGTACAGGGTGGCTAGGCAGAAAAATCCAAAAAAGAGTGTTGCCGTCGTGCGTTTTATCTTCATCGAATTTCTCCTCTTATCGAATATCAATATACGGTATTATCGATAAACAGCAATATTTTTTATCGAAAAACAGAACATTCTAATTCAGACAAAAGAAAACCCGCACCGAACAGCTCCGACGCGGGTTTGATAAGGCAATATTTTAAAAGACTTACGGCTTTAAGCGTTCGATCCAGGCTGGCAGCGCGAAGGCAGCCCCGTGGATGGCCGGGGTATAGTAATCGGTCTTGATTTTCAGGCGGCGGAAGGCAGCGCCAGCCTTTTTGATGCCCTTGGGCGTGCCCAGGCGGCAGCCTTTGGCCGCCCAGGTCAGCGCCATGAATCCGCCGATATAACTCGGCACTACGGTCAGATAGAGGCCGGATTGCGGGAAGAAGCGCTTTAGATCGCGCAGCGTCTCGGTAACTTCCGTAGGCTGATAGAACGGCACGCCGGTCTGGAAGGTGGCAATGCCGCCCGGTTTCAGAGCCTTTTTGATGCGTTCATAGAAGGTTTCGCCGAACAGGGCTTGGCCGGGGCCGATTGGGTCGGGCCGGTCGCCGACGATCAGATCGAAGCGGGCCTTGTTTTCCTTGCGACCCAGAAATTCAAAGGCATCGGCGATTTCAATGCGGATGCGGCGGTCACGGAAGGCTTTGGCGTTAACATCGGAGAAGTATTTCTGGCACAGTTCGACCACGCGCCCGTCGATATCGACCAGCACGACTTCCTTAACGCCCTTATGTTTCAAGGCTTCATCGGCAATCGAGAGGTCGCCGCCACCGACGATCATGACCGACTTAACCTTGCCATGCTCCAGCATGGGCAGGTGGGTCAGCATCTCGGCATAGGCGCTTTCGTCCCGGTTGGTGATCTGCACCACGCCGTCCAGCGCCATGACACGACCGTTCTGAACGGTGTCAAAAATCTCGATACGCTGGTATTTCGTCTTCTCGGAGGCGAGCGGTTTACCCGTTAACGTCATCGCCTGGCTATAGCCGGGATAAAGGCGTTCTTTAAACGGAGCCGGGGCTCTGGTGGTCATGTGATCCTCCGTAGAAAAGGGAAAATGCGTGTGGATTCAAGCGCGGCGACGCAGCTTTACTCTGTCGCTGTTTACGGCCTTAAGGGGGCTGGGTGCAAGCGTTCTGGCCCTTTTGGGGGCTGGCGGACAACCGCTTGGTAAACCTCGTGCAAAGTTTTTTTGACGGTGACGCACAAATTTCTTGCATAGGGGGGGGGTACGCCTATATTTCGCCCCTGCTTTCTACGGAAAGCGAAGCGGCGAGACGGCCTTCCGTCGCGCCGCTTTCTTCTTGAGGCGCCCCCCGTCGTGAGATGTGGGGCACAGGTGTCAACGCTCTGAGAGGGTAGGTGCCAGAATGGCTCGACTCGAACTCGTGGCGGCGATCAATGAAGCAAAAGCGCCTTGCGCTCGCGCTTCGGCGAGGACCGTTCCGGTTCCTATTCCCCCTGGGGATGAGGACCGCAAGGACCACTTCATCACACGTAACGGACTGACCTATGCGGGAAGTCACCTGATAATCGATTTATGGGACGCCGAAGGTCTCGACGACCGGGACAGAATCGAACAGGCGATGATTAATGCAGTGAAAGCAGCCGGGGCAACCCTGTTGCATATTCATCTGCATCGGTTTTCCGATGGTGGCGGCATTTCTGGTGTCGCAGTGCTGGCGGAAAGCCACATCAGTGTTCATACATGGCCGGAAAAAGGCTACGCCGCCTTTGACGTGTTCATGTGTGGCGATGCCGAACCGAAAAAAGCTTTGGATGTATTCAAGGCGGCTTTCAATCCGGGCCGGCTAGTCATCGGCGAACATAAGCGCGGCGTGCTGTAATCAGCCTCAAAGCGCGAGTTTCTTAAAAAGACGGAAAGGCAGCAACGCTTTTCCGTCTTTTTGCTTTTGTCGCCTTGATCCGTAGGCGGAGCGGTCACCGGATTGAAGTTAGTTTATCTCCCGACAGGGTTGCGCGTAGCGCGCGGGATGTGCGCCTTTCCCCGTGGCGGTTTGACGCCCGTCGCTGCCCGCTCTGGTGTAGTCAAGGGTGGCTTTCTGTGCGGCATTAACGCAATTGTGCCAATGATTTAGCCAAAAATTACAAATTGTGGTAAACTTTTAGTTGCGTTTTTGTGGCGGCAGTGCGGTAGATAGCGCAAAGACAATCGCAATGTGCGTGGGGGTAGGTGCTTGACTAGCGCTGTCATCCGGTGACAAATCCGCTCCGTCTCACGCATTATTTCATAAATGCAACGTGCCCCAGGGGGAAGAGCAGTGAACCAGATCACTCTGCAAGGAATAGACATAGCCATCATTGTGGCGTTCCTCGCCGTTTCCGTTTTGCTTGGCTATTGGGTATCCAAACGCGCGTCGCGGGACACCAAGTCGTACTTTCTGGGCGGCAATGTGCTGCCCTGGTACGTGCTGGGTGTTTCCAACGCGTCCGGTATGTTCGATGTCGCCGGCACCATGCTGCTGGTCTATTGGATGTTCATCTACGGTCTGAAAAGCGTTTGGATCCCGTGGATGTGGCCGGTTTTCAACCAGATATTCCTGATGATGTTCATGTCAGGCTGGCTGCGCCGTTCCGGTGTCACCACCGGTGCCGAATGGATCAAGTTCCGTTTTGGCGACAATAAAGGCGCTCAGCTGTCGCACATCATCGTGGTGATCTTTGCGCTGGTCTGCGTCATCAGCTTCTTCACCTATGGCTTCAAGGGCATCGGCAAGTTCGCCGTCGAATTCCTGCCCTGGCATCTGTCAGCCGATCCGGTAACCAACGCCAATCTGTATGCGTTGATCCTGATGGGCATCACCGCGCTGTACGTGGTTAAGGGCGGCATGTTCTCGGTGGTGATCACCGAGGTGATGCAGTTCTGCCTGCTGTCGATTGCGGCCATCGCCATTGGCGTCATCGCCATGACCACGGTCACGCCGGAAGTCGTCCATGCCTCGATCCCTGCCGGGTGGGATAATATTTTCTTCGGCTGGAAAACCGGGCTCGACTGGTCACACCTTATTCCGGCGGCCAACGCTAAGATTGCCGAGGATGGTTCGACCCTGTTCGGCCTTCTGTTCATGATGTACCTGATGAAGGGCGTGCTTGTTTCGGCTGCCGGTCCGGCCCCGAACTATGACATGCAGCGCATCCTGTCGACGCGTAACCCGCGTGAAGCCTGCCTGATGAGCGCGGTGGTGAACGTTGTGCTCAACGTGCCGCGTTATTTCATGGTGGCGGGCCTGGCCATTCTGGCGCTGGCCTTCTATTCGACCACCATCAACACCATGGGCACCAAGATGGACTTCGAGCAGATTCTGCCCGACGCCCTGGCCCGTTTTGTTCCTGTTGGCCTCCTGGGCATCACGGTTGCCGGTCTTCTGGCCGCCTTCATGTCCAACTTCGCCGCAACGGTGAACGCGGCCCCGCCGTACATCGTCAACGATATCTATCGCCGCTTTATCAATCCCAACGCTGACGAGAAGTTCTGCGTCCGCCTGTCGATTGCTTCGTCGATTGCTATTGTGATCATCGGCATCTGCATCGGCTGGTTCATCACCTCGATCAACAATGTCGTGGGTTGGATCACCTCGGCGCTATGGGGCGGTTATGCGGCTGCCAACCTGATCAAGTGGTTCTGGTGGCGCTTCAACGGCTTTGGCTATTTCTGGGGCATGGTCTCCGGCATTGCCGCGGCACTGATCCTGCCGTTCCTGCTTCCGGCAGATTTACAGGCAGCCTGGCTGGCGTCCACGACGGGCTTCCTGCACGACTTCCTGACCCTGCCGAGCGCTCTGGTCTGCTTCCCGGCGATCCTGTGCATCTCGCTGATCGGCTGTCTGGCCGGTACGCTGCTGACCCCGCCGGAAAAAGACGAAGTGCTGATCCACTTCTACAGGAAGACCCGTCCATGGGGCTTCTGGGGCCCGGTGTTGCGTAAGATCCGCGAGACCGAGCCGGGCTTCCAGCCCAATGGTGACTTCTGGCGCGATATGTTCAACGTCGTCATTGGCATCATCTGGCAGTCTTCGCTGGTGGCGATGCCGATCTACTTCGTCATCCGTGAAAATGACCGGGCGGCTATTGCCCTGGCGGTCGTGGTGGTCACATCGCTGATCCTGAAGTTCACCTGGCTTGACCATCTCAAGGTGGCCTATCCGGATGAACCCAAGCCGGCTGCGGCCGAGTAAGGGACACTCCTGAGAGCGTGAAAAAGGGGCTGCCTCGGCAGCCCCTTTTTTATTGATTGACAGGTCAATTTTAGCGTGTGAACAGGATGTCTGTCGGTACGCTTGGGGGGGCCATGTCTCGCAAAGAGTTAAATTTCCGCATATGGCGTTTGTATGTGCCGGTTTGCGTAGTCATACTTCTTTGCACCTCACTTTATGGCGTCAGATGCTATTTCAGTGAAATGCAGGGTTGGCAGGATGTGGACCGTTGGGAGTCAACGGTATTCGTTCCTGCTGGTATCGGATTTCTAGTTTCTACTGCGCTGATATTATTTACTCCCTGCCACAAGCTGCTTCCGGGCAAGTATTCCAGTTTGTCTCCGGGCTCTGCGCTCATCTTGGCTCACCCTTGGCTGGCACCATTCTTATGGATCCTGATCCCTCTCACTTTTTCGATGGGGATGGCAGAAGTCTATATCTCCAGTTTCGCCGGGTCCGTGGCGCATGTGGATGATTTTTCAAAAGTCGCGAATGTCCCAAAAGCGAAATACTTTTTTGTTGATAGGCAATGTTTTGATCTAACCCGTAAGGTCTCGGGCATAGGGTATGATAATCGCCGAAGTATCTTCTCTCCGAGCATATTATATTGGCAGGCGATGCCGCCCTGTTCATCCGATGTACAGACCAATGCGACACAAGTATGGGTTGGTTGGCTTTCAAAAGAAACTATTTCAGCGCTAACACTAACGGCGGTCGAGAATAGTAGTTTGGCCGATAAATACAGCCAACAAATGGATAAGGAAGTATACGCAGAACTCCTCTCGGGGTACCGTTATTTCGAGCGGTGGTCGGTTTCTGAAGACCAGAAAGGTTTCTTTCGGATATTGCCGTCTAGCACAACAGGAAAGATTATTTTACTGCGACCGTACCGTCAGCCGTTCAATAACCGTTCTGGATTATGGCTGCTTTGGTTTGTTCTCAGTATCTTGGGCTCCATGGCATTCTGGCTTTGGGTTGCTCTAAAAGGTAAATTAGAAGACGGATGGGAATAAAAAAAAGGGGCTGCGGATGCAGCCCCTTTTCGTTTTCCGCCCTTCGTCCTTCGGCAAGCTCAGGACGAGGTGAGGGAAGTCTTTATTCGCCCAGCGTCGCGATGACCTTGATGGTCTTGGCGGACTGCGGCGGGACCAGGTTGCCCTCAATCGCCTTGCCGTCCACCGTCAGGCTGACCTTGTTACCGGCCCCGACGCGTTTGACTTCGATGTCATAGGTCACGCCGCGGAAGGTGCGGGATGCGGTGAAGCCGGTCCAGCGTTCCGGGATAACCGGCGCAATGCGCAGGCCTTCATATTCCGGACGGATACCGAGGATCCACTGCGTCGCCGCATAATAGGTCCACGCTGCCGTGCCGGTCAGCCAGCTGTTTTTGGCTTCGCCATGGGTCGGGGCATCGCGGCCCGCGATCATTTGGGCGAAGACATAGGGTTCCAGACGGTGCACATCGCTCATCGGCTCGCGCGCGGCCGGATTGATGCGGGAGTAATAGTCAAACGCCTGATCGCCATGGCCCAGCATGGTCTCGGCAATGATGACCCACGGGTTGTTGTGGCAGAAGATACCAGCGTTTTCCTTGTATCCCGGCGGATAGGACGAGATCTCGCCATATTCCGGATAGTAGTGCGTGTATGCCGGCTGCAGGATGACGATGCCATGCGGCGTGGCCAGATACTTCTTCACCGACTCCAGCGCCTTTTCAGCCTTGCCGTCATCAATGCCGATGCCGGAGAGGATGCAGAAGCCCTGCGGTTCGATGTAGATCTTGCCTTCTTCGTTTTCCTTGGAGCCGATTTTGCCGCCGTTGGCATCATAGGCACGCAGGAACCATTCGCCGTCCCAGCCGAACTTACGCACGGCTTCATCCATCTTCTTCGACAGATCGCGATAGGTTTTTTCGTCCTGCGACTGCTTATGATACTTGGCGATGTCGGCCAGTTCCTTGGTCGAAAGCACCATCAGGCCGCCGATGAAGACGGATTCTGCGGTCTTGCCGTCGGTGTTGCCCTTCAGGCACTGGAAGGACTGACCCGGCTCGTTCGAGAAGCAGTTGAGGTTGAGGCAGTCGTTCCAGTCGGCCTGACCGATCAGCGGCAGACCGTGCGGACCCATATTGTCGAGTGCGTACTGGATGGAGCGGCGTAAGTGCTCGTACAGCGGAACTTCCGTGCCGTCCTTGCAGTCGAAACGGACCTGCTCATCCAGGATCGAGAAATCGCCGGTTTCCTTGAGGTAGGCCGCCACGCCGATAATCAGCCAGTGCGGATCATCGTTGAAACCGCCGCCGATATCATTGTTCCCCATCTTGGTCATCGGCTGGTACTGATGATAGGCCCCGCCGGTGGACAGCTGGGTGCCCGCGATGTCGAGAATACGCTCGCGCGCACGTTCCGGCACCATGTGGACGAAGCCGAGCAGATCCTGATTGGAGTCGCGGAAGCCAAGGCCACGGCCAATACCCGATTCAAAGGTGGAGGCAGAACGCGACATGTTGAACGTCGCCATGCACTGATAGGCGTTCCACACGTTGACCATGCGGTCGGTGCTCTTGTCCGGCGATGAAACCTGATACTTGCCGAGCAGATTATCCCAGTGCTTTTTCAGCTCTTCAAACGCGGCATCGGCCTTTTCGATCGAACGGTATTCCGCGATCTTCGGCTTGACGAACGCCTTGTTCAGAACCTGAGACTGCGGCGGATCGAACTTCTGATCCTTCGGGTTCTCGAAATAGCCCAGCACATACTGAATGCGTTTTTCCTCGCCCGGCTGCAGAACGATTTTGATCTGGGTCGCGGCAACCGGCGACCAGCCATTGGCAAAGGAATTGGCGCAACGGCCTTCCACAACCGCACGCGGGGCATCCCAGCCCTGCCAGGCCCCCAGGAAGTCTTCACGCTGCGTGTCATAGCCGTCGAGCTTTTCGGACGTGGCGAACCAGGCGAAGTGGTTGCGGCGTTCGCGGTATTCGGTCTTGTGATAGATGACTTCGTCGTCGATCTCGACCTGACCGGTGGAGAAGTTGCGCTGGAAGTTCAGCGAGTCATCATTGGCGTCCCACAGGCAGAATTCGACCGAGGAAAACAGCGAGAGCTCAACCGGTTCCTGACGCTCGTTCTTCACGGTAGTCTGCCAGATTTCCATCGTCTCGCCCAGCGGCACGAAATAGCGCGTGCTGGCGGAAATGCCGTTGCGACGGGAGGAAATGACGCTGTAGCCCATGCCATGGCGGCAAGTGAAGTCTTCCACCTTGCTGCGTGTCGGCATCCAGGACGGCGACCAGAAATCGCCGGTGGCGTTATCGCGGACATAGATATAACGGCCGCCGAAATCGGACGGCACGTTGTTATAGCGGCCGCGGGTGATGCGGCGCAGGCGCGCGTCACGGTAATAGGAATAGCCACCACCAGTCGCCGACAGGATACCGAAATACCCTTCGCAGCCGATGTAGTTGATCCAAGGCAGCGGTGTATCCGGCCTGGTGATCACATATTCCCGCTTCTTGTCGTCGAAATAGCCGTATTTCATGGCAAAGACTTCCCGTTCGTTACTAAATCCCTGTGGGGAGTGTGGTCCGAAAAAACCGGCCACGAGCCGGATCAACCCAGACCGCCCAATCTTCTGTTCCTCTACCTTTGCGTTCGGTATCGGCTTGATGCGATTTGAGGGCTACAAAAGCGCGCTGTCCGAGCTATGACAGCGCTGTACATCACATTATCTTAGCAATGTCTAGCCCGCGTAAAAAGCGAAACTGAGCCCGTTAATCCTGTTTTTTTCACATTTCGCGCGGGGTGTGCCCGCTTATGCCATCAGCCGCAATAACAGCGCGCTCGACTGCGGCAATCTGACGATGGTTTGCCCCGGTTTCACGGCGATGTGTCGCACGGTTTTTTCCTGCCATTTGGCACTGCCTGCGGCCACTTCTGACCCGGCAAAGTTGATCCCGTCGGTCGCGTTTAAAGACGGTCCGGTCAAGGTCAAGGCTTCTATCTGGCTCAAGGGTTGTGGGATGCTCAGGCTGACATCAACGCCCCGTCCCGGCTCCTTGTTAAACAGGGCGATCTGATAGCCCTTGCCGCGTTGGGCGGCATAGGCCGTAACGTTGGCTGGGGCTGGCCCCCCCGTGAGCTGGCAACCGATCAGCTGGCTGCCGGCAAAACATTCCGCCAGCATCATGCCATAGTAGAGCGGGCGGGCGGAAAAGCCGACGCTCTGGTTTCCGGCAATGGGGGCGTAAAAGGCACCCAGCTTGGCAATTTCGCGGTCATGGTCGGTGAAGGCCCCTGGCAGCTTGCCACCCAGACTGGCGGCAATCGCCGCGCCCGAACCACAGTGGAAATTCACCCCGGTGGCACCATGGGCCGCCATGTCGAGCATGTAATCGCCACCCCACAGCGCGGCGGCCAGCGCGTTGCTCATCCCGGCCTTGCCGCCACGGTAACAGCTGTTGCCCTCAGTCATGCGATAGCCAACACCGGCAGCAGCGATCGCCGGGGCAATCTCGGCCATGCGTTTGGCCACCGCGCCACTGGTGTGCATCAAGCCTTCGGGGGTGACCTTGGGATTGTCGGGCGGACCCGAGGCGTAATAATGGCCGCTTAAGCCAAACAGCCTTTGCCCGATGCGCTTTTTAGCCTCGGCACCAAAGCGCACGATCCATTCGGAATTAGCCCCGACATCTGGCCCACCGAAGCGGGCGTTTGGGACAACCGCGCTGATGGCGTTGGCCATCGTCGTCCATTCATTCAGGTAATCGGGAAAGTCCCAGCCTGCCGGGCGCAGCATATTGTTGGCTTCACGATAAAAGTCGGGCTCGTTCCCGATCTGGAAATAGAGCAGCCGCCCACCCAGCGCTTTGGCAACAAAATTGGCTTCGACGGCGTTACGCTCCGGTGTGCCGGTGCCGAAATTGAAGCCCCAGATGCAGCGCCAGCCGCAGGCATCGAGAAAGCCGCGCAACCGCTCAACCGCCATCGGTTCTATGGCGTAGAAATTCTGCGGCATCCAGTTGTCGGCCCGACCCTGACCAACGGTTTTGATCACCGGCGGGGTCTGATCGGCTTTAGTTTTCCACCAGCAGAACTCGCTTGAATTGCCGCCGATGCGCAAAATGCCGTTGCGGCTTAAGCGGCGCAGAATGGCCACCAGACTGGTATTGTCCGCGCTGAAGTAACTCGGGTCTGTCAGCTGCATCTTCTCGACGCTGATACCGGTAAAATCCACTGGCATGTGGGCCAGGATCTTGCCCGGCTCTAGATTCAGGCGCATCGGGGCGGCACCCGCAGCAAGGACATTGTTGTCTCCGGCCAGCATCAGTCCGGCCATAGCTGCCCCTGCACCCAAAAGATGCCGTCGATCTATCTGCATGATTTATCCATTCCCCGAATACACGTTATGGGGGGACACTAGCACCGCATTAACCAACAGGCAGCACCCCTGCACGCTTTTGTGTTTCAGCGTTGGTGGGGTTACGGTTCGGGCGGGGCTTGCCCGGGGGCATCGGCTGGCGCCGGGTTGTCTGCTGTGGTGGGCGGCTGTGTGTCCGATGGTGGTGTGGCTGGCGGCGTGGGGGCTGTGACGGTTTGCACCAGCGGCCCTCCGGTTAACCGTAACAGTAGGCCATGACTGGCAAAGCCGTCGGCGGGTAAACCATTTTCCTGTTGATAGGCGCGAATGGCCACGCGTGTGTTGCTGCCGATCACCCCGTCGATCACCCCAACGGCAAAGCCCTCGCGCACCAGCGCTTGTTGCAGGGTGATGCGCTGGGCTTTTGACATCGGTGGTTCGTTACGGGGCCAGCCGGCAACTAGCGGTCCCTGGCCTTCGATTCGGTCGGCCAGCCGGCACACTGCCAAAGCATAGGCGGCGGCAGCGTTGTATTTCATCACCACACGGAAATTGGGCAGTACCAGAAAGATCGGCCCTTGCGCCCCGGCGGGAATGAAGATCGCTCCCGGCCCTGCGCCGGTGAGTGGGCTGCCATCGGCCTTGCGCACCCCGCGGGCGGCCCAGTCGGCAATGCTGCGCAGATGTTCTAGGTCAGCGGTTTCATAGGAGAAGCCTGCGGGCAGTATTACCTCATAGCCCCAGGGCTGCCCGCGCTGCCAGCCATAGGCGGCCAGCAGGTTGGCGGTCGATGCCAGTGCATCGGCGGAGGAGTGCCATAAGTCGATGACGCCATCGCCGTCGCCATCGATGCCACGTTCCAGAAAGCTGGTGGGGACGAACTGAGTTTGGCCGAAGGCCCCGGCCCAGGACGAGGTCATTCCGGCAGGGTCAAGGCCCTGGCGATCAACCATTTTCAGCGCGGCGATCAGCTGGCTGCGGGCAAAAAGGGTGCGGGGGCCGGCATAGGCCAGTGACGCCAGCGCGGCGAACATATTGTAGTGCCCGCTGACTTTACCAAAGTCGGTCTCGTTGCCCCAGATCGAGACAAGAATCGCTTTGGATACGCCATAGCGCGCCTCTAGCCCGGCGAGCAGTGCGGCGTTTTCAGCGATTCGGGCCTTGCCGGTGGTAATCCGGGGCAGCACGGCATCGTCGACATAGGCCCAGATTGGTTTGACGAATTCCGGCTGACTGACAGTGTGGGCGGGAATGTGTGGGTTGAATGTTACGCCATCCAACGCGGCATCATAGGTGGCGGCTGACACGCCGGCGGCCAGCGCAATTGGTCTAAAGTCCTGAATAAATTTACGGAAATCGCGTTGCTCGGGGATCAGCTCGAGCGATAGCGCCAGGGGGGCTGGCCTCTGTGGGGCGACCGGTGGGGGCGGTGTATGGCTGGCGCAGCCCGCAACCAGCAGGCTGAAACCCAGCGCCAGATAAAGGCGTTGCGATGGGGTCCGTGATGCGCCGTGGCCGCTTGGCAATTCCCTGCTCCCGAAGAATTTGGTCCTGTTTGCCACAAAAAAACGCGGCAGTGGATGGCAATTTGGCAAGATTTCCCGACTCGTAGCGGTTGACAGGCGAGCCTGCCGCGACTAGCTTGCGCGCCTCTTTTAAGGGCCATCCGGCGGGGTGTCCTGCCATAACTGTTATAAGGGCGTGTCATGAAAATCCGTAATTCTCTGCGTTCGCTCAAAGTGCGCGACAAGGACTGCCGCGTCATCCGCCGCCGCGGTCGTACCTACGTCATCAACAAGAAGAACCCGCGCTTTAAAGCGCGTCAGGGCTAAACGCTGCTGTTACAGCGGCGTCCGGCAAGGCTAGGCCTTATGCGCTGGACCCTTTTTTTCTTGATTATACTGATGACACTGCCCGCTTCGGCGGGCAGTGGTGCATCTGGCGACCCGCTGGGCGGGCAGATGGTTCTGCTCCGCAGCGCCAGCGATGATGCAACGGCCCGCGGGCTCGAGCATGATATTCTCGCCGGATTCCGCCATTCCGGTAGCCCCAGTGTTGATCTTATTCTGACCCGTGCGACAATTGCCGATTCGACCGGCGACCACGATACCGCTTTGCAACTGGCCAACACTCTGGTCCAGCTTGCCCCCGGTTTTGCCGAAGGCTGGCGCCTCAGCGCGACGATCCTGCGGGAAAAAGGCGACCGGCCCGGTGCCATGGCCGCCTTGCATAAAGCCGTGGCGCTGAACCCGCGCCATTTCGCGGCGCTGGCCGAGCTGGCCGAACTTTGCGCCATAAGCGGCGATGGTGCGGCGGCGCAGATGTATTACAGGCAGGTGCAGGTTCTGGCCCCACGTTTCAGCGGCATTGCCGAGCGAATCGCCCAGGTGGCGCGCCTGGCGCATCCGCCCAAATAAGGCTCTGGTTTCTCAAAACGCACTGAAAATTTAAGATGCTTTGCTCATCGATTGCAGGCCGCTTAAGATCAGGTTGGAGACGAAATCGGCGGCTTCTGCCGAATCGATCGTATCGCGTAATATCATGCGGCGTGACACTTCCAGCACCGCTCCGACGATCGCCGCCATCAGATAATCTGCGTCGACTTTCGGGATTAGGCCGCTTGCCATCGCCTGCTCAAGGTCCTGACGCAGTTCCTCAAAACCGGCGATAACTTCTGGTGTGTCGAGGCGCAATTGCGCGGTGACTCCCGCACGGATCAGGCGGTGATTGTCTTTTTCCGTAGCGATATAGTCGAAATAAATCCGGATTGTGTCGGAAAGAAAGGCCTTGATCGTTGTGGCGTTCTGGCGGGCCTCGCGTAGGCGCGGGCGGATGGTCAGTGCCACTTCGGCGCGTAAGGCCTGATAGACCTCTTCTTTTGACTTGAAGTAGTTGTAAAAGGTGCCCGACGCCAGCGGTGTGGCCCGGATGATGTCACGCACCGTGGTGGCGCCATAGCCCATATCGGCAAAAACCTGACGGGCAGCGTTTAGAATGGTCTGCCGGTTCTGGGTTTTGGTCAGCTCGCGCTTGCCCGACAGTGCCGCGTGGCTGCTGTCTGCGTGCTCGGCTGTTGGTTCAATTCTGTCTGAAATGTTGTTCATGCCCTGATGCCTTGGCTTTAAAAGGTCTGGGTTAATGCCTGACGCAGTGTCCAGCGACGAGAGTCGTCGCTTCCTGAATCGGCGTCAAAATTTATCGTCGATTAAGATAAAAAAAGAATAAAATATGATTTATTAGGGCATAAAATAACCGCCGGATCCAGCGTTTCAGCGGATGCCGGCGGCTACTGGCAGGCGTACTTATTTCACAAACTGAGCGAACTTCTTATTGAAGCGCGACAGGCGGCCACCACGGTCAAGCAGCTGCTGCTGACCACCGGTCCAGGCCGGATGAGAAGCCGGGTCGATGTCCAGCGTCATCTTGGCATCAGCTTCGCCCCACGTCGTGCGTGTGCGATAGGTGCTCCCGTCATTCAGTTGTACGGTAACAAAGTGATAATCGGGATGGATGCCTTTTTTCATGACCTACGGCCTCTGTATCTTTTAGGAGGGGGGCTTATAAGGGATCCAACCGTTTTCTGCAAGGCTCAAAGATCGTGCCCTTGCCAAGAAAACCACGCAGGCCATGAAACCCGGGCATCTGGTCCTATATTTATAGGGCAAATGTCACCAGGAGACGTCGATGATTCCATCCAAACCCGCGCCGTGGCGCCGTATGGCGCTGACCGGGTGCGCCCTTGTCGCGGTTCTGGTGGCTGGGGCTGTTTTCCACAGCCTTTTGGCCCATGGCGTGTTCAATGCGGTTGAATCCAGTTTTGCTGGCCAGTGCCGCGTGGTGGCAGGCCCCGCCGGGCCGGAAGATATTGCGCTCGATCCGGTGAGTAAAATGGCGATTCTGTCTGCCACTGACCGCCGTGCGCTAAAAAATGGCAAGCCGTCTAAGGCCGACGGGCTTTATGCCTATGCCTATGGTGTGGCCGGGGCTCGGCCGGTCAAACTCAGCGGTACGCCGGCTAATTTCCACCCCCATGGCATCAGCCTGTATCGTGGTGCCGATGGCAAGCTGACGCTGTATGTCATCAATCATCCGTATAAGGCGCAAAATGCCATCGTCACCTTTGGCGTGACCATTGCGGACGGCAAAGTGCAGCTGAATGAAACCGGCTTCATCGGCAGTGATCTGCTCAAAAGCCCCAACGCCATCGCCGCCGTGGACGAAGCGCGCTTCTATGTCGTCAATGACCATACCGTCAGCAGCGATGCCGGGCGCTGGCTGGATGACAATCTGTCCTTGCCGCGGGCCGATGCGCTCTATTTCGACAGTACCAAATTTGCTGTGGCGGCCAACCGGCTCAACTTTCCCAATGGGATCGTGGTGTCGCCAGATGGTCGCTTTGTTTATATTGCCGAAAAATTCGCCCGCCGGATTGTGGCTTTCGAGCGCGATCCGTTCCTGGGCCGCTTAAAGAATATCGGCGAGCTGGCGATCCCGGCCAACCTCGACAATCTGCGTCTGGGTGACGACGGGGCATTGTGGGTCAGTGGTACACCCAAAGCCTATGCGTTATCGGATTATCGCCATGACCCGGCTAAGGTGGCGCCTTCGGTGGTCTATCGCGTCAGCCTGCAGGATGGTCTGCCCACATCGTTCGAGCAGATTTTCGCCGACAGCGGGGCGCACATCAGTGGTTCCTCGGTCGGGGCTTTTGCCAACGGCCATCTGCTGATCGGCTCGGCTTTCGACACCAAGATTATGGATTGTTCGACGCGCTAAAGGTAATCGCAATTTAAACCGGTAGCCGGACTGTGGCGCGCAGGCCCCCCAAAGGGGCCTGCCCCAGCGCCAGCTCGCCACCATGGGCCCGGGCAAAGTCACGCGCGATCGCCAGCCCCAGACCGACGCCCCCGCTTTGCAGGTTGCGGCCTTCGTCAAGCCGGTGGAAGGGCCGGAAGGCTTCTTCGCGGCGGCCCTCGGGGATCCCGGGGCCATCATCATCGACATGAATTTCGGCAAAGCGTGCCCCCAGCACCAGGCTGACGGCCACATGGGGGGCGTGCTTTAACCCGTTCTCGATCAGGTTGGAAACGCAGCGCCGCAAGGCATAGGTCTTGACCGGCAACAAAATCCCGGCGGGCAGATCAAGGCTGATCCGCTCCGGTGCCTTGCCGCGTCCGGCGGTGGCGGCGACATCGGCCACCAGCACGCCAATATCTGTCAGTTCGCTTTTTTCGCCGCCTTCACCGCGGGCGAAATCGAGATATTCGTGCACCATGCGCTCCATCTCGGCAGCATCTTCGGTCAGCGCATTGGTCTCGTCATTGGGCTGCATCAGCGCCAGTTGCAGGCGCATGCGGGTGAGCGGGGTTTTAAGGTCGTGGCTCACCCCGGCCAGCATTTCGGTGCGTTGCTGGACATAGCGCTTGATGCGCGCCCGCATGGTCAGGAAGGCTTGTGCGGCCCGGCGCACCTCGGCCGCGCCATAGGGTTTGAAATCGGGCACATCGCGGCCCTTGCCAAAGGCTTCGGCGGCGCGGGCCAGTTGTTCGATCGGGCGGACCTGATTGCGCAGAAACAGCACCGCCACCGCGATCAGGATCAGCGAGGACCCGGCCATCCATGCCAGGAACAGATCTGGTGCCGAGACCGTGACGCGGTCGCGCGGTACAATCATGTGCAGCACGCCGTCATGGACCTCCAGCGCAATGTCATATTCCTGGGCACCGACGCGACGCTTGGCGAACAGGCGGTCTTCACCGATCTGCTGACCAATGGTCTGATCCAGCGCGCGGTCGATGGTGTTGCGTGGTACGAAATCATCGTTGCGCGGCAGCTTTTCATTCGCCTTGAAGATCAGCTGAAAGCGCAACTGCTCTTGCGCCATGGCCCGCAGGCGCAGGCGTTCGGGCCCGCGGTAATTATCTTCAAGCGACATTAAAAAGGCGGCATCGGCGGCAATGTCGCGCGCCATGCGCCGGGTGGTGACATCCAGCTCGTGTTCAAAAAAGACGTAAGACACAATGCCTTGCATCAGGATCATCGGTGCCACGATGATGATCAGCGAACGTTGAAACAGCCCGTGGGGCATAATGTTGTGCAAAAGCTGACCAGGGCGGTACAGCGACCAGAGCTGGCTTAACGCCTCACGCGTCCGGGACCAGGACATAGCCCACACTCCGCACGGTTTGTAGGTAAAGGGGAAGTTTGGGGTCTTCCTCGATCTTGCGCCGGAGGCGGGTGACCTGCACGTCGATGGTCCGTTCCAGCGCAACGCCAAGGCGGGCACACAAATCCGCCCGCGAGAATGGTCGGCCGACATTGGCGGAGAACAGTTGCAGCAGAGCGGCTTCCGAACTGGTCAGTTTGACCGGCTTGCCCTTGCGCAACAGGATACCCCGATTAGCGTCGAAAACACATTCGCCCATACGGACTTCGCTGGTGGTCTGGGTAGCCGGCGGTGCGGCGCGGCGCAACAGCGCTTCGATGCGCAGTAACAGTTCGCGCGGTTCAAACGGCTTGGGCAGGTAATCATCTGCACCACATTCGAGGCCTTTGATGCGGTCCTCGGTCTCGCCACGGGCGGTCAGGATCAGCACCGGCACATTCGATCCGGCGCGCACCGACTTGGTGAAATCGAGGCCGTTTTCGCCCGGCATCATGACATCGACGATTAAGAGATCGAAGGCCATGCTTTTCATCAGGCTGCGGGCATCTTCGGCGCTGGCTGCCGCGCTGACCCGGAAACCGCCGGTGGTGAGATAGCGCTGTAACAGGCTGCGCAAGCGTTCGTCGTCATCGACGACCAGAAGGTGACAGTCCTGCAGCGGGGTTGCGTTGCTCATGGCGGTATATTGGCACGGTCTTGCGGATCGACCAACCCAAACAACACCTGGCGGAAACCTTCCACCGCTTCCTGCCCGGCACCGCGGAAGGCTGCGGCCAGCAGCGGGCGGCGGGCCTGCCACAGCGCCTCGGCCAGGGCCTCGCCACTGGCCGTCAGATAAAGGGCGCGCTTGCGTTTGTCATCACGACCGATTCGGCGCTCGATATAGCCGGTGGCGAGCAAATCGCTTAAGACCCGGTTGAGGCTCTGTTTGGTGATATGCAGTAGCCCGAGTAGCTCGGCGACGGACAATCCCTGATGGCGCCAGATAAAGTGCAGTGCGCGGGCATGGGCGTGGCCTATGGTTGATTCTTTTAAAACTAAATCGCTCTGCGACACAATATTTCGCATTGCAAGCAAAAGAAGATCGATTCCTTGCTTGAGTGCAGCGTCGCTTAGGTATAATGCGCGTGTATCAAACGGCATTCCGCCGTTTTTTATGTCAGACATACTGACACAAATAGACCGCCTGCCCCGGCAAGACAAGTGGTTGGAGGATGTGACAATGGCCGATTTGCTTCCCCTGGATGATCGTGATGGCGCTTTGTGGTTTGACGGCAAGCTTATCCCTTGGCGCGAGGCCAAGGTACACATCCTGACCCATGGATTGCATTACGCCTCCTGCGTATTCGAGGGTGAGCGGTATTATGGCCGGCGTATTTACAAGCAGAAAGAGCACACCCTGCGCCTGATCGAGAGCGCGCGCATTCTTGATATGAAAATTCCGTATACGGAAGACGAGATTAACAAGGCGTGCGAAGATACCATTGCCGCGCATCCTTTTGATGATGGCTATGTTCGTCCGCTGGTGTTCCGTGGCAGCGAGATGCTGTCGGTTGCTGGTCAGCGCAACAAGGTCCATTTCGGCGTTGCGGTATGGCAGTGGCCGTCCTATTTCGATGCAGCGACCAAGATGAAGGGCATCCGTCTCAGCATCTCGAAGTGGAAGCGCCCGGCACCCGATTGCGCCCCGTGCAGCTCCAAGGCGGCGGGTCTGTATATGATCTGCACCCTGTCTAAGCATGCGGCCGAAGCCGAAGGCTATGCCGATGCCCTGATGTATGATTATCGCGGCTTTGTTGCGGAATCCTCGGGTGCCAACATCGTCTTCGTCAAGGATGGTGAACTGCATACGCCGACGCCGGATTGCTTCCTCGATTCCATCACCCGCCGGGTGGTGCAGGGCCTTGCGGTCAAGCGCGGCATCAAGGTCAATGTTCGTCATATTAAGCCGGAAGAGCTGGGCACCTTCAGCGAAGCGTTCCTGACCGGCACTGCGGCGGAAGTCACGCCGATTTCTGAAATCGGCCCCTATCGCTATACGCCGGGCAAGATTTCGGAAATGCTGATGCACGATTATTCCGCTGATGTGGTGGCCAAGGTGTCCGCCGTAGACCTCTGAGCGGTTTTATCAGCGGTGATTTTGAAAAAGGGCGGGGCGCAATCCCCGCCTTTTTTGTTGTTATTGGCCAATATGAGGTGCCAACTGATCTATAAAACGAGCAACGGGGTGAAGAAATGTCTGCACTGCAGAACTGGAGCAAACTGAACAAATTACAGGTTGGCAAGTATGCAGAATACTTTGTCAAAATGGCATTCACTGGACGTGGGTTCTATGTCTATACCCCAGAAATTGATGATCAGGGCATAGATTTTGTCATTCGTTTAGGCTCAGAAAAAAATACCGTCCCACCGAAATATTTTGAAATACAGGTTAAAGCGCTGCGTGATGGCGGCTACACCTTTATGCAGACGGAAAAATTTGAAATTGCCGAAAATCTATATCTCGCACTTGTTATCCTGACGGATGGTGTGGAGCCGGAACTGTATCTGATCCCATCAACGGTGTGGAGTGAACCTAATGGTCCATTTACGCATCGGAAATATGAAGGCAAGAAAAGTAAGCCGGAATATGGAATGACTGTTAATAAGAAATGGGCAGATGTTCTTAAGGAATATACGTTTTCTCAAATCGTGGAAACACTAGGGAAATAGTTTCCTGTAGCTTAGATTTTTACGTTTCCGTCCACACCAGCGCGGCACAGCCGACGGCGATTAAGATAATACCGACAGCTTCGCGGGCGGTGGTTTTCTGTTTAAAAATAAAATGTGTCGCGCCCTGAGCAAACAGCACCTCAATCAGGGCCAGCGTACGGACATTGGCCGCCGAGGTCAGCGCAAAAGCAAAAAACCATAACTGCGTTGCGGCCGCGCCCATGAAGCCCGCCATCAGCGATGGTCGCCACTGACCGATGATTGCCGCCATAACGCCGGGCTGCCGCCAGAGGAGATAGAGGCTGAGCAGCGCTGCCTGCAGGCCCAGAACCACCATCAGCGAAAAGCTGGTGGTCATGGCCAGTGATGCGCCGTGTAAGGATAAAATCGCTCCGCGATAGGCCACCACCGAAATGGCAAACAGAGCCGCCGACATCAGGCCCTTGGCAACCGGTCGCCATGTGCCGGATGCTGTCTTGTCGCCTTCGCTAGTGCGAAACGACATGACAAACACGCCCACCGTGGCAACCACAATGGCCGCCGCGGCAGGCAGGCTTAAGGCGTCGCCCAGCACGATCAGGCCAAACAGCGCAACCAGTATCGGCTCGGTTTTCAAATAGGCGATGGTGACGACGAAAGATCGCTCGGTCATCGCCATCAGCATCAAGGCGGTGGCGATAATCTGGGTCAGGGCCCCGGCCAGAATCCAGCCGCAGAAGCTGGCACTTACCACGGGGATTTTCGCTCCCATGGCACAGGCGATGGCGAAGAAGATCAGCGCGAAAGGGAAGCCGAATAAGAACCGCACATGGGTAGCCCCCGCCGCCCCCAGGCTGGCGGTCAGCTCGCGCTGCATGGCGTTACGCGCGGTTTGCCCCGCAGCTGCCAGAACGGTGAAGACCGGCCATAAACCCAACATATCAGGCGCTGGGCAGGATGCTGCCGCGGGTATGGGCAAGGCCCGCGCGCAAATAGGCGTAACCGGTGATGACGGTCAGCACCGCGGCTATCCACAGCGCGACATAGGCAAAGGCCAGAACGCCGGGCACGGTTTTATCGAGCGCCGGTCCTAAAATCATCGCTGCGATGGCGATCATCTGGATGGTGGTCTTGATCTTGGCAAAAAAGGTCACTGGCACGCTGACGCGGGCCCCGGCGAGAAATTCGCGCAAACCCGACACCAGAAATTCGCGAGACAGGATGACCAGCGCAGGCACCATCTTCCAGCCATCGAAATGGCCCTGTGCCACCAGGATCATCAGCGCCACCCCAACCAGAATTTTGTCGGCGATGGGGTCGAGCATGCGGCCAAAATCGCTGCCGGCATTGAATTTGCGGGCGATGTAGCCATCAAGCCCGTCGCTGATGCCGGCGATGCAGAAAATGGCAAAAGCCAGCATGCGGCTGGAATCGCTGGGGTCGCCCCACAGCACAAGGGCGAATACCGGCACCAGGGCGATGCGCAAGATGGTCAGGATATTGGGTACAGCAAGCATTGTGACAGTTTACTCCCGCCGACCGCCTTGATGGAAGAAGTCATATATCTTTGCGGCCAGTGTTTCTGAAATACCGGCCACCGCCTGAATGTCGGCGAGGCTGGCGCTGGTGACGGCCTTTGCTGAACCAAAATGGCGCAACAAGGCTTTTTTGCGTGATGCCCCGATGCCGGGAATCTCGTCGAGTGGATTGGCCGCAATGGCGCGGGTCCGCTTGGCGCGATGGCTGCCAATGGCATAGCGATGGGCTTCGTCTCTAAGTCGTTGTAAATAATATAGGACCGGGCTCTGGGCTGGCATCCGGAACGGCTCGCGGCCGGCAAGGTGAAAATGCTCGAAGCCGCCTTCATGCTCGGCCGCCTTGGAGATGGCGACCAGCGCCACGCCCTCAACCCCCAGCTCGTCAAACACCGCTTGCACCATCGCCAGTTGCCCCGGTCCACCGTCAAGCAGGACCAGATCGGGCCGTTTCACATTTGCGTCATTGCTCTCGATCAGGCGGGCAAAACGGCGGGTCAGCACCTCGCGCATCATGCCGAAATCATCGTCGGTGCTGGCGGTCTTGATGTTGAAGCGGCGGTATTCGCCTTTCTCAAAGCCATCCGGCCCGGCCACGATCATCCCGCCCACGGCATGGGCGCCCTGAATGTGGGAGTTATCATAGACCTCGATGCGGGCCGGGGGAGTTTCCAGCCCAAAGGCTTCGGCTACACCGGCCATCAGCTGGCGCTGGGCGGCATTCTCTGACAGGCGGCGGCCCAACTGCTCGCGCGCATTGGTGCGGGCGGCATCGACGATCTCGCGCTTCTCGCCGCGTTCCGGCACCAGGATCTGCACCTTGTATCCGGCGCGGGCTGACAAGGCCTCGGCCAGCAGGGGGGCATTCTCGATCGGGTCGGATAGCAGAAGTAGCGGCGGCGGGGTGCGCTCGTCATAAAACTGGCTGATGAAAGCTTCCAGAATGTCGCCGGCACTGGCATCGGCACTGTGGCGCGGGAAATAGGGCTGGTTGCCCCAGTTCTGCCCGGCACGGAAGAAGAACACCTGCACACAGGAGCCGCCGCCATCGCGGTGCAGGGCGAACAGATCGGCTTCGGAAAAGCTGGTGGGGTTTATGCCCTGACGCTGCTGGACATGGCTCAGCGCCCGCACGCGGTCGCGCATCACCGCCGCCGCTTCAAAGTCGAGCGCTTCAGAGGCCGCTTCCATTTGTGCCAGATATTCTTCCTGCAGCGCGCGGCTTTTGCCCGACAGGAAGCGGCGCGCTTCATCGACCAGTCCGGCATAATCCTTCTGGCTGATGCGGCCCACGCACGGGGCGGCGCAGCGCTTGATCTGGAACAAAAGGCAAGGGCGGGTGCGGGTGGAAAATACCGCATCGGTGCAGGCGCGCAATAAAAACGCCCGCTGTAGGGTGTCGAGCGTGTCGTTGACCGCGGTGGCGCTGGCAAAGGGCCCGAAATAGGTGCCGCGGATCGACCGGGCGCCACGGTGTTTCAGCACCTGCGGGTAATCATGGTCGCTGCGCAGCAGGATTTCCGGGAAGGATTTATCATCACGCAGCAAGATGTTGTAATAGGGTTTTAGCCGCTTAATCAGATTGGCTTCGAGCAGCAGCGCTTCAATTTCCGATGCCGTGGTGATGAACAGCATCTCCACCGTTTCGGTGATCATGCGCATAATGCGGCCGTTATGACCGCCCGGCTTGGCGTAATTGGCCACGCGCTTTTTGAGGCTTTTGGCCTTGCCGACATAGAGCACATCGCCCTTGGCCCCGATCATACGATAGACGCCGGGCAGATCGGGCAGGTCTTTGACATATTCGGCAATGCGCGCTGATCCGGTCAGCGGTGCGGGCTCTGCTTCGGAATTTATCGCGGGCGCAGGTTCACTTTGCGTTGGTACCACCGTCGTGGGGGCGATCAACGCTTCGGTTGGTGTCTGATTCTGGGCCGGATCATAAGGCCGGTTGTTCATGACCAAATGCTCTGCCTAATGCTCCGCCAAACACTCCGGGTGCGTAGCATTTATGGACGGGTACGTTCGATCTCGACCCCGACGGATTCGGCCCCCGGCAACGCGGTGAGCTTTTCGACCCGGATGCGGGCGCTGTGCACCCGGCGGTCAGCAAAGCACAGGGTGGCGATACGTTCCGCCATGGTTTCGGCCAGATTGATGTGGCCGGTTTCAATCAGCGCACGGATGCGGTTGGCGATCACTTCGTAATCGACCACGCTGTCGAGATTGTCTTCATCGACTGGCGCCTCGGCCACACCAAGATCGACGCTGATACGCACCGGCTGCAGCACGCCCTTTTCGTGGCCGTGAATGCCGATATCGGCTTGCAGTTCCAGATTGCGGACGAAAACATGGCGGATGGCCTTCGCCGCATCGGCGATGCGCAGCGGATAAATGTTGCCGCCTGCCATGGTGTTTTCCTACTCGTCCGAAGGGGCGCGTTTTACGCCCGCGCAATTGTTATCACTGGAGGCCAATGCTATATAATCAACACAGGCATTCTGCAAATGCTCTCTACAGTTGATGGGTTTCGGATGCGCGCAGGCGGCTATCAGCGCTTTATTCTCAAAGATATCGTTACCGAGGTGCATCTCGGGTTTCATCCGTGGGAACAGCATCCCGAACGCCCGCAGCGCGTCGTGGTCAATGTCGAAATGTTCGCCGATGACGCCGCCCCGCGCGATACCGAGGCCAGCGGCCCTCTTGTCGATTACGACACCGTGCGCACTGCCATTAAGGCGTGGCCCGAACGTCCGCATACCAAATATATTGAGACGCTGCTGGAAGAACTGGTGGCGCTCTGTTTCGAGAATTCCAACGTTAACGCCTGCCGGGTGTCCATTCTGAAACCAGATATTTTTAACGAAGCGGCGGGCGCCGGTGTCGAAATTTTCAGAAGCCGACCGGGGAAAACACTGCCGGAATAAGGCATTACCCGGGGGCTGGCAGCCATGGAGGGGGATATGTCGGATTTTCCGGATACGCGCGGTTATGCGCTGGTCACAGGCGCAGGTGTACGCATCGGGGCGGTGATCGCCCGCAGACTGGCCGAAGATGGCTGGTCCGTCGTCATTCATACCAACCATTCACAGGCCGAAGCCGCTGCGCTGGCGGCCGCCTTACGCTTTGATGGTTACAAGGCCATGGTGGTGCAGGGTGATCTGGTTAATCCGCGCATCATCAGTGACATTTTTGATCAGACGGCGGATTTTGGCTTTTGCAGCCTGCTGGTCAATTCGGCCTCGCGCTTTGCCTATGACAGCATGCCGGGCTTATCGGCGGAATCGCTCGACCAGATGTATGCGGTCAATTTGCGCGCCCCACTGCTTTTGACCCAACAGCTGGCCGAGCGGCTGCCGGACGAGGCGCGGGGGCTGGTGATCAATATCCTCGATCAGAAAGTGTTCAATCTGAACCCGGATTTCTTTTCCTATACGGTGATGAAATGCGCGCTGGAGGCGGCAACCCGGCTTGCAGCTCAGGCGTTGGCCCCACGGGTGCGGGTCTGTGGTATCGCGCCGGGCCTCAGCCTGCCCAGCAGCAGCCAGACACCCAAGGGCTTTGCCGATGCCCATGGCGAAACCCCGCTGGGTTTTGGCTGTACGCCGCAGGATATTGCCGAGACCGTCAGCTTCGTCGTCAAAATGGCACCAATGACCGGCAGCACCATCACGGTGGATGGCGGCCAAAGCCTGCACGCCCGTCCGCGCGACGTCATGTTCAGCCATGAGCATGACGCGCTGGGGGGTGATGGGGATAAAAAGATCAGCCGATAAAGCCGACGATCTGTTTCACATCCCGGATGATCGGTTCGGCCACGGCGGAAGCCTTTTCGGCACCATCGGCCAGAACCCGGTCAATCTCGGCCGGATCGGCGAGCAGGCGGCGCATTTCCGAAGCAATCGGGGTTAGTCTTGCCACAGCAACATCTGCCAGATCCGACTTGAAGCCCGAGAACTGTTGCCCGGCATATTGGGCAATCACCTCGGCTTTGGTCTTGCCAGAGAGCGCCACGAAAATGTTGATCAGGTTTTCGGCTTCCGGGCGGCCTTCGAGCTCTTTTTCGTCGGCGGGCAGCGGGGCCGGATCGGTCTTGGCCTTGCGGATTTTCTGGGCGATCAGTTCGGCATCGTCGGTCAGGTTAATGCGCGACAGATCACTGTCGTCTGACTTGGACATCTTCTTGGTGCCATCGCGTAGGCTCATCACACGGGTGCCGGCGGCCACGGTAACGGCCTCGGGTAGCGGGAAGAAGTCCGCCACGCCATAGTCGTTGTTGAACTTCTGGGCGATGTCACGGGCCAGTTCGAGATGCTGGCGCTGATCTTCGCCCACTGGGACGTGGGTTGCTTTGTAGACCAGAATATCGGCCGCCATCAGCATCGGATAGGTATAGAGGCCGACCGAAACCCGTTCCTTGTGCTTGCCAGCCTTTTCCTTGAACTGGGTCATGCGGTCCGCCCAGCCCATACGGGCGACGCAGTTAAAAATCCACGCCAGCTCGGCATGGGCGCGCACGCGGCTCTGATTGAAGATCGGACTTTTGCTGGTATCGACCCCGGCGGCAATATAGGCGGCCGCTACCTCGCGGGTTGCCTTGGCCAGCTCGACCGGTTTGCCATAGCCGACATCGGCGGTAATGGCGTGCATATCGACGACGCAATAGATGCAGGGCATCTGATCCTGGATACTGACCCAGTTCTTGAGCGCGCCAAGATAGTTACCCAGATGCAGCGTGTTGGTCGGCTGCATACCAGAGAAAACTAAAGACGGGTGCTTGGCGGCTTCGCTCATAATACGTGTCCCAAAGAAAGAAGACAAAAGAGGCTGGCGGTTATGCCCCGAAAGCCGGGACGGCTCAAGTGTGAGCCGCGCGCTTTGCCTTGTCCTTTTTGCCTTCAACGGCGATCAAAAGGCTGGCTTCAACCGCTTTGAGCTTGTCGAGGTGGGTAATTTTATGACCGAAGGCGTCGCGGACATAGAAAACGTCGACCACCCGCTCACCATAGGTGGCGATCATCGCCGAGGAAATCGACAACCCGGCGTGGAATAGCGCCGAGGCGACGTCATTGAGGAAGCCGAGCCGGTCCGGCCCCCGTACCTCGATCACCGTGGCGGTGGTCGATGCGTCATTATCAAAATTAACCCGTGCTGGCACGGTGAAGGCCTTGTTACGGCCACGGGTCGAGCGCTGGGCGATCAGGGTGCGCGGGAAAATTTCGCCTGCGATGGTCTTCTCAATGGTCTGGCGCAGGCGGCTCAGCCGGGCCTCGTCATCGAAGGGGCCGCCTTCGGCATCCAGCACCGAGAAGACATCGAGTGCAAAGCCATCCGACGTGGTGAAAGCCTTGGCATCGACAATCGAGCCACCCGCCACCGCAATGGCACCTGAAATACGGGCGAAAACACCGGGGTGGTCGGGGGCATAGATGGCGATTTCCATCACCGCCCGCACTTTGTTGGGAATGGCTTCAAAGCCGAACAGCTTCTGGGCCATATCGGTATCGGCCATCATGCGGGCGTGGCGCTCGTGCATGGCGGTATCAAAGGCCAGCCAATAGGAATCATAATGGCGCTCAAGATTGTGGTTGCGCACATCTTCGGGCAGATCAGCGATCTTTTCTGCCAGCGTATGCTTGGCCGAGTGCACCCGGGCACTGTGGGCGCGCACGGTATCACCGCCACTCATCACCGCCTCGGCTTCGTAATAGAGCTCGCGTAGCAGCTGGGCCTTCCAGCCGTTCCAGACGCCGGGGCCCACGGCACAGATATCGGCCACCGTCAGGATCAGCAGGTAGCGCAGCATTTCCGGCGACTGCACGATCGAGACAAAATCGTGAACCGTTTTGGGGTCGGAAATATCGCGGCGCTGGGCGATATCGCTCATCACCAGATGGTTTTTGACCAGCCAGTCGACCGAGGCGATATCCTCTGCTGGCAGGCCAAAACGGGCGCAAACCGTCTGGGCAATGGCACCGCCCAGCACAGAATGATCGCCCTCCAGTCCCTTGGCGATATCATGCAGCAGCATGGCGCAATACAGCACCTCGCGCGACTTGATACGCCGGATGATGTCGGTGGCGATGGGGTGTTCTTCTTCGAACCGATTATGCTCAATCGCCGCGACATAGCCGATGGCGCGGATCAGATGCTCGTCCACCGTATAGTGGTGATACATATTAAATTGCATCAGCGCGACGATGCGGCCAAATTCCGGCACAAAACGGCCCAGCACGCCGGCCTCGTTCATCAGCTTCAGAGCCCAGTCGGGTTTGCGTGGCGAGCTTAAGATTTCAAGAAAAAGCGTGTTGGCGGATTTGTTCGCCCGCAAGGCATCATCGATCAGCGGCAATTGCCGTGTAATGGCGCGCAGGGCGTGGGGATGAATGTCGATTTCCTTGGCATCGGCCAGATGGAAAATGCGGATGAAATTGACCGGATCTTTGCTGAAGGTATTTTCCTGCGCATTGAGCCGACCGGTATCGACAAAGAAATCATCGCTTGAACTGCGCGGGCGCAGAAAGCCGGGCAGAATGCGGGTCAATCCCTCGCGGCGCTTGCGGTTCTGAAATTCCAGCGCGGCGCAGAAAATGCGGGTGAGGTCGCCGACATCCTTGGCCACCAGAAAATAAGCCCGCATGAAGTTTTCCACCGCCTGACGCGGATTCTCGTCGGTGAAGCCCAGTGCTGCAGCCAGCCCCGGCTGGGCATCGAAGGAAATGCGTTCTTCGGCCCGGCCCATCAGATAATGTAAGTGTACCCGCACATTCCATAAGAACGCTTCGGCCTTCTGGAAGGTTTCATATTCTTCCTGGCTGAAGACATTGTGCTGCACCAAGGCGGCGGCGTCATAAACGTGATAGAGATATTTGCCCATCCAGTAGAGGGTTTGCAGATCGCGCAAACCGCCCTTGCCTTCTTTGATGTTGGGCTCAACCAGATAGCGGGTTTCACCCTGACGAATATGGCGGTCGTCACGCTCGGCCAGTTTGGCTTCGACAAATTCCCGGCCCGAGCCGGTGGCAATTTCGGTCCAGAAGCGCTTGCGCAATTCGTCATAATGACTGTGTGCGCCGCCGATGAAACGCGCTTCTAAAAGGGCGGTGCAAATCGTGATGTCCTGCTTGCCCTGGCGCATACATTCGGTGACCGAGCGGGTGGCGTGGCCGACTTTCAGGCCCAGATCCCACAAGACATAAAGAATAAACTCGACAACATGGTCGCTGTCCGGCGGCGCTTTGGCGGCACGCAGGAACAACAGATCAATATCCGATCCCGGGGCCAGTTCGCCGCGGCCATAGCCGCCGGTGGCAACGACGGCCAGCGCCTCAGCCTCGCCGGGGGTGGTGTAGACCCGCGTGGTGGCAAACTCGAAGACGATGCGGATGATGGTGTCCTGAATCGCCGACAGCGACCGGGCGGCATCCAGCCCATGCAGGCCATGTTCCAGCACGTCGCTGCGCACCTTGTCGCGCACCGTGGTGAAGGCGGTCTTTAAGGGGGCAAAGAAGCGTTGGCGCAGTTCCGTGCTGTCGGTGATGCCTAATGTGGCGGCGGCAATGGCTTCACGCAGCGCGGCCCCATCAAGATAGGTGCTGTCTTCCGGTCCTTCGTAATTCACGCTTTCTGGCTCCAACGCGTTACCGGCCCATAGAAAGGGCTTAGAACGTCAAAAACAAGTTAACCTATTGCGGCAGTTTCGGCTTTTATCCAATCGAGATATTCAGCAGACCCTTCGACCGGCAGGGTTAAAAAGCACGGCAGCGTATAGGGGTGGCGTGCTTTTGCAGCCGTAATAGCGGCGGGAACCAAGCTGCGGCGGGTCTTAAAGAACACGCCAAATTCGGCATCGCTGTCGATTTTACCCTGCCAGCGGTACAGCGACGTCATCGGGGCAAATATGTTGGCGCAGGCAATCAGGCGGGCTTCAAGCTGGTCGCGCGCAATGGCGTCGGCGGCGTCTCGCCCGGCATCCGTTGCGGGGAAGGTGGAATAGAGGATGACAAATTCGGTTTGACCGGGTGTTTCTGATGTCTGCCCGGTCGCAGTCTGCTGCGTGTCCATCCTGTCCCCCAGATACGCAGACGGCGCGGAAGAGAAGCTCTCCTCCGCGCCGTCTGGTAAGCTACCCTCGGCTCAAACGAGCTTCAGATTCACGGCTTTCGGGCCGCGCTTGTCGGCTTCGACGTCGAAGCTAACGCGCTGACCTTCATTCAGGCTACGCAGGCCAGCAGCCTGAACAGCGGTCATGTGGACGAAAACGTCCTTCCCGCCAGTTTCCGGTGCAATGAACCCAAAACCTTTTGTCGTGTTGAAGAACTTAACTTGACCGATGGTCATGACGGCTTTCTCCTGAAAGCATTAGTATCCGCCGCAAACACCATGTTCACTGCGGTTGTCAAAGTCGCACCAAAATTTCAGGGAAAGCGTCGTCGTCGTCAGCCCTTGCGCCCTCACCCTTTTTGGAAGGGAGAAAGTTCTCTGGGCGCGCTTGAAACTTGTCTCTGCAGCTTGCGCGGCCTTAACAGTGCTTAGATATAGGCGTTCGCCACACTTATGGCAAGCAGGCCGGGGCCGCCGCAGGCACTGAAACTGTGATCGTTTCGCATCGGTTTCGGCCCTGCGGCAGGCCATTAACGGTATAAAACTGGGGACAGATCGTCCGGTTATTTCCGTGCGGCGGTTTTGGCCCGTGCCTTGGGGCCGATGGTGCGCACGATGGTGCCACAAGCCACGCGGGCACCGGCACCGCCATCGGGCGCGGTGAGATAGTCGTCAGCCTTGGCGTGAATGATGATCGAGGCCCCGTTGCGGTCGAACAGCGATTTTTTGCCATTACCTAAAGCAAAGTAATTGGTGAACATTGTGGCGTGCAGCACGCCATCGGCACCGGCAAACTGGTTGGGCAGATCGCCGGGGCGGGGCCCGCCGGTTACCAGATAGCCATGCGGGCGTGGCGGGTCGGCATCCAGATCGGGGCCGGCGGTGGTAAACTGCTTTTTTGCTTCGCAGGCGGCGCTGGTGTGTATCATTATGGCATGAGCGCCGGGCGTAAGCCCGTGGGCCTCAACCTCGATCAGGATGCCGCGCGCCACTTGCTGAAACGTCACCTTGCCGGCCTCGCTGCCGTCAAGGCCAATCAGGCGTGCCACGGCCCGCGATCGGGTCGCCGCATCGGCAGAGGTCGTGGCGACAAGCCATGTGGATAAAGCAATGACCCCGGCGCAGAACAGGGCGCCGGCTTTCCCCCCCGTGATCACAATATTCTCCTTAAATCTATACTCGCGAGAAAAGTGTGCGCCTTCCGGACTTCGCTTCGCAAGGGATACTCTGTCGCCCCTTTTGATGTGGACAACCCGGCCTTGAGCCAAATGTCTGCGCGCCGGGCGGGACGACTCGTGGGATAAAGCGCTTCGCTTGATGGGGAGAATGCGGTTATGGCGGCGCGTCTGGAAGTGATTACCGGTCCGATGTTTTCGGGCAAGACCGAACGGCTGATCGCCAGGTTGCATCGGGCGCAGTATGCCCGCAAAAGGGTGCGCATCCTGAAACCCGCCCATGATACCCGCACCCAGGGCGAGATTGCCTCGCGCGCTGTCACCCCGGACGGCGGCACAGAAGTTACCGCGACGCTGTCGGCCATCATGGTGCGTAGCGAGGCGGACTTCCGCCGCGTCACTGAGCCGATGGATTTCGACGTGCTGGCGGTGGACGAGGCACAGTTTTTCCCGCTTGATACCCCATTGCAGGATTGTCTCGGCTGGTTTGGCCGCGCGATCCGGGCTCTGTTGCGCGAAAAACGCGAGAGTAATTTGCACATCATCATCGCCGGGCTGGATCTGGATTCCGCCGAACGGCCCTTCGGCCCGATGCCGGGTCTGCTGGCGCTGGCTGATTCGGTCGAGAAGCTGACCGGGGTGTGCATGGTGTGCGGCTCGGACGATGGCTTTATTTCGCAGCGGCTGATCGACAATGATAAGCAGCTGGTGGTCGGCGATACCGGTGAATATCAGGTGCGCTGCCGTGCCTGTTACGAGCCGCCTGCCTGCCATGGTGCCGCCCCGATCCTTGAGGACGAAATCGTCCGCCTTGATAAGGCTGCCGAGTAGGCAAATTCCCGTGATCATTCACTTTGGCGGTTGCCTGATGGTATTGCCATCCGTATTTTGGTAACCGGTTTCCATTTTGGGAGACCCAATAATAAGATTTGGGTTTGGGAGCATCATGACCATTTGTAATCGCCGGGAATCTTTGAGTGCCTTGCTGGCGGGGGCCGCAATTGTCTCTATCCCGGCCAAGGCAGCGACAGGCGGTGCTACCTGCCCGCCCAACACTGGATCTGTGGTGAAGGGGGCGATATCGCCATCGGGCATTGACTGGGCGTGGATGACATGGCCGCGCGGGATCGAAAACCAGCGCAAAGCCGATATGGGCGATGGCCGGTTCCTCAACCCTATCGTGGGGGGCGACCACCCTGACCCCAGCATCATCCGCGAAGGCCGCGACTATTACATGACCTTTTCGACCTTCGATGCCTATCCGGGGCTGCTGATCTGGCACTCGCGCGATCTGGTGAACTGGCAGCCGGTCACCGCCGCGCTGAAAAAGCCGATCGGCTCGGTCTGGGCGCCGGATTTATGTAAATATAAGGGCCGCTATTACATTTATATTCCGACCCGCAATCCCAACGGCATGTATGTGATTTCGGCTCCGAAAATTACCGGGCCATGGTCCGATCCGGTCGAGCTTGCGGGAATGGGCCGCTACATCGACCCCAACCACATCATTGGTGAAGACGGCAAACGCTATCTGGCGTTAAGCGGTGGTGATGTCGTGCAACTGGCCGAGGATGGCCTGTCCACCGTGGGGGTGCCGCGTCATGTTTATGACCCGTGGCATTATCCGGAAGACTGGGTGGTGGAATCCTTTTCGCCGGAAGGGCCGAAAATCTTCCGCCACGGTGACTATTTTTACATGCTGACGGCGGTCGGCGGCACCTCTGGCCCGCCCACCGGCCATATGGTGATTGCGGCGCGGGCCAAAAGCCTGTTCGGGCCGTGGGAGAATGCGCCCAATAATCCGCTGGTGCGCACCACATCGGCAGGGGAAAAATGGTGGTCGCGCGGCCATGCCAGCGCGGTGGAAGCCCCCGATGGTTCGTGGTGGCTGGTGTATCATGGCTATGAAAACGGGTTGTGGACGCTGGGCCGCCAGACCTTGCTGGCCCCGATGCGCTGGACCGCGGATGGCTGGATCGAGGCGTTGGGCGGTGACTTATCCACCCCCCTGCCTAAGCCGAAGGGCGGCGAGGCGCTGTCACACGGTATGGCGTTCTCGGATGATTTTTCGCGGGATCGTTTCGGTGAGCTGTGGAGCTTCTATCTGCCTGCCACGGACGAGATGAAGCGGGTGCGCTATGACCATGGTCTGGTGTTGCAGGCCAAAGGGAGCGAGCCGTTTGACAGTTCCCCGCTGGGCTTTCGCGTTGGCGATATTGCCTATGAAATCGAAACGGAAATCGAGATCAGTGAAGGCGCGCAGGCGGGGCTGTTGCTGTTCTATAACAAGCGGCTCTATTGCGGTCTGGGTTTCTCGGACAAGAATTTTATCATGCACCGGGGTGGGCTGGACCGACCGGGCGGCAAGCCCGCGGGCTATGGCCGCCATGTCTTTATCCGCATCCGTAACGAGGCGAACATCGTCACCATGCATTACAGCATCGACGGCAAGGTATGGACCAAACACGCCGTGCAGATGGAGGTGTCGGGCTATAACCACAACACTGCGTATGATTTTCTGGCCTTACGCCCCTCGCTTTATGTCGCGGGGGCGGGCGAGGCACGGTTTGCTTATGTGAAATACCAGGCGCTGTAAGTCAGCGCGTCTGTTCGCTTTGGCGGTAAGATTGGTGTGCTGTAAACTGGGGCCGGGCGTTTGTACCGGCCCCTTTTTTATTTGAGGTTACTGCGGCGCCGTTCGGTCAGCGCCACCGGCAGCTCGGTATAAAAGGCTTTGGCTTTTTCATAAATGTGCCGGGCGCGGACTTCTTCTGCCGCCTGGCGGCTGCCGAAGCTTTCGCCCTCGAACAGGTAGAGCGTGATCGGCAGGCCGGTGCGTTGGTCTTTGGCTTCGTAGGACGTAACCGCTTCGACCTGTTCGGCGGCGGTATCAAGCGCGTGGCGGAAATGGGCGTTGCCATCGCGCCGGTCCTGCATCTCCTGCGCCCGACGCTTTGCATTGCCGTCGTCGAAGGCTTTCAGTCGCGCCCAGGCCCTGGGGCCAAGAAAATAGACCGCGAACAAAAGCGCGACTGCGATCAGAAGATGGGGCAGGTCAAAGATCATGCCCAAAGATTGGATCGTGCCCGTCGAAATACAAGAGGCAAAACAAAAATGGCGGAGGGGGACTCCGCCATTTTCAGAAAAAAAACTAACGGCGATCCGCCTTTGGATCAGCCCTTCTTGGGCAACATGCCGCGATTGAGCAGCACTTCGGCGATCTGCACCGCGTTCAGCGCTGCGCCCTTGCGCAGGTTATCCGAAACGCACCACAGGTTCAGGCCATACTCAACCGTCGGGTCCTTGCGGATGCGGCTGATGTAGGTGGCGTCTTCTCCGGCGGTTTCGATTGGGGTGATATAGCCGCCATCTTCTGGCTTATCGACGACGAGGCAGCCGGGGGCTTCACGCAGGATTTCGCGCGCCTTGGCCGGGCTGATCGGACGTTCAAATTCGATATTGACCGCCTCGGAATGGCTGATGAACACCGGTACGCGCACGCAGGTGGCGGTGAGCTGGATATCGGGATCAAGGATCTTCTGGACCTCAACCGTCATCTTCCATTCTTCTTTGGTGTAATTGTCATCCATGAAGACGTCGATATGCGGGATGACGTTGAACGCGATGCGTTTGGTGAACTTCTTCGATTCAATCGGATCGGAAACAAAAATGGCACGGCTCTGACTGAACAGCTCGTCCATCCCGGCCTTACCGGCACCGGAGACGGACTGATAGGTCGAAACCACCACGCGCTTGATCTGGGCATAGTCATGCAACGGCTTTAAGGCCACGACCAGTTGGGCGGTCGAGCAGTTCGGATTGGCGATGATGCCTTTCTTAATGTCCTTGACGGCGTCGGCGTTAACTTCCGGCACGATCAGCGGCACCTGACGGTCCATGCGCCAGGTCGAGGAATTGTCGATGACAATCGCACCTTGTGCGGCGATCTTGGGCGACCATTCCTTGGAAACCGAACCGCCTGCGCTCATCAGAACAATGTCCGTGCCGGTAAAGTCGTAATAATCAAGCGCTTTAACCTTGAGCGTCTTGTCGCCGAAAGAAACATTCGTTCCGATAGACCTGGTAGAAGCCAGGGCCACCACTTCGCTGACGGGAAACTGGCGTTCCGCCAGAATGCTCAACATTTCGCGACCGACATTGCCGGTGGCGCCGACAACGGCGACTTTATACGACATGGTTCCGAATCCTAGTTGCATCTTCGGGGCGCATCTGCCCCACTCGCGATGCAATACAGGATGCGGCGGGCGCGGAAAAGAGCGCTGGTGCCGCGTCGATCAAATGGTTTCGACATAATGGCAAAGCGGCAACGGCCGACGCGGTGTGTTCAGTAAAGGAATAGCCTTTTGAGGATAAGAAAATTACTCACCGGATGCGTGTCTCTCGTTATGGTAGCGAATCTGTCGCAGGCTGCGGGAAAAGTGCATGTCGTGGGCAAAGCGCATGCTCCGGCGCTGTGTGCCTCGCAGGTCGAGCTGTCCATCATGCAGTTGACCGCGCTGCAGCAGGAACTGATGGATGCTGCGCTGACCTGCGGCGAGGCTGCCCGTAAGGATTATAACCAGCTGCAGACCAGTTACGGCCCCGTTTTGCGTGTTACCGATGCCCGTCTTCTGTCAATGTTTCGTCGGGTGAAGGGTCCTGCCGGGATGGCAGGTTACAATCTGTTCAAAACCAATTTGGCCTCGGCGGCGGAATTGCGCCGTGTGCAGGACGTCCCGGTGTTCTGCTCCGGTGCGTCGGCCAAAGCGGCGACAGCGCTGGGTTTACTGGAAACAAACCACAAATCCGGGGCCCGCCAGGCCGCGCTCCTGGCCTATGCCAATACGGCTGTGTCGGTCGATCCGGCCTGGCCGATTAAGGCGTGTACGCCTTAAAATTAAGCTGCAAAATTAAGCCCCCGAGTGTTTTTCGGGTATGTGAAAGGATGTGTATGATGCGGGAAGGTTTCGAGCCTTACGACCTGCTCAAAAAAATTCGGGCGACCAGCCCACTGATCCACCACATCACCAATGTGGTGACGATTTATGATTGTGCCCAGCTGGCCAAATCGTTTGGTGCATCACCTGTGATGGCGTCGGCCCCCGAAGAAGCCGCCGATATGGCGGCGCTGGCGTCGGCGCTGGTGCTGAATATCGGCACGTTACAGGAAAGCCAGATCACGGCCATGACGCTGGCGGCAAAGGCAGCCAATGCCAAAGGCATACCGGTGGTGCTGGATGTGTGTGGGGCCGGCGCTACCGCCTATCGTGACCGCACGGTGGCACGTCTTCTGGCCGAAACCCATATCGACATTATTAAAGGCAATGCATCTGAAATCGCCAGCGTTGCCGGTGCCGCGGCCAAGACCAAGGGTGTTGATTCCGGCAGCGTTGATGGCGATATCGCCACGCTGGCGTCGCAGCTGGCCAAGGCTAAGGCCGCTACTGTGGTGGTCACCGGTGCGGTCGATATTGTTACCGATGGCACCCGGACCTATCGCATCGCCAATGGCGAGGCGGTGATGGCCCTGGTCGTTGGTACCGGTTGCATGGCGGCCACGGCCATTGGTTGTTTCGCGGCGGTCGAGCCTGATCCGGTTAAAGCGGCGGTTAGTGGTTTGCTGGCCTATGAAATTGCCGCCGAGCAGGCGGTACATGTCGCGCCCACCCCGATGGCCTTCAAGATGTCCTTGTTTGATAAGGTGTTCTGGCTCGGGCCGGCGGCTCTGGCCGAAACCCAGAAAGTGGAAGAATGCCTGTTCGCCTGAACGGCTATTATTTCATCACCGACAGGGCTTTAAGCCGTGCGGGCAATCCGGCAGATGTGGCCGACGCCGTGTCTGCCGGGGTGCCGGTGGTGCAGTATCGCTGTAAGGCCGCTGACACCCGTCTGCTCTATGACGAGGCGCGGGCCCTCAACGCGTTGTGCCGGGGCAGTGCAACGGCCTTTGTGGTCAACGACCGGGTCGATATCGCGCTGGCGGTTGGGGCGGATGGTGTGCATCTGGGCCAGGACGATATGCCGATTGGCCCGGCGCGCCGCTTGCTAGGGCCCGATAAAATCATCGGTTTGACAGTGCATGATCTGGCCGAGGCGCGCCTGGCGGCCGGGACGGGGGCCGATTATCTCGGTGTCTCGCCGATTTTTGCCACGGCAACCAAACATGATGCCGGACCGGCGGCGGGCCTTACGCTGCTGGAGCAGATTAAATCCGCCGATCTAGGTTTGCCGCTGGTGGCGATTGGTGGAATCTCGCTGGCCAATGCGCCATCGGTCATCGCAGCCGGGGCCGACATGGTGTGCGCCATTTCGGCTGTGGTCACCAAGGCGGACCCTGCGGCGGCCATGACCGCATTTCAGCGGCTTTTTTAACTGTTAAGAAATTCGCAGATCTGTTGCTTGGCGGTCAGGTCCCCGACGGCGGTCATGTGATCGCGCCGGGGCAGTGACAGTGGGCGGGCAAAGCGAAACGCCGACGATAAGGGGGTGGGAGAGCCGGCAACCTCGTCCCGCTCGCCACACACCACCAATATGGGGTGGTTGATGGTGCGTAAGGTTTCGCGCGGCAGTCGGGGCGGTAGTGCGCGGATGCAGGCCGCCAGTGCTTTTTTATCTTTGCCGGGTTGCGAGGCGAACAGGCGGAAATTTTGTGCCAGTCCGCTTTCTTCGGTGTCGCGGTCGAGGGCGTTGGCGATGCTATCCACCGGCAAGGGTTTGTCGAAATAATGCGAACCAACCCCGGCTAGAACAATACGGCGCAGACGTTCGGGGTGGTGATGGGCCATTAACAGGGCCAGTGATGCCCCCATCGAATAGCCGACGATATCCACCTCGTGCAGGGACAGCGTATCGATCACGGCCAGAATGTCGGCCATCATATGTTCGCCATAGGCGGCCGGATCGTGCGGTTTATCGCTTTTGCCATGGCCGCGAAAATCCAGTGCCACTGCCTGACGACTGGCTTGCGCCAGGGTATAAAGCCAGCCGGTGCCATGCCAATTTTGTTCGATACTCGAGGCGTAGCCGTGCAGAAGTAGCACGGGTGCACCGCGCCCCATCGTCTCATAGGCGATGTTCAGCCCATCACTCGTGGTCGCGAATTCGGTCAAGGCGATCGTCTCCCGATTCCTAGGTGTAAAGCTTAAGGCATTCACGTTTAAATAGAAAGTTGTTCGCTTGGAACACGTTATGCGCTATCGGTGGCGATATCCTTAACCTGAATGCCTTGCGCTGGGCAGATGCTGGTATGATTTTAATCTGCAAAACTATTTCAGGTAGCACATTAACATTATACATCTGTTTTATGCATAAAAATTGTGCTATTTTTTAGCTTAGCACAGTTTATGAGCACTTTATTGTCTGCGCGTCAGGCGATGTGCTGCGCCAATTTGCACAAAAACCAGACAGTTCAACGAGTTAACCAAATGCGTCCAACCGGCACGTTTCTTGATGATAGATAAATCGGCCAAAACAACGGGGAATACCGATGAAATTGATCATGGCGATCATCAAACCATTCAAGCTGGACGAGGTGCGTGAAGCCCTGTCTGCGCTTGGCGTGCAAGGTATGACGGTGACCGAAGTGAAGGGGTACGGGCGCCAAAAGGGGCATACCGAGATTTATCGCGGCGCGGAGTATGCCGTGAGCTTTCTGCCTAAGCTTAAGATCGAAGTGGCTGTCAAATCCGAATTGGCGGACGCCGTGATCGAAGCCATCACCTCGAAGGCTAAAACCGGCCAGATTGGCGATGGCAAGATTTTCGTTACTGCGCTGTCACAAGTCGTCCGCATCCGGACCGGCGAAACGGATGGCGATGCATTGTGAGCGTGATCGGCCACTAGCGCCGGATCAGCGTTTGAACGCAAAATAGGGGAAACTGCTTATGAGACGTACGGCTTTAAAACGATTGTCACGCCTGGCTCTGGCCGGTGCCGGTGCCCTGATGGCATGTGCGGGTGCCGCGCTGGCTGCCACGCCCAAGATCGATTCCGGCGACACCGCCTGGATGATTACCTCGTCGGCCCTGGTGCTGTTGATGACGGTCCCGGCCCTTGCCCTGTTCTACGGCGGCATGGTGCGCAAGAAGAACGTTTTGGCCACGATGGCGCAAAGCTTTGGCGCCACGGCACTTCTGACCGTATTGTGGACGGTGGTCGGCTATTCGCTGGCCTTCAAGGGCACTAACCCCTACATCGGCGACTTCAGCTATCTGTTCCTCAAGCCGATGACGCTGACGGCGATCAATCCGCTGGCCCCGACCATTCCTGAGTCGGTCTATATGTTCTTCCAGATGACCTTCGCCATTATCACCCCGGCGCTGATTTGCGGCGCGCTGGCTGACCGGATGAAGTTCTCGGCCTTCATGTGGTTCATGGGGCTGTGGCTGATTTTCGTCTATTGCCCGATTGCCCATTGGGTCTGGGGTGGCGGCTGGCTCGGTGCGGCCGGTGCGCTCGACTATGCCGGTGGTTCGGTCGTCCATCTGAACGCCGGTACGGCCGCGTTGGTCACCTGCCTGGTGCTCGGTCCCCGTATTGGTTACGGCTCGGAAAACATGGCGCCGCACAACCTGACCCTGTCGGTCATTGGTGCGTCGCTGCTGTGGGTTGGCTGGTTCGGCTTTAACGCTGGTTCGGCGGTTTCTGCTGGTTTCAACGCCGGTATGGCCGCGGTTGCGACCCAGATTGCCACTGGCACGGCGGCGATCTCCTGGATGTGCATTGAATGGATTGTTAACAAGAAGCCGTCCGTGCTGGGCATGATTTCCGGCGCGGTGGCAGGTCTGGTCGCCATTACCCCGGCATCGGGCTTCGTTGATCCGACTGGCGCGCTGATCATCGGCGTGACTGTCGGTATCGTCTGCTATATCTCTTCGGTCTGGGTCAAAAAGTGGATCGGTTATGATGATTCGCTGGATGCCTGGGGCGTGCATGGTGTTGGTGGGGCGCTGGGTGCCATCATGACCGGTATGCTGGCCTCGAACGCCATTAATCCGGCGGCCAAGGGTTGGCTCTATGATGGCAACATCCATCAGATGGTGCTGCAGTTCGAGGATGTCGCCGCGACATTCGTCTATTGCGGTATCGTGTCCTTTATCATCCTGAAGTTGATCGACGTGACCATTGGTCTTCGCGTCTCGCCGGAAGTCGAAGTCGAGGGTCTCGACATCAACCTCCACGGCGAAACCGTGCGGTAATTTCACGGACCTATTCTCTCTTACAAATTGGGGCGCCCCAGTGGGCGCCCCTTCTTTTTGGTCACGGGGTGGCGCGGTTTGGGTGGCTGGCGGGCAAAAGACTCACAGCCGGTGGCCGCTTACGGCGTTGCCATTGCGCCCCGAGCCGCCTAAATCTGCTTGCGGTGCCGGGCATCGCCCGGACGGCAACGCATGAAACGAGGTTTCAAGGGTTATGACGAAAGCCGCATTCGCCGAAGAACAGCTTCGTTCTTACATCGAACGCATCGAACGGCTCGAGGAAGAGCGTAGCGCGTTGTCCGAGGATATGCGTGAGGTTTACGCCGAAGCCAAGGGTAACGGTTTCGACACCAAAATCATGCGGCAAGTGGTGCGCTTACGCAAATTGGACAAGGCGGACTTCCAGGAACAGGAAGCCATGCTTGAATTGTACAAGCGCGCGCTCGGCATGATCGAATAGGCTTCACATCTTACGGCGGCTAACCGCCCACGCTGCCGATGGCCATCCTTGTTGGGTGGCCATGGGCTTTTCTCGCGTGCAGGGTGTGAATTCGGCTATCAGTTTGGCCATCAGTTACTGGCCGTGCCGATGCCTTCCATGCGGTATTCTTTGAGTTTGCGGTACAGGGTGGAACGGCCAAGCCCTAATCGACGCGCCGTTTCTGACAGATGCCCGCCGTAGCGGGTAATCGCATTACGGATAATTTCCGCCTCAAGCTCGTCTAACTTGCGGATGTGTCCTGACGCATTGGTCAGTTCAATCCGGTACGGCGCAACTGCTGGGGGTAATTCGCCCGCAGTCGCCCGCTTTGGTGGCTGTGTATTGTTTATCAGTATCTCGTCCATAGTACCCTTCCCGGTTTTTTTACCACGTTAGTGATACAAGGTAAAAAACCATTTAAGAGCAGATCATTGTCCCGGGCTATGCAGACAACGCTGTCTTTATACACGTATCATTGATTGTTATGAATAAAAGATCAACCCTTTGGTGTTGTCTGTCGGTTTGTGTTGTAAGGAAAGCGCACAATGCGTTGCGCCGCAGAAATCTTTGCGTTATGTCCAATACCTCTGGGACCGGTAGAGGTATTGACCGCATTAGCGGTCATCGCGGAAGGCTCGCATGATGGATATCAGCGAACAACTTCGGACGTGGCGAGCTTTCACCGGCATTCTGAAATGGCTGGCATTCTGTGCCGGTTTTATCTTGTTAGCTTTCTTCATCTACAGTTTCTGCATCTCATAATAAAAATAGATTCCTATCGACCGCTCTTGTTGCGTCTTCTCCTTAGACTAAATATAAATAAGCTAAGCAGTGAGTGGAAATGTCTCAAACAATTGGAATCCCAAAAGAATCCTTCTCCGGCGAAAAGCGCGTAGCGTCGACGCCTGAGGTGGTGGAAAAGCTCGTCAAACTCGGTTTTGCCGTAACGGTGCAAAGCGGGGCTGGCGATGCAGCAAGCTTCTATGACGCGGCTTATGCAGCAGCGGGGGCGAAAATCGCCCCGGATGCGGCAAGCCTGTGGTCGGAGGCGGATATCGTCTTCAAGGTGCGCGCACCCGAAGCCGATGAGGTAAACAAGCTGAAAGAGGGGGCTACCCTCATCAGTTTTGTTTGGCCCGCCCAGCATCCTGAGCTGATGCAGGCCCTGGCCGCCCGTAAAGGCACCGTGCTGGCGATGGATTCGGTGCCGCGCATGTCGCGCGCCCAGAAGATGGACGCTCTATCGTCCATGGCTAACATCGGCGGTTATCGTGCGGTGATTGAGGCGGCCAATCAGTTTGGCCGCTTCTTTACCGGTCAGATCACAGCTGCGGGCAAGGTGCCCCCGGCCAAAGTCTTCATTATCGGTGCTGGTGTTGCTGGGCTCGCCGCCATTGGGGCGGCTTCGGGGCTGGGCGCCATCGTGCGGGCCAATGATACCCGTCCGGAAGTGGCCGATCAGGTCAAATCGATGGGCGCGGAATTCGTCCCGGTCGATTATCAGGAAGAAGGCACCGGTGTTGGCGGTTACGCCAAGGTGATGAGTGAAGGCTTCCTCAAAGCCCAGTCGGCGGTGTTCGCCAAACAGGCCAAAGAAGTCGATATCATCATCACCACGGCCCTTATTCCGGGCAAACCTGCGCCCAAGCTGATCACGGCCGAGATGGTCGAATCGATGCAGCCGGGGTCGGTGATCGTCGATATGGCGGCCGAGCAGGGCGGTAACTGCGCCCTGACCGAGCCGGGCAAGATTGTGGTCAAGCATGGCGTAACCATTATTGGCTACACCGATCTGCCGTCGCGTCTGTCCAAGCAGTCGTCGCAGCTATACGCCACCAATCTGCTGCGCCTGACCGAAGAGCTGTGCAAAACCAAAGACGGTCAGATCCACGTCAATATGGAAGACGAGGTCATTCGCGGCGCGACCGTTATCAAAGACGGCACCATTACCTGGCCGCCGCCGGCACCAAAATTGTCGGCAGCCCCCAAGGTCGCGCCCAAAGCCGCAGCTCCGGCTCCGGCGGAAGAGCCCAAGAAAGCAGGCATCGGCGGCACGGTTGTGCTGTTTGGTGTTGCGGTGGCGCTGTTTGCCCTGATCGGGGCTTTTGCTCCGGCGGTCTTCCTGGGCCATTTCACAGTCTTCGTGCTGGCCTGCTTCGTCGGTTACATGGTGGTTTGGAACGTCAAGGCGGCGTTGCACACCCCGCTGATGAGCGTGACCAACGCGATCTCCTCCATCATCACCATCGGCGCCTTGATCCAGATCGCCCCGCCCCCCGTTGCCGGTACGGCACGGCCCGAGCTGATCCTGGTCCTGGCCGTGGTCGGCATTGCGCTGACTGCGATCAACATGTTCGGCGGTTTCGCCGTAACACGCCGCATGCTGCTGATGTTCAACAAATAAGGAGACCGCGAAATGTCACAAGGTTTGCAAATGGTCTCCTACATTGGGGCCACCATATTGTTCATCCTCAGCCTTGGCGGGCTGTCGAACCCGGAAACCTCCCGCCGTGGCAACTGGTATGGCATCATCGGCATGGCGCTGGCGGTGCTGGCCACGGTGTTTGGTCCGCATGTAACCCCGGCAGGCTACGGCTATATTCTGGCGGCGTTGGTGGTGGGGGGCTCGATCGGTCTCTATGCCGCCCGCACCGTCAAGATGACCCAGATGCCCGAGCTGGTCGCCATCATGCATTCGCTGGTCGGCTTTGCCGCCTGCACCATTGGCTTTGCCAGCTTCATCGATCCGACGCCGCTTGATGTTCTGACCAATTCGGCTTCGGAAGCCGCAGCGGCACAGACCATCCACGAGATAGAGATCTATATCGGTATTTTGATCGGTGCGGTGACCTTCTCCGGCTCGGTGATTGCGTTCGGTAAGCTGTCGGGTCGTATCGGCGGTAAGCCGCTGCTGCTGCCGGGGCGCCATTTCTTTAACCTGATCGCCCTGGTGCTGGTGGTCGTGTTGGGCGGCTGGTTCCTGCAGGGTGGTCATGGCGGCGGCATGGCACCGCTGGTGGCGATGACGGTGATCGCGATTTTGTTCGGCATCCATATGGTGATGGCGATCGGCGGCGCGGATATGCCAGTGGTGGTTTCCATGCTGAACAGCTATTCGGGCTGGGCAGCGGCGGCGACCGGTTTCATGCTGTCGAATGACCTTCTGATCGTTACCGGCGCGCTGGTCGGCTCGTCGGGGGCGATTCTGTCCTACATCATGTGTCGGGCGATGAACCGCCATTTCCTCAGCGTGATTGCTGGTGGTTTTGGTACCGGTGGCGGGGCGGTGGCCAAGAAAGCCGAAGGCGAGCCTGAGGGGGAAGTCACCCCAATCAGCGCTGCCGATACCGCCGAACTGCTGAAAAACGCCCAGTCGGTTATTATTGTGCCGGGCTATGGCATGGCGGTGGCGCAGGCTCAGCATACGGTGTTTCAAATCACCGAGGCGCTCAGGGCCCGCGGCATCAAGGTGCGCTTTGCCATTCATCCGGTGGCGGGACGTATGCCGGGGCACATGAATGTGCTGCTGGCCGAAGCTAAAGTGCCTTACGACATCGTCATGGAGATGGACGAAATCAACGAGGACTTCCCCGAAACTGATGTGACAATGGTCATTGGAGCCAACGATATCGTCAACCCTGCGGCACAGGAAGATCCCACCAGCCCCATCGCCGGCATGCCGGTGATGGAAGTGTGGAAGGCCAAAACCTCGGTGGTGATGAAGCGTTCGATGGCGTCGGGCTATGCCGGCATTGACAATCCGCTGTTCTATAAAGAAAACAACCGGATGTTGTTCGGTGATGCCAAGAAAATGCTGGAAGAGGTGCTGACAGCGCTGAAAAGCTAAGCCGTCTGCTTTCCAGCTGTAACGTAAACCCCGCCGGGAAGCCTCGGCGGGGTTTTGCTTTGCTATAGATGTGTTTTGGGGGCTGGAAGCGCAGGCATAAGGGCGATATGAATGCCCCCATGATCGTTCTTAAGCTGATTGCTTTTAGGTCAATCGGCTTTGGGCGCTGTTGTTTCGCCGTTCGTCTTTTTTATGGCACTGAAAGGAATTTGCCCCGTGTCAGCGATTTCCAGAGTGGGTTCCCGGCTCGGAGCCTCGATTAAGGCGTATAAGTGGATTTGGGCTGGCGGCGGTGTCGTCGTGGTGGCCGGTGTTGCGGCACTGCTGATTTTCGGCGGTCTGTTCGGTCCGAGCGGACATGCCATCTGCAAGGTGGCGGTACAGCGCGCCCGTGACTATGGCACGATCCCAACCAATGCCACTCAGGATGGCAGCGCCAAACGCACCGATGTGGCCGACCGCAAAAGCTGCGAGGCTAGCGCCGATGGTGAAAAATATACCGTCACGGTGGATCTGAAGTGCAAGGATCTTAAGAACCACGATTGTCTGCCGATCTACAGCGTCGAACGTTCTGATGGGTTGTCGCTGTATCAGGTGCGTGCAGTGCCCGATGACGCCGATACCCCGATGCCAGCGGCCGAGACCGGTGTGGCTGGTGCTGGTGGCGATGCGGCCCCCGCGGCGGCGGCCCCTGCCGGGGCTGCACCGCCCAGCAGTGGTGGCAGTGCTAACAGTGGCGGGGATGCGGCGATCGACACCGATGTCGTGGTGGCGCAACCAGCCTCTGGTGGTGGACAGTAAGACAGTTTCGGATGAAAGAAAAAGGCCGGGTAACCCCGGCCTTTTTTATGTTCCGAATTGTTTTTTTAAGCGCGTTCTAAGCTGTTCATCACCGAGAACCAGGGATGCAGTTCGGTCTTTTCAAACAGACCGGCTTTATGGAACGGCTCTTCATTAATCCAGGCCTGGGCTTCGCCGCGGCTGGCGGCTTCCAGCACAATCAGGCTGCCTGTCATATCGCCCTTTTCATTGAGGAAGGGGCCTGCCAGCTTCACCTTGCCGATGCTGCGCAGATAATCGAGGTGCTGGGTCACCTTGGCGGTGCGGATCTTGGCGCCGTCTTTTTTGTCGATGCCGATAAACGCGAACAGCATGATGGGCCTCCTAAAGGGGATGGAGTTATTCGGATTTCAGTGGCCGGCTCATCAGCCGCATCACTGCTTCGGATAGGGGGAGTGTACCGTCGAGCAGTTGGGCAACCGCGTCTGCAACGGGCAGTTCGATCCCTTCCGTCTTGGCGCGGATGAGCAGTGCCGGGGCCGTGGCTGCACCTTCAGCCAGTGGCGCGCCGGGGGCGCTGAGATCCTGTGGCCGCTTACCCTGACCGATACCGATGCCAAAGCTATAATTGCGCGATTGCGGGCTGGTGGCGGTTAGTACCAGATCGCCTAAGCCCGACAGCCCCATCAGGGTTTCCGGGCGGGCCCCCAGGGCCTCGCCCAGTCGGCGCAGTTCGGCAAACGAGCGGGCAATCAGTGCCGCGCGAGCGCTTTCGCCCAGGCCTAAACCATCCACAATGCCTGACGCGATGGCGTAGACATTTTTGGCGGCCCCGCCCAAAGCCACGCCGATGATGTCGTCGCTGACATAGGGGCGGAAGGCGGCATGGCTTAACGCGGCCTGTAATCCTTCGGCCACCGCAGGGGGGGCGGCGATGGTGACGGCGGTGGGCAGCTCGCGGGCCGAATCAGCGGCAAACGAGGGGCCGGACAGCACCGCAGGGATAAAGTTTGGCGCGGTTTCGCTTAAGATTTCGGTCAGAAGCCGGCCGCTGCCCAGTTCGATGCCCTTGGCACACAGCGCCAGCGGCACCCCTTCGGCGGTCACCGTCGTAAGGGCCTGCAACATGCTGCGTAAGTGCTGCGCCGGGCTGACCAGCAACAATGCGTCGGCCCGGGCTGCTTCCGCCAGATCGCTGGTCGGCGTGATGGTCGGGGGCAAGGTGATGCCGGGTAGAAAGCGGGCGTTCTCGTGGCTTTTCGCCATGGCGGCGGCCAGCTCCGGCTCGCGCGCCCACAAGGTGACGGTGCGCCCGGCTCGTGCTGCGGTCAGTGCCAGCGCGGTGCCCCAGGCCCCCGCACCGATCACGCCGATTTTATCGTAACGGTTTTTTTCTACGTTTTGCGTCATGTTTTTCGTGGGCCTGGCCGTCTGGGCGGTATGGTGTTTGGTTGACCCTTAATCTGCAACGACTATCTTGATCTTATGACGGCCTTCATAGCGCCGCCGCTCCTTTAACGATACGAGCCGCAATGCATATCACCAAAAAAATCCTCGTCCGTGCAATATCTCCACTGTTGGTCAGCGTTCCCCTGCTTTTGGGCCTTGGCGGTGCGGGCCAGCAGGCGCAAACCCCGCCGCGGGTGCAGTTTTCCAAGGCGGATGGCGAGACGCTGGATCGGGTCAGCGCCTATCTTAACGGCGTACATAGCATGAAGGGGCGTTTCACCCAGATCGGGCCGCAGGGGCAGATTGATCGCGGCACGTTCTACCTCCAGCGGCCGGGCAAGGTGCGTTTCGAGTATGATGCGCCGTCCCCCCTGCTGATTGTTGCTGACGGCCAGACCATTGCGGTGGCCAACAAACGGCTTAACACGGTGGATCGCTATCCGGTGTCAGAAACGCCCTTTTCCTTCTTTCTGGGCGACAAGATCGACTTGCGTCATGGCCAGATGGTGATGGCGGTTAAGGCCGAGCCCGGCACCATCACGCTGCGCGCCCGTACCAGCCGGCTACGTTATACTTCGAACCTGAATTTTATGTTTTCTTCGCCCGGTATCGAGCTCCGGCAATGGGTTGTGACTGATCCGCAGGGTGGAACCACAACCATTGCGCTTGATCAGGTTGAAACCGGTGCGGTCATCGCGGCCGGTGTTTTCGCGCTGCCAAAAAAACAGCCCGCCCCTGCCACGCCGCCGCAGGCAAATCCTCCAAAGTGAGTGTTAGCCGGTAAAATGCGTAAAAAGCTCTTTCGGATTGGTTTGATCTGTAACCGTACGTCGCCTTCTTGTGTTGGTGTCGATCAGGCGGTGCATGAATGGGCGGTGCGGGCGGCGCGGGAATGTGGGCCGCATCTGCCATTGCTCATTCCGGCGCTGACCGATCCGCTTGATCCCGACGATGTGGTCGAATCGCTGGATGGGTTCATTTTCCCGGGGGGCATTTCCAATGTTCATCCCGCCCGCTATGGCGCGGTGCTGACCAATCCGAAAAGTCTGGGCGATCCGGCGCGGGACGGGCTGACGCTACCCCTGCTCAAGGCGGTGATCGCTTCGGGCAAGCCGGTTCTGAGCATTTGCCGCGGGTTTCAGGAGCTGAATGTCGCCCTTGGCGGCACGCTGCATCAGTCGGTGCACAAGGTGCCGGGGCGGCTAGACCACCGTGCCTCGCTGGAAAAGCCGATGGAGACCAAATTTGCGCCAGTTCACGAGGTGATGCTGGAAGAGGGTGGCTTGTTGGCCAGGATGGGGTTGCCGAAAACGTTCACCGTCAATTCCCTGCACGGTCAGGGGGTGGACCGCCTGGCCGGGGCGCTCAGCGTCGAGGCGCGTGCTTCGGATGGTCAGATTGAAGCGGTATCGATGCCGGATGCGCCCGGCTTTGTGCTGGGTGTGCAGTGGCATCCAGAGTGGCGCTGGGCGGAAACACCGGCTTCGCGGGCGATTTTTAATGCTTTTGCTGCGAGTGTTGCACGCTAGTGCTGCGTAAACGAATCTATAATCGGATTACGCGTATTTAATTCGTGTTATAATTAGCACAGTCATTAAAAATAACTCACTTTAGTCGTTTTCGCATAAAAAACTTGAACAGTGTGTCTTCTGTGCCTATATTCAATTCACGAACGGGTACATGAGTCCGACAAGCACTGCCCCCCCCCGCTCGCGAGTCGGACATCCCTTTCGTCGATTGTGTCGGCCTCCCCTCCCGACACTGTCAATGAAGCGCAATGGGCGCTGACGCCCGGCAGGAATTTTCCCTGCCGGGCGTTTCATTTCGTGGCGTTGTTGCGGGCGGTTGGGGATTGATTTGCCAAAATACACTCTGACGGGGTACCAAGGGGGTGTTCCTGCGTTTCAACGCTTTCGTCTGATCCGTAACGAGTTTGCCATGCTGCCAAAAATCACATTGAGCCAGAAAACCCTGCAATCGCGCCTGAAATGGGGTGGTGCGGGGGCTGTGATCTGTTTTGCCCTGCTCGAACTGGTCGATGGCACGCTGAAAGCCAAGACCGGGGCAGGGCTGATCGATCTGCAACTGGCTTCGACCGGCCCGGCGGTCCGTTTTATTCTGGATCGCTGGCAAAGCCAGATGGATGCGGCCCTGGCGGGCTTTATCGTTGGCTTCGATTTTCTGTTCATCCTGTTTTACGGGCTGGCATTGCACAGCGGTACCATTCTGGCACGCGAGCGCTTTGCCCCCACCGCCGGTGGTTTGCGCCGCCTGCTCGATGCCCTAAGCGTCGCCCCGCTGGTGGCAGTGCTGTGTAATCTGGCGGTAAACGGGCTCGATCTGACCATTCTGACCCAGGGGCCGAACGAGATTCTGGCCACCATCACCTATCAGGCGACGGTAGTGACGGGCGCGGCTTTCGTGGCCGGTCTGATCCCGACGCTGGCCGTGGCGCTGGCGCTGGTGATTCGCCGCCGTTCTTAAAGCCTTAATGTCTTTCTGGCGCCGGCCTTTACGGCGCCCGCGCTGGCCAGTATAGCCGACGCTAACAGAGGAACTTTGACCATGCGTCCGGATACCGAACGTGCTTTAGCCGACATCGAGCAGGCCATCGCCCTGCTGAGGAGGCATCTTTGACTGGGATAATGCGCTTCGTCGCCTCGACGAATTAAACGCCAAATCCGAAGACCCTGCGCTGTGGAACGATTCGGTCCTGGCGCAGAAGCTGATGCGCGAGCGTCAGAAGCTGGAAGCCAATATCGGATCGCTGCGGAAAATTCAGTCCGAGCTGGATGATACCCGCGGTCTGATCGAAATGGCTGAAGCTGAAGGCGACACCCATGTGCTGGAGGATGCCGAAAATTCGGTCGCCATCCTGCGTAAGCATGCTGATGAGCAGCGCCTGCAATCGATGCTATCGGGTGAAGCCGATGGCAACGATACCTATCTCGAAATCCACGCCGGGGCTGGTGGCACCGAAAGCCAAGACTGGGCTTCGATGTTGCTGCGCATGTACACCCGCTGGGCCGAGCGCAAGGGCTACAAGGTCGATTATCTTGAAGAGAGTGAAGGCGAAGCCGCCGGTATCAAATCGGCGACCATTCTGGTCAAAGGCGAAAACGCCTATGGCTGGCTCAAAACCGAGGTCGGTGTGCATCGTCTGGTGCGCATTTCTCCGTTTGACGCCAATGCCCGCCGCCACACCAGCTTTTCCTCGGTCACGGTCTATCCGGTGATCGACCAGACCATTGAAGTGGCGATTGACGAAAAAGACTGCCGCATCGACGTCTATCGCGCTTCAGGCGCAGGCGGTCAGCACGTCAACAAAACGGAAAGCGCGGTGCGTATCACCCACATGCCGTCGGGCATTGTGGTGTCGAGCCAGACCCAGCGCTCGCAGCATCAGAACCGCGCCATCTGCTGGGACATGCTGCGTTCGCGTCTCTATGAAATCGAGCTCAAGCGCAAACAGGACGAAACCGGTGCCTTTGTCGGTGAAAAGTCCGATATCGGCTGGGGGCATCAGATCCGCTCCTATGTGTTGCAGCCCTATCAGATGGTGAAGGATTTGCGCACCGGGGTGGAAAGCCGCCTGCCGCAGGATGTGCTGGATGGCGAACTTGATCCCTTCATGGCGGCGGCGCTGGCCGCTTCGCTGGGCGGCAAGAAGATCGAGCCGATCGCTGACCTCGAATAAGCCATACGATATGCCAACAAAAAACCGCCCGATGTGGCGGTTTTTTTATGCCCAACAGCATCCGCGCCCCAAGCCCGCGGTGCACTGGAAATGATGGTTACGCTTTCAGCGCAGTATAGCTGGCTCCATTGACCGGGGTCAGTGGCGGCGGCACCACGGTGGGGGCGTCGGCCGGATCGGCCTCAGCCTCGTCATTGGCCAGCACCGTCTTGTCTTCGATGCCAAGCGGATTTTCGGAATGGCGGCAATTGCCCTCGAAGAAGGCGCCGGTTTCGACCGCAAAGGCTTCGTGCACGATGTTGCCTTCAACATGGCAGGTATTGGCCAGTAAAATCTTGTGGGCGCAGATGCTGCCCTCGACCCGGCCACGGATGGTCACTTCTTCGGCGACGATATCGCCGTGGATAAAGGCCTTTTCACCAATAACAAGGCCCGCGCTGCGCACATCGCCTTCGATGCGGCCGTCGATCTGGATGTCCCCGGCCGAAGACAGCGTGCCGGTAACCACCAGATCCGCGCTGATGATCGACGGTGCCGCCGAGCTGCGCACCAGGCGCTTGCCTTGGCCAACCGGTACGACCGTTGCCGCGACAGCGGTTTCCTTATCCTTACCCTTGTTTGAGAACATAACGCCCTGCCTCGATAAAGTTACGTGGATTTCTCAAAGTACCATCGTACCACACTTCGTAATGGACGTGTGGTCCGGTGCTGCGTCCCGTTGAACCCAATTTGCCGATTGGCGTGCCTTTTTCAACCCGTGATCCGACATGCACCAAAATCGCGGCAAGATGTCCGTATTTTGTGTGAATCCCGTAGCCGTGATTGATATCGACCATGTTGCCATAGGCCCCATTCATGCCAGCACCCGCCACCACACCGGGGGCGGTGGCGCGGATCAGCGAACCGTAAGGGCCGGAAAAATCCATGCCGGGGTGAAAGGCGTAGCGGCCAGTGATTGGGTCGGTGCGGGCACCGAATGGGCTGGAGTTTTCAAACTGGCTGCCCACCACCGGGGTGGTGAGCGGAATGTGATACAGCCCGGCCAGATACTGGTTGAGCTGATCCAGCGTCGCATAGGCTTTGCCATAGGCGTTCTGGAAGGTGGGGTCACTGACGCCCGGCGCCCGGTCAGGATCAATCGGGATCTCTGGTCCGCCCATGCCCCGACGGGCATCGACGCGGGCAATATACTGATCTGCGCTGATGCCGGCCCGGCGTAACAGGGTCTGAATTTGCCGCACGCCACCGGCGGCTTCACCCTGCGCCAGTACCATCAGCTGGGTTTCTTCCACGCCTATGCGCTGGACCCGGTCGGTTTCACTGGCCAGCTGTCGTAAAGCTGGGTGGCGGGCCACGGTGGCGGGGGTAATGGTTTGGGTGCGACGGTGGCCAAAGAATGCGCCGGCCCAACGGTCGACGGTGCCACCAAAATTCAGAAAGCTCGCCTTGCGTACCTTGGGCTGCTGGCCGGCGGGTGCACTGGAAGGCGGTGGGGCCGGCAAGACATAATTGTCGCTGTCGAGATTGGTCGGCGCGCCATTGCCAGCGCTGCCATTGTTATCGCCCGAAGACAGAACGTTGCGGGCGCTGCCAGCCAGGGCTGAATCGACCTGCTGCTTACGCCCCAGAAAGCGCAGAATGGCATTCTGTTTGGCTTCCAGCTCGCCCGCCGTCATTTTGAAGCGATCTTGCGAGGCAACCAGAGCACTGTTGACCTCGTCATAGGACAGTTGCAGGCCGGCGACGCGGTCTTCATAGCTCGCCTGCATTTGGTGAAAGCGTTTTTCCTTGGCGGAAATTATGCGGTCCTTGAAAATCACGTTGACCGAGGAAAATGCAACCCAACCCAAAAACAGTACGGTACAGGACGCCAGCACCGCCTGCAGCAGTGGTCCGAACGATAAAAACTGCACATGGCCTTCGCTGCGGATATAGATCTGACGTTCCGGGAAGGTTTCGTGCAGCCACGCCCTCACATACTCAACGAGCGTCTGTGTCATGTTCAGACTTCCCCTCGGACTGCGTAATGCATCCCATTCCACCCGGGCGGCATTTCACCCAATTGTGTGGGCTTAATCAAGCATAAGCCGGACAATTCTGACGTGTTTGCATAAAATGGTGTTGAAAAGAGCGGGTTTTACCCGCCAATTATTAATAGTTGAGTGGTGCGGTTATTTCCGAAGCTGTCATCTTTACGAATAGTGGTTCAACTTTTAACTTAATTTATTGCGCTTCTGGATTTGTCAGGTGCCGTCCTGCAACTTTATGTATATGCAGCCGTAGAAAATCTATACCGAGCTTTTACTGGTATATAAGGGCAAGATCAGCCATGAAAGACATCCGAAATCATTGAGGCGTAAAGCTTTGCCGGGGAATCCGTTACAGCGCTGGCGGTTGCCGCGATGGCCGCTCCGGCAATGGTGCGTCCCGCTGAAGCGGCATTTCACGTCGCGGCCCTATTGCGTGTTTTGCCACGGCCTGTGGGGCTTTGTTGCTGCAACCCTGTTCTTTCTGATTGCCGCCTGGGCCCGGCTGTTGTTCGGGCCTGTCTCGCTCGGGCCGTTTGCCAGCGCCGTCTCGGGCGCGCTGGCCGATGCGCTGCCTCCCGGTCTCAGTATGACCTATGACCGGGTAGAGGTCGAATGGGCTCGCGAAGAGGGAGGGGTGACACTGGCGGTGCTCGGCACCAATCTGCGTGAGACCGACAACACCCCTATTGTTCAGGCCCCCAAAGCCTATATTGATCTGGCGCTGGCCCCCCTTTTTGAAGGCCGCTTTGCGGTGCAGCGTGTCGCGCTGGTCGGTGCCCGACTGACCGTGGTCCACACCAAAGCGGGGCGCTGGCGTCTGGGCAATGACGATGCCTTGCTCGACCGGTTGCGCGAACGCTTTTCCACCCCCGGCGAAGAAACCAGTCTGAAGCGCTTTGCCGTGCGCCGGGCCAATCTGGTGATTGTCGATGAAGTGACGGGGCTAAAGGTTGCCGCCTCCGAGGCCGAATTGCGCCTCAACCATCCCTCCAAGTCGCCCGGCGATCTTGATCTGCATATGAAGGTGGCGCTGGCGGTGGGTGGTCAACCGGCACAGTTGTCGGCCAATATTTATTTGCCCAAGGGGGTGGCCCCTTCCAGAGGTGACGTAACGGTCAAAGGGCTGCAATTGTCCGCGCTGGCCACCAATACGCGGTTTGCCTTGTTGCGCCATGCGACGCTTGCCTCCGACGTCACAGCCCATTTTGCCAGTCAGTCAGGCCATCTGCTGTGGGCCGACGCCAGCCTCGTCGCGCATGGCCAGATGAAGCTGCCATCGGTGCAGGTGCCGGTACAGGTGCGTAAGCTGTCGCTTAATGCCCGCTATGACGGGGCCACGCATCAGCTGCGCATCCGCGATGCCCGCATGGATGCCGATCGCATGCAGGGACACCTGCAGGCGATGGCGCAGATCCTTAAAAATCCCGATGGCAGCATCGCCCGTATCGATGGCGATGTGCGGGCCGATGGCCTGGCTGCCGATCTGCCGGGGCTGTATGGCGCACCGGTCAGCTTCGGTGCGGCGACGTTAAAAGCGGTCTGGCAGGGCCAAAGTCAGCAACTGGATATCAACGAATTAAAATCCAGCGGGGCACCTTTTGCGCTGCAAGCTGTGGGCCACGTCAATTTTGCCGGGGCGTCACCGGCCATTGATATGGACGGTACGCTGGCCGCACTCAGCGTGCGGGATCTGGTGCGTTATTGGCCGCAGACGGTGGCCCATGGCGCGCGGGCGTGGGTTGATCGCAGTATGCCGTCGGGGCGCATTGGGCCGCTTAGCTTTGCCATTCATCTGCCAGCCAGCATGTCGGAAACTATGCCGCTGCCCCATGATGCCGTCAGAGTGTCGTTTCCGATTGAGAATGCCACGGCGGATTATCTCAAAGGGTTGCCCCCAATCACCGAGGCGCAAGGCACCGCCGTGCTGACCGGGACCGATTTCACCATAATGGTCCGGTCGATGAAGATCGGGCCGATTGCGGTCACCGGCGGGCGGTTCTTTGTTCCTGATATCAATGCGCCCACCCAGATCGGCAAAGTCGATGTCCGCCTGCAGGGCAGCGTTGCCGATGTACTGAGGCTGATCGACATGAAACCGCTCGGTTATCCGACCCGGTTTGGCATTGCGCCGTCGGCAGCCTCTGGGGCGGCGCAAGTGGCGTTGAAGCTCGATATTCCGCTGCACCATGATATTTCGGTCGATGCGATCAAGATTGATGTTGGTGTCGAGACCAAGGGGATGGGCCTTGTGCTGGGGCCACATTTCAAACTCACCGATGGCACAGTCGGCTTCGCGGTTAGCAACACCGAACTGCATGCTACGGGGGCCACCGGGATTGGCGGCTCACCTGGGCGGCTGGCTATAGACTGGACCGAAGATTTCCGCAGCAGGCAGCCAATCAGCACGCGGATTGCGGTTAAAGGAACCTTGGATGCTGCGGCCCGGCGCAGCATTGGTCTGCATACGGATGGGTATATCCATGGGCCGATTGCACTGTCGGGCAGCTTCACCGGCAGTAAGGGGGCTATCCGTCAGGGCGAGCTTAATCTGGATCTGACCCCGGCCACGGTGACGGTGGACGCCATCGGTCTTGCCAAGCCCGCCGGGTTTGCCATCACCGGCCATATGGGACTGATTTTTGGACCGCACACTCAACCCGTGGCCGCCAGCTTTCGGCTGAACGGTCAGGGCATTGCTGTCGTTGCCAACACCCAGTTCGCGGCTGATGGCTCGCTGGCCGTGCTGCAGATGCCGGTTTTCCATATTGGTCAGAAAAACGATTTTGCGCTCAACCTGACCCACACGGCCCAAATGACAGACATTCAGCTGCAGGGGCGGCTGTTCGACGGTTCGCGCCTGATGCGCCATGGCAGTGACGAGGCTGACGGCACGTTGGATGAGACGCCCAGCAGTCTGCGGCTGGCTGCCAAGGTCGATAAGGTGCTGCTGCGTAATGGCGTGGTGGTGAACGGGCTTGATGTTGATTTTGCCACCAATGGATCGCGGCTGGCGAGCCTGCATCTGGCTGGCACCATGGGTAAGTCCACACTGCAAGGCTCTTTGTCGCAGAATATTGCCGGCCGCACCGTCACGGTGCGTGTCGACGATGCCGGTCAGCTGCTCAAAGGGCTCTACGGGGTTGCCGGTTTGCGCGGTGGCAAAATCGATATGACGGCGTTTTTCCCCGGCCGTGCCACCGATCCGCCATCGCATGACAGCAACGCTCCGGACTTCAAGGGTAAGCTGGTGATGAAAGATTTCATCGCCGTTGATCAGCCCTTTCTGGCACGGTTGTTCACCGCAGGTTCGCTTGGCGGCATGGTCAACCTGATGCAGGGCGAGGGCATTGCGGTCGATATGCTGGAAATGCCGTTTGCGTCACGCAATAACGTGATTTCTATTCAGGGGATGCGCGCGGTCGGTCCGGCTGTTGGGTTGACCGGTGAAGGCTATATCGACCGGCCACAGGGGCTGATTGCGCTGAAGGGTACGCTAGTGCCGCTCTATGGCCTCAACAGTGTGCTGGGCGTGATCCCGCTTCTTGGCGATGTGCTGACCTCGAAAAAGGGCGAGGGGATCTTCGGCATGAGCTATACTGTGCGCGGTAATGTCGAGGAGCCCTCGATCAGCGTTAATCCATTGTCGGTACTGGCGCCGGGTATCCTGCGCCGCTTATTCGAGGGCCGTCCGCTGAACGCATTACAGGCCCCCAGCAACAATCCGCAGAAAGCGCCACCGGCCAAAAAAACGGCGCGGTGATGCCGGGTGTTAATCCGTAGGCGAATGATTTCCGCTCAAAGGTTGGTCTTGGTTTTGCTGTCGGGCTCTTCGCGCAAATAGCTGTTGATCGCGTCATAGGCCGCCACCGCAGATGTCGGTGTTTGCGGCAGATCAAGATAGCCGTCCTTGAACTTGACCATCAGTCCGCTGTAGCGATGCCCGCCGCCACTGACATTGCCGAGCCAGTCGATGGTGAGCCGCCGCCAGGTCAGGCGCGGAATGCGCTCATAGCCATAAGTGATGTCACCGCTGATCCGCCGGGCGACGCCTTCGCAGATGCCGCGCCGCATCGAGGCTTTGACTTCTTTGGCCACGGCCTCGCTGTTGATGATGCGTAAGATCTTATAGAGGGCGAGCTTGACCTCGTTATAGGGCAGATAGCCTTCCAGTTCCTGCAAGGGTACGTCGCGGCTTTGCAGCACCCGCAAGCGGCTGGCCAGCCACGAGCGTTCCTCGGGAAATAAGAATTTGGGCCGCTCGCCACAGGCCACGGCATAGTCGATCAGATTTTGGCGCGGCAGGCGGGCATGCATCCAGCCCCCGTTGGCTTCTGTCACCTGACGGATCATGCCCTTTTCAAGATGTTCCTCCAGCCGCAGATAGCGTGCGGTACTGGGCGAGCCAACCGGGTCATCTTCGCGCGGTTCCCAGGCATTCCACAGCCAGGCGGCCTGCCAGGTTTCAAAGCTGGGCTGCGCATCCCAATAGTCATAGCGCGCCGGGGTCGGCGGCGGCATGTCGGGCAGCAGTGTCGGTTCTGGCAACGGTTCAACATCAAAGGCGGTAACAGGCAGTGCCGGGTCGTCGTTGGCTGCTGTCGCAGCGTCTTCGGCACTGATATCGCGTTCAGGGGCCGGCAGATCGGTTTCGACCGCATCGGCGGTAAGGTCAGCTTCCTCTGCAATTGTCTCGGCCTGCAGATCGCTTTCAAGTTCGGCCACCTGCTCGGCAACCGGCAAATCCTCGGTGGGGCTGATCAGTGCCGGTGCCGGTTCATCCTCGGCCGCTGTGTCGGGCAGAATATCCGCCGCATCCTCGTCAGACTGGTCGGTGGCGGCTGGCGGGGCTACGGGCAGAATCGTGGCAATCTCTTCCGGGGCAGCGGCTACCGTAATGGTTTGCGATACAGCCTTTGCCACCGGCATCGGTTCGGCCACGGTTTCGGATGGCGGTGGGCTCTGCTCGTCACCAACCGGCAGCTTGGCCAGCGGAATCATTTCGGCTTTGGTAGCTTGTGCGCTGCTTAATACGACACTTGCGGCGACGGTCACTTCCGGCGGCGGGGGCGGTAAGGTGGTATCTTCTGCAGCTGGTAATGGGGTGGCATCGTCATCTGGTGCCGCATCGTCCACTGGCTGATCGGTTTCGGCCTCGACGCTCACTGTCGGGGCCAGTTCCCACGGCTCGGCCGCGACAGGGTGTGTTTCGGGCGGTGGGGTGGGCTGATGCGGGGCGGCGTAGGGGGTAACGCGGGTAGTTTCCGTGATGGCGGCACTGGCGGGCAGCACAAGGGCATCGCTGCTCGAAACGCCTGCCACGGTTGGGGTGGCGATGGGTTCTGGTTTGACCTCTGCTGCGGTCAGCGGCGCTTCGGCGATAGTTTCCGCCACGCGGTGTTGTGCAGGGGCTTCAATCGTGACGGTGGGGGCAATTTCCCAGGGTTCGGGCGCAGGTGTGGCCGGGGCCGTTTTGATCGTCACCGGCGCCAGATCAACGGGCGCCAACACGACGGGGGCCGGTGTGGTTTCCACAACCGACGTGATCGTGATCTCTGGCGTAGCTACGGGGGCGACGTCTGGCGCAATTTCTGTGCTATGTTCCGCCGCCGTTTCGTCCGGCAGGACATATTCAGCGGTTTCTGCGGTCTCGTCCTGTGTCTGGGGACCTAAATCCTGGGTGGGCGTCTCGCTGACCGGGCTCTCGGCCAAGAGGTGGTTGTCCAGAACGGGTTCGCTGCCCGCTGGCAGGATAGGGGCAATATCCGGCTCCGAGACACCGGCTTCGGTCTGGATGTGGGCCGGTGCCGTATCTTCCACCAGCACAGGCGTTGCAGCTTCCGGCACGGGTGTGATCGGCGTGGTGATATTGGGCTCATCCGCCGCGTCCGTGGTGGTATCGGGTTCAATATCCCATGGCTCGGGCTCGGCGGCGGCGGCGGTGGCCAGAGCGGTTTCAGCTGCCGCCCAATCGGCCGGTGTTTCGGATGGGGCGGGTGCTTGATGCGCCGGGGCCGTGGGTTCCTGCCGGTGCGCGGGGGGCGCTGTTTTGTGGCTCGGGGCAGGCAACAGGGCCCATGCCGCCCGCCACAGCCCTGGCGAGGCCAGCGTCGCGAGCGTCAGCCCGGCGGCAAAGGCCGTCAGCATAGAATCGCCGCTGTGGATAACCAGCCATTGCGCGGCATCGGTCAGGCCAAGATGGTCGGGCAGGCTATGGCCCTGACAGGCGATCCAGAACAACGCCACCACAATACGTAACGTCAGCCAGACGTCCGCCGAGAGCAGGAAAACCACGAGCAGGCCTGTGGCAAAGGCCACCACCACCGGGTCAAAACTGTGGTTGGCGAGCCACTCCTCGGCATCGATCAGCGCGCCGAAATCCGGAAAAATGCTGAATAGAACCGATAGCAGAAACAACGCTACGCACAGCCTGGCCGTCCATATGATGTTTGCGATCCGGTTCATGTCATGCGTTCGGTTGTTGGCGGTGTTGCGCGTCGTGATCAGGGTTCCGTTGCCGGCAGGTTACAACGTAATCAGATGATGGCTTAAGGCAAAATAGCTTAAAGCTGGACTGCTCAAAATGGTGGCGGCTCTCCCCCGGATCACTACGCGAGATATATACAGTACACTTCCCTACCGCAGATGAAAAGCAAACGAAAACAGGGGCCGACACAATGTGCCAGCCCCTGTTTTGGTATGCTACGCGGGGGGGGGGGGGAATTGTTCCGGCCCCGGTCCTGGCCATGCTTATTGCGGTTTGACCAGAATATGTTTCTTCTTGCCCGCCGACAGTTTGATCACACCATCGATCAGATCCGTACCGAGGCTGAGCTGGGCTTTGACATCGCTGACGGCTTTGTCGTTGATGCGCAAGCCGCCGCCTTGAATCAGTCGGCGCGCCTCGCTGGTCGAGGTGGTCAGACCGGCCCTCTGTGCCAAAGTGGTAACCGGCATGCCATCCAGTTCGCTGGCTGCGATTTCCACCGTGGGCAGGTTTTCCGCCAGTGTACCTTGTTCAAAGGTTTTGCGGGCGGTTTCGGCGGCAGTTTCTGCGGCGGTGCGGCCATGGGCCAGTGCGGTCGTTTCTGTGGCGAGGATTTTCTTGGCCTCGTTCAGTTCGGCCCCTTCAAGCGATTCCAGACGAAGGATTTCGGTTTCCGAAAGCTCGGTGAACAGGCGCAGGAAGCGGCCGACATCGGCATCTTCGGTGTTGCGCCAGTACTGCCAGTAGTCATAGCTGGACAACATATCCTCGTTCATCCACACCGCCCCGGCCGCAGACTTGCCCATCTTGGCGCCTGATGCGGTGGTCAGAAGCGGCGACGTCAGGCCGAACAGTTCGGCCCCCTGCAGGCGGCGGCCAAGGTCGGTACCCGAAACAATATTACCCCACTGATCCGAACCGCCACATTGCAAGCGGCAGCCGGTGCGCTTGTACAGCTCGACGAAGTCATAGGCCTGCAGGATCATGTAATTGAATTCGAGGAAGCTTAAGGGCTGATCGCGCTCGAGTCGCAGCTTGACGGATTCGCGGGTCAGCATCTGGTTGACCGAGAAGTGGCGGCCGACATCGCGCAGGAAATCGATATATTGCAGGCTGCACAGCCAGTCGGCGTTATCCATCATTACGGCGTCGGTCGGGCCGTCGCCGAATTTCAGGAAACGTTCAAACACCTTGAAAATGCCGCGCTTGTTTTCGGCAATGGTCTCGTCGGTCAGCAGTTTGCGCGCTTCGTCCTTGCCCGACGGATCGCCGATGCGGGTGGTGCCCCCGCCCATCAGCACAATCGGCTTGTGACCGGCCTGTTGCAGGCGGCGTAGCGTCATGATCTGGACCAGGCTGCCGATATGGAGCGATTGGGCAGTACAATCAAAACCAATATAGGCCGGCACCGGGGTTTTCTGTAAATAGAGCGCGTCGAGCGCCTCCGGGTTGGTGGCGGCGTAATACGCACCACGGGCCGTCACGGTTTGTAGAAATTCCGAGCGGAACTGGGGCGCATTGGTCATGATATACCTCTTGGGGTTAAAACAGGCGGGGCTCATAGCACGAATGGAAGTGATGCAAAACGTCATTGGCTTGATGAGCGGCACTTCGCTGGATGGTGTTGATGCCGCCCTGTTGCAAACCGACGGTGTCCGGGTGGGGTATGCCGGGGCTGCGCTGACCCATGGCTATGACGATGCCATGCGGGCCTGTTTACGCCGCGCGCTGGCCGAGGCCGCCCAAACCAGGGCTAATGTGGCAACACCGGCGATTGCCGAGGCTGAAAAGCGGTTAACCGATACCCATGCCGCCGCAGTGGCGGATTTGCTCGAAAAAGCCGGACTTTCTCCGGCCGACGTCGCTCTGATCGGCTTTCACGGCCAGACCGTGCTGCACCGTCCCGCCGAGCGGCGCACCTGGCAGATCGGCGACGGGCAGGGGCTGGCCGATGCCACAGGAATCAGTGTGGTGGCAGACTTCCGTAGCGCCGATGTGGCGGCGGGGGGCGAGGGCGCGCCACTGGTCCCGCTGTATCATGCCGCTTTGGTGCAATCCTGCCGGGATCTGACGCCGCCGGTGGCGGTGGTCAATATCGGCGGGGTGGCCAACGTTACCTATGTCGGCGACACGATTCTGGCCTTTGATACCGGCCCCGGTAATGCCCCGATTGACGACTGGGCCAAGCGCCATACTGGTCAGCCGGTGGATAAAGACGGGGCGCTGGCGGCGTCCGGGGGGGTGGATACCGTGGTGCTGGGGCAGATGTTGGCGCATCCGTTCTTTGACCGGGTTCCACCTAAGTCTTTGGACCGGTTTGATTTTACGGCTGATAGGGTGGCCGGTCTGTCGGCGGGTGACGGGGCGGCGACGCTGACGGCGTTTACTGCGTCGGCGATTGCGGCGTCGGCGCGGCATTTTCCCACCCCACCAACCGTGTGGATCATCTGTGGCGGCGGACGGCATAACCCGGTGCTGATGCAGGAGCTGCTGGCGCGGCTGTCCGGGCCAGCCCTTCCGGCCGAGGATTTCGGCTGGCGTGGCGATGCGTTGGAGGCCGAGGCTTTTGCCTTTTTGGCGGCCCGTTCGATGCGGGGGCTGGCGCTCAGCCTGCCCGGCACCACCGGGGTGGCCGCACCCCAAACCGGCGGGCGGCTGTTTCGGCCCCGCTAAGCAAAACGGCCTTGCTCCCGTTTGGGGACAAGGCCGTAAGGCTTAAGCTACGCCTGGGCGTAAATAAACGTCTACCGCCCTTCCGGGTGGGCCATGCGATAGGAGGTGTATTCCTTGACCTCGTCCACGACATCGGATTCGTAGCCGTCAAAGAAGTGGTTGGCGCCTTCGATCTTTTCGTACGAGATCTTGATGCCCTTCTGCTGGGTCAGGCGGTCGACCAGCTTCTGCACATCCGGTTCCGGCACCACCATGTCGCGCGTGCCATGGACGAACAGGCCCGATGCCGGGCAGGGTGCCAGGAAGGCAAAGTCGTACATGCTGGCCAGCGGCGCAATCGAAACAAAGCCGGTGATTTCGGGCCGGCGCATCAAAAGCTGCATGCCGATCCAGGCCCCGAAGGAAATGCCGCACACCCAGACAAAGGACGGGTTGGGGTAGAGTGTGTTCATCCAGTCGAGTACGGCGGCGGCGTCCGACAGCTCGCCTGCGCCGGCATCGAAGGAGCCCTGGCTGCGACCGACGCCACGGAAATTAAAGCGCACCGTGGTGCAGCCCATGCCATGGAACATGTGAAACAGGTCATAGACCAGCGGGTTATTCATATTGCCGCCGAACTGCGGATGCGAATGCAGGATCAGCGCCATCGGCGCGCCGGGGGCTTTCTGTTTGAGATAGCGGGTTTCAATCCGGCCGGCGGGTCCGGGAAGGACGATGTCTGGCATGCTGCGAAGATCCTTCGAACTGGTGAGCGAAATTTCTACTGTCTGCGGTGTATTAGATTTAGGCGATATATTCCCGGTTGCCGGCTGGCGCTTTGCCTGCTTGTGTTTTGGGCCAGCGGCCTTATCGTGTAGCGTTACAGGTCTTAACGGCGGTGCGTGACCAAAACCAAGCAGAGCCCAGGCATTTTGGCCCGGCACTACTGCCGCTATTGTGGAACAAATCCCCAGGAAAACAAGCCGTTGTCATAATTCTGCGGCCTGTGCCCTCAAGAATACTTGACCTGCTCACTTGGTAAACCTATATCCTACTGGACCACCGCAAAATGGATGGCGTCGGTATATCTACACCAAGCGGCCCCCTAAAAGGCAAGTAAAACGCTTGCGGCGCAAGGAGAAGCAGATGAGATTGAGTACCAAAGGGCGGTATGCAGTCATGGCGATGGCGGATCTGGCCTCGCATGAAGCGGCGCTGCGTCCCGTTTCGCTGGCAGATATCGCCGAGCGGCAAGAAATTTCCCTGTCCTACCTCGAACAGCTCTTCGCCAAATTGCGGCGCGGCGGTCTGGTATCGAGCGTGCGCGGCCCCGGCGGCGGGTATCGTTTGAGCCGGCCCGGTACCGATATTCGGGTTTCCGACATTATCGTGGCGGTAGACGAGCCGATCGAAGCGACCCGTTGCAAGCTGGGCAGCGCCAAAGGCTGCAGCATGAGCGGTGGGCGCTGCATCACCCACGATCTGTGGGAAGAGCTTGGCTATCAGATTCACAAATATCTGTCCGGTGTCACCCTGGCCGATGTGGTTGAGAAGAAGCTCATGCGTTCCGAAGCGGCCGGCGAGGAGACGGAGGTTCCGTCCGATAGCATCGCGGCCTGACAGGCTGGCGTCTTATGATTTATCTGGATCACAACGCTGCCTCGCCGCTCCGGCCCGAGGCTAAGCGGGCCATGGCAGCCGCCTGCGAGCTGGCCGGTAACCCGTCTTCGGTGCATCGCGCCGGGCGTGAGGCACGCGCCGTGCTGGAAGCCGCCCGCGCTGATGTGGCGGCCCTGGTCGGGGCCAACCCCGCCGAGGTGATTTTTACCGCGGGCGGAACGGAGGCCGATGCACTGGTTCTGTGGGGTGCGGTGCTGGCTGATTCGTCAATCACAAGGCTGATTGTTTCCGCCATCGAGCATGATGCGGTGCGCGCTAATGCGGCATTGGTGGCCGAAAAGCACGGTATCGGTCTTCAAATCCTGCCGGTAACCCGCGATGGTGTGGCCGATCTGGAGGCTTTGCGCAGTCTGTTATCCACAGGTGGGCGGGCGCTGGTGGCGCTGATGACTGCCAACAATGAAACCGGCGCGCTTCAGCCCGTGACCGATGCGGCCCGCATGGCGCACGACGCTGGCGGGCTGATCTTCTCGGATGCGGTGGCGGCGGTCGGCAAGATGGCGCTGCCGTCGGTCGATTATCTCACCGTCGGTGGTCATAAGATTGGCGGACCGATGGGGACCGGTGCGCTGGTGCTGGGCAAGGATGTGCCCTTTGCCCCACTTATTCGTGGTGGTGGTCAGGAAATGTCGCGCCGCGCAGGCAGCGAAAATCTAGTCGCACTGGCTGGATTCGGTGCGGCAGCGCGTCTGGCGGCAGCTGAATGGGCCAATGTCGCAAACATCACAGTGCGGGATGATTTTGAACAGGCCCTACGTGCGGCATGTTCCGAAGTGGTGATTTTCTCCGAAACTGTTCCGCGGCTGTGGAATACCTGTTTGTTCGCCGTACCGGGTATGGCGGCCGAAAATGCGTTGATGGCGCTGGATTTAGACGGTGTTTGCCTGTCGCGCGGGGCGGCGTGCTCCTCGGGCAAGGTAAAAACCTCGCATGTTTTGACGGCGATGGGTGTTCCGGAAGATTTGGCACGATGTGTGCTGCGGATAAGCTTTGGCTGGAATTCCCGCCCCGCGGATGGCGAAGCGGCCTTAGCGGGACTTTCCAGTTTCTGGCAGCGCGTACGGGCTTTGCCCGGGCGCGCTGCTGCATGAGGCAGATATGACGGATGATCAGGCTGTGGCCGATGTAAACGATCTGGCCGGTTTAAACGAAAAGTACAAATACGGTTTTGTGACGGATATCGACACCGAAACCGCACCAAATGGTTTGAACGAAGATACGGTGCGTTTCATCTCGATGAAGAAGCGTGAGCCGGAATGGATGCTTGAGTGGCGTCTGGCGGCCTTTCGTAAGTGGCGCGAGATGAAGGAACCCAATTGGGCCCGCGTGCACTATCCGCCGATTGATTATCAGGATTCGACCTATTTCGCTGCGCCCAAGGTCATCGAAAAGCTCGGCAGTATGGACGAGGTCGACCCCAAGCTGATCGAGACCTACAACAAGCTCGGTATCCCGCTGTCGGAGCAAATGGCGCTGGCTGGCGTGGCCGTTGATGCGGTGTTCGATTCGGTTTCGGTCGCCACCACCTTTAAAGAGACGCTGAAAAAATCCGGGGTGATCTTCTGCCCGATCTCCGAGGCGATTCGTGACTATCCCGATCTGGTAAAAAAATATCTCGGCTCTGTCGTGCCGGTGGGGGATAATTTCTTCTCGGCGCTGAATGCGGCGGTGTTTTCCGATGGCTCGTTTGTCTACATCCCCAAGGGCGTACGCTGTCCGATGGAGCTGTCGACATACTTTCGGATCAACGCCTCCAAATCCGGTCAGTTTGAACGTACACTGATTATTGCCGAGGAGGCGTCCTACGTCTCCTATCTCGAAGGCTGCACCGCGCCGATGCGCGATGAAAATCAGTTGCACGCCGCGGTGGTCGAGCTCATTGCGCTGGCTGATGCCGAAATCAAATATTCCACTGTGCAGAACTGGTATCCCGGCGACGAGAACGGCAAGGGCGGTATTTACAACTTCGTCACCAAGCGCGGCGACTGCCGGGGTGATCGTTCCAAAATTTCGTGGACACAGGTTGAAACCGGCTCGGCCATTACCTGGAAATATCCCAGCTGTATCCTGCGCGGCGATGATACGGTGGGCGAGTTCTTCTCGGTTGCGGTGACCAATAATTGCCAGCAGGCCGATACCGGCACCAAGATGATCCATCTGGGCAAGAATTCGCGCTCGCGCATCATCTCCAAGGGAATCAGTGCCGGGCGGTCGCAAAACACCTATCGCGGTCTGGTCAGTATTCACCCCAAGGCAGACAAGGCGCGCAACTATACCCAGTGTGACTCGCTGCTGATCGGCAAGGAATGTGGCGCGCACACCGTGCCCTATATTGAAAATCGCAATCCGACTGCGCGGATTGAACATGAAGCGACGACGTCTAAAATCGCCGAAGACCAATTGTTCTATTGCCTGCAGCGCGGCATCTCGCAAGATGAAGCCGTTGCCCTGATCGTCAATGGCTTCTGCAAGGAAGTGCTGCAGCAATTGCCGATGGAATTCGCCGTCGAGGCGCAGAAACTGGTTGGCATCAGCCTGGAAGGTAGTGTGGGATAATGCTTAAGATCGAAAACGTGCATGCCACCGTAGACGGCAAGGAAATCCTCAACGGGCTGACGCTGGAAATCGGCGACGGTGAAGTCCATGCCATCATGGGGCCGAACGGTTCGGGTAAATCGACGCTGTCCTATGTGCTGACCGGGCGGGCGGGCTACGAGGTTACCGAAGGATCGATCACTTATAACGGTCACGATCTGCTGGCAATGAAGACCGAGGAGCGTGCCGCTGCCGGTTTGTTCCTGGCGATGCAGATGCCGGTCGAGATTCCGGGCGTCACCACCATGACCTTTCTGAAAGCCGCACTGAATGCCCAGCGCCGCGCCCGTGGTGATAGCGAGCTTGATGCATTGTCGACGCTCAGGCTGGTGCGCAAACATGCCAAGGCGCTCAATGTCCCGGAAGATATGCTGAAGCGGGCGCTGAATGTCGGTTTCTCGGGCGGTGAAAAGAAGCGCATTGAAGTGTTGCAAATGGCGCTGCTTGAACCGAAATTCGCCATTCTCGACGAACTTGATTCGGGCCTTGATATTGATGCACTGAAAATGTTGGCCGAAGGCGTCAACGCCCAGCGCGGACCGGATCGCAGCACGCTGGTCATCACCCATTATCAGCGCCTCCTGGATTACATTGTGCCGACCCATGTGCATGTGCTGGCCAAGGGGCGCATCGTCAAGCATGGCGGGCCGGAACTGGCCAAGGAGCTGGAAGATACCGGTTATGCCGACGTGCTTAAAGGTGTGGCATGAGTACGGTAACGACGGTGGGCGAGCGGCGCGCCGCTGCGGTTGAAGGTTTTGATGCCCAAGGGCTGCCGCACCGTCGTGTCGAAGACTGGAAATATACCGATCTCAAACGCATTCTGACGCCGGAAGTGGTTAAGGCTGCGGCCCCGGCAAGCTGGCAGATTGGCGATTTGCCCGATGGTGTTGAACTGTTTGATCTGGCCCATGATCCGGTGCCCGATTGGGTGGCGCATCATTTTGGTGTGCTGGGTGCAGATTCGGCGCTGGCCAAGGCGTCACTGGGTTTTATCCGCGCTGGCTTTGCCTTGCGGGTGGCGGCCGGGGTGCGTGCCGGTACCGTCAGTGTACAGATTTCCGGGGATGGTGCCTTACGCGCCTTGGTGCTGGTTGAAACCGATGCCAGTTTGCATCTGGCAGAAACTGCGTTGGGGGATACGGTGTCGCTGCGCAATGTCGGGATCGAATTTCTAGCCTGTCCCGGCGCAGAAATCGCTCACTGGCGCTTGAATGAGCCGGCCCCCAAGGCAGTGACCTACGAAAATGTCGAGGTGCTGCTAAAGCGTGGGGCGCGTTTTACCGGCCATTATGCCAATTTCGGTGCCAAGGCTTCGCGCACCGATGTGCATGTGCTGCTGGACGAGCCCGAAGCGGAAGTCAATATTTCCGGCGTCTCGGTGCTGGGTGGCAGCGATCATGCCGATGTCACCACCCATATCGAGCATAAAGCCGCCGGCCGCAGCAATCAGCTGTTTAAATATATCGCCGGGGGCAAGGCGCGCGCGGTCTATCAGGGCCGCATCAGCGTACAAAAAGGTGCTGATGGCACCGACAGCCGGCAGACCGCACGGGCCATTTTACTGTCCGATCGGGCCGAGGCGGATTTGAAGCCGGAATTGCTGATTTTTGCCGATGATGTCAAATGTGCCCATGGCGCGGCGATCGGTGATCTTGATGCTGATGCGCTGTTCTACTTACGCAGTCGGGGGCTCAGCGAAACCGAGGCGCGGGATATGCTGATCCGTGCCTTTCTGGCCGAAGCCGTCGAACCGATTGCCAACGACAGGGTGCGGGCCGATATTGAACAGGCAGTCGAAGCGGCCCTGCCGCGGGCGATGGAGACAGTAGCGTGACAGCATTTGTTCCCCCGATTGATGATTTCCCCATTCTCAGCCACCCGGTTTACGGCGGGCCGCTGACCTATCTCGATAACGGTGCGTCGGCGCAGAAGCCACGCGTTGTGCTGGACGCCATGCAGGAACTGGCCACCACCGGTTATTCCAACGTGCATCGCGGTGTGCATTATCTATCGGCGACCTCGACGGCAGCCTATGAAACCGCACGTGAGCGGGTACGGCGTTTCCTCAATGCCAAACGCGACAGTGAAATCATTTTCACCAAAGGCAGCACCCAGGCGATCAATCTGGTGAGCTACTCCTATCTTGCGCCGCGCATTCAGCCCGGTGACGAGATTGTGCTGTCGGTGATGGAGCACCATTCCAATATCGTGCCGTGGCATTTCCTGCGCGAACGCAATGGCGCGGTGCTCAAATGGGTTGATGTGGCCGATGATGGCTCGCTCAGTGCCGATGCGGTGGAAGCGGCAATTGGTCCGAAAACCAAGCTGGTCGCCATCAGCCATATGTCGAATGTGCTGGGCACGGTAACACCGCTCAAAGCGATCGTGGCGCGCGCCCATGCCCATGGTGTTCCGGTGCTGGCCGATGGTAGTCAGGCCGCCGTGCATGAAGTGGTCGATGTGCAGGACATGGATGTCGATTTCTATGCCATCACCGGGCACAAGCTTTATGGCCCCACCGGTATCGGCGCGCTTTATGCCAAGGAAAAATTTCTCGCAGCCATGCGTCCGTTCGAGGGTGGCGGTGAAATGATCGGCGAGGTCACACAGGATCGCATCACCTATGCCGACGCACCGGCGCGGTTTGAAGCCGGGACGCCACCGATCCTGGAAGCCCACGGTCTGGGCGTGGCGTTGGAATATCTGTCCGGTTTCGACCGGGTGGCGCTCAAGGCGTATGAAGGCGAATTGCTCAGCTATGCGATGACGCTGCTGGATGAATTAAAATGGGTGCGGGTGATCGGCACGGCACCGGGTAAAGGTGCGCTGATCGCCTTTGAAGCCGATGGTATCCACGCCCACGACATGGCCACCATTCTTGACCGCGAAGGGGTGGCGGTGCGTGCCGGGCATCATTGCGCCCAGCCTTTGATGGCGCGCTTTGGGGTGGCCTCGACGACGCGGGCCTCCTTTGCGCTTTACAATACACGGCAGGATGTCGAGCGTTTCGTTGCGTCCTTGCACAAAGCCAAGGAGTTGTTTGGATAATGGATGAAGGTTTGCGGGAGCTTTATCAGGAAACCATTCTCGACCATTCGCGCCATCCACGGCATTTCGGCGCGCTGGACGATGCCACCCATTCCTGTGAAGGCTTCAACCCCTTGTGCGGCGATAAGGTAAAAATCTATCTCAAGGTCGATGAAGCTGGAAAAATCTCCGGCATTTCCTTCGAGGGTAAGGGCTGCGCCATCTCTCAGGCTTCGGCCTCGCTGATGACCGATATGGTGATGGGCCGTACGGTTGCCGAAGCCGAAACCCTGATGGAAAGTTTTGTCCATATGGTTAAGGGTGAAGGTGCTGCAGGGTTGTCCGAGGATGATGAAGAAACCCTGGCGGTCATGGCGGGCGTGTCGGCCTTTCCCATGCGGGTCAAATGCGCCACGCTGGCCTGGCACACGATGAAATCAGCCCTGGACGGAAAGGGTGGCTAAATGAGCGAACAAACTTTCAGTACGATGGCTTCCACCTCGTCGGATTCCACGTCGTCAGATTCTTCGGTGCAGGCGACAGATAATTTTGTGCCGCGTGAACCGGCCGAGCTGCCGACCACGGATGTGGCAGCCCCGTCAGTGCCAACTGCGGGCGAAGATGTAGGTGAGGGCGAACTGGGCCAAGTTCAGGCTGCCGTCAGCTCCGCCGTGGACGAGGCTTTTACCAACGCCGTCATCGCGTCGCTGAAAACCGTTTATGATCCGGAAATCCCGGTTGATATCTACGAGTTGGGCCTGATCTATCTCATCGATATTTCCGAAACCCGTGACATCATCGTCGATATGACGCTGACCGCACCGGGCTGCCCGGTGGCCGGTGAAATGCCGATCATGGTCGAAAACGCGGTAAAGATGGTCGATGGCGTTGGCGAGGTGACGGTGAACATGACCTTCGATCCGCCCTGGACACCTGAACGGATGAGCGATGAGGCCCGCGTCGCCCTCAATATGTTTTGACGCCTGCGGTCCTGCTGGCCGATAGTGCACTGGCTTAACCAGTTGAGCCGGACAATGGATCGCGATTGCCACAGCCTGTCGATACGGGGCGAGATGCGCTTTGGCGCCGTCGGATCGCTTGTGCTGCATGGACTGCTGCTGTTTGTGCTGTTGGTGGTGATGGTGCGTCACCCGACCAGACTTTGGCCGTCACCGCCCTTTGTGCCGGTTGATCTGGTGCTGCTGGGTCAGAATACCAGCGCCCCAGCAGGTCCGGCCGGGCCGGCCCGGCTGGCCGCCCCTCACACGCCCAAGGCGGAAGCCGCCAGCCCAACCAACCATGCGATCTCGCCACAGGGTATCCGCACGCCGGAAGATGCACTGGATGCCAGGCTCAAGGCGCTGGCGCGGCTTAAACAGCCCAATCAGAATGTACCGCTCGATAACGGCACCGGCACGGCGGAAGAAAGTCAGGGCGCGGGAAGTGGCGGATTCTCTTACAGCATTCGCGATTATGTCCGCTCTCAGATCCTCAGGCGCTGGAGCCTCAATCTGGCCAAGCTCGGCGGGCGTACCCTGATTGTGCACTTAAAAGTGACGATGAAGCGCAGCGGTGCGATTACCCAGGCCGAAGTCATCGGCGGGCCTGCGGATGGCTCCTCTGATGCCGGGTTGCTCTATCGCGATATTGCGATTTCGGCGCGTAATGCAGCTGTGCTGGCGTCCCCACTGCTGCTGCCCTCGGGCGAGTATCCGGCAGAAATGCACTTCACCATCGACCTGAATCCACGCGACGCTCAGCACTGAAGGGGCTTTTTATGGCAGGCTCCTGGCCAGCCGGAATCCGGCCAGGGTGGAATAATCATATTCGCCGCCATCGGCGCTGCCGGGGACCCGGGCGGCGCTGCGTACGAAGACCGGCAGGTTATCCCATGCCCCACCGCGCAAGACGTGACGCGGGCAGGGCGTGCCCCCTGCCTTGTCGTCCCAGACCGCGCCATTGGTGGGGGCGGCGACATAGGATTTGTGCCAACAATCTTCCGTCCACTGCCAGACATTGCCAAGCATACCATAGAGTCCGAAGCCATTGGCGGCGAAGGCATCGACATCGGCGAGTTCCTGATTATCCCACGGGCTACCGCAGCCATTGCAGTTGGCCTTGTTCTTTCCAAGCGCTTCACCCCACCAGCGGGCGGTGTTGGTAGCGGCGCGCGCGGCATATTCCCATTCGGCCTCACTTGGCAGCCGGTAGAGGTTTTTTACCCCCGGGCGGGCGGACTTCAGTTTGCCGTTGAGCCACGTGATATAGGCATGAGCGTCTTTCCAGTCGAGGCACATGGCGGGCCAGCGCCGCGGCAGTACCAGAAACGGTGCATAGGGCTCTGCCCCGGGGTCCGGTTTCCAGCCCATGTTGAGCAAGCCGTTGCAGGGGGCGGGGTGGTAGCCGGTTTCCTGTAAGAATTTCAGATACTGCTCCACAGTCACCGGGTATTTGGCCAGCGCAAAGGCCTTAACTGTTACCTTGTGCTGGGGGCCTTCATTGTCAAACCGACCGGGTTCCGATGCCGGGCTGCCCATGGCAAAGCTGCCTGCCGGTATCGCCACCATGACCGAACAGTCTGCACATTCGGTGAATTCGCGTTCGGGGTGCTCGTCCGCCCAGCCCGTACCAAGGCAGGCTAAAAGTGCAAAAGCAATAAAAACTGGGCGCATGGCGGGGCTCGCGGTCGGCCGTTGATGGAATGGCCGATACATTGTTAGCAAGTATGCTGGAAAACGGAAGTTGGTTTGGCGTAACACTATGGACATCCCGTTTTAATGGAGCCCATTTTAAGGAAGTTGGCCATGCCACGCTTAAGCTATATCGATAATGTGCGCTCGACACTGATATTTCTGGTGGTGGCGATGCATGCCGCCGTCACTTACAGCCATTTCGGCAGTTGGTATTACAATGCACCGACCGAACCGGGGATGATCGAGAAACTGATCTTTGGTCTGTTTCAGTCTCATCTGCAGGCCTTCTTCATGGGGCTGCTGTTTCTGCTCGCCGGATACTTCACCCCCGGTGCCTATGATCGCAAGGGCTTTGGGCGATTTCTTGGCGATCGCTTTTTGCGTCTGATGGTCCCGGCGCTGATCTATGTTTTTCTGATCCACGACATGATGGGCCATTTTCTGCTGCACTGGCACCATGAAAGTTTTATCGCCTCTTATCGCTATTATATCGTGCATGGCGATTTTGCTGATGGTACCGGGCCGATGTGGTTCGTGGTGGTGCTGTTTGTTTTTTCGGTTCTTTACGCGCTGGCGCGGCATGTTTTACCCCGGTGTCATTGTGCGCCGAAAGCCCCGTCTGTTCTGGTCATTCTTATCACCGGCGCTCTGATAGGGCTTTTAAGCTTTGTCGTGCGTCTGAAGTTCCCGCTCGGTACCAACTGGCACAATATGCAGTTCGGATATTTCAGTCAGTATGTGGTTTTGTTTATCGTCGGAATTCTGGCATTCCGTGGCGGCTGGCTGAAAACTTTCCCGGCTGCCCGTGGCGGGGCATTGCTCAAATGGGCGCTGATGCTTAGCCCCATCGTGTGGCTGGTATTGATTTTTGGCGGCGGTGCCTTTGCCGGTGCTATGGCAGCGTATAACGGTGGTCTGACCTGGCAAAGCCTTGCCATCAGTCTGTGGGAACAGATCTTTGCGGTTTGTGTCTGCGCCGGGTTGATCGTGTTCTTCCGGCAGCGGATCTACACCGGCGGTTCGGTTTCGCGCCTGCTGGCCGATAACAGCTTTGCCATCTACATGTTTCACGCCCCGGTTCTGGTCAGTCTTTCGCTGATCCTTGAACCGACGGGGCTTGGTGGCCTGGTGGCGTTCGCTATCACAGCGGTGCTGGCTGTTCTTATCACGCTGGCTTTAAGCCACTTTGTATTGCGGCGTATTCCATTGCTAAAGGCTGTTCTCTGATGCAATAAAAAAAGGCGGCCATTGGCCGCCTTTTTCTTTTACCACAGTTTGACGCGCTGATCGGGTGGCAGATACAGCGCATCGTCCGCTTTGATATCGAACGCCTTATACCAGGCGTCATCGTTGCGCACGACGGCGTTGACGCGGTATTTCGATGGGCTGTGCGGGTTCGACAGCAGCGACTGGCGCAGGCGGCCATCGCGCCACTGTTCCCGCCAGCTTTGGGCATAGGCGATGTAGAAACGCTGATCGCCGGTCAGACCATTCAGCACCGGTGCGGGTTTTCCGCCCAGCGCAATATGATAGGCCTGATAGGCAATCACCAGCCCGGCCAGATCGGCGATGTTTTCACCCAGCGTCAACTTACCGTTGATGTGAATGCCGGGCAGAGGTTCGTATGCATCATATTGCTTGGCCAGCGCGGTGGTGCGAGCGCCGAAGTTCTTGCGATCTTCTGTCGTCCACCAGTCGCGCATCACGCCAGCACCGTCATATTTGCTACCCTGATCGTCGAAACCATGACTGATTTCGTGGCCAATGGTGGCACCGATCTCGCCATAGTTCACCGCATCATCCGCCGCCGGATCAAAATAGGGCGGCTGTAGAATGCCTGCGGGGAAGACAATCTCGTTCATAGTCGGGTTGTAGTAGGCATTATTGGTCGGCGGCGTCATGCCCCATTCTGCGCGGTCGACCGGCTTGTCGAGGCGAGCCAGTTCACGGTTCCATTCGAACTGGCTGACACGACGTGTGTTGCCAACCAGATCGCCTGGGTGAATGTCGAGTGCGCTGTAATCCCGCCACACATCGGGATAGCCGATCTTGGGTGTGAAGGCCCCGAGTTTATCCAGCGCCTTGGCACGGGTTTGCGGGCTCATCCAGTCGAGCGTTTTAATGTCTGCCGCATAGGCTTTGAGCAGATTGTCGACCAGCGCTTTAGCCTTGACCTTGGCGTCCGGCGGGAAGTACTGCGCAACATAAAGCTTGCCGAGCGCTTCGCCCATCGCCCCGTCGACCATTGCCATGGCACGGGTTTCCCGCGGCAGCTGAGCGGTTTTGCCCTGAATGACCTTGCCATAGAAATCGAATACGGTCTGATCGATCGCAGACGGCAGATAGGCCGCGTAGCCCTGCAGCAGGCGCACGCTTAAGTAATCGCGCCACACCGCAACCGGTGTTGCGGCGAACACCTTAGCCAGTTTCGGGAAGGCAGATTTTTCCGCTACAATAACGGTGCGTTCGGCGGCACCCTTTTTGAGCGGGATGCGGCTGGCGGCGAAATAGGCCGCCCACGGAAAGTCCGGGGCAAAGCTTTTCAGTGCTGAGAGCGGCATCGGGTTATAGGTGCGGTCATCGTCGCGCCGTTCGTCCGCCGCCCAGCTCTCACGCGCAATTTCGGTTTCAAGCTTTAAGATGGCATCGGCTTTAGCGTCGGCCTGCTTGATACCGGCCAGTGTCAGCATCTTAGCCAGATAGACCTTATAGGCGGCGCGGATCTCGACGAATTCTCTATCGTCGCGCAAATAATAATCACGGTCAGCAAGCCCGAGACCTGCCTGGGACAGGTTCACTGAATAACTGTCGGGGTGCTTGTTATCCGTGCCGATGTACAGACCAAAGGGACCATCCAGCGGCATACCGGGTTCGGCAATCAATGCAGCGATCTGCTCGTGGGTTTTGGCTGCGGCAATGCGCTTCAGGTTGGCGGCAATGGGTTTTAACCCAGCGGCATCTATTGTCTTGGTATCAAGATAGCCGACATACAGATCACGCAGTTTGCGTTCTTCTGCAGTAGGATTTTTCTTCTCGATCAGTGCCTGCAGAATGCTTTTGAGCTTGGCTTCGTTACCAAGATCAAGCTCCAGATTGACGCCGGAGTAGGAGCGGTCGGCCGGAATCTTGTCAGATTTCAGCCAGCCGTTATTGGCATGGGCGAAAAAGTCCGCACCGGGTTTGATGCTGTTATCGATATAGCCGAGTTCAACGCCCCACGGTTTGACGGTGGGTTCGTTCCCGGCTGCGAATGCGCCCTGGCCCCCAAGGCCCAGAAGCGCAAGCGCGCCCACGAGGGGCGCGCCAACATATTTCTTCAGAGTGTTCATTCTAGCTCTTACCAGAGTTTTGCACGTTCTTCCGGTGGCAGATAATATTTGTCGCCTGCTTTGACGCCAAAGGCTTCGTACCAGTCATCAAGATTGCGCGTGGCACCGATGACGCGGAACTCTGCCGCCGAATGCGGATCGGTCAGCACCTGGGTACGTTTGGCACTTTCGCGATACTTAGAACGCCAGATTTGGCCAAAGCCGAGCAGGAAGCGCTGTTCGCCGGTAAAGCCGTCGACCACCGGCGCAGGCTTACCCGCCAGCGACAGTTTATAAGCTTTGTCGGCAATGGTCAGGCCAGCATTGTCGGCGATGTTTTCGCCCAGCGTGTTCTTGCCGTCGATGTGCAGACCAGTAACCGGTTCAAACGCCGAATACTGCTTCACCACCATATCGGTACGCTGGGTGAAGTTCTTCGAGTCTTCCGGCGTCCACCACGATTCCAGCACGCCGGCACCGGTGTATTTGGCACCCTGATCGTCAAAGCCGTGGCTGATTTCATGACCGATCACCGCACCGATGCCGCCATAGTTAACCGCATCGTCTGCATTGGGATCGAAGAACGGCGGCTGCAGGATCGCGGCCGGGAACACGATCTCGTTAAATACCGGATTGTAATAGGCATTGATGGTCGGCGGTGTCATGCCCCATTCGGTCTTGTCGACCGGCTGGTCCAGACGCGAGACGTTGCGGTTCCAGTCAAATTCGTTGCTGCGCTGAATGTCGCCGATCAGATCGGTGCGGCTGATCTGCAGCGCGCTGTAATCGCGCCATGTGTCGGGATAACCGATCTTCGGCGTAAAGGCGTGCAGTTTTTCCAGCGCCTTTGCCTTGGTGGCGTCGCTCATCCACGCAAGGGTCCGGATGTCGGCGTCATAGGCCTTCAGAAGATTGGCTACCAGTTCCTGCGCCTTGGCTTTGGCTTCGGGCGGGAAATATTTGGCGACATAGATCTTGCCCAGCGCTTCGCCCATCGAACCATCGATCAGATGGACCCCACGGGTTTCACGGTCGAGCTGCTTGGTGCTGCCACGCAATACCGTGCCATAGAAAGCAAAATCGGTATCGTCAAATTTCTCCGGCAACGCGGCGGCATAAGCGTGCAGATAATGCACCGTCAGATAATCGCGCCATACCGCAACCGGGGTCTTGGCAAAAATCTGTGCCAGCTTGGGGAAGGCGGACTTTTCAGCCACGATCACTGTGCGTTCGCCCTTGGGGCTGGTCAGCGCAATTCCGGCTTCGGTCAGGAACGCATCCCATTCAAAGCTAGGCGCCAGCTTCTTCAGGGCGCTGACGGTCATCGCGTTATAGGTTTTATCGGGGTCACGGCGATCGGCACGGGCCCAATGCACCTTGGCGATCTGCTCTTCCAAAGTATAGATTTTGGCGGCGCGTGCACCGGCGTCCTTGTAGCCGGCCAGCGTCAGCATCTCGGTGAGATACTTCTTATAGGCCAGGCGCGAGGTCGCCAGGTTTTTGTCGTCCGACAGATAGAAATCACGGTCGGGCATGCCCAGACCAGATTGCGATAGGTTTACCGAATAGCGTTCGGGATGCTTGTCATCGACACCGATATAGAGACCGAACAGGCTTTCGGTACCCAGCCGTTCAGAACCCATCGTCTTGGCGATATCGGTTTTGGTCTTGAGGCCAGCCAGATAGTCGAGGTCGGCTTTGACCGGGGACAGGCCTTGCGCGTCAATCTGGGCGCGGTCGGTATAAGCGGCGAAGAAGTCGGCCATTTTGCGTTCATCGGGTGAAAGCTGGTCAGCCGGTTTGGCTTTCAGCTCGTCCATGATGGCGCGCATGCGCTTTTCGCTTAAGATCGCCAAGGTCTGGAACGATCCCGTGCTGGAACGATCGGCGGGAATCTCTGCCGTCTTGAACCAGTTGCCGTTGACGTAGCTGAAGAAGTTGTCACCGGGCTTAACAGAGGTGTCCATACCTGAAAGATCAACACCCCAGCTGCCCAGCTCGGGCTTTGGTTTGGCTGGTGTGGGGGCGGCGGGCGGTGGCACGGTGGCCGCACAGCCCGCGCATAACAGGACGGTCAGGGCGATCAGACCCTTGCGCATGCGTCAGACTCCATAGAAATCCGCACCGGAACCGTTCCGGTCGGTTGTGTTAGGGGAAGATTAGCCGTCAATGCCCCGTCTGATGCAAGTCACTGAAATGTTATTTTTTTGGGCAGCACAAAAAATGTGCAATGTTAGTCCCTGCCATGCTGTCCGATCACCCGGTTACGGCCGGTTTGCTTGGCGCGATAGAGGCATTTATCGGCGCGCTGGACCAGTTCCTCGCTGCTGTCTTCGTTAAAGGCGTCGGTGACGCCAATCGAGACCGTGATCGAGCCCAGCACATCGCCAGTAGACTTCTTAACCAGTTTACGTTTTTCAATGCTGGCGCGGATCTGGTTGGCCAGATTGATAGCGTCGTCGATTTTGGTATGGCGCAGGATGATGGCGAATTCCTCGCCGCCATAGCGGGCGGCGGTGTCGCGGCCCTTGATGTTTTCCGAAATGCTCGCCGCCACCAGCCGCAGCACCTGATCGCCGGTCTGATGCCCCCAGTTGTCATTGAACTTCTTGAAGAAATCGATGTCGCACATCAGAAGCGCCATCGGTTCGGCGCCTTCGCGCATATCCTTGAGAGCGTTATCCAGCTCGCGGTCAAAGGTTTTTCGGTTGGCAATGCCGGTCAGCGCGTCAGTGCCGGATTCCTTGCGCACAGTGGCCAGCTGCGCTCTGAGGTCGGTAATCTGGCGGGCGGAATGTTGCAACTCGCCTTCAAGATCCTTGGTCCGCGCTTCCATACTACGGGTGGCACCGATCAGCCCCTCGATCAGCTCATGCAATACGGCGGGCGATGGGGCGGCGGCCAGCCCGCCGGTGGCGTCCGACAGGGTCTTGCCAAATTCGCCGGCATCCTTACCGGCATCACTTAAGCGGCCCATGACATGGTCGATGGTCAGACCCAGATTGGTGCTGCACATTTCGAGCGCTTTGGCGGTGCGTTCCGCACCCAGGGTGTTTTCCCTCAGGCGGTGCAGCATTTGCGGGGTAAAGGGCTCGCCAGCGGCAATGGCCTCGTCGATCCGGCGGATGATGGCCGAATTACTGCCTGCGGCGTAGAAATAAAACAGCTCGTAATTTTCGGGGACGGGGATGACGCTATATTGACCCATCATGGTGATCGCGGTTTGGGCCAGAGACAGTTCCCTTTGATGCACCATTTGATACCCTACCAACCCACTTTGCACGGTTACGTTTACCAAGCGTACTTTTATGCACCATTTGGTAAAGAAACGTTAGCAGAAAGCAGAAAAAGCGGAACGATTGTTCCGCTTTTCCGGCAAAAATTCTGCAATCTGAAAAGGCTTCAGGCTTCGTCTGTTGCCGCAGTAACAACCTGTGCGTCGGTTGCCGCTTCGGTGGTCTTATCGGCGACCTTCTTGCGCGGGCGGCTCGGTCTTTTGGGCTTCTTGACCGGGGCGGCTTCGCCTTCCGGCGCGGCGGCCTCAGCTGTTTCGGCTCCGGCGGAATCCGTTGTCACTTCAACGGTCTTCTTGCGTGGGGCGCGACGGGCGCGCGTTTTTTTCACTTTGGTTTCGGCGACTTCGATGCTCGGTGCGGCATCGTTGGCGGCGGTTGCCGGCACAGCCTGAGCTGCGGGCTCGACAATAGTGGTCTCGACAATAGCCGGTGCCACGGTCTGAACGACTGGCTCGGGAGCTTGGGCATGAACCGGGGCAGGTTGGGCCGCCACAACCGGGGCCACCACCTTGATCTCGACCGGCTTCTTATCCACCGGCTTTTCCGCATGCTTTTGCACCGGCTTGGCGATGGGCTTTTCAGCAGGCTTTTTCTCGACCAGTTTGGGCAGCGGCACCGGGCGCAGCAGGAAGGCGGGCAGCTGGCTGATATCGGGTTTTTCCGGTTCCAGCCACTCGCGGCGGTTATAGTCGCGATACGACTGCTTGGGTTTGCCCTGCATGTTCTGCTCCGGACGGTTATGAACTGGTTTGTTCTGCATGGGTTTTACCGGTGCGGCCTGCACCTTCGCCTGCTGTTTAACGGCGGGCTGTTGCTTGACAGCTGTGACCGGGGCTGCTTCTGCCCGTTCGGGGCGTGACCACTCTTTCTTCGGCTGCCGTTCCTGCGCCTTGGGGCGTTCCGGAGCGCCGGGCTTGGCCGGTTCCATCGCAGCCATCTGGCCGTGCGGCTTAACCGGATATTCGCGGTGCTGGCGATCGCGGTCACGACCACGTTCGCGGCCCCGGCCACGTTCCCGCTCGGGGCGGGCGGGACGGTCCTGTACCGCTTCGGCCAGACCTTCCAGCACGCGGCGTTCCAGTTTGGATTTGGTCAGCTTTTCGATGTCATCGACATATTTGTTATCGCGCGGGGTGACCAGCATGAAGGCGGCACCATGGCGACCGGCGCGACCGGTGCGCCCGATACGATGGACGTAATCGTCAGAATGAAACGGTACGTCGAAATTGAAGACGTGGCTGACATCGGGAATGTCGAGACCGCGGGCCGCCACATCCGAGGCGACGAGCAATTGCAGTTCGCCTGAGCGGAAGGAGTCCAGCGTCTTGGTGCGCAGGGACTGGTCAAGATCGCCATGCAGCGGTGCGGCGTTGAAGCCGTGCTTTTTCAGCGAGCGGGCGACGATATCGACATCATGCTTGCGGTTACAGAAGACAATGGCGTTCTTGATTTCGCCCGCTTCAATAATCAGTCGGCGTAAGGCCTCGCGTTTGGCCCAGTCATTGGCCGGAACCTCGACCAGCATCTGAACGATGTTCGAGGCCGTGGTGGCCGGGCGGGCAACTTCGATCCGGGCCGGGTTCTGCAGGAATTGCTCGGTCAGTCGGCGGATTTCTGTCGGCATGGTCGCCGAGTAAAACAGCGTCTGACGCGTGAACGGGATCAGCTTGCAGATGCGTTCAACGTCGGGGATGAAGCCCATGTCGAGCATGCGGTCGGCTTCGTCGACCACCAGGATCTGCACCTGGCTTAGCATCAGCTTGCCGCGTTCGAAATGGTCCATCAGGCGTCCCGGTGTGGCGATCAGAATGTCGGCACCACGGTCAAGCTTGCGGTCCTGCTCTTCAAACGAAACGCCGCCAATCAGCAGCGCCATCGAGAGCTTGTTATACTTGGTGTATTGATCGAAGCTTTCGGCGACCTGGGCGGCCAGTTCCCGCGTCGGCTCCAAAATCAGCGAGCGCGGCATGCGGGCCTTGGCCCGGCCCCGCGACAACAGCTCGATCATCGGCAGCGCAAACGACGCAGTCTTGCCAGTGCCGGTCTGGGCGATACCAATCAGATCGCGCCGTTGCAGCGCGTAAGGGATGCCCTGGGCTTGAATGGGGGTCGGTGTTTTATAACCGGCTTCGGTAATGGCCTGTAGCAGACTGGGCGAAAGCCCCATGCTGTCGAAGCCTGGCGTCAAATCTGCCGGCACGGCATCGTCTACAATAACAGTTTGAGTTTCGTTGGCCGGGATTGCGGCGGCTTCTGCCGGGATCTCTACGGTCGCGCCGGCCTCAATGCCGGTTTCGGGTTCAGTGTTCAAACGCGCTCCTTAAGCGGGCGCGTTTTAGCGCCCAAACCGTCCGGATTGACGGCTTTTTTCCAGATACGCTGCGCTCATAGGAGCCAGCCCCGCTAAAGTCAAGCTGCTCGGGTCAAACATGGTTTCCACAACTTGGCAGATGGTTTCGCCACGCGGGGCCACCACAGATTAGCTTACTATCGTGAGTAGCATTTTGGTGACGCTGACCACCACAAAAAGGGCGAAAACCTTGTCCAGGGCGCTTTTGCGTGCCTTGGTGGCATGAGGGGCGACGAACAGCGCCGCCAGAAACATCACCGGTGCCATGACGCCCGCCATCGCCAGATTGAGATAGCCCAGCGAATGCTGCGGCAGGCCGAGCGCGCCCTGTCCGATCAGCACCAGAACCCCGGCTCCGATCAGGCCGATGGCGCCATCCCATTCGGCCCCTTGGCGGGGGGCGTCGCGCAAGCCCAGGCGGGTTAACAGGCGGGTGCTATAGGCGCTGGCGCCGATGCCGGTCGCACCGCCGAGAAACCCGCCGATCAGGCTACTGCCGATCCACCAGCCGGCAGCAAGATCTTCGCGCACGGCCTTGCCATCGCGCAGGAATACCAAAAGGCCAATCACCAGTAGGGCCAGAAGGGCGAATAGACCGGCCCCGGCCAGCGGCGGTAACCACAAAAGGGCGAAGGCGCCAAGCCCACCGCCGATGGCTGCGGGCACCACGCGCCAGCTGGGCCACCAGCTCGTGCCGGGCTGGTGATGGTGGCAATACAGTGCCACGGCGGCAGGCGTCATGGTGGCAAGCGCCGTAGCTATCGCCACAGTGAAGCGGATCTCTGCCGGAACGTGAAAATCGCTCAGCACAACATAAAGTGCCGGTACCAGCACCAGCCCGCCGCCAATGCCCAGTGTGCCTGCGGCAAGGCCTGCCAGCGCCGCGGCGAGCATCAGCCCCAGCGCCAGAATACCCGGCCCTGCCGCACTCTGCAGCCCCAGGCTTTGCACTATTGACGACATATCCATCTTGGCCTCGCGAAAATGTGGCACCTGAAAGTGCAGCACCATCCTTGCACCCGGCGGCAAATGCAAGGATGCTGCTGTCAAAAAAGGGGGGGAGAATATGAACCGTCGTCATCTCTTGACCGGGGCCGCGCTTCTGGCGTTGAGCCCGGGGGCTTTTGCCGCCGCGGCCGAGCCGAAAAATATTGCAAAGCCTGAGGGCGAGTTTGATGTCACGCCGCCCGATCCGACCGAGCTGTTACCGCTTTGGCCAGCGCTGCCACCGAATAGTCCGCCAGACGGACTTGAGGCGTTAACCGAACGGATCGCTGAAAAAAGCGAGAATACCAATCATTTCCACGATCGGCTGATTAGCCATATTGCGGTGCCGCATCTGGCGGTGTTCCGCCCGGCGGTCCCCAACGGGGTGGCGCTGCTGATTGCGCCGGGGGGCGGTTATGCCTTTGAAGCTTTTGATGGCGAGGGCTATCAGATTGCCCGTCATTTCAATGCTACCGGGATCACCTGTTTCGTGCTGCGCTATCGCCTGCCATCTGAAGGATGGCGCGATGGTCGCGTGGTTCCATTGCAGGACGCCATGCGGTCTATGCGGCTGATCCGCTATCACGCCCGCCATTTTGGCATCGATCCAGCCCGGCTCGGCGTGATGGGGTTTTCCGCTGGGGGGCATCTGGCAGCTTCGCTGGCCACCCGCTTTGACGAAACCGTCTATGACGCCATTGATACCGCCGACGCTGTGGCGGTGCGGCCGGATTTTGCCTGTCTGATGTACCCCGTCATCACCACAGGGGTGGGCACCCATGGCGGTTCACGCGAGCGGCTGTTGGGGACGCATCCGACGGCTGACATGATTGCCGCGACTTCCTGCGAAAAACAGGTGAGCGAAAAAACACCGCCCTGCTTTATCGCGCTGGCCGGTGACGACACGATTGTGCCACCAATCGAAAATGGTGTGGCAATGTCGATCGCCCTGCAGCGCGCAAAAGTCCCTTCGGAACTGCATATTTTTGAAGAAGGCGGGCATGGCTTTTGTATTCGCAAGACTGTGGGTAAACCAGTCTCGGTCTGGCCGGAGCTGTTCACCGCGTGGCTGGGTAGCCGCGAGATCTTGCGTCAGGTCTGATGGGGGATATGGCTATGGACAGACGGGAAGTACTGGCGTGGAGTTTGGGCGTGGCGGCTGGATTGATGCTGCCTGCCGGGGCTGAAACGATCAAGGTGGATGGCAGCCTGTCAACCGATCCGGTGGAAACGGTGGCGCTGTGGTCTGGCACGCCGCCGTGTGGCAAGAAGGTGCGGCTGAAAAACCGCATTACCGAGCGCAGCACCGATCTGTCAGCCTTTCACGATCGCTATATGGATCAGATCGGTAAGCCTGATCTGGTGGTGTTCCGCCCGGTCAGACCAAATGGTGCGGCGGTGCTGATTGCACCGGGGGGCGGATACATTCGCGTTGTGCTCGACAAGGAAGGTTATGAGACCGCGCGGTTTTTAAATGCCGTTGGGGTGACCTGCTTTGTGCTGCGCTACCGCCTGCCGGGCGAGGGCTGGACGAAAGATGGTGCTGCCGGGCGCGCCGATGTGCCGTTGCAGGATGTCCAGCGGGCAATGCGGTTGATCCGTGCCGGGGCTGTCCAGTACGGCATTGATCCCGAGCGGCTTGGGGTGATGGGCTTTTCCGCCGGCGGGCATGTTGCCGCTTCGCTGGCCACCCGTTTTGATGCCACCGTGTACGAGCCACGCGATAATGCCGACAAGTTGGATGCCAAACCGGCTTTTGCCGCACTGGTCTATCCGGTCATCACCATGGGGCCGGGCTGCCATGAAGGCTCACGCACGGCACTCCTCGGTGAAAAGCCTACACCGGAAGCCATCGCTACCTATTCTTACGAAAAACGGGTGCGGGATGATATGATGCCCGGCTTTATCACGCTGGCGCTGGATGATGTGGCGGTGCCACCCCGGGAAAACGGGGCGGCAATGTTCCGCGCCTTACAGGACGTCAATATCCCTGCCGAGATGCACGCCTTTGAAGCCGGCGGACATGGTTTTGGTTTGCGTCTGGCGGCGGGCAAACCCTGTGCGGCGTGGGCAGATTTGTTTGTGCGCTGGGCGCAGTCGCATGGTTTTGTCCCCGGGGTCTGATCCGGCGGGGTGTTGCGCAAAAAGGATGACAGCATGATGCAAGGCGAAGACGTCGAACTGGATCTATGGCCGGGTAAGCCGCCCGGTAGCGGCACGGCAATACTAAAAAACCGTATCCGTGATTTTGGTCCGCTCGACGGGCACGAACATGAGCGGGTGATGGATCAGGTCGATCGGCCTTTCCTCAAAGCGTTTTTTCCACCTAAAGCGAATGGCGCGGCGATGCTGATCCTGCCCGGTGGTGGGTATGAAGGTTTGTGGTTCGACAAAGAGGGCTACGAGATTGCACGACACTTCAACGCTGTCGGCATCACCAGCTTTGTGCTGCACTACCGGTTGCCCGGTGAGGGATGGGAGCGACAAAGGGATGTGCCGCTGCAGGATACCCAGCGCGCCATCCGCCTTGTGCGTGCTAGGGCAGATCTTTATGGGCTGGATGTAAAGCGCATCGGGATCATGGGTTTTTCTGCCGGGGGGCATGCTGCGGCCATGCTGGCCACCCGTTTTGCCGAAACCGTGTATGAACCGATTGACGCGATTGATCATATCGAGACGCGGCCTGATTTCGCCGCGCTATTGTATCCGGTGGTGACACTGGGCGAGGGGACGCATGTCGGTTCACGTGATCATCTTCTCGGCAATAATCCGTCAGCGGAGCGTATTGCAACCTATTCGTGCGAGCAACGGGTTAGTACCGCAACGCCACCGACCTTCATTGCTCATGCGGTTGATGATGGTGTGGTGCCCTTTGTCGAGAACGCGGTGGGGCTTTATACCGCGCTGCACCGGGCAAAGGTACCTGCCGAACTGCACGGCTTCGAGCACGGCGGCCATGGTTTTGCACTGCGCCTACATGAAAATGATCCGGCTTCACACTGGCCCATGCTGTTCACCGCATGGGTTCGCAGCCACAAGTTTCTGGGCTAAAGCTTAGATCCTCGCAGTTTTAAAAAGCCTGCCGTACGGCAGGCTTTTTTTTATGACGTTGCCGCCAGAACGTGGGGCGTTTGCCGCCCTGGGTTATGGGAGTGTGTGTAAATTGATTAGGTGTGTTATAACACGTAATACGCACCGTTAATGGTTAATAACACCAAAGATTGCAATTATGGTGGGATCTGGTTTCATAAGCGCACAACAAGCGGAGACCAAAATGTCCAATACAACCAAAATGACGGCTTTATTTGCAATCATCGGGCTGACCTTTCTGCCGTGGTTTGCGCCTGTTTACATCTGGCTGCGGCCGCTGGTCGATATCAGTCAGTGGGTCGATTTCGGCGTTCCTTATGCCAGCTATTGGGTGGCGGTGGGTATCTACAGTGTTATCTCGGCGGTGCTCTTCGGGCTTGCGGCTTATTGCGAATGTTTAAGCCATGAAGCACGTAAGGCGCGCAACCAGGGACGGGCATAACCATAGTCGCAAGGCGGGCGCGGGGTTCAGGGCTGCTATCGTACTGAACCTTCGCGCTTAAAAGTTACGCCTGCGTCATAACATGGTGCGTGAGGTCATCGCAGGCATGCTTTAGGTTGTTGCAGTAGGTGAAATACTGGGGGCGGTATGGACTTTGTGCGGGCAATGGAAGGTTTTGTCGATGTGGTGGAGGCGGGCAGCTTTGCCGCCGCTGCACATCGGCGTGGCAGTTCCGCGGCAGCGGTGACGCGGCAGATAGCGGCGTTGGAAGAGCATCTGGGTACACGGCTGATGCAGCGCACAACGCGCCGCTTTTCGCTGACCGAGATGGGGCAGGATTTTTACGAGCGAGCCAAACAGATTCTGGCCGATATCGCCGAGACAGAGGCGATAATTGGTCAGCAGGCATTACAACCTGCTGGTTTGTTACACATCAGCGTGCCTCTGTCTTTCGGCATCAACGCTTTAAGCGATGTGTTGCCGGATTTTCGCAGACGCTATCCAATGTTGCGGCTAAATATCGATTTGTCTGATCGGTTGGTTGATCTGGTGGGTGACGGCTTTGATGTTGCTGTACGTCTGGCCCGGATCCCCAGCACGAATCTGATCGCGCGCAAAATAGTGCCTGTGCAGATGATGGTTTGCGCCGCCCCGGCGTATCTTGAAAGACATGGTATTCCCACCTCCCCGTCAGAGCTGAGGGATCATGATTTCCTCGGCTACAGCTATCTTGCTTCGGGGGATGATCTGGTTCTGACGGCAGCAAATGGCAGCGATGCCACAGTGCGTATCACGCCGCAGGTTCGTGCCAGCAACGGTGATGTCTTACGGAAATTAGCATTATCAGGATTGGGGATTACGGTACAACCCGACTATATCGTTGGTGAGGATATTGCCAGTGGCCGACTGACCGCGCTATTGCCCGGTTGGTCAATGAATGGATTTTATCTCTATGCGGTTTATCCCAAGCGAGATTTTTTGCCCATCAAGGTGAAAGTCTTCATCGATTATCTGGTTGAAAAGCTTGGTGTGGATGCAACTACGCGCGCATTGAAGGCATGACCGACGACAATGCGGTGCGCAGCACGGAAATGTCGGCGCCTTTGCGCGTGGCGTTTTCACTTAAATGTCGGCGAAATGCGCGCGCGCCGGGTCGCTCAGCAAACAGACCGAGCATATGGCGCACGATTGCATTAAGCGGCACCCCTTCGGCAAGCTTGGCCTCTACGTAAGGCATATAGGCTTCCACTGCCGCCTCGATACTGTTGGGTGCGCCGCCGTAAAGCGCCTTGTCTACATCGGCGAGCAGGCCGGGGTTCTGATACGCCGCCCGCCCCAGCATAACTCCATCGACCTGTTCCAAGTGATCCTGGCAGGCGGCAATGCTGTCGATGCCGCCATTGATGATGATGGTGCAGTCTGGGTTTTCGCGCTTGATCGTATAGACCAGCGCATAATCCAGTGGCGGGCGATCTCGATTTTGCTTCGGCGATAAGCCCTTAAGCCATGCTTTGCGGGCGTGAATAACAAAGATCCGCGTGCCGGCCGCTTTGCAGGCCGTCATTATGGCGCGCAGGGCCTGATCTGGCGACTGATCGTCAACACCGATGCGGCATTTGAGGGTGACGGGAATTTGCACCGCCCGTGCCATGGCCGCCAGACAATCCGCGACTAGCTTCGGCTCCTGCATCAGGCAGGCGCCGAAGCGGCCCGATTGCACTTTGTCTGACGGGCAACCGACATTGAGGTTGATCTCACGATAGCCATAATCTTCGCAGATCTTCGCCGCTTCGGCCAGCCGGGTAGGTTCCGATCCGCCCAGTTGCACTGCCACCGGATGCTCGGCGGGGCTGAAGCCCAGCAAGTGTTCGCGGTTGCCCCGGATTACCGCCTCGGCCGTAACCATTTCGGTGTAGAGCAAGGCGTGCCGGCTTAAGGCACGGTGCAGCATGCGGCAGTGGCGGTCGGTCCAATCCATCATGGGGGCGACACAAAAACGGTGGGTCTGGGCTTGCTGCATGGTGGCGTGTGGGCTTTTAAAAGGGTTTCGTGACCGGCACCTATACACGGTTTCTCGGCAGTGAAACGATGGTTTTTGGGTGGAGCCCCGATCGTGCCGGATGTGGCACAGATTTGAGGCCCGTCTTAACCAAGCTCGTGCACTGCTTTGGTAGAAATATGGCAGGGCAGACCTGTCATAGTGGCGCGGTGGCCAAGAAAATCTCTCTGTACGGATGATGTCTGTGTTGTACCGGTATGTCTGCCTGCAGGGAAGGTCTGGGGCGGCAGCACTGCCACCGTCCCAGGCCCCCGCGATCATTGGCCCAGGATGAGCTCGCCAGCAGAGCCGGCAGGGGGAGAAGCGCGCCATCCCGAAGGGACGGGCCAATGATGTGCACGGATACACAGGCACTGCGCGAACCGCTTAGCGCAGCTCTTCGGCCAGAGCTTCGGCACCTTTTTCGATGCCTGTTCTGGCACCTGCCAGCGCGCCGAAGGTCGAGCCGATATCCATCGCCCGTGGATAGCGCTTTGAGATATAGGCATTGAGCAGGCGGCTGGTCTGGGCATCATAGATTTCCACCGAATACATCACGGCCCCGCCCATGGCGCCCTCATGGCCGCGGATTGCCTGCACGCCATTGTAAAGCCCACCGGCAATATCGAAATGGGTTAGGGTGGTGACAACGGGGGTATTGGTTTCGGCCCCGGTCAGGGTCAGTTTCACCCGCAGGGTGGCTTCGCTCGGGCTTTGCACCAGCTGGCGCTCCTTGCTGAGGGCTTTACTGAACTGACGCTGCATATAATGGGCAAGGCTGGCCTTGTCCTTCGGGTCCATATCGCCGAATTGCTGGTCATAGCCGCTGTAGATGGTGACTGGATCAATCATGACCTTGTCATAGGCGTGCCAGCTGACCGCGCTCGCATAGCGGTAGGGTACGCGGCCGCCTTCGTCCTGTGGGTTGGGTGCCAGCTCTGCCGAGACGACCAGATTTTTGTAGAGTTTCGGGTCCGGGGTCCCGCAACCGGTCAGGGTCAGGCACAGCAGGCCCAGGCAGAGAAAGGTCAGCATGGCCGGGGTGATCAGGGTGTGCATACGCATGTTACGTCTCCTGCATTTTTGGGGGGCTGCGGCGACACTACCGTCATGGTTTTGCGCCACGGCCAAGCTTTGCATGACTCTATTTAGCACGAGATACGTACATTGCAAACCGCCTGGTCGGTTTTTATTTTGGGTGTTAGCAAAATAGTTAACCGCGGCGGCGGACCGGGCAGAACAGGGTTAAAGGCCCTTTTAAGGTGCGGGGGAATTGATCGGCTGGGCCTGCGTGGTCCAGCGCGAGGAATCGAGCAGGCGGTCAAATAAGCGCGCCTGCTCGTCTGGCGAAAAGGCATCCAGGCCCAAAAGTGTTCCCAGCAACAGCCCGCGGGCGGCAACCCAACGCAACAGGGCAAGATCAGGGTCTGCAGCTTCGGCCTTGATCTCCGCAATCTGCTGAGCGTTGATTTCGCTGATGGGTGTTACAAGGCCGGGTTCTTCGGCCAGTATGGCTAGCAGGGCAAAGGCCACGGAATTGGGTTTTTCGGTCGCCTCGCGCATGGTGGCGATCTGGGCTGTCAGATTGGCTTCCGGGCTGGTGGCGGTTTCTTGCCGATACCGTGTCGAGAACGCATCGAAATACGCAATCTGATGCTCGAGCAGCGCTTTCAGCACTGCCTCCTTATTATGGAACTGGTGCATCAGGCCCCCTTTGCTGATGCCGCATTCTCGTGCGATGGCATCCAGTGTCAGGCGGCGGGCCCCGTCGCGGGCGATGATGGTCAAAGCGGCATTGATAACGGCTTTGCGGGTGTTTTCCGAACGGATCGCGTTTTCCATGTCTCTAGTATTTTTCCGAAGGGCTGACCGTGGGGTGCTACAGAAGTATAGGCCTTAGCGGAATTTTTCGGATAAAAACAGACTAAACGGTCTGGTTGTGCCGTGCGGGTGGAAAAAGGCCGTCACAAATATTGTCAATGCGCTTTCGCCGTGAAATTCCGGCACGTTTTCTTAATATAGCGGTTGGCCGCAAGGGCTGCCCGGCACTAACTTTATCGCCGACGGCGCTTTAACCGGGCTCCGGCTCAAACTGGCTTCAAACCGCGGTCTATCAAGCGTCAATCCGTGGAGATGTATATGAAAACAACATTCCTTCCGGCAGGGTGGGGCATGTCGCTTATCACTGTGTTGCTCTTTGGCCTGATGGCCGGAGCTCCGGCGCACGCGGCGACGACACCCGAAGCTGGCACTCTTGCCGACCTTGCGATTGTGGCTCCGGTGACCCAGTGCGCGGATCTGGTTAAAACCGATCTGACCGTCATCGGCGGGGCAGGCAGCAAAGTCACCAGCGCCAGCGAAATAACCCGTCAGGGCGTGGCGGTGTGCGCGGTTGAAGGCATGTTGGCTCCCTCGGTTGGCTTCAAGGTCTATCTGCCGCTCAAAAGCTGGACCCAGCGCTATTTACAGGTTGGTTGTGGTGGCTTGTGCGGCAGGATTACGGATATGGTCGGTGCGGCGGAGGGCTGCGTACCACTCAGCAGCGGTGGCTTTGTGATTGCTGCCACCGATATGGGGCATCAAGGCCAGAGTGGCAGCTTTGCCCGTGACCTGCAGAAGCGGGCCGATTTCGCCTATCGTGGTCAGCATATCACGGCGCTGGCGGCCAAGGCGCTGATCCGGGCCTTTTACGGGCGCAATGAACGCTACGCCTATTTCAGCGGTTGTTCCGATGGTGGCCGTGAAGCGCTGGTCGAAGCGCAACGCTATCCGCAGGATTTCAATGGCATCATTGCCGGGGCGGCGGCGTTGAATTTTCAGATCCAGAATTCGCTGCATCATGGCTGGCTGGCGACGTCGAATACCGGTACTGATGGTAAGCCGGTCATAACGGCGGCGCGTCTGCCGCTAATCCATAATGCCGTGCTGGCGCAATGCGACGCGCTGGACGGTGTAAAGGATGGCTTGATTTCCGATCCACGGCTTTGCCGTTTTGATCCGGTTGTCCTGCAATGCAAAAATGCCGGTAACAAAGGCGATGCCAGCTGTCTGTCGGCAGAAGAAGTCGCTGCGGTGCGCAAATTTTATCAAGGCCCACGTGATCCCAAGACCGGTGAACGTCTAACCATCGCCGAGGAGATGCCCGGCTCTGAACTGGCCTGGGCCGGGGTCTTTGTACCGTTTGATGATAATTCGTCGATTTTCAGTAAGCAGATTGCGCTGGATGCCTTGCGCAATCTGATCTTCGCCACCAATCCACCCGACAGCTATACGCTAGCCAATCTGAATTTCGACAAGGCGACGTTCGAAGAGCTCCGGGCGCATCATCCTTTGTTTGATGCCACCAATCCCGATCTGTCAGCCTTTGCGGCGGTGGGCGGTAAGCTGATCATCTGGCATGGTTGGGCCGATCCGCATATCTCACCCTTTAACAGCATTGCCTATCATGAAGCCGTGCTGCGTCAGATGGGCGAAGATAAAGCGGCCAGCTTCGAGCGGTTGTATCTGCTACCCGGCATGCATCATTGCGGTGGTGGCGAGGGGCCGAACCAGATTGATCTGCTGACACCGATGATGGCCTGGGTCGAAGGTAATGCCGCACCGCAGGAAATTGTCGCCCGGCAATATCCCAACGATCGCAAGCAAAACAGCTTTGGTCAGCCGCCCAAGGGCAAAGAGCCCCCGACTGGTGATAAGGACGGTGCCCGCAAAGGTCCGCCACCTGAAATGCGTAAGATGATGGAGGCCATGGCGGCTATGGCGCCCAAACTGGACATTCCGCGCGCCCGCCCGGTTTATCCCTATCCTGCGGTGGCGGTCTATGACGGCCATAGTGACCCCAACAAGGCCGAAAGCTTCCATGCCGGTGCGCCCTGGGTCAGTGAAAACACCCCCCTCTGGGCAGGTTCGGATTTCTTTGTGCCATACCAGAGTCTGCAACGTTGACGGGTTACATTTTGTATCCTTTTGACGATGTCATTTCATGAGAAGGGAGCTCATCTTTTGGTGGGCCCCCTTAGCCTTAAGCGTATCGCTTTGGCCAGAATGCCATGCTATGATGCCCGGACAGAGAAGAGCGGCGGCCTTACCACGGCTTTGATGGCATATTCGTCTGGCCCAATGATGTCGTGATGTGAAGCCGCAAAACGCGCGATAGCATGTGGGAGATATACTATGCCCGGTGATGCGTTCTCGAAGCGGTACGCCGCATTGGCCGCAGAATACGAAGCCTTGATCAATCGTGAAAATCGGCCAATGCCGTCCGATAATGGCCTATACCGGCGCTGGGAATATCCCGTTCTGACCGCGGCGCATGTGCCCCTGACGTGGCGCTATGATCTTGACCCGCATGATAATCCCTATCTGCTCGAACGGGTGCGCCATAATGCGGTGTTCAATGCCGGTGCGATTTATCTGAACGGCAAGAATATACTGATTGCGCGGATCGAAGGGGTGGATCGCAAATCCTTTTTTGCGGTGGCCGAAAGCGAAAACGGCGTCGATGGTTTCAAGTTCTGGGACTATCCCATCGTTATGCCAGAGACCGGGCTGCCCGATACAGATATTTTCAATATCCGGATTACGCCACATGAGGATGGCTGGATTTACGGCCTGTTCTGCACCGAACGCAAAGACCCTCACCTGCCCAAAGATCTGGCGGCATCCATGTCGCGTTGCGCCATTGCCCGCACGCATGACTTAAAGGAATGGCATCGGCTACCCGATCTGGTCACCTTGCATGGCCAGCAGCGTAACGTTGTGCTGCATCCGGAATTCGTCAATGGCAAATACGCGCTTTACACCCGCCCGCAGGGGGATTTCGAAGCCATTGGTGCCGGTGGTATCGGCTGGGCCTTGCTCGAAGACATCACCAGTTCCCGGGTTATTGGCGAGTTGGTGATCGAGCCTAAGGCCTATCATACCGTCAAAGAAATCAAGAACGGCGAAGGCCCCGCGCCGATTAAAACCGAACAAGGCTGGCTGCATCTGGCCCATGGTGTGCGCGCCACACCGGCAGGCTTACGCTATGTGCTCTATGTTTATATGACGGCACTGGATAAGCCCTGGGTGGTCACCCATGCACCGGGCGGGCATTTCATTGCGCCGCGTGGGGCTGAACGGGTTGGCGATGTGCCTAATGTGGTGTTCTGTAATGGCTGGATTGCACGGCCGAATGGCGAGGTGTTTATCTATTACGGCTCGTCTGATACGCGGCTACAGGTGGCAACCACATCGCTGTCGCGGCTGGTTGATTATGCTATTCACAGCCCGCCCGATTCCAAAACATCGGCCAATGCCGCGCGTCAGCGTATTGCGTTGATCGACAAAAATCGGCGCCAGCTTAAGGCTTAAAGACAGTCTTTTGTCGGCGTACGCCTAAGGCATAAAAAAGCAGATCACCGTTTTTGATTTACGATGATCTGCTTTTTTCTTTGGGAAATTCAGGCCGGTTCGCCGATCAGCCTTGCACCAGGGACGCCGCGCATAAAACCATCCGAAAGTGGACCGGGGAGATTGAGGCCGTTCAGTTTTGCCTCGGCTTCTTCCGGTTCGATTACCTCATCTGCCAGTGCACGGAATATTTTGGCCACATCGGCCATATCGCACGAGGCTTGTGGCGACAGGCGCAGACTTACCACACCGGCTTCGCGCAGCGCCTTGACCTGACGTGTGGTGGCGGTGACGGCATAGCCCATGGTCTGCACGCCGTTGGCCACCAGGAAGGATTTGCCGTCCATGGTATCGACCGCCATACCGTCTGGGTCCTTGTCACAGACAAACTGGCAGGAATCTTTAGGCAGGCCATAGGCGCGGGCGTGATAGCAGCGCGCTGAAATCGCCAGCGGCGGGCGGCCAAAGGCAAAGACTTCCACCGCATTACAACTGGCCGCCAGCTTAGCAACCGATTCAAAGGGCAGTTCGGGAGGCAGGCATACGCTGGTCGCGCCCATATCGAGATGCATCTGCAGCGTGGCTTCGTTGTAGATGTTGAGGAATGGTCCGCAGATATGTGCCCGGCCATTCAGCATCTGAATAGTGGCTACATCGTTGACCTCTACCGGTAGTTCTGAGCTGACCAGATCAGAGATGCCGTTCATCTCGCGCTTGGTGGTGGGCATAGCCAGTGTGGTATAGACTACTTGTTTGCCGGCGCGTGTCAGCCGTTCGGCCAGTTCAAGCGTTTTGTCGGCATGAAACGGTTCGCGTTTGGAGCAGACCGCTTCGCCGATGATGACACGATCAACGGGCGCTTCATCGGCGATATGGGCGTAGAAATCGCAAAAATGCTCGACCGTCCAATTGTACAGCACAGGCCCGAGCGTCAGGCTAAGGCGATTGGTATTTGGCATGCGTTGCTCCTATCGCCAGGTTTTCTTTAAAGAGCCAGTGGTGTCGGTCTGGCCTTCACTCAGGGCTTTCAACGCGGAAACATCCATTTCACTGCCGTTTTCCACGCTGTCGAGCGCACTGCGGAACGCCCGCACCACGGCGGCAACATAGGCGCGGCCACGTTGACGGCCTTCGATCTTGAATGAAGATACGCCGATCTTGACCAGTTTTGGCAGCAACTCTACCGCATTGAGGCTAACTGGATCCTCAAACAGGTGCATGTTCTTGCCATGGGCAAAGAAGCGGCCCTTGCACAGCGTGGGATAGCCCGCCGGTTCATCCTTACTGAACTTCTCGATAGTGAAACCACCCAGGCTAGACGTCAGGGTTTCACCATCATCTTTATAGGCGACATGGCTGGGCGGCGAGCAAACGCCGGTCATGTTAGGCGATTTGCCGGTGGCATAGGACGACAGCGAACAACGCCCTTCTGCCATCACACACAGACCACCGAAGATGAAGACTTCGGTTTCGCACGGTGAGGCCGCTTTGGTCAGCGCGGCGATTTCGTCAACGGTCAGCACGCGTGGCAGCACCACGCGTTTGATGCCGAACCGGTCTCGATACAGCGCAATCGCCTGCGGGGTCGCTGCGGCGGCCTGTACGGATAAATGTAGACGTTGATCGGGATGTGCCTTGCGGGCATAGGACACCAGGCCAAGGTCTGCCAGAATTAGCGCATCTGCCCCAGCTTCCACTGCGTCATCAACGGCGTGTTCCCACAGCTCTGTGCCACCAGCGCGCATGAAGGTGTTAAGCGCCACAAAGACTTTGGAACCATGGTCATGGGCATAGGCGATGCCGTCACGCATTTCAGCCCGGTCGAAATTCAGACCGGGAAAATTGCGGGCGTTGGTTTCGTCGCGAAAGCCGCAATAAACGGCATGAGCCCCAGCATCAACCGCTGTACGCAGGCCCGACGGGGTCCCGGCCGGGCAAACCAACTCAGGATACTTCCAGCTTGTCGCTGTTGTCATACACGCGCTCCACGATAGGCCGTATGATGCGCCGCCGGACCATTATCCTCAGGGGCATCCAGCAGGCGGCGAACTTCGGCAAAGGTAACTTCAGCTGCGCGGTTGAATGGTCCGCGCAATTTCTCCGGCACCCCGATCACTTCACCGGGGGTGAACTCGGCATCTTCCATGGCATTGCGCAGCGCCAGCACCGCCTCGGTATCACCCTCGATGCTGAGGTCGCGCGAGAAGAACAGGGCATCGCCGTCATAGGTACCGTCGATCATGCCCATCAGCACGATCAGCGGTGCGCGGATGCGGGCATCAAACGGAACCGCATCGGCATCGCGCAGGATTTCCACGCCCGCTGTGCCACCCGCAGCGGTGATGAAAAAGGTAAAGGGGCAATCAACCGGGTCAAGGGCAAAGCGACGGCCGGCATATTCGGCCAGCCGGGTCTGAAACGATGGTCGTGCCGCCAGACCCCGGTTGATCAGGTGGCGTATCGCCATCTCCATCGGCATCAGCGGTAGAAGACCGGCCAGGCGTCCGGCAAGGGGGGGGAGCGATCCGCGCATGGAAGGGTTCTCTTCGATAAATCTCTGCCGAATCTTGTAGGCCAGCTTGACCGCCAGCTCAAACAAAGATGCGAGGAATATTTGCCTTTTTGTCCACCCTTTAACCATGGATTTTCTTTGAGAAATGCCGTTTTTTTCTCATGGTTTTGTCCTGGTGCGGTGTCAGGACAATCGTCCGTATACCAGTACTTGTCATACTGCTTTCCATTGGGCAGTCCGGTGCCTATCTTAAGCCTTCTTTCACCTTAAATGGATTGTGCATGCGTGAAACCAACGCCCCATCCTGGGCGCACCCGTATTTGCTGCTGACGCTGGCGGCCCTGCAATGGGGTGCCAATATTGTATTCGGCCGCCTGGCGGTCGGGCAGATTGCCCCTATGTTGCTGGTGTCTTTACGCTGGGCAATTGTGTTCGTCGTGCTGGTGGTGGTGTATCGTGATCGTCTGCGTGTGGCGCTGCATGAGCTCAAGGTGCACTGGTCGTTGCTGCTGCTGCTGGCCCTGACCGGTTATACCGGCTTTACTGCCTTCTTTTATGCCGCGGCGCATTACACCACCGGTGCCAACATGGCGATCATTCAGGGCTCGACGCCGCTGTTTGTTTTCTCGTTGGCATTTCTGGCCCATGGCACCCGCATCAGTCGTATGCAGGGGGCGGGCATGGTGCTGGCGCTGCTGGGTGTGGCCTGTGTTGCCACTCATGGCAGCCTTCAGGTGATGCGCCATCTGACCTTCAACACCGGCGATCTGTTCATGCTGGCAGCCACAGCCTGCTATGCCATCTATACGGTGTGGCTGGCTGATCGTCCTAAAATGGATGACATTGCCTTTTTCGCCGCGCTGGCCGGGGTGGCGCTGGTCACCTCGCTGCCATTGACGGTGATCGAGATGGCCAAAATGCCGGTGCTGTGGCCGACCTGGCAAGGTTGGTTGCTCACTCTGCTGATCGCCCTGTTCCCCTCGTTTCTGGCACAGATTTTCTTTATGCGTGGCGTCGCCAGTATCGGGCCGGGCCGGGCGGGAATCTTTGTCAATTTGATCCCGGTGTTTGGTGCGGTGCTGTCGGTGCTGTTTCTGGGTGAACCGTTCGGCTGGTATCAGAGCCTTGGTCTGGCGTTGGTGATGGGGGGCATTGTGCTGGCACAGAAACGATTGAAGTCGCCTGTGTCAGACACAAAAATCGTACAACCGTAAAGATTGTGATTTTTTGATTAATCGCAAAAGGTGACAGCTAATCTGTCATATGGCTGCCCTATTTGTCAGCGGTAACTCCAAACCGCTGATATCATGTCCATTGCCGCTTATGCTCCGCGCTTCAGCTTCAGTTCTTCAGCGCAGCCTGCTGCCCCCGTGCGTTTTGGCTGGCACAGTGTCGGCTTCAAGGCCATGGGGCTGGTGGTATTACTGATCCTGTGTGCAGTGACGGTTTCGGCCGGGCTTTTGCTGTCGTCATTCAGTGCGTTTAACCGCAGTCAGCAATTACAACGCTTAAGCCAGAATGTTGCCGCTGCGCAGCAGATCATCAATCCCGATCATGACATCTATGCCACCTCGGGCGGCGTGCTGCGGCTGGGTGCGCATATTCTGAATTTTGACGATTACAGCGTCGATCTGATTTCGAAAACCTTCGGTGGCGTTGCAACGATCTTTGATGGTGACGTTCGGGTGGCGACCAATATCCGCGGCCCTAATGGTGCACGCGCTGTTGGTGGTAAACTCGAAGATGGTGCGGTGCGCGATGTCGTGCTGCGTCAGGGCCAAAGATACACCGGCGTGACCGAGGTTTTCGGCAAGCGCTATCTGGCATCATTCGATCCGATCAAGGACGATAGTGGTCATGTGCTGGGTATTCTGTTCATCGGTCTGGAGATGGATCAGGCCGATCAGGCCTTCAACCATGCCCTGACCTTGGTGGTGGAAGTCGGGCTGATTCTGACGCTGATCGGCATTGTGCTCGGCTGTGTGATTTTCGGGCGGCTGTTCGCCCCCTTTGCCCCCTTAAGCGCTCACATGTCGAACGCCATGGCCGGTAAGGCGAGCGAGGATGTGCCCTATACCCAGCGCAAGGATGAATTCGGGCAGCTTGCCCGTGTCATCCGCCTGTTCGCCCGCAATCAACAGGAGCAGGACGCCATGCGTAGCCGGGCTGAGGCCGAGCGTCGTGCGGCGACCGAAGCCCAGCGCGTGGCCGAGGATGCGGCGCGTGTCCGCAATGAACAGCTGGTGGTCGAAACTTTCGGTGCCGGGCTTGAGGCCTTGGCGGAAGAAGATTTTCAGTTCCGCCTCTCTGGCGCGGTGCCCGAAGCTTATCGTCCGTTGCAGGAACATTTCAATCGGGCCATCGCGACCTGTGAGCAGCAGCGCGAGGAACGCGCCGCGGCACAGGCCCGCCAGAGCGCCGAACGTGAACGGGCCGTTGCTGCCCGGCATGATGCCGAACAGGCTGCTGCCGCTCGCTCGGTCGAACTGGTGGTGTCTTCCTTTGGCGAGGGATTAAAGGCGCTGGCGGCGCGCGATCTGAGCTATCGGCTGCATCAGGATCTGCCAGTCGAATATCACGGCCTGCAGCAGGATTTTAACGCCGCGATGGCACAACTGGAAGCCGCGCTGGCTGATGTCGCTGGTCGGGTCAGTACTTTAAATGGCAGTGCGGGCGAGCTGAAATATGCTGCTGCAGAACTTGCCGGGCGTACCGAGCGTCAGGCCGCTAATCTGGAAGAAACCGCCGGGGCGCTGGCGGCAATTTCCGCCACCATCAGCCAGTCGGCCGATAAGGCTCGGCGGGCCAATGATGTGGCACTGGCCGCCCGTGGTGGGGCCGAGCGCGGGGCCGAACTGGCGGTGCAATCGGTGGCCGCCATGGGCACCATTGCGGCCTCGGCCAGTCAGATTGCCCAGATCGTCACCGTGATGGACGAGGTGGCCTTTCAGACTAATCTTCTGGCCCTCAATGCCGGGATCGAGGCGGCGCGCGCCGGGGATGCCGGGCGTGGCTTTGCCGTGGTGGCGGCTGAGGTTCGTGCGCTGGCTGGCCGGTCGGCCGATGCGGCCCATGAAATTCGCGGTCTGATCGGCCAAAGCCAGACCCATATGGCCAGTGGCATCAAGCTGGTCGAGGAAAGCGGGGCGGCGCTTAAGCATATTACAGGCGATATCCGGGCAATTTGCGATCTGATGGGCGAGATCACCCTGTCGCAACAGACCCAATCCCAATCGTTGGTTGCGGTTGATGGTGCGGTCAGTGATATGGATCGATCCACACAGGAAAATGCGGCCATGGCTGAAGAAAGCCACGCTGCCAGTCAGACCGTCAGCACCGTGGCCGAGGAGCTGAACAGCGTGGTCAGTCGCTTCCGGCTCAGCGTAGCGGGCGGAGGTGATGCGCCGACCTCGCCATTACCATCGGCCCGGCCTGCGGCCAATATTGTGCGGTTTCCGGCCTGATTGTGGGGCTTCAAGATGCTGCCGGGCTGGTGGTCAGCCGGGCGGCAAACAGGGTTTTGCCGTCGGGCCGGGTTCCCTGAAACTGCCAGCAGTCTGCTCCATCGCCGGATACCGGTCCGCCACAGATTTCCACCTGTTCGCCCAGACCGGTTTCGGCCAGGAAATTGACCTCGTAACGGGCGGCCGTCAGCCGGGCCAGATCTGCTGCTGGCAGGCTGTCGAGAATCCAGCGGGCATAGTGGGTGTTGTTGACGTGGCCGTTCACGTCCAGATCACTGTTTCTGACGGTCAGTGTTGCCAGCACGGGCAGATCCTTTTGCAGGGTGATCTTGGCTGCCTCCAGCGTCAGTGCGCCGTCGGGGCGGCAGGCAATGGCCGGTGGTGTGCGTAGTGGGCGGTGGCTTGTGCCATCCAGCGTCAGCCACAAGGTAGTGGCCTCACCAATCACGGCATCGTTGCAGCGAATGATGAAGTCGCGCGGCGCGAGCGCCCCGGCAAAGGGGCGGGCCCAGCTTTCAATGGCCAACTGATCGCCCCATGCCGGCCAGTGACGCATCTGGACCTTTTGCCGCGTCAGCACCCAGAAAGCGCCGTTTTCCTGCATGCTGTCGAAACCGCAGCCCAGTTCATCCGCGTGGCACCAGGCGACATCCTGTAATATGCACAACAAACCATGCAGCCCCAGACGCTTATGGGCATTGAGTACCAGCGTGTTCACGCTATACACGCCGTGCCAGATCGGTTGGGGCGTGTTGGGCTTGGGCTGGGTTGGCGCGATCATTTTTAATCCGTGCGGTTCTAAAACACGCGTTCTGAAAAGGAATGAACCGTTTTGCGACGTGACTGGCCGACTGGCAAGCCAAATCGTTGTGGAAAAGAAATTACACAACACACTTATTGGTTGATGGAAAACATGGCGAATGACACTCTTTTCAGACCGATTCGCTTAAATTGTGCATTGGGGATCTCATGACAACCGCTGAAGGAATTTTTATGGGCGTGGCGATTTTTGCCTGTCTGTTTTTCTCCTGCGTGATTGCACTGTCCGGTTTTGGTGGAATGGATCGGAACCGCGCTGGCCGCGGCTCCTGATCCGGTTCTCCTTTATCTCCTCACCATTTGAAGCTTTTGGTCAGGCTGCGGCGGCTGGTAACGGCATCGCCGACCAGAATCGTGTCACTGGGCAGTGGTGGCAGCGCTTCGGCCCCCTTGGGCCAGTCCCGTGTGAGGGCGCTCACTCGCACGGCCATCTTGCCATGGGCCGGGGCCTTAAACGACCAGATCACGCCATCGATGGGCGGTGCGGTAAAGACGATCTTGCGCCAGTCATTGACGGCCACCGTGCCACTGATCGACCGTCCGTTCAGAAAGCTGTCGCTTAACGGGGCCGAGCTGTTCACCGCAATTTCGATAGTGCTGTCGCCGGGCGCTGGCATGGCTTTGATCGTCAGTCGCCCTGCAGCATGGGTAATGGTGAAATGCGGCTGGTTCAGGCGCAGGGCCGGGGCCGGGGCTGACCACACCGCGGTATCATACAGGCCGGGGACCGGGGCATAGACCGGGCTCTGGCCGCCCGCGCTTAAGGCGTCCCGGGCCCAGGGATCGAGATATTTGTAAGGGTCGATGCGGAACGCCTGTGCCTTGTCGGTGTTCTGGGCATAGAGCACGGCGCTTGGCATCGGCCGCTCTGCCGACACCGGAATGACCAGCGTGATGACAAGGGTGATGATGCCGGCAATGGCGAACAGCAGAGCCAGCTCGTTGGCCGAGCGCTCGCCACCGGCTTCCCCGGCCAGCGGCATGATCGCGGGCAGCAGCAGCAACATTGGTACCGCCATGATCGCGGGCAGGCTCAGCCCCAGCGCATCAAACAGAAAATCACCCAGGGTGGCAATCTGCGCCAGGACCGTAATGGCCACCAGCCCGATCAGGAACAGGGCAAACGGGCGGTGGGTGCGCCCCCCGGCGGTGCCGAAATACCAGGCGGCGGCCAGCCCGGATAGCGCTAGCGGCCAGACAACCAGCGGGGCGGCACCGGGCAGGGCGATTTGCAAACCCAATCCGAGCAGGAAGGATAACAGCAGGCTACCGCGCCACAGATCGGCCATGACCAGCGGGCGGCTTAAGCCGATCAACAGCAGGATCAGAGAGGCCCCGCCGAGGCCGGTGGCAACCGGGTCAAAGCTGCCCAGTGACGACAGCGCCGTGGCCAGAATAATGGTAATGACCAGCAGCCAGCGCCCCCGCCCGCTGCGAGCGGCATAACTGGTAAAGGCCAGTGTGCCGATGGTAAGGCACAGCGCACCGACGGACATCAGCGGCAGTAACGGGGCGCGCTGATACAGGCTGAGCTGGCTTAAGATCAACCCGGCAGGCCACAGAAACAGAGCGCACAGCGCTACGATCAGCAGGTTGCAGAACAGTCCGCGCACCACCGCGCCGCCCTCCGAAGCTCGTCCGCGCCAGAAGGCCAGCAGCAGCAGCAGTGCAAGGCCTGCCAGCAGCACCCAACCGTAAACCGGCGGGTACTGCAGCAACATGCGGCCATAGAGATCGCCATAGACCAGATTTTCACCGGTAAGCGGCCCGTTGCTTGCCACCACGGCGCGCGCCACGCTCAGGGCCTGATCGCCCATATGTTGCAAACTTCCGGGATCAAGCCGGCCCGCGCTGGCCAGCGGGGTGTGATAGGCCGCGACATCGCCGATGAAGGCAAAGTTCAACCCCGGTAGGCCCAGATTCTTTGCCAGGGTGAAATCGGTGCCATTGGGCATGGCATCATAGATCAGCGCCGTGGCGGAATTGGCCGTGACCGCCCCGGATAGATGCCCGACCAGCAGGCCACTTTGTGGGCCGGTTTCAAACATGGCAGCCCGGCCGGATGCGCCGCGGGCGTCAAAATTGATCACCGCACCAATATGCTTAACCTGGGCGTGGCGATGGAAAAAAGCCTCAGCTCCCAAAAGTCCGAGTTCCTCGCCATCGGTGAAGACCAGCACGACATCGCGCTGGTGTGGCGCGGCGGCCAGCGCCCGGGCGATTTCCAGGCTGGCGGCAACGCCTGCGCCATCGTCGGCAGCACCGGGCGAATGGGGTACCGAATCATAATGGCTGACGATGGCCAGTGCTGGCAGGGCCGGGTTGGTGCCGGGCAATACCGCTACAATATCGCTGATCCGCGCGGCGCGGGCAAAGTCATGGCCATACTGAAGAATGCCAGTGTCGTCGAAGCGGCTAGGGGAAAGCCCCATCTGCTGCAATCTGGCGGTCAGATAGGTCGCCACTTTGGCCGCTTCCGCCGAGCCCGTGGGGTGCGAATGGCGCGAAATCATCCGCACATCGCCCAGCGCCCGCTCGGCGGAGAAGGTGTCGGCCGGGGCATGATTTGAGGCTGGTGGCGGCGGCTGAACGGCCCACAGGCCCAGCGCTACACCGGTAATCAGACAAAAATACAGCCAAATCGTTTTCATTGCAGTCTCGTATCCCGTACCAACGCGTGCTTCTTCTTACCCGATCACGCGCGGTGCAATCGCTAAAAATGCGTCATTTCACCCGGGGGGTGTACGCAACCGGGCGGTCGGATGCCACTGTTAAGAATTCTGTTTGGCAAATCCGGCCCTTGGGCGCTTTTTTTCCCGAGCAAAAGGCGCTAACGGTTGAGAGATGACAAAAGACCGGTTTGCGTTAAGGCTTCGCGGACCGCACAAGATCTGAAGGGGAAGTCAATGGCGGACGAAGCCAAACAATCGATGCCGATGTTCTATCGCGATCCGGTGGTCCTGAACGCCAAGGAGCACGCGAATCTTAAGCTGTTGGCGCAGCGGAAATATTCCTTCGCCAACACGGCCAACAGCGTGCCGGTGGTGGTGGGCGAAGTTCCCGGCCTGATGGCCCATAGCCCGGTCGTTTTCACCGCCGGACCCGAGCCGATGCTGGTGACGCTGCTGGGGCTGCATGCCGACCAGAACCTGTTCGTTGATGAGGCTGGCAACTGGCTCGATGGCTGCTTTATTCCGGCCTATGTTCGTCGGTACCCCTTCATTCTGACCCGCGTATCGGATGATAATCTGCTGCTTGGGGCCGATATCGACGCCGAAGCCTTTGGGGCGGACGGTGCACCGCTGTTCGATAATGGTCAGGCCACCGATGTGGCGCGCGATGTTTTCCGTTTCTGCGCCGAATATCAGCAGGCCTGGGATCTGACCCGCAAATTCTGCAAGGAAGTCTATGATGCTGGCTTGCTCAAAGAGCAGACCTGCACCGTGCGTGGGGCGACCGGGGCCGGTATTCGCCTGACCGGTTTCTCGGTGGTGGATGAAGAAGCGCTCGACGCGCTCGACAACCGCACCGCCAATGACTGGCGCAAACGCCACCTGCTCAAGCACCTTTATTTCCATCTAGCTTCGATGGATCGGCTGAATAATCTGGCGGCACTGAACGACAAGCGTCAGGCCGCGGCTAGTCTGGCGGCACGTGCCAGTATAGTCGAGGTGGCTAAGGAAGCGGCTGTTTAGGCCTTCCTGCCCGCAAGGTACGAGACGTTTTCGGCACCCCGGCTGCTTTGCGCAGCTGGGGTGTTCTGTTTTGGGATAGTGCCCGATTGATCGCTATAATTGACAGCGCTTCCTGACACCGCTGTCAGGGTTGTAGCGAAATAACCATTTTAAATCAGTATGTTACATTATTTGCGTTGGCGTGTGTTTCTGCAACGTCCCGCAGAAAAATCGCGGTTGAGTACAAGTAATATTCCCGTGATGCTTGACGCCGCTTCGGCATCATCCCTAGATTTATCATATTATTAGTACATAAGCCCGCCACACAAAAAAAGGCAAAGGGCAGATACGTCTGGGGAGGACATCCGTGAAAGCCATCCAAAAATTGCTGCTGTGCACCGCCAGTATGCTGACTGTCGGCAGTCTGCTGCCTGCGGCCTATGCCAACGGTGACGCCATGGAAACCGTGGTGGTGACCGGGATGCGGGAATCGTTACGCGATTCTCTGCAGGCCAAGAAAAACGCCGTCACCATCACCGAAAATATTTCGACCAAGGATATCGGCGCGTTGCCGGACGTGACCATCGCCGAGGAACTGAGCCGTCTGCCTGGTTTCAACACATCGCTCGACCGTGGCAATGCCAGTCAGGCTTCGGTGCGTGGGCTTGGGCCACGTTATGTGCTCGGTTTAGTGAATGGCCGTGAGGTGGCATCGTCTGAGCCGAGCCAAGATGTGCGTTGGGAGATTTATCCGTCGGAAATCGTTGCTGCTGCCTCTGTGTCAAAGTCACAGTCGGCCGATTTAATTGCCGGTGGTATTGCAGCCACTATCGATATCAAGACACGCTCTCCACTCGATTACGTAGGGCCAAGTTTTACCCTGAACTTGTCCCCGGCTTATAACGAGAAAGGGGCTGTCTTACCGCACTACAATCCGTGGGGGCTGCGTGGCAGTGCTTCCTATATCACTCATATAAATGACAAGCTGGCCTTCTATATTGCTGGCAGCTTCCAGCGCCAAAAGAATGGCTATACCTGGTTCCGTGGCTGGGGCTACAACGAAACTCAGGACAGCACGGCTGGTGATATCACTGGCGATGGTGTTGCCGATGCCACAGCCTGGGGCGCACAGACCGATATCAGCCTATTGCAGCAGGATCGTTTTGCTCTCACCAGTGCTATAGACTGGCAACCGAACAGTGATCTGCGTGTCAAGGTCGATGTTTTGTACTCAGATTATCGGATTCACGATAACCAGTTGCAGCAGTGGTATAATGGCTGGGGCGGGTGGACCTCCTCGCCAACGGGATCTGCTTGCGATAGCGCGTCGGCAACCGCTTACGGCTGCAGTACCTCATCAAGCACGAATGATTCCGTCACCACACGCAACGGTGTCGTGGTTGGCGGCACTATGACTGATAATTGGGGCATGGTGAACAATGTCTTCGCGGTGTATGGCGAACAGCACACGCTTCTAATCGGCGGTCTTAATGCCGAATATGCCTCTGGCAATTGGGATGTGAAGCTCGACGCTTCGCATTCCGAAGCTTGGCGCCACAACAATTGGAAAGATGTCGTTTCAGCGGTCTGGCCCGAAAATGTTAGCTATAACACGGCGCGCGGACAAACGCCGAGCGTATCCTTTTCAGGTTCCGGTGCATCTTCGGTATCTGATATAACCGCGCAGACGGCTTATGGTTCGTCGCAGATGGGGCAGGTGTCAGGGCCAGAAGGCTTGTCTGACCATATCTCAGCCTTACAGCTTGATGCGACACGGACATTCGGCAATAGCTTTATTTCGGCACTTTCAGCGGGTGTGCGTTTGTCTGGTCGCGAGAAGAGCCATATCAATCACTTGTATTATCTTTGCCCTGGTTCAGGCTCGACGTTAAGCTCGACGTGCTCCGGTACGGCGACGCTGCCGTCAGACATGCTGGAAACCGTTAAGGTACATGGGCTGAATGTACCGGACATGATTTATGGCGACTATGACAAACTCAAGAGTTTTGTTTATCCCGACGGTGACGGTACTATAAGCGGTTCTGAACTAATGGGTGAGCATTGGCGTGTTCATACCGACAATTATGAGGGATATCTTAAAGCCGATCTGACGACGGAACTGTATGGCATCACAGTTCATGGTAATATCGGTGCCCGTGTGATTGGCTCTTTCGTCAAGAGTGCAGGATACGAAACATCGGATTCCGGCAGCACCTATAATCCGATCTCGGTCAGCAAAAGCTATACCGATGTACTTCCGAGTTTTAGCCTGAACTTTGAGCTTAGCGAGCAGCATATTCTGCGTCTAGGCGGTTCCTTTGCCTTGTCTCGCCCACCACTTGATGAACTGCGCACGGGGTATAGTCTGAGTGAATCTACCACATCTTCTGGTGAGGTGACGCGCTACGGCTCAGGCGGTAATCCCAAGCTTAATCCGTACCGCTCCAAGCAGCTTGATCTGTCCTACGAATGGTATTTCCATGATGAATCTCTGCTTGCTCTGGCGACCTATTACAAGCATCTCAGCAGCTTCATCGGTTATAACGATAAGTACCAGACCATCGGTGGTTATAGCTACGAAATTTACTCACCGGTCAATGGTAAGGGGGGGGACATCACGGGGGTGGAAGTTACACTGCAGAGCCGGTTCTATTTCATACCGGTCGCCTTCCTGCAGGATTTTGGTATTTATGCCAACTATGCCTATGTCAATTCGGGTGTGAAGGAATTCACGCCGACCTGGAACCCGTTGGACGCGACTGGGTTGGCTAAGCATACGGCCGAAGCCGATTTGTGGTACAGCGCGCACGATATCGAAGCGCGGTTAGCCTATAAGGTAACCAGCCCTTATACCATTGCATACACTTGGGATGGTTCGGCATTATCGAGCACGGATTGGCATCGCAATCTCGATGCAAGTGTCTCCTATAAGTTCAGCGAAAATGTTGGGGTGAATTTTTACATTTCAAATATCACGAATTCAGTTTGGAGGTCTTATTACGATAACAATCCCCAGGAGGTCGCGCGTTACGACATGTATGGTCGTACTTTCTCATTCAACCTCAATTACCATAATTGAATATAACGCCGGTGAGGGGGCTATGCCCCCTCACTAATTTTAGGTGATACGATGCGTATATCCACTGGGATGCTGCTCGGCGTCATAGCGCTGTGGTGGGCTAGTTTTACTTCCGTATCGGCGGAACCATTTTATTTTGGCGCAGATTTATCCTTCGCTAATGAAATGGATGATTGCGCTGCAGCCTACACTGATGCTGGCACGCCCAAAGATGTTTTCACCATCTTTCAGGAGCATGGCACCAATCTCGTACGCCTCAGGTTATGGGTGGACCCGGACTGGACACGGTATAGCACCCTGACCGATGTCAAACGCGCCATAAAGCGGGCCAGGGATCATGGCCAGCAGGTGCTACTCGATTTTCATTATTCCGGCGATTGGGCCGATCCACAAAAGCAGATCGTGCCCAGGCAATGGGCCGGAATCAAAAATCCCGATGTGTTGGCGGCAACGGTATACCAATATACTTTAGATACCCTAACTGCGCTCGACAAAGACGGACTGATGCCCGATCAGGTTCAGGTCGGTAATGAAATCAATTCGGAACTGATGGTAGACAAACCCTGGAACGAGGGTGTCGAGATTAACTGGGCCCGTGATGCCAAACTGATAAATGCGGGTATCCGTGCGGTGCGTGACGCAGGTAACAAATCTGCAATCCGCCCCAAAGTGGTGTTGCATGTTGCCCAGCCTGAGAATGTCGAAAAATGGCTGACCGCAGCAACCGCGGCAGGGGTGACAGATTACGATATCATTGGCTTTAGCTATTACACCCAGTGGTCGACTACGTCGCTGGATGGGGTGCGTGTCACCATCAATCGCTTACGGCATCATTATCCGCAGGCGGATGTTGTTGTGCTTGAGACTGCCTATCCATGGACCATGAATTGGGGTGACAACAATTCAAACGTACTGAATGAAAAGGCCCTCCGCCCCGGCTATCCCGCCACGGCTGCTGGGCAAAAGAAATATATGATCGACCTGACCCAGGCGGTGATCGCTGGTGGTGGTATCGGTGTGATCTATTGGGCCCCGGATTGGGTCTCAACCCGCTGCCGTACCCGTTGGGGCCAGGGATCGAATTGGGAGAATGCCGCGTTTTTCGATTTGTCGCACAACGCGCTTGCAGCGATGGATTATCCGCATGCAGGGTATGTTCATCCCGTTGCGGTGACGTTTCGCTTTAGCGGCGGTGTGGGGCAAAGCTATGTGCTGTGGGGTGATTTTCTGGGCAGCCGGGACATTGCGGTGCACCTGCCCAATGGCGAAGGTAAATACGACTATACCGCCATGCTGATGCCAGGTACGGTGTACCGCCTGCAGGTTTTTACCGATGCCACGCTTAAAACCCGGCTGATTAGCGGCGATAAGGTACAGGACGGCTTTTATGCCGATCGTGCGCCCGATCAGGCTGGCACAATCGACATAAAACTTTCAACACCGTAACCCCTGCAGGTTTTAAGCCAGTCGTGGGGCTAGTTTCGTCGCAAGGCTCTGCAGGGGCAGGCTAGCGCTGGTTAGGCCGGGTGCGGTCGCGTTGATGACAACCGGGCCTGTCGTACCATTGCTTTGCAGCAGCGCCATGCACAGACCATTGAAGGCGCTGCGGGTGGTGGCGGTATCCAGCTCATGGCTGCAGGGATCGCCATTACCACTGCCAATGATGCGCGCTGCCCCGGTGACCGTGAAACAAATACTGTCCGATGCCATTGGCACCACACGGCCGGCACTGTCCTCAAGCGCGGCGGTGATAACGGCGACGTCTTCGCCATCAGCCCTCAACCCGCCATGATCGGTGGCAAGGGTAATTCTGGCTGGCGCCCCCGTGGTTTTACGCTGATCTGTCAGCACTACTTTGCCATTCTTGAAGCCGCGGGCCTCTATGGTGCCGGGAGCAAAGTTTGCATTCCATTCGACATGACCAAAGCGCGGCACTTTCTGCACCCCCAGGCTTTTGCTGTTGACGAAAAGTTCAACCGCATCAAGGTTGCTGTGGCACCAGATGTTGACTGTTTCGCCGTCGCGCCAGTTCCAATGCGGCAAGAGATGCAGCACCGGTTCTGTGCCCCACCAGGCTTTGTAGTAGAAGAAATTATCCTTTGGAAATCCACATAGATCAAGAATACCGAATTGTGAAACCACGTTGGGCCAGCGATTAAATGGCGTCGGCTCGCCATGATAATCAAAACCGGTCCAGACAAATCCGCCTGGTAAGTGCGGCACCGGTCCAATGACCTTTAGCCATTCTTCCGCCGTGGTGGCCCAGCGGGGGTGCTCGGTATCATAAGCCGCGCAATAACCGCTGGTTGGATCGCGGCGATAGATCCCGCGTGTGGCCACGGTGCTGCCGGTTTCAGTGCCGATGATGGGGCGGTCCGGATGACGGGTGTGAAAGTCCGGCATTTGTTTGGTGTGGTAATTGGCGCCGACGACATCCAGTAACGGGCCAAAGCCGGTATCCCATGCCTCGGGCTTATCCAGTGCGGCACAAATCGGACGGTCGGGGTCCAGCTCCCGGCACAGGGTTTTCATCGATGCGCCAATGCGTGCACCACGTTCGGTGCCCTGTTGCGGTTCCTCGTTCCCAATCGACCATAAAATGACCGAGGGGTGGTTACGATCCCGCCGGATCAGGCGGGCGAGCTCGCTCATGCTTTGCGTGTCCGACGACATACGGCGGGTTTCGTCGATTACCAGCATGCCAAGCCGGTCGCAGGCGTCCAGTAGTTCCGGCGTCGGTGGATTATGCGCCATGCGATAGGCGTTCGAGCCCATCTCTTTGAGTTTCTGCACCCGCCACGCCTGCAGGGCATCGGGAATGGCAATGCCAACTCCGGCATGATCCTGATGGTTGCAGGTGCCGTTGAGCTTGACCGGCACGCCATTAAGCAAAAAACCACGTTTTGTATCAAAGCGAATGCTGCGCAAACCAAAAGGGGTTACCGCATCGTCAATAGCTTTATCGGCTTCCACAAGGCGACTTACTGCGTGATAGAGCTGTGGTGTTTCGAGTGACCATAATTGCGCCCGGCCGACCCGCACGGTTTGTAACAGGCTGCGGCTTTGGCGCCCGCTGATGCTGGACGGGGTTTTCTGGGTGGCGATGACGTGCCCCGCCGGGTCGACAACATCGGTGACCAGCACGAAGCGTCGGGCTGCCAGCCCATCATTCTGAATCTCGGTGGTGATACTGAGGCTGGCGCTTAAGCCCTCAAGCTGACTGCGCACCCAGACGCCATATTGGGGGATATGCAGCGTGTCGGTCTTGGTCAGCCAAACATGGCGATAAATACCAGCACCTTCATAGAACCAGCCTTCGCCCAATGTGGCATCGGCCCGCACGGTCAGCACATTGCGCGCCCCGTAATTGAGGAAATCGCTGATGTCGATGGCAAACGGGGCATAGCCACTTTGATTGCGCCCGACGAAGTACCCGTTGATCATCACCTGGGCATCGCGGAATACGCCGTCAAACTCGACCACGATGCGCTTGCCCAGATCGCTTACGGCAATGTCAAAGCTGCGGCGATACCAGCCGATGCTGGTAGCCGGAAAATCCCGCCCCAGTGGTTTATAGCCGTGACCGGCAGCGTCATCATCGCCCTCTGCTGGTGGATGCTGCGATGGGGTAAAGGGCAGGGCCATTGCCCAGTCATGGGGCAGATCAACCGCCTGCCAGCCGCTATCGTCGAATTCGACGGCTGCGGCGGTGGCGACATTGGCCCCGGATTTGGCAAAACTGTCCTGGCTCTGGCCGAAGCCAAAATCCTGCACCGGGTCGGTGGCATGGCCCAGATGAAAGCGCCAGCCAAAATCGCATTTTAGCCTTTGGCGGCTTTGCAACGCGGGGGCGACTATGCTGGTTGTGACGGGGGCGGGGACGCTGACGGGTTGGGGCTCTGGTGCCGCCATCGCCGTCTGGCTCAATGTTCCGGCCAGGCTTACCGCCGCACCTGCGGCAAACAGATCGCGCCTAGTTAAGTCTTCCATGGTCTTCCCCCTGTGAAACATCGCATTTTATATGATTGATAATACCATAATGGCGTGTGCCAGCAAAAGTTTTAAATGGTTACTGCGCGGTTAAAGGGTGGCGGTTTGACGCTGCACGCGTCAGTATGCGCTGCAACCTATTTGGGTTTGTCGCGTGCATCTGTTTCATCCGTGCCCTGGCAAGGTGTCCCCGCCTTCCAATGGACTGTTTACTTCCGTCCGGCGGTTTATGGCGGACTACGCCACTTATGCCGGGCGGCGGGGTGTGCGCGCCATTGGGTTCGTTCTGGGCGGGGCCGTGCTGGAAGGTTGCGGTCTGATACTGATCGTGCCGCTGCTCAGGGTGGTGTTTGCCAGTCAGCACAGCGCGGGTGGTTGGGCCGGGCGGTTGCTACCACTGTCGGACCGGCTGGGTGTCACCACCGCCTATGGGCGGCTTTGCGTGTTGATGGGGCTGCTCGCCGGGCTGATGCTGTTGCGCGCCGGGGTGATTGCTGGCCGTGACCGTATGCTGATGGCGTTGCGTACCGGCTTTGTACAACATTGCCGCGCCCGCATCACGGTGAAGCTGGCGGCGGCACCTTGGGCCGTGTTATCGCGGCTGCGCCATGCCCGGCTGGCCCATCTGATGAGCGGCGACGTGCAGCAGATCGGAACGGCGACGCATTGCATTACCCAATGTCTGGTCGCACTGGTCATGCTGGTGATGCAGTGTGCGCTGGCCTTCTGGCTGGCACCGGCTTTGGCACTGCTTGCCTTTGGGCTGGTGGCGATAAGTCTGGTGGCGCTGATCCCGATGCTGCGCCGCGCCCGCGCTTTGGGGGCCTTTGTCACCAACGGCAATCTGCATTTGCTCAACAGTACTACGCAGTTTCTGGGCGGTCTGAAACTGGCAATCAGTCAGGATCTGCAACAGCGCTATGCCGAACGGTTTTGTGCCACCTTACAGGATTTAAGCACGCATCAGATTGCCTATGCTAATCGGGCAAGTGTGCAGCGGCTGATGCTGGCCACGGTATCCGCCCTGATCGGCGCTGCACTGGTATTGACCGGGATTGGGGTGTTTCAGGTTTCCCCTGCGGTGCTGATTGCGCTTATTCTGGTGGTTGGGCGGATGAGCGGTCCCGCCAATGTTATCCAGCAATCAGCCCAGCAGCTGGCTGCCTCGCTGGCGGCCTATGAGCAAGTCTGCGCTCTTGAGGCTGAACTTGCCGTGGTGCCGGTAAAGCCCATCAGTTGTGGAGATATAGGCTGCGGGCGGATTGCATTCGATGCGGTTGGCTTCTGCCATAGTATGCCTGATGCCGAATTCGGGCCTTGCGCGCAGCATGGTGTTGCCGGTTTGAGCCTGACAATTGAACCGGGCAGCTTCATTGGCATTCGTGGGGTGTCTGGTGCGGGTAAAACAACCTTTGCCGATTTGCTGGTGGGGTTATACGCGCCACAATCCGGCTCTATACGGATCGATGGTGTGTTGCTGCAGGATTGTCTGCCCGCCTGGCAGAACGCGCTTGCCTATGTCGCACAGGATGCATTTTTGCTGCACGATACGGTGCGGCGCAATCTTTTATGGTCTTCTTCCAAGCTATCAGATGATGATGCATTGTGGTCGGCACTGGTTTTTGCCGAGGCCGATGAACTGGTGCGCCATATGGCCCTGGGGCTTGACACCGTGGTGGGGGAACGCGGCACACTGATGTCGGGTGGCGAGCGCCAGCGCATTGCTCTGGCACGGGCGTTGTTGCGCGCCCCTCGGCTTCTGGTGCTCGATGAAGCCACCAACGCAATCGATGTTGAAACTGAAGGAAAAATCTTGAGCCGCCTGAAAGTCCTTGAACCACGGCCAACCATTGTGATGATCGCCCATCGCGAAGAAAGTCTTCGGGCGTGTGAACAGATTTACATCCTGGAAAATGGTGTACTGGTCAGTGATGGGGCTCAATATGGACCGGCCAATGTTCACTTTGCCTGAGCCTTGCGCCGAATTTTGCCTTGCCGCCGCACTGTGCCGTTGGCCACGCACCCCGGCGGTACTTGACGCCATCCGCCATGCGGCGACTGCAGTCACTGACTGGTCGTTATTTTGGTGGCTCATAAAACGACATCGTATTCATGGCCTTGCACAGCAAGGGGGAGCGGCAGCGGCAATTGCGCTGCCATCTGATATTCAAGGGCGATTACATACTGCTGCATATAATATCGCTCGGGATAATATGCATTTGGCAACTGAAACTGCCCGTTTACAGAAGGCATTTGACGGTAATGGGATTGCGATGTTTTTGCTCAAAGGTCCAGCATTAGGTGTGCGGGCTTATGGCTCTCTGACGATTAAGCATAGTCGTGATCTTGATCTGTTGATTGCGCCTTCATCCATTGATGCGGGGTGGGCGTTGTTAGAAAATCTAGGGTACCAATTATACAGTCCGGCCGCATCTATATCTGCAATACAACGTCAACGTTTTTGTCGTTTCGCAAGAGAGGTTGCCTTTCGACATCGTGTGACCGGTTTGTGTGTGGAGTTAGGCTGGTCTATGTCGGATAATCCTTGGCTGATGCGTGATGTCGACATTTCTCAACTGCCGCATGATGTGATCACTATAGCTGGTTATCCAATCCGCACACTCAAAGATGACTTGCTCGTATCGTACCTCGCAGTTCATGGTGCCAGTCATGGCTGGGGGCGGCTCAAATGGCTTGCCGATTTTTCGGCGGTTTTGGCTAGCATTCCCCCAGAGCGTCTGGCGGAATACCGTCATAAGGCTAATGCTCTTGGCGCGGACCTCTGCATGGCGCAAGGTCTGCTGCTCCTTCGACGCCATTTGGGTTGGTCATCGCCAGACACTCAAAAAACTAGCAAGGGCCATTTCCAGGCGACGTATTTGGCCCGTGTTGCGTCACAGGGCATGGTTTGCCCGTCCGTGAAGGCTGTGGTGAAAAATCAACCATTCTCGGCATTACGGGTACATCCGTATTTTTTCCTTTTGGGACTTGGGTGGCGGGCCAAGTTCGCTCATCTTCTGGCGGTGTGCATTGGTCCGGCAGATTTTATTCACTTTCCCTTACCTGCTGGATTGGGAGGGCTTTATCCGTTTTTGCGTCTGCCGTTCTGGGTCGTGCGGTGCGTGATACGGATAGCAAAGCGCCCCCATCCGGTGGGTGAGGGCGCTAGAAGGCCTGCCATAAAAGGTTTTTAGCTGCACCCGGTGGTCGATCCGCAGGTGTCGCATTTCATGCAGGTGCCGTTGCGCACCAAGGTGAAGTTACCGCAATTACCGCAGGCATCGCCCTCATAGCCCTTCATGCGAGCTTCAGCGGCGCGTTTGGCGTGGATATGTCTGGCTTCGCTGTGTAAGTGGACCGTTGCTGGAACAATATCGGGGGATGTCACCGTCTGATGAGCATAGGAGGCATCGGTTGCCCGCATTTCCTCACTATTCAGTTTTGGGGCAGCACCACCGCGCAGCACAGCAAATTGCGGTATGTGGCCGCGAACATAGCCATTGGATGTGATGCGGGCGACATCCCGAACCCGCACTTCGCGGTTGTCACGTTCGCCGCGGGTGCCGTTGCCAATATCCTCGTCTCCGTCACCGGGTGGGATATGGGCCAGATCCCGGCGGTCAAGGTAGGACACCGCCAGTTCACGGAAAATGTAATCGAGGATGCTGGTGGCGTTTTTGATGTAATCGTTGCCGATGACCATGCCCGCCGGCTCAAAGCGGGTGAAGGTGAAGGCATCGACGAATTCTTCCAGTGGCACGCCATATTGCAAACCGACCGAAACCGAAATGGCAAAGGCGTCCATCAGGCTGCGGAAGGCGGCGCCATCCTTGTGCATATCAATGAAGATTTCGCCCAGTCGGCCATCTTCATATTCACCGGTGCGTAAGTATACCTTATGCCCACCTACCACGGCTTTCTGGGTGTAACCCTTGCGTCGTTGCGGCAGTTTTTCGCGTTCGCGCGAGACACGTTCGATAATTTTTTCAATCACGCGCTCGGTAATGGTAGCGGTGCGGGCCGCCATCGGCTGTTCCTCTTCGTCCTCGTCGGTTTCGAGGATTTGCGAGGTCAGTGGTTGTGACAGTTTTGAGCCATCACGATAAAGCGCGTTGGCCTTGACCCCCAGTTTCCACGACATCAGATAGGCTTCGCCGCATTCGCGCACCGTGGCGCGGTTTGGCATGTTAATGGTTTTGGAGATCGCGCCTGAAATGAAGGGTTGCGCGGCCGCCATCATCTTGATGTGGCTTTCGGCGCTTAAGAAACGCTTGCCGATACGCCCGCAGGGATTGGCGCAATCAAACACCGCCAGATGCTCGTCTTTGAGATGTGGCGCGCCTTCAAGTGTCATAGTACCACAGACATGCAGGTTAGCTTGTTCTATATCATCCTTGCTGAATCCGAGGGCTTTAAGCATGTCAAAATCATAGGCAACCATTGCTGCCGGATCTATTTTCAGCACATCACGGCAGAAGACTTCGCCCAAAGTCCATTTGTTGAAGACAAAGCGAATATCAAAGGCGGCTTCCAGTGCCGCCTCGATCTTACCCAGTTCCTTGTCGGTAAGGCCTTTAGCGCGCAAAGCTGTATGGTTGATAGTGCCGGTGCTGGTTTCCAGCGTGCCATGGCCCACGGCATAGGCGACAATGGCGTCAATCTCGCTCTGGCTATAGCCCAATGTCTGCAAAGCTTCAGGTACACAGCGGTTGATGATTTTGAAATAGCCCCCGCCAGAAAGCTTTTTGAATTTGACCAGCGCGAAATCCGGTTCGATCCCGGTGGTGTCGCAGTCCATCGCCAAACCAATTGTGCCGGTAGGGGCCAGCACGGAAACCTGAGCATTGCGGAAGCCGCATTTTTCTCCCAGCAGCAAGGCCTGATCCCAGGCACTTTGTGCGGCCCGCACCAGTGCGGCATCGGGCACCGCGGTGGTATCAAGCGGCATCGGTGTGACGGAAAGCTTTTCGTATCCCGTCCGCTCGCCATAGGCGGCACGGCGGTGGTTCCGGATGACACGCAACATCGCCTCGCGGTTGGTTTCGAATTCGGCAAAGGCCCCGGTACCTTCCGCCATTTCAGCACTGGTGGCATAGGCGGTGCCGGTCATCAGCGCGGTGATGGCTGCAGCTTGCGCGCGGCCGTTGCGGCTGTCATAGGGTATGCCTGCCGCCATCAGCAGGCCGCCGATGTTGGCATAGCCCAGCCCCAGCGTGCGATAGCGATAAGAGCGCAGGGCAATTTCGCGCGACGGGAACTGCGCCATGGTGACGGAAATTTCCAGCACCATGGTCCACAGCCGCACAGCATGGCTGAACGCTTCGATGTCGAAGACTTTCTTGCCATCAATCTCGGTGCGAAAGGCCATCAGGTTGAGTGAGGCAAGGTTGCAAGCCGTATCGTCGAGGAACATATATTCCGCACACGGATTTGATGCGCGGATATCTCCGCCCGCCGGGCAGGTATGCCAGTCGTTGATGGTGGTGTGGAACTGCATCCCGGGATCGGCCGAGGCCCAGGCGGCATAGGAAATCTTGTCCCACAGTTCTCGGGCGCGCACGGTCTTGACGGTTTCGCCATCGCAGCGGGCGGTTAAATTCCAGTTGCCGTCATTCTGTACTGCCTGCAGGAAGCCATCGGTGACGCGCACGGAATTGTTAGAGTTCTGCCCTGACACCGTCAGATAAGCTTCGGAATCGAAATCGGTGTCATAGGTGCGAAAATCGATTTCGGTGAATCCCTGCCGCGCGAACGAAATCACCCGCTCGATATAAGCTTCGGGCACAAAAGATTTGTGCGCGGCATGAATTTCACGTTTCAGCGCCGGATTCTTGGCCGGATTATAGCAATCATCGCCCGAACCCTGACAATTGACGCAGGCTTTCAAGATGGCGGTCAAATGTTGCGCAGCCACCTTCGAGCCAGTCACTAGTGCGGCAACCTTTTGCTCCTCCAGCATTTTCCAGTCGATGAAATCTTCGATGTCGGGATGGTCAATATCTACAATCACCATCTTGGCAGCGCGTCGTGTGGTGCCACCCGATTTGATCGCGCCAGCTGCCCGGTCGCCGATCTTCAGAAAACTCATCAGGCCGGAGGATTTGCCGCCGCCCGATAAGGGTTCGTTGACACCGCGTAAGCACGAAAAATTGCTGCCGGTGCCCGAACCATATTTGAACAGCCGTGCTTCGCGGGTCCACAGATCCATGATGCCGCCTTCATTGACCAGATCATCATTGACCGATTGAATGAAGCAGGCATGTGGTTGCGGATGCTCATAGGCGCTGGTCGATTTGGTGAGCTGCCCGCTGGTGAAATCGACATAATAGTGCCCCTGGCTCGGCCCATCGATGCCATAGGCCCAGTTCAGTCCGGTGTTAAACCACTGCGGGGAATTGGGGGCGCATTTCTGGGTCGCCAGCATGTAGCACAGCTCGTCATGGAAGGCCTGTGCATCTTCCTCGCCATCGAAATAGCCGGCCTTCCATCCCCAATAGGTCCAGGTGCCTGCCATGCGGTCGAACACTTCGCGGGCGGACGTCTCGCCACGGGTCTGATCGCTGGCCGCCTCGTGTCGCCATAACCATTCGGGCACACCGTCTTCGGGCACGGGGCGGGTTGCCACCGGTACCCCGGCTTTGCGGAAATATTTTTGGGCCAGCACATCACTGGCGACCTGGCTCCAGGTTTCGGGGACTTCGATATCGTCCTGATGATAGACGATAGAGCCATCCGGATTCCGGATCTCGCTGACCGCCTTGCGGAAGACCACCGTTTCGTACGGCGCGTTGCCCGCAGTGGTGAAAAGCCGACGAATGCGCATGCTGCCCCCTTAGGAAGTGAACCGCTAACCCCGAATCCTGTCGTACAAAAAGCGCCTGTACCAATTGCGAACAAAACCACTACAAGATTGTGGTAATAAGCACCGCCTCTGCCAGCAATACATTGTGGTGTCCGCCAAATATGGTGTGATGTGACGCGGCGAGCGCTAAGTATTGGCCGCGATCTTTCCTTCTGGCAAGGGCTAATTAAACCGTGAATTGATGTAAAGGCGTGCAAAACTTTATGCGACCGGTTGCAATGGCGGCGAGTCAAGCGGGTCACGCAACTATGCGCTGAAATCTTTTTTGTGATGGGGAATGCCGCAGAAGTTATGCACCGTGTTAACCGGATATGTGGATAGCTTGTGAACAATGGCAAGATCGGGCTGCCCACTCGCTATTCGCTACCGGGCAGCTTATATTGGGGCACGAGTCCCAAGCTTTAAACGTGAGAGACGGTGATGGGTTGGTTACGGACACTGTTCGTTTGGTGGCACGATGCCACCATCGGCACCTTGGCGATGACATGGTGGAAGGGCGTTCCCGTGGGGCGGGATGCTTTTGGTAACCGCTATTATTGCAGCAAGGACGGCGCACATCGCTGGGTGATTTATACCGGCACGGTGGATGCGTCGCGGGTTCCCCCCGCCTGGCATGCTTGGCTGCACCGCCTCAGTGATACGGTGCCGGCTGATGGTGCGGTACAGGCCGAGACCGGCCGTAAAGCTTGGGAAAAGGATCATGTTCCCAATTTGAGCGGCACGGAAGGGGCGTATTATCCGCCCGGCAGCCTGCGCGCTGGTGCCCGTGTGGCCACCCACCGCTCCTATGAACCTTGGAGCCCCGCGTAAAAATGCAAAATAATACGGTTGAAACGCTGATCGGCGCTGTCGTCATAGCCGTGGCGGTGTTGTTCGTCCTCTTTGCCTATCGCAGTGTTGGTGCCACCGGCGTGTCTGGTTACGAGCTGATCGCCAAGATGAACCGGGTCGACGGCATTGCCGTGGGCACTGATGTGAAGATGTCGGGCATCAAGATCGGCACGATCAAATCGATGACGCTTGATGCCAATTATCTCGTGACCGTCCGCATGGATATTCACAGCGACATCAAGGTGCCGGATGATTCCTCGCTGGTGGTGACGTCGTCGGGGTTGCTCAACAGCTCCTACATGTCGATCTCCCCTGGCGGCAGCGATAAGATGTTGCCCCCTGGCGGTCAGATTGTGAACACGCAGGGCTCGGTTGATCTGATGGGCCTGATTTCGCGCTTTGCCGGTGGTATCAGCGGCAGTAAGAGCGGTTCGGATGCATCTTCCAGTTCCAGCTCCTCTGCTGCACCGGCTGGGGCAAATCCGTGAGACGGGCGGCGCTGACCTTTTTTGTCGGTGCCACCTTAAGCGGTGTTGCGTTGGCGGCGGACATTCCGTTGCCAACGCCAGACCGGCCCGTGCTGGAACTTCGTGCGCTTGATAAAATCACCGGCCGGGCCAAGGCGCTGTATGCCCCGGTCGGGCAGCCGGTGAAATACGCCACGCTGGCGATCACGGTGCGCAGTTGCTATTCGACCCCGCCGAGTGAAACGCCGGAAACCTCGGCTTTTTTACAGATTTCTGATCAGCGCGCCGACCGTCCGGCCCACCGGGTGTTTTCGGGCTGGATGTATGCCTCCAGTCCCGGCCTTAATGGCATGGAGCATCCGCTCTATGATGTCTGGGTCATCAAATGCATGACCACGGCGCCGTCCCAGGCACCGTCTGTCAAAGCCGCAGTGCCGGTGTCGCCCAACAAGGGGGCTGACGAAAAGATGCCCGATTTGCCTGAGGATGCCGGGCAATAATTAGGGGCCCGTTCCGGCCAGATCGCATCGACCGCCAGTGCCAGTTCCAGTTCTTGTAAATAGCGGGGGCGGGGAACTTCCTCGGTGCCGAACTGCGCCAGATGGTGAGTCAGAAACTGGGTGTCGAGCAGTACGAATCCGCCATTTTTCAGCCTAGCAACCAGATGGACCAGTGCCACTTTGCTGGCATCGGTGGCCCGCGAAAACATACTTTCGCCAAAGAACGCCCCACCGAGCGATACGCCATACAGCCCCCCGACCAGCGCATCATCCTGCCAGGCTTCAATCGAATGGGCGTGGCCCAGATCGAACAGCTCCTTGTACAGCGTGATGATGCGCTCGTTGATCCAGCTATCCTCGCGCCCGGGGCGGTCTGGGATCGGTGCGGCGCAGGCCCGCATCACCGCCTCAAAACAGGTGTCGGCAGTGACCCGGAATTTATTGGCGCGTACGGTTCGGGCCAGCCTTTTAGGCACATGAAAGCCGTCAATCGGCATCACCCCGCGCAAGTCTGGCGATAGCCAGAACAGCGTGGGATCGTCGCGATGCTCCCCCATCGGGAACAGCCCACAGGCATAGGCGGTGAGCAGCATATCGGGCGTAATCTCGGCCATGGGCCAACAATAGGAGCGGCGACGTCCTCGCGCAAATTTGCTATCCCTTGTGGATCGAAACGGGAGCGAATCGCGCCTGTGTCATCTGTCAGGAGCCTTGCGATGGACCCGATTCTTGTTCCCATAGCTTTGTTGGCCGCGTTGCTGGCGGGCGGGGCCGTATGGGTGGTGCGTTCGCAGGCCTTGTCGCGGCTCCGGGCTACGGCCGAGGTCGAGCTTGGTGCGCTGCGGGCCGCTGCCGCCGATGCCCGCAACGACGTGGCACGGATGAGCGGTCGGCTGGAAAATGCCGCCCGGACCGAGGCGGAACTGGCCGCTATGCGCGACGAGGTGCGCCGGCTTGCCGCCGAACTGGAGGGCCAGCGTAGTGCCGCCGAGGCCGCCACCCGCCACCACAGTGCTGAAGTAGCTCAGTTGACCGAAATGCGTGAAGCCGTGCAAAAGGAATTCAAACTGCTGGCGGGGGATGTGCTGAAGGTCAGCAGCGAGGATTTCTCGCGCCGCGCTCAGGAAATCTTCGAGATTCAGAAAAAGCTCACTGCCGAAGAAATCGACAAGCGCACCAAGACCATCGCCGATACGGTCAAGCCGCTGGGCGACCGGCTGCAAGCCTATGAACTGATGGTCAAAGAGATCGAAAAGGCCCGGGTGGAAAATTACGGGGGCCTGTCAGAGGCATTGAAAATCGTTACCGCCCAGCAGGATGAGGTAAAAAAGGTCACCGCCCATCTGGTCGGGGCGCTGAAAGCCTCGCCCAAGACCCGGGGCCGCTGGGGCGAAGAAACCTTACGTCGGGTGGTCGAGCTGTCGGGTATGATTGAGCATTGCAGCTTCGAGACGGAATTTCCCATTCCGGACGAAGGCTTACGCCCCGACATGGTGATTCGGGTTTCGGGCGGGCGTAGTGTGGTGGTCGATGCCAAGGCACCCTTGTCGGCTTATTTTGATGCCATCAACGCCACCACCGACGAGGAGCGCGAGCGCTTCCTGATCCTGCACGCCAAACAGCTGCGCGAACGGCTGACCAACCTGTCGAGCAAGTCCTACTGGTCCTATATCGCCGGTTCGGCCGATTGCGTGGCCATGTTCGTGCCGGGCGACAATTTCGTCTCGGCCGCCTTCGAATATGACCCCAATCTGTTCGAGGATGCCATCAAGCACCGGGTGCTGATCTGCACCCCCACCACCTTCATCGCCCTGATGAAGGCGATTTCCTATGGTTGGGGGCAGGAGAAGCTGGCGCAAAGCGCTGCCGAAATTGGGGCGCTGGGCAAAGAGCTTTATACACGTCTGGCCAGTCTGGGTGAGCATATCGCCAAGCTGGGGCGCAATCTTGAAACCTCGGTCAAAAGCTACAATGGGTTGGTAGGCAGCCTGGAAACCAAGGTCATGCCGCAGGCCCGCCGTTTTAATGATCTGGGGGTTGAAGGATCCGCCGCCCCCTTGCCGGAACTGGCCGAAATCGATACCACGGCCCGGCTGCCCCTGGCGGGGCGCGATCTTCTGCTGCCGCCGGAGAATTAACTTTCTCTGCAGGCGGTTTGAGGATCAATCTTGACCAACCTAGTGCGACATCTTATCTCCCAGCTATGACTATACGCGAAATCCTGATCGCTCCCGACCCCAGACTGAAAGCCGTCGCCCAAGAGGTGAAGGTGGTGGATGATTCTCTCCGCGCTCTGGCCGACGATATGCTGCAAACCATGTATGACGCCCATGGCATTGGCCTGGCGGCAGTGCAGATCGGTGAGCCGGTCCGCATGGTGGTGATCGACGTCGATCAAAAGGATGAAGAGGGCAAGCCGCCGGTGCGTAATCCGCGGGTCTTCATCAACCCCAAGCTCACCCCGACGTCCGAAGATTGGGTCGAGACCGAGGAAGGCTGCCTGTCAGTGCCCGATATCTGGGAACCGGTCGAGCGGCCCGCTACAGTCCATTGCGAATATCTTGACCGCGATGGTAAGCCTCAGACGCTGGAAGCCGATGGCATGCTGGCCATCTGCTTGCAGCACGAGGTCGATCACTTAAACGGTACGCTGTTCATCGATCATCTGTCGCGGCTCAAGAGGACAATGCTGCTGAAGAAACTGGCCAAGGCCAAGAAGCTCAAGGATTAGTACCATCTTCTCCTTTTGGCGGGCTCATCCTTAGACAGGCTCTGGGTGTGGGGCATATAGTCAGATACTGCAAAATTCCTCATCCTGAGCCTGTCGAAGGATGAGCCTTCAGGATACCGCTATGCGTCTTGCCTTTATGGGTTCGCCCGATTTCGCTGTTCCTGTTCTGGCCGCGCTGCTGGATGCCGGTCACGACATCGTGGCAGTTTATGCGCAGCCCGCCCGGCCCAAGGGCCGCGGCAAGCAGGAACAGCCCACCCCCGTTGCAGCCTTTGCTGCCGAAAAGGGGCTTGTGGTTCGTACCCCGAAATTCTTACGTGGTGCTGCCGAACAAGCGGAATTTGCCGCCCTGAATATCGATGCTGCCATTGTGGTGGCCTATGGCCTGCTGCTGCCCAAGGCGGTGCTGGATGCCCCCCGTCTTGGCTGTTTCAATCTGCATGGCTCATTGCTACCGCGCTGGCGCGGTGCGGCACCGATCCAGCGTGCCATCATGGCCGGGGATGAAAAGACCGGTGTGATGGTGATGCATATGGATGAAGGGCTCGATACCGGCCCGTATCTCTCCACCGTCACCATCGACATTGGCCGCAAGACGGCGGGCGAAGTGATGGGCGAATTATCGGCGCTCGGCGCAGAGTTGATGGTCCGTACGCTGAATAATATTGCGAGCGGTACGGCGGTGGAAAATCCACAGGCCGCAGACGGCGCCACCTACGCCAAGAAAATCCTCAAAGAAGAAGCCCGTATCGACTGGACCGAACCGGCGGCGGAACTCGATTGTCATATCCGGGGCATTTCACCCTTTCCCGGTGCGTGGTGTGAATCCCGTGGCGAGCGGCTTAAAATCCTGCTGGCCGAGCCAGTGGCGGCTTCCGGTGTGCCGGGGACGGTGCTGGATGAGGCCCCGACGATTGCCTGTGGTCGTGGGGCTTTGCGCCTTATTAAAGTGCAGCGCGCCGGTCGCGGCGTGGTCAGCGCAGCGGAATTTCAGCGTGGTTTCGCTTTGAAAACAGGTGAGGTTCTGGCCTGATGGCCCGCTTTAAACTCACCATCGAATATGATGGTGGACCGTTTTTCGGCTGGCAGCGACAGGATAGTGGCCCCTCGGTACAGGCTTCGCTTGAACGCGCCATCACGGCCTTTTCGCAGGAAGTGGCCACGGTGACAGGCGCGGGGCGCACTGATACCGGTGTGCATGCACTGGCTCAGGTAGCGCATTTTGATCTGGAAAAGTCCTTTGTCGCCGACAAGGTGCGCGATGCGATGAACCATTTCCTGCGCCCCGATCCGGTGGTTGTGCTGGCTGCCGAAATCGTTCCTGAGGCGTTTCATGCCCGGTTCTCAGCGATTGGTCGGCATTATGTTTATCGTCTGCTGCCGCGGCGCGCCCGTCCGGTACTGCTGGATGGTCGGGTCTGGCATGTGCCGCACCTGCTGGATGCCACTGCTATGCAGGAAGCAGCGCAAGCGCTGGTGGGAACCTATGATTTCACCACGTTTCGTGCTTCCGAGTGTCAGGCCAAGTCGCCGGTCAAAACCCTCGACCGGCTCGACGTGGTGCGCGCTGGCGAAGAGATCCGCATCTTTGCCGATGCACGCTCGTTCCTGCATCGTCAGGTCCGATCCATGGTCGGTACCCTGAAGCTGGTCGGCGAGGGCAAGTGGAAACCCGCCGATGTGGCCGATGCGCTGGCCGCCCGTGATCGTACCCGTTGCGGTACGGTTGCCCCGCCCGATGGGTTGTATTTGGTCAGTGTCGATTATCCGGCGAAGTAAGCTGCCAGTATCGCTTCATACATATCGGTGAGTTTTTCGATGTCGGCGACGTCGGCGCATTCATTGACCCGGTGAATGCTTTCGGTGAACAGACCAAACTCCACCGCCGGGCAGAAGTCGGTGATGAAGCGCGCATCCGATGTGCCGCCTGATGTGGATAAGACTGGCTTCTTGCCGGTTACCGTGGCAATCGCGTTTTGCAACAGATCTGTATAGGTGCCAGGTTGTTCCGCCGAGGCCACACCACTGACCGAGGTTTCGGTGGTGATGGTGCAGCCAGTCTTGCGGGCAAAATTTTCCGTGGTCAGACGAATATAATCTGCCAGACTTTCCGGCGTGTGCAGATCGCTGAAGCGGATGTTGAAACAGGCCTTGGCTTCGGCAGGGACCAGATTGACGGTCGGGTTGCCGACGTCAAAGGTGGTGAACGTTAGCGTCGACGGATCGAACAATGCCGAGCCCTGATCCAGCGGGTGGCTGGCGAAATAGTCGGTCAGTGCCGCCAGTGCATGGATCGGGTTTTTTAGCTCGTTCGCATAGGCGACATGGCCTTGCGTTCCGTGGGCGGTCAGCGTGACATTCATCGAACCGCGGCGGCCGATCTTGATGGTGTCACCCATAGTCTTGATCGAGGTCGGCTCGCCAAAAAGGCTGTGGTCAATGCTTTCACCGCGCGCTTTCAGCCAGTTTAAAATTTTGGGTGTGCCGTTGATGGCATCGCCTTCTTCGTCCCCGGTGATCATCAGGCTGATCGAGCCTTTGAGCGGGCCCTTGGCCAGATGGCGTGATACCGCAGCCGTAAAGGCGGCAATCGCCCCCTTCATGTCTGCGGCGCCACGTCCGATCAACACGCCGCCCTGAATCTCGGCGGCAAAGGGATCGCTTTTCCAGTGAGCGGGGTTGCCGGGCGGCACCACATCGGTGTGACCGGCAAAGCAGAAATGCGGCCCCTGCATGCCAATGCGGGCATAAAGGTTTTCCACTGCCGGCACGCCGGGTTCTTCAAAGTGCAAATGATGGCATACAAATCCCAGTGGCGTGAGGGCTTCTTCCAGTACTGTGATCGCACCTTCATCATGCGGTGTAATCGACGGGCGGCGGATGAGGCTTTGTGCCAGTGCAACGGGATTTACGGCCATGATCAGTCTCGGAGCAATTCGTTAATGGACGTTTTGGAACGGGTTTTGGCATCGACTTTTTTGACGATGACCGCGCAATAGAGCGACGGCTGGCCCGCCTTGCCCGGCAGTGCGCCGGAGACGACCACCGAATAAGGCGGCACGCGGCCATACGAAATGGCGCCGGTTTCGCGGTCGACAATCTTGGTCGATGCCCCGATCACTACCCCCATCGAAATCACTGCGCCTTCGCCGATGATCGCGCCTTCAGCAATCTGGGCGGCGGTACCTACAAACGCATTGTCTTCGATAATGACCGGCTCGGCCTGCAATGGTTCGAGCACGCCGCCAATCACCGCATTGGCCGAGATATGACAATGCGCACCGATCTGGGCGCAGGAGCCGATGGCAGCCCCGATATCAACCATGGTGCCTTCACCGATGTAGGCGCCGATATTGATAAAGCTCGGCATCACCACCGCACTTTTGGCGATATAGACCGCGTGGCGGACAAAGGCCCCCGGCACGGCGCGAAAACCGGCTTCCATAAAATGTTCGGCATCCCAGCCGGCAAATTTAGAATCGACTTTGTCCCACCAGGTGGCCCCGTTGGGGCCGCCGTCGATCAGGTGGTTTTCGGAAAAGCGAAACGACAAGAGAACAGCTTTCTTCAGCCACTGATGTACCGTCCAGTTGCCATCGATTTTTTCGGCAATGCGATAGTGACCGGAATCCAGCCCGTCCAGCGCCGCTTCGACGGCGCCGCGTACCTTTGCGGTACCAAAATCGGCGGTGGTGCGGGCCTCCCAAGCGTCGTCGATAAGTCGGGCGATATCCACTGTCATGTCAAACCTCAATACTGTTAAGAAACGTACCCAGATTGCTGGTGTGATAGGCAATATGGCGATGTTCGTCGCTGGAAAATACCGCGTTTTCGGGTGCAACGCATACGGTTGTCATGCCTAAAAGCGCGGCCGGGATCAGATTGACGGCCATATCCTCGAAAAAGGCCGAGCGGTTCGGATCAATATCCAGCCCCTTGATCAACCGCTCATAGCTTTCGGCCTCGGGTTTGGGGACATATTCCGAACAGCGGATGTCCCATATGGCGTCGATCAGGTCATCCAGCCCGCGCTTTTCCAGCACGCGGCCCGCATGTTCGGACGAGCCGTTGGTGAATACGATGCGGCGACCGGGTAGCCGCTCGAGCCCTTCGCGCAATTTGGCGTCCGGCTCCAGTGAAGACAGATCAATGCGGTGTACGCATTTGAGGAAATCTTCCGGGTCGATATGGTGATGGCGGATTAGTCCGGTTAGCGATGTGCCATACTGGCTGTAATAGCGCTTCTGCAGCGCCCATGCTTCCTCGCGCGGCAGGTTGAGATGACTGGAAATATAGTTGGTCATCTGCGCGTCGATCTGTGGAAAGACCGTATTGGCGGCAGGGTACAGCGTGTTATCGAGATCGAAGATCCAATTAACAACGTCGCTGAAATCGGCAGCTTTCGCAGCTGCGGGGCTGACTGACACGTGACTATCCATATTAGAACCGACCTTGGCGCGTTTCATCCTTTCACAAAAAAGGATGAAGCGCTTTGAATGTAGGTAGAAGCCTACCTGCAGGCAAGTTTAAGCGGCGGGCTCACTTAAAGCAAAGCCCGTCTCAAAGCCGGATTTTAATAGGGTTATGATTTCGTGCGGCGGACGCATCATATGCGATTTGTCCGTCGCTCGATTTCTGTGTTTTATCGCAACGTTACGCGCAAAAAACGGATTTTGCCTTTGCGCGTTGCTCTGGGGGGGCAGGACCTATTAATTGCAGGTGGGCTGCCCCTAGTTGGCCGTAATCAGGGTGCCGGCGCCGTGGGGGGTGAACAATTCCAGCAGCAGGACATGGGGAATGCGCCCATCCAGGATCACCGCCGCCTTGACGCCACTTTCCACCGCATGAATGGCGGTTTCGATCTTGGGGATCATGCCGCCACGGATGGTGCCATTGGCGATTAATGCCTTGGCTTCTTCGACAGTCAGGGCAGAGATCAGCTTGCCTTCGGAATCGAGCACGCCTTCGACATCGGTTAGCAGCACCAGACGCTCAGCCCGCATAGCGCTGGCGACAGAGCCTGCCACGGTGTCGGCGTTGATGTTGTAGGTTTCGCCTTCTTTGCCGACCCCGACCGGCGCGATCACCGGTACTAGGTTAGATTTCAGGAATGTTTCAAGCACTTCTGGGTTGATATTATCCGGTTCGCCGACAAAGCCGAGGTCCATCGGTTCCATCACCCCGGTCTCAGGGTTCTTGCGCAGGCGGTTCAGCTTGCGGGCGCGGATCAGATTGCCGTCTTTGCCCGACAGACCGACGGCATGGCCCCCGGCAGCGTTGATGCCGCTGACGATGCGCTTGTTGATCGAGCCGGTCAGCACCATTTCGACCACTTCCATCGCGGCAGCGTCGGTGACGCGCAAGCCATCGATGAACTGCGAGGGGATGGCGAGCCGTTTCAGCATGGCACCGATCTGGGGCCCGCCGCCATGGACGATCACCGGCTCCATCCCGGTTTGCTTCATCAGCACGATGTCCTGAGCAAAATCTTCGGTGACGCCGCCGGTCATGGCATTGCCACCGAATTTCACCACCACGGTTTTGCGGTCATATTGCAGGATATAGGGCAGAGCATCGATCAGGATGCGGGCGGTGGAGCGCCAGCGCGCCATGATGCGCAGATTTCTATCCTGGGTGATTTCTTCGGAAACGGCCATTGGGGCGCCTTTGCCAAAAAAACGGGTTTTTAAAACGGGGGGCTTATAACTTAAGCTTGAGGCAAGGCCAACGCTGCAAGGTGTTTTTTTAGGGCTTCAAGGCCGAGTTTTTTCTCGGACGAGGTTGCCAGCACTTCAGGGTAGGCGGCGGTATGGCGTTTGGCCTCTGTCGCAACCGTCAGTGCAACCTTGTCGCGTGCTTCAGGCCTGATCTCGTCAATCTTGGTCAGAACGGTCAGATAGGACACAGCCGCTTTGTCGAGCAGCTCCATGACGGCCTTGTCGACTTCCATCACGCCACGGCGCGAATCAATCAGCAGTACCACCCGCCGCAACGGGGCCCGACCGCGCAAATAGGCGAAGATCATTTTCTGCCATTCGGCTGCCAACTCCTTGGAGGCTTTGGCATAGCCATAGCCGGGCAAGTCGGTGATCACCAACCGGCCACCCAGATTGAAGAAGTTGATCTCACGCGTGCGGCCCGGGGTCTGCGAGACGCGGGCCAGCCCCTTGCGCCCGGTCAGGGCGTTGATCAGGCTCGACTTGCCAACATTGGAGCGGCCGACAATGGCAATTTCGGGCAGCGATGCCGGTGGCAGGCTTTCGATTGCGCTGGCACCCCAGAAGAAATCGCAAGGACCGGCGAACATGCGGATGGCGGCTTCTTCAGCCGCCTTTTCCGCTGCTTCGTCAATCGGTTCGTTCGTATTGGGATCGAGCGGACCGGTCATTCCTTGTCCTTCTTCTTGAACAGGCCACCCAGATTGTTGAACAGGTGCACCTCGACGCCCTCACGGCGCATCATGATGTATTGCTGGGCAACCGACAGCAGGTTGTTCCAGGTCCAGTAGATCACCAGACCGGCCGGGAAGGCTGCCATCATGAACATGAAGATCCACGGCATAAAGGCGAAGACCTTGGCCTGGGTCGGGTCGGTGGGGGCCGGATTGAGCTTGGTCTGCACCCACTGCGACAGGCCCATCAGGATCGGCCAGATACCGACATTGATGACAATGGCCAGGAACGCCAGCCCAAAGGGAATCGTGTGCGGCACCGTGAAGGGCAACAGACCAAACAGGTTGAGGTAGCTGGTGGGGTCTGCCGCCGACAGATCCTGAATCCAGCCGAAGAATGGTGCGTGGTACATTTCGATGGTGACGAACATCACCTTGTACAGCGAGAACAGGATCGGGATCTGCACCACCATCGGCAGGCAGCCGGACAGCGGGTTGACCTTTTCACGCTTGTACAGGCCCATCATCTCCTGTTGCAGGCGCTGTGGGTTGCCCTCGCAGATCTTCTTGACGCGTTCCATCTCGGGCTGAAGCTTCTTCATCCGGATCATCGAGCGGAAGGAGACATTGGCCAGCGGGAATAGCACCAGACGGATCAGCACGGTCGCCACGATGATCGCCAGACCGAAATTGCCCAGGAACTTGTTGAGCATATCCAGCAGCCAGAACATCGGCTGGGTGATGAAGATGAACCACCCCCAGTCGACCGCCAGATCAAAGCGGGCGATGCCCAGATTCTTCTGATAGCCGCGTAAGGTGTCGACCACCTTGGCACCGGCGAACATGCGATGGGTGACGGTGGTGGTGGCCCCCGGTGCAATTTCGCGCGCACCCAAGGTGTAGTTGGCCTGATAGGATTTGTCCGAGCCATAGGGCGAGGCGCGGAACGTGCCGTTATAGGCTTCGTTCTGCCCCGGGATCAGCGCGGTCATCCAGTATTTGTCGGTGATGCCCAGCCAGCCGCCGGTTGACGAGAAGCTTTCCGGCCCCTTGTCGTCCTTCTGGAAATCTTTGTAGGTCGGGTCTTTCAGCTTGCCCTCGGCCACGCCGACAAAGCCCTCATGCAGCACCCAGTAATGGGTGCGCTGGGGCACGCCATCACGCACCACCAGAGCATAGGGGAACAGCACCGCTTTGGTGCCTGACTTGTTGGCGACGCTGTCGCTGACCGTGAACATATACTTTTCGTCGACGGTGATCTTGCGGGTGAAGACCAGGCCATGGCCGTTATCCCACGCCAGCACCACCGGTTTGCCGGGGGCCAGCTCGTCGCCGAAAATCACTTTCCACGGGGTCTTGTCGTCCGGTACGGCAACGCCGCCGCCGGCCGCACTCCAACCGAACTGGGTGAAGTAAGGCGACTGTGAACCGCTCGGCGATAACAGTTCGATTTCCGGGCTGTTCGGGTCAGTGGTCTCGCGATAATGGCGCAGCTTCAGATCGTCGAAGCGCGCGCCGGTGACGCGCAGTGAACCGTCCACTGTCGGGGTCCGGATCGGAATGCGCACACCGCTTTCGCGGATCGCTACATTGCGCGGCACAACCCGGATGCCGTTCTGCGGCACGGTGGCCACGGCGGCGCCGGGGGCGGTTGGTGTAGCCGGTTCTGCGGTCGGCTTCTTGGTCTGCAAAGCGGTTTCCGCCTGATGGGCCTGATCGGCCTTCATCTTCGGAATGGCAACCAGATATTGCCAGGCAAACAGCACGCCCATCGACAGGACGATGGCGAGAAGAAAATTCTTATTGTTGTTCATCGAACACCTTGCAGGAACGGACAGTTGGCAATCGGTTTGCCGTAATATAGTGGCAAAAACAAGAAATCTAACGGTTCGGCGCTTAAAGTCTGATTCTGTTTACGCTTGCCTCAGCTTTTAGGCCTTGGGTTTACGGGGCGGTACCGGGTCATAACCCGACGAGCCGCCAAGCCAGCGGATGGGGTGACAGCGCAATATCCGCCGTAAGGCCAGCCAGAAGCCCTTAATCGGTCCATGCAGTCGGATCGCCTCGATGGCGTAGTGCGAACAGCTTGGGGTGAACCGGCAACTGGGCGGCAGCATTGGGGATAAAAACAACTGATAGGCACGGATCGGGACAATCAACAGCCCGGAAAACAGACGCGTAAACAAATACATAAGCAGGCGGCGGCCGGTGTTGGGTGTCTGGCCGGGCCGGGACGTCATAGCGGTTTGGCTTCTTCGGCGTTTTTGGCGCGATGACGATGGGCCTGGGCCACGACCTCGGTCAAATCCTGGCGCAGTAGGTCAAAGGGCCGTTTTAGCGTCTGGGGGCGGGCGATGAACACATAATCGCTGCCCGGCTCGGCCATGGTGGGCAATATTTCTGCGGCCAGCGCCCGAAGCCGCCGTTTGGCCCGGTTGCGGGCGACCGAATTGCCGACTTTTTTACTGGCGGTAAAACCGACCCGGAAGCCGGTGGCGGGTTGATCTGGCGGACTGGCACACAGTTCCAGCACCATGCCGTCACGACGGCGCCGGATGCCTTTCTGAGCCCGCAAAAAATCGCTCCGTTTTTTTAACCGATTGATTTTCATTGGTTTTTATACACCAAAACGCGGCCACCCCATCGGGGTGCCGCGTTTTAAACTTTACGTGCAGACCGTAAAGGGATGTCAGGCCTTAGGCCGACAGCTTCTTACGGCCATGTGCCCGGCGGTTGGACAGAATCTGCCGGCCAGCCTTAGTCGCCATGCGCGCACGGAAGCCGTGACGGCGCTTGCGCACGATTTTACTCGGTTGATAGGTGCGCTTCATGATCCAATCTCCGTCGGGTAAGCTTGCAAAAGAGCCGCGGTTCTAAGCACCGCAGCATTTTATGTCAATGCGCTGACTGCTTATACGCTACAAATTCCGTATATATTGTGCTCTAACGCCGGGGTGGGACGTGATTTGGCTCGATGCAGATAGGTTTTCTGGCACGTCTGAACCGGTTCCGGCAGTTGGCGGCGTACAGTTTGTCCGGCCGGCTGCTGCTGTTAACCTCGTTATTCGTGCTGGCCTGTGAGATTTTGATTCTGGCTCCGGTGATCGGGCGCGTCTATCGCGGGCTGTTGGATATCCATGTTCTATCCGCCGAGCTGGCGGTGATGCCGTTTACCGAGCCTGAAGGCCAGAATCTGTCCTTTGGTATGCGGCGGTTGCTGCTTAACCATGCTGACGCCATGGCCGTGGCTGTAACCCGCAGTGACCGGCGTGATTTCTTTACCACCATGGCGGCAGATACCATGCCCTCGACCCCGGCCCGCAGGATCAATCTGATCCGGGGCGGCATCGGCAGTGACATCTATAATGCGGTGGAATGTTTGTCCGGGCGGGGAGATCGGGTGCTCTATGTCGTATCCCGCACCCGAATCGATAAGGCTCAGGAAATCGGCGTTCTGCTGAACGAGGGGCCGATTCGGGCCACGATGGTGCAATTTACCCGGCAATATATCGTGCTCAGCCTGATCATTTCGGGCATCAGCGCGGTGCTGGTCTTTGCCAGCCTGTTCTTTTTCCTGGTGCGGCCGATGCGCCGCATCACCCAGGCCATGGTGTCATTTCGGGAAAACCCCGAGGATGGTGAGCGTATTTTAGTGCCGCGCGAGGTGGCCGGTGAGATCGGTACGGCCGAGCGTGAACTGGCGGCGATGCAGCGCGAGCTCTACGGCTTCCTGCATCAACGCGCCCGGCTGGCGGCGCTCGGGGCATCGGTGGCGCGGATTCAGCATGATTTGCGCAATATCTTGGCCACAGCCCAGCTGGCATCCGACCGTTTGACCACAAGTCAGGACCCGGCGGTCAAAAAAATGGCCCCCAGCCTGATCGCGTCGATCGACCGGGCGGTGGCACTGGCCAGCAACACGCTGAAATTCAGCCGTACGGTGGAAAGTCCGCCCCAAAAGCGAGCCTTTTTCCTGCAGCCTCTGGCCAGTGAGGCAATCGAGACCGCGCTGAGTGGCGGTAAGGGTGGTCCGCTGCAATGCGATAATAAGGTGGCCACGGATTTCGCCGTGTTGGCGGATCGGGAACAGATCTACCGCGTGCTGGTCAATCTGGTGCGCAACGCGGTCGAGGTGCTGGACGGTAAGGGTGGCAGGATCGTGGTATCGGCGAACCATATGGATGATTCGGTGCATATCGACGTTGCCGATAGCGGGCCCGGATTGCCCAAGGCGGCTGTGGATAAATTGTTTCAGCCTTTTGCCTCGGTCGCAAAGCCTGGGGGCAGTGGTTTGGGGCTGGCCATTGCGCGCGAGCTGATGCGTGGCCATGGCGGCGATGTTGTGCTGGTCGCGACCGGTGCCACGGGCACCCGCTTCCGCCTGATTCTGCCCGCAAATTAAACCGGTTGGCGGCGGGCGATCTTTCGCCTTTCTTGCAGGCGGGATAGGGTGCCTGTCATGATAAAAACCGGTCCCCGCAATCTGATTACCGATGTCGCAGGCCTTCGTGTTGGCCAGGCTGAAGATACCGAAGTCTGGAGCGGCGTCAGTGTCGTGATCTGCGACGCCCCCTGTCGGGCGGCGGTGGATGTGCGTGGTGGCGCACCCGGTACCCATGAAACAGACATGCTCGATCCGGCCAATCTGGTCGGGGCGGTGGATGCGGTGGTGCTGTCCGGCGGCTCGGCCTATGGCCTGGCGGCAACGGCGGGGGTAATGGGCTATCTGGGCGAGCGGGGGCGGGGGGTTCGTGTTCGCCCCGAAAGCGTGCCAGTGCCGATTGTGCCGGGAGCGATCTTGTTTGATCTCGATAATGGCGGCGACAAATCTGGACGGCGGCCTTTTGATTATGCCGCACTGGGACGGCGGGCTGCGGCCGCTGCGGGGCTCGATTTTGTCCTTGGGACTGCCGGGGCGGGGTATGGGGCTATCGCCGGAACCTATAAGGGTGGTTTGGGCAGTGCATCGGTGGTGTCGGACGACGGTTTTACCGTCGGCGCGCTGGTGGCGGTAAATGCGGTGGGCTCGCCGGTGATGCCGGGTTCGGATGCCTTCTGGGCGTGGCCATGGGAGATGAACGGGGAGTTCGGGGCACGCCGCCCCGGCCCCGACTGGCAGTCGGGCGGCGATATTCCGGCTGATATGAAGCACGCCCGCGCAGGTGCCAATACCACCATCGCGGTGCTGGCCACAGATGCCGATCTGACCCGGATTGAACTGAAGCGGCTGGCGATCATGGCCGCTGATGGTTTCGCCCGGGCGTTGCGGCCAGCGCATTCCCCCTTTGATGGCGATGCGATTTTTTCTTTGGCCACGGCGGTGCGCCCCGTCGCTGAGCAGGACCCGAGGGGGCGGGCGGCCATGCTGCTGCGTCTGGGAACCCTGGCGGGGGATTGTATGGCCCGGGCCATTGCCCGGGGCGTCTATGCCGCCAGCAGTCTTGGGGCGGTCAAAAGCTACTGTGAGGTTTTTCCATAAAAAACGCCGGTCAAATCGACCGGCGTTTGGACTAATAGGCTTTGGCGTTACAGCCTTAGCGCTGGAAAACCTGAACTTCACTGACGATCACCGACGGGTCGGTCGACGATGTGATGCTGAGCCGCGAGGCTGGCACGCCCATATCGGTCATGCTGCGCAGCACGTCCTGAGCATGGCGATGCGCCTGTGTCTGGGCCAGCTGTGCTGTGGCCGTGGTGCCTTTGGTCGGGGCAACGGCCACCACCTTAAAGGTGGCGGAAGGGTGCTGCTGCAAGGCCTGACGCAGAGCGGTGTAAAGCTCGTCCTGATAATCCTTGTTGGCGTGATCAAAGCGAATCACCACCAGCGGCGCACCGGAGACCGCTGAAGCGATCTGGCGGCCATTGCCCGAGGCCGAGATGATCTGGGCGCCAAAGTCGGTGCCATAGAATTCGCCATTCTTAATCGAACCGGCAAGTGCGGTCAGATTGGCCCGTTCGTTGGCGACATAGGCAATCTGGCGCTGCACATCGTCGGAGACTTCCCGCAACAGGCGATCGATCAGCACGATGGACTGGCTGGTTTCGTCTTCCAGCACACGCAGCTGACGATGGTCCTCGTCGACTGCGCCGGAGACGTTGAGCGTCGCCGCAATCTGGTCGAGCGTGTAATGGGCATCTGACGCATCACTGGCCGCATCTTTGGCCAAGGTGTTGAGCGAATTGATGTTGGCGGTAAGCTGGTCAAGCGAACCCTGCGCCCGGTTCCATTCGCTCACCAGTTCCGGGTTGCCGCGGGTGGTGCCCAGCTGCAAGCGGGTGGTGATGCGGGCTTTGGATTCGTGATAGGCGACCGCTGTGGCCGCGCCACCATTGCGCAATGTGGCCAGCTTCTGGGCGTTTTGCCCCAGAGAGTTTTCCAGTTCGACCATCTTGCTACGCAGCGCCGCGGTGGTTTTGCCCACCGCTGTGCCGGTTTCGCTGCCCGGTTCAATGGAAATTGGTGTGATTGTCGCCACTGGGGCCAAAATGGCGCCGGTGGTGTTGGGCTGATAGGCCGCTGGTGCCGGTGTCCCTGCCGGAGCCCCGATTGAAGCCTCCGTCGTGGGAGCGCCATGCATGGCAGTAGCGGTTGCAGCGCCTTGCGGCGCTTCATCATCGCCGAACAACATTGTGTCGAGGCCTGCGCAGCCCGATAGGCCTAGCGCTGCCACCAACGACAAAGCAGTCCATAAACGCGACGAAACGCCTGCAATCATTGCCCGTTCGGCCGTCCTAGCAGTCATATGCCATCTCCGCATCCGCCGAATTAATACCCATAATCCGGCGTTTGGTCCCTCTTAGCCCCGTTGATAATAAATCACGGTACTTAAAAATAAAGTATTAACCACACCGACTGGCCGGAACAAGTGCACACCGACCTCGCCGTATGGCAAGCCGCCATAGCACGTCGCCAATGGCATGCAGCCGATGATTTGCGGTACGTAAGCCCAGCCCGCCCGAATTCCTTACATTATGCAGCGGTTAAAGAATAGTTGGCAAACGCTTTTTGGGTGCCATTTAATCTATTTATCTTCATAGTTGTTTTGTGTGGCGCCCCACGGTTAGGAAGCAATAAAACGCTGTAGGGAAAAGCCAGCAATTCCGCCATGCCATAAAAATTTCAAAAAAAATGCATCGTGCCGCTTGCCTTTCTTAAAGCGGATGAATAGGTTGCGCCACCTGAAAAGGCGCACCGGTAGCTCAGCTGGATAGAGCACCAGACTACGAATCTGGGGGTCGCGGGTTCGAATCCTACCCGGTGCACCATTTCTTCTTTTCATTACATTGTTGAAATTTCTCTGGCCTGAACTGATGCAGGTCTGTGGCTGTGCTGTGGCGTGATTATGCCACAGGGCTGACTGCAGCTCCGTGGCGGGTTTGTGCCAGAAAAGTACGAAAATAGAAGCCGTCATCACCGCTGGGCTGGCTGGTGAGGTGGCTGGCGGGCATTGGAAATCGGCGACCAGAATCCATTTTCGATTAACCCATCCCGTGTAGAATGATTCTTGCTGAAACGTCGCCAAGACTAAGGCTGACGGATTGCGTCCGTAATCGTCGCACCGCTGTTTAGCCTGATGGTTATTACATTCAGCACCCCGAATAGCCGCTTCTTTGAGGCACCCCGCGATGCAAGGCGTACGGAGTACCCCACTATTATCCGTCATGGCCGATACCGGGATGTCGGGTGGCCCTACGACCGCTTTTTCGTTTCGCCCGCAGCGATCCAAATGGCAGCGCCTGCGGTGGATGGGGCAGGAATTCTTCGCGGTTGTTATCATTGTCGTCTTCTGGGCTGTGTCGATGTGGTTCCTGACCGGGTTCCTGATGCGTGCCCGCATGGTGAACGAGGTTCATGATGCCAAAGAGCAAGTCAATTTAAGTGCAGAGATGGTTTCCAGTTCGATGGATCATCATCTGGACACGCTGCGCACGGTTCCCAACATTCTGGCCTTGATGCCTTCCACCATTGGGCCGCTGCTTGACGCGGATGCCAAACGTGCGACGGAGACGCTGCGCGCCGAAGGGGGGAGCATTCTCAACTTCCGTTTACCCGATGATCATATGTTGCCCCTGCAACTGGCCGGGCTGGCGGCAAGCGGCACTATCAAGAACATCATGGTCCTGACCAACGCAGGCGACTGTCTGGCGGTGGCTGGTTTTTTATACCGGGTCAAATGGACCTGTGAGGAACGGCGTTTTTCTTATCTGATTGATGGCGCGGTTTCCGGCAATAAAACGTGGTTCGGTGTGTGGCCAACTGAGCCGGGGCTGTTTCATGTTGCCCCGGTTCTGGTCGGAAAGCGTCGTATCGGTCTTGTTGCCGCCAAAATCGATCTGTCACCCATCAATGCGGCCATTGCAGATAAAAATGCCTTTGTCACCGATGAATATGGCGTGGTGATCGCAACCCATGATCCGGCCCATTTTATGCGTGTGATGCCGGTGGGGCGGGTTAATCAACTGTCTGCGGCCGAGCGGATGCGCCGTTATGGTCGCGTGTCCTTTGAACCGCTGGAATGGCAAGTGGTCGGCCAGTTTGCGGGCGAAGATCTGATCCGGTGGGGCGGGGATACATCTTTAAATGTTTCTGCAACACGCAGCTACAGCGACGGCAAGTTTTACGTCTATGCGACGCACAATCTGAACAGTCTGGCCATACACAAGTTTGACCGTTTTATTCTGTTCAGTCTGCTTTTTATCGTCGGGGCACTGTTGACGTTGCATATCCGGGGTATCGTTGTCTCGCTCAAGAAAACGGAGCGGCATAGTCAGGAGATCTCCCGGCTCAACGAAATTCTTTGTGAACAGGCGAGCACCGATGCGCTGACCGGAATCGCCAACCGTCGCTATTTCTTCATGGCCGTCGAAAACGAGCGGCAGCGCGGTCTGCGCCACAAGACGATCTTCAGCCTGCTGCAGGTTGATTTTGATCGCTTTAAACAGATTAACGACCATTACGGTCATGCTGCGGGGGATGATGGTTTGCGACATGTCGTCTCGCTGATGCAGAGCAGCTTGCGGGCGGGCGATGTTCTGGGGCGCACCGGTGGCGACGAATTCGCCGTTCTGCTGCCGCTGACCGATGCGGCTGGCGCGCAGGTGGTGGCGCAAAGAATGTGCGATCTGGTGGCGGCTACGGCACTGATGGTCGGCCAGACCGAAGTCCATGTCAGCCTTAGCATCGGGGTTTCGCAATGGCGACCAGAATCTCCAGAAACGCTCGCCGCGTTGATGGCCCGGGCCGATCAGGCGCTCTATCTGGCCAAAGAAGCTGGCAAAAACCGGGTGCAGCCCGAGATTTTTCCCGCTGCCTGACGTGTGTTTCTGCGGATGAAGGCGGCAGCTTGATTTTTCCTGCTGCCGTCCGTCATGGTGCCGCCGGTTTTCAAGGTACAGAAGCGTTATGGCGGATGCATTGCGTATTGGTTCGGTCAGTCTTGGCGGGCGTGTGTTGTTGGCGCCGATGGCCAGCGTATCCGATTTGCCATTTCGCCGTACCGCAGCCCGGCTTGGCGCGGTGTATGCCGCCAGCGAGATGGTGGCCTGTACCACATTGGCTCAAGGCCGTGCCGATATGGTGAACCGTGCGGCGGCGGGCGATGGCTTGCCCCTGATGGTGCTTCAGATCGCTGCACGGACCCCCGAAGATATCGCCATGGGGGCCGGGATGGCCGAGGCGGCCGGGGCCGATATTATCGACATCAATATGGGTTGCCCCTCGCGCGAGGTGGTCGGTGGGCTGTCGGGGGCGGCGCTGATGCGGGATCTTGGTCTGGCCTGCCAGCAGATTGCCGCCGCGGTCGGCGCAACGTCCCGTCCTGTCACGGTAAAAATGCGTCTGGGCTGGGACGATGCCAGCCGCAACGCCCCGGAACTGGCCGCTATGGCAGAACGTTGCGGCGCGGCGGCGCTGACCGTGCATGGCCGAACCCGTAATCAGTTTTATAAAGGTCATGCCGACTGGGCGGCGGTGGCGGCGGTCAAGGCAGCGACCACGCTGCCGGTGATCGTCAATGGCGATATTGTCGATGCCAACAGCGCGCGGATGGCTTTGGCCCAGTCGGGGGCCGATGCGGTGATGGTGGGGCGTGCGGCTGTTGGCCGACCCTGGATCGCGGGGGCGCTGGATGCGGCCCTTCGTCAGGGTGGGGATATGGTCGAGCCGGATGCCGTGGCCCGCTTAAACATTGCCATCGAACATTTGCGAGACAGTCAGTGCTTTTATGGTGCGGCATTGGGTTTGCGCATTTTCCGCAAGCATCTGGCGGGCTACATTGATGCGGCACCCTGGCCCGGTGATGACGGGGTGCGGCGGCAGGCGCGGGGGCAGATCTGTCAGCTGAAAACCGGTGCCGAGGTTGAGACAGCGTTAACCGAATTATGGCGCGTGCATTGAGGCGTAAATAATAGGGGATTCTTAAGTCTGGCTCTGGAACCCCGCATCTGACGGCCCACATAGTCTATAGTGTGGACAATCGAAGGTCCGCTGCAAGGCCGCTGACAAACTTGCCTGTACGGCAGTTTTATGCCCGGTCGCTGCATTTTACACTTCGAGTATAAGGAGCCTGTCATGAGTGCCACCACGATTTTTCCAAACCGCTATGTTCAGGGCGACGGGGCGCTCAAACTGCTGCCCGAGGAGATTGCCCGTCTGGGCAATGCCGCGCTGGCCATCATCGACCGCGTGGTGCTGACCAAGGTCGCCCCCCAGATCAAGACCGAAAAAAACGTCACGATTACGATCGAGGCCTTCGGTGGCGAATGCAGTGACGAGGAAATCGAACGCTTAAGCGCCGCCGCGCGTAAAGCCATGGTCACCGTGGTGGTGGGTATTGGTGGCGGCAAGGTGCTCGATACCGCCAAGTCCGTGGGACACACCCTTGGTCTGCCGGTGGTGGTGGCCCCGACGGTGGCCTCGACCGATGCACCGTGTAGCGCCTTGTCGGTGATTTACACGCCGGAAGGCGGTTTCTCGCGCTATCTTTTCCTGCAGCGAAATCCCGATGTTGTGCTGGTTGATACCGCGATGATCGTGGCCGCCCCGGCGCGGCTGTTGATTTCCGGTATGGGGGATGCGCTTTCGACTTGGTTCGAGGCCGAGGATTGCCAGAAAAGCGGCTCACCCAACATGACAGGGCGGCTAGGTTCGATGACCGCCTATGCATTGGCACGGCTGTGTTATGACACGCTGATCGGCTATGGTGCCGAGGCGCTGAAAGCCTGCGATGCGAAAACCGTGACCCCGGCACTCGAACGCATTGTCGAAGCCAACACGCTGCTCAGCGGTATAGGTTTTGAAAGCGGCGGACTGTCGGGTGCGCATGCTATTCATAATGGTCTGACCGCGCTGGAGGGGACACATCATTTCTTCCACGGTGAAAAGGTGGCGTTCGGTACGTTGTCTTTATTGTATCTGAGCTGTCGGTCCCAGTCCGTCATTGACGAGGTGTATGGTTTCTGCGCCTCGATCGGGTTGCCTACCACGCTGGCCGATATCGGTCTGGAGGGTGTCAGTGACGCAGATCTACTGATTGCTGCGAAGATTGCCTGTGCGCCGGAAGATACCATCCTGCACGTCAATGCGGATGTGACCCCGGAAGCGGTGGTCGCGGCGATGCGGGCGGCTGATGCCGAAGGTCGCCGCCGCAAGGCCGCGTAACACGCATCTCAGTCTGGTATAAAAAAGGCCGGGGGAACCCGGCCTTTTTCGTCGTGCTGAAAAAAACGCTTATTTATTGATGTTTTTGAAATCCGCATCGGTTACTTCGCCATCATGGAATTTGCCGTTGAGGATGAAGGACGGCGTGCCGCTGACCTGCGATTCCGCGGCCAGCTTGCGGGCACCGACCAGTGCCTTATCGACGGCGGGCGAGGCCATATCAGCCGTCAGCTTGTTGATGTCGATGCCAGCCTTTTTCAGGTCGGCCTGCAACAGCGTCGGCTCAATGGCCTCTGTCTCCCCCATCAGGCCAAAGTGCAGCGCCAGGTATTTGTCACCCTGGGCGCGGGCGGCAATCGCAGCGCGGGCCGCCATCGTCGACGCTTCGCCATTGATGGGAAATTCGATGAAGGCAAAGCGCGTGTCGTTCTTGTGGGCCAGATAGAATCGCTTCACCGCAGCGAAAGAATTGCGGCAGTGGATGCAGTTATAGTCGAAGAACTCGACGAAGGTGTTCTTGGCATTGGCCGGGCCGGTGACATAGGCAATGGCCGGATCGAAGAATGCCTTCTGCCCCAGCTTGTCGATGACTTTCTGGCGCGCCGTGGTTTCCTGGCTGGCCTGATCGGCCTGCGCTTTGGCGGCCATTTCAAACACCACGCCGGGGTGGCCCATCAGATAGCGGTGCAGCCGGGCATCGCTGGCCACCGGCAACAGACCTGCGGCGCTGGCAGCTACCTCGACGACGACGATGGCCGCAGCCCCGATGATGCCGCCCAGAATGGCGACTTTCCAATTTTCTTTCATGTGCAGGTATCCGTTATCTGTTTTGTCTCATGTAGTTCTGCACCATGGCCAGAATATCGCCGGCCTGCTGCCATTCGGGTGAGCCTTGCGGTAAGGCGCGACGGGCGCGCATGGCGAACATTGCGGCCTCCGGTGCGTTGCCGCTGCAATAGCGTAGTTCGGCGGTGGCCAGATCGGCCATCGCGGTGTTGCCCATATCGCTATAGGCCTGCGCCAGTTCGTACCAGGCATAGGGCTGATCGCGATCCTGTTGCAGCGCCACTTTCAGATGGCCGATGGCGGCCTTTTCCTGATCCTTCTGATCGGTGGCGATCATCGCGGCGGCCAGTGATACCCGCAGCTCCGGCGCATCTGGAAGCAGGGTGACCGATTTGTGGAACGGCTCGACACCCTTCATCGGCTGGCCCATCGAAACATAGATCTGGCCGAGAACCTCATAGAAATAAGGGTTGTTGGGCTCGTCCTTGATCAGGCTTTGAATTTCGGCCATCGCGCCCTTGAGATTGGGCGTGCGCAAATAGACCATGGCGTGGGCATAGCGGGCTTCGGCGCTTTTGTCCGATGCCGGATAGCGGTTCATCACCTCGTTCACCGGCAGCAGGTAGCCCATCACCTTGGCCTTGACCATGCGGAAGGCATGCACCGAGGCCGGGCTGTCGGGCACATCGCGATAGGGCGAGGCATTGGCTTCGCCTTCCATCAGGGCTACGCGGTCGCGGTCGGCCGGGTGCGAGGTGGCGAAACGTTCCGGGTTCTTGACCATGCGGGCCATTTCATTGGCCATGCGGTTGAAAACATGGACCATGCCCAGACCGGATTGGTGGGTCAGGCGCAGATATTTCTGGCCCATCTGGTCGGCGGTGGCTTCCTGGGCGCGGCTGAAACTTAAAAACTGCGCCTCGGCAACACCCTGGCCCAGCCCCATCAGAATCATACCAGCTTCACCGGCCCCGGCGATCATGGCACCAACGCCGACGATCATCGATAAGATCATCGGGATGGTGGCTTTGCTCATGGCATCACTGCCACGGCTTAAATGGCCGCCCGCCATATGGCCGGTTTCATGCGCCAGCACGCCGACCAGTTCGTTCGGTGTCTGCAATTGGATGAACAGCCCGGCATTGGCGAAAATATTCTGTCCTTCGGCGACGAAGGCGTTCAGCTCGGTATCATTGACGATGTACATATGCACCGCCTCTGGATCGATACCGGCAACCTTTAAAATTGGGACTTCATAGCTGTGCAGCAGCCTTTCAGTCTCGGTATCCTGCAGCAGCCCCATGCCCTGTGCATAAGTAGGCCCGCTAAAGGCTAGCAGTGGGCCAACAAAGCCTGTAACAAAGGCGAGCGTCCGGCCAATGCGTGGCCATACCGGACGCGCTTTTTGCGTACGCCGGGCGGGGGACGTTTCAGCGGATCGTTTTTGCCACTTCAACAGTCCAGCAAACGGCCAATAGAAAGGGTTGCATTTCGACAAGGCTTGAACTCTCCTCTCAGCCCCGATACCCCTTTGGGACGAGACGGACGGTAGGTGCGCGGCGCGTTCAAAGTCAATCTATGCTTTGCACCAGTATGTCGTTAACCAGCAAAGGATTACGCGCGGTTCATGTTACGCTCTTCGATTTTGGCCGGCTTGACCGGCATGCTGCTTCTCGGCGGTTGCAGTTTCAGTGTCGGCGGTTCGCTGCTTGGCTCAACCGACCGTCTGTCACAAGTGGTGGGTGACGAGCCCTATGCCGTAAAAACCGGGGCGGCGATCCTGGCGCAGGGCGGCAATGCCGTTGATGCGGCCACGGCAATGTATTTCACCCTGTCTGCGACCTATCCGGCAGCGGCAGGTCTGGGTGGTGGCGGGGTCTGCATTGTGCGCGATCCAACCAAGGATGCCAGCGAGGAATTCGTTTTCCTGCCCGCCAACATCGACGGCAGTGGCTATGCCTTGCCGGGCACGGTGGCGGCGATGGCCGCGATGCATACCGCGTATGGCACGTTGCCCTGGCAGAAGGTGGTTGCGCCGGGTGAAAGCTATGCCCGCACTGGCTTCCCAATGACCAAGGCCCTGGCCGCCCGTTTGGCGTCTGTGGGTAAAGCCAAGCTTGATCCGGCGGTTGCCGCAGAATTCTATGATGCGGCGGGCAATCTCAAGCCGGTTGGCGCCACGCTGACCAATCCGGAACTGGCTTCGACGCTGGCGGCCGTGCGGGTTGCAGGTCAGCAGGCTTTTTATCGTGGCCAGATTGCACAGGCGATCATTGCCGCGCTGAAGGCACAGGGTGTCAGCGTCACGCCGGAAGCCTTGGCTGAGTACAAGCTGACGCGGGGCACGCCGCGCGTGACCGAGGTCGGGGGCAATTATGTCTATCTGCCCGCCAGTAAAACGGCCAGCGGCTATGCCAATGCGCTGATCGACGCGGTAGCCCACCATCATAAACTTGACGTCAAAGGTCTGTCGGCAGCAGTGCAGCAGACCTTAAGCCAGTCCGGCCTGACCGCTTCGGGCGATGTCGGGGCGACCGGCTTTGCCGTCACAGATCTTAACGGGGTGGCGGTGTCCTGCGCCGTGACCTTGAATGCGCCCTTTGGCACCGGTCATGGCGTGCCGGGGACCGGTATCGTACTGGCGGCTGCCAGCGGGCCGAACAATGCCTATCTGGCACCGGTGATTGCCAGCGAAAGCTCGGATGGGCCAGCTGTGCTGGCTGGTGCCGGTGCGGGTGGCCCAAATGGCGCGGCGGTGCTGGCCGATGCCTTGGTGCGGCTTGGTCGTGACGAGCCCCCGGTCAAGCGCAGCGACTTGGCCGTTCTGCAGGATAGCCCCTATGACGCGGCCAATCTGATTGTGTGCAATTCCGATGTCTGTACCGCCATGCCCGATCCGGCTGGCTCTGGTATGGGCGTTTCGGTGCCATTGCCGGTGGTGAAAAAATAAGCCACCGCCACGCCTGCCATAAAAGATACTGACCATAAAAAAGGCGAGCCCGGGGCTCGCCTTTTTCGTTGTATTTGTAATGGCTTACTCTGTCCGGAAGGTCCGCTGCCACCAACCCTTGCGCGACGGGCCGGTATCTTCAGCGGGCTTTTCTTCTGCCGGCGCAACAGGTTCCTGCTGCGCAACCGGCTGTGTCACTTCCGGGGCCTGTGGCGCGGGCGCTTGAGCCACCACAATCGGGGCCGGCTCGGCAGGGGCCGGTTCACGTATTGGTTGGTTTGTCGTTTCTGGGCTCAGCGACCAGACCGGCTGTGACGCAATCGGAGCTTCCTGCACCGGCTCCATCAGGCTGACCGGCTGGGTGTAGGCGGTCTGGGCCGGAGCGGGGCGGTAATCCTGCGGCGTGGTGTCGATCTCGTCGATGCGGCCAAAGCGGTCCTCATAGACATCAATCGGTGCGACCACCGGGATGGCAACTGGTTCCACCACAACCGATTCGGCAACAAAGCTTTCGGTCTGTCGCGAGGCTTCTGCGGTACCATCGGGGGCCGCTTCGCCCACGATTTCACTGGTCGAGGCGTCAAGCGGCTGGGCATTACGGTCCCGGCCACCACGGCGACCACGGCGGCGGCGGCGGCGGCGGCGACGATTATCGCCTTCGGCACCCTCGGTGGTTACGACGCCGTCTGCACCGGTTTCGCCTGCATCGGAACCATTCTCGTCGGCTTCGTCCCCGGCGTCGCCCGCGTCATCGTCCGGCTCGAAACCGGCGTCTTCATGAACCGCAGTGGGGTCCGTGCTTTCGGTTGCTTCCGAGGCGGTGCTGTCAGGCAGGGCGCCACGGTCACGGCCGCGGCCACGGCGGCGGCGGCGGCGGCGGCGGCCACCTTCCGTATTGGCCTGCTCGGCCGATGGGGTGGCCTCAGCACTATCGTCGCCTTCGGCTTCGATCGCGGCTTCTTCTTCTACGGTAATTTCTTCCTCGATCTCCGGCTCATCTTCTTCCGGCGCGATGGCAATCATGTCGAGGGTGACAGCGGGGCGCGGACGGCTGTCTGGATCACGCTGGCCAATACGGTCAATGGTGAAATCGCCCGCTTTCAGCTCGTTGGTCGGCTCAAACGCGATGGTGATGTCATATTCCGCTTCAACCCGGGTGATTTCAGCCCGCTTCTGGTTGAGGGTGTAGATCGCCGCGTCGGTTGCAACATGGACCAGAAGGCTTTCGGCCCGCTGTTTTTGGGCCTCTTCCTCGATGCCACGCAACACACGCAGCGAGGTCGATTCGACCGAGCGGACCAACCCGCTGCCGCCGCAATGCGGACAGGGCAGGGTAGAGCCAGCCACCACACCGGCGCGCAGGCGCTGGCGGGACATTTCGAGCAGGCCGAACTGACTGATCTTGCCGACCTGGATGCGGGCGCGGTCGTTTTTCACCGCGTTCATCATCCGCTTTTCGACCAGCCGGTCGTTGCGGGAATCTTCCATGTCGATGAAGTCGACCACGATCAGACCGGCCAGATCACGCAGGCGCAGCTGACGGCCAACTTCGTCGGCGGCCTCCAGATTGGTCTTGGTGGCGGTATCTTCGATCGAATGTTCTTTGGTGGCGCGGCCCGAGTTGACGTCGATGGCGACCAGCGCTTCGGTCTGGTCGATGACGATGTAGCCACCCGACTTCAGCGTGACGATCGGCGAGAACATGGCATCCAGCTGGGCTTCGATGTGGAAGCGCTGGAACAGCGGCACGGTCTCTTTATAGGGCTTCACATTTTTGGCATGGCTGGGCATCAGCATGCGCATGAAGTCTTTGGCATTGCGGTAGCCCGCCTCACCCTCGACCAGCACTTCCTCGACATCCTTGTTATAGAGGTCGCGGATGGCGCGTTTGACCAGATCGCCTTCTTCATAGACGCAGGAAGGGGCAACCGATTGCAGGGTCTGCTCCCGGATCGTGTCCCACATGCGCAGCAGATATTCGTAGTCGCGCTTGATTTCGAGCTTGGTGCGGTTGCCGCCAGCGGTGCGGATAATCAGCCCCATACCCTCTGGCAGGTTGAGCGATTGCGCTGCCGATTTCAGGCGCTTGCGGTCGGCGGCGTTCGTGATCTTGCGCGAAATGCCGCCACCACGCGGGGTGTTGGGCATCAGCACGCAATAGCGACCCGCCAGCGACAGATAGGTGGTCAGCGCCGCGCCTTTGTTGCCGCGTTCTTCTTTGACCACCTGAACCAGAATGATCTGGCGGCGCTTGATAACTTCCTGAATCTTGTAATGACGCTTGCGCATCCAGCGTTGTGACGGCCGCTGGGCGGACAGGGCCGCGTCACCACCAGCCGCGTCGGCCGGTGCTGCATCTGCCGAACCGGTTTCGGCACTCTGGCTCTGTTCGGTGCCGTCTTCGGCCGCGGTATCAGGTTGGCTGCTGCTCGGGGCGGAAATGCCGAACTCTACGCCGCTTTCTGACGCATCGTCATGCAGGGCGACCGGGGCGTCGCTCTCATCATCGTGTCCGGTATCATCATTGTGATAGCTGTTTTCAGAGGCTTCTTCGCCGTCTTCTTCCTCGTCATCGCTGTCGGGCTTTTCGCCGGGCGCAATGTCAAAGGATTCAAAATCGTCTTCCTGACGACGACGGGCTTCGGCCTCGGCCTCGGCCAGCAAGGCTTCGCGGTCCGATACCGGTATCTGGTAATAGTCAGGATGGATTTCGGAAAAGGCAAGGAAACCCTGCCGGTTACCGCCATATTCGACAAAGGCTGCCTGCAGTGACGGCTCGACCCGGGTCACCTTGGCGAGATAGATATTGCCTTTCAGCGGCCGCTTGGAAGCGGATTCAAAATCAAATTCTTCGACTTTCTGGCCGTCGAGAACCACCACCCGGGTTTCTTCCGGGTGGTTTGCATCGATTAACATACGTTTGGGCATTGAGATCTCCAGGCGGCATGCTCTGACGGCGGGCGCAAGAAAAAGCGCGCACGCGGCCGGGCCGCCCTGTTGGGAACACGCGCCAAAGGGCCGCCGCCTGTGGCGGTGCCACGGGCTGGAGCTTCAGTTTTGGCGCAAAATCGTTCATCGGGCTCACACTAGCGGCCGGACAGGGTTCCATCCGGCGGGAATCAAGGCGCTGTCCTTGAGCGATAGGGGTTCCACCCGGATGTTCGCCCAACGCTCTGCCAGGTGTTAACCTTGGCAAGGAAATGGTGGGCAATTGACTACATCCGTCATCCGACCCCAGGGTATATGAGGCGGATTTACGCCGGCCTATCGCTGACACAGCGTTTATAGTTGTATGTGTCTGATGGCACCACGGCAAGGGGTATGCACCTCAAATTCATTTCACCTCGGCGCGCCAGTCAGCTAGGGTGGCAACAAATCACCCATAAATCATGGTGCTCGAACCGTTTTGCCGGGCGGGCCGTGCGAAAACGGATGCATAAATATTTATTTCTTGCCGCCGGATGCGCGGCTTTGGTGTTGGCGGTAACCGGTGGTGCTGCCGTGGCGCGGCCAGTTTCGGTTCCGGCAGACGATGTTTTGGCCCATGCCGAAACCTTTCCACTGGCCCGGCCGCGACCCAATCCGCCCGATGCGGCGCCCGCCGACCAAGGTGTTTCCACCGCCCGGTTGGAGGGGCTTCCGACACCTATCCCACGGCCACAATTAGAAGAATCAGCCGCGGGACACAATGTGCGGGCGACCTCTGCCGAGGAGCCTCTGCCACCGCCGCCGGTCATCGTGCCACAGCGCGGCATAGCCAAATCGATTGGTCCGCGTACCGGTAAATCCAAAGCCGTGTTGGCAATGGGCGTTTCGATTGACGAAAAATCGGCCGGTCGGGCGGGTAAAACCCGTTTCGTGCTGGAGTTGTCCGACCCGGTACCGGTGCGCGCTTTTACCTTAAAGGCCCCCAACCGCGTGGTGCTCGACATGCCGGCGGTGGAATGGCGGCTGGCCAACCCGCCGCGCCCATCGGCGGGCGGGGTGATTCGCGCCTATCGCTATGGCCTGTTCCGGCCGGGTAATTCGCGCTTTGTCATTGATTTGAATCGCCCGGTGGCGCTGGCCGAGGCGATGATCGTGCCGCCAAAGGATGGTTACGGCTATCGCGTGATCATCGACCTGACCGAGGCCGGACAGGCCCAGTTTGACAAGACTGCCGGTTGGCCCGCCGATCTGAAGGCGCGTGAGGAACGCGCCGAAAAGGTCGCCACTGCCGCCCCCCCCACGCCGCGCAAGAAGACCCGGCGGGTGATTATTCTCGATCCCGGCCATGGCGGGCTGGATTCGGGCACCATGGGGGCCGATTACACCATGGAAAAGGACATCGTGCTGTCTGAAGCGCTGATGCTGCAGCAGGCGCTGACCGCCCGGGGCTTTACGGTGCATATGACGCGCGAGATAGACACATTTATACCTTTGCCGCAGCGCGTGGCGATTGCGCGGGCCTGGCATGCCGATTTGTTCATTTCGATCCATGCGGATTCCAACCCTAATAATTCGGTTTCCGGTCTGTCGATCTACACGCTGTCGGAGAAGGGTTCCGATGAAGAGGCCGCCGCCCTGGCGCGCAAGGAAAACCAGTCTGACAGTCTGGTTGGTCTGGATCTGGCCGGAGATAACGCGGCCGTTGCCCCGATTCTGATCGATCTGGCCCAACGTGACACTATGAACAAATCTTCGCACTTTGCCGAAACCGCGCTCGGGTCGCTCGGCAAGGTGACGGATTTGTTACCGCGTGATCCACACCGTTCAGCTGGCTTCCGGGTGCTGAAAGCCCCGGACGTGCCCGCCGTGCTGATCGAGCTCGGCTATCTGTCTAACCCATTGGAAGCACAGCGTTTGAAGCGTTCGTCGTGGCGTAAGGCCGTGGCGGATGCTATTGCTGGTGCCGTGGCCGCGCATTTTTCCGACGGGGGCGAACCCAGCCGTAAAAGAACCCGGCTCAACCAAACCGACCGGACAGCACAAACCGATCCGTGACGAAACCCACAATCGAAGTCATAATCGCCCGCTATGAACGACACCCCTGATCCGTCCCGGTCGCACTTTCCTGAAAATGTCGATGCGCTGCTCAGGCGTATTCGGGCCACGCGTGGCGATACACCCACCAATGGTACGCCAGCCAACGGTGCGCCGGACAATCCGCCGCCGCGCCGCCGCCGTTCACGCATCTGGCTTTATCTGGGCCTGACCGGGGGCTGCCTTCTGGCGACCATAGCGCTGATTGTAGCGTTCTATGTCGCGTGGATTTCGCGCGGCCTGCCCAGCGTTGATGAATTGCGCACCTATACCCCGCCGATCACCACGCGTGTTTATGCCGGTGACGGTACGGTGCTGGGCGAATATGCCCGCGAGCGCCGGGTGTTCGTGCCGATTGATTTCGTGCCGCCACTGGTGGTGCAGGCTTTCATCTCGGCCGAGGATCGCAATTTCTTCAATCACCGTGGGCTTGATTTCTTCGGTATTGCACGCGCGGCGATCAAGGATGTCGGCAAAGTGGCGGCCGGGCGGCGCCCGGAAGGCGCCTCGACCATCACCCAGCAGGTGGCGCGAAACTTCTTGCTGAATTCCGATGTGAAGATGGCGCGCAAGGTGCGTGAAGCCATTTTAGCGGTGCATATCGATGCTACCTATTCCAAGGAAAAGATTCTTGAGCTTTATCTGAACGAGATCAATCTTGGTCAGAATTCGTATGGTGTGGCGGCGGCGGCGCTGAACTATTTCGGCAAATCGCTCGACGAGCTTGATATTGCCGAAGTGGCTTTTCTGGCAGCGCTGCCCAAGGCCCCCAGCCATTATGATCCGCGGTTTCACCATCAGGCCGCGCTGGACCGGCGCAACTGGGTCATCGGCCAGATGGAGGAGAACGGTTATATCTCGCATGATCAGGCGCTGACGGCTAAAGCCGAAGCCCTGAATACAGCGACCCGTCCCTTAGGCAGCCAGACCGAAGACGCGAACTATTTCGTCGAAGAAGTGCGCCGCCAGCTTTACAGCAAATATGGCGAGAAGGCGTTGTACGAAGGCGGTTTGCAAGTGCGTTCGTCGCTCGATACGCGGTTGCAGAATTTCGCCGTCAACGCGCTGCGCACCGGTCTGGTGCGTTATGACCGTCGCCATGGCTGGCGCGGGGCCAAGCAGCATATTGATACCAATGGCGACTGGAAGGCGACACTGGCGGCAATGGGCAACCGTTCCGGCATTGACACCTGGCAGGTTGCCGTGGTGCTGGGCTTTAACCCTGACAAGAGCACCGAAATTGGGCTTGCTAACGGCTTGCGAGCGACAATTCCGTTTACGGAGCTTGCCTGGGCGCGCCAGCCACAACCCGATGCGTCGGTTGGGCCGTCGCCCGACCGGCCGGACAAGGTGTTCAAGCCCGGCGATGTCGTCTATGTTGAAAATATTGGCGGCAATAGCTTTGGTTTGCGTCAGGTGCCACTGGTCAATGGTGCCATCGTGGCGCTGGATCCGCATACCGGGCGCGTGCTGGCGCTGTCGGGTGGCTTCTCCTATGCGTCGAGCCAGTTCGATCGTGCCATGCAGGCTGCGCGGCAGCCCGGTTCCTCGTTCAAGCCGTTTGTCTATGCGGCGGCGCTGGAGAATGGCTTTACGCCGGTCGATAAGGTGCTTGATGCCCCCTTCTGCATGCAGCAGGGGCCGGGGCTGCCGCTATGGTGCCCGGAGAATTTTGAAAAATCCTTCCTCGGTATTGCCACCTTGCGTCGTGGTATCGAGCTGTCGAAAAACCTGATGACCGTGCGGCTGGCTCAGGCGGTGGGCATGAACAAGATTGCCCCGCTGGCCGAACGTTTTGGGGTTTATGACCATCTTGATCCGCTGCTGGCCAATTCGCTGGGTTCTACGGGTGTGATCCTGCTGCGTGAGGCGGCGGGTTATGCCGAGTTTGTCAATGGCGGTAAAAAGATTACGCCCTCGCTGATTGACCGCATTCAGGACCGTAACGGCAAGACGATCTGGCGGCATGACGACCGCAATTGTCAGGGCTGCAATGGCGAATGGACCGGGGCGGGCGAGCCGTTGCTGGCCGATAACCGGGACCAACTGGTTGATCCGCGTACGGCCTATCAAGTTGTTTCCTTCCTGCAAGGGGTGGTGCTGCACGGCACCGGCGCTTCGGTTTCGGTGATCGGCAAACCACTCGGAGGCAAGACCGGCACCTCGAACGAGTCGCGCGATGCCTGGTTCGTCGGCTTCTCGCCGGACCTAGTATGCGGGGTTTATGTCGGCTTCGACGTGCCGCGGACACTGGGTGCCCGTGAACAGGGGGCCACGGTGGCCGCGCCGATCTTCCGCGATTTCATGAAGAACGCCCTTGATGGCGTGCCGGCAACGCCGTTCCGCGTGCCGCCGGGCATCGAATTCGTGCCAATTGATCGCAAGACCGGTGATGCTGTGTCGGAAGGCACGCCGGGCTCGATCGAGGAAGCCTTTAAATCCGGTACGGTGCCGGGCGAGGATGGGGCCAACCCGCGGCAGATCATCGGTGGAGACACCCCGACCGAAGTTGATGCGCCGGAAGCCGGCGCTACGGGCACGCCAGCTTCGGGGACCCTGCCGGGAACTCCGGCTAAGCCCGGTGCGCCCAAGGCCGCCACGCCGTCTAAAGGCAAGGTGGATGAGGGCACTGGCGGCCTGTATTAGGCGGTTGGTCTAAACGTGGGTTTCCTTGGGTGAGGCAAAGCGCAGGTCCTGCGCTTTTTGCTCCGCCGTATCTTTTTCTATCGCCTGATAAAACAGAACCTGTGCTTTGGTAAGCAGGCCGATCAGGAACAGTTTTTCCACAAAAAGGGCCGCGATCCACAGAACAAGCTGCAGGGCGATAACAATGTCGAGCGGGCGTGTGCCGGTCATGATTTGTCCGAGCATAAGCAAGAATGTATTGTGTGATAGCGTAAGGAAAATACCCCCGCGTACCAGATAAAACAGAAGCTCGGCAGGCACGGACATTGCCAGAATAAGGCCGAAACAACGCCAGAACTGCCCGGCGGTTAATTGCCAGCTGCGTTTCAGACCTAAATTTTCTTCCGCAATGCTGACCGGAACAATTTGCCAGCCTAGTCGGACACAGAGATAAAGCATGCAGGCGATAATGGGAAAAAACACAGCAAAGACAAATCCTGCCTTAGCTAATAGGTGTACGGCACCGGTGAGATATAAAACGAGTATCAACAGAAGCATTGCGGTGGCTGCGCCAAAACTAATCAGAAGTTGAGAGCCAAATATGCGCCAAACGGCCGGGTCATAAAAACGGCTATGGGGCACAGTATCCGTTTCAGGCTCTAGAAAATCTCTGCCTATAATCGCAATACATAACGTCCAGGGGATTGTCGCGAATACAGTCCATAGCAACGCCTTATTTCGGGTCGCATGTACGATGGACATGTCCGCTGTCTGGCTGAGAATTATGGTGGCGCCATGATCGCAGTCTGCGCCGACCTGCAGAAGCGTCATCACCAGTAGCGGCAGCCAGATCAGACGGAAAATCCGACCAAGTGTACCAATGACACCGTCATAGGTCGCCTCGATCATTGCCCCTACTGCAACTTTTTGCATCACTTCCCCCGGCTTCGTGCCTGCTCCGGGATTCTAAGTCTGCGTGTATATCCGTTCAAACAGTAAAGCGTTTCTGTGCTGCTCGGTCGCAGGGATTACATGTCGTAAAAGCTGCGGTACCACGCGGCGAATTTCGGTACGCCGACAGAAATCGGCGTGGTGGGCTGATAGCCAAAGTCCCGCGTCGTATCGGAAATGTCGGCATAGGTGCGCACGACATCGCCGGGCTGCATCGGCTCAAACGTCATTTCGGCTTTTCGACCTAGCGCGTCTTCCAGCGTTGCAATGAAGTCGGTGAGTTTTTCCGAGCGCGAATTGCCGATGTTATAGACCTTGTGCGGTGGCACATTCGATGCGGCCTGTTCGGGTGCTTTAGCCAGAATGGCCTGAATACCGGCGACAATATCGTCGATATAGGTAAAGTCGCGCCACATCTCGCCATTGTTAAAGACGCGGATCGGCTGGCCGGTCAGGATTGCCTTGGTGAACAGCATTGGCGCCATGTCGGGTCGGCCCCAGGGGCCATAAACGGTGAAGAAGCGTAAGCCTGTCAGTTTCAGACCATAAAGATGGGCATAGGTATAACTCATCAGCTCGTCAGCGCGCTTGGTGGCGGCATACAGCGATTGCGGTGTTTCCACTGCATCGGCGACCGAGAACGGCACCTTTTCATTGCCGCCATAGACCGATGACGAACTGGCATAGACCATATGCTCCAGATGTTTCAGATTCCGTGCCAGCTCCAGCACGGTGACATGGCCCATCAGGTTCGACGAAACATAGGCATAGGGATCAATCAGCGAAAACCGCACCCCGGCCTGTGCCCCCAGATGAACAATACGGGTGATATCCGGGTGCGCCTCGCGCAGGCGGACCATTGCGGCGCGGTCGGCAAGATCAATGTCGTGAAACTGAAAGGCTGGGTTGTCTTTCAGCGGCTTTAAGCGGGCGAGCTTAAGATTGACGTCATAATAATCGTTGAGATTATCGATGCCGATAACGTTTTCGCCACGGGCCAGCAGAGCGTCGCTGACATGATAGCCGATAAACCCGGCGGCGCCGGTAACAAGAACAGCCATGACTACTCCTTATGATCCGTGTCCGGATGGCTGGCGCTATCCGGTGCCGTGGGGGCCTTATCATCCGTTTGTGGGACTTCCAGCGCCGGGGGGGCTTGCGCCGCTTCATCGCTGGCGATGGTGTCGGCGGGGGCCGCTTCGTCCTGCTTGGCCGTCAATGCCTGATAGATCAGTGTCATCGGCACCACGGTCAGGCCATAGACAAACGGGGTCAGAAAGAAGGTTGCGCCGCTGATCAGCACGAAGCGATCAGCCATCATGTGCATCTGCTGGCTTTGATGCTGCTGCAGGGCCGTGATGTCGCCATACAATTCGATGTGCGGGTTAAGGATTTCGGGGCCCATGACCACAATCTGTATGATGATCTGGACTGCAAATACTGGCACTGCGGTGGCCAGCCCGACCAGCAGAATGCGCCAGAAGTGGCGTTTGCTGAGTTGCCAGCTTTGCGCCATGCCATAGCCGATGCCATCATTGGCGCCGGGCACCATCAGATAGCCCAAGCGCAGCAAGGGATAGATCAACAGCAGGGCGAAACCTCCGACAATGGCGACAACCGCCTCGTCATTCAGGTGCAGACTGCCCTTCAACAGGCCGGCGGCCAGCATCACCAAGGTCAGCGCACAGGTGGCCAGTAGCAAAAGGCCGATCATACCACCCGCTGCCCGCGCCCCAACACTGGCCGGGGCAAAGCGCCACAAGTTGCCGTCTTTTTGCGGATCTCGCACTTCGCGTACGATGGCGGCAGCCATCATCGCTGACAGGAACACGGCAATCAGGTTAAAGGCATAAAGGCCGAGAATCGTCTTGCCGTGCTGCATCAGATCATCACTATCCGGCGATGTGGCCATCAGATAGAGATAAGGGCGCACGAACAAAATGCTGCCGATAAAAATCAGCGTGGCGGGTAACCAGATTCGTTCGATGATGCGCCCGAAATGGCCGAAGACATAACGGTAGCTGTCGGCGATGGTGCGGCGGGCAAGAAAGGTATTCATCGGCTCTCCTTATAACTTGGCTCTTGTCTACACCGGCTTGACGGTGCCGACAAATCCCCATGGCGGCTTTGTGGCTGCCAGGCGTCAGGCGGGGGCGTTCCAGATAGCTTTTCTGGCGCATAAATTAGAATTATGACAGCGTGATGCCGCCTCAGGGCGGTTTTAAGGTGTTAACTGTATCAAGGAGAGGATTATCGTGGCACCGGTACTTCATATTGTCGGAGCAGGACTTGCCGGCGCCGAAGCGGCTTTTGCCGCCGCGTCTCGCGGTATAGATGTCGTATTGCACGAGATGCGCCCTACGGTTGCGACCGAGGCTCATCGAACGGCTGATTTTGCCGAATTGGTTTGCTCCAATTCTCTGCGCTCGGATGATGCCGAAAATAATGCCGTTGGGCTACTGCATGAAGAAATGCGTCGGGCGGGATCGCTCATTCTGACGTTGGCCGATACGCACCGCCTGCCGGCAGGTGGGGCTTTGGCGGTGGACCGCGACGGATTTTCTGCCGCCGTCACCGGCGTGCTGGAAACCCACCCCAATATCGAGATTCGTCGCGAGCTGGTCGAGGGACTGCCGCCGCAAGAGTGGGGTGCCACCATTCTGGCCACCGGGCCGCTGACCCACAGCTCAACAGCCGAGGCCATCCGTAGCCTGACTGGCGAGGATTCATTGCATTTCTTTGATGCGATCGCACCGGTTGTGCTGAAGGATTCCATCAATATGGACGTTGCCTTCTTCCAGTCGCGTTATGACAAGGGGGATGGTGCCGATTACATCAACTGCCCGATGGATGAAGCCCAATATACGACCTTTATCGAAGCACTGATCGCCGGGGAAAAAACGGAATTTCACGAGTGGGAAAAGAATACGCCCTATTTCGAGGGCTGCCTGCCGATTGAGATCATGGCGGGCCGTGGTCGCGATACCTTGCGGTTTGGCCCGATGAAGCCGGTGGGGTTGATGGATGCCCGCACCGGCATGCGGCCCCATGCCGTGGTGCAACTGCGCCAGGATAATGCGCTGGGGTCCTTGTGGAATATGGTCGGCTTTCAGACCAAGCTCAAACATGGCGAGCAGACGCGGATTTTCCGCCTGATTCCGGGGCTGGAGCAGGCCGAGTTCGCCCGCCTGGGCGGTATGCACCGCAACACCTTTATCAATTCGCCCCGGTTGATCGATGAAGGTCTGCGGCTGAAAGCCCGGCCCGATATCCGCTTCGCCGGGCAGGTTGCCGGGGTTGAAGGCTATGTCGAAAGCGCGGCTATTGGCTTGCTGGCCGGTCTGTTTGCCGTGGCGGATCTGACCGGGTGTGATCTGCCCACCCCGCCCGAGACCACGGCGCTGGGGGCGCTCTTGCGCCATATCACCGTCGGGGCCGATGCTGCGACCTTCCAGCCGATGAATGTCACTTTCGGTCTGTTGCCCGATCCCGAATTGCTGCCGGGAGAAAAGAAAGTCCGTGGCCGTGACCGCAAGCGCCGTCAGTCTGCACGGGCGTTGGCCGATCTGGACGGTTGGCTCGCCACCATCGAGCCGTAACGGTTGCCGTAACCGGCAATAAAAAAGGCGGTGGAATTTCCACCGCCTTTTGTTTTGGGAGCCGTCGTACAAACTAGATGATCAGCTTTTTCGGCTTGGTCTTGTTAACCCAGGCGATGATGATCAGGCGGGCCACCATGACGGCGGTGAAGAAGGACGACAGAATACCGATACCCAGCGTGACGGCAAAGCCACGCACCGGGCCCGACCCCAGTTCGAACAGGATCAGTGCGGCGATCAAGTGGGTGGCGTTGGCGTCGATAATCGTTGCCATCGCGCGGCGCTCGCCGGTGTCGATTGACGCCAGAATACCGCGACCGTTTCGATGCTCCTCCCGCATGCGTTCATAGATCAGCACGTTGGAGTCGACCGCCATACCCATGGTCAGCACGATACCGGCAATACCCGGTAAGGTTAGGGTGGCGCCGAACAGGGTCAGCACCGCCAGCAACAGCACGACGTTGAACACCAGAGCGATGTCGGCGAACAGGCCGAACAGGCCATAGCGCAGCACCATGAAGATGGCCACGCACAACAGGCCGGCAATGGCGGCGTTACGGCCAGCGATGATTTGGTCAGCGCCCAGTTCGGCACCAACGGTACGCATCTGGATCGGTTTCAGCGGGGCTGGTAGTGCACCGGCTTTCAGCATGGCCGACAGGTCCTGGGCGCTTTTAGCCGTGAAGTGACCATCGATCTGGCCAGAACCACCCAGAATGGGTTCGCGAATGGACGGCGCGGTAATCACCTTTTTGTCGAGCACCACGGCAAAGCGGCGGCCGACATTTTCCTTGGTGATGTCGCCAAACTGGCGGGCACCAACGGTATCAAAGGAGAAGGTCACCACCACCTGGCCGGTGCGCTGATCGGTGCTCCAGCCCGCGGTTTTCAAACGGTCACCAGCGACCAGAACACGTTTCTGCACCACCAGCGGCGCTTCCTTGACCTTGCTGTCGCCGGAATCCTGTTCCAGCAGTTCGTCACCAATCGGAATATCGCCGCGCATCGCTGCCGCCACATCGGCGTTTCCATCGACGAGCTGGAAGGTCATCTTGGCGGTGGTCTTCAGGATGTTGATCAGCTGTGTGGGGTCTTGCAGGCCCGGCACCTGAACCACAATGCGGTCGTCACCCTGCTGCTCGATCGTGGGCTCTTTGGTGCCCATTTCGTCGATGCGCTTGCGCACCGTTTCAATCGACAGATTGAGGATATCGCGCTTGGTTTGCTTCTTATAGACCTCGGTCATGGCGAGCTTGATGCGCCCGTCACCCAGTTCGGTCATATCGTACTGGCGCGCGCCAACCCCAAGCATCGCCCCGCTCATTGACGGGTTGATGTCCTTGATGATGTCGCGGGCCTGATTGTACTGCGCCTGATCGATAATGCGCAGTGACATGCCATCGCCGCCCGATGCCAGGTCGGTATAGGCAATGTGGGCTTTGCGTAAGCCGCGGCGGATTTCACCCACCGTCATATCAGCACGGTCTTTTAAGACCGGGTCGAGCTGCACCTCCAAGAGGATGTAGGACCCGCCCTGCAGATCGAGGCCGAGGCTAACCGTATCGTGCGGGAACCAGCCCGGCAGTTTGCCACGGACATTTTCCGGCAAGGCGTTAGGCAGTGCAATCAGGATCCCTGCGAGCAGAACGAGGGCAACGAGGATCTTGGTCCACTTGGAGACTTGCAGCATGACGTATTGGCTCTTTTTACAGGCTTATTTCGCGTCGTTGGCGGGTTGGTCCTTGGTGCGCACTTCGACAACGGCGCTCTTGACCATTTTAACCTGAACGTTTTCGGCGATCTCAACCGTAATTTCGGGTTCGTTCTCGGCAGGGGCCTTGGCCACCTTGCCGACAATGCCCGACGAGGTCACCACGGTGTCGCCACGGCGTAAGGCGGCAACGGCATTGCGTAAACGCTTGGCCTGCTGCTGCTGCGGGCGAATGATCAGGAAATAAAAGATCGCCACCATAACGACGATCATCAGAATCGGGGATTCGAGGTATTGTTGCATCGCGGTGGTCCGTTCGCGCTTTCCATATAATGCGGCACGTTTCATGCTGGCGCCGCTTAAGCTGGCGGACTATAGCCGGGCGAAGCGCCATTGCAACCCGCTATGGGCGTCCCCGATGTAAGGATTTCGTCATGACGACCCTTGAAAAATCACCGCGCCGGGCCAAACCGGCGAATAGGTCCTTGGCGGGGGGCGCTGTCCGTCGTCCGCAAAAGCCTGCTGCCAAGGTAAAGACCAAGCCCGCAGCTAAGGTTGAAAAGCGGGTTCAGAGTAAGGCTGTGGCAAAACCGGTGACGAAGCTGACCGCCGAGGCCTATGTTTGGGATGCCGCCGCCGACCGTCTGGTGATGGTGCCTAAAGTTTCGCGCCTGCCTTTGGTGCTTTTGCTAGGGATCGAGGCCGCGCGCGATACGCTTTTCGAGAATACCCGGCGGTTTGCCGACGGATTGCCAGCCAATAATGCGCTTCTGTGGGGGGCGCGTGGCATGGGCAAAAGTTCGCTGGTGAAGGCGATACATGGTGCGGTTAACGAGGGGCGCAAAGGCTCCAAACTGATCCTGATCGAGATCCACCGCGAGGAAATCGCTACCCTGCCGGCTCTGCTCCGTCGGTTGAAGATGGTCCGGCGGCAATTCCTGCTTTATTGTGACGACCTGTCCTTCGACAAGGATGATACCAGCTACAAATCGCTCAAAGGCGCGCTGGAAGGTGGCATCGAAGGCCGCCCCGAAAATGTGCTGTTTTATGCCACTTCGAACCGGCGTCATCTGATGCCGCGCGAAATGATGGAAAACGAAAGCGCCACCGCGATTAATCAAGGCGAGGCGATGGAAGAACGCATCTCGCTGTCCGACCGGTTCGGGCTATGGCTCGGCTTTCACCACTGTGGTCAGGAAGAGTTTGTCGCCATGATTCAGAATTATGTGCGCTATTTCGGGCTTGATGTTCCGGCCGAGACGCTCAGGCCCAAGGCCATCGCCTGGGCGGCGGCACGTGGCTCGCGCTCAGGGCGAGTTGCCTGGCAATTCATTCAGGATCTGGCTGGAGAATTGGGCAAACCAATTAAAATATAATGTATATGGCTGACTTGGTTGTTGGCTAGGCATTGACAATAACCTCTTGGTTCTTACACCAGTAGTAGGGTTTTCGAAAAGGGGGCATCATGGTGGCAGAAATACTGTTGATTGGTGTGCTGCCACTTTTGCTGATCCTGGCCGGGGGGTGGGATCTTGTTACCTACACAATCCCCAATGTGCTGTCGCTGGCCCTGGTGCTGGCTTTCGCCGGTTTTGCTCTGGTGACCGCTTTGCCACTGCCGCTGATTGGCAGCCATCTCATCGCCGGTCTGGTTGGTTTGGTTCTTGGTATGGTGTTTTTCGCCTGCCGCTTTATCGGCGGGGGTGATGCCAAATTGTTTGCTGCAGCAGCACTGTGGTTCGGGCTGCAGGATTTACTGCTTTATGCCCTGACGGCGTCGATTGTCGGCGGGGGATTTACTTTGTTGCTGCTTTTTTGGCGTAAGTTTTCTTTACCGGCTTGGCTGTATCGCTATGGCTGGGTTTGTCGGCTGCATGATTCTCAGGCTGGAATTCCCTATGGCGTGGCCTTGGCCGCAGGGGGGATCCTGATCCTGCCCAGCGCGAGGGTTTTTCTTGGCTGAGTGTGTTTAATTTGTGTTAACTTGTAACAATTATAAAGTGTTACGGCCTAACGTTAAAGTTTTCTCAAGGGGACCGTGTTGCGCGTAAGAGCAGTTCAGGAGCCGCGGTAAATGAATGCACGGCAAGTCGTTTTTCTGCTGATCGCCGCGATTGTCGCCATCGCCATCGCGCTCTTGGTGCGTGTGGCTCTGGTCGGCTCGGCGCCGAAAAACATCCCCACCGTGGCGGCCCACGCTGCCGCACAGGCTGTGTTGGTGGCCGCGCGCGATATTGCCCCTGGTGAGCCGATTGGCCCCGACATGGTGACGTGGCAGGTTTGGCCGCATGACAGTATCGATAGCAGCTTTATCACGGGCGATGCCTCATCTCCTGCGCAGGCTGCGGTGGCTGGAGCTGTCGCGCGTGCGCCACTTACCCGGGGGGAACCCTTAACCTTGACGAAAGTGGTTAAGAGTGACGCCGCGGGGTTTATGGCGGCGACCTTGCAGCCTGGAATGCGGGCGGTGGCAATTTCGGTATCAGTGACTACGCTGGCGGGTGGCTTCGTGCAGCCCAACGACCGGGTCGACGTTATGTTGACCCAAAATGGCAACGGTCAAAATGGTAATACTAAACCTCGGGCCGATATGCTGCTGGCCGATATCCGGGTGATGGCGGTCGATCAGGCGACCGCGGGGAGCGGGCTGGGGGTGAAACCGGTGCCTGATGCCCGCACCGTGACGCTGGAGCTGACACCGGAGCAGGTCAAAATTATCGCTCAGGCACAGGTTATGGGTGGCTTGTCGCTGGCTTTACGGCCTTTGGTCAATTCGCAGGGCGGCACCATTACCATTGTCCGGGGCAATCTTGGGCCAGCCATGGCTGGGGGAAATTAAATGCGTAATGGGTTCTTTTCGCTTCTGGTCCTGAGTTTGCTGCTGGTGGCACCAGTGGCGGCAGTGGCTGGCAGCCCGGCGCATATGTCTACCCCCGCACTGCTGAAAATCACCCCTACAGGCGATAATGTGCATAAGCGGGTGGTTATTCCGCTCAATAAAGCCCTGATCATTGAGTTGGATACCAGTGCGCGTGAGGTTCTGGTCTCTAAGCCCGAAATCGTCGATGCGGTGATCCGTGGCCCACGGCGCATCTATCTGATGGCGCAGCAGGCCGGGCAGACCAACGCGTTCTTCTTTGATGCGGCCGGTCGCCAGCTGCTGATGCTCGATATCCGCGTGGATAAGGATGCTGACGATCTGGCCGATACGCTGCAGCGTGAATTGCCCGGCGCTCACATCACTGTTGGGGTTAATAACGGTAGCGTGCTTTTGTCGGGCGACGTGGTTGACGCGCAGCAGGCATTGCGCGCCCAGACCCTTGCCAGCCAGGCTGCGGGCGAAGGTAAGGTGCTCAATCAGCTTAAAATCGGTGGTGTCGATCAGGTCATGCTGCAGGTGCGCATTGCCGAGGTTTCCCGTTCGGTCACCAAGCAGCTTGGCATTGATTTGTCGAAGGCATCGGCTTCGATGGCGGTCCCCGGCGGCAGTGGTAATATCGCCACCACCATTGCCAGTGCGGTCAGTCCAACGACAGGGTTGGCCATTTCCGCCACAACCAGCAATTTCGGCGCGACTTTTCAGGCGCTGGAAAGCCTTGGGCTGATTCATTCGCTGGCCGAACCAAATCTGGTCGCCATATCGGGCGAAACCGCCAACTTTTTGGCCGGTGGTGAATTCCCGGTGGCGTCGGGGCGCGATACCTCGGGCAATGTTTCGGTCACTTTCAAACAGTATGGCGTTGGGCTGTCCTTTACCCCGGTGGTGCTTGGGCCGGGGCGGATTTCGCTGAAACTCTCGACGGAGGTCAGCCAACTCAGTGATACCGGTTCGCTCACCACGACGACCTCGTCAACGGCCAGCTGCACCAGCACATCGAGTTCAAGCTGCACCACATCGGCCAGTACGACGATTCCAGCGCTGACGGTGCGTCGGGCCGAGACCACAATTGAACTGCCTTCGGGTGGCAGCTTTGCCATTGCCGGGCTGATGCAACATTCCACCACGCAAAATATCAATGGCGTGCCGGGCCTGAAAGACTTGCCGGTACTTGGGGCGTTGTTCCGCAGTCGCGATTTCGAGAATGACGAGACCGAACTGGTGGTGATGGTCACAGCTTATCTGGTCAACCCGGTGCAGCAGGCCCGCCTTGCCGCGCCGACCGACGGCTTGGTCACCCCGTCCGATGCCGAGACTTTGCTGCTGGAGCGGCTCAATCACACCTATCCGCTAAAAAAGCCTCAGGATGATTCCGATCCGAAGGCTTCGCCATCCAAAGCCGATGATCCGCCCGCCAAGCCCAAGGGCGATGTCGGCTATATTGTACCATGAGGGAGCATCGCATGACTGCCTCCGATATTCTGCGCTGTGTCTCGATTGCCGCCATCTTTCTGGCCGGTAGCTGCGCCGCACCGGAACCCGGTTACTTCGCCGATCCCATGGCCAATCATCCTTTGTCGGTTCAGCCGCATTATGTCGAGGCAGGCTTTACCGCGCCAGCCCCGCAAGGTGGTCTGAATCCGGCAGATTCAAAGCGTTTTGGCCATTTCGTTGCGGATTATCTAGACCATGGTCATGGCACCATCTCGGTTTCGGTGCCGGATGGTCCGGCGGCGGCGAGTCTGATCGCCTATTTCGGGGAAAAGCTCGCCTCGCTTGGGGTGCCGCGCGAGCGCATTCTGGTCGGCTCCTATGCCGCCGAGGAGGATGCGCCGGTCAAGCTGGGCTACCTCGATTATGCGATCAAAAGTGATCCGTGTGGCGATTGGTCCGATAACAATGCGTTCACCCTAACCAATCGACCTATGACCAATTTCGGTTGTGCGACCCAGCATAATATCGCTGTGCAACTGGCCAACCCCAAAGATCTGGTTAGCCCGCAGACCGGCACATCGCCGGATGCTGCGCGGCGAACGGCGGTATTGGACAAGTATGAAAAAGGCACTTCGACCGGTACGGAAAAACCCTCTGGTCAGTCGGCCAAAATTGCCGATGTCGGCAGCGGCAACTGATAGGGCTGAGTAGTTGATATGGTGAATAAGCGCAACGTCGAGCAAACCGAGACGCAGGCGGTAATGGCGGGGCAGCGCACGGTGCCGCGCATCTCGATCCATGGCTTTTGCGAAGATTCAGCCACCGGAGCGGCGCTGCAAAAGGCCGGTAGTGATCGGCGTTTGGCCAAAGCGCATATCGGTGTACAGCTTGGTGGCATTGCGGCGGCGATCGAATATTACAGTGGTCAGGTCACGCCCAATCTGCTCATCGTCGAAACCCGACTGTCGGGTGCGGCGGCGCTGGCCGAGCTAGACCGGCTGGCCAATGTGTGTGATCCGCTGACCAAAGTCGTTGTGGTTGGCCATACCAACGATGTGCCGCTCTATCGCGCGCTGATGCAGCGCGGGGCGTCGGAATATCTGCTGGCGCCAGTCGATCCACTGCAACTGATCGATGTTATCGCCAACCTTTACGTCAAGCCGGATGCCAAACCGATCGGGCGGGTCATTGCCTTCATCGGGGCGCGCGGCGGTGCCGGGGCGTCGAGCCTGACGCACAATATCGGTTGGTGCATGGCTGAGGAATTGCGCATCAGCACGATGCTGATCGATTTCGATCTGGCATTCGGTACATTGGGGCTAGATTTTAACGATGATCCCGGGCAGGGCGTGCAGGATGCCTTGCAGGCGCCCGAGAGGTTGGATGATGTGCTGCTCGAGCGGTTGCTTACCAAGCATGGTAGTTATCTGACGCTGTTCACAGCCCCGGTGCTGCTCGATCGCGAGCTGGGCGGTGGGGTTGATGCCTATGAGGCCGTGTTGGATGCGGCGCGGCGTACCAGCCCCTATGTTCTGCTCGATTTGCCCAATGTCTGGGATGAAAAGGTCAAAGCGCTGCTGATTGGTGCTGATGATATCGTCGTGGTGGCCACGCCGGATCTGGCAGCGCTGCGTAATGCCAAGAACATCATTGAATATCTGCGGATCAACCGACCCAATGATCCATTGCCGCAATTGGTGCTCAATCAGGTTGGCACGCCGAAGCGGCCGGAAATTCAGGCCAAGGATTTCAGTAAGACCATTGGCTACGAACCGGTGAACGTTGTGCCTTTCGATGCGCAAGGTTTCGGTGTGTCGGCCAATAACGGACAGATGCTGGCCGAGATGGGCCAGAAAGGGCCTGCGGTTGATGCGCTTCGCGCCATGGCCTACCGCCTGAGCGGACGTAAAAATGCCCATGTAGCGGTAAAGGCGGCCGAGACGGCGGGCAATAAATTAAAAGCCTTCTGGAAAGGTATTGCACAGGGTTGATGTTCGGCAAGCGCACCACGTCTGCAGATACCCCGTCACCTCTGGACCAAACGTCCGTTGGGGGCCGCGCTGGGCTGACGCCTTTGGGGCCGTCCGCACTGCCGCCCTTACCACCCTTGCCGGGTGCCGCGTCTAAAGCCGCGCCGCCGCCCTTTGCTGCGACGCCGCAGCCGATGCCGCGCCTGCCACCGGTGCCCGCACCGCCGCCCGCGCCCAGCCTTACTCAGGACGGACTGTCGGACGAATATTATAAGATCAAGTCGATGATCTTTAACGCGTTGATCGAAACCATTGACCCGGGGCAATTGTCTCAGCTTGATGCCGATACCGCGCGCGAAGAAATCCGCGATATCGTCGGCGAGATTATTTCGATCAAGGCGGTGGTGATGTCCATCGCCGAGCAGGAATTCCTGCTACAGGATATCTGCAACGATGTGCTGGGCTATGGCCCGCTCGAACCACTGTTGGCGCGTGATGATATCGCCGACATTCTGGTCAACGGTGCCGGGCATGTCTTCATCGAGGTGGGCGGCAGAGTTCAGCAGACTGCGATCCGCTTTCGGGATAATGCCCAGCTAATGAATGTCTGCCAGCGTATTGTCAGTCAGGTCGGGCGACGGGTCGATGAATCCTCGCCGATCTGCGATGCCCGCCTGCTCGATGGATCGCGCGTCAACGTTATTGTGCCGCCGTTGGCGATTGACGGGCCAACCCTGACGATCCGAAAATTCAAGAAAGACAAACTTAAGCTCACCGACATGGTGCGCTATGGCACGATTAATGAGTCTGGTGCCAAGCTGCTGGGTATCATTGGTCGTTGCCGCTGTAATGTGCTGATTTCGGGCGGTACCGGTTCGGGCAAGACCACGCTGCTCAACAGCCTGACTGCCTATATCGACGAGGAAGAGCGCATCATCACTTGTGAAGATGCCGCCGAGCTGCAATTGCAACAGCCCCATGTCGTGCGGCTTGAAACCCGTCCGCCTAATCTGGAAGGCGTTGGCGAGATCACCATGCGTGATCTGGTGCGTAACTGTCTGCGTATGCGCCCGGAACGCATCATCGTCGGTGAAGTGCGCGGTGCTGAAGCGTTTGATTTGCTGCAGGCGATGAATACCGGACATGACGGCTCAATGGGCACGCTGCACGCCAATTCCCCGCGCGAGGCGATGAGCCGTCTGGAATCGATGATCACCATGGGGGGCTTTCAGCTTCCCAGCCGCACCATCCGCGATATGATTGTCGGTTCAATTGACGTCATCGTTCAGGTGGCGCGGCTTCGGGATGGTGCGCGCCGTATCACCTGCGTGACCGAGGTGATCGGCAGTGAAGGCGATGTCATCATCACCCAGGATCTGCTCAATTTTGAACTGCTCGGCGAAGATGAGACCGGGCGTATTCGTGGCCGTCATATCGGCACCGGTATCGTGCATCCGTCGTTCTGGGACCGGGCCAGCTATTTCGGTATGGAACGCGAGCTGGCAGAGTGTCTGGACGCGTTACAGGTGGAGCCATGACGCCGACGGTGCTTGTGGCGCTGATTTTGCTGCTGGCTGCGTTACTGATCGGCAGTTTGTATTTCGCTTTTGCCGGGCCGGATGAAGCCAGTCTGCGGCTGGCCGAACTCATCGGCCCCGGGGATGATGACACCTCTACGGCGGCGATCGCGGCACGGCGTAAGTCAGTGCAGGACGTGCTCAAAGGCATCGACAAGCTGGCGGCCAGTACGACGGCACCCAAATCAACCCTGCGTCGGCGCCTCGATCAGGCAGGCTTTGCCGACGCCTCCGTCAAAAAGTTTTGGCTGCTCTCTGCAGGGTTGGGTGGGGTGGTGCTGGCACTGTGTGTGATGTTTGGCGAGCCGCTATTAACATGCGTGTTGCTGACCTTCGCGGCCGGAATGGGCGTCCCGCGCTGGACGCTCGGTTTTTTGCTCAAGCGGCGCCAGCGCAAATTCACTAGTGATTTTGCCGATGCCATGGATGTTATTGTCCGTTCGGTTCAGGCCGGTCTGCCATCGCATGAAGCACTGAAACTGGTGGCTAAGGATTTTCGCGATCCTGTCGGTGGGGAGTTCCAGCGCCTGATCGACAGCATGCTGGTCGGGCTGACTATGGAGCTCGCGTTGAAGCGTATGTATGACAGTGTACCGACAGCCGAAGTTGGATTTTTCTCGGTGGTGATGTCAGTGCAGCAAAAGGCCGGCGGTAATCTGGCCGAGGCTTTGTCCAATCTGTCCACCGTGCTGCGAGATCGTAAACGGTTGCAGGGCCGCATTAAGGCGATGTCGTCGGAAGCCAAGTCCACCGCCTGGATTATCGGTTCGCTGCCAGTGGCGGTTATGGCGCTGCTCTATGCGGTTTCGCCGGATTATATCAGCATTCTGTTCAGCGAAAGGGTGGGCAATTTTCTCTTGCTCGGCTGCGCACTCTGGATGGGGCTGGGTAGCTTCATCATGCGACAGATGATCAATTTTAAGCATTAAGCGGGGCTGGCACGGTGGACGTTATCGTCATTCTGTTAAACAACGAAATGCTGGTGACGTTATTGGCCGCCATTTTGGCATTTGCCACCATTGTGACGCTGGGATTGCCGTTTCTAAAGGACGATCAGCTGGCCAAGCGTATGGCGGCGGTGACCAAGCAAAAGCAGGAGCTACGCGCCCGCCGCCATGAAGAATTGGGTGGGCGTCGTTTCTCTACCCGACCGGAAGCAGCGGCTTCCGCCCAATGGGTGTCGGATTTTGTCAGCAAATTCAAACTGGCCCATCTGGCCGAATCCGATGATGCCCGTGGTAAGCTGATGCGGGCCGGTTTGCGTGGGGCCACGCCGCAGTCACTGTTTATCTTCTTTCGCTTCGTTATGCCGATCATTCTGTTCGTGCTGACGCTGATCTATCTGTTCGGGGTGACGCATTTTGCCTGGAGCTGGCTGTTCAAGCTGGCAATGTCGATCGCGGCGGCACTGGTGGGCTATTATCTGCCCGATGTGTTTGTGGCTAATCTGACCACCAAGCGCCGCGAAGCCATCATGATTGGCTTTCCCGATGCACTTGATCTGCTGCTGATCTGCGTCGAGTCTGGCATGAGTGCCGAAATGGCGTTCGAAAAGGTGGCGAGTGAAATCGGCCGAACCTCGCCGGTGCTGGCCGAGGAATTTTCCCTGACCACGGCAGAACTGTCCTATTTGCCCGAACGGCGGCAGGCTTTCGACAATCTGGCCGCCCGCTGTGGCTATGACGGGGTACAGGCGGTGGTGACCGCCCTGACCCAGGCCGAGAAATACGGCACCACGCTGGGGCAGGCTTTGCGCGTCTGTGCCCGTGAGAACCGCGAGATGCGTATGGCCCGTGCCGAGAAAAAGGCCGCTGCACTGCCCGCCAAGCTGACCGTGCCGATGATCCTGTTCTTTCTGCCCTGTCTGTTCGTGGTCATTATGGGCCCGGCCATCATGAAGATCATGCACCTGATCTGATAGGCCTCATGTGGGGCGAACTTTATCTTCAACTCTGCATAAATCCCGCTATGGTGGTTGTGGCCGTGTTCTGAGGGCCCATCGTAGCGCGGTTCTGGCGCTCAGGAGTGATAATGGTTTCGCGCAAATGCCTCATTATCCCGGTCCACAGGCAAAAGGCCCCCTGGCTGATCGCGCTGCTGAACAGCATTATCGCCAATCAGGATGCTGCCGCGCCGCTGCCGTTCGACATCGTTTTGGCAACGACCAATTACAGTGAATATAACTATTTCGCGAATGTGATAAACTCGCTGCAGATCACGGGAAAAATCCGCGTTGAGAATGCCATCGGGATTATTTCCATTGATGAATATATCAATGAAACGCTTACCTTTAAGCATTTGCTGTATAATTTTCGCTGCAACATCGATAACGGCATCATCAATATTAAAAAGTTTGTCGCGCTCTATTGGGCGATGAAGGCGGGCTATGGCTGGGCCGCCTGTATTGATTGTGATGTTATGGCGGTCAGTCCGCTTGGTGATCTGTTTGATATTCTGCTGCGTAATTATGAATCCGGGCAGTATTTTGCAGCACACAATAATCAGCGTACGGCTATCGATAATATTTCTGCCAGTTCTCGTAAATTGTTTGCCCCCGCAGACGAAGAGAAAATAGAGCAGCTAACCTGTCACGGCATAGTGTTTTCGTGGTTTTTTGATATGCCAGTTTATAATCTCACAGATCTGGGCGAATTCTTTGACTATATGTCGGGTCAGCATGGCTCGCTCGAAAACTGGTTTGTAAGTCTCAAATGGGGAACCTTCGATCATATCGTTTATATGTATTGGCGCTGTCTGCATAAGGGCGCCGCGCTGATAGATTATTATGAGACGTTACAGATCCCCCATATTACCGAGGAACTCAGCACCGCAGAACTGGCCCGGATTTCGGATAAATATAGCTATGCCCCGGTCTGGATGAGCGCGTGGGAGTTCTCGCTCGGCAACTCCCCGCTCACCCAGCTGCCCAATCTGTGTTTCGTTTATCATTGCGACCGGTTTCACTAGCGCCGGGCCTGAACGCGCCAATCCCGGACCATGTGTGGGACATCAAATTTATGATACCGGTGTCAAAATAGCTTGCAGCGTTCCGGTGCCCGCTCTAGCCTGAAAGCTGGTCGAGGGAATGTCGCCAGCCCAGGTGGAACCGTAAATCACGGTCATAAGACAAAGCCGGGTTTGGCCATCAAAGAAGGGGATCGCCATGCGTAGCGCGTATCAGGCACGGGGGGGGGCGCGGCGGGCCGTGGCTCGTCGGCAGTTTATGGCAGCATTGCTGCTTTCAACCGCGTTGGCGGGGCCGGGCTTTGCCGCCGGATCTGAGGATGCAGCACCCGGCAAAGCCGCCCCTAACGCCGGGCTGCTGTTTTACCTGTCGGCAGATAAGGATCTGATTGCCGACAGCGCCCGGGGCGATAAGGTGCCAAACTTTTCCTTCGGGGCGAAATCCGTCCCCAATGGGATCAAAGGCGGTGCGCTTTCGACCGAGGATGACAATGTCCTCAGCTGGCAGGCGCCGGGTAATATCGCGGCGGCGCGCGGGACGGTGTCGTTCTATTGGCGGGCCCGCACCCCGGTTGGGCGGGCACCCTTCGTGCTGTTCCGCGTCGGCTATGCCGATCACACCAGTTGGGACATGGCATTCCTGCGCATCGATTATAATGGCCATGGCTATGATGCTTTTGTCACCGACAATAATCTGGCGCGTCATCGGCTGTCATTCAAACTCGATCAACTGCCTGGCCCCGATGTCTGGAGCCATATTACATTTTCCTGGGATGAAAATACCGGGGTCCGGCTTTACGTGAACGGTAAACTGGTCGCCGAGGATAAGGGCAAAGCGGTCCTTGATGCCGGGCTGGATCAGTTCGGCATGGCGGCGCGCGCGGTTTCACCCCATCAGGTACAAAGCCGTTACAGTTGGATGCGCGGCAGCGATTATGACGAGCTGCGCATCTATGACCATGCCTTGAGCGACAATGAAGTCACTGCGCTGGCCAAGGGCGATGTGCCCGATGTGGCAGCCTATCCGGCCGGGAAATTGTCTGATCCGGCGACCAAAGCGGAATGGGACTGGCGTTATGGCTGGAACCAGCCGGGCGCCGCGCCGGTCGAGCTGAAAGACCCGGTGACCGCCATCCGTAAGGTGGAGTTTTCCGACGCTAAGGACATCAAGGAATTCATGTACAAGGCGACCGATGGTATCGCCGAAACCACCTGGCCAGGGGTCTATAACCGCTCGAAGCTGCCGGGGCGGGATGATTATTTCCCGCTGCCTGACTGGAACGTCTATGTCGATGGCGGCAAGACGTTGACGCTGACGCTGCCCGATGAAGCCTGGAACCATCTGGAAATTCAGGGCGCGGCCTATGGCACGCTGACCTATGCCGCGACAGAAAAAGCCACGCCGGAAACGCTGGCCCGCCGGGCTCAAGGGCTGGAGCGGACATGGCACCAGTTTGCCGATCGCAAGGGCGGTGTGCTGCGCTTCAATAATGATGTGCAGGAAACCCCGATACAGGAAATCTCCGCCTATCACATTGGTGCCGGTGCTGTGCCAGCCGGTACAGTGCAACAGACTTATTTCGTGCGGGCAAATGTGGCGGCGGATTCTCCCGACCTTGATACACTGAAGGACTTCATCGCCGGGCGTTACAGCCCCGATTCCCGCGACACCATAGTGGCGGTACCCGATGGGGCCCCGGTGCGTGAAAATGCGCGGGCCGTCGGCGTAACAATGCCCATCGTTCATATCTTGCTGCCGCATGAATTCGGCGCATCGCCTGCCAACCAGAAACTGCATCGCTCGTGGAATTACGGTTGGGAGAATATGCATGATGGCCTTGACGGAATTGCCATTGATCTGCCAGCGATTGATCTGCCTGCCGGTCCAGAAGGTCTGATTGCGCTGAATATTCAGATCAAAGATCCGGTCTGGCCTGCCCGCAATATGCTGGATGTCACCGTGGCGGTGCACCCCGGTCAGGCCCGCACATTGTGGTTGGATACCCGTGACCGGGTGCTACCCAACCAGAGCCTGTATCTCACTATAGCGTCCAGTGCAGCCGGGTTTAATGCGGCAAGCCTAGATGGTGCGCGCATCCGGCTGGTGTACAAGGACCGCAAGGAAGCACTGAAAGAGCATATCGCTGACCGCCTGCAACAGGTGCGTGATAACTGGGGTTTTCTGGTCGAGGAACATACGGAATCCAAGCGGGAAAAGCTGTACCTGCGGCTTGATGCCGACATGACCGATCTGCTGCGCGTCGATCCTGAAAATAAGATCGCCCGCGAATATTGGCAGGACATTATGTATGGCAGTCAGGGGCATCCGGCGTTTGTGCAGCCGGTGGCACCAAAGGGCGTGCCACTGTGGGCGTTCCGCCAGCTGGAAGACCTTAAAGGCGTGCGTCGCTTCGTCAATTGGTGGGTCGATAACCGCCAGGCCGATTATGGTGATTTCGGTGGTGGCCTGTCGGATGACACAGATCTGGTCGAGCAATGGCCCGGACTTGCCCTGATGGGGGTTGATTCTGAAAAGCTGCGCATCTCGCAAATGCGGGTGGCCGATGCGGTGTACAAGAACGGCATGTTTACCAATGGCCTGTCCACCCTGATGCTGGACGAGCTGCATTCCTATGAAGATGGCATAAACTCCAATAGTGAGGCGATGTATCTCAACTATGGCAACCCCAAAGTGGTTGAAAGGTTGATGACCACGGTGGCGGCGTATGACCGCATTATAAGCGTTAATCCGGCGGGGCATCTGCACATTAATTCTAACTGGTTCAGCGGTTCGGATTCCTATCGTGAAGGGCCATGGGAATGGAGCAAATACTATTCCTATCTTGTGATGCATCCCGGTCTGTTGATGAGTGATTTCAACAACGATCCCACAGCTAAGCGATACATCATTGGCTTAATGGACAGCCTTTTGGCGCACGGAAAAAAGGATGATAAGGGCCGCGTGTCATGGCCGGATGAAATCAACTGGCGCACCGATGTGATGCGCGCCACGCTGCCGGATAATGCACCCGCTTACGTACTGCTGTGGGCGGCATGGCGCTGGAGCCATGATGCCAAATATCTGGCGCCGCTTTATGCTGCTTATAACAAGAGCGGTTCCAAAGCATTGCTGGGCCTTTCAGAAAACACACTCGACGCCTTGGGTAAGCGTGCGGACTGGGGTGCCAAAGCGGTTAAAAACGCCAAAGCCGATAATGCTTCGGCAATGGATCGCTATCTCGCCTGGGAAACCACCGGCGATGTCCACTATCTGGAAGATCTGTATGGCGATGAAATCCGCCGTCAGGCCGAAACGATGTATACGCGCACCGAAGGTCACTGGTGGAGCGACCGCGTCGAGATGGAGAGCATGTACCTGCAGCGCAGCCGTCTGGGCGGCCTCGCGTTGGCGCGCAATTATATTTATCCCGGTCATACGGCAAGCTGGCATTTTTCCGACCCCGACGGGGCGGTAAAAGTCGCTATTTTGATGCCTGGGGCAACGCGGCAGCATTTTAAAGTGATCGGTTTTAACACCGATAAAAAAATGCAAACCGCGGCTATGACAATGTGGAATGTCGACCCAGGCCTTTGGCAAATGCGTTGCGGACCTGGTGATGGTCACAATGGTTTAAGTACTTCGACCAAGGCTCAAAGCCTTACGCTGGAAAAAAGTCGTTCCGTCAGCGTAAGCTTTGCGCCGGGTAAAACATCTGTGTGCGAATTTACTTTGGTTCAGCCCGGTACACCGGTGGAAGACCGCGCCGATATCGGCATCGGGCCTGAAGATGTGGTGCGCGATGGTGCGAGCCTGTCGGTGACATTGCATAGTCTGGGGGCGGTTGATACTCCGGCCGGAACAGTGACGCTGATCGATGCCCGGGGTAAAGCGGTTGCAACGCTGGCAACCCCTGTATTGTCTGCACCACAGGATTTAAAGCCGCATACCGCTGTTGTGAAATTCACACTTCCGGCAGGCTTTAACAGCCGGGGGGCAGCGATCGAAGCCAAGCTTGCGGTGCCAGAAATCACCTTGCTAAATAATCGGGTCGATTTGCCGTAACCTATACAGGATCACCGGTCCTGCTTCGCTGGGACCGGTGATGTTCTTTACACTTTATTGACTAAGTCTTGTAACCTGAATTGCCTATTCATCATTTTTTTATCGCCTTCATGCGAGCAATAGAACTTGCTCAATGCCGTAAACCCGGCGTTTTCCTCATGAGGCGGCAATGCAGAATATATTCCGGCTGAAGACCGTATCGGCCAAGGCAATTTTGTTGATCGTAGTACTGATCATCGTCAGCATTGCGCTCAGTACAGAGCTTGTGCTCAACCATTTCAAAACGGTCCTTGGTATCCAAAGGCTGGAAGAAAACCTTGCTGCCGCCGAGCAGATGGTAAATCCTGATCAACAACCATATTCGCTTGAGAATGGTGTCCTGAAAATCGGCGATCATGTGCTTAACGGTGATAATACCCTGACGGATAATATCGCCCGTGTTTTCCATGGCGGTGCATCGATTACGGTTGGTCGGATTAGGGTTGCTACCTCGAACAAAAAGCCCGATGGCAAGCGGGCAACGGGTACAAAAGTTGGCGCCGATGTTGCCGATAAAATTTATAAAGAAGGGAAACCCTTCTCCGGGGCGACTGTGGTTGCCGGTCAGCCACGCCTGTCGGCCTATATGCCGCTCAAAGATTCTGGTGGGAAAATCGTTGGTGCACTATCCGTCGGCTATGCCACTCAGGATTTTATGAAGACTTTTTATGATGCGCAGAATATCGCCATTTCCACAGGTCTTTTGTCTATTCTGCTCTGCGGCGGTATCGGTTTCTTCGTCTTCCGCTATCTGTTCTCACCTTTCAAACCCTTAAGTGAATTGATGGGCGAGGCGCAGAAGGGCCGCTATACCGAGGACGTGCCCTATACCACGCGGTCAGATGAGTTTGGTACGTTGGCACAAGTGATCCTCGACTTTAACAAGTCTATGAAGACGCAGGAGCGACAGCGGGCAGAAGCCGAAGCAGAAAAAATCCGTGCAGCCGAGGCGCAGAAGCTTGCCGAGGTTGAAGCGCAGAAGCGCAGTGAACAATTGGTGGTAAGCACCTTTGGTGCTGGGCTTCAGGCGCTGGCAGAAGAAGATCTGGCATATCGTCTGCAAGGCGAAGTACCACCGGCCTATCAGTCACTGAAAGATAATTTTAATAACGCGATCGGGATCTTTGAGCAGAACAAAAAAGACCGTGAAGCGGCGATTGTTCAGCGTGAAAAAGATCGCCTGGCTGCGGAAGCGGCGCAGAAGCAAGCGGAACTGGAAGCTCAGGAACGTTCCATGCATATGGTGGTATCGTCTTTTGGTCAGGGGCTCAAAGCTCTGGCCGGGCGTGATTTGACTTTCCGTATGCGGTATGACCTGCCCGAAGGCTATCTGCAGCTGCAGAATGATTTTAATAAAGCGCTCGATCTGCTGCAGCAGGCTATGACCAATATTGACTCCCGCGCTTTGGATATTGCGACCGGGGCGCGCGAAGTCAGTGATGCGTCGCAGGAAATGGCGATGCGGACCGAGCGTCAGGCCGCCAGTCTGGAAGAGACTTCGGCCGCTATGGAAGAAGTCACCGCTACGGCAAAAAAGTCTGCCGGCAATATCAAAGATGCCAGCGGTTTTTCGGCCAGCGCCCATGCTAAGGCCAACAGCAGCAACAAGGTGGCCCGCTCGACCTACGACGCGATGCAGCTTATCGCTAAGTCGTCGACAGAAATTGTGCAAATCATCGGCGTTATCGACGAGATCGCGTTCCAGACTAATCTTCTGGCACTAAATGCTGGCGTTGAAGCGGCCCGTGCGGGTGAGGCCGGGCGTGGCTTTGCCGTGGTGGCATCCGAAGTGCGGGCACTGGCGCAGCGCTCGGCCGAGGCGGCCAAACAAATTAAGGCACTGATCAAAACCAGTGAAACCGAGGTTGAAAACGGTGGCAAGCTGGTCGCCGAAAGCACCAAGGCTTTGGCCGATATTGCAGAGGATATCAACCGCATCAACGGGATGATGAGCGAAGTGTCGAATGCGCAGAACGAGCAGTCTTCGGCCATGGGTGAAATTAATAGCGCCGTGAACGAACTTGATCATGCCACGCAGCAGAACGCGGCTATGGCTGAGGAGGCTACGGCCGCAGCGCAATCAATGGCTGAAAATGCACGCGAGTTAGCAAGCCTGATTGCTCAGTTTAAGACAAAAACAGGCGGTGTGGCGCAGGCGGCCTGACGGTGCCGTTAAATCCGCCCGAGCGCAGGGTGGGTAATATAAACGCCGGGCTTGAATGTCCGGCGTTTTGTTTTACCGGATGAAGGTACTGCATGTTGCGCGTCCGGGTTCCGGGGCTTAGCGTGCGGGCATGAGCCCTGTTCCTAAAACTGATCTTGGCCAATGGGCCTGTTTGCGCGCCGTCATTGATACGGGCAGCTTTGCCAAAGCGGCTGAAAAACTGAACCGTAGCCAGTCTGCCATCAGCTATGCGGTATCGCGGCTGCAGGAGGAGCTGGGCGTTGATCTGCTACAGCTTGAGGGCCGTCGTGCCAAGCTGACCGATGCCGGTCACCAGTTGCTAGCTGACGCCACACCGTTGATCGAAGATCTTATGCGGCTTGAGCAACGCGGCCAGTTGATGGCGCGGGGAGAAGAAGCGGTTATCCGCCTCCTGGTCGATGCGATTTTTCCCAAAACGGTCTTGTTTGACGTACTGTCACGCTTTCAGGCACGCTTTCCCCACACCGCCCTGATGCTGCGCGAGGTGGTACGCCGCCCGGCGGCAGATGCGCCACGGGCTTTTGATCTGGCGATTGTGCTGTGGGAAAAGTCGATGGGATTGGACCGCCGTCTAATGGAAATCGACATGGTAGCGGTAGCGGCGCCCGATCATCCGCTGCATCAGCGTTCCGGTAATCTGAGCTTCTCGGTGCTGGCGCGCTATCCTGGTTTGGTCATTGAGGGACCACTGCCCAGCTTGTCTGCGCCAGAAGCCAGCGAAGACGGCATGCAGTGGCGGGTCAATACGGTGGAGGCGGCTTTGGCCGCCGTGCGGCAGGGCTTGTGCCATGGCTGGTTGCCGCGCCATCTGATTGCCGAGGATCTGGCGGCCGGGCGGCTGAAAGCCTTGCCGCTGGCGGTCGGTGCGGTGCGGACCATTCCGCTGATCTTAAGCTTTGCTGACGAGGAAATGGCTGGGCCGCAGACCCGGGCGCTGGCCGATCTGTTGATAGAGGCCTGCGCTGGGCAGCAAAGCCCGCGTCTGTAAAAGATCCGTGCGGGGGGGGGGCGCACGGACCTTTTACGTTCGTTGCGTTAGTTTTTGCGCGCGGCGTAACCTGCGGGCAATTCCGATGGGGCGCAGTTGATCACGGTCTCATCATTGGGGCCGCAATCTTCCAGATAGGTGATGGTGGCCGCTTCATCGACCACCAGCTTAGGATAGGTCGGGCCAGCATCGCGCAGCGCGCGCATCTTGTCGAGATGGTCATTCTGGAAGCAGACGGTGGCTTTGGGGTTTTCCCCAACCCAGCGCGGGAAGAAAATCACGCCGTGCAGACGCTTTTCGGCCAGATTGACCGCAACACTGACGCAGGTGCCGGTCGGCTCGTCCCACGAGAATTTATAGACATCGTCTGATAGCCGGATGATGTGGGCTTCCTGATTGCGTACCCAGCGGCCACCCACCATGCCGGAGTGAATCCGATAGTCGATGGTACGATCATTTTTGACATAGACTTCGTACTGCCAGCCATTGTCATAGGTGTAGATGAAATGCTTGCCGACGAAGCGGGCAATTTCGGCGGGCTTGGTGGATTCAAACGGATCGGGCATGGGGAAAACTCCTGATTTGGGCATCTTTTATCGGCGGCCTTGCGGTCTTTCCTTGACGGATATGATGCATCAGGAAATAAAATTAAAAAGCGCGTTTTTTGGTGATTTATAATCGAATAATTAGAACAATTTGCCTTGATCTGGCACGGTTTCGGGCTTTTGGGGTGTTTCGACGGTCACGACCTTTAGTAATGTTTCCGCCAGCGGCTGCTGTAGGGCCAAACTTTCCGCACCGCCTGTCAGCCATGCCTGCATCTGATCAGGCTTAGTCAGAATAACCGGCATGGCATCATGCACCGCCCGCACGGTGGCATTGGCCGTGGTGGTCAGAAAGCCGAACAGGGTCCAATCGTCGGTTTGGCGTATCCGGCGCTTTGCCCCCGGCACGGCTTTAAGCCGTTCGCCACGCCAGGGCTGCCAGAAACCGGCAAAACACGCCAACTGAGGGGCTATGATTTGCGGTTCAAACCAGCTTGAATCCCGCGCCGGTTCGGCAAAGGCCGAAAATGGCACCAGACAGCGCCGGGCCGCATTCAAAGTGAGGTCGCGGTTTTCCACCGTCCACCAGCGGCTGTTCAGATTGCGGATGTTGGTGATGGGATCTTTGCTCCCCGGAATGGGTGGTAGGCCCCAGCGCACTGCGCTGTAGCGCAGCGAACGCCCATGGCGGCTTAGGATTGGCACGTCCTGATCAGGGAAATATTCGCCGCCTTTCAGCGTTGCGTCACCGGCAAAATCATAGCCGAGCGCCCCTGCAAAGGTGACGATCTCGGTTAGGCTCAGGCGGTTGATAAAGCGGTTGCACATGCGGCTTATTGCGTCCGTAGAAAAGTTTTGCTGCGCCACCCCGCCCAGAGGGTTAAGGCGATCACCCCCGCCACCAAGATGCTATGGTTAATCAGGTCGGCACGCCCCTGCAGCTGCAGATCAATCCTGTAGCCGTACCAGACATAGCAGAGCAAGCCGGCCCCCGTGGTGGCGTAGTCCATCGCGGCGTTGTGACGGGGCCGGACCAGCCACCATCCCGCTGCGGCGATGATGGCCAGTTGTGCACCAACCACCACAGGCCATTGGGTTATGGCAGGCAAAAAGCCGTATGTCACAAGATATGCCGAGCCAAGCACAAACGCGATGATCCCGCATTGCCAGGCTCTGGGGGCTTGTGCCGAGGATGTCGGTGGGCGGCTGAGCCTGCAGCTGGCGCACAGCAGGATAATCAGGGCCACAATGGCCGTCATCTGCTGTGCCGTGGCATGAATCGTGGCGTGTTGCCAGGCATAAGCCGCCGTAGCGGCCGAGCCGATCAGAAACAGCGCCCCACAGAACAGCAAACCGATTCGGCCCAGCCAGAGCGTGCCACGGCGGGTAGGAAACATGGCTTCGGTCAGGCCGATTGGGACTGCCAGACTCCAGATCACATGTAGCCCTGTGACATACAAGGCCCACGGCAGCGCTGTGCCCAGCGCGGGCAGATAGCCATACTCCAGCAGCCGTAAATGCAGATAATCCGGGTTGAACAGCGACTGGGTCAGCAGCCCTTCTGTCCATAGGCCAAAGGTCAACCCTAACGCAACGAAGTGGTAGGGATGTCGTCCGGCTCGGACCCAGCTTTCACGGATCAGAACCGCGCCAGCACCATATTGCAGGATCATCGCAGGCAGTACGGTCAGCTGTCGTATAGAAAAATCACCCAGCAGATATTCGGCGACCATTGGTGCCAGCAGCATTACACATAAAACCGGCAGGATACGCTTCATGGCGGGTCCCCGTGCTTTGGTTTTATGACTATACGGTTTTTCCAGCCGCCTGTCTGTTATGATGGTGGTGGTTTACGGCTGAGATCGTTCGGCTTGTTTGGCGCTTTTAAATTTTTTCATGAAGCTGCCGAAGGCGGGCAGAAATTCGGCATAGAGCGGATTATCACGGTCTTGCAGCATGGCATCGCCAAGCAGTTTCAGGCCAACGAAAAATGCCAGCTTGTCATCATCATGAATGCCGACCCGTTCAGCCAGCGCCAGAATATTGTCGTGGTTTTCCGCCTTGAACTGCAACGGGGGCAGACCAAGGGTATTGCCTTTGGGGTCAGTCAGATGCTCGACGGTAATTTTAAAGAGATGTCCTGCCATGATGGGTCCTTTCCTTGTGGTCTAATCGTGCGACGGGGGAATCTGGCGGTCCTGCGCTGTGCCGGTAGTGTTGGTGGCTGCACTGCCATGCTTGAGGGTAAGCGGCGCTGGGGTGGCGCGCTGACCCAACGCCCCGGCGAGTGCGAGCATCTTTAATCTGTTGCGTAATCAGCTTTGCATCAGTTCAAACCCGTTCAATTACCGCCACGGCCTGATCCAGTGCTGCGGCAACGGCTTGAGCCTGTTCTTCACTTAAAGGGGGGGCGGATAGTTTCATCCGCAGCGCCAGTTTCAGATTTTCCATAGCGCGCACGATTTGGGGGGCCGGTTCGCCACCCTGTGCCACTGCTGCCTGTTTAATGCGGGCCAGCAACGCCTCGACTGCGGGACGATTGGCGTCAAGATAAGTCGTACCTTCATTGGTAACGGTATAGAGCTTCTTGCTGCCGTCGCTGAGCGCCACGGTGACATAACCCTGATCCTCCAGCATGCTGAGCGCCGGATAGATTGTGCCAGGGCTAGGGGCATAGCTGCCACCGGCCATTTCCTCGATCACCTTGATGATCTCGTAGCCATGGCGTGGCTTCTCGGTGATCAGATACAGGGCGGCCAGATGCAAATTGCCATGGGCAAACAGTCGGCCCAGCGTGATGCCGCGGCCGCGGCCAAAGCCATGCCCGCCGTTCGGTCCGCCGCGGACGCCGTCGCCCAGTTCTTCTCTTTTGTGTCGGCTGCCATGGTCGTCACTTCTGTTGGAAGGGTGGCCAAAGCGGTGGCCGGGGTTACAGTGATCTCTCATGAGGTGTCCTCGATAGTGTCTCGATATAACGAATTATAGATATATCGAAATACTATCTAATTGCAAGGGGGCCATCTTTTCCCCCTTAAACGGGATAATATCCTGATGAAATTGTATGATTTTGTAGGTAGATGGTATCGTATACGATTTTTGCCATAAGAATTGTGGGCGGCCCGCGACGGATATCGGGCCCGTATGACGTAGAATGGATGATTGCTTAAATACGCTTAACCTTATGGGGTATGATCATGCAGGAAATTTTGCGCCGTTACGCGACACCGATCAGTCTGGTCGCCTTTGTGGTTATCGGTCTGACGGGCACGCTGATGTTTTTTGGTGTTCGGGGCCACCAGCTTAATGAAATCCACGAATGGGTTGGCATTGGCTTCGTTGTGATCGCCATTCTGCATGTCGTGCGTAACACCAAAGCTTTCATGATCATGCTGCGCCAGAAGCGCAGTGTCGTCACCATTGCCGTGCTGGGTATTGTGGCGGCGGTGTTTGTGGGCACGGCGCTGGCCGCTATTGGTACGGAAGGGCCGAACCCGCGTCGGGTTCAGGCCATGCTGACCGCGCAACTGTCCAACGCGCCGATTGCCAAGCTGGCACCGGCGCTGAATATGACCGGGGATCAGGCGGTCGCACGGCTGCGGGCTGGCGGAATAACAGTCACTTCGGACAGCCAGACGCTGAGTGCGGTGGCTGAAGCCTCGCATCAGCAGTCGGCGCAGTTATTCCAGATTCTGTTGGATGGTCCGCATGGCCACCGTGCGGGTCAAAACCGGCACTGACGGTCTATGTCATGGAGAGGATTCGGCAGGCCTGGTGTTGAGGGGAAACCCTTCGGCAATCAGGCTGTCGACCTCTGCGACCGAGGGCAGAATCGTCAGCTTGACGATGGCGGGAAAGAACATCACCGGCGATGGTGTGATTTCTAGCATCCGGCAGTTACGCAATTGTGCCGGATCAACTTCAGAAGCTGGCAGTAGTGTGGCCGCTTCCAGCCCATATTCCAGCCAGTCAAGAATGACGCCGGGCTGTGAAATTCGTAAAATGACATTGGAGTCGATACCGCTGCGGCGGAACTGATCGAGCAGCCCTTCATAGGTGCCCGACCCGCTGGCCCGGCGCAGCAGCGCCAGAGGGTATTCTCCAATCGCGGAAAAGGGGATCGCATCTTTATAGCGGCTGCTGTCCAGCCGGTTAGAGATAACGGCAACTGCGCGTTGCGGTGTCAGGTCTACGCAGTCGAAGCTATCATCCTGGCTGGGGCGCTGCATCAGGGCTATATCAATCAGGCGGTCGGACAGCTGGGTTTCCAGCTGGCTGGAATCGCAAACCGATACACCTATTTCTATATGGGGATTGCGCCGGTGGATCTCGACCAGCAGTGGGGTAAAGTATTTTTGGAACAGGTGCGTCATACCGATACGCAACACGCGGTATTCGCGCCGTGACATCGCCACGGTTTCCTGAGTGGCCTGTTCGACATCGCGCAAAATCTCACCGGCACGGCGGTACAGGTGATAGCCCGCCGGGGTCGGTGTCATGCTATGCCCGTCACGAAGAAACAGGACGGCGCCGATTTCTTCTTCCAGTTCGCGCAGCCGGCGGCTCAGCGGTGGCTGGGCCATATTGAGGGCCCGGGCGGCTTTCGTGAGGTTGCCCTGCTCGATCACTGCACAAAAATAGCGCAAGCGCCGAAGGTCCATTGCTCCTACCCTATGATCGCTAATGTCGTAACGCACGATTATCGGGTGGTTGTACGCTATATCCTGAAGGCCCGCAACTAAGCGGTGGGGGCGCATACCCCATGCGGAATATCCGCATACGTCTATTCTAAATGCTCGCTTAAAGAGCGGCTTCGCCGCGTTGCCAATGGGTTTTTTGACCAAAAATAAGACTGTTATCGGTATATTTGAGCGTTCTTAATTCTAAGAGCCAAACGTCTGACCGGACAAATTTTGCCGCTGGGTGACGGGCGCTATAGGCCCATAAGGCCAGCTTGCGTGCTTGTCCCTCCAGTGTGCGAGCATGTGCAGTATACTGCAATCCACGAATGTCGCGTATGCGGTCTGGCTGGCTGGCAATAGTTCCGGCAATGTCCGGTGCTTCCAGCATGCGCTTACCATGACGGGTCTGGGTCGAGGTTAAGATAATGAAGCCAACCTCGGTGGGGTCGTAAACGTAAAAGCAACTGGCGGCCCACGGCCCGGTTTCATCGGCGATGCACAGACTGAGCACATGGTTGCTGGCAATGAAGGTGCTAATTTTTTCTGGAATCTGCGACATCGGTTCTACCCGCTACAACGCACGGAGCTTAGCAAGGATCCTGCCTCACCGCACGTGTGGTCTTCAGTTGCTACAGAAAATAGCTGAAGGCCACACGTAAGGCGCGTGAGAGACCTGTTTTTAAGCGATATACGTGCTCCACAGGTAGGAGATCGGCATAATCAAAATCAGACCCGGCAGCATGTTAGCAACAGGGAAGGATTTGATACCGCAAATCCGCAAGCCAGTTGCGAACATGATAACACCACCCGCTGCCGAGAAGTCAGCCATCATTGTCGCGTTGGTCAGCGGCAGAATGACAATAGCCAACCCCGCCAGGCACAACTGAATTGCCAGCTGCGGGATACAAATCACTGCCACTGCATAACCCAGCGCGGTTGCGAAGGCTGCTGCGGTGAACAGATCTAGGATTGCCTTGACATAAAGGATGGACGGATCGCCGGTCATACCTTCATGCATCGAGCCGAAAATGCCGGTGCCGCTAGCACAAAACAGCACAACAATGGCCACAAACCGGTTGAGAAACTCATCATGCGACAGCCCACCCTTTGGCGGGAATATTTTGTCGATGACTGTGCGGGTAGAGCCGGCAACGTGGCCGATACCCTTTTCAAGATAGATCAATTCGCCGATGAAGTGACCGATTACCAGTGCCAGCACAACGGCGGGCATGAACTTCACTTTGAGGATCAGAATCGAGCCAAGCGCAATAGACGCCATACCAAGCGTTAGTGGCAGTGCAGTGCGGACACGTTCTGGAATACGCGTTCCGAGGAAAGCCCCGGCAATACCGCCAACGGCAACTGCTGCGCCGTTAACGAAGGGTCCGATAAGCATAGTTACACCTGATTTCTAGAGTGTTTCGTTGAGGGGGCGAGCGTTACACCGTTGGTGTGCCGGGCCCTTTGAGGCCCTGCCACTGCGGTAAGTTATCGACTTCGATACCAAACAGCGCCAAGGCACGACCGACGCTGTGGGTGACGATGTCGTCAAGCGTTTTAGGACGGTTGTAGAAGGCCGGCACCGGGGGGAATACGATGCCGCCCATCTCAGTAATCCGGCGCATATTATCGATATGCGCCAGATTTAACGGTGTTTCACGCGCCATCAGTACAAGTGGGCGACGTTCTTTAAGGATGACGTCTGCAGCGCGAACCAGCAGATTGTCGCTCATGGCATGTGCAATCGAAGCCAGTGTGCGCATGGAACACGGCGCAATCAGCATTCCTAAGGTTTTAAACGACCCACTGGCAATCGATGCTCCGATATTACTGATCGGATGAACAACATCCGCCAGCGCGAAGACGTCTTCGTGCGAGTAGTCTGTCTCGTAAGCCCTGGTCAATTCCGCACCTTTGGAAACAACCAGATGGACTTCGAGCCCCATGGGTTTGAGCATTTGCAGGGCTTTGTAGCCATACTGAAAGCCCGTGGCCCCGCTTATGCCGATGATGATGCGCCGCTTATCCATTTTTTTCCTACTTAAAGTCTGGCAGGAAACGCTTGACGTCGACTTCCATAAACTTCGAACGCTGGAAGTGCGCCTTCAGAGCATAGGGCACCGTGCAATCGAAGATCGTTTTGCAGGAGTTGCCGACATTGGTGATGCTCGGACTGAACGCAGGAATCTGCGACGGATCAAGCGGGTGACACCGCACATTCGGAATGCAGATCGTGTCGACATCGCCCTGATACCGGGTCTGCATCGCCCACAACACTTCATCAGTATCAAAGATATCGACATCTTCATCGACCAGCATGACGTGTTTGAGCTCGGGGTATGCCGCAAATGCAAGCAGCGCCGCCTGGCGATGACGTCCTTCATCCGCCGGGCCGAATTTCTTGAACTGCATCACAGCCAGGAATTTGCCCCCGCCGGAATTATGGGCATAAACGTTGAGCAAACGGCCCGGCATAGCATTCTCGACCAATTTCAGAATGCTGGCTTCGGTTGGGATGCCGGCCATGTTGACATGTTCTTCGCCGGGTCCAACCGTCGTACGCAAGATCGGGTTGCGACGATGGGTAATCGCCTTGACCTTGATGATCGGAAGTTCGGCTTTGGCTTCGCCGGTATAACCGGGGAATTCCGGCATCGCTTTACCGGTGTTGGTGTTCTGATCTTCGCGAACGCGCACATTCGGCAACAGCTCACCTTCAATAACCACCTCAGCGTGCGCAATGGCGCGGTTCTTGATGGTCAGGCATTCGGACAATTCGACTGGATGACCACGCAGCGCCGCCGCGATGCTCAGCTCGTCAAAGCCCAGCGGGGTGGTCGGCGGCTCAAAGCAGATCGCCATTTCGATGGCCGGGTCAACGCCAATGCTGATCGAAATCGGCAGTGGTTTACCGGCGGCTTCCGCCTTCATGCGGAACGCGTCGATATGACGGCCGGGGGTCAGCCACATCGAAAGCTCGTCTTTGCTCTGAACGCAAAGGCGGTGGATCGTAACGTCAGATTCGCCAGTTTCCGGATCAGACGCATAGCACAGGCCCATGGTGACATAGGGGCCAGCATCTTCTGTGGTGTTGGTTGGTGCGGGCAATAGCTTGCGCAGATCGAAATCGGGATCGGTGGCCAGATGCACAACTTCCTGGCACAGCGCCTTTTCCTTGCCGACAACGACGGGCGGCATGGCATTCTCAACAGCATCTTTAATCAGAAAGCCAAGCTTTTCCGCCGGGCAGCCCAGAAGATGGCTAACACGATCACGCGAGCCAAGCACGCCGGTGACAACCCGATAGTCGGGGAAGCCTTTTACTTTGTTGAAGATCATCGCCGGACCGCCGCGGCGGGTCGGACGCATGCAGGTGCCGCCGGCGCCAACATAACGGTAAACACCAGACAATTCGGCATCGGGATTGACTTCCGTGTCGGTGCTGACGAGCTGGCCGGGGATGGTCGACAGATATTCCAGAGCAGACCGTAAGTCCGTAACCGGAACTTTTTTGCCTTTTACGATTTTATCATTCATGTCACGCCTCGATATTGCAGGACGACTTTTACTGCACGGATATCTAGGCGGGGGGCTGTTAATAAGAAAATACCGTTTGGGTTGGTTGGCTATGACCTAAAAGGTTTAGTCCTACTGATGGGGTAATCGAAGTGATTGCTGTTACTGAATATTAGGCATAGTGCCGGTGTGATCCTGCGCCATGGCATCATTATAACCCCGTGGATATACTGGAATTGTTGCGATGTTTATATCGCCTTCCGGATTTTTGCGTGATGTGTATCGGGACAAATATCCGTAGACGTCTAAATGATGGCTCAGTGCGAGAGCTGTACAAAATGCCGCATCTGCGTATGAATAATGCTCTGTAACCATACTATATGGTAAATAAAACCCGGCGAAATATTTCTCGCCGGGCGGATATCAGTATGTCTTCTAACCTACTCGCCGTTTAGGAGTGGCGGAATGGTTGGAACCTGTGGGGCATTGTCAATGTCGGCTTGTGTCATACGAAAAGCCTCGGGGTAATGCCCCCGGCTGGTACGACGTTCCGGTTCGGTCGAACGTCAGGTGTAAAGGCAGTGCTGGCATTGATAGACTTGCCATACCCCGGTGACAGGTGACACCGCTAAAAGTTCTACATGCGCTTCGCCGCAGCGTGGGCAGATTTTTTGACCATCAGATGGATGCGCCATGGACGTCTCCTTAGCGGTTTGCGGGTTGTGCCTAGGATAGCATTTGCGCCAGCTTGACGCCCCAGGCTTTAGCTTCGGGCAGATCGCGTACGGGCTGGCTGTAATGGCCGCGGTTATCTGGTGCGACAGGGGTTGTGGCGTCGATAATCAGTTTATCCGTAATGCCGGGGGGTGACGATCCCGGGTCAAGCTCCAGCACCGACATGTTGGGCAGCCGGACCAGATCGCCTGCCGGGTTGACCTTGGCGGACAATGCCCACATGACTTGCGGCAGATTGAAAGGGTCAACATCCTCATCGACCATGATGACCATTTTGACATAGCCTAGACCGTGCGGCGTGGTCATGGCGCGCATACCAACCGCGCGGGCAAAGCCGCCGTAGCGTTTCTTTGTTGATATGATGACTAGCAGGCCATGGGTGTACATGGCATTGACCGCCTGAACTTCGGGAAATTCAGCCTTCAGCTGCTGATACAACGGCACACAGGTTGCCGGGCCGATCAGATAATCAATCTCGGTCCACGGCATGCCAAGATACAGCGATTCAAATATCGGATCCGTTCGGTAGGAAACCTTGTCGATACGCACCACGGTCATGTTGCGCCCACCGGAATAGTGACCGGTAAATTCACCAAAGGGGCCTTCGATCTCTCGTTTACGTCCCTCAATCACACCTTCCAAAATAACTTCCGAACCCCAGGGGACATCGAAGCCTGTAAGCGGTGCGGTGGTAATTGGATAGGCAGATTGCCGTAAAGCGCCTGCCATTTCATATTCTGATTGATCATAGCGCAGCGGCGTAGATCCCATCAGGGTGATAATCGGCTCATTGCTGAGGGTGATCGCAATGGGTAAGTCCTGACCACGTTCTTCTGCCATCCGTAAATGCAGGGCGATGTCGTGCATGGGAACAGGCTGTAAGCCAAGCTTCCGCTTACCCTTCACTTCCATGCGATAAACGCCAACATTCTGTTTATTGAAATTCTCCGGTTCGGTCGGATCGCGTGAAACGACACAAGCCTTATCGAGATAGAAGCCGCCATCACCATCGTTGAGGCGGAATAATGGCAGGATATCGAACAGATTGATGGCATCACCATCAACGGTGTTTTCTGCCCATGGTGGGTTTTGTCGCCGCTCGGGCTTGACCGGGAATTTTTCCCAGCGGCGAATGAATTCGTCCACCTGAGCCCGGGTTGCGGTGTTGGGCGGCAGACCAAGTGCGATGGCGTGGTTGGCCCACGAACCAAGAGTGTTAAGCGCCACGCGTGCTTTGGTAAATCCTGCAATGTTGTCAAAATACAGCCCAGGCGCTTTGTCCCCAAAGCGGCTGATTGCATTGGCTGCAGCTGCCAGGTCCGGCTCGGGCATAACCTGTTCGTGGATTTCCAGTAATTGGCTGTGTTGCTTCAGGGCGGCGAGGTACTCACGCAAAGTATCAAATGACATGTGGTCTTCCTTTACGCATAGCTAGGCGCGCTCAGCACGATTAGTTCTTATACGAACGACATAGGCGTCTAGGGTTGCGTTGACAAGAAAAATGTTCGCACAAGAACAAGATGTGCTAAGCATCTGCCGACTGCACTGTGCTGAAATGCAATCAAGGGGTGCGTGGATGGTCGCGGTATTAAATGTAGAGATTTTTCATCTGATGCGGCGGCTGATGCAGGCGCACACCGCCGTCTGGCAGGCTGTGCTGCCCGAACTGACCAAGCCGCAATATGCGGTGTTGCGCGCCATTGCAGAGCAACCGGGTATCGAACAGTTCCTGCTGGTTGAAGCTGCTGCCAGTAGCAAGGCAACCTTGGCTGAACTGCTCAACCGGCTCGAGCGGCGCGGTGTGATCACGAGGCGGCAGGATGCGGCCGATAAGCGCCGCCGTTTTGTTTCCCTCACCAAGGCCGGGCAGCAGTTGTTGCAAAACGGTCTGGTTGAGGCCTCTAATACAGACGGCTTTTTTCTCGATCGTCTCAGCAAGGCCGAGCGGGCCGAGCTGCACAGGCTCTTGCAAAAGATGATGCCCGAAGCAACCAGTACGCAATAAGACGACTGTCGTGTGATGGCGTCTCTAGTCGCTTAGGTTTTTCTGTCCAGTCACCGTAAAGCGGGTCGCTGCGCCTGCCGTCTGTGGCAGGTCTGTCTGCGTGGTGGGTTGACCACCACCGATCCACAGTGTGACCGTCCCCGGTGAAACCGTGCGGTTGCCTTTGGCATCAACCAGGCTCATTGCCCGTTCATCTAGCACAAAATCAACCCGCCGGGTTTCCCCCGCTTTTAGTGTAATGCGTTTAAAGCCCTGCAAGGCACGAAGCGGGGTGCCGCTGATGGGGTGGCTGACATAAAGCTGCACCACCTCGTCACCATCACGGCTGCCGCTGTTTGTGACCTGGACAAAGGCGTGAACGCTGCCACCTGCAACGACGCTGTCATGGTCAAGCGTAACCGGGCCATAGGAAAACCGCGTATAGCTCAAGCCGTAACCGAAGGGGTAAAGTGGCATACCGGTGAAATAGCGATAGGTTCGGCCGGTCATGGCATAGTTCTTAAACGGTGGCAGTTGATCTGCGGATTTATAAAACGTCACCGGCAGCCTTCCTGCCGGGCTGAAATCGCCCGCCAGCAACGATGCGACTGCATGGCCGCCTTCGCCGCCAGGGTACCAGGCTTCGACTATAGCGGGGATGTGCTGATTGGCCCAGTTGGTGCTGATGGCGCTGCCATTCATCAGTACAAGGATAACAGGTTTGTGCAGGCCACCAAGCTGCTCCAGTAATTCTTCCTGTGCCGCCGGCAGATTCAGACTGGTGCGGTCACCACTGGCAAAGCCGGGGGCGTGAACCGTCATTTCTTCCCCTTCCAGATGCGAGGATAAGCCGCCAACAAAAACGGTCAGGTCGGCTTTTCGGGCTGTTGCCAACGCCGCCTGCGCATTGTGACCGGGGCGCTCCCACATCAGATGTTGATCGCCGCGGTCACTGCTTTGACGGGCCTCGACGGTCAGGGCATAGGCATGACCGGCCTGCAGTGTGATGGTGCCGGTTTTCTGCGGATCGAAATTATCCCAGGCATCGACGATTACTGCATTGCTGATCGTAATGCGGAACCGTGTGTCCCCGGCAAAACCAAAACGGAATGGCCCGCTTTCCTTCGGGGTAATAAAACCAGTCCAGCGCAGGATGCTATTGCGGGCTTCGCGCGTTGGTTTGCCCCAGACAAACTGAGCATTGGCGCTAATGATCGCAGGGCCCGCCGTCGCGCCATCTTCTGTGCGGTTTAGACCCGGCGTTTTACAAGCTGCGTCTACGCACAGCGTGGCATCGGGCACCTTTTCCAGCGCCGGGCCGGTCAGGTCGCTGCCTTCGACATACTGGATCACGGCATTTGGAAAGCGCGCTTTCAAACCGGCCAGCACCGTCATCGGGTGCGACGGTGTTCCGTTGTAATTGCCCAGCAAGGCATCGACACTATCGGCATTGGGGCCGATTACGGCGATGCGTTTCGGCGTAGTTTTAAGCGGTAATAGCCCATCGTTTTTGAGCAGTACCAGCGATTCCTCGGCTGCTTTGCGCGCTAAAGCCTGATGGGCCGGGGTGTCATTGTCTTGCGCGGTAATCCGGGCATAGGGGGCGGTTGCTGGCGGATCAAATAAACCCAGCCGAATGCGGGCCTCGAACAGGCGACGGGCGGCACGGTCCACCAGCGCTTCCGGCAGCAGGCCATGGTTGACGGCATCGATGATCGGCTGGGCATCGCTGCTGCTGTTATCACCGCTTTCGCCGCAGAACAGATCCGTTCCGGTGCGAATGGCAATGGCGGCAGCCTCCGGTGGGGTCTTCACATAGTGATGCGAGTTTTCCAGAAAGAAATCGGCAATCGCGGCACAGTCGGAAACAACATGGCCGCTGAAATGCCAGTTATTACGCAAGCGGTTCAGTAATGCGGTGTTGCCGCAGGCGGGGACGCCATCAACCGCATTATAGGCGCACATCACGGCGGCCACTTTGGCTTCGGTCACGGCGGCACGAAACGCCGGAAGGTAGGTGTCTTCGAGATCATAGGGGGAGGGGTGGACATCTTCGCGGTGGCGGTCGGCTTCCGGTCCGCTGTGAACGGCATAATGTTTGGCGGTGGCCACGGTTTTATAGCTATGTGGATCATCGCCTTGCAAGCCGCGGATGAAGGCCACGCCCAGCCTTGCGGTCAGATAGGGGTCTTCGCCATAGGTTTCCTGCCCACGGCCCCAGCGCGGGTCGCGGAAGATGTTGATGTTGGGCGACCATACCGTCAGGCCGCGGTATTTTTGCGAACTGCCATCGGCCCCGGCCTTTTGGACATATTTGGCGCGGAACTCGGTGGCAATACTGTCGGCAATGTCGTGGGTCAGGGGCGCGTCCCACATTGCGGCCATGCCGATTGCCTGCGGAAACACCGTGGCATATCCGGCGCGGGCCACACCGTGCAGCCCCTCGCTCCACCAGTTATAGGCGGGAATTCCCAGCCGGGGTATAGCAGGGGCCTCGTCACGAAGTTGCCCGGCCTTTTCTGCCAGCGTCATGCGCCCGACCAAATCGGCGGCCCGTTCCTCGGCAGCGAGAGACGTGTCGCGGTATGGTGGGGGCGGGGCGCTCTGTCCCACAGCCGTCATTGCGGTAAAGCACAGCGTCAGCACGGCTGGTAACAGGGCGTTTCGCATTGGTGTTAACTTCCCCTCAAACAAAGGCACATTTCCTCGCGTGCCCATCTTACGGGGCACTCTATGGCTGTGGGCCTATCACGCCACAAGCTGAGTGCGAAGGATGCCACAGCCTGTCTGTGTTCAATGCTTCGTGAGCGCAGAAATAGTTGAGTATTTTAGTATGTTAAGTGTGCAGTCATTGCCCGGCCAATGCTCAATGCCGACCGACACCTATGAATTTTAAGGGGATTTTGGAGCGGGTGAAGAGAATCGAACTCTCGTATGCAGCTTGGGAAGCTGCCGTTCTACCATTGAACTACACCCGCACGCCCCCTCTATAGCGGCAAGTCTTACTGCTTTTCAAGACCGACATAGGACAAATGCCAGCGCATTTCCTCTTCGGTCATGGGGAATTCGGTGCCGTCGCGGGCGGACATAAGCTGGTCGGCAGGCAGACGCATCACGGTGGTCTGGATGTTATAGGCCGTGCGCATATTCAGTCCGGCTTTCCACACAAGTGCCGTGATGGCCTTGGCGCTGTTGGCTTCCAGCAGTGTGCGCACGACTTTGTCATTGATATTGTTGAGGCGAGCCAGGGCGCAGATCACGGTTTCGCGGTGACGCTCCTCAATCGCGCGGGCGACGAACGAGTCGTTGAGAAGGCCGGATCGGGCCGCCATTTCGACATCGGCCAGTGCGTCGCTTTCCTCGCTGTTCAGTTCAACCCCCGGCCGCAGATCCTGGGCTAGTCGGCGGCGTTCCCGCAGCCGCTTGGTCAGCAGGGCCTGGGTCTTCTCATCAATATTGTTGCGGGCGACCAGCGTGCGCACCAAAGCGGTGGTGACAAAAGCCGACAGGCGTTTGACCGCACGCGGCGACAATTCTGTGCGCATCACCAGTGGGCCGTGCCATTCGGCTACCTCGGCCGCCTGCGTAACCAGCTTGTCCAGCGTCTGTTTGCGAATGGAGGCATCGACATTCTTCAGCAAGGTGGTGACGACGCCGGTATCCTGGGTGGCGATCACCGCATCGGAAACCTTGTCGCTCAGGCCTTTGCGCCGTGCCACTGCGTTCATCACCGCATTGGTTTCGGCTGCGGCCACCAGTTCGATCAGGTCATCGTCGGTCAACAGCGGCGAAAATTCAGCGACCGGCGAGGACACTTCGCTATGGGCATCCTGAGCCAGCCGGCAGATGACCTGCTTGGGAATACAGTCCAGCTGTTTGATTTCTTCGGCCAGCACTTTGCGGACCCGGACCGCTTCGTCCGCGGCCAGCCGTTCCAGGGTTTGGATCGCCAAATTGCGCAGATGTTCTTCTTCGGCAATGAACATACCGGGAAACAGCTTGCCGATTTTGGCCGCCAGGACGCTGCGGACGGTTTCGGCGGCGTCATTGGCCAGGCTTAGATTGGCATCGGCTGGGGTGGTGGGATTGGCAGCCACGGCGGAGCGGGTCGCAACTGCACCGTTTTGGGCCAGATAACGCAGCACATCATCGCCGGCATCGGTGCGTGATGCCAGCGTGCCCGGCGCATCGCGCTCGTGCTTTTCCAATAAATGGAGTGCTTTTTCTGCACTAAGAGACGGCTTTTCCTCGCTCACGGCGGCTCTTTCGTCGGCGGGTAAAACAGGCATACTATTTACGCTACGATCCGCTAACAAATGGTTCGGTGCATGCGTTGGTGTGCCGGTTTTATGGAAACACCTTCAGTCTTAAGCGGTTGCGGCAGGATGACGATCGTGGCAGGATGGCACCGGTGTCATCTTGACGCGTGACACGCACTGAAAATTGTCATAGTCCATGTCTCAAGTCCTCATGGGCTCCGCGCAAAAATAGCCTCAGGATAGATGGTGTAGACGTGCAAAATAAAACGGACGAAGCCGAACCCGCGTCGCAAGGATTCGAACCCGAGCACAGCCGCAAGAAATCCACCATCAACGATATCGCCCGCATGGCCGGCGTATCGAAAAAGACGGTGTCGCGGGTCATCAATGACTCCCCCTTCGTCAAGGAGGAGACCCGGCTCAAGATTAAAGAAATTATCCGGGAAGCCGGTTTTACCCCCGACCCGCAGGCCCGTGGGCTGGCGTTTCGCCGGGCCTTCCTGTTCAGCATGATTTACGACAATCCGACGCCGCAATATGTCGTCAACCTGATGCAGGGCATTCTGGATGCGCTGCGCCCTTCGCCGTTCGAGCTGGTGATCCGCCCCTGTAATCGGATGCAGCCGCATTTTCTTTCCGATATGCGCGAATTTATCGAACGGCAGAAGCTGGCCGGTGTGGTGCTGCCGCCGTCGGTTTCGGAAGACGAAACCCTAGTCGACATGCTGCGCGAAATTGAATGCCCTTATGTTCGCATCGCGGCGATTTCGCTCGATACGCCCCGTACGATGGTGGTGACTCATGACAGTGCGGGGGCTGCTGATGCCGCCCGCCATTTGGCCAGACTTGGTCACACGGTGATCGCCCACATTTCAGGTCCGTCGAGTTTTTTGTCGTCACACGAGCGTCGCCGTGGATTTGTTACGGGCTTGGCGGAGTGCGACTTGACGCTTGCCGCAGATTATGACCGCGAGGCAGCCTATACCTTTGAAAGTGGTCTGGCGGCGGCCGAGGCGTTGTTGTCGCTTAATCCCCGGCCGACGGCGATTTTTACCGGCAACGATGAAATGGCCAGCGGTGTCTATATGGCGGCACGTAATTTCGGGCTGGAGATCCCGCGTGATCTGTCGGTTATCGGCTTTGATGACAGCCCGATCGCTTCGCGCATGTGGCCGCTCCTGACCTCGGTTCGGCTGCCGATCCATGAGATGGGACGGCTGGCGGCAGAAATGTTGATTCATGGCCAAACTGAACGGGCCGTTGCTGCGGATGGTCCGATTGAGGTCATACCGGCACTGATCGTACGGGAGTCGACCGCGGCACTGGCTACGCCCTAGTTTTTCGTCATTTTCCATCAGTTTGCGTCAACCTGCGTCAACTTGCGTCTCTGTGGAAGCGCTGTCATCGTAATTTTTTATCGTAATGCGGTCTGTGAATAGGATATCTCGCTATAATAGCTTGAAAGGTGTTATGACACCGGTTACCAATGGCTATGGAAACGCTTTTCTGTTCGGTCGCGTATCTGAAACAGCCGGAGAGGTTATAGAAAATGTATAAAAAGACCTATTACGCCACAGCCCCTGACAGCATGGACGGGGTGGACAACCAAACTTTACGGGATCGCTATCTGATTTCGGGTTTGTTCGTGCCGGGCGAAGTTGCTCTGTTTTATTCGCACGTGGAACGCATGGTGGTGGGCGGTGCAACGCCGACGACTAAGCCGCTTGCCTTGCCGGCGCAGGAAAAGCCCGCTTCTGCAGCGGGTAAGCCGTTCCTGGAACGGCGCGAGCTGGGTATCGTCAATGTCGGTGGTGCCGGTTCGGTCACTGTGGACGGAACCAAATACGACATGATCCCGCAGGACGGGCTCTATGTCCCGATGGGCAGCAGCGACATTATTTTTGCATCTGATGACGCGGCTAATCCGGCGAAATTCTATCTGGCCTCGACGCCTGCCTATGCCCGTTATGAGACGGTCAAGATCTCGGTCGAAAAGGCCGTGCCGATCAATGCCGGTGCGCTGGCGACTTCGAACGAGCGCGTTATCCGCCAGTATATCGTGCCGAAGACCTGCAAGTCGTGCCAGCTGCTGCTTGGCGTCACCTCGCTGGCCGCGGGTAGCGTTTGGAACACTATGCCGCCGCACACCCATGACCGCCGTTCGGAAGTGTATTTCTATTTCAACTACGGACCGAACAACCGCGTGTTCCATTTTATGGGCGAGGCCGACAATCTGCGCCATATCGTGATGGCCAGCGATGAAGCGGTGATCTCGCCACCCTGGTCGGTGCATATGGCCGCTGGGACCAGCAATTATACGTTCATCTGGGCAATGGGTGGCGAAAATGTCGATTACACCGACATGGACGTGATCTCGATTGACCAGCTGCGCTAAAGATAAGGGGAAAGCTGATGAACGCGTTCAGTCTTGAAGGCAAAGTGGCGCTGATCACCGGGGCGAATACCGGGCTGGGGCAGGGCATTGCGGTATCGCTGGCCGAGGCCGGTGCTGATATCGCGGTGGCTGGCTTTGTGCCGCCGGTAGAAACCGAAAAGTTGGTGAAGGCCGTGGGCCGTCGCTTTCTGACGATTGATGCCAATCTGATGAGCATCGAACCCTGCGCCCGTATTGTCGAGGAAACGGTCAAAGCTTTTGGCCGCATCGACATTCTGGTCAACAATGCCGGTATTATCCGCCGCGCCGACAGTGTTGATTTTTCCGAGAAGGATTGGGATGACGTCATCAACGTCAACCTCAAATCCGTCTTCTTCTGCTGTCAGGCGGCTGGCCGCGTTATGATCAAACAGGGCGCCGGCAAGATCATCAATATCTGTTCGATGCTGTCGTTTCAGGGCGGTATTCGTGTGCCGTCCTACACCGCGTCGAAAAGCGGTGTGGCAGGGTTGACCCGTCTGTTCGCCAACGAATGGGCGTCGAAGAATATCAACATCAACGGTATCGCGCCGGGCTATATGGCGACCGATAACACTCAGGCCTTGCGGGCAGACGAAGACCGCTCCAAGGAAATCCTTGGCCGTATTCCGGCCGGGCGTTGGGGGGTGCCGGCCGATGTCGGTGGCACGGCGGTGTTCCTGTCTTCATCGGCGGCAGACTATCTTAATGGCGCCATCATTCCGGTCGATGGCGGCTGGCTGGCGCGGTAAACGCAGGGGCCTCGTTTTTTCTGATCCGGCCATAAACACCCTTGGGCGTCATTCGTGATGGTTGGGCGCCTTTTGGTATAATCGATCGTTTCCAGACTGTCGGACCGCCTTCAAGCGGTCCGATTTTTTTTACCGCTGCACCGTGGGGCACGGCAATGCGATGTTAGTCAGTGTCTAAATAAACATAACAATATCATGTGGTTGTACCAATTTGGTGTTGGCGGTCATCGGGGCACGCCTTGCTGTTGCAGAAAGGCATCTTATCTGTGGCGAATATTTTCAATTTAAACGTTTAGCTTGTGTGATGCGGCGTTTTGTCGTTAACTTTAAGACATAGTAATGTCAGTCAAAATGACACCGGTATCAAAACCGTATCAGGGAAGAATAGCGCGTCATCGCAAATGGTTGGGGCGGCCTGTCGCCTCAGTTGCATGATCCGGGAGGAAAACGTGTTAACAACAACAAAATTACCCGCAGCTAAGCGGGATACAATTGGGCGGTGGCTGGTTGGGGCGTCTGTGCTGGCGCTTGTTTCCACACTCGGGGCAACGGCTGCTCAGGCACAAGATTCTGACTCGTTGGAAACGGTCGTTGTTACCGGTTTTCGGGCCAGTCTCGAAAAAGCCCTCGATATGAAGCGCAATGCGCTCGATGCTTCGGACTCAATTATGGCCGAAGATATCGCCAAATTTCCAGATATGAACGTTTCGGAATCGCTGCAGCGTATTCCGGGCGTCAATATCACCCGTGAATCGGGCGAAGGGCGCCAGATTACGGTGCGCGGTCTTGGCTCGCAGTTTACCCGTGTCACCATCAACGGCATTGAAGCGATGTCGACGGTCGGCTCGCAGGACGTTTCGACCTCCGGTGGCGGTACCAACCGCAGCCGGTCGTTTGACTTCAACGTTTTCGCGGCGGATCTGTTCTCCAATCTAACAGTGCACAAATCGGTTTCGGCGAATCTTGAAGAAGGTTCGCTCGGCGCGACGGTTGATATGCACACCGCGCATCCGTTTGATCATTCCGGCTTTGTCTTTACCGCTTCGGCGCAGGCTGGCTATCAGGAATATGCTGGCAGCACCAATCCGCGTCTGGCGATGTTGGTCTCGAACACCTTCCTGGGTGGGCGTTTGGGTATTCTGGCGTCTGCAACCTATGGCACCACCAACACGTTGGAGGAAGGCACCAGTTCGGTCCGTTGGCAGAATGATACCAACACCAGTTCAACAGGGGCTTCTTCGTCCTCCTATCGTTTCTATTCGGTCAACGGTGCGACCAGCGGAACGGCCTTCACGGCGGCCAATCTGGCTTTCCGTCCACGGTTCCCGCGCTATGATATCGTTTCAACCCATTCAAAACGGCTGGGGCTCACCGGTTCGGTGCAGTGGCAGCCGCAGGACGGCACGCTGTTCACGCTGGATGCGTTGTTTGCGGATTTTGCTCAGGTCCGTAACGAATATTATCTCGAAGCCAATTCGATGAGTGTCTCCGGCACTGGGTCGGGTGGCTCCTATGTCGACAGTGACGATAGCAAAACCTACTATTATCGCTCGATCGGCCTTAATAACATGAAGCTGGTCAATTTCGATGCCTCCACCGATCTGGCCAGCGAAACGGGTAAGAATAGCGTTGGCACCAGCACGTCGACGTTGATCCGGGCTGAGATTAATAATGTCGGCCTGCGTAACGAACATCGCTTGGACCATCTCGACACCCGCTTCATGCAGGTTACACTGGATGGTTCGCATTCCTTTAGCGAGCAGTTTAAAGTGCATGCCCTGATGGGGTGGACGGAATCGCATCACCGTAACCCGGTTCAGTCAACGTTGATGGCTGATTATGGCTGTTATCAGACCACCAGTTGCAGCAGCAGCACCGGTGCCAATTACGGTGCCCAGGGCTATAAATACGATTACAGCTATGGCGATATGCCGTTGCTGTCGACGGGCAATGTCGATCCGACATCAACATCGGGCTGGTTCCTGTCCAACGTTCGTCTGCGTCGGGAGTATGTCTATAACTCCTATCGTACCGCCAACGTTGATTTTTCTTATAAACCGATTGATGAAATAACGCTGAGTGGTGGCGCTGGTTTCCGGAATTACGGTTATGGAACGCTGGAACAACGCTCCTCGCTGGCAAGCAGTCCATACGCGGAAAACAGCAACCCGACGACGGCAAGCCGTTCGGTTGACCTTTCCACGATCGTCACGCAAACTGGGCTGAAAGCAGTCAGTGCGCCGTCCGGGTCGAACACGCAATGGTTCGCCATCGACTTCAATAAAGCGGCATCTGCACTCAGCCTGTGGGATACAACGGTGTATCCGGTGACATCTGGCCCGGGCTATTCCAATACCGGTGGTGTGCGTGAAAACGATTATTCCGGGTGGGTGCAGTCTGCCTGGGATGTCGATGTTCTGAATATGCCGTTCCGTGGTGACATCGGTGTGCGCTATGTGCTGACCGAAATGAACTCCGTCGGTTACACCCTCAGCAGTTCACTGCTTAATACGGTCGCCGGGGAAAATGTCTATCATGATTTCCTGCCGTCACTGAATATGACCCTCGATCCGTTTGAGGATTTCGTGGTCCGCTTTAATGCTGGTTATGCCATGACGCGTCCGGGGCTTTCCAGCATGATCCCGACGGGTACGGTATCGATTTCGGGCAGTAATGCAGGAGCATCTATCGGCAATCCGAAACTGCAGCCACAGCGGTCCAAGAACGTCGATTTGGCGTTTGAATGGTATTATTCCAAGGGGTCTGTGATTTCTGTCGCGGGCTTCTATAAGCACCTCGACACCTTTATCCAGTCGGTTCAGACCACCGGGACATGGGATCAGAATCCGTTTGGTCTGTCAGAAGAAGCCTTCGTTGCCGCGTGCGGTGGCAGCGGCACGAACTGGAGCACCATCACCACCAGTTACTGTAAGTCGAGCGGTGGTGAGGATATGATATGGACCTTCACCCGCAGCAAAAACTCCAAGGGTGCGCCGCTCTATGGTACGGAAATCAACTGGCAACAACAGCTCGATTTCCTGCCCGCACCGTTTGACAGCTTTGGGCTGTTGGCGAACTACACTTATGTTCAGGCGCAGCAGTCCTATTACAATTCGGATGGCACGCTGATCATGAAAGATGATCTGAGCAACCTGTCTCGTAACAGCTACAATGCTACGGTCTATTACGACGACAAGACCTTCCAGGCCCGTGTTACGGCGGCGTTCCGCAGCCATTATCTGTTCAATAATAATATTGCTTCGAACAACAACAACTACGGCATCTATTCGGACTCGACGCTGAATATCGACTGGTCGATGTCCTATAAGTACAATGAAGCCCTGATGTTTACCTTCGATGCGATGAACCTGACCAATCAGGCCAGCAACATCTATGCTGATAAGTACGCCCAGCGGTCTTATCAGTATCATGAAACCGGCCGGGTGTTCTATTTCGGCGTCAAGTACACCAACTAAGGTCTACCGGATCTGCAATTGGGTGCCAGAGCAACCTCTGGCACCCTTTTTTATTGCCCGCAAAACGTGTGGTTGTGTTTTGCTCAAAAGTGATCATGAAAGCGCTCCCATAAATCAAAAAAATGCTATAGTTAGCTAACAAAAATATTGTCACCGGTGTCAAAGGTTGTAAGACTGCCTTTGTTCGCCAGGAACCTCAGGGAGATCATGGAAAATGGCAAAAGAAAAAATAGCCGTTCTGGCCGCAATGATGGAGCAGGGGGTGATCCCCGTTTTCTATCACCCGGATATTGAAGTCTGTAAGAATGTCATTCAGGCCTGCGCCAATGGGGGCGCCAAGTGTATCGAGTTCACCAATCGGGGTGATTTCGCCTCGCATGTTTTTCTCGATGTGAACCGTCACTTCGTCAAAGCCGATCCGACTGTTATCATGGGCGTTGGTTCGATCATCGATGCGCCGACGGCCGGCATCTATATCGCCAATGGTGCCAATTTCATTGTCGGGCCGATGCTGAACCCGGAAGTCGCCCGGCTGTGCAATAAGCGTGGCCTACCCTATAGCCCCGGCTGCGGTTCGGCGACGGAAGTGTCCTACGCGCAGGAACTTGGCTGCGATATCGTCAAGGTGTTCCCCGGCTCCTGCGTTGGTGGGCCGGAGTTCGTCAACAATATTCGCGGGCCGATGCCGTGGACCAAGCTGATGCCGACCGGTGGCGTCGATCCCACCGAAGAATCGCTGACCAAATGGTACAAGGCGGGCATTGTCGCCTGTGGTATCGGCTCCAAGCTGATTACCAAAGAATTGCTCGATGCCAAGGATTATCGCGGCATTGAAAAGAAAGTCGCCGAAACGGTGGCGCTGATCAAAAAAATCAGGGGGAAATAACAATTATGGTTGATGAGATTATGAAGATCCGTCCCGAAGCGGACGTGAAGTGGGATGTCGTTTCGTTCGGCGAAGTCATGCTGCGGTTTGATCCCGGTTTTGGCCGCGTGCGTAACGCCCGCGAATTCAAAGTCTGGGAAGGTGGCGGCGAATATAATGTCGCCCGCGCTTTCAAGAAGTGCTGGAAAAAGCGTTCGTCGGTTGTCACCGCGCTGCCACAGAATGATCTGGGCTGGCTGGTCGAAGATTTCATTCAGCAGGGCGGTGTCGATACCTCGCACATCGTCTGGCGCGACTTTGATGGTCTGGGCCGCAACACCCGCGTCGGCCTGAACTTCACCGAAAAGGGCTTTGGTATTCGCCCGGCACTGGGCTGTTCCGACCGCGGTAATTCTGCGGCCTCGCAGATCAAACCCGGTGAAATCAATTGGGATAAGCTGTTTGGCGAAGAAGGTGTGCGCTGGTTCCACACTGGTGGCATCTTCGCGGCACTGGCCCCCAACACGGCCGAGGCCGTGATCGAAGCGGTGCAGGTGGCGCATAAATACGGCACCATCGTTTCTTACGACTTGAACTATCGCGCATCCTTGTGGAAGAGCCAGGGCGGCAAGGAAGGTGCTCGTAAAATCAATCGCGAAATCGCCAAATATGTCGATGTCATGCTCGGTAATGAGGAAGACTTTACCGCCTGCCTCGGCTTCGAAGTCGAAGGGTTAGACGAACACATCTCGAAGATTGATCCAGCCAACTTCAAGAAGATGATCGCCACCGCAGTCAAGGAATTCCCCAACTTCAAGGTTGCTGCCACCACGCTGCGCAACGCTAAAACCGCCACCTTCAATGACTGGGGTGCGGTGATTTATGCCGGTGGAAATTTCTACGAAGCACCGATGCGCGAAAATCTGGAAATCTATGACCGTGTCGGCGGTGGTGATGGTTTTGCTTCCGGTCTGGCCTATGGCTTCCTGGAGGGCAAGGGGCCGCAGGCAGCGGTGGAATATGGTGCGGCCCATGGCGCGTTGGCCATGACCACACCGGGCGATACCTCGATGGTCAATGTTAAAGAGGTTGAAGCCGCAATGAAGGGCAAGGGTGCCCGCGTTATTCGGTAACGTCCGTTACGTTTTACACGCAGTATTCAGACACTGGCCTGTGGTCATACCCACAGGCCATTTTTTTCGTAGGCGTTCTTTTACGGTTCCAGCTCACAATCCCAATAGAGGTAGTCGGTCCAGCTGTCGTGCAGATAGTTGGGCGGAAAATGTCGACCGTTGCCGCGCAATTCGATAATGCTGGGTCGGTGTGGTTTGTGGCGGGGGAACATGCCGCTTTGCTTCGGCATCAGACCACCTTTTTTCAGGTTGCACGGTGCGCAGGCGGTGGTGACATTTTCCCAGGTTGTGCGCCCGCCGCGCGAGCGTGGGATCATATGATCGAACGTCAGATCGCGGTGCGAACCGCAATACTGGCATTCGAACAGATCGCGTAAAAACACATTGAACCGGGTGAAAGCTGGCACGCGCTGGGGGTGGATATAGGTTTTGAGCGACACCACCGACGGCAGGCGCATTTCAAAGCGCGAGGAGCGCACGGTGCGGTCATATTCTTCGAGGATATTCACCCGGTCAAGGAACACCGCTTTGATGGTATCCTGCCACGACCACAGCGACAGAGGATAGTAACTCAACGGCCGATAATCGGCGTTAAGTACCAATGCCGGACAATCACGAGGGTTACATGTTGCAGCCAACACGATGAAAACCCTTATCCGTTTGCCCCGTCCCGGTCTTTTACGGCCATTGTGGGCCAGCCTATCCTTACGCGATTCGCCACAACGGTTAAGTGACAAAGGCCAAGAAATTTTCGCTTAGTCTTGTCCCGTGGCACCGTATGGCTATCTTGGCACAATGAAGCTTACCCGTTTTGCCCCCAGCCCGACAGGGCTTCTTCACCTTGGCCATGCCTATGCCGCAGGGGTTGCCGCGCGGCTGGCTTCGGGGCTTAAGGATAAATTCCTTGTTCGGCTTGAAGATATCGATGCCACACGCTGTCGGCCGGCCTTTGCCGCGGCAATTCTGGCCGATTTGCGCTGGCTGGGTTTGAGCTTTCCCGAACCGGTATTGGTCCAGTCGTCACGGATGGGGGCCTATGCGGCGGCGCTTTCCCGGCTCACGGCGTTGGGGCTGGTCTACCCTTGTTTCTGCAGCCGCAGGGATATTGCCGCCGCCGCTGATGCGACGGGGCCGGAAGGGGCGCTCTATCCCGGTACCTGTCGGCATATGCCGCTGGACGTAAGCGCTGCGCGTATGGTGACCGAACCCTATGCCCTGCGCCTTGACGTGGCCAAAGCGGTGGCGATGGTTGGTCCGCAGACCTTTACCGAGGAAGGCTGTGGCCCCAATGGAGAAACCGGCGTGATTGCAGCCGATCCCACTCTGTTTGGTGATGTTGTGCTGGCGCGTAAAGAGACGCCGACGGCCTATCATCTGGCCGTGGTGGTCGATGATGCCTTTCAGGGTGTCAATCTGGTAAGCCGTGGTGTGGATCTGTTCGCCGCGTGTCATATTCAGCGGTTGTTACAGGCGCTTCTGGGAATGCCCGAGCCGCATTACCACCATCATCGCCTTATCCTTGACGAACAGGGGCATAAATTCGCCAAGCGCAACCATTCGGTTACGCTGGCGGCCTTGCGGGACGCTGGCGTAACCCCGGCCGAAATCTGGCAACGTGTCGGGCTTGGCCCCTGAAGTTTTATCTTTCTGCAGATGGGGTCGAAAAGCCTCTCCCCCGCGAAAGTGGTGGGGCGCGTTATAGCCCATCGGGGATTTTTGCCGCCATCATTTTGCGCCGGTCGAAGCGACGGCCATCGGCGACAAATGTGCCGTCACCCACGGCATGGATCAGGCGCTTGTCCTTGTGCGCCGCATCGTAACCGGCGGCAACGCCTTCCAGCACGATGATATTATAGGGCGCAAGAATATCGGTGACGCGACATTCGATATTGGCCAGACATTGTTTGATACGCGGGGCGCTTACCTGCTTGGCCTTTTGCGGCGTCAGGGAAAACCGGGCGAACTTGTCTGTATCCGCGCCTGTGCACATGCCAATGCCCACCACGGTGTCGATCATGTCAGCGGTGGGAATGGCCAGCACGCAGTCGCGTGTTTTGGTGAGCGTGGCAAAGGAGTGGTTCCACGGCCCGGTGGTGATGGCAAGTTTTGGTGTAAAGTCGAGCACCATGGTCCAGCTGATGGTCATGATGTTATGGCGCACCCCGTCATACGTCGTTACCAGAACCACCGGCCCCGGCTCGATCAACGTGAACGCCTTTTGTAACGGCAGTGCTCTCATCCGATGCCCTCCCTGCCGCCAGTATAGCAGATAATCGACGGATTATATGTTCCTATGCCCACACTTCCTTATCCTGAGCCAGTCGAAGGATGAGGTTTTGTTGAGAGGTATGATCTGCCTGCGGATATTATTACATCACCCGTAAGCCTACGGCGGCGAGGAGGTTACTTGCTTGAGTGCGCGAGATGATGGCGCCTTTAAAGCGCGTGATATCTTCTAGCTGCACACCGCCAAGATCGGCCCCGCGCAGATCCGCGCCATTGAACCGGCAGCCCGTCAGCACGGCATCGCGTAAGGAACAGTCCTGCAACACAGCTTCGGTGAAATCGCAGCGGCTGAGGTCGGCTTCCGAAAAATCAACTTCTGTCAGCGTGGTTTTGCGGAACGAACGGCCCACCAGCCGGGCGCAGGTCAAGAGGCTGGCGGTAAAATGCAGATCAACCGCGCTGACATCCGAAAAATCCGCCCCGGTCAGACGGCAGGTTTTGAAAGAAACGGACGCCATCCTCGCCCTATGGAACGGGGCATTGTTGAAATCACAGCGCTCGAAAACCGCTTCTTCCAGCCGGGCGGCGGTGAAGTCGGCAAAGGCCCCGCGACAGGCGGTAAACTGTGCTTCCTCCAACCCTGCTTCCCGGAACAGGGTATGGCCCAGCTGGCAGTCAGAAAATTGCCAGCCCGCAAGGGGGAGCCGCCCCAGATCCGCGCCGGAAAGATCACAAGCCACCAGCGTGCAGACACGCCCGTCATCGGCCAAGGCTTTCACGTCGTCCCGGGTGAGGGTGACACCGGTCAGGGCCGGGCTGTCTGGCATGGTGCACCCCCGACTGGCTGTTACCGGCTTGTGGGTTTCAACATGGTCAGGTGGCCCATCTTGCGGCCCTCGCGCATTTCGGCCTTGCCATACAGGTGCAGTGCGCCGCGCTTTGCCAGCCCAATATAGTCTGCCGCTTCAAAGCCCAGAATATTTTCCATCACCACATCACTGTGCCGTTCGGGCGTGCCCAGCGGCCAGCCCGCCACCGCACGGATATGCTGTTCGAACTGGCTGGTCTGACAGGCTTCAATGGTCCAGTGGCCGGAATTGTGCACCCGGGGCGCGGTTTCGTTGATCATCAATGCCCCGTCACGACCAACGAAAAGTTCCACCGCAAAGGTACCGACATAACCCAGTGCATCGGCGATTTTTTTTGCAATGGCCTTGGCTTCGTCGCTCTGTGCGGCCGATAGGGGCGATGGCACGGTGGAGCGACGCAAGATGTGATGCTCATGCTCGTTCCGCGGCGGATCAAACGCGGCAAATGATCCGTCATAGCCACGTGCGGCAATCACCGATGCTTCAAAGGCGAAATCGACAAAGCCTTCCAGAATGCAGGGGGCGTTCAGCGTGGTGAATGCCGCGGCGGCTTCGGATGCGTCTTTGATGGTGGCCTGCCCCTTGCCGTCGTAACCAAAGCGCCGGGTTTTCAGAACACAAGGACCACCGATCTTTTCGGCGGCTGCGGTGGCTTCTTCCGGCGTTGACACCGCGAAGAAGGGCGGCACTTTGAGGCCAAGCGAGGCGATCAGGGTCTTTTCGCTGATGCGGTCCTGCGTCACCTCCAGCGCGTGGGCGTTGGGTGCCAGCGGTTTACGCGCGGCCAGATAGGTTGTGGCGGCGGCCGGAATATTCTCAAACTCGAAGGTGATGGCATCGCACCTGTCGGCAAAGCGGGCCAACGCTGCCACGTCGTCATAAGGGGCGAGAATGTGCGCGGCGGCCACGTCAAACGCTGGGGCGTCAACATCGGAATAGATGCAGCATTTCAGGCCCAGCCGGGCCGCCGCCATGGTCAGCATGCGCGCCAGTTGCCCGCCACCCAAAATACCAATGGTCGCCCCCGGCTGCAGGGGCGTGGTCAAGGTTTTGATCTCGGTCATACTTTACTCCTGCGGCGTGGCGGCAACCGCGTCGGTCTGGGCGGCGCGCCAGGCATCAAGCCGGGCGGCCAGCGCATCGTCAGAAAGGGCTAAAATGGCGGCGGCGGTCAGCGCGGCGTTTTTGGCGCCAGCATTGCCAATGGCAAAGGTCGCCACCGGCACGCCGCCGGGCATCTGGACAATCGACAACAGGCTGTCGAGGCCCGACAGCGCCTTGGACTGTACCGGTACACCCAACACGGGCAGCGGCGTCATGGCAGCGGTCATGCCGGGCAGGTGGGCGGCCCCACCCGCGCCAGCGATAATCACCTTGATGCCGCGTGTTTTGGCTGTCTTGGCATAGTCGGCCATGCGGTCGGGCGTGCGGTGGGCCGAAATGATGCGGGTCTCGAACGACACACCCAGTTCGCTCAGCTGGTCGGCGGCACCCTGCATGGTTGCCCAGTCGGACTGGCTGCCCATGATGATGCCGACGGCAGCGGCGATGTCCTTATTTGTATTGGCCATGGCTTTTCGTGCCCTATGCAATGATGTCCGGCAGTAGACTGTTGTTAATCTTGGCGATTTCGTCTTTGAGAAGCAGCTTGCGCTTCTTTAAGCGGCCGAGCTGCAACTGATCGCCACTGGCCTGCAACGCATCAATTGCCGCATCCATATCACGATGCTCCTGCCCCAGTTCGGCAAGTTTGGCTCTGAGCGCCACTTCGTCTGGGCTGGTAACTCTTCCGGCCATGAATTTACGACTTTTCCCCGGCTCGTTTGTCTGAAAATCGGTCACTTCGCTGGCTGTCGGATGAACCGTTCCGGCCAGAAAACCGTCGGGGGCACCCGAAGGCGACAAGTATACGTGATGATGCGCCCGCGACAATATCTTTAAGAGGGGCTTTTGAGGCGGATCGGCACAGTCTGCAAGTGTCGGCAATATTGTTAATTCCAGTTACGAAATTTAGCAATTAACGAATAGGTAAGGTGGTGCAAAAGAGAGATCGTGACAGAAGTATGACTTGGTGCTCTAATCTTTCAGCGACCTTCACGATGAGAGGTATACGTATGGCTCTAGAAGGACATATCGGCGAGCTTTCTGCCAAGCATAAGAAGTTGGAAGAGCTCATCGAAATCGAGATGGCACACCCGGATTGGAATGAAGTCCGGGTTGCTGCCCTAAAAAAGCAAAAACTCCACATCAAGGACGAATTGGAACGGCTTCGCGGCAGCCTGAACTGACTTTACGATTCGTCTTTTAGTTTAGCTTCTGTGCTTGGCCGGTTGGATGCAGGTGTAATTTCTTTTGCGCCAAAACGGCAAAGGCGGCGATGGCCGCGATAAGGCACAGGCTGGCAACCAGAAACGCGGCGCCGGGGAAATAGACCGGCGCCTGCGGTCTGGAGAAATACGCAAAAATATACGTCATGAACAAGGGCGAGACCACCGAGGTCAGGCTGCCCATGCTGGTCAGTGCGCCCTGTAACTCGCCCTGTTGGCTGGCATCGACACTGCGGGACATCATGGCGTTGAGTGATGGCATTACCAGCGCCATCAGGCAAAAGACCGGCATCCAGGCATAAAGCTGCCAACTGGTGGCGGCAAAGGCGTAGCCGGCAAAGGCCAGCGCCCCGGCGCTCAGGCCGAGATAGACCGAGCGCACTTCGCCCAGCCGTGGAATGACCAGCCGGGTCAGCCCGCCATAGGCCATGGCGGTCAAAAGCCCGAGCGCCATCATTGACAGGCCGACTTCCTTCATCGTCCAGTGAAAGCGCAGCATGGTGTAATAAGTCCACACCGACGGGTTGGCGTCGTGGGCAAAGCGCATCAGGACCAGCACCAGCGCCAGGCCGAGCACAAAGGGGAACTGCTTGAGCATCAGAACCGCACCCAGCGGATTGGCCCGCTTCCAGGAAAAGGTGCGGCGTTTCTCGGGCGGCAGGGACTCTTTAAGTACAAAGAAGCCGTACAGGGCATTGCAAAGCGCCAGACCGGCCGAAACATAGAACGGCAAACGGATCCAGACATCACCCAGCAGGCCACCCAGCGCTGGCCCGACGGTAAAGCCGATACCAAAGGCGGCCCCCATCAGGCCAAAATTTCCGGCGCGTTTTTCCGGCGGCGTGATGTCGGCGATGTAGGCGTTGGCAATGGTGAAACTGGCCCCGGCCATGCCCGACAGGGTGCGGCCTAGAAACAACCAGAAGATGTTTGGCGCTATGGCGACGATGAGGAAGTCCAACCCCATCATGAGCAGCGAAAGGATCAGCAGCGGGCGGCGGCCGAAGCGGTCGCTTAAATTGCCCACGATCGGGGCGAACACAAACTGCATACCAGCATAAACGAACATCAGCCAGCCACCGAACCGGGCTGCATCGCTTAAGCCAATATGGGCCAGTTCGGCGATCAGTCGGGGCGCCACCGGAATGGTGATGCCGATACCGACAACGTCGATGAAGATGGTCATAAATACGAAAAGCAGGGCTTTGCGGCCCGTTGCAAGTCCACGCATGGCCGCTGTGATGGCACGGCGGCCATGCGTCTGTCGACAAGAATTTGGTATTTTTGATGCCGGTTAGACCGTATCCCAAAAGGGGAAATCGGACGGCGGGGCACCGTGCGCATCGGATGCCAGCTGGTCTCTGGCGCGCCTGGAGACCACTTCCCAGCTGTCAGCCCCCTCAAAGGTGGTGATCGCCATAATCAGATCTGCCCGACCATCGATCGAGAGCATGGGGGCGGCAAAGACCTCGCCAACAACATGCTTTTTGTAAAAACTGTCGCCGCGATACAGAATCCGTAAGGGGCTATTCTGGCGCAGAATGGTCTGCCCGAGCACGAACCAGCGTGGCAAATGTTCGGGATCGATCATCTCGTCGACGAAGCGGCCGGTCATTTCGGCGGTAAATTGCACTGTGTTAGTGCCCATCAACCGCACGCGATAGCGCAAGGTGCCGTCAGCTCCGGATACGCGTTCATAGATGGTCAGTTGGGGAATGAACGGTTGCAACAGCCGCGCGGTCATATCCTGACGCCGGGGCAGGCCGCCCATCGCCTTTTGCTGCCACAAGTCATGGGCGGCGATCAGCTTTGCCTCGCTAAAGCGGCAATGGCTGTCGATCAGGACCGGCCACTGGTTATCTTCGGCAAGTGAATTGAAATCATCCAGTGCAACGCCTTCGCGGATTGCGGTGGCGATATCTGGCGTGGCGGGGGGCTCATGGTGATGGATCAGCCGCAGCCGGGATAAAGTACCATCCTTTTGTGCTTGCCGCACGAATGCTACCGGGTGGGTCTGCGCGTCCATGGTTGCCGCCTTCTGCGGATGCCAATCCTTAGTAATTTAGTTAATATTATTTCAATATCACCCTGGTTGCAAGTTACAAATGGCAAGTGGCTGACTGGTGCGGGGGGCTTTTTCCGAACGGAATGGACGAAGTTGGCACGGACTGATAGGAACAGCGCAAACATAAGAGGATGCGATGCAGAACGAGGCGGGCCAAAACGACGTTAGCCAAGGCGAAACCAAGCCGCAGAAAAAAGGCGGGGTTCGCGGGGTGTACAACTGGATGATGCGTCATGCGCAAGGGCCGCATGCCTGGAGCGCGCTGGCCTGTTTCGCCTTTGCCGAAGCGTCGTGCTTTCCGGTGCCGCCTGATGTGATGCTGCTGCCGATGATGCTGGCTGACCGCAAGAAAGCCCTCAGGCTGGCGGCATGGTGCACATTGTGGTCCGTGATCGGCGGTATGGTGGGCTATTGCATCGGGGCATTGTTCTGGGACACCGCCGGGCACGCTATTGTCTCGGCACTGCATATTCCGCAAGCCACCGTAGATGCCCTGCGCCACAAATACGCCGCGCAATCCTATTGGATTGCGATTCAGGGGCTGACGCCGATCCCCTTCAAGCTGGTGACGATCTCGGCCGGGCTCGCCAATGTGCCGTTCGGTGCATTCCTGATGTTTGCCGCCATCGCCCGCTCGGTTCGCTTTATTTTGATCGAAGGGTTACTGGTTTATTTCTTTGGTGATGCCGCCCGTGTTTTGCTGGAGAAGTATCTTGAGCCTGCATTGGTTGGGTTTCTTGTTCTGGTGGTGCTTGGTTTTGTGCTGATGGGCTATCTGGCGAAGTAATTTTAGCCTTAAATTTGTCCGTATGCGTTTGCCACGGTGGAGCCATGCGTGCCCTGCGTGGCAAACGCATTGCAGTTCGCCATTACAATAGGCAAGTAGAGGCGGTCTTTCTTACCGTTCCTGCGGCTTGTCATGGTTTCTCAACTTTCCTCCATCAGCGCGATCTTGTTATCGGCGCTGGTTTTCTACGTTGGCAATGGTTTGCTGACGACGCTGATTCCGGTTCGTGCCCATCTCGAAGGTTTTTCCACCCTCGTCGTCGGCGTGATCGGGTCGGCCTACTATATCGGCTTTGTCATGGGCTGCTTCCTGTCACCGCGTTTGCTGGCGCGGGTTGGGCATGTGCGTTCCTTCTCGGTCGGGGCCGGTGCGGTGGCGGCGCTGGCGCTGTTGCAGTCGATCTGGGTGGCACCGGTGATCTGGATATTTACCCGCGCGATCTATGGCTTTGGTGTCGCGGGGCTGTTCATGGTGCTGGAAAGCTGGCTCAATGATCGGGCCAGCAATGCCAACCGCGGTCAGATTTTTTCGGCCTACACCACAGTAAATTTTGGTGGCATCATGCTGGGGCAGGCTTTGTTTGCCACCTCGCCACCGCAGGGCTTCACCCTTTTCGCGCTCGGGGCGATCTGCTGTGCGCTCAGCCTGATTCCCGTCGGCATGACGGCCTTATCGCAGCCGCTGCGTCCACCGGTGCCGGTGCTGCAACCGGGCAAGCTGTTCCGCATATCGCCAGTTGGCGTGGCGGGCTGTGTGGCGGCTGGTCTGGCCAATGGCGCGTTATGGGCCTTGTTGCCGATCTATGGCATCGAGCGCGGTTTGTCGGGCATTTTATTGTCGTTGTTTCTGGTGGTGTTCTCGCTTGGCGGCACGCTGGTGCAGGCCCCGGTCGGGCGGCTGTCCGACCATATGGATCGCCGTTACGTCATTGCAGGTTGCTGCCTGTTGGCCAGTTTCGCCGGGCTCAGCATGGCCTTGCTGCCCTTAAACCATCCCTATCTTCTGCTGCTCAATATCGCGGTGCTGGGCGTTCTGATGCTGCCGCTTTATGGTTTGTCGGTGGCACACGCCAACGACCGTATCCCGCGCAAGGACTTTGTCGAATCGACCGCCACGCTGCTGCTGATCAATGCCCTGGCTTCGACCGTGGGGCCAACCGTGGCCGCCATCGTGATGGGCTGGTTCGGGCCGCGATCGCTGTTCTTCTTCACTGCAGCCATTCATATGGGCATGCTGATTTTTGCGCTGGTGCGGCTGGGGATTGTGCACGCGCCGGGGGCGGATCACCGCGACCGTTTCAAATTCCTGCCCGACCATGTTTCGCCCGGTGCCTTGTCGCTGGATCCGCGCAGCGAGCGGCCCGCTCCACGCCCCGACGAGGATGGCTGAGGCGCGCATAAAAAAGCCGGCCACCGGGCTCGCCCCGGCAGCCAGCTTGGTTCGGCGTAAGAATTAGGTGTTTTCGCTGTCGCTGCTGCTGTCACTTTCAGCGCTGCTGGCGGCAGTCATGGCGGCAAATTCCTCGGCCGGGATCAATACTTCCTCAACCGGGCGCAGAATCTCGTTCGACGAAATGTGCCGGGCCGATTTTTCACGCTTGGTCGAGGCGCGCGATACTGCCAGATCCAGCTCGATTTGCGAGCACAGCCCCAGTGTTACCGGGTCGACCGCCTTGAGGTTAGTGGCATTCCAGTGTGAACGTTCCCGGATTTTCTGGATCGTCGCCTTGGTGGTGCCGATCAGCTTGATGACATCGGCATCAGCCATGTCGGGATGGTTGCGCAGGATCCAAAACACCGCATCGGGCTTATCCTGGCGCTTGGAAACCGGGGTATAGCGCGGGGCGCGCTTAATCTTGACCGCCGGCATCTTGTATTTCGGCGGTGCGATTTTGAGACGATGCTTGTGATCTTTTTCACCAATTTCGATCTCGGCGCGGGTCAGCTGACCGCTGGCGACCGGATCCATGCCCTTGATTCCCTTGGCGACGTCTTCGTCGGCGATTCCCTTGACCTCGAGCGGGTGCAGACCACAGAAATCGGCGATTTGCTCAAAGCTGAGCCCAGTATTGTCCACCAGCCACACAGCGGTAGCCTTGGGCATCAGCGGCTTGTTTTCCGTCACCATGATAATCGTCTCCTTTTGCCGGGAAGCCGTTCACCGGCCAACCCAGCCTCGCAAGGCATTTTCCTTTCGAGGATGGCAACACACTAGCCCGGCTTAGGCAAAAGGAAAAGGGGGGTACCGAGGTGGAATGCGTGGTTTATTCTTCCTCGGCAATTTCTGCGAGCCGGCCGGGCTGCAGGATGTGCATATGGCGGCGGTCAAAGGTGATAACCTCCATCTGGCGCAGTTTATCCAGGGTTCGGTTGACATAAACCGTGGTCAGACCTAGGGCATCGGCGATCTGCTCTTGGTTGACGGGAAAGGCGAAACGGCCGCCATCGGACAATTGTCGCACGGTTAGTCGGCGCTCTATCTCTAGCAGAAGTTGAGAAACCCGCCCCATGGCGCTGCGCCGGCTGATATCGCTTAAGTGGCGGTGCAAATCGGCCATTTGCTGTTGCCAGGTTTGGGCAGCCTGATTTTGCTGACCGGGGCTGCTGCGGACCATGGTGGCAGCTTCTGCGGTATCGAAAGCGCACAGCGTGACGGCAGTTAAACTGCGCACTGCAAAGGGCAGGCGGATGCCCGGCAGCAACAGGGACTCCATCACCAGAATGTCACCGGGCAGATGGAAATAATGGATATGGCGTCGTCCATCGCTGAGTGTGCTGTAGCGATAGGCCCAGCCCGCATACAGCGTCCAGACCCGGCTTTGGATCTCGCCATCGCGGGTAAAGCTGCGTCCGGCAGGCAGGTTGCGCACCTCGCGTCGACAGGCGTTCAGCACGTCTGGCGTGTGCGTTGCAACGTAACCGTAAAGCGTGTTCCTGCCCAACGCACAATTGCGGCAATTGACGGGCGGTGTTGTTTCGTTTCGATCCGCAAGACTGGGTGACGGCATGGGCGCGACTCCCGTGGGCGAAATCTCGATACAAAATATTAATATAGCTTATAGTAGCATGTATAAGCAGAAAGGCGACAGGTTAATTCGCCGGTAAGTCGATGATTGCAGACTGTGGGCAGAATTCAGGTGGCTTTGTGGCGGGGTTAAAACCGTTCGGTACGGTGGTTGGTTGTGCGGCGTTTTTCGAAAAAATCTGCGTAGTGCCGCAGACGACAATGTAAAAAGGGCTAGGAGCTGGCGATGTGGAACTTTGGAATGGCGTCGAAGGAGGATCGCGAAGAGCGCGCCCGCCAGACGTCCGTCGCACAGTATATGTCTGCTGCGGTAAGCCATTCCTCCGTTCCTGTCATGATGGTCGACCATAATCTTAAAGTTACCTACGCCAATCTACGTATGCGCGAACTTCTGAAAGCCGAACAGGATACTTTCCGCGCCCAATGGCATAATTTTGAGCCCGCCCGCATCGTCGGCGTTAATTTTGACAGTCTGCACGACAAACCCTCGTATCTGCGTCAGATTCTGTCCGATACCACCCGGCTGCCCTGCCAGACCGATATCACCATCGGTGGCAAGTCCTTCATGATCAGCGTCGCCGCCGTTTATGGCGAAGATAGCGATCTGATCGGTTTCACCTTTGAATGGGGCGGTGGCGGCCAAACCGGTGAAGTCGCCGAAAAGCTCAAGGTTCTCGACAAGGTTCAGACCATTATCGAGTTTGAGCCAAATGCCATCGTCGTGACCGCCAACGAAAATTTTCTGACCCTGTTTGGCTACAAGCTCGAAGATATTGTCGGCAAGCATAACGACATGTTTATCGACGAGGTCACGAAGAAAACCCAGGTCTATCGCGATTTGTGGGACGATCTGGCGCGCGGTGAAAGCCACATCATCAAGACCAAGGTGGTCAAACGTGATGGTACAGATATGTGGCTCAGCGTATCCTATAATGCGGTCGTCAATGCCCAGGGTGAAACGGTTCGGATTATCGCTTTTGTCACCGATATTACCGAGGCTGAAACCCGCAATAACGAACGCAAGGCCAAGCTTAATGCGATCGAGCGGGTTCAGGCCACCATTGAATTTGATCTTGATGGTACTGTGCTGACCGCTAACGAGAATTTTCTCAAAGTGATGGGGTACAGTCTCGACGAAATCGTCGGTAAGCATCACAGCATGTTTGTCGATCCTGCATTTGTCGGGAGTTCTGATTATAAAAAACATTGGGATGCACTTCGCCACGGTGAGTATATGTCGGGGAAGTTCCCTCGGGTTGCTAAGGATGGACACATAGTCTGGATACAGGCTTCTTATAATCCGCTGCTTAACTTGGACGGGCGGCCTTATAAGATAATTAAATTTGCCACCGATGTAACTGACGTGGAGAACGAACGTGCGGCGGTGGAAAAAGAGCGTGAGTCCCGTGCTGCCGAGCAGGCCCATGTTGTGCGCACTTTGGCCGATGGTCTGCGCCAGATGTCAGCCGGGGATCTGACGGCCCGCATTACGGATTCCTTCACCGGCGATTACGAAGAGTTGCGCAAGAATTTCAATGGTGCGCTCGATAAATTGCAGGAAACCATCAAGACCGTGCTGGCGGCGTCCCATGCCATTGGTAGCGGAGCTAACGAGATCAGTCGGGCGGCCGAGGATCTGTCGCACCGTACCGAGCAGCAGGCTGCTTCGTTGGAAGAAACTGCCGCCGCGCTGGAAGAAATTACGGCAACGGTCAAAAAAACCGCGTCAAATGCCAAGCATGCCAGTGAAATTGTCACCACAGCCAAAGCCGCGGCTGAAAATGGCGGTCAGGTGGTTGGCAGTGTGATCACGGCGATGGACAATATTGCTCAATCTTCCAAGCAAATTACTGATATTATTGGCGTTATTGACGAGATTGCCTTCCAGACCAACCTGCTCGCCCTGAACGCGGGCGTCGAAGCGGCCCGTGCTGGCGATGCTGGCAAGGGCTTCGCCGTGGTGGCGCAGGAAGTGCGTGCCCTGGCTCAGCGCTCAAGCGAGGCTTCGCGTGAAATCAAACTGCTGATCAAGGCGTCGGGCGAGCATGTCGGCTCTGGTGTCAAACTGGTCGGTGAATCGGGACAGGCCCTGCAGCGCATTGTCGAGCAAGTCGTTGAAATCAATGCCTTGGTCACTGAAATGGCCCAGGCCGCGCAACAGCAGTCGACCGGTATTGAAGAAGTCAATGCGGCTGTGACCCAGATGGATCAGGTCACCCAGCAAAACGCGGCGATGGTCGAAGAAAGCACGGCGGCCTCGCGCAGCCTGGCTGGCGAGACGGCCGATCTGACCGATCTGGTCTCGTATTTCCGGGTTGATCAGGATGTAGCGGTCAAACGGACGGCCTCCAAACCAGTCGTTTCCAGCCCTGCGGCACCTAAGCCTCTTGCAGCGTCTGCGGTTGCCGCTAAGCCGGTTCCTGCTAAAGCTGTTGCGCCGAGGCCGGTCCCGGCTGCGCCTGCGGCAAGCTCTGCGCCCAAGGCTCCGGTTCCGACCCGGGCCACGGTGCCGCAAGCCGCTGTGCAGAAGTCTCCCGTTCTCAAGGCGGCGGCAGCAGGTGCTGCGGCCAGTGCCAAACGGGTGGTGGGTGGCCAGTCGGCTTCCGGTCGTGATGATGACTGGCAGGAGTTCTGATGCGGTGTTTGTGTGTGTGGGCCGCTTTTTTGAATAAGGTATGGGAGATAAAGACGTCCGATGGCTGAAGATCTACAATATGAAGGCGGCACGGTGACGCTTCCGGCGGTGTTGGATCTCACCAAGGCGGCCGCTTTGAAGGATTGTCTGCTGGGTGCCATGGCTACGAACTCAACGGTTACGGTTGATGCCAATGCCCTGCAGCGGATCACGACCCCTTGCCTGCAATTGTTTGTCGCCGCAGCGCGCGATCTCTCGGCCGAGGGCGGCGCACTGCACTTTGAAAATGTTCCCGATTCCATGGCGTCCGCAGCGGCGATCTTGGGCTTAAGTTCGGTTCTGGGACTGGTGGAGGTTTGACAATGGGAAAGGTCGTCTTGACGGTCGACGATTCTCGCACCATGCGCGATATGCTCAAACTGGCGCTCTGCGACGCTGGGCACACAGTCATCCAGGCGGAAGATGGTGTGCATGGCGTCGAGGTTTTGGCGCAGGCGGGCGATGTTGATGTCATTATTACGGATATCAATATGCCGCGTATGGACGGCTATGGTTTCATCGACCATGTGCGTAACAATCCAAAAACGCGGGTGATCCCCATTTTAGTGCTTTCGACTGAGAGTGAACCGGCCAAGAAACAACGCGCGAAGGATGCCGGGGCGACAGGCTGGATCGTAAAGCCATTCGATCCGGTTAAGTTGGTTGCTGCCATAAATCGCGTGTCACCATAGGAACCTTGGACCATGGATCCGTTGGAATCTATTAAGCAGGGGTACTTCCAGGAATGCGAGGAGCTTCTCCTTGCGATGGAAGAGGGACTGATCGCCATGGAGAGTGGCGACCGGGACTCCGAAATTATCAATGCGGTGTTCCGGGCTGTGCACTCGATCAAGGGTGGCGGCGGGGCATTCGGATTTGATTACCTGGTTGCCTTTGCACACTCTTTTGAGACTGTGATGGATTTGATCCGCTCCGGCGAGCTTGATCCAGAAGCAGAAGTCATGAAGGTATTACTTCGGGCCGGCGATATGCTGTCGGACCATGTGGCGGCCGCCCGCTCAGGCCAGAGGCTTGATCCCAGTCACGACGAAGACAGCATGGCCGAACTGAAGGCGCTGTCTGGCAAGATCGATGACGAAGAAGACGAGCTGACTGAAAGCTTTGAAGAGCTGGGTTTCCATCAGGTTCACCCCACCGATCTGGATGGTGGTGGTGCACCGATGGATTTGCCATCGCTCGACGAACCGCTGGCCGATCTCTCGGCCGAGCCGGAAGCCCCCGCCGTGGAAGCCGCAGAAGAAGCGGCACCGCAAGCAGCTACCCCGGTGGTAGAGCCGGGTTGGTTGGTGCATTTCACCCCTGCACCGACGCTTTATGCCAAGGCTAATGAGCCGGCGTTGTTGCTGCGTGAAATGTCTTCGCTCGGGCGTCTCGAGGCGACAGCCTTTTTCGATACCTTACCCCCCCTGAAGGATCTCGACCCCGAGCAGGCTTATCTGCACTGGACGATCCGCCTCTATACCGATGCGGCGCAGGACAAGGTCGAAGAAGTCTTTGATTTTGCTTCGGATGATTGCACACTGGTTTTCCAGTCACTGGACTCGATCGAACCGGAACCGGCCGTCGAAGATGCCGCCAGTGGTGGTGGCGTTAATCCAGGTATTGAGGATATCGGTGCCAGTGAGCCTGGCGATGATGGTCTTGGTACCAGCGATGACATTGCCACGGATATCGATGCGGCTGAAGACAATGTGGCGGTTGATGAAGTCGAAGAGGTTGCTGAAGCCCCGGCTATAGAAGAGCCGGCACCCGCCCCATCAGCCCCCGCGCCTTTGGCTTTGGTGCCGTCGGAACCGGCGCCTGCCAAGCCGGCAGCGCCTGCAGCTGCAGCTCCCACAACTCCGGCAGCCAAGGTTGAAGATAAGGCCGCTGCTGCCTCTGGCGAAAATGCCATCAAGCAAACCATCCGTGTTGATCTCGACAAGGTCGAGCGCCTCGGTAACGTGGTCGGCGAGCTGGTTATTACCCAGGCCATGCTGGCCCAGCATCTGATTGAAAGCCGTGGGGCACAGATGTCACCGATGCTGGCCAATAACATGGCCGAATTCGAGCATTTGCTGCGCGAATTGCAGGAAGGCGTTATGGCCATCCGCACCCAGCCGGTAAAATCGGTGTTTCAGCGCATGCCGCGTCTGGTGCGTGAGCTGGCGGCACAGACCAACAAGCAGGTGCGTCTGGTCATCAAGGGGGAGTCCACCGAAGTCGACAAGACGGTTATCGAGCGTCTGGGTGATCCGCTGACCCATATGATCCGTAATGCTGTCGATCATGGTCTGGAACCTGAAGGCGACCGTATGGACGCCGGCAAGGATCCGGAAGGCACCGTAACGCTGTCGGCTGAACATCGCGGCGGACGCATTGTTATCGAAGTCTCTGATGATGGTCGTGGTATCGACCGGGTGCGCGTACGTGAAAAGGCGATTGAAAAGGGCCTGATCTCGGCCAGCGCTAACTTAAGCGACGAGGAAATCGACAATCTGATCTTCCTGCCCGGCTTCTCGACGGCGGCAACAATTTCGAGCATTTCCGGACGTGGCGTTGGTATGGACGTGGTGCGTTCGAGTGTGGCCGATCTTGGCGGGCGTATCATTATGAGTTCAGTGCCCGGTCAGGGCAGCCGCTTTACCATGACCCTGCCTTTGACCCTGGCGGTGCTGGACGGCATGGTGGTGGCGGTTGGCGATCAGACGTTTGTGTTGCCGCTGACCCATATCATTGAAAGCCTGCAGCCGCATGCGGACGATATCCGTCCCTTCGGCAGCAATAGCTTCCTCCTACGGGTACGTGATGTGTACGTTCCGCTGGTCAAAGTGGGTGAATTGCTTGACGTCAAGGGTGCCGGTTCTGATCCGGCCAAAGGTGTGGTCATCCTGGTCGAGAGTGAAGGTACCGGACGGGTGGCGCTTGCGGTTGATCAGATTCTTGGTCAGCGTCAGGTCGTGATCAAGAGCTTCGAGGGCAACTATCGTCATATCGAGGGTATCGGTGCAGCAACCATTCTAGGTGATGGCCGCGTGGCACTGATTATCGATGTCGATGGTGTCGTAAGCCGCTGTCGCGGCCACTCGACGGAAAGCAACTTGAATGAAGTGTCTGCAACAGGAACAGGACCATGAGCGAGAAAGTAGAAACGGCCACGGAAGTTCGCCGTCAGTTCATTACCTTTATTACGGGCGGACAAGAGTTTGGTGCCAACATAATGACGATCCGCGAAATTCGCGGCTGGACTGAAACTACGCCGTTGCCGCACGCACCGGATTTTGTGCGTGGCGTGATCAATCTGCGCGGTGTTGTGTTGCCGGTGGTTGATCTCAAGGCACGGCTGGGCCGTGGTCTGACTGAGGCCAATCAGAAGCACGTCATCATTGTGGTCAAATCGGGTGATCGTACCCTTGGTCTGCTGGTCGATGCCGTGTCGGATATTTTGACGGTGACCGCCAACGAGATCCAACCGACCCCGGATCTGGCGCGCGATACGCAAAGCTCTTTTGTGGAAGGCATTGCCGTGCTCGATCAGCGCATGGTGACCCTGCTTAGCATGGAGCGCCTGACGGCTTCGCTGGTTGGTGAAGTTGGTGCAGTCTCTGAAGCGGCTTAACGGATACAGATGCAATAATGGCGGAATCCCCTTCTTCTCGCGATAAACTGCTGGTCCCTGATGGCGAATTCGTCTTTACCGAGACGGATTTCAAGAAGATCGCCGCCATGGTGCATGGCCAGGCAGGCATTGTGCTGACGGAAGGCAAGGCCAATCTCGTCTACTCCCGTTTGGCCAAACGATTACGGCTTATCGGTCTTCGGACGTTCCGCGAATATTGTGAACTGATCGAGAGCGATGACGGCAAAGACGAGCGGCAGGCGATGATTGCGGCGATGACGACCAACGTCACCCGTTTTTTCCGCGAACCGCATCATTTCGAATATCTGAAAAGTCAGGTGTTGCCCAAGTTGGTAGAGCGGGCACGTAAGGGTGGGCGGGTACGCCTGTGGTCGGCGGCCTGTTCGTCGGGAGAGGAGCCGTATTCCATTGCCATGACGCTACTGGACCTGTTGCCGGAAGCCCCTAAGCTTGATGTCCGTATTCTTGCCACCGACATCGACACCAACATGCTGGCCAAGGGGCGAAATGCAGCCTATGGCGGCTCGGCTTTGTCGAGTATTCCGACCCAGTACCATAAATTCCTCAATAAAACGCGGCAGTCTGAGGATTTTCAGGTTGGTGAAGTTGCCATGTCCCTGGTGCAGTTTAACGAGCTTAACCTGCTGGGTGCATGGCCGATGAAGGGTAAGTTCGACACCATTTTCTGCCGCAACGTGATGATTTATTTCGACGAAGATACCCAGAATCGTATCTGGTCCAAATTCGCCGATAGTCTGATGCCGCACGGAAGCCTGTGTATCGGCCATTCCGAGCGGATAATGTTAGATACGTTACCTTTTGAACTCGTGGCGCAAACGACCTATAGACTGAAGGGCTGACTAAAATGAAGCCAATAACCGTCCTCATCGTTGACGACTCTGCAACCATTCGACGTCTGCTAACTGCAGTGTTGTCTGCGGATCCTGAAATTCAGGTCGTGGGTGCGGCGCCGGAGCCATCGGTGGCACGGCAGATGATCAAGGATCTCAATCCCGACGTCATCACGCTGGATGTTGAGATGCCGCATATGAACGGCCTCGAATTCCTTGAAAAGATTATGCGCCTCAGGCCGCAGCCGGTGGTCATGGTTTCAACCCTGACGCAGAAGGGTGCCGAAGTCACCCTGGCGGCGCTCGAATTGGGTGCTATCGACTACTATGCTAAGCCGACCGAGAATGTCGTCGCGCTGTTGGAAGCCGGTGGTGCCGAGCTGATCGAAAAGGTTAAGAATGCGGCCCAGGCCCATGTCCGTCCGCGTTCTACGCCGCATCAGCCTCCGGCGGCTCCGTCCGCCAGTGACGTGCCGTTTGATCCGGGTAACAGCCTGGTGGCTATCGGTTCATCGACCGGCGGTGTCGAGGCCTTGATTGAAGTGTTATCGCACTTCCCGGCGAATTGTCCGCCTACGGTGATTACCCAGCATATGCCAGCGCATTTCACCACCTCGTTTGCCAACCGGCTTGACCGGCTGTGCCGGCCAAAGGTCGCCGAGGCGGTTGATGGTGCCACCCTGGCTCCGGGGCACATCTATTTGGCGCCGGGTGGTGAACAACATTTGGAAGTTTCGGGCGTTGGCACCTATCGCTGCCGCCTGGTTGATGCGGACCCGGTTAATGGCCACCGCCCGTCGGTGGATGTTCTGTTCCGCTCGGTAGCCCGTCACGTCAAGGAACGGGCTATTGGTGTCCAGCTCACCGGCATGGGGCGTGACGGTGCGTCTGGTTTATTAGAGATGCGTCAGGTCGGCGCTGCAACCCTTGGGCAGGATGAAGCCTCATCTGTGGTCTATGGTATGCCGCGCGTGGCCTTTGAAATTGGTGCGGTAGAGAACCAACTGCCGCTAGAAAAAATCGGTCCAGAAATCCTGCGTTTGTGCAAGGGCCGGAATGAAAGGGGAGTGCGTCATGCCAGCGGCGGCTAAAATCAAGGCAGTCGTTGTAGACGACCAGTTGACGATGCGCACACTGGTCCGCAGCAGTCTGCAACAAATCGGTGTGACGGATATACGTGACTACGCCGGTCCGACCGATGCGCTTGCCGCACTCAAAGGACAAGGCGCACACGTCATATTCTCGGACTTCAACATGCCCGATATGGACGGGTTGCAGTTCCTGAAAGCTGTGCGGGCGGATGCGGCGATGAAGTCGACGGCGTTTATTCTGCTGACCGGCCGTGCCGATAAAGAGTTGGTGCAGAATGCAGCAAAATTCGGCGCCAACAATTACATGGTGAAACCGTTTACTGTTGCCACGCTAAAGTTGAAGCTGGAACAGGTCTTCGGAGCGCTAACCTAATGGCACCATCCCCTGCAAATCTGGATGCTAATGGCGAGGAACTGCGGCGTTTTTTTAACCCGCAGGATCGCAGTTGGCATATTCAGATTATGCAAGGGGATTCGTATGTCACCGGGACGGGGGACGAGGTATTGACCACGATTTTGGGGTCATGCATCGCCGCCTGCATCCGTGATCCGATTGCCGGGATCGGTGGTATGAATCATTTTCTGCTACCCGAGGGTAGTGGTGATGACAAAGATGCTCGTCGTTTCGGTGTGAATGCCATGGAAATGCTGATCAACGGGTTGATTAAACTCGGCGGTCAGCGCAAGAGATTTGAGGCGAAGCTGTTCGGCGGTGCCAATGTGTTGGCGCAACTTTCAGATGTCGGCTCGCGCAATTCTGCCTTCGCAAAAAAATATCTGGCCGACGAAGGTATTCTGGTTATCGGTGGTGATGTCGGCGGGACCTCGCCGCGGCGGATACAGTATTGGCCTCTGACCGGTCGTGCGCGTCAGCTGGCGGTGCGGGCGGACAAGAGGAAGCTGGTGGAGACGGAAATCACCGAAGCCAAGCATGTGCCTCAGGTTGCCACCAACGATGTCGAGTTGTTCTGAGAGGGGCCATGAACAAGCCGGCAGCAACAAAATCCGGGGACGAACAGGAAGCGCTATTGGCGCTACTCAGTTCTGTCGCGGACGAATTGTATGCGCTGGTCTGCGAAATCGTCCGGCTGGGCGAAACCTTATCATCTGATGAAGTTGACGGTGTTCGCAGTCGTCACATCTGTGACTTGCAATCCTTTGATCTTCTTGCGCAAAGCGCGTTGGCGCAGGCGCGTCTTCTGAAAGGTATCGAGCAGGGGTTGTCGGATGAGGGCCGCGATGCCGCCCAGAATATCCTTTTAATGATTGAGGATGTTCCGTTCCATAAAATTCGCCAGCGGCTCTATTCTGCCTATACTGGCAAGGACAAACCCGAAGCTGCGGAAGTGCCGTGGGATGCCACCGGCGACCTCGACTGGTTTTAGCCCAGAACGTACCTATATGATTTACACAGTGTAAGTCCCGCTCTCTTTTTCGTGATTTGTGTCAGAAAAGGATGGTGTTTCTGATGCTAAAGTCAAACTTTGGTAAAGTTGTCATATCTTTACCGTTGTCTACATTATAATTCTTCGACGGACCGCCTTGTTTGTATAAGGGTGGTGCCTGTAAATAGCTCTTTCACTCCCTACCGACTGCGCCGCGTCGGAAATCGGACGGCGTGTCCTGCTGCAAGAGATCGAATATGCCTGGTATATATGAATCGAAATCAGATCGCCTGACGGGTGCCGTGCAACGGGCGTTACCGCCTTCTGCTTCCCGTTTCCTGACCAAGCGCATGGTTACCATGCTTGGCTTGGTTATCATCGTGCTGGTGCTGATTTTTGGTTTCATCATCGGCAAGGGACTTCTCATCTCTAACGCGATGAAATCGATGGTGCAAACCTCCACAGTGGCAACCACCACGGTGAAGAGCGCCGTTTGGCAGACCGAGCTTAGCGCGGTTGGTTCTCTGCACGCGGTGCAGGGTGCTGATCTGGCGACGGTCGGCTCCGGCGTAGTGAGCCAGATCAATTTCACCGCCGGGCAGGACGTGAAGAAGGGCCAGGTTCTTATTCAGCTGCGCGTCGATTCTGAAAAGGCTTCGGCGGAGCAGGCAATGCGCACCTATAAGCGTGATGTAGAGCTGATCAAGACCCATGCCATCAGCCAGACAGATTTTGATACCGCGCTGGCCAACATGAAGACGACCAAGGCCGCCGTTGAAGATAAGACGCTGGTCGCTCCGTTCTCTGGCCGCGTCGGTATTCGCCAGGTTGATCTGGGTGCCTATGTTTCTGCTGGCACCACTATGGTGACGTTGCAGGAACTGGATCCGATCTACGTCGACTTCAAGGCGTCGCAGCAGCAGCTGCCTCTGCTCAAGGTTGGCAGCCGCGTTGACATCACCACCGACACGTTCCCCGGCAAGGTATTCAAAGGCACGATTGCAGCAATCAATCCGGCCGTCGACACGACCACCCGCACGGTGCAGGTGCGTGCCATGGTGCAGAACCCCAAGAAGGAACTGCTGCCAGGTATGTTTGCCTCGGTGAAGATCGATGCGGGTCGGCCACAAAACTTCCTGACCCTGCCGCAGACGGCGATTTCCTATAACACTTATGGCAACATGGTCTTCGTTGTTACTAAGCAGGTTGTGAATGGTAAGCCGCAGCTGGTGGCCCAGCAGCGCACCGTTGTCACCGGCGATACCCGTGGTGATCAGGTGGCGATCCTGAGTGGCCTGAAGCTTGGTGATGTTGTGATCAGCTCCGGCACCAACAAGGTGAAAAACGGCAGCCTTCTGGTCATCAACAACGCAACCAAGTTGCCTAACGACATCAATCCGACCCCCTCAGAAGAAACCGATTAGGCCTTAACCGCGATGAGCTTTACAGACATCTTTATCCGGCGGCCGGTACTTTCTGTCGTCGTTAGCCTCGTCATCCTGGTGCTGGGCCTTAAAGCCTTCACCTCGATGTCGATTCGCCAGTACCCGGAAACCCAGAATGCGGTGGTCACGATCTCGACCACCTATTCGGGTGCCAGTGCTGAAACCATTGCCGGCTTCATCACCACGCCAATCGAAAAAGCCGTGGCTCAGGCTAGCGGCATCGACTACATGACGTCGTCGAGTGCGATGGGCTCTTCGACCATCTATGTGAACCTGAAGCTGAACTTCGATACGGCCAAGGCGCTGTCCGAAATCATCACGCTGGTGAACTCGGTCAAAAACCAGATGCCATCGGATGCCCAAAGTTCGGTGCTTTCGATCACGGTCGGCGATACGCTCGATTCGATGTACATCTCGTTCAACAGCGATACGCTGCCACCGAACAAGATTACCGACTATCTGATCCGTGTCGTGCAGCCACAGATGCAGGCTATCAGTGGTGTGCAGGAAGCCGAAATTCGCGGTGAAAAGCGGTTTGCCGTGCGTGTCTGGCTCAAACCCGACAAGCTTGCCGCCTATGGCGTGACGCCGGAACAAATCTCCACCGTTCTGTCCAGCAATGACTATTTATCGGCAGTGGGTTCCACCCGTGGCCAGATGGTTCAGGTCAACATGCTGGCATCAACGAATGTTGAGGATATCGACGCCTTTAAAAAACTCATCGTAAAAGAGACCAATGGTGGTTACGTCCGCTTGTCCGACGTCGCCAATATTTCGCTGGGTGCGGAAGATTATACCTCGGCCGCCATGTTCAATGGCCGCCCGACGGTGATGATCGGTCTCAAGGTGTTGCCTTCAGCCAACGTGCTGAATGTGGTTCAAGACGCTCGTAAGCTGTTGCCGCAACTTCAAAAGCAGTTGCCACAAGGGTTGACGGCCACCATTGCCTATGACTCCTCGAAATTCATCAGCAGTTCGATTTCCGAAGTGGAATCGACACTGATCGAGGCCATTCTGATTGTTATCTTCGTCATCTTCATCTTCCTGGGTTCGCCGCGGGCGGTGTTGATTCCGATTACGACAATTCCGCTATCGCTGATCGGTACCGGCATTTTCATGCTGATGTTCGGCTTCACCATCAACCTGCTGACCTTGCTCGCCCTCGTGCTGGCCATCGGTCTGGTGGTTGATGACGCCATCATCGTGGTGGAAAACGTCAGCCGACATCTGGAGGAAGGTAAACCTCCTATGGAGGCTGCCATCCTGGGCGCACGCGAGCTGGGCAGTCCGGTTATCGCCATGACCCTGGTGCTGGTGGCTGTCTATGTGCCGATCGGCTTCATCGGTGGCTTAACCGGTGCGTTGTTCACCGAATTCGCCTTCACCCTGGTGGGGGCCGTGGTGATCTCGGCTATCGTGGCCCTGACGCTGTCGCCGATGATGGCCAGCCGCATGCTGAAATCACATCATGATGTGAAATCGCAGTGGGAGCACAAGCTTGTCGCCTTTATTGACGATAAGTTCACCTGGTTGCATGACCATTATAAGCGCCTGTTGCGCAGCACGTTGAACGAGCTGCCAGTGGTGGTGGTGTTTGCCGTGATCGTGATCGGCAGTATCTACTTCCTGTTCACTATGTCGAAAAGTGAACTGGCGCCACAGGAAGACCAGGGCGTGGTCATTGGTCTATTTACCCCCGCGCCGACCTCGACCCTGCGTCAGAACATGATCTGGCAGAAACAGGCTTATGATCTCGGCACCAAAATGCCGGAAGTGCAAAGTGCCTTCCAGATTGTCTCCAGTTCGACCAATATCACGGGTTACGTCTTAAAGCCGTGGGATGAGCGTAAGCGTACCGCGACGGATCTGCAGCAGCCGCTGCAGATGGAAATGAACAGCATTGTCGGTATGAAAGCGGCGGCGTTCCAGCCGCAGTCTTTGCCGGGTCCGCGCGGGTTAGGTGTGCAGTTCGCGGTACTGACGACACAGAGCTTCGAGCAGCTCAACGACGTCGCCGCCCAGATCATGGATCAGGCGCTCAAATCCGGCCTGTTCATGTATATGGACTCTGACCTGAAATATGATCAGCCGCAGGTCCGTGTCATGCTCGACCGTGACAAGATTGCGTCTTACGGTCTGACCATGAGCGATGTCGGTGGTTCATTGTCGTCCATGCTGAGCGGTGGTTATGTCAACTACTTCAGCTACTCCGGCCGTGCCTATCAGGTGGTGCCGCAGGTGATTCAGACCTCGCGTCTGAATGTCAATCAGCTCAGCGACTATCACATCAATGACTCGAGTGGGAATTCGATCCCACTGTCCTCTATCGCCACCTTCAAAACCGAAGTGGTGCCGGAGAACCTCAACCACTTCCAGCAGCAGAATGCGGCGACCATCAACGCCATCCCGAATCCTGGGATTACGACGGGCGAAGCGCTGTCCAAGCTGCAGGAAATTGCCGAAAGCGTCATGCCGGTTGGCTATCGCCTCGACTATGGTGGTTCAACCCGCCAGCAGGTGCAGGAATCCAGTGCGCTGATGCAGACCTTCTTCTTCGCGCTGATCATCATCTTCCTGACCCTTGCAGCGTTGTTTGAATCGTTCCGCGATCCGCTGACCATTCTGATCAGCGTGCCGATGTCGATTGCCGGTGCTTTGGTCTTCATCGCTCTGGGTGTTGGTGGCGCCAGCCTCAACATCTATAGCGAGGTGGGGCTGGTGACACTGATCGGCTTGATCTCCAAGCACGGCATTCTGATTGTGAAGTTCGCCAATGAACTGCAGACCCAGGGACTATCCAAGCGGGAAGCCATTGAAGAAGCTGCCGGTATCCGTCTTCGGCCAATTCTGATGACCACCGCAGCCATGGTGCTGGGCGTGATGCCACTGGTGACTGCGTCCGGCGCGGGTGCGGCTTCACGCTTCAGCATGGGTATCGTGATTTCCTCAGGGCTAACCATTGGTACACTGTTCACCCTCTTCGTTGTGCCATCGATCTATATGATCATTGCGCACGATATGTCGAAGAAGCACGAACAGAACTGATCGGCTCTGCGATCTAACAGCAAACGGCCGCCCTTGGGGCGGCCGTTTTGTTTTGTGCCCGAGTGGGTTCATGCACTCTTGGTTCTGGCATAAAAAAACGGCCGCCCGGGTTAAGGGCGGCCGTAAGTTGTAGTGAGAGAGAACTTATAGAGCGTAAGACTTAGATCTTGCAGGCGTCGGCAATGATGCGTTCGCACAGTTCCTGCTTGCCCGACTTCGGCGCCGGGTTCACATCGTGCTTGACGGCATAATCGGCCAGGCTTTCCAGTGTGAACTCGCCGGCTTCGATCTTCTTGCCCAGACCTTCGTCCCAACCGGCATAACGCGCCTTGCGGACCGCTTCGAGCTTGCCGTCGTTGATAACCTTTTCAGCGATCAACAGCGCGCGGGCCAGCGTATCAATGCCAGCAACGTGAGCGATATACAGGTCGTTGATGTCGGTCGACTGACGACGCAGCTTGGCATCGAAGTTGAAGCCGCCGGTGTGCAGGCCGCCATTCTTGATAACTTCCAGCATCGCCGGGACAATGTCCTGGGCGTTGTTGGGGAACTGGTCAGTATCCCAGCCGTTGCGCGGGTCGCCACGGTTGATGTCGAGCGAGCCGAGGACGCCGAGCGAAACCGCCATGGCGACTTCGTGCTCGAAATCAACGCCAGCCAGAGTGGCATGGTTGACTTCGATGTTGACCTTAACTTCCTTCTCGAGGCCGTTCTGGGCGAGGAAGCCATAGATCGTGCCAACGTCACGGTCATACTGGCTCTTGGTCGGCTCATGCGGCTTCGGCTCAATCAGGATGGTGCCCTTGAAGCCGATCTTGTGCTTGTGCTCGACGACCATCTTCAGGAAGGCAGCCAGATGCTCCTTTTCACGCTTCAGGTCGGTGTTGAGCAGGGTGTCATAGCCTTCACGACCGCCCCACAGCACATAGTTTTCACCGCCCAGATTGTGGGTGGTTTCGAGAATGGCTTTGAGCTGCGCGGCGCACCAGGCGAACACTTCCGGATCGGGATTGGTCGAGGCGCCTGCGGCGAAGCGCTTGTTGCCGAACAGGTTGGCAGTGCCCCACAGGAGCTTCACCTTGGTCTGTTCGATCTTCTTGGCGAACACGCCTTCGATGTGCTTGACGTTATCGATGTGCTCTTTGAGCGTGTGCGCATCAGCCGTGGCATCAACATCGTGGAAGGCAAAATAGGGCGTACCCAGACGAGTGAAGAAGTCGAAAGCGGCATCGGCGCGCTTTTCGGCAATTTCACGAGTGATCGCGCCGTTCAGCCACGGGCGATTCCAGGTGCCCTCGCCGAACATGTCGGCGCCGTTCGAGCTGAAAGAATGCCAATAGGCAACCGTCAGACGCAGCCAATCGGCCATGCGCTTGCCCAGAACAATCTGGTCCGGGTTATAAACTTTATAGGCTAACTCGTTTGTGCTTTCCGGCCCTTCGTAACGGATCGGAGCGACGTCTGAAAAAAGGCTCATATGGCATACTCCCTAAAAGCTTTTTTGAGGTTCTGATAAAGGCCGGTGTATAACGGCCGGCGGTGAGCCAGAAGTTCAGAGAACTGCGCATCAGGCTCGATAATTCGCGTCACGGGCGGCATGACGCAAACGGTTGCCGGGTTCTCCCCGGTCAGCGCCAGGCGGCCCAGTCGGGCGGCGCCAAAGGCTGCCCCCACTTCACCACCCTCGCGATATGTCATGGGCTTGCCCAAGGCCGAAGCCAGTAGCTTACCCCAATACGGAATGCGTGCACCCCCACCGGTCACGGTGATGTCGTTAATGGTGCTGCCCGCTTCTTTAAGCACATCAAGGCCATCGGCAAAGGCAAAGGCCACGCCTTCCATTACCGCATTGGCCAAATCGGCTTTTTCGGTCGCTGCCGACAGGCCAAAGAACACACCACGCGCCGTCGGGTCATTATGCGGCGTGCGTTCGCCCGACAAATAGGGCAGGAAAATCGGCGTATCTTTGCTGTAGCCGCGGGCTTCAGCCGACTGGAACACGTCGGGAATATCCTTGAAGCCACACAGGTCGCGCACCCAGTCGAGATTGGCCGCTGCCGACAGAATAACGGCCATCTGATGCCACTGCCCCGGAATGGCGTGGCAGAAGGCATGGGCGGCGCGTTCCGCGTTGGGGCGGAATTTGTCTGTGACGGCGAACAGCACGCCCGAGGTGCCAAGTGACAAGAAGGCATCGCCGGTGCGCACCACGCCAAGGCCCACGGCACTGGCGGCATTATCGCCACCGCCACCGGCCACTACGACTTCGGGAATGCCAAGCTCTTTGGCCACCGCAGGCAGCACCGTGCCAGTGGGGGCATTGCCTTCCACGGCTTCAGGCATATGCGAACGGTTAAGGTGGGTGGCGGCGAGCATCTCATCCGACCAGCCGCGTTTGGCAACGTCCAGCCATAGCGTTCCGGCGGCATCGGACATATCCGAAGCTTTGGTGCCAGTCAGTTTCAGGCGGACATAATCCTTCGGCAGCAGAACCGTCTTCACCTTGGCGAAGATTTCCGGTTCGTGCTTTTCCACCCACACCAGTTTGGGGGCGGTAAAGCCCGGCATTGCCAGATTGCCGGTGATGGCGCGGGATTTGGGTTCGCGGCTTTCCAGCTCGGCACATTCGGCTTCCGAACGGCCGTCATTCCACAGAATCGCCGGGCGCAAAGGCTTGTCGGTGGCGTCCAGCAGGGTGGCACCATGCATCTGGCCGGAAAGGCCGATGGCTTTGACCGCGCGGCGGTGATTCTCCGGTAGGGCGCGAACCGCTTCCACGGTGGCTTTCCACCAGGAAGCAGGGTCCTGTTCCGACCATAAGGCGTGCGGGCGTTCGACGGTCAGCGCTCCAGAACCTTGCGCGACCAGCTTATCATTTTCGTCGATCAGCACAGCTTTAACGCTCGACGTGCCGACATCAATGCCGAGAAACATCCTTGGGTCTGCTCCCTGTCAGTTTATCTTTTTGTAATTGCCACCATCCTAGTAGCAATCCGTGTGATTTGGTAGCGCTATCATATACTCTGCGCCACATCCATCGTAAACGGGGGATGGCATCAATTTTACTTGTCGCCCTGGTGGCAAAGTGCCTCGTTTAAATGCCCCCGGGTACCAATGCGGCTGCCAGCGGCTGTCGGCAGCAACCTGCCCATTCTCGCGCCATTTGGTAGGAGCTATTTAAGGTTATTTCATAGCTTACGTGCTAAGGTGGAATTTTCCGGGTATGAAATGATCTAACGCCAAGACTTTACGGTGAAAGCTGTCACAACTCTTGGTAAAATGGGGGTAGTGGCAAGGGCGGGGTGGTTCAGATTTTCCCTATAGCGATGCCCTTGGCGTAGCCTCGTAACCTTACCTGCAACACGTAACAGCGGACTGAGGAAATATGGTTGCCCTTCAACTGCCAAAGTTGCCCGACGAGATTTCCTTTTTACAAGTTCTGGCGCTCGATTTGCGCTGGACCTGGTGCCACGAGGCGGATGCCCTGTGGGAACAGGTAGATAAGACGCTCTGGGAGCGCACGCACAGTCCGTGGACCGTGCTGCAAAGCGCCTCGACCGAGCGCTTAAAAGCGTTGACGGGGAATTCACAATTCCTGGAAAGGTTAAAAGCGGCAGCGGACGCCTATAAAAAGTATCAGGAGACGCCGGGCTGGTTCCGGCTGACCCCGGCGGCGTCCAAGGTCAAAGGTGTGGCCTATTTGAGTATGGAGTTCGGTCTGGGCGCGGCCCTGCCACTCTATGCCGGCGGCCTCGGCATCCTGGCGGGGGACTTTCTGAAGACCGCCAGCGATCTGGATGTGCCGATCATCGGCGTCGGCCTGCTCTATCAGGAAGGCTATTTCCGCCAGGTTATCGACAATAACGGCGCCCAGCAGGAATTTTATCCTTATAACGAGCCTTCGGCCATGCCGATCGAGCCGGTGGTGTTGCCGGACGGACGCTGGCTTCGGGTGGAAATTGATCTGCCCGGCCGCAAGGTATCCTTGCGCATCTGGCAGGCGCAGGTCGGCAAGGTGAAGTTGTATCTGCTCGATTCAAATGATGCGCTGAACAGTCCGCCGGATCGCGGCATTACCACCAAACTCTATGGTGGTGGCACCGAACTACGCCTGATGCAGGAGATCGTGCTGGGGGTCGGCGGTTGGCGTGTGGTTGAAGCGCTGCATCCAGATGTCGAAATTTGCCATATCAACGAAGGTCATGCGGCTTTTGCTATTCTGGAGCGTGCCTATCAGCAGGCCCAGCGTTCAAGCCTGACCTTCTGGGAAGCCCTGTGGGCGACCCGTGCTGGCAATGTGTTCACCACCCATACCCCTGTGTCGGCGGGCTTTGACCGTTTCCCGGTTGAGATTCTGGTCAAATATCTCAGGCCCTATGTCGAAGGGGCTTTAGGTGGCCGCGGTCTCAAAATGGCCGATGTGCTGGCGCTGGGACGGGCCGACGCATCTGATGCGTCCGAGCCGTTTAACATGGCCTTCTTTGCGGCCCGGGGTTCGGCGATCTGCATGGGTGTCAGTGCCTTACATGGCGAGGTCAGCCGTCGTATTTTTCAGCCTTTATTCTTCCGCTGGCCATCCTGTGAAGTGCCGATTGGTTTTGTTACCAATGGTGTGCACGTGCCGACCTGGGATTCGGCCGGTGCCGATGATCTGTGGACTCAATCCTGTGGCAAGGACCGCTGGCGTCATCCGCCATCGGCCGGTGCCAGTGTCATTAATGTCTCGGATGAAGATTTGTGGGCCATGCGTGGGGCCGGGCGTATGCGCATCGTCCAGGTGGCGCGTGGCAATCTGGCCAAGAAGATGCGCGAGCATGGCTATACCCCCGATATGGTGCGCAAGACCGAAGGCGTGCTTGATCCCAATGTGCTGACGCTGGGTTTTGCCCGGCGCTTCACGGAATATAAGCGGCCAAATCTGCTGCTCAGTGATCCGGGGCGGCTCGAAAAGCTGCTGCTGGATGAAACCCGCCCGGTGCAGATTGTCGTCGCGGGCAAGGCGCATCCGGATGATTATGTCGGCAAGGGCATGATCCAGGAATGGCTCAATCTGGCCCGCCAGCACAAGTTCCGCCGCCATATCGTCTTCATCGAGGATTACGATATCGCCATTGCACAGGAGATGGTGCAGGGCGTCGATGTCTGGATCAATACGCCACGGCGGCCGTGGGAAGCTTGCGGTACTTCTGGCATGAAGGTGCTGGTCAATGGCGGTATTAACTGTTCAACATTGGATGGCTGGTGGGACGAAGCGTATACGACAGAAGTTGGCTGGGCCATTGGTTCGGGCGATGGTGGTGTGGCCGAGGAGGTCGACGTTCACGATGCCAGGAGCCTGTATGATCTTCTGGAAAATGATCTGATTACTGAATTCTACGACCGCGATGCCGACGGTTTGCCGCGGGCGTGGCTCAAACGCATCCGTGAAAGCATGAGCCAGCTGACCTCGCAATTCGGTGGCGCGCGGATGATCGAGGATTATGTCAACCGTGCCTATCTGCCCCAGTCGCTGGCGGTGCGTGAGCGGCTGAAAGGCAATTGTTCGCTGGCCAAAGCGATGTACGAGTGGGCGGAAACTCTTTCCAATCGCTGGCAGGGGTTGCACATTGGCACACCCAAGATCGCGGAAAGCGACACCGGGGATAAGATCAGTGTACCGATTTTCCTGGGCGAGATTTCGCCGGAACATATCCGGGTCGAGCTCTATGCCGATGCCAAGCCTGACGTCAATTCGGAAATCGTTGTGCTGCACCGCGATAATGCCATTGCCGGTTCGATCAATGGCTTCATTTATGCCGGGGTGGTAACCGGTGAACGGCCGATCAAGGATTACACGGTGCGTATCGTGCCATATCATCAGGCTGCGTTCCTGCCGACCGAGCTACCGCTGATCTCCTGGCAGCAATAAGCGAGGCACATCCAGTCCTATTAAAAAACACCGGCAGCAATATGCGGGCCGGTGTTTTTTTAGCAATGTGGCAGGGATTATTTTGCCCCGTTGAAATCGGTATCGACCTTTTCCGATACGCTGCGTACTGGCGGTGTCGAGACATGTAAGCGGGGCAAAACAATGTCGGCGGTAATGCCTGCCAGCGAGGCTTCCTGCATTTCCGCCTCCAGTTCGGCCTTAGCGTAGGCCCAATGTTCCTGGGAGCACCCTTCGGGGCGGCCCTCTCGTTCCCAAATCTGATAACTGCGCAGCCGGATCGCCTCTTCCGTAGGTTCAATCGTTTCCGGCGGCAATACAGTGGGATGTTTTTCGTAGGTCATCTTGCCCTCCAAGCATGATCGGTAGCGGTGGCGTTTCTCACCCTATATTTTATACTCGATTAAGCATGTTTTCCCGCACTGCGAGATTTGTGACGTAAAATGATGCGGTTTTATACCTGTCTGGTGTGGTGTGGCGCGCAAGCTATGGCGGGGCGGCTTGTGGTGTCGCCGCACCCGTATCACCTTAAAACTTATAGACGCGCTTCCTGGCGTGCGGATTTTCCGGTGCCGGGGTTACGGGATTTGGTGCCGGCCTTGGCCGCTGCTTTGCCAGCCAATTTAGCGGCTGACGCGGTGGAGGCCTCAGCGGCGGGTTGATGCTCGGTCTGTAATTCACAAATGGCACGGTACCAATGCTGTTCCGCCTGACCGACGGGTTTGCCTTCGCGCTCCCAGATCAAATAGCTTCGGATGCGGATGTCGGTATCGGACAGTTTCAGTGTTGCGGTCGTGTTTTGTTGCTTATGGGTCATCTCAAGCTCTCGTTAGTGGTGGCTGACCCTGTGCGTTCCCCGAACGACAGATCATTTTATATACAGGTACCCATAACTCATTACGCAACGATACAAGGCGTGTGACCTCAGGCAATGTTTTGCCGTGTTTTTTCAATCTGTGGCGCACGGATTTGTGCAACCGGCGGAACCTTCAGGCTCGGTGTGCCACTGGCATCACGATACAGTTCGATATAGCGCGCGGCACTGGCATCCCAGCTGAAGTCCAACGCCATGGCGTAGGTTTGCAGGCGGCGCCAACCTAGGGGTTCGCGATACAAATCAATCGCGCGCCCCAGTGCGCCAATTAATTCTTCTTTTTCCGGCTGTTCAAAAACAAAACCGGTGGCGGTGCGCTGGCTCAAATTTTCGGCTGTGGCATCCACCACGGTATCGGCCAGCCCCCCGGTGCGGCGTACCACGGGCACTGTGCCATAGCGCAAGGCATAAAGCTGTGTCAGACCGCAGGGCTCAAACCGCGCTGGTGCCAGCAGTATATCGCTTCCCGCCTGCAGGCGATGCGCCAACGGTTCGCCATAGCCGATATATACGGCAACGTTTTGTGGATAGCGTTCCTGCGCCTGAAGGAACGCGGCTTCCATGGCCGGCTCGCCTTCGCCCACCAAAACAAACTGGGCGTTCTGTTCGGTGATCCATTGTGTGATATCTGCGACAATGTCGGCCATCTTCTGATGGGTCAGCCGGCTGACATAGCCAATCAGCGGTGTATCTGGTGAAACCGGTAATCCCACTTCGCGCTGAAGATCCGCTTTGCAGACATGTTTGCCACTAATGTTGCCACGGTGATAGGTGTGCGCCAGATTGGCATCGACGGACGGATCCCATAGTGTTGGGTCAATGCCGTTAAGAATTCCGGAAAAATTTTTGCCGCGTGATTGCAGCACACCTTCCATACCAAAGCCGTATTCTGGGGTCAGAATTTCCTGCGCATAGTTGGGGCTGACCGTGGTAACACGATCCGCAAAGGTCAGGCCAGCTTTAAGATACGACAGCCAGCCGTAAAATTCGATTTGCCCACTTTTATAATAGGCACTGGGTATGCCGATATGGTCGAGCACTTCGGCATCGAAGTTACCCTGAAACGCCATATTGTGGGTGGTAAAGATCGTGCTCGGCTTTGGCCCGTCGCACATTTTCAGGATCAGCGGCAGCAAACCGGTGTGCCAGTCATTAGCATGCACGATATCGGGCTGCCAGGATAGTTTGGCTTTATCCTGAGCAATCCACGCCGCCGCGTGTGATAAATAAGCAAAGCGGCGGGCGTTATCCGGCCACACCGCGCCATTTTCATCCTGATACAGACCGCCGGGGCGGCGATATAGGGTGGGCGAATCTGCCAGATAGACCGGTATATCGGCATCAGGCATCTTGCCAGCGATCAGGACACCATCATCAACGCCGATCATCTCCGGCATGCGTGTAACAATGCGGGATTTTTCGATGCGCGTCATGGCGCGTGGATAGGCAGGCATCAGTATGCGGACATCAATTCCGCGTGCGGCCAGCGCCATCGGTAAGGAGCGTGACACATCTGCTAGCCCGCCAGTCTTGGCTAGGGGGTACGCCTCGGACGTTACAAACAGAACCCGCATAGTGCACCCCGTGTCCTATTGGCTGAACTAACCTACACTAAACATGGCGTTTCTGAAAGGTAACTGATCGTGATCAACTTCAATTGGAAAATATAATATTCTGCATAGAAAACATTTTCTTTACCGTCTGCTAAAAAATAGAATCTCTTGACGAAAATTTAAGCAGATCGGTGCCTGCTATCTGCTGAATTGACATTTTTTCCAGATGCCTCACAGTCATACAAACACATCTCGACAATGGTCGCGCTCATGTCTACCGATGTCATTTCCAGCCAGCCTGTCAGTTCTAAAAAACACTCTAAATCTGGGGTTAAAGCATCCCTGCCAACGCTAGCTGCAGCGCAGCAAAGCATGGGGGCTCCATTGGCACGCCTCTGCGGCGCGATCATCGCAGGGGATGAAGGTAATCCGTTTGCGGTCCTTGGCCCCCATCTGGATGATAAATCCGGCGTGATGCAGATTCGGGTGTTTCGTCCGGATGCACAAAAGGTGGCGGTGATTGACAGTGCGAGCGGTGTCATACTGTGCGAGCTGCCACGTGTGCACCCTGCCGGTTTTTTTGCCGGCCCCATCGCCGGCCGTCATGAAAGTTTCGCATATCGTCTGCGCTTCAGTTTTGACGGTGTCGATTGGGAGGTTGAGGACCCTTATGCTTTCGGTCCCACGCTCACCGATCTGGATCTCTATTTGCATGCTGAAGGGAATTACTTCCGCGCCTATGAGAAAATGGGTGCGCATCCCATTGTAAAAGATGGCGTGGCGGGGGTGTTATTTGCGGTTTGGGCACCGGATGCCCGCCGGGTCAGCGTGGTGGGTGATTTCAATGCCTGGGATGGCCGGGTTTCCATCATGCGACTGCATCATGGTGCAGGCATCTGGGAGATTTTTCTGCCCGGTATTACAGCGGGGTGTTGTTATAAATATGAGATAAAGACCAATGCGGGTGCGCTGCTGCTGAAAGCCGACCCCTTTGCCCTCGCGGCGGAATGTCCGCCCAAAACTGCATCGATGGTTCGTGCCGCACTGCCGGCACGTAAGCCCCTGACCGGTCCGCCGTCACATCGCGCCGCCCCGGTCTCTATATATGAAGTGCATCTGGGTTCCTGGCGGCGAAAAAACGGTAATCAGCCCCTAAGTTATGACGAGCTTGGCGATACTCTGGTGCCGTATGTCAAGGATATGGGCTACACCCATATCGAACTGATGCCGATTTGCGAGCATCCATTTGCCGGTTCCTGGGGCTATCAGCCGACATCCCTGTTTGCGCCGACCAGTCGCCACGGCAGCCCGCTAGACTTCTTACATTTCGTTGAACGCTGTCATGAAGCGGGAATTGGTCTGATCCTGGATTGGGCGGCGGGGCACTTCCCGATGGACAGCCACGGCCTGGCGGGATTTGACGGCACACATCTGTACGAACATGCCGACCCCAAAGAAGGTTATCACCCGGACTGGCACACCCTGATCTACAATTTCGGCCGGAACGAGGTGCGGGGATTTCTGCTTTCCAATGCGCTTTACTGGCTGAAGGAATTCGGTATTGACGGTCTGCGCGTCGATGCGGTGGCCTCGATGCTGTACCGAAATTACAGCCGCAAAGAGGGGGAATGGGTTCCCAATATTTATGGTGGGGTGGAAAATCTTGAAGCCATTCAGTTCTTACGCAGCCTGAATGAGCTGGCCTATCTGAGCTGTCCGGACACGGTGACGGTAGCCGAAGAATCGACCGCCTGGCCAATGGTGTCACGGCCAACCTATCTTGGCGGTCTCGGCTTTGGCTACAAATGGAACATGGGATGGATGCACGATACACTGAATTATATGGCGAAGGAGCCGATCCATCGTCGCTTCCATCATAATAATCTGACTTTTGGTCTGCTCTACGCCTTTACCGAAAATTTTGTGCTGCCGCTTTCGCATGACGAGGTGGTGCATGGCAAAGGCTCGCTGCTGGATAAGATGCCGGGGGATGCCTGGCAGAAATTCGCCAATTTGCGGGCTTATTATGCTTTCCAATACACCATGCCTGGCAAAAAACTACTGTTTATGGGCGGCGAATTTGCGCAAGGTGCCGAATGGAACCACGATGAAAGTCTCGACTGGCATCTGTTAGAGCGGCCGGAACATGCTGGTATGAAGGCTCTGGTGCGGGATCTCAATCATCTCTATCGCGGCAACACGGCGCTCTATGAGCGCGATTGCGAACCGGAGGGCTTTCGCTGGATTGATTGTAATGATGCTGATGCCAGTGTGATTTCTTACCTGCGCTGTGGCGCAAAATCCGATGATTTCGTTGTGGTGGTGTGCAATTTTACCCCCGTAGTGCGCCAGAATTACTGCATCGGTGTGCCTCACGGCGGTTCGTATCGTGAGATCTTTAATTCTGACTCGCATTTCTATGGTGGCAGCGATGTTGGTAACGGCGCGGGGGTGGTGGCCTCTGATACTGGGGCCCATGGTATGACCGCGTCGTTGTCTTTGACACTGCCGCCGCTTGGGGTGCTGGTACTGGCGCCGGTGAAGGATACGCCAGCATGAAGCTGAAAGCGGGCGAACCCTATCGGTTGGGGGCCTGCTTTGATGGGCGGGGTGTGAATTTCGCGCTATTCTCCGCTCATGCCAGCAAAGTTGAGCTGTGTTTGTTCGACGCAGTAGATGGCCATGAAAGCGCCCGTGTAGCGCTGCCTGAACGCAGCGGCGATATCTGGCATGGTTATCTTGAGGGGGCTGTGCCGGGTTTGTATTATGGCTATCGCGTGCATGGTCCCTATGATCCTGGTGCCGGGCATCGTTTTAATCCCAACAAACTGCTAATTGATCCGTATGCGAAAGAACTCAGCGGCGGTTTTGTCTGGCACCCCTTAAATTGTGGCTACATTGTCGGTGATGCCGAGGGGGATCTGTCGTACAGTGAAGAAGATAATGCTCATCTGATGCCCAAATGCCGGGTGGTAGCCCCGTTTGAGGCAGCGCTGCCGCCGGGGCCCCGCCCCCCAGATGCGTCGCGGGTGATTTATGAAATGCATTTGCGTGGCTTTTCGATGCGCCACCTGGCCGTTGCACCGGAATTGCGTGGCACCGCGGCGGCTTTGCGCCATCCCGATCTGGTTGCATACTTACGGGCATTGTCGATCACCAGTGTCGAATTATTGCCGGTCAATCCGGTGGCATCTTCGCGCCGACTGACCGAAGCTGGGTTGTGCGATTATTGGGGCTATAGTCCGTTTGCGTTCTTTGCAATTGAGCCGCGCCTGTTGGCCGGTGGCGCGCGGGAAGATCTGCGCCAGACCATCACCGTTCTGCATGATGCCGGGATCGAGGTGTTGCTCGATATTGTATTTAATCACACCGGTGAAGCCGATGTGATGGGGCCGACAATTTCGTTCCGTGGTATCGACAATGCTTCCTATTATCCGCCGCGTAGCGACAAACGTTTTCCACGTGATGATACCGGCTGTGGTAATTCCCTGAACTTTGATCATCCCCGGGTAGTCCAGATGGCGATGGATGCCATGCGCTATTGGGGATCCGAGATGGGGGTGGATGGCTTCCGCTTCGATCTTGCCGTGACCAACGCACGGGGTGAGGGAAATTTCATGCCCGGTGCGCCGTTCTTAAGTTGCATCACTCAGGACCCGATTTTAAACCGTATGAAGATGATTGCCGAACCTTGGGACCTTGGCTATGGCGGTTATCGCTTAGGCGGGTTCCCGGTGGGATGGAGCGAGTGGAACGATAAATATCGCGATGATATGCGGCGTTTCTGGCGCGGTGATGGCGGTCTGGCCGGGCGCTTTGCCTCGCGCATTGCAGGTTCCAGTGATGTTTTTGGATATCGCGGTCCGGCTGCCAGTCTCAACTTCGTTACCGCACATGATGGCTTCACGCTGGCTGATCTGGTCAGTTTCACGACCAAGCATAACGAGGTCAATGGCGAGAATAACTGCGACGGTACGGCGGAAAATTTCAGCAGCAATCACGATGTGGAGGGCCCCACTCAGGATGCGAAAATCCTGGCGGCGCGGCTGACCCACCGACGCAATCTGATTGCCACCTTGTTGTTATCGCAAGGTATCCCGATGGTGCTGATGGGCGATGAATGTGGCCGCACGCAGCTTGGCAACAATAATGCCTATTGTCAGGACAATGAAATCTCCTGGATGGATTGGGAAAATTCGGATAGTTGTTTCCTGCGTTTTGTACAGTTCGTGGTCAGCTTGCGGGCCGCGCATCCGGTGTTTCGGCGGGCGCATTATTTTACCGGCGCGACCAGCGCGGCCGGTGTCAAGGACGTACGCTGGGTTTCGCGCCGTGGCGGCGACATGCGGCCCGAGGATTGGAGCGATCCGCAAACCCGTGTGCTGGGGATTTTGTTTGATAAAGCCGGCGATGTTGGTGCTGCGGATGGCCCCACGGGCGATGGTGCGAGGACTTTTTTGCTTTTGATTAACGCCGGTCACGGCATGAGCTCGTTTTGTCTGCCCGAGCAGATAGAATGGCGCCGGCTTTTTGATACCAGCGAAACCGATCCGCTAGCCGATTTCGGTCCGGTCCGGGTGTCTTACAGTCTGAATGCCCATTCGCTGGTTCTGCTCTGTACGTCATAAAGGATCGCCCATTCCATGGATGAAAACCTTAACCGTCTGGCCGAGGCTGCAGGAATTGAACCACGTTTCTGGGATATCCATGGGGTTCAACATGAAACATCGGATGTGACCAAACGGGCCCTGCTGGCGGCCTTTGGCGCATTTGGTGCCACGGCGGCGCGTACTGTGCTGCCACCGGTCTTTGTGCTCTACGATCAGGGCGGAACCGAGATTCCTCTGGCGCTTTCGGCGGGAGAGCGCACGCTGGCCTGGTCGGTACGGCTGGAAGATGGCGGCCTGCGCCGCGGTGAAGTGCGCCAGAGCGCGCTTGCCGTGCTGGGGCGCGATGGAGATCATATCCATTATCGTCTGAATTTACCCAAACTTCCGCTGGGCTATCACGATCTGACACTCGAGGGGCTGGAGGTCGGCGATGGCGGACCCGCCGTGATGCGCCTGATCGTATCACCGGGGGCGGGGTGGTTGCCGCCGGAATTTACGGGCCGCAAGCTTACCGGAATTTCGACACAGCTGTATTCGCTGCGTTCGCCCGAGGATTGGGGCATCGGTGATTTTGGTCATTTGACCCGGCTGGTCGACGCAACGGCAGGGGCGGGCTGTGACGCCATCGGGCTTAATCCGCTGCATGCGTTGTTTCCTGACAGCCCGGCGGATGCCAGCCCCTATTCCCCAGCCAGTCGCCTGTTTCGTAATCCCTATTATATTGATGTGACGGCGGTGCCGGAATTTGCCAGTTCAACGACGGTTGCCGAGCTCATGCACACCTCGGTGATCAGTGCGGCCTTACAGAGTGCCCAGGGCGGTGATGTCGATTATCTTGCTGTGGCGGCGGCCAAGCGCACCGTTCTGGAACAGTTGTTTACCGAATTTTGTGCGGCCCCCAAAGATGGCCGCTATGCCGCCTTCCGCGAGTATGTTGATAGCCAAGGCGAGGCGCTGACCGACTTTGCCGCCTTTCAGGCTTTAAGCGAGCATTTTGGCACCCATGACTGGGGTCGCTGGCCACAGGAATGTCAGGACCCGCATGCGCCGGAGACCCGCACGCTCTGCGCCCAGCTGGCAGACCGCATGGCGTATTTTGAATATCTGCAATGGCTGTGCGAAGTGCAGTTCCACGCCGCGTCACGGGTGGCGGCCGCCCGTGGTATGGCGGTGGGTCTTTATAACGACATGGCAGTCAGCGTAAACCGGGCCAGCGCTGATTGCTGGTGCCATCAGGATTTGTTTGCCCACGGTCTTTCAATTGGCTCGCCGCCGGACCCATTCAATATGGCGGGGCAGGAATGGGGCGTGGTGCCTATGAATCCGGCCCGGATGCGGGCCAGTGGCTACGCCCATTTCATTGCTTTGCTCAGGGCCAATATGCGCCATGCCGGGGCTCTGCGTATCGACCATGTCATGGGCTGGCTCAGGCTGTTTCTGATCCCGGTGGGTGGCAAACCGGCGGATGGGGCTTATGTGCGCTATCCGGCCGATGATCTGTTTGCCATAGCCACGCTGGAAAGTCATCGTAACCGTTGTTTGCTGATTGGCGAGGACCTGGGTACCGTGCCCGATGGCTATCGTGAGCGGATGGCGGCCACCCACATGCTGTCGTGCCGGGTGTTGTATTTTGAGCGCGAAGGCAGCGGGTTCCGTGCTCCGCAACACTATCCCGAGCTCGCGGTGGCGTCGGTATCAACCCATGACCTGCCGACGCTCCGGGGCTATTTTGATGCGGTGGATATCGATACCCGGGCAAGGATCGGCGAATATGCCAATGCCGAGGCCGAAAGCGCTGCCCGGCGTGAGCGGGGCGAGGAAAAGCGCACTTTGTTGCACCAGATCCGCGATGCCGGATTGCTGCCTGATGGGGTGAATGCTGATGACCCGGCCACGGGCTGGTCAGACGCGCTGGCGCTGGCAGTGCAGCTCTATCTGGCTCAGGCACCCTCAAAACTGATGCTGTGCCAGCTTGATGATCTGACCGGTGTGGCGCGGCAAACCAATCTGCCTGGTACCACCTGGCAGCATCCCAACTGGCGTACACGTCAGCCGGTTGCGGTGGAGAATCTGGCATCGTCACCAGCGATCAACACACTTCGTGCCATCGTAGCGGCGCGGGCGCGGCGCTGAAGCCTGCAAGGATCAGTGGATACCTTTTGCCGTCAGATAGTCGCCATATTCGCGATCATCTTTCAGGATGTGAATCTCAATCCATCTTTTGAGGAACTTAGCCATTTCAAGGGCCTGTATTTCCTTGGGCAAATCACGGGTCTGCGCCTCGAAATCGATGACCTGCTGCTTCAGCACATGATGTCGGGCCTTGTGTGCGGCATCATAGGGATAGCCCGCCTCGACGAAAAAGGCTTCCTCGCGCGAGAAGTGATAGCCGGTATAGTCGAGTAGTTTTTGAAAGACATCGGTGACGGCTTCATCCGACTTGCCATCAAAGACCGCGTCATACAATTCATTGGCCATGGCAACCAGACGCATATGCTCTTCATCGAACAAAGCGATGCCGATGCTGTATTCATCAGACCAATGCATGAAGGGCATGGCACGGACCGTGTTGATGGTTTCCTGTGCCCTTGCTTAAGGGATAATGATGTAAAATATCTGGCAAAGCTCGGTTGGTTTTTAGCGATCGCACATAAAAAACGTTTTTCTCATGTGGGGGGACGCTTGCTGTCACCATCCTCATCGTCATGACGATGGCGTCAGGTAGAAAATAGGTCAGTGCACGCCTTTTTCTTGCAGAAACGCACCATATTTACGATCATGCACCATGATGTGGTTGGTCACCCATTGCTTGATGAATTTGGCCATTTCAATGGCGAGTAAGTTCTTTGGTGTATCCACGAGATGGTCGCGAAAATGGTCAACCTCGCAGCGTAACTCGGTATGGCTGGCTTTATGCTCTTCGCTGAAGGGGTAACCTGCGACAGCAAAGAATTCTTCCTCGTGGGCAAAGTGGCGGTAGCAATAGGCCACCAGGCCGAGATAGATCGGTCGCAGTGTCTCGTCCGCCGTCCCGCTTAAGACCGCGTCGTACAGTTCGTTGGCCATGGTGACCAGTCGCTGATGCTCAGCATCGAACAAGGCGATACCGACGCTGTATTGATCGGACCAGTTCAGAAACGGCATGCATCCCACCTCATGGGGCTATGTTTTTTAGGAAATGGTCTTTGGAACAGGATCTGCACGTTACAGTTTATCAATTGCGGCAGCTCTATACCAGAAGTTGAGTGTTTCGGTATGTTGCAGCCATGCGGCGGACAGGCAAACGGCCGGGTACATGCGCACCCGGCCGTTTCTTACTGGATCACCGTGGGTGGTCAGACTTCTTCCTGTACCATCTTGATCGCCCCGCAGGGGCATTCGGTGGCGCAGATCCCGCACCCTTTGCAATAATCATAATTAAACTGGAACCGCTTGCCGGGGCCCAGCTTGATCACGGCATTATCGGGGCAGACGCCGTAACAGTTATCGCACTCAAAGCAGTTACCGCAGCTAAGGCAGCGGCGGGCTTCATAAAGCGCGTTGGTCTCGTCCAGCCCTTTGACGACTTCTTCAAAGGTGGTCTGGCGGCGCACCATGTCGAGCGTCGGACGCAGTGTGTGCGGCGCATCGGTGTAATACCAAGGGTTCAGGTTATCGGCTTCGGCCAGCTCGTGTTTGGGCGCGGGCTCGTACGCCCCGCCATTCAGCCAGGCGTCGATATTGCGTGCGGCCTTCTTGCCATGACCAATGCCGACCGTGACGGTGCGTTCGGACGGAACCATGTCACCGCCGGCAAATATCCCTGCCGCGCCGGTCATCATGTTCTTGTTCACTTCGACCACGCCGTTTTTGATGACAAGACCGGGAACCCCGTCCAGCAGTGACAGATCGACATCCTGCCCTAAGGCCAGCACGACGCTGTCGGCTTCCAGTGTCTCAAACTCACCGGTCGGCTGCGGCCAGCCACTTTCGTCGAGCTTCATCTTCTCGACCGTCAGCTTGCCGTCATCATCAAAGCGTTTGATGGTGGAAAGCCACTTCATCACCACGCCTTCTTCCAGCGCCTCCTCCAGCTCGAAATCATGGGCCGGCATTTTCTCACGGTTGCGGCGATAAACGATGATTGTTTCGGTCGCGCCCAGACGCTTGGCGGTACGGGCAACATCCAGCGCGGTGTTACCGCCGCCGTAAACGACGACCTTGCGGCCCAGGAGCGGCTTGTCATCGCCTTCCATCGAGCGCAGCACAGTAACCGCATCGACGATTTTCGCCGCAGTGCCTGCCGGAATGTTGGTGCGCTTGCCAATATGGGCGCCCACCGCCAGGAACACAGCATCATAATTGCCGTCGCTTTTGGCGGCCAGCACATTATCAACCTTGGCGTTGAGCTTAAGCTCGATCCCGGTGTCGAGAAGACGCTGGATTTCCGCGTCGAGCACATCGCGCGGCAGACGGTACGATGGGATGCCGAAGCGCATCATGCCGCCCGCCTTGGGGCCGGCATCCTGCAACACCACGGTGTGACCCATCTTGCGCAGCTGATAGGCGGCCGAAAGCCCCGACGGGCCCGCCCCGATGACCAGCACGCGCTTGCTGGTTTCCTTAGCCGGCTTGTCGAACTTCCAGCCCTGCTTGATGGCCAGATCGCCTAAGAAGCGCTCGACCGAATTGATACCAACCGCCGAGTCAATCTTGGCGCGGTTACAGGCATCTTCGCAGGGATGATAGCAGACCCGGCCCATACAGGCGGGTAGCGGGTTGTTGATCGTCAGCTTGCGCCAGGCGGTTTCATAATCACCGGATTCGGCATGGAACAGCCATTCCTGGATGTTCTCTCCTGCCGGGCAGGCATTGTTGCAGGGCGGCAGCCGGTCGAGATAGATCGGCTTGCTGGAACGCCAGGAGCCGGTCTGGTTGGCAAGGCTCGAGCCGACATCGAGCGTTATTGCAAAAGGATGTTCCATTATTCGTGTCCCTCATGGGAAAGAAGGTCGTACTCGGCGATGTTGGCATCGGCGATGGCCTGAATTCTGGCAACGCGCGGATCGTCGGGCTTCTTGAACAAATGGGCAAAGCGGCGTTGCGGCTTGAGATAGTCCGCCACCGGCACCGGCTTGCGTAGCTTGTGGCTGGCGGTCACCTTGCCATGTTCGGCTTCGAACAGCGGGAAGATGCCGCTTTCCACCGCCAGCCGCGCCAGCCGCACGGTATCGTGCGAGGCCGAACCCCAGCCAAGCGGGCAGGGTACGCTGACGTGCAGATAGCGGGCACCATGAATACTCATCGCTTTGGCCACTTTACGTTCCAGATCCCGTAGGTCGGCCACCGATGCCGTCGCCACATAGGGGATCTGATGAGCTATAGCGATACGCGGTACCGACTTGCCGGTGCCGAACACGTTGCCCGGTTCGGTGCCGACCGCATCAGTGGTGGCGGTGCGGGCGGCGGGCGGCGTCGCACTTGAACGTTGCACGCCGGTGTTCATATAGGCTTCGTTGTCGTAGCAGACGTAAAGTACATCGTCGTTACGTTCGAACATGCCGGACAGGCAGCCCATACCGATATCGGTAGTGCCGCCGTCGCCACCCTGGGCGATGACGCGTACTTCGGGACGGCCTTTGATCTTGTAGGCGGCGGCAATGCCGGATGCGACGGCTGCTGCGTTACCGAACAGCGAATGGACCCAGGCAACCTGCCAGGCGCTTTCAGGGTAGGGTGTCGAGAAAACTTCGAGACAGCCAGTGGCGTTGACCACCACCAGATTGTTGTCACAGGCCCGCATGGCGGTGTCGATGACATAGCGCGCGCCAAGCGCTTCACCGCAACCACGGCAGGCCCGGTGGCCCGAGTTGATGGCGTTGGGGCGGGTGGGCGAAGCCTGAACCGTACGCTCCTTCTCGGAGACGAGGCGGTTGCCGACCGTATACGTGCCCTTTTGGTAGAACTTCAGCTTTTGCGTCGGTTCCAGTTCGTTAATATCTGAGCTCATGTACCGAACTTCCTCTTAAACGGTCGGGTTGTTCTTCATCATCCGGGCGATGATATTTTCTGCCATCGGACCGGATTGGCGCACATTGTTCATATGCACCAGCTCGTCATCGACAATCTGCTGATTGAGATCGAGGAAATGCATGCCCTGCCAGGGGGCTTTTTTGACCTTGTGGAACACTTCCTTCAGCGATGCGCGGGTGATCGGTCGTCCGCCCAGCCCCGCCACGACCGACAACACCTGCGGTTGGTGTGGCAGTGACCGCACCGCGACTTCAATATCGGCTGCGAGGAACCCGCCCTGCGTGTAGGTAAAGGCGCGGTCGATAACCAGCACCTGCTTAAAGCCTTTCAGCGCCTGGCGCAGCGCCTCGGCCGGGAATGGACGATAAGTCACCACGGTGACCAGACCGACTTTCAGGCCATCGTCGCGCAGCTCGTCAATGGTGTCCTTGATAGTGCCGTTTACCGAACCCATCGCCACCACGGCGAAGTCGGCATCCTCGGTGCGATAGCTGCGCACCAGCCCACCGGAATCATGGCCGAACTGTGCCTTATATTCGGCCGAGACTTCGGGAATATATTTCAATGCCTGCAGGTATTTTTCGTTCTGCAACACCTTTAATTCGGTGAAGGCTTCTGGGCCGACCATCGAACCGATCGACATCGGGGCTTTGGGATCGGCGGTCTGTACCGGCACAAAAGGCGGCAGAAACGCGTCGACCTGTTCCTGTGATGGCATATCGATACGTTCAACCGCATGGGTCAGGATGAAACCATCGACGCAAACCATGACGGGCAGCGACAGAGCTTCGGCGATCTTGAAGGCCTGAATGTGCAGATCAAGCGCTTCCTGATTGGATTCAGCGAAAATTTGCAGCCAGCCGGAATCACGCATCGACATGGCATCGGAATGGTCATTCCAGATGTTGATCGGTGCGCCGATGCAGCGCACGCCCAGCGTCATGACGATGGGCAGGCCAAGACCCGATGCATTGTACACCGCCTCGGCCATGAACAGCAGGCCTTGCGAGGCCGTCGCGGTATAGGTGCGAGCCCCTGCGATCGAGGAACCGATACACGCGCTCATCGCGCCAAATTCGGATTCCACATTCATAAAGTTGCAATTTTTTAGCGCCCCCTTCTTCACCAGACGGCCAAGGCCTTCAACGATATGCGTCTGTGGCGTAATAGGGTAGGCACTGATCACTTCTGGTCGGCTGAGCGCAATGGCTTCCGCCATGGAGACCGAACCTTCAACCTGTTTTAACATTATTTCTGTCTCCTTTTTTACGCGGCGACTTCGGTGCCGCTGACGGCATCGAAAGACGCTTGCGCGGCGGCGACGTTGTTTTCACCGATCTTGCCGGCGAAAGCGCCACGAATGGCTGCGGCCACCGAGTCAAACTTGACCGTGCCGGTCAGCGCGGCGAACGAGCCGAGCATGGCGGCATTGGGTAACGGGCGGCCAACATATTGGAGGGCGATTTCTGTGGCTGGCACCAGGCAGATATGGCCCTTGGGCAGCTGTGAAACCGCTTTGGTCAGCCCCAGTTCTGCAATGCTTTTTCCACTGTTGATCAGGACATAGCCATCAGGCTTTAAGCCTTCAAATACATTGATAACGCGGAACAGGGTGGGGTCCTGGATAATCAACACATCCGGGTCGAGCACTGGTTCGCGCAGACGAATTTCCTTGTCATCGATCCGGCAGAACGACATCACCGGAGCACCCATACGTTCCGAGCCAAAGCTGGGGAACGCGGCGGCATGTTTGCCCTCAAGGAAGGCGGCTACCGACAACATCTCTGCCGCGGTGACAACGCCCTGTCCTCCTCTGCCGTGAAAGCGAATTTGAAGCATGCTCTCTCCTATTGTTAGAGCGGGCGAACAAAAGCGTCCGCAATGATCAAAATTGGGCCTGCACAAGCCGATTAACCCTTGCGCTTGTATCCTGTAGCGGCACAAGCGTGACGTACGTGCCTGCATCTAAAGTCGTTGCGTACCGTCTGCGGGCGGTACTGGACAGATGCCTATGTAAAAACTTTTCGTTTTTGTGCAACGTCCGCCTTGACGATTTGTCCTGGTAAGCCGGATGGCTCGAGGACATGAGTATCCGTTCGGCGGACACATGACATCTCCCTTACGTCTGCACGTCGGGTGCAATGGACAGCGCAACATTCCGACTACGGATAAAGCGTGTTTTCCACACTTTGCTACGAACGCGCCGGATCACCAAACTATGATGTTATTATAGACTATGGCGCTAAAAAATCTGCCCCCATCTGCATAATTGCGGTATTTTGTCTGCACGTTTGAGTGCGCGATCATCCGCTTAGAGAGTAGTTGTATCTGCGCGCCTGCAGCAACACTGTTGCGATGCAATAAAGTGCTTGCTGCTACTATGTTATTTTTCGTTTTGCGCACAAGTCGCAACAACAGCGCTGTCAGTTTGGGGCGTTTTGTGACGGTGAAATGACGGCGCGGTACGATCCGTGCGTGGGTGTTGCTTAGTGCGCAAGGATCGTGCGTAAAAAATGATACGTACACTGCCTATGCTGCGATGCGAATTTTCGCTAATGAGGCGCAATAACTGCCCGTATGTTTTCCTGTCGTGTTGCGCAGCGTTTTGACGTGTCGCATTCCGCTGGGCAGGCTTTTGGCCGCTGAAGCCGCCGCTAAAAGTCTTGGCGCGCGGCCGGGTTTGATCTTAAGCTTGGTGCAGCAATTGTGACGAATGGCGCAGAACAGGCCTGTTTTTCGCCATTTCCGTACTGTTTTAGGAATGTTTAAACCTTATCGGAAAGCTGTTTCTGGCCAAGAGGTAATGCAGTTAAGAACGTTTACCTCTCCCCTTTACAATAGCGCTGTGCTAGGTTTTTAAGTTCCGAACTCCAGCGAGGATGAACCGTGATGAGACATGCGTGCCAGTGGAACCGCTTTGCAGCCCTGATACTGATGGGGCTCTTCTGCGCTGCTCCGCTTTGGCCCGTTCATGCCGCAGATGCCCCCGCCCACGAGGCCCCGATGGCTTCGTCGCCGGTGCTGCACGATGGCGTTTTGCGCGCCACGCTGGCCAATGGTCTCAAAGTGGTGATCGTGCGTAATCCGCTCGCCCCGGTGGTCACGACATCGGTGAATTATCTGGTTGGCTCGGTACAGTCCCCGGCTGGTTTGCCCGGCACGGCCCATGCGCTGGAACATATGATGTTCCGTGGCAGTCCGGGGCTCTCGGCGCAGCAGCTGTCCAATATCGGCAGCATGATGGGCGGCCATTACAACGCCAACACGCGCGAACATCTGACGCAATATTATTACACGGTCCCGGCCGAAGATCTCGATGTCGCTCTGCATGTCGAAGCGGCCCGGATGAAGGCGATCAACGCCAGTCCGGATGACTGGAAAAAGGAACGTGGCGCGATCGAGCAGGAAGTCTCACGCGACATGTCTTCGCCGGATTATAAAGTCTATGAGGAGGTCCGCGCCAGACTGTTCGCCGGAACCCCGTACGCCCATACCGCACTGGGCACCCGCGAAAGCTTTGATAAAACCGATGCGGCGGTGCTGCAGAAATTCCACGACGAATGGTATGCACCCAACAATGCTATTTTACTGGTGGTGGGGGATGTCGAACCCCGGGCAGCGCTGAAGAAAATCGAAGCGATTTTTGGTGCTTTGCCGGCCAAGCCCTTGCCGGTGCGTCCGGCGATCGCGTTGCAGCCGGTGACGCCTGCCAGCTTTACGGTGGAATCCGATCAGCCCTATACCCTGGTCTATCTCGCCATGCGGGTGCCGGGTCTGCACGATGCCGATTATCCGGCCTTGTCGCTGCTGGCCGATGTGATGCAAAGCCACCGCTTTGCCCTGTATGACATGGTGGCCTCGGGCAAGGCGCTGGCGACGTTTTACGAATATATGCCACTGTCGCAGGCCGGTCTGGCCTTGATTGGTGCGGCGGTACCGGCGGGGACCGATCCAAAGGCGGTCGAAGCAGAGATCCGCGCCGTGCTGGCCAAAACCGTTAAGGATGGCGTGCCGGCGGATCTGGTGGCGGCGGCCAAATTACAGGAAAAGCGTGGCGCAGCGCAGCGCAGCAACTCGATCGAGGATATGGCCTCGGATTGGGCCGATGCGGTGGCGCTGGATGGTCTGCCCTCGCCGGATGAAGATCTGGTCCGTCTGGAGAAGGTCAGCCCCACCGATGTGAACCGGGTGGCGGCGGCACATCTCGACGTAAGCAAGGCGATTTCGGTGGTGCTGGTGCCCAAGCCGGGGACCAAGCCGTCCTCGGGTGGGGCCGGTGCGGGCGGTGAAACCATTGCACTGGGCGAATCCGGCCCGGTCAGCCTGCCACACTGGGCAGCTAAGGCGATGACGCGGCTGGATGTGCCCAAGCTCAACCTTCAGCCCCATGTCTCGACGCTGCCCAACGGGCTGACCCTGATCGTGCAGCCGGTGGCCAGCAGCAAGACCGTCGCGCTGTATGGCGTGGTGCGCCACAATTCCGCGTTACAGGAGCCCAAGGGTAAAGATGGCGTCACCATGCTGAGTGGTGCGCTGATGAGCTATGGTACCGACAGCCTCGACCGGCTGGCGTTCCAGCGTGAAGTCGATCAGATCGGGGCCTCGGTGCATGCAGGTCTGGGATTCTCGGCCCGCGCCATGCCAAAGGATTTTGACCGTGCGGTGGCGCTGCTGGCCGACAATCAGCTTCATCCGGCTTTTCCGGACAGCGTGATCAAGGCGCTGGAGCCGCAATATGCCCAGTTTGTCGAAAGTAGCCGCCAAAGCCCGGATTACCTGACGTCCCGCACCCTTAATATGGCGCTTTATCCCAAGGATGATCCGTCATTGCGCGAAACAACCGGGGCGACGTTATCGGCGCTCGAACGGCAGGATCTGGTCAATTACTACCGCGCCGTCATGCGCCCGGATATGACCGCCATCGTGGTGATTGGCGATATCACCCCGGTCAAGGCCCGCAGCATTGTCGAAAAATATTTCGGCGGCTGGCGGGCCGAGGGGCCCAAGCCCGTGGTCGATTTGCCAGCGGTGCCGGATAATCACGCCTCGTCCTTCACTGTGCCAAACCCGAGCCGGGTGCAGAACGATGTCACTCTGGCCCAGACCCTCAGCCTGCAGCGCACCAATCCGGATTATTACGCCCTGCAGCTTGGTAATGCCGTGCTGGGTGGCGGTATCTTCTCGGCCCGGCTCTATAACGATCTTCGGGTCAACACCGGTCTGGTCTATACCGTCAGTTCCTATCTGTCGGCGGCGCGTAACCGGGCCAGCTATGTCGTGCATTATGGCAGCGATCCCGACAATGTTGGCAAGGCCAACGCAATAGTTATCCGCGATATCAAGGCGATGCAGGATACCCCGGTGCCGGATGATACTTTACGCACCGCCAAGGCCTATATCCTGCGTCAGTTGCCGCTGGATCAGGCCAGTCTGGATGGCATTGCTGATGGTTATCTCAGCCGCTTCAATCTTGGTCTGCCCTACAATGAACCGGACCATGCCGCCGACCGGATTGCGGCACTGACGCCCGCCGAAGTGCAGACGGCCTTTAAAAAATGGTTGCGCCCCGACGATCTGGTGCGCGCGAGCCAGGGGCCGGCCCAGTAACGCCACCGCGTGCCAGGTCTGGATCTGCCCTAGATAGAAAAACACCCGCTTATAGCGGGTGTTTTTTTATGACGCGGATGGTTTTTGTCAGATCGCCTGCGTGGCGGCGATGAGCCAGGGTTTGGTCTCTTCGGCCACCAGATCTTCCAGTTCTTCGCGCACGCGGGCGTGATAGGCGTTGAGCCAGGCCCGCTCCGGCTTGGTCAGCATGGCGATGTCGATCAGGCGAATGTCGATCGGGCATAGCGTCAGGGTTTCAAACTCCAGTACCTCGCGTTCGAAATCACCGCTGGCTTTGCGTACTGCCAGCAGATTTTCGGTACGGATGCCGAACGCCCCGGCGCGGTAATAGCCCGGCTCGTTCGAGACCACCATGCCGGGCAGCAGCGCCTGTGTGTTCGGTGCCTTGGCGATGCGCTGCGGGCCCTCATGCACCGACAGATAACTGCCAACGCCATGGCCGGTGCCGTGATCGAAATCAAGACCCGCTTCCCACAAGGGGCGACGCGCCAGTGTGTCGAGTGCGCTGCCGCAGGTTCCGGCCGGAAAACGTGCCGTGGCCAGTGCGATATGACCTTTAAGCACGCGGGTGAAGCAGTCCTTCATCACCGCTGTGGCATCGCCAACGATGACGGTGCGGGTGATGTCGGTGGTGCCGTCACGATACTGCGCCCCTGAATCGATCAGATAGACATTGCCCGGTTTGATCGCGGCGTTCGAGGCATAGGTGACATGGTAATGGGGCAAGGCGGCATGGGCGCCGGTGGCCGAGATCGAATCAAACGACAGATCGGCCAGCACGCCAGTGTCATGGCGGAAGGCTTCGAGTTTCTCTGCCGCAGAAATCTCGGTCAGCTCGCCCTTGGCGGCTTCGCGGGCGAACCAGGCAAAGAAATTGGCCACCGCGGCGCCGTCACGGCGATGGGCTTTGCGCATGCCTTCCAGCTCGATGGCGTTCTTGCAAGCTTTGGGTAATTGGCAGGGGTCGGCCCCCATCACCAACGTAGCCCCGGCTTCTTCCAGCCGGACGAAGATGATAGCGGCAGCACTGGCAGGATCGGCCAGCACCATCTTGCCACCGAAATTCGCCAGTGACGGCAGAAAGCGATCCGGGGCATGAATGCGGATCGTGGTGCCCAACGCTGTGCGCACGGCATCGGACAGTTTTCGTGGATCGACAAACCAGTCGGCGCTGCCATCGGCATGCAGAATGGCGAAAGACAGCACGAACGGGGTGTAGGGCACATCGCCGCCGCGCACATTGAACAGCCAGCAGATTGAATCCGGTGCGGTCAGTACCGCTGCGTCAATCCCCAGCGTTTTCAGTGCAGCGCCCAGTCGGTGGCACTTGTCGGCAGATTCCTCGCCCGACAGGGCAAATTCATGCAACTGGGCCGGTGCTGTCGGCGGCGCGGGCCGGTCGGTCCATACCGCATCAATTGGGTTGGTGTCACAGGCTATGAGCTCGGCACCGGCGCGTGCCGCTGCCTTGCGCAGCGACGTGATAGCATTGGGGGTGTGCAGCCAGGGATCAAAGCCGATGCGGGCATTTTGGCCATGGCTGGCGATCCACTGCGCTGGCCCGTCAGGTAACAGATCATGCTGCTCAAACTGTGTGCTGTCGGTCTGGGCTTTGAGCTGCAAGGTATAGCGGCCATCGACAAAGGCTGCGGCCCGGTTTTTCAGTACCACCGCCATGCCCGCCGAACCGGTGAAGGCCGTCAGCCAGGCCAGGCGCCGGGTTGCGGCGGGAACATATTCACCCTGATGCTCGTCAGCGCGGGGGATCAGAAAGCCATCCAGACCACGCCTTGCGAGTTCGGCCCGTAAAAGGGCCAGATGGGGGGCGACCTCGGAAGAATCGCTGACCTCTGCAAAGCTTTGCAACGGGGTGTAACTGTTCATGTTTTCAAGCCTTTCTGGCGGGATCGGGCCTTAGCGTATGGGGCCGCTCCAGCGTCAGCGCCGACCAATGATGCTCGCGCCGGGTGGCGACAAGCTTCAGCCCATAAGACAGATAATAACTGAGCACCAACTTCTCCTGCCATTCCAGCAGACCAGACAGTACCAGTGTGCCGCCCGGCTGCAAGGCGTGGGCAATGTCGCCCGCCATGTGCGTCAGGGGGCCTGCCAGAATATTGGCGATGATCAGGTCGAACGGGGCGGCGTCTTTGAGGCGCGGATGGGTCAGGCCATCTGCGACCAGTGCCGAGACCAGCGGACCGGCCTTGTTGATCGTGGCATTTTCGCGGGCCACCACAATGGCTTCGGGGTCGATATCGGAAGCCAGCACCGGCTGGCGCCACAACTTGGCGGCGCCGATGGCCAGAAGGGCCGTGCCACAGCCCAGATCGAGCATTTTGCTGTAACGGCGGTGCTTGGCCAGATCGTCCAGCGTTTTGAGGCACAGCGCGGTGGTTTCGTGATGGCCGGTGCCGAAGGCCATGCCGGCTTCAATCTGCAAGGGGATGACGCCGCTTGGCACTTTGCCGGCATCATGGGCGCCATAAACAAAGAAGCGTCCGGCGCGCACCGGCGGCAGGCCCTGCTGGGACAGTTTGATCCAGTCGACATCGGGTAGCAGCGCCACATGCACGGCATGTCCCGCCAGTTTGGTCAACAGATCGCCATCCGGCATCTGAGCATAGAGCGCTTCGACGGTGGCCTGATCCTTAAACGGTTCTTCCGATACCAGTACGGCCTGTGGCCCCGGGGGGGCCAGCTCAAACGCGGCGCAAACATCGGGTGCCTCGGCCTTGGTCAGGCTGACAGTGGCTTTCCATAAAGGGGGCATATTGGGCATGGTCAAACCAATCTTTTAAGCGGAGGAAACGGAGTAACGGACACGCGGCGGTAAGCCGCGGTTTTTACGCTCAGGTAAAGGAATAGGCATCCATACGCAGCGTGCCGAAAGTGGTGCTGGCATGCAAACGCTTTGCCTTGTTCCCGGCGCCATAGGCGACGAACAGGGGAAGAATATGGTCTTCCTGTGGGTGGGCGCGGCGGGCATAGGGGGCAAGCAGCCGGTAATCGCACAAGGCGGTTTCGTCGTTTGCTTCCAGACGCGATTTGAACCAGTCGGCAAACTCGCTGACCCAGAACGGCTCCTCCGTCCCCAGCGGGGCAAGCTCGCGCAAATTGTGCACCAGCGAGCCCGACGCTATGATCAGGACATTGTCTTTGCGAAAACCGGCCAGTGTCCGACCGACTGCGATGTGATGGGCCGGTCCCGCGCCGCTTTGCACCGAAAGCTGGGTGACTGGAATGTCGGCATTGGGAAACATCAGCATCAGGGGCACCCAGGCCCCGTGATCCAGGCCGCGGCTTTCATCAATTGCGGCGGAAATCCCGGCAGCGGCCAGGCGGTCGCCAATCTGGTTTGCCAGCCCCATCGCCCCCGGCGGTTCGTAGCGCAGCTCATAGAGCGGTTTGGGGAAGCCATAGAAATCGTGAATCGTGCGGTTCGCCAGTGGGGCGTTCAGCATCGGGGTGGGCGTGTCCCAATGGGCCGACACCGCGATAATCGCCTTGGGCTTTTTCAAGGTGTGCCCCAGTGCACGCAGGAAGTCGCCCGCAGCGCAGGAATCAAATGGCAAAGTTGGGGCGCCGTGAGAAAGAAATAGAACGGGTTGCATAATCAGGGAGGTACCTTTTTGAAGCGCCGCTTGCAACGGACAGGCTTAATATAATGGCATTTTTTGACAATGCGCATTGTTCCTACATTTAAATCCGTGAAATTATTGCATGAAGCTACAGGGGGACTTTTCAGAAATCTGTCTATTGGACTTGAATAGAGCTTAGAATAATTCTAATTTATTTGAGAAATTTAAACGACTTTGGGAGGAGTTTTCATAACGTGCTAACCGTAGGTGATACATTTCCGGCGTTCTCGTTGACCGGTGTTGTTTCCAGCGACCCCAAGGCCGCGTTCAAAGAATTTACCCGTGAATCCGACAAGGATCAGTGGAAGGTTTTCTTTTCCTGGCCGAAGGATTTCACTTTCGTTTGCCCAACCGAAATTGCCGGTTTCGCCAAAGTGAATGCCGAATTCGCCGAGCGCGATACCGTGATCTATGGCTTCTCGGTCGACAGCGACTATGTCCATCTTGCCTGGCGCCAGAACCATAAAGATCTCAAGGATCTGCCCTTTCCGATGTTGTCGGATATCAAGCGCGAACTGTCCGAAGCGCTGGGTGTGCTCGACAAAAACAAGGGCGTGGCCAAGCGTGCCACCTTCGTGGTCGATCCGGATGACATTATCCGCTTCGTCTACGTCACCGATATGAGCGTCGGGCGCAATCCGCTCGAGGTTTTACGCGTGCTTGACGCCTTGCAAACCGATGAGTTGTGCCCCTGCAACTGGCAGAAGGGGGATGCCTATATCGACGCCTGATACCTGTTCCTACCCGCCGGTCTCCCCCTCCAAGCAATCCGGCGGCGCCTCACCCCCCCGTGAGGCCAGTGGCAGCCCCCACCCTTTCCCCTCTAAGGGTGGGGGTTGTCTTTTCTAGATGGAGCGAGAAATGCCCCTGGATGCCTTGAAAGATCGCCTGCCGGATTATGCCAAAGACCTGAAGCTGAACCTGTCCACCCTGGCGGGCGAGACGGTGCTGTCGGATCAGCAAAAGGCTGGCTGTTTTCTGGCCGCTGCACTGGCCGCCCGCAATGGCGAGACCATCGCGGCGATATTCGAAGAATTCGCCCCACTGATTTCTGACGAGGCACTGAAAGCCGCGCGGGCCGCAGCCGCCATCATGGGTATGAACAACATCTATTACCGCTTCCTCCATCTTTCCAGTAACACCGAGTATCAATCGATGCCAGCACGGCTGCGCATGAACATCATCGGCCAGCCCGGTGTTGAAAAGGTCGATTTCGAGCTGTGGTGTCTGGCAGTTTCTGCAATTAACGGCTGCAGTATTTGTGTCGACAGTCATGAAATGGTGGTGCGCAAGTCCGGTCTTTCCGCCGAACAGGTTCAGGCGGCGGTTCGCATTGCGGCTACGGTTCATGCGGTTGCGGTGGTGCTGGATGGCGAGGTTTACGCTTCGTCGATGCCATAAAATGCTGCGTTATGGCGCTATGAAAACGGGGGGCATTGCCCCCCGTTTTCGTTTGGCCGCTGGAACTTGTGACCTTGAGGCACTGACGCCGTGACGGGTTTAGCCGTTCCCGGTTTTAAACGCACCGATCAGGCCAGCCAGATTGTTGGCATTGTCGGCCATGGCGGTGGTGGCCGCGTTGCTTTGTTCAGACATGGCGGCGTTCTGCTGGGTGGTGTGGTCAAGATTGCCGATGGCCGTGTTGATCTCGCCCAGTGTGTTGGCCTGCTCTTTCTGTGCCGCGGCGATGGCCGACATCAGCGTGTTGATGTTGGCGACATCGGTGAGAATGCTGCCTAAGGACTGGCCACATTCTTCAACCAGCTTCACACCGGTTTCGACCTGCGCCTCGCTGGCCAGAATCAGCGTTTTGATTTCCTTGGCAGCTTCGGCAGAACGACCGGCCAGCGAGCGCACTTCGGTGGCAACCACGGCAAAGCCCTTCCCCGCTTCACCTGCGCGCGCCGCTTCAACACCCGCGTTGAGGGCGAGCAGGTTGGTCTGGAACGCGATCTCGTTGATCACACCGATAATCTGAGTAATTTCGCCGGAAGATTTGGCGATGTTCTGCATCGCATCCATGGTGCTTTTGGCCACGGCATTGCCGCGCTCGGCACCGCTATGGGCGTTGGCGGCCGATTTGCTGGCGGCATTGGCGTTCTCGGCTGACTTGCTGACGTTGGAGGTGACTTCCTCCATCGCCGCCGCGGTTTCGGCCAGCGTCGCCGCCTGCCGTTCGGTGCGCTGGGCCATCTCATGCGAGGCATCGCTCAGCTCTTTAGTGCCACGGGCAATTTCGGAAGACCGGATGCCAATTTCTTTCATCGATTGGGTCAGCTGGGTCAGGGCGGTGTTGAAATCGTTTTGCAGTCCGCGATAGCCTTCGGGCAGCTCCGCATTGACATGATGGGTCAGATCGCGCGCGGCCAGCATTTTAATGCTGCTGCCGAAGGACGATACCACCATCTCCATCGCGGCGGTTTCAGACGCCCGCATGGCCTCTTCTTTTGCCTTTGCGGCAGCGCGGTCGGTCTCGATTTGCCGCCGGGCGGCCTCCTCACGTTCACGCTGATTTTGTTCAAAGGTTGAAATGGCGCTGTTAAAGTCACTTTGCAGCGCGCGATAGACCGTGGGCAGTTCCCCTTCCAGCCGATAGGCCAGGTTGCCAACGGCCAGCGCTTTCAGTCCTGCGCCAAAGGTCGAAACCACCAGCTGTTCGCTTTGGTGTTTGGTTTCCTCTTCGGCAGCTTTTTGTTCTTCGGCGGCTTTGATCTCGGCTTCGCGGGCGGCTTCGCGCTCACGCAGCTGGGTCTTCATCGCCCGATTAAAGTCGAGAATAACCCGGGCCAAGGCCCCGAATTCATCGCCGCGCTCGGTCCCGGGGATATCTTCGCTGTATTTGCCTGCCTTGGTCTCGTCCATCACCGCGCTCAGTGTACGGAATGGTGACAGCAGCTGGCGGAAGGCAAGAAAGCCGACGATGACGCTAATAATAGCAAGAATCCCGGTAAAAATGCCCGCCGCCATAATGGCGTCGTTCTGGGTTTCGTCGAACTTCGCCTGCTTGAAGCCTACCCCTAGCGCACCAACAACGGTGCCTTGTTTATCTTTCAGTGGTGAAAAGGCGACGATGACCGGCACCCCAGCCGTGACGACCCTGCCAGTAAAGGTTTTTCCCTGTCGCAGTACGGCTTCAGAGATGTTGGGCTGCAGCTTTACACCAAGCGCACGCGATTTATCGGCACGGCGTACATTAGTCGAGACGCGGACGTCATCCTGAACAACCGAGGCCGTTCCGTTGAAGATCTTTCCGATGCGGTCCGGAATGGAATTATCACCGTTCAGCAGATGGTTGCCGACATATAGCTTACCATCACGGATGCCATAGGCTTCGTCATCAGGATTGACGATCACTTCGGCGGCTTTGAGGTTCTGTAACAGCCGCTTTTCGCCAAGGATTTGACCATAATGTTCAAGCAAAAAGGCAACGCACGCCGCTATGTTCAGGATAATGAGTATTGCTACCAGTGCGCCGGCTTTGGCGGTAACGGTGCGTAAGCGAAAAAGCTTATTCATAACGCCTCCAGAACGGTCAGTCACAACCTGCTCACTCCGGCGGGGTATCAGATTGTTGGTAACGAATTTTGCGAGGGGGATGTAAATAAACCCGGAAAAAAACGGGTCTTGTCTACATCTGGCACAGTAAATTCAGTCCTTTATAAACATGCTTAGCAATCGGTTATCAGCTGCCCCAAGACGAAAAGGGGAGCCGGTCAGTGCCCCCCTTTTCGCATCCGAAGGAAATCGGCTATCGCCAGTTTGTTAGGCGCTATGCCCCAAAGTAGCGTGCTACATGATAGGTGATGAAAGCCCCGGCGTAGGCCAGCGCCAGCATGTACGTGAAGCTGACGATCATCCATTTGTTACTGCCGGTTTCGCGCCGGATCACCGCCAGGGTCGAGGCACATTGCGGTGCGAAGATGTACCAGACCAGAAAGGCCAGTGCGGTGGCCAGCGACCATTGTCCGGCGAGCAGGCTGGCGACATTGCCATCGCCGGTGCCTGAAATTGAATAGACCGTGCCAAGTGCCGCTACCGCCACTTCGCGTGCCGCCATCCCGGGTACCAGCGCCATGGCGATCTGCCAATTGAAGCCGACAGGTGCAAGCAGTGGCTCGAACAGGCGGCCCAGCATGGCGGCAAAGCTATAATTGATCGCCGGATCGTGGGCACCTGCCGGGGCCGCCGGGAAGCTGGCCAGAAACCAAATCAGGACCATGATGGCAAAAATCGTCGTGCCAGCGCGGGTCAGGAAGGCTTTGGCGCGTTGCCACAGACCAAGCAGCAGGCCCTTGGCCTGGGGCAGCTTGTAGTCGGGCAGCTCGAGCATGAAGGGGGGGCTCGGTTGTCCGCGCCAGACGAATTTTTTGGCGACGAAGGAAACCATCAGTGCACTGATAATCCCGGCGGCATACAGCCCGAACATCACCAGACCTTGTAAATTGGCCCAGCCCCAGATCAGCCTGGGCGGAATGAAGGCCGAGATGATCAGGGTATAGACCGGAATGCGCGCCGAACAGGTCATCAGCGGGGCAACCAAAATCGTGGTCAACCGGTCGCGTGGCTGATCGATGACGCGTGCCGCCATGATGCCGGGAATGGCGCAGGCAAAACTCGACAACAGCGGAATGAAGGCACGGCCATGCAGGCCTGCGCCGCCCATGATGCGGTCCATCAAAAAGGCCGCCCGCGCCATATAGCCGAAATCTTCCAAGAGCAGGATGAAGAAAAACAGGATCAGAATCTGCGGCAGGAACACCACCACCGAACCGACGCCGGCAATGATACCGTCGGTGATAAAGCTTTGGAACAGACCGGCTGGCAGGTGTTGGCGGGCCAGATCGCCCAGTGCGCCAAAGCCGCCATCGATCAGATCCATGGCCGGTTGGGCCCAGACGAATACCGCCTGAAACATCAGGAACATCAGCACGAACAGTGCGATCATGCCGAATACCGGGTGCAGCAGAACGGTATCGAGCTTCTCCGTCAGTCCATCGCGTGATTGCGGGTGTTTAACCGCGGCACGGATGATGGTGTCGGCTTCGCGCTGCAAGGTACGCAGTTCGGCCCCCGACGGGGTGGACCAGCTGGTGTCCTGTTTCTTGGGCTCGGTGTTACAGAAGGCGTCGAGCTTGGCCAGCATATCGCACAACCCGCCCGAACGTACCGCCACCGCCGTGGTAACCGGCAGGCCAAGGGCCTTTTCCATGGCGGGGATGTCAATTTCGAAGCCGCGTTTTTTGGCGATATCGGCCATGTTGAGCACCAGCAAAAGCGGTGTTCCGGTATGCTTTAGTTCCAGCACCAGTCGTAAGGCCAGACGCAGATTGGTGGCGTCGGCGACGCACATCAGTATTTCGGGGTTCGGACCTTCCATGCGACCGAGCACGACATCGCGGGTGATGACTTCGTCCGGGCTGCGGGCGCGTAAGGAATAGGTGCCGGGCAGGTCGATGACGCGGAAAATTCGCCCCTCGGGGGTGCGGAAACGGCCAGTTTTACGCTCGACGGTAACGCCGGGGTAATTGCCGACCCTTTGGCGGCTGCCGGTCAGCGCGTTAAACAACGAGGTCTTGCCGCAATTCGGGGTGCCAACCAGAGCAATGCGACCCGTGCGCGTGTAATCCATCATCTGCGCTTACAATCCATCACGGCGTGTTACTGAACCAGAATCGACATAGCCTCGCGCCGACGCAGGGCAATGGTAGCCCCATCCACCCGCACGGCAATGGGGTCGTGGCCAATCAGGCCTTCATGCAGAATTTCCACCGATGCGCCTTCGACAAAGCCTAGCTCGATCAGGCGGCGTTCCAGTTCTTCCGGCGGCAGGCTAGTGCTGCCCGCGATGGGCATGACCGCAGCGATCCTGCCGTGAAAGCCCCTTTCAGCCTTGCCGAGCGGCTTGCTGGAGACGGATACTTCCACCGGAAAATCACCTTTCATAATCTGCACGCCTTTTGAGAAGGGTTCTCATTTTCAAATCTCATAAAACCCTATTTGAGTCAAGGTCGACGCGGTCGCAGTTTTAAGGGTGAAGCGGGGCTGATGGCCGTATTCGTTCGTGCTATAATCTGCCAAACAGGAGAAAATCTATTGGCAGCAATGAGATACCCTGGCGCCGGGCGCGTGCTGGCAGTGGCTGTGGTCGTGCTGGCAATCTGCGGCGGAATCGCAGGGGCGGCGGCTGCGGCGCCGCTACAGCCTGCCTGTGCCGATCTGGAGCGTGCGGCAGCGGCGGTGCCGGGGGCTGGGCCACTGTTTCTGGCCAGCTATCCCACGGTGAAGGATGGCCCGCTGCAAGATACGGCTTTTCTCTATGATAATGCGGCGGCGGTGATTGCACTAAAGGGGTGCGGCGCACCGGATGCGGCGCGCCGGATCGGTGATGGGCTGCTGGCGGCGCTGGAGCGTGACCCCTTCTGGCATGATGGTCGCCTGCGCAACGCCTATGCTGCCGGGGGGGTAGCCCCGGGGCCGGTAAAGCCGTCGGGCTGGTGGGACAAAGGCCAGAACAAGTGGGTCGAGGATGGCTATCAGACCGCATCCGACAGCGGTAATCTGGCCTGGGCCATGCTGGCGTTACTGGCGCTCGACTGCGCGGGGGCCGAAAGTAAACGCGGTGACCGGCGCTACCTGCAGGGTGCGGAACGGCTGGCGGGCTGGCTGGCCGAGCGCTGGGATGGCGAAGGCTTTACCGGCGGTTTTCAGGGCTTCGAGCCCACCCCGCAGAAACTGACCTGGAAATCGGTCGAGCATAATACCGATCTGGCCGCGGCTTTCCGGTTGCTTGCTCTGCGTACCGGTGATGCCAGATGGCAGGTCGCCAGCCGCCGGGCCGAAGGTTTCGTGGCGGCAATGTGGAACCCGGCCCTTAAGCGGTATGATGCGGGTAGCGATCAGAAGAAGCGCGACATAACCCCGGCGCTGGATGCCCAGCTCTGGCCGGTTCTGGCCATTGCCGGGGCGCACCGGGCCGATGTGCACCGCTTTGCGGCGCTGGATGGCTATGCCTATGGTGCGGCCAGGGGGGTGTGGACCGAAGGCACCGCGCAGGCGGCGCTGTTCATGGCCAATGCGGGGAATATGGTCGCCTATCGCCGGTTACTGACGGCGGTCGAGAAGCGCCACGACCGGGCGGGCTTCTATCGGGCCGCCGATAAAAATCTTGCCACCGGTTTTCAGCTTGCCGCTGATCCTTCGGTGCGGCGCGAGTTTTTCCCCATTCCCCATCTGGGTGCTACTGCCTGGGCAGCGCTGGCTGAAATGCGGTTTAATCCGTTCACGCAAAGCACGGTTCCTGCCCCGTAATTTTAAACTGAAGAAGCGTTTTGCGCAAAAACGATCAAGCGCGTCCTGATCGCTCTGTCCTAAGGTCGTGGCCATGAAAGACAAGACATTCGTCTCGTATGAACGACGCCTGCTGGTTGTACTTAACTATATCGGTACGCATCTCGACAACACTTTACCTTTGGACGAATTGGCGAAGATGGCTTGTTTTTCCCCGTATCACTTTCATCGTGTGTTTACGGGCATGATGGGCGAAACACTGAAAGAGTATGTCCGCCGTCTCAGACTGGAGAGGGCGGCGCTTCAGCTCGCTTCTGATGCTGTGCCGGTGACGAACATTGCCTTTGATGCCGGTTACGAAAGTCACGAGGCATTCACGCGTGCTTTCCGGGCGGCATTCGGGCTTAGCCCCAGTGCCTATCGCACGCAGGCCGGTGGCACAGGCATCGAGGCTCCGTCAGGCGTCCATTATGAGAAATGCGGTGTTGTTTCGCATCTTCTCAGCCAAAAGGAACCCGTTATGGACGTTTCCATCAAGCATATTGATCCTGTGCGGATTGCATATGTCTCCCACGTCGGCCCTTACGATGAGGTCGGTCAGGCCTGGGGGGCTCTCTATAAAGCCTTGTTCTTCCGTATGCTGATCGGTGGACGTAAGCCTAAGTGTTTCGGCATCGTCTATGATGATCCGGATGTTACCGACCCGGCGAAAATTCGCTACGACGCCTGCGTTAAAGTCAGTGAAAAATACCGCCCCGGTAAGGGTGTCGGTGCCAGAACGCTTGACGGTGGTGATTACGCCGTCACTGTTCACAAAGGACCGTATAATGAGGTCGGTAAAATGTATGCGGCACTCTACGGTCAATGGCTACCGCATTCTGGTTACGAAATGCGCGATGCTCCAGCGCTGGAATTTTATCTCAACGATCCCCGGAAAACCGCTCGAGAGGATTTACTGACTGAAATATACGCCCCGGTACGCAAATCGACATAGCATTTGTCGCTCGCCAAACGGGCGGAATGGCTTGTTTTTCGCCCTATAACTTTCATACTGTGTTTCGCGGACATAATAGACGAAACGATGAAACGTCGATGCGTGTCAGGGATGTTTTCGCAATCAACCGGAGCCGGTCATGGATGTTTGCATCAAGCATCTTGAACCGATGCGGATCGCTTATGTCACCCATGTCGGCCCCTATGACGAGGTCTGGCAAGCCTGGGGCGTTTTGTATAATGCGTTTTTCGTCCGCATACTTTTTAGTGGGCGTAATCCGAGATGTTTCGGCATCGCCTATGATGACCCGGCGGTGACCGATCCGGCGAAAATTCGCTACGACGCCTGTGTGAAAATCAGCTCCAATTCCCGGCCCGGCAAGGGTATCCGCGCCAGAATGTTCGAGGGTGGCGATTACGCCACCCTGATGCACAAGGGGCCGTATAACGACGTCGGCAAGGTTTATGCGGCGCTCTACGGGCAGTGGCTGCCGGATTCAGGCTACGAAAAACGCGATGGCCCAACGCTGGAATTCTATCTCAACAATCCACGCAAAACGTCACCAGAAGATTTGCTGACAGAAGTGTATGCGCCGATACGTAAGGTGGAAGCCGCGGGCTGATCGTGTATGAAGGCCTGCGGCTTCAAAACGCCAGATCGCGGGTGCCGGTCTGAATCAGTTCGAGCCGCTCGGCGGTTTTGCGTTGCAGCTTCGGATTGGGAATCTGTTTGAGATACGTGGCGATGACCTTGGCGCCAATCTCGCGCGTTTTCGGCGAGGCGAAATCCTCCAGATATTCCTTGAAGGTCATGATGGCGTTGGGCTGACACAGATTCTGGATTTCGCCCACCTTGGCCAGCGACATAAAACGATCCCCGGTGCGTCCGTTGCGGTAACAGGCGGTGCAGAACGACGGCAGGAAACCCGCCTCACAAATTGACTGGATCACTTCGTCCAGCGACCGTTCGTCATTTACCTTGAACTGGGGTGGTTGGGTCGGGTCACGTTTTTTGATCTCGTCATAATAACCGCCGACGCCGGTGCAGGAGCCACCCGACAATTGTGAAATGCCAATGCGCAGGATGTCGTCACGGAATTCCTGACGCTCGCGTGTCGAGATGATCATGCCGGTATAGGGTACCGCCAGGCGGATGATAGCGATCAGCTTTTTGAATTCCTCGTCCGATACCAGATAGGGGAAGCTGTCGAGGTTGATGCCACCGGCGGGGCGAATGCGCGGCACCGAAATGGTGTGTGGACCAACCCCATACTCGGCTTCCAGATGCAAGGCGTGCTGCAACAAGGCCAGCATTTCATATTTATGATCGTATAGCCCGAACAATACACCGGCACCGACATCATCGATGCCGCCTTCCATAGCGCGATCAAACGCCGTGGTGTGCCAGTCGAAATCATGTTTGGGCCCCATCGGGTGGACGCGGGCATAGGTCGGGCGATGATAGGTTTCCTGGAACAGGATATAGGTACCAACCTCAGCCTTGTGCAGCAGGGCGTATTCTTCAATCGTGGTGGCAGCGATATTGATATTGATGCGCCGGATATTGCTTTTCTTGACATCAACGGAATAGACCGCGCTGATCGCATCCAGCACATAGTCTATCGGGCAGTTTTCGGGATCTTCGCCGGCTTCCATGGCGATGCGCTTATGGCCCATCTCCAGGAGAATGCGGGTCTCCTCCTTGATCTCCTCGGCACTAAGTCGGCGGCGCTTGAATGTATGCCCGGCGCCATAGCCACAATAGACACAGCGGTTGATACAATAGTCGCTGACATACAGCGGGGCGAACAGCACCAGACGATTACCATAGATCGCCTGTTTAATGGCGATGGAGGTCTTATAGATTTCCTGGATCAGATCGGGGTCTTCGACATTGAGCAGTACGGCCACCTCGGATAGGTTCAACCCGTCTGCCAGCGCGGCTTTTTTGATGATAGCCTCGGCCTCGTTATTCGAGACGCGTTTCTTGCCTTCTGCAAGGGCAGCCATGATGGCCGCGTCATCGATAAAACTTGCTGTGCTGAAGGCCATATCACTCTCCTGCTAAAGGATGCCGGGGCCGGACCCCGGTTTGCCATGAACCATTCCTATACGAAATTGAGTCCGTGAGAGACTAGTTTTCGCGCAGCTGTGGTGCAAAACACAATATTGCATGGTGGGCAGTAAAAAGGTCGCAGCGCGTTGCGGGGGGGGGCTTGCAGGCGGCGGTGGCGCTTGCGTGGCCGGTGCCGCAGGGACTAAAATCCCCAGCTGAACGAAGGGGGAATCCGTATGCGGAGCGTGCGTTGCGTTTGTATCTGCGCCAGTATTGCCGTCTCGCTGCTGGTAACACGGGCTGCGGCGGCGGATGATCTGTGGGCCATGGCGCTGGGTGCCGATCAGGCCAACCGCGCTGGTTGCTATGATGACGCGATTGCGACCTTGTCGGATATTATGAAACACTATCCCAAAGCTGGCAATATCGATCTGGCTTACGGTCTGATTTGTGAAAGTTATCTGGCTAAGCGCCGCAATACCGTGGCGCAAAGCTATTGCTCGGCAGCCATTTTGCGCAACCCCCATGCCCCGCGCTATTTCGCAGCGCGGGCCTTGGCCAATTATCGTCAGGGCAACTCGCTGGAGGCCCGCCATGACTGTGATGTGGCGCTGGCATTGGGTGGGCAGAAGCCCTGGCTCCTCGGGTTGAAAGCCCGGTTATTGTGGGAGGATGGCGAGATTCCCGCCGCCCGCGCTATGGCGCAGTCGGCGTTGGTGCAGGATGCCCGTGAGGTTAATGCGCGTTTTGTTATCGCCGCTAGCCGCAGATCGGCAGGGGGTAAACCCGACAGCGCCAATGCACCATCGGTCGGGCCGCGGCCACGAGACGTGCTTGCTACCGCTGCGGCACCCGATCTGCCCGACGTCGATCCTCAGCCCCGGCCACGACCGGCGTTACCATCGGCATTGACGCTGAACTGCAAGCATCCCGCAGAGGAGGCCGAACGCCTGATCTGTGCTGATGCCCATTTGCGGCATCAGCAAGCCACCATGATGTTGCGTCTTGATCGCGCCCTTGATGCGGTGGCGGATGAAGCCGCGCTGGCCGACGATCAGCGTCAATGGATCACCGGTCAGCGCAACCTGTGCAGCGACAAACGCTGTCTGGAGGCCGCCTACATCGGGCGCATGGCGATATTATCGCTGCTCAGCTGGGACTGAATGGCACTGGACCAGCCTTGCTCCTCAACCAGGATGCGTGGGTTGCCATGCACTTTGTTTTCAAGCAACTGCGAGGGGGCAATCTCGCTTTGGGCGGCGACCAGCAACATGGTAGGTGCGCCATGCTCGTTGGCAAAGGGAATGATGATGCGGTGGAAATGGGCCTGGCTGCCACCGGGCCATTGCAGAATGCCGATGGCATAGGCGGGATGTCTGGCATGGATCACGGCGTCATAGTCCGCGCGGCGACCTTTGAGGTGCGGATAGGATTCCACTTCGCTTAAGCGTTCGCCCGTCAGGTCCATGCCATAAAACAGCTGCCAGCAATGGCCGCAATAACCGAAGCGATAATCGCGCCCGTCCTCAAGCACATCGACGACATAGTAATAGCCGTAGAGCCAGGACAGTTCATCCTGTTGAAAGGTGTCGCGCTTGGGCATGAAGCCCTGCTTCGTGTGCCGGGTAAAATGCTGCGCCAGTCGCAACAGATTGGGGTGGATGTCTCGGCTGTCACCCACGGCATGGGTGTAGGATTTAACCATCATTTGGACCACCTAAGCGGTTGACGAATTGAATACAATGCGCGCAATACGTGAATAATCCGTAGATGGTGTATGATAGATTTTATATTGCTCTGGTTGTGCTGAATTCGTACAGAAAGGTTAACAAGTTGTCAGTGGACAGGCCAATTTGCTTTTAATGTCATCTGACTGGTAAAATGGAACTGGTTCGCAAGCCGCGCCTTGCAAAAAATGTCTTATTAATCAGCGCAGGTAATAATCGCCGACAGTGATTCTTAAAGTAAGCTTGGCGCGATCGGTCGGAGTGCTATCGGGATGGCGATGGAAATTAAGGGTACCAGCAACGTCGATCGTGCGGTGATGCGCCGTGCTGCGGCCAAATCGGGATCGTCGGGTAGTACCTTCAGCCTTTCTGAGGCTAGCGAGCCTCAGGCGCAGCCGATGTCGGGATCTTCGCCGCTGACGGCACTGGATTCCATTTTAGCGCTGCAGGAGATGGAAGACGCCACGCAAGGCCGTTCGCGTGGTCTGAAGCGGGGGCAGGATCTGCTCGACATGCTGGACCAGATCCGCGATGGGCTGCTTTCTGGCGGTATCCCGCGCGAGACCTTGTCCAAGCTGGCGCAGGCGGTATCGCAGCGTCAGGACGGCTTCGCTGATCCCCAGCTTCAGGGCGTGCTGGACGAGATCGAGCTTCGGGCGCAGGTCGAACTGGCCAAGCTTGAGATGAGCGAAAAATCGGCTTTATAAGCCAGGATGGACAGAATGGGGCACGGCGGAAGGGATGCCTTTCGCCGTGTTGTTGTGTGAGGGGATATGAAACGTCTGTACGGGCTGGATGCGCTTCGCGGCGTGGCGGCGCTGGCGGTTGTGATCTGGCACTGGCAGCATTTCTATGACATCTCCGGGGTGTGGCTGAAGGGCTGGCATTACGAGGCCGAACCCTTCTTTCAAATGCTGTGGCCGCTCTATTTGCAGGGCTGGGCTGCGGTGGATATCTTCTTTGCCCTGTCTGGCTATGTCTTCTTCTGGCTCTATGCCGAAAAGGTTGCGGCGGGCAAAATTCCCGCCACAGCCTTTGCTTGGAAGCGGCTGTCGCGGCTTTATCCGCTGCATATCCTGTCTTTGTTGCTGGTCGTGGTGCTGCAAGCGGCGTTTCATGCCCGGACCGGTGGGCATTTTGTTTTTCCCGCCGACAGCTGGCAGCGTTTTGGTGCCAGTCTGCTGTTAGCGCAGCAATGGCTGCCGCCGACCATCGAGCAGACCTTCAACGGCCCGGCATGGACGGTGTCGGTCGAAGCCGGGCTTTATGTGCTGTTCTTTGTGCTGTGCCGACGGGGCCTTTGCGGCCCGAAAACCGCTTTAAGTGTCGCGGCGGTAGGCGTTGCGCTCTACCCGTGGAACGAATGCATTGCGCGCGGCATGGTCGGGTTCTTTCTGGGCGGGGTGTGCTTTTTCATCGTGCGGTGGGTGATGGCACGAAAAGACGCAGCGCGCTGGGCATGGGGCTGCATCTGGCTTACGCTGTTGTTATGGCTGGCGACGCTGACCGAGGTCGGTCGTCATCCCTTGTACATCTGGGCCGAAGCGCTGACCGATTATCTGGGGGCCGATGATTTTTATGCCGAATACAGTTCAGGCATCTTCCATCAGCTCTATGTTTTCACGGTGGTGCCGGCGAGTATCATCGCGCTGGCGCTGCATGAAAGTGTGCTGAACAGTGGGCGCATCGGGGGGCTTTATCGTTTCCTGTCGCGGTTCGGCGATATTTCCTACGCCACTTATATGCTGCATTTTCCCTTGCAGATCGTCGTGGCGCTGATTGTGCTGCATTCTGGCCTTGGCACCAGTGTATTCGAGCATGATCTGACGCTGATTGCGTTTTATGTCGTGCTGATCGCACTGGGTGCGTTGGTCTGGCGCTATTTCGAGCTGCCGGTCCAGCAATGCCTGCGCCAGTTCCATAAATAAGACGCTTAGTTCGCCAGCCGGTTGGACAGGGTCGAGCCGATTTCCGCCGGGCTGGGGGCAATGACCACGCCAGCAGAACGCAGCGCCTCGATCTTGGCGGCGGCGTCGCCCCGGCCGCCCGAAATGACCGCCCCGGCATGACCCATGCGGCGGCCCTTGGGGGCGGTCGCCCCGGCGATAAAGCCGACCACCGGTTTGCGATGGCGCGAGGCTTTAAGAAAGTCTGCCGCGTCCTCTTCGCCCGCCCCGCCGATTTCCCCGATCAGCACGATGCTTTCGGTTTCCTCGTCGGCCAGAAACATCTCGAGAATATCGACAAAATCGCTGCCTTTGACCGGGTCCCCGCCAATGCCGACACAGCTCGACTGGCCCATGCCGACGGCGGATGTCTGTGCCACCGCTTCATAGGTCAGTGTGCCGGAACGCGAGACGATACCGACCGAGCCGCGTTTGTGGATATAGCCCGGCATTATGCCGATCTTGCATTCGTCCGGTGTGATCACACCGGGGCAGTTAGGCCCGATCAGGCGCGAGCGGGTGCCGGACAGCGCCCGCTTGACCTTGACCATATCCAGCACCGGTATTCCCTCGGTGATGCAGACGATCAGCTCAATCTCGGCATCAATCGCTTCCAAAATGGCGTCGGCGGCCGATGGCGGCGGCACATAGATCATGGTGGCGTTGGCACCGGTGGTCTCGCGGGCTTCGATCACGGTATCGAATACCGGCAGATCAAGATGGCGGCTGCCATCGCGGCCCGGGGCCACCCCGCCCACTAACGTGGTGCCATAGGCAATGGCCTGTTCGGAATGAAAGGTGCCCTGTTTGCCAGTAAAGCCCTGGCAGATCAGGCGGGTGTTGCGGTCTACAAGGATCGACATCGCGTGCTTCCTTCAGCCGTGGGCGGCGGGGCCAACCGCCGCAACGATTTTACGGGCCGCATCGGCCAGATCATCGGCGGCAATCAGCGACAGGCCGGATGCGGCCAGCGTTGCCTTGCCTTTATCGACATTGGTTCCCGCCAGACGCACTACGACAGGCACCTGAAGCTGGATTTCCCTAGCCGCGGCGATAACACCTTCGGCAATGATATCGCATTTCATGATCCCGCCGAAAATGTTGACCAGAATGCCTTTGACCTGATGGTCGGCCAGGATCAGGCGGAAGGCCTTGGTCACCTGTTCGCGGGTGGCCCCGCCGCCGACATCGAGAAAATTGGCAGGTTCCCCGCCATAATGCTTGATGATGTCCATCGTCGCCATGGCAAGGCCGGCACCATTGACCATGCAGCCGATATTGCCGTGTAACTTGATGTAGGACAGTCCGGCGGCGGCAGCTTCGGTTTCGGTGGGTTCTTCTTCGGTCGGATCGCGTAATGCCTGCACTTCGGGGTGGCGGAATAGCGCGTTGTCGTCGAAGGAGATCTTGGCATCGAGCAGGAACAATTCGCCATCCTTGCTCTGGACCAGCGGGTTGATCTCAAGCAGGCTCATATCCTTGGCGATGAAGGCATCGTACAGCCGCTCGACCAGTGTCATGCCCTGATGGGCGGCATAATTTTTCAAACCCAGCACGGCGATGATCTTGCGCCCGATATGCGGGCTGTAGCCGATGGCCGGATCAATCGAGAAGCTGCGTATCCGGCCATGGCCCTGCTTCTCAATATCCATGCCGCCGTCGGGCGAAACCAGAAAGGTGATGCGTGCCGTGCCGCTGTCAATCAGCAATGACAAATACAATTCGCGTTCGATGTCGGTGGTCTGCTCGATATAGACCTGATGCACGATCCGCCCTTCGGCCCCGGTCTGTGCGGTGACAAGTGGCTTGCCGATCATGCGGGCGGTCAGGGTGCCGACCTCGTCGATGGTGCGGGCGATTTTGACCCCGCCCCCTTTGCCGCGGCCACCGGCATGGATCTGGGCTTTGACCACCCAGGCATGACCGCCAAGCTTGCGGGCGGCGGTCATCGCCGCGTCAGCGCTGCTGGCGATTTCGCCGGGAAGAAGGGGAACACCGTATTCGCGTAAAAGTGCTTTGGCTTGATATTCGTGAATATTCATCGCCGGTCCCTTTCCACGCGCGAGTGTGCGGTGCTGACGTAAAAATCACAATATGTGATTTTGAAACAAACCTGATAACAGTCTGTAAACTTTAATCGCGTGGCTGCGGTGTTCCGTGAAAAAAATGATCCGCCTGATTTTGATACAGCTTTGTTTCGGCCCCGCTGGAATTGGGCTTGGGCAATGGCGTGGGCTGCTTCATTATGGCCGTCATCATGTGTCCGTATCTGAGGCCAAACATCGGCCATAATGACCGCGCATAGAGCCGACTGGCAGGAAACCTTATTTCTTAAGCGACAGAGCCATGAATTCGCGCCCAGATGAACATCCGGCCGACGAACCCGCCCCCGAACAAACGGTGGCCCGCGTGGTTCCTCTGTGCACCGGGGCGATCCTCATCGCCTGTGTGTTGGTCTATGTCTGGGAAGAGCGCATTGGTCTGAATATGAGCCAGGCCTTCGATGCTTATGGCTTTATTCCCAAAAGTCTGATGTCGCCCCAGTATGTGCCGCCGGAAGACGCCCATCTGTCGGCCCCGGCCACTGTCATTACCGCCATGTTTCTGCATGGCAGTGTCTGGCACCTGGTTGGCAACATGCTCTATCTGTGGGTTTTCGGCAAAAGCATCGAAGCCGCGATGGGGCACGCCCGCTTTGTGCTGTTCTATCTCGTCTCTGGGGTGGTGGCGGCGATGACCATGGCCTTCATGGACCCCGCGTCGGGCATTCCCATGGTCGGTGCGTCGGGGGCCATTTCCGGTTTGCTCGGGGCCTATCTGCTGCTGCATCCCCGGCGGCAGATCGAAATCTATGTGCCGATCGGCATCATTCTTTATCCGGTGCGGATCGGGGCAATCTGGGTGGCGGGTGCCTGGTTCGCCATGCAGCTCTTAAGCGCTGCGACCATCACCCCCGACAGTCCCGGTGTGACCTGGTGGGCCCATATCGGCGGCTTTCTGGCTGGCATGGCGCTGACGCCGTTCCTGAAATCATCCAGACTGACGCTGCTGGACAGGGGCAAAACGCACTAATCGGCAGGCAGATTATTCGCCGGTCAGGGTGGTCTTGTCGGTGCGCTGCATGCTACCGACCGGGTTATCGACCGGGTCGTTGTTGAGCACGGTATGTTCGAGCAACATGCGGCGCTGGCGATCCTGCTGCTGGCGGATGTCGTATTTCTCGATCAGGGCGCGGTAATCGTCAAATTTCTGCAAATCGTCGGTCAGCCGCTGGGCGCAACGCTCGAACGGTAGGCGCATTTCTTCGGTGCACCACAGATCAAAATCCATCCGTTTGACCGGATAGATGCCCTGTGCGGTGGCAAGACCGGTGATAACCGACAGCGCCATCACACCAACAAGGCTGGCGACAATGCGGGGGGCAATTTGCTTCATCCTGGGGTATCCTTGGCGTTAAAGGGCTTTAAAACCGGCTTCCCCCCGAAAGCCGGTTCATTCTAACAGCAAAGTGTTACTGAGCCCCATCCCCACCATTTTGCTTACGGGCGGCTTCACGGGCCGCCTTGGCGTCGTCAGCGGCCTTTTCGGCGGCGGCTACGGCGGCCGAGGTTTCGCTTTCAAGCTGCGGCAATGTCTTGTCGAGCGAGGCGCGGCAACGGTCGGCGGCAGCCTTTTGCGCTGGTACCGCAGCGTTCAGCATCCAGCAATCATAATCGGTCTGGGTGCGGGCTGCATCGCGCGGGAAGGCGTCACGGCCGTATTCCAGGGCGCGCAGCATCCGGTCGCGAATCTCGTGCGAGGCCGGATCGGTTGCCGGTTCCGGGTCGATAAACTCGTCCTTGGAGGCCATCACGGCCTTGCTGGCAAAACCGTTGGCCAGATCCGCAATCGGCTTTTCAGTTTTGTTCAGCGACCAGGCTGCGTCGTAATCGAACACCTTGTGGGCGGCGGCACCGACATCACCGAAGGAATGTGCCAGAAAGGAATAGTTTTGATAGAGCGCCATGTTAAAGGCCGAACCCTGCGGTTTGACATAGTTCAAATCGTCCAGCGGGGTTGCGTTAAGGCAGCCGCCCAAGGCCAGGCTGGCGCCTAAAAGCAGGGCTAAAATGCCGGCGCGCCGGGGGGAGCAAAACTGTCTGGCTTGGGTCATCCACATTCTCCGAGAAAATTTGTCAACAATGTTCGGCGCGCCTAACGCACCCCCTCTATACCGGTTTGCCTGCGCAAGGTTAAGTGTCAGTTTGGGCGGATAAAATTTCTGAAAATACCGGCTTCGTGTAAACTCGGCTTTAGGACCGGTTCGGTGAAGCTGGTCGGATGTGCATTCTGGCATAGGATAGTGCACGAGAATCAAGGTGTTGGGGGGAGCCGCGATGGCTGACACGCAGGAGGTGATTACCAGAATTCAAGCCGATCAGCGGCGGTTCCGCCGGGTGCGGATCGAGCAGCTGGGCAAATTGTTTTTGCCCACCTTATCGCAGGAGATCACCTGCACGGTGGTCGAGATGTCGCCCGGTGATGCCTGGGTTCAGGTCGGTTTTGCCCTCAGTCAGAATGAGAAGATTGTGCTCTATGCTGATGGTCTTGGCCGTTTTGAAGGGGTGATTGCCCGCGTCGATGGTGGGGATTTGTCGCTGCGCTTCACCAGCTCACCGCAGAAACGTGAACGTACCGCCGAACAGCTGACCTTGTTCATCAACAAGGGGGTGGTGGACGATACCACCCTGCGTCGCCACGAACGCATTGCCGTGGCCGGTATTGTGCGGCTGGTACGCAGCGATGGCCAGCTCACCCCGTGCGAGGCAACCGATTTATCCGTCAGTGGCCTGTCGCTCAAAACCGATTTGCGCCCGCCAGTCGGGGAATTTTTGCTGGTCGGCCCGCTGGCGGCGCGGGTGGCCCGCCATCATGGGGCGGGTATCGGCCTTGAATTTGTCGGTCTGGTTTTCTCCTCGTCTGAGGATGCCAAGGCCAAACTGGGGCTGGGATAAGCGGTTAATTCCATGCGCTATGGGGTGGCCCGATTATGGCAAGATCGGCTCTGACCTTCGACAGCCGAATCGGTTAGGTAGCGCTGCCCGTTTGTGGCCATAAGGGCTTATGTGATTCGGGCGGGTAGGCTTTAAGGTGTTATATGACGATTTCTCCTGAAAATACCGTAGGGCGGGGCGCCACGGCGGTGGTTTTTGATGTCGAGTTTACCGCCTGGGAAGGCTCTATGGCGGCGCGCTGGCTACGCCCCGGTGAATTCAAGGAAATTGTCCAGATCGGTGCGGTGCGGGTGGATGCCGGGTTTATGCCGCTGGAGCGCTTCGATCTTCTGGTGCGGCCGCGGGTGAATCCGGTGTTGTCGACCTACCTTGAAGAGGTGATCGGTATCACCAACGCCGACATCACCGCCCATGGCGTACCGTTTGCCGAAGCCTATCGGCAGTTTACGACCTTTTGTGGCGGGCTGCCGCTGCTGGCTTATGGCCGCGATGATCTGGTGCTGGCACAGAATATCCGCCTCAACGACATCGATGCGAACTTGCCGCCTTACACCAATATCATTGGCTGGGCCCTTGATCAGGGTATTGATGTGCGAAAAGGCCATGGCTGCGATGTTGGCCCAAAGGCCGGGGTGGCGTTTCAGGGCCATCCGCATAACGCACTCGACGATGCGGTGTCGCTGGCGGCGGGGATTGCCGCCGTGATGGCCACGGGGGCGCCATCGCCGCTCGCCCCCAAGCCGCAACACGATCCCGATGCCGACTATATCCTCGATCTGCTCGAGCTGATGCCGCATCCCGAAGGCGGGGCGTTTCGCGAAACCTTCCGCGATGAACCGGGGGCCGATAACCGAGCGCGGTCAACGGCGATCTATTTTCTGCTGCGCGCGGGCGAGGTTTCCCGTCGTCACCGTATTGATGCTGCCGAGGTCTGGCACCATTACGATGGTGCCCCGGTCGAGCTGGTCATCGAGCGTGACACAGGTTCAGAGACCGTCATTCTGGGCAGCGATCTGGCGGCCGGTCAGCGCCCGCAACAGGTCGTGCCCGCTGGCGTCTGGCAAAGCGCCAGATGCCTGGGTGGCTACAGCCTGGTCGGCTGCACGGTGGCCCCGGGGTTCGAGTTCTCGCGTTTTGAGATTGTTGATCGCCCGTAAGAGTGCCGTAAGGGTGACGGAGGTCAGTTCGAAACCGGTGCCTGTAACAGCTTGCCCATGGCAAAGGCGATGGCGCGTGACGAGGCCCGGCCCATAAAAGCCTGTTGCGGATTGAAGGTCACAATCAGCGTGCGTCCGGAAAGCTGGATGGTCGGTTTGTGGCTGGGCTGAAGACGTACCACCGAAACCCGCTGGGCAAAGGCTGCCCGCGCCGCCGGGTTGGCGGCGAGCCGGATGATACCGCGGGCGGTATTTTCCAGCGTATCGTAGACAAGGCTGCGCCAGTTGGCATCGCCGGCATAGGCATTCCAGTCTGCGTTAAACGAAATGCGCACCCCGCTGACATAGGCGATGTGCGAGGCTTCATCGTCTGCCGCGCCCATCAGCTGGGCAAAGGTGACATTCGGTGGTGCGATGCCTTGCGCGTCGCCGGTGCGCATGGCGGGCAGGCCGTCGGGCTTGTTGTCGGTATAGAGGGTCATGGCCCCCCAGCCGGCGACCTGAATGGCGGTCGCCCCGGAATCATAGCGCAGCACCCGCCCGCCCAGCGGGCCGTAATCGGCATACAGCACATAGGTTTCGGGATCGCCCGCTACCCGCATCAGATATTCGCCGTGATAGCGCGCCAGCTGGAAATGCACAGAATCACCGGCGACAAAATCGCCTGACGAGATCGTGCCAAAATGCTGCTGCGACAGCCGGTCGTTCATTTCGGCATATGCCGGCGCAGCCAAGCCTCCGTAGAGGCTGGCACAGCAAAAGCTGGCGCACAGCAATAGGACGAACCTGCGTCTTAGCATTATAGCGAAATCTCTCACTGCAGCGGTTTGACACCACTGCTGTTTCCCACCCTGCTGGCCTCTTGGGGGGCCTCCCATTTTCGGTCATTCCATCCGGCTTAACGGCAAATGACAAGCTGGAAAAGGAATCAGGCATTTTTATGCTCATTTGTGTGGCGGCCGAGCCTTATTGCTGTGTGGCTATGTCTAAGCAGCTGTTTGGAAAATAGCCGCCATGGCTAACGGCTGGTCGCGCCGCCTTGGGGGGCGGGCCGTGGGTGCGCGCTGCGGGCAGGGTGTCAGGGTGATGTCAGGCACCACCGCTTGCGCCAGAATCGGCAGCATGCCGTAGCAGGTCTTTAAGAGAAATGCCGGAAAGTTGGCGGAAATGGGGCTTTGCCTTGGCAGACGCCTTGAATTTGCGCTACATCTGGCAACGAATTTTATTTAGGGCAGGGGCGCTATGGCCAGTCTCGACAGCTACAAAACCCGGCGGACGATGACCGTCGCAGGCAAATCCTATGTCTATTACAGCTTGGCAGCCGCCGAGAAGAACGGGCTTGCCGGGGTATCACGGCTACCTTTCTCGCTTAAAGTTCTGCTCGAAAATCTGCTGCGCAATGAAGACGGGGTTTCCGTCACCGCCGCCGACATCAAGGCGGTGGTTTCCTGGGCGCGTAAGCGGACGTCCAATCACGAGATCGCCTTTCGTCCCGCCCGTGTGCTGATGCAGGATTTCACCGGCGTGCCGGCCGTGGTCGATCTGGCCGCGATGCGCGATGCCATGAAGGTGCTGGGTGGCAAGGCGCAGAAGATCAATCCGCTGATCGATGTCGATCTGGTGATTGACCATTCGGTGATGATCGACCAATTCGGCACCAAATCGGCGCTGAAACAGAATGTCGCCATCGAATATATCCGCAACAAGGAACGCTATGCCTTCCTGCGCTGGGGCCAGCAGGCTTTCAAGGGCTTCCGCGTTGTGCCCCCCGGCACCGGCATCTGCCATCAGGTCAATCTGGAATATCTGTCGCAGGTGGTCTGGACCCGCAAGGAAAAGGACAAAAAGGGCAATCCGGTCACGGTGGCCTATCCCGATACGCTGGTTGGCACCGACAGCCACACCGTGATGGTGGGCGGGCTTTCGGTGCTGGGCTGGGGTGTCGGCGGCATCGAGGCCGAGGCCGCCATGCTGGGCCAGCCGATTTCCATGCTGATCCCCGAAGTGGTCGGCTTCAAGCTGAGCGGGGCGTTGCAGCCCGGGGTGACCGCCACAGATCTGGTGCTGACGGTAACGCAGATTTTGCGCAAATTCGGCGTAGTCGGCAAATTCGTTGAATATTTCGGTGCCGGTCTGGATGCCCTGTCGCTGGAAGATCGCGCCACCATCGCCAATATGGCGCCGGAATATGGCGCGACCTGTGGCTTCTTCCCGGTCGATGCCGAAACCATTGCCTATTTGAAAAAGACTGCGCGCAAGAATGACCGCATTGCGCTGGTCGAAAAATACGCCAAGGCACAAGGGTTGTTCCGCAAGAAGTCCGATCCTGAGCCCAAATTCACCGCTGTGCTGGAGCTGGATCTGTCGACGGTCGAACCGTCGATCGCGGGGCCAGCCCGCCCGCAGGACCGGGTGGCGCTGCCTTTCGTGGCCGATGCTTTTGAAGGCGCGCTGACCAACCTCTATAAAAAGGGTGACGAAGCCGACAAGCGTGTGCCGCTCGAGGGCATGAAAGAAACCCTCGGCCATGGCGATGTGGTGATTGCCGCCATTACCTCCTGCACCAACACCTCGAATCCGTCGGTGATGATCGGCGCTGGTTTGATGGCGAAAAAGGCCGTTGAACGCGGCCTCAAGGTGCGGCCATGGGTGAAGACCTCGCTCGCCCCTGGCAGTCAGGTGGTGACCGAGTATCTCGCCGCTTCGGGACTGGACAGCTATCTCGACAAGCTGGGCTTTAATCTGGCCGGTTATGGCTGCACCACCTGCATCGGCAATTCAGGTCCGCTGCCGGATGCGGTGGCCAAGGCGATTTCAGAAAATGATCTGGCGGTCTGTTCGGTGCTGTCGGGCAACCGCAATTTTGAAGGTCGCGTCCATGCGCAGGTGCGGGCCAATTATCTGGCCTCGCCGCTCTTGGTGGTGGCTTATGCCCTGGCCGGTACGGTCAATGTCGACCTCACCACCGATCCGATCGGTCATGATCGCAAGGGCTATCCGGTCTATATGAAGGATATCTGGCCCAGCCCGCAGGAAATTGCGGCGGTGGTGGGCAAATGCGTCACCGCCAAGGCCTATAAGGCGCGTTACAAGGATGTGTTCAGCGGCGATGCGCTGTGGCGTAAGGTCAAAACCACGGCGGGGGAGACCTATGCCTGGGATGCGGCCTCGACCTATGTCAAGCATCCGCCCTATTTCGAAGGCATGGGCAAGAAGCCGGTGCCGGTGACCGACATTGTCGGGGCGCGGGTGCTGGCGCTGTTTGGCGATTCCATCACCACCGATCACATCTCGCCCGCTGGCGCGATCAAGGTGTCGTCCCCTGCCGGTGTCTATCTCAAGGATAAGGGGATCGAGCCCAAGGATTTCAACTCCTATGGTTCGCGCCGTGGCAATCACGAGATCATGGTGCGGGGCACCTTCGCCAATATCCGCATCAGGAACGAGATGATGGGCGGCAAGGAAGGTGGCAACACCATTCACTATCCTTCGGGCGATGCGCTGCCGATCTATGACGCGGCGATGCGCTATGAAGCCTCTGGCGTGCCGGTGGTGGTGGTTGGCGGCAAGGAATATGGCTGCGGTTCGTCGCGCGACTGGGCCGGCAAGGGGCCCAAGCTGCTCGGCGTGCGGGCGGTGATTGCCGAAAGTTTCGAACGTATTCACCGTTCCAATCTGGTCGGGATGGGCGTGGCGCCGCTGACCTTTACCCCCGGCAAGGGCCGCAGCGACTATAAGCTGACCGGGGCCGAGGTGATCGACATTCCGCTCACCGGTAAGCTGAAACCCCGCATGACGGTGACCGCCACCATCCATTATGCCGATGGCAAAAAGGCCGCGCTGCCGCTGACGCTGCGCATCGATACCGCCGACGAAATGGCCTATTTCCAGAATGGCGGCATTCTACCCTATGTGTTGCGCAATCTGGTGGGCTAAGATATTTCCATTTTTCTTACGGTGATGCACGCCGCGATCCTTATCGGGGCGCGGCGTTTTATTTTCTCTTTTGTGTATCGTATATCTTTACCTGTGCGGCCTTTCTGCCACTATACCCGTATGGCGTGTTACAGTGTTTCGGGGGGCTGGGGATGCGGTGGATTTTTGCGTGGCTGTGTGTTGGCATGGCCGCTTGGGCAGGGGGCGCCGCCCCCTATGAGATTGTCTCTAATCATACGGATATCGAGGTGTTGGCGGACGGCCGCTACACTGAGACGCGCGAAATTCGCTACCGCATCCTGACACAGGACGGCATCAGCAAAATGCATGCGCAGGGAATTTCCTTCACCGAGGGATTTCAGCGCCTGACAGTGAGTGCCGCCTATACTCAGAAAGCTGACGGGCGGCGGATCGATGTCCCCACGCAAAACATACTCAAAGGTCTAGGACAGGCCTCGCAGGAAGGGTTTCAGGATCATCGTCTGATGACGGTTTACTTCCCCAACCTTGAGGTGGGTGACTGTATTGTGCTGTCGACGCTCAAATGGCAAGACAGGCCCTGGTTTGAGGGGGTGTTTGATTTCGCTGCTGTCTTTGACCGATCTGTGGCGCAGAAGGACATCGTTTATTCGATCACGGCACCGGAAAGTATGTCTCTGACTATAGACGATGGCGGCATGACGGCGGGGGCGGTGCTGCGCGGCGCGGGCAAGCTGCGGCGGGAGTGGCGCTATAGTAACGACAGTCCCCTGCTGGTCGAGGATGATGCTGTCGCTCCGACAGATTTCTCCTCGCATCTCTTCGTCAGCAGTTTTGGCGGCTACAAGGCGCTGGCGGCGGCGTATCGTACACGCTCTGCCGACCAAAGTGTACCGAACGCCGAAATAAGGACATTGGCTGATACTCTGACCAAAGGTATTCAGAACAAGCGCGAGCAGGCGCGGATTTTGTACGACTGGGTGTCAACCCATATTGCCTATGTCGGTATTGTGCTGGCGGATGGTGGATACACGCCGCATCCGTCAGTGAGTGTCCTGGCCAATCTGTATGGTGATTGCAAAGACCATGTTGCTTTGCTGGAAGCCTTGCTGGCCGCCAAACATATCGCATCGAGCCCCGTGCTGATCCGTGGTGGCGCGCCAGGCTATCTTGCCTCGCCGGTTGCATCGTCGCAACATTTTGACCATGTCATTACATATCTGCCTGAATTTGATCTGTACGCCGATTCAACAGCCGAATTTTCCCCTTTCGGAACTTTGCCAGACAGTGATGCCGGCAAAACAGCGCTGCGCATTGATACCGGTATATTAGCACGCACTCCGGTCAATCGGTCGCAAAGCTCGACGCTTATGCTGGACGGTATGGCGGCAATCGATAGCACGGGTACGCTGACCAGCCACAGCCGCATGGTGGCAACGGGTAGTCTTGGTATGCAGTTGCGCGCGGCGATGCAGTCGATCCCCTCGACCAAGGAAGACGATATTCTGCGGTTTTATTTTGGTCCGGGGGCCACCGGCTCCATTGAGCGGGGGACCCCACGAAATTTGACTGATCCCTATGAAACTAGCACAATGCTGAAAGTTCCCAATTTTCTATCTTGGTCGGGGCCGACTGGTTTGCCGAGCAGATTTGCTTTTTTGCCGCTCAGTATGCTCGACGTGCTGACCGGCGGCTTGCCGCCAAGCCGCAGCACCGATTATGTCTGCCCCTCTGGCCGTATCCGCGAAAGGGTCACACTCTCGCTGCCGCCACAGGGACGTTTTGTTTCCATTCCGGAGACACAGACTGTGACGGCACCGGATATCACGCTCTTCCTAGCGTATCGAAAGATTGACACCCAAACCGTGGAACGCGACATAGACCTGAAGATAGATCATGGCGAGGCATTTTGTACCAAGGCCTATTACACGGCGCTGCAGCCGGAGCTGGCCAGAATGGTACAGACGCTACGCCGTCAGATCATCGTTCAGGCTGATGGCGGCCCGCTGGCCAATTTCGCTGTGGCCAACAAGGAAAATAAGAAATGAAGCAGACTTGGCATTTGGCCGTTCTGATGGCGTTTTTTTTGCTTCGGGCGTGCTGGCATCGGCTGCGGAGTTGTCGAGTTGTGGTGGGGCCGGGTTTGTGCCTGCCCGCGCAGCCAATGCGCATGTTGCTGGCGATTATCCACCGTTATCTCTGGTCCTGCACGAGGAGGGCACAACGGTACTCGCGTTTGTTATCGACGAAACTGGAGCGGTGACGGAGCCTAGCGTCGCTGTCAGTAGTGGTTCTTTACGTCTTGATGCCGCCGCTCTGGAATCCGTAATGCAAAACTGGCACTACGTGCCCGCCATGAGGGACGGCAAGCCGCTACGCTGTCCGTGGAAGGCCCAGGTGGTATGGGATATTTCCAATAGCAATGCAGACGCCTCACTCGACATGTTGCGCAAGTTTGTCACCGTGATTGAGGCTAAGCCGTCCGATTTTCCGATCGGGGCATGGGATCGCGGCGAGCATGGCGATGCAGGCTTCCGCGTGATGCATATGATCGGACAAAGCGAGCCCGGGATCGAGATGGTGAAACCCTCAGGGTTTGTCGATCTCGACACGGTGTCGCAGGTTATGGTCCGCCAGAAAGTCAAGACGGTGCAGTGCACGCTCAATGGCGCAGAGGCGGCTTGCCAAATGCTTGTCGTGGTGGCCTGGAGACATCCGCCTGCGGTTACGCCGCCACCCGTTTCCCCGGTATCGCCACAGTCCACAGCGCCTAAGCCGTAAGACGGGTTTAGACCAGATTACATATTTGAAACACTCGCGGGTTGTTCTGTGTCGGGATGGGCGCTGTGGGTGTGATTGGTGTCGTGGTCCAAAATGTACGCATTTGAATGATGCGTGGCAGAAATGTCGGCGTGGCGAAAAATGTCAGCGTGCGTCCAGCAGAGTGATGGAATCTTTCCTTCTTGCGCTCTATATCCGCGCGCTTACAGGCAAACGGTATCGATGCGATGCGCATAGGAAAGACGCTGTTGTGGTTGCTGACGGCCACGGCGGTGTCGATGGCAGTAGGGCTGTCGGACACGGCCTTTGCAGCCGAAACCCCACCCTATGAAGTGGTAAAGGATCACGTCGACATCATTTTGGCGGCGGACGGCACCTTTGTTGAAACCCGCGAAGAGATTTACCGGCCTTTGAACGCGGCGGGCGTCAAGCTTTTGCAGCAGCGCCAGCTCACCTATACCCGCGGATATGAAAAGCTCGACATACTCTCGGCGGTGACGCGCCGGGCGGCTCGTGATGGTGTGGTTGCCAATGACCCATCGGCAAAGGATCAGGCTGCCAGCATCAACTTAAGCTATGGCCAGGGCACGCTGCGCAGCTTCTTCGGCAATGATGTAATCACGCTGGTCTATCCCAATTTGGCGGTGGGCGATTGCGTGGTGCTGGTCAGCCGTCTGCAGCAAATTTCGCCGTGGTTTGTTGGTCATTTTGATCTTGGCCGGGTGTTTTCCCGTACGGTGGTGTCGCATGATGTGGTCTATCGGCTTGCGGCACCGGCGGCGATGGATCTGCACATCGACACGGTGGGCTTAGCCGGTGGTGCCGAGGTGACGGAGGGCGATGTCAAACATTGGCTTTGGCAGTTCGACAATTCCAGCCCGGTTCCGGTGCCAACCGACGCGGTGAGCGAGGCAGATTTTGCCCCCCACCTCAACATCAGCACGTTTACCAATTATGCCGGGGTGGCAGCGGCCTATCGTGCGCGTGCGGCAGGCAAGGCTACAGTCAGCCACGATATTGCCGCTTTGGCCACCAGTCTGACCCGTAATACCACCGACCGGCGTGAGCAGGCCCGGCTGCTTTATGACTGGGTTTCAACTCACATCACCTATATCGCGATCGAGCTGGGCGCCGGCGGCTTTACCCCACATTCGGCCGCCGATGTGCTGGAGAACCGTTTCGGCGACTGCAAGGATCATGTCGTGCTGCTCGAGGCATTACTGGCGGCCAAGGGGATCGAGTCATCCCCGGCGCTGATCAAAGCTGGCGAAAACAGCTATCGGCTGGCGGATGCTGCGTCACCGCATGCTTTTGACCATGTCATTACCTATGTGCCGGAATTTGATCTGTTTGCCGATGCTTCCGATGGCGACGCGCCTTTCGGTATTTTGCCGTATGCCGATATGGGTAAGCCGGTGTTGTTGGCCAGCACGGGGCAGGTGCTGCATACGCCGGTGCCCGCAGGGGATTCCGAGGTCCAGATCGACAGCACGGTTGTGATCGATGCCGCCGGTAATGCTACCGGCCATTCCGCCATCAGCGCCGCCGGGGCTTATGGCATCACGCTGCGCCACCTGGTTCGGGCGATGGATCATGATAAACAGACCGCCTGGATGCATCTGCTGGTTGGCCCCGAGGCTGAAGGCAAGATTACCGGCGGCGTGCTGTCGGAATTGCAGGATCCCTATAGCGTAACCGCTGAATACCGTTTGGCACAGGTGCTGCATTTTCCGGGGCCTGCGGATTTGCCAGTCAGTCTGTCGCTGCGGCCGATTTCGTTTGCCGATCTGGCTGGCCGGGGCCAGCCCAGCCGCCGCAGTAACGATTACGTTTGTCCCTCGCTCCGGGCGACCGAAAAGCTGACGCTTGTTTTGCCAGAAGGGGGCAGCTTTTCCTTATTGCCGACACGTGCCACTGTTGACGTGCCGGGCGTTCGTCTTCGGGTCGAATATAGCCAGCCCAATACATCGACCATGGTGCGTGAAACCGCGCTGGTGATTGACCATCCGGCAGCAAGCTGTACACCGGCCTATTATGCCCAGGTGCACGAAGAACAGCAGGATATGGTTGATATTCTGGCCCAGAAAATCCGCTATCGCGGGCCTGCTGTGGGGGCTGTTTCACCCTGACAATGGCATTATTCCAATCAAAACGAAGTGACTGGCGGCCTGTGCGACGCCGCCTTATGGTCGGGCTATGAAACGCGTCTTTTCAGCCATGGCCGTATCGGCATTTCTGATCGCGGGCGGGGCCTGGGCTGGCCCGGCCCGGCCGGTCGTGGTTGAATTGTACACGAGCCAGAGTTGCGGTTCCTGCGTGTCGGCCGATCAGCTGCTGGCGCGTCTGACCAAGCGGCACGACGTGGTCGCGCTGACTTTTGCGGTCAATTATTGGGACATTCTGGGCTGGAAAGACACCATGGCGTCTGACGCGGCGACGCGGCGCCAGAAGGCCTATGCCGCCGTGCTTGGCAAGGGGGGGGTCTATACCCCGCAGATGATTGTCGATGGCACGATTGATGTCGTCGGCAGCCGTCCGGACGATGCGTTTTCGGCCATTGGTGAAGAACTGGTGGCGGTTACCAAATGCGAAGACAAGCATTGCAACCGCAAGCATCCTCCGGTGGCGGGGGATGTGCCCAATGCGGTCGGCATTGATGCCATTCATATGGATGACGGCACCGTGCGCATTGCCCTTGCGGCGGTACCGGCGGGCACGCGCCATTTCGATGCCACGGTGTGGTTCTTTACCTTACGCCGTGCGGTGACGGTCAAAATTGGCGGTGGTGAAAATCAGGGTAAGACGCTGAGCTATCACAATGTGGTGCAGGATATTAAAGCCGCTGGCAAGTGGAACGGCGCGGCTGCGGGCTACACGGTTTCCTATGAGGGGCTTAAGGCTTCCCCGCAGGACGATGTCGCTATCGTGGTGCAACAGGGTGGTTTTGGTCGGGTGATCGGGGCACGATTGCTCGAACCTGCGCATAAATGATGGCGATGAACAGCCAGATTCTTGCCGCCTGCGTGTTGGCTTTAGCCGGGGCGGCGACGCTGGTACTGGCCGCGGGCACCCGCATTGCGGTGCGATTTTATCTGCATCTGGCGGCGGTGCTGTCCGTTGCGCTGGCGCTGGCGGCGCTTTTGTCGATTGCGCCACGGGCGGTCGCCTGGATCGTGTTCCCGGTTATGAGTTTGGCGCTGGCTTTGGCTGCCAAGGCGGGGTTTCGCTATGCGGTCCGCCCCGGTCTTGCCGCCGCTCTGCTGCTTTTTTTCGCCGTGGCCGGAATTTGGGCAGCCTTTGGCGGACCGGTATGGGTTGCCGTTCTGCCGGCGCTGGCGGCGGTGTTTGGCATGCTTGCAATCGCCCGACGGGGCCTGTTGGCGGGCCGTGGGGCGAGCATTTTGCTGGCCGCCGGTGCTGGCGCGCTGGCCGCCGCCTTGTTGGCGGTGACCGCTGAAACCCTGACGGCGGGGCCATATTGGCTGGCCCCCGGGGCTGTGGGGCCCGAGATTTGGGCAAACGCCGCTTTGGGTGAGTCTGTCGGCACAACGCTGATGGCCCCGATTCTTTTTGGTGCCGCGGGGCTGTTGGGCTGCGCGCTGGCGGTGGCGCGGATCTGCGATACCTTGGTTCTGATGCCCCCCAAGCCGGCGCGCCGGGGGGGACGACGCTGAGGGTTGGTGATGGTTTCTTGATGATACTGCGTAAATTTGTTTGTTGTGTACTTTGTAATGTTGTTTTTCGTTACAAAGTTTCAGCCAGAGTCGCTACTGTCTCGTGATTGCTGATTTCCGCGTGTAGAGAAGAACCGTTCATTTCTTTGGCGCATTGTACAAAAGGTTTTGGCTGGGCCGGCCTGGGGTAATTTGCAGTGAAAGACCCGTTGCAGCAGAGCAAAATTATGGGTGATGCCAGACTTCCGACCATTGCCGAGGAAATTGAGACTTTAAAAGTGGCTTTGGCCGCGGCTAAAGCCGCGATTTTTGACTGGTCGCTCGATAGTGATCAGATCCATTGGTCTGGCTCAGTCGATATTCTGCCCAGTCAGTTCGGCGGTGTCGTGGAAACACGGGGTGTCGATTTTCTCGATGCTGTGCTGCCAGCCAGCCGGGCGCGGTTGTCGGGTTTGCTTGAGGCCCATATGGCTGCCGGCTTGCCGCTGCAGACCGAAATCGAGATGGGCTCGGCGATGGGATCGCTGTGGTATGCGCTGTCAGCGGTTCGTATACCGGGCCTCGGCGGCCTCGGCGGGCGTATCACCGGTATGCTGCGCGAAATTACCGAACAAAAACGTCAGTTTCAGCGCCTTGACTATCTGGCGGCGCGGGACGAGCTGACCGGGCTGCTGAACCGCACCTCGCTGCGGGCCGAATTGAGCGAGACCATTGAGGCCGCGCAGAACGGCAACCGGCATTGCGCCTTCATGGTGGTGGCCATCGACTGGCTTGGCATGATCAATGATACCTATGGTTTCGATGCTGCCGACGAGGTCATTGTCGAGGTTAGTCAGCGTTTGCTGCATACCTTGCGTTCGGGCGATGTCATCGGCCGTATGGCTGGCAACAAAATTGGCATTATTCTGAGAAGCTGCGGGGATTTCGAAGTTCCGGTGGTGGCTGATCGCTTACGCAGTGTGGTGCGCGGCAGCCTGATCGAAACCCATAAGGGCACCGTATCGATCACCTGTTCGGTGGGTGCGGTCTGGCTGCCGGGTGGGGCTGCCAATAGCCAGGAAGCCATGCTGAGCGCCGAAGAAGCGCTCGACCGGGCGCGCGATCATGGCCGCGACAGCTATCATCTTTATCGGCCCTCGCCGCAGCGTGACAGTAGTCGCCGCCGCATGATGAGCATGGCCGACGAATTACTGGCGGCGCTGAAAGAGCAGCGGCTGGTGTTTGCCTATCAGCCGATTGTCGATGCCCATAGCCGCGACGTGCTGGAATATGAGTGTTTGCTGCGGATGATCCGCGAGGATGGCACAGTGGTTGCTGCCGGCGAGTTCATTTCGGTGGCCGAACAGCTTGGGCTGGTGCGGCTGATCGACTGGCATGCGCTGGAGATGGTGATCGAGCAGTTGGAGAATTCTTCCAACATCTGCCTCAGCGTCAATGTTTCCGGCACGACGTCGGGCGATACCGCGTGGCTGCAGTCGTTCGTCAATTATGTCAACCTGCATTCCTCGGTCGCCAAACGGCTGGTGGTCGAGCTGACCGAAACCGCCGTGCTGAACGAGTTTGAGGAGAATGCCCGCTTTGTCTCGCAACTGCGCGAACTGGGCTGCCGCGTTGCCATCGACGATTTTGGTGCCGGCTATACTTCGTTCCGTAATCTGCAGAAGATGAAAGTCGATTTCGTCAAGATTGACGGCACCTATATTGCCGGGCTGGTGACCACGCCACAAAATCAGGTTTTTGTCCGCACGCTGGTTGATCTGGCCAAAAGCTTTGATTTGAAAATCGTCGCCGAATGGGTCAGCAGCGAGGCCGAGGCCAAGATGCTGGAAGCGTTCGGGGTCGATTGTTTCCAGGGCTTCTATCTGGGCGAACCGATTCTTGATCCCCAATGGCAGCATTGATCGCGAAACGCTGCGGTGCGTTTTTCGTGTCTGGCTGTGTGGCGTTGATTCCGCCCCGTGGGGTCAGACGGAATCTTTGCTGGTCTGATTGCTGCCCTGTGCCAACAGCGCGGCCATCTGCTTGCGCATCTGCTCAATCTCGTTTTTGAGATTGCCGATTTCCTCAGCCGAGCGGGCCGATTGCTCACGGATAACCATCGGGGTGGTCTGCTTGGCCTGATGGCCAGCACCGCCCTGAAAGGTTTCGGCAGGCTGTAACAGATCAACCGCGCGTTCGATCATCTCGCGGCTTTGGCGGGTTTCAACCTCCAGCGCTTCATAGCTGCCGCCAAGGGCTTCAGCCAGATGATCGCGCATGGAATCGCGGTTACGGGCAAAATTATCGATCGCCAGATCCAGATAACCGGGCACGAACAGCTGCATGCTGTCGCCATAAAAACGGATAATCTGGCGCAGAAAGCGGATCGACAAGAGGTTTTGCCCCTTGGTTTCCTCTTCAAAGATGATCTGTAAGAGAACCGAACGGGTAATATCTTCGTTGGTCCGGGCGTCGTGAACCTCGAACGCGGTACCCTGCTTGACCATTTCGCTTAAGTGATCAAGCGTCACGTAGCTGGAGGTATTAGTGTCGTAAAGCCGCCGGTTTGCGTACTTCTTGATAACGACTGAATAACCGGCCCTTGGTGTATGTTCCGCCACGCTTTTATCCGTCGGGTTGCCAGCGCGCCGTCCCAAAATGGCTTGAAAGAAAAGCCAGACTTCAGGGCGAAGCGTTAAATCTGTTACCTACGATGAAGGCGGGTGTTTTCCCCACTGCAACTGCAAATCGGGTTGCATTTGTCCTTCATCCACTACATCAACATGAGCACTTCTGCCTTGTCCAGCTTTTTTGTGCAGGTGCAGCACGCAGATCAGGCTGAAGCTGCTTATTTTTTGGCCAAGCCTTGAAAGTAATAAGCATTTTAGTTTTTTGCAAAACTGCGGCATTCTGGTGCGGGTGCAGCATAGGGAGTGGGCCGTGGCGATAGAATTGGATGTATCGGGGCTGTCCTGTCGCCGTGGCGGTCGTCTTCTGTTTGCGAATCTGTCGGTTAAGCTGGCGGCAGGGCAGGCTTTGGCCCTGCAAGGGGCCAATGGCGTGGGCAAAACCTCGCTGCTACGCCAGATGGCAGGGTTTCTGCCCTCGGATGGGGCCATTTGTCTGCATGTCGATGGCCAAGCCATTCGCGATGACGAACAGCGCGGCAAATTTATTGGCTGGCTTGGCACCCAGGAGGCAATCAAACCCAGCCAAACGGTGCAGAACCATTTGGCATTTTTCGCCCGTCTGCAGGGTGCCGCGGTGAGCAGCAATACACCCAGAGCGTTTGGTGCCGCGCTACTCGAGCGTTTCGGGCTGCAGGGCGACTGGCTTTGCGGGCGTTTGTCGGCGGGGCAGCGGCGTCGTCTCGGGCTGGCCCGGCTTGTCCTGCTGGCCCGGCCCCTGTGGCTGATGGACGAGCCGCTGGCCTTGCTCGACGCGGCGGGGCAGGCGCTGGCGCAGACCCTGATGGCCGGGCATTTGGCAACTGGCGGCATGGTGATCGCGGCGGGGCATGAGCCGCTGGAGATTCCGTGCCTGCGGTTGCCGTTGGTGGCGGCAGCATGAACGGCTTCGCCCTTCTGGTCCGGCATGAAATCCGGCTCAATTGGGCGGCCGCCGGGCCATGGCTGGCGGTAGGATTCTTTTTATCGGCGGCGGCCCTGATGCCACTGGGCATTGGTTCGGATGTCCGGCTGTTGTCGCGCATTGCTGCCGGGGCATTGTGGGTGCTGGCGGCATTGTCGGCGTTACTTTCGCTCGATCGTTTGTTTGCTGCCGATGCCGAAGATGGCACGCTGGATTTGCTCGCCTTATCGCCCCTGTCGCTCGAGGAGATCGGGGCGGCCAAGATTCTCGCGCACTGGTTATCGACCGGGGTGCCGCTGGTGGTGGTGGCGGCGTTGCCAGCCTTGTTGTTCGATCTGCCCATGCCGGCGACGAAAGTCTTATTGCTGTCCCTGCTGCCGGGGACTTTGGCCATCAGCGCCTTGGGGGCGATTGGTGCGGCGCTGACACTGGCCACCCGTCGTGGTGGCTTGTTGCTACCTCTGATTGTTTTGCCGCTGATGGCGCCAGTGGTGATTTTTGGCGCGGGGGCGGTGCTGGCCGTGCAATCCGGGCTGGATAGTGGGGCATTGTATTTTCTGGCGGCGACCTCGCTACTCGCGGTACTGCTGGCCCCCTTCGCGGTGGGGGCTGGGCTGCGGCTGCATCTGGCGCAATAAACCCAGTAAAAACAGGGCCTGAAAATGTGGCCAGAAAATATGCCCCGGGCTGATCTCTGACGTTCCGTTTACCGATGATTTGCTCTAATTTGCCGCGCCATGGAGTACTCTCATTCGCGTTTTCTCGTCTGGAGCGGACGGCTGCAGCCCATTGTCGGCATCGCGGCGCTGGTCGTGCTGGCCTATGCCTTGTCGCTGGCGTTTGCTGTGCCGCCCGATGCCCGCCAGGGCATGGCGGTGCGGATCCTGTTCGTACATGTGCCCGCCGCCTGGACGGCGATGCTGAGCTTTATCGCGCTGGCGCTCTGCTCTGTCGGGGTGCTGATCGGGCGCGGTCAGCTGGCCGATATTGCGGCCGAGGTGCTGGCACCGCTGGGGGCGCTGTTCACCGCGCTGGGGCTGATCACCGGTTCGCTATGGGGGCGGCCGATGTGGGGCACCTGGTGGGTATGGGACGGGCGGCTGACTTCGTTTTTGCTGCTGTTGCTGATCTATCTTGGGCTGATGGCCTTGCGTGGTGCGCTGGGTGAAACGGAACCCGCTCGTGCCGCCAAACCCTGTGCGGTGCTGGCGATTGTCGGGGCGGTTGATCTGCCGGTGATCTTCTTTTCGGTGCAGTGGTGGACCACGCTGCATCAGGGCTCCAGCATCATCCGCAAGGGCGGGCCGACGATGGCGCCGGTCTTTCTGCATCCGTTTTTGCTGATGGCGCTGGGCTACACCCTGCTACTGGCATGGCTGGTTATCATACGTATGCGGACAGTTTATCTTTCACGCTACCATACCGCGCAGACCGAGGTTTAGACGATGACCGGTGCCGCACTGAGCCATGCGTACGATGGATATATCTGGGCCGCTTACGGCATCAGTGCGGTGGCGCTGGTCCTGTGCGCGGGTCTGTCCTGGTGGTTGTACCGCAGGACATTTCGCCGGATTCAGACTTTGGCAATAAAGTCCTGACATAACGGACCCATGTCGATCAGTACCAGTAATCTTCTTGTCACATCGCAGATGCCGAGCCCGACGTCCGGGCTTGGGCAAAGTGCCAGCCGTGCGTCACAGTCCAGCAGCACCACGGCGAGTGATTCGAGCCAGTCCACGCAGGCAGAGAGTAAGGATTTTCAGCCCCTTGACTTCCCGCAAGCGGCCTCGCCTGAAGTGTCGGCCCTACGCAAGGCCGCGATGAGTGGCAGGACGATTGCCCCCGGTTCCGTGGTCAATATTCTGGTCTGATGGCTGCGCCGCGTCGGGTGCGCTGCGGCAGATATGGAAAAAGCCCTGCCATAAAAGACAGGGCTTACCATTGCGGGAAATCTATAAAATCTTAGCGACGACGCTTGGTCTTGGGCTTTGGCTTCGGATCGGCCGCATAGGCTTCACCAGCCGCAGCAATCAAACCCAGCGCCTTGATGAAGCGGCTGCGTTCTGACGTCGGCAGTGCTTCGAGCAGCGCCTTCTCCGCCCGGTCGGCGGCCTGACGGGTCGAACGCAAGGCCTTGCGCCCTGTGGTGGTCAACGCGATGGCGTTCGCACGAGCATCGGCTTCGGTCCGTTCGCGGGACAGAAGGCCACGTTCCAGCATGCGGCGAACCATCTCCGCCAAAGTGGAACGGTCAATGCCGGTGATTTCGACGAGCGCCGTCTGGCTGGCACCTTCATTGTTTTCGAGTGCCGACAATACGGTGAATTGCTGTTTGGTAAGTTCGCTTGCACCACTCTCATGCGCATAAAGATCGCCATAAAACTGCTGGCAGCGCTTGATGAGATAGGATGGTGCCTCTGCGAGCTCGAACCCCCCGTTCGGCTTACGCTGACCCTTCATACGTCACCTCTGAATATCAAAAGCTTGAACCATCTTCGCTCGACGCGCCCCCGCGGACGTCGGATCGACCGCCCTACTGCGTAAAATTAATCGCATACGGAACAATAGACGGATGCGGTGCGTCCGGCAACGGTGATCTTGCACTCATTTGTCGCCGAATGCGGCATGTACAATCTTTCATCGTGGGGACGAGGGGGGCAATCGCCCGCGCCGCAAGCCTGTCGCAGCGCATAAAAGCCTTTAATTTAAAGGCGATATTAATAATCAGGGCAGGATTTGCGCCACCACCGCCGGTGCTGGGCCTGGGCGAAAATGCCGCTTTAAGAACCTTGCGGCGTTTCGTCCTCGATCTGATTTTTCATCATGTAGGGGGCCTGACTGATGGCAAACACAAAGGTCAGCGCCATGGCCCCGAATAGATGGTAGTTCATCCAGGTGTCACGCGTGAAATTGCGCCAGACCACTTCGTTCAGCAGCGCCATGACCAAAAAGAAGCCACCGAAACGAAAAGCCAGCCCGCGCCACGCCCGATCCTTAAGCGGTACTGTGCCGCCCAGGATCGATTTGACCAGCGGTCGGCCGACCAGCTCGCTGACGATTAACACCAGTGCCAGCAGGCTATAAACAAAGGTCGGCTTCATTTTTATGAAGGTATCGTCCTTCCAGTACAGCGTCAGTCCGCCCAGCGTGCCAACCACAACTGCAGTGAAAAGCGGCACCGGAGCAATTTTCTTTTCCAGCACATAGCAGGCCACCAGCGCCAGTGCGGCCGCGACCATAATCGTGGCGGTGGCGGCGAAAATGCCCGACACCTTGTAGGCCACAAAAAACAGCAACATAGGGGCCCAATCGATAATCAGGCGCAAATTCTTTTTCATTATGCTTCCTCGGTCAGGGCTTTGGCGAAGGCCGCTGCGTCGAAAATCTGTAAATCATCCTGCCCCTCACCGACACCGATAAAGTGGACCGGCAGCTTAAAGCGTTCTGCCAGCGCCACCAAAATGCCGCCCTTGGCGGTGCCATCCAGCTTGGTCATCACCAGACCGGTCAGCGGCACCGTGGCAGAAAACGCTTCAACTTGTGAGATGGCGTTCTGCCCTGTGGTTGCATCCAGCACCAGTAAAGTGGCGTGGGGTGCCCCGCCATCGGTTTTCTTCAGCACGCGAACGATTTTTTCCAGCTCGGCCATCAGCCCGGTTTTATTCTGCAAACGCCCGGCGGTATCGACCAGCACAACATCGGCCCCGGTCTCGCGGGCGTGTTTGACCGCATCAAACGCCAGGCCTGCCGCATCGGCACCGGTCTGGCGCGCAATCACGTCTGCTCCGGCGCGCGTGCCCCAGACCTGCAACTGTTCTGTGGCGGCAGCGCGAAAGGTATCGCCGGCAGCCAGCACGACCTTGTGGCCTTCACGGGTCAGTCGGGTGGCGATCTTACCGATGGTCGTGGTTTTACCGGTGCCGTTGACGCCGGCGATCAGCACAACAAAGGGTTTCTTCGTCGGATCAGGCCGAAAGGGCACGGCAATGGGCCGCAGGATTTTTTCGATCTCTGCCGCCAGCAGGTTGCGCAGTTCGCTGGTCGAGATGTCGCTGTCATAGCGCTCCTTCGCAATGGCAGCGGCAATGGCGGCTGCCGGGGCGGGGCCCAGATCGGCGCGGATCAGCGCATCTTCCAGCGCCGTGATGGTTTCTGCGTCGAGTTTTTTTCGTGTCAGCAGGCCATTTAAGCCCAGCGCATCGGCACTTTTGCTCAAACCCCGTTTTAACCGGGAAAAAAAACCGTGTTCCTCATCACTCATGACTGGATATCCGCGTGCAAATGACCATTCCCCGCCTTAACGATGCGTCCGCTGACAATCGCACCGGCTTCCAGCGGTTTTGTGAAGACTACCGGCAGAAAGCTGCGTGTGCGACCCAGTCCCGGCTTTTCGACCAGAATTTCCTGCTCGCTGCCGACATGGCGCTCCAGCGTGGTTGCTAAGGCTGCCTCGCCCTTGCTGCGCAAGAGCCGGGCGCGGTCTTTGACCAGAGCGCGGGGCAGTTGTGGCATCTTGGCCGCCGGGGTGCCGGTGCGGGCGCTGTATGGGAAGACGTGCAGCAGGGATAGTCCGGCATCGTCGATCAGTTTGAGCGAGTTTTCAAACATCGCATCGGTTTCGGTGGGAAAGCCTGCGATCAGATCGGCGCCAAAAATAACATCGGGACGCGCTTTGCGGACATCGTCACAGAACCGCACCGTATCAGCGCGGCTGTGACGGCGCTTCATGCGTTTTAAAATCATGTCATCGCCGGATTGGGCCGATAGGTGAAAGTGCGGCATCAGGCGCTCTTCTCCGGCAATCACGGCCATCAGGGTTTCGTCGGCTTCAATGGAATCGATCGAGGATAGCCGTAAGCGCTTTAAGTCGGGCAGGCGCTTCAGCAAGGTGCGCACCAGAAGACCAAGGCTCGGCGTGTCGGACAAATCCGCGCCATAGGACGTCAGATCAACCCCGGTCAGCACAATCTCGCCATAGCCGTTTTCGATCAGCCCGCGGGCCTCGGCAACGATGGCGTCCAGCGGAACGCTGCGCGACGGGCCGCGGCCAAAGGGAATGATGCAGAAGGTGCAGCGATGATCGCAACCATTCTGTACCTGTAAAAAGGCGCGGGATTTGCCGTCGAAGCCGGGGACAAAATGCGGCTCGGCGGTGTCGATGGTCATGATGTCGCCAACCCGGGTGCGGTCGTTGGCACCCCGGGCGTAATTGGCCGCGTTCATCTTCTCGGCATTGCCCAGCACCAGATCGACTTCGGTCATGGCGGCATAGGTATCGGGGATGATTTGCGCGGCGCAGCCGGTGACGATGATGCGTTTGTCCGGCTGTTCGCGTTTGATTTTGCGGATCGCCTGATGGGACTGGCGCACCGCCTCGGCCGTCACCGCGCAGGTGTTAACGACAATGGCGTCTTCGATGCCAGCGGTTTTGAGACGCTGCTTGATCGCTTCGGATTCATAGGCGTTGAGCCGGCAGCCGAAGGTGACAATATCCGCTTCGCTCACGCAGTCAGCCCATTGAGTGAGATGTCACCGGCAAACACCTGTGTTGCCGGACCGGTCATGATGACATGGCCATCGGTGACAGACAGTTCCAGTTCACCACCATCCAGCTGCACCCGCACATCAGCGCCAGTCAGGCCGCGCCGGAAGGCGGCAAAGGCGGTGGCGCAGGCACCCGATCCGCAAGCCTCGGTGATCCCGGCGCCTCGTTCCCAGACCCGCATCCGCAAATGGTCGGGACCGATCAGGCTGACAAATTCGACATTGGTGCGCTTGGGGAAAAGGGGGTGGGTTTCGATCCGCGCGCCAATGGTGGCAACATCGGCGGCTTCGGCATCATCGACAAACAAAACACAGTGCGGATTACCCATCGAGACCGCGGCCGCTTCCCATTTGTCCCCCGCGACATCAAGGACAAAACGGTTGGTATCGACCTCTTGCGCCAGCGGGATCACGTCCCACGCGGTGTGGGCGATGCCCATATCAACGCTGATCAGGCCCGCACCGGCATCGCTGCAGCGCAAGGGGCCACCCAGTGTGGCCAGTGTCACCTCGCGCTTACCGGTTTCGGCCAGCAGCAGTCGGGCAACACAGCGGGCGGCGTTGCCACAGGTTTCGACTTCCGAACCATCGGCGTTGACAATGCGCATGGTGGCATCGGCACCATCCCGCCCGGGGGCGATGACAATGATCTGATCGCAGCCAATGCCGCGTTTGCGCGAACCAAGCGCGCGGGCGATGGCAGGCGTCAGCGTCAGGGTCTGCCTGCGGGCGTCGAAGACGGCAAAATCGTTGCCGAGTCCATGCATTTTGAGAAAAGCGGCCATGGGCGCCTTATAGGCTATCGATGCGGGCGCTGCCAAGCACCGGCGCGCCGCACACTATTCCTATCTTTTATAGGGTTTAAGATTGGGTGTCGTTTACGAAGTGACGTCGAGCAGGGCGCCCATCATGCGGTCGGCGGTTTTGAATACCGAGGCATTGGCCTTGTACGAGGTGGTGTCGCTCAAGCTCGAAACCACGGCGGATTCCAGCTGGCCATTGTCATCCGATCCCGTCGTTGTCGACTGGACGATGGTGGTTGCGTCTTTTTGGAAACGGGTGGCGGTATTCTGCAGGCCCGTCGCCGCAATACTCATTGCATCGCTCATGTGGTTTTCTACCGCAAAATCCGTGCATCACACGCACGTGGCTGACACCAAACCTTATCGTAATCCTATACCAAAGTCTGCGATCTGGCGAGAAGATCGAATTCCCATACTGCAGCAGAGGGTTAGACGGTTACATCGATGCTGTGGGCATCGTCATCGTCTGCCAGACCGCCGTCGTCCTGGGTGCCATTACCCAACAGGGTGTCTGTTGCAGCAGCTTTATCTTCTGTCGGGGGAGCGGTGCGCTTGTGTTTATGGCCGGTCTGATCGGGTAATTCGCCATCATCCTTCAGCTCGGGGATTGGGATGGCGCCGGCAACATTATTCTTCACGGCGTTATGGAGCCGTATCATCTCCTCGCGGCGATCAACCGACGATATGGGGAAGAAGTCGCTCATAGGCTGTATGTTAAGCGTATATGGAGAAAATGTCAAAGAATTTTGGTCGGGATAAGACCGCATTCCTTGCCGGTTACATGACGTAAACGTCCTATGACACCGCTGCGATATGGGGCAGATCCGGGTGTGCGGCGTTTTTTTTTAAGGTGTCAATTGCCGCATGCCGCAGGGCTCTGGCGGTTGCATACCGCCCGCCGGGGAAGGGATTTTCTTTTATAGTCTCTTGTTTTATAAGTAAATTCGTCAGGGGAGGGTTGCCCCGGCTCCGGCTGGCAGCCCGATCGGGCCTGCCCGATACACCTTATTTTATGTTTATGGTTAAATGATTAGAAACGTAAGTCGGGCGAAGTTCGTCCGCAATCGGTCTTGAGTGTGGGGATTTAAGCAGCGTAATGACCAAGATAGCGTTGTATCTGCTCTATGCGTTGGTGGCTGTTGGGGCGGGGTGTGAGATTGGTCTTTATAGCAATCCGCTGGGGGGTGCCGGCGGCGGGCTGCTGGCCTTTCTGATCTGTATGCAGCTTCATAACACGATCCAGCTACGCCATTACCGCCACAGCCATGAAACCGAGATTCGCGCATTGCGCGAAGCTGGGCTCGGGCTTGAAAGCGCACTGGGGCTGACCCATTCCAAGCTGAACGATGTCGCTGAAGCGCTGGAAGCGCGCACCTCGGCGCAGAACCGTAAGATCGTTTCCGAATTGCGCGTGCTGGAAACCCTGATGCGCGAGCAGGGCAGCCGCTTTGCCGCCGCCAAAGCGCAGGTCATCAGCGCCAGTGGCTCCAAGCCGTTTGAAGCGCTTAATGATGCCGATATGCTGGAGGCGGTGCGTGACAGTCTGGTCGAAAACCGCATCGATCTTTTGCTACAGCCGATTGTGCAGCTGCCTCAACGCAAGGTCCGGTTTTACGAAGCCTATTCGCGGCTGCGGGCGCAGGATGGCCGGATCATTCTGCCCAAGCAATATCTGCCGGTGGCAACCCCTGCCGGCCTGATGTGTGTGATCGACAATCTGTTCCTGTTCCGCTGCGTTCAGATCGTGCGCCGTCTGATGAAGAAGCATCGTGATATTGCGGTGTTCTGCAACATCTCCGCCGACACGCTGAATGATGCCGAATTTTTCCCGCAATTTATGGAATATGCCGAGCAGAACCGCGATCTGGCCCCCCATATCGTGTTCGAATTCGCCCAGAAGACCGTGATGAAATCGACGCGGGATGCTCAGGATAATTTGCGTTATCTCGCCCGGCTCGGCTTTGCCATGTCGATGGATCATGTTGATGATCTCGGCTGCAATTTCAAACACGTTCAGGATCTCGGCTTCCGCTACTTCAAGGTGCGCGCCGGGCTGCTGGTCGAGGATGTCGGGGCGGCTGGTTCCGATGTTGCCGCCGAAGATTACAAGAAGCTGCTGGCTCGCCACGAGATGGAACTGATCGTCGAATGGGTCGAGGACGAAAAGACGGTCCTGCAAATCCTCGATTTCGGTGTTGATTACGCCGAAGGCTATCTGTTCGGCGAGCCGCGCGCCGTGCGCGATGATGCGCTGGGGCTGGCTGGTTCCCGCTCGTCCGATCCGGCGGGCGCGGCCCAAGGGGGCAAAGACGATGCCCCCGGCAGGATCATACCTTTACGCAAAGTGGTCTAATCTGTCGCGCAATCTGGGCGCAAGATTGATGGCTGCGATCGGGCCGGTTAGAGTGCGCCGCCCCGGCCGGACCTTACCCGGCGGAGCTATGAGGCGAATTTTGAGCGATATTCCTATTCTCTCCGGTCTTGGCGACATCGCCGGAGCTTACGACGCGATTATCTGTGATGTCTGGGGGGTGCTGCACGACGGCGTGCGGGTTTACCCTGCCGCCGCGACGGCGCTGAAAAACTTCCGTGAAAATCACGGCAAGGTGGTGCTGCTGTCCAACGCGCCGCGTCCGCCGGACCATACCGCCCGCCAGCTGGCCGCGATGGGCATGCCCGAGGGCTGTTATGATGCCATTGTCACTTCGGGCGGGGCATCGCGCGATGATCTGATCGCCCGCAGCGCCAAGGGCACGGTGAAGCTGCTGCATATCGGGCCAGAGCGCGATACCCCAATTTTCGACGGGCTGAATGTCAAACTGGTCGATGTTGAAGACGCCGATGTCATGCTGCTGACCGGGCTAGATGATCACGATACCCAGACGCCGGACGACTATGCCGATGTTCTGGCGGCGGCGAAAAAGCATAATCTGCCCGCCATCTGCGCCAATCCGGACATTCTGGTGCCGATCGGCGACAAGATCGTCTACTGCGCCGGGGCGCTGGCCCGGGCCTATGCCGAATTGGGCGGTCAGGTGATCTATTATGGCAAGCCGCATCTGCCGGTCTATGAGATGGCGTTGAAAGCGGCCCTGTCTGAGAAGAAGGTTCTGGATAAGAAAAAAATCCTCGCCATTGGCGATGCGCTCGAAACCGATCTGGCCGGGGCGGCGGGGGCCGGGCTGGATGCGTTGTTTGTCACCTCGGGCCTGCATGCCAAGGATATTGGCACCTTGACGCCCGCAGCGGTTTCAGCCTTCCTTGCCGACCACCACACCACGGTCTCAGCCGCTATCGACATGCTGTGCTGGTAACCATTTTCAGGATCTGTGCATGACGTATTATAGTGACGAGATTGAGCCCGGTCTGGCGGAAAGCTTCACCAAGACGGTGACCGAGAAGGAAATCGCCCTGTTCGGCGAGGTTTCCGGCGACATGAACCCGGTGCATTTCGATCAGGCTTTCGCCGAGACCACGATTTTCAAGGGCCGCGTTGCCCATGGCATGCTGTCGGGCAGCTTCATCTCGACGGTCATCGGCACCAAACTGCCCGGTCCGGGGGCGATCTTCATCAGTCTGGATATGAAGTTTCTCGCCCCGGTGCATATCGGTGATGAGGTTGTCACCACCTGCACGGTGCGCGAGGTGCTGCCCAAGCGTCGTATGGTCCTCGATTGTGTCTGCACCGTGGGCGATAAGACTGTGATCTGCGGCGAAGCGGTGGCGATGGCACCGATGCGTCCCAAATCTGCCTAACACCAGCCCGCCTGAACGTTCGCCTGAAAGTCAGCCCATGAAAATTTACCGCCACATCGCAGATATCCCGGATGCCTTTCGTGGCGCGGTGATTGCCATCGGCAATTTTGATGGCGTGCACCGCGGTCACCAGGCCCTGATCGGGCGGGCGCGGGCGATGGCCGAGGAACGGCATGCCCCGCTGGCGGTGATGGTGTTCGAGCCGACGCCGCAAGAATATTTCAATCCCGGTGCAGCCCCGTTTCGCCTGACCCCGTTCCACGCCAAGGCGCGGGCGATTGCCGATCTGGGGGCCGACGCCCTGATTGCCCCGCCGTTTGATGCCACGATCGCGCGCCAGTCGGCGCAGGATTTCGTGCTGGATCTGCTGATTAGCCGGTTGATGGTCGGCGCGGTGGTGGTGGGGCGGGATTTCCGCTTTGGCGCCGGTCGGGCGGGCGATGCCACCCTGATTGCCTATATGGGGGCCGAAGAAGGCTTTTCGACGGAAATCGTCGACCCGGTGTTGGCGGATGCGGGGGATGACGAAAAGATCTCCTCTACCACGATCCGGCAGGCCTTGGCCGCTGGCGAGGTGGAACTGGCGGCGGGCTGGCTTGGTCGACCCTTTGCCATTGAAGGTACGGTCGAACATGGCGATGCCCGCGGCCGGACATTGGGCTTTCCCACCGCCAATATCGGGATGGGCGTCTATGTCCGACCGGCGTTTGGGGTTTATGCGGTGCGCGCCAGCCTGTTCTGTGAAGCGGGCACGGCGCGCCGCCTCGATGGGGTGGCCAATCTGGGCGTGCGGCCGATGTACAAGACGGTTCAGCCGCTGCTGGAAGCCTTTTTGTTCGACTTCGACGAGGATATTTACGGTCGCCGCCTTTCGGTTGAACTGGTATCGCACCTCAGGCCCGAGATGAAATTCGGCTCGGTCGATCTGCTGATCGAGCAGATGAACAAGGACAAAGCCATGGCCCGCACCGTGTTAAACCGGGGCTAACCTGGCTACGGGCACTGGACCGTGACCGGCGGGCTTGCTAGGAAGGACGCGCGTTAGAGGCGTGCAAGGATGCCTGTTTTCCTGGGACTGATACGAATTAACCGCCCGGCTTCGTAAAGGCTGTCAGCCTTTGTGCGAAGACCGGGCCGTGTTTTTCGCGTTGTTGCCCCCCGTATTTCCCTTTTAATTTCCAAGGTTTCGTTATCATGTCCGAGAAGAATGAGGCCGCCGGTACTGATTACCGCGCCACCCTGTTTTTGCCCCAGACCGATTTTCCGATGAAGGCGGGGCTGCCCGCCGCCGAGCCCAAATGGCTCGCCCGTTGGAACGAACAGGATCTCTACAGCGCCATCCGGGCGGCGGCTAAGGGCAAGCCGCTGTTCATCCTGCATGATGGCCCGCCCTACGCCAATGGTGAGATTCATTCCGGCACCGGCCTTAATAAGGTGCTCAAGGATTTTGTCATCCGCAGCCAGACCATGATGGGCAAGGACGCCCCGTATGTTCCGGGCTGGGATTGCCACGGCCTGCCGATTGAATGGAAGGTCGAAGAACAGATCCGCAAATCCGGCAAGACCAAGGAGCAGGTTCCGGTTATCGAACTGCGCCAGATGTGCCGCGATTTCGCCAAGGGCTGGATCGACAAGCAGCGCGAGCAGTTTAAGCGCCTGGGTGTCATGGCGCTGTGGGACCACCCCTATCTGACGATGAATTTCGCCGCCGAAGCGACGATCGCGGGCGAGCTGCACAAATTCGTCGATGCCGGTTTGCTGTACCGTGGTTTCCGCCCCGTGATGTGGTCGCCGGTGGAAAAGACCGCGCTGGCCGAGGCCGAGGTCGAATATCAGGATCGGGAATCTACCACGATCTATGTGAAATTCCCGGTGGTGGCAGCCGCCAGCGCCGGTGCGGCGGTCGATCTGAACGCTGAACCGCTCTATGTCGTGATCTGGACCACCACGCCGTGGACCATTCCGGCCAACCGTGCCATCGCGTTTTCGCCGACCATGGACTATGCGGTCTATGAGGTGACGGCAGCGGAAGAAGGCTCGCTCGCCAAAGTCGGTGAAAAGCTGGTGCTGGCCGATGCGCTGGCCGAAACCGTGGCCCGCCACGCCAAAATGTCGGTCGAACGCAAAATCAGTATTGATCCGGCGTTCCTGACCTGTGCCCATCCGCTGCGCGGGAGCGGCTATGAGTTTGACGTCAATCTCTATTCCGGTGATCACGTCACCGCCGATACCGGCACCGGCTTTGTGCACACCGCGCCGGGACATGGCGAGGAAGACTTTGAACTGATCCTCGAAAAATGCGGCAAGGATTATCCGGCTAAGAATCCGGATGCCTTCAATGTCGTCAACGCCGAAGGGGCTTTTGCCCCCCATGTGCCGCTGTTTGCCGGTAAGCACATCCTGTCGCGTGACGGCAAAAAAGAAGGCGATGCCAATAAAGCGGTGATCGAGGCGCTGACCGAACGAAACGCATTGGTTGCCACCGGCAAGCTGCGCCACAGCTATCCGCATTCGTGGCGATCCAAGGCGCCGGTGATTTTCCGCGCCACGCCGCAATGGTTCGCCGCGATGGATCTGCCGTTCAAGGACGGCAAAACTCTGCGCCAGCTTGCGGTGCAGGGGCTGGCCGATACCCAATTCTATCCCGAACAAGGGCGCAACCGCATCGGCTCGATGGTCGAAGGCCGCCCCGACTGGGTGCTGTCACGCCAGCGTGCCTGGGGCGTGCCTCTGGCTCTGTTCGTCGAAAAGGCCACGGGTGCCGTGCTCAACGACAAAGCCGTCAATGACCGCATCATCGCCGCCTTTAAAGCAGAAGGTGCCGATGCCTGGTTCAAGGACGGGGCCGCTGCCCGCTTCCTTGGCGATGGCTATAAGGTGGAAGACTACGAGCAGGTCAGCGACATTCTCGATGTTTGGTTCGATTCCGGCTCGACCCATGTCTTCACGGTGGAGCAGCCGGTCGACAGTCACTGGACCCAGGCCGACAAGATCGATCTCTATCTGGAAGGTTCGGACCAGCATCGCGGCTGGTTCCAGTCGTCGCTCCTCGAATCCTGCGCCACCCGTGGCGAGCCGCCCTACAAGGCGGTGCTGACCCACGGTTTCGTGCTCGATGAAAAGGGCCGCAAGATGTCCAAATCGCTCGGCAACACCGTGTTGCCGCAGACGATTGCCGATCAGAACGGTGCCGATATTCTGCGTCTGTGGGCGGCGTCGTCCGACTTCACCCAGGATTTGCGCATCGGTGGCGACATCATCAAGTCGAATGTCGATGCCTATCGCCGCCTGCGCAACACCATCCGTTTCATGCTGGCCAATCTGGCGGGCTTTACGGATGCCGAGCGCATCGAGGCCGACAAAATGCCCGAGCTCGAGCAGTATATCCTGGCCAAGCTGGCCGAGATCGATGTGATCGTGCGTGAGGGCTATAACAGTTACGATTTCAACCGGGTCTACAACACGGTGTTTTCGTTCTGCACCAACGAGCTGTCGGCCTTCTATTTCGATATCCGTAAAGACGCGCTTTATTGCGATGCGGCTTCCAGCCTGCGCCGCCGCGCCGCCCGCACGGTGACCGAGGAAGTCTTCCGCCATGTCGTGACCTGGTTCGCGCCGATCCTGTGCTTCAGCATGGAAGAAGCATGGCTGACCCGCTTCCCCGATGCCGCCAGTGTGCATTTGCAGGGCTTCCCGGTTATCCCGACGGGCTGGGCCAATGCCGCCCTGACCGCCAAATGGGATCGCATCCGGGCGTTGCGCCGTGTCGTCACCGGGGCGCTGGAAGTGGCCCGCCGTGATAAGGTGATCGGGGCCTCGCTCGAAGCCGCACCGACCCTGTTCGTGGCCGATGAAGCCGATGCCGCGCTGTTCGCCGGGCTGGACCTCAAGGAAATTGCCATCACCTCGGCGGCGCAAATCGCAGTCGGTGCCGGGCCGGACGATGCTTTCCATCTGGCCGATGTGCCGGGCGTGGCGGCGAGCTTCGCCAAAGCGGAAGGGGCCAAATGCGCCCGCTGCTGGATGATCCTGCCGGAAGTGGGTGAGAATCAGGCCCACCCTGATCTGTGCCCGCGCTGCGCCGAAGCGGTGAGCGAAAGCGGGGGCGCAGTATGACGGCGTCCTCCCGTGCCAGAACGCTGGGCCTGCTTACCGCGCTTGGCGCACTGATTCTCGATCAGGGTTCCAAGAATCTGCTGCTCTATGGTCTGGGCTTTGCCACCATGCCGCCGGGCGTGGCGATTCCGCTGTTGCCCTGCTTTAATCTGGTCATGGTGTGGAATCCGGGGGTGACATTCGGGCTGTTTGCCGCAGGAAGTCAGCTTTCGACCTATTTTTTGGCCGGGTTCCAGTTTCTGGCGGTTTGTGCGCTTTATCTGTGGCTTTGGCGGGCGCGGGGGCGGCTTTTAACGCTTTCCATCGGTCTGGTCATCGGCGGGGCGATCGGGAATTTGATCGATCGGCTGGTTTATGGCCGGGTTGCCGATTTTTTTCACTTTTACGTTTCCGGTTTCGACTGGTATGTCTTCAATATCGCGGATACGGCGATTGTGTTTGGCGTCGCCGGCCTCATCTATGATGCGCTATTCGGTGCGAATGCTTCCGGGCACAAGCCAGCTTAAGGAGTTATGACCATGCGTTTGTCGTTTAAGGCTTCCTATCTGGCGCGTGCTGCCCTTGTGGCTGTCGTCGGCGTGTCGCTGTGCAACTGCTCAAGCCTGCGTAAGGCCGCTGGTATGAACAAGATGCCGCCGGATGAATTCACTGTGCTGACCAAAGGGCCGCTGATCATGCCGCCCGATTTCGGTCTGATGCCGCCGAAGCCCGGCGCTGCGCCGACCAATCAGTCCGATCCGGCGACCAATGCGCAAGCCTCGCTTTATGGCACGGATCCGGCGGCGATTGCTGCCTCGATGCAGGGCCCGGCCAGTTCGGCGGAAAAACTACTGCTGGCCAATGCCGGTGTTGCCAATGCCGACCCCGATGTGCGTCAGCATCTGGCCTCTGATCTGAAGTCGCAGCTGGCCACCGACGACAGCTTCACCAAGGACATTCTGTTCTGGCAGGAAAAGAAGAAACCCGAACCCGGCAAACTGGTCGATGCCGATGCCGAGGCCAAGCGTATCGCGGCCCAGCGGGATGCGGGCAAAGCCGTTAACGGCGGCGCGGGCCCCAAGCCGGATGAAGATGATTCGGGCTGGTTCGACGGCTGGTTCGACTGGCTTTAAGCCGGTACCACATCCGGTACCTGTGGTGGGCGGATTTCGTCCCCCACTGGTACCGTAAGTATATGATTTCCATCGCTTGCAAAGCGGACAGGGCCTCAAGGCTCTGTCCGTTTCGTTTCGCTTAAGGCAAGATGGCCCTCATGACGTCGCATACGAAAAACCGCTTCCGCCTGATTTTTGCTCTGGTTGCCGCCTTTGGGCTGGTAACTGGTGCCGCACTGGCTGCGCCCAAAGGGGCCGCCAAAGCCGCCGAAACGCCGCGGCCGTTCCAGTTTGCCCTGCAGAACGGTTTGCAGGTCATGGTGCTGACCGACCGGCGTGCCCCGGTCGTCACCCAGATGTTGTGGTTTCGCACCGGTTCGGTCGATGATCCGCCCGGCCTGTCCGGCATGGCGCATTTCTTCGAGCATATGATGTTCCGCGGCACCAAGGCGGTGCCGGGTTCGGGCTTTGCACAGGCGGTGACGCGTGCCGGTGGCGAGGACAATGCGTTCACCACACCCGACTACACCATGTTTTACGAGCGGGTCGGTAAAGAGCATTTGCGCCAGATGATGCATCTGGAAGCTGACCGCATGCGCGATCTGGTTCTGACCGAAGCGGCGGTGGCCACCGAACGCGATGTTATTCTGGCCGAACGCCGCCAGCGTATTGATAATGATCCATCGGCGCTGGCCGAGGAACAGGCCGCTGCGGCGCTGCATCTGTCTCACCCCTATGGCCGCCCGACCATTGGCTGGGCCGAGGAAATCCGCCATATCGGCCGGGCCGAGGCTGCCGATTTCTATTACCGCCATTATGCGCCCAACAACGCCCTGCTGATCGTGGCGGGCGATGTCAGCCCCGAGGACGTGCGCGCAGCTGCCGAAGCCGAATATGGCCCGCTGCCGTCGCGCAATCTGGTGGCACGGACGGACTATGCGCAAGCCCCGCGGCTGGGGGAAACCCGGCTGAACCTGTCCTTGCGGTCGGTCAAGGTTCCGGCTTTTTTACGGCTCTATCGGGTGCCGAGCTATGCCGAAGCCGCCCCCGGCAAGGCCGAAGCGCTGGAGTTGTTCGCCCGCATGCTTGGTGGTGACAGCGCCTCGGCGCTCTATCGCATTTTGGTGCTGGAACGCCATCTGGCGACCAGTGTCGTGGTCGATTATGATGGCTATGCCCGTGACAGCGGCACCTTGTCGATTTCCGCCGAACCGCGCCCCGGTGTACCGCTTGAGGTGCTCGAGCGGACCATCGATGAAACCATTGCCAGCTTTGCCCGCCGTGGGCCGGGACAGGGCGATCTTAACCGCACCAAAAAGCAGATGGTGGCGGGCGTGCTTTTGCGGCGCGATAATCAGTTCGAGATGGCATCGGCCTTTGGCCGGGCGCTGATGATCGGGCTGACCGCGCAGGATGTCCAGCTGTGGCCGGCCCGGATTCAGGCGGTCAGTGCGGATGGTGTCAAAAAGGCGGCCGCAGGTCTGTCACGCAAAGAAGCGGTGAGTGTTCTGCTCACGCCGGGGCGGTGACGGCGATGCCCCGGCTGCTGATGACTGCCCTGATCGGTCTTGCTTTGGCGTTCAGTCCGGCGGCGGCGATGTCGGTCAAGGCGATCAAGGCCCCCAAGGGCAGTGTGGTCTGGCTGGCCGAGGATCATACCGTGCCGGTCATTGCCATGACCGCCAGCCTGCCCGCAGGCTCGGCCTATGATCCCTCGACCAAGGCGGGGCTGGCCGCGATGGCGGCAGCGCTGCTCGAAGAAGGCGCGGGCAGCCTTGACGGCGATGCGTTTCACAATGCGCTCGACGAACGCGCGGTCGAACTGACCGCAACGCCCGATCGTGACCGGCTGGTGATTTCGCTGAAAGTGCTGTCGCCCGATGCCCGCGAGGTTTTTCGTATGCTGGGGCTGGCGCTGTCACGCCCGCGGTTTGACTATGACGCCATCACCCGGGTGCGGCTGTCGATGATGCAGGATCTCGACCGCGAGCATGAAGACCCCTCGGCCGTGGCGTGGAACAGCTTTTTCGCGCTTTATTTCGGGGCCCATCCCTATGGCCATCCGGTCGAAGGGGCCAAGCCCGCGCTGGCTTCGATCAGCCGCGAGGATTTGCGTGGCTTTGTTGCCAGCCATTGGGTGGCGGGCGATATCAAGATCGCCATTGCGGGCGATGTCGATGAAAAGACCGCCGCCGCGCTGGCGCGGTCGGCGTTCGGGGCGCTACCGCTGCGGCCGGTTCCGGCTGTGGCGCTGCCGCGGTTTGTCGGCGCGGCAGGCCAGCATGTTATGGCCATGCAGGTTTCGCAGTCCGATACCATTTTCGCGCTGCCCGGCTTTACCCGGCGTGACCCGGATTTTCTGGCCGGACTGATCGCCAACACCATTCTGGGCGGGGCCGAAGAATCTCGCTTAAGTCGGGCGCTGCGGGAAAATCGCGGGCTGACCTATGATGTGTCGACCGATTTGATGACCTTTGCCCGCGCCGGTCTGGTGCTGGGCGAGGTGCAGACCAAACCCGAAAAGGTCCGTGCCATGCTGGCCATCGTGCGCCAGTCGTTGCGCCAGTTCGCCATGACCGGGCCGACGGCGCAGGAATTTACCGACGCCAAATCCTATGTCCGTGGCTCGTTCCCGCTGGCCTTTGCCTCGAACGAGGATATCGCCACCACGCTGGCCGGGTTCATGGCGGATGGATTGCCGGTCGATTATGTCGAGCGCCATGGGGCGCTGATCGATGCGGTCAGTTTCGAGGATGTCAAACGTGCCGCGCGCCGACTTTATGCCTCGGACAAGCTGACCGTGGTGGTGGCGGGGTCTGCCCCGGCCCAGAAGCGCTCGAGCAACCCGTTCCGCGAATGATGCAGTCTTGACCCAAACCGCTATAATCGCCCCATGAAGATTCGTCGCTTATCCGAAGGTACTGTCAACCGTATCGCTGCCGGTGAGGTGGTCGAACGCCCCGCCAGCGCGGTGAAAGAGCTGGTGGAAAACGCGCTGGATGCCGGGGCCAAAGCCATCGAGATCGCAGCTTCGGGCGGTGGGGCCGAGCTGATTGCGGTGGCCGATGATGGCGAGGGGATGACGCCGGACGATCTGGCGGTGGCGATTGAACGCCACGCCACATCGAAGCTGAAGGAAGACGATTTAACCCGTATTTTTACTATGGGTTTTCGGGGCGAAGCCCTGCCGTCGATTGGGGCGGTGGCGCGCCTTGCCATTGCCAGCCGCACCAAAGACGGCGATGCCCATGCTATCCGGGTGGAAGGTGGCACGGTTTATCCGGTGGTGCCGGAAGGCTTTCGTGCATCGGGCCAGCATGGCAGCCGGGTCGAGGTGCGGGATTTGTTCTATGCCACCCCGGCGCGGCTGAAATTTCTCAAAAGTCAGCGCTCGGAAGATCTGGCGATTCAGGATGTCGTCCGCCGTCTGGCGATGGCGCGGGCCGATGTGGCGTTCCGCCTTGATCTTGATGGTCGGCGCGTGCTCGATCTGCCCGCCGAGGCCGATCTGTTTGAAGGCCGACTTAATCGGCTGGGCCGTTTGATGGGCCGCGATTTTGCCGACAATTCGGTGCCGGTGTCGGCGCAGCGTGAAACGGTGGCGATCAGCGGCTTTGCCGGGTTGCCAACCTATAACCGCGCCAATGCGTTGATGCAGTATATGTTCGTCAATGGCCGACCGGTGCGCGATAAACTGCTGGTCGGTGCGGTACGCGGCGCCTATGCCGACTTTCTCGCCCGTGACCGTCACCCGGCTTTGGCCTTGTTTATTGAATGTGATCCCGCCTTCGTTGATGTCAATGTGCATCCGGCCAAGGCTGAGGTACGTTTTCGCGACAGCGGGCTGGTCCGTGGGCTGATTGTTTCCTCGCTCAAAGTCGCCATTGGCGCGGCGGACCGGCGCACTTCGACCACCGTGGCCGAGGCCGCACTGTCGGCCCTGCGCCCGCACAGCGGTTTAAGCTATAATCCCGGCCCGCGTCTGGATCTTGGCGTGCCGCCTGCCGGTGTGGCCGAAACCCGACGCAGCTTTTCCTTTCAGGCCCCTTTGTTTACCGCACCGCCATCGGCCCCGCCAGGTGTGCCATCCGAAACGTCCGATTGGGCTGTGGATGGTTCTGCGACCGGTTATGGCGACAACCTTCCGCAAGCGGATGACGTGCCAACCCTGCCTCAGGCACCGGCTTCGGCATCTGAGTATCCGCTGGGTGTCGCCCGCGCCCAATTGCACAACACCTATATCGTGGCGCAAACCGCAGACGGCATCGTCATTGTTGATCAGCATGCCGCCCATGAGCGCCTGACCTACGAGAAGATTAAAAAGGCGCTCGAAAGCGGCGGGGTGGTCCGCCAGCCCTTGCTGGTGCCCGAGGTGATTGATCTGGACCCGGCCGAGGTGACACGGGTGGCCGCCCATGCCGACGAGCTGGCCGAGCTGGGTCTGGTGGTCGAGGCCTTCGGGCCGGATGCGATCTTGGTGCGTGAAACGCCGGCTTTGTTGGGCCAGAGCGATGTTAAGGCGATGATCCGTGATCTGGCCGATGATCTGGCCGAGCAGGGCGCCGCCCACTCGCTGAAGGAACGCCTGTACGAGGTTGTCGCGACTATGGCCTGTCATGGCTCGGTCCGGGCCGGGCGGCGTCTGGTCCCTGAAGAGATGAATGCCCTGCTGCGCGAGATGGAGGCGACCCCTCATTCCGGTGAATGCAGTCATGGCCGCCCGACCTATATCGAGCTGAAGCTGGCCGATATCGAAAGGTTGTTTGGCCGGCGTTAGTCTGACGCTGTAAACGTCCGCAGGCAGACGGTGTTTTGCGTCAGCGCCGTCACATATTTATGACGAAGCCTATAGCGAAGCCATGGGCGGCTATTTATGGCGGCGTCCGGGCTTGGCACTTTTGCGTTTGGGCTTGGCCGTGCGCTGCGCTGTACGCTTCTCTTCTTCGGGGGGAGAGATCAGGTCGATCACCGTCGTATCCAGTGCCCAGGCTAAGCGTTCCAGCAGCTGCAGGGTTGGATTGCGTTTTCCGCGTTCCAGCGCGCTCATATAGCTGCGCGCAACTTCGGCCTCAAGCGCCACGGCTTCTTGCGAAAGGTCGTGCAGCCTGCGCAGGCGCCGTAAGTTTTCCCCGACTTGTCTTAAGATGTCCATGGCTGAAGACAAGTCGATTTGTGTCTTTTGTAACAACGCAATATATATGACAGTGTGTTTACTATATAGTACATAGGGGGCCGGGAGGTACCGTGGGATGTTGCTAGAAGGCGCTGCTACATGGCCGGCATTGCCGCCAGAACTGACGGCTCTGCAAGCGTGGTGGACGGATAAATGCGACCATGGTGCGAAGTTGCCCGCAGGTGGTTTTGGCGTTGATATGCTTGAGCCGTGGCAGAATAATGTCGCATGGATTGAACGTATTCTTTCTGGCCGGTTTCGCATTGACTATTGCGGTCTTAGCCTGATCCGCCGCCTGGGGCGGGAAGCCACTAACAGTTATGTTGATACGCTGGCTAGTGACATCTTTACGCTTCTGCAAGAGGCACTGACGCGTTGTGTCGCATCCGGTGCGCCGGTGGTGATGCGCCCCTATATAGCCCTTGGTGATATGCGTGCGGATCATGTCGATCTGGTGCTGCCTTTTGGTGCGGCCAAAAGCGTCAGTACGCTATTGTTTGCCAGTTATGAACTGGCGTCACCCTTCTGATCGGTCGTAGGCGGAGTATCATGCCGCTGCCAGCCTTCCGATGTTAAGGTTTCCAATGGGGTGAAACGCGCCTTGTAGCGCATTTTCACGCATTCTTGGACCCAATAACCAAGATAGACATAGGGCAGTCCCATCGCCTGCGCCCGCCGGATATGATCCAGAATCATAAAACTGCCCAGACTGCGCCGGGTCAGGCCGGGGTGGAAGAAGCTGTACACCATCGACAGGCCATCGCTTAAGATGTCGGTCAGCGCCGTGGCTATCAGCGGATTTTCCTGGGTGTCGCCAGAAAGCCCACCGGCGCCACCGATCTGGCGGTATTCAAAAATCCGGGTTCTGACCGGCGTTTCCTCAACCATAGCGGCGTATTCGAACAGGCTCATATCGTTCATGCCGCCATCGGCATGACGGGTGTCAAGATAGGTGCGCAGCAGGGCGTATTGCTCGCGCGTCGCCTTAGGGTAGGTTTCCCGGCTGACCAGATCGCGGCTGCGGCGCAGCACCCGGCGCTGGTTGGGGGAAAAGACAAAGTCGTTGACCAGAATGCGCACCGAAACACAGGCATGGCAGCCATCACAGGAGGGCTTATAGGCAATGGTCTGGCTGCGGCGAAAGCCCGATTGGGTCAGCGCATTGTTGAGCCCCTGTGCCAAGGGGCCGTCGAGTCGGGCGAAAATCTTGCGCTCCTGACGGCCGGGCAGATACGGGCAGGAGCCTACCGGGGTCAGATAAAATTGCGGAACGCAGGTTTGGCGCTGGTCGGTCACGGTTTCGTCCGAATGGTCTTGCCTTACTCGCAGACCAAATGATGTGGTCCAGTACATTCGACAACCAAACGCCTGACCTGGCCAGTGGGCCGGTCAAAAAAACTATAGCCGGCGACCCACCGGAACGGGGGGGGCTTCGCGCATCAGCAGAATACTGAGGCGGCGGTTGGCCGAGGCATTGGGATCTTCCGGCAGCAGCGGTTCCGAACCGGCTTTGCCCGACACCTCATAGATCCGATCCTGCGACAGACCGGCCGAGGCCAGCACCTGCCGGCCGGCATTGGCCCGTTCCGCCGACAGTTCCCAATTGGTCTTGTTGCCGGGGCCGTCATAGGCCGCCGCCTGGGTATGACCGCTAATCGAAATCCGGTTGGGCAGGCTGTTGACGATCTTGGCAATGGCGATCAGCAGCTTGCGTGTGTAAGGCATGGGGGCCGAGCTGCCGGTCTGGAACATCGGACGACCGTCCTGATCGACCAGTTGGATGCGCATACCTTCCGGGGTCTGGTCGAGCAGCACCTGCTTGGAAAGCTGGGCAATGTCGGGGTTGTCGTGGATGGCCTGACGGATGGCCTCGGCCGCGTGGGCAAAATCGCCATCCTGGGTCGAGGATGAATTGGTATCGCTGTTGGCGTTGCCCTGGGCGTTGGTCTGCGCCCCCTGCGAGGAGGCAATGCCGCCACTGACCGAACCGTTCTGCGCCGTCTGCGCATTGTTATTCGGTGATTTCGGACTGTTCTTCTGCATGTTGGAGGCGGTACCGCCCGCCCGCGAATCGGATTCGCCCATGATCCGCCCACCCAGCACGCCACCTGAGCCGCCCACCGTCTGGGCAACATTTTGCGGCGCAAAATAGTCGGCGATGCCCTTTTTCTGGTCCGGGGATGTCTGATTGATCAGCCACATCAGCAGGAAAAACGCCATCATGGCGGTAACAAAGTCGGCGTAGGCCACTTTCCAGGCACCGCCATGGTGCCCGTGCCCGCCCTTAACCACGCGTTTGATGACGATTACTGGTTCGGCCATTACATTCTGCTCCACGCACGGGCTGCTTACTGCTGCCCACCCCATCATGCCGTGCACGCCTTAAACAAATCTTTACACATGAAAAAACAGCCCTGTGGCGGGCTGACACATTAGTTTCATCAAACTGTCGCTTTGGTGTTACCGCCCCTTGTCATTGCTGCCCCACACAAGGAACGACGCCGCCAGTGTGCTGTTCTGTTTCATTTGTCGGTATTTGCCCAGGCGGGTTCCATAACTTTTTTCGAGAGGGTCATATGAAGGGGAAGTCCGTATTAATGGCCGGTGTTGCCGTGGTCGCACTTGTTGCGATGGGCCAAGCCGGTTTTGCTGCCAAAAAAGCGACCGAGAAAAAGGCTGACACGACGCCTGCCGCGACCGAAACCGCGACAGCGGCCCCCGCTGTCCAGCAGGGACCGACCAACGCCGAGCTGGCGGCACGCGTTCAGGCTCTCGAAGATCAGTTGCAGACCCAGGAAACCAAGGCACAGTCCGATCATTCGCGCCTGTCTGCACTGGAACAGAATTTCAACGATACCACGGTAAGTTTTGCCAACGCCCGTCCGACCATCTCCAGTGGTGACGGCCGCTTTACCATGGCGATCCGCGTCCGCTTCCAGGACGATCTGGCGAACTTCATGCAGGATTCGCCGACCAAAGCCTCCAATACGGCCGAATATAAGGATCTGGGCTCGGGCTCGGTGGTCCGTCGCGCCTTCTTCGGCGTCGAAGGCAAGGCCTTTGACGATTTCTGGTACGAACTGCGCTTTAATGGCGGCGGCTCGCAGAGTGAAGCGACCGCTCTCAGCATCGCCCGTATCGCCTATACCGGCATTCCGCATGTCCGCATTAATGTTGGCGTGATCGAGCCGGCGATGACGCTGGAAGGCACCACATCGTCGGGCCAGCTGATGTTCATGGAACGGCCCTCGATTGATGCCATTGCCACCAGCACCTATGGCGGCGCCGATGGTCGTCGTGGTGTCGAACTGGCCTATCAGTACGAAAATCTGCTGCTGCCGGGCGATAACTTTGTGCTCACCGGTGCCTATACCGGCAGCACGGTTGGCTCCACTTCGGGCCATGGCAACAAGGGTGACGAGCCGACCCAGTTCCTCGGTCGTCTGTCCTATCGTTTCTGGAGTGATGGCGTCTCTAACGCCGTGCTGGGCTTTACGGCCGCTTCGGCTGACACCTGGAAGGGCAGCAGCGCCACCAACAGCGCCGTCTTTACCCTGAAGGATACGCCGGAAATCCGTGTCGATAACACCGCGCTGATCACCACCGGCTCGATCGCGGCGCGTCATTCGACGATGTATTCCTTCGACGGCAGCGCCAACTGGGAAAACTTCTATATCGCTGGCGAATACACCAAGTTTGAAGTTGATCGCACCTCGGCGACGGGCGGCGGCCATCCGAACTTCTCGGGCTGGTATGCCGAATGGTCGTGGATTCTGACCGGCGAAACCAAGCTTTACAACGTCAATGCCACCAACAACGAAATTGGCGGCTGGGCCGGCCCGAAGGTTGCCAGTCCCTTCTCGTGGAGCGGTGATTCCTGGGGTGCCTGGGAACTGGTCGCCCGTTACAGCAATACCGACCTCAACTGGAACCCGGATATCTCCAAGGGCATCCGTGGCGGCGAGCAGAAGATCTTCACTGTCGGCATTAACTGGTATCTCAACAATGTGGTCCGCCTTGGCCTCTATGACGAAGTTGTCAGCATCGACAAGCAGAAGGCCTACAACAACTTCACCCAGATCGGCCAGGACATGAATGTCTTCGGCGTGCGCCTGCAGTTCTCCAACTAAGCCGATCCTTGACGGTTCTCACTCTTGAAAAGAGGTAAAATGATGAACGTAAATATGAAAACCCTCCTCTCGGCCGTTGTCGGGATTGCTTCGGTGGCTGCCATCGCCACCAGCACCCTGGCGGCCGATATTTCAGGCGCCGGTGCCTCGTTCCCCTATCCGATCTATGCCAAATGGGCTGGGTCCTATAAGGCGGCCAGCGGCGTTGGTCTGAACTATCAGTCGATCGGTTCGGGCGGCGGTATCGCCCAGATCAAAGCCCGTACGGTGGCTTTTGGTGCATCTGATGCGCCGCTGAAAAGCCCCGAGCTGGCCAAGTTTGGTCTGGCCCAGTTCCCGACCGTGATCGGCGGCGTGGTGCCGGTGGTCAACGTGCCGGGTGTTGCCCCCGGCCAGCTGGTGCTGGACGGCAAGGTGCTGGCCGACATTTTCCAGGGTAAAGTCACCCAGTGGAATGCCCCGGAAATCAAGAAGCTGAACCCCTCGGTCAATCTGCCAGCGACCGCGATTTCGGTGGTGCACCGCTCCGACGGGTCGGGCACGACCTTCATCTTCTCGACCTATCTGTCGCGTGTCAGCGAAGGCTGGCGCAAGGATGTTGGTGCGGCCACTTCGGTGGATTGGCCTACGGGCGTTGGCGCCAAGGGCAACGAAGGTGTTGCCGGTAACGTGGCCCAGCGCGCCGGTTCGATTGGCTATGTCGAATATGCCTATGCCAAGCAGAACCATCTGAAATACACCCGCATGGTCAACAAGTCGGGCAAAGTGGTTGTGCCGGATGCGAGCACCTTCAAGGCTGCTGCTGCCAATGCCAATTGGGGCGCGGCTGCCAAAGACGGTTTCTATATCATCCTGGTCGATCAACCCGGTGAAACCAGCTGGCCGATCACCGCGACCACCTACATCCTGGTCTATAAGCAGCCGTCCGATCCGGTTGCCACCGGCAATGTGCTGAAGTTCTTCAAGTGGGCCTTTGAAAAGGGCGATGATGCGGCGCTGAAGCTCGATTATGTGCCGCTGCCGGAAGTGGCCGTGAAGGAAATTGAAGCCAGCTGGAAAGAAATCAGCGTCAAGTAAGTGCGTTGTTCTCGTTCCTCAGTGTGTATCTGGTGTTTTTCGTGAACTGGGGCGGCGTGTTGCCGCCCCTTTTTCTCTTGCGGCAGGAATATGCAGCAGGGGCGTAGCGCATAAGCGGCTTTACCCGTGGTTGCGCCACTCTTTATGATGATGCTTCGGCTAGCCCTGGGAGGCTTTACGGCAATGCGGATCGGTTATGTTTTCGTCGCGATAGCGGCGCTTTTCGGACTGTGCGGGGCGGCGTCGGCTGCGGGGGCGGGCTTCGGCGTTGGTGCAACCTTTCCCTATCCGGTCTATGCGGCCTGGGCGGATGGCTACAACAAGGCCAGTGGTCAGCGTGTGAACTATCAGTCGATTGGTTCGGGCGGTGGGATTGCCCAGATCGAGGCAGGTACTGTGACCTTCGGCGCGTCGGATGTGCCGCTGTCGGCTGCCGAACGGGATAAATTTGAGCTGGTGCAGTTTCCCACCATCATCGGCGGCGTAGTCCCGATCGTGCAGCTCAAAGGGGTGGCCCCGGGGCAATTGATCTTAAGCGGGCCCGTACTGGCCGACATTTTCCGCGGGGTGATCCGCCACTGGAATGATCCGGCGATCAAGGCGCTCAATCCGGGGCTGGCCTTACCAGACCGGGCGATTGCCATTGTCACACGGTCCGATAAATCGGGTACGACCAATACCTTCACCGCGTATCTGGCCCGCTTCGTTGCGGATTGGAGCAAGACAATCGGTGTCGGTATTGCTGTCAATTGGCCTCAGCAGGTTATTGGGGCCAAAGGCACCGAAGGGCTCGCCAACCATGTGATGCATGCCGAAGGGGCGATCGGTTTTGTCGAATACACCTATGCTAAACAGAACCGGCTCGGCTATGTCCGCTTGCGCAACAAGGCGGGCAAGATCGTGGCACCCGGTGCCGCCAGCTTCAGGGCTGCCGCTGCCGGGGTTGACTGGGGCGTGGCCGGTGCGCGGCCCGACGAGGCCGTTGATATGCTGGATAGTGCGGCAGACGGCGCCTGGCCGATTACCGCACCGAGTTATGTGCTGATGCGTAAAAAGCCGACTGATAAGGCGGACGCCGCCTCGGTACTGGCCTTTTTTGATTGGGCCTTCAGCCATGGTGATGGCGCCGCCGAGAAACTCGACTATGTGCCGCTGCCTGCTGCCGCCAAGGCGCGGGTACGTCAGATCTGGAAGCAGATCGGCGATGCCGGGCAATAGTCTCTCGTCCATAGTTTGACTGTATTGGTATTTTTAAAGCGGCCTGCATCCCAACCAATGCGGGCCGTTGCTATTTTCTAGCGCTCTGGTCAGACATACCACAAAAAAGCCACATATATTTCAAAATTCCGCCACTCCTTATGGTGAGTTATAATAAGCAACGTTATGATATGCGTGCTTATCTTAACGCGTGTAAGGACCCTATGCTTCACGACACCGAAAACGACCTTTTCTATCTGGTGCATGATGTCGCCCATCTGATGCGGACGAAGTTCGATCAGAAAGCGCGGGAATGGGGCATGACACGGGCGCAGTGTGTTATTTTGGTACATCTGCATTTTAAACCCGGCATGACCCAGAACGAGATGGCGGCCCATTGCGAGATTGAACCCATCACGGTCGCCCGTCTGGTCGACCGGCTGGAGGCCAGTGGTTTGGTGAAACGCTGCCCTGATCCGTCCGACCGGCGGGTTAATCGGTTGCATCTGCTACCGGAGGCGGAACCGATCCTGGTTCGTATTAAGGCGTGCCGGGACCAGTGGAGTGCCGATTTGATCGGGGATTTGAGCCCTGTGGATCAGGCTGGGGCAATCGCTGCCCTTAAGCACATGAAGAACAAGCTTTCACCGGCGGGAATGATGCGTTGCCAGGAAATGCTGGCCTCGGTCCCGTCTGCTGAACCTAAGGAAAAAGACGTATGAGTGTTCCGCCTAATCGCCGTGATGAAACCTATTACAGCAAAATTGTGCCGCCGCGTGCCGGGCTGGGTGAACGCCTGCGGGATCTGCTGCAGGACAAGTCCCGTCTGCAGCGTATCGGCATGATCGGTGGTGTCGTCGTTGTGGCAGCGGTTTCCGCCGCGTTCTGGCTTTCGGGGGGGCGCTATTCGGGCACCGATAACGCCTATATCCGCGCTGCCAAGCTGATGGTGACGACGGATGTGTCGGGCATTGTCAAAACGGTGGATGTCCGTCAGGGCCAGTTTGTGCACAAGGGCGATATTCTGTTCACCCTTGATCCGCAGGCCTTTCAGATTGCCGTTGATAATGATCAGGCGGCGGTTGATCAGACGGCCCTCGACCTCAATGCGCTGAAAGCGACCTATCAGAGCGAGGTCGGTTCGATCAATGCGCAGCAGGCCACCGTCAAACTGAACGAGATTACCTATAAGCGTTATCTTGCGCTGGCGAAAAGCAATGCGATCTCGGCCCAGCAGATGGATGATGCGCGCCAGGCCTTGCGTGGTGCACAGGCAACCTTAGTCACCCAGCAACAGGCGGCCCAGACCAATCTGGCCAAGCTGAAGGGCAATCCCAACCTGCCACTGGAAAAATATCCGGCCTATACGCAGGCCAAAGCAACGCTGGCTGAAGCCAAGCGCCAGCTGTCCCATACCGTGGTGCGCGCGCCGTTTGATGGCGTGGTGGGCGAGGTCGACTCGCTGCAGCCCGGCACGCTGGTGGTTTCCTCGCTGTCCTCCTTCACCACAACCAGTTCTGTCGGCATGGTTTCTTCGACGGATTTGTGGGTCTCGGCCGATATGAAAGAAACGGACCTGACCTATGTGCACGAGGGTAATGATGTCGAATTCACCGTGGATACCTATCCAGGCCATGTCTGGCACGGCACCGTTGAAGCCATCAGCCGCGCCAGCGACAGCGCCTTCTCGGTGCTGCCTGCGGAAAATTCTTCGGCCAACTGGGTGAAAGTGGTGCAGCGCATTCCCGTCCGTATCAAGATCAATTCCCGTCCGGGTGATCCGCCCCTGCGCGCCGGGATGAGTGTTCTGGTCAGCATCGACACCGGCCACCGTCGCTGGTGGCGGATGATCTACGGCGATTGACCGGCACCATCATGAACCCTCCGTCAGAGTCTTTTTCACACTCCGCATACAGCAAAGTCGAGCTGGCCATGGTCGTGGCCTGCTCGATGGCGGCGGTATTGATGCAGACGCTGGACAGTACCATCGCCAACGTCTCTTTGCCGTATATGCAAGGTGGTCTGTCCTGTTCGCGTGACCAGATTACCTGGGTGTTGACCAGCTACATCGTCGCCGCGGCCATCATGACCGCCCCGGCGGGCTGGATGGCCACCCGGTTTGGCAAAAAGAATGTCATGATTCTTGCCGTGGCGGGGTTCACTATTGCCTCAGCTTTGTGTGGCATGGCGACCAGTCTGGGCGAGATGGTGGCTTTCCGTATGTTGCAGGGCACCTTTGGTGCGGCACTCGGACCATTGTCACAATCGATTATGCTCGATCTGTATCCAATCGAAAAGCGCGGCAAGGCAATGGCGATCTGGGGCATGGGTATCATGCTGGGGCCGATCTTAGGCCCGACGCTGGGTGGCTTTCTGACCGAGTATTATACGTGGCGCTGGTGCTTCTATGTCAACGTGCCGGTTGGCATTATGGCTACGGTGGGGCTGTGGTATTTCTTCCATGATAATCGCCGCAACGAAGGCCTGACGTTCGACTGGCTGGGTTTTGCGGTGCTGACACTGGGGATCGGCGGGCTTCAGCTCATGCTGGATCGCGGTACCGATCAGGACTGGTTCTCCTCCGGAGAAATCATCGCGGAGACCGTTCTGGGCGGCCTCGGCTTCTATCTGTTCGCGGTCCATATGATGACGGCGAAGAATCCCTTCGTGCAGCGTAAATTGTTCCGCGACCGCAATTTCGTTACCTCGCTGATCCTGAACTTTGTCGTCAGTGCTGTATTGCTGGCTGGCATTGCGCTGATGCCACCCTTTCTGCAAAGCATGGCGGGCCATCCTGTGCTGGGGGCTGGTCTGCTGATGGGGCCGCGTGGGTTCGGTGTTATCGCTTCGATGATACTGGTTGGCCGGATCGCGAACTTTGTTGATCCGCGTCATGTCATGACGATTGGTGCGGTTCTGATGTGCGGAACCTTGTATGAGATGGCGCACTGGACGCCATCGGTGCCCGACAGCACCTTTCTGATCGTGACGATTGTGCAGGGTATTGGCATGGGGCTGGTGTTTTCGCCGCTTAATCTGACGGCGTTTGCCACGCTGCCGGGCGAGATGCGCAACTCGGCCACCTCGCTGATGAATCTGGTGCGTAATGTTGCCAGCGCGATCGGTGTTTCGATCACCACAGTGGTCTTAAGCAACAGCACCCAGCAGCTGCACGATGCGCTGGCGGCACACATCACGCCGTTTAACCGCGCCTTGCAGATCAATGCGGTGTCGTTGTTCGACAATTTTGCTCTGCCGACCGGAGCCGCCGCGCTCAATGGCATGGTGCAGATGCGGGCCTCGATGCATGCCTATCAGAACGATTTTCTTTTTATGTTCTTTTTGTCGGTTCTCAGTTTGCCACTGATCTGGATGCTGAAGCGACCGGCCTTCTCGCGCGGCAGTATGCGCAGTCAAAAAACACATATTGAGGCAAACGAATGAGCAAGGTGGCGTTTCTGGGGTTGGGCGTGATGGGTTTCCCGATGGCCGGGCATCTGGTGCGCACCGGGCATGACGTCACGGTGTATAACCGTACCGCCATCAAGGCGGCGTGGTGGCGTGATGCCTATGAAGGCCATGCGGTTCTGACCCCGGCCGAGGCCGCTACCAATGCCGATTTCGTCTTTGCCTGCGTTGGTCGCGACGAGGATGTTCGCGCCGTGACGGTGGGCGAGAATGGCGCCTTCGCCGCGATGAAGCCGGGGGCGATTTTTATCGATCACACCACGGCTTCGGCCAGTGTGGCGCGCGAATTGTCGGCGGTGGCCGAAAAAAACGGTCTGGGCTTTGTTGATGCCCCGGTTTCGGGCGGCGAGCAGGGGGCCATCAAGGGCGTGCTGACCATCATGTGCGGCGGTACGCCGGAGCATTTCGCTCGTGCCGAGCCAGTGATGGCGGCCTATGCCCGCCAAAGCCGTCTGATGGGGCCGTCCGGGGCTGGTCAGCTGACCAAAATGGTCAATCAGATTTGTCTGGCCGGGCTGATTGAAGGCCTGTCGGAGGGATTGAATTTCGCCAAAGCTGCCGGCCTTGACGCCGCGGCCGTGGTGGACGTGATTGCCAAGGGGGCCGCAGGTTCCTGGCAGATGGAAAATCGCCATAAAACCATGCTCGCGGGGGAATATGAGCATGGCTTTGCCATCGAGTTGATGCGCAAGGACTTGGCGATTTGCTTTGCGGAGGCGCGCAAAAATGGAGCCGCGTTACCCGTAACGGCGTTGGTTGACGAGTACTATGCCGAGATCGAGGCAATGGGCGGAAGGCGATGGGACACTTCTGCTTTGTTGGCGCGACTGGAGCGTCTGCATAACGGACCGCAAGGCGGTCAATAGCCAAATGCAGACGTTTAACCTTAAGCGTGGCAAGCAATGAGGAATAACCAATATGGATATGAAGCGTCCCTACCATCACGGTGATCTGCGTAATGCGCTGTTAATCGCGGCGCGCACGATCCTCGAAGAAGAATCGCTGGCTTCGCTGTCGTTGCGGGCCGTGGCACGGCGTGCCGGTGTCAGTCATGCGGCCCCCTATCGCCATTTTCCCAGTCACGAGGCGCTGCTGTCCGAGCTCGCCATCGAGGGATTTGCCGAACTTAAAACCGAACTGGCCGTCGCTGCGGCGGCACCCGGTGTCACCTCGGACCGCATCGCCATGATCGGCGGGGCCTATATGCGCTTTGTTGCCCGCCGCCCGGCGCTGTCACGGCTGATGTTTGGCCCGCAGCTGCCCAACCGTGATGCGTTCCCGCGTTTGGGCGAGGCCGCCGACGCTATCGGTACCGAGATCGGGTTGGCACTGGATGATTCCGCGCTTGGGCTGGCGGTGTGGGCGGCGGTGCACGGCTTGGCCATGCTCATTCTGGAAAATGTTATTGATCTGGGCCAGCGCCGTTCGGGCCTCGACGTATTGCCGTCGCGGGCGGAAATCCTGCTGCGAAGTCTGTTTTCACTGAAGCCGGAATAAGGGTCGCAAAGACCCGTGGCCGCCAGAAATCAAGATCAGGCAACGCAGCGGACCGCATGCGATTTGCCTGATCTTTTGCATCTGGTTTGCCGGATTACGGCGTTACCAGTCGGGCGCTGCGCCGGACACTGTCGAGGGTAACTTCCGTTTTCCACACCACCCAGCCGGTGGTGGCGTGGGTGCTATCCTGGCTTTCCTGATCGCTGTCATCGGTGGGGCCGCCGACGACGTGATCGGTGGTCGGCATGATCGGGCGACCGGGCAGATCGACATCGCCACGGATCAGATCCTCGGCTTTGCCGGATTTGAGTTTCCAGCCCCCGCCATCGACATGGACCAAGCGCTCCGGCGCGAAGGCCAGGGTGATCAGAAATAGCTTCATCGTGGCAATGGCGGCCAGCTCAGCCTGGCCCATGGCGGCGGATTCGCTTTGTCCGAAGCCGTGGCCATAGGCCATCCAGCGGTCATCGCCTTCCCACAACGTCTCGAAGGCTGTCTTGTCCATTGGCACCAGAAGGCCATGGCCGAAATCAACTTTATTGGGTTTGCCCTTGATCAGCTTGGGCCGGCCCGCGGCGATGACCCGGCCAAATGTGTTGCTGGCTAAAGCGGTGCCCGCCGCCAGCCCACTGGCCATCAGCCCCCCCAAGCCCAAAAGGATAGTGCGCCGGTTGGTCATTTTTTCTCCCCTTTTCGCCAACAATGGCGGAATTCAGGGATTTTCTGCCCACCGGTGGCTTTGTGCAACTGTAGGATTGTTCATTAATTTGTGCACGCAACGGGTATCGCGACAAAATTATGCAGCTGAAATACCACTTGGGCTATGGTCCCACAATGCGGAAATGGTTATAAATAATCTTTTGCGGCACAGGTAAGGGTCGGCTTTACCTGCCAACCCGGGGGCATAATAGCGTGCGGCTTACTCTGCATACGGATTATTCTCTGCGCCTGCTGATGCTGCTGGCGATCGAACCGGAGGGGCTGCACACCATCGCAACGGTGGCGGCGCGGTATGGCATTTCGCGCAATCACATGATGAAGGTGGCGCAGACTCTGATCCAGGCGGGCTATGTCGAAAGTGTGCGCGGGCGCCGTGGCGGTTTCAAGCTGTCTAAAAGCCCAGCCGAGATTGTGATCGGTCAGGTCGTGCGCCAGACCGAGGACGACCTTTGTCTGACCGGTTGTTTCGATCGTGATCGCAAGGATTGCTGCATCATGATTTCGGCCTGCGGTGTGCGCAAACCGCTGCAAAAGGCGCTGTCGGCGTTCTTTGATGTGCTCGACCAATATACGCTGGCCGATTTGCTCGATCATCCGGGCCGCGTCAGCCGCATGCGCCATATTCTGTCGGCGGTGCAGGCCCCACTTTAAGGACGCAAAGGGCCCGCCCCGTCAGGGCAGACCTGCCGGGCTAATGCTCCTGATTCTTATCAATTTTGAGCGGGCGGCGCTTGGGCGGCGGGAAGAACGGCGTGTCGATCCGCGCCAGACGGATTAGTTCGCGCATGGCCAGCTGGGCCTTGTCGGCATCTTTGTCGGCGATGGCTTCATAGACATGGGCGTGATCGGGCACCGGGTCACGACGTAAGGGATGTTCGCGCTGCTTGTAAATATTGGTCGAGGTAATGGCTGCCGTGAACCCTTCCACCAGCGAGGTGATAAAGGGGTTGTCGGATGCCTGCAGCAAGGTGGCGTGGAAATCCACGTCGGCCTGACGCCCGGCTTCGGTCATCAAGGTATGGCGTTCCATCCGCTCAATCGCTGTTGCCATGGTGCGTAGCTGGCCATCAGTGCGGCGAATGGCGGCAAAGGCTGCCGCCGTCGGCTCGACCACATCGCGCAGCTCAAACAGGCTGTTGAGGGCGGCGATATCCGGCCCGGCCTCGAACATCCAGGCCAGCACATCGGGGTCCAGGATGTGCCATTTGCCCTTGGCGTTGACCTTGGTGCCGATCTTAGGCTTGGAGGAAACCAGCCCCTTGGCGGCCAGAATGCGAATCGCCTCGCGATAGGCGGTGCGCGAAACCGATAATTGCTCGCTGGAAGCAATTTCGCCCGACAGGATGTCGCCGGGGCGGTATTTGCCCGAAACGATTTCCACCCCGAGATCATGAGCGATGGTGCCGTGCAAACGCAGGGCTTTATTGGTGTTGTGCACGATGACGCGAAACTGGTCCATTGTCGTTTTTGCCTTCTGCGCCATAACCCCACCTTTAGGATTGTCCGCCTCTCGACGCAGCGATAACTCAGACGATTAGTTTACCATGCTTCATCGCCATGAGGGAGCGCTACTTTTATAAGGTTACGTATTAATTGGTCCTCATCCTGGATCCGGCGTGTGCCCTGGCAGGCTTTCCTGCTTTGGGTGCCTAGGGGCGGAAAATGAAACTCGGGGGTAATAAGTCAGACATATTTTCTTGCGGGGTAGGCAACACGGATTTCCCGTTCGATTTAGGATTTTCAATAAATGTCTGAGTATGTGTCGTTTGGCGCGATCTTCCAGACACGCATCGCAGCACCCGCGTGGAGCTTCATTGGCGGTGGTTTGGTTTGGCGATTCTTCCGCGGTTACTTGGCCCAGCACGTAAGGGGGCAAATGGCGTGTTCAATTAAAGCTTATGCTATTGGATTAAAATTAATTCTCCATCGAACAGAAAATTTTTCATCACACAGCGGGGTGATAGCGCTAACAAAAATGCACTTATTTAAAATTCTGTAATCAAGATAACGGTGTAAGTGTCGTGATGCCGTATTGTCACACAAAACGACACAAAGTTCCCGGCATGGTTTTGGCATGTTGTGTGCGCGTTTAAATAGACCTAGAAAAATATGTCTGAGTTTATCAGGAAGCGCACACATAACCCGCGTAAGAGAACAGGGGGTGTGCATGGGGAGGAAAACCAATGAAGTGCAAAACCCTGCTATGGGGCAGTGTATCTGTTGCTGCGATAATTTTGGCGTCCGGGCCGAGCTTCGGTCAGGACAATACAACAATGGAAACTGTCGTTGTCACCGGCATTCGTGCCAGTATTGAAAAGGGGCTCGAAGCCAAGCGTGAATCAACGCAGGTCATCGAGTCTATTGTCGCTGAAGATATCGGCAAGCTACCCGACAATAATGTTATCGAGGCCTTGCAACGCCTTACAGGCGTGCAGGTGTCGGATCGCGGCGGTGGGGATGTCAGCACAATTTATATTCGCGGTATGTCCGACGTACAGACGTCGTGGAATGGCCGCAATGTCTTTACGGCTTCAGGGCGTTATTTCGCGCTGGCAGATATTCCGGCGAACTTTATACAGAGCGTCGACGTTTATAAGACGCGTTCCGCCGACCAGCTTGAAACCGGCATTGCGGGTCAGGTTGATGTGAAGACGCATCGCCCTTTCGACTTTGACGGGCTTCAGGTTTCGGCTGCCGGTCGTGACACCTATGAACAGCGTCGTGGTTCCTTCGACCCCAATATGAACATGCTGATCAGTGACCGTTGGACCACCGGAATCGGTGATATTGGCGCGCTGGTAAATGTCAGCTATGTACAGACGCGGTTTCGGGATGAAAGCGTCACCGCCGGGGCTATGGTTCCCTTTGCGGCTTCAGCGACGACCGGGACATTAAGCACCAACGGCTGGTCCTACATGCAACGTATTATGGCCAGCTACTCGGGGACTGAAGGTAACTGTGGTAGCACTGGTGCTGGCAGTTGCAGCGGGCTTGAGAATTACGGCACCATTTGGGCTGTAGGGCAGAATGAAGGTCTGTCAGAAGCTGAAGGTGCAACGATTACTCTCAGCGATGGTACGTCACTGCCTTATTATCTGTCCAGAGATGCTATTTTCTCCACAGACTATATCGGCAATGTACAACGGCCTTCAATGAACATTGCATTACAGTGGGCACCGTCAGAAAATTCGACGTATACTTTTGAGTTTTTCTATGACGGTTATCGGACTGTTACCGATAATCAGATGCTATTCTCCTACGTCGATTGGTGGGGCGATCTGGGTAGCGATGCCTCATCAAATGTAACACTCTACCCCGGGACCAATATCGTTAAATCCCGCACGGATGTCGGTTCTGTTTATGGTTTTCAGAGCGGTGATGTTACCTCGGCAAAAACGAACAGCTTTATTTATGCACTAAATGCCAAGTGGCAATTATCTGACCGGCTCAATGTAACGGCGGACCTGTCCTACCAGAGCAGCGCATGGGACGAACAGTTTATCGCTATGCGTTTTGAGCGCACAGCTGGGTCGATCAGTGTTGATTTCAATAACGGTAATGGCGTTACAGAATATAGCTTTGATGATAATAGCCTGCTTACCGAGGCATCATCATGGAACTCATCATGGTTCTACGATAACGCCTACAAAGACAAAGGTGATGCGGTCACGTTCCAGGCTGATGGTAATTACAATCTGGAAGGATTGATTCCATTCGCTAAAAAAGTTGCCTTTGGTCTTCGTTATGACGACCGCAGCGCAGCCGAATATGAGCGTACACAGAGTGCATATACCTCTGTTGCTATCTCGAGCCTGGATAGTAAAATTATGAGGGTGAACAAGGACTTCTTTACCGGTATTGGTGTTGTGCCCCGGTCATACGCTACGGCAAGTGGTACGTATCTTAAATCAAACATCGATACGATGCGTACGCTGTATGGCCTGAAAACAAGTGATGATCTCAGTCTGTCTAAAGACTTCAATATCGATGAGAAAACTGCCAGCGCGTATATACAGGTGGATGGTGGTGTAGATATTCTGGGTAATCCACTGCAGGTGCAGGCCGGTGTGCGGTATGTCGATGTTACGGATAGTCTGACCTTTACGGAAAAGGCAAGAAGCAATTCGCATGACTTCTTACCCAGCGCAACCGCACGATATTCGATCGGTGAAGATGCTATGCTGCGCTTTAATTATGGTGAAACAGTGCGTCGGCCGAGTTTTTCAAATCTGAACCCGACATACACACTGACCGATGATCTGACGAAGGTTGGTTATGGTACAGCCTCTGCAGGTAACAAGGATTTAAAGCCGACACATTCAAAAAATATGGACGTGACGGCAGAGTGGTATTTCCAGCCCGGCAGCGCTTTGTACGTCACAGGGTTCCGTCGCCTTGTTGATGGGCTGGTCGTGTCTTCGCGTTCGGTAGAAACGTTTGATGCCTCAACGAAAGAAGCTGGGTCAACCAAAACGGCAACGAAATGGGTTGTCACAAAGCCGATGAACGCATCCGACGGTGATCTGAAGGGGGTTGAGCTTGGTGTAGTTTATTTCCCTAAGGAGCTTCCGGGCTGGTTTGACGGTATCGGGTTCCAGGGCAGTCTGACCTATATCACCTCAACGCAGAATGTACCGCAAACCAATTCTTCCGGTGAGATCGTTAGTCAAGCCCGTTCAAGCTTCATTGGTGTATCGAACTGGTCGTATAATACCACGCTTGCCTATGAACATGGGCCTGCTGGCCTCCGCTTATCCTATGTCTGGCGTAACAAGTTCTACTATGGCAATGAATCGGCGTTATTTGCTAATCCGATCGGCATCTGGCGTCGCCCGGAAGCAAGTCTTGATCTGCAGCTAAACTACAAGATCGGCGACAAGCTTATGGCGACGTTCGATGCTGTGAATATGCTCGAAGGGCTGCAGCAGTCCTATTATGCATTCGGAGGTGCAGGGGGGCCCGAGCTTGGAAACTTCGGTACAACGGTGATCAGTCGTACGTTCTCGATTGGTCTACGTTACTCTCTCAATTAGCTGTCTTATTATTCTGGTGGGCATTATGCCCACCAGAATAATAATCCGCACAAAGATATAAATTGCGGTTCGTTGATACACTTATACGTGCGTACCATGTCGTGCTACACGTCTCTGCGTTGTGTTCTTTTTGGTGCGGAATTACCACATGCTATCCTCTTGGTGTGATGTGACGCTTCTCCTGCTTGCGTTGCCATGGAAAATAGCCTAACCTTAAATGTCTGAGTAATGAAGTTGCCTTGCGAATTGAGCGTTCCAGCAGAGGACGCGCGCGCAAAGCACAAGGGGAGGTTATGTGATGACGTTCAAAAAACTCTTATGGAGTGGTGTGTCTGCTGCGTCGCTGGTTCTGGTGGCGGGTACGGCCTTTGGCCAGGATGGCGACACCATGGAAACCGTTGTGGTGTCCGGTGTGCGCGCCAGTCTGGCGACCTCGTTAGACATCAAGAAAAACGCTACACAGTTCGTTGATTCAATCGTTTCCGAGGATATCGGCAAGCTGCCGGATAATACGATCATTGATGCCATGCAGCACATCACCGGTGTGCAGGTGCAGCATGCCAGTGGCGCCGGGGAAACCGGTACGTTTTTGGTTCATGGTCTGCCGGATATTGCCACAACGATCAACGGCCGTCAGATTTTCACCACCACGGGCCGCACCATTTCTCTGGCCGATATTCCGGCCGAACTGCTGTCGCGTGTCGATATTCATAAGTCCGCCGAAGCAAGTGATCTGGAAGGCGGCATCGCTGGCCTGATCAATGCACAATTCCGTCGTCCGCTGGATTTTGATGGTGCGATGGTCGCAGGTGGCCTTAATGGCACCTATAGTTCGCAGGCCAAGCATGTCGATCCTGACGCCAGCCTGCTCCTCAGCGACCGCTGGAAGACCAAGGTTGGTGATTTCGGTGCGCTGTTTGATGTCAGCTATAACAAACGCCATTATCTGGATTTTGACGCGTTCAACTATTATTTTGGCGGGTCAGCTACATCTGGCGGGACAAAGGCTACCACGCCTGAAACTATGGGCGCTATCTCCTATCCGGGCAGCCGTGAACGCATTGGTGCTAACCTGTCGACGCAGTGGCGGCCCAATGCCAATGTCGAGGTTTATGCCGAACTCTTTTACACCCGCTATCGTAATAATAATGAAGTCAATTACCTGATTGGTTTGCCGAGTAAAGGTACAGGGGTTTCCTCGCTGACTACCGTCACTGATCCCGATGGTAACACAGTGATGAAGACGGAAACCGCGAGCGACCTGTTCCAGCTTACCAGTAACCAGTCCTATCGTGATAAGACGGATACCGCGCAGTTTGCCACCGGTGCATCCTGGACCGGGGATAATCTGACCCTGTCGACGGAAGTCGACATCACCTACAGCAAATACCATCGCCAGGGTGTCATTTTGGATACTGGCGTGTATGTGCCGCTCTCTTTCGACACTAATTATAACAATTCCGGCACGCCCAATATTACTCTGGCGGATTCGAGCTATGAATCCACATTGATGAATGGCGCCAGCTATCATCCGACGCAGTTCTACGATCAGTGGACCCGTTCGAAGGGCAGCGAGACCGATTGGAAGGTCGATGGGACCTATACCTTTGGTGATGTTGGTATCAAATCGGTCGATTTTGGCATGCGCTATGCCAACCGTTTTGGTAGGAATCGGGCTGATAATGGCGGCGTCTTAAGCTGCTACAACAGTGCAAGCTCCTATTCTCAGGCCGATACTCAGTATGCGGCAGAAGTCGCCGCAGCCCGGTCGGAAGCCTGCGGCTATGTCAGTGATTCGTCCAGCCAATGGTGGACGGTCAGCATGGAAGATATTCTGCCGGGCTCGATGTCTGCCTCGCGTGGGTCCTTCATGAAGGGCGCCGCCGATTGGGGGGTGCGCAAATGGATGACGGTGAACGGCAAATATGCCATGAGCCACATCAAAGACATCCGCGCCGCCTTTGGTCAGTCGACCGATGAGCCTGATGCGGATCCCAGCAATTCCTTCGGTGACCGCGAGCTTACCTGGAGTGGCTATGCCAAAGCCAATTATGGCTTTGACGTCTTTGATATGCCGCTGTCGGGCAATGTTGGTATGCGCGTTGTCGAAACTAAGTCGACGCTGAATGCTTTCGACTATTCCTTGGAAATGACTGACACCAACAATGATGGCGTTTATGACGTCTATACCAAGACATATACGCCGGTAACCAGCAAGAAAGACACGGTTGACTGGATGCCAAGCCTGAATGCCAAACTGGGCATCCGGGATGATCTGGCCTTGCGTCTGGCGGTTGGCCGCACCATTACCCGGCCAACTTTTGCGCAACTTAATCCGGCACAGTCACTGTCGAGTGGCGGTTTGACCTATGCCGCCACGGGCTCCAGCGGTAACCCGGATCTGGCACCGGTGAAGTCCAATAACTTCGATATGGGACTTGAGTATTATTTCGGCAAGCAGAACAGCGTGACGGCCTCGGTCTTCTATCGTCAGATTATTGGTTATGTCGAAACCGATACCACCACGGAAGTTATCGACGGCACGTCCTATACGATGAGCAAGCCGCAGAATGGCGGACAGGGTTTCCTGCAGGGGTTGGAACTGAGCTACACCCAGTTCTATGATTTCCTGCCGGGCATCCTGAACGGTCTTGGTCTGCAAGCCAATGCGACTTTCATTGAAGGTCACACTGAAAAGAGCGCGACCGATACCGAACGCGTGCCCTATACCAACGTGTCCAAATATTCCTGGAACCTGATTGGTATCTATGAACGGGGTCCGTTCTCGATGCGTGCGGCGTATAACTGGCGCAGCAGCTTCCTGGTGGCTTATACGCTGAGTGATTCTACCTCGATCAATCCGGCATCGGCCTATGCCAAGCCGTACGGTACGCTCGACTTCTCGGCCAGTTATGATCTGAAAGAAACAGGTCTGACCTTCACCATTGATGCCACCAACCTGACCGGTGAGATCTATCACGATACCTTCGGTAAGGGCAGTTATGCGGATGTTTACCCGCGCGATACACGCTCATTTGATCAGACGATCCAGATCGGTGTGCGTTATAAAATGAATTAATTTCAATATTCCAGTATAGTGTGGATGCGGCACGGAAGGTTTCCGTGCCGCATCTGTATTGGCCTGATTTTATTTCGGGGCGGGCCGGTAATATAATAATCATTACGATTAAAGGGAAACGAACCATGCAAAGTATAACCGCGTTGCGCGCCTTCGGTTTTGCCGCTGCGGCCATGCTGGTGCTGTCTGGGGCTACCGCTGCGCCGGTGGGGGGCACCAGCCTGACCATTCATGCCGATAAGCCGGGTGCTGTCATTAACAAAAATGTTTATGGCCAGTTTTCGGAGCATCTGGGCAGTGGCATTTATGGCGGCATTTATGTCGGCGAAAATTCGTCGATTCCCAATACCCATGGCTTTCGCAACGATGTCGTCGCGGCTTTAAAAGATTTGCATGTTCCGATGGTGCGCTGGCCGGGCGGTTGTTTCGCCGATGAATATCACTGGCGCGAGGGGGTTGGTCCGAAGGATAAGCGTGCGGTACGCGTCAATCATAACTGGGGCAGCGTACCCGAGGATAACAGCTTCGGCACCCATGAGTTTTTCAATTTCATCGACATGATTGGCGCTGATGCCTATGTCAACGCCAATATCGGTACCGGTTCTCCGGCCGAGGCGGTTGACTGGCTTGAATATATGACCGGCGATCAGGACACCACGCTGGTGCGTGAACGCAAAGCCAATGGTCATGACAAGCCGTGGAAGATTTCGGTCTTTGCCATTGGTAACGAGACCTGGGGCTGCGGCGGCAATATGCGGCCGGAATATTATGCCGACCTGTTCAAGCAGTATACGACCTTCATCCGTATGCCGAAGGAAACCAAGCCGCTGATTTTGGCCAGTGGCGGCAATGATGCCCGCACCGATTACACCGAAACACTGATGAAGTCGGTGAAGGGTGGCATGGATGCGATTTCCTATCACTACTACACTATTGCCGGTGAGAAGTGGGCGCATAAGGGCGCATCGACCGGATTCCCGGCCAGTGAATGGGCGTCGACTATGGCCCACGCGCTGAAAATTGGCGATTATATCGGTGCCAATGTTACGATCATGGACAAGTATGATCCCAGCAAGCATGTCGGCTTCTATGTCGATGAATGGGGCACCTGGTTTGATCCCGATCCGGGCAGCAATCCGGGCTTCCTGGTGCAGCAGAACACCATGCGTGATGCGGTGGTCGCGGCGGTACACTTCAACATCTTCCACAAATACGCCGACCGTGTGCGCATGACCTCGATTGCGCAGACCGTCAACGTGCTGCAGGCCATGATTTTGACCGATGGCGCGAAGATGCTGCTGACGCCGACCTATTATGTCTATCAGATGTACATCCCGTTCCAGGATGCCACGTCACTGCCGATCGACATCAAGACTGGCACTTACACCATGGGCAAATACACGGTGCCCGAGGTGAGTGCTTCGGCGGCTAAAACCAAGGCCGGCACCATTGTTGTGGCGCTGACCAACCTCGATCCGAATGCGTCGGCTTCGGTTTCGGCGGCGATTTCTGGTGCCAAGACGGGTTCCGTGTCGGGCAAGATCCTGACCGGTCCACAGATGGACTCGCGTAACACTTTTGATAAGCCAAACGCGATTCACCCGGTTGCTTTTGATGGTGCCAGGATTGAAAATGGCAAGCTCACCGTCAACCTGCCGCCGAAGTCAGTGGTGGTCATCGAGGTAAAATAATATGTCCGTCTCTCGTAGACAGGCGATGGTGGGGCTGGCTTTCAGCCCCACCTTTTTTTCTGTCGCCACTGCTGCATCTAGAAAAGTAGCACTCATTCAGAAACCTGCCGATTTCCACGCCTTTGCGCCGACACCGCCGATGGGCTGGAATTCGTGGGACAGCTTTGGCCCAACAATCAAGGAAGCCGATGCTCGCGTTACCGCCGAGATCATGGCTAAAAAGCTGTTGCCGCACGGCTATCGCTTTTTCACTGTTGATATCCAGTGGTACGAGCCGGGGGCCAATTCTTACGATTATCGTAAGGGCGCCGAACTGGCGATGGACCAATGGGGGCGCCTGATTCCGGCAGAAAACCGTTTCCCGTCATCGTCAGGCGGGGCGGGGTTCAAGCCGCTGGCCGATTACGTGCATTCGCTGGGTCTGCAATTTGGTATCCATCTGATGCGGGGTGTGCCGCGTCAGGCTGCCGATCGTAATACACCTATTCTGGGTACGCCCTATCATGCCGGTGACATCGCAGACCGCGCACATGTCTGCGAATGGAATACCGACATGTACGGTATCGACATGTCCAGGCCGGGGGCGCAGGCCTATTACGATTCGATCTTCCAGCTTTACGCGGACTGGGGTGTCGATTTCGTCAAGGTCGATGATTTAAGCCGTCCTTACTTACGCAACCAGCCGGAAGTCGAGGCCGTACGTAAGGCGATTGACAAAACCGGGCGGCCCATGGTGCTGTCCTTGTCGCCGGGGGAGACTACTCTGGCGGCAGCCAGTCACGTTGCAGCGCATGCCAATATGTGGCGCATCAGTGATGATTTCTGGGATAGCTGGCCTGCGCTGAAAGAACAATTCGCCCGTCTTTGTAACTGGTGGAAGCTACCGCATACCGCCGGGGCGTGGCCGGATGCCGACATGCTGCCGCTCGGGCTGCTGGATTTGGGCAAGCGTAAAACCAACTTTACCCCGGATGAACAGAAAACGCTGATGACACTGTGGTCCATCGCACGTTCTCCGCTGATTATGGGGGGGGATTTACGGGCGCTTGATCCGGCGACCGAGGCGCTGATCACGAATGACGAAGTTCTGGCGGTCAATCAGCGCAGCCACGATAATCATGAGCTGTTTCATGATGAAGGCATGATTATCTGGCGCGCGGTGGCCGATGATGGGGCCGCGGTGATTGCGATCTTCAACACCAATGATACCCCCAATCATAATGCGCTGACGGCATCGGTGCTGGGCTTCAAAGGGCAAATGCGGGTGCGCGATCTGTGGCAGCGCAGCGAAAGCGTGGCAGATGCTCTGTCGGTATCACTGCCACCGCACGGTGCCAGTCTCCACCGGCTGACCAAAGTCTGATCGCAATAAAAAAGAGCGGCAGGGGCCGCTCTTTTCATTTATGCGTCTACGGACGAAAGTGTCTTACTTCTCGGTCGAGAATTCAAAAACCGTTTCGGTATGATAGACCTGCCCCGGCTGCACAATGGTCGTGGGGAAGTTTGCCTGATTGGGCGAATTCGGGAAGTGCTGAGTTTCCAGGCACAGACCGGTGCGAAGTTTGAACACGGTTCCTGTCCCTGCGGGCTTACCGTCGAGGAAATTGCCCGAATAGAACTGCACGCCCGGCTCGGTGGTGTAAACCTTCATCACGCGGCCCGTGGTGGCTTCACTTAAGACCGCCGCCAGGGTCACCGCACCCGGCTTTGACTGGTTCAGCACCCAGTTATGATCGTAGCCGCCGGCAAATTTCAGCTGCTCATCCTCTGCGCCGATACGGGCGCCGATTTTGGTGCTGGTGCGGAAATCAAACGGTGTTCCGGTCACATCCTTCAGCTCGCCGGTGGGGATCAGCACTTTGCTCACCGGGGTGAACTTGTCGGCGTTAAGCACCAGTTCATGATCGGCAATGGTGTTTTCGGTATCGCCGGTCAGGTTGAAATAGCTATGGTTGGTCAGATTCACCGGCGTCGGCTTGGTGGTCGTCGCTTCATAGGTGATGTGCAGCTTGTTATCATTGGTCAGCTGATAGGTGACATGGGCGGTCAGCTTGCCGGGGAAGCCTTCTTCGCCATCCGCGGCGACATAGGTCAGCTTCAGACCGGGGCCCTTGGCATCTTCAAACGGCACGACCTTCCACAGCACCTTGTCGAAGCCGTTGACCCCGCCATGCAGATTGTTGGGGCCGTCATTTTGGGCCAGATGATAGGTCTTGCCGTCGAGCGTGAATGCGCCATTGGCAATACGGTTACCATAGCGGCCAATCAGCGCCCCGAAATAGGGTAAGCCCTTGGTATAGGGTTCAACGGTATCGAAGCCCAGCACGATGTTGCCCAGCTTACCGGCGCGGTCCGGAACCTTCAGCGAGGCGATACGCCCACCATAACTGGTGACGCGTGCTTCAAGCCCGTTTTTATTGGTGATGGTATAAATATCCACCGTCTGTCCTTTCGCGGTTTTACCAAACGGAGCTTTCTGTACGTGCGCAGGCAGCGCAGCGGCAGCCGGGGCGGCGATAAGCGCTGCTAAAGCCAGTCCGGCTATACCGACGCACAAAAATCGAGTTCCTGACATTTCTGCTCCCTTACATCCTTTTTCTGGCGCTTGCGGTGGCGCCGGTTCAGGGTAAATATTAAGTCAGACAAATTCGATTGAAAACCCGCCGCCGCAAGTTTTATTTGCTAGCCTGCCAGTATAGTGTGTCAGCCATACTCTGGCTGGGTGGTGAATTGCCACTGTGTGGGGCTTGGGTTGAGGTGGGATGCTGCGCTGCAACATATGCCGGGTGCAGATCTTTACGTATAAAAGGGCATTCCTTTCATCCTGTTACGACATATTTGGCACTTTAAAGCTGGCTCTGGCGCTGCATCATTTAGCTGCGGCAATGCGCCAGACAGAGCCTGTGGCGATAAAAAACAGTTGCTAATCCCGCCCCAAATAACTCATACAAATTGACAGTTCCGGGGCAGCTTTCTAAAATCCTGCTCCGGGAGTGAGCGCTGCTGGTCAGTGGTGGCGGCAGCGTCGTTACAATCAGGAATGGGAAGCGGCAATAATCATGAAAGCATTAGCGCAATACGAAGTCTGGTTCGTCACCGGCACGCAGCATCTCTATGGCCCCAAGGTCCTCGAACAGGTCGCGGCCGATTCGAAAGAAATTGCCGCGGCGCTTGATGGTGCGTCGGCCATTCCGGTGAAGGTGGTGTTCAAGCCGATTCTGGTCGATCCGAATTCGGTCACCCAGCTGGTGCTGGAAGCCAATGCGAACCCGTCCTGCATTGGTTTGATCACCTGGTGTCATACCTTCTCGCCGTCGAAGATGTGGATCAACGGTCTGAAGCAGCTGGTCAAGCCGGCGGTGCAGCTGCACACGCAATATAATCGCGATATTCCCTGGGCGAATATCGACATGGATTTCATGAACCTGAACCAGGCCGCCCATGGCGACCGCGAGCATGGGTTCATCTGGACCCGCCTGCGCAAGGATCGCAAGGTGGTGGTCGGTTATTGGCAGGACCCCAAGGTGCAGGAAAAGCTCGGCGCGTGGACGCGCGCGGCGGCGGCCTGGGCTGACTGGCAGGGTGCCAAGGTTGTTCGCTTTGGCGACAATATGCGCGAAGTCGCGGTGACCGATGGCGATAAGGTTTCGGCGCTCTACAAGCTGGGTTATGGCGTTGACTATTATGCGGTTGGCGATCTGGTCAAGCGCATCGATGCCGTGACCGAGAAGCAGATCGACGAGCTGATTGGCGTTTATGAATCCGAATATACCGTTGCCGCCGACCTTAAAAAGGGCGGGGCGCGTCACGCTTCGGTGCGCGATGCGGCCAAGATTGAAATTGGTATGCGTACCTTCCTCAAAGAGAAGAAGGCCATCGCCTATACCAACACCTTCGAAGATCTCTATGGCATGAAGCAGCTGCCCGGCATCGCCTCGCAGCGGCTGATGGCTGAAGGGTATGGCTTCGGTGCGGAAGGCGACTGGAAGACGGCGGCACTGGTCCGTGCGGTCAAGGTGATGGCGTCGGGTCTTGCCGGTGGTACCTCATTCATGGAGGATTACACCTACAACCTCGACCCCGATAATAAGTGCAGCCTGGTGGCGCACATGCTGGAAATCTGCCCCTCGATTGCCGAGGCCAAGCCCAGCCTTGAGGTTCATCCGCTTGGCATTGGTGGCAAAGAAGATCCGGCCCGTCTGGTGTTCAACACCACCGCCGGTGCGGCCACGGCCTCGTCGCTGATTTCGCTCGGCAACCGCTTCCGTCTGGTGGTCAACGAAGTCGATGTTATCAAGACCCCGCATCCAATGCCGAAACTGCCGGTGGCGCAGGCGGTGTGGCAGCCGCGTCCGGATTTTGAAACCTCCTGCGCGGCATGGATCTATGCCGGTGGGGCGCATCATTCGGCCTTCTCTCTGTCCGTCACCTCCGAGATGCTGGAAGATTTCGCCCGTATCGCCGGGATCGAAAGTCTCATCATCGATGCCGACACTAAGATCCGGGACTTTGAACAGCAGCTGCGTAACAACGAAGTTTATTACGCCATGAACAAAGGCTGGACGATCTGATTGGTAAGGGCCTGCCGTCTGGCGAATGTGCCACGGCAGGCCCGCCGATCCCTTCGCATGATATTCACGTTTTGAAAGTAGGTATATTATGAGTGCTCGCTACACGATTGGCCTCGATTATGGCAGCAACTCGGTGCGTGCTCTGCTGGTCAATGTGGCCGACGGGCATGAAATCGCCGCTGCCATCTGGGTTTATGAACATGGCGAAATGGGCATCATTCTCGACCATGATCCCAATCTGGCCCGTCAGCATCCCGGCGACTATCTCAAGGGCGCCGAAATCACCATTTGTCAGGTGCTGGACGACGCGAAGAAAAATGTTGCGGGCTTCAGCCCGGATCAGGTCATCGGTATCGGCGTTGATACCACCGGTTCGACCCCGCTGCCGGTTGATGCCAATGGCATCCCGCTGATTTTCGATGCCAAATTTGCCGACAACCGCGCCGCGCTGGCCTGGCTGTGGAAGGACCATACCGGCTATGCCGAGGCCGCCGAAATTACCGCGCTGGCCCAGAAGATCCGTCCGCAATATCTGGCCAAGATCGGTGGCACCTATTCGAGCGAGTGGTTCTACAGCAAGATCCTGCACGCCTTGCGCACCGCCCCCGAAGTGTTCGACGCCGCCTATAGCTGGATCGAGCTGGCCGATTTCGTGCCGGCAGCTTTGTCCGGTACGCTGCATCCCGACAAATTTACCGCCGGGATTTGCGCCGCCGGTCACAAGGCGATGTATTGCGAAGAATGGGGCGGCTACCCCGACAAGGAATTCCTCGGCAAGCTCGACCTCAAGCTGGCCGATTTGCGCGACCGGCTGACCCCGCGGGTTAAGGCGGTGGACAGCTCTGTCGGTGGTCTGTCCGCCGAATGGGCTAAAAAGACCGGTCTCAGCGAAGGCATTGTTGTGGCGGTCGGCGCGTTCGATTGCCATCTGGGTGCCATTGGCGCGGGCGTCAAACCCGGTGTGCTGGTCAAGATCATCGGCACCTCGACTTGCGATATCACGGTCAAGGCCAATACAGACAAGCTGGCCGATGTGCCCGGCGTATGCGGTGTGGTCGATGGCTCGGTGCTGCCGGGCTTCTTCGGTCTGGAAGCCGGTCAGTCGGCGGTGGGCGATATCTTCAACTGGTTCGTCTCCTATGTGCAGCCCGGCGGTAAGTCGGCACTGTCGCATGAAGAACTGACAGACGCCGCTGACAAACTGAAGCCCGGTGAAAGCGGTCTGATTGCGCTCGACTGGAACAACGGCAACCGCACCATTCTGGTCGATCAGCGTCTGACCGGCCTGCTGGTGGGCCAGACGCTCTATACCAACCCGGCGGAAATCTACCGTGCGCTGGTCGAAGCCACCGCCTTTGGCGCGCTGACCATCATCAACCGGTTTGAGGAATATGGCGTCAAGATTGACGAAGTCATCAATTGCGGCGGTATCGCCGAAAAGAATGGCTTCATCATGCAGCTCTATGCCGATGTCACCGGCCGTCCGATGAAGGTTTCGCGTTCGGCCCAGACCCCGGCACTGGGGTCGGCGATTGCCGCCGCTGTCGTGGCCGGGGCGCATGCCGATTTTGCCGTCGCCATTGCCGCCATGACGGGGCTGAAGGACAAGGTCTATCAGCCCAATCCGGAGGCCCATGCGGTCTATCGCGAACTGTACGATCTCTATCGTATGTTGCATGATGCTTTCGGCACCAAAAGCTGGCACGGCAATCTGTATGGCGTAATGAAGCGTCTGATGGATATCCGCGACGAAGCGCGCAAATAGAGGCTCTCATGCTGGAAGAACTCAAAGAACAGGTCTGCAAGGCCAATCTCGATCTGGTCACGGAAGGGCTGGTCATCCAGACCTGGGGCAATGTCAGCGGCATCGACCGCGAAAAAGGTCTGGTGGTGATCAAGCCGTCGGGCGTGCCCTATGGCGACATGAAGCCGGAACATATGGTGGTGGTGTCGCTGCAAACCGGTAAGACGGTGGAAGGGACTTTGCGCCCGTCGTCGGATACGCCGACACATCTGGTGCTCTATCGTGCCTTCCCCGGTTTGGGCGGTGTGGTGCACACCCACAGCCTGTTTGCCACCGCGTGGGCGCAGGCCAAACGCGATGTGCCGGCCCTGGGGACCACCCAGGCCGATTACTGGTATGGCGGCATTCCCTGCACCCGGCTGATGACCAAGGACGAAATCGCCGGTGCCTATGAAGCCAAAACCGGCGATGTCATTGTCGAAACCTTTGCCTCGCGCAAAATCGATCCGATGCAGGTGCCGTCCGTTCTGGTGGCAAGCCATGGCCCGTTCGCCTGGGGCACGTCGCCGGATGGTGCGGTCCATAACGCGGTCGTGATGGAGTTTGTCTCGCGTCTGGCCAGCGAAACATTGCGGATCGCGCCGGAAACCGGTTCGATGCAGCAGGAACTGCTGGATAAGCACTTCCTGCGCAAACATGGACCGGGCGCGTATTACGGCCAAAAGTAAAAGTTACAATCAAGGCCGTAACACCGCGCCATAAGCCCGGAATAAAAATATCACTTAGGGGGAAACGAGGGTTTTATGAGTAACACAGTCGCAAATACCGCCGCGCCGGTATCCGTGTTCAACGCGCTCGACTGGTGGATCGTTGCCGCCTTTGTCGCCGCGATGGTCTGGGTCATCTTTTTGTCGATGCGCAAAAAGGCCGAATCCGGCAAGGACTACTTCCTGTCGGGTAAGGACAGCAACTGGCTTCAGATCGGTTCCTCGATCTTCTCCTCTAATATCGGGTCCGAGCATCTGGTCGGTCTGGCCGGTGCAGGTTTTGCATCGGGCATGGCCATGGCCCACTGGGAGATGCAGGGCTGGATTATTCTGGTGTTGGGCTGGGTCTTCGTGCCGCTTTATGATCGCATGAAGGTCTTCACCATGCCGGAGTTTCTCGAACTGCGCTTCTCGCGCGGCTCGCGTAGCATCCTCAGCATTCTGACCATGGCCAGCTTGGTGCTGACCAAGATTGCGGCGACGATCTATGCCGGTGACGTGGTGGTGCGTACCCTTCTGGGCATCGACAGTGTCAATCTGCTTGGCTATCAGGTCGACGTGTTCTGGGTGATTGCGCTGGGGCTGGCCTTTACCACTGGTCTTTACACCGTGCTGGGTGGTTTGCGTGTCATCATGTACACGGCAGTGTTGCAGACCCCGGTGCTGATCCTGGGTTCGGTCTTCATTCTGTATCTTGGCCTGCACAAGCTCGGCGGCGGCAGTCTGTCTGTCGGCTGGGCGGCCATGATGCATGCGGCTGGTAACAATGTGCACCTGATCCGTTCGGCCCATGATCCGGAATGGTCGTGGCTGGCGGTGTTGCCGGGTTCGATGATTATCGGCTTCTGGTATTGGTGTACCGACCAATACATCGTGCAGCGCGTGCTGGCCGGTCAAAATCAGACTGAATCCCGCCGTGGTGCCATCCTGGGCGGTGCGCTGAAACTGACCCCGGTCTTCATCTTCCTGATTCCGGGCATGATCGCCTTTGCGCTGACCTCGATGCCGTCTGCAGGCTTCCATACCACTGGGGATGCGGCCTACACCTCGTTGGTGGCGCAGATCCTGCCGCATGGTTTCCGCGGTTTTGTTGCCTGCGGCATGATCGTGGCGCTGATGGCCTCGCTGGGGTCGAAGTTCAACGCCTCGGCCACCCTGTTCACCATGGACTTCTATCGTAGCTGGCGCCCCAATGCGTCGGGTAAGGAAGAAGTGGTGACCGGCCGTATCGCTACGGCAGTGATTGTCATCCTCGGCATCCTGTGGGTGCTGGTGATCAAAAGCCTGCATTCCAACCTGTATGTCTATCTGCAGAGTGTGCAGAGCTATCTGTCGCCCGCCATTGTGGTGTTGTTCGCTGCCGGTGTGTTCTGGAAGCGGGCCACGTCTCAGGGTGCGTTCTGGTCGTTCCTGATCGGCATGGTCGGTGGTTTCGCCCGTCTGGTTGCCGATCTGGTGATGAGCAGCCATAAGGTTCTGGTCGATGGGCTGAAACAGCAGCTCTTCACCCATGCCATCACGCCGGAACAGTATGCGGCTGGTATTGCCCCCTTAAAGGCCCAATACGGCATCATCTTCGAGATGTGGAACATCAACTGGCTCTATTACTGCCAGATCCTGCTGGTGGTGACGGCGGCATTAATGATCGGCATCAGTCTGATGACCAAGGCGCCCGATCAGGCCAAACTGAAATATTCCTGGTTTGGTGCTACGGATGAAGAAAAGGCCGCCACCCGCAAGAGCTGGAACTGGATCGACGTTGCCGCCAGCGTTGGCGTGGTCGCCATTGTTGTCGTCTTCTATGCCTTCTTCTGGTAAGGCGTAACGATACACACGTAAAAACGGCCGCCTGTAAAACAGGCGGCCGTTTTGTTTTAAGCGCGGTTATGTGGTGATCAGACCTATGGCCCGAAAATCCTGGCCCTAGTCAATCACATGATGGCGGGCCACCAGAAAAATGTCGGCCACCAGCCTGAGCGGGGTTGCGTCAACCTCGGATGCGTCCGCGGCAATCAGTTTGGCAAAGCGGCGATAGAGCGCGGCATATTCGGCATACATGCCGCAAGGTTCCGCATCGCTATCGGGCGCAGCGCCATCAATCGACAGCCGGGTGGCGGCGGCGGTCAGCTGCAGCCCGCCGCGATCGGTGGCAAAATCCATGTCCCAGCTTGGCGCCCCGTGATAATGGAAATCGAGCGAGGCGGTGATCACCGCACCGCTTTCGGTGCGCAACTGGATCTCGGCGGCGCAGGGACATTCCTGCCCGGCGCGGAAATAGAGGTTGGCTTCTTCGGCATAAATCGGCTCGGGAATAATATCCGTCAGCACGGATAGCGCGTTGATGCCGGGGTCAAACACGCCATAGCCTCCTTTTTGCCAGATCCAGCTTTGCCCGGGATGGCTTTCGGCGACATCTTCCTTCCAGACAATGCGGCCCGACTGCACCAGGCGGTCTTTCAGCCATGCCTTAGCCTCGCCGACGCGGGGGGCATAGCGCAAATGCCAGCTTGGGAAGAAGCTGCGGTTTAAGGTGCGGGCCAGATAGCTCAGCTGATCCAGCTCGGTCAGCGTGGCGCAGGGCGGTTTTTCGACCAGCACATGCTTGCCGGCCGTCAAAGCCCGGCGTGACAGCGCAAAGTGATCAACCGTCGGTGTGGCGATCACCACAGCGTCGATTTCAGGCCCATGCGCCAGCATTTCCTCCAGCGAGGTGAAGTTTTCAATCCCATCAACCGGGTCCCCCCGATTAACGCCACTCACCAGCCGAAAGTCAGGACTGGCCGTGATGACAGGGATATGCTGGTCGCGCGCAATCTTGCCAATGCCGACCAAACCAATACGCACGCTCGCCATAAGGGGCCTCCCTGACGCTATATGCCATTTTATAGTGGCTTTTTTCTAGGTAGGTGCGTAACTTTTTCATTCGTTTGGGGGAAACGGGAAACATATCTCGCCGTGATAACACTACATAAGGACAGCACGGCCCAAAAGCCGCGCAAAAATGGCCGCAAGCATAGCGGTGCAGTGACCATTCACGATGTCGCAGAGCGCGCCGGTGTTTCACCGATGACGGTCTCGCGCGTGATCAATGGCGAGCGCAATGTGCGCGAGGTGACGCGCGCCCTGGTCATGGCGGCGGTGGAAGCGCTCAACTATGCCCCGAATCCGGCCGCCCGCAGTCTGGCAGGGTCGGAAAATTACCGCATCGGGCTGCTCTATTCCAACCCAAGCTCTTCATATTTAAGCGAATTCCTGGTCGGAACGCTGGATGAATCCGCCCGCAAGGCCACCCAGATCCTGCTCGAAAAAAGCGATGTTGCCAGTGCCGCTCAGGTGGCGGCAGTGCGCAAACTGATCGCCAGCGGGGTCGATGGGGTGATTCTGCCGCCGCCGCTTGGTGAGTCCGAGCCGGTGCTGAACGAGCTGCGGGCCAAGGGCATTCCGGCGGTGGGGGTGGCCTGTGGCAGGCCGGGCCCCAAGGCCATCTGTGTGCGTATCGATGACCGTGCCGCTGCGCTTGAGATGACCAACTATCTGATATCGCTTGGTCATCGCCGCATTGGGTTTATCCGGGGCCATCCTAACCAGACCTCGTCGGCCGAGCGCGAAAAGGGGTTCGTCAAGGCCCTGACCGAAGCGGGCATCGCGCTTGATGCGGCGCTGACCGTGCAGGGCTATTTCAGTTACCGCTCCGGCCTTGATGCGGCCGAGTTGCTGCTGGCCCAGAAACAGCCGCCAACCGCCATTTTCGCCAGCAATGACGATATGGCCGCCGCCGTGGTTTCGGTGGCGCACCGGCGCGGGCTGGATGTGCCGCGGGATCTGTCGGTGGTGGGCTTCGACGATACCGAAATTGCCACCACGGTCTGGCCTGAACTGACCACGATTCATCAGCCGGTGGCCTCAATGGCCGAGGTTGCCATCGAATTGGTGGTGCGGGCGGTGCGTAAACTGCGTTCCGGAACCGAGCCCAAGGCGGTCGATCATCTGGTGGCCTATGCCATGGTCAAGCGCGGCTCGACCGTGGCACCCAGAAATAGAACCTAAGTCTGCTTATCAATTCCCGCGGGTGGTACGGGGCGTTAATTAACGTATTTTTTGTGGGGGAGCGGTCGGATGTCCGCTTGCGCGTTGGTAACGCTATCACTACGGTCCCCATCCATAACAAGGTCGGCTGTTGAATGTCCGGCTACTTTAAGAGGGACGGTTGTTCGTCCAAGGCTATTGGAAACGGTCTGCTGCCAACGGCGGTGGCCTTGTGCCTGGAAGGAGTGTCTGTATGGCAAAGTCCAATACTATGCTCGTGGTTGGATTGACACTGATCGCCGCGTTGGGTGGTCTGTTATTCGGCTACGATACCGCGGTGATTTCAGGCGCGGTCAAAGCGATCGACCATAATTTCATCACCCCGCAGCATCTGTCTGAAACCGCCGCCGGCAGTCTGTCGGGCTGGACGATTTCCTGCGCGCTGCTCGGCTGCATTATCGGTGCCTTCATCGCCGGTCCGGTTTCGACCCGTTATGGCCGTAAACCGGCCCTGATGCTGGCCGCCGTGCTGTTCTTCCTCGGCTCGCTTGGCTCGGCCGTTCCGGAAGTCGGCTTCGGCGTGATTGGTCAGATGGGGCCCAAGGCGCTCGATCCCTTCATTATCTATCGTATTATCGGTGGTATCGGCGTTGGCATCGCTTCGATGGTGTCGCCGATGTTCATCGCTGAAATCGCCCCGGCGGCGATCCGCGGTCGTCTGGTCACCTTCCAGCAGATTGCCATCGTTGGCGGCATGCTGGTGGTCTATTTCGTCAACTGGGCGATTTCGCTGCAGGGCGATGACCAGTGGATCCTCAATGTCGGCTGGCGCTGGATGCTGGCATCGGAAGTCATTCCGTCGCTGTTGTTCTTCGGCCTGATGATGCTGGTGCCGGATACACCGCGCTGGTACGTGCAACGTGGTCGCGATGCCGATGCCCTCAAAGTTCTGAAACGGCTGTCTGATGAAGCCGATGCCAACAAGACTCTGGCCGAAATCAAATCGACACTGGTTTCGCATACCCGCCCGCTTTTGAGCTTTGGCGTGGTGGTGCTGGTGGTTGGTATTCTGCTCTCGGTCTTCCAGCAATTCGTCGGCATCAATGCGGTGCTCTATTACGCCCCGCTGATGTTTGAAAATCTGGGTCTGGGTACGCAGGCTGCCTTCCTCAACACGGTCGGCGTCGGCATTGCTATGGTGGTGTTCACCGTCATCGCGCAGATGCTGGTCGACAAGTGGGGCCGCAAGCCGCTGCTGATCACCGGTTCGATCATCATGGCGGTGGCAATGCTGGCGCTGGGCTTCCTGTTCTATGCCAATGGCACGGGGACCGCGGGTGCCATGTCGATGAGCCATGCCTCCGGTCTGTGGGGCCTGTTGTGGATCGTGCTGTATATCGCCGGTTTCTCGCTGTCCTGGGGGCCGATTGTCTGGGTCATGCTGGCCGAGATTTTCCCCAACTCGATCAAGGGGCAGGCGATGGCCATCGCGGTGGCGGCACAATGGGTTGCCAACCTGTTCGTCTCGTGGTCGTTCAAGGTGATGGACGGTTCTTCGGCGCTGAATGTCTTCTTCAACCACGGCTTCCCGTACTGGGTTTATGGCGTGGTCAGCATTGTGTCGGCGGTGTTCGTCTGGCGCATGGTGCCGGAAACCAAGGGCCGCAGCCTGGAAGCCATTCAGGAACTGTGGCAGAAAAAGGCCTGATATTTATAGATTACGCAACGTCGGTTGATCCGGCGGCAAATGTAAAAGGCCGGGCGCTTGAACCCGGCCTTTTGTCTGACAGGCGGTCGGGCCAATGGCCGCTTATGTGATAACAGTGAGGGAAAAAGATCATGGTCACATTGACTGAGCATGGCTATGTGCTGGAAGTTTCGCCGGAACTCGGCGCGTCAATCCTGGGGCTGACCTATCAGGGCCGCCCGGTACTGCGTTCGGTTCCCACCGATGTTACAAATTCCGGCGATACCGGATGTTTCCCGCTGATCCCCTATGCCAACCGGATCGAGAACGGTGTCTTCCATTACGGTGACACCAACATTCATCTGCCGATGACCTTTTCCGGTCATCCCCATTCGCTGCACGGCCATGGCTGGCGCACGGTGTGGCAGGTGATCGAGAAAAGCGCCAGCCATCTGGTGCTGGCCTATGAACACAGTGCCGACAGCTGGCCGTGGGCCTATCGCGGCGAGCAAAGCTTCCGTCTGTCTGCGGATGGTCTTCACATCTCGCTGGCGGTGGAAAACCGCAGCACACAGGCGATGCCGTTCAGCCTTGGTCTGCATCCCTGGTTCCCGCGCACCGCAGCCACGGTGCTGACCGCTGCGGTCTATAAGGTCTGGCTGGCGGACGACACCACGCTGCCCACCGAAGCGGTGGCAGGCGATCATTTCCTCGATCTGGCCCATGGGGCCAAGCTGGCCGATGCGCCGTTTGTCGATCATTGCCATACCGGCTGGAAAGGCCCGGCAGTCATTCATCAGCCCGATCTCGGTCTGAAAGTGACGCTGACCGCATCGCCGGAATGTCAGTTCCTGCATATCTATGCGCCGGTCGGATCGGATTTTGTCTGTGCCGAGCCGGTTACCGCCATGCCCAACGCCGTCAACCGCAGCGAACCGGCGGCTTTGACCGGGGCGCGGATGCTGGCCCCGGCGGAACGTTTCGCCATGGAAATGGTCATTAAAGCCGAACGGACATAAGCCGAAATTTTTCGGTGGGGGATAACATGACATTACCGGTCAACGGCGCCGGGCGCCGGATGCGTTTTGTAGCGGGCCTGTTGCTCAGCACTATACTGGTCGGGCCACTGATGATGGCGGCCGAGCCGGGGGCGGTTTCACCGTCGCTGGCGGCGGACGAGGATTTTGCCACCTCGACCAAGGTGCATCCCGAGATCTGGCCCAAGACGCACAGTGGCGTGACGCGCGATCCCGCGATGGAAGCGCAGATTGCCAAACTTCTGTCCGAGATGACGCTGGAAGAAAAAGTCGGCCAGATTCTGCAGCCCGATATCAATCAGGTCACCCCGGCAGAACTGAAGCAATACCATCTGGGCTCGATCCTCAACGGCGGCAGCTCGGGCCCCTATGGCAATGATAAGGCCCCGGCCCCGGACTGGCTGAAACTGGCCGATGAATTCTATGCCGCTTCGGTTGACGTAAAGCCGGGCCGTCCGGTTATTCCGATGATCTGGGGCATGGATGCGGTGCATGGCAATACCAACATCATCGGGGCCACGATCTTCCCGCATAATATTGGTTTGGGGGCGATGAACGACCCCGCGCTGATGCGTCAGATCGGCGAGATTACGGCCAAGGAAATTCGCATCGTTGGTGGTGACTGGACCTTCGCGCCCACCATTGCCGTGGTGCAGAATGATCGCTGGGGCCGCACCTATGAAAGCTATTCCGAACGGCCCGAGATCGTCACGTCCTATGCCAGGGCAATTGTCGAAGGCATTCAGGGTAAGCCAGGCGCGTCAGATTTCCTGAAGAACGATCACGTCATTGCCACCGCCAAGCATTTTATTGGCGATGGCGGCACCGATCGCGGTCACGATCAGGGCGATAATCTGTATACAGAAAAAGCTCTGCGCGATATTTTTGGCCCCCCCTATGAAGCGGCGGTCGAAGCCGGTGTGCAGACGGTGATGTCGTCTTTCTCGAGCTGGCGCGGCCATAAAATGCATGGCGATAAGGCGTTTCTGACCGATATTCTGGTTGATCGCATGGGCTTTGACGGCTTCGTGATTGGCGACTGGAACGGCCATGCCCAGCCCGAAGGCTGCAATCGTGAAGATTGCCCCAAGGCGCTGAATGCCGGTCTTGATATGTATATGGCCCCCGATGGCTGGAAAAAGCTGTATGCCAATACCATTGCCGAGGTGAAGTCGGGCGTTATTCCGATGGCGCGGCTGGACGAAGCCGTGGGCCGGGTGCTGCGGGTTAAGCTGCGCGCCGGGGTGCTGACCGAGGGTAAGCCGTCGACTCGCCCCTTTGCCGGGCAATATGCTCTGATCGGCTCGCCCGAACATCGCGCCGTGGCCCGTGCTGCGGTGCGGGAATCGCTGGTGCTGCTTAAAAATGACCATCAGACCCTGCCGCTGAAGCCACAGGCCCATGTGCTGGTGGCCGGTGATGGTGCCAACGATATGATGAAACAGTCGGGTGGCTGGACGGTGTCGTGGCAGGGCGATGGTCTGACGCGGGCCGATTTCCCCCATGCGACGACGGTCTATGAAGGCATCAAAGCCAATGTTGAAGCCGCGGGTGGTAAGGCGGATCTCAGCGCAGATGGTACGTTCAAAGCCAAACCGGATGTGGCGATTGTGGTCTTCGGTGAAAATCCGTATGCGGAATTTCGTGGTGACCGCGCCAATGTCGATTATCAGCCTGATGGCAAGACCGATCTGAAATTGCTGCAGCGCCTGAAAGAACAGGGTATCCCGGTGGTGTCGGTGTTTATTTCCGGTCGGCCGCTCTATGTCACGCCCGAGATCAACGCCTCTGACGCTTTTGTGGCCGCGTGGCTGCCGGGTGGTGATGGCGAAGGCATTGCCGATGTGCTGTTTGCCAAGGCCGATGGTACGCCAGCCTATGACTTTATGGGCCGTTTATCCTTCTCCTGGCCGCGTTCGCCGGAGCAGACGCTGCTCAATATCGGCACCGAGCCCTATTACCCGCTGTTTGCCTATGGCTATGGCCTCAGCTATGCGGCGGCGAAGAATACCGGCACCTTGCCGGAAGCCGTGGCCGGGGATGTCGCCACCGCCAATGTCGATAATTTCGTCGAGGATGGTCACGCGGCCACCAGCTGGGCATTCTCCGCCTACGGTGCAAAAGGCGCTAAGGTGGCGGTGGATCGCCCAGTCGTAAGCGCCCCCGGCGGGGCGCTGGCACTTGCGCGCGTCGATCGCTTCAAACAGGAAGATACCCTGAAAGCGGTCTGGAACGGGCGGGGCAAGGCCAGTCTTGTGCTGTCGGGCAATGATGCCAATTTCAGCCATCAGCTCAAAGAGAATATGGCGATCAGCCTGTCGTTACGGGTGGATGCCGCCCCGACTGGCAAAGTGCTGTTCGGCATGGGGGCTGCGGCCAAGCTGGGCCATGTTGATCTGACCGCGGCTTTGGCCAAGGCTAAGGCCAAAGGCTGGGTCAACCTGCAGGTCCGCTTAAGCTGTCTGGCCAAGGCGGGGGCCAATATGGGGGCGATCTCGGTGCCGCTGGAAATGGTAACGGATGGCAAGCTCAGTGTCAGTCTCTATTCGGCACGGCTTGATGCCATGAGTGATGCAGGCTCCTGTATCGGGGTCGCTGCGCAATAGCGGTTCGGTAATTGACTGCGTAATGGATCGCGCATCTGTGATGGATGCGCGCAGGGTTTGGCGGCGTCGGGTGTATGCACCCCGGCGCCGCAGCTTTATGGTGCACCCCATAACAATATGCCGGTATGGCAGATATTTGGGGGATGCGTTATGGGGCGAGGGATTCTTGCTGCACTCATGGCCGTGGGGCTGGGGCTGTTTTCAGGCGCGGATGCGGCGGCCTATCAGAATTTTCGGGCATCGATTTATGTCGTGGTCAACTCGACCAAAATGCTGGCCGACAAGGCGGTGTTTGATGCGCAATATGGCCGCGTGGCGCAGCAGCTGAAATTCGACAAGGTCTATATCGAGGTTTATCGCGACCACATGTTCGCCAGCGATGCCGAGATCGAAAAGGTCAAAAGCTATTTCGCGGCCAAGGGCATCACTGTGGCGGGCGGCATCACGCTGGCCGCGGGCGGTAAGGGTGGTCAGTTTGGCACCTTTGATTATGAAGATGCCGCTGACCGGACCGAATGTCAGAAGGCATCGGAACTGGCCGCCAAACATTTTGGCGAAGTGATCCTCGACGATTTCTTCTTCTACACCTCAAAAAGCGATGCTGATATCGCCGCCAAGGGCACGCGCAGCTGGACCCAGTACCGGCTGGATACCATGCGCGATGTGGCGGCCCATCTGGTGGTCGGCCCGGCCCATGCGGTCAATCCGTCGGTCAAAATGGTGATCAAATATCCCAACTGGTATGAGCATTTTCAGGGGCTGGGCTATGATCTGGAAAAAGAGCCGCAGATTTTCGACGGTATCTATACTGGCACCGAAACGCGTGAAGCTGAGCTGACGGATCAATATCTGCAGCCCTATGAAAGCTACGAGATTATCCGTTACTACAATGCCATTCGCCCGGGCGGCAATGGTGGCGGCTGGGTCGATACCGGCAGTCTGAAAAATGTCGACCGTTATATCGAGCAGCTGCAGGATACGCTGCTGGCCAAAGCGCCGGAAGTCACTCTGTTCAACTGGATCGATATGGCCGGGCCGCTGGCTCAGTTCCACCACCGTGGTGGGCCTGTGGTGGAGGCGGCGAAAGATTGGGTCAATCAGGATCAGCGTAAAGCTGCGCTCAGCACCTACCATCCAGCGGGTAAGGATGATCCCGGCCCCGGCTGGGCGCAGGTTGCCGGCTTCGCCTTTGGTCAGGTTGATGCGGTGCTGGGCCAGTTGGGTGGGCCGGTCGGCATTGCCGCCTATAAGCCGTATCAGTCATACGGCGAAGATTTTTTGCAGCATTATCTGGGCATGATCGGTTTGCCGATCGAGATGACACCGCATTTCCCGGACAACAGCGCGCCGGTACTGCTGACCGAAAGCGCCGCCCATGATCCCGACATCCTTGCCAAAATCAAAGCCCATCTGCAGCGCGGCGGTCCGGTAATTATCACCACCGGCTTTTTGCAGGTGATGCAGAACAAGGGTTTTAAGGATATTGCCGAGTGGGAGGTGACCGGCCGCGTTGCTGCGGTGGGGGATTTCGTCGATGGCTTTGGCGCCGGCAGTGGCACCAGCCTCAATGATGCCGGTCCAGCTGTGCCGGTATTGCTGCCCGAGGTGCGGTTCTACACCAACGATTCCTGGGCCATCTTACGCGGCACGGCGGGCGACAAAGGCTATCCTGTGCTGACCAGCAACAACTATTCCAAGGGCACGATCACGCTTCTGACCATACCGGAAAATCCCGCCGACCTGTATCGTCTGCCCACGGGGTTGCTGAACCGCCTCAAGGCCTATCTGGTGCCCGGTGCCCTGCGGCTGGAGGCCCCGGCCCGGGTCAGTCTGCTGGCCTATGACAATGATACGGCGGTGGTGCAGTCGTTCCGGGATGGCAAAACCGCGGTGCGGCTGGTGGTGCCGGGCAAGGCGCGGGTGCTGCGCGATCTGGCCACCGGCGCGGTGATTGCCGCCGCGTCCTATAGCCCTGCGCATGAGCACTGGCAGGATACTAATAATCATACTATTTTCGCGTTCGATATCGGGCCGCGCCGCTGGCGTGCCCTGCGGATCGAAAAATAATTCGACCGGTGAGAGGAGAAAAAATGAAACGGATCTTTGCAACCGTTCTGATGGTTCTGTGCGCACTGTCGCTGGCACCCAGCGCACTGGCGCGTGATACCGGCAAGGTGATGCTGGGTACGCCCAACGGTTTGGCGATGACGCCGCCGATGGGGTGGAACACCTGGAACAAATTCGCCTGTAACGTGAATGAAAAGCTTATTCGTCAGGCGGCGGATGCCATGGTGTCGTCCGGCATGCGCGATGCTGGCTATACCTATATCGTCATCGACGATTGCTGGCAGGGCGAACGCGACAAGCAGGGCTTCATCCACGCCGATGCAAGCCGTTTTCCCGCCGGTATTAAGGCGCTGGCCGAGTATGTCCATTCCAAGGGCTTAAAGTTCGGCATCTATTCCGACGCCGGTGAAAAGACCTGTGGCGGTCGTCCGGGCAGCCGGGGCCATGAATTCCAGGACGCCTATACCTATGCGTCATGGGATGTCGACTATCTCAAATATGACTGGTGCAGCACCGGCGAGAAGCAGGATGCCGAAACTTCTTACCTCACCATGAGCCAGGCTTTGCAGGCCACCGGTCGGCCGATTGTGTTCAGTCTATGCGAATGGGGCAACAACACCCCCTGGCTGTGGGCGAAGAATATCGGCAATCTGTGGCGCACCACTGGCGATATTTTCGACGCCTGGGAAGGCAAAAGCTCTAACGGCTTCAGCCTTGGCGTCACCACAATCCTGGACATGCAGGCGGAACTGTCGGGCTTTGCCGGCCCGGGCCACTGGAACGATCCCGATATGCTCGAGGTCGGCAATGGCGGCATGACGGATACGGAATATCGTGCGCATTTCAGCCTGTGGGCCATCATGGCGGCACCGCTGATCGCCGGTAACGATTTATCAAGCATGTCAAAAGAAACCAAAGCGATCCTGCTCAACAAGGAAGTCATTGCGGTTGATCAGGACAAGCTGGGCGTCGCCGCAAGTCGCGTTATCAAGCAGGGCGATCTGGAAGTCTGGGCCCGTCCGCTGAGCGGTGGCCGCCGGGCGGTGGCGTTGCTCAACCGGTCGAAAACCACACAGAAAATCTCGGTCGATTGGGAAAGCCTGCACTATCCGGCAGCGCTTAAAGCCGAGGTCCGTGATCTGTGGCAGCATAAATCGCTGGGCGCGGTAAGCGGCACATACGCGGCCGATGTGCCGTCGCATGGCGTGGTGATGGTAATTCTGACACCTTGAGATTGTGCGTGTACAAAACACAATTTTGACAGAATGGAGCGTATACTGACCGTAGCTTGATACCACAATACCGGAGGGCGCTATGCGTGCATGGCCTCAAGGAATGGGTTTATCGAGACGGCAGATTATCGGGGCTGGAGCTGCAACGGCAGCTCTGGCCCCTTTGCTTATCCCCAGCCCGGCTTTAGCGCAGGATCTGACGGCGGGCGATACTGCGGTGGCCGCCGGACAGGACCGCGATAGCCATATGACGATTGATGTCGCCATCAATGGCCGGGGGCCGTTCCAGTTTGTGGTCGATACCGGGGCGGATCGTTCGGTGCTGGCTGACACAACGGTGACGGCGCTTAATCTGCCCGCCGGGGCCCCGGTGATGGTGGAAGGCGTGGTGCGCACCGTGGCGGCCCCCAGCGCTATGGTTGGCGCGATCGCATTTGGTGATAAGGAAGTCGAAAACCTGCATCTGCCGGTGCTGCCGCGCGCCTGGCTCCGCGCCGACGGATTTATCGGCCTTGATATGCTGAAGAGCGCGCTGGTGACCTTTGACTTTCGCCGCGAACAGCTGCGGGTCGAACATTCGCGCAGCGGCTGGCTGCTTGGCACCATGTCGCCCTTTGAAGATGCAATTGCGGCTGGTGGCAGCGGCGGGCATCTGCGTGTGCTCAATTGCCGGGTGGATGGCATTATGACGGCGGTCTTTATCGATACCGGTGCCGAGGTTTCGGTCGGCAACGAAGCCTTGTTTGTGGCGCTGAAATCGCAAAATTCGGATTATCGCCAGTCCATCGAGGGGGTGCGGCTCGCCGGGGTGACCGGTGGCGAGTTAATCGGGCAGGTTGCGGATTTTCACAAAATCAAAATTCGCGATGTCTCTTTTACCAACGGCACCATTGCTTTTGTTGATCTGCAGATCTTTACGTTGTGGAATCTGGCGGATCGTCCGGCGCTGCTGGTCGGAATGAATTTCCTGCGCCAGTTTTCACGTGTATCGATCGATTTTGGCCGTAAGGCGTTTTTATTCGAGGTGGCGTCCCTGGCGCCACTGGTGGCTGCGCGGGAGCGTTCGATCGGCTAGATGGCCCGCATAACCTAGAACGTAAACAGTATATGTGCATTATAATCTGTATACGTTCTTTATTGTTATGGTGCCGGTAAGCTTAATAAAACGTACACAATTTCCGGTAGGTGTTTGAATCGTTTGCCGCGATATGGCGGCGAAAACGCCTTGTCGTCTTCGATTTTAAAACACATTTGCAACACATACGATACGTACACTGATAAACATGGAAACCGGTAGTATGGCTTCCATCACGCCACGGCGCCGGGCCTTAAGGCTACCGCAAATCGCCGGGCATAAGACAGGCCCAGCAGAGGCCATCAGGAAACTTTCAGGACAGTGGTCAGAGTTTTGGCCCCTTTTTAAGCGTGCCGTCGTGTTTGGGCGGCTGGAAAGTTGAAGATGCGTACCTTGTTTTCCCCAGTGTCCAAATTAACCGCGCCCCAGTTTTCTGCGTCATTGTCCCGTCGGAATATGTTGCGTGGTGCCGGTGCGTCTCTGGCGGGTCTTGTTGGTGGCGCCAGCCTTCTTTCCGCCGCCGCAACCAGTCCGGTCCGCGCGGCGCGTCCCGGCAGTGTTGCGGTTTCCGCCGGTCAGGATGGTGATCGCCATATGACGATTGATGTAAAGGTCAATGGCAAGGGGCCGTTCCGCTTTGTCGTCGATACCGGTGCGGTGCGCTCTGTTCTGTCGGAAAGTGTTGCCCGCGGGCTGGATCTGCCGACTCAAAGCGTGGTCAAGGTTGCCGGTGTTGCAGGCGTCTATCTGACCCGTACGGTTGTCGTGCACGAAATTGCTTTTGGCACCGTGAAGCAGAACGATCTTGAAGTGCCGGTGCTGCCTGACGATCAACTGGACGCCGATGGCTATCTCGGGTTGGATGTGATCGACCGCTATCATGTCACCTTTGATTTCAAGCGCAGTGAATTGCGGGTTGCGCAGCCGCGCCCGCTGGCCAATATCGTTTCGCCGAACGCCGCAACGGTGGCGACCAAAGGCCTTTATGGTGGTTTGCGTGTCAGCAACTGTCTGGTCGATACTGTCGACACCACATTATTCATTGATACCGGGGCGGGTGTGACGGTCGGTAATCGGGCTTTAATGACAGCGCTGTCTGAAACCAAGAGCGATTTTCGCGCCTGGAACCGGCCCGGATACATCGATGACGTTGCCGGCGGGACCCAGTCCGGTAAGAAGGTCTATTTCGGTAAGATGCAGGTTGGTGATGTGACCTTCTCCGGTGGCACCTTACTGATCGCCGATCTGAACGCCTTCAAGCATTGGGGGTTGATTGATCGTCCGGCCTTGCTGTTGGGCATGAATTTCCTGCGCCAGTTCGATGCGGTTTCGATTGATTATGTCGGCGATCAGTTCCGCTTCGAAGTCGGCTGAGATAACGAAAGCCAAAACCAGGATACGAAAAAGGGCCACCCGGATAACCGGATGGCCCTTTTGCTTTACGAAATCACCTGCGCGGGATCAGCGCGGCTCACCATAGATGATGCCGCGGCCATCAATGCCGACATATACCCGTCCGTAGACGTTTTTGTCGGCAGCGATGGTGCGGAACATGCGGCAATATTCATGTTCGGCATCGTTCAGCCGGGTCCAGCTTTTGCCCTGATCCAGCGACTGCCAGATGGCAAACTCGTCTCCCTTGCGGCCCAGTGCATACAGCGTCCAGCCGGTTTTGCCCGGTGCCGCCTTGCCAAAATCGAAGGTGAACAGATTGAGGTCATTGTCGACGCGGCTAAACGTGGCGCCGGTATCGGTCGAATGGAACAGCCGCCCCTGCGCGATGAACCACAGATCGCCTGCCTTGTCCGGTGTGGCGATCAGCGGGGCCGGGGCTTCGCGGTTCAGCGGTTTTGCCAGACGGATATCCGATGGCAATCCTTTTGCCTCAAGCGGGGTAAAGCTGGCCGCGCCGTCATGGCTGATGAAGAACGCCCCGGCGACATAATCGGCGCCATAGAAGGTTTTGGCATCGGCCTTATCGGCTACGACCTGTGCGCCCTTAGGCAGGCCGGTGATCTTCAGCCAGCTTTTGCCATGGTCGGCGGTGACCACCGGCTCCGGCGTCATCACCACAAAGCGGCTGCCATCGGCGGAAACCACGATATGGGCGTCGATATATGCGTCGCCGTCGTTATAGCCGAGTTGCTCCGGGGTCTTTTCGGTGTAGCCCTGCGGCAGCGGGGCATATAGCGGCTGCCAGGTTTTACCGAAATCGGTGGAATAGCTCAGCGTTGCGGTCCGCACGGCGGCGTGCGGCTCATGCGTGCCCGACCGCACGATGACATTGGGGGCAAGCCCAGCGTAATCATAATTGTTGGTGTTGGTGAACAGCGGGTTCACCTGCATGTGGTACGACGTGTTGAGGTCGAAATGGGTGTAGCCCCCGATATCGCCAAAGCCGCTGAGCAGATGCGCCCCCTTGGGCGGGCTGATCAGATTGAGCACAGCGGTTTGTTCGATACCATCAACCCACGGCTTCCAGTGCAGCGTCTGCTTCTTGTCGGCTTTGGTCGGCTCGTCGGTGGTATAGATCGTCGCCCCGGTGGTGTAGGCCAGATGGTTGGCATTGAACGGATCAATCGCCACCCCGGTGATCCACCAGCCAAACTTGGCATCCTTGTGGCCCCATTTCAGCCACGGGGCGCTGCTGACATCGCGCAGCGAAATATCGCGTAAATCGGTCCAGTGCTTGCCACCATCGCGGCTGCGGTAAATGGAGTCGCCATCGATCTCGTCACGGTCGAGTGTGGCGACCACCACGGTGCCGGGATGCTGGCGATCAACATCAAGGCCCATATAGGCCCCCTTCTTCGGCGGTGTAATGTCGGCCCATGCAGCGGTTTTGGTATTGAAGCTGTAGACCGCGCCCTTGGACGCGCCATAAGGCCCCTTGGCGTCGGCATAGGTGATGTAGAGCACGCCGCCGATCAGTTTGGCCTGACCGGGCAGCAGGCTGGCGTCGGGTTCGCCCGGCACCACGGTCCAGCTTTTGCCGCCATCGTGGCTGCGATAGAGGTGGTGGGCGGCAGGATCGGCCACACCGGCATAAAGGGTTTGTGACGGCTGGCCCTTTTTGCCAGCCGGATCAATAATCACAAAGCTAACGCCGCCATGGCTGCGCCAGTCTGCCGGGGCACCAAGGCCCTTGTGCGGGAAGCTGGTCACTTGCGACCAGTGAGCGCCCTTGTCGGTGCTGATCTGCAAGCCGTCATGGCGCGAACCGAAATAGAGGATGTTCGGTGCGTTGGGATCAATGGCAAGGCGTTCGCCCAGATCGCGGCCTTCTTCATTGCCGCCCATGCGGAACGAGACCGGGAATATCTGCCAGTGATTGCCGTGATCGGTCGAGCGGAAGATGGCGGCGGGCCGGTTGGCATAGGTGCCAATGGCGGCATAGACCAGACCGGGCGTTACCGGGTCAACCGCAACGCTTTCGATACCCTGATAATTGGTCTCGGCCTGATTATCTTCCAGCGGCAGCCATGTCTTGTGGGCGGCATCCCAGCGATAGATTCCGCCCATGTCGGTGCGGGCATAGGCGACGCCCTTTTCAAGCGGGCTGTAGATGATGTTGGGGATGTAGCCGCCGCCGCCAATCTTGACGTTGCGCCAGACATAATCGGCGGCCGGTGCTGCGGCAATGGTTGCCACAGCGGCCACGGCAAAGGCCAGTTTCTTCAGGGGTGTCATTTCACCGGTTCTCCGTAAATAATGCCGCGTCCATCGGTGCCGACATAGACGCGCCCGAAGATGCGTTTGTCGGCGGCAATGGCGCGGAAGGTGCGGGCATATTCATGCTGGCTGTCATTGACACGCAGCCAGCTTTTACCTTCGTCATCCGAACGCCAGATCGCAAAGGTGTCGTCGATGGTGCCCAGCGCAAACAGGGCAGGGTGTTTTTTGCCGGCGGGGGCCTTGCCAAAGGTGAAGGCCTTTACTTTCATCGCCGCGGGCAGGGCGACAAAATGTTTGCCGCCATCGTGGGAATGAAACAGCCGGCCTTCGCTTAAAAACCACAGATCGCCACGGGCACCCGGTGCGGCGACCAGTGGCCATGGGGTTTCGCGTGGCGGGGTTTCATCGGGCAGAAGTTTCCGGGCACCGGGTTCATCCGAACGGATGTCTTTGGGCAGGCCAATGGTCGTCTGTGGACGGAAGGATTTGCCTTCATCCGTGCTGATCAGAATGCGGCCACCTGCAAAATCGACGGCATAGAAGGTTTTGGCATCAGCGCGGTCGGCCACCGGATGACCGGTTAGGGCAATGCCGGATATCTTATCCCAGCTTACGCCACGGTCACAGGTACGCACCGGCCCCCGGGTCATGACGATGAAGCATTTGCCTTCCGCCGAAACCGCAATCGATGCGTCGATATAATCGTCACCGAAATTATAGCCGATTTCCTTCGGCGGCTGATAGCCGTCGGGATAGGGGGCGTACAGCGGCTGCCAGCTGTGGCCACCATCTTCAGAATAGGCCAGTGATGTCGGTTTCTTCAGCGATGCGTCCCAGTGATAGGTGCCGGAACGCACAATAACGTTGGGGGCCTTTTCGGCATAGTCGATGACATTGACGTTGGTGAAGATCGGATGTTCCTGCAATGTCGGAGAAACCGACAGATCCCCATGGGTGAAGCCGCCGATGTCGCCCAGTCCGCTGATCAGGTGCGGGCCTGCCGCGGGGCTGGCCAGTGAAATCACCGCCGTCTGTTCCACACCATTGACCCATGGCCGCCACGTCATCGCGGGGCTACCCAGATCCGTGGTGGTGTAGATGGTGGCTCCCGTGGTGTAGGTGATGTGATCGGGGGCAAACGGATCAATCGCAAGGCCCGTCAGCCACCAGCCAAAATTGGCTTCCGGTCCGCCCCATTTCAAAAACGGTGTTTCGGTCACGTCACGCTTGGAAATATCTTTCAGCGCGGTCCAGTGCGCGCCCCCATCACGGCTGTACCAGACATCGTCGCCGCCTTTGCGATAGAGCGAGGAGACCGCCACGGTACCCTTGACCACGGAAAGCCCGGCGAAGGCCGGGTTGTTGATTTTGTCCGGGGTAATGTCCGTCCACGTATTGTTTCGGGTGTCGAGCCGCCACACCGCGCCGCGTGATACATTGTAGGGCCCCATGCCATCGGCATAGGTCAGGGTCAGTACGCCATTTTCGTCGAGAGCTGCCTGTTGCGGGTTCAGATCCGCCGCCGGGCCGCCATCCACCGCCGCCCAGCTTTTGCCGCCATCATGGCTGACATACAGATGATGCGGGCCGGGATCGGCATTGCCGACATAGATGGTCTGTGAACCGGCACCGTCCTTGCCGCTTTTGGGATCAAACAGCACAAAGCTTAAACCGCCATGGGGCCGCGCATCGGCGGGCGGTGTGCCAAGCCCTTTGAGCGGGAAGCTTTCCACCTTGTGCCAGGACGCGCCTTTGTCGGTGCTGATCTGTAAGCCGTCATAACGCGAGCCGAAATAGAGCGTCGAGGTGTTGTTGGGATCGATGGCAAGGCGCTCACCCATGCCGCGGCCTTCTTCATTGCCGCCCATGCGGAACGGCACGCGGGTGATCTGCCAGCTTTTGCCCAGATCGTGGCTGCGGATGATTGCCGCGGGCAGACGGCGATAGGTGCCGACGGCGGCATAGAGCGTGTTGGCATCCTTCGGATCGAGCGCAACGCTTTCAACGCCGCGAAGATTCCATTCCGGATCGCCATCCTGCAGGCCGATCCAGCTTTGCGCCGCCGCATCCCAGCGATAGACCCCACCCATATCCGAGCGCAGAAAGGCAAGGCCCTGCTGCACCGGGCTGTACAGGATGGCGGGGACATAGCCACCGCCGCCGATTTTGACATTGTGCCAGACATACTGTGCCTGCGCCGCGGAAGGGGTGGTAGCGGTTGCCGCAGCAAAGCCGGGGTTTGGCATCAGGGCGGCAAGCCCTAAGCTGCAGATCAGTGCGGCGCCACTCTTGAGGGCGGAAATTTTCATGGCGTAAGCCTCCGTCAGTACCAAAGTCTACGCTGGCAGAACGGGGGCGACGCATCCGCCGCCCCCGGCAAAGGCCGTAAGGGGGACTTGCGCATTTCCTCTCCGCTTTTATTGCTTTGGTGTTAGCGTTATCATTGATCATATAAGTCGCCTTACGATTAGACAAATCCCACACGCAAAAATGATGGAACGCACAAAAATGGAACGCGCAGGTCAGCAAAAGCGGCAAAACCAGCAAAAAAGCCGCTGGCTTGGTTTATCGGCGATGCTTTGCTGTGCCGCTTTGGGGGCCGCGATGGTCCCGGCCCGGGGCGCCGATGCTAGCCTATGGTATTCGGCCCCCGCCACCGATTGGGAGCAGCAGGGGCTGCCCATCGGTAATGGCGCGATGGGCGCGGTGATAACCGGCCAGGTTGCAACCGATGAAATTCAATTCAATGAAAAGACACTGTGGACCGGCGGCCCCGGTGCGGTGGGTGGCTATAATGGCAGCCTGCCAGATAAGCCCGCGACCAAGGCGCTGGCCGATGTGCGCGCGCTATTGGCCAAAGACCCCAAGCTGGCCCCTGAAGTCGCCGCCAAGATGCTGGGGCAGGATGAAAAAAGCCCGGGCGATTATCAGAATTTCGGCAGCCTGATGCTGCACTTTGGCGGGCCTGCGGCGGTGACCGGCTACCGGCGCAGTCTGGATATTGGTAAGGCGATCGCGCGGGTGGAATACACTGCGGACGGGGTACACTACCGGCGGAGCTATTTTGCCTCCTATCCCGATGGCGTCATCGTCATCAAACTGGAAGCCGATAAGCCGGGGCAGATTTCGTTCAAAGCGGATTTTGCCATTCCCGATAATCGCAGCGTGAAGGCTGTGGCCCATGGCGGGCGTCTCACCGTGGCGGGGGCGCTCAAAGATAACGGCCTGAAATATGAAGCCGCGGCGCAGGTGCTCAATCAGGGTGGCCAGCGCCACGATGATGGGGCTGCGGTGACGGTCAGCGGCGCCAATGCGGTGATCGTGATCCTTAAGGCCGGGACAAATTACGCCGTGCAGTATCCGGATTATCGTGGGGCCGATCCCCATGCCGGGCTGACGGCCGCGCTCGATCAGGCGGCGGCCCAAAGCTATGACGCATTACTGGCCCGCCATGAAAAAGACTATGGCGCGCTGTTTGACCGGATGCATCTGGACATCGGGCAGGCGATGCCCGATGTGCCGACCGACAAGGCGCTGGCCGATTACAAACAGAACAACAATGGTGCCGAAGCCCGCGCTGTTGAAGCGCTGTTTTTCCAATATGGCCGCTATCTGCTGATCGCCTCGTCGCGGGCCGGGTCGCTGCCGGCCAATCTGCAGGGCGTCTGGAACCATTCGAACACGCCGCCGTGGAGCGACGACTATCACGTCAATATCAATATTCAGATGAACTACTGGCCCGCCGATCAGGCCAATCTGGCCGAGACGGCGGCGCCGTTCTACGATTTCGTTGACAGTTTGGTGGTGCCGGGCCGGGTGGCGGCCGAACGCGTGATGGGCACCAAAGGCTGGACGTTATTTCTGAAGACCAACATCTGGGGCCAGACCGGGCTGATTTCGTGGCCGACGGCGTTCTGGCAGCCCGAAGCCGGGGCCTGGCTGGCGTCGCAATATTACGACCATTACCGCTACAGCAAGGACGAGGCCTTCCTGAAGACCCGCGCCTATCCGGTGATGAAGGAAGCCGCCGAGCTGTGGCTGGAGGCACTGATCCCGGACCCGCGCGATGGTTCGCTGGTGGTCTCACCGAGCTATTCGCCGGAACATGGTCCCTTCTCCAACGGGGCGGCGATGGCGCAGCAGGTGGTCTATGGCCTGTTCACCGATGTGGCCGAAGCGGCCGCCATTGTCGGGGATAAGGATTTCCGCGCCAAAATTCTGGCGGCGCAGGCTGCGCTCGATCCGGGCTTAAAAGTTGGCTCCTGGGGGCAGTTGCAGGAATGGAAAGAAGACTGGGATGATGCCAAGGATGACCACCGTCATACCTCGCACCTATATGCCCTGCATCCCGGCCATCAGATTTCCCCTGCGGCGACACCGGATTTCGCCGCCGCGGCCCGCGTGACCCTGAAGGCCCGCGGCGACAGCCTGACCAGCCATGGCGAAGGTGGCACCGGCTGGAGCAAGGCGTGGAAGGTCAATTTCTGGGCCCGGCTGGGTGATGGCGATCACGCCTATTCTATCTACAGCAGGCTGGTGCGGGAGAACGCCATGGCGAATCTGTGGGACGCCTATGTGACGCCGCCGTTCCAGATCGACGGCAATTTCGGCGCCACCGCCGGGGTGTGCGAAATGCTGGTACAGAGCCAGACGGACGAGATTGCCTTGCTACCCGCCTTACCGGCGGCGTGGCGGGATGGTTCGGTTCAGGGCATTCGGGCCCGTGGCGATGTCACCATCGATCTGAGCTGGAAGAATGGCAAGGCGGTATCGGCGACGTTGCTGGCGGGTAAAGGGGGCGTTCTGCGGTTACGCAGCAGCCTGTTTACCGGGGCATTCAAGCTGATTGACCGTGCCAGCGGGCGTGCGGTGACCGCTTCAGGACGTGGTCCGTTGCGCGTTATTACGGTTGAGGCCGGCCATCAGTATCAGTTAACGGCAGTCTGACACCACCATTTAGTGTGCTGTAACGCTATTCTAGTCTGTTAAAATGACGCGGCGGAGCAATCTGCCGCGTCATTTACTTTGTTATTCATGTAAATTGACGTGTTTCAAGGTGAAGTTCTATAATAAGTGGTGATTTTTTGACGGTAAATAAGCCGTGTGGCAAATATGTATCTTTATTCCGGCATTTTCACGCAAACGTCATCCAATACTGGATTCCCACTCTCACACCATGATAACGCTAACATCATAAAGCAGGCGGACCTAAGCACGACTTGTGAGGAGTTAATCTTAGGTTGAATCTCGTCTGTATTTGGGAGTTGATACGCTTATCTTCGTGAGCACTGGTTGCTATTCTTGCCAAACGGCCAAATTGCGCCATTGGCATCGTTAATATCACCAGCAGGGCAAGCGACCACCTCCCAGATTGTAAGTGGCAACACACGTTGGGCGCGCGCATCACGCAAATGCCTGTGCGCTCCCAACCGTCGATGTCCGGTGTCGTACCGACAGTGGGAGGAACTGAATGCGTAAATCTCAGATTTTATTGGGCGGAGTCTCTGTTCTGGTGCTGGTCGGGGCGGCAACGTTGCCGTCTTTCGCTCAGGAACAGATGGAAACGGTCGTCGTGACCGGCCGCCGCGCGGCGATGAAGACCGCCGTCGACATCAAGCAGAATTCCGACCAGATCGTGGATTCCGTGGTGGCTGACGATGTCGGCAAGCTGCCGGATGCCAGCGTGACCGAAGTGCTGCAGCGCATTGCGGGCGTGTCGATCACCCATTTTGGTGCCACCGGCGATCCGGATCATTATTCGGTCGAAGGTTCGGGCGTGGCCATTCGTGGTATGACCCAGGTCAGCTCGACCCTGAACGGTCGTGAATCGTTCAGCGCCAATGGCGGCCGTTCGCTGCTGTGGGAAGACGTTCCGCCGGAACTGATGTCGGCTGTGAACATCTATAAGAGCTCGACAGCAGATCAGCTCGAAGGCGGCGTTGGCGGTTCGGTCGATTTGCGCACCCATATGCCGTTCGATTTCGACGGCTTTACCGTTCGTGCCACGGCTGGCGGCAGCTATGGCGATTTCATCAAGCAGGCCCATCCCAGTGGCTCGCTGCTGATCAGCGATCGCTGGAACACGGGCATCGGTGAAATCGGTCTGTTGGTCGATATGGCCTATTCCGATATCGCCAACCGTGACGACACCATGCAGGTTGAGCCCTATTACCCGCATGTTGGCGTTTACAATTCCGGCGAATGGACGAAAAATTCGGATACGGTCTACATTCCGGGCGGTTTCGACTACCGTACCCAGGACATCCGTCGCAAGCGTGCTGGCTTCTATGAAGCCCTGCAGTGGAAGCCGATGGAAAGTCTGTCGGTCTATCAGACGGCCTTCGTCTCCTACTACAACAGCAAGAGCACGGCTGACGCCTTCATGGATACGGCCGGTGCTGGCATGACGCTGGGTTTTTCCACGTCGGACTACAGCATTGCTAACTACACGCTCGATAAGAATAACAGCCTGCTGAAGACCGATAGCTTGGTTGATTCCTATTATCAGTATTACACCCCGCACGGGCTGACCTGCACGACGGAGAGCGGCACGGTTTCGACGTCGGGCGGCGACTGCTCGCTTGGTACGGTGGATGCCGAGGCCAGCAGCACCAATAACCGCACCACCGATCTGACCGGCGGCTTCAACTGGACCCCGACCGATAGCTGGCGTGTTTCCGGCGCCTATCAGTATGTGCATTCCACCTCGGGCACTGACGGTCTGGCGGTGTATGGCTCGACCATGTTGTCGGCCGTCAGCATGGATCTGACGGAAGCCTATCCAGTAATTACGGTGCCGAATTCTTCATCGCTGACCAATTCTTCCTACTACAACTGGGCAGCGACGATGGACAATCACAACCGTAACAGCGGTACGTCGGTTGCGGCCAATTTCGATGCTGAATACAGCCCGGAAGGCTGGGGTATTCTGAAGTCGATCAAATTCGGTATGCGGGCTTCTTCGCGTAAGGAAAATGACCGCTCGACCGGATACACCTACACGTCGCTCAGCCCGTGGTATGCTGACTACACCACCTCTGGCAGCAGCATGCATTATTTCAGCGAAGATTCGAGCGATACGCAGCTGGTCTCCTTCAAGAACTATTTCCGTGGCAAGGCTTCGCTGCCGGGTGCCGCCCTGTTCCCGAATATGAGCAAGGTAAAAGAGCTCAATGTCGCTTATTGGCATGAGAAATATGGCTATACCAATAACGACACGACGGGTAACGAACAGTATGATCCGCGCGATTTAAACCAAGGGATCAGTCAGTCCGTGTCGGGCTATGTTATGGCCAAATTTGCGTCTTCGGATGGTTTCTTCGGCATGCCGTTTGACGGCAACGCCGGCGTGCGCGTTGTCTATAACCATAACTTCAGTTCGGGGTATATCAAGCAGAGCGAAAGCAGTGATCTGGCCTGGTCTGCTTCCGACTATGCCAGTGGCAACACTTTCGATATCCCGGATGCCTACACCTATCGTGAAGGTGGCCGCGATACCATGACGGCGCTGCCGTCGTTTAACTTCGACGTAATGCCGACGGATCGTGTTCATGCCCGTCTGGCCCTGTCTGAAACCATGGGGAACATGGCGTTCAGCTACATGCAGGCTGGTGGTTCGATGTCGGTCAACTCGACCGATAACGTGATCAAGGGCTTTACGGCCTCGACCGGTACGCCGGATCTGAAGCCGCAGTTGTCGCGCAACCTTGACCTGTCGCTGGAATGGTATGGCGATAACGGCGATGCGGCGCACATTTCCGGTTTCTGGAAAAGCATCAAGAACTACATCACCTATGGCGTTACAACCGAAGAAATGACGTTTGATCTGGGCACCAATGGCGAACAGACCAAAAATGCCACGGTGACCAACTACATCAACTCGGACAAGGAAACCGTGATCCGCGGTTTTGAAGCCGGCTTCACCAAGTTTGCCGACTTCCTGCCGGCGCCGTTTGATGGTTTGGGCATTGATGCCAACTTCACCTACATCGACAGTCGCTCGCCGGGCGATGCGTCCTATGACATGAACGGTAACCTGATTACCGGTCTGCCGGTGGATATGCTGTCGCGCTATAACTACAATGTCACCGGCATGTACGAGAAGGGTCCGTTCTCGGTCCGGCTCGCCTGGACGTGGCGTAGCAAGTACCTCTTGACCCCGACCGCCAATGGTACCAATGGCACCTATAGCGCGTCGGATACCGGTACGACCTGCAATGAGAATGATTCGGCTGTCGGTGGCACCGGTCTGAACTCGACCGATGGCACCTGTGCCTTCAACCTGCCTGTGTTCAGTGATTCCTTCGGTCAGCTGGATGCCGGGTTCCAGTACAAGATCGACGACAACTTCTCGCTGTCGCTCAGCGGTCAGAACCTGCTCAATGCCGTGACCAAGACCCTGATGGGGTATGGCGCACAGCAACATAACCGCAGCTGGTTCATCGCCGATCGCCGGATTAACTTCTCTGTATCCTACGTCTACTAAGTCAATCCTGCCTTACATGTGAAAACTCCCGGTCATGCGACCGGGAGTTTTTTTTATGGCTTTCGCGCTGGGGTTTTGTCCATCCGCATCGTTTTCTGTTGTAAATCAAACGGATACACGTATTTATAAATTTATCTGATATTTAAACTCATATTCGAATTGTGTCGCTCTGTTCACCGGACTGTGACAATTATGAGGCAGAACCCGCAATTTTACGCCCGTCTGGCGGGTGTATCTGGATTGGGAAGCGCTGTCCGTGTTATCGCTATCACGAGAACGCGGGGCTACGTCGCGCTATCCGAGTTGGGGTGGCTGGCGTTGAAAAATCATCCGTGTTTATGGGGAGTTGAAGCGCATTGGCTTCGTGAGCACTAGCAGGGTGGTTGCCTGCCGACAGCGCATCCGCGCTTTTTGGTAAGGGCTGTCTCTGCCTGTGAAGTCCAAACGGTTTAACGCCTCTTTGTGATGGCGTGCAGTGGCAGGCTCAGCTTATCGTTGCACGCATTGCGGGTATTGGTCAGTGAAACAGTTCTGGGAGGGACTTGATACTCATGACAAAGAAACACCTATTGCTTGGCAGTGTCTCGGCCTTGGCCGTCACACTGCTGGCCGTGCCGATGGTGGCGCAAGATCAGCTGGAAACGGTGGTTGTCACCGGCATCCGTGCCAGCTTGCAGTCGGCGCAGGCGATTAAACAAAATTCTGACCAGGTGGTCGATTCGATCACCTCGGTCGATATCGGCGCTCTGCCGGACCGCAACGTTGCAGAAGCCCTGCAGCGCGTGCCGGGTGTAACGCTGCAGCGTACGGACTCGGCCAATGATCCGACCCGTTATGGCAGCACCGGCAGCTCGGTGTTCGTACGCGGTCTGTCCTGGGTGCAGTCGCTGATGAACGGTCGTGATGAATTCTCTGCCGTTGACGGACGTACCTTAAGCTTTGCTGACGTCTCCGCCGACCTGCTGTCCGGCGTCGACGTCTATAAGAACCCGACCGCCAAGATGATTGAAGGCGGCGTCGGCGGTGTGGTTGACCTTAAGACCCGTAAGCCGTTCGATCAGAGCGGGCGCGTCATGGCGTTGTCCGGCGACTACACCTATGGCGATCTGTCCGACCGCGCTTTGCCGTCCTTTAACGCCTTGTACAGTGATCGCTGGACCACCAGCATCGGCGAAATCGGTTTCCTGGCGTCGGTTGACTGGCAGGACCAGATTACCCGTACCGAAGGTATCAATATCAACCCGTATGACTGCTGGGATGTGAACAGTTCCAGCTCGACCTACGGTCACCATTACGATGCCAATGACAGCGGTTATTCCAGCTGTATGGATCAGGATGCTGGTTCCAGCGGTCGCCTGATGGGGCCGGATGGCTGGGCCTGGCGTCAGATGGAATTCAAGCAGCAGCGTCTGGCTGCCAATGTCGTGTTGCAGTACCGCCCCAATGAACATTGGGAATTCACTTTAAGCGGCCTCAACACCTATGCGCACCAGACTGACGTCGAACATTATGTGTATTTGGTTACGACCAGCAGCACGTCGAGCCTTGGCACATTCAATGGTTCCGGTTCGACCTTTGATTCCAAGGGCAACTGGACTGGTGGCGAAGCTTCACTGTCGTCGATTGATACACGCGCTGGCACCGGTCATAACCGCAATACCGACGTCAATTTTAACGCCAAATGGAACCCGAACGACAATTGGGAAGTCACGGCAGATGTGCAGTTTGTCGAAGCAAGCTCGCCTTACCGCAATGTGACGATGTATACGGCGTTGACCTCTGGTCTGGTGATGGATCTGGATCTGTCCAAGGGCGATCCCAAGATCAGCTATACTAACGACGGTTCGACCTCCACCGCGTCCAACTATCAGTGGAACGCCGCGATGGATCACATGCGTTACAATGTGGCCCATGCCGGTACCGCCCGCTTGGACGTGACGCATACCTTCTCGGATAACGGTCTGTTCGGCTATATCAAGAGCGTTGATTTTGGTATCCGTGGCAGCAAGAAGCTCGCGGTTTCCCGTGAGACCGGCTACAACTGGGGTGCGTTGTGCCCGAAGAGTTGGGGTGGCAACTATGCAAACTGCCCGACGCTCGATGGTACGGTTTCCGGCTCTTACTCTGCGGCTGACGGCAGTACGGTATCGTCCGGCAGTTCGGCGGTTTCGACCATCAACAGCTATGCGGAACTCTACAGCTACCAGAAAATCTTCGGCAATAGCCTGCCAAGCCTGTGGGTGCCAAGTGCGTCTCTGGCTGCAATGAGTACAGTCACGTCCTCTGCGTTACTGTCGTCGATTGAACCGTCTGCGGCTGGCAGCTATCAAAACTGGGCCCGTTGGATCAGCTATGCCGCTGAAGCGGGTTGTACCGGCAACGATATGACCTGTCTGGCGCTGTACGAAAACACAGACGGCAATAACAGCACCAGCAACCGTATCAGCGCGCAGAAACAGGATGTCTACGCGACCTATATGCAGGTCAACTACGCGCATGACAATTTCTTCGGCCTTGATCTTCCGATCGATGGTAATGTGGGCTTGCGCATCGTTCGCACGGAAAACAATGTCAGTAACGGTAAGTTGGTCATGCCGACGCTGAATGCCGACAGCTGCACGGTTGGTACCGACGTCGGGACCACAACAACCCCCGCCGTTATCACCAGCTGCACGCAATTCGAGGCAGCGGTTGCCTATCTGGGTGGTACGTCGCAGGCCGGTGCCACCATCGACCGGCCGGCGGTAACGAACGGTTATACCAATTACCTGCCAAGCTTTAACTTCCGCGCCCATATCAGTGATGAACTGCAGGCCCGTCTGGCCTATTCGCAGACCATTGTCCGCCCGGATTTTGCCTACACCCGCAACAATGCCTCGCTCTCGTTTAACTGGGGTGATTCCGGCACGACGCAGGCCTATTCGTTCAAGTCCGATCCATCGGGCAGCGGCGGCAACCCGAGCCTGAAGCCGATGAAGGCGTCTAACTACGACGCCAGTGTGGAATGGTATTTTTCGGCCTCGGGCAATGTGACGATGTCACTGTTCTACAAGGACCTGAAAGACTATATCTATTCCTCGACCACCTCGACCGCCATCACCAACCCCTATTCGGGCGAAACGATGGACTTCAACTATACGACCTATGTCAACGGGTCGCATGGTAAGGTGCAGGGCTTCGAAGTTTCCTACCAGCAGTTCTACGATATGCTGCCGGGTGCCTTCAGCGGGCTTGGTTTCCAGGCCAACTACACCAAGATCTACAATTCAGGCGGTCATAACGGTGCGGTCGATGTGACCAATTCCACGGCAATAAGTAATTCTAATAACAGAGATCTGCCGCTGGAAGGCATGTCGGAAGACAGCTACAATCTGGCTCTGCTCTATGCCAAGTATGACATTGATTTCCGTCTGGCCTACAACTGGCGTTCGTCGTTCCTGCTCTCCAGCTCGGGTGCAAACGTCAATCAGCCGGTCTGGCAGGAATCCTATGGTCAGCTCGACAGCTCGATCTTCTATAACTTCCTCGAGCATTATAAGATCGGTCTGCAGGTCACCAACCTGATGGCGACGTCGGTCTACACCGATACCGGCTATGCGGATTATCATCCGCGGTCGAACTACATTGATGTTGATCGCAAGTTCTCGATCGTGCTGCGTGCCAACTGGTAAGTTCCTGGCACTGAAATCCTGAAGCAACGTATGATCCCCCCGGCTAATGGTCGGGGGGATTTTTTATGGCCGCCTCGTCGCCGTTATGTGATCGGGGCGTGTGGCTGAACCGCTTGCAAAAAAAGCATTTTCAGACCATTTTATATGCTAAATGATAGCGCTATCACAAAGTATTTCCCTCGGGTATTTGGTATGGTCCCCGGGGCAGGCGCAATGTCAGGGGAGGTTTCGTTGTCCACATCATCATTCCATCTGTCTCGCTCGGTATCCACGGTGGTGAAGGGGCGTCATTTTGCCCTCGCTGTCGGCACGGCGGCCCTGCTTCTGGCCGGTTGTGCGGATGTCGGTTCCGGTGTCAGCCCGTTTGCGGCCAATGCGGCCGCCCCGGTTCCCACGGTGGTGCAAAAGGATGGTCGCTTTGCCCTGATGGTGGATGGCGCGCCCTTCACCATGCTGGCGACCCAGGCCAACAATTCGAGCAATTATCCCGCTGCCCTGACCAAGGTGTGGCCCGCGCTGAAAAAGCTGGGTGCCAACACGCTGGAAATCCCTGTGGCGTGGGAGCAGATCGAACCGACCGAAGGCACGTTCGACTTTTCCTATGTCGATACGCTGGTGAAGCAGGCGCGCGAGAACAATATCCGTCTGGTGCTGGTGTGGTTCGGCACCTGGAAGAATACCTCGCCCAGTTATGCCCCGGCCTGGGTCAAGAATGATCCGGCCCGCTTCCCCCGCATGATCGATGAAAAGGGCAAGAATTTCTATGCCATGTCGCCGAACAGCCCGGTGACACTGGCCGCTGACAGTAAGGCCTATGCCACCCTGATGGGCCACCTTAAGGATACCGATGCTGCCCGCACTGTGATCATGATGCAGGTCGAAAATGAAACCGGCACCTATGGTCTGGTGCGCGATCATGGCCCGGCGGCGCAGAAGCTGTTCGACGGCCCGGTGCCCGAAAAGCTGCTGGCCGGTTTGCACAAGGCCCCCGGTAGCTGGACATCCGTTTTTGGTAAAGATGCCGAGGAATATTTCCACGCCTGGTCGATCGCATCCTATGTCGAAGCGGTGGCCGAGGCGGGTAAGGCGGTCTATCCGCTGCCGATGTATGTCAATGTGGCCTTGCGCGACCCCGACAATGCACAGGACCCCAAGACCTATGCGGTGGGCGGGCCGACCTGGAACGTGCTCGATATCTGGAAGATTGCCGCGCCCAATATCTTCGCGGCCGCGCCGGATCTCTATACCCAAAACTATGCCAATGTGACGAGCAATCTCAAGCGTTACACCCGGCCGGATAACCCGCTGATGATCGTCGAAATCGGTAACGATCCCTGGTATTCGCGTTTCCTCTATCCGGTTCTGGGCCAGCATGGTCTGGGTTTTGGCCCGTTTGGCTTTGATTATACCGGCTACAGTAACTATCCGCTGGGTACCAAGGTGGTTGATGACGCATCTATCGCGCCGTTTGCGGCCCATTTTGCCCAGGTCGGGTCGGTCATGCGTCAGTGGGCTAAGCTCAGCTTCGAGAACGAGACCTGGGGTGTGGCCGAGCCGGATGATCATGCCGCCCAGTCCCAGACTCTGGGCCGCTGGAAAGCCTCGGTTTCCTATGGCCAGTGGCAGTTCGGCGAGGCGAAATACTTCAAGAATGCCGATAAGCCGGATTGGGCCGCCAAGCCGACCGGCGGTGCGCTTATTGCACAGCTCGGGCCTGACGAATTCCTCGTAATGGGCTATCATGCCCGGGTTTCCTTTGCGCTGGCTGACGAAAAAAGTGGTCAGTCCTCGCAATGGGATCGTGTCGAGGAAGGGCACTATGACGGTGACAAGTGGGTGTGCGACCGCGTGTGGAATGGCGATCAGACCGACTATGGTCTGAACTTTGCCGATGCCCCGCAAGTGTTGCGCGTCAAACTGTCGACATACTGAAAGCTCCAATAACAACTTCATATAAGAGTGGAGAGGGACATGGTCGTAACAAAGTCTGCGAAACGCTGGGTAGCGTTCGCGGCGGCGGCGGCAGTGCTGGCAATGGCCGGTGCCTGTTCGTCGGCGTTCAAGTCGAAGGAGGCGGAAAAAGCCGCCCCCCAGACCTGGGAGAAGACCGCCACCGGCGTCATCATCAATCCCACCAGCGCGGCCGCACACAAGGTGCGTCTGGAGGTCATGACGGATGGCATCATCCACGTCACCGCGTCGGTGGATGGTAATCTTGACCCACAGAAAAGCCTGCTGGTGCAGGTTAAACCCGAACAAACCAAATTTGATGTCACGACCAGCGGCGATACGCTGACGCTGAAAACCGACAAGGTCTCGGCGGATGTTTCGCTCTCCTCCGGCAAGGTCGTGTTCCACGACGCGTCGGGCAAGGCGGTGCTGTCGGGCTATAATGGCGGCCAGTTCACCCCGGTGAAGGTTGATGGCAAGGATTTCTATGCCGTCCGTCAGGAATTCAACCGTGGCACCGATGAAGGCTTCTATGGCCTTGGTCAGCATCAGAACGGCCAGATGAATTACAATGGCGAGGATGTCATCCTGGCCCAGCACAATATGGACGTTGCCGTGCCGATGGTGGTTTCCACCAACAATTACGGCGTGCTGTGGGATAATTATTCGATCACGCGTTTTGGTTATCCCAAAGAATACGACACGCTGTCGAAAGAGCTGAAGCTGCGCGATGCGTCCGGCAAGGAAGGGGGCCTCACCGCCCGCTACTATGTCGGTGGCAAGCTGAAGGTGGAACAGGTCGAAGCCGACCCGAACTATCAGTTCATTCCCGACCAGAAGAACTTCCCGGATGCGGTCAAGGTTCACACCGACAAGCCGCTGGTACAGGGTGCACCGCCGGCGACCTATCCCGACCTCAAGGTGGTCTATGACGGCACGCTGGAAACCGACAAGACCGGTGTCCACAAGTTCCGTTTCTATGTCAGCGGCTATTTCAAGCTGTGGATCGACGGCAAGTTGGTGATGGATAGCTGGCGTCAGGGCTGGCAGGGCTGGTACCGCAATTACGAGATGGAAATGACCGCCGGTAAGCCGGTCAAGTTCCATGCCGAATGGCAGAACGAAGGCGGCGCGTATTTACGCTTCCTGCATCTTGATCCGCTGCCCGATGCCGAACGGCATGAACTGTCGCTGTCCTCGGATGTCGCGCACAATATCGACTATTATTTCATCGCCGGTTCCGACATGGATGATGTCGTCGCGGGCTATCGTCATCTGACCGGTCAGGCCGCCATGCTGCCCAAATGGGCCTATGGTTTCTGGCAGAGCCGTCAGCGTTACAACACCCAGCAGCAGCTCGTCGATGTCGTCAAAGAATATCGCAAGCTGAATGTGCCGCTCGATGCCATAGTGCAGGACTGGCGCTATTGGAAAGATCCGGCCTGGGGTTCGCATGATTTCGACGAAAGTCGTTTCCCCAATCCGCAGAAGATGGTCGACGATGTGCATAATCTGCATGCCCATCTGATGATTGTGATCTGGCCGAAATTCTATTCGCATCTCGATAACTATAAGGAATTCGATAAGCTCGGCCTGATGTATCGGTATGCGGTCGATCAGGGCTATCTCGACTGGGTTGGTCCGGGTTACAAAAGCTCGAACTACGACGCCTATTCGCAGGCCGCCCGTGACATCTACTGGAAGCAGATTGCACCCAAGCTCGATGTCCTGGGCCCCGATGCCTGGTGGATGGATAACGACGAACCCGACATGCATTCCAACATGCCGATCGACGACCAGATCAAGATGCGTGGGCCGACGGCCTATGGTCCGGGCGCACAGGTCTACAACACCTATCCGCTCATGCATGTTTGCGGCTTCTACGATCATTGGGCCGCGGCACATCCTGATCAGCGTACCTTCATTCTGACCCGTTCTGGCTTTGCCGGCATGCAGCGTTGCAGCGCCGGGGTGTGGAGCGGCGACGTGGTGGCGCGTTGGTCCGATATGCGCGATCAGATTTCGGCGGGCGTCAACTTCTCGATGTCCGGCGTTCCGAACTGGAGCATGGATATCGGCGGCTACACCATGGAAAGCCGTTTTGGCGGCTATTTCGATGATGGGCTGAAGGTCTATACCAAGCCGAAATCGGCGGCGGATCTGGCCGAGTTTACCGAACTTTATACCCGCTGGTATGCGTTCGGTGCCTTTGCCCCGGTCTTCCGTTCGCATGGTGAAGTCCGTCGTCGTGAAATCTACGAGATGGCCAAGCCGGGTTCGGAAACCTTCAAGATTCTCGACTGGTATACCCATCTGCGCTATCGCCTGCTGCCCTATATCTACACGCAGGCGGCATCGACCTATCACAAGTCGGGCACGCTGATGCGTGGTCTGGTGATGGATTTCGGTGCGGATAAGAAGGTCTGGAATATTGCCGACGAATATATGTTCGGCAAAAGCTTCCTGGTTGCCCCGGTGACCGAGTACAAGGCCAAATCGCGTTCGGTCTATCTGCCGGCGGGTGCGGACTGGTACGACTTCTTCTCGGGCAAAAAGTACAGCGGCGGTCAGTCGATCACCGCGGTGGCACCGCTGAAGCAGATCCCGGTCTACGTCAAGGCGGGCGCGATCATCCCGACGGGGCCTGATCAGCAGTACACGGATCAGAAGCCGAACGCCCCGATCGTCTTCGTGGTGTATACCGGCGCCGACGGTAAGGCTTCGCTCTATGAAGATGATGGCAAGTCGAATGGCTATCGTCAGGGCAAGGCCAGCGGCATTGCGCTGTACTACAACGACAAGACCGCCACGCTGACCATTGGTGCCCGTATGGGTTCCTTTGACGGCATGCTGGCCAAGCGGGTGTTCAAGGTTCGCTTCATCTCTGGCCCGACCAGGGATGCGGTTAACTTCGATGCCAAGGCTGACGCCACGGTCGCCTATGACGGCCACGAAGTGAAAGTCACCAGGCCCGCTGGCAAATAAGCCAAACGGCGATAAACGTGGAAACGGCCCGGAAAGCTCCGGGCCGTTTCCTTTTGGGGGTGGCGTCGGGGCCATCTGGCGCGGTATCTTGCCGGGGAAATTTGTGAAAGCCTGTTGATGCCCGCCGAAGAACCCTGCCGTCTTTACCTTATTACCCCGCCCAAACTGGACCCGGCCCCCTTTGCCGAGACACTGAAAGCCGCGCTGGATGGCGGCGATGTCGCCTGCCTGCAGCTTCGGCTGAAAGGGGCGGCCGATGACGAGATTAAGCGGGCAACCGACATTCTGATGCCGATTGCCCAGTCCGCCGGCGTGGCGTTTCTGCTCAATGACCGCCCCGATCTGGCCGCCCGTCTGGGCTGTGACGGTGTTCATGTCGGTCAGGAAGACGCGCCTTATGCCGATGCGCGCGCGGCGCTGGGGCCGGACCGCATCGTTGGCGTCACCTGTCATGGCTCCCGGCATCTGGCCATGGATGCGGGCGAGGCCGGGGCGGATTACGTGGCCTTTGGGGCCTTTTTCCCGTCACCGACCAAGCCGGATGCGCCGCTGGCCGAGCTTGATCTTATCCGCTGGTGGGCCGACGTGATGGTGGTGCCCTGTGTCGCCATTGGCGGTATCACGGTGGAAAATGCTGGCCCGCTGGTGGCCGCCGGGGCGGACTTTCTGGCGGTTTCGGCCGGGGTCTGGGATTTTAAGGATGGCCCCGGGGCGGCGGTTGCGGCGTTCAACGCGCTTTTTGCTGCCCAAGAGGTCTAAAATAACAGGAATTTCAGCGACTTGCGGTGCGGCCGGGTCAAAGGGCAAAAATGGCTGCACCGGGGGTTTGCCCCCTCTGCCCAAGCCTGCTATCACCCTGCCGCTCTTTGAATTGTAACATCTCGGCGCCCGAAGGACGTATATTATGTCGAAAATTGCAGGAAACGAAATTCGGCCCGGCACTCTGATTGAACATCAGGGCGGCCTGTGGCTGGCGGTCAAGTCACAGGCAGTCAAGCCCGGCAAGGGCGGCGCCTATAATCAGGTCGAGCTCAAGAATATTCTGAGCGGCACCAAGCTGAACGAGCGTTTCCGCTCGGACGCCACCGTGGAAGAGATCTATCTCGAGAAGAAGGACTACAACTTCCTCTACGCCACCGGCGAAATGCTGACCTTCATGGATACCGAAACCTACGAACAGATCGATATCGAGGCGGATTTCATCGGTGATCGCGCCCGCTTCCTGCAGGACGGCATGAAGGTGATTGTCGAATCCTATGAAGGCAAGTCGATCAGCATTCAGATGCCGCTTCAGGTTACCCTGACCGTGACCGAGGCCGACCCGGTGATGCGTGGCGGCACGGCTGCCCCGTCTTACAAGGGCGCGGTGCTGGAAAATGGCGTCAAAACGCAGGTGCCGCCGTTCATCGAAGCCGGCGCCCGGATCGTGGTGGCCGTTGAAGATGGCTCCTACGTCCGTCGTGCGGAGTAAATCATGCCGTATTTATCCCCTGCTCTGAATGTGATGATCGCCGCGGCCCGTAAAGCGGCGCGTGGACTGACGCGTGACTTTGGCGAACTGGAAAACCTGCAGGTCTCGATGAAAGGCCCGGGCGATTTCGTTTCCAACGCCGACCGGCGCACGGAAAAGATCCTGATCGAGGAATTGTCCAAGGCCCGCCCCGGTTACGGCTTTCTGTGCGAGGAATCCGGCCGTCAGGAAGGCTCCGACACGTCGCATCGCTTCATTATCGATCCCCTGGACGGCACCACCAACTTCCTGCACAGCGTGCCGATCTTCGCCATTTCGATTGCGCTCGAACGCGAAGGTCAGCTGGTGTCTGGGCTGGTCTACAACCCGATCGTCGACGAAATGTATGTCGCCGAAAAAGGCCACGGCGCCTATCTCAACGACAAGCGGCTGCATGTGGCGGCGCGCCGTTCGATGAGCGAGGCACTGTTCGCCACCGGTCTGCCCTTCTCGGGCAAGCCCGGCCATGCCCTGGCCCTGGCCGAGGTCGCCGAGGTGCTGGCGGTCAGCCCCGGCATCCGCCGCTGTGGTTCGGCGGCGCTGGATTTGTGCGGCGTGGCGATGGGCCGGTATGACGGCTACTGGGAACGCGGCATCAATGCCTGGGATATGGCGGCGGGTATCATCATTGCCCGGGAAGCCGGCGCGCTGGTGACCGACATGAATGGTGGTCAGGATATGTTGACTTCCGGTGGGGTGATCGCCACCAACGAGTCGCTTTTCCCGCAGATCCGCGACCTCTTGGCTAAGGGCCGCAAGAAGGCCATTGGTTGAGGGTGCAAGCCGGATAGCATAAGGTTACTATCCTTACGTGGAATCATGCGTTAGCCATGGGGGCGGATGTCCGTTCAATGCGATACACTCCCATTTCCCTGCTGCTGATGGCAGCCCCTCTGTTGTTGGCGACCGGCGCTTATGGCGATCCGGTCTACAACAACCCCGAAGTCGTCACCAATCCGGCGCCGGGGGCAGGGGTGCTGCTCTATCCCGGTGGGCACTATGGCCGCATTGTTCAGGGTGATCTGATCCAGCCGGGCGAGGGCGATGCCCCGATCCGGCTGCACCGGATCAGCAAAAAGCCAGCTGCCCGCAGCGTCCGCGAAAGCCTCGCCAGCCCTGTGGCCCCCGTGGTTCATAAGACCCGGGTAGCGGTGGCCCCGCCACCCGATCTGGTGCCGCCGGTTGCGGCCCGCGCGCCCGAACGTAAAGTGGCGCAAAAACAGCCCGAAAATCGCGTGGTCAGGCCGGTTGAAACGCCGGTGGCGCGCAGCTTGCCGCCGCCCGTGGCCAAAGCACCGGTGAAGGTCGCCACCCGTCAGGCCCAGCCTGTAAACCGTGCCGTTTCGGCAGGCTCGTTTGATATGGGCGATCTGGAAGTGGCCCATGGCGGCCACACCACATCCCATTCCCCGGCTGTGCAGAATAACGTCCCGCCCGCGAAACCGCCGGTGCAGGTTGCCCGGCTTGAGCCGCAGCATCCCGTCGCCGAAGCGCGTGGGGCCCGCCGCGGTTCGATCACGTTCGAGGCCAACGCCAGCGATCCCGGTGGCGCGGCGGTGCAGTCTTTGACCCGGCTGGCCGACTCTTTAAGCATGGCGCTGGCAGGGAACGGTTCGGGCCGGGTTCAGGTCTTCGCCTATGCCGGACCGAAGGGTGAGAAATCCTCCGATGGCCGGCGGCTGTCGCTCAAGCGGGCGCTGATCGTGCGCCAACTGCTGATTGACGCCGGGGTGCCGTCGGACCGTATCGATGTCCGCGCCATGGGCGGGGCCACCGATGGCGGTGCCGCTGACCGGGTCGATGTTTTCCTGAAATAGAAATTCCGTAATATCGGGCATAAAAAAACGGCCGGAACCGAAGTTCCGGCCGTTTCCATTTCTGCCGAGGCAGAAATTACTTCACGAACAGCGCAACCACGCCCGGCAGTTCCTTGCCTTCGAGCCATTCGAGGAAGGCGCCGCCAGCGGTCGAGACATAGGAGAAATCGTTTGCCGCACCAGCCACGTTGAGGGCTGCCACGGTGTCACCGCCACCGGCAACCGACAACAGCTTGCCGGCTTTGGTCGCCGCCGCAACGGCCTGCGCCGCGCCAACGGTGCCCTTGTCGAAGGGCGGGATTTCAAAGGCGCCGAACGGGCCGTTCCAAACCACGGTCTTGGTCGAAGCCAGAATGGTCTTGAACTCTTCGATCGAAGCCGGACCAACGTCGAGGATCATCTCGTCATCGGCGACATCATCCACACCGGCGATGCGGTTGGCGGCACCGGCCTTGAATTCCTTGGCCAGCGACACGTCGACCGGCAGCACGACGGTCTTGCCCGTCGCCTTGGCCTTTTCCAGCACCTTCTTGGCGGTGTCGACGAAATCGGCTTCATACAGCGACTTGCCGATCTTCTTGCCCTGAGCGGCCAGGAAGGTGTTGGCCATGGCGCCACCGATCACCAGCGTGTCCACGCGGGCCATCAGGTTTTCCAGCACGTCGATCTTCGAGGAGACCTTGGCACCGCCAACAACGGCCAGAACCGGGCGGGTCGGGTTGTCGAGGGCCTGCTGCAGGTGCTTCAGTTCGGCTTCCATCGAACGGCCAGCGGCCACGACGGGGATGATCTTGGTCACGCCTTCGGTCGAAGCATGGGCGCGGTGGGCCGACGAGAAGGCGTCGTTGACATAGACGTCTGCCAGCTTGGCCAGCTTGGCCGAAAATTCCGGATCGTTCTTTTCTTCTTCGTTATAGAAGCGGGTGTTCTCAAGCAGCAGGACTTCGCCGTCCTTCAGCTTGGCCACGGCTTCTTCCGCCACCGGACCAACGCAATCATCGGCAAATGCCACCGGCAGGCCGACCTTTTCGGCCAGCGCGCTAACCACAACCTTCAAAGACTGGCTGGCATCGCGCTTGCCCTTCGGACGACCGAAATGCGAGCAGACGATGACCTTGCCGCCCTTCTTGGCGAGGTCGATGATGGTCGGGGCCTGACGATCAATGCGCGAGGTATCAGTGACCACGCCGTCCTTCGTCGGCACGTTGAGGTCGGCGCGAACCAGAACGCGCTTACCTTTGACGTCGATGTCGTCGATGGTGAGGAACTTAGCCATGAGATTGGTCCTTAAAGTTTGGCCTTAAAAGTTTGGCTGAAGACGAAAAAAAACCGCGCTGTGGGCGCGGCAAAAAAGATGGGGCAAGCATCGGAAGGATGCTTGCCCCAATATGCATTACAGGAACTTGCCCATCGCCAGAGCGGTGTCGATCATACGGTTGGAGAAGCCCCACTCGTTGTCGTACCAGCTGTAGATGGCGGCGAGGTCGCCCTCGATCACCTTGGTCTGCGGCGCCATGAAGGACGACGAGGCCGGGAAGTGGTTGAAGTCCTTGGAGACCAGCGGTTCGTCGACATAGTGCAGGATACCCTTCAGGTACCCTTCCGAAGCCGCCTTCATCGCCGCGTTGATGTCTTCCTTGGTGGTGGTCTTGTTCAGGACAACCTTCAGGTCAACCAGCGAGACGTTCGGGGTCGGGACGCGGATCGAGATACCGTCCAGCTTGCCCTTCAGTTCCGGCAGAACCAGGCCAACGGCCTTGGCGGCACCGGTCGAGGTCGGGATCATCGACTGCGACGCAGCGCGGGCGCGATACAGATCCTTGTGGAGCTGGTCGAGGCTCGGCTGGTCGTTGGTGAAGGAGTGCACCGTGGTCATGATGCCCTTGGCGATGCCGAAATTGTCGTTCAGCACCTTGGCGAGCGGGGCCAGGCCATTGGTCGTGCACGAAGCGTTCGAAACGACGATGTGGTCCTTGGTCAGCTTGTCATGGTTGACGCCATAAACGACCGTCAGGTCAGCGCCGTCGGCCGGGGCCGAAACCAGGACGCGCTTGGCACCGGCTTCCAGATGCAGAGCGGCCTTGTCACGGGCGGTGAAGAAGCCGGTGGATTCAACGGCGATATCAACGCCCAGATCCTTGTGCGGCAGCTCGGCCGGGTTGCGGATCGCGGTCACCTTAATCTTGTGACCGGCAACCGTCATGATGTCGCCCTCGACCGAAACTTCGGCCGGCAGACGCCCATGGATCGAATCATAGCGCAGCAGGTGCGCGTTGGTCGGCACCGGGCCCAGGTCGTTGACCGACACAACTTCGATGTCGCGGCGACCCGATTCGACGATCGCACGCAGAACCAAGCGCCCGATACGGCCAAAGCCGTTAATTGCAATACGAAGGGCCATGAAATTTCTCCTGTTTTTTGTTCACGCCTAAAATTTTAAGCCGATTAAAGGTCCGGCTAATTAACCCTGCAACGCTTTTTTCGCCGCGGCTGCCACAGCTTCCGGGGTGATTCCGAACTTCTGGAACACATCCTTGGCCGGGCCGCTGGCGCCGAAGCCATGCATGCCGACAAAGACGCCCTTTTCGCCGATATAGCGATCCCAGCCAAAGCCAAGGGCCGCTTCGATACCGACTTTAACGGTGTCAGGTCCTAGCACATTTTTGCGATAGTTTTCATCCTGCTGTTCGAAAAGTTCCCAGCTCGGCATTGATACAATGCGGGCGGGAATTCCGTCAGCTGCCAACAGGTCGCGGGCCTTGAACGCCAGTTCCACTTCTGAACCGGTGGCCAGCAGGCTGACCTTGGCGTTTTCGGCACCGGCAACCTCGTAAGCGCCTTTGGCGCAGAGGTTTTCGTCCGTATGCGTGGTTCGCGCGGTCATCAGGTTCTGGCGGCTTAGCGCCAGCATGCTGGGATGGTTCTTGTCGGCCAGGGCCAGGGCCCAGCATTCCGCCGTTTCGACCACGTCGGCCGGGCGATAGACCCGAAGGCCCGGAATGGCACGGGCTGCGGCGAGATGTTCCACCGGCTGATGGGTCGGACCGTCTTCGCCGACGCCGATCGAATCATGGGTGAAGACGTAAATGACACGGATGCCCATGATGGCGGCCATACGCATCGCCGGACGGCAATAGTCCGAGAAAACGAAGAACGCACCGCCGTAAGGCACAATGCCGCCATGCAGCGTCATACCGTTCATCAGGCCGGTCATACCGAACTCGCGCACGCCATAGCGGATATAGCGGCCCGAGAAGTCGCCGGTCTTGATGTCGGTCAGGGTCGAGGTCAGCGTGTTGTTGGACGGCGTCAGGTCCGCCGAGCCGCCAATCGTGGCGGGCCACAGCGCGTTGACGATTTCCAGCACCATCTGCGAGGCTTTGCGGGTGGCAACCGAGGGTTTCTCGGCGCTGGTCTGCTTTTTGAGAACCTGCAGGCCGTCCCAGACCTCGGCCGGCATGTCGCCCGCCAGCAGATCGTCGAACCGCTTCACCAGCGCGGGATCGGCAGCGTTTTTGCGCGCTTCCCATTCGGTGCGGGCGGCCGCGCCACGGCTGCCGGCTTCGCGCCAGACCTTGGTGACCTCTTGCGGGATGACAAAAGGCTCATAGGGCCAGTCGAGGGCCTTGCGGGCACCGGCGATTTCTTCCGCACCGAGCGGTTCGCCATGGGCCTTGGAGGTACCGGCACGCTTGGGCGCGCCAAAGCCGATGATGGTCTTGCAGGCGATCAGGGTCGGCCGGTCATTCTTGTGGGCAGCTGTGATGGCGGCGGCAATCGCGTCGCTGTCATGGCCGTCGACGCGGGTCGTGGCCCAACCAGCGGCCTCGAAACGCTTAATCGTGTCGGTCGAATCCGTGATGGTGGTCGGCCCGTCGATCGAAATGCCGTTATCATCATAGAGCAGGACCAGCTTGGACAGCTTGAGATGGCCAGCGATCGAGATGGCTTCGTGGCTGATGCCTTCCATCAGGTCGCCATCGCCGCACAGGCAATAGGTGTGGTGGTCAACCAGGCCGTCGCCGAAGCGGGCGTTCAGGATGCGTTCGGCCAGCGCCATACCGACGGCGTTGGACAGACCCTGACCCAGCGGGCCGGTGGTGGTTTCGATGCCGGGGATTTCGCCATGTTCCGGGTGGCCAGCGCAGTGGCTGCCCAGCTTACGGAAGGTTTTGATGTCGTCGATGGTGATGCCCGGATACCCGCTCATATAGAGGAACGAATACAGCAGCATCGAACCATGACCGCCAGACAGGATCAGCCGGTCACGATCCGGCCAGCTGGGGGCTGTCGCATCAAATTTCATGAATTTGGTCGTCAGCGTGGTCAGGACGTCGGCCATGCCAAGCGGCATACCAGGGTGACCGGAATTGGCCGTTTGCACGGCATCCATGCTGAGGGCCCGAAGGGCATTGGCCATAAGGCGGATTTGCGAATTCATAGGCGTTTCCAACTACTCCGACATTTGCTTTTACTGCCTTAAACTCGCCCCCAGACCAATCGTCAAGTCTCTCCCCAGGAACCTTGCGGCAGCTCTGTTGACCATAGGACCGGCAAGTGCCAATGCTTTGCCCCGGCGCAACAGAGGAGGCGCCAGCATGAGTAGGGTCAGTCTTGCCGCCGAACGTTTGGAAAAAGCCTTAGACCGGCTGGAGACAGTGGCACAGCCGCTGCTCAAAGTCCGTGATTTGGCTCATGAATCTGCCGTGCAGGCAGAAAAATTGTCCGCCGAGCGCGAACAGCTTGTCGCCCGCGTGGCCGAGCTGGAAGAAAACGCCCGGACACTTTCCGGGCTGACCGCGGAAGTCGAGGGGCGTCTCGATGGCGCCATCGCCGAAATCCGTGCGGCACTGGGCCGCTGAGATATATTTTCCCCTATGGCCATGACACCGGTTTCCGGTTTGCGGGCGTAACAACGCTTGCTGGTTTGGCCGACTGGCGGCAAAGTGGCATGCACGAGGGGACTTTACGGACTTTAAGGGGCCGTACGGACAGATTAGGAGAAGTAAGATGGCTGTCGTCACCGTCGTGGTCAACGGACACAATTATTCGATCGATTGCAATGACGGCGAAGAGCCCCAGCTACAGAAGCTTGGCGCCAGGGTTGATGCCAAGGTGCAGGAAGTCGTGCGCATGGTGGGCCAGATCGGCGACACCCGGCTGCTGCTGATGGCCGCGATGCTGATCGCCGATGACGAAGCCGCGGTGAAAGCCAAGCTGGAGACCAGCGAACGGGCGCTGGCGGATATGCAAAAGGCCAATGCCCAGTTGCAGGCCCATATCAACGATGCCGAATCTCTCGCCGCCGATAAACTGGAAGCCGCTGCCGGGCGGGTTGAAACCGTGCTGCAGGCTTTAAGTGTCGAAGCCGATACGACGGGGGCGGACGAAGTTCCGCCGCCTGCTGCATCGGCCCGGCCACTGCCGACCGATGGCAAAACACCGGGCTAATCCGCCCGGACAGCACATAAGGCTTGGGCGTGACGCCAAGCTCAAGGCGGCTTCAGGTTTCCTTTGGAATGATGCTAGGAATATAAACTAGCCCGCTCGCTTTTGCAGCCGATTACGCTATAGTCGAAAGCGGACAGGTACTGCTCCGCTCGTCAGGAACGCGATACCCAGGGGCCTTAATGGTACTCATCGGGAGCTATCCCTGGCCAGAGCCGTGGCTTTGGTCATACGGCCCCCACCTGCAACTGCAGGCCCGTGAGGATCCATACCAACGACGGCTGCGGTCCTGTCCACTTTAATTCCTTACATGGGGTGGGGCTGTGATCGGCAAGGACCGTCTGCGCAAAAGCGCCCGCAGTCACCGGGCCACTCTTTCTCAGGATTTATCCGATTTTGCCGAGCTGCTCGCCGGGGTCGATTTGCCCCTGCCGCCGCATAGCTGTGTGGCGGGCTATTGGCCGCTGGCAGGCGAGGCCGATCCGCGCCTGTTGATGGCGGCGTTGCAACGGCGTGGCCACAGCCTGGCGCTGCCCTGTATTGTTGGCCCCGATCAGCCGCTGATCTTCCGGGGCTGGCGCATCGGTGATCCGCTGGTGGCGGGCACCTTCGGCACATCTGAACCGCCCGCGTCCTGCCCCAGGGTGGTGCCGCAGGTTTTGCTGGTGCCGTTGCTGGCGTTCGATGGGGCGGGGTATCGGCTGGGGTATGGCGGTGGCTATTACGACCGCAGTTTGGCCCAGTTGCGCGAAAGCGGCAGCCCGCTGGCGGTTGGTATCGCTTTTGCCGGGCAGGAAGTTGACGCCGTGCCGGTTGAAGCCACAGATCAGCGCCTTGATATGGTGATCAGCGAGGCCGGGCTGCGCCACTTCCCGGTCTAATCGCTTACGGCGCGATGCTGAAACGTTCGTACAGCTCGCGTGCGGCCTGCGGTGCCGTGGTGAACACAATACCGGCAATTCCGGCATTCTTGGCCCCTTCAATATTCACCGGATTGTCGTCGAGAAAAATCGCGTCTTTCGGTTGAACATCCATTTTGGTCAGCAGGTGCTGGAAGAAGGCTGGGTCGGGCTTGGCCATATGCTCCTCGGACGAGACCATAATGGTGTCGAACAGTCGTGCCAGATCATGACGCGCCATGATTTGCCGCACAAACGGTACGATGGCATTGGTCAGCAGGGCCACCCGATATTTGGTTTTCAGCGCTTCAATCAGGGCCACCGTGTCGGAATCGACTTTGACATGGGCCCAGAACTCGTCCTCAAGTTGTTTGGCCGAAACGCCAGCAATGCCGGACAGCCGGTCAAAGAAGGCCTTTTGGGTGATGTAGCCTAGGTCGGCTTCCTGCACGACGGTGGCGCGATAGCGCACGACATCGGCGGCCGACATATAGCGGGGCAGCACAAAAGGCGCGATTTCAGCAACAACCACACCGAAGAAGTCGAATATAATAGTTTGCACGCGATAACCCTTTCACAATGCTTATAGCAGACGAAAAGCGCCTTGCCGATGTGTCTTTGTTGCGCGATAGGGGTTCAAATCTGGGCATGGGCGGTGATAGTCTGACTTTATGAACCTTTTATTCATAGGCGATATCGTCGGTCGGGGCGGACGCGAGGTGGTGGTAGCTGAGCTGCCTCGCCTGAGGCGTGCATTGGCACTCGACTTTGTTGTGGCCAATGGCGAGAACGCCGCCGGCGGCTTCGGGCTGACCCGCGCCATTGCCGATGAGTTGTTTGCCTGTGGGGTCGATTGTCTGACCACCGGCAACCACTGGGCTGACCAGCGCGAACTGTTGACGGTGATTGTCGACGAAGATCGCATTCTGCGCCCGGCCAATTTTCCGGCCGGGGCACCGGGGCGTGGTGCCGGGTTATACGAAACCCCTGCGGGGGCCCGTGTGCTGGTGATGAATTTCATGGGCCGGGTGTTCATGGATGCGCTCGACGATCCTTTCGCCGGGGTGGTGCGCGAACTGGCTGCCTGTCCTTTGGGCGAGGGGGCCGATGCGGTCCTGATTGATTTTCATGCCGAGGCCACCAGTGAGAAAATGGCCTTCGGTCATTTCTGTGATGGCCGCGCCTCGCTGGTGGTGGGCACGCACACCCATATCCCGTCGGCCGATGCACAAATTCTTCCCGGAGGTACCGCCTATCAAACCGATGCCGGGGCCTGCGCCGATTATGATTCCGTGATCGGGATGGAAAAGTACGAACCGATCCAGCGTTTCGTGCACAAAATGCATGGTAGCCGTTTTGCCCCGGCCACGGGGCCGGCCACACTGTGTGGTGTGTTTGTCGAGGTCGGCAGTGATGGTTTGGCCAAACGGGTCGAGCCGGTGCGGGTGGGCGGACGCCTGATCCAGACCCTGCCGACGCTTTAAGTCTGGCCCAAATTTGGTCTGACACGATCGTGTTTTATGAAACCGTACTGCGCTGTTTCCGTCTAAGGCGCATTCAGGAGAGACTGCGATGGAGTACCGTCTGCTTGGCCGCTCGGGACTGAAAGTTTCGGCGCTGGCTTTGGGAACTGCGACCTTTTGTGGTCGCGATGGTGGCAGTGCCTGGGGCAGTGTCGATGTTGAAGACGCCCGCCGCATGATTGATATCTGCCTTGATGCCGGCGTCAACCTGTTCGACAGCGCCGACATTTATGGCGGCGGGGTTGCGGAAACCATTCTGGGCGCCGCGATTAAAGAGCGGCGTGACCGCTTGCTGATTTCGACCAAGTTGACGTTCCGGCATGGTTCGGGGCCCAACGATGTCGGCTCGTCGCGCTATCACATCACCCGCCGGATCGAAACCGCACTGAAAAAGCTGGGTACGGATCATATTGATCTGTTGCAGCTGCATGGTTTCGATGCCCTGACGCCGGTTGAAGAAACCCTGATGGCGCTCGACAGCCTCGTGCAGGCCGGCAAGATTGGTTATATCGGCGTATCGAATTATTCCGGCTGGCATTTGATGAAGTCGCTGGCGGCGTCGGAAAAATATGGTCTGGCCCGCTATGTCGCCCATCAGGCGTATTATTCGTTGGTCGGGCGTGATTACGAATGGGAACTGATGCCATTGGCCCTCGATCAGGGCATTGGCACCGTGGTGTGGAGCCCGCTGGGCTGGGGCCGGCTGACCGGTAAAATTCGTCGTGGCGCGGCGCTGCCGCAACTCAGCCGGCGCCAGAGCAAGGCTGATAACGATATTGGGCCGCAACTATCGGACGAATATCTCTATGGCGTGGTCGATGTTTTGCAGAGCCTTGCGGACGAAACCGGCAAAACCATTCCGCAGATTGCCATCAACTGGTTGCTGCAGCGGCCGACGGTATCCAGCGTTATTCTGGGTGCGCGTACCGAAGCACAGCTGATCGATAATCTGGGCGCGGCAGATTGGCATCTGACCGCCGAACAGATTGCCCGGCTGGATGCGGCCAGCGCCGTCACCCCGGCCTATCCCTATTGGCATCAGCGCCAGTTTAGCGAACGTAATCCGTCGCCGGTTTAAAACATATAAAATTTTACAGATTATACTATGCCCGCGAGCCTCGTGCCCGCGGGCTTTTTTGTGCCGTGTTTCATGCGTTAGTCGGACGACAGATGAAATCAGCCTACGGATAATATCTCTGTTATGTTGGAAAATCCCCGGTGAAGGGATTGCCGCGCAACCTGAAGTTATGGGTGCGCGTCCCGGTATAGGGGATTTGGCGATAATTTAAGCATGAATACATAAAATTCTCAACGAATGGAAAACAGGCTGGGAAGCGTCGACCCAACGCACGATCCGTAAACGTTGCGGGCATTTGCAAGGTGCCGCAATCGAAGTCTCTACAAGGTGGGCATGTTGTTTTTGTCAATCTTGTGGTCATCGACAACGTTTTACGTATCGGGTGCACGGGATTCGTTACCCTTGTCGTTCCGCAGGAGTTGTAGATGGATGTTGTTAAGTTGCCGTCATTCCCCCGTGTTAAAAGTACGGATGAAACGGATATGTATATCGGCGCACGCCTGCGTTTTTGGCGACGTATACTGAATATTGATTCCAAACAACTGGCGCGCAAACTACAGATAACCTATCAGCAGCTGCAAAAATATGAAAAGGGCATCAATCGGATAAGTGCAAGCCGGCTCTACAAAATTTCGCAGGAGCTGCAAATTCCGATCAGCTATTTCTATCAGGACATCGACGTCATAACCCAAAGTCCGACCCGTACGCATGAGCGTGATGTGCTCAGCATGCGGCTGACGACGATTGAATTCATGGCAACCGATGTCGCGATAGAATTATGCCGCAGTTTTATTAGTATTCACAATCCCTATACGAAAGATGCGGTGTTGCAATTATTGGTCGCGTTATCGGCACGTGACGGCAACCCCTAAATCCCTGCCGCTATTCAATGCGGCGCACAAAACCGTGAATCCGGCTTTAATACCCGCTGTGTGTGGCATTGACCGCAACTGGTGATAATGCAGACAACCCTTGATCCATCGTTTATGAAGTGTCTTTAACTATATTGATCTAAATAAAACCAAACGATCAGAGGCGTTCGCCTGTGAGGGATTATGCCGGTACAAGAAAAACGTGAAGTACAGTTGCGCGTCGCCGATCAGGCGAATGTGCGTAATATCGACGAAATACACGCCAGGCTGCTGGATGCGTATCGCAATAGCGATGGTGTCGTGCTGGACTTAAGCGACCTTGCTGACGTCGATCTGACATTTGTGCAGCTTATTGAAGCGGCGCGGCGTACCGCGGCGGCCGATGGTAAAGCCATTGCTCTGGCCGCCCCGGCGATGGGCGTGTTGCTCGACACGCTGGAGCGCGGTGGTTTTCTGAGGAGTAAGCAGGATAACGCGTTCTGGTTATGCGCGACGGAGATGCAGTAATGGCGCAGATTTTAATTGTAGACGATTCCCCCAGTATCCGGCAGACGATTATCATCAGTTTGAGTGAAACGGGGCATAGCATTACCGAAGCGGTTGATGGTGCTGATGGTTTGGGTAAAGCGCAGGCACAGCCCTTTGATCTGATTATCACCGATCTCAATATGCCCAACATGGACGGTTTGGCTATGATCCGTCAGCTGCGCCAGTTGCCAGCCTATGCCGGTATTCCGATCCTGTTTTTATCGACAGAATCCGATGCCGGAATCAAACAGCAGGCACGGGCGGCCGGGGCGACCGGTTGGCTGACCAAACCGTTTGTGGCCGAACAGCTGATCCGCATCATTGAAAAGGTTTTGGCGCGATGAGCGCACAGGACCCCAGGGAAATCTTTCAGGCCGAGTCTCAGGATTTGCTCGAGCGGATCGAGCAAGGCTTGCTGGATCTGGAAAATGATCCGCAGAACGCCGAGCTGATTGCGTCGGTTTTTCGGGCGCTGCACACGCTTAAAGGCTCGGGGGCGATGTTCGGCTTTGATGCCCTGGCATCCTTCACCCATCATTGCGAAACGGCTTTTGATCGGGTCCGTAAAGGCGAGGCCAAGGCAACGCCGGGGCTGATTGCGGCGGTGCTCTCGGCGCTCGATCATATGCGGGCATTGGCCGAAGGTGGCAAGGCTTCCGCCGAAGAGGAAGCCGCGTTACTGGCGGCCCTGCAAACGGCGTCTGCGACACCGTCCGCCCCCGTTGCATCGCCGGTGGTGGCTGCCACAAATGCCGCGCCACATCTTACCGCCTGGCGTATTCGGTTTCGCCTGCCGCCCGAGGCTTTGGTCAACGGCACACGGCCCTTGTCGCTGCTGGATGAGCTGCGGGCTTTAGGTCCGGTCGAGGTATCCGCGTTGCTGGATGCGGTGCCAAGCCTGTCCAGTATCATCCCGACCGACTGCTATCTGGCGTGGGATGTGTTGCTGACGACGGATGCCCCACGGTCGGAAATTGAAGATGTCTTTATCTTCGCCAGTGATGATCTGGTGCTGCTGCCCGCCGGGGCTCCACCGGACACAGCGCCAGCGGACACTGGGGTGACGCCTGTTCCCGAGACGGCCAGCGTGCCGGATGTCGCCGTGGCCGCCCCGGTGCCGCACCATGCCCCGGATCGGGCCACGGATACGCAAAGCGATGCTGCGGAAGTCAAAAATGTTCGCAGTGTTGGTTCGTTACGGGTTCCGGCCGAGCGGCTCGACGAATTGATGGATCGCGTGGCCGAACTGGTCATTGCGCAGTCACGCCTCAAACAGGTGGCGACGGGCAGCGGCGATATCAATTTGCGTGCCGTATCGGAAGAAATCGAGCGTCTGGCGTCCGAGTTACGCGATACCATGATGTTTGTGCGCATGGTTCCGATTGCGCAATTGTTTGGTCGCTTCCGGCGTTTGATCCATGATCTGGCCATCGATCTCGATAAGAAAATCGAATTTCATACTGAAGGCGAAACGACTGAACTCGACAAGACCGTTATCGAGCGCCTGGCGGATCCGCTGATCCATCTTATTCGCAATTCCGCCGATCATGGTCTGGAAACGCCTGACGAACGTCGTGCAGCCGGTAAGCCGGATGTTGGGCGTATCGAGCTGGCGGCCCGTCAGGCCGGGGCCGAAGTGGTGATATCGCTGGTCGATGATGGCCGCGGCATCAACCGTGAAAAGGTGCGCGCCAAAGCGGTGGCTAACGGCCTGATCGACACCGATGCAAACCTGAGCGATGCCGAGCTGTTGCAACTGGTCTTCAAGCCGGGCTTCTCGACCGCCAGTCAGATTACCAATCTGTCTGGCCGTGGTGTCGGCATGGACGTGGTCAAACGCACCATCGAGAATTTGCGCGGCAGTATCAGCATGACCAGTGATGCGGGAATGGGCACGCGTATTGATCTGCGTATTCCCCTGACCCTGGCCATCATCGATGGATTGCTGGTCCGCATCGGCACCAACCGCTATGTCATTCCCTTGTCCGCGGTTGAAGAATGTGTCGAGCTTTCGCGCAGTCAGGATCAGCGTTCATCCGGGCGGAATTTCCTTACCCTACGCGATATGCTGGTGCCCTTTATTCGCTTGCGTGAAGTGTTCGGCACCCAAACCGAGCCTGATCCGTATCAGAAAATTGTCGTGGTTTCGACCGGGCGCGAGCGGGTTGGTCTGGTCGTCGATCAGATCATTGGTCAGCATCAAACCGTGATCAAACCATTATCGCGCTTTCATGCCGATGTTGAAACCTTCTCCGGTGCGACCATTTTGGGCGATGGCGGCGTCGCGCTGATCCTCGATATCGCGCATCTGGTGGCGGCTGGTCAGCGTCAGGAAGAACGCTTGCGGGCGGCGGAGTGATAGCGATGAGCGATAAGCAAAACATCCACTGGAAAGACGGCACTCAGCTTGAGGTGCTGACCTTTGATATGCAGGGTGAAACCTTCGCGATCGAGGCATCGTTGGTGCGGGAAATTCTCGACCGTATGCCGGAAACCCCGGTACCGGGCAGCGCGCCGATGATTGCAAGTCTGGTCAACTTCCGTGGCAAGGTTATTCCGATTGCAGATTTGCATCTGGCGTTTGGTCTGGTGGCGGCGGACGATACCGTCGACAGCCGCATCATTGTGATCGAAATCGAATATGACGATGAACCCTGTCTGATCGGCCTCAAAGCCGACAAGGTGCACGAAGTGACCACACTTGAACGCACCAAAACTGAAAACGCACCGCGTGTCGGTATGCGCTGGCGTCAGGAGTTTATTCACTGTCTCGCCAAGCGGGATGGTGATTTCGTTGTTGTTCCGGACCTGCATAAAATTTTTGCGGCAGGCAGCCACATCGGTAAGGAGGCTGCAGGCAGTAGTCTATCCAGTTAACTCTCAAATCTCACCGTCAGGCGCAGGAACAAAAATAGTCCGCACTGACACATCTTCGGGGGAGTCACATGCGTTTTACAATCAAGGCGAAGCTCGGACTGGTGTTCGGGCTGGTTCTGGTGCTGCTTGTCGGTGCCAGCAGTTATGCTGTTTACAGTTTGGCCGCATTGGATGGCACCATGAACACCATGGTGCAGGGGCCGGTCGAGCGGATGAAAACCGCGCTCGAACTGCGGGTTGCTATGCTTGATCTGGTCAGGAAAGAGAAGAATATCATTCTCGAGACCGACATGCAGAAGATGCAGGGCTACGACAATGATATCAGTCGTATACGTGGCACTGTCGATGCGTTGATCAGCCACGGTATCGATATCGCCTCGGAACAGGCTAAGCCAAAATGGCTGCATGCCCGTGATTTGTGGGAACAGGATAAGGTGCTTGATGTTCAGCTCAGGCAGCTTGCACTGGCAAACCGTAACGAAGAAGCAAAGCAGATTTCCGTCGGTCCGATGCGGACTGTCGTGAATCCGCTGCTGGATGATGCCAGCGAAATTGTCACCATCACCCAGCAGTCTGTTGCCGATGCCCAGGTCGAGGCAAAGCAGGGTTACGAGGCAACGCGCACTCTGCTGGTTGGGCTGGCCCTGATTGCGATTGTGTTTGCGATTGGTTCGGCCGCCTGGATTATGATTTCAATTGGGCGTGGCCTGAAACAGATCGGTGATATGGCCGAAGGCATTGCTATCGGCGATCTCGACCGGCAGATCGACTATGCCGCCAATGACGAGATCAAGGATGTCGTCGATTCCGTCCGCACCATGACGAACAACCTCAAAAGTACGGTGCGTATCGCCCATAAAATTTCTATTGGGGATTTGTCGGAAGAACCCAAAATACTGTCAGATAAGGATGCGCTGAGTAAGGCTCTGGTCGCGGTGGTTGGTGCCGAACGGACCGTTTCCGACGCGATGCAGCAGATCGCGCTTGGGGATTTGTCCTCCGATACCAAACCACGCTCGGCGGAAGATACGCTGGGCCAGGCCATGACGGCGATGGTGGTCAGTTTACGTGAATCTGCCGAGATTGCCGATAAGATCGCCGGTGGGGATCTGATGGTGACGGTCAATCCCAAGTCGGAGAAAGATCACCTTGGCAACGCCCTTAAAACGATGGTTGAGCGTTTGCGTTCTGTTGTGAGCGATGCGCTTGCGGCGTCGGAGAATGTGGCGTCGGGCAGTCAGGAACTGTCCTCGGCCTCGGAACAGGTCAGTCAGGGCGCCACCGAACAGGCGGCGTCGGCGGAAGAAGCCTCGGCCTCAATGGAACAGATGGCGGCGAACATCAAACAGAATGCCGACAATGCGTCCCAGACCGAGAAGATCTCGAAACAGTCGGCCAAGGATGCCGAGCTGAGCGGCGAGGCGGTCAACAAGGCGGTGGCAGCGATGCAGACCATCGCCGAGAAGATCACCATCGTGCAGGAGATTGCCCGCCAGACCGATCTGCTGGCGCTGAACGCGGCGGTGGAAGCGGCCCGCGCCGGTGAACATGGCAAGGGCTTTGCGGTGGTGGCCTCGGAGGTGCGCAAGCTGGCCGAACGGTCGCAGCAGGCCGCAACCGAAATCGGCGGGCTGTCGGGCCACACGGTCAAGTCGGCACAGGAAGCAGGCGCCATGCTGGGCAAGCTGGTGCCGGATATCCGCAAGACGGCGGAACTGGTGGCCGAGATCAGCGCCGCCTGCCGCGAGCAGGATATTGGTGCCAGCCAGATCAACGAAGCGATCCAGCAGCTCGATAAGGTGACGCAGCAAAACGCGGCGGCGTCTGAGGAGATGTCGGCAACCTCGGAAGAGCTGGCGAGCCAGTCCGAAGCGCTGGAAAGCGCCATCGCCTATTTCAAGGTCGACAGCGCGGCGTCGGGTACGTCTAAGGTTGCAACGCGTGGCACCACCCGCATTGGCAGGGCGGGCACATCTGGGCTAAAGTCTGCGTCAGCGAAAACCGGGGCACGAAGCAACCCCGCCGCGGGCGTGGGTACTGGCATCGCCATCGACCTTGCCCGTGCGACGGCCCGCAGCCTCGAACGCGGTGGGCCGGATGCGGCGGATGCGGAGTTCAGGGACTATTAAAATGGCCGAAACCAGCACCCGTAAAGGCGATGAAATCCAGTATGTCACCCTGTGTCTGGGGGCGGAGGTGTTTGCCGTTCCCGTGGCACTGGTGCGCGAGATACTGGACTATCGCGAAGCCTTCCGGGTGCCGGAAGGCCCGGCCTATCTCAACGGGCTGATCGATGTGCGCGGGCGGGCGACCCCGGTGATTGATCTGCGCACCAAGCTGGGGCTGACCAGGGCCGAGATCACCGCCGCCACGCGGATTATGGTGGTGGACGTTCCAATCGATGATCCGGAAGCGGCCCCGACGGCGGTGCATGACACGCTGGCGCTGGGGCTGGTGGCCGACACCGTGCTGGAGGTCATCAGCCTGTCGACGGATCAGATCGAACCGGTGCCGACCGTCGGCAACAGCTGGCGGCTCAGCTATATCGCCGGTATCGTCCGCCGCGATGACGGCTTCGTCCTGATCTTCGATCTGCAAAAATTGATGACTGCACCGGATATAGAAGCTTTATCGCTGAGCCGCGACAGCGTAAGCCCGGTATAAAACAGGTGTGTTGAGTTCCCGTATGCTTCAAAGAACTGGTTTGGCGGTTTCGCCGCTTCGGCACCATGCCCTTGTGCGGCAACACAGCGTTGCGGCAGAAAACAGACAGCCGGAAATCGTGTCTGCGGCGGCGCCGCTCAGTCAGGCCAACTTTATCCGGCTGGCGCGTTTTGTGTATGAGTATTGCGGCATCCGCATTACCGAGAAAAAGCGCACCATGCTCGACAGCCGTTTGCGGCGGCGCATGCGGGTGCTGGGCATTGCCGATATCAATACCTATTGCGAGTATCTGTTTGGCGATGACGACGCCAATGCCGAAACCGAAATCATTCACTTCATTGATGCGATCACCACCAACAAAACCGATTTTTATCGGGAGAGTGCGCATTTCGATTATTTGCGCGCAACGATCTTGCCGCATCTGGCCGAGGCGGGGCAACACACGATCCGCGTCTGGTGTGCGGCCTCGTCAATCGGGGCCGAGCCTTATACGCTGGCGATGGAGCTGGAAGATTTCTGCCAGCCGCGCCCCGGGGTCTCTTATAACATTGTCGCCACGGATATTTGTACCGAGGTTCTGCTTAAGGCGGTGAACGGCCGCTATCCGATCCCGATGATGGAGCCGATCCCGGAAGATCGCCGCCGCAAATATATTATGCTGTCGCGCGATCCGGATGGTCAGGAATTTCGTATCGTTCCCAGACTGCGGGCCAAAGTGTCGTTTCAGCATCTCAATCTGATGGACGACCGTTACCCGCTCGATCGCAATTTCGATGTTATCTTTTTGCGCAATACGCTGATCTATTTTGACCGCGATACACAGGTTCGGGTTTTACGGCGCTTATGCGATCATTTGCGCCGCGGTGGTCATCTGGTGCTGGGCCATTCCGAAAATATCACCGGGGCCGGGCTGCCGTTGAAAAGTGTCGCCAATACCATTTTTAAACGGCTGTAACCGGATGCAACCATCGCGACGTATCAAGGTTCTGGTGATCGACGATTCGGCGGCTGTGCGTCAGGCGCTGTCTGCCGTGCTGCAAAGTGATCCCGGGATCGAAGTGGTCGGAACCGCCGCCGATCCCTATGTGGCGGTGCGCTATATGCGCGATGTTATCCCGGATGTGATTACGCTGGATGTCGAGATGCCGCGAATGGATGGCATCACCTTTTTGCGCCGGCTGATGGCGCAACACCCGATTGCGGTGGTGATGTGCTCCTCGCTGGTCGAAGACGGTTCGGCCACCCTGATGCAGGCGCTGGAAGCCGGTGCGGTCGATACCATTTTGAAGCCTGCCATCGGTGTGGCCGACCATTTGCTTGATGCCCGCATTCAGATTTGTGATACCGTCAAGGCAGCGGCTTCGGCCCGGCTTGACCGGCGACCGGGAAGCGTAAAGGCGCATGCTTCGGCACAGCCCCCCCAGAAAAAACTCACCGCCGATGCCATGCTGCCACCGCCCTCGGGCCATGCCATGGCGCGGACAACCGAATCGGTGGTCTGCATCGGGGCGTCAACCGGGGGAACGGAATCGCTGCGCACGGTGCTGCAAATGTTGCCCGCGGCGACCTGCGGCATCGTCATTGTGCAGCATATGCCAGAGAAATTTACCACCTCCTTCGCCCAGCGGCTGAATAGCCTGTGCGAGATGGAGGTTCGTGAAGCCCGTGATGGCGATGCGGTGTTGCGTGGTCAGGTGCTGATTGCGCCGGGCAATTATCACCTGCTGCTCGAGCGCAGTGGTGCGCGTTATTATGTTTCGGTGAAACAAGGGCCGCTGGTCAGCCGCCATCGTCCCTCCGTAGACGTTTTATTTCGCTCGGCGGCACGCTCGGCAGGCTCTAACGCGGTCGGGGTTATCATGACCGGCATGGGCGATGATGGCGCGCGGGGCTTAAAAGAAATGAAAGACGCCGGGGCAACCACGATTGCACAGGACGAAGCGACCTCGATCGTGTTCGGCATGCCCAAGGAAGCCATTGCGCGGGGCTGCGTTGACCGCATTGCGCCGCTGCAATCGATCGCCCGGGAAATTCTGGCTGCGACCCAGCATTAATCGGGCCGCCCCATACAGATTCGGGGTGCGGATCAGAACAACACCGCGTCCATATCGTCTTCCACCGCCTGGGGGCTTTGCGCATCCTGCGCCATCTGCCATGCGGCCAGAACGGTGCGGTGCACCTCGCGTTCCTCGGCCATGGTGTAATCGTTGGCGAGCGTTTCCAGCACCTGCCGTAACGGGGCGGCAATTTCCGGCGGGCAGGGCGGTAGCGCCCCGGCCAGACTGTTCATTGCCCCGGCCACCTGACCAAGGGTATCGCCGATATCATGCTGAATGTTTTTTTGTTTGGCGGACTGTTCCAGCCCGCGGGCCACATCATCGCCCAGCGTGACAATTTCCGAAATTTCGCGTTCGGTTTTTTCGTTCGCTTCGCTTAAGCGGGTGGCGGCGTGGTGCAGTGCCTGTGCTGCAATCTGCCCCAGAGTCTGGCCGGTGGCGGCAGTATTGGAAAGCTCGCCCGAGGCCTGCATCAGTTTTTCCAGCACGACAAGGCTTTGACCGGCTTCTTCTTCAAGCTTTTCCGCATGGGCGCGCAGTTCAATGGCCACCACGCTTAAAGGCTGGCCGATCTCGCCGATCTGGCAGCATTTCAGGGTCGTGTTGAGCGCCATATACTGCACATCGTTTTTGAGCAGCTGAATTTGCAAAATACGCTTGTTGAGCTTTTCTGCCGCAATCGCGGCTTCGCGCCCGGTGGTGGCGGTGGCGGTATCGGTTTTCTCGATATTGCCGACCAGCTCGCTGGCATCGGTCAGGCGGCCTTCCAATATGCCAAGGAAACTGCCCTGACCATTGCTGCCATCGCGGAACGTCAGATTGTGCAGCTGTAAAAGCTGGCGGGCGGTCTGGGCCAGTTCGACCAGACTGTGATTGATTTCGCCGACTTCCCGGTTGAAATGGTCGGCCGCGGCGGTGAGCTGGGCGGCCTCAAGGCCATAGAGATAGGCGATGACCGCCTGCGCCTGATCGTGATTGCGCAGCGCATCGTGGGTCAGCGTAGCCCGGATGCCGTTTTGAATATGTTCAATCCGCTGGCGGGTGCTGTCGCCAATTTGCAGGGCAAGCAGAATGCGCGAAATCGCTTTGCGGATGTCACGGGCAAGTTCTTTGACCTGACCGGCGGCGGTGGCCACGCCACGGTAATGCTCGCCCATCGTGCCGGCGCTGCGGACCAGATCGTCCGGCACGGCGGGCAACAAGGTGGTGATGCGGCGGCTTAAGGCGGTGGCCTGCTTCAGGGCGGTGCGCTGGCTGGCCTGTAATTTGGCCGTATCGACCGCAATACTGTCGAGTTCCTCGGTAACCCGAACCACGCAATCGGCGATATCTTCGGCAAACAGGCTGAATTCGCTGCCGGCATCGCCAATGCCACCGGCGACAATTTTGATATTGACGGTGAACACGCGCATATAGGCCAGATCGCTTTTCATATCGTCGATCTGTTCGGCCAGTGTGGCGCAGCAATCACCAAGAATGGCAATATTCTCGGTGCGATGGCGGTGGCTGTCGGGCAGGGCATACAGTTTGGCCGCCGCCGTTTCCAGATTGGCGGTCGTTGCCGAAACAATGTCGGTATTGAGGGTTTCAAGCAGCCGGTCGAGCGTGGCCGTCAGCGATTCAAGACCCTTAAAATATTTGGAAAGCAGGGCGCCAGCGGCAAGGAATCGCTCCTCGATGATCCGGCGGGCCGTCTCTAAGCGTTCCGACAGCTCCGCCGCACGCGTCCCCGGCGGCAAAGCGCCCGCCACATCCCCCGAAAATTCAACCATCGCACCAACCCGTACGCAACAATCACAGTATCGTCTGCAGATGCGAAGATAAGGTAAATGAAAATTTAAAGATACCCGCAAGGCGTGGGGTGCGGATATTGATATGTGTACGGATTACTATTGTCCTACGCTGTGGCGCGGGTTTAATCGTGCGTTGCTGATGTATTGCAACCTATAGAGGTTTTACCGCCTTCAGACAGCTTTTTTCAATGCGGGTGGCGGTAAGCCGGGTGAACTGGGCCAATGTACAGCTTTTGTGGCCTTTGCGCTGGCACAGCGGCTGGGCAAGGCCAATCGCACTGCCACGGGCCATCGTGCCAGGTTGCCGAAGTTGTTCCAGCGTTTGATAAAACAGCCGCAGGCGCACAAATTTCGCACCGCGCGCATCGCGCCACAGCTCGAACGCCAGCGCGGTGTTGGGGGCGGTATCGTCGGGCTGGCCGTCAAGCTGCCAGTCCAGACCATAAATACCGCTGAGGTTGGAGATATTGCTGTCATGGCCCAGAAACAGCACCAGCTTTGTGTTTGCGGGCACCGGGGCGGCGGCGGCGAAACTGGCCGGGGTGTTGTTCAGCAGATCGCTAATGTTCTGGGCCAGAAAGGCCCCGCGTCGTCCGGCAATAACCGGGTTGCGCCGCATCAGGCGGGCATAAAGATTGTGTAATTCCATAATTGCGGTGATCTGTTTGGCATCGGCCCGGCCCCAGCCCGGGGTATCGAAGCCTTGGGCATATTCCAGCAGCAGATTTTCGCTTAACGATGATCCGGTCGCCAGCGGGCCGGTCAGCTTGGTATCCCAGCCATCGCCCTTCAAACGGTTTTCCCCCGTCACAAAAACACATGCGCCATGCGGGTTCTGCTCGCACATAGCTTTGGTGAGACCGGGATAGAGCAGCGCCGCCATGGCGGTTCTGGCCGCATCATATTGCGGACCAAGCTGGTTCAGATTGACCGGCGTCTTGCTGCGGCCATCGTTCAGTGTACGGCTGATATCGCCCTTACTGGGGGCGCAGGTGCCTGCATCATCAGCCTCGAATAACAGGTCAATCGGTTTATCGCGGTGCAATGCCTTTGCTGCCGTGTGCAGACCGCGCGCCACCGCATCGCCGCTTTGTACCGTGCGGGTGTCGCCGATGTCGGCCCAGACAAAGATATCATTGGGTTGGTCGTGCAGAAGACCGGCCTTTGCATAATGGGCTTTAAGGGCTGCGCCCATCGCCTCGGCCCCATCAGCCCCCTGTTTGGTCAGTTCACCCGGGGCCACCGGCCAGACCCGCCACGGATCCCGCGAATATTGTGACAGTTCTGTGTCGGATTTCGTTGGGGCGCGAACGCCGTGGCGTTCAACGATAATAACTTTTTCAAGCTGCATCGCCGCAGCGGCGCAGGCCGCCGGTGCAGCCATTACTGCAATGATACCAACGGTTACGGCTGTCAGCAGGCGCATGAGGCAGATTCCAAATTGTTTCGCATACGAAGACTGGCTTCGTAAAGCTGTTACAAAACTTCGCTATGTCGCCCCCTTTGTATGTAGAGGGTGACGGGGGTCTTATGACATCGAATTGTAACAGATTAACAATGCGTGCGGCACTTCTGTTGTCGGCAGCGATGATGATCGCCATGCCAGCCAGTGCGACCGTATTGAAGGGTAGCGTATCCGATGGCGCCAGCCATGCCATGCTGCCCGGCGCATCGGTGCATGTTGAAGGCACCGACATTACCGTCAATACCGATCGCAGCGGCACGTTTACGGTGCCGAATTTGCAGGCCGGTCAGTACCATATTCGCATCGAATATGTCGGCTATGATGCGTCGGTGCAGTCGATTTATGTCGGCAATACCGGCATCGCCACGGTCGGGGTGCAGCTGGCGCTCGAAAGCAAGATCGAAACCGTCGTCATCACCGGCGAGCGTCAGGCCGAGCGCATTGCCCTGCAGACCAAAAAGGTCTCCGATAATTTTATTGATGCCCTGTCGGCCAATGATGTTGGCAAGCTGCCGGATCAGAATGTCGCCGAAGCCTTACGCCGTATGCCGGGCATTTCGGTCACCAACGATCAGGGCGAAGGCCGCTATGTCGTTATTCGTGGTGTGTCACCGGAACTGGCGAACGTCACCGTCAACGGGGCAACCGCGCCAGCGCCGGAACCCGATGGTCGTCAGGTCAAGCTCGACGATATTCCGTCCTCGTTGATTTCTTCATTGCAGGTGGTCAAGACGCTGACCGCCGATCTGGATGCCAACGCCATTGCCGGTGCGGTCAACATCAACACCTTAAGTGCCTTTGACCGGCCCGATCCTTTTGCCTATGGCCGGGTCTCGATGGGTCATTATCAGCTTAATGATAAAACCCCCTATGATGGCGATCTGACCCTTGGTCGTGTTTTTGGTGACGACAATCAGTATGGTCTGGTGCTGTCGGGCAACTATTCCCGCCGCGATATTGAATCGGAGAATTTTGGCTCCGGCGGTCCCGACTGGAACAGCTATAACGGTTATAGCGTGCCGAGCACGTTCCAGATCCGTGATTATAATCTGGTGCGCAAGCGCTCCGGTCTGGTGGCCAATTTCGACTGGCATCTCAGCGAGACAACCAAGCTTTTCCTGCGCAGCACCTACTCGACCTATTCCGATCAGGAAACCCGTGATCGTTTCACCGTGACCTTGCCGACGTCGGCCTCAAGCTATTCCAATCAGACGGCGGATACCGGCAGCTTTAGCGGGGCTACGGCCAATCGCTATGTGCGCTTTCGCACTGAAAACGACCACACGCTCAACACCAGCTTTGGTCTCGACAGTCTGGTCGGGCCGGGCGAACTGACGGTCGAAGGTGGTTACGCCCATGCGGTCAAAACCGACCCCAATCGTAACGAATATACCTTCAAAGCCAGCAAGATCACCGGCACCTACGATTTGTCGGATTTCCTCTACAGTGTGACACCATCGGCGACGGCCTATACGGCGTCGAGTTATGCCATCAGCAAGATCGTACACACCAACCGTGAAGCGGTCGAAGATCTCTATCAACTGCATGCTGACTATCTCATCCCGGTTTCGTTTCTGGGTGATGGCGAGGACAGCATCAAGTTCGGTTTCAAATACACCGACCGTCAGAAAACCAATGATCAGACCTCGGCAACCTTAAAGCCGTCCACATCGACCATGACGCTGGCCAATGTCGTCACCAGTTCGGGCAAGGCATCCGTTTATGATGGCCGTTACACTTTCGGGCCCCGGGTGTCTTATAGCGCGGCCGATGCCTATGTTCTGGCGGCCCATGGCACGCTGGGGTGTGATTCCTCAACGGCGGGGGGCTTCAAATGCGATACCGCCACCTCGATTTCAGATTCGGTCTCGGCGGATTATGATATTTCCGAACGTATCTGGGCCGGTTATGCCATGGCCACGCTGAAATTCGGTGGGCTGACCCTGATCCCCGGGGTGCGCGTTGAAGCCACCGATGGCACCTATAAGGGCAAATCCTATACCGCGGATTCGACCTTTGACGAAGGCTTCGATCTGGTCAGTAAAAAGTCGTATACGGATGTTTTCCCCGGCCTTAACGCCCGCTTCGATGTCAGCGATGCGCTGGCCTTACGTGCGGCGGTGACCACAGCAATCGGGCGGCCAAACTATGCAGATCTGGCCCCCTATGTCATCGTCGATACCTCGACCCCGGCGGTGACCATGGGCAATGCCGATCTGAAGCCCCTGCGCTCGACCAATCTGGATGCCGCTGTCGAATATTATCTGCCGCATCAGGGGCTGATCTCGCTGGGGGCGTTCTACAAGCATATCAGCGACCCGATCTATACCCAGTCGCTCAGCGATGTCACCGGCACCTTTGCCGGTCAAAGTCTGACCAATGCCACGGTGACCGAACCGCTGAACGCCAGCAAAGCCGAGATCCGCGGTTTTGAAGTGAACGCGCAGGTTCAGTTTGATTTCCTGCCCAGCCCGCTCGACGGCTTCGGCATCAATACCAGCTTCAGCTATATCGATTCTGCGGCATCGGGGCTGTCGGCGCGCAGCGGTCATCTGCCAATGTTCGATCAGTCGAAGAACGTGGCCAGCCTGCAACTGCTCTATGAAAAATATGGCTTCTCGTCCCGTCTGGCCTATTCGTATCGTTCAAAATTCCTCGATACCGTCGGCTCGGAAAAGATGACCGACGTGTATGAGGAAGCCCATGGCCAGCTTGATGCGCGCATATCGTATCAGCTGACCGATGTGACGAACATCTTCCTTGAAGGGGCCAACCTGACCGATGCGCCGTGGCGCCGTTATATCGGCATGTCCAGTCAGGTTTATGAGAACGAACATTATGGCTGGTCGCTGAACGGCGGGGTTCAGTTCAAGCTGTAAGTTTATTGCAATCCTCCCCTCTGGTTGCCATTCTGGTGACCAGAGGGAGATTGCTATGTCGTTTCCGATGAAGGGTTCGTGTTTTTGCAGGGCGGTGCAGTATCGGCTGGAAGCCGCGCCGATGTTCGTCAATTGCTGCCATTGTACCGATTGTCAGAAACAGACCGGCAGCACCTTTGCCGTCAATGCCATTATCGAAGCGGCCAATGTCACCCTGCTGTGCGGCAAACCCGTGCCGGTGCGCATGCATACCGACAGTGGTGCGGTTCATGACATTTATCGCTGTCCGCAATGCCAGACGGCATTGTGGAGCGATTACGGTTATGGCGTGATGTTATTTGTGCGCACGGTTACGCTGGAACATCCTGAATGGGTTCCGCCGAACGCCCACATCTTCATCCGTTCGCAACAGCCGTGGGAAACCCGGCCCACAGATGCCCCGTGTTTTGACGAATTTTATGATCGGAAAACGCTGTGGCCCGCCGAAAGTCTGATGCGGCGGGCGGCGCTGCTCGGGCCGGGCAAATAAGCCAGGCCCCCCAAAAAGCCCCCATTTGCTTATTTCAGTCCGGCGCGTTTGGCTGCCATATCGGCCAGCAGCGCCCAGTCTTTGTCGCCATCGCCATTCGCCATGGCGGCAAGGAAATTGTCATGCACCAGCGAGCCGACCGGCAGTGGGGCCTGCAGCATTTTGGCGGCTTCCAGTGCCAGACCGGCATCCTTGTAGCCTAAGCTGAGCTTGAAGCCCGCCGGATCGTATTTTTCATCGAGAATGATGCGGCCATAAAGCTTGTGGATCGAGCCCGCATAATAAAACGAACTCATCATCTCATAGAAGGCTTCGGCATCGGCCTCGCCCTTGCGTAACAGCGCGATGGCCTCGCCATAGGTTTCGATGGCGGCGGCGGTCATGAAATTGCCCGCGATCTTGAACAGATTGGCGGCTTCGGGTTTTACACCGGCCACGGTGATGCGCTGGCCCAATGGCTCCAGCACCGGACGGACCTTTTCCACCAGTGCCGGATCACCCGCCACCACCAAAATCAGTTGCGCCGCGGTGGCCGCATCGGGGCGGCCAAACACCGGGCAGGCCAGATAGCCGATGCCTTGGGCGGCATGGGCTTCGGCCAGCCTGCGCGCCAGTGGCAGCGAGATCGTCGCCATGTTGATGTGGATCAGGCCGGGGGCGGCGGCATCCAGCAGCGGGCCGCTAAAGCCCACCGCTTCCAGCGCCGCGTCATTGGCCATCATGGAAAAGACGATGTCACCGCTCAGGGTGTCTTCAATACGGCTGGCGGCGTGCGCCCCCTGTTTGACCAGCGCCTGCATGGGCCCAAGCGAACGGTTCCACACCGTGACGTCGTGTCCGGATTTAATCAGATTACCCGCGACACCGGCGCCCATGGCGCCCAGACCGATAAAACCGATTTTCATCAGGATACTCCGCTTGCGGCCAAATCTACTGCGTCAGCCATATAGCATGGCTGGGGCCGCGGCGGGTACATTTAAGGGGCGGGCAGGCTTAAAAAGGCGGCTTACTTGCCGCCGTCACGCAGTGCGTCGGTGATGGCGTCCTGCCCCTCGGGGGCGTGCATCCAGTTTTCCGCTTCCTGCTGGGTGGCAAAATGCTGGGCGATCTTGTGCGGCTTGTTGCGGCCTTCGATCGGCACCAGCACTTCATAGGTACCGGCAAAGCGCGAATCTTTGGTGGCTTCGACATAGGCTTGGGGCTTGGCGTACTTCTTCATCTTCACTCCTCCTGATGTCGCTCTGTGGGGTGGTCCATATCACCGCCCATCGCCAAGGCAAACCCGAAAAGGAAGAATTAACGCTCTTTACGTGTTTTCTTCACGGCCATGCCCAATTGTTCACGCCAGAGTTTCGACGAAATTTCCTCAACTGCCCCTTCAGCCAGCTGACCAAGATGGAAGGGGCCGAACTGCACCCGGATCAGGCGGGCGACCTGCAGACCAATGCTTTCCATGATGCGTTTGACTTCGCGGTTTTTACCCTCGCGAATAACCACCGTCGCCCAGGAGTAGATCCCCTTGGACCGTTCCAGCGTGGCGATAACCGGGCCATAATGCTGGCCCTCGACCGTGACGCCGTCCGCCAGTTTATCCAGATCGGCCTGGGTTACGGCACCGAACAGGCGCACGCGGTATTGGCGCTGCCAGCCGCCCGAAGGCAGCTCCAGCTTGCGGGCCAGCTCGCCGTCATTGGTCAGCAGCAGCAGGCCCTCGGTGTTGAAATCGAGCCGCCCGACCGAGACCACGCGCGGTAACTCTTTGGGCAGGTTACTGAATACCGTCGGGCGGCCCTTGGGGTCTTTATGGGTGGTGACCAGCCCGGCGGGCTTGTGAAAGCGCCATAACCGGGTCGGTTCGGCGTCGGCCAGTGTCTTGCCATTCACCGTAATCAGCGAATAGGCATCGACCTTGGTCGCCGGGGTGGTGACTTTTTCGCCATTCAGGGTTACGCGACCCTCGGCAATCAGCTTTTCGGCGTCGCGGCGCGAACAGACCCCGGCGCGTGCCATGCGCTTGGCAATGCGTTCTTCGCCATCGTCGAGCTCGGATGCCGGTATCGCCCGGATTTCCGGGGCAAAACCGCCTTTGGGGGGCAATTTCATGACGCTTTTCGGCGGTTTTTTCGTAGTATCTCTGGCCAAAAGGGTCCCCTTCGATGAATGACGATGAAGCCATAGCATTTGCGCTCGCCGAAGCCAAAGCCGCCGCTGCGCGTGGCGAGGTGCCGGTGGGGGCTGTGCTGGTTCAGAACGGCACAATGCTGGCTTCCAGTGGCAACAGGATTGTCGAACTGAAAGATCCCACCGCCCATGCCGAAATTCTGGTCATCCGTCAAGCCGCCGCCGCGCTGGGCAACGAGCGGCTGTGCGGCACCACGCTCTATGTCAGTCTGGAGCCCTGCGCCATGTGCGCCGGGGCGATTGCCATGGCGCGGATCGGGCGGCTGGTCTTTGCCGCGGACGATGCCAAGGGCGGGGCGGTGCTGCACGGGCCGAAATTCTTTGAACAACCGACCTGCCACCACAAAATTACGGTCGATCGGGCCGGCGATGCGGCTGCGGCAAGCGCCATGCTGAAGGCGTTCTTCCGTGCCCGACGGGCAAAACCGTCAGAACCAGCTTAAGGAAAGCGCCGGAAAGATTTGTGTAAAGATGATGTGGGCCGAAATCAGCCCGAACCCGGCCCCGACGCCGACATCGCTTAAGAAATGCGCGGTCAGCATCGCCCGGGTCAGCGACAGCCAGAGCGCAACCGCAAACCAGACCGGCGCGCCCCACGGCATCAGCGCCGACGCCGATACCGCGACCAGAAAAATCGTTAGCGAATGGCCCGATGGGAACGAGTTATAGCGCGTATCGAAGGAAAAGGGCTTGAAGCCATAGAGGCCCATTTCCATTTCATCGCGCGGGCGGCGGCGGCCAAAGCCCAGCTTGATGGTGTGGGCGATCAGCGTGCCCAACGCCAGCCCCAGAATATAGGCCGCGGCATGGTCGCGGGCCTGTTGCAGCATGTGCGATGGGCCATGCCAGCGCAGAACCGCCGCCGAGATCAGATAGATCAGCACCGACACCGTCAGCCAGTGTGCCGCCTTGGCCAGGTGGGTGGTGCGGCGCAGGAATTTGAGCAGACTGCCGCCAATATGGTCATAAAAATAATGCGCGGCGCGCCGGTCGATGCGCATGCATCCCAGCCCCGCGATGATCAGCAAAATTCCGGCCCATAACAACATGTGGGCACCCTTGCCGCGCGTGGGGCCATCTGTCAAACCATTCCTGTTTTTAAAGACGGGGATCTGCCATGCGCTGTTTCACTTTGGGGGCTGCTTCGGTGGCCGTTTTGCTCGCCGCGTCGCTGGTGGGGCCCGCCTGCGCGGCCGAAAGCCCTGCCGCTGTGGCGGCTGGTACCAGCACCGACACCGTCAGCCAGTGTGCCGCCTTGGCCAGGTGGGTGGTGCGGCGCAGGAATTTGAGCAGACTGCCGCCAATATGGTCATAAAAATAATGCGCGGCGCGCCGGTCGATGCGCATGCATCCCAGCCCCGCGATGATCAGCAAAATTCCGGCCCATAACAACATGTGGGCACCCTTGCCGCGCGTGGGGCCATCTGTCAAACCATTCCTGTTTTTAAAGACGGGGATCTGCCATGCGCTGTTTCACTTTGGGGGCTGCTTCGGTGGCCGTTTTGCTCGCCGCGTCGCTGGTGGGGCCCGCCTGCGCGGCCGAAAGCCCTGCCGCTGTGGCGGCTGGTACCAGCGCCGCACTGTCGGCGGATGCCAACGCGAACTATCTGGCCGACAATGCGAAAAAGCCCGGCGTCGTCACCCTGCCGGGGCTGCAATACGAGGTGCTGAAAAAAGGTACCGGCGCGGTGGCGCACCGCCATGACTGCGTGTTGGTCAACTACAAGGGCTGGCTGATCGATGGCAAAGTCTTCGACCAGACCAAGGGTAAGCCGGTGACCTTTCCGGCGGCGCTGCTGATCCCCGGCTGGACCACCGCGCTGCAGCTGATGCACGAAGGCGATCTGTGGCGCATCACCGTGCCGTCTGAACTGGCCTATGGCAGCGATGGCACCGGCGAAGGCACTATACCGCCGAACCAGACACTGGTTTTTGATGTGCAGCTTCTGCGCGTCACCAAACCGGTGAAGGGGCAGTGCAGGTAGGGGTAATTGGGTATTTTGAGGCACTTTCTAGGAGGCGTTGGAATGGTTGAAGTGTCTGAAGATGAGCCTTTGGAGGCGATCCCTGGGTATATTGACACTGAGATGGCTGCATCTCTTGGGCGGGCTGTAGTGGAATGGGCTTATATAGAAGCCTCAGTTGATAAACTTATATGGGAAATGGTGCGATTAGAGCGTGAAGTTGGTGCATGTTTGACGATGCAGTTGACTTCAGTTGCTCGGCGATTTGATGTGGTAATTTCTCTGGCAGAATTATTCGGAATCAGTGATGAAAATATAAAAAAACTTCGTCATCAAAAAGATAAGGCTCGTAGTCTGTCAGAAAAACGTAATCGTATTGCTCACGACACTTGGCTTCGGGGAATGGATAGTAAAAATAATTATAGGTCCGAAATTTTAAAAAAGCCAAACATTCATTTTAAATATATAGTTGTATCGAAAGATGATATCGAAAATATTATAGTAGAGTTTCGTAATTTTAAGCGGTCTTTTGAAGCGCTTTCTTCGCGAATTAATGCAGAATTGTACTCTACCACAACGCGGCCTTTGCCTCCTCATTAATTGTGTTTGCATATCATCCTGTCATTCCCGGCGAGAACGGATTGCAGCGCAATCCGTTTGAGGGAAGGGAATCTAGGTAGTGCCATCAGGCAGGGCAGGGCAGAACGCGCTCGTGCGTATTTTCAGATACTTGTTTTACGTAAGGACCTGGTTCCCCTTTCCTCAGGCTCGCTGCCGCTCACCTTCGCCGGGGATGACTAAATGGGTGAATTGGCTTGCATGCATCTTCGTCGGCTATGACACTTGGTATATGTTGGCGTGCTATCGGGGGAAATGATGGCGGGGCCTTATTACGTCTATATGCTGGCCAGTGGGCGCAACGGCACGATCTATGTCGGCGTGACCAATGATATTTCCCGCCGCAGCGATGAACATGCCCGCGGCACCGCTGATGGTTTTACCAAGCGCTATGGCGTGCACCGTCTGGTGTGGTGTGAGCTTTATCAGGATATCGCTGCGGCGATTGCACGCGAGAAGCAGCTCAAAGGTTGGAACCGGGCGTGGAAAATTCGCCTGATCGAAAAGACCAACTCCGGCTGGAATGATTTGATCGCAAGAATGCAGGGCGTCTCGGCCTTACCATCTCAGCCGTTTGAAACCTGAAGCCCCCCTCTGTCATTCCCTTACGAGAACAGATTGCGGTGCAATCTGTTTGAAGGAAGGTAGCCCAGGTGGTTCCGCCTGACAGATTTTGTCAGAAGGTCCGCGTGCGCAGTTTTTGAGATTTGATCGGTTTCACAAACTGGTTCCCCTTCCCTCAGGCTCTCTATCGTTCGCCTTCGTAAGGCGATGACAATGGGGGCTCGCTGCCGCTCGTCCTCGTAAGGCGATGACAATTGTGGGACGGGTGGGCCAGCGTGCGGTGATGGACGCCGTTTGCAGGTCTGTGTTGGTCTTTTTTTGAAATTTTGCTGCTGCTGTACGGGTTTTTATTACGCGCGGGCAGGGTGACCGGACCTTTTCGTTCAGGAAAAGGCCCCCGCTCCCCCGTGCCGCTGGGCGCTATCCGGGATGATGTTCACGCCCTATCAAGCGGTGCGATTTTTCCTTGTCCCGGACTGCCGGATGGCGAGGTCCCCCCCACCGTCTGCCGTGCTGGTCGCACGGCATCCACCTCCCCCGCTTTAGCGGAGGAGGAGAAGTAGACTGCTTCGGCGGGCTCATGCTTCGGGCGGACTCAGCATGAGGGGTATGTTTTAAGCTAGACAAAAGTTCCTCATCCTGAGCCCGCCCGAAGGATGAGGGGACGTTCTCGCCTTACTTCTCTCTGGCGATGGCGCGCCAGCCGATGTCGCGGCGGCAAAAGCCTTCCGGCCAGTCGATCAGCTCAATCGCGGCATAGGCTTTGGCCGCCGCCTCGCGCACGGTTTGGCCGGTGGCGGTGACGTTCAGCACCCGCCCGCCATTGGCGACGATCGCACCATCCTTTGCGGCGGTACCGGCGTGAAAGACGGTAACCCCTTCCAGCGCATTGGCTTTTTCTAAGCCCCGGATGACCGAGCCCTTCGGATACGACCCCGGATAGCCCTTGGCGGCCAGCACCACGGTCAGGCCGACACCGTCCTGCCAGTCCAGCTCCAGCCCCGCCAGCGTGCCGTTCCGGGCGGCCAGATACGCCGCCAGCAGGTCGGATTTCAGCCGGGGCAGAATGACCTGGGTTTCGGGGTCGCCAAAGCGGCAGTTATATTCGATCAGCCGGGGCTCGCCATTTTCGATCATCAGCCCGGCATAGAGGATGCCCATATAGGGCGTGCCGCGCGCCGCCATGGTCGCCACCGTCGGCCCGACGATGCGCTGCATCACCTTGGCCGCAACCTCCGGGGTGAGGACCGGGGCGGGGCTGTAGGCCCCCATGCCGCCGGTGTTCGGCCCCTTGTCGCCGTCAAAGGCGCGCTTATGGTCCTGCGCCCCCATCAGCGGCAGGACGGTTTTGCCGTCGGTCAGGGCGAAAAAGCTGGCTTCCTCGCCGTGCAGGAATTCCTCGATCAGGATTTCGGCGCTGGCCGCCCCAAAGGCCCCGCCCAGCATCTCGTCAATCGCGGCATGGGCATCGGCGGCGGTTTCGGCAATGACCACGCCCTTGCCCGCCGCCAGCCCGTCCGCCTTGATCACCACCGGCAGGCCAAGGCTGTCGGCAAAGGCTTTGGCCGGGGCGGCATCGCGGAAACGCTGGTATCGGGCGCCGGGAATATTGGCCTCGGCACACAAATCGCGCACGAAACCCTTGGACCCTTCCAGCATCGCCCCGGCCTTGGACGGGCCAAAGGCTTTGATCCCGGCGGCCTCGAAGGCATCGGCAAAGCCCGCCACCAGCGGCACTTCCGGGCCGGAGATGGCAAAGTCGATGCCGTTCTCTTTGGCAAAGGCGATCTGGGCCGGAATATCCTCGGCTTTAATGGCCACGCATTCGGCGAACCCGGCAATGCCGGGGTTGCCGGGGGCACAGTAAAGCTTTGTCAGCAATGGGCTTTTGGCCAGAGCCTGCGCCAGAGCGTGTTCACGCCCGCCCGATCCGACCAGCAAAACCTTCATGTACCGCACCCCTGAAAAAAACATCGCGCTAATTTCCCGAAATAAACACTGGATTCAAGCGTCCAGACAGGATGAATTGGGTATATGCCCGAAACAGCGACCAATTTACCCGAATTTTCCGTCACCGAGCTGTCTGCCGCCCTGAAACGCACGCTGGAGGATGCCTTCCCCCTGGTCCGCGTGCGGGGCGAGATCAGCGGCCTGAAATTCCATTCCTCCGGCCATGTCTATTTCGACCTCAAGGACGAAAAGGCGGTGCTGAACGCCGTGATCTGGAAGGGGGTTGCCCGCGCGCTGAAAGTCCGCCCCGAAGCCGGGCTGGAGGTGATCTGTACCGGGCGGATTTCGAGCTATGCCGGCTCCTCCCGCTATCAGCTGATTGTCGAGGCGGTCGAACTGGCCGGTGCGGGCGCGCTGATGGCCATGCTGGAGGAGCGCAAGAAACGCCTCGCGGCTGAGGGGCTGTTTGACCCGGCCCGCAAAAGGCCGCTGCCCTTCCTGCCCGACACCATCGGGGTGATTACCTCGCCCACCGGGGCGGTGATCCGCGATATTCTGCACCGGCTAACCGACCGCTTCCCCCGCCGGGTGCTGTTATGGCCGGTGGCGGTGCAGGGCGACAAATGCGCATCGGAAGTGGCCGCCGCAATTGAGGGATTTTCCAATGCCACGGGGGATTTGCGCCCCGATGTGGTGATTGTGGCCCGTGGTGGCGGCTCGCTCGAAGATCTGATGGGCTTTAACGAGGAATGCGTGGTGCGTGCCGCCGCGGCCAGCACCATTGCGCTGATTTCGGCGGTGGGCCACGAAACCGACGTCACCCTGATCGATTTTGCTGCCGATGTCCGCGCCCCGACCCCGACCGCCGCCGCCGAAATGGCCGTGCCGGTGCGGGCCGAACTGATGGCCACCACGCTGGATCTGGAGCGGCGGCTGCTGTCGGCGGTGAACCGCACCCTGACCGAGCGGCGCGAATCCTTACGCCAGACCGCGCGGCTGCTGCCGACCGCTGACCGGCTGTTCGCCCAGCCGCAACAACGGCTTGACGTGGCATCTGACCATCTGATGAGCGCCCTGCGTGCCAATCTGGACGCCCATCGCCACCGCTTCACCGCCACGGCGGCGCGGCTCGGCCCGGTGGCGCTGACCGGGCGGCTGGATATGGCCCGCGAAAGGCTGTCGGGCTTTGACCAGCGCCTCAGCCGGGCTCTGTCGCTGCGTCTGGCCGAGGAGAAAAAGCGGCTGGAGGGGCTGTCGCGGCTGTTGGAAAGCGTCAGCTTCCGCGGCGTGCTCGCCCGTGGCTTCGCGCTGGTGGCGGGCGAGGGTGGCTTGCACCGCACGGCGGCAGGCATCCGTTCCGGCGAGGCACTGACCCTGACCTTTGCCGATGGCGCGATGGCGGCGGTGGCGGGCGGGCCCAATCCAGCCAGCGTCCCAGGCGGTGGCGAGCCTAAAGCCCGGCCCCATAAGCCAAAATCCAAGCCTGCCGCCAATCAGGGGGATCTGTTTTAAGGGGAATTTGTCTTAAACCCGACGATGGCACTATGATGGGCCATGCCGGGCCCCTTTTGTGCCCCCGACCTTTCCATTTTACGGACCTTTGCACTTTAGAGCCATGAACCAGAGCCAAATCGAAACCACTGAGCAGCCCGCCGAACTCGAATATCTTGATGGCGATTACACCGTGATCCGCCCCGGCACCTATGTGACCTGCGCCGTGACCGGTATTCGCATACCGGTCGATGCCCTGCGCTATTGGAGCGCCGAACTGCAGGAACCCTATGCCAAAGCCTCCATCGCGCTAAAGCGGATGCAGGAAAAAGGCCTCACCCCTTGATCAGCCGCCGGGGGGTGCTGGGTGCCGCCTTGCTGCCCGCTGCGGCGGCGCTGTCGGGCTGCACCACTGTGCGTGTGACCCCGGTGGCCCCGGCACAGCCCCGGCTGACATTGCGCGGGTCTTTGCGGCAGGGCTCGCTTGTGGTGGGCACCGCGGCGGCGGCGTCGCACATTCTGTGGGGTGGCCAAAGTCTGCGGCCCGATCCGGCAGGCCGGTTTGCCTTCGCCCTGGCATGGGATGGCACGGCAGAACAGAGCCTACAGGTTCAATATGTGGATGGAACCGCCGAGGCGCGGGCGATTACCCCGCTCATCCAGACTTATGACATACAGCGCATTGATGGTCTGCCGGAGGACAAGGTCACACCCGATCCGGTGCTGATCGCCCGCATCAATCGCGAAAACGCGGCCATCATCGCGGTGCGCCTGATCGACAGTGATGAAGAAGGTTTTGTGCAAGCTTTTGAATGGCCTGCGCATGGCCCGGTCAGCGGTGTGTTTGGCAGTCAGCGTATCCTAAATGGCCAGCCGCGCGCCCCGCATTTCGGGGTTGATGTGGCGGTGCCGACCGGTACGCCCATTCATGCCCCGGCATCGGGCGTGGTGCGCTTTGCCGAAACCGGTCTGTTTCTGACCGGCGGCACCACGGTGATCGACCATGGCCATGGCGTCTCAACCACCTATTTCCATCAAAGCGCCATCGGGGTTGCGGTGGGCCAGTCTGTTGCCACCGGCGATGTTATCGGCGCGGTGGGGGCCACCGGGCGTGCCACCGGCCCGCATCTGCACTGGGCGATGAACTGGTTCGGCTTGCGGCTGGACCCGTCGCTCAACACCGTCACGCCGAAACCACCACTGGTGTGATTATTTCTGCTTTTTGGCTTCGGGCCAGCGGCGGTGAATCCACAGCCAATAGGCCGGTTTACGGCGAATATTGGCCTCGATCACCTTGGTGATCTCTGCCGTCAGCCGCACCATATCGGCATCGAAATCGCCGCTGGGGGTGAACTGCAGTTCCGGAAAAATATGGACGCGGAAATGTGCGCCTTTGGTCCGTTCACACCAGGCGGGCACCAGCGCCGCGCCCATACGCAGGGCGAGCGTCGCCGGAGCTGGGGTGGTCTTGGCGTCGCGGCCAAAGAACGGCACCAAAATGCCCTGACCGGTCTTCTGATCGGCGAGCAGAAAAATCGACTGACCCCGGCGCAGTGCGGTGAAAATCTGCCGGGTGCCGCGCGGGCCTTTTTCGATCTGTTCGGTGGGGCCAAGATAGCCGCGCTGGCGGGCGATCCAGCGATCCACATAGGGGTTGTTGGGGGCACGGAACACAATGCGCCCGTCATAGCCTTCCTGCTGCCCGGCAATGTGCAGCGCTTCCCAGTTGGCAAAATGCCCGGCGACAAACATCACGCCCTTGCCCTTGGCAATGGCGGCATGGCCGTTTTCGGCCCCGACCATCTCGACGCGTTCGCCCAGTTTGAATTTATCGAGATGCGGATATTCGGCGACCACGCGGCCCAGATTGTCGAACATCTCCAGCACGGTGGCGCGGTGCCAGGCTTCGTCCTTTTCGGGAAAGGCCGCGTGCAGGTTGCGGCGGGCGATTTTTGCCGGGGGCAGATGGATGAAGATATGGCGGCCGATCCAGCCGCCAAAGGCTGACGCGGCATCAATGCCAAGCACCTTGAAGATGCCCATCAGCAGAAAGAATCCGGCGGATTCTCCAAGATAACGGGCAGTTTGCAGCGGGGTAAGGGGGCGTTTTTCCATCAGGACGCTTTCTGGTGTGGCCACAGGCTGCCGATCAGACGTTCCACACTGGCCGGATCATCAAATTCTGCCTCGACCGGCAGAACCCGGATACCGTCGCGCTGATCTGGCGTCAGGCGGACATAGTCTTTGGCTGTGGTAATCAGCTGGGCACCACGCTCCCGCGCGGTCGCTTTCAGCGATGCAATTTCTGACGCGCTGTAGGTGTGGTGATCCGCAAAGCATTTGGCCCCGGCCAGTACGGCCCCCGCTGCCTCAAGCGAATGGAAGAATTTCTCCGGCAGACCGATCCCGGCAAAGCCGAACATTTTGGCTCCGTCGAGTTCCGGGCTATCGCTGGCGCGAATGTGGGCGCGCAAAACCGGGCCGCTAAAATGCGGTAGCAGGTGGGGCAGATCGACATCCGTCTCGCCGACCAGAATAACAGCATCGGCGCGTTTGAGGCCCTGCGTCACGCGTTCACGCAACGGACCTGCTGGCAGCACGCGGCCATTCCCGAACTGCTGCGCCGTGTCTATCACCACCAGCGACAAATCCTTGTGCAGGGAAAAATGCTGATGGCCGTCATCCATCACGATCGCCCCGGCCCCCAGCGCGGTGGCAAGATCCGCACCGGCGGCGCGGGTGTGGGCCACAATGGTTGGAGCCGTGGCGGCCAGCAGTAACGGCTCATCGCCGACATCCGCTGCAGTGTGCTCGGCCATCACACGTAACGGACCGGCGAGCCTGCCACCATACCCCCGGGTGACAAAAAACGGATTGTGCCCGCCGGTGCTGAGTATTCTGGCAAGGGCGATGCTGACCGGGGTTTTGCCGGTGCCCCCGGCGGTCAGATTGCCGACACAGATCACTGGTACGCTGGCGTGATGGGCTTTGGTACGTGCGGCTTTCAGTGCCACGGCGGCACTATAGAGCCAGCCCAGTGGCGTCAGGGCATCGCCGATGCGCCGTTCGCGCCAGCTGCGCCGTCGCCAGAAATCAGGTGCGTGCATGGTTGAGTATCTTCGCAACAAACTGTGCCGTGCGCTCCACCGCACCGCACAGGCTGGCAGCCCCGGCAGCGGCTTTTTCCCCCAACGCTTCCGCCGTGCTGGCGTCGGCGAGCAATGTGGCGGCAAGCGCGCTGATTTCACCTGCAGTACGCACCCGGCCAGTGCCTTGCGCCTTGAAGATGGCATCATAGGCTGGAATGAAATTATCCGTGTGCGGGCCGGACAGTACCGCCCGGCCTAGCTTCGCCGGTTCGAGCGGGTTCTGCCCGCCATGAGGGATCAGGCTGCCGCCGATAAAGGCAAACGGTGCCAAGCGATAGAACAGCCCAAGCTCGCCAATGGTATCGGCGATATAGATCGCGGTATCCGCGCTGATCGGATCATGGCGCGAACGTAAAGACGTGCGGCGGGTGGCGCACAGCGCGGCGATGTCGGCCCCGCGCTCGGGGTGGCGCGGCACAATGATGGTGAGGAGGTTGGGGAATTTTTTGGCCAGCAGATCGCGCGCCGGCAAAATGGTTTCTTCTTCGCCGCCATGGGTCTGCGCCGCCAGAAAAACCGGGCGGTTACCAAGGGCATTTTTCAGCGCTGCCAGCTTTTCGGCATTGGCTGGCAGCACAGGCGCATCGGCCTTTAAGCTGCCGGTGCACTGCACATCATGTGCGCCAAGTCCACGGAACCGTGCGGCGGCTTCGTCATCCTGGGCCAGTACGGCACTAAAGGCTCCGAACAGCGCCTTGGCCGAGGCCCTGGCCCGGCGCCAGCCTGCGAAAGATCGCGCCGACATCCGCCCGTTGATGATGGCAAGTGGTATGCCCTGCTCGCGGGTTTGCAGCACTAGGTTGGGCCAGGCATCGGAATCGACGAACAGGCCAAGATCCGGATGCCAGTGGCCGAGGAAACGGGCCACCGCCGCTGGGGTGTCGACCGGAACAAACTGGTGAAACGCTCCCTTGGGCAGGCGGCTGGCCATCACCGCGGCCGAGGTCACGGTACCGCTGGTGATCAGCACCTTGGCCCCGGTTCGGGCGATGATGGTATCGATCAGCGGCAGGGCCGCCATACATTCGCCGACGCTGGCACCGTGAATCCACACCAGCTGACCGGCCGGCCGGGGCAGAGTGCTGCGGCCAAGCCGTTCGCCTGCGCGGGTACCGCTTTCCTTGCCGCGCTTTAAGCGGCTGCGCAGCACCAGGGGCACGGCGGGAGTCAGAAGCCGGGTGGTGAAGCGATAGGCCGCCAGACCAAAGGGGAGTTTACGTCTCATTTGGCCTCCGTAGTGCTTTCGACATGATGGCGATAGAGCCGGGCATAGAGCCCACCTTCGGCCATCAGTTCGTCATGTGTGCCGGATTCGGCGACGCGGCCCTGATCGAGCACATAAAGCCGGTCGGCATCGATGACAGTGGTGAGGCGGTGCGCCACCACGATGGTGGTGCGGTTCTTCATCAAACGGGTCAGTGCATCCTGCACCAATCGTTCACTTTCATTGTCGAGCGCCGAAGTCGCTTCGTCGAGCAGCAGGATCGGTGCGTTGCGCAGCATGGCGCGTGCAATGGCAATGCGCTGGCGCTGGCCGCCCGACAATTTCAGGCCGCCTTCGCCGACGCGGGTGTCATACCCCCCCGGGCACTGCATAATGAAATCGTGGGCGGCGGCATCCTTTGCCGCCTGCATGATGTCGGCGTCGCTGGCCTCTAAGCGTCCCAGCGCGATATTGCTGCGGATGCTTTCGTCGAACAGAATGGGCTCCTGCGTCACCAGTGCGATCGACTGGCGTAAGGACGCCAGCGTGGTGTTGCGGATATCAACGCCATCAATGCGGATCGCGCCGCCATCGACATCGTAAAAACGCAAAAGCAGATTGAAAATGGTTGATTTTCCCGCACCTGACGGGCCGACCAATGCCACTTTCTGGCCGGGCTTGACCTCGATGGTGATGCCGTTAATCGCCGGATGTTCAGTTTCGCTATTGTAGCGGAACGAGACGTTATCAAAATGCACCGCGCCACCAGCCGGGGCCGGGGCAACCGTCAGTTCCTGAGCATGGGGCGTATCGACAATCTTCGGTGCGGCATCAATCATCGAGAACACACGGGTTGCCGCCGCCACGCCGGTCGAGGCAATCGGCCACAACTGGCTTAAAGTGCGTACCGGCTCCATCGCCAGCAGCAGCGCGCCCATGAAGGTGAAGAACTGTGACGCGTTCAGGGTGCCATGTGCGATGCGGTAAAAGGCGTAATAAAATGTCGCCGCCACCACGATGCCGGAAAAAATATCGGTCACTGGTACGGTCGATGCCCTGAGCCGCGCCAGCTTGATCAGCTGGGTCAGGCGGGTTGAAAGCCGCTGGCGGGCATTTTCGGTGGCATGCTCTTCCAGCCCATAGGCTTTGATGACGCGCCGCCCGTCAAGCGCTTCGGAAATCACCGTGGTGAGAAAGCCGGTTTCTTCCATGTTGCGCTTGGTGGTGCGCCGGATCGAGCCGCCTATGCGTTCCATCGCCCAGGCGACGCCCGGTACCGCAATGGCGATAAAGGCGGTCAGCTGCCAGTCGGTATAGACCATCAGGCCAAGCAGACCGATCAGGGTGATGAACTGCAGCGCAATGCCCGAAATCGACCGGGTGATCGCCTCGCGCATTAAGGTGGCGTCATAGAGAAAGTTCGAAACAAAGCTGCCCGAGTGCACGGCATTAAGCGCGGCTAGATCGCGGCGCACCAGCGAGCGGAACATATCGGCCTGGGCGGCGTTGACAACGCGTTCCCCCACCGTTTCGATACGCGATTGCTGGGTGTAATAGGCCCCCGCCCGAAGCCACAATGTGCCCAGGGCTGCCAGCGGTAATTGCCACAGGGGCTGGCCCGCCGGAAGCCCCGTTGCCGCGCCATGGCCCTGACAATACATGCCCAGCTGGTTGGCCACCGGCCCGAGCAATTTGGCCAGCAGCGTGGTGCTGCCAGCGGTGACGATCATCGCCCCGACCGCCAGTGCAACGGTGCCCTTCTGCTGTGACAGATAGGTGCGGACGATACGCCCGGCCACGGCGAAGGTGCCAGTATTCATACGGGCGGCGTTTTTGGGCATGCTGCCGGTTCTCGTTATCCAATGCCGATGGGGCGCCTTTACGGGGCGTCAGGATCCATCAGTTTGTGAATGTGCACGACGAAGTAGCGCATATGCGCATTGTCTACGCTGACATGCGCTTTGGCGCGCCAGGCTTCATAGGCGGATTTATAGTCAGGGTAAATCCCAACGATGTCGAGCTTCTTTAAATCCTTGAAATCTATCGCTTCCGGCGAGGTCAGTTCGCCGCCGAAAACCAGATGCAGGAGTTGTTTAGGCTCGACTTCGCTCATAGGTTTTCGCCTGCCAGTCCGGGTTCCACCTTCGAGGTGCGGGCAATAATCGCCCCTGTCAGGACATCATTGCCAGCAATCGCTGAAAGAATGATGACCGAGGGGTGATTGTAGCTTGGTTCTTCACCACGATGGTTGACCACACGTCCACCCGCCTCGCGCACAATCAGGTGGGCAGCGGCCAGATCCCAGTCGCATTTCGAGGTCAGGCTGATGGTGGCGTCAAAGGTTCCCGCCGCCACCAGCACCAGCCGATAGGCGGCTGAGCCGCGGTCTTCTTCGGCCATGGCGGGCCAGGGATCAAAATTCCACACCGGTCGGCCCGTCAGCTTGCTGCGGACCAGCATCTTGCAGCCCGCCAGTTCCTGACGCGTGCTGACATGGATGGGCTGACCGTTAAGGCGGGCACCCGATCCGGCTTCGGCGGCGTAATATTCATCCAGCAGCGGGTTATACACGGCCGCGACCACCGGCTGATGGTCTTCGACGATGGCCACGCAGATGGTGAAATGGGGTTTGCCGTCGATAATCGCCTGGGTGCCGTCGATCGGGTCGACGACAAACAGCTTCGTGGCCGAAAGCCGGGCCTGATCGTCGTCGTTTTCTTCCGACAGCCAGCCGTAATCAGGCCGTGCCGCGCGCAAATGTTCCTTGAGATAGGCGTTCACGGCCAGATCGGCTTCGCTCACCGGCGTGCCGTCGCCCTTCATCTTGAAGGCGTTTTCACCGGAAAAGAATTTCCGGGCGATTACCCCGGCGCCGCGGACGATTTCTTCCAGAAGGGCGGCGTCTTCTTTATGCTCCGGCAACGGTCATCTCCTCAATACGAACGGTCGGCGCATCGATCCCGTACAGGAAGGCGAGATCCGAGGCCGGCGTCAGGCTGGCATACATATCAATCAGGTTTCCGGCGATGGTCACTTCTGAAACCGGATAGCTGATCACGCCCTTTTCAATCCAGAAACCGGCTGCGCCGCGGCTGTAGTCACCGGTCACGGGGTTCACCCCCATGCCCATCAGCTCGACGACATAAAGTCCCTGATCGATATCGGCGATCAGCTTGCGGGCCGACACAGTACCAGCCTGCATATAGAAATTGGTGGCGCTGGGGCCGGGGGGGCCGCCGGTGCCACGGGCGGCGCGGCCATTGGTGGCGAGGCCCAGCTGGCGGGCGCTGGCGCAATCGAGGATCCAGCTGGTCAGGATGCCGTCTTCGATCGGTTTCAGCACCGCATTGGCAACGCCTTCGCCGTCGAATGGTTTCGAGCGCAAGCCGCGGCGAATATGGGGATCATCAATCAGGGTCACGCCAGGGGCAAAGACCCGCTGCCCCATCTTGCCCTTGAGGAAGCTGACATTGCGCGCAATCGCCGTGCCCGAGATGGCACCAAGAAAATGGCCGAGCAGGCTGTTCGACGCCCGTGGCGAAAACACCACCGGTACCGACTGGGATTTGACCTTACGGGGCTGCAGCCGGGCGATGGTGCGCTGGGCGGCGCGCAGGCCGACATTGTGGGGGGTGTCGAGATCGGCGGCAAAGCGGGCACTGGAAAAGTCGTAATCCCGCTCCATAGCATCGCCGGAACCGGCCAGCACCGAAACGCTGATACCGTGGCTCGAGCTGCCATAGCTGCCGAAAAAGCCAGTGCTGGTGGCCAGCGCGACATGGCTTTGCGAATAGCTGGCGCTGCCGCCTTCGGAATTGGTGATACCTTCTACCTCAAGGGCGGCTTCTTCGGTGGCGCGTGCCCGCTCGATCAGGGTGACAGCTGACGGCTCGTCCAAGTCGCACAGATCGAGTTCGGGCCACTCTTTGGCCAGCAATTCGACCGGGGCCAGGTGGGCAAAGGCGTCTTCCGGGGCCAGCCGGGCCATGGTCAGCGCCCGTTCGGGCAGGGCTGCCAGCGAATCGGGGCTCATATCGGTGGTCGAGACCGTGGCCACTTTCTGGCCGACAAAGACCCGAAGGCCCAGATCGGCAGCTTCGGACCGCTCCACTTCCTCGGTCTTGCCGAGGCGGTAGGAGACACCGGTCGAGACATTTTCGGCATAAAGGGCGTCAGCCCCGTCGGCACCGGCAGCTTTGGCGGCGGCGAGCAGTTGGGCCAGCAAATCTTGCGGGGTCAGCTTGGTCATGACGCTTTTTTGAACCGTCGCCGCCCGGAACGCAAGACGCCTTGCCTTATTGAGCCATAATGTTACGCGATCCGGGGGCTGCCCGGCAATTTCGACAGGAATGGTGAGCGGTGCGCCCTTGCCAAATGTCAGATCCACGGCCGTCAGCGCTCTGAGTGGCGGGCATTCCTGCTCAGCGCCCGCCTGGACGGCACCACACAGAAGTAATCCTGCCCCCAAGGGCATAGAAAATGCGGTTCCCCTGATTGCCCCCCCGCCATCGGCATGTCGTCCGGACTGTGTGTCCGCTGCCCCGTTGCGAGAACGCTGTGCAAGGAATAGTTGCCGTCAAGGGTGTTTCAATGGGTGTGCTGTTTCAGTGGGCGCTGGCCGGGGTGAGGTAAATCTTGTGGCTTTTGTAGTCGATATAAAAATGTAGCTGATTGAGGATGCTGGTGCCCAGGATTAGTTGCGGTTTCAGCGCGATGGCTTTGGCCAGCCGGTCACGGCTGCCGGGATAGATCATCACATGGGGATTTCGGATCTGTACCTCGCCCAGATCGAGAGACTGAAACGGGTAGCTGTATATCGTTTCGCCCGTACTGATTTTTGTATCTTCCGCCTTCAGCTTCTTCTTCTCGGCTGTGGACAGCATGGCATCGGCATCGTCGGACAACAGCAGTGAGGTGTAGGCACCTGTGTCGATGGTGACTTCAATATCATGCCCGTCCAGCTTCGCCGGGGCGATGATGTGCCACTCGGGGCTGGTCATGATGATGCGCCAGTCATTGTTTTGTGGCTGGCGGTTCATCTGAAAGTCCAGCTCGGCATGCGTCTGTGTCGTCCAGTGTACGATATGGGCCGGGCAATTGTTGGGCTGAAAAAGCGAAAGCTTGGCCGCTGCCGGGTCATATTCCACATCAAAAACGTGTAGGATTTCGCCGGAGATCAAGCCATCACTGTCCGGCGACACCATCGACGGGGTCATAACAAACAGGGCCATGTTGGGGATCGGTAGTCGGCCGATTTTCATTTCGTCGACATAGGCAACGATATCCGGTGACTCACCACTGACCAGATGGGTTATCTTTTTGGTCGACATATGAGCGGTTTTCAGTTTCAGCGCGGTGGCAGTTTCGGGCGTTACGGCGCTGTATATTCCTGCTGTGTCGATAACAAATTGCTTCGGCGTACCGTTGAGCAGAACCTGCACGGTTGGGCGCTGGGCATGATCCGGTGTGACATCGAGATAGGCCAGACGGTGCAGTTTGCAATCAGCCTCATCGGCGGCAGACGACGAAACGCACAGCACAAAAAATACCGCCGCGGCGGCAATACCTGCCCCGGCTCTCGATACACAAAACATAGAAACTCTCCCCAAGAGTATGTCAAAAACTATGTATGTGTGTTTTGTTAAACCGTGCCGTGCGGAGTGTCCAAGGAAAAGCTATTTCCAGATAGATTTTCTATCACCAGGCGGGCCTAAGCAGGGCCATTTTTCACTGATGGCCTCAACGACATCCTACGCCAAGCCTACTCTTTGCCTCATTTGGTCGATGCTGAGGTGAGGTAGACTTTTTTGTCTTTGTAAGAAATGTAGAGATGCAATTGACTAAGTACCGACATTCCCAAAATGAGTTCGGGTTTGGCTTTCTTCCAGTCCGGCGCGTTGCCTGTGAGAAGCATAATATCGGGATTATAGATAGTGACGTTGCCGATGCTCAGTGCTTGGAATGGGTACATGTAAGCTGGAGGTAATTTTTTAGCATCGGGATTGTGTTGCTTCCATATCTTTTTTGCCAAAGTTAGTCTGGTCTTATCTGCAATCATGAACGATGTAGTTGTCCCTGTATTAATAGTAACCCATATATCAATGCCGTCCAGCTTTGCCGGAATGGTGATGTGCCATTCCAAATTCTGCACCCCTTTGGGGAGTTTCTTAAAAGGCACCTCGCCGTAACTGCCCTGTGTCCAGTAGGCATGGCGTGCACCACAGGTGTCCGGTAGAAAGAGCGAAAATCGGGCGGCGGCAAAGTCAAATTCGTTGTCGAAGACATGCAGTATATCGCCGGAGATCTGGCCAGCTGAATTGCCGAAGCTCATGCTTTCTGGAATTACTGGCAGTGGTACCTGTGACAAGGTGATCGTGCCAATCGTCAGGTTCTCTGCAATCGCCATCTTTTGAGGGCGGTCCCCATTCACAAGTACCAGAGGAACTTTCGCTTGTTTTGTCCGGAGATTTGCACTTGAGACAGTTTCTGGTGTGACCATACTAAAAATGCCTGCAGTATCGATCAAAAACGTCTTTCTGTTTCCGTTGATATCGACTGGTATTGCCGGGCGACCAAGAGTGTCAGCATACATATCAAGATCGGCTTGACGGTGCAGCTGGCACGACGGTGTGACATCCTCAGCTCTGACCGCCACGGTTCCTGCAGCCAGAACGATTGCCGCCCAGCAGGTCAAATTTAACAGGCGCATGATGCAGGCCCCCAGCCTAGTATTTATCCACCCCAATATGAATTATAGGTAGATTAAGGGGAGAGGAAGATTTATTTCCAGATGGGTTTTCCGTCCCCGGGCAGGCCGAGGCGGGACCATTTTTCATTCACGGCCTCGATAACATTCCGGTCCATGGCGAGTTTGGTGCCCCATTCGCGGTGAACCTCCGGCACCATCTTGTTGGTGGCATCAAGCCCGATCTTCGAGCCCAGCCCGCTTTCGGGCGAGGCAAAGTCGAGATAATCAATCGGTGTGCCTTCAATCAAAGTGATATCACGGGCCGGGTCCATCCGGGTGGCAACCGCCCACATGACATCCTTCCAGTCGCGCACATGGATGTCGTCATCCACCACGATGACCCATTTGGTGTAGAGGAACTGGCGCAAATACGACCACACCCCCATCATGATGCGCTTGGCATGGCCGGGATAGGCTTTTTTGATCGACACAATGGCGATGCGATAGCTGCAGCCCTCGGGCGGCAGCCAGAAATCGACGATCTCGGGGAACTGCTGCTGGATCAGCGGAATAAACATCTCGTTGAGCGCCGCCCCCATTATCGATGGTTCGTCGGGGGCGCGGCCAGTGAAGGTGCTTAAATAGATCGGGTCCTTGCGCATGGTGACCGCGGTCACGGTGAAGACCGGGAAACGCTCGACCGCATTGTAATAACCGGTGTGGTCGCCATAGGGGCCTTCTTCGGCCAGCACCTCATCCGACACGGTGCCTTCCAGAATAATTTCGGCTTCGGCAGGCACCTGCAAGGGTTGGGTCAGGCAATCGGCCAGTTCGACCCGTGCGCCCCGGATCAGCCCGGCGAACTGATATTCCGACAGGGTTTCCGGCACCGGCGTTACCGCGGCCAGAATGGTGCCGGGATCGGCCCCCAGCGCCACCGCCACCGGCATTGGTCCGCTATGGTTTTCTTTCCAGCGGGCAAAGGCCTGCGCCCCGCCGCGATGGGCCAGCCACCGCATCACGGTCTGGTTCCGGTTCAGCACCTGCATACGATAGACGCCGAGATTGACGGGCTCGCTCTCGTCGGCGGGGGTAATCACCAGCGGCCAGCTGATCAGCGGGGCGGGTTCGCCCGGCCAGCAGCCCTGAATCGGCAGGCGGCCCAGATCAATCTCGTCCCCTTTAAGCACAATCTGCTGGCAGGGGGCGCGGCCCACAGTTTTGGGCCGCATTGCCAGCGCGGTCTTTGCCATCGGCCACATTTCAATGGCTTCGCCAAAGCCCTTGGGCGGTTTGGGCTGGCGCATTTCGGCCAGCATCTCGCCGACCTCGCGCAGGCTGGCGGCGGTTTCGCGCGCTTTGCCGCCAAAGGTGACCCCCATGGCCACACGCCTGACCGTGCCGAACAGATTGGTCAGCACCGGGATTGGGCTGATGGTGCCATCGGGCAGCACCGGTTTTTCGAATAACAGCGCCGGGCCGTCACTGGCCAGCACACGGGTCTGTATTTCGGTCATCTCAAGATGGGTGGCGACCGGCTCGGCGATGCGGACCAGCTCGCCGGCCTCTTGCAGCGTGGTGATAAAATCCCGCAAGGAACGGTAGCTCATGCCCATCTCCCGGTTTGTGTCGATCCTGTTTACACCGCCCAGACCTAAAAACTAAGGGGGCTTTTGGCCCCCCTTAAAGTATCAGACGAAGATGCTTTGACGGCTCATTCCTCGTTCTTGACTTGCCACTTGGACGGGGCGGCATGGCGGAAGCCATAGGCGAAATAGATCGCTACACCGATCACGGTCCAGATCACCAGACGGCTTAGCGTGTCCGGCGAGGAGAAGAACAGGCTGACCATCATCCCGGCGCAGACAAAGGTGCCGAGCGGGGCAATAACCCAGACGAAGGGGATGCGGAAGCTGCGGCGGGCCTTGGGCGCGGTAACGCGCAGGATCATAACGCCGACACAGACTGCGATGAAGGCCAGCAAGGTGCCGACCGAGACCAGCTCGGCCAGAATGTCGAGCGGGAAAATCGCCGCCAGCAGCGCAGCAAAGGCACTGGTGATGATGGTGCCGTAATAGGGGGTGCGATAGCGGCGATGAACTCTGGCGAATGCCGGCGGCAGAAAGCCGTCACGCGCCATGGCGTAGAAGATGCGCGACTGACCATAGAGCGAAACAAAGGTCACTGACGCCAGCCCGACGATGGCACCGACATCGATCGGCAGCACCAGCCAGTGCAGGCCCGGAATCTTGTTGATGGCATAGGAAACCGGATTGGCGACATCCAGCTGATGCCAGTCGGAAATGCCGGTCAGCACAAGCGCCATCAGCATGTACAGAATGGTGCAGATGAACAGCGAGCCCAGAATGCCGATGGGGATGTCGCGGCGCGGGTTTTTGGCTTCCTGTGCCGCGACGGATACCGCTTCAAACCCGACAAACGAGAAGAAGATGATGCCCGATGCGGCCAGCACGCCCGACAGCCCGAAATGGCCCCAGTGGCCAGTATTGGGCGGGATGAAGGGGGTCAGGTGTTCGGAGCGGACATAGCCCAGCCCGAAGCAGATCACCAGCAGCACGACACCGACCTTGATGAAGACCATGATGTCGTTGAAGCGCGAGGATTCCTTGACCCCGGTGAGCAGAAACGCCGTCAGCGCAAAAATCAGCGCCACCGCTGGCAGGTTGATGATGGCGCCAGTGAAGTGCAACGCCTCCAGCCCGGTTCCGGCTAAGGGGGCGTTGGTGAATTCGGGCGGAATGACCAGTCCGAAATGGCTTAAGAAACTGACGAAATAACCCGACCAGCCCGCCGCCACGGTCGAACCCGATGCCAGATATTCCAGCACCATGTTCCAGCCGATGAACCAGGCCATGAACCGGCCCATGGTGGCATAGGCATAGGTGTAAGAACTGCCCGATTCCGGGATCATCGAGGCAAATTCGGCATAGCACAGCCCCGCCAGCAGGCAGCCAAAGGCGGCAATGGCAAAGGAAAGCAGAACCGCCGGACCGGCATGTTGGGCGGCGGCGGTCCCTGCCACCACGAAAATACCGGCCCCAATGACCGAACCGATCCCGATCATGATCAGACTGACCGGGCCAAGTGCCCGGTGCAGACTGAGTTCGTTGGCAACGACAGGATCGGGCTGGGTTAAATCACCCGCTTCATCGGTATTAGCCATTACTCGGCTCTTTTCACGCTATGAGTGTTGAGGTTATTCGGCGGCATCTTCTTTGAGCGACCAGCGCGGGGCTTTGACGTGACGCCGGCTGTAGGCGAAATAAATGATTACGCCGATGATGGTCCACACCACCAGACGTAGCCATGTATCAATCGGCAGCCAGTACATCATCGCACTGCAAGTCACAATGCCGCCCGGTGCCACTAACCAGACCAGCGGGGTACGGAAAGGGCGGGTCAGCTCGGGTCTGGAGATGCGCAAAATCATCACACCCAGGCAGACGATAACAAAGGCGAGCAGCGTGCCGATCGAAACCAGTTCGCCCAGGATGTCGATGGGGAACAGCCCGGCCAGAAAGGCGCAGAAAATGCTGGTGACGATCGAGCTTTTCCACGGTGTGCGGTATTTGGGGTGAATTTCGCCGAACAGCTTCGGGATCATCCCGTCACGCGCCATGGCGTAGAAAATGCGCGACTGGCCCATCAACAGCACCAGCACCACCGAGGCCAGGCCGACAATGGCACCGACATTGACGAAGGGGGCCAGCCACGCCGTGGCGGGCAGGGATTCCACTGCCATGGCCACCGGGTGGGGCACGTCGAGGTCTTTGTAGTTGGCGATGCCGGTCAGCACATAGGCCATGATCATATAGAGCACGGTGCACAGCACCAGCGAGCCGAGAATGCCGAGCGGTACGTCGCGCTGCGGATTTTTGGCCTCCTGTGCGGCAACCGAAACCGCATCAAAACCGATATAGGCGAAGAAGATCACGCCGGTGGCGCGCAACACGCCCGACCAGCCGAAGCTACCCCACTGCCCGGTATTGGCCGGGATGAAAGGGGTGTGGTTGGCGGCGACGACATGGGGCAGGCCAACGGCAATGACCAAAAGTACGATGACCAGTTTCAGCGCCACCATGGCGTTGTTGAATTTGGCCGATTGTTTGACGCCGGTGATCAGCACCACGGTCATCGCCAAAACCAGCAGCACAGCCGGTAAATTGATGAAATTGCCGGTGAAACCGATATGGGCGGCAGCCTGCACGGCGCTGATGCCGGGCTGATAGGTCGAGCAGTGCGGGTCGGTGGCAACGCAGAGGGGGGCGGCTGACAGGTGCTGCGGCAGGGCAAGACCTACCGAGCGCAGGAAGTCGTTGAAATAGCCCGACCAGCCAACCGCAACGGTGGCACCCGACGCCAGATATTCCAGCACCAGGTTCCAACCGATGAACCAAGCCATGAAGCGGCCCATGGTGGCGTAGGTGTAGGTATAGGCGCTGCCCGCCACCGGGATCATCGAGGCGTATTCGGCGTAGCACAGTCCGGCAAACAGGCAGCCGATCCCGGCGATGGCAAACGAAAACACCACGGCAGGACCGGCAAAACTGGCAGCGGCATGGCCGGTGATTACAAAAATACCAGCCCCGATCACGGCGCCGATGCCCAAAGCGATGAGGTGGATTGGCCCCAATGCCCGCTTCAGGTCATGTTGTTCGGCTTCCGGATCCTCGATAATACCCGCCATACTCTTTACCCCTTTGCACCCTTTTTAAGCGCTGCCACATTTGCGATTCTGCTCATCGGAAAGGCAGGCCTGAAAAAAAGGCATAGTGGCGAAATTTTACTGCGCTGCCAACTGTAAAATCAGGACAGGATGCGGCTTTTGTGACGCGGAAATTGTGCTTATTCCCGCAAGAGGCGAAACACGCCGGTTTGCCGCACGTCACGGTCTTCCAGGTCGCGCGGTGTTGCTACGGTATAGTCGGCCAGCTTCTCGACGCCGACCTTTGGAAAATAATTACGACCGGGATCCCCGATCAGCACCGTGGTCCCCTTGGCGACTTCTCCGCGCAACCAGTGCAGCAGGCTTTCAGCCAGTGGCCTCTCGTAACACATGTCGCCGACAAGGATGACCTGCCAGCCGCTTTGGCCGATGACATTGTCAGCGGTGGTAATGGTGGTGACCGTGTTGAGGCGGCTGTTGGCGTCGGTCGCGGCATCCGCAAAGGGATCAATATCCGCGCACAGCACCTTTGCCGCACCGACTTTGGCCGTAGCGATACCGATCAGGCCCGAGCCAGCACCAAAATCGAGCACGTTTTTGCCAGCAACAATATCCGCATGGTCGAGCAGATAGCGTGCCAGCGCCTGCCCCCCCGCCCAGGCAAAGGCCCAATAGGGTGGTGGCGGGTTGGTTATGCCAGTTTCGGTTTCGATCTGACGCCACAGTGGGATGACCTCGGTCGCCAGATGCAGGCGAATTTCCGGTACCAGCGGTGGGGTGCCGATGGATGTGTTTTCTTCAATGAAACGCGCATAATTCATCATCACCGCCACTTTATCCTTGCCGCTATCCGATCCAGGTCGATAGCGCCAGGGCTATGGCGATCAGCGCTCCAGTATCACGGTTGGCCCGGAACAGCTTCAGGCAAAGCGCGGGATTGTCAATGTCGAGCTGTCGTTGTTGCCATAACAGATGGCCCCCGGCAGCCAGCATCACGACAATAAAGGGCCAGCCGATATGTTCGGTAAAGCCTGCGGCCAGGATCAGCATGAAGGCACCAGCATAGAAACCCAGTATCCACTGCGGGCTGGCGCTGCCCAGTCGGCGGGCGGTGGATCGGACACCGATCAGGGCATCATATTCCTTGTCCTGATGGGCGTAGATGGTGTCATAGCCCAGCGTCCAGAAGAACAGCCCGGCATAGAGATAAAGCGCGGCGACATCGAGCTGTTCGGTTACCGCGGCAAAGCCGAGCAGCGCACCCCAGTTGAAGGTCAGCCCAAGCCAGGCCTGTGGCCACCAGGTGATGCGCTTCATGAATGGATAGGCCGCCACCAGCACCAGCGAGCCGATGCCAAGCCAGATGGCGGTGCGGTTGAATTGCAGCAGGATGGCCAGACCAATCAGACACAGCAGACCGACAAACGCCAACGCCTTTTTGACACTAACCGCGCCCGAGGGAATGGGCCGGGCTGCGGTGCGGGCCACCGCGCCGTCAATATCGCGATCCACAACGTCGTTATAGGCACAACCGGCCCCGCGCATGACGATGGCGCCGACTGCCATCAGCAGCAGATACCAGATATCCTTAAGCTCGCCGAAGGGGCGGCTTTGGGCGGCCGCCCCCAGGGCCAGACCGAAAACGCAGGGCCAGAACAACAGCCAGGTTCCGATCGGCCGGTCCAGCCGCATCAGCCGCAGATAGGGTTGCCATGGCTTTGGCATGCGTTCGACCCAGCTCTGGCTGACAGCGTCAGCCGGGATCGTGGGGGAAATTGGGGCTTGCGAGTGGTCGGACATTGTTTCCATAGTGTGGATATGGCCAAGGAACTGACGGAACCGGGCGGGAAAACCCGCCTTTATGTCGAATCGGATCTTATGGGCGGGGCTGAGGTTACTCTGTCCGACGCCCAGACGCATTATCTTCTGCACGTGCTCCGGGCAGTGACCGGTGATCGGGTCAGTCTGTTCAATGGCCGTGATGGCGAATGGCTGGCGGAAATACGCACCATTACAAAGCGTGGTTGTGTGCTGGATCCTCTGCAGCAGACCCTGGCGCAATCCGGCGTACCCGATCTGTGGCTGGTATTTGCGCCGATCAAGAAAACTCCGGCGGATTATCTGACCCAGAAGGCGGCCGAGCTGGGCGTTGCGGTTCTGCAACCGATGATGACCCGGCGCACCATTGTCAGCCGCATCAATGTCGAGCGGATGACCGCCAACGCGATCGAGGCCGCCGAGCAATCCGGTCGGGTTTCGGTGCCCGTGGTGCGCGAAGCGGCGGATTTTGACAAGCTGCTGGCGCACTGGCCTGAAGACCGGCAGATTTTATTTTGCGACGAAGGCGGCGATGCGGCACCGATTGCGGCCGCGCTGGCCAAGGCTGCTGGTGCTCCCCGCCGCTGGGCGGTGTTTATCGGCCCTGAAGGCGGGTTTGACCCGGCCGAACGGGCGGCGCTTCGGGCCTTACCCTTCGTCACAGCGGTGACATTGGGACCCCGTATTTTGCGGGCCGACACGGCCGGGTTGGCAGCCCTTGCGGTTTGGCAGTCGGTTATGGGCGATTGGTGACTTGTTAACGGGCGGTTCTATCCCTACATAGGACAAAGTAATTTAGTCGAATTTACACATACTCTGTGTGGGTATGGCGCGCGACCAGAAGAGAAAAGTAGATTTTTTCCCTTTTGAGTGGTGCGAAAATGATATTGAGAGCGATGCCCGGCCCGGCGCGACCGGCGTTGGTTCCTGTCTGGAGGTCTTATGTCCATACCCCAATCCGCCGGTGGTCTGATCGAATCCCGTGATGATCTGGTGCGCTATCTTGCGTCGGGCAGCCGTGCGCCGGAAAATTTCCGCATCGGCACCGAGCACGAAAAATTCGTTTATGACCGCAAGACCTATCTGCCGCTGGAATATGAAGGCATGCCGGGTATCCGGGCGTTGCTGGAAGGTATGCGCGTCTATGGCTGGGAGCCGGTGCGGGAAGGCGAGAATATCATCGGCCTGACGCAGAACGGCGCGTCGATCAGTCTGGAACCGGGCGGGCAATTCGAGCTTTCCGGTGCGCCGCTGAAAAGCATTCATGAAACCTGCAAGGAAGTGCATACCCATCAACAGCAGGTCAAAGAGGTTGCCGAAAAGATCGGTATCGGGGCGATTGGTCTGGGCTATGCGCCGGACTGGCGGCTCGATCAGATGCCGTGGATGCCCAAGGGCCGCTACGCCATCATGCGCGATTACATGCCCAAGGTCGGTGGCTATGGTCACGAGATGATGCAGCGTACCTGCACCATTCAGGTCAATCTCGATTTTTCGTCTGAAGCCGACATGGTGAAAAAGTTCCGCGTCGGACTGGCGTTGCAGCCGGTGGCGACCGCCTTGTTCGCCAACTCGCCGTTCCGCGAAGGTAAGGACAGTGGCTTCTTATCCTATCGCGCCCATATCTGGACCGATGTCGATAACGAACGGGCCGGGATGCTGCCCTTTGCTTTCGAGGATGGTTTTGGTTTCGAGCGCTATGTCGATTACGTGCTCGATGTGCCGATGTATTTCGTCTATCGCGACGGCAAATATATTGACGTTTCCGGCAAAAGCTTCCGCGATTTCCTCGATCACAAAATTCCTGAGGTGAAGGACATTGTGCCGTCGATGGCCGACTGGGCTGATCACCTCACCACCATTTTTCCCGAAGTGCGTTTAAAGAAGTTTCTTGAAATGCGCGGGGCGGATGGTGGTTCGTGGCGCACGGTCTGCCGCCTGCCCGCATTGTGGACTGGTATTTACTATGATCAGGCCGCGCTGGATGCCGCGTGGGATCTGGTCAAGGACTGGACGGCGGAAGAACGTCAGGCCATGCGGGATTCTGTGGCACGTCTTGGGTTTAAGACACCGTTCCGTGGGGGCAGTTTGCGGGATATCGCCCAGCAGATGCTGGAGATTTCGGCTGGCGGTTTGCGCCGTCGGGCCGTGGTTGGCCCTCAGGGCAATACCGAGGAGACATTCTTGGATTCCCTGTTCGAGATGGTTGAACGCGGTCAGACCCGGGCCGAGATGCTGCTGGAGAAATTCCACGGTGCCTGGAAGCATTGCCCGAGCTGTATGTTCAAAGAGTATGATTTTCTTTAACCATCCCATTACCCTGGACGGCTGTGGGGATTTGACAGCCCCCGGCCGTCTGATTAAAACCCAAGCTATCGGGGAGTAGCCACCGCATTTGTGATATGCGGGGTCGCGTCAACATCCTTATGCCTTGCGGCATATGGCGCGATCAGCCGAAAGGCCCGGCCAGACCGTGGTGCATGCCCTTGCCCGGACAAGGGGGTGGTGCACCCGGTCGGTTTGTCCGCATTTTAAGTTTGGCGATGATGTCCCCCCTTACCATCACGGTTCTGGCGCTCAGTTTGTCGGTCGATGCTTTTGCGGTATCCGTGGGCCGCGGTGCGGCGCTGGGTCGTCCACGATTGCAGGAAGCCTTGCGCACCGGTGCGGTTTTCGGGCTGGTCGAAGCGGTAACGCCGCTGATCGGCTGGGCTGCCGGGGTGGCGGCCAGCACCTTTGTCAGTGCCATCGACCACTGGATTGCGTTTGCGTTGCTTGCCGCGGTCGGTCTGCACATGATTTACGAGGCCATCGCTGACGGACCGGAAAAGTCTGCCAAAGGCAGTTCTTTGGCGGTTCTGCTGGTCACTGCGGTTGGTACCAGCCTCGATTCCATGGCGGTGGGCGTTTCGCTGGCGCTGCTTCAGGTCAACATTATCGTTATTGCCTGCACCATCGGTCTGACGACTTTTCTGATGTCGTCGGGTGGGATGCTGATTGGCCGACTGATTGGGGCCAAATTCGGCCGCTTTGCTGAAATCGCCGCTGGTATCGCGCTGACAGGGCTGGGCGTGATGATCCTGTGGCAGCATCTGGGCTGAAAATGACCCTATCGCTTGTCTGGGGCTATGCGCCTGCTGCATGGCAAGGCATGCATAAATGGCTTTAAGGGAAAATAGTGAAGGCTCGCGCAGACAGTGCTATCGTCACCATCTGTTCGCAAGCTGTAAAGGTTTCCTATGCCGTCATCGCCGTATCAGCCGCACCGCCCCATTGCACGATCGCTTTTGCTGGCGTTGCTCGGTGTCTTTCTGTTCGTCTGTCTGTCTGTACTGGTGGGCTACAGCCTGTTCACTACGGTGCGGTCCGTTCTGCCCAATATGCATTTCAACGTCAGCAACACCGCCGATGTCGCCGATATCGGCTTGCCGGTCTATACCGGTGCCACGGCCCGGCAAAACGATAATGATGACGACGACGATAATGATGACGCCCATATTTCGGCGATGTTCGGCAAGGCTGGCATGAAAGTGGTGGTGGCCAATTTTGCGTCAGCAGATCCGTCGCAAAAGGTGGCGGCGTTTTATCGTCAGTCCCTTGGCCAATATGGTCCGGTATATGATTGCTCGGCGGCCAGCCAGTCCGGTGCCGGTGTGGATGATGACGACGACAATGACCGGCACACGGGTGGTGACCAGCTCGACTGCCGTGGCGACCACTCTGACGGCATTGTGCTTAAAGCCGGCACCAAGCATGACCAGCATATCGTGACGGTTAGGCCCGCCAAAGATGGCAGGGGTAGCATTTTCGCGCTGGTTTATGTGCGCATTCAGGGCCTGAACGATAATTAGGCTAACAAGACTTCGGGCAATCTGGCTGGCTTATGACGGCCAGCCGGTGCCGCGCTGGCGTTCCTCGGCCCGGATCACGGCAGAAAGCGGCAGCGCCCCGTAGAAGTGCGGGAACCGCTGGCCGTGGGCTTCTTCCAGTTTCAGCCCATCCCCCAGAAGATCGCAGTCGATGGTCAGCACGATGACGGCAGGCGTATCGGCATAAAAACGCTGCAGGGTGCCAGCCACCTGTTCGGGTGTGCTCAAATGGATGAAGCCGTCGGCCTGATCGAGCGGCGTACCGGGAAAATGCACCTGACCCTGAATATCGTTCCACTGATCCGGCGTCAGGATTTTGCAGACGTTCATCAGCTTTTGCTCCCGTTGCGCCAGTGCCAGCCGCCATCGGTTTTCGCACGGACGATCAGCACAAAGGCAACCGTTATCGCGAGGATGACGGGAATGGCGAGCATCAGCGCTTGTGATGACGGCAGTAACCAGAAACTGAGCGGAATGCTCCCTTCTATACAGGCGATAAAACCCACTAACAGCGCCCATCCCTGCCAGCAGATCGGCAGCCCTGCGCCATAACCGTAACGCTTGGGGCGGAACCAGGGTTTGCTCATGCCGCTGTTCCGCCAACCGTCAGGCCATCCAGCCGCAATGTCGGCAGGCCAACGCCGACCGGAACCGACTGGCCATTCTTGCCGCAGGTACCGACACCCTTGTCGAGCGCCAGATCATTACCGATGGCGGAAATCCGGGTGAGGGCGTCGGGGCCGTTACCGATCAGCGTGGCCCCCTTGATCGGCTGCGCCAGTTTGCCGTTTTCGATGCGATAGGCTTCGGTGCAGGAAAAAACGAATTTGCCCGAGGTGATATCGACCTGTCCACCGCCGAAATTCACCGCGTAAATGCCGTCCTTGACGCTGCTGAGAATTTCCGCCGGGTCCCTGTCACCGCCCAGCATGAAGGTGTTGGTCATGCGCGGCATCACCATCGAGGAGAAGGCTTCCCGTCGCCCGTTGCCAGTGGCTTGGTGCCCCATCAGCCGGGCGTTCTGACGGTCGTGCATATAGCCCTTCAGAATGCCGTCTTCGATCAGCACGGTGCGGGATGTCGGCGTGCCTTCATCGTCGAAATTGAGCGAGCCGCGCCGGTCGGCAATGGTACCATCATCAATCACGGTGACGCCGGGGGCGGCGACGCGCTGGCCGATCTGACCGGAGAAGGCGCTGGTGCCCTTGCGGTTGAAATCGCCTTCCAGCCCGTGGCCGACCGCTTCATGCAGTAAAATGCCGGGCCAGCCGGGGCCGAGCACCACGCTCATTTCGCCAGCCGGGGCAGGGACCGATGACAGATTGACCACCGCCTGACGTAAGGCCTCATCCACCGCCGCCTTCCAGTAGCCTTCTGCGATGAAGGTTTCATATCCGGCGCGGCCGCCACCGCCATATGAACCGCTTTCCTGTCGGCCGTTTTCTTCCACCACGACCGAGACGCCGATGCGGACCAGCGGGCGGATATCGCTGAAGCTTTCACCACCGGCGCGTAAGATGTTCACCGCCTGCCATTCACCGCTGAGTGAGCAGGAGACCTGCCGCACGCGCGGATCGCGGCCCCGGGCATAGGCATCCATCTCGGCCAGCAGTTTGACCTTGACCTCAAACGGGACTGTGTCCATCGGGTTGATGGCGGGATAAAGCTGCGTCTGATGCCGGACCGGGGCCAGTGCGGTCGTGCCGGTATAGCCGCGGGCCACGGCCTGCACGGTATCGGCGGCGCGGCGGATGGCGGCTTCGTCCAGTTCGGTCGAATGGGCATAGCCGGTGGCCTCGCCACACACGGCGCGCAGGCCAAAACCCTGCACCGTGTTGGCACCCGCCGATTTTAAGCGACCATCATCGAAGTAAAATGATTCGCTGTGGCGCTGTTCCAGGAACAATTCGCCATCGTCGGCATTCTGCAACGCCTCGCTGACCAGGGCCTCAATACGGGGGTGGTCCAGGGCGGATCGGGAAAAAAACAGATCGGCGGTCATGGTGGCTATCCTGTTGTGGGCGGAACGGCGTATGTCTAACGAATACGCCGTCCGAGCCATATGCCGCAATCCAGAAGCGCGGTTGATACGATATTGTGGCCGATGTTAAGAGTTGTGTGATTACGATATGCAATTTTCAGGTGCGTCTATGCTGATGGGCAAGCCAGATCTGGCCAATGGTGCGGCCGCCGGGTTCGCGGTGCCCAATCCGCTGCAACCGGTGCAGCCGCTGCCGCCACAGGACTGGCAAACCGGCTTGCCCGATGCCGCCAGCCCCCTGATGGTTCAGCTGGCCGATCTCAACCGTTTGTTCCTTTTTGTGGCGCTGGGCGTATTTGCGCTGGTGGTGCTGCTGATCGGCTGGGCGCTGATCCGCTATTCCCATCGCTGGCACCCGGTGGCGCGCACGGCGCGGGACAATCCGCTGCTGCAGGCCGCCTGGATCGGTATTCCGGCGGTCATGCTGGTGCTGATGGCCATTCCGGCGCTGAAACTGATTGCTGCGGCGGCGGTGGGGCCGCAGCCTGATCTGACCATTGCGGTGATCGGCAAGACCGGTGGCTGGACCTATGACTATCTTGAAGACGGCGATTTCCGCTTTGATTCCCAGCTGCTCGATGCCGCGACGGCAAAAAAATATCAGCAGCCTTATGTGTTTGCCGCCGATGCGCCGCTGGTGGTGCCGGTGGGCAAGGTGATCGCCCTGCGCATCACCAGTGCCGATATGATCCATTCCTGGGTTGCGCCGGCGCTGGGACTGCACATCGATGCTGTGCCGGGACGGATCAACACCGTCTGGTTTAAGCCGATGCGCGAAGGCATTTATTATGGGTTATGCTCGGAATTCTGCGGTTCGCGCCACGGTGGCATGCCGATCGCGGTCAAGGTCGTTTCCGATGTCGAATATCGCGGCTGGTTGTCGTGGGCGTATCAGCGTTATAACGACGCCGCAACCCCGGCGACACTGCCTGGATCTGGACATTAGAGCGACGGATATTCAAATGCGGTCACCCCGTGACTCTGGCTTTTTGTTTTGTCGCAACTTTATGTGCAAAACCGCCTGCACTTTTGTGCGCGTTGCTCTAATCGAGGCTTATGGCGATGACGAATGAAGCTGGCGCATCCGGTGTGCCCGAGGATTTTCCCCGCGGCTGGCGGCGGTTTCTCTATGCCACTAATCATCGTGACATTGGTGTGATGTTCCTGCTGTTCGCCTTGTTTGCCGGGCTGGTCGGCGGGGCGCTGGCCTATTCAATGCGGGCCGAGCTGGCGGCGCCGGGGCTTTCGCATTTTTCCGATGCGCGCGACTATGCGGTTTACGCCACCGGCCATGGCCTGATCATGTTGTTCTTCTCGGCTTTGCCCGCCGCGGTCGGCTTTGCCATCTGGCTGGTACCGCTGATGATCGGTGCGCCCGCTCTGGCCTTTCCGCGGATTGGTAATCTGGCGTTCTGGCTCTTACCCTTTGCCTTCGGATTGTTTGCCTTTTCCTTTTCGGTGCCGGGCGATGCCGATGGTCTGGGCGTTGCAACCGGCTGGCAGATGATTGCGCCGCTGTCGAGCTATGGTGCGCCCGGCCCCGGCGTTGATCTGGTGATGGCGGCGTTGTTTATGGCCTCGCTGTCGATGGTTCTGGCTGCGATCACGCTGATCGCCACCATCCTCAACATGCGTGCCCCCGGCATGAGCCTGCGGAAAATGCCGTTGATGGCGTGGGCCGGGCTGACGGCGGCGTTTCTGATGCTTATCATTTTGCCGGTGTTTAATGCCGGTCAGCTCATGCTGCTGCTCGACCGCCATTTCGGCAGCACGTTCTATAATCCGTCTGGCGGCGGTGATCCGGTGATTTACCAGCATCTGTTCTGGTTCTTCGGTCACAGCGCCGGGATGGTCGGGCTGATCATCGGTATCGGCATGGTTGGTCATGTCATTCCCGCCTTTGCGGGCCGGCCGCTGATGTCGCGCCTCTCTCTGGCCTATACCCTGATCGTCATGGCGCTGATCGGGCTGATGGGCTGGGGCCAGCATCTGGTGACGGCAGGTTTGAGCGTTGATGCGCGGGCCTTCTTTCTGGTCGTGGGGCTGGCGGTGATGGTGCCGATGGGGGTGGTGGTGTTTTCCCTCGTCAACACATTGTGGGGTGGGGCGATCCGTCTGACCTCGCCCATGCTGTGGGCGGTGGGTTTTCTGCCCATCTTCACCCTGGGGGCGCTGGCCACCATGGTGGAAAGTGGCGGGGCGGGCACCTTGCTGCACGGCACCGCTTACGAGATCGCGGCCTGGCATTACCTGTTCACCCTGCCGACGCTGTTTGCCGGGTTCGCCGGCTGCTATTTCTGGTTTGCCAAGTTCAGCGGCCGTCGCCATAGCGAGCTTTTGGCCAAGCTGCATTTCTGGCTCACGCTGGTGGGGGCCAATATGGCGTTTTTCCCGATGTTTTTTCTGGGGCTGGCGGGGATGCCGCGTGGCGTTGCCGACTATCCGGCGGCCTTTGCCGGGTGGAACCGCATTGCCTCGACGGGCGGCGAATTGCTGGCGGTGGCACAGATCCTGTTTCCACTGGCGCTGGCGCTGGCTTTTGTCCACCGTCGCCCGGCCGGGATCAATCCGTGGGATGCAGCCGAGGGACTGGAATGGACCCTGTCGTCGCCGCCGCCCTATCAGACCTTCGACGAATTGCCCAAAATACGCTAGGAAGGGCCGATGAACGTCAAACACGATTATCATCTGGTCGAACCAAGCCCGTGGCCATTTCTGGGCGGGCTCAGCACTTTCATCATCGCGCTGGGCGGGGTGCTGTGGCTCAACACCGGCATCGACTTTTTCGGCCTGCCGCCGTTCATCTGCCGTTTTATCTGTCTGGGCGGGGCGGTGCTGCTGGCCTTCACGCTGATGGGCTGGTGGCGCGATATGGTCGCCGAATCGGTGCATGCCAACGAACTCAGCCCGGTGGTGAAGCTGTCCTTACGCTTTGCCATGGCGCTGGTCATGCTGATCGAGGCGGTCTATTTCGGCGCTCTGTTATGGGTCTATCTTGATGTCGCGCTGTCGGCCGAGGCTCAGGGGGGCTGGCCGCCCGTCGGCATTCACCCTGACGATCCTTGGCATTTGCCGTTTTTGGCGCTGTTTGTGCTGCTGCTGTCGGCCACCACTGTGGTGTGGGCCCGCAGGGCCATATCGCAGGGTCATAAAAGCGGCACCGTGCAGGCACTGGGGGTAAGCGTCTTTCTGGCGGCGGCGGGGCTGGCGCTGCTGATCGGCGATTTGTCTCATCTGCCATTCGGATTTGGCTTTAACCATGCGGTCTTCATGCCGCTGACCGATCCGGCCCACATTAATCTGATCGCGGTGATCGGTAGCCCGGGGGCAATCTATGGCTCGCTCTTCATCCTCATCATGGGCAGTTTCTGCGTCCATCTGGCTTTAGGAACGGTCTTTTTAGGCGTGGCGCTGGTGCGGGCCATCGCCGGGCATTTCCGCGTAAAAGGCCATTTCGGCTTTGAAGCGGCGGCCTGGTTCTGGCATTTCGGCATTTTATTGTGGCTCCTGCTCTATGCCGGGCTGTATATCGGCGGGGCGTATGGCGGCCATGGCCATCTCTTTTAATCTGGGTTCCCATCTAATATCGTGCGGCCTCGAAATTCGTGGCGCAGCAACTCTCGGTTATTTCCCATGCATTATGTAAGCACGCGCGGGCGGGCCCCGCATCTGTCCTTTGCCGACATGCTTCTGGCAGGCCTGGCCCCCGATGGCGGATTATATCTGCCCAACATCTGGCCGCGTTTCAGCCCGGAGGAAATCGCTGCCTTCGCCGGTCAGCCTTACTGGAAGGTTTCCCGCACCGTGCTGGAGCGGCTGACCGGTGATTCCTATGCTGATTGGGAGCTGACCGCTGACATCAAGGCGGCCTATGCCGGTTTTGATGACGAGCGGATCGCACCACTGACCGAGATTGCCCCCGGTCTGCATCTGCTAGAGCTTTATCATGGCCCGACGCTGGCGTTTAAAGACATCGCCCTGCAGATCTTAGGCAAGCTGTTTGCCCGCAGTCTGAAGAAAAAGGGCGGCAAAGCCTGTGTGCTGGCGGCGACCTCGGGGGATACCGGCTCTGCGGCGATTGCGGCACTGGGCGGCCTTGAGAATATCGAAGTCTTTGTGCTGCACCCCAAGGGCCGGGTGAGCGAGGTCCAGCGTCGTCAGATGACAACTTCGGCCTTTGCCAATGTGCACAACATCGCGATCGAGGGCACCTTTGATGATGCTCAGGGCATCGTCAAAGCCCTGTTCGGTGAAACAGATTTTGCTCATAAGGTCTCGCTGACCGCGGTGAACTCGATCAACTTCGCCCGTATTGCAGCCCAGACGGTCTATTACTTCACCGCCGCGGCTGAACTGGCCGCCAAACCGGTTTTCGTGGTGCCGACGGGCAATTTCGGCGATGTTTTCGCCGGTGAAGCGGCAATGCGCATGGGCCTGCCGGTCGAAAAGCTGGTGGTGGCCACCAACGCCAACGACATCATGGCCCGTGCCCTCAATGACGGCATCTATGCTGCCGGGTCGGCGCAGCCAACCCTCAGCCCCTCGATGGATATTCAGGTGGCGAGCAATTTCGAGCGCGCCTTGTACGAAGCTTCGGGGCGTGATGCGGCCTGGACCGCTGAAGTTTTTGCCGACTTTGCGCACACCAAATCAATCACACTGCCGACTGCGGTGCGTGATGCGCTGGCCGAACGCTATGGTGCGGTGCGCTTTGACGATGCCGACACGCTGGCCGCCATGGCCCGCGTCAAGGCCGAGACGGGCAAGCTGATCGATCCCCATACCGGGGTGGCGATGGCCGCGGCCTACGGGCTGAAACCCACGACTAAATCACCAGTTGTTGTGTTATCCACAGCGCATCCGGCCAAGTTTGCCCCTGCCGTGGTCAAAGCGACTGGAGAAAATCCCGAATTGCCGCAACGACTTAAGGGTATTTTGACCGCCCCCGAACGCTGCACCGTACTGGCGGCCGATGCGGGCTTGGTTCGCGCCCATATCGAGGCTACAGTGGCCATCTCATGAATGTAAAAATTTCCCGACTTTCCAACGGGTTGATTGTAGCAAGCAACCCGATGGACCAGCTTGAAAGCGCCGCAGTCGGCGTGTGGGTGAATACCGGTACGCGCTGCGAGGTGCGGGCCCAGATGGGTATTTCTCACATGCTCGAACATATGGCCTTCAAAGGTACCAAGCGTCGTTCGGCGCGTGAATTGTCTTTCGAGATCGAAGCGGTGGGCGGTATTCTCAACGCCTATACCGGTCGCGAGCAGACCGCCTATCACGCCCGGGTGCTTAAAGATGATGTGCCGCTGGCGATGGATATCCTCGGCGATATCCTGATCCACCCGACCTATGCCACCGAAGAACTGGCGCGCGAACGTCAGGTGGTGCTGCAGGAAATCGGCGAGGTCCGCGATACCCCGGATGATCTGATTTTCGATACGCTGCAGGAACTGGCCTATCCCGATCAGGCGATGGGATGGCCGGTGCTGGGTGAAGAAGCCACCGTCAACGCCATGCAGCAAAGCGATCTGTTCGACTATTTGCACAGCCATTACCGGGCGGGCGATATGGTGCTGGCCGCTTCCGGGGCTATCGACCATGACGCCATTCTGGCCATGGCCGAAGAAAAATTTGCCACGTTGGCCGAAGGTACCGGGCCTGTGCCGGCCCCGGCCCGCTTTGTTGGCGGTCACAGCCGTGATCTGTCCGATCTGGAACAGGCCCATGTCGCCATGGCATTGCCGGGTGTGGCCTCGAACGATGCCGATTATTTCGCCGCACAGGTCTATGTCACCGCATTGGGCGGCGGCATGAGCTCGCGTCTGTTCCAGGAAGCCCGTGAAAAGCGCGGGCTGTGCTATTCGATCTACGCCTATGCCCAGTGCGCCCGCGACAGCGGCGTGATCGGTGTTTATACCGGCACCAGTCAGGCGGGTGCTGCGGAAATCGGTCCGGTGATTGCCGGGGAAATGGCCAATCTGGCCGAAACCGCCCATGAAGAAGAAGTCGCCCGCGCCAAGGCCCAGCTTAAGGCGGGGCTGCTGATGGGGTTGGAACGGCCGGGCACCCGGATCGAGATGATCGCCGGGCATATGTTCCACTATGGCAAGGTGCTGACCGTCGCCGAGCTGACCGAAAAGCTTGATGCGGTTACGGTGGCCGATGTGCGCCGCTTTGGTTCCAGTCTGATGCAGGGCCGTCCGGCTCTGGCGGTCAGTGGTCCGGCGGCGGGGTTCGAATCCTATGACAGCTTTGCCGGTCGTTTCGGCGGGGCAGCTTAAGAGGTGAGTTTGGGCGGATGAGAAAGGCTTCCGGTCCGATGGCATTCATGCGCGGCCTGACCTTTCCGGGCGGGCAGTTGCCGGTGCTGTCTGGCCAGGACGTCTATTTGCGCTATCCAAGGATGTCGGATTATCCGTCCTGGAACGCCCTGCGCAGCGAAAGTCGCGAATTTCTCACCCCGTGGGAGCCGTCCTGGCTCAATGACGAGTTGACTAAACGCGCCTTTCGCCGCCGCCTCAAGCGCTATTCCAAGGAGGCGCGGCTCGATACCGCCTACGCTTTCTTTGTTTTCCGCCGCGAAGACGATGCATTGCTGGGCGGCTGCAACCTGGCCAGCGTCCGGCGCGGGGTCGCGCAAAGTTGTGCACTGGGCTACTGGATTGGCGAGCCTTTTGCCCGTCGCGGGTTTATGTTCGACGCCGTGCAGGCCCTGATTCCGTTTGTCTTCGCGACGCTCGGTCTGCATCGGTTGGAGGCAGCTTGTCTGCCCACCAACGAGCCTTCGCGCAATCTGCTCGCCAAGGCCGGCTTCCGTCAGGAAGGTCTGGCCCGGTCCTATCTTCGGATCAACGGGCAATGGTGTGATCATGTGTTGTTTGCGCTTTTGGCGCAGGAAGTGGAGCCCACTTTGCAATCAGCGGTAAAGCCTGAATGATCAGCCGGTTGTGTAAACGTACTGTCTGGCGAAGCCTCGCTTTGGCCGCGGCTGTCCTGATGCTCGCGCCTGCGGCTTATCCGCGTTCCCATCACAGTAAGGTGGTTAAAGCTGCTGCGGCACCTGCGGCCGTGGCGGACGAAACTCTGCCGATGCCGCAAAACCGTCCGGTGGCGGCCCCCTCGCAAGCTGCTGCCAGCCCCACGGCCCAGGCTGCGCCCACTCAGGCCGCACCCCAGACGGCCCCCGTTGCCCCGGCTCAGCCGCAGCCGGTCAGCTTTGACGGTGCTGTCGGGGTGATCGAGCTGAAATACCGTCTGACCGCCTACCATCCCGATGGGGCCAAACCCGAAGAGGGGGGCAAGGACCGCTGGTATGTCTTCACCGCGGTCAACGCTTCTAATCGTCCGGTGTTCCGCGTCTTGCAGGCCGGTCAGCCGCCGGGCATGGGCTACACGTTACTGCCCCATCCATTGCGCCCCGCTATATTACAAGTTTCCAGCCCCAATCTGGCGGTGAGCATCGAGAATGTGCGCGATTATGGCCGCCGCACCTATCGCATCGGCCTGCCGGCGCAGTCTTCTGCCGTACTGGCGGTGCGTATGAGCGGGGCGGAAGATCCGCCCTCGCTGATGTCGTGGACCGAACCGGCGCTGTCCGCCCATAACCGCTGGATGGCGATTTTTATCGCCACGGTGGCGGGGCTGGTGGCAGCGGCGGCGGCGATTGCCGGCGGTTTGGCTTTCATGTCCCATCACGCACCGCCGCGTTGGGCCACTTTGATGCTGCTGTCACTGCTTCTGATGCGGCTCACCTCGATCGGTCTGTTTGATGGCAGTTTGATTACCCCGATCGGTGGGCCCTATGGTCTGAAAGCCCTGTTTGGCGGTTTGGCCATGGCCGCGGGCCTCAGGCTGGTCGATACCTTGCTGCCACTTCGCGCGGTGTGGCCACGGTTTGAGCGGCATTGGATCTGGGCGCTTTATGCGCTGGTGGCAATGTCGCTGGCTGCCTATCTCGGTCTGCCGCTGGCCACCGCGATCATTGGTACCTTTGCGGTGCCGACGGCGATGGGCGTGGCGGTCTATGTCGTCTATTGGGCGGGCAAAGGTTCGCACGCTGCCCGCGCCCTGGCCCCCAGTGCCATTATGTTCGCGCTTTATAATCTGGTGGCGGGCTATGCCGCACTGGGTGGTTTTGGTGCCAATCCGTTGGCCCCCGATATTGCTGGCGGCTTTTTGGCCACCGGTGCGGTGCTGCTGATTCTGGCTCTGGTGGCGGGAGAGGGTGTCGGGCTGATGGCCTTCATGCGTCACGGTCCGTCGGCCAATCCGGCCCCCGTCGTGCCCCATGCCGCGATCGAGGCGATTGATGCCTCGTTCCAGGGCGTGTTCGAGATCGACTTCAAGAACGATTCCGTGGTGCTGTCGCGCGAGGCGGCGGTGCTGCTGGGTCTTGGCCGACGCATTCACACCTGGCACACCGGGGTGTGGCTGGCCCGTCTGCACCCGGAAGACCGGCCGATTTATGAAAAGGCCATCGCGGATTTCTGCCGCCAGACCGATTACGCTTTCCGCATCGAGTTTCGCGCCCGTGATGAAGATGGCCGCTATCTGTGGTTTGAACTGAGGGCTGCGACCAAGGGCAATGGCGCTGCCGGTGCCGAACGCTGCGTTGGCCTGCTCGCCGATGTCACCATGCGCAAGGAAGCCGAAGCCGCCGCCATGGACCGCACCTTGCGCGATGCGCTGACCGGTCTGGGCAATCGGGTGGCGCTGATGGAAGCGCTTGATACGTTGGGCCCGCGGCTGAAATCCATCCGCTATGGTCTGGTCGATATCGACGGCTTTAAGTCTTTACGTGCCACCGAAGGTGACGGCGCCTGTGACGAGCTGTTGTCGCGGCTGGGCGAGCGTCTGGCCAAACGTTTCCACGGCAAGGCGCAGATCTTCCGCGTTGGCGGCGATTCCTTTGCCCTGCTGATGAACGATGCCCGTGGCGCCACCGCCGATCTGGGGGCTGAACTGGTGCAACTTTGTGCCGAGCCCTATCGTATCGACGGGCGTTCCTTGCGCGCGCCGGTCAGCGTTGGTCTGGTCGATGGGCGCAGCGTGCGCGATCCGTTCAATCTGATCAATGCTGGCGCGGTGGCGCTGCGTCTGGCCCATTTTCAGGGCGGCAACCGGGCGCAGGTTTACGCCCCCGGTTTGGAAGCCATGGCGCCTGCCGATGCCGCTGGGATCGAAGACGAAATGCGCCGGGCGCTGGAAGGTGACGAGATCGAGCTGTGCTATCAGCCGATTATCCGGCTGGCCGACCGCACGCTCGCCGGGTTCGAGGCCAAGGCGCGCTGGCGTCATCCCACCCTGGGTGCGGCAGCGCCGTGTGATCTGATCGCCCATTCCGCTGATACCGCACTGGTACAAGCACTGGGCCGTTTTGTGCTGGCGCGGGCCGCCGGTCATCTGGCCGAATGGCAGCGCTATTTCCCGCTGTCCGAGGCGCTGTTTGTGCAGGTTACCCCGATGCGCCGCCAGTGGCAGGAAGCCGATTTCGACGCCTTCGTGGCGGCGCAGATCCGTCAGGGCGAACTGGCACCACGCTCGTTGCTGATGGGGGCCGCCGAAGATGTGCTGGCGGCCAGTGATGCGGCGCGTTGGTCGGGGCTAAAGGCGGCAGGGGCCGGTCTGACCGCGATTTGCTACAATTGCGGCAAGGCCCCGCTGCAGGGGCTGAACGGTGTGCCGTATGACAGCGTCAAGCTGGACCGCAGTTTCGTTATTCGTGACGGCAGCGGCGATGCGTCTGTTGCAACGCAGCTTACCGGCGTGGCGGCCAAGCACCGCCTGATCGCCGATGGTATCGAAAGTGAAGAAGATGCCGCGCGCATGGCCGGGTTGGGTGTGACGCTGGGGCAGGGCTTCCTGTTTGCCGAACCGCTATCGCTGGAAGAAACCCTGAACTTTATCGCCCAGCATTTTCGTGCGGCCGACAGTGAAATCCGCGAATAACGAATTTTAAAATACACATGCGCGGCCACCGCGGCCGTGCATGTTGGTATCATCGTTTTTTTTGGGGGGGGCAGATTTCAGGCCCGTCCCGACGCACCGGTCAGGCCGGACAGATCAACGCCCATTTTGGCGATGGCTTTGGGCCAGATCGTATCGGCCTCGCTGTCGAACACCAGGCTGGCATCGGAATCGCTGTGTATCCAGCCATTATCGAGCATTTCGGTTTCGATCTGACCTTCGCCCCAACCGGCATACCCCAGCGCCAGCAGACAGCGCTTGGGCCCGCGCCCCTCGGATATGGCGCGTAAAATATCGACATCGGCGGTTAGCGACAAATCTTCGGTGACGATGCGGGTGTTTTCGCCGCCATTATAATCGGGGCTGTGCAGGAAGAAGCCACGGCTGAGCTCGACCGGGCCGCCGAACATCACCGGTACGTCAGGCAGATTGGCGTCGCTGTGCAGATCGTAACGCCGCATCAGCTCGCCAAAGGCCAACCCTTCGACCGGTTTGTTGATGATAAGGCCCATCGCCTGCTCGGGCGTGTGTGAGCAGATCAGTACGACACTGCGCTCGAAACGGGGATCCTGCATGCCGGGCATGGCAATGAGGAATTTGCCGTCGAGAAAATGGTCGTTGCTTTCCATCGCGATCCTTTGCGACTGCCAGTGTAGCACAGGCAGAGCAAGGCGTGCAGCGGAACCCGGAATTTAAATTTTAAACATGTCGTCGGGTTTGACCTTGGCCACCTTGGCCAACGCCGCCAGCACATCCGGCGGAATCGACGCCGAGCGACCGGTGAGATAGCTGTAAATCAAGGCTGCCGGAACATTGGCCTTTTTCGCCCATTCGGTGGCGCGCAGATGGCGGCTTAACATAAAGGCCCGGAATGCCTCCCGCTTCGAGCTGCTGCCGGTCGCCGGTGCTTTGGGCCCGACCACCTCACCCATCAGGGTGGCGGGGGCCGGTTTGGCCCCACGGCGGGCCGGGGGCGTGGCCGGTTTGCGCGGATAGGGGGCCGATTGGCCGGTTTCTTCAATCTGGTCGATCGGGCGGACCGATTCCAGCGTACCGCGGGCCATATCGTTAAAGCATAGCGCTGCCGCCGTAGCCGCCAGCAGGGCCGAAGCCTCGCCGCCGCCATCGGCCTCGACCGAGGCGATGATGCGGGTGCCTGTTTCACTGACCTCGATAGCGATTTCGGTCTTTAAGGGGCGGATTGAACCAGCCAGCGGAATAATCTCCCATGCCTTTTTGGCGGCAAGAATGCCGGTCAGGCGGGCAGATGCCAGTATCTCGGGGGTGACTTCCCGTTCGGGGGCCAGAATGGCTTCGGCACGGCAGATTTTCGTCATGGCTAAAGCTCGATCTCCGTCAGTATGCGGGTCGCAGCGGCAACGTCATCGTGGCGCATCAACCCTTCGCCGATCAGGAAGCAGCTTACTCCGGCTTTGCCTATCAATTCCAGATCGCAGGCGCGGGAAAATCCGCTTTCTGCCACGACCAGTTTGCCCGCCGGTACCTGCGGGGCCAGCGTCAGGGTGGTGTCAAGCCGGGTTTCAAAGGTGTGCAGATTGCGGTTGTTGATGCCGATCAGCCCGGCATCCAGCGCCAGCGCCCGTTCCAGCTCGGACTGGTTATGGGTTTCAACCAGCACGTCCATGCCAAAACGGGCCGCTTCGGCCATCAGCTCGGCGGCCAGAGCATCTTCAGTCATCGCCAGAATGACCAAAATGGCATCGGCCCCCCAAGCGCGGGCTTCGGCCACCTGATAGGGATCGACCAGAAAATCCTTACGCAAGGCAGGCAGGCTGCAGGCCGCGCGTGCGGCGGTCAGATAGGCCGGGGCACCCTGAAAGGACGGGGTGTCAGTCAGTACGGAAAGGCAGCTTGCCCCGCCGGCTTCATAGGCGCGGGCCAGCGCGGGCGGATCAAAATCGGGGCGGATCAGGCCCTTGGACGGGCTGGCCTTCTTGATTTCGGCGATCAGGCCGACGCGGCGGGCGGCATGGGCAGCGGCAAGGCGGGCGGCAAAGCCGCGCACCGGATCGGCGGCTTTGGCATCGGCCTCAACCCCGGCCTGGGGGCGGGCGGCCTTGGCCGCGGCAACCTCGGTGCGTTTGTAGGCGGCAATATCGTCGAGAATGGTCATGCGTTGGACACCGCAATCAGTTTGTCGAGCGTTTGTGTGGCGGCGCCGCTGTCGATCGCCGCGGCGGCGATGGCGGCACCATCACGAAGGGTGGTGGTCTTGCCCGCAACAATCAGTGCCGCAGCAGCATTGAGCAGCACGATATCGCGATAGGGGCACTTTTCACCAGCAAACAGACGGCGCAGGGCCGCGGCATTGGTGGCGGCATCCCCGCCCAGAATGCTGGCCAGCGGGGCACGCGTTAATCCGGCATCCTCGGGCGCAATGGTGCGATAGGTGATGGTGCCGTTTTCCAGTATGGCAATCTCGGTCGTGGTCGAGATGCTGATTTCATCCAGCCCGTCGGCACCATGGACCACCCAGGCTTTTTCGGTGCCAAGCAGGCGCAACGCTTCGGCGGCATCTTTGATCCAGCTGTCGGCAAAGACACCCAGCAGCTGGCGTTTGACCCCTGCCGGATTAGACAGTGGCCCCAGCACATTGAACACGGTGCGAAAGCCGAGCGCGCGGCGCACTGGCGTCACAAAGCGCATCGCCGGGTGATAGGTCTGGGCCGACAGAAAGCACAGGCCGACTTCAGCCAGGCAGCGTTCGGCGATGGCGGGTGTAATGTCGACCTTGACGCCCAGAGCTTCCAGCACATCGGTCGCGCCGGCTTTCGAGGTCATTTTGCGGTTGCCATGCTTGGCCACCGGCACGCCGCGACTGGCCAGCACAAAAGACACCGCTGTGGAAATGTTGAGCGTGCCAAGCCCGTCACCCCCTGTGCCGCATAAATCGAGCGCATCGGCGGGGGCTGGAATTTTCAGCATGGCAGTGCGCATGGCGCTGGCGGCACCCGCCACCTCGCTCACCGTGGGGCCGCGCATGGCCAGAGCGCTGAGCAGCGCGGCGATCTGAATATCGCTGGCGTTGCCGGTCAGGATAACACCAAAGGCCGTCGTGGCTTCGTCCGCCGACAGGGTTTCGCCCTTGATAACCCGCTTCAGAAATGGTGCCAGTGCATCGGAAGGGACTGTCGTGTCTGCCGGCGGGCTCATGCCGTGGCGACCTGATGGGCCAGCCGCAGGAAATTCTGCAGCAGGGCATGACCGTGCTCCGAAGCAATGCTTTCGGGATGAAACTGGACCCCGTGCACCGGATGGCTTTTGTGCATGACACCCATGATGACACCATCTTCGCTATAGGCGGTGGCCTCCAGACAATCGGGCATGCTTTCAGGGGCGATGCACAGCGAGTGATAGCGGGTGGCCTGAAAATCATTGGGCAGGCCGCGGAACACGCTTTTATCTGTATGATGAATATGGCTCATTTTGCCATGCATCGGTACCGGTGCGCGCACAACGTCGCCGCCATAGGCCTGACCAATGGCCTGATGGCCCAGACACACACCCAAAATTGGTACAGTGCCATCGGCTTTCCTGACGACATCCAGGCAGATGCCGGCTTCATTCGGGGTGCAGGGGCCGGGTGACAGCACAATGGCTTCCGGCTTCAGGCTTAAGGCCGCTTCGGCCGAAAGCTCGTCATTGCGTTTGACCACAACGTCAGCCCCCAGCTGCCCCAGATAATGAAACAGATTGTAGGTAAAGCTGTCGTAATTATCTATCAAAAGTAACACGACCGATAACTCTTTATGTTCTTAAGCGGTTTAGCGCGTTGCCCCGCGAAAATACAGCCCTGTCCGCACCGTTTTGACGGGGTCTGGTGGCGTTATTGGTTGCGAAACTGGCAGTCTCTTGGAGAGGCTCAAGACCTGGAGACTGTGTTGTGGCGATGATGGCCTAATTACGGCTAAAAAATGTTCTCATCTGTTGCGTATTTACATGCATGACCCGCTGGACGGGAACATGACTTTTATGTCATACCTATGTCACCGGTGTCATTTTGTCTGGCGGGGCAATGACACCGGTATCTTTAGCAAAATGAAAGTTTTGCAATAAAAACGTCGGGTTAGCCGATGGGGACCAAAGGGGGGAATGCACAATGTCGAAAAATATAGCTGCTACGCCTGTCATCAATCATGGGTTGTTAAACTTACGGCGCATGCTTGTGGGAACTGCTGCGGCAATCCTTTGTACGGCGGCGGGGGCCTACGCGCAGGATGATATGGAAGTGGTGGTGGTCACCGGCTACCGCGCCTCACTCGAAAGCGCGCTGAATTCCAAGCGTGCCTCGACCGAGATGGTCGATGCCATTAATGCGGAAGACATTGCGGCTTTCCCGGATGCAAATCTGGCCGAATCCCTGCAGCGTTTGCCCGGCGTGTCGGTTGACCGCGATAACGGCGAAGGCCGCACCATCACGGTGCGCGGCCTCAGCGCCGATTTCACCCGCGTCACCCTGAACGGGTTGGAAGCCTTATCGACGGCGGGGGCTAGTGATTCCGGTTCCAACCCGAACCGCAGTCGTCAGTTCGACTTCAATACCTTCGCTTCGGAATTGTTCAGCGGCCTGAAGGTGCAGAAATCGTCTGCTGCCGATACCGACGAAGGTTCACTGGGGGCCACGGTTTCGCTGCAGACCGGCCACCCGTTCGATTTCGGCGATAAATTCGCCCTTTCGGTACAGAACGCCTATTATGAATTGGGCAAGGCCTTCAATCCGCGTATCACCGGGTTGGCATCGCAGACCTTCCTCGGTGGACGGCTGGGGGTGCTGGGCTCTGTGGCGTATAATATGCGCCACCAATATCTCGACTCCTATCAGCGCACTCCAAGCTACAGCGATTACCTCTATCGTCAGGCGGTGTTCAGCGGTTCGATTGTCCCGTCCTCAGGATCGATCCTGGCGCGTGCCGGTTTTTCCGCACCTACTGGCACGTCCTGCTCCGGCGGTACCGCCGCCAATGGCTATGATGGGGTCATTCCGAACTACTCCATCGCCAACAGCGTTTACTGCGCAGCCCTTTCGGGCTCCAACGCGGATGCCTATGCCACGGTAACGCAAGGTAACCGTGGCTATCTGATGGGCGGCACCGTTGGCAAGACAGCTTCGACCTGGCTCGGCTCGGCCTCCGGCACGCTGATCCCAGGTTTGGCGACACTAAACCATCGCGATCTCTATCAGACCCGCATTGGCCTGACCGCCGCGGTGCAGTGGCAGGTCGATGACAAGACACAAATCTCGTTCGATGGCGTCTTCTCAAGCACCTATCAGGATTCGACCAATTATCAGGTCAGTTCTATCGGGCTTAACCGCAGCAATGCCTCGTCCCAGATGGCGGCGGTGCCAGCGTCACTGACATCCTCTTCCTCGGTCAGCAGCATCACCTCCTTCGAATCGAAGCTGTCGGCGGCGTACACCAAATATGCTACGTGTACGGCTAATTCCGGCAGCGCCACTGCGGCTAAGGTGACCTGCTCCTATGCCAAGAGCGCCAGCCTGTATGATTATTATACGCAAGGCTACGGTGCCAGCACCACCAAAGGCGCAGCGACCGCCAGCGCTCTTAACGGTGCCTATGCACAACTGATCCAGTTCCTTGGTAAGCCGACCACCAAAGTGGTGGCCGCAACCGTGGTCAATAATCAGGCGACCTATCTCGAGCTGGCCAATGTCGATTTTAGCTCGCGTGCCGATCAGGCCTATTATACCACGCAATTTGAACAGGGTTCGTTCAACGCCAACCGCGACTTTACCGAACAGTTCCGTATGGATGTTCAGGTTGGTATGTCCACCTCGCGCAACACGCAGGTTGGTTATCTGGCGTCGTTTGACCGGCTCGATTCTGGCACCTATGACGGCACCACCTGCACGGATTGTTTTATCTACGATGCGACCGCCGAAAGTGACATGCCGGAAGTGGATCTCGGCTTTGATGCCTCCGATCCCGCGAGCTGGGATTTCGTTAAAGGCTATTCGGTGCTGCGCCACTATATCTATCTGACCAACAATAAGTTCCGCAGTTTCAAAGCCAATGCGGCCTATGATTTAAGTGATCAGTTCACCCTCAAGGCGGGCTTCTCGGGCCGGATCTACGAATTTGATACGACCTACTATCTGCGTGTGGTCAAGGATGTCATCAATCCCGGCATCGACGAGATCAACGCTGGCGAGGGCACCAATGTCTCGGTGGCGGATCTGGGCAAAACGGTTCCGTTCGGGCGCGGCATCAACGTTCCTGACGGTACCACGACCAGCATGTTTGTGCCGGATCTGGCCAAGATGCGCAGCTTCTTCAAGCTTGATTGTAATTGCGTCACCGACTATGGCGACTTCACTGTCTCAAACCTCAACAGTTATGCCAGCACTACGGCATCGGGGCAGACCTATTCGGTCGGCGAGCATGATAAATCCTATTATACGCAGCTCGACTTTAAGGAGATCACCATCCTGGGGCGGGAGCTGCGCGGCAACATCGGTCTGCGCTACGCCACCACCGACATTCGGGCCTCTGGTCACAGCACCCTGGGGGATGTCGTCAGCAGCACCAACAGTTACGACAATCTGCTGCCGTCGATTAACCTCAACTACTTCCTGACCGACGATATGATGCTGCGGGCCAGCGCCTCTAAGGTGATGTCCCGTCCCCAACTGGGTCAGCTGGCCCCCTCGATCACGTCGATGAGCATTCCGTCGAGCGATACCAGTAATACGGCGACCGTGACGATGGGCAACACCAATCTGAAGCCCTATAGCGCCAATACCATCGACATCGGCTATGAATGGTATTTCGATAAGGGGGCTGTGATTTCTGTGGCGGCCTTCGCCAAGTTCGTCAAAGACGTGCCGCAGCAGACGGTGCACAGCACCACGTTCAGCAAGATCCTGTCGTCCGGTACTCTCGCGGCGCTGGAAGCCAACACCAATCTGACAGATTATCAGCATCAGTTTCTGGCCAGTGACGGCGCTGTTGATGTGACGCAATACACCAGCGGTCCAGGCGGTGTGCTTAACGGCATCGAAATCACCTATCAGCAGCAGCTGACCTTCCTGCCGGCGCCTTACGATGGGTTCGGCGTTAATGCCAACTACACGCTGCTGCATTCCCGCATGCATTATATCCTTAATACCGCTCCGCTGGTGACTGGTGACGGGCCGTGGTCCGGGGCCTCGCCCAGCTCGTTCAACTTTACGGTCTATTATGATGGGAAGGATTGGCAGGACCGGGCCTGGTCGGCGCGCGTTTCAACAGCGTTCCGTTCCGCCTATGTATCGCAGTATCCGATCTCGGCGGGGACGACTGATGTTGGTTACGGCGACTCACCGATCATGAATGACTTTATCTACAGCAAGTCGACGCTGAATGTGGACGCTTCGTTCACCTATGACGTGACGAGTTTTATGCAGGTCCGCGTCGATGCCCTCAACCTGACCAATCAAACCGATAACCGCTATGCCTACAAGAATCTCGGGGCCTCGGCGGTAACCAAATACGCGGCCACCGGGCGGCAGATTTATGCGGGTTTCCGCCTGAAATTCTAAGTCTCTTGGCCCGTTTATCACAGTGCGGTCGAACTGGCGCCGGGCAACCGGCGCCTTTTTTTTACGTGCCATTTTGCCCTATCCGGCTTTTCTTTTGCTGGCGTTCGCGCTAACGGGGCAATGACGCTGGCGGGTGGCCGCACGGCAAGTCGGTGGAGACATGGGTCATGCAGGGCGTAACGGTCGTTAATCATCCTCTCGTGCAGCATAAGTTGACGCTGATGCGACGTAAGGAAACCAGCACCAAACAGTTCCGCGAGCTGCTCAACGAAGTCGGCATGCTCATCTGTTACGAGATCACCCGCGATCTGCCCACCGAGCTGATCGAAATCGAGACCCCGCTGACCAAGACCATGGCGCCGGTCATTCAGGGCAAAAAGCTGGTTTTCGCGCCGATCCTGCGCGCTGGTATGGCCTTTCTGGATGGCATGCTGGATCTGGTTCCGTCGGCCCGTGTCGCCCATATCGGGCTTTATCGCGACCCCGAAACCCTGCAAAGCGTGGAATATTACTTCAAGGCCCCCGAGGACATCGCCGACCGTCTGGTCATCGTGATGGACCCGATGCTGGCCACCGGCAATTCTGCCGTTGCGGCGGTCGAGAAGCTCAAAGGGCGCGGCGTTACCAATCTGCGCCTGATGTGCCTTCTGGCGGCCCCCGCCGGTATCGAGCATTTCACCACGGCCTGTCCCGATGTGCCGGTATGGACCGCCGCTATCGACGACCACCTCAACGAGCATGGCTACATCATCCCGGGGCTGGGCGATGCCGGCGATCGTATGTTCGGAACGAAGTAAGGCTCTACATTGACTCTGTCGCCCGCTTTCCCGTAAAAGGGCGACGAATTTCCGGAAAGGTTGGCCTTTCCGGTCCTTGAAGTGTTCAAGGATCGCCCCCAGGCAGCGCAGGTGCGCCCCCTGGGGCATTTGGCTATGGGTGTTGAAAATGTTCGACTCTTTGCAATCCCGGTTGGGAAGCGTGTTCGACAAACTGCGTGGTCGCGGGGCGCTTTCGGCGTCTGACGTCGATGCCGCGCTGGCTGAAGTACGCACCGCCCTGATCGAGGCCGATGTCGAACTTGGTGTCGTTAAGGATTTTCTCGACAAGGTTCGCCCCCGCGCCGTGGGTGAAAATGTCATCCGCTCGGTTACCCCCGGTCAGCAGGTGGTCAAGATCGTCCACGACGTGCTGGTCGAGACGCTGGGCGCGGATAATTCTGCCCTCGATATCGGCTCGCCGCCCGCGCCCATCCTGATGGTCGGCTTACAGGGCTCGGGTAAGACGACGACCTCGGCCAAGCTCGGCCTGCTGCTGCAGACTAAGGAAAAGAAGCGGGTCCTGATGGCCTCGCTCGACGTCAATCGTCCCGCCGCCATGGAACAGCTTAAAGTGCTGGGCGAGCAGGCGGGTGTGCCGACCTTGCCGATCGTGCCGAACCAGACGCCGCTGGCCATTGCCAAGCGCGCAATGGCGGCGGCCCGTGTCGGCGGCTATGATGTGCTGATCCTCGATACCGCAGGTCGCCAGCATGTCGATGAACAGCTGATGGCGGAAGTGGCGGCGGTTCGCGATATCGTCAAGCCGCACGAAACCCTGCTGGTGGCCGACAGCCTGACCGGTCAGGACGCTGTCAATATCGCCAAATCGTTTAACGCACGCGTGCCGCTTTCCGGCATCGTGCTGACCCGCGCCGATGGCGATGCCCGTGGTGGCGCCGCCTTGTCGATGCGCGCGGTAACCGGGGCGCCGGTCAAGTTCCTGGGTGTCGGCGAAAAGCTCGATGCCATCGAGGCGTTCCATCCCGACCGTGTTGCGGCCCGCATCCTCGATATGGGCGATGTGGTCAGTCTGGTCGAAAAGGCTGCCGAGACCCTCGACACGGAAAAGGCCGAGAAGATCGCGGCCAAGATGAAAAAGGGTTCGTTCGATATGGACGACCTAGCCGAGCAACTGCGTCAGATGAAAAAACTCGGCGGCATGCAGGGTGTGCTGTCGATGCTGCCGGGCGTGGGCAAGATCAAGGATCAGCTCGCCGCCACCGGTATGGATGACCGCATCTTCGTCCGCCAGGAAGCCATCATCAATTCGATGACCAAGAAAGAGCGCCGCGACCCCGATCTGATCAACGGCTCGCGCCGCAAGCGTATTGCGGCGGGCTCCGGGGTCGAGGTCAGCGAAGTTAACAAACTTCTCAAAATGCACCGCCAGATGTCGGACGTCTTAAAACGCGTCGGCAAGGGCGGGCGGGGTAATCCCCTGGCCGGAATGCTTGGTGGTATGGGCGGGGGCTTCCCCGGCATGCCGCCTGGCATGTTCCGCCGCTAATCGTTTCACCTGTTTATTTTTGTTCAACTGCAAGGAAAAATCCCATGTCTTTGAAAATCCGGCTTTCCCGCGGCGGCACCAAGAAGCGTCCGCATTATGCCATCGTCATCGCTGACTCGCGCTATCCCCGTGATGGCCGCTTCATCGAGAAGATCGGCTATTACAGCCCGCTGCTGCCCAAGGATCATGCGGACCGCATCATCCTCGACGCCGAGAAGGCCAAGGCCTGGCTCGTCAAGGGCGCCACGCCGACCGATCGCGTTCATCGCTTCCTGGCCAATGCTGGTCTGGTCAAGGCGCTGAAGAAGAACAATCCGGAAAAGGCCCTGCCCAAGAAGAAGGCCCAGGAACGTGCCGCCGCTGCCGCCAAGGCCGCGGAAGCCGCTGCTGCTCCGGCTGCCGAGGCGTAAGCCTCGTTAAATAAGGAGTTGGGGCCATGCCCCATACTGTGCTGCTTGCCGCGATTGTCGGCGCACATGGGCTGAAAGGCGAGGTGCGGGTGAAGAGTTTTGCCCGCACCGGCGTTTCGCTGGATGCCTATGGACCACTGACCGACGAGGCCGGACGCAGCTTTACGGTACGTGCCGCCCGTCCCAGCCCGAAAGACGAGCAACTGGTGGTCTTTGAGGAAATCAGGGATCGCACAGCGGCCGAAGCTTTGCGTGGCGTCAAACTCTATGTGCCGCGGGACGCGCTGCCCGCCACTTCGGGGGACGAGTTCTATCACACCGATCTCATTGGCCTTGCGGCGGTGAACGGTGATGGGGCGCATATTGGCAAAGTGGTGGCCGTACACAATTTCGGCGCTGGCGATATTCTCGAAATCGCCCGAAGCGAAGGCGGCGAAATCCTGATCGGCTTCACCCACGCCACCGTGCCTGCCATTGATCTTCCGGCCGGACGTCTGACGGTCATTGAACCTGCCACGGTTGAAGCGGGCAGCAAAAATGATGACGAGGACGTTGCGTCGTGAGCTGGAACGCCACAGTCCTTACCCTGTTCCCCGAAGCGTTTCCCGGCACGCTGGGCGTTTCGCTGCTGGGTAAAGCATTGCAGGCGAATCTGTGGTCGCTTACCGTGTGCGACATCCGGGATTTTGGCTTGGGCAAGCACCGTACGGTGGATGATACCCCGGCCGGTGGGGGCCCCGGCATGGTGATGCGCGCCGATGTCGCTGCTGCCGCGATTGATGCGGTGGCGTCTGATGATCGGCCACGCGTTTACCTTTCACCGCGTGGCACCCCGTTCAACCAGGAGATGGCCCGTCGCTGGGCTGCCGGGCCGGGCGTGGTGTTGCTGTGCGGGCGGTTTGAAGGGCTTGACCAGCGGGCCATAGATGCCCGCGGACTGGAAGAAGTCTCATTAGGGGACTTCGTACTGGCTGGGGGTGAGGTGGCCGCCCAGGCCGTGATTGAGGCTGCTGTGCGTTTAATTCCCGGCGTGCTGGGGGCAGCAGATTCGGTCTCGGAAGAGAGTTTTTCCACCGGATTACTCGAATATCCGCAGTACACCCGCCCTCAAAGCTTTGAGGAACGGTCGATTCCCGATGTGTTAACCAGTGGGAATCATAAAGAAATAGAAAAATGGCGGTTGACGGTAGCCGAACGGTTGACTAAAGCGCGCCGTCCGGATTTATGGAGCCTCTATGAAAAGGCGCGGCACTAATGTATAGGAGCCGTCCTTTATCGAATCTTGAGCGCGCTTAAGGAGAATGAAATGAACCTGTTGCAAGAGCTCGAAGCAGAGCAAGTTAAGGCCTTACGCGCCACGCCGCACCCCGCCTTTCGTCCCGGTGATAGCGTTAAGGTCAGCGTCAAGGTGGTCGATGTGACCTTTGACGAGAAGACCAAGCAGAACAAGACCCGCGAACGCCTGCAGGCTTTCGAAGGCGTCTGCATCGCCCGTCAGGGCCAGGGGCTCAACGAGAGCTTCACTGTCCGCAAGATTTCCTATGGCGAGGGCGTCGAGCGCGTCTTCCCGGTCTGCTCCCCGCTGGTCGATGCCATCACTGTGGTACGCAAGGGCCGCGTCCGTCGCGCCAAGTTGTACTACCTGCGTGGTCGTCGCGGTAAGTCGGCCCGTATCGCCGAGCGTCAGGATTCCGTTTGAGCCTTACGCGGCTCGCGCACGAATTCTAAGGTATTAAAATATGAGCCCGGAGTGCTTTAAAGCGCTCCGGGCTTATGTTTTAGCCGGCCAAGGATGAAAGACTGGCATTAAAAACCCTTATTTATGGCTTTTTTGACGATTCTCCCTATCCATCAAAAGCAGAAAATGCCTTAAGATAAAGCTTCTTTCGATTCGCAAGAGGTAATTCCAATGGCTAAAGCCGCCGTTTCCAAGGCTAAAGAAGCCCCCAAGGCTAAAGAAGCCCCCAAGGCTAAGGTAGCCGCCAAGGCAAAAGAGACCGCCAAGGCAAAAGAGACTGCCAAGGCAAAAGTCGAAACCATCTCCACGCGTCAGCTGAGTGTTCAGCTCGCCACCAAGAACGAGTTGTCGAACAAAGCGGCGTTGGCGCTGATCGATGACACGATCGAGCTGATCACCAAGCACCTGAAAAAGGGCGCCCGCGTTCGCCTTAACGGCCTGGGCATTCTGACGGTTCGCAAGCGCGCTGCCCGTATGGGCCGCAACCCGGCAACCGGCGAAGCCATCAAGATCAAGGCAAGCAAGAAGGTCGCCTTCCGCCCCGCCAAGGAGCTGAAGGAATCCATCTAAACCTGGATCTCCGCTTAGTGTTTCATCCGAAACGGGGATACCCGGTTTTGGCTCTGCAGCACAGGCACTGTTGCTTTAAGCAAAAACGGACGGCGTCGTAATGGCTCCGTCCTTTTTTGTTTTTTGCAAACTTTTTCAGACATTTGTCCTTTGCTGGATCGTCTGCCGTCGTCCCGTGGCGGGCCGCTTTGGTCCCGCGCCATGCGCCGGCCACCCGCGTCATTTTGCACCCCACGCATAGGTTTAAACGGGGTACATTTCGTCCGATTGTCAGGCCGTTTTTGGGGCGGTACGACTTTCACAGCAAAAAAATATATAAAGGGTTGTAGGAATGCCTAGAAAAAAGATTGCGCTGATTGGCGGCGGTCAAATCGGCGGTACGCTTGCGCTTCTGGTTGGTTTGAAACAGTTGGGCGATGTCGTGATTTTTGACATTGCCGAGGGCTTGCCACAGGGCAAAGCCCTCGATTTGTCTCAGGCTGGTGCGGTGGAAGGCTATAATGCGTCGCTGACCGGCACCAATGATTATGCTGATATCGCCGGGGCGGACGTGGTCATCGTCACGGCTGGCGTGCCGCGTAAGGCCGGGATGAGCCGGGACGATCTGGTCAGCATCAACCTCAAGGTGATGTCGGCGGTGGGCGCGGGGATCAAGCAGTACGCCCCCAATGCCTTCGTCATCTGCATCACCAATCCGCTCGATGCCATGGTGTGGGCTTTACGCGAATTCTCCGGTTTGCCCCACAACAAGGTGGTGGGCATGGCCGGGGTGCTCGATTCTGCCCGCTTCCGCCACTTCCTGGCCGAAGAAATGGGCGTCAGCATGGAAGATGTCTCTGCCTTTGTGCTGGGCGGCCATGGCGACAGCATGGTGCCGCTGCCACGCTTTTCGACAGTATCGGGCATTCCGTTGCCGGAACTGGTCAAAATGGGCTGGATCAGTCAGGAAAAGCTCGACGCCATTATCACCCGCACCCGCAATGGCGGCGGCGAAATCGTCAAGCTGCTCAAGACCGGTTCAGCTTTCTATGCCCCGGCGGCTTCGGCCATTTCGATGGCGGAAAGCTACCTCAAGGACGAAAAGCGCGTTCTGCCAGTCGCGGCCTATCTTAATGGCCCGTTTGGCGTCAAAGACACCTATGTCGGGGTTCCGGCGGTGATTGGCGGCGAGGGCGTTGAACGCATTGTCGAGCTTGAGCTGACAGCGGAAGAAAAGACCGCTTTCAACAGCTCGGTTGAGGCGGTTGCCGAACTGATTGTCGCCTGCAAGAAGCTTGATCCGACACTGGCTTAGGGGCTTTGTGGTTTAAAGCCCTTCTGGCTTGAAACCGGGCCCGGTTTTTATCGCGCTTTTTTAACGAAAGGCGCGCCGAACGATACTCCCGCAATCTGGGCCAGCCATGCTATGCTGGTGTCAGATGCGGGAGTTTTGTTTATGCCACGGACATTACGGCACTTTCTCAGCGGGCGGCACCTGATCCAACGGGGGGGCCGGTTGGCGGCGTTGGCCATGACCTGCGGCAGTCTTCTGACGGCTGCCGTGGCGGACGATGCACTGAACACGCTGACCGTCAGGATCGATCAGATCAGCGGCCGTAGCGGGACGCTGCATGTTGAGCTGTTTACCGCCGACACCTATGATGCCGGCACCGCGGTGCTGTCACGCAGCGTCAAGGTCAACGGCACCAGCGCCAATGTGACCTTTGTCGGCGTTCCTGCCGGGACGTATGGCGTTCATGTCGTGCAGGACCTCAATCTGTCCGGCAAGCAGGAACGCACGCTGATCGGCGCGTCGTCGGAACCGCAGGGCTATTCCAATTATACCGGGCGGGTCAAAAAGCCGTCCTTCCGCGATATCCGCTTTGCCACCGGTTCGGGCGACAACAAAGTCATCGTCCATTTGCATAATTAGAGCGACGGACGTCCCAATGCGCTTCATCTTTGCTGCTTTATTCTGCTCTGTCGCCCTCGCCGGGGCCAGTCTGGCGGCCAGCCTGACGGTGCGGGTCGGCAATATCGATCCCAAAGGCGGCCTGCTACATGTGGCTTTGTACAACGCCGCAATCTGGGATGATGACAATGCCGATCCGCTGATGGACCGTATTGTTCCGGCTGTGGCCCCTGAAACCGTGGTGACGTTTACCAAGGTGCCGCCGGGTGTTTACGGCGTGAAAAGCTATCAGGATGTGAACCGTAACGACAAATTCGATCAGGGTTTGTTTGGTATTCCGCTCGAGCGCTATGGTTTTTCGCGCGATGCCCATCCGCGCCTGTCGCAACCGGCTTTTTCGCGCACCCAATTCACCATCCCGGCCAGCGGCGCGTCGATCGTGCTCCATCTGCAATAAAGCAGGATGTAAACATCGCAGGGCTGTTATTTGATTGGTGCCGTGGGTTTGATTATGCTGGCACCATGACCCCACATCTTGAAACCGCCCGCCTTATTCTGCGCCAGGACCGGCCCGAAGATTTCGACGCCTATGCCGGTTTTATGGCCGATGCCGATTTCACCCGCCATATTAATGGTGCTGTCATGGCCCGTTCGGATGCCTGGCGCAGTTTCGCTTATGGCCTGGGCCATTGGGTGCTGCGCGGTTACGGCTTCTGGGCGGTTGAACGCAAAAGCGATGGCGCCTATCTCGGCCGTGTCGGGCTCAGCAATCCGGAAGGCTGGCCGGGCCTTGAGGTCGGCTGGAGCATCGGCAAAGCGTATTGGGGCAATGGCTATGCCCCGGAAGCGGCCCGTGCGGCCCAGAATTATGCCTTTCTGACCCAGCCGGTTGACCGGCTGATCTCGGTCATTGCGCCTGAGAATCTCGCCTCGCAGGCTGTGGCGCGGAAAGTGGGCGAGACCAGGGGCGAGCGCACTGAGGTGGTGGTGCGGGGTGCGGCACACTGTGTCGATATCTGGAGTATCAGCCGCGAAAAGTGGCAGAGCGAAACCCATCTATGAACGTGTCTTGCCCAACGGTTTACCGCCCGCGTGATTTCACCCTTTATCTGATCGGGACGTTTCTGCTTAACGTCGCCATTCAGGTTCAGTCGGTGGCAATTGGCTGGCAGATTTACGAGATCTATCGCACCCCGCTGGCCCTTGGGCTGGTCGGGATCTGTCAATTCCTGCCGATGTTCTTTCTGATCCTGCCGGCGGGGGAAATTTGCGATCGGCATGATCAGCGCAAGATCTTATCCATCGCGGTGGCCTTGCAGGGCTGCTGCGCCTTGCTGTTCCTGCTGTTCAGCCATAGCAAGATGGCCGATGCGTTGCCGTTCTATGGCGTTCTGGCGCTGTTTGGTGCGGCACGTGCCTTCACCGCGCCGTCGGGCCAGTCGATGGTGGCCTTTCTGGTGCCGCCGGAAAAGCTGCCCCGTGCGGTGGCGATGAATTCCTCGGTATTTTCCGTGGCGGTGATTTCCGGCCCGGCGATTGGTGGTTTTCTGTATGGCTTGGGGCCGGTGGCAACCTACAGTCTGTGTGCGGTGTGCTTCCTGCTGGCGGCTGGGTTTATGCTGACTTTGGGCGGGCGTCGCCATCTGGCAGGCAAGATTGACGCCTCACGTTTCGCGCGGGTCAAGGAAGGCATTGCCTTTGTGCGCAACCGGCCTGTGGTGCTGGGCGCCATCTCGCTGGATTTGTTTGCGGTGCTGTTGGGCGGGGCCACGGCGCTGCTGCCGATCTTTGCCCGCGATGTTCTGCACACTGGTCCGGAAGGCCTTGGTCTGTTGCGTAGCGCCCCGGCGGTTGGTGCCGCGCTGACGGCCCTCTTTCTGGCGCGCAAGCCTATCGAACGTCACACCGGCATCCGCATGTTTGCCGCCGTGGCGGTGTTCGGGGTTGCCACCGTGGTGTTTGGCTTGTCGCACAATTTTCTGTTGTCGTTCGCGGCGCTGTTCGTGCTGGGCGCTTCCGACATGATCAGCGTCTTTATCCGCCGTTCGCTTATTCAGATGGCAACGCCGGACCGCATGCGCGGCCGCGTTGGTGCGGTGAACATGCTGTTCATCAGCGCCTCCAATGAAATGGGCGAGTTTGAATCCGGCTTCACCGCATTCCTGTTCGGCACCATCCCTGCGGTGGTGATCGGGGGGCTGGGCACCATCGGCATTGTCGCCCTGTGGATGAAGCTGTTCCCGCCGCTGCGTCAGGCCGACCGCTTAAGTGATGCGGCCCCGCAGGAGGATGCCTGATTTAGCGCTTGCCGCGCTTGCTTTCGGCGGCATCCCCGGTGCGGATCAGCTCGATTGCCTCGACCATCATCACCCGCATGGCGGCCTCGGCGGTGGACGGATCGCGGGCGGCGATGGCGTCGGCCACCCGTTTATGGTCGGAAATCGAGGCCAGATTGACCCCCTTATAGGCATTGGTGGTGCGGATCGAAAAGCGCAGCGCGGTGTCAATCAGATCGCAAAGCTGATAGTAAAAGCGGTTGCCCGAGGCCTGCATGATACTGATGTGAAAGCCGATATCCGAGGTCAGCGGATCATCCTCGCCCCGTTCCGCTGCCGCCATATGATCAAGCGCAGTATAGATGGTGGCGATATCCGCATCGGTGGCCACGCGTGCGGCCAGTGCCGCAGCGGTCGGCTCTACCGCCAGCCGCATCTCGGTAAACTCGTTTAACAGCGACAGTGATAATTTGCGTTCGAGCAGCCAGCGCAGCACGTCGGGGTCCAGCAGGTTCCAATGATCTTCCGGCTGCACCCAGGTGCCCTGTCGGGGCCGGGCGCCGAGCAGCCCCTTGGCGGTCAGCATCTTGACCGCCTCGCGCAGGATGCTGCGGCTGACACCGAACTGGCTGCACAGCACCGCTTCGACCGGGAATGGGTTACTTTCGGTGTAGGTGCCGGTGACGATGGCCACCCCCAACTCCTCGACAATGCGATAGGTCAGATTGGCGTTGCGGATCGGTGGATTGAGCAGCCGGTTAAGGCGCTGTGCCGCGCCATCCTTGTCGGAGCCTTTAAGCGAATTGCGCATCGGCTAATCCCGTCACATCAGTTTGATAGATAAAAAGATCGCCCGCCTGAGGTTGCCGCATAAGTTCATCCTGGGGCAAGCCATCCCGGGCCGTAGTAACACATAAAAGATTCATCTGCGGTCCGCCAAAGGCAATCGAGGTCGGCTGGCTGACCGGCATTGTAACGATATCGGCGATGCGGCCATCCGGGGTGTAGCGTACCAGACGCGAGGCACCCCATTGTGCGCTCCACAAACAGCCTTCACTGTCGGTGACGGCACCGTCGGGCTGGGCCCCCGCCGGGGTGTGGGCGAAGACGCGCTGATGGCTTAACGCCCCGCTGTCCGGGTCCTGATCGCAGACATAGATGACATGCTGCGGCGAGTCCGAAAAATAGAGCAGGCGGCCATCCGGACTGCTGCACAGCGAGTTGGTGATCTTCACTTTTTCGCGATGGCGCTGCACCATGCCGGACCGGTCAAAGCAATAGACCTGACCAAGCGGGCGCAAACTGTCGAAGGGGCCTTCCATCATGGTGCCAGCCCAGAAGCGACCCTGACGGTCGGTCCGTCCGTCATTGAAACGGATCGGCGCGTGGTTGTCGGCCAGACGGAACAGCCAGTCGCAGGCCTGTGAGGCCGGGTTATAAAGCGCGACGCCATTCTCGAAGGCCGCAATAAGTCCGCCGCCATCGGCAAACGCGAACGAGCACAAGCGCCGCGGTGTGTCAAAATGGCTGAGGACCTGACTGGCCGGATTATAGCGGTAAAGCCTGCGGCCCTGGATATCCGTCCACCACAGCTGGCCACTTGCGGTATGCCAGTTGGCGCTTTCCCCAAGAATATTCTGTACTGCGATGACGTCGATAAGCGCGATAATGGCCGTTACCACCAAAGAAGGTAAATCGCCCCAAGTATCCCCACGATAACGAGAAAGGCAACAGTGTAGGGCACATCGGTGCTGTAATCGACAGTGTCAAAGCGCATGTCGGTGGTTTTCGGGTGCGGTGTCAGGCGCGAAACCACCACCATCACCAGCAGGCTGAGGGCGAAGACATAGCCGATGCGCAGGATGAACGGGACCTGCGGCAGAAAATACCAAAAGCCGAGCGAGCAGATGAGCGAGCCTGCCACCGCGCAGAGCGCCCCGGTCTCGTTGGCGTATTTCCAGCCGAAACCCAGCAGGAAGATCACCGTGACGGCAGGGGTGAGAAAACCGGTGAACTCCTGAATATACTGATAGGCCTGATCGACATGGCCAAGCAGTGGTACCGCCGACACCATGGCGATCAACAGAGCGATAATCGCGGCAAACCGTCCGGCGATAATTTGCAACCGCTCGCCACTGGCCGGTTGCAAGGCGGTCAGCACATCGCGCGAAAAGATCGTGGCGATCGAGCTTAAGGACGAGCCCATCGCCGAAATGATCGCCGCCAGCAACGCGACAAAGACGAAGCCCAGAATGCCGCTGGGCATCTGGGCCATCAGCATGGGATAGGCGGCATCCGGGCGCAGGCCGGGGCCGACCAGCAGCACGGCGGCGATGCCGGGCAGCACCACCAGTACCGGGATCAGCATTTTGAGCCCCGCCGCCAGCATGACGCCTTTTTGCGCCTGACGTAAGCTGCGGGCGGTCAGCGCGCGCTGAATGATGTATTGGTTAAAGCCCCAATAGCTTAAATTGACCACCCACATACCGGCCCCGATCATGCCAAGGCCGGGGGCGTATTTGTAATAGGGATTATCGCGCGACAGGATCATGTGGAAATGATCGGGCAGCTTTTCGTGCAGGCGGACGAGGCCGGTGATAACCCCCTCGGCCCCGGTGAGACCCGAAATGCGCGTCAGTGCGATGTACAAAATAATCAGCCCGCCCAGCACCAGCATGGCGACCTGTACGGCATCGGTTGCCGAGGTGGTTTTCAGCCCGGCATAAAGGGCGTAATTGCCAGCGAACAGCCCAAGCAAGATCAGGCTGACGGTCAGGGTCAGCCCGGTGACGGCATGCACGGCGGTGGCCCCGAGCCACAAAATGGCAGTGAGATTGACGAAGATGTACAGCGCCAGCCACAACAGCGCCATGGTCAGTTGCAGGCGTGAGCCATAGCGACGGCGTAAAAACTCCGGCATAGTGCGGATGTTATGCTTGAGGAAGACCGGCAGAAAATATTTGCCGACAATCAACAGCATCAGCGCGGCAAGCCATTCATAGGCTGCAATCGCCAGACCAAAAGCATAGGCCGATCCCGACATACCGATAATCTGCTCGGCCGAGATATTGGCGGCGATCAGCGAGGTGCCGATGGCCCACCAGGGCAGCGTGCGTTTCCTGGGGGCGGGGTGGATGCTGTCGGCATCGCTTTCGCCATGGTCGGGAACGATGAAATACGCCACGCCCAAAATCAGGGTTGGGTAAAGTAAAATGATGAAAATATCGAGTAAAGACAGATGCATGTCTTAAAACTTCAGCTTGCTGTGGTGGGAATACATGCCAGTGGGCGTGCCTTCACAGACAGGATCGCGTTGAAATGCGGCAGCCACATGCTCGTATAGCAAGAATATAGCAAAATGCCACCCTGAACAGATGTTCGGGGTGGCATAATTTAAAAGTTTATCGATCTTACGGGCTTACCACCAGGTGATGTAAAGCGCGATAACAACAGCAACAATCGCCCCGGCTGCAATCTTAAAGGCGCGGTCGGTTGAATAATCGACATTGGCAACATCAACCGTGATGGCTTCTGGTTTCGGCTTTTGCAGCAGCGAGGCGGCAATGGCCAGACCAAGACAGATCAGGAAGATGTAGCCCATACGGTTCATGAACGGGATGGTGGGCAGGGCGACATAGTAAAACGCCGACAGCGCCACCGAACCAATGGCGGCGGCGAGCGCGCCCCATTCCGTGGCCCGCTTCCAGAACAGGCCCAGCAGGAAGATCACCGTGATACCCGGGGTAAAGAAGCCCGAGAATTCCTGGATATACTGGAAGGCCTGATCGAAGCCGCCAATCAACGGTTTGGCCACAATCAGGGCGATGACAAGGCCGGTGACCGCTGTAATACGGCCCACGCGCACCAGCGTCTTTTCGCTGGCGTTTTTGTTAAAGGTTTTAAACACGTCCATGGTGAAGATGGTGGCGATCGAGTTCACCTTGGAACCCATCGAGGCGATGATCGCCGCCACCAGCGCCGCAAAGACGATGCCCAGCAGGCCCGGCGGCAACAGCCGCATCAGATGCGGATAGGCGTCGTCAGCCGTTTCGAATTTCCAGCCATACTGACCGGCGAGAATAACGGCGGCGATACCCGGCACCACGACCAGAAGCGGGATCAGCAGTTTCAGGAACGCCGCAAGGACGATGCCTTTCTGGGCTTCCCGGATCGATTTGGCGGCCAGACCGCGCTGAATGATGTACTGGTTGAAACCCCAGTAGCTCAGATTGGCGACCCACATACCGCCCAGAATGACCGATAGACCGGGTAGATCTTTATAATATTTACTGTCTGGATGCAGGATCATGTGGAAATGATCGGGTAGATCCGTAGCCAGTGTATGCATGCCGGCAAAGAACCCGGTGATCGAGGCATCGCCCGACACCCGGGTCAGCGCAATCACCAGAATAACGGCACCGCCCAGCACCAGCATTGAAACCTGCACCACGTCGGTGAGCGCAATCGCCTTGAGGCCGCCATACAGGGCATAGGCCCCGGCAAAAACGGCAAGAATGATCAGGCTCTGTTCCTGGGTCAGCCCGGTGACGGTGTGAACCGCCTTGGCCCCCAGCCACAGGATCGACGTCAGGTTGACGAAAACGTAGAGGATGAGCCAGAAAATGGCCATCACCATCTGGATGTTGGCCCCATAGCGGCGCTTGAGGAATTCCGGCATGGTGTAAATCTCGTTCTTGAGAAACACCGGCAGGAAAAATACGCCGACAATCAGCAGGGTAATCGCCGCCATCCATTCATAGGAGGCGATGCCGAGGCCAATGGCAAAGCCCGAACCGGACATGCCAATGATCTGCTCGGCGGAAATGTTTGCCGCAATAAGAGACGTGCCGATGGCCCACCAGGGCAGCGAGCGGCTGGCCAGGAAGTAATCTTTACTGTCCTTCTTGTGGCCCTTTTTCTCGCGAGACACGAACTGCGCAAGGCCAAAAATGAAAATCGCGTAGATGACGACGACGACAATGTCGATAGTCGATAAATGCATCGGATCCCTCCCTCGGCACGGCGGCGTGCTTGTTTTTTACTGGCACAGACCCCGCGGCGGGCAAAGCATTACCCGCCCCTCGCGCTCTGTGCAAACCCTGTTTGTCTGGTTTTTTGGCAAACAGAGACATTTATATGATAATTTTTATGCACCACAAGCGCATTCGGCTTTTGCCTCCTGCGACGCTTTGGTTTTATGAAGGGGCATGAACTATCGACACGCCTTCCATGCCGGAAACTTCGCCGACGTCGTCAAGCATCTGGCGCTGATCGCCATCCTGCGTCACCTCAGGCTGAAAGAGAAACCTTTCGCCGTCATCGACAGCCACGCCGGACGCGGGGCTTATGACCTTAGCGATATGGATACCCAGCGCACCGGCGAGGCCGCTGCGGGGATCGACCGTTTGCGCGCCGGGGTGGCCGCACCGTCGGATCTGCTGCACGCCTATCTGGATTTTTGCGCGACCGGCAAGGTTTACCCCGGTTCGCCGCTGATTACGGCGCTGCATCTGCGGCCGCAGGATCGTTTGGTGGCGGTGGAAAAGCATCCCGAGGAAGCCCTCGGTCTGCGCGAGGTTCTTTATGCGTTTCGCAAAGCCCGCGTGATCGAAGGCGATGGTTATGCCAGCCTGCCGTCGCTGTTACCGCCGCCGGAACGGCGCGGACTGGTGCTGATCGACCCGCCCTTTGAAGCCCCAGATGAATTTACCACCTGCGGGCGGGCCTTTAGCGATGCCTATCGTCGCTTCGCCAATGGGATTTATCTGATCTGGTTCCCGATCAAATCCCCGGCTGATGCCGATCGGTTCTGCGGTGAAATTCTGGCCAGCGGCGCGGACAAGGTGCTGCGCCTCGACATCGTGCTCAACACCCCGCCCGAAGGCAAACTGGCCGCCGCCGGGCTGGTCATCGTCAATCCGCCCTATGGCTTTGTCGGGCAAATGCACGAAGCTCTGGCCGCGGTGTTGCCACGGCTCGATGCCCATATCCGTTGCGACTGGCTGGCGGGCAGCGAATAACCGGCGGGGCGCGTGGGGTCAGCCCTGACGGGCGGCGATGAAACGCTCTGTCATGCGTTCCAGCATCGGAATGGTGACCGGGCCGCGGTTCAGCACCATGTCGTGAAACGCCTTCAGATCGAAGCGGCCTTTCAGGGCAGCTTCCGCGTGGCGGCGCAGGCGCCAGATGGCGGTGCGGCCAATGGCCTGCCCGGCGGTCGCCCCGGGCTGCACGACGACGCGATCCACTTCGGCGGTCAGGGATTCGGGCATGTCGCCACAAACTTCGGACAGGGTGGCCAGCGCCTGTTCCCGGCTCCAGCGCTTGTAATTGATGCCGGTATCAATCAGCTGGCGGGCCAGCCGCATCAGAACCGATTGCCACAGGCCGATCTCGCCTAAGGCATCGCCGTTTAAAAGGCCAAGCTCGGCGCAAAACTCCTCGCCATAGATTGCCCAGCCTTCGGTATAGGCCATGCCGGTGGCGCGTACCCGTAACACCGGCGGGGCAACCTTGTCCTGTATGGGCTGCTGCAACAGGTGGCCGGGCAGGGTTTCATGATGCACCACGGTCCGAAGGCTCCAGCGCGGACGGGCGCGGATATTGCGCAGGTCGACATAATAGGTTCCGGCTTTGCTGCCGTCATAGGCGGGGGCCTGTCGCCAGCCGCGCTTGTCCGGAGCGGCCAGCTCAACCGAGACATCCTTTGGCAGCCAGTCGAATTGGCGAGCCAGCACCGGGCGGGCGGTTGCGAGCCAGCCATTCATGTCGGCGACGGCGGCGGCGCGGCCGGCCGCACTGTCCTCATAAAGATAGCGCGAATCGCGGGCCAGCGCGTGCAGGCGGGCGCCGACGCTGCCGGTTTTAAAGCCTTGGGCCTGCAGTAGCGGAATAAGGCGGCTGTTGATTTTGGCGATTTCGTCCAGTGCTTCGCGGTGGAGGCTGTCACTGGATATGATATTTCCGAACGGGCCGCTGGCCCCGGCAATCAGGGTGGCAGCGTAGTAGTTCTCGCCCATCGGCAAGGCCCAGGCCCCGGCATCGTGCCGTTTGGGCAGGCTGGTCAGTTTTGCGGCCTGCCGCTGCAGTGCTGCGGCGACATCCGGCCCGGCGGTTCTGGCGCTGGCACCAAGCCTTGCGACCATCGGCGCCACAATGAAATCCGGTGGGATCACACCGCGGGCGGCATCCTGGGCGATCGTTGCGCTGTCGGCATCAATGGCCCGCACCAGTGCGGGATCATTGGCCCCCGGCGTGACCTTTTGCCAGGCCCCGTTGCGCTGGGTCACCACATAGGGGCCCGATTGCGCCGGGTTATATCCGTCATGGCTTTCGGTTCTGGCAATGGTGATGGCCTGAACCAGCGCGATATAATCATCCATCGCAGCGGGGCTGTGGGCCAGTTTATCCAGCGGCGGAATCTCTTTTTGCAGCTGGCTGAACGGCGCATCGGCCAGCCGGGCCAGCGCGGCGTAAAAGGCATCATCCGTAGCCGGTATGGCGGGCTCTGCCCCATCAAGCCGCCCCCATCCCGACAGGGCGAAGGCACAGGCCCCCATCTGTAACAGTTGGCGACGATTGGGCATGGCATCCTCCGATATGCGTTTTTCTACTGGCAGCTCTGTGGCCGCTTCGGTAACCGGTAGCAATTTGCCTCATTTTATTCGCCGCAGCTAGTCCCTATTGGCTTCGCCTTGCGGCGCAGTTAGTGCTTGGTCATAAGTTTTGTGACAGTCTGTTCGTAACATGCATCCTTTAGATTTAAAGGCTATACAGTGGCTAACGTAAAAGTTGCAGGTGTTGTTTTCGATCTTGGCAATGTGGTGATCGGCTGGAACCCGGAGATCGTTTTTGCAGATCTGTTCCACGGTGATCGGGCCAGGATGGATTGGTTTCTGACCAAGATTTGTCCGCCAGAATGGAATGCCCAGCAAGACGCCGGTTACCCCCTCGCACTGGCGACCGAGGAACGGGTGGCGCTTTATCCGGCCTGGGAAAAAGAAATCCGCGCCTATTACGGCCGCTGGATCGAGATGATTACCGGCCCGGTGCCGGGGACCTATGAACTGATGCAGGATATCGCGGCGGCGGGGTTGCAGATGTATGCGCTGTCGAACTGGAGCACCGAGCTGTTCCCGCTGGTGATCGATACGCTGCCCGCTTTCAAGATGTTCAAAAAGATCTTCCTGTCGGGCGCCTATAAGATGGTCAAACCGGATGCGCGTTTTTACGAAACCGCGCTTGGCGAGATCGGCATCCCGCGCGAGGCGCTGGTTTTCATTGACGATAATGCCGACAATGTCGCTGCATCCAATAAACTGGGGCTGAAAGCGTTCCGCTTCACCACGGCTGATGCGTTCCGCGCCGACCTGCAGAGTGTTGGGGTGCCGGTTTAAATCCCGGACACCCCTGTCATCCGGTCTTACAGATTGACGCCGCCCGAAACCTCGATGCACTGGGCGTTGATCCAGCGACCACCTTCCGACAAGAGCAGCGCCACCGCCCCACCGATGTCATCAGGTAAGCCGACGCGGCCCAGTGCTGTGGCGGCTGAAATGGCGTCGTTATAGGTTTTGTTATCCCGTACCGCACCGCCGCCAAAATCGGTTTCAATGGCACCGGGGGCGATGGTGTTGACGGCAATCCGGCGCGGGCCAAGCTCTTTAGCCATATAGCGTGTCAGAACTTCAACGCCGCCTTTAAGCGCGCCATAGGCGGCGTAACCGGGCATGGTGAAGCGGGCGAGGCCGCTGGAAATATTGATAATACGTCCGCCATCCTTGATGAGCGGCAACAGCTTCTGGGTCAGGAAGAACGGTGCCTTGAGATGGATTTTGACCAGTGTGTCGAAATCCTCTTCTGACATTGTGGCAATCGGGCCGCCAAGGCCGATGCCAGCATTATTGACCAGAAAATCGAAATCTGTCCGCCCCCAGACTTTATCCAGCACCGCACGCAAGCGGGCGGCAAAGTCACTGAAGCTGGCACTGTCGGCGACATCCAGTTGCAGCGCGGCTGCCTTGCGGCCCTTGGCGGTCACGGCTTTTACAACCGCTTTGGCTTCGGTGGCGTTGCTTTTGTAGGTCAGGATAACATCACGGCCCTGGTCTGCCAGATTAAGGCACATGCTTTTACCAAGACCACGGCTGCCGCCGGTAATAAGGGCAATTTTCATGGTACACTCCTATGGGCCAAAGACGGCCGCTGGGGACTTGTTGGGCGTAATGCTGCAATGAATATAAGTGTTGCCGCCTGGCAAACAAAGAAGGCACCCAAAAGAGACATACTTACCAAAACGATAGTATGCCTTAAGGAGCAGATGTGATGACGCGTTTTGGTCCGCCGACACCTGAACAAATGGCCAAGCTGAAGGCCATTTATACCCGCCATCCCGCTGATCCGGAGGCTGTGGTTGATCCGCGGGTGGAAAAGCTGGTTATCGAACTGATCGGCTGCATTGCCGACAAATGGACAATGCTGATTTTAGAAACCTTGTCAGGACAAGGCACACAGCGCTTTGGCGCGTTGGGCCGCACCATCGGCGGTGTCAGTCAAAAAATGCTGACCCAGACGTTGCGCGAGATGGAGCGCAATGGACTGGTATCACGCAAGATGTATCCGGAGGTTCCACCGCACGTCGAATACAGCATTACAGAGCTTGGTCTGACTTTAAGTGCGGCTTTCTGCGGGGTGTGGGTGTGGGCCGCGGATAAGCTGATCGCAGTCGAAGCGGCCCGTGACCACTTCGACCGGGAAGCAGCGGTTTCAAACCCCGTCAAATAGCCTTTTGTCGGGATGCAGCGGGGTTAAGGCGTGGCGGGCTTTTACGCGTTCACGCCACCAGCCCTCGTAATCGGCGATTGCCAGCACATCGTCTTTTTCCTGATCGTGGCTGATACCAATCTCAAGATAGTCCTGCATATTGGTCAGATCGGGCACCGGCAGGCTATGGTTCTCAAAATCGGCCCACATCTGCTGGTACAGTTCTTCAAGATGGGCCACCAGTCCCGGCACATCAAACAAGGTAGAGCTGTCGCGCCCGGCGATAAGGCGGTCCCTGTACTGATGAATCAGGCTGCGGTCACGGCCCAGCGCCACGGCGCGGTCAACAAAATCATCCGCCGTGGTGCAGACCAGTTCGGGCAATCCGGCTGATCGTACCAAGCTGCCGCAGACCCGCGCCGCGAACGAACGGCCCGACAAGGTCAGCACCGGTACGCCCATCCACAAGGCATCCGATGCTGTGGTGTGCGCGCCATAGGGCAGGCAGTCGAGGAACAAATCGGCCAGCGGATATCGCGCGAGATGATCCGGGTTCGGACGTTTTTCGGCAAAGATCAGCCGCGTGGTATCAAGCCCTTTGTCCGCAGCATATTTGCGCAGGCGCTCCTGCACCACATCCGTGCTCGACAACAGCCACAGCACCGAGCCGGGCACACGCGATAAAATCGTCAGCCAGCGGTCAAAGGTGAAGCGGGTAATTTTGTGCGTGCCGTTGAAGCAGCAGAACACCGTGGCATCTTCCGGCAGACGGGCCTCGGCGCGGCTCGGTGTGTTGGGCGAGATGATGCGCTTGCGGTTGGTCGGCTGATAACAGGGCAGGCGCAGCACTTTTTCCGAATAGTATTTTTCACCGTCGGGCGGAATGATCCAGTCGTCCGCGACAATATACTGGTGATACGGGCTGGCCATGGTGCCGGGATAGCCGAGCCAGTTGACGATCACCGGTGCGGGGCGCATGGCCACCAGCTTGGTACGACCCTCGCGGGTGTAACCGTTGAGATCGACCAGAATCTGTATGCCATCATCGGCCATGCGCTGGGCCGCGGCGGCATCGCTCATCTGCGAAATATCGGCCCAGCGGTCCGCATCGGCCTTGAAGGCGCGGTGCATGACATCGTCGGTCCGGATACCGCAATAATAGGCGTAGACTTCGACCTTGCTGCGGTCATGCAGGCCGAACACCTCGGCCATCAGGTGGCCGACAGCATGTTCGCGCAAATCACTCGACAGATAGCCGATGCGCAACGGGCCGCCCTGCCGCCCGGTTGCCGCCCAATGCGAGGGAATGTTGCGGACATCGGGTAAGCCGACATCCAGCCGGTTATAGTTCCAGGCATTGGCCAGTTGCAGCATGGGATCATCGCCATAACCCGCCGCCGACAAGGGTGACATGCCGCGCATCAGCGTCTCATGGCTCACCCGTTCCCACGGCGAAACAATCGGCCATTCACAACCGCGCTGACGCAGCGCAATCAGATGTTGCACCGGCTCGCGTTGGGCCGGATCGATCTCGACACTTAAGCGCAGCATATTCTGCGCGGGCTCATCCTGCCCTGCGGCTTCCAGCACGCGGGCGGTCTGGTTCAGCGCGGTGATTTTGTGCACGATGGCGGGGCCGCTGATCTGCGCAAGACCGTCGATCACCTGGGTCCACTGTGTAACGGCCTGCTGAATACCGCCCTGACGTTCCAGAATGCGGCCCAGATTGATGTGGGCGGGCATGAAATCAGGCTTCAGCGTCAGCGACCGTTCCAATGCGGCACGCGATTTGTCGAGGGCGCCGGTTTCCGACAGCGTAACAGAATAATTGAACAGCACGGCATACAGCAGCGGGTCGTCTTCGTTATGCGCGATCCAGGTATCGTAAAGCTGTTGTACGCCATCTTCGCCGCTTAAAGGGCGGACACGTTCCACCGTCTGGATCAGATCAAGCACGGTCATGACGCGTTCGCTGGCGCGGCGCAGTGCTGTGGCCAGAAGTTCATTCAGCATGGCTACTCCCGCAGGGAAATTTTACAGCCTTATATACCAGTCATTTGGCGCAGCGGCAGATTTATTGTCGCAAAATATCGCACTTGTACCGTATGCGCCGGATAGTGCCGTCCCGTGCTTAAATAGCATCAGCCTTCGGCGGCTTCCAGTGCGGACACAGTTTCTGACGATAAGGCGGCCAATGTGGTGGTGGTAATATAGGCGATCTGGGTGGCGGTCAGGCCATCGATCTGTGTTTCGGTCAGACCTTCCAGGAAGGTGGTGCCAAGCTCGGTCATCGTGGTGGTGCTGATGGCGCTGAGCTGGGTTGCCTGGATCTCGCTCAGAACGTTGTCGGTCAGCGTATCAAGCTGGCTGGCCGACAGCCCGGCGATCTGGGTGGCGGTCAGGGCATCGAACTGGGTTTCGGTCAGCTCGCCCAGTTCGGTCACGGTCAGCGAACCGACCTGGGTTGAAGACAGGGATTCCAGCTGGGTAACCGTCAGTGCACTGATTTGGTTCGAGCTTAAGGCACGCAGCTGAATACGGACCAGACCCGCCAGCTGGGTGGCGGTCATCGCGGCAACCTCGGTGGTGGTCAGCGAGTTAATTTCCGTCGTGCTGAGTGAGCCGATCTGGGTCGAGGTCAGACCGCTCATCTGCGTGATGGTCATATCCTCGATTTCGGTTTCGGTCAGACCGGTAATGGCACTCTTTGACAACGCACCAATCTGGCTCGAGGTCAGCGCGGCAAACTGGGTGGTTTCCAGTTCCGACACCTGCGTCGAAGTCAGGCCGGAAATCTCGGTGGTGGTCAGCGCCGCAATCTGCGTCGTGGTCAGATAATCCATCTGGGTTTCGTTTAAAGCCCCGATGGCGGTCGATGACAGGCTGGCGAGCTGCGTGGTGGTCAGCGTCTTGAGGTCGGTGGTCGACAACCCGACGATCGCGGTCGACGTGATTGCCTTCATCTGCGTCGTGGTCAGCGCCTCAAGCTGGGTCGAAGTCAGCGCATCGATCTCGGTCGATGTCAGGCCTGAAATCGCCGATGTCGACAAAGCGGTAATCTGCGTTGCGTAGAGGGCCTTAAGCTGGGTTTCCGACAGTTCGGAAATCTGCGTTGCCGTCAGGCCGGAAATCTCGGTGGTGGTCAGCGCTTTGAGCTGCGCCGTGGTCAGGCTTTCAATCTGGGTTTCGTTGAGGCCGGCAATCGTGGTGGCCGACAGGCTGGACAGCTGTGTGGTGGTCAGTGCCGCAAACTGTGTTGACGTCAAACCGCCGATGGCATCCGAGGACAGTGCCGCCAGTTGCGTGGCCGACAGGGCGTTGACCTGCGTCGTGGTCCAGGTGGCGATCTGCGTGCCGGTGATGCCATCGATGGCTCCGGTTGACAGCGAGGAGATCTGCGTCTTGGTCAGGCTGTCAATCTGTGTGGTGGAAAGCGCCGCCAGCTGCGTTTCGGTCAGGCCCGCCAAAGCCGTGGTGGTCAGGGTCTGAATCTGCGTGGTGCTCAGTTCGCTGATCTGGGTTTCGGTCAGCGCCCCGACTTCGTCCGAGGTCAGCGCCTTGATCTGCGTGGTGGTGAGCGCCGTAAGCTGGGTCAGGCTGAGGCCCTGAATACCGGTTTCGGAAAGTTCCGACAGTTGCGTGGTGGTCAGTGCCGCCAGTTGCGTGGTGGTCAGCGCGGTGACCTGCGTGTCGGTCAGCGATGCCATCTGGGTAGCCGTCAGCTCGTTCAGATCGGTGGTCGACAGCCCGGCAATCTGGGTCGAGGTCAGCGCGGCGATGCCGGTCACCGACAGGCTCTGAATCTGGGTGGTCGACAGGGCCGCCAATTGCGTCGCGGTCAGTGCCGACACCTGGGTATCGGCCAGCGCACCGATCTGTGTCGCGGTCAGGGCGGCATATTGGGTGGTGGTGAGCGCGGCAATATCACTGGTGGTCAGGCCAGCGATGGCCGATGTTGAAATCGCGGCGATCTGGGTTGTTTTCAGTGCGGCCAGTTGCGTGTCTGTCAGCGCGGCAATGCCGGTTTCGTTGATCGCGGCAATCTGGGTCGTGGTCAGGGATTCCACCTGCGTGGTGGTCAGCGCCGCAATCGCCGTGGCGGTCAGCGAGGCAATCTGTGTCTTGGTCAGCGCACGGATCTGCGCGGTCGACAAAGATGCGATTTCCGTGGCGCTTAAGGCGTTGAGGCCATCGGTCGACAGGCCGGCGATCTGGGTCGTGGTCAACGCGGCCAGCTGTGCGGCGGTCAGCGATTCAATCTGCAATTCGCTTAACGCGGCATACTGCGTCGATGTCAGCGCTGAAATCTGCGTGGTCGACAGTTCAGCGATCTCGGTCGAGGTCAGGCCAGCAATCGCCGTGGTCGACAGCGCCGCAATCTGCGTTGTCTTCAGTGCGGCCAGTTGCGTGGCAGTCATTGCCGCGATCTGGGTGTCGAGCAGGCCACTGATTTCCGTGGCGGTCAGCGTGCCGATCTGCGTGGTGGTCAGGCTGGCCAGTTGCGTGGTGCTCAAGGCGCCGATCTGCGTGGCCGTCAGATTTTGCAGCTGGGTATTGGTCAGCTCGCCCATCTGCGTGGTGGTCAGCTCGGCGATTTGTGTCTTGGTCAGTGCCGCAATCTGCGTGGTATCAAGGGCCTGCAGCTGGGTGGTGTCCAGCGACGCAAGCTGGGTTTCGTTGAGGCCCTTGATCGCTGTGGTGGTGATCGCCGCCAGCTGCGTGGTGGTCAGGTTGTCGAGCTGTGTAATGGTCAGGGCTTCGACTTCACTGGAGACCAAAGCCTTGATCTGTGTTGTGCGCAGGGCGCTAAGCTCGGTCGCCGTCAGGGCTGCAACCTGGGTCGAGGTCAGCGCTGCAATCTGGGTCGATGTCAGGGCCTGAATTTGCGTTGTGGTCAGCGCGGCCACTTCGGTGGTCGAAAGCTGGTCAAGGCTGTCTGCATCCAGAGCCGCGATCTGCTTGGCATCCAGAACGGCAAGCTGATCGCTGCCCAGGGCTGCAATCTGATCTTCGCCCATGCCGCCAATCTGGGTCGTGGTCAGGCTGGCAAACTGGGTCGTGGTCAGGGCTTCGATCTGGGTATCTTCCAGCGCCGCCATTTGCGTTGCGGTCAGCCCGGCCAGCTGCGTGGTGGTCAGGGCACTGATCTGGCTGGTGGTCAGGGATTCAACCGCCGTGGTGGTCAGTCCGGTAATCTGTGTCGAGCTCAGGCTGGCAAGCTGTGTTGCCGTCAGCGCGGCCGCTTCGGTGGCGGTCAGCCCTGCGAGCTGGGTTTTAGTCAGTACACTGATCTGATCGGTGGTCAGCCCGGCCATCTGGTCGGTGGTCAGCGCGGCCAGTTCGGTGGCGGTCAGGCCCTTGACCTGCGTCGTGGTCAGCTGGCCGATTTGCGTTGCGGTCAGCACCGACAACTGGGTTTCGGTCAGCCCGGAAATTTCCGTTGCCGTCAGGGCCGACAGCTGCGTTGCCGTCATGCCGGCGATCTGGGTTTCGGTCAGCCCGGCGATTTCGGCAGCTGACAGCGCCGACATCTGCGTGGTGTCCAGGGCGCTGATCTGATCGGCGGTCAGTGCCGCCAGTTCGGTGGCATTCAGTGCCGAAATCTGCGTCGTGGTCAGCGAAGCGACCTGCGTGGTGGTCAGCGCCTGAATCTGGGTGTCCGTCAGGGCCGCAATCTGCGTGGTGGTCAGCCCGTGCACCTGGGTGGTGGTGAGTTCCGCCAGCTGAGTTTGGCTGAAACCAGAAATCCCCGTTGCGGTCAGACCGGCCAGCTGGGTCGAAGTCATCTCGGCCAGTTGCGCGTCGCTTAAGGCATTCACGTCGTTATCGTCGAGACCGGCGATTTGGGTCGAGGTCAGCACCCCGATCTGCGTCGTGGTCAGCCCGGCAATCTGCGTGGTGTCGAGCGAGGCGATCTGATCCGATGACAGTCCCTTGATCTGGGTCGTGCTGAGCTGGGCGATCTGGGTCGCAGTCAGATTATCGATCTGGGTGGTGGTCAGCGAGGAAATTTCGGTCGAGGTCAGCGCGCCCAGCTGCGTCGTGGTCATCCAGGCGATCTGGGTTTCGGTCAGACCGGTAATTTCTGTGGTGGTCAGCGATGCAATCTGGGTGGTGGTCAGCGCGGCGATCTGACTTTGATCCAGCGCCGAAAGCTGATCGGCGCTTAAGCCCCGGATTTGTGTGGTCGACAGCGAGGAGACCTGATCGTCCGACAAGGCCTCAAGCTGCGTGTTCGACAGCGCGGCCATCTGGGTGGCGGTCAGATTGTCGATCTGGGTGGTGGTGAGCTGGGCGATCTGTGTGGTGGTCAGGCCGCTGACGGCATCGGCCGACAGGGCGGCGATCTGGGTGTTTTCCAGCGCGGCCAGTTGCGTCGCCGATAAGGCGGCCAGTTGATCCGCAGTCAGGCCGCTGACCTGCGTGGTGGTCAGGGCATCGATCTGGGCCGTGGTCAGCGCGGCAATTTTGGTTTCGTCGAGTTCGGCAATCTGATCGGCAGAAAGGCCACGAACCTGTGTCGTGGTCAGTCCGGCAATTTCGGTGGCGGTCAGGCTGTCAATCTGGGTTTCGGTCAGGGCGCTGATCTGGGTGGTGGACAGCGCAGCAATCTGATCGGTGGAAAGCGCTTCAATCTGGGTATCCTGCAGCGCGGCAATCTGGGTGGCGGTCAGCCCCTTGACCTGTGTGGTGGTCAGTGTCGCCAATTGCGTGGCCGTGAACCCGTCGACCGCATCGGCGCTCAACGCCCCGATCTGGGTGGCGCTAAAGGTGGCGAGCTGCGTGGCGCTCATCGCCGTGACATCGTCTTCGGTGAAACCGGCGATCTGGGTGGTCGACAGCGATTCGAGCTGCGTGGTGGTCAGGCCCGCCACCTGTGTGGTGGTCAGGGCACTGATCTCTGTGGCGCTCAATCCCTTTAACTGCGTGACCGTCAGGGCGGCAATCTGGCTCGCCGACAGCGCCGAAATCTGATCGGTGGTCAGGGCACTGATTTCGGTCGAGGTCAGCGCCGCCAGCTGCGTCGCCGTCATGCCAGCGATCTGGGTTTCACTCAGCCCGGCAATGCTGGCTTCATCCAGCGCCGCCATCTGGGTCGCCGACAAAACAGAAATCTGGGTCGCAGTCAGGGCGCCAATCTCGGTGGTGGTCAGCCCCTTGATCTGCGTGGTGGTCAGCGCCGCAATTTGTGTGCTGGTAAAAGCCGCAATCTGAGTATCCGCCAGCGCGCCAATCTCGGTCGAGGTCAGCCCGGCGATTTGCGTGGTGGTCAGTGCGGCAATCTCGGTCAGGCTTAAACCGGTCATGGCCGTGGTGGTCAGCGCCGAAAGTTGGCTGCTGCTTAAAACGCTCAGCTGTGTGGTGGTCAGCGAACCAATCTGGTCGTCATCCAGCCCGGCCATCTGCGTCTTGGTCAGTGTGGCCAGCTGGGTGGTGGTCAGTACATCGATCTGGGTGTCTTCCAGCGCGGCAATCTGGGTTTGCGTCAGGCCACCGATCTGTGTCGTGGTGAGCTGGGCAATTTCGGTCGTCTGCAGATTGCCGACCTGGGTGGTGGTCAGCGCTGCAATTTCGGTGGCCTTGAGGGCCGAGAACTGCGTTGCCGACAGGGCTGCCAGCTGGGTGTCTTCCAGTGCGGCGATCTGATCGGTGGTGAGCGCCGCCACCTGTTCGGTGGTCAGCGCCGCGATCTGCTCGGTGGTGAGCGCGGCAATGTTATCGGTGCTGAGTTTGCGGATCTGCGCCGTGCTGAGTTCGGTCAGCTGCGTGGTGGTCAGCGCTTCGACCTGCGTATCCTCTAACGAGGCCATTTGTGTGGTGGTTAGCCCGGCCAGCTGGGTCGAGGTCAGCGCGGCGATATCGTTTTCGTCCAGACCGCCGATCGCCGTGGTGGAGAGGTTGGACAGTTGTGCCGAACTGAGCAGCGAAATCTGCGTCGCCGACAGGGCCGACATATCATCATCGGACAGTCCGGCCACCTGCGTGATGGTCAGCGTCTCAATCTGTGTGTCGGTCAGCGCGGCAACCTGCGTTGCGGTCAACTCGCTGATCTGGGTCGAGGTCAGCGCCTTGATCTGCGTGGTGGTCAGCGCAGCAATCTGGGTTTCGTTCAGGGTGCCCAACTGATCAGACGTTAGCGCACCGATTTCGGTGGCCGACAGCGAAGCAAGCTGCGTGGCGGATAGCGCGGCAAACTCTGTTACCGTCAAACCGGCGATGGCTGCGGCCGACAGGGCGGCGAGCTGGTTCGTCGTCAGGGCCGAGATTTGCTCTTCGTCCAGTGCCGAAACCGCTGTGGCCGACAGATTGGCGATCTGGTTGGTCGACAACGACGACAATTGTGTCGTGGTCATCGCTTCGATCTGGGTATCCACCAACGCACTGATCTGCGTCGTGGTCATGCCGTCAAGCTGGGTGGTGGTGAGCGACGCCACCTGCGTTTCGGTCAGCGCCGCCACCGCACTGGTGGTGAGCGAAGTCAGTTGCCGCGAGGTCAGCACGGCGAGTTGTTCGGTCGATAATTCCGATGCCTGGGTCGCGGTTATCGCCGACAGCTGGGTCGAGGTCAGCGCCGCCATCTGGGTGGTGGTCAGGGCCGACAGCTGTGTTTCGTCGAGTGCGGCAAATTCGGTTCTGGTTAAGCCTTTGATCTGGGTGGTGGTGAGCGCGGCAATCTGGGTGTCGGCCAGCGCATCAACGCCCGTGGTGGTGAGTGCGGCCACTTCCAATGCCGTCAATGTCGCCAGCTGCGTGGTGGACAGGGCGGCAACCTGGGTCTCGTTCATCGCCGCAAATTGCGTTGCGGTCAGCCCTTTGGCCTGTGTGGCGCTCAGTTCCCCGATCTGGGTTTCGGTCATTCCCGCAATGGCGGTCTTGGTGATGGCCGCGATTTGCGTCGACGTCATCACGGCCAGCTGGGTCTCGGTCAGCGCGGCGACCGCCGTCGAGGTCATCCCGGTGATTTCCGTAGTGGCCAGAACCGCGACTTGCGTGGTGGTGAGCGCTTCGATCTGGGTGTCGGCTAGCGCACCGACCTGGGTGGCGGTCAGCGCTTTGACCTGCGTGGTGGTCAGGCCGGCGATCTGGGTCGCGGTCAGTGCGGTAATCGCGGTGGTGGTCAGCGCCTTGATATCAGCCGTGCTCAGGGCGGTCAGCTGCGTTACCGTCAGGGCGGCAACCTGGGTGTCGGCCAGCGCCTTGGTCTGGGTTGCCGTCAGCCCTTTAAGCTGGGTGGTGGTCAGCTCGGCTATCTGGGTTTCGCTTAAACCCGCCAGCGCCGTAACCGTCAGTGAAGCCAACTGGGTCGAGGTCAGCGAGGCCAGCTGCGTCGCAGTTAGCGCGGCGACATCATCCGAGCCCAGCCCTTTAAGCTGAGTGGTGGTGAGCGCGCTAACCTGCGTGGTGGAAAGCGCTTCGATCTGATCGGTATCCAACGCACCGGTTGCCGCCGCGGTCAGCCCTTTGAGCTGTGTCGTGGTCAGCGCGGCAATCTGGGTGGTCGACAGATCGCTGGCCTGGGTGGTGGTCAGCGCCGCCATCTGGGTCGCGGTCAGCGCGGCAAGCTGGGTGGTGGTGAAGGCCTGAATCTGTTCGTCGGTCAGGCCCTTGATCTGCGTGGCGGTGAACGAGGCCAGTTGAGTCTTGGATAACGCCGCCAGCTGCGTGGTGGTGAGCGCGGCAATGTCGGTGGTCGATAATTTGCGCAGCTGCGTGGTCGACAACGTGCTGAGCTGTGTCGTCGACAGCGCGGTGATCTGCTCTTCCGACAGGGCGGCAAATTGCGTGGTGGTGAAGCCGGACAGCTGGGTCGTGGTCAGTTCCGAGATTTCGGTAGCCGTCAGACCTTTGACCGCGGTGGCAGTGAGGGCGGCGATGTCATTGGCCGACAGGGTCGCCAGCTGGGTGGTGTCGAGTGTGGAAATCTCGTCGCTGGTCAGCCCTTTGAGCTGTGTCGTGGTCAGCGTATCGAACTGGGTCGTGGTCAGCGCATCGATCTGGGTTTCGTCGAGCGAGCCGATAACCGTCGATGTCAGGCCCTTGATCTGTGTGGTGGTCAGCGCAGCGAGCTGTTCGGCGCTTAAGGCATTGGCCTGTGTGGTGGTTACGGCCGCCAGTTGTGTGGCGGTCAGCGATAACAACTGGGTTGCGGTCAGCGCATCAAATTGGGTATCGGCCAGCCCCTTGATCTGTGTCGTTGTCAGCGAACTGATCTGCTGCACCGACAGGCTGGAGAACTGCGTCACGGTCAATGCGCCGATGGCCGTGCTGGTCATGCCGCGCAACTGCGTGGTGGTCAGGCTATCGAGCTGGGTGACACTCAGCGCCGAAACCTGGGTATCCTGCAGCGCAGCGGTTTGGGTCGAGGTCAACCCTTTGAGCTGTGTGGTGGTCAGTTCCAGAAGCTGCGTGGTCGACAGCGCTTTGATCGCCGTGGTGGTGAGCGCCGACAATTGCGTTTCCGACAGTGACAGCAATTGTGTGTCGGTCAGATCATCGATCTCGGTCGAGGTCAGGCCTTTGGTCTGCGTTGTGGTCAGGCTGTCAAGCTGCCAGGTGGTCAGCGCCTGAAACTGATCTTCATCAAGCGATGCAAGATCGGTCGAGGTCAGCCCCTTCAGCTGAGTGGTGGTCAGCAGGCTGATTTGCGTTGGGGTCAGCGCGTCAATCTGGGTGGTGGTCAGGCCGCTGATGCCGGTCGCGGTGATGGCATTGAGCTGGGATTGCGACAGGGTGGCGATTTGATCGTCCGTCAGTCCCTTGATCTGACTGGCCGACAGGCTGGCCAGCAGCGTGGTCGACATTCCGGCAATCTGGGTCACCGTCAGGGCGGCGATTTCGGTAGAGACCAGTTTGCCAAGCTGCGTCGTGGTCAGCGAATTGAGCTGGGTGACACTGAGGGCCGACAGCTGGGTTTCATCCAGGCTGGCCAGTTGCGTCGAGGTGATCCCATCCAGCTGGGTCATCGACAACGCACTGATATCGGTGATGCTTAAGCCATTAAGCGCCGTTGCCGTCAGCCCGGACAGCTGGGTCGAGGTCAGGCTGGTGAGCTGTGTGTCGGTCAGCGCTGCGGCCCCGTCATCATCCAGCCCGCTGATCTGCGTCGTGGTCAGAAGGTGCAGCTGGGTGGTGGTCAGCGCCTCGATCTGGGTGGTGTTCATCGCACCGATCTGGGCGGCGGTCAGGCTTTTGATCTGTGTGGTGGTGAGCGCCGTGATCTGCGTCGCGGTCAGTGACGTGATCTGGGTGGTGGTCAGCGCGGCAATCCCGGAGGTGCTTAAGGCGTCAAGCTGGCTGTCGCTCAGGCCGGCGAGCTGATCGTTGGTCAGGGCTTTGACCTGGGTATTGGTCAGAGCGTTCAGTTGTGTGGTGGTCAGCGCCGCCAGTTGGGTCTGGCTGAATGACGCGATTTCCGTGGTGGTGAGTTTTTTGATTTGCGTGGTGGTCAGCGCGGCGAGCTGGGTCAGCGTCAGTGCCGCAATCTGGGTGTCGTCCAGCCCGGCCATCTGGGTGGCCGTCAGCCCTGCTAACTGGGTTAACGTCAGGCTGGCGATATCGGATGTTGATAAGCCGTCGAGCGCTGACGTGTTGATGCCGGCAATCTGGGTCGCGGTCAGATCCGCCAGCTGCGTATCGGTCAGGGCCGAAACTTCGGAGGCGGTCAGTCCACTGATCTGGGTGGCGGTCAACACCGCCAACTGGGCGGAGGTCAGCGCCGTAATCTGGCTGCTGGTCAGCGCCGCCAGTTGTGTTGATGTCAGGCCCTTGATCTGGGTCGTGGTCAGCGATGCGATTTCGGTCGCTGTCAGTGTCGACAGGTCGGTACTGGTCAGCGCGGCCATATCGGTGGCGGTAAATACCGCCAGTTGCGTGCTGGTCAGCGCGGCGGCCTGATCCTGCGTCAGGGCCTTGATCTGGGTGGGCAGCAAGGCTGCCGCCTGGGTGGTTGACAGTGACGCGATCAGCGTGGCCGACAGCGCGGCGATCTGGGTGGCGCTGAGTACGGCGATTTGCGTGGCGGTAAGGCCCGCCAGCTGCGTCGCCGTCATTTCGCTCAGCTCGGTGACGCTCAAGCCCTTGACCTGAGTGGTCGAAAGTCCTGCCAGCTGGGTGGCCGACAGCACGGAAAACTGCTCGTCGGTCAGGGCGCCGATTTCACCTGCGGTGAAGGTGCCAAGCTGGGTGGTGGTCAGTGCCGCGATTTCCTCGGTGCCGAGGGAGTCGATCTGGGCCGTGATCAGCACGGCCATCTGTGACGCACTGAACTGGTAAATCTGGTCGACGGAAACGACGCTGAGCTGGTCATCCGTCAGGGCGGCGACCTGGGTGGTGGTCAGCGAGGCCAGCTGGGTCCCGCTTAATTCCTCGATTTCGGTGATGGTGAAGGCGGAAACCTGGGTGGTGTCGAGCGAGCGCAAGTCGGTCGTGGTCAGCGACGCGATTTCGTCTGATGTCAGGCTCGCTATCTGCGCGGCCGAATATGAGGAGATCGCCGAAACCATGCCTATGCCGCTTCCTGCAGCCGCGCGGGGATCCCCTTAAGGAAGATGTCTGTCACCAGTGCAGCCATCCTTGGCATCCTTTGCCGAACCCTTCACACGACGCATTAACCCGCCAACCCTCAAGCAGGGTTCATGCCTAAGCGGGTGGGGCGGTTTTTGGCGGAAATGGCGGGGTTTTGAATCTGACTGGGATCGGTGGGGCGGCAGGAATTTCCGGGCAGGCGAAGAACTTGCCCAGTCCGTTGTGCCGGGGTGTCAAAATGGACTGGGCCGGCGGGGGCTGTTGCCCCGCCCGCATCTAAGCCCCTTTGGGATCTACAAAAAACGAATCTACGGATAATGGATGTGCAGCGGCATCGGTGTATTGCCGGGGTGGGCACTGAACGAGACTGAGCGATAGGACGGCAGGCCGAGCAGCGCTTTAGGGTTGTTGGAGAAGGCATACCCCTCCACCGGCAAGCCCAGCATGTTGCGGGTCAGGTGATGGTCGTTGTCTTCGTCATGAAAGGCCGCCACGGCATAGGTGCCGGGCTTGGGCAGGATCAGGCAGGCCTTGGTGATACCCGGTTTGGCGGGCATGCGGACCTTGACCAGCTTTTTGCCCTTGGCAAGAAAGTCGGACGGCTTATCGCCATAGACTACCACGGTGACATTGCCCTTGGTCGAATGGACCTGATCGATCGCCAGCTGCAAACGGGCTTCATTGGCTCCGGTGGGGCAGTCGCCCGGGATCAGAGCATCGTCATTAGCGGCATAGGCGGCAGATGTAACGCCTGTCGCCAGACATGCCGCTAAGCTTGCGGCCAGCACATAAGAACGCACGGGGCTTGTCCCGACAATTTGTTGCGCCCACGACTTACACCCGGTGCGGGGCGGCTGTCCATGGTGCGGTAGGGGGGCGGCGGGGGCCTGAAACCCAAGCCCTGCCGCCCAAAATCCCTCACATTACGCGTTATTAAGCTGCTGCGGTTTGTTTCAGGAACCAGATGCGCTGCTCGGTCTCGTCGATGAAGTTCTCCAGCAGGCTGGCAGTGGCAAAATCGTTATGGTCGGCGCAGAGCTCGTGCACATTGCGTAAGGCGGCCGCCACGGCAGCATTATCGGCGATCAGTTCCTTCAGCATTGCCGCAGTCGTGACCGTTTCTGCATCATTGTCGGTCAGGCTCTGGTGGCGCGAAATCGCCCCGATCGAGGTCAGCGTTCGGCCACCCAGCTTACGCACCCGTTCGGCCAGAATGTCGGTCATGGCCAGGATCTGGCCGGCCTGATCATCAAACAAAAGGTGGTATTCGCGGAAATGGGGACCCGAGACGTGCCAGTGGAAATTCTTGGTTTTGAGATAGATGGCAAAAGCGTCGGCCAGCAAACCATTTAAGCCTTCAACCAATTCAGGCACGGCATTGGCGGAAATGACGACTTGCGGCAGTTTGGTGGACTTGGACATACCATTTTCTCCATTAAATTTAGAATAGTTCTAAAATAATCCGGTAGCGCATAATTACAAGGCCATGATGATAAAAAGCCCGGAAAGATTCCGGGCTTTTGACAAGAAAATCGTTTGAGTGGTTAATTTCCAAGATAATCGCGTTTACCAACATCAATCCCAGCGGCCCTTAAGCAGCTGTAGGCCACCACAACATGAAAGTAGAAGTTCGGCACCCGGTCAAAGCGGGCATACGTCTCGCCAATGGTTTCAACCGGGCCGCGATGGCCCTGAAAGGCGATGGGGCGATCTTCTGCACCGACAAAGCGCGCCGAATCAAGGCTTTGCAAATAGGTGATGGTCTTTTCGACCCGCACTTTCAGTTCCGGGAAAGTCTTTTCGGTGTCGGCATATTTCGGCGGTTCCTCCCCGGCTAGCCGGGCGGCCAGGGATTTGGCCGAATCCGAGGCCAGTTGTATCTGACGGGGGAACGCGAACATATCGGGGGCCAGACGGGTATCGAGCAGGGTTTGCAGCGGAATATGTTTGGTTCCGGCCTCGGTCACCGCCTTGTCGAGAATGCGGCTGAGATTCTGCAACATATGGATCATCGGCTCGATACTGGCCTGATAAATCGAGTAGGTCATGAATCTGTGTGTCCTTTCGCATGCCGGTTACGCATCCGGCGCGCCGATAATACACCCTTGGATGCGACGCCAATATCGCTTATGAGGGGCGGCAAGATTACAAACTGCAATACAAGGCCCGAACATGAGCGACGAACTTCCCGACCGCCTTTGCGTCAACCCCAGCAGCCCCTTCTATAATGAAGCTTTGCTGGAGCACGGCATCGGTATCATCTTCAACGGTGTCGAGAAGACCAATGTCGAGGAATATTGCATCAGCGAGGGTTGGGTGCGTGTTGTTGCCGGTAAAAGCGTCGACCGCCGCGGCAACCCGATGACCATCAAGCTCAAGGGCAAGGTTGAACCGTACCTGAAACCCGCGCCTTAAAAGGCGCCGCAGGCTTCAGAACGGTAAAGTCTGTCAGGCGCACGGCCCCCTGCTGGCAGTCTATGGGGTGGTCTGGCTTGAGCCGGCGGGCCGCTTTTCTGTGCGGGCACTTGACGCCTGCACATGCCATCGCCACATTTACAGCGTTTCGGTCATATTTATCTATCGCGAGGGCACATTCATGCGTCAACGCTTAAGGGTTGAACATTGGCTTGAGACAATTTTGTTTCAGGCGCGCTGGGTGGTGGCACCGTTTTATCTCGGGCTGGTGCTGTCGCTGTTTCTGCTGCTGGCGACCTTCTGCTCCGAAATTGTCGAGTTCGTGCACCATTTCACCCTCGACCCCGAAGCGGTTATTCTGGTCGTGCTGTCACTGATCGATCTGTCGCTGGCCGGGAACCTTGTCATCATTGTGATTTTCTCTGGTTACGAGAATTTCGTCTCCAAGATTGATACCGGGGCGAGTGAAGATCGCCCCAGCTGGATGGGGACACTGGATTTCTCGGGCCTGAAGATGAAGCTGATCGGCTCGATCGTGGCGATCTCGGTGATTTCGCTGTTGCGGGCCTTCATGAAGCTGACCCAGCCGGGCGAGCATATTGATGACCGCACCCTGGCCTGGCTGATCGGGCTGCATGTCACCTTCCTGATTTCCGGGCTTTTGTTTGCCGTGATGGATCGCATTGCGTCCGATACCGAAAGCAAAACCCATCCCGGGTAGTTCGCGGGTGGTGGATACGAAAAAAAGCCCTGCCGCGTTGCGACAGGGCTTTTTTATGGGATTTGCACTGTGGCGCGACCTTTAAAAGGCCCCTTCGCGGCGTATCAGCACATCAATCGTATTGAACAGAATGACGATGTCATACCAGATCGACCAGTTCTTGACGTACCATTCGTCCGCATTGGCCCGTTCGGCAAAGGTGGTATGGCTGCGCCCGCTGATCTGCCACAGGCCGGTAATACCGGGCCGGAGCTGCTGATAGAGTTTGATGGTGTCGCCGTAATCGCCGATCTCCCGCGCCAGTAACGGGCGGGGGCCAACCAGGCTCATATCGCCCATCAGCACGTTGAGCAATTGCGGCAGCTCGTCCAGACTGGTGCGGCGTAAGAAGTTGCCCACCCGGGTGACACGCGGATCGTGGCGCAACTTGAAATTCGACGCCACATATTCGCGATAGATTGGCGATGCCTGCTGTTTCCAGCGCTTGAGCATATCCTCGGCATCTTCGCGCATGGTGCGGAATTTGAGACAGGGAAATTCAACGCCATCCTTACCAATACGCGACTGAACGAACAGAATACTGCCGCCTTCCAGCTTGATCATCAGACCAATCAGCGCCAGCAGCGGTGACAGCAGCACCAGCAAGGTCAGCGAGCCGAAGAAATCCATCAGCCGTTTGATGATCTGGCTGGGCAGGCGGGCGATGTTGTCGCGCACATGCATCAGGATAATGTCGCTGCCGAAGAAATAATTGACCGTCATGCCCAGCATCGGCACGCGGCGGATCTGCGGCACCACCGCAACCTCGATCCCGGCGGCCATCAGCCATTCAATCAGCAGGCGGATTTCTTCATCCTGCAGCTGATCGGCAATGACAATGGCCTGCAGGCAGCCGGCCTGACTTAAGCGGCGGACAATGTTGGCCGGATTGCGCAAGCTGATGCGGATGATGCCGGGGATATTCTTAACCGCATTTTCTTCCGGCGAGACGTGATAGCGGACCTCAAAGCCGAGCGAGAGCGATTTGCGGAACATGGCGCAGACGTCGAACGCCTTTTCGCCATTGCCGATCAGGGCCGTCGGCATCTGCCAGATGTCGGCTTTGCCTAAAAGATAGCGGGCGCCATGGCGGTAGAGCGGAATGGCAAACAGCGCAAAGGCCCAGCTTAAGGCATCCGGCATCAGCGAGTAGCTCGCCTGCGAGAAGTAGCGGATAATAAAACAAGGCAGGCTGGCAATGATGATGCCGATGGTGGTTTGGCGCGCCCCGTCCCAGAACAGCTGGCGCCGGTTGTAATCGCCAGCGACATAGCGCACCAGAATGAACAGCGCGGCCAGCATGAAATACAGGTCGACCATGACCTGGCCAAAGGGCAGCACGCCACGGTAGATAATGATTTGCGGGATCTGGTGACCACTACGGAACAGAGTTGCCGCCGTCACGAAGGCCAGGGTATCTGCCGCCAGCAAGCCGCCGCAGCAGGCCAGACGACGGACAAACCGCATCTGTTTGATCCCACCGGAAATGGCGAGCTGCTCCTGCAGATCGGCGGCTTCGATATTGTCCTTCATCCCACCTCCGGCATTTATTCTATCTCCGGCGCATCCGAACATGCTAATTTTGACATATAACTGGCACGAAAGTGTCCCGTTATCGTTCAATTTGTCTAACAAGTAAAAGGACGGCCCTATCTTTTTCAACAGAAAAAGCACGCCTTAGTTGCGGCGCTTTCGTGACAAAATACCCCAAGGGTCGGGAATATACTCCACCACCTTAGCTTTTTTCAATCTTAACAATGTCTTGTCTGGTGTGACACCATCATCATTTTTTTCACTTCGTGACAGGCTAAGACACGGTCTCAGCCTTATTAAGAGCCCCCAATGGTATGTTTGCGGTGTATTTTAAAGCACCGCCCCCCTCTTTAATCTGTCGCCCACGCCTGCTATGGGCGTGGCATGCGCGAATTTTCTTTTGAATTGTTGGCCACGTCCGGGGCTGCCCGTAGCGGAATTGTTCATACCCCACGCGGAGATATCCGCACACCGGCCTTCATGCCTGTGGGTACCGCAGCGACTGTCAAGGCCATGATGCCCGAATCGGTACGTCAGACCGGTGCCGATATCCTGTTGTGCAATACCTACCACCTGATGCTGCGCCCCACGGCCGAGCGTATTGCCCGGCTGGGTGGCTTACACACGTTTATGAACTGGTCGGGGCCGATCCTGACTGATTCGGGCGGCTTTCAGGTCATGAGCCTGTCGGGCTTACGTCAGCTCAGCGAGGAAGGCGTTCGTTTTCGCTCGCACATCGACGGGGCGGAAGAGTTCCTGTCGCCGGAGCGGGCGATGGAGATTCAGCGTCTGTTGGGTTCGACAATTCAGATGGTGCTCGACGAATGTCCGGCGCTGCCTGCCGATGAAGCGCGGCTGGAAAAGTCTCTGGAGATGACGCTGCGCTGGGCCAAGCGCTCGAAGATCGCTTTTGGTGACCAGCCAGGCCATGCCTGTTTTGGTATTGTTCAGGGCGGTACCGTGCCACGCCTGCGTGCCCGATCGGCGGCGGGATTGCAGGAAATCGGCTTTGACGGCTATGCCGTCGGCGGCCTTGCGGTGGGCGAACCCCAGTCGGCGATGTTTGAGACGCTGGAGGCTACCACCCCGCGGCTGCCGCAGGATAAGCCGCGCTATCTGATGGGGGTTGGCAAGCCAGACGATATTGTCGGCGGCATCATGCGTGGTATCGACATGTTCGACTGCGTGTTGCCGTCGCGTTCGGGGCGCAATGGCCAGGCTTTTACCTGGGACGGGCCGCTCAACATGCGAAACGCCTGCCATGCCGAGGATACCAATCCGATTTCGCCGGATTGTTCTTGCCCGGCCTGCCGTAATTACAGCCGGGCTTATCTGCACCATGTCGTCAAGGCGAACGAGATCATCGCCTCGATGTTGCTGACGGCCCATAACCTGACCTTCTTTCAGGATATTACCGCCGCAGCGCGGGCGGCGATTGCCGATGGGCGGGCCGAGTCCTGGGCGCGGGACTTCTTCGCCCGCTATCCGGCCCGCAAAGAGGTTGCCGCAACAGAATAAAATCACCAAGAACCGCAAAATTCACTTTTTTTACCGGTGGGCCAGTTGACCGGGAGAAACGCTACCCATATGGTCCGCCCGCCTTTTGACAGTGAGCCCGTAGCTCAGCGGTAGAGCATCTGACTTTTAATCAGAGGGCCATGGGTTCGAAACCCATCGGGCTCACCATTCATCTTCCTACATCGTCCATCATGCGGATGGTGCTTACCTTGGGGTAAGCACCAGATCCCTTGTCGTGTCAGGCACCGGCTGCGCCAATTTGCCCGCGCCAGCAGGTAAAATCTGTTTTCTCTTTCAACTCAGGCGATTGCACGCAAGGTTGTCGTGCATGGCTCCTTAGATTTAACATAATTTTTAATGTGTATTATTACATTCGTGTTGACAATGCTGTGTTATTGATAAAACCTATGAAAAGGCACGCAGAGTTTGTGAATATCTGTATTCTATATTTTAATTCGTAAAATGGAGGAGCTAATGAAGCAGATTGCATCCGTTTTCTTATACGCCGCACTGGCGGGCGTAACGCTGGCGGCTTCGGCTACCCCGGCTCTGGCCGGTCCCACCCAACTGCTCAACGTGTCCTATGATCCGACGCGCGAGCTTTATAAGGACATCAACGCGGCCTTCGCCAAACAGTGGAAGGCAAAAACCGGCCAGGATGTCACCATCAGCCAGTCACATGGCGGTTCGGGGGCGCAGGCCCGCGCGGTGATCGACGGGCTGGATGCCGATGTGGTGACGCTGGCGCTGGCCTATGATGTTGATGCTATCGCCGAAAAGGGCAGGCTCTTGCCCGCCGACTGGCAGAAGCGCCTGCCCGCCAACAGCACGCCGTACACGTCGACCTATGTTTTCCTGGTGCGTAAGGGTAACCCGAAGAACGTCCATGACTGGGCCGACCTGATCAAGCCGGGCGTATCGGTGGTGACCCCAAATCCGAAAACTTCCGGCGGGGCACGCTGGGCCTATCTGGCGGCCTGGGCCTATGCCCTGAAAGGTCCGGGCGGTACGCAGGCCAAGGCCAAGGCGTTTGTTGAGGCACTTTATAAGCATGTGCCGGTGCTGGATACCGGGGCCCGTGGTGCTACCACCACCTTTGTGCAGCGTGAACTGGGTGATGTGCAGCTGACCTGGGAGAACGAGGCTCATCTGGCGCTCAAAGAATATGGCGCTGACAAGTTTGAGATTATTTATCCTAAGGTCTCGATCCTGGCCGAGCCGACCGTGGCGTTGGTGGATAAGAATGTTGACCGCCATGGCACGCGTAAAGTGGCCGAAGCCTATCTGCGCTTTCTATACAGTCCCGAGGCACAGGAAATCGAAGCGCGTGATTTCTATCGCCCGCGAGATCCGAAGATCCTTGCTGCCCATGCAGCGACCTATCCGAAGATCAAGCTCTACACCATCGATCAGGTGTTCGGTGGCTGGAAGAAAGCCAATGCCGATCACTTCGCCGATGGGGCGACCTTTGACCAGATCTATAAGCCGGGCCACTAATCATGACTGTGCGGTTGGTGTTGCGTAACCCTGTCCGTAAAAGCGCCATCCCCGGTTTCGGGCTGACGCTGGGGCTGACGCTGTTTTACCTTTCTGCCATTGTGCTGGTTCCGCTGGTCGCACTTCTGGTGCGGCCAGCCGAGATCGGCTTTTCCGGATTCTGGGATCTGATCCGTGAGCCGCGTGTTGTGGCGGCATTGCGTTTATCCTTTGGGGCCGCCTTCATTGCGGCGGCGATCAATGCGGTGTTCGGGCTGATCGTCGCCTGGGTTCTGGTCCGTTATCGTTTTCCCGGCCGGCGCTTTATCGATGCGTTGGTCGATCTGCCTTTCGCACTCCCCACGGCGGTGGCGGGCATCGCGTTGTCATCGCTTTATGCACCGCAAGGCTGGCTGGGGGCACCCTTGGCCCGGCTTGGAATTACCGTCGCCTACACCCCGCTTGGTATTGTCGTGGCCCTGACCTTTATTGGGCTCCCCTTTGTCGTACGGACCTTGCAGCCGGTCATGCTTGAGTTGGGGCGTGAGGCGGAAGAAGCTGCCGCAACGTTGGGGGCCAGTCGTCTGCAAACCCTTCGCCGGGTGGTGTTGCCGGCACTGACGCCGTCGCTGATTGCCGGGGCGACCCTGGCGTTTGCCCGCGCGGTCGGTGAATACGGCTCTGTGATTTTTATCGCGGGCAATATTCCGGCGGTTTCGGAAATTGCCCCACTCCTGATCGTCATCAAGCTGGCTCAGTTTGATTATGCCGGGGCGTCGGCGATTGGCGTCATCATGCTGGCAGCGTCGTTCCTGTTTCTACTGGTGCTCAATCTGTTGCAGTTCTGGGTGGCAAGGCGTCAATGATCCGTAACGATCCGTGTAAAGATAGTTTTATGGTCCGCCTGACCTTAAGTGTATTGGCGATTGGTTTTATTGCACTGTTTCTGGGTCTGCCACTGGTTCTGGTGTTCAGTGACGGCCTGCAGCAAGGTTTGCGCTTTGCCCTGACGGCTTTACGTGACCCCGATGCCCTTGCCGCTGTCCGGCTGACCTTAATTGCGGCGGTTATTGCCGTGCCACTGAACGCGGTGTTCGGTGTCATCGCGGCTTGGACAATTGCGAAATATGATTTTCGCGGCAAGCATCTGCTCGCCACATTTATTGATCTGCCGTTTTCGATCTCGCCGGTGGTGGCTGGTCTGATCTATATCTTGGTCTTTGGTATTCAGGGCTGGTGGGGTGAAGCCTTACGCGACGCCGATATTAAAATAGCCTTCGCTTTACCAGGGATCGTGCTGGTTACGGTTTTTGTCACTTTTCCTTTTATCGCGCGTGAACTGATCCCACTGATGCAGGATCAGGGGCGCACCGAGGAGGAGGCCGCCATCACGCTGGGTGCATCCGGTTTGCAGACCTTCCTCAAAGTCACCTTACCCAACATCAAATGGGGTCTGTTGTATGGCGTTCTGCTATGCAATGCCCGTGCAATGGGCGAGTTTGGTGCAGTTTCGGTGATCAGCGGCCATATTCGGGGGCTGACCAATACCATGCCGCTGCATATTGAGGTTCTTTATAACGATTATCAATATGTTGCGGCCTTTGCCGTGGCATCGCTGCTGGCGCTGCTGGCGCTGGTGACACTGGTTTTAAAATCGCTGCTGGAATGGCGTTTTGCCGACCAGATCGCAGCAAGCCATCGCCATTAAGGGACAATACACCGTGTCTTTGATTATCGAATCCGTTGCCAAAAGTTTCTCGCGCTATCCGGCGCTGCACGGCATCGATCTGACCATACCGCTGGGCAGCTTTGTAGCGCTGGTGGGCCCATCGGGCTCGGGCAAGACCACGCTGTTGCGGATTCTGGGTGGTCTGGAATATCCCGATGGTGGGCGGGTCGAATTGGAGGGCGAGGATTGGCTCGCCATTCCGGCCCGGTCACGGCGCAGTGGTTTTGTCTTTCAGAACTATGCCCTCTTCCGTCATATGACGGTGGCCGATAATGTCGCCTTTGGTCTGACTGTGCGGCCGCGGCGTAATCGTCCAAGCCGCAAAGAGATTGCTACACGGGTCGAACAGTTGCTGGAGCTGGTACAGCTTGATGGGTTGGGGGCGCGCTATCCTTCGCAGCTTTCTGGTGGTCAGCGCCAGCGTGTGGCCCTGGCGCGGGCACTGGCGATCGAACCACGCATTTTACTGCTTGACGAGCCGTTTGGTGCACTTGATGCCAAGGTGCGCAAGGAACTGCGCATCTGGCTGCGCGCGCTGCACGATAAGCTAGGTCTGACCACCATTTTCGTCACCCATGATCAGGACGAGGCTTTTGCTATGGCCGATCAGGTTGCGGTGATGAATGCCGGCAGAATTGAACAGTTCGGCAGTGTGGACGACATAAAAAAATCACCGCAAAGCGCTTTCGTGTCCGACTTCTTTGAACTTGGCGCCGGTATCTGATGCAGATCCTTGCTGGCAGGGGAATATAGTGAACGCGATTTTAAATCACCTCGATGTGCTGGAAGCTGAGAGCATTCACATTTTTCGCGAAGTGGCGGCGGAATTTGCCAATCCCGTGATGCTCTATTCTATTGGCAAAGACTCCTCCGTCATGCTGCGGCTTGCCGAAAAAGCGTTTTATCCCGGTAAGATTCCGTTTCCACTGCTGCACGTCGATACTGGATTCAAATTTGACGAGATGATCCGCTTCCGCGATGCTCAGGCGGCAGCGGTAGGTGCAAATTTGATTGTGCATCGTAACGAAGCGGCCATTGCCGATCGCACCAATCCGTTCCGGCTCGGCACGCAAAAGTGTTGCAGTCTGCTCAAAACCCAGTCGCTGCTTGATGCCCTGACGGCGGGGGGGTATGACGCGGCCTTTGGTGGGGCACGTCGGGACGAGGAGAAATCCCGTGCCAAGGAGCGGGTTTATTCTTTCCGTGACAGACACGGGCAATGGGACCCCAAGAACCAGCGCCCTGAGTTGTGGAGCCTGTTCAACAGCCGCATCGACAAGGGGGAAAGCATCCGGGTTTTCCCTTTGTCTAATTGGACCGAGATGGATATCTGGCATTATATCCATGTCGAGAACATTCCGGTGGTACCACTCTATTTTGCGGCTCCACGTCCCGTGATTGTGCGTGGTGACAATTTGCAGCCGGTTGAGCATAACATTCCACTGGCGGATGGGGAAAAAGTCGAAACCGTGCTGTGCCGGATGCGTTCATTAGGCTGTGTGCCGTGCACGGGGGCTATCCGCTCTGACGCTGATACGATCCCAAAGATTATTGCCGAGCTGGTCAGCTTCCGCCGTTCCGAACGTGAGAACCGCGCCATCGATCATGATCAGGATGGGTCGATGGAACTCAAGAAACGGGCAGGGTATTTCTGATGAATACGGCAGTAAAAATCGTCACCGCCGATGCGATTGAAAGCTTTCTGGCCGAAGACCGCCAGAAAGGTTTATTGCGTTTTGCCACCGCGGGCAGTGTCGATGATGGAAAATCAACACTGATCGGGCGGCTGCTCTACGAGGCTCGTGGGGTGTATGAAGACCAGCTGGCGGCGATGAAACATTCCGCCGTCAATCGGGCGTCAGGGCCAATTGATTTTTCGCTGCTCACCGATGGCTTACGGGCCGAACGCGAACAGGGCATTACCATCGACGTTGCCTATCGCTATTTTGCTACGCCGCGGCGCAAATTTATCATCGCCGACACCCCTGGCCATGTGCAATATACCCGCAACATGGCGACCGGGGCATCGAACGCCGATCTGGCGATTATTCTGATCGACGCCCGTCATGGTGTGTTGCCGCAATCGCGCCGCCACGCTGCCATTGCCGCGCTGCTTGGCATTCAGCATATCGTGGTGGCGGTCAACAAAATCGATCTGATTGGCTATGATCAGGCACGCTTTCAAAGCATTAAAGCCGAATTCATCCAACATCTCGCTCACCTTGGTATCGGCCACGCTCAGTTCATTCCGATCAGTGCACTGGAGGGCGATAATGTCACGATTAAAAGCACTCGCACCCCGTGGTATGATGGGCCGGCGCTGCTCGATCATCTGGAAACTGTGCCGCTCGTGGGGGCTACGGCCACGGCGCCGTTACGCTTTGCCGTACAATATGTCATCCGTCCCGACAGTGATTTTCGCGGCTTTGCCGGCGAAGTGCTATCGGGGACATTAAGCGTGGATGATCCTGTTCAGGTTCTGCCATCTGGGCGGATGAGCCGCGTTAAAAGTCTGGTCACCTGGAATGGTAATCTGCTTACGGTGCAGGCCGGGCAGGCAGTAACGGTGACGCTAACTGACGAAATCGATGTCGGTCGCGGTGACATGCTGGTGCACAGTGATGCTCCGCCGATTGCCGCCCGACGTCAGAACGCCATGCTGGTGTGGATGAATGCTGAAGCGCTCAAAACCGGTCGTTCCTATCTGCTCAAGCAAACCACTCAGACGATACCGGCCAAGGTGACAGCAGTGGAGTATCGGCTGAATGTCGAAAGCCTAAGCGAAGACCCCGCTGATAGTCTCAACATGAATGATATCGGTGCGGTGGCGCTGGAAACCACCAAACCTTTGTTCTTTGATGCCTATAGCGATAATCACAAAACCGGCAGCTTCATCCTGATCGATCCGATCAGCAATGCGACCGTAGGGGCTGGCATGTTGCGTGCGCCCCGTCTCTCGGCAACCGGTCGTGCCGATGCAGTCCGGTCGCTTGTGTTCAGCGATGAAGGTATTACACCGATCGAGCGGGCCAGCCGCTTCGGCCATAAGCCTTCGGTGTTATGGCTGGATCAGCCTGGGCTGGTCACTGTGCTGGAAGCTGCATTATTCCGCCGTGGTTTGTCGGTCTATGCGCTGCAAGGGGCCGATCCGACGGTTGTGCCTGAGATTGCCGCGCACCTGTATAATGCAGGGTTCATTGTCATTCTTGCTGGCGGTGATAGCGACGTGGGGCTCTATAGTCGCATGTCGCTGCGGCTGGGGGATGATTTGGTATCATTGAAGGGCCAGACGTATGTTGAACTGGAAACGGTGCTTGGGGAACTGGAAGCGCGCTGCATTATTCCCGTGGTCGGGCATTTCAGCGATGCGGGTGGCATTTAATAAGGTGGTGTGATGCGTTTCGAGATTCTCCGGGAAGTTTTAGAAGGAACCGTCGGTAAGGCTTGCATTACGTGCAGCTTTCAGGCCGAGGATATGGTGGTTTTACGCGAGCTGTTAAAAGTTCGCCCCGATATCGCCGTACTGTTTCTCGATACCGGGTATCATTTTGCTGAAACGCTGGCTTATCGCGATCATATGGCCCAGCTGTGGCGGCTTAATTTGGTCAATGTACAGGCTAAAGACAGCCTCGCCACGTATGAAGCAAAAAATGGCGTGCAGTACCGCAACAATCCCGGTGCGTGTTGCCATGCGCGTAAAGTCGAGCCCCTGATGGTGGCATTGGCCGATTACGATATCTGGTTCACAGGCTTACGCCGGGCGCAATCGCCCAGCCGCGCAAATTTACAGGTTGTTGAAACCCACCATTTGCCAAGCGGTAAAGCGCTCACCAAGGTTAGCCCGCTGGCCGATTGGTCGTGGCAGGATGTGCAAAACTATCTGTGGAGTTTTGAGGTCGAAACTCTGCCGCTTTACGATAAGGGTTACCTTAGCATTGGTTGTGCACCCTGTACCAGCCTGCCGTCCGATGCCGCCAATCCGCGCTCTGGGCGCTGGGGTGGTAACAAACTGGAATGTGGCATTCACACCTTCGACACTAAGGAGACCGCTTCATGACAGGCAAAGTTTACCTGATCGGGGCAGGCCCCGGGGACCCCGAATTGCTGACCGTCAAAGCGGTGCGGATACTGGGCGAAATTGACGTACTGCTCTATGATCGCCTGGCCGGTGAACAGGTGCTGTCGCTGGTTAATCCGCAGGCGGAGCGCATTTATGTCGGCAAACATGAGGGCGAGCAGGAAGCCACCCAGCAGATGATTTTCGATCTGATGGTTGAACACGCCAGGGCCGGGCGCCGTGTGGCGCGGTTAAAGGGCGGCGATCCTTGTGTGTTTGGTCGGGCCGCGGAAGAATGGCAGGTACTGGCGGACCACGGTATTGCGGTTGAGATTGTGCCCGGGATTTCTTCGGCCATCGCGGCGGCCGAACTGGCCGGGGTGCCGCTGACTGCGCGTGGCGTGTCGCATGGCTTTGCTGTGGTCACTGGCCATGGTGCCGGTGAGGGGGCGCTATCCTGGCAAAAATATGCCAGTGTCGATACTCTGGTTGTGTTGATGGGGGTGAAGCAGCGGGTCGAGATTGCGCTGGAACTGATCCGGGCCGGACGCCGGGTGGACGAGCCGGTGATGTTCGTCGAACGGGCAACAACGATACGGGAAAAGATTATTACCAGCACCCTTGGCGCGGTTGCGGCAGGCACGGTGGCGGTAAGCTCACCTGCAGTGTTTGTGATTGGCGCGGTAGTGAATTTGCGTAAAACCCTACAGCTCAGCGCAGAAATGATGGTGCCGTCATGAGCATCGATTTTCCAGTTTCGTTACGGCTTCGGGGTGTGCGGGTGGTGGTGATCGGTGGCGGCTATGGCACGGGCAGGCGGGTTACCGATTTGCTTGATGCCGGGGCTTTGGTGACGCTGATTGCCGCCGATGCACCGGAGGGTATTGAAGCCCTTGTAGGGCGGGATGATTTTATCTGGCAGCAGCGCCCCTATCAGTCCGGCGATCTGGCCGGCGTCTCGCTGGTGGTATCCTGCCCGGCGGATAAAGCCGCTAATCGCGCGGTGTGGCAGGAAGCCCAGCTGCGTGGGCTGTTGATGAACGCCATCGATGATCCGACGCATGGCAATTTCACCTTTCCCGCCATTCATCGTCAGGGCGATATTACGGTGGCGGTTTCAACCGCTGGAAAAAGCCCTTGTCTGGCGGTGGCGCTGCGGGATCGTATCGCGGACAGAATTGGTCCGGAATATGGGGTGTTTCTTGATTTGCTTGGTGACATGCGGGCTGGTGTTGTGGCGCGGGTGGCATCCTTTGCCCGGCGGTTGCCGATCTGGCGGCGGCTGATTGCGTCCGATGCGCTGGCGGCAGTGAAAACCGGGAATGTCGAAGGCGCGCGGCAAATCTTACAAGCGGAACTTCAGGCCGCTTTGGCGGTGGATGATACGATAAATGCCTCATCCGATCAGCCTGTGTGCGGTGAAACATTGAAGCAAAGGGGCAATGCATGAAAATCACGGTCAATGGCGAGGTCAAGGATGTGGCCGCTGCGGTGCTGACATTGTCGACACTGCTGAAAGACAGTGGTGTCGAGGATATCGCTGCGGTGTCGGTGCAGCATAATGGTGGCTTTGTTGACGCTGCGCAGTATGAGACGGTGGCGCTGTCTGATGGTGACGCGGTGGAGTTTCTCTATTTCCTTGGCGGTGGTGCAGTATGACGGGGTTCCTGACCCAGGCGATCCATGGCACGCTGAGCGGGGGTAAAAAAAATACCGACCCGCATGGCACCTTGCGGACGCCGGTTTATGACAATGTGGCATTTGCGTTTGAAAATGCTGCCGATATGCAGGCCGCCTTTGAAGGCCGCAAGGCATTGCATTCCTATAGCCGGATTTCCAACCCCACCGTTGCTGATTTTGAGGCGCGGATCACCCTTCTGGCCGGGGCGCGTGGTGCGCTGGCGGTATCCTCCGGTATGGCAGCGATTGCCAACACGATCATGACGCTGGCCGAGGCGGGCAGCAATATCGTCACCACACGCTGGCTGTTCGGCAATACCATATCGCTGTTTGAACAAACGCTGGGGCCGTGGGGGCTGGAGGTCCGCTATGCGGATTTTTCCGATCCGGCATCGGTCGCCGCAGCGATTGACGATAAAACCCGCGCGGTGTTTTTCGAAACTATTACCAACCCCCAGCTCGAAGTTGCTGATGCCAAAGCGATTGCGGCGCTTGCCCACGCCCGCGGTGTGCCACTGGTGGCCGATGGCACGGCGACAACGTCCTATCTGTTACCCAGTCGCGAATTTGGTATCGATATTGAAGCAATTTCCAGTACCAAATATATTTCCGGTGGGGCCACGGCAGTGGGCGGCGTCATCATTGATAATGGCACATTCGACTGGAGCCATAACCCCAAGCTGGCCGGGCAGGCTAAACGGTTCGGGCCTAATGCCTTTCTGATGGCGCTGCGGCGCGAGGTGTATCGTAACCTTGGTGCCTGCATGGCCCCGCATACGGCGTTTCTGCATAGCCTGGGGCTGGAAACGGTGCCTTTGCGGGTTGAGCGCAGCACGGCCAATGCGCTGGCACTGGCAAATTGGCTGGAGGGGCGGGCCGAGGTCATCGCGGTCAATTACCCGGGCCTTGCCACGTCACGCTGGCACGAAATTTCCGTTCAGCAATTTACCCGTGGTTTTGGCGGCATCCTGACCTTTACGCTGGCAGACAAGGCTGCCTGTTTCCGGCTGCTTGATGCCTTGCGGTTGGTGGTGCGTGCCACCAACATTCACGATAGCAAGACGCTGGCGATCCATCCGGCCAGTACGATCTTCTGCGAATACAGCGCGGCAGAACGTGACAGTATGGGTGTGCCGGACGGGTTGATCCGTCTGTCGGTGGGGTGTGAGGATCTGTCCGATCTGATAGCCGATTTTGGGCAGGCTTTTGCCGGGATCAAGGAGTGATGATGCTGGAATTCAACGACGAACGTCTGGAACGCTACAGCCGCCATATCCTGCTTAAAGATGTCGGGATCGAGGGGCAGGAAAAGCTCTGGCAGTCGAAGGTGCTGATTATCGGTGCGGGTGGTCTGGGGGCCCCGGCAGCCTTGTATCTAGCGGCAGCAGGTGTTGGCACGCTGGGGCTGGCCGATGCCGACGTGGTCGATCTGTCCAACCTGCAACGTCAGGTCATTCACTTCACCCCCGATGTCGGCAAGTCCAAGGTGCAGTCGGCAGCAGAGAAAATTGCCGAACTGAACCCGGATGTCACGGTGCGTCAGCACAAGCTGTTTCTGACCGCTGACAATATTCTGCCGATCATCGCTGATTATGATTTCATTATCGACGGCACTGACAGTTTTGCCGCCAAATTTCTGATCAACGATGCCTGTGTGTTGGCGAAGAAGCCCTTCTCGCACGGTGGTATTTTACGCTTTCGGGGCCAGACCATGACGGTGGTGCCGGGGCAGTCGGCCTGTTATCGCTGCGTCTTTCATGCTCCGCCGCCAACCGGTTCGGTGGCGACCTGTTCGCAGGCCGGGGTGCTGGGTGCCATTGCCGGCATGCTGGGCACTATTCAGGCGGCCGAGGCGCTGAAATTTGTTACCGGTGCGGGCAAATTGCTCACCAATGCGTTGCTGACGTTTGATGCGCTGGAAATGAATTTCCGCAAAGTGCCCTTTAAGCATAATGCGGCCTGTCCGATTTGCGGCGATCATCCGACAATCACCGAACTGGTCGATGAGGAACAACAGGTTTGTGATCTCAAATCCCATGGGGCCGCCGCATGAGCCTTAACCTGACCGCGGCCGTACTGACCGATCTGATTGCCCACGCCAGACAGGATGCGCCGGTCGAGGCTTGCGGCTATATTGGCGAACGCAATGGTGTGGCCGGTCGTAATGTCCGCCTGACCAATGCTGATGCTTCGCCGGAACATTTTACGTTGGTGCCGGCGGAACAGTTCGCGGCGGTCAAGGCGCTTCGGGCCGATGGTTATAGCTTGCGGGCGGTGTATCACAGCCATCCGGAAAGCCCGGCGCGGCTATCGGATGAAGACAAGCGTTTGCTGCGTGATCCCAATCTCAGTTACGTCATCGTTTCTTTGGCCGGTGCCGAGCCGGTGGTGAAATCTTTTCGTATCGGCGCAGAGACGTGCGAGGAAAAGATCCTTGTGGCTCAAGAGGAGGTGTAGATGTTCTATCGCATTCCATCCAATCTGCCGGAGGAAATCGCCGGGCTTGATGGCTTCATCGCCGAATTCAAAGATGGCAAGCTGGATGCCGCAGCGCTAAAATCCCGCCGCGTGCCGTTTGGCTGCTATGAACAGCGTCGCGATAACACCTTTATGCTGCGCATCCGCACCACGGGCGGGGCGCTGACACCGGCGCAGCTGAAAACGGTGGCGGAAAATTCTGCCCAGTTTGGTGCCGATACGTTTCATATCACCACGCGACAAGAATTGCAGATCCATGATCTGAAGCTGGGTGATGTCACCACCGCGATGCGCTCGCTGCTGGTGGCGGGACTGGCGACCCGTGGCGGCGGTGGTAATACCATCCGCAATATCATGCTGTCGCCTGATGCCGGTGTCGGCCCGCACGAGGCGTTTGATCCTTCGCCCCATGCCTTTGCGCTGACCACACGGCTGATCAGCGAAGCCGACTCCTGGAACCTGCCGCGCAAGCTCAAAATCTCATTCTCCAATAGTGAAAACGATACTGCGCTGGCCCGCTTCAACGATATTGGCTTTCTGGCCAAAATCGAAAACGGCGTACGCGGTTTTGTGGTTTATGTCGCCGGGGGGATGGGCGGCAAGCCCGAAGTTGGTCATCTCTTGCGCGATTTCGTGCCCGAAAGCGATGTTTATATCGTGGCTGAAACGGTCAAGCGGCTGTTCGATCAGTATGGCAATCGCAAGAACCGCAATATGGCGCGCCTACGCTTTTTGTGGAACAAGCTGGGCGAGCAGGAATTCCGTACGCTTTACGCGGCTGAAGAAGAAAAGCTGCGGGCAGAAAATCCTGCCCCCTTTGTGCCCGAAGCCCCCGATGCGGTTATTGCGGATACCGCGCATGTGCCGCAAGCCGCCACTGGGGCCGAATATGATGCCTGGCATCGCCGCTTTGTTGAGCCGCAGCGTCAGCCCGGCCTGTTCTCGGTTCTGGTTCCGGTCAGTCTGGGAAACTTACGTAACGAAGATGCCATTGCGCTGGCGGATTTTCTGGTCCCCCTTGGCCCCGATGTGGTGCGGGCCACCTTTGGTCAAAACATCCGCTTACGGAATATTCCGCAAAACCTGCTCGGCAATGTCTTCCATCTAGTACATGGTTTTGACCGGCTGGCGGCAGCGCCGCGCCTGCTCGCCAATTCGATTTCCTGCACCGGGGCTGACACCTGTAAACTGGGCATCTGCCTGCCCAAGGGGGCGATGACTGCCGTGGTGCGTCATCTGTCGCAGTCTGGTCTGTCGCTGGATGATATTCCGGATTTCAAGCTCAACATCTCAGGCTGCCCCAACACCTGTGGCCAGCATATGATTGCCGATCTGGGGTTCTTCGGTAATGTCGGGCGTAAGGATAAGCGGATTTACCCGGCCTATGCCGTGGTGGCTGGTGCCCGCACCGCCCATGGCGATGCCCGTCTGGCCAAAGTGTTCGACCGGGTGCCGTCACGGGCCTTGCCGCGCTTCATCGCCGAAGTGCTTCACACATGGCTCGCCAAGAAAGACCGTTTTGCCAGCTTTGCTGATTATGTCGATGGCGAAGGTGAGGAAGATATCAAGGCCGCCATTAAACGCCATGAAGCGGTGCCGGATTTCGAGGATGACAAGAATTACTATTTCGACTGGGGTGCCGAGGATCCGTTCTCGCTGGTTGGCCGTGGTGTTGGCGAATGTTCGGCCGGTCTGTTCGATCTGATTGATGTTGATCTGAAGGAAGCTGACCGGCTGCGGGCCGAAGGTGGTGCAGCGGCTTTGTATCAGCAGGCGCTGCGTACGGCGCGGGCCCTGCTCATCACCCGGGGCATTGAATCGGGGGCCGACGCGCAGGTCTTTGCCGCCTTCCTCAAGCATTTCATCACCGGCGGGCTGGTGGCCGAACGCTTCCGCCCCGCCATCGAAGCGGCGAAAAATGGCGCAGACCTCGAAGCCCATCGGGCCGATCTGTCTGCACTGCTGGATGATATCAAATCGCTCTACGCCAATATGGACAGCAGTCTGCGCTTTCCAGCGGAAAAGCAGAAGGCTCCTGTGGCAGACGCCCCGGCGCTTCCGGTCGCCGCGAACGATATCGCGGTGGCACTGGAACGCGATTACCGCACGGTGGCCTGCCCGCTCAATTTCGTAAAGGTTAAGTTCGATCTGGCCAAGCTGACGGCGGGCGAGCGGCTGAAAGTGGTGCTGGGTGATGGCGATCCCATCCGTAACGTGCCGCTGTCGGTGGCGGGCGAGGGCCATAAGGTCTTAAGCCAGACCCGTGTCGGTGATGTCTGGGAAGTGCTGATCGAAAAGGCGGGCTAATATCCCCCACGGCGTCGTCGAGGCGCGGATTTTACCGTTGCGGTAAACGTATGGGTTGTGCTGTTGTGGTGGGGCAGGGTGGCGATCATCCTGCCCCGCCGCATCAGGGATAAAGCCCGTGACTGAAACCGCGCCCCGCCCCTTTGCTGAACTGCAAGACTGTGTGCCGGACTTTGCCGCGGCGATCCGCTGTCATGACAGTGGCGATCTTGATGGGGCGCAACAGCTTTATCGCAATCTGGTTGATCAACCGCATCTGATGGCGCCCTGCCTCCATCAGCTGGGGCTGATTGCGGCGGCACAGGGCGACCCTGCGCGGGCGGCTGATCTGTTCCTGCGGGTTACGCGTCTTGATGCCACGCTGTGGTCGGCCTACCGCCATTTAAGCGCGGCGCTCGATCTGATCGGTCATCGGGATGCGGCAACCAATGCCCTGATTGATCTTGGCTGCCAGCTTTACACATGCAAAGAATTTTCTCAGGCCGAGCCGGTGTTTCTTCAGGCGCTGGCGCGCGAGCCCGCCAATTATCTGGCCAACGCCAATCTGGGTAGCTGTCTGGCCCTTTTGGGCCGTTGGGATGAAGCAGCGGCGCTGATGATCCGGGCGTTGCGCGGCTATGGTCGCAGTGTGCCGGATATTGCCGCTTTTGTTGCGGCGCTGGAGCCGTATCTGGACCCGGCTTTTCTGGCCCGGATCGATCCTCTGCCCGAAGGGGTGGCGTCGGGGCGGGGGGAGCGGGTGGCCGATGTGCTGACCAGTCTGGGCAAGGTGATGAGCGACCTTGAGCGGCCCGCGGCGGCGTTATTGTGTTACCACCGTGCTGTGCAGACCGCGCCGGGCTTTGCGCTGGCCCATTGGAATTATGCCCTGTCGCTGCTGGGGCGGCGAGATTTTGCCAAAGGATGGGCGGAATATGAATGGCGCTGGCAGTGGCCGGAATTTCCAGAGCCGAGCCGCAGTCTGATGGCGTTGCCGTGGCGGGGCGAACCGCTGGCGGGCAAACGTATTCTGATCTGGGCAGAACAGGGCTTTGGCGATGTGCTTCAGTTCGTGCCGCTGGTGCAATGGCTGAAGGATCGCAACCCTGAGGCCGAAGTGCTGCTGGAGGTGCCGGTGCCGCTGATCCGGCTGCTGGCCAACAGCCTGCAGGGTATCCAGGTGATCCGGCGACCCGATCTGCTTGAGGATGTGGCGACCGACCAACCGCTGGATTACGCGCTGCCGTTGATGAGCCTGCCGTACCGGCTGCAACTGACGCCGCAGGCGCTGCCGATGGCAGTGAAATATCTGCATCCGGCACCGGAATCCGTCGCACCTATGCGGCGCAATTTCGCTGGCAGTACGCGGCCGCGCATCGGTCTGGTGTGGGCCAGTCGCCCATTTCCTGATTTGCGGCGCTCTGTTCCGCTGGGTCTGTTCGCCCCGCTGATCGCAAAGTCCGGTGCCTGCTGGTATGCGCTGCAGGTCGGCGAGCGGGAGGCCGATCTGGCCCGTGAAAATATTGCGGGCCTGAAAAATCTGGCCCCCCATCTGATCGACTTTGCCGACACGGCAGCGGCGCTGGACGAGTTGGATCTGGTGATTACGGTTGATACAGCTGTGGCCCATCTGGCGGGCGGCATGGGCAAAGATGTGTGGACGCTGCTGCCCGCCGCGGCCGAATGGCGCTGGGCCGATGAGCGGGATACCACACGCTGGTATCCGTCGATGCGGCTGTTCCGTCAGGATCAGGCCGGGGATTGGGCCACGGTGGTGCAGCGGCTGGCTGGCGCGCTAAAAGACCGGCTGCAACAGGCGGCTTAAGATATGTGTGGCAGCGGCAGGGCCGTGGTCTGCTTGATTTCCTCCATCGAGAAGGCAGAGCTGACATCGGTCAGTTTGGCGGCCTGTATCAGCCGTTTGTAAAACACGTCATAGGCATGAATGTCGGGAATCTGCACTTTCAGCAGATAATCGGCATCGCCGCTTAAGCGATAGAATTCGACGATTTCGGGCATTCCCGCCACGGCGGTGGAAAAATGCTTCGACCAGCTGTCGCTGTGCTCGCCGGTGCGTACGGTGACAAAAACCGTCACCCCGACGCCGAGCTTGGTGGCATCAAGCAGCGCCACCCGCTTCTTGATGACCCCCTCATCCTCCAACCGCTTGATGCGCCGCCAGCAGGCGTTTTGTGACAGCGCTACGTCCTCGGCAATGACCGCAACGCTCTGACTGGCGTCGGTCTGCAGGGCGTTGAGGATACGGATGTCGATCGAATCCAGTTTTACCGGTGCGGTCATGGACTGTTGCGCTCCGTTGGTGAAAATATAGACATATACGATTATATATCAAAAAAAATCCTAATAATCATGCTTAACGCAATAATATTTGGTGAAAAATTCCATCCGTGCCGGGATATTTTTAAAAGCCGTGATGTGTGCCCCGTGACGGGGCGCGTGGTTTTAAAATGGGGATTACTGGTGATGCGTTCGGTACGGATGGGAAAGACACCGCTGACGGAAGAGACCGCCTTGTTGCATGTCGGCCGGGCGGGTGGCGGGGATTGTCAGACCGTCAATCCCCCGGTTCAGCGCGGCTCCACCGTGCTGGTCGACAGCCTGGCCAGCCTGCTGGATCATTCCAAGCGCTGCTATGGCCGTCAGGGCCTGACCACCCAGGATTCTCTCAAAGACGCCTTGTGTTATCTGGAGCAGGGCGAGGCGGCCTTTCTTTACCCTTCCGGTCTGGCGGCGATCACTGGTACGCTGATGGCGCTGCTTGATCGTGGCGACGAAGTGCTGGTGGCCGATTGCGTCTATAATCCGACGCGGGCCTTTGTCAGCGGTGCGCTTAAGCGCTTTGGCATTACGGCCCGTTTCTTCTCGCCCACCGCGTCGGCAGAGGAACTTAAAAGCCTGATCGGTCCGGCCACCCGGCTGATCGTGCTGGAAGCGCCCGGTTCGCTGACGTTCGACATGATGGATATTCCCGCCGTGGCGGCGATGGCGCGCGCCATGGGCGTTATGACCATGATCGATAACAGCTGGTCAGCCGGGGTTTATTTTAAACCACTCGATCATGGCGTTGATGTCAGCATTCAGGCGCTGACCAAATATGCCGGGGGCCATTCCGATGTGTTCATGGGCTGTGCCGTTGCCCGTGGCGCGGCGGTGGCGCGCTTACGGCAGTCTTATGTCGAAACCGGCTGGTCGGTATCGCCCGATGATGCCTATCAGATCCTGCGGGGCTTGCGCACCTTGCCGACGCGGCTGGCCCGCCATGGCGAGAATGCCCTTGTCGTCGCCAAATGGCTGGCCGAACAGCCGGTGGTGCAGCGTGTCTTATGTCCGGCGTTGCCGTCTGATCCCGGGCACAGTCTGTGGCAGCGGGATTTTACCGGTCATTGCGGCCTGTTCGGTGTGGTGCTGCAGCCCGCCGCCGAGGCGCAGATCGAAGCTCTGCTGAAAAATCTCCATCTGTTCGGTCTGGGCTATTCCTGGGGCGGGTTTGAAAGTCTGGCGATCTACAGCACGCCGCAGCTTACATCCCGCGCCCGGCCGCAAGATTTCGGTGGGCCGCTGATCCGCCTGCATATCGGGCTGGAAGATCCCGATGATCTGATCGCAGATCTTAAAGCTGCGCTGAACCTGGCCTATGCGCCTAGTGTGGCGGTACCCGCAGAGTAAAGCCTTAACCGAAATAATCCGGGTTGACGGTTTGCAAGGCATCGCGGGCTTGTTTGAGCCAGTCCTCGACCTTGCCACCCGGGGCCATCGGCACCAGCAGCGATACTGTCGGCAGCGGGCCATAGCGCCGCTGGAAATCCGCCAGTGTGCGGGTTTGATCGCGCATCTGCTGGCCGGTGCCCTGACAGATGTCTTCCATCACCACGCGTAAGGTGCGGAAGAACACATCAATGCCATAGGTCATGTCCTGCAGCAGGGCCTGTCCGGGGCGCATGATGAACTGTTCGGCGCCGTTGATCTGTTGCTGCAGCAATTGTTCGACACGTGCGATCTTGGCCTGCTGCGCTGACAAGGTCAGCAGCTTACAGCGCGAGCGGACATAAATCGCGACATCCTGCGGCGTGATGCTTTTGGCTTCGGTGCGCCCATCCCGAAATGCGATCAGCGCGCGCCGCTCGTCCTTGCTTAAGCAGGGCACCAGATTGGCCAGCTGCTTGGGCAGACCGCTGCGTTTCAGCTCGGCCAGACGGGCCGAATGGCGTGCCCAGCGTGCAATGATTGCGGCACCCTCACTGGCAGCAAGGTTCCCGAAAGCGAACTGCCGTCGACATTTGGCGGCCAGCGGAAAAATCGCATCGGCGAACGAGGCGAAAATGCGCTCGATCTTCACCGTTTCCTTGACCTCGCTGGCGTAGGCATAACAGACCGCCGCAACTTCGCCCTCTGTTTCGCGAAAGCGCACAATCTTGCGGATGCTTTCGTAAAGCTGATTGACCGTAGTGGGGAAGGTTTCCGGGCTGATGCGATTATCGCGCAAGAAAGATTCAAAGCGCTCGTTACCGCCCTGATCCTTGAGGCCGAGCTGGGCTTGCACCAGCGTGCGTTCCAGGGCTTCGTTGACATCAAGCCCGCCGAGATATTCGCCGATGGCATATTCAGCAATGTCTTTGAAACCGGCAAGTGGGTTGGCGTATTTGATCTTGGGCAGGCGGGCCTGACGTGCGGTGGCCGAATCCTGAAAGGCGTTCACCGCCGCCATTGATGTGCCCTGATCAAGCTGGGCAATGCGTTTCGGGTCGGCGATGGCCGACAGATACAGCCCCAGCGCATAGGCGAACAAACCCTGCCACAACGGATTGCGGCTTAAGCGGTCAAGGCCGAGAAAGTCCGCATGCAGAAAGATTTTCTTTTGCGCCAGACCGCTGAACAGCGCGTCGATGATGCGGGTCGACCAGGCGTCCGGTGTGTCTTTCTCGCGCCACGACAGTTCCGGGGTGTGATTGAGTTTGAGGAAGAAGGTCAGCGCCTGCAAGGCGACACGGGGATCGCGCGGCGGGGCAATCACCGGTTTGGCATTGGTGGCCAGACACAGCATGGCATCCATCACGCCGACCGAATGCAGCTGGATCAGGCCGAATTTGTCGATCAGCGCCGGATGTTTGAGCAGCGCACGGGCATCGACCGGATTGCTGGCTGCTTCCGCCAGCAGATTGTCGCCGTTCATGCCAAAACGCGTCAGCATGTCGGCGATGCGCCGGTTCATGGCGGCCGAGGATTCGCTTAAACCTGCCGGTGCCGGGCGTGCCGTGGCGGAAACGGTCATTTCTTGGTCATCGGCGCTGAAAGGTCCCCACCCGAAGCTGTTAAGGATGAATTTTCTGCCTCGCCTTATGTGCGAGGGCAAGCCCTTGTCACGTTGAATGCGATCCGTGCGGTGTTTTTTTTCATAAGCGTGTCGCACTACAGGCGTGCTTTAAAATTTTATGCAATTTTTGATGCGTATTTGCGTGTCTTTGCAACAGTGGGGCGATGCTGACATGTTTTGCAATAGAATATGGGTTGAGGGGGACGCAAAGCAGGCTTAAAGCCTGCCCCCCGAAAATGTGGGTTCTGTAAAAGTTGGCCCTGTAAAACGCCGGTGGGTATATTCGGCGATCATGGCGTGAGGAAATGCGATGTTTGTTGTACCGCTAGGTGCGTCGCCAGAAATCTTGCCGCCCTTGGGTGAGGTCGGCCTTAATCATGCGTTTGTCGATGCTTTGCTGGGTGGCACCATGACCGGGGCGTTGTGGTGCGATCAGTGGCCAGCGCCGCATCTGATTCATGCGCTGCATCCCTATGGCATGTCATTGGTGTGGGGCCGCGCGGTTGAGGCTGGGCTCGGGGCGCTGATCCCTCATTTGCGCGCCGGAACCTATCGGACGCGGGATGAATGGCTGCAGATCGATCCGCGCTGGCTTCATCTCAGCTGGGATGATCTGCTTGGCGTGGCCGATGGTCGGGCAACGCATTTCCACCGTGTCAATCTGCGTTTTAATCGCGCATATTTTGAAAGTCATTTTCCGGCCGCGCGGCTATCCGAAGGCTGGTCGCTGCGGGCCATGACCGCGGCAGAGTTCGATCTGCCCGGTGTTTGCGTGACCCCGGTGTCGTTTTGGCCCAATGCGGCAAGCTTCCTCGGTCACGGCGGTGGGATCTGCGCAGTAAAGGATGGCGTGGTTGGGGCGATGGCTTTTGCGTCGATGCGCTTTGGCAATTGTCTGGAGATTGGCATTGAAACGCTGACACCTTTCCGTGGGCTGGGGCTGGCCCGTGCCGTGGCGGTCGGGCTTATCCACCAGTGTCTTGAGCGCGGGATCGAGCCGGTGTGGGCTTGTCGCAAGGAAAATACTGGCTCCTTCCATCTGTCGCAGAGCCTTGGTTTTCAGGTTTGCTTTGAAGGTCCGTTCTATCTTCTGCCCAAGCCTGTACAATAGGACGTATACAGACAGTCCCCCGTGTTGAGCGTTTTAAACGGCGATGGCCGCGAAGGCGGTTCTTTACCAGTCCGGCAAAGAAACCGCCCGCCCCGCTGTGCAATAGGCATAAAGCGGATATGGTTTCTCGTACCCCGGGTATCTTGTCTTGCCCCCGCCCCATCGTGCTATGAGGCATGTTGTGGTGGCTTTCGAGGAGTTTGCAGGTGACGGCAGCGATTATTGACGGCAAGGCAGAAGCGGCTGGGTTGCGCGCCGGGTTGACGGCGGAAACGGCCCGTTTGAAGGCCGCGCATGCTCTGGTGCCGGGACTGGCGACGGTGCTGGTGGGTGATGACCCGGCCAGCGCGGTTTACGTCAAGAACAAAAACAGGACAGCCGAGGCTATTGGTTTCAAATCGGTACACATCCATTTGCCCGCCACCGCGTCCGAGGACGAGGTGCTGGCCACCGTCCGCGCCCTGAACGCCGATACCAGTGTGCATGGCATTCTGGTGCAGCTGCCCTTGCCAAAGCATATCCGGGAAGAGGCGGTGCTCGAAACCCTCGATCCGGCCAAGGATGTCGATGCCCTGACCCCGACCAATGCCGGGCTGTTACTCAGCGGCCGGGCCAAACTGGTGTCCTGCACCCCGATGGGTGTGATGATGCTGCTGCAAAAGACGCTGGGCGATATCGCCGGGGCCGATGTGCTGGTGATCGGCCGTTCATTGCTGTTCGGCAAACCTGCGGCCCAGCTGCTGCTGGCGGCCAATGCCACCGTGACCATGGCCCATTCGCGCAGCCGGGATCTGCCCGGCCTGTGCCGTCGCGCCGATATTCTGGTCGCCGCCATTGGCAAGCCCGAATTTATTCAAGGTGACTGGGTCAAGGGCGGTGCTACGGTGATCGACGTCGGCATCAATCGCATCGATGCGGGCAATGGTACGTCGAAACTGGTCGGCGATGTGGATTTTGCTGCCGCTGCCGAGCGGGCTGCCCATATCACCCCGGTGCCGGGTGGCGTTGGGGCCATGACTATCATCTGTCTGATGCGCAACACCCTGATTGCAGCCTGTGCGGCGAAGGGCTTGCCTTTGCCGATCGTGTAACAGACTTTAACCTGACCGGAGGCTCCCTTGGCCACAATGCAGCGCATCAGCGTCGTCAATCCCGGGGCCGATTACCAGCTGGTGATGGCCGAAACCGACAAGCCGGTGCCACAGACCGGCGAGGTGCTGATCCGCGTCCTTGCGGCGGGCATCAACCGGGCCGACATCATGCAGGCCTGGGGCCAGTATCCGCCGCCGCCCGGCGCGTCAGACACGCTGGGGCTCGAGGTTTCCGGTGTGATCGAAGCGGTCGGCCCCGATGCCAGGGCTAGTGTGGGGCAAACCGTTTGCGCTCTGATCCCCGGTGGTGGCTATGCCGAATATGCCGTGGCGTCGGATTTCTGCGTTTTGCCTGTGCCCGCAGGGGTCGATCCGGTGGCGGCGGCGGGTTTACCCGAAACCTTCTTCACGGTGTGGACCAATCTGATCGATACCGCACGCCTGCAGCCGGGTGAAACCCTGCTGGTGCATGGCGGGGCCAGCGGTATCGGCACCACGGCCATCCAGACCGCCAACGCCTTGGGTAACCCGGTGTTTGTCACCGCCGGTGGGGATGCGGGCTGTCAGGCCTGTGTGGCGCTGGGGGCCCGGCGGGCGATCAACTACCGCAGCGAGGATTTCGTTGCCGTGGTGATGGACGAAACTGGCGGTCACGGCGCGGATGTCGTTCTCGACATGGTGGGCGGCGACTATGTCCGGCGCAACTTTGCCGCCGCCGCTAAGGGCGGGCGCATCGTCAATATCGCCTATCAGAATGGCCGCATTGCCGAAGCCGATATTGCCGTCATGCTGGCCAAACAACTGACCTGGGCTGCGACGGGGCTTCGGGGACGGGCGCCCGAGGCCAAGGGTGCCATCCGCGATGCACTGGTGGCGCGGTTGTGGCCCCATTTTGCCGATGGCACGATCCGGCCAATGACCGATACGGTTTTCCCGCTTGCCGAGGCCATGGCGGCTCATCGCGCCATGGGTGGGGCGCATCTGGGTAAGATTTTGCTAAGGATATAAAGTTTTGTTCCGGGGCTGCCACCCCGGACCGATGCTGTTTGACAAAAGGCAAATCCCCCGCCGGGCTAGCAGTCACACTGCCGCCCGAGGGCCATGGCGGCCCAACGTCACAAAACGGGGATTGTCATGGCACTTATGCATTGGAACGAGAATTTGAGCGTTGGCGTTGACAGCATTGATGCCGATCACAAGAAGCTCGTCGGGATGGTCAATGACCTGTTCGACGGTGTGAAAGAGGGCAAGGGCATCGAAACCGTTGGTCATATCCTTGACGGTCTGATCTCCTATACGGTCGAGCATTTTGATCGTGAGGAGCGTTATTTCGCCCAGACAGGTTATCCGGATACCGCCGAGCACAAGGCCCTGCATGAAGACCTGAAAAAGCATGTGCTCGACATTCAGGCGAAATTCTAAGCCGGTAACAACGCTGTGACCCTTGAGACGATGAATTTTCTCAAAGGCTGGCTGGTCAACCACATTCAAGGCTCAGATCAGAAATACAGCAGCCATTTGAAAAGCCACGGTATTCACTGATCTGTGGTCTGTATCTGATTGGCGTAGAGTCTGGCCAGCGCCGCAAACTGGGTGACGCTGAGTTTTTCCGCGCGCAATGTCGGATCGATTCCGGCGGCTTCCAGCAAGGCAATGGGGTCCGGGCTCAGGCCCTTCAGGCTCTGGCGCAGCATCTTGCGGCGGTGGCCAAAGGCCGCGGCCGTGACCTTTTCCAGCAGCGCCAGCTCGGCCGGGGCGACAGGCTCGGGCCGGGGGGTGATGCGGATCACCGACGAGGTCACCTTGGGCGCCGGAACAAAGGCGCCGGGCGGAATATCGAACAGGATTTTGGCTTCAGCCCGCCATGCGGTCAGCACCGAGATGCGGCCATAGGCACTGTCACCGGGCTCTGCGGCAATGCGCTGGGCAACTTCTTTCTGGAACATCAGCGTCAGGCTGGCCCAGAAGGGTGGCCAGGACACCGTCAGCCATTTGACCAGCAGCGCCGTGGCAATATTGTAGGGCAGGTTGGCAGCGATATGCACCGGCCCCTTGATGCCATGTTCGGCGAAGATCGTGGTTTCATCGACACTTAACGCATCGGCATAGACCACATCAAGCTTGCCGGGATAAGCCGTCGCCAGCTCTGCCAGTGCCGCCAGGCAGCGTTCGTCGCGCTCCACTGCAATGACGCGGGCCCCCTGGGCCAGAAGGGCGCGGGTCAGGCCGCCGGGACCGGGGCCAACTTCGTACACCGTTTCGCCTGCGACCGAGGCGGCCTCGGCAATGCGCCCCGTCAGATTAAGATCGAGCAGGAAGTTCTGCCCCAGCGATTTTTTGGCGATCAGGCCGTGACGTTCAACGGTCTGACGCAGGCTGGGTAGAGCATTAGTGTTTTCGGGCATGGACCATCTTTACGGCCATTTTGAGCGCCGCCAGCATGCTGCGCGCATCGGCCAAACCTTTGCCGGCAATATCAAGTCCGGTACCGTGATCGGGCGAGGTGCGCACAATCGGCAAGCCGAGTGTGACGTTAACCCCTTCCCAGAACGACAGTGTCTTGAGCGGAATGAGCGCCTGATCATGATACATGCATAAGGCGGCATCATATTCGGCGCGGGCTTCCTCGTGGAACATGGTATCCGATGGCATCGGCCCCCGCACTTTGGCGCCGGTGGCGCGCAAGGCTTCGATCGCCGGGGCGATGATGTCGGCCTCCTCATGGCCCAGCTTGCCGTCTTCGCCGGCATGGGGGTTAAGGCCCGCTACCGCCAGACGCGGTATGGCAATGCCGAAATCGCGCTTGAGGGATTCAATCAGGATGGTGCCGGTTTCCACCAGCCCCTCAACCGTGATCAGGCCCGGCACGGCAGACAGCGGCACATGGGCGGTATAGGGCACAACCCGTAAGGCTTCACTCGCCAGCATCATGACGGCGCGTTTGGCCCCGGTCAGTTCGGCCAGATAATCGGTATGGCCGGGAAATTTGAACCCGGCCTGCATCAGCACCGCTTTGTGGATCGGTGCGGTGACCAGCGCGGCGGCCTGCCCGGACAGGGTCAGCGCCACGGCGGTATGGATCGCTTCAATTACCGCCGGGGCATTTTCGGCGATCAGTTTGCCGGGGGTGCGTTTGGCCCGTGCTTTGGTCGGGATGATGGCGTCGCGGTCAATATCCCCGCAGGCCGAAAACACCTCGGGATCACCGACCAGACGGATAGGGTGGCCGCCAATATGGCCGTCACAGGTGCCATAGACTTCGACCGCCACCTCTGGGCCAACCCCGCCGGGTTCGCCCATGGTGATCAGAATCGGGGTTGCGGACTGCAATATTCCCGATGCGCTATCCTCAACGGACATCAATGTCGGCATTGCGTTTCAGATCGCGGTTATAGCGGCGTGCCATAGCGCTGATCTGCTCCTCGAAAAGCTGCTGCTCAACCTGTTCGCGTGACGGCATCTGGAAGGCTTGCAGTTTGATGGTCGCCTTATCGCAGCGCACGAACAATTCAAGGCCGGCATCGGAGAAGAAGGGTTCTGCCACCTGACCCGGCTCGGTTTTCGCCAGATGATCGCGAATCTGCGGGCTGAGGTCTGCAAGCCGGGTGGTGCCGAGGTTCATATAGACCGAGCCCTGAATTTCCTTGGCCACTTTGGGCAGCACCTGACAGTTCGGGATCCGGCTGGCCAGCATGTGGGCAATGCGCATGGCATTTTCCTGGACCGCGGGCGAGGCCTTGGGCGGCAGCGGCAGGAGCAGGCGGGCCAGCGGCAGCGTGGCCGGCAGCGCGGTATCTTCCGGCCGCGTTTCGGCGATCTTGGTGCCATAGGGTTCCAGCCGCTGCTGTAACGCCAGAATATAATAGCCGCCAATGGCGCGGATCGGCGGGGAAATTTCGCCGGTCTTCATCGCCGCCAGGGCCTTGTTCAGTTCGGGGGCAAGCTGGCCATCATAGACCACGCCGATCGAACCGCCCTGCGCCGCCGAGGGGCTTTGGCTGAACTGGCGGGCGATGGCGTTAAAGGGCGCGCCGGACTTGATTTGTTCGTAATAATTCTGGGCGTCTTTGTGGGCCTTGTCGTCCATGTCGGGGTTATCGACAGCGACGAAGATTTCCGACACCACATAGTGAACTTTTTCGGCGCTTTCGGCCAGGCGCTTCATCTCGGCATCTACGGTTTCCGGGGCAATCGAAATGCGGCCGGCATATTGCTGCTGCACCGCTTTTTGCCACAGAAGCTGACCGGCGATCTGGGCGCGGAAGCTGGCGATCGAGACATGACCGCGACCAAGGATTTCCTTGAGCTGGTCCTGTGTGATGCGGCTGTCTTCGGCAATTTCCTTGACGCGCTTATCGACTTCGACCGAAGAAACCGTGATGTCGTTCTTCTGGGCTTCCTGGCGCTGAATGAGTTCGGTTTCGAGCTGCTCAAGCGCCTGTTCGCGGACCTTTTTGCGCATCTCCGGCGAATTCGGGATGTTTGAGGTGATCATGATCAGCGAAACGCGCTGATCAAGGTCATAGGCCGAAATCGGCGTATCATTGACCACGGCCACGATATCGTTGCGTAGCTTGTCCTTGGCGGGGGCTGCGGCAACCACGGGGGCTTCGTTATCCTCGTCGCCGGCATTCGAGCCGTCATAGGTCAGCCCATCCGCGGTATCAGCCGCACCGGGGGTACCCGCCGGTGGCGGTTCTGAGAACCACGAGCAGCCACCAAGCAGACCAAGGCCCGCAGAAAGGGCCAGTGCGGCGATAGTGCCCGAGAGTCTCGAACGGGTCTTACGCAGTTGCATCAAGGCAAATCCTTACAAGATCGCACCAAGTCCGGCCCGTCAGAAGCCGGGGGGGATACCCTTCCCGATAGAACCTTCGTCGGCCAGCACCGACGGGTATGGGGCAGAATAAGCAAATCCCCCCCAGGTTCAAGAACGGGTATAGGAGAATATGTCGTGCGGGAAAAGGCTGAATGGCTTGGTTTGCTGGTCTGTGGTCTTCAGATTAAAGTGGAAAAGTATGGTTGACGACGGTTTCAGATCCAGATCGGTGGTGTATTTGCGCCGATAGGACAAGGAAATCCCGAAACATTCATCCTCGTACCCCATGCCATATTCGGTGGTTAAAGTCTGGTCGGCGATTAAATCACGCCGGATCGCGGCAAAAACCTGCCAATTCTCGTAGACATTAACCGCGGCCTGCGTGCTGAGTTCCTCACGGGCCGAGATGTCGTCCGATGCCGATAACTGGACATAGTTCAACTGCAGACTCGATTTGCCGTAATTGCCGGTCAGATACACTTCATCGCGGCGGACTTTTCCGGTGTTTTCATCATAGTCGATGCGGTGTGTTAAATCGACATAAGGCGGAAAGCGGATGCTGAATCGGCCAATGAGATCCGACGTGGTGCCGGATTCCCCCGATGATTCTTCATAAATCGGATCCGCCTTCAGGCGCAGGCTTTGCCCCAGCAAGGCCTCGATATAGCCGCCGTCAAAGCGATTCTCTAACCGGAAGCCGACATTGGCGCGTGGTCCGCTGTCGATCAGATCGTGCCCCGGCACCTGATCGAAGCTGAAAATATTATTGTCGTCGATGTGCAGGCTATAGCTGTCTTCATCGATGATGGTTTTCGGGTTGCCGCCATAAGGGGCTGCGATCAGCTGGGCAATAGGTTCAAAAATAACGGAACGACCGGATTTGCTGCTGGAAATAAAGGGCCAGCGCCAATCCAGCGCCGCCGTCGTCATGCCGCGCCAGGTGTAATGACTGTCCGTGGCGGATGTGGTTGTACCGGTGACATCGGAATCAACATTGGAATGAAAGAAGTCGCCGCGGGCGTTGAGCTGGAACGTCCACAATTCGCCATCGTCGGTGACAAAGGGACGGCGCCAGTTGGCTTCGGTCGACACCCGTTGATCGTTGGTCCCGACATCGCGCGACAGGGCGACGGTGCTGGCGTTGAAGCGGAACTGGCCGCCTGCCCATTTGCCCATCGGCACATAGCTGTATTCGATCAGCGGCAAGGCCACCGGAATGGTCTCATTATCGTCGCTGAGGCGCAGGCTCTGGAAGAAATAGCCGGTAACGGCAAAGCGGCTGCGGCCATTTTCGCCGACGATGAACAGATCATTGTTCAAACGGTCGGCTTCGGAAATGTCATAGCGCTTGAGATAGGTATTTTTCGAGGTGATCTGGGTGTCAAACCCAGCCTGCCAGCCTTGCCCCGGCTGCCAGCCATCGGTCAGCGCAAAAGAGCCTGAGCCGAAAAGGTGGGAATAATATTGTTGCTGATTTTCGTCGATGCCGCCATTGGGGTTTTCCGCCACGCTGCCTTGCAGCCATAGTCCGCTGTTTTCCCAGCGTTTGCGGTATTCACCTTCCATAACAATGCCGCCACTGGTGCTGACCAGGGGCTCCAGTGTGGCGTCTTCGGAATCCGAAATAGCAAAATAATAGGGCACCCGGATGAAATAACCGATGGTGCTCGAATTACCGGCGTCGGGGGTGAGGATGCCGCTGGCATACTTCACCGACGGGTCCGGCAGGCTGAGATAGGGGGTGTAGAGCACCGGTACGTTGAATAGTTCCAGTGTGGCATCATCAAAGGTGATGCGCTGCTTCTCTTTGTCATGCACCAGCTTGACGGCTTTGATCTGCCACAGCGGGGTGCGCTGACCCGGTTCGCGGCAAACCTTGCAATTGGTATAGACAGCCCGACGCGCCTCGGTAATGCGGCCTTCATCGGTGCGATTGGCGGTGGTGGCTGCCAGACGCCCATTCTGGCCCAGCAAGGCGCCAAAACTGTCGAGCACACCATCGCGCATCTGGTCGGTCAGACGAACATGGTCGGCGAAAGCAACATCGCCGCTTTCGTTCATCAGACTGACATTGCCTTCGGCGGTGAGCAGGTCGGCGTCGATGTCATAGACCACCTTATCGGCCAGCAGCACGCGGCCCTTGTAGTCGATCTCGACATGGCCATCGACCGACACAATGTTCTTGTCGGTATCATAGGTGCCGTTGTCGGCATGGCGCAGCAATACCTTGTCACCGTTTGGCGCCGCGGGGGTGGATGCTGCCGCCGTCACATTAGATTTTGGCGGAAGTTTTATCGACACCCCTGCCGCCGATGCCGCAAAACAAACGGGCACCAGGGCTGAAACGCCTAAAAGGGATTTCAGGAACAGAGACTGCTTGCTCATCCATCCTCCTGATGGAAGACCAGCGCCATGCCGACCAGAATGGCCGCCAGTGCTGGCGCCGTTGCCGCTAGTGCGACCGGCAGAATACTCGACCGGCCCAGCGCTGTGACCATTTCGCTGAAGAAATAGACGCCAAAACCGCACAATGCCCCCTTTAACACCACGCGCCCCAGCCCACCGCTGCGGGAAACGCGCAAAGAAAAACTTGCCGCCATGAAAACCATGGCCACAAACATCGCCGGTAACGCCAGCAGAGAATACAGATAGAGCCGGTAGCGTACTGTGGTAAAGCCCGCATTTTGCGCCGAGGCGATGAAAGCGGGTAATTCCCAGAATGACAAGGTTTCGGGCGGGGCGAAACTTTCCAGAATCCGCGCCCGTGTCAGAGTGGTTTTCATGACATAGCGGTCGTGAAACTTCACCTGACCGTCGGAACCACTGACATGGGCCTGTTTGATGATCCAGGCCCCGTCGATCAGATCGGCGCTGCCCGCGTCAATGCGGCCGCGCAAGCGGTCGTCGCTGCCGTAGAGAAAAAAGATCACGTCGTCGAGGTGAACGCCCTGGTTGGTAACCCGCAAGGCGTGGATGACCGATTGCTCGCCATCTTCACCCTGACGCAACCACAGACCATTACTCGAAATCGACAGCTGCGAATCCTCACCCTTGATGTATTTGGCTTCCAGAGTGGAAAATTGCGACAGCATGCGGGCCGCCACCGGGGTCATGACCGTGACATGCAGCACGCCGAGCAGCAGCGCCACCACCAGCGGTGGGGCCAGAAAATCCCAGGCGGAAACACCCGCCGCGCGCGTGGTGACCAGTTCCTGATTGCGCGACAGACGCACAAAGCAGGACATCCCGCCCAGCAGCAGCGAGAAGGGCAGCAGTTTCTGATTGAGCTGGGGTAATTGCAGCAGCGCCATACCGACCACGGTCGTGGTGTCGACGCCACGACCGGCGGTGCGGTTCAAAAGCTCGACCACGTCGATTGAAAATGCCAGCAGCGAGAAGCTGCAGAACACCACGACCACACTCCAGAAAAACTGGCGGGCCAGATAGCGGTAGAGTGTCCAGGACCAGCTCATGCGGCCACCTCGTTCAACGGTGTGCTTTGCGGCGGACGTTTCTTCGGCAACCACTCAAAAAATACCGCTATCGCCAGCACGGTGGCCAAAATCGGGATGATATAGAACAAGATGCAGAACACCGTGTTGCCTGCCGCCAAGCCCTGAACACCATAGCCGACGATGCGCAACACCGCCGCCAGCGCACTGGCGATCGTCAGGCGCAGCACTTGCGCGCCGCGCCGGCGCCGTCCACGGGTGACGGCCGCCATGACGATGAAGGCAAAGGCCAGACAATATAACGGCTGGGTCAGGCGGTTATGGGCCTCGGCGATATAGGCCTTCTTGGTCCGCGGGCGCAGGCTGGCATCGGGGTGAAACAAATCGCTGAGATATTGTTCGTTAGCAGCGCGCTCGTTGGCCTTGGTGGGGCTGGAAAATTGCTCAAGATCGAACACATAACGCTGGAATTGCAGCATCTCAAGCCGGGCGCCGCCGCTCAGCGTCTGTTCGATGATGCCGCGTTCCATTACCAGGCGCACGCCTTCCGGGGTCTGCACCAGCTGGCCGGTCTGGGCCAGATAGGTCACCTGATTTTTTTCGTTGCGGCTGTCGTGGACCAGAATACCGCGTAAGTGGCCATTAGTGCCGATCTTGCGGATAAAGACTGTCAGCCCCTTGGAGGGGGTGTTGAAGACGCCTTCATTGAGCAGGGCGCTGCCGATGTCGGCGCGGATATCAACGACCTTGTCTTTCAGCTCGCGCTGACCGAGTGGCATCAGATATAACCCGCAGGCGTAGCTGGCTGCCATGGTCAGCATGGCGGCAACCAGTACCGGGGTGACGAACTGGGCCCGGCTGAAGCCCGCCGAAGCCATCACCACCAACTCGCTTTCACTGCTGAGGCGGTTGAGTGCGTAAAGCGCCCCGGCAAAAAAGGCGATCGGCAGAATCAGCACCAGCAGATAGGGAATCACCAGAATGGACAGGTAGAAGAATGTCGGTGCCGACTGCCCCCGGTTGATGACCAGATCGAGCAGGTGCAACGACTGGGTTAGCCAGATCACACAGGTCATCAGAAAGGCGAACAGGATCACTGGCCCGATCAGCTGCTTGATGATGTAGAATGACAGGCGCGGCATGAAGAGGCGGGTGTCCTTGATTTTCCGGTTGTCCTGAAGACGTTACGGCTTAAACTACTCCCCTTCTTAGCATTTTCCGACGGGCAGATAGCAACCCGGCGCTGACTTAAATTAAGGTGAGGATCGCATGCAGGTAAACTTTTCAACGGCTGCAAAGCCGAAGACCGATCTGGGGGCGTATGTTGTCGCTGCAACCGAGGACGGATTGCTTGCTGCGGCCCAGTCTGCCGACAAGGCGTTGGGCGGGGCTTTGGCCCGGGCGGTTAAAACGGCCGGTTTTAAGGCTAAGTCTGGGGAAATCCTTGAGATTTTGGCACCTGCCGGGCTTGCCGCCAGCCGCCTGATCCTGGCCGGGCTGGGGGCGCCTAAGGCCGTCAGTGCCCGTACGGCCGAGGAAATCGGGGCTAAAGTCGCCACCCGCCTGATGGGCGCGGCGGACGGCCATGTCCATTTTGCCGTCGACCTGCCCAAGGGGGCTGAGGTGTCGGCGGCTGATCTGGCGGCGCATTTGGTCTTTGGTCTGCGCCTTAAATCCTATCGTTTCGACAACTATCGTACCAAAGATGTCGGCGATAAGACACTTTATATCAAGAAAGTCACGGTTTTGACGCCAGATTCGGCCCGTGCGAAGGCTGTTTGGGGCGCGTTGGAGGCGGTGGCTTCGGGTGTCGAAACGGCACGGAATTTGACCAACGAGCCGCCCAATGTTCTGTTCCCCAAAGAATTTGCTGCCCGTATCAAGACGCTGGCGCGCGGCACCGGCCTGACGGTCGAGATTCTGACGGTGGCTCAGATGAAAAAGCTCGGCATGGGGGCGCTTCTGGGCGTTGGTCAGGGCAGTGCGCACGAACCCTATATCGCCGTTCTGCAATGGAACGGTGCAAAATCCAAAAAACAGGCGCCGATTGCCTTTGTCGGCAAAGGCTTATGCTTTGATTCGGGTGGGCTGTCGCTCAAGAGCGGCGCCGGTATGATGGGCATGAAGGGCGATATGGGCGGTGCCGCCGCCGTGGTCGGCGCAATGCAGGCGCTGGCTGGCCGCAAGGCCCCGGTCAATGCTGTGGGCGTGGTCGCATTGGTCGAAAATATGCCCGATGGTGCGGCCCAGCGCCCGGACGATGTGGTGACGACGATGTCGGGCCAGACGGTGGAAGTGCTCAACACCGATGCCGAAGGCCGTTTGGTGCTGGCCGATGCGCTTTGGTACACGCAGTCCCGCTTCAAGCCGCGGGCGATGGTCGATCTGGCCACGCTGACCGGGGCGATTTTGGTTGCGCTGGGGGCCGAACATGCCGGTCTGTTCGCCAGTGACGACAAACTGGCCGAGGATCTGCGTCTGTCTGGTCTGGCGGTGGGCGAGCCGGTGTGGCGCATGCCGCTGGCCCCGGCCTATGACGCGCTGCTCAAATCCAAGATTGCCGACATGAAGAATATCGGCGGGGCGCAGGCCGGTTCGATCACGGCGGCGCAGTTCCTGAAGCGCTTCACCAATGATGTGCCGTGGGCCCATCTCGATATCGCCGGGGTGGCGTGGTTCGACAATGACGCCCGGCCGCTGCAGGCGGGCTGGGCCTCGGGCTGGGGTGTGCGCATTTTGGATAAGCTGGCGGGCTGACGGCGGATTGCCGCTGTTCTGAAGCAATTTTAATGTATGAGCTTCGCCTCTGGGTGGTATATTGCCTTGTATTCCCTGGGGCGGAGTTCATGCAGAAATTTCTGATTGTAACGGCTCTGTTGGCCGCGGGTGTCTCGTTGTCGGCGCAGGCAACAACGATCATCATTAAAACCGATGAGGTTCAGGCCAAGCAGTGCCGGGCTCAGGCACGGTTGGATGTGGGGGTGACGCCATCATTGGCTGGTGCTCATGCCGCTTTGCAAAATCAAAATTATGCCTTGGCTGAGGCCAATCTGAAGCCTTTGGCCGACAGCATGCCAGAAGCGGCGCGATTATACGGCACTATGCTGGTTTCTGGCCGCCCCTGTGTGCAGGCCGATGCTGAGAAGGGCGAAGCCTATCTGCGCAAAGCAATTGAGGCGAAGGATTACGCTGCGGCTGAGATTTTGGCTTACTATTACGATCAGGGCAAATACCTGACGCAGAATAATAAAGAAGCTTTCCGGCTTTATACAATCTCGGCCGAGGGCGGCGACGTGACCGCGGCGGTCAATCTGGGCGCGATGTATGCCAGTGGGCGCGGCGTGGCACAGGATCGGCATTTGGGCCTCAAATGGGCGGTGCACGCTGCCGAAAGCGGGCGGCCGATGGCGCTGGCTAATATTGCAAGGGCCTATATGAACGGCGAGATTTTACCAAAAGATCCGGCCAAGGCCTATTTCTGGATCAGCGCGGCCGCGGATCGTATCGGTAATGGCACGCAGGCGATGCGTGATCATGTACGCCGGGAACAGACGTCGATCTCGTTGGCATTAAGCGTTGATGGTGCGAAAAAAATCGCAGAAACCGCTAAGTCCTGGGCTCCGGGGCCGGGATCGCTGGACAGTGTGCTGAAGGATGAACTCCATCCGGCTGCTGTTGACGTTGTGCAGGACAGTCCGGATAAAAACGCCACCAGTGCGCAGTAATAGCCTGTCGGGTTCCTGCATGGACATCGCTTGTCCGGCAAGGTTATCTTCCGGGCCATGAGCGAGGTCCTGTTTTATCATCTCGAACGGCGCAGTCTGGAAGATGCCTTACCGGCATTGGTCGAGCGCACTTTGGCGCGGGGCTGGAAAGCGGCCATCCGCGTCGAATCGGCCGAGCGCGCCGGGGCCATCGACCGGCTTCTGTGGACCTATGACGAGGAAAGTTTTCTGCCCCATGGTCTGGCAACCGAGCCGGACGCCGCCCGTCAGCCGGTGCTGATCGGGCTGGAGGATGCCGCTGCGAATGGGCCCGATGTGCTGTTTGTGGTGGGCGGGGCCGCCCCCCCGGTCTGGGAGGGGGCCGGTTTTGTTCGCATTGTGCTGATGTTCGATGGCCGCGATCCGATGGCGGTGCAAACCGCCCGCACGGCCTGGAAAGAGGCCAAAGCCGCGGGCCACAGCATTACCTATTGGAAAGAAAACGAAACCGGAAAATGGGAAAAGCAGGGTTGATTTGTGTGCCTTAAGCCGCCAAATCAACAGATGGGTTCGGCGGGCCTAAGGGTATCTTCCAGCATAGACAGGTGACGGCGTGCCGTATTTTATTACCATTCTCATTGCCATCCTTTGTGCGGTGCATGTTTCGCGCAGCGGGCGCTCCTATCTGTGGTATCTGCCGATTTTCTTCCTGCCCGCCGCCGGGCCGGTGATCTATATCGCCTATGTGCTGCTGGCTGATGGCGCAAGCAGTCCCGGTGCGCGGCGTTTTGCCGACAATGTTGCCAACATGGCCGATCCCGGCCGGAGCTATCGCGACAAACTGCGCGAGGTTGAACAGGTCGGCTCGACCGCGGCCAAGCAGGCGCTGGCCGAGGAGTGTATCAAGCGCGGCCGGTTTCAGGATGCCGCCGATCTTTATCTTGGTGCGATGCGTGATCCGCTCGGCTCTTCCGACACCACCCTGCTTCGGGGGCTGGGCCGGGCGCTGTTGCTGGCAGGCGATGGTAATGGTTCGGCGGCGGCCTTTTCGCGCCTGAAAAGCCTCGACCGTTCGGCGGTTGATGCCGATGTCGAGCTCGATTTTGCCCGCGCCCTTGCCCTGGCCGGGCATCGCGACGAAGCCATGCGCCAATATGAATTCATTGTGCTGCGCTATCCCGGCGAGGAGGCGCGTTGCCGTTTTGCGCTGTTCTTGCAGGGACTGGGTCAGCGCGAGCGCGCCGATGCCCTGTTCCGCGAGATCATTGAACAGGTGCGCTTTGCCCCGAGCTATTACCGCCGCCGTCAGCGCGAATGGGTGAAAATCGCCCGCCAGCAGATGGGCGCATAGAGCAACGGGCGCAAAAGTGGGAACCGGTTTTGCGCGCAACGTTGCGACAAAATTCAGAACCTAAACCTTGCGGCGCTTATAGCTGTCTGCCAGACCGTGCTGGCCGAGCCAGTGGGCGAAATCTTCTGCGGCAAAGCCCGCGACCCATTGGCTGATCGGCATACCGTCGGCCTTTTCCCGTGCATACAGGAAGAAGTGGCGCAGCCAGTGCTGGTCGTGCTTGGGCAGATGCAGATAGGGAAAGCGGGCAAACTGGCCTTGCGCCTTGTCAAAAGCCGCCCAGCCTTGCGTGTGCAGAATATAGAGCGCCGAAACAAAACTCGACCGGTCCTGCCCGCCAGAGCATTTGATCAGAATGGGCCGCGGCGCATCATCGAAAAAGTGGATCAGGCTTTCAAGCTGCTCGGCCCGTGGCAGAACGCGTGAATTGAAGGCGATGTCGTAATGGCGGATGCCCATGGCTTCGCAGGCCGCGATTTCCTGTCGCCACCAGCTAAGGTTTTCGTGCACGCCGCGCAAATTGATGATGGCCCTGATGCCGCCGTCTTTTAAAAATCTGCGCCAGCCGCCGATATAGGGCTGGGCCGAGCGCGCCGCCCCCGGTGCTACCCAATGAAAATTGTACAGAATCTGGAACAGCGTGCGGTCGAAATACGGCGTCATGGGCGAACCTTGGCGATCTGGCGGTAACGCATGGCAAAATCGTCGAACAGATGGGGTAAGTCAAAGTGGCTTTCGGCCTTGACCCGTGCCCCCTGGCTTAAGGCGGCGCGTAAGGGGGCTTCCTCGATCAGGCGGCACAGCTCGGCGCTGAGCGCCGGGACATCGTCGGGTGGCACTAAAATGCCGTTGACGCCGTTTTCAATCACCCCGCGATTGGCACCAATGCTGGTGCTGAGGATGGGCAGGCCACTGGCCATCGCTTCCAGTATGGCGTTGCTCATGCCTTCAAAGCGCGAAGGCTGGACATAGATCTGGGCCGCGCGGTACTGCGCCGGCATCTGCGCCTTGGCTACGGTTCCGGCGAAGACAACGCTTTTGTCGCCACTGGCGGCGGCACGGATGCGGCCTTCCCATTTACCGGTGCCAACCAGCACCAGCCGGGCTTTGGCGCGGGTCGGTGCGGGCAGTGCGTTCCAGGCGGCAATCAGAATATCGCTGCCCTTTTGCCGTTCAATCCGCCCACAGCACAACACGGTGAGGGGGAAATCGCTGTGTGGTGGCCCCGGGCGATAGAGCGACACATCGACCGCATTGCCGCGCAGCCAGATCCTGCCGCCCGCAATGCCGACGGCGGTCAGGGCCGCGGCGGTCCCCGCGCTTAAGGCGTGAATGATGCCGCTATTGGCAATGCGCTGAAGCGCGGCCCGGCCCGCCTCGTTCAGCAGCATTTTCTCGGCTTCATTGGTGATTGCTTCAGCCAGATGGGGCAGGGCGCAGCGTTCCGCAGCCCAGGCCCCGATCATGCCGGTTTTATCAAGGCGGAAACTGTGAATCAGATCGATATCCCCGGCGTGGCGGGCGATCCAGCGCCGGGCGAAAAAGCGAAACAGCGGCAGCGATGCCGGCAGCCGCACGACATGAATGCCGCCGATATCTTCTTCGGCGGGCAGGGTCCATTTGAGCCTTCGGGTCAGTACGGTGAAGCGAAACCCGCGTGCCGACAAGGCTTCGGCAATGGCGCGCATGCGCAGCTCGGTTCCCCCCCAGAAGGGGGCAAAGCGCGGAATGATGAGCAGAACATGCGTCATGCCGTTGTCTGTCATGGCGATGCCCCCAGCGCCTGTAACAGCCGGGCAACCGCCGGGGCCGGATCGGCATTCTTGTCGCGCCGGTCATAGGCCACCAGATCGTGATAGCGTAAGTGATAGAGAAATTTGCCGATCAGTTCGGTGTCGGGCGCGCGGGTCAGTGCATCGTGCAGGGCGTCGGCCAGCGGTTCTGTATCGCGCAAATGGCGTACCACGCCATCAATATTGAAGAACGCCTCGCCCAGCGTGACCACAGGCTTGAAAGCCAGCAGCGCCTCGATCCCGACCGTGGAATTGACCGTGATGACGGCCTTTGCCCCGGCGATCAGCTCGGCGGTAGAAAATGTCTGGGTAAAGAGCAAATCGGGAAACTCGTGGCGTAACGCTGAATAATCGATCCGTCCGTAGTCGGAAGGGTGTTCCTTGACCACGATTTTTAAGGCCGTGCCGTGTGTCTGGTTATAGTGGCCGACCGCTTCTGCGGTGGCCCGAACCACCGCGGGCATGTCAGCAAAGCGCGGCGAATACATCAGAATCTGACTGTCGTCATGGACCTGCAACGGCAGGAAAACGTAAGTTTCCGGCAGCTTTAGTGTTTCTGTCGGGGCGGGGGCTGCCGCGCGTGGGTTCAGGGCGCGGGCCACCAGCGGGGTGTGGATCAGGCTGGCGAGTTTTTCGGGATCAGGCTCTACCGCGCGATAAAAATCAGCGGTGCGCCGGGCCAGCGAACTGGCGGCGTTGACCCCATCCGGGTCCATCGCCACGGTTTTGGGTAAGGTGCCGTTTTCACAGAACAGGCAGGCGATGTTTAAGGCGCGCGCAGCGGCGGCGGCGGCGGCCACCGGCAGCGGCAGGCCGTTCCACAGCACCACAAGGTCGGGCTTTTCCTGGCTCAGCCAGGCTTTGGCCCAGCCGTAATAGGCCCGGGCCTTGGCGGTCTGAAACCGTTTGACCCAAGTCCGCCCGGCCGCAGAAGTTTCGGGATGGCGGGCGAGATATTTTTTGAAGCTGAAGGCGGTGATGGTCTCGGTGGGCGCTTCGCTGCCGAGCAGGAACCGCCCCAGAAAGCCGCCAAGAAACGCCGGCGTGGCGCTGGCGGCATAGACATTGTGCTGGCACGTGGTGACGGAGGCAGACGCATGCGCCGCCAGCGTCGCAAAAAAGCGCTTCTGGTGGCCGTAATAGGAGAAGAAGGCGATTTTTCTCGGCTGATCCGTCAAGCTTGTAATCCCGCTGGGGCACCGTAAATCGGCAGGCACCGTGGCATGCGGCGCGCGGGCGAGCATGCTTTTTTTTCGGCCGATTGCAACCGTTACGACGTAAGGCCACGGGTTAAGAACTTTTCAGGGGAGAATCTTGCGCACGCGCAGGGCAATGCGGGTGCACAGTTCGGTCTGATCCGCCGGGCAGTGGTTCTCGGCATTGTTCAGAATTGTCGCCAGCCGGTTTGGAGGTAAATCACGGCTGAGATGGGCGATCATAAAATTACTGAAGGCGGGATGCTGGGCAATCTGGTCGACCAGATCGGGCAGGGTCTCCCAGTGGTTTGCCAGCAAATCGCTGCCCCGGTCGGCAAAGCCATCGGCAACAGTGAGCTCGTCGCAGGATTCGTATTTGCTGTAGAAAACATAAAGATTGCGCCAGTTTTCGATGGTGAAGATCGCTTTGGCGACCCGGTTGGCCAGGGCGCTGTCGCAACCGTCCGCCAAAGCGGGCTGGGGCGTGACGGCAAGCCCGATCGCCAGGGCCAGGCCAAAGGCAATCTTGATCCAGATGTTTTTACGGGGCATCGAAACCTGCGTTGGTGACAAAGTCTGACGCGACTATAGCGGGCAGTTTTCGCGAAAGTGTCGCCAATGGGTAATGGGCTGTGCCTTTGCCGCCTTATACGGCCATGGCCGCCTCATATTCCTCTTGTGCCATCAGCCAGTCGGTCTCGACCTCTTCCAGTGTTTTTGCGGCATCAGCGCGGCGCTTGGCCATCTGGGTCGCTTTGGCGGCATCGCGGGTGAAGGCGTCGGGTTTTGCCAGCTCGGCATCCAGCTTGGCCATTTCAGCATTCAGGCTGGCGATGGTCTTCTCGGCCTTGTCGATCTTGTCTTTCAGCGGCTTCAGCTGGCGGCGTTTTTCGGCGGCCAGTTTGCGGGCTTCTTCCTTGGATTGTTTTGCGACTTCGCGCCCACCGCCCGTATTGTCCGGGGTGAGCAGAAAGCGGCGGTAGTCATCCAGATCGCCATCAAAGGGGGTGACGGTCCCCCCATCGACCAGCAACAGGCGATCTACGGTGCCTTCGAGCAGATGGCGGTCATGGCTGACCAGCACGACAGCACCGGAAAACTCGGCCAGCGCCTTTAACAGCTCGCCACGGGTGTCGATGTCGAGATGGTTGGTCGGCTCGTCCAGAATCAACAGATTAGGCGAATCAAGGGTGGCCAGCGCCAGCATCAGCCGGGCGCGTTCACCGCCGGACAGTTTGGCGATATGGGTGTTGGCCTTGTCGGCGGAAAAGCCAAAGCCGCCCAGCCGGTTGCGCAATTCCTGCTCGGTCAGCAGCGGGCGTAAGCGGGCCAGCGTCTGCACCGGGGTGATGGCCCCGTTCAGTTCTTCGAGCTGGTGCTGGGCAAAGTAGCCAGCCACCGTCTTGCGGGCAAAATTCAAAGTGCCCGCCATCGGGGTCAGCTTACCGGCCAGCAGCTTGGCCAGGGTCGATTTGCCGTTACCGTTCTTGCCCAAAAGCGCCACGCGCTCGTCCGGGTCAAAGCGCAGGTCGAGATGGGTCAGCACTGGCCGGTCGCCATAGCCTACGGCAACCTGGTCCATGACGATCAGTGGCGGGGCGGGTTGGGCGGCCTCGGGCAGGCGGATCGGGGTGACGGCTTCATCCACCGGCACCTCGAAGGCCTCCATCTTCTCCAGCATCTTCATGCGGCTCTGGGCCTGCCGGGCCTTGCTCGCCTTGGCGCGGAAACGATCGACAAAGGCCTGCAAATGGGCGCGCTGGGCTTCCTGCTTCTTGGCAAAGGCGATGTCGCCAGCGCGCTTTTCCGCCCGCGTGGTGACAAAGGTATCGTAATTGCCGCCATACAAAGTGAGGCCGCCGCCTTCCAGATGCAGGATGAACTCGGCGCAGGCGTTTAACAGGTCACGGTCATGGCTGACGATCAGCACGGTGCCGCGATAACTTTTCAGGAAGTTCTCCAGCCACAGCACGCCTTCGAGATCGAGATAGTTGGTCGGCTCGTCGAGCAGTAACAAATCAGGTGCGGTGAACAGCAACGCGGCCAGGGCGACGCGCATGCGCCAGCCACCGGAAAACTCGCGGCAGGCCCGCGTCTGATCTGCGGCGGAAAAGCCCAGGCCCGACAAAATCGCCGCAGCCCGGGCCGGTGCGGCATAAGCGCTGATGGCTTCCAGCCGGGTATGAATGTCGCCGATCCTGATCGGGTCGGTTTCGGTCTCGGCTGCAGCCAGCAGTGCTACCCGCTCGGTGTCGGCGGCCAGCACGGTCTCGACCAGCGACTGCTCGCCAGTGGGGGCTTCCTGCGCCAACGCGCCGATGTGCCAGTCGCGCGGCCAGCTAACCTGCCCATCGTCAGGCACAATCTGGCCTAGGACGGTTTTGAGCAAGGTGGATTTACCTGCGCCATTACGACCCACGAGGCCAATGCGTCGGCCCGCCGGCACGGTGGCGCTGGCGTTTTTCAGAATGTCGCGTCCGGCAATGCGGACTGTGATTTTTTCAACAACGAGCATGACCGGCTGCTTGCAACGGGGCGCGCCAAAGGTCAAGACTGCTCGTCTTATACGTGCGAATTGCTTTGGTGCACGCAGAGGAACCTCTGGATATTAAAAAACAATGCCATAAGTATTAACAATACACGGTGAGGAGATCTTCATGTCTGCAGAGCGTACGCTTTCGATCATTAAACCCGATGCAACCCGCCGCAACCTGACCGGCGAAATCATCGCCCGTTTTGAAAAGGCTGGTTTACGTGTGGTGGCATGCCGACGGATCCATCTGACGCAGGCTCAGGCTGAAGCGTTCTATGCCGTGCATACCGGTAAACCGTTCTTTGAAAAACTGGTTGCCTATATGATATCGGGCCCCATCGTGGTGCAGGTTCTGGAAGGCGAAAATGCCATCGCCAAAAATCGGAGCCTGATGGGCAGTACCGATCCTGAGACCGCGGCCCCGGGCACCATCCGCAAGGATTTTGCCGAAAACAAAACGGCAAATTCCGTACATGGTTCGGATTCTCCCGAAACGGCGGCCTGTGAGATTTCGTTTTTCTTCAGCCAGCTTGATCTGGTTGAATAACGATTTAGCGCCCCCAAACGGGAATTTTCGGCGGCTCGTACGGCTTAACTGCCGTGCGGGCCGTTCGTATTTTGGTGTCTGGGGAGGGTAAAAAAATACTAATAAAGATGTCTAGAATTTGATGCGTTTTGGTACGGTTATGCTATATTTGCTCAACTGATAGGTGTTGCACTGCGGGGGCGGTGCCGTTTTGTCGGAATTCTGGGGGGCTGGTATGCGTATTGCGTTTTGTGTGGCAGCGTTGTGTTTCAGCGGATGGTGTGCGGCTTATGGGCAGGACAGTGCCCCCGCGGGCAATCCAGTTGCGCAGTGGGTTGCCAACGCGCAGTCGGAAGATGCCGAGCTGGCCACCGGGCTGGGGGGCGTGCGGTATGTTTTCATCCGTACAGCAATAAGCAACCCAACCATCGTTTTTTGTGGGGACAGCCGTTTCACCATTACCCGGCAGGGCGAGGAAATCGCCAAAGCCTTATCCCCCGCGGGTAATGTACTGCTGTTTGATTATCCGGGAAAAGGGCAAAGCAGCGGTCATGGCACGGCGCAGGAATACCATAACGCTGAAGACGCACTAATAAACATGCTTACGATTCCGCGAAGCGACACCCCGATTATCTTTTGGGGGGGCGGGGCCGGTGTGGCCGTCTGTGCGGCGATGGCGGCACAGACACCCGTTTTGTCAAGCCTGGTATTCGATACCAGTCAGGCTTCTGGCGATGACATTGGTGCCCTGGGGGGGGGCGTCGACAAAGACGTGCCTGCTCTTTTGCACAAATTTCGCGGTACCATTATTCTTACGGCGGATCCGGCTGGGAGCGCAAAACCACTCGCCGATGATCTTAAAAAGGCGGGTCTGCAATTTACGGTGCTGCACGCGACCAAAGACGATCCCGCTGGCCGTATGAACGATCAGGCTTTGCGTATTGTTACCACGCTGGCGCAACAGGCCCGTGGTGTCAGCGCGACGGCTTCCCCCTGACGTTCTTTGACCCCGTAAGTGATACTTGCTGCAATCTGTGCCCCGGCGCCGTATTATGCCCGCATCATAATCCGGTGCAGCACATAAGGAGGGGCGTCGATGCAAGGCAAAACCGTTGTCATCACCGGGGCCACCAGTGGCATTGGTGAGGTTACGGCGATTGAGCTGGCCAAGCTGGGGGCCCGCATCGTCTTTACCGCCCGCGATCGCTTGCGTGGCGAAAAGACCCTGACGCGGTTGAATGCCGCCAATCCCGGGGTTGCCCACAGTTTGCATCTGGCGGATCTGTCAGCGCTGGCCGGGATGAAAAAGGCGGCGGCGGAAATCTCTGGTGCGGCCCCCAAGATCGACGTGCTGATCAACAATGCCGGGGCGATGTTCGGCAACCGTCAGAACTCGGCCGATGGGCTGGAGATGACCTTTGCCACCAACCATCTGGCCTATTACGTCTTAAGTCTGCTGCTGCTGCCAAACTTACGGGCGGCCGGGGCTGGGCGCATCGTCTGCACGGCATCGGCGGCCCATGTGCATGCCAAGCTCAACTTCGCCAATCTGCAAAGCCACAAGGGCTATTCCGGCTATCCGGTCTATAGCCGCAGCAAGCTGTGCAACATTCTGTTCACCCGCGCACTGGCGCGGCGGCTGGCGGGCAGCGGCATTACCGTCAATTGTCTGCATCCCGGCTTTGTTGCCACCCGCTTTGCCGATGCCGCCGAAGGTATGCTGGGGGCCAGCTTTGCCATCGCTAAAAAAGTTGGCGCCATCTCGGCCGAGGAGGGGGCGCGGACTGTGATTTATCTGGCATCATCACCCAAGGTGGCGGGTAAGAGCGGGCTTTATTTCATCAAATGTATGCCCGCGACGCCATCGCCCGAAGCGCTGAAGGACGAGGATGGTGAAAAGCTCTGGGCGGCATCGGCCCAGCTGTCGGGTGTTGATCTGACGTAAGTCCTGTGTCAGAGGGGGATGGGCAGTGTCCAGCGCATCCGCCTTTTCTGCCACTGGCCGCGCCGGATCGTCAGATACAGAAACAGCCCAATTGGCAGCAGGCTGATCAGCAGGACCACGACCGAGGCTTCCGGGCCGAATGCGCCGCCGGTCCATATCTCCGGGCCGGAAAGCGGTATGTCGATCAGCCCTTTTCCGACCCGTGAACCGGATACCGCTGCAGAAAATATCCCACCCTCGGCAAAGTTCCACCCGGCGTGTAAACCGACAGGCAGCCACAGATTGCGTGTGGCCGTGTAGCAAAGCCCGAGCAACAGGCCTGCTTCCAGCGCAATCGCCAGTGCGGAAAACACTGTGGCGTTCGGATTGGCCAGATGCAGCAGACCAAACAGCAGTGCAGAAACGATCAGCGCCGCCCCGGTGCCAAAGCCATTTTCCACGACACGGAAAATGCCCGCGCGAAACACCAGTTCTTCGCCGACACCGGACAGTATCGCTATCGCCAGAGCTAAAACCGGCAGGTTGCCAGTCCATCCCTGCCAGTGTGCAAGGCCTGCGATCAGCATGATGGCGTAAAAGGCCGTGAACATCACCAGTGCGCAGGCTATGCCGGCCAGTGTGCGGTACAATCCATGTTCGGTTGCGACCTCATCTGCCCGGCGTCGTTCAAAAAAGCGTACCATCCACCTGTAGAGCTGCAGCATCAGAAAGGCTGCCAGAGCGGCGATGGTTAGACCGGCCAGCCGACGCAGCGTTACGGGCAGTGCACCGGTTAAGCTGATGGCGATGCCGCTCAGAACATAACAGACGGCAGGAAGCAGAAAGAACAGCGCCAAACGCAGTAAAGTTTTGCGTGTCAGCCTGACTGCGAGGTTGTGTGAAGCTGTTGGTGTATCGGTCATAGCGGTTCTGATGGTGTGATGGCGCGGGCCATAATGGGCACAGAACGATACACATGGGGAGTAGAAAAAGCCGTTTTGAAATATGCCATGGCTGCACAGGAGCCATGTGTCTCCGGAAACGGACTTAAAATAGTGCCCCAGCCCTGCCAGCGCAGGGCTGCCAACGAAGGGCTATGGTGTAGGGATGTATCAGCTAAAAACGGCTTTGCCATCTTCAAGACGCACCTGATCTGCCGCCAGCAAACGGAGCGCCTCGGGATAGATCTGGTGTTCGGCGACCAGAATGCGGGCCGCCAGCGTGTCGGGGGTGTCGCCGGTTTCGACCGGTACTGCCGCCTGGGCGATGATCGGGCCGGAATCGAGTTCCGCTACGGCGAAATGTACCGTACAGCCGGAAATCCGCACCCCGGCTGCAATCGCCAGTTCGTGGGCGTGAGCACCCTTGAACGACGGCAACAGCGAAGGATGGATGTTGATCATCCGGCCCTGCCATTTGCGGGTGAAGCCTTCCGACAGAATGCGCATGAAGCCCGCCAGGCAAACGATCTCGGCCCCGGCCTGTTCCAGCGCCGCGTCGATTTCGGCATCAAAGGCATCGCGGCTGGCAAAACCCTTGTGCGACACCGCTTTGGTGGCAATGCCATGCTGGGCGGCAAAGGCGAGCCCGGCTGCGTCTGTCTTGTTGGCGAAGACCAGCACGATTTCGGCCGGGAAGTCAGCCGCCTCGGCGGCCGCAATCAGCGACTGCATGTTGCTGCCGCGGCCCGAGATCAGAATGGCAACGCGCTTTTTCTGCATGATGGGTTACGCCAGCTGGCCGCGATACTGCACCTTGGCCTCGCCTTCACCGGTGACAAGCTGGCCGATACGGAAGGCGGTTTCGCCAGCGTCGTTAAATGCGGCGATGATGGCGTCGGCATGGGCTTCATCGCTGATGGCCACCATGCCGATGCCGCAATTGAAGGCGCGCAGCAGCTCGTCTTCGGCCAGATGGGCTATTTCGGTCATCCAGGCGAAAACCGGCGGCAAGGTCCACGAGGTCAGATCGATTTCGGCATCCAGCCCGTCCGGCAACGCCCGCGGGGTGTTTTCGGTGATGCCACCGCCGGTGATATGGGCCAGGCCCTTGACCCCACCGGTCTTGATCGCGGCCAGCGCACTTTTGACATAGAGCCGCGTCGGGGTAGCAAGGGCCGCACCCAGCGTGGTGCCGGGGGCAAAGGGCGCATCCGCGTCATAGGCCAGCCAGCTTTTCTCGACGATCTTGCGCACCAGCGAGAAGCCGTTGGAATGCACCCCGGACGAGGCCACGCCGATCAGCACATCGCCCGCCTTCATGGTGTCGGTTCTGGGCAGGATCGCGTCGCGTTCCACCGCGCCGACCGAGAAGCCAGCCAGATCAAAATCGCCCGCGGCATAGAGGCCGGGCATTTCCGCGGTTTCGCCGCCGATCAGCGCACAGCCGGATTCCTTGCAGGCCCGGGCAATGCCGCCGATGACCACCGCCGCCTGATCGACGTTGAGATGCGCTGTGGCGTAGTAATCGAGGAAGAATAACGGTTCGGCACCCTGCACCACGATGTCGTTGACGCACATGGCTACCAGATCCTGGCCGATGCCGTCGAAAATTCCGGCATCAATCGCGACCTTCAGCTTGGTGCCGACGCCGTCGGTGCCCGCCACCAGAACCGGATCGCTGAAGCCAGCGGCCTTGAGATCGAACAGCCCGCCAAAGCCGCCCAATGCGGCATCGGCGCCTTTGCGGCGCGTGGCCTTGGCAGCGGGGGCAATGCGCGCCACCAGCTCTTCGCCAGCATCGATATCGACGCCCGCGTCTTTATAGGTAAACCCTTTGAGGCCGGTATCGGTCTTCTGCGTCATGTGGCGCGCCCTGATGGTGTCTGCCCCCTTTACCCCCCCACGGCGGCCAAGGGCAAGCCTTGAGCGGGGTGCCGGGCCTTTAAGTTTTAGCCCGCAGGTCTCACGCAACTATTTAAAGCTGAACAAAATGTATGCTTTTCTGGCCGGGAAGCGCTCTGTATAGTTTGTCTTTAGTGATCAATAGGTTTGTGATGCGACATATTTTAACGAGGCTTCTGTTCTGTGCGGTGTTTTGGGGCGGTTTTTGTGCCGTTCCAGCGGCGGCAGACAGCCCCTATACGGTGGCCGGGATCCATGTTGATGCGTCCGGATCGTCGACGTCAGAAGCCCGCAATGCCGCGATTGCGGCGGGGCGGGCCGATGCCTGGCAGACTCTGTTCCGCCGTCTGGCCCGCCAGCAGGATTGGGGCCGCCAGCCCGCGCCGTCGCCCGAGCAGTTGCAAAGGTTGATTACAAGCTATTTCCCGGTAGACGAGCGCCGTTCGACTACCCGCTATGTCGCTGAAGTAACGTACATCTTTAATCCGGGGGCGGTCGCCCGCCTGATGCAGAGCGCAGGCGTGGCCTTTACCTCGGCTTCGTCGCATCGGGTGCTGGTGGTGCCGCTGGCCCCATCCTATGGCAAAGCGTCGGCCTGGACGGCGGCGCTGGGCAATCCGCGCCTCAGTGGCGGCGTGGTGCCCTATTCGCTGCCGGTGGGCGATGCGCAGGATATGAACCGGCTGACAGGCTTGCATTTTGAGACTGCCCGCTGGGCTGATCTGTCTGAAGTTGCGGCCCGCCGTGGTGCCAGCGAGGCGGTGCTGATTCTGCTCAGCCCCGAAGGTAAAAAGCTCAAAATCGCCTTGCGCCGGCTGGGGCCTAATGGGGCGCCGGTCAAGGCTGCCGCCGAGGTTGCTCTTGCGCCGGGGGCTCCGGCATCCTATCCGCAGGCGGCGGATGCGGCGATCAAAGCGATGGAAGATTTGTGGAAGGCCCATGGGGTCCTCGACAACAGTCAGCGTGGTCATATTACCGTCGATGTCGCGGCGGATACGCTGCAGCAATTCGGGGCGCTGGAAAAGCTGCTTGCCGGGGTGCCCAATGTCACGGGCACGTCGGTTGTGGCGCTGGATGTCGGTGCGGCCCAACTGACCCTGTCCTATATCGGAACACTCGACCAGTTGCGTGATGCCCTGACCCAGGCGGGCCTGCGCCTCGACCACGAGGCCACAGGCTGGCACCTAGCGCTAGTGGAGGTGCCGTGAAGCGTTTCCTGCGCCATGTCCCCAATATGTTAAGCGCCTTCCGGTTGCTGGCGGCGCCTGCGGTGGCGTTTTTTATTCTGAAGGGCGCCGACAGTGCGGCGTTTGTTGTGTTTGTTCTGGCCGGAATCAGCGACGCGCTGGATGGCTATCTGGCCAAGACCTTTGCTTTTACGTCGCGTTTCGGGGCGATGCTCGACCCTGCCGCCGACAAATTGCTCATGTTGGCTAGCTTTTTGACCCTGACGGTGGTGGGGGTGATCCCGTGGTGGTTAACCGTGGTGGTGATTGGTCGTGATGTCGCCATCGTCACCGGGGTGGTGATGGCCTGGGTGCTGTCGGCGCCCTTAAAGGTACGCCCCCTGATTGCGGGCAAGTCCTCGACCGTGGTGCAGGTGGTCTATGTTGCGCTGGTGCTGGCGCTGGCAGCGTTTGGTCTAAAAATGGACGTTTTGCAGGCTTTCTGGGCCTTTCTGGTGGTCTTATTTGCGATTTGGTCGCTTCTCGCTTATGCCTTGCTGTGGCTGCGGGCGGTGACAACCCGCCCAGCCAACGCCGAATAAGGGGCGGCACACATGTCGAATCAATTGCCACTGCCGCTCGAGCCCGCGCAGGATTTCAGCCGTGACAGCTTTGTCGTCGGGCCGGGAAACCGCGATGCGGTCGATTTTCTGGATCTCTGGCCCCATTGGCCAGCCCCGTCGGTGGCAATCTATGGCCCGGCCGGTTCGGGCAAAACCCATCTGGCCCGCATCTGGGCGGCACAGGTTGGGGCGGGTATTTTAAGCGCGACCACTTTGGGCGACGTCGAAATCGACGAAATCCCCTATGTGGTCGAAAATATTGATATCGAGCCGCTATCGGATGCCGGCGAGCAGATTCTGTTCGCCCTGATCGAGCGTGGGGCACCCTTGCTGATCACCGGGCGCGAACCGCCGCTGGTCTGGCCGGTGCGGCTGCCCGATCTGTCGTCGCGCACGCGGGCGCTCCTGGGCTTTCCCTTGTGGGCACCAGACGATGAATGGCTCGGCGAACTTGCCAAAAAGCTGTTTGCATTCAGACAGTTGGTTGTGCCCGACAGCGTTGCGGTCGCTATGGTCAAGTCACTCGAACGCTCGCCCGCGGCGATCTGCGCGTTTGTCGCCCGCGCCGACAGCGAGGCGCTGGCCCGCCATCGCCCGGTCAGCTTGTCTCTGGTCAAGGATTTATTGGCAAACGAGCCTTAAGCTTGTAGCCTTCACGAGGTACCTTTCCCGGCTAACGGCCGTGCCGGGGGCGTTGGTGCTGTGCGTGGGTGTAACTGTCATCAAAACGCGATTGTGGGAGAGATTTGTTCCGGGCGAAATTGTCCGTTCGCCTTTAAAGCGCTTCAGAACAATGGGGCACTATAAAGCATAGGCATTAGTCTTCATTTTTACGGGAAATCTGTTTCATCCATGACGAAGGTTGTATCTGTTTCTGCACCGCCCGCTTCTACAGCTTCCGCCCCCGTGGCTTCGTCCGCAGCTACGGTATCGGCTCAGGCATCCTGCCCGACACCCTGTTGCGCCTCGGCGATTGATCCGACCAGCCCGGAACGCTTTGTCAATCGCGAGCTGTCCTGGCTTGCCTTTAATCGCCGCGTGCTGGAGGAGGCTGAAAACCCCAATCATCCGGTGCTGGAGCGGTTGCGGTTTCTGTCGATCTCGGCCTCGAACATCGATGAATTTTTCATGGTGCGCGTCGCTGGCCTCAAAGGCATGGTCATTTCCAATGTCGCCTCGTTAAGCGCCGACGGGCTGGCCCCGCAGGAACAGCTTGCCCGTGTCGACGAGGTGGCCGAAAAACTGTTCGCCGATCAGCAGCGGATCTGGGGCAATCTGCGCGAGGAATTGCGCGGCGTCGGTCTGTCGGTGATTGATGCCGAAGAACTGACCAAGACCGATAAAGCCTGGCTGGATATTTATTTTCACGAACAGATTTTCCCGGTGCTGACGCCGCTGGCGATTGATCCGGCCCATCCGTTCCCCTTCATCCCCAATCAGGGCTTTGCGCTGGCGCTGGAGCTGATGCGCAAACGCGATGGCAAATCGATGCGTGCGGTGCTGCCGGTGCCGCCACAGCTGATGCGCTTCATCCGCCTGCCCGGACCGGATGGCGAGGTCAAGATCAAGTCGCGCAGCAAGGAAGCCCGCTTCATTCCGCTTGAGACCGTTATCGGGCTCTATCTCGACAAGCTGTTCCCCGGCCATACCGTGAGCGGCTTCGGGCTGTTCCGCATTCTGCGTGACAGTGATATCGAGCTGGAGGAAGAGGCCGAAGATCTGGTGCTGCTGTTCGAGACGCTGCTGAAACAGCGCCGCCGCGGTTCGGTCATTCATATGAAGTGCAGCGCGTCGATGCCAGCGCATTTGCGTGAATCGATTGCCGATCATTTGAAGCTCAAACCGAACGAGCTGACGATGATCGAGCATATGCTGGGCCTGTCCGATCTGCACCATCTCATCTTACGCGAGCGGCGCGACCTGCAGTTCAAATCCTACACCCCGCGCTTTCCCGAACGCATCCGCGATCTGGGCGGCGATTGCTTTGCCGCCATTCGCGAGAAGGATCTTCTGGTCCATCACCCCTTCGAAAGCTTCGATGTGGTGGTGCAGTTCCTGCGTCAGGCGGCGGCGGACCCCTCGGTTGTCGCCATCAAGCAGACGCTCTATCGCACCTCGGACAATTCGCCGATCGTTGCCGCGCTGATCGAGGCGGCCGATGCCGGTAAATCCGTTACCGCGCTGGTCGAGTTGAAAGCGCGTTTTGATGAAGCTGCCAACATCAAATGGGCGCGCGATCTCGAACGGGCCGGGGTTCAGGTGGTCTATGGTTTCATCGACCTCAAAACCCACGCCAAGGTGTCGCTGGTGGTGCGCCGCGAAGGTGGTAGCTTGCGATCCTATGTCCATTTCGGCACCGGCAATTACCATCCGGTCAACGCCAAGATTTACACCGATCTGTCGCTGTTTTCGGCAGATCCGGCGCTGGGTCGCGATGCGGCGCGGCTGTTCAACTATGTCACCGGCTATGCCGAACCGGCCGGGCTGGAGCGCATTTCGATTTCGCCGCTGTATTTGCGCGATGCGCTGGTCAAAGGCATTGAAGCCGAGATTGCCCACGCCAAGGCGGGGCGTCCGGCTGCGATCTGGATCAAGGTCAATTCGCTGGTCGATCCGGCGATGATCGATCTGTTGTACAAGGCCAGCAATGCCGGTGTGCAGATCGACATGGTGGTGCGCGGCATCTGCTGCTTACGCCCCGGCGTTACCGGTTTGTCGGAAAATATCCGGGTCAAGAGCATTGTCGGCCGCTTTCTGGAGCATGGCCGTATCGTTTGTTTTGGCAATGGTTATGGCCTGCCGTCGCCTAAGGCCAAGGTCTATATTTCCTCGGCCGACTGGATGCCGCGTAATCTGGACCGCCGTGTCGAAACGCTGGTGCCGGTGGAAAATCCGACCGTGCATCAGCAGGTGCTGGAACAGATTTTTGCGTCTCAGCTTAAAGATCAGACCCAAAGCTGGCAGATGCATGCCGATGGCTCCTATGTGCGTGATCCTGCTGCCCATCAGCCTGATGCCTTCTGCGCCCATACCTTCTTTATGACCAACGCGTCCTTGTCGGGCCGTGGCCACACCCTGAAAGAGGGCGCGGCGAAAAAAGCGCGAGGCAAACCGTGAGCAGCACCGGTCTTTCCGCGGCAGAGGTTTTGCGTTCGGGGGATGCGCCGGCCATCAATGGCCGGGTGGCGGTGATTGACATTGGGTCCAACTCGGTGCGGTTCGTGGTCTACGACCAGCTGTCGCGCACGCCGGTCACCATGCACAACGAAAAGACCATTTGCTCGATTGGCCGCAATGTTGCCAACACGGGGCTACTGTACAAGGAAGGCTGCGATCTGGCGCTGGCGTCACTTGCCCGCTACCGGCTGCTGGCCGAGCGGTTGGGCGTGGCGCTGCGCATTGCGGTGGCAACCGCTGCGGCGCGCGATGCACTGAACGGGCCGCAATTTGTCCGTGATGCCGAAAAAGCCTGGGGGGCGCCGATCCGCATCTTAAGTGGCGAGGAAGAAGCCCGGCTGGCTGGCATGGGCGTGCTGGCCGCTTTGCCGACGGCATCGGGCGTGGTGGGTGATCTGGGCGGCGGCAGCCTCGATATGATCACGCTGAAAGACGGCAAGCCGGGGCGGGCGGTTTCGCTGCCCTTCGGTCCTTTGCGTCTGGCCGATATGGCCAAGGGGGATATCGAAAAGGCGCGCAAGATTGTCAGCACGCGTCTGGCAGAAATGGCGAGCTATTGGTCGGCGAGCGAGAAAAGTTTCTATGCCGTGGGTGGTATCTGGCGTGCGCTGGCCCGCGTCGATATGGAGCTGGAGGCCTATCCGCTTCACGTTCTGCAGCATTATACCATTCCGCAGGCCCGCGCGCTGCAACTGTGCGATCTGATCTCGCGGCAGGGCCGTAAATCGCTTGAGCGCCTGACGGTGATCTCTAAGCGCCGGGTGGTGATGCTGCCCTTTGGCGCGGTGGTGTTGCAAGGCGTGCTGGCGGCGACCCGGTTCAAGGAAATTGTGGTCTGCGCCGGTGGTTTGCGCGAAGGGTTGATCTATGACCGGCTCCCGGTGGAGGAGCGGGCCAAGGATCCGCTGATCGAATATGTCGCCGGGGTTAATGCCCGGCTGTCGCGTACCCCTGAACATGCTTCCGAAGCCTTTGTCTGGACCGGGCCGCTGTTCCCCGACGAAACGCCCGCGCTGCGCCGGTTGCGTCAGGCGGCGTTCTATCTGTCCGACATCGGCTGGCGCCGCCACCCCGATTACCGCGCCCCCGGCAGCTATACCGAAGTGCTGAACATGTCCTATGGCGGGGTTGATCACCGCGGTCGGGCCTTTCTGGCCACCGCCATTTTCCACCGTTATTCCGGCTATACCGAGGTACCCACCCATTTCGAGGCCACCGGGCTGCTTGACCGGCAGGAAGAGCTGCTGGCCTTACGCATCGGGCTGGCGGCGCGGCTGGCCTTTGACTTGTCGGGGACGGCGCCGGGCGAGCTGGAAAACTACAAACTGAAATTGCTGCCGGGGCGACTGGTGCTCGAAGTACCCGCCGATCGCGCCATGGTTGTTGACGAGGCTGTGCAGCGGCGGCTCAAAAGCCTTGCGGCGGCGATGGACTGTAAAGGCGAAATTCAGGCTATTTAAGCTCGGTCCGGTCAAGGATAACGCAATGGTGCTATCATGCGCCTTGCATTTGCAGCCGCGTCCGGGCTTTAAAGAGGAAAACCTGAGGAGACTCTGATGGGTGGTTTGAGCTTTTGGCACATTCTGCTGCTGGCCGTGGTGGTGCTGGTCCTGTTCGGTGGCCGTGGCCGTTTTTCCGATGTGATGGGCGACTTCGCCAAGGGCATCAAGAATTTCAAAAAGGGTATGGCGGATGATGAAACGCCGCCCGCCGCGCCGCCCGCGCCGCAGGTTCTGCCGCGCAGCGAGCAGCCGGTGCCCCCGGTCCATGATCAGGACAAGGTGGCCCACTAAGCGGTCTGGTTGACTTTGGCCCCCCGGGGCCGGTCGGCAGGCTTATTCCCGCCAGTCCCATAATGGGTGGTGCGGGGCAATTCCTGGCGCAAGTGGCGGCATGTTTTTCGATTTAAGCTGGAGCCATATTCTTCTGTTGCTGGTGGTGGCGCTTGTCGTCGTCGGCCCGCAGGATCTGCCCAAGATCATGCGTAAGGCTGGCCAGTGGACCGCCAAGGCCCGCGCCATGGCCGATCAGTTCCGCAACAGCTTCGATGAAATGGCCCGCCAGAGCGAGCTGGACGAGCTGCGTAAGGAAATTCAATCGTTGCGCAATGCCAACCCGCTGGCCGAAACCGAACGTGCCCTGAACGACGCCATCAAGATTCCATCGGTTTCGATTGCACCGGCGGCGGCCGCTGCGGTGACCGCTTCCGAAACGGCGGGTGCGGCCCCGGTGGCTGCTGCGGAAGAAATCAGCATGACCGGGAATATCCCCGGCTCCCCCCACGCCCACCCCGAACCGATGTCGGAAACGGCAGATTTTTCGGCGGTTCCGATCCCTGCCGCCGAACCGCAGATGGCCCTGCCGTTTACGCCACCTGCCGGGGAACCGGTGGTGGTCAATGCCGAACCCGATAAACCGATTGAGGGCGGGTTGACCCCGCCTGCGCCATGATCCCTCCCTCACCAGACGAAGAAGCTGAGGTTGAATCCTCCAAAGCCCCGCTGCTGGAGCACCTGATCGAGCTGCGTAAGCGCTTGATCTATGCGGTGCTGGCTTTCGCGCTGTGCTTCATTCTGTGCTTTGCCTTCTCCAAGGAAATCTATGCGTTCCTGACCGAGCCGTTGTCGCGCGCCATGGTGGGCCACCCCAACCGGCACCTGATCTATACCGCGGTGTACGAGACCTTTTTCACCTATATGAAGGTCGGTCTGTTCGCCGGGATGTGTCTGTCGTTCCCCATTGTGGCATCGCAGATCTGGATGTTCGTTGCCCCCGGTCTGTACAAGCATGAAAAGAATGCTTTCCTGCCGTTTCTGATCGCCAGCCCGGTGCTGTTCATCATTGGCGCAGCGTTCGTTTATTACGTCATGCTGCCTTATGCGCTGCGGTTTTTCCTCGGCTTTGAAACCCAGGCGACCGCCAACACGCCGGGCATCGAATTGCAGGCCAAGGTCAGCGATTATCTCGATTTCGTTTCGGCGCTGATTTTCGCCTTCGGTCTGACGTTCCAGTTGCCGGTGCTGTTAACGCTGCTCGGCAAAGTCGGCATCGTGTCGTCGAAATTGCTGCGCAATATGCGCCGTTACGCCATCGTCGGCATTACCGGGCTGTCCTCGGTCATCACGCCGCCTGACCTGTTCAGCATGGTCTCGCTGATCATTCCGCTGGTGTTCCTCTACGAGGTGTCGATCTGGCTGGTCTGGCTGATCGAGAAAAAGCGCGATGACGAACGCAAGACGGAAGAGAACGAGGTCGAGGGATAAATCGGGCAAGCCCTGATTTTCTCTCAACGGGGATCCGTGCGATCACACTAGGCCGCTTCCCGGCACGCATAGTGCTGACAGCCATAGTGGGCAAAGCTTTTGATCAGATCGTCATAGTCATATCCCGAAATGAATTCGATATGGCGATCTGGGCATTGGTGATGCTGTTCGGTCTGCCAGATATCCCAGCTGTGCATTTCTGCTGCCTGTACGGCAGAGGGCATCGCAATACAAAACACAAAAACGGACAGGTATCGCATTTGCTGCAACTCTCATACGTGCGGGCGTAACGCTACCGCGTTTGATTGCTGCTTTTGTGATGCTGGGTGTGGCTGACCCTAGATAAAGAAAATCGTGATATTCACGCCGCAACGCTGCTTCCACAAATTACCGATTTTCTTAGCCCCCAGATCGAAGGGTTCTTTCTGCTTCGCGCCGATCAGCCCCGGCAGCGTTGCTGAGAAAACGTAGGTGGTATCTGTGGAATCATAGGGTAATGCCGCCTGAGTTCCTTCGGTGAAGCGAACCTGGGCATGTTGGCCCGTGCCGGGCGCCACATAGCGATACTGAACATAAGGGCGGATCGCACCATCGGGGCCTTTTTCCGCACCATACCCGGCTTGCTCATACCCCGGGGTACTTTTCAGTACGCCGATCATGCAGCTGACTTTCTGCCGTGCTGCTGGAAGAACATGATCATAGAGTGTGTTTGTTGCCGCCGTAGCTATGATCGCCGTCAGGGTTGCGGTTGCGCCGATGCAGAACAGCTTACTTCCCCACACGGTTCACCTATGGGTTGATTCTTGTGGGCATTATCCTCCGGTGTGGCTGTACTTGCCACACCGCCTGCATGGGGCGCGTTCGGGTCGCAGCCAGTTTAGTTCGCCAGCGGCAGTTTGCAGTCGTGGTCCTGAATGCTTTCGGCCGAACCCCATTCGCCGCCTGCCGGGTCGGCCTTGCCAGCCAGCAGCCAGAAGCCGGGCTTGCCGTCAAAACTGGCCCCGACCAGACCAATAGTCCAGGCCCGCATTTCATCCTTGGCACCCGGAAGTTCATCGGCGACCAGTTTGAACGGGTTGACGGTCAGTTCCGCCCCCAATACGCGGCGGACGTAATAGGGGTGCCCGGCGATCATCACCGGGGCGGCCGACCAGCTTTCACCCACACCGGTCAGGCCCGCCAGATCGCCCCGCGCGGGTGCCCCCAGGCAGTCGATATGCAGATGCAGCAGATCCTGACTACGGCCATATTGCGAATTGACCGTCACGGCCATGGTATCGCGGGCAATTTTCCGGCCCAGCTTGGTTTCGACCAGCCCGCGGGCATTCCAGGCGGCGGCGAAATAATTGGTCGGGGAGGTCAGTATCCGCGCATCCTCAATGCCGGTGATGTCGCTGTCGGGCATCAGCAGATATTGCGCCACCCCCGCCATGTCTTTGAGCAGCACATAGCCCTGATCGACTTCCGTGCAGGGGGCCGGGTCGTGTTTGGCCTTCATATTGGGCAGGCAGGTGCCACCGACGATCTGCCACAGCTTGCCACCATGGGGGTGAACCGGCGGGGTGGGCAGCTCGGCAGCCAGCACCGCCGCAAACAGCGCGCCCGCCATCAGACCAATGCCGCCAGCCTGACGCAGCCGTTTGGAAACCCGTTTCATCGCTTGCCCCTTACCATCACTGTAATATGCCGAAGCGGCCAGTTTAGCCCAAGGCGGCCCCGCACGCCAAGACGCGGTGTGGGGCTGCAAACCACGCCGTAAGGGAAGCTTTGGCAGCGCGACAAGATCGGTGTAGTGTTTTTTCAGTGGCAACATATTGCCGGAATTGGAATAACTCCGGTCTTGCCGAGGGGCGCCGACGCATGTCATTACCCCAGTATTAGGTTGGAGATTCGTCCGATGCACGACATCAAGCAGATTCGCGAAAATGGTGAGGCTTTTGTAGCGGGGTTGGCTAAGCGGGCTGGCTTTGATCTGGCCAAGGCGTCATCGTCGGTGGAAAAGCTGCTGCAGATCGATAATGACTGGCGCACCGCCAAGGCCGCGTTCGAACAGCACCGCGCCCGCCAGAACGAGGCTTCGCGTGCCATCGGCGCCGCCAAGGCGAAAAAAGACGAAGCGGGCGCCAAGGCGTTAATGGACGAAGTGGCCAACATCAAAGCCGCGATGCAGGCCGACGATGCCAGGGCGAAAGATCTGGAAGCCCAGCTGACGCTGGAAATGGCCGGTCTGCCCAATCTGCCCGCGGATGATGTGCCCGAAGGGGCGGACGAGAATGCCAATATCGAGGTGCTCGCCCGTCGGTTTCTGGAGCCCAAGCCGTTCGACTTTAAACCGAAAGAGCATTTCGATCTGGGTGAAGCGCTGGGGTTGATGGATTTTGAGACTGCCGCCAAGGTTTCGGGGGCGCGTTTCGTCTATCTCAAAGGTCCGCTGGCGCGTCTGGGCCGGGCGATTGCCAACTTCATGCTCGACGTTCACACCATGAAGTTCGGCTATACCGAAGTCGATCCGCCGCTGTTGGTGCGGGATGTGGCGTTCTTTGGCACCAGCCAGTTGCCCAAATTCGAAGAAGATCTGTTTTGGGTGCCCAAGGGGGCGGAAAACCGCCTTGGTCTGATCCCGACCGCGGAAGTGCCGCTGACCAATCTGGTGCGTGAAAGCATTCAGGACGAGGCCAAGCTGCCGATCCGCATAACCGCGCACACGCCCTGTTTCCGGGCCGAGGCCGGTTCGGCGGGCCGCGACACCCGTGGCATGATCCGCATGCATCAGTTCAACAAGGTCGAGCTGGTCTCGATCACCACGCCGGAACAGTCGGCGGCCGAACATGAACGCATGACCGATTGCGCGCAGGAAATTCTAAAGAAGCTGGTGTTGCCGCACCGTGTGGTGACGCTGTGCACCGGCGATATGGGCTTTGGCGCCCAGAAAACCTATGACATCGAGGTTTGGCTGCCCGGTCAGGACCGCTATCGCGAGATTTCGTCCTGCTCGATCTTTGGCGATTTCCAGGCCCGCCGTATGGATGCGCGCTTCCGTCCCGCTGGCAGCAAAGGCACCCGCTTTGTGCACACGCTGAACGGTTCGGGGCTGGCGGTCGGCCGCACGCTGATCGCGGTGATGGAAAATTATCAGCAGGCCGATGGCTCGATTAGTATTCCTGACGCATTAATCCCGTATATGGCTGGGATGCAGAAAATCGAGAAGGCCTGATGCGTATTCTGGTCACCAACGACGATGGTATCTACGGCCCCGGTCTGGTGGTGGCAGAAGCCATTGCACGGGCGCTCAGCGATGATGTCTGGGTGGTGGCACCGGCACAGGAACAGTCCGGGGCCTCGCACTCGCTGACGCTGCATTCGCCGGTGCGCCTGCGCCAGATCGATGATCGGCATTTTGCCGTTACCGGCACGCCGACCGATTGCGTGATGATGGCGTGCGCCCATCTTCTGGCCGACAAAAAGCCAGACCTGATCCTGTCGGGCGTCAATCGCGGTGTGAATGTCGCCGACGACGTGACCTATTCGGGCACGGTGGCCGGTGCAATGGAAGGCTGTTCGTTCGGCATTCCGTCGATTGCCTTGTCACAGGGCTATCCCTTTGAAGACAAGCACCACATGCACTGGTCATGTGCCGAGACCCATGGTCCTGATCTGATCCGCAAGCTGATCGGGATCGGCTGGCCGGAAAATGTGCTGATCAACATCAATTTCCCCGATTGCAAACCGGACGAGTTGGTGGGGGTGGAATTCTGTACGCAGGGTAAGCGCGATATGCAGGAAGTTCGCGTTGAAAAACGCACCGATCTGCGCGACTATTCCTATTACTGGATCGGGTTCAAGCGCGAGCCATACACCACGGATATGGGCAGTGATCTGCACGCGCTGACCGAAAAACGCATTGCGGTAACGCCGTTACAGCTGAACCTGACGGCGCGGGACACACTGGCGGCACTAAAGGCGGCTTATAAGGGGTAGGGGCCATGAGGGGGGAGGATCCACGTATCATCGCCCTCATTATGGCGCTGCGCAAAACCGGTGTGACCGACGCGCGGGTGCTTTCGGCCATCGAAGATGTGCCGCGCGATGCCTTTGTGGCCGAACCGTTCCGCCATGCCGCCTATGATAACACCGCGCTGCCGATCCAATGCGGCCAGACCATCAGCCAGCCTTATGTCGTGGCCTGCGCCACCATTGCGCTTGAGGTCGGCCCGGCGATGCGGATTTTGGAAATCGGCACCGGTTCGGGCTATCAGGCGGCGGTGCTCGCGAAATTGTGTCGGCGGGTTTACAGCATTGAACGTCACAAGCCGTTGATGAAAGAGGCCGAAGCCCGGCTGAAGGCGCTGAAGATCGACAATGTCGTCACCTGGTATGATGATGGCATGAAGGGGTGGCCGCAGCAGGCCCCCTTTGATCGTATTCTGCTGTCAGCGGCGGTGGAAAGCGTGCCGCCTGCGTTGTTTGACCAGCTCAAGGTGGGGGGGATTCTGGTTGCCCCCGTCGGGCCGGTGGGTGGTGGGCCGGGCCAGGAAATGCCGCAGCAGTTGACCAAATATGTCCGCACCGAACAGGGCGTCGTACAAGAGGCGCTGATCCCGGTGATGTTTGTACCAATGCTGGCCGGTGTGGCATAAGCGGTTGGTCGTAATTGCAATAAACGTTAGGGTGCCGGTGTAATGAGTGCACGGAAAATGCGCGTTGGCGCAGCTATTCTGCTTTTGGGAACCTTGGCGGCGTGTGAAGAACCACGACCGACGCGGGCAAGCTTTGATTGGGACGCTTTCGTCAACACCGAAGATCGCAGCGCCCCGCAAACCACCGAAGCGTATCAGCCCGCGCCTGCCCCGGTGCCGGTGGCCGAGGAACCGGCCCATCCGGTTGCCCGATCCCCCGTGGTTGTGTCTGAAACCCTCAGCCCCCCGCCCAGCCCGCGGCCCAAACCGGTTCCCGTGAAACCGGCAAAATCCGCTCCCCCTGATGCGCCGTTCAGGCCGGCCGACGCGGCGGGCAGTGATGAGCCTGCCGCCGCCCCGCTTGCGACCGATCCGGTGCCAGAGCCGCGTGAACGCCCGGCCTATACTGCGCCGAAGCCTGCCACCAGCCACGCGGTGGCTAAGCCGGATGTTGCCGAGGATGGGGCCCCGGCGGAAAAGCCCGCCAGGCCCGTTAAAACCGCCGCACTGGCCGCCGGGCATTTCGCCTGGCCGGTGCGCGGTAAGGTGATTGGCGAGTTCGGCGCGGAATCGGGTGGCGTGCGCAGTGACGGCATCAATATCGCGGCCCCTGCCGATACACCGATTACGGCGGCGGCATCGGGCACGGTGGGCTATGCCGGTGGCGATATGAAAAGCTATGGCAATCTGGTGGTGATCCGCCATGACGGTAATTTCTTTACCGCTTACGCCCACGCTTCGCGACTGGTGGTTAAACCGGGCGATCATGTTACCGCCGGGCAGGTCATCGGCTATGTCGGTCAGACCGGCGATGTCGATAGCCCACAACTGCATTTTGAAATCCGCAAAGGGCGCGAGCCGCAGGATCCGGTAAAGCTTTTAACCGCCAAAGGCTGAGCGGGAGGTGGGCATGGACGTGGCAGGCACCTATCTGTTCGATCTGGACGGCACCTTGTGCGATTCCCGCCCCGGTCTGCTGCATGCGCAGCGGGCCGCCTTTGCGGCGTTGGGGATCGAGACCGATATCGATCCGGCGCTGTTTCTGGGCGCGCCGCTGCCGATGGTGTTTCGCAAACTGATGCCCGAGGCCGACGAGATCGACATTACCTATGGTATGCAGAAATTTCGCGAGGCCTATGAACATAACGGCCTTTATCAAAGCCCGCTTTATCCCGGTGCGGCAGGCCTGCTGGCGGGGTTGAAAGCGGCGGGCAAGGGGGTGTGGCTTGCCACCTCCAAACCCAAAGTCTATGCCGTGCAGGTTTTGCAGCATTTGCAGATTGCGAACTATTTCGATGGTGTTGCCGCCGCCGGGCTGGACGAGAAAGACACCAAGACCTCACTGATCGCCAGCGTGCTACAGGCTTGCGGTCATGGCCCCGATCAATGCCTGATGCTGGGCGACCGGGCTTTCGATGTCATTGGTGCGCTGGAAAACGGCGTCACCCCGGTGGGGGCTTTGTGGGGCTATGGCAGCCGGGACGAACTCGCCGAAGCCGGTTGCGCCCATTTTGCCAAAGATATTGCGGAATTCCGCGCCCGCTTCGGTCTCGATAACGCCTGATTAGGCCGGGCCAATTGTTAGCGCGGCTTCAGGTGGTGACAAAAGGCTGATCCGTGTGCGGATGGATACGGCCCGCAGCATCGAAGTCGATGCGCACCAGCCCCGGTTTTTCGCGGAACGGGCTGAATTTGTCGTTGCCGAAAAAGGTTTGCCACCAGCGGCCCTGATGATCGCGAAAGATATTGCCGCCGCCACAACAGGGCACGGCTTCGTGCCGCATGCGGTACGGCCCGGTGATATGATCGGCCACTGCAAAGGCAAAGGAATAGCGCCCGTAATATTTATCGACCGCGCCAAGGTAATACTGACCGTTGCGCTTGAATAATGTGGCCCCTTCAAAACCGATTTTGCCAAGGCCTTCGGCATCTTTTCGGGCATGATGATCGGGGTTCGTATCCGGTTCTGCCAACTGGGTCGGCTGCCAGTCCCCGGCGAAGGCCGAAAAATCCGGCTTGATTTCGCGGATGGTCTCGGCCGAGCCATAGGTGAGATAAACCCGGCCATCGTCATCCTCGAACACGGTGGAATCGATGCTGCCCTTGATCGGTGCCGTATCATCAATGGCGTGGACATAAGGCCCCGTCGCTTTGCCGGTGGTGCTTTTTAAGATGCCGATGCCAACCCCGCTGATCGAGGTGCAGATATAATAATTGCCACCGATGTAATGGATCTCCGGTGCCCAGATGGCGCGGAAATAGACGCCTTTGCGCATGGTCCAGTGCTTTTCCCAGGTGCCGTCTTTTTCAATGCTCCACACCAGACCAAGATAGTGCCAGTCCTTCAGGTCCGTGGAACGCCACAGCTCGACACCATCATTGATGGCCCAGATGTTATCGCCGGTGCTGCCGGTCATGTAATAGGCCCCATCGCCCCCGGCGCAGATAATGGTATCGCGGATATGGGCATCCCAGATCGGGCGGATGGCGGGCAGCAGGCCAGATTTTACCGCTTCGCCGCTATCGGCGTCATTCCAAGGCCCGATGGGATAGCTGCGCGGTGTTGGCCCCTTATAGCTGACATGGGGCAGGCCCGAGGTCCAGCCGCCGTGGCGCGTGGCGGCAGTCACCGGCGCGCCGGGGCCGCTGATCCCGCTATAGGGCCAATAGCCGGGCGGGGGCGGGTCCACAATGCGGCGGGAGTTGTCGACATCGGCGCGCAGCGTATCGTTCGGCCCCGGCGGGGTGGGATAGATGAAACCGTGCGGGCCATCCGCCCATGCCGTGGCCCCAAACGCTGTGGCCCCCAATGCCGCAACACTGCCGCTGATAAAGCTGCGCCGATCGATGTGATGCATGTATCCCCCCCGGAACGATATCTGTTTTTTTGCAATCCTAAAGCGTGGCAGAGGCCCTGCAAACCATGCTGATAACACGCTGTCGTGAGCCGTTATGACAGCAACAGAAAAGGCCGTGCCTGTTGTCTGGCACGGCCTGTAACGGCTGAATATTTGCTGAAGGTGTTTTACGGCAGCTGTGGCGGCGTCACCCCGGCACCGAGATTGAGCACAAAGATCGGCCCGACATCGAGGCTTTGTTTGGCCGCACCGGTCTGCATCATCGCCATCATTTCGGTGGCTCCGGCATTGGTGGTGGCGGTGCCGCTGACGGTGATCAGATGCCAGCCACCAGCCGGAACCGTGACCGGTTTGGCAATGATCTGGCTCCACGGCGCGTGGTTCAGGGCCACGCCCATCATGGCAATATTGCCCGGTCCGTCATTGCTGCGCAGATAGGCCGCCATCAGGATGGTATCGCCTTGCTTCACCGCACCGTTCAGGGCTTGTGAAATTCCGTCATCCCACGGATTGGTGCCCGCCTTGGACAGGATGGTGCGTAAAGCGGCACCACCGGGAACTTCGGATGCGGCAATGCTCTGATTGGTCTGATCCGGGCCAAAGGAAAACGCCAGTCGGGTGGGATCGGAAATCAGCGTACCGGCTTTGGGCAATTTGGCGCGCAGGTTGGTCAGTGCGGTCTCGACGCTGGTCTGGCTGGCTGATGCGGCGGCAGGCGGTGCGGCAGGGGCTGCTGCGGGGGCTGGCGGGGTGGCCTTTTTGTTATGGGGCAGTTTGCTGACGTCGTAATGGGGGCCAAGATCAAGCACAAAGGCCGGGCCCAGATCGACGGTCTGCTGATCGGCTCCCAGCAGGACCGAGACATTGAGCTGCCCTGCGCCATAATCCTCGCTGGCGACACCCGAGGTATAATACATCGCCCATGTGCCGGTAACTTCCGCAGCTTCGTTGAACAGGTTGGTGTAGGGAGCCTTGGCTTGCTGTACCGCGATCGAGCCCAGTGTCGCCGTGGTGCCGCCGGGGGGCGGGGTTATCGCGCGGGCCCAGAAGCTGACCAGTATGACATCGCCCTTTTGAATGGGCTTTTTAATGGGGGTTACAGCTGCGGCATCCCAGAGATGGGCAGGCTTTGCCGTGACTTCAACGCGCATCGCGGCACCGCCGGTGACGGTGCTGTCTTTTTTCAGCGTGGCCTTTGCACCCCAGGCCGACCAGGCGTTGGCGGCGGGCGTGTTGAGAAGCTGATTGAGAACGGCGGAACCTGCGCCGGCATCCTCGGCCCATGCGGGGCCAGATAGTGCGGCACCGGAAAGAAGCGCGGCGCTCATCAGGCTGATCAGAAATTTCGACATGTGCAAAATCCTTCCCTTCGTTTCCCAGCGCCAATTTCCGTTGTTTCAGCCTCATGCGTTTTGGGCTGCACAGGATAGGTAAGCGCTTTACCATATTGTTACATATGCTGTGCGCGGTAAATGGGCAAGCTGCTGTTATCCCTATAGGAATACTTCATTTGAGGGCGTTATGGCGGAGGAGGTTCGGGGACAGTTCAATACAGCTATTAGTACACATTAATCGTGCAACTCAACTTTTGATATGTATACTGCTGTTGCAATCTTGAATTGCGAACATGAAGGGAGCGTGCCGTGAAACATTTTCTGACAGTGTTGGCGTTTGCTTCTGTGGCTTCAACCGGTTTGGCCTCTTTTGCGTATGCTCAAGAGCCTCCGCCCTCAATCGATATTCCCGCCGGCCCGATCTGGAACCAGCAGGATGCTGAAAAGAAATGTCCTCAGGTGTGTCCGCCGCACTGGAACGGGCAGTGGACGACGACCGTCTGGGGCAAGATGTCGGTCTGTGGCACCAAGGAAGGCGTCGATGTTCCGATCGGCCCGATCTGGAATAATGACGATGCCAAGAAGAAGTGCCCGTCGCAGCTTGCGACGATGAAGTGGAACGGTAACTGGAAGACGACAGAACCCAATAAAATGTCGGTCTGCGGCTGTACATTGCCTGTGCCGTTGCCGAACTGAGTATTTTTTTGGGGGGGAGAAATGGGGGGGAGGGGGCACCTCCCCCCTGTTTTTTAGGTGCCCGGGTTGGTGTTTTTCGCGTCCGTCGCTGCGCCTTCCCAGCGGCTGACGGCGACACAGGCAACCGAGTTGCCGATGACATTGGTGGCACTGCGCCCCATGTCGAGCAAATGATCGACCGCCAGAATCAGCAGCAATCCGGCATCGGGAATACCGAAGTAGGGCATGGCGGCGGCGATCACCACCAGCGAGGCGCGCGGCACACCGGCCATACCTTTGCTGGTCACCATCATCATCAGCAACAGCGTGATCTGCTGCGGCAGGGTCAGCGTGATGTGATAGGCCTGCGCGATGAACATGGTGGCGAAGGTGCAATAGAGCATCGAGCCATCGAGGTTGAAGGAATAGCCCAGCGGCAGCACAAAACTGACCACGCGTTTGGGCAGGCCCATATTTTCAAGCTCGGCCAGCAGTTTCGGATAGGCCGCTTCCGAACTCGCGGTAGAAAACGCCAGCAGCGCCGGTTGGCGCGCGGCGCGAAACAGCGGGCCGATCTTGCCGCGTAAGATAATCGCGGCAATGGCGAACAGCACGATCCACAGGGTGATCATGGCGAAATAGAAATCGCCGACGAACTGCACATAGGTTAGCAGCATCTTCGCGCCCTGTGTCGCCACCGTGGCCGTGATGGCAGCGAACACGGCAGCCGGGGCGGTCAGCATGACATAGCCGGTCACCTTCAGCATGACCTCGGCACCCTGCTCGGCGAGCGAGACGATTTCATTCGCCTTGCCGTGCAGCGAGGCAATGGCGGTGCCAACAAAACAGGAGAAAACGACAATCTGCAGGATTTCGTTTTCGGCCAGCGCGGCAAAGACCGACTGCGGCACGATATGGGCGATGAATTCGGCGAACTTGAATTCCTTCATCGCTGGCATGGCACCTGACAGCGCCCCCAGATCGTGGGGCGAGAAGCCTTTGCCGGGGGCCAGCAGATTGACCAGGATCAGCCCCAGCGTCAGTGACAGCAGTGAGGCGCAGATAAACCAGCCCAGTGATTTGATGCCGACCCGACCCACAGCCGAGGCATTCTCCATATGGGCGATGCCGGTTACCAGCGTGGTGAAGACCAGTGGTGCGATGACCATCTTGATCAGGCGCAGGAAGACGGTGGTGATGATTTCCAGTCCACCTGTCAGTGCCTTGATCTGATCGGCGTCAAGCCATGCGTTAGCTGCCAGCCCGGCGATGATGCCCAGAACCATGGCCAGAATGATTGCCAGCGTGAATTTATTTTTCATGACTTCCCCAGATAGTCGAAGGCGTGTGCAGCAAACGCTACACGATGGGTCCGCGGCACCCAAGCATAATCTGCCTCAAACTTCGCCATGCCTAATATTAGTTCTGTTTTGACCGCTTCAATTTAGCCGTTAGAGGTGCTGCTGTGTTTTGCTATGTTCGGTTGCTGTTCGGTTGGGGCGTGCAATCGCGGTGAAAATTTTTCAGGGAGATATGGGGTATGCGTTTTATATTGTCTGTATTGATGGCGGCGTTGCTGCTGTCGCCGGGGGCGCTGGCACAGCCTTCCGCTGGGCGTGCGCCAATCGGTCCGGCGCAGACGCCGCCGATGGGGTGGAACAGTTGGGATGCGTATGGCTTCACCATCACCGAAGATCAGTTTCGCGCCAACGTTGCCGAACTGGTGAAGCTGAAAGATCTCGGCTGGAAATACGCGGTGATCGACGAAGGCTGGTATATGACCGATCCCTTCGGCAAGGATTTGCAGGAACGCAAATATCAGCTGGATGGCAACGGTCTGCTCATTCCGGCGCTGGCGCGGTTTCCGTCTGCTGCAGGCGGGGTCGGATTAAAGCCGCTGGCCGATCTGGTGCACAGCCATGGTCTTAAATTTGGCGTGCATATTATTCGCGGTATTCCCAAACAGGCGGTTGAGGCCAATCTGCCGATTGCCGGGTCGCATTTTCGTGCTGCCGATGCCGCCAATAAAGCGGACCTCTGTTCGTGGGATGATGGCAATTACGGCATCCGCGATACGGCCGCGGGGCAGGCCTATTATGATTCCATGGTCAAATTGTTTGCGGACTGGGGAATCGATTTCATCAAGATCGACTGTGTTGCGGATCATCCCTATGTCGGCAGCGAAATCCGTCAGATCTCGCAGGCTATCAAACATAGTGGCCGCGAAATGGTCTTAAGTTTGTCGCCGGGGCCGACCAATCTTACCCATGCTGCCGAGGTTGGGAAACTGGCACAGATGTGGCGCATCGCGGATGACACCTGGGATGGTTGGAGTTTTGCACCGAAAGACTGGCCTAACGGTGTTCTGACCGGGTTCGATAAGCTGGCTCAATGGCGCGGCCACGCCAAACCCGGTAACTGGCCCGATGCCGATATGCTGCCCTTTGGTTCCCTGCGTCCCCATCCCGGCTGGGGTGAACCACGCGCGTCGCGGCTCAGCGTGGATGAGATGCGCACCATGTTCACGCTGTGGGCCATCGCGCGTTCGCCATTGATCTTGGGCGGCAACCTTACCGAGCTGGACGACGCCACGCGCGCCGTTATCACCAACAAGGACGTCATCGCGGTCAATCAAACGGTTTGGGATAGTCATCCGGTGAATGTAGCGCAAACTGCTGCCCGCGTCTGGGCGGCGCAAGGTGGCGCGCACAAGAAACCCACGCGTTATGTTGCCGTGTTTAACACCGGTGATACGCCGCTGGATTTTGTCGCACGCTGGCAGGATCTGTCGTTGCCAGTGCCGACCGCCTTACAGGATTTGTGGGGGGGCGAGACAAATCCGGCCCGTGCCGACGGTCTGCAAATCCATCTGGCACCGCATGCCAGTGCGATTTACCGTCTGCAATAGCCAAAACAAAACCGGCGGGGGTGGCCCCGCCGGTTTTGCATTTATGCGCGGTGCAATTTATTCAGCGCCGCCGAATTCCGCTTTCCACGCTTCAACCTGCTCGTCGGTGATCTTGGTCACCAGCACGGCGGGCGGGGTGACGTCACTGCCGGGTTTCAGGTGCTTTAAGTATTCTGCCATCGGCAGATCCGGCCAGGCAATTACGTCGGGCACATCCCCGAAGGCACCCGCAGCGGCTCTGGCCAGACCCGGCACCACCGGCGAAGACAGCGCGGCAAACAGCCGGACCAGATTAAGGCCCATGCGTACGCCGATGGCGGCCTTGACCTTGTCAGTCTTGAAGTGGGTCCACGGCGCCGCCACGGTGAGATATTCATTGCCCGCCACCCAAATGGCGCGCAGCTCCGCCAGCGCCTTACGGTATTCCAGATCATCCAGAAACGCGCCGAGTTTGGCGATGCGGCTATCCAGATCGGCAATCAGGGTCTTTTCCGCGTCACCATACTCACCTTCTTCCGGCACCTTGCCGTCAAAGCGGGATGCGGTGAATTTGGTGATGCGATTGACGAAGTTGCCGAAGACGTCGGCCAGATCCTTGTTGACCACACCGGCGAAATGCTCCCACGTGAACGAGGCATCGGCGCTTTCGGGCGCATTGGCCATCAGATACCAGCGCCACGCATCGGCGGGCTGCGCCTCCAGCGCTTTGTCCATGAAGATACCGCGATGCTGCGAGGTCGAGAACTTGCCACCGTAATAGGTCAGCCAGTTAAAGCCCTTGATGCGGTCGACCAGCTTCCAGTTCTCGCCCGAGCCCATGATGGTGACCGGGAAACCGACGGTGTGGAAGGGCACATTGTCCTTGGCCATGAATTCGTAATAGGCGACGTCTTTGGCATTTTCCGGTCGCCACCATTTGAGCCATTCATCGCCTTTGCCGTTGGCATCGGCCCATTCCTTGGTCGCGGCGATATATTCGATCGGGGCGTCGAACCAGACGTAGAACACCTTGCCCTTAAGCTGACCGTCGCCAATCTCGTCCGGCACCGGCACGCCCCATTCGAGGTCGCGGGTGATGCCGCGGTCCTGCAATCCCTCGTCAAGCCATTTGCGGGCGATCGATTTGACCAGCACCGGCCAGTCCTGCTCGTGGCTGTCGATCCAGCTGCGGAGCTGGTCAACGAACTGCGACTGCTTGAGGAATAAATGGGCGGAATCCCGAATCTCGATCTCGGACGAGTTCGACACCGCCGAGCGCGGGGCGATCAGGTCGGTCGGGTCGAGCACGCGGGTGCAGTTTTCGCACTGATCGCCACGGGCGCGGTCATAGCCGCAATGTGGGCAGGTGCCGATAACATAGCGGTCCGGCAAAAAGCGCTTTTCGGCGTGGGAATAGACCTGACGGGTGGTTCGCACCTCCAAAAAGCCCTTGTCCCACAATACCTTGGCAAAATGCTGGGTCAGCTCGCGGTTTTGCGCGCTCGACGAGCGGCCGAAAATGTCCCACGACATGGCAAAGCCATCGCCAAGGCGGGCCTGAATGTCATGCTGTTCGGTGCAGTAGGTGGCGACATCCTGCCCGGCGGCCAGCGCGGCCAGCTCGGCCGGGGTGCCGTGTTCGTCGGTGGCGCAGATGAACAGGGCTTCGTCGCCTTTGGCGCGGCGGTAGCGGGCATAGACATCGGCCGGTAGCATCGACCCCACCAGATTGCCTAAGTGTTTGACACCATTGATGTAAGGGAGGGCGCTGGTGATGAGATACCGTGTCATTTGTCCGACTGTCCGTATAAGAGGCTTACAATGAAGCCGGCAATGTACAGGGGCGAGCCTGCGCATCCAACCCATTTGCAGCGTTTTCTGACCAGACAATAACCTTAACACTTCATTATCACACAGGCGCTAGCTTTACGGGTAATCTGGGTGGTCGGTTCCCCATCTTTGAGAGGACGTATAGTGGCTGGCGTTGTGGACAATGACGAAATTGCGGCTGTGCTGAATTACGCAGCGGTCTTACATAAAAATGGTTGGACGGCGGAAGCGTATCGCGTGTGCCAGATTCTGGTCGCCAACGGCATTTCGGTCGATTTGCCCCAGATCCAGTCGGTGGTAGAGGGCTACTCTCGTCTTGATCCGGCAACGCAGGGGATGGGTGTACATCAACCCCTGACGGTGATGCGGGGCGATCAGATGTTCAGCACGCTGCATCTGACCAGTGATCTGACGGACCATCAAAAGCGGGTGGCGTTTAAAAGCGGCGTTGGCTTCATCAACATTGAAACCTCGTCGCAATGTAACCGCAACTGCAGCTACTGCCCCAACAGCATCTATGACCGGCGCAAGGATAACGTCTTTTTTGACTGGCCAGCCTATGAGCGCATCCTCGATGATCTGGCCTCGATCGACTATAGCCGCCGTATTTCACTGGTGGGGTTGAACGAGCCGCTGATGCATCTGGAGGACTTTGTCGCCCGGTTGAAGGCGATCCGGGCCAGGCTGCCGCGCTGCTATATTCTGATTTTCACCAATGGCGACTATCTTACCAAAGCCGCCTTCACGGCGATGGAAGAATGTGGCGTCAACGAGCTCAAGGTGGCGATTCATCTTTCAAAGGACAAGCTGTACGACGAGCGCGATATTCTTAAGCGCACGCTCGATAAGTCGAGAGAGCTTGGCCTCCACCCCGTCCTGACCAATTTTACCGCGGATAAGGAAATCGAATTTCGCCTCAGCGGTTCGTCGATGTGCGTGCGCTACAGCCAGGCCAATTACATGACCGAGGGTAATAACCGTGGCGAAGTGCTGAAAGGTGTTGGCCGCAAAATGGCGGCGCGCACGGCGGCCTGTCTGCAAGCGATGGATAATTTCATCATCAATTATAAGGGCGACGTGCTGCCCTGCTGCGCCACTATCGGCTCATCACCGGAGGTTGCACCTTATGTTGTAGGCAACGTGCAGAGTACTTCGATCTTCGATATCTATTGCAGCGAAAAGTTCTCTGCCTGGCGGCGCGACACGATGGTTAATGGGCCCAAAAAACGCCCCTGTGCGACCTGCCCCGAGCAATGGGGCGGCTTTCCGCAAAACTGGGATGCGATTGTACATAAGGCTCTGGCTGCGGTTGGGGCGGGCAACGCGAATCCACCGCCATCGGACGCGACGGAAATGACACCGGAATTTGAAGGTGCCGGGCTGTCGGATCGGCAGTTATAAGGGGTGCGCGTGCCGGGTTGCGTCCCGGACAACAACATCGTAAGTGTGCGTTCGAGGCCGGCTTAGCTCAGCAGGTAGAGCACCTGATTTGTAATCAGGTGGCCACGGGTTCGAATCCTGTAGCCGGCACCATCATATCTTATTGATTTGAAATAATTATTTCTGTCGTTCGGGATTGGAATTCCGTGACGCTGTCCTAAAATTACACATAATTTACAAACCGTTTTACATTTATGGTTCTGCTTCGTTCCTGTCGGTGGTGTGGGGCGTGTTTATAGTTGTGTCTCAGCCGGAACTCAGCGTCCATCGGTATATTTCACAACATCACCAATCAGTTAAGAATTGCGACCTTGCTGCTGTCCGGTGGATATGCTCTTGTTGTCAGCGTCATTGGTTAATACTGCCGGAGTGTTCATGCTTCGCGCGGCGGTTGCTGCCCTGCCCAGAATCATGCTTTGGCTGCCCGGTCTGATCGGGCAGTCGTTTGGTTCAGAACGGGGAATCGCCGTGCCAGGTGGGCGCACAGATATTTAGGGAGCTTCTGGGGATGTTTTCCGCCAATTTTATAACCCTGTTTCATCAAAATCGCAGGGTGGTGGCGCGTGTGTGTTTGGCTTTGGCGGTAAGCGCCGCGGCGGTTATGGTCGATATTGATCAGGCCAGCGCTCAGGATAGTTCCAGCTTGCAAAGTCTCGCGGGCAGTATGTCCGCCAGTCAGCTCATGCAGCTGCAGCAGGCGCGTCAGAAAAATGGTGCCACGCAGCTTCAGCCATCGTTGCAATCGCAGGATACCACCTTGTACCCGGCCGAGCGGCCGCGGCCACAGCCGCCGTCAGAGCTGGAACGGCTTTTGTCGCAGCGCGCCAATCTGTATCTGGAACAGTTTGGCTATGATCAGCTTGGTATTGGCCGGTCGGTGACCCTGTCTCAGGTTGGCGGCGCGCAGGATGATTATATTCTGGGTGTTGGCGACGAGATTGTGATTTCGCTGCGCGGCCAGGAAAATTCTGAAACCCGCGTGACCGTTGATCGGGATGGCCGGGTATTGTTGCCACGGCTCAACCCGGTTTCGGCTGGTGGACGCAATTTCGGTGATTTCAAGCGCGATCTGGTCGCGGCGATTCATCGTGGCTATGTCTCGACCGATGCGTTTGTGTCGCTCGGTCAGGTGCGGCAGATCTCCGTCATGGTTTCCGGTGAAGTGTCGAGCCCCGGCATGCGGACGCTGACGGGTTTTTCCACCGTGGCCGATGCCATCGCGTTGTCGGGTGGTGTGCTGAAAAGCGGCAGCTTGCGCGCCGTTAAAATCAAACGGGGCGGGCATACATTTTCGGTCGACCTGTACAGTGTGCTGACCGAGCATGCCACGCTGCGTAAGGTTGGGCTTGCCGATGGTGATCGCATTGTGGTGCCGGCTATCGGCCCGACCGTTGCGGTGGCCGGGGATGTCCGTAATCAGGGTATTTTCGAGCTGCCGGCAGGGCGTGCGGCGGTGAGTGTTCAGGAGGCGCTGGCACTGGCCAATCGTACGATTTTGCCGGGTGTTTATCGTTTTTCCTTGCTGCGTCAGATGCCCGATGGCCGCCGCCGTCTGGTTGATGTCAGCGGTCAGCATGAGACTATCCACGATGGTGAAATTCTTTTCGTGAAAATCGCGGTTGATCGTTCGCTCAATCAGGTCGAGCTTGCGGGGGCCGTTGCGTCACCCGGCGTTTTTGCCTTGGGCAAGTACAAGACGTTGCACGACCTGCTGCCGAGAGAGGATGCGTTCGACAAAACCGCCTATATGCTGTTTGGCTATATTGACCGTACCGATCCGGCGACCCATCTGCACAGCGCCATTCCGTTCTCGCCCAAACATATTATCCAGGGGCAGGGTAACGTCGCTCTGGCTGGTGACGATGTCGTACACATCATCAATAAGCGCGAAATGCGGGCCTTACTGCGCTGGGCGATGCAGGACAACAAGGATAAAAATAGCCAGTTGCTCGGACGTCAGACCAAACGTGGGGCGAATGACGCGAATACTGCCGTTAATCAGAGCTCTGGGATGAATGGCGGCAATGCAATGACGGGGGCTCAGGGGCAATCTGCTTATGGGCAAAATAGTGCCGCCAATGCTCAGACCAACGCGAATATGTCACAGAACCCGCAATCGGCGGGAACCTCTGCCTACGGAGTAAATGGCGCTTACGGTGCAAATGACGCGTATAGCAGTTATGGCTCCAATGGTTCTGACAATTCGGGGTACGGCCAATCATCGTCTAATTATCCCAATAACTACTCGTCGGATCAGTCGGCTTACGGCGCGGCCCAAATGCAGGGCGATAATTCTGCTGGCCCCTATGGCGTAACCCCCAATGATCCGCAGTCACGCAACATTCCCGGTCAGGCGGCCAGCCGTATCGGCGGCAATGCTATGATGGTTCCTAATGGCGGCACGATCACAGAAAATGCCGGTGCCCGTGGGGCCGAGGCTATCAGCCCGGAACTGGCCCGGCTCATTACGCCGGATAATGACTATCTCCGTACTGTGCTGGTCTATTATGTGATCAATATTTCCGGGGCCCTCAACGATCCTGGACTTTACCTGGCGGCTCCCGGAACCAGCCTGACTGAGGCGATTGCAGCAGCGGGCGGCCTGAAAACCGACGCGGATCTCAGCAATGTCGAGGTAACATCCACCTCACTCGATCCGGATCGCGGCCTGTCTACGACGTCGCGCAAGAGCTATTCGATCGCGTCACGCGATGCTACCGATGCGATTACGCTGCTGCCCAAAGATGGTGTTCTGGTGCGTTCGGTCTACACCAACCGCACGGCGGGATCGGTGACAATTGCCGGTCAGGTTCGGTATCCCGGCACTTATACCTTGCTGCGGGGAGATCGCTTATCTTCGATCCTGGCTCGGGCTGGCGGGTTGACGGAAGTTGCCTATCCGCAAGGTACCGTCTTTATGCGGCAGTCGGTCGCCGAAAACGAGCGCCAGGCGCATTTACGGGCGGCACAGCAGATCGAAGATCAGATGCTGACTGGGATGAGCCGTCGTACCAAGGATTCACAGATGTCGGCAGAGGCCTTCACCACGGTGCAGTCGTACATAACCGAATTGAAAAGTAGTCCGGCCTTGGGGCGCATGGTGGTGACGGCAGACCCTGTGGAGCTGGCCAAGCATCCTGAGCGGGATCCGATTCTGGAACCGAGTGATCAGATTGTTATTCCGCCGCAGCCCTTCTCTGTATCAGTGATGGGTGAGGTGTTGCAGCCCAACAGTGTGCCCTATATTCCCGGCGAAACGGCTGAGGATTATATTGAGAAGGCTGGTGGCTACACACAGCTCGCAAGCGAGGATGAAGTTTTCATCGTGCTGCCCAATGGGCAGGCCTATCGTGATGACGATAGCTGGCTGAGTTTTGGTGGTCGTGAAATTCCGGCCGGTAGCACGGTATATGTCGGTCGTGATATTACCGGCTATGATTTGCGGCAAGGGATTTTGGACGTTGCTTCAATCTTTAGTGGCTTCGCGACAACTGCCGCTTCTTTGGCCGTGCTGATGAACCAATAAGTCAGTCCTGATGTCCGTTGTGAAAGCGTGGCATTAAACTAGACGAAAAAAAGCGTGCTGACAGTAATGTCGGCACGCTTTTTCGTATGGCTGGGCCGGGGCGGGGCATCATAACGGTAAATAATATCTGAAAAGGTATAGGTAACATCTGATTAAAGTTATTGGTTACTCAAGACTCTCGTAAATATCGCAAAGGGAAGCAGAGCTTTATTGATATAAGGCAATCCAATTCTGGCACGATGAATTGACGGCCTGATCCGTGATTGCTATGGGCGATATGGAAAGTTGCTGAGGCATCGCTATGGTACGTCCAATCGCGATATGTGCAATCATTGCATCCCTGCTTGTGGTGCAGGCCGCCTTTGCCTTTGGCACGTCGCTGCACTCGGCCACGACAGCATCTTTCCGGCACCATCCATGCATTTTGTGTGCTTCTGACGCCGGGCCGCAGAGGGCCAGCCCCATCGTGGTGGTCGGTTTCGGTATTGTCTTGTCAGATGGTGCCAGTGGTGGTGAGGTTGCTGCTACGACCCCACCTCAGTCTCAGGCGCTTGTCACCAAGCGCTGATCCTGATCCATAACAGTATATTGGGGCAACGTTAGAGCTTAATGCCACGCAGCTCTAATTGCTGTATCGCGGCGCGTAAGCCCGGTGCAATGTCGGGCCGTTCCAGCGCCACTGCCAGATTGGCGGTTAAATAGCCGACCTTGTCACCACAGTCATAACGGGCGCAGCTGGTTTCGACGGCATGAAATGGCATCTGCCCGATCAGGCTGGCCATGGCATCGGTCAGCTGAATTTCACCCCCGGCACCGCGCTTACCCTTGGCAAGCTCGCCAAACACCTGTGGCTGCAGGATGTAGCGGCCAATGATGCAGAGCCTTGACGGGGCATCTTCGGGGGCGGGCTTCTCGACCAAAGCCTTAACCTCGGTCGCGCGGCCATTTCTGGCTCCGGGGTCAATTACGCCATAGCGTTTAACTTCTTCCAGGGGCTTTTCTTCCGCTGCGATGATACAGCCGCCCCCGACATCGTGATAGGATTGCACCATCTGCGCCAAACCGCTGGGCTTGCCGACGAGCAAATCGTCCGGCAGCAGCACCGCAAAGGGCTCATCGCCAATGAAATTCCGTGCGCACCACACCGCATGGCCCAGGCCCAGCGGCTGCTGTTGGCGCACAAAGGCGAATGTGCCTGCCGGTGGCAGCATGGCATGCAATCCGTCCAGCTCGACCGTTTTGGCCCGTTCGCCAAGCACGGCTTCCAGCTCGTAGGCGAGATCAAAATGATCTTCGATCTCCCCTTTGCCACGGCTGGTGACCAGGATGAATTGCTCGATCCCTGCCTCCAGCGCTTCTTCTACGGCATACTGCACCACGGGCTTGTCGACCACGGGCAGCATTTCCTTGGGGATGATTTTGGTGGCGGGCAGAAAGCGCGTACCCAATCCGGCGACCGGCAGGACGGCTTTGCGAACGTGTCTGGCGTACGTCATCGAATATCCCGAAAAAAGACTGAAGATTGGACGGATACAATCTCTATAAACGCCGCGTCTCATTGCCAAGTCAGACGCGAATATTTACAATAAAACCCAAAGCGGAGAAGAGATCAATGCATTTCGGCCGCGTTATCATGGGGCATTTGGGGGCGCTGGCGTTTTTGTTATGCGCGGGTGCTGCGTTTGCTGGAAATACTGCCAATGCTGCACTGCAGGATGGTCTTGCCCACATTTCAGATGCGGCTTACGAGCGGGCTGTCGGGGATTTCTCGACGGCATTATCCTCGGCGGACCTGTCGCCCGAAGAGAGGGTTCTGGCACTGTTCAATCGTGGTGTGGCGTGGGACTGCGTCGGTGAAGCCGATAGTGCGATTGCCGATTATTCCGCCGCGCTGAGTATTATGCCGCATTATACCCCAGCCCTGAACAATCGGGCCAACGACTATCGGCTGGCCGGCCGTCTGGAGGAAGCCGGGCGCGATTATGAGACCGTGCTGACGCTGGCGGATGGGCAGGCTGATACATCCGGTGCTTATGCCCATTATGGTTTAGGTGCCATTGCGCTGGCGAAGAAGGATATCGTGGCGGCGCGGGCCCATTTTGATCGGGCGCAGACCCTGGCGCCAGAGTTTCAGTTGGCCGTTCTGGCGCGCGCTGACATCGATAGAACGTATCCTGATATTGCGGCGAATTCTCAACCGGCTGATAAAACCGATCCCACCGAGGATTTTGGCTTGGTGCATCTGCGTCGTCCGGTGCACCGTCCTAATTCATCGGCGGGCGATGTTGCGGTCGGTGCATCACGTAAGGTTGCCGATTGCATCAGGTCTGCCGGACCGGCCTTACGCTTAAGTCTGCCGTCGGCCCCCACTTGCGCGGCATCGGCACATAAAATTGTTCGTCGGGCACCTCCTCATCCGGCTTCAATATCTGCGCCCGCGGTTGAAACCAGTGGGTACGCCATACAATTGGGTTCCTACCGCAGTCGCGATGTGGCGATGGGGGCGTGGGACCATTTTGCCGGGCAGGCCGATGGGGCATTGGCGGGGCTGTCGCCGGTGGTGATGGTGGCCGATCTGCCGGATCGCGGGCGTTTTTATCGCCTGCGCGCTGTCGTTGACAGTTCTGCGACGGCGGCGGCAGTGTGCCGGGCTTTATCGGCGCGGGGGCTCGATTGTCTGGCGGTTCATCAATGATCGTGGACCCGAAGGGGGATTCCGGACGGTTTAATGTTGCCACCCTTGACGTTGTGCCGGGGATTGTGAAAACAATAATATGCTTTTTTGACGTTTCGGTTTGTGCCAGATCGTATTTTCGTTATTCCCGCCTGCGCGAAACCGTTATAACCACCAGGGCCGTCTGATGGCGGCTTAATAGGCTTATGGGATCGCTTATGACAAGTAATAGTCGGATTTTTCCGGTCATCCTGTCGGGTGGATCGGGGACGCGTCTTTGGCCCTTGTCACGGGCTTCATTGCCCAAGCAGCTCCTGTCTCTGCATGGTCCGCGCACCATGATACAGGAAACGATTCTGCGCGCCGCCTTACCCGGCAGCGCAGCCCCCTTCCTGTTGTGTAACGACAACCACCGTTTTTTCGTCGCCGAGCAGATGCAGACCATTGGCGTCAAGCCGGGGGCGATTGTGCTGGAGCCGATCGGGCGCAACACCGCGCCAGCGGCGGCGGTGGCGGCCCTGATGACGGCCGAGGCTGACCCGCGTGGCATTGTCCTGTTGCTGCCGTCCGATCATGTCGTCAGCGACAGCGCGGCCTTCAGCGCAGCGGTTGCCGAAGCGGTCAAGTCAGCTATGGCCGGTTTTATTGTCACTTTCGGGATTACGCCGACCGCGCCGGAAACCGGTTTTGGTTATATTCAGCGTACGGATGAGACCGCTGGTACCGCCGGGGCGTATAAGGTTAAACGCTTTGTCGAGAAGCCTGATGCCGAAACCGCTGCGGGCTATCTGGCCGCCGGGAATTATTCGTGGAACAGCGGCATGTTCGTTTTCCGTGCCGACGTTATGCTGGCCGAGCTGGATCGTCATGCGCCCGAGGTTTTACCGCAGGTGCGTCTGGCGCTGGAAAAGGCGCAGCGCGATCTGGATTTCGTCCGGCTTGATGCCGCCAGTTTTGCCGCGGTGCCCAATATTTCGATCGACTATGCGGTGATGGAGCATACCGATAAAGCGGCGGTGGTTCCCTGCTCGATTGGCTGGAACGATGTTGGTTCCTGGTCGTCGCTGTGGGAAATTCAGCCGCATGACGAAGCTGGCAACGTGTTCGTCGGCGATGTGTTTGCTGCGGATACCACCAATAGCTTCGTGCGCAGCGACAAGCGGATGACGGCATTGGTCGGGGTTGATAATCTGGTCGTCGTCAATACCAAGGATGCCGTTCTGGTTGCCGATAAAAGCAAGGCCCAGGATGTCAAGGCGATCATGGATCAGCTTAAAGCCGCTGGCCGGACCGAGGCGGTGGAACACTCCGCCATCTTCCGCCCCTGGGGCAGCCACGAAACGATTGATACCGGGGATCGCTTTCTGGTCAATCATCTCACCATCAAACCGGGCGGGCGGATGTCGTTGCATATGCACCATCACCGGGCCGAGCATTGGGTGGTGGTGGAAGGTACGGCGCGGATCACCTGTGGTGACAAGGTTTCGATCCTGCACGAAAATCAGTCGACCTATATTCCCCTGGGTGAAAAACACCGGCTGGAGAACCCGGGCAAGGTTCCGCTCTGCGTGATCGAGGTGCAGTCGGGCCCCTATCTTGGTGGCGATGACATTGTCCGCTTCGATGCGGGATGCCTTAAGCCAGCGGAACCAACATCGGACATCACTTAAAACAAGGCGGCGCTGTTTGGGGTGGCGCTAGCCAGGAATTTCATCAATGGCGTCACAATCCCATCTTAAACAGTTAGAAGCCGAAAGTATTCATATCTTTCGTGAAGTGGTGGCAAGTTTTGCCAATCCCGTCATGTTGTATTCCATCGGCAAGGATTCGTCGGTGATGCTGCATCTGGCGTGCAAGGCGTTTTATCCCGCCCCGCCGCCATTTCCGATGCTGCATGTTGATACCACCTGGAAATTTCGCGAGATGATTGCCTTTCGCGATGCCACGGCAAAGCGGCTTGGGCTCGATCTTAAGGTCTACATCAATCAGGATGGCGTGCGCCGCGGGATCAATCCAATCGATTCCGGTTCCGGGTTGCACACCCAGGTGATGAAAACCGAAGCGCTGAAACAGGCGCTGGACCTTTATGGTTTCGATGCCGCCTTTGGTGGGGCGCGTCGGGACGAGGAAAAGTCGCGGGCCAAGGAACGCATCTTTTCGTTCCGTACCCCCAGCCATGCCTGGGACCCCAAACACCAGCGGCCGGAATTCTGGCACCTTTATAACACCCGCATCAATCCGGGCGAAAGCATCCGGGTGTTTCCACTGTCGAACTGGACCGAGCTCGATATCTGGCAATATATTCTGGCGGAAAATATTCCGATTGTGCCGCTCTATTTCGCGGCGCCGCGCCCGGTTATTGAACGCGATGGCACGCTGGTTATGGTGGATGATGACCGGCTTAAGCTGCGCCCCGGTGAGAAAATCGTGGAGCGTATGGTGCGCTTTCGCACGCTGGGCTGTTATCCGCTGACCGGTGCGATTGAATCCGATGCCGACACGTTGGAAAAAATCGTTGCTGAAATGTTTGCGGCGCGGACCTCGGAACGTCAGGGCCGCCTGATCGATGCCGATGAAAGCGCATCGATGGAAAAGAAAAAGAAAGAGGGGTATTTCTGATGCCCGCATCGACAAGTTCAGCCTCTCTGGCAGCGTTTCTGGCCGAGCAGGAAAAGAAAACCCTGTTACGCTTTTTGACCTGCGGCTCGGTCGATGATGGCAAATCAACTCTGATCGGGCGGCTGCTTTATGATTCCAAGCTTTTGTTTGAGGATCATCTGGCGACCTTAAAAAAAGACTCGCAGAAATTCGGCACCAATGGCACCGATATTGATTATGCCCTGCTGGTCGATGGGCTGGAGGCTGAACGCGAACAGGGCATCACCATTGATGTGGCCTATCGCTTCTTCGCCACCGAGAAGCGCAAAATCATTGTCGCCGATACCCCCGGTCACGAGCAATATACCCGCAACATGGCCACTGGGGCATCAAATGCTGAACTGGCGGTTATTCTGGTCGATGCCCGCAAAGGGATTCTGACCCAAACCCGTCGCCATGCCTGTATCGTATCGTTGCTGGGGATTCGCCATGTCGTGCTGGCAGTGAATAAATGCGACCTGATCGATTTTTCGCAAACGAAGTTCGAGGCGATAGCGGCGGAGTTTAACCGGTTTGCTGCAACGCTTGGGTTTGTGGATATTCGTGCCATTCCACTTTCGGCCCGCGAAGGCGATAACGTTTTCAGCCGCAGTGCGCGCACCGCCTGGTATGACGGGCCGACGCTGATCGACTATCTCGAAACCATTGATGTCGCGGCAGCAAGTGCAGGCCCGCTGCGGTTTCCGGTGCAGTGGGTAAACCGTCCGAACGCAGATTTTCGTGGGTTCTGCGGTACGCTGGCGGGTGGGCACCTTAATGCCGGTGATGACATTGTTGTTGCCGGTTCGGGGCAGGGCGCCAAAGTCGTCCGCATCATTACCGCCGATGGCGATCAGACTGGCGCGGATACCGGGGATGCCGTAACCCTGACGCTGGATCGCGAGGTGGATATTTCGCGTGGTGACATGCTGTGCGCCCCCGATGCGCGGCCAGAAGTGTCGGATCAGTTTGCTGCCAAACTGCTGTGGATGGCGGACGAGGCGATGTTGCCGGGGCGGTCCTATTTACTGAAACTGGCCACGACCGAAGTACCAGCACAGGTTACCGCGCTGAAGCATCAGATCGATGTCAATTCGCTGGAAAAGCTGGCCGCCAAAACGTTGAAGCTCAACGAAATTGGCGTGGTCAATATTTCACTTTCCCGCCCTGTTGGGTTCGATCCGTATCAGGATAATCGCGAAACCGGCGGTTTTATCCTGATCGACCGCTACAGCAATGCCACGGTCGGGGCCGGGTTTATCGATTTCTCGCTGCGTCGCGCCTCCAATGTGCATTGGCAGGCGATGGATGTGAACAAAACTGCCCGTGCTGCTCAGAAGGGGCAGAAACCAGTGGTCCTATGGTTCACCGGCCTGTCTGGTTCGGGTAAGTCGACCGTGGCCAATCTGGTCGAACGGAGTTTGTTTGCCGAAGGCAGGCACACCTATGTTCTGGATGGCGATAATATCCGCCACGGCCTCAACCGCGATCTTGGCTTTACCAATGCGGACCGGGTCGAGAATATTCGCCGCGTCGCCGAAACCGCCAAGCTGTTCGTTGACGCCGGTATCATCGTGCTGGTCTCGTTCATTTCCCCCTTCCGCTCGGAACGGCGTATGGCGCGTGAAATGATGGGGGCGGACGAGTTTATCGAGGTTTTTGTTGATACCCCGATTGAGACCTGCATTAAACGTGATCCCAAAGGGCTCTATAAAAAAGCTCTGGCCGGGGCGATCAAGAATTTCACCGGTATCGACAGCCCTTATGAGGCGCCGGAGAATCCCGAAATCGCCTTGACCGGGGATGCAGATGCCGCCACTCACGCGGCAGCGGTGGTGCGCATTCTGCGTGAGAGCGGCTATCTCGGCTAAAACCGGTCTTTCAGCCGCGCTATCGTCAGATCCATCAAACCAGACCAATCGCTAAAATGGGGCTGGCGTAGCAGGGTGGCGGTTGGGTACCACGGGCTGTCGGTGCGTTCGGTAAGCCAGCGCCACTCGGCCACCCACGGTAGCATCAGCCAAACCTCGGCCCCGGTGGCCCCGCAGACATGGGCAACGGATGTGTCGACTGACAGGTTGAGATCCATTTCCGCAATCAGGGCTGCGGTGTCGGCAAAGTCGGCAAGATCATCCGTGTGCGTTGTAAGGTTTGTGAACTGCTCCACCAATGCCGCATCTTCTGGCCGGATATCCTTTTGCAGGATATGAAAGTCGAACGGCAGTGCAAACAGCGGAGCAAAATCGGCCAGCGCGGCGCTGCGTTTGCGATCCGGGGCCTGACCGGGGCGGCCGGACCAGCACAGGCCAATGCGGGGGCGTTTCTTCTCGCCCAGACGGGTATGCCATTGCGCCTGCCGGTTCGGATCAACCGCAAGATAGGGATGTTCCGACGGAATGGTGTCCAGCCGGGTCTCAAACGCCAGCGGCAGGCTCATCAGGGCAATGTGCCAGTCAAAGGCGGGCAGTGGATCCCCCGCCGCGATGAAGCGAATATGTTCCGCCCCCTTAAGTGTGGCGAGCAGCGGCAACAGACTGCGGGGCGCTTCAAAAATAATCTGCGCGCCTTTTTCCAAAAGCAGCGGGACATAACGGCAGAACTGGACGCTGTCGCCATAGCCCTGCTCGGCATACACCAGCAGGGTTTTGCCACGAATATCTTCTGTGCCGTTCCAGCGCGGCGCATCAAAGGTACGAACGGAGCCTTTTAAGGAATCGCTTTGCCAGCGCCATTCAAACAGCCGCCAGCCCTCGGCATAATCTCCGGTCAACAGTGCCACCAGCGCCTTGTTCCAATAGGCCGACGGGGCGCCGGGGGCCAGAGCAATCGCGGCGTCATGGCTGGCTATGGCCTCGTCATAGCGCTTTAGATCGCGCAAGGCGTTGCCGCGGTTGGTATGGGCTTCGGTGTAGTTGGGCTTCAGTTTGATCGCCAGATCAAAGGCGGCCAGTGCATCTTCCGGGCGCTGTAATTCGCGCAGGATATTGCCGCGATTGTTGTGCAGCACGGCAGCCCGTGGTGCCAGCGCCAGTGCATTGTCGATTGATACCAGTGCTTCTTCCAACCGGGCCAGCTTGCGCAACGCATTGGCGCGGTTGCAATGCGCCTCGGCGATATTGGGGGCCAGGGCAATGGCGCGGTCGGCGGCGGCGAGGGCTTGCGGCATACGGCCAAGCATTTCCAGCACATTGGCATGATTGGCGTAGGCGCGGGCATAATCCGGCGCGATCTTGATGGCGCGGGCATAACTTGCTTCTGCCTCATCCAGACGCCCTAAGGCTTCCAACCCATAGCCCCGGTTGCACAGAACCTGATGCTGCGTGGTATTGAATTGCAGCGAGCGGTCCAGCATCGCAACGCCGTCCTCAAAATGGCCCAGCTGTAAATCCAGTACACCGATCAGATTGAGCAGTGGCGTGAAATCACAGTGCCGGTGAGGGGCGCAGAGCTCGGCCGCTTCGGCAATGTGACCGTCCTTTTGTAATGCGGCGGCTTGTTGAAAGACCAATGCAAAATCGGCGGCTGTATCAGGCATGAGAAAATTTCCGATCTATGGCGGTGCCAACCGCATCTATGACTGTGGCCCAATCGCCAGCATACGGTTGGCGGAACAATTCTGCCGTAGCGTACCAAGGGGTGTCGCTGCGTTCCAGTTGCCAGCGCCAGTCTGGCACGTCGGGCAGCAGCAACCACAGCGGTCTGCCGATCGCCCCGGCCAGATGCGCCACTGATGTGTCGACCGAAATCACTACATCCATCTGGGTGGCCAGCGCAGCGGTATCAGAAAAATCATCCAGTTCCCCCATATGACAATTGACCTGCGGCCACCGTCCCAGCGCGGTCTGATCGGCAGGGAGAATTTCTTTTTGCAGCAGATGAAATTCATACGGTCGGGAAAATAAAGGCGCAAAATTCTCTAGCGCTATGCTGCGCCGTGCATCAACCCTACGATAGGTCGTGCTGCCGGAGCATACCAGACCAATGCGTGGCGCACGGCGTGGGCTCAGCCGGTTGTGCCAGTGGGCGGATTTTTCCGCATCGGCAAAAAGATAGGGCGGCGCAGGCGTAATCGTTTGCAGCGTGATGTGGAATAATCTCGGCAGGCTCATCAGCGCAGCGTGGTAGTCAAATGCGGGCGGCGGTGCCCCGGCTGCAATCAATTCTACCTCATCCGTCAGTGTACGCACCAGCGTCATCAGGGGCTTTTGCACCTCAAACAGCACCCGTGCGCCCCGCGCGGCGAGTTCGGGCAGATAGCGGCAGAACTGGATGGTATCGCCTAAGCCCTGCTCGGCATACACCAGCACGGTTTTCCCATGCAGATCTTCGCCATTCCACGCCGGTTGGTCATACTGGCGGGCGACACGATTGAGCGGGCGCACTTTCCATCGCCACTCAAACAACTCGAGCCCGCGGGTAAAATCCCCCTGCAACAGACGAACATGCGCCATGTTCCAATAGGTGTCGGCAAAGCCAGCATCGTGGACTAGGGCGGCTTCATAGCTGGCCAAGGCTTCGTCATAACGGCCAAGGTACATCTGACACAGACCGCGATTGCTGTAGGGCCCTGCCTGCGTCTCGTCGAGGGCAATCGACTGTTCCGTGGCCGCCAAAGCTTCGTCGAAACGGTCCAGTGCAATCAGGGCGCTGGCGCGGTTGTTGTGCACGTCGGCGGTTGACAGCCCTTCGGCGATCAGATGATCAAAGACGGTTAGGGCTTCTTCGGGGCGTTGCAGCGCAAGTAGTGCATTGGCGCGGTTATGTCTGGCTTTAAGATAATCCGGCTTGTGGGCGATGGCCCGGTCAAACGCGGCCAGCGCTTCTGCCGGCCGATCGAGTTTCTCCAGCTCAGTGCCGTGATTGTACTGGGCTTCGGCGAAGTCGGGCTTCAGGGCCACCGCAGCGGCAAAGGCTGTCTCCGCTTCGCGGTGGCGGCCCAGTGCCGCAAGGGCTTTGCCGCGCTGATTATGGGTTTGCACCAGTCGGTTATTTTGACTCAAAGCCTGATCAAAGGCGGCCAGTGCCTCGGCTGGGCGGTTCAGCTTCATCAGGGCAATGCCGCGGTTCGCGGCACTATCGGGTTGGTGCGGGTTAAGCCTCAGCGATTGGGCAAGATGGTCGGCCCCGGATTCAAACTGACCGAGCTGCAACTCCGCTGTCCCCAGAAGATTCAGCAATGGCGGTTGTGGGGGAACGCGGTCTGCCAGCTGGCGGTACAGCCCGACAGCTTCCTGAAGTTTACCGGCGCGATGCAGGCCCAACGCCTGTTGGAACAGCTGGTTGGGATCACCGCTGGGAAATTGGTTCATTATGTCTAAAATCCACCCCGAGGTGCATACCGCACACCACCATGGATCGCAGTTGAGCGCAAACCGGCACGCATTTCAACCTTGTCCGTCGGTGATGGGGCAAAGTGAGCCTGCAGAACCGCAAAACGCCGTGGCCCATAAAAAAAGCCTTTGCCAGCTTAAACGGGCAAAGGCTTTCTTAGGCAGGCAATGTACGTGGTTTATTCCACCGTCACCGATTTGGCCAGATTGCGTGGCTGATCGACATCGGTGCCTTTGGCCACGGCCGCATAATAGGCAATCAGCTGCACCGGTACCGCATAGATCAGCGGGGTGATGAAGCTGTCGGCCTTGGGCACTTCGACCTTGGCCCAGACCCCGGTGCCCGCGCGGGCCAGCCCTTCGGCGTCGGAGATCAGCACCACCTTGCCACCGCGCGCCATGACCTCCTGCATGTTCGACACCGTCTTTTCAAACAGTGCGTCGCAGGGGGCGATGACGATCACCGGCACATTCTCGTCGATCAGGGCGATCGGGCCATGCTTCATTTCACCGGCGGCATAGCCCTCGGCATGGACATAGGAGATTTCCTTGAGCTTCAGCGCGCCTTCAAGGGCGAGCGGGAAGCTGGAGCCACGGCCGAGATAGAGTACGTCGCGCGCCTTGGCGATGTCGCTGCCCAGTGCCGCCAGTTTGCGTTCGTCCTTAAGGAACTCGACAATATGGCGCGGGGTTTCCAACAGCGCCGCCGCGAAGGCCTTTTCGTCGTCTTCGCTCAACCGGCCGCGGGCGCGGCCTGCCGCAATGGCAAGGGCCGCCAGTGCCGCCAGCTGGCAGGTGAAGGCCTTGGTCGATGCCACGCCGATTTCCGGCCCGGCAAAGGTCGGCAGTACAATATCGGCTTCGCGCGCGATCGAGCTTTCCGGCACATTGACCACGGCTACCGTGGTCTGACCCTGCTCTTTGGCTTCGCGCAAGGCGGCCAGCGTATCGGCGGTTTCGCCCGACTGCGAAATGAACAGCGCCATACCCTTTTCGGGGTAGACCGGCTCGCGATAGCGCAGTTCCGAGGCGTAATCGATTTCAACACCCAGACGGGCCAGCTGCTCAAACCAGTATTTGCCGACCAGACCAGCGTAATAGGCGGTGCCGCAAGCGGTGATGGTCAGCCGAGAGGCCACCGCGAAGGCCGCCTTCAGCGCATCATCCATGCGGGCAATCGGCCCGTCGGGGTCGATATAATGGGCCAGCGTGTGGGCGATGACTTCGGGCTGCTCGTGAATTTCCTTGGCCATGAAGTGGCGGAAACCACCCTTGTCGACCAGCCCGACCGAGGCCGTGGTCACCTTGACCTCGCGCGAGACCAGCTTGTCCTCGGCGTCATAGATCGTGACCTTGTTCATGCGCAGCACGGCGACATCGCCATTTTCGAGATAGGCAACATGGTTGGTGAACGGGGCCAGCGCAAAGGCGTCCGATCCCATATAGCCTTCGGTCTCGCCAAAGCCGACCGCCAGCGGGCTGCCCATGCGGGCACCGATCAGCAGGCCGTCTTCGCCGGTGAAGATCATCGCCAGAGCATAGGCCCCGGTAAAGCGGCGCACGGCGGCCAGCACGGCCTGTTCCGGGCTCAGCCCCTCGGCCAGATACTGGTCGACGACATGGGCGCACACCTCGGTATCAGTTTCGGACTCGAAATGGTGGCCCTTGGCAATCAGTTCGGCGCGCAGTTCGCGATAGTTTTCGATAATGCCGTTATGCACCACCGCCACCCGTGGCGTGGCATGGGGGTGGGCGTTGGCTTCGCTGGGCTTGCCATGGGTGGCCCAGCGGGTATGGCCAATGCCGGTAAAGCCGGGCAGTGGCTGGCCCGCCAGTTTGGTACTTAAATTTCCCAGCTTACCGACCGCCCGACAGCGCACCAGCTTGCCATGGTTCAGGGTGGCAATACCGGCGGAATCATAACCGCGGTATTCCAGACGCCTTAGCGCTTCCAGAATGTCGATGGCGCAGTCTTTGGTACCCGCGATGCCGACGATGCCGCACATACTTGACTATCCTTTGTTCTGTAGCGCCGCTTACCCGAAAAGCGCGGTGAAAGCGTTTGGGGCAGCGGCGCGGCAAAATACAGTGAACCACAAGCATCCGATCAGGAATGCTTGAGGCTTTTCTCCTTGATGGCTTTCTTGCGGGCACGGAACAGCTCGCCTGCCCCCGGCAATTCGCGATGCTCGGCACGGGTCAGCGCCAGGGCGTTGGCCGCCACATCCCGCGTGATGACCGAACCGGCACCGATCACGGCACCATCGCCCACCTTGACCGGGGCCACCAGTGCGGTGTCGGAACCAATAAAGACGCCTGCACCAATGTCGGTATGGCTTTTGTTGTAGCCGTCATAGTTGCAGGTGATGGTTCCGGCCCCGATATTGGTGCCCGCACCAACCCGCGCATCGCCGAGATAGGTCAGGTGATTGGCTTTGGCACCTTTTTCCAACCGGGCATTCTTCACTTCGACGAAGTTGCCGACATGGACGTTTTCTTCCAGCACCGCGCCGGGGCGCAGGCGGGCGAAGGGGCCGATTTGCGCACCCTTACCGACGTCAGCACCTTCAAGATGGCTGAAAGAATGGATCACCGCACCGCTGTGGATGGTGACGCCGGGGCCGATGAAGACATTCGGTTCGATAATGACATCGGGTTCGATGTTGGTATCGTGCGACAGATACACCGTGGCCGGATCGACCATGGTGACGCCTTCGTTGAGGTAGTCGTTACGCAGACGGGTCTGCATAGCGGCCTCGGCCGAGGCCAGCTCGGCCCGGCTATTGACGCCAATGGCTTCATCCGCGGCCATCAGCAGCACGGTGCAGTGCATACCTTCTTCCCGGGCCATGGCCGGCACATCGGTCAGGTAATATTCGCCCTGGGCATTGTTGTTCTTCAGCGCGGCGGTCCAGCGGAACAGATCCCTGGCGCTGAGGGCCAGAATCCCGGAATTGCACAGCTTGATGTCGCGCTGGGCCGGGCTGGCATCCTTGAATTCGATGATATGGTGCAGGAAGCCATCGGCGTCGAGCACAACACGGCCATAGGCCGCCGGATCGGCGGGCTTGAAGGCGGTCAGGCACAGACCGGTCTTTTCCTGCGCGTTATAGGCGGCGGCAAAGGTCTGATCCTTGACCAGCGGCATGTCGCCATAGGCGATCAGAACCGGCCCGTCGAAGCCTTCCAGCGCGTTGGCGGCGGCGGCGGCGGCATGGCCGGTGCCAAGCTGCTCCTGCTGCACCACGGTGGCGGCCCCCATGCTGTGGGCAAAGGCCCGCACGGCTTCGCCGCCCGCGTGTGTCACCACCACGATTTTTTCTGCGCCGCCGTCGCGCAGGGCGTTAATAACGTGGCCGAGCATCGGCAAGCCCGCCACTTTATGCATTACTTTTGAGGTGGCGGACTTCATCCGCTTACCCTGGCCTGCGGCCAAAATGATTCCCGCTTTTGTCATGCTTGTTCGATAACCCTGCTCTGGCTTATGGGTAAAGTTACGATTTGCAACGCATTATTGCCAGATGACAGGACGCTTATCCCTTCTCGTTGCCAAGTTACAGGAAACTCATCTCTCCCATGTCCCCAGCTTTCATTTTTGATCTCGACGGCACACTGGTCGATACCGCGCCCGACCTTCTGGATGCTTTGAACCAACTGATGATGCGCGTGGACCGACGCTTAATCAATGCAGAGGAATTACGCCATCTGGTTGGCCGTGGCGCCCGGATTCTGATCCAGCGGGCCTTTGAAATCACCGGTGATCCGGTCGATCCGTCCCGTCTGGATGGGCTGTTTGACGAATATTTCAGCCTGTACGAGGTTTGCGTGGCGGAAAAAAGCCGCCCCTATCCCGGCGTGATCGAGACCCTGACGGCCCTAAAAGCCAAAGGGGCCAAAATGGCGGTGCTGACCAATAAGCCCCACGCCCTGGCCGAAGCGATTCTGCCCGCCATGGGCTTGGCGGAATTTTTCCCGGTGGTCTATGGCTCGGGTAAACGGCCCTATAGCAAGCCCGACGCCCGGCTGGTGCCCGAAGTGCTGGCCGATATTGGGGCCGATAAGGCGCAGGCCGTGATGGTGGGTGACAGCATTACCGATGTCGAAACCGCCCATAATGGCGGAATTCCGGCGATTATCCTGCCCTATGGCTACACTCCGGACCCGGTCGAAACCCTTGGGGCTGACGCTCTGGTGGCTGGCTTTGCCGATGTTCCGGCTGCCGCGGCCCGTCTGTTGGGCAAAAAATCTTAAACCCGGCGGTGGATTTCACCGGGGGGGACGCTTGACGAAGCGGGGGGCTGGGCTTTATAGCCTGCCGACCCAATTCGTTGGGGGCGGCCATTCTTTCGGCCTTGGTTCGGGTGCGTAGCTCAGCGGGAGAGCACTCCCTTCACACGGGAGGGGTCACAGGTTCAATCCCTGTCGCGCCCACCATTCTTTTCAATAGGTTAGGCTGCTTTCGACGGTGATCCAACTTTCTGGTTGGGATTATCCTGGGATAATGACTGTTCGCAGGCCAGTGTTTGCACCTTGTTGATCCATTGATTTATGGCTGTGCAGGCCTCGGCCAAATAGTCCGGGTCATATTCCCCGTATCCTGCTGTGATTCTGCTATTCGCCCCGCGGTGCCCTAACTGATATGAAATTTGTTCAGATGGTACCTTAGCCAACCGCAGCACTGTCGCTACCTTGTGGCGAAAGCTATATGGGGTGAGTTTGGGGATGTTTACACTTTCACGCGTGCAGGCCCGGTGTAGGGCTTGGCGGATCGAATAGTGCCCCGAATACCCAATATAGCGGTTGCCGAGCCTGTCGATCCCTCTACGTTCCCATGTGTCGAGCGCCGTTGCCAATATCTCTGGGCACCGTACTGTTGGGCGCACCTTCTTATTTTGCATCCGGCCTTCCGGGTTCAGGCAAAGTAATCCAGCGTCTCTCACGCGGGCGGATGGGGTTAAGTCGAGTGCCGCTGTTGGGCGGCATCCTGTCGCCATAGAGACAAGTATCCAACGGCGTAAATCCTTAGGCATTTGTGTGGCCCACAAACGGGCTATTTCTACATCTGTCGGGATGTATGGTTTGCGTGGGGCCTTACCATTGAGACGCCATTCCGTCTGCATTTTCGTAACGCTGGTAACGATTTCAAGCGGTTGTTTGGCTCGACGAAGAGCAGCGGATAGTACCACCATGTTCCGTGCGATATAGGATAATGCGTGCCCCTTTTTTAGAGACCATTGCGCAAACTCCCGTTGTTTGTCTTCTGTGATGGCACCAACGCGAATATGATCCCCCCAACATTCAAGAAATAAACGGCTGGAATGTCGTGCTTGTTTTGCCGTGGTCGTCATATCCCCGTGCTGCTCACAGTAGTTCTTCAAGACGACCACCAGATAAGTGTCGTTACGTGTTGGTTCGCCAGCAATAATAATTTGAGCCAACTTGTTCTTGGCTTCTTCTATATCTGCTGAGCCAAGGCTTTTACGGCGTGTTCTTCCAGTTCCTTCGTCATGCCAGAATCGATAGAGGTACGGAGATGCGGGATCTTTAGCGATCCATTGTCCACCAAGTTCGAAGAGGCTGTTAGTTTTGGGTCGGGACATGATTGTTCCAGAAAATTAGCAATATATCGTTGGATAGCACTTGGTCGATAATAGGGTTTCCCCCGCTTCCCGCGAACCCAAGAAATGTGTCCGGATTTTCGAGCTAAACGCAGTCCATCCGCTGACAATAACGACCATCGTGCGAGTGCATCTTCTTGGGGGATGGGATCATCATCCGCCTGCAGACTATTTTTATTAGATGTGTTACCAGTCGAATCGAAAGGCTTTGGCATCACACTTTCTTCCCATAATCTTTTGTAGAGTGATAGAGCCTTTGGAATTTTCTGAGTTCCCCGATCGGGTAGAAAACACGGTTTCCAATTTTATAATATTGGGGGCCTGGGTTGCTCTCTGAGGATCGCCAATTCGCCAGGGTCTTCGGAGAAATGAGGCCACCCAGATATGCAGCCGTTTCTTTTGTGTTCAACAGGTAATTCTTGCTAAATTTTTGGACATAAGTTTCACTGCTGGAGGCAATGCCTCCAGTTGCCGTATTCTCAAACATTGTATAGTTCCTAGCTTGCGTAGCTCTTCGGTGAACGGCAAAATGGCACCGATAAATATTGCTTGCAAACATAACCTTTCAAACATTCAACACTAATTAGGTATCTCATACGGAGACCAGGTAGCCGGATTTTAAAGTCATGAATGGTTTCATGCTGAAAATGTAGTGTGCCACCAGCCTGAGGGCTGACTTCGAGCACTACGCTCGATGGCGATATATTCTGGTGCCAAGCAAAACGTCTATTTTTTCTCGCCCTTAGGAAGCTATTTTTATCATAGGGTGCGATTAAAAATTTTGCCCCAGAGTTATCGTTGTCATCCCGCAATGTCTTTTCTCATCCCTATAACCCCCTCGTTTCCTCGATACGAATGAGTTTCTTTGACGTTAGTGTCTTTGCGCAATCACGCAGGGAGGACGCTAAAGTGTGAAATATATTTGCCAGTTTCTTTAAAGCTGACCTTTGAATTTAGTCGGAAGGCGCAAAGCATTTTACGGCATGCGCTGTCACTAACTGACATTGCGCGTCAGCCGTTAAATCAAGGGAAAACAAGAGGTTCTGACAGGTGTCAGGTGACGATAATCATCTGACATAAAGGGAGGGTTTATGTCTATGGGACATAATCCAAAATACAAGAAGGTGGCTTGTTCCCACCGCACAACCGTTCGCAGTAACGCTCGGCTGGACTTTGCAGCGGTCAATGCCGCCGCGATGAGGGTTCTGCCGAGCCTTCTGCATCGCTGGCTGCCACAAGGTCACCGCGAAGGGTATGAATGGTGCGTTGGATCGCTGGCGGGTGAGCCTGGCCATTCACTTAAAATCAATCTGCGTAGTGGTCTGTGGCATGACTTTGCCACGGGCGAAGGCGGGAGTGATCCGGTGTCACTCGCCGCTGCAATTTTCCGTATTAAACAGAGCGATGCGTGCCGCAAGATCGCGATCATGCTGGGGGTAATCTATGCGTAATTTAAATCAGGCGGCTGCATTCGCACCGCTGAGCGACAGTGAAACTTTGCAGGTGGCTGGTAACGTGCCGTCATATGCTGCGGCGAACGAGAACGAATGGGAGGTGATCCTGCCCATTCGCGATACAGCCTGTCTGCCGCCAGATACGCATCCGGTGCATGGTCGTTACAGTCAGCGCTGGGTATACACCGATGCCGATGGCGCGGACCTGTTTTATGTGTGCCGCTTTGATGTGGCTGAAGGTAAGAAAGTCGTTCTTCCTCTTACCTACTGCCGCAATACGCTGGGGCACGAAGAATGGCGTTGGCATGGCGTATCAACCCCACGGCCATTATACAATCTTTCCGAATTGGCCAAGCGCCCAGACGTTCCTGTCTTGGTTTGCGAAGGTGAAAAGTCTGCGGAAGCTGCTGCCACTCTTTTTCCGGGCTATGTGACAATAACGAGCCCCAATGGCTCCAAGGCTGCCGATCACGCGAATTGGAAGCCTCTGGCTGGGCGGGCGGTTACGATCTGGCCCGATCATGATGACCCAGGGCGCAAATACGCCGAGGCTGTTTCTGCTCTGGCATGGGCTGCGGGTGCCGCGTCTGTCGCTGTTGTGCAGGTGCCAGAATATTTTCCGGATAAATGGGACTTGGCTGATACTTTGCCGGGTGGGAGTGACGGGCAAGATTTGCAAGAACTGCTTGCAAACGCGATGGCTGCCGCAAAGCCAGTAAAGAACAGTGCGGGCATTCATCCGAAGGGGTTCCGGATGTTGCCGACAGGCCTGTATTTCGATAGTGAAAAGGATGAAAACGCCATTTGGATTTCGTCCTATTTCAAGGTGCTCGCCGAGACACGCAAACGCGACAAGACTGGGTGGGGTTTGTTGCTTCAGTGGCTGGACCGTGACGATCATCCCCACACGTTGACAATCCCGCAGACGATGCTGGCCGGTGATCCAGCAAACCTGCAAAAATTACTGCTGGATAACGGGTTGAAGTTGTCTGCGCTGCCTAAGGGGCGCAGTTTGTTGAATATGTATTTGTCGAGCGTAAGCCCCGGAGCCATGGCTGTGTGCGTTGACCGTACAGGTTGGGAGGGCAAGGTTTATGTTACGTCTTCTCGGGTCTATGGCGATACCAAAGGTGAAACGGTCGTTTTCCAGTCTGAGGCGCGTGTGCCTGATTATACCGTGCGTGGCACTCTGTCTGAATGGCAGGACAACATCGCGAAATTAGCTGTCGGCAACTCTCGGCTCGGGCTTGCGATATCTTCAGCTTTTGCCGGGCCGTTGCTGCATCTCATTGGTGAAGAAAACTTTGGGTTCCACTTTGCGGGTGGTTCGTCCAGTGGGAAGACGACGGCCTTGCGCTGCGCCGGGAGTGTCTGGGGGATTGAGACCGGCTCGTGGCGTGCAACGGATAACGCTGCCGAGATGATGGCCTGTGCGGCAAATGACGGCCTGCTGCTGCTCGACGAACTGTCCCAAGCAGATGGGCATGCCGCTGACGCCATGGTGTACATGTTGGGTAACGGTCAGGGTAAGCACCGTCTGCGCAAAGACATCACCAGTAAACCCGCGTTAAGTTGGCGGGTTGTGTTCCTGTCGAGTGGCGAGATTGGTATTGCCACCAAGATCAATGAGGCCGATCAGACTTTCCGGGCAGGTCATTCTGTGCGTCTGATCGAAATCTCGGCAGATGCAGGTAAAGGGTACAAGCTGTTTGATACACTGCACGACTTTCGTAGTGGCAATGACTTGGCCAATCATTTGCGTCATGCATGCGCAAAATACCGTGGAGCGGTGTTGCCGCCCTTTCTCGAAGCTGTGACGGCGGATGTCGATGCGACCACCAGCTGGGTACGGGATCGTGTCGAAGCATGGAAGGCTGCGTATATTCCTTCCGGTGCTAATGGCCAGGTCAGCCGTGTCGGGGCGCGTTTCGCCCTTACGGCGGCAGCGGGTGCGTTTGCCACCGATCGCGGTTTGCTGCCATGGCCTGTGGATGAGGCGTTTCGGGCCTGTGCGGCCTGTTTCAACGACTGGCTTGCTACTCGGGGGACTTCCGGTTCTGCCGAGGATGAAGCCGCACTGCAGCAGGTACGGGCATTCATTGAAACCTACGGATTGTCTCGCTTTATCCCGATATACTCAGATTCAACGCCTTTAGATGAGGGTATGCCTGTGCTGCGGCGTGCCGGGTATCGGCGTAAGGATGAATATGGCCGGTGGTGTTATATGGTGCTGGCAACGGTGTGGAGTAACGAGGTCTGCAAGGGACTGAATCCCCGTGCTGTTGCAAAGGCACTGATTGCCAAGGGATTGATGAAGGGCGACGCAAATGGCCGTTCATCGTGTCCCGTGTGCATTCCGGGCGAAGATAAAATGCGTGTCTACTATCTGCTGCCGGACATTCTGGTGAGTGAAGCGGGGTCTTCGACGCCTGATGATCCTGTTTCCACGTGTTCCGGCGTTCCTGCTGGTTATCCCGTTGATATTCCATGAGTTCCGCCGGAACACGGTCTCGTCCGGTATGTGTTCAACGTGTTCCGTGGCAGGCTTGTCCGCTTGCCCCGGAACACACCGGAACACATTAAATTGGGGCGTGAATGGCGAGTGTTTCTAAATAATAATAACGAAAACAACGTGTTACGTGCTCGGAACACCAAGAACACACAGAACACGCAAATAATGCGCGATCCCTGTCGATGAATGTCTTCTGGTTGTAGGCTGCACTACTTTTAATACGTATCCTGTTACCATTTGTTGTTTGTGGTTGTACGTCAATTATTGATTGCGCAGTTGTTAGAATTAGCTTCAAACTGCCCTGAGATTCTCTGGGCGTCGGCATCCGTCCGATGCTGATGCGCAGATATGTTCTTTCAGCAGTGCAAACGGGCACAAAAAGATAGTCATATTCATATTGTTAGGGCGTGCTCGTTGTGAAAGCGATTAATACCCATTCACTATACTATATCTGCGCATGTCTGGTGGTGGCGTATGGTTTCCTTTTTTCTGCCACTTCGGCTGAACCTGTGCTTGTGCACTTCGCCGGTTTTTCGATGGCGGGGCAGGCAAGCCGATCCGCGCAGGACTTTCCCTATTCATCCAAACTGATGGATGGCGCCACGGCGCGTACTTTTAATGCGGCGTTGCTAGCCGTTACACGGGCGCAAAATCTGCCTAATCTGACCATCTCAACCGACTTGGGAAACGTCCAGGCTGGCGACTCTTTAGCGTTGGCTGTTGTGCTGACATGGGAGAATGTCGGGATCGAGCGCTTGGGTGGATTATCAAAAATCGCAGTCAATCTGCAGGCGGAATTGCTACTGTTCGATTACACCAGTAAACAGATTGTCGCGACCTATCCTTTTGGTGTCGAGCGCATAGATGCCGTGCGTGGGGAAATAAGCGCTTCGCAGATCGAACAGAATTTTACCACGCTATATGATCCAGACAGCGGTCTGTTCCTGAAAGAGTTTGCATCAGCACTGCGTCGCATTGCTGCTAAGCGTAGTTTCGGAACGCGAGTGCAGATTGTTTCCAGTGAAATTGCGCCTGCCGCCGCGGCGACACTGACTGGCAGCAATATAGATGACCGCCGGGCTTCAGAACTGCTTGTCAGTGCATTCGAGCGTTATCTGTCGAAAAACAGCAACATTCCGGTTTTGCCACATGCGAGCGATCAGGTTATTGGCGGCGCGATGGCACTTCGCTTCGCAAACGGTGACGTCTTTAATCTGAAACTTCCACCGCCGGATTATCGCATTCATTTGACGTTGACGAATGCCCGGAAGGTTCCGGTATCGGAAACGGATGCAGCTTCAGCCTGGGCTTATGCCAGTTATCTCGATGTGCGGGTTGAACAGCCATTGTCAGGGCAAAACATTCTCGCTGCATCCTTCAAATATCCGTTTGTCAAAGTCATGCCAAAGGGAAGTGAGCCTGATGATACCGCTGCATTTGAAGAATCCCTTCTCACCATATCAGATCAGATAACCCAGAATTTTAATGTTCCTTCCAAAGACTGGAACCGGCAATGGCTTGTTGATGGTGATCCGGGGCAGATTATGCGTATGCCTAGTTTTCTGACCCTCTGCCGGTAAGTGATGATGTAATCACACCATGAAAAGAAATGATATGAGCGCCAAAATTCGTATTACCACACTAAGCGCCCTCGGGCTTTTTTCTCTGTGTGCATTATCTCCTGCCGCGCTGGCCGAGATTGTCGATGTACAGGGAACCGCATCTGTTCCATACAGCGGTAGTGTGTTCTCAAGTAAAGTCGATAGTGCTGTTCGGGAAAATGTTCTGCAATTGGCAGAAATTGATGCCCTAAACCGTTATTCTGCTGGGCTGTCTGCAGCAAAGTTTCAGCTTTATCAGCGTGCCGAGGCAGAGATTAAAGCGCATTTGGCAAGTTATGTCTCACAACCCGTCGTGCTTGAGGAAGGTTTTAAAAAGGAAGAGAAAAGCTATTATGTTGTTGTTCGTGTCTCGGTGAATACCAACCAGATTGACGATATAATCAGCCATTCCGCATCAGGTAATTCTAACGCGGCTGCACCGCAAGCTAAGACGGCCATCTCCTTCCTGTTCGTTGCCAGGACCACCAGTGCGGTAAAGCAATTTGATACGCGTAAGACACAGGTCAATGTGTCATCCGAGCGGGTGTCCGGTAAACAGTCCGGCAGTTTGTCTGGAAAAAATGCTAGCCTTACCTCAACCGCTAACCGTGAATCGACTGTGACGACAGGTGGAAATAGTGTCCGTCAAGCCGATGTCGTGACCTATGCGGTTTCTTCACCGGAAGACATGAATGCAACCATGTCTCAGATTTTTTCTGCCAATTCCATTGATGTTTATGATTATCGTGACATCAGTGCCCAGTGTGGCGGTACGAAACCTGAGACTGCGTATGCCGCGTTTTCCAATACAGATATTCTGTCAGGGGAACTGCGCAAAGGCGTTTTCGGAGCCGCTAAAAAGTGTGGTGTGACTATCTTTGCGACCGGTACCTTGGACGTTGGCATGCAAGATACTGATCCGGTTAGTGGCATGGCGCGGGTGTATGTTTCCGTGCGCACGCAGGTGAACGATGTGTCTGGCGTGTTGCCGCGCACCATCGCATCGGTTGGACCGGTGCAATATTCCGGGCTCGGGCCTGATGCGCAGGTTGCGCAGCGTAATGCGCTGACATTAGCCGCAAAAGAAGTGGCGCAGGAAATCAGCAGCCAACTGCTGGCACGAAACAAGTAAACTAATTAAAAAGAAGGGGAATACGATGCGTAAAGTGAAATGGGTGGCTGCGGCTGCATTAGTTGGTGGTTGCACTCTATTGATGCAGCCTGGATATGCGCAGTTTGCGGGGCTGAGTAATCCTCTGAGCAAAGGTGCGAAGAGTGATGCGGCCCCTGCTGGTGATCCTGAAAAAAGTCTGACGGCATTGAACGTGCGTTTTGCTGTTGCTATGCGTGAGATGCTGACAGCGGAAGCTTTTACATTAGAAGCTCTGGGCGATAAGGCTAAGGCCGATCAGTTATCTGAAACGGCTAAACCTACGGTCAGTGCGGTTGCGGCCCCCTCAGGCAAGGGTAAGGCTCACGCATCCGCACCTGCTGGTCATGCGCAGAGTCAAGAAGGCGTAGATTATTAATCTGTCTGCAGTGTTGTCCTCAACACACCCATGTGAGATCGTTTGTCTGATGCCAATCGCTGATCTACGCTTCTTGGGTAGTGTTTCGGCTTGCAGTGGTACAAAATGGAAGCCTCTGGACGCTAAGGTGTTGGTCCCATTTCGCAATAAATGGGACTGGGGGCGTGCGGGTTAATTTTTAAATGTGTATTTGAAACAATGTGATACTATTAAAATGTTAGTCCTTTTGGGACAAACATGTTGTGACTGAAGACGATTGCTCTGTGTGCCATCCGATAGGCCGAAGCTGGGTTGGCGTGTTGGGATTATCTTGGGACTACGTTCTTTTTTGTTCCGCGTATGGATGCCCTTTGTTCTTATTTCTTAGCGCGTAATTGACGGAAAGTCTGGCTTTTTTGTGCCGAGCAGGTCCCTTCACACGGGAGGGGTCACAGGTTCAATCCCTGTCGCGCCCACCATTTCCACAAAATCTGCATTATCGGTAATCTCGCGCGAGCGGGATTGTTTCATGTTGCTTGCCCGCTGTGCGCGGGCGGGCCCTGTCGCGCCCACCATTCTTTTCAAATACGTAGACGTCTCTGGGTTGTTCCCTGGTTCCTAAGTTGAAAAAAACTTGGGATCGCATGTGCTCGCTGGCGGCTTTGGGATGCGCCGAAGCCATGCATTCAGCGCTGCGCGGGCTGCCTTTGAGGTAATTCGGTGACCACTGCCATAGCGGGCTGTGGTGCACGCGCCGCTGCCATACAGGCCATGTAAATCCGGGGGGCCATGCAAATCCGGGGGCCAGAGAGCCGGTATCTGCCGGATCATTCTGGCGTAAACTGACAGGACTGCCCCTGAGGATGTTATCCATGAAATCGGCCGGGAGTGTTATTCCCGGCCGTTTCAACAAAGTCATGCAGATACTGTTTTATTTTTCACCGGCGTAGCTGTTCTTTGTGCCAGGTGTTGGCATATCGCTGATGACCATTATGGTCTTTGCGTGCGGTTTGCTGAGTGGCTTTTCCAACGTGATCCCGGTGCCAGAGATTTGTGCGCCGATGTCATGGGAAAATTTCAGCGGTGTACGGAGTGTTATTTCCTCTCCGCCCGGGCCATGGCCGCGTTTGGCGATAACCGCGGTCTCATAATCAGAACCCTGACCGATGGTGATCTCATCGCCGTCGTTAAAGCTTCTGTTGTCGGAAACCGGTAGGGTGTTTTTCCCCGCCTCGGTAGCAAGACGCAGATTTGCAGCCCCGGCAGAACCGACTTCGGCAATCTTCACGATTTCCCGCGCATCGCCATCATCCACGATAACCGTCTGGCCCGCATGGAAGCCGTGTGCATCCGAAACCTTGAGGTTCTTTGCACCGGTTTGCGCATCTGTCAGCAATTGCATCGTGGCAGGCACATGAAAATCGTTGCAGTTGCTATCGCTATCTGCACCGTCCGGCAGGCGCCCGGCACTGACATTGCCCTGTATGCCCGTCAGTGGTGGGAAGCTGATCGGAGAGCCGGGGGTAACAACGAAGCAACCGCTTTTACCTTCCCCGGAAATCGCCTGATAGCCTTCTGCCGCCCACGGATCAACCGTGTTACCATTGTTGGCGTAATGGCCGTAATTTAAGCTGTCCGCGACATTGTTATGGGCATCGCGCAGCACCATGCTGCCGGAGTTTATCGACAAGGCCGGGCCGCCAAACCACTGGTTCGGTTTGCTGGTGCCCTGATACCCTGCGGATGTCACCGCAGCATCCTGCACCACCGCGTCAACCGGATGGTTTTGCAGGAGGGGCTTATCCAGCGTAATGCCGGTTCCCAGTGCCCTGACGGGCTCGTTCGCCGAATGGGCAAACTGACTTGCCGGGGTAAAACGAATTCCCGTGCCGCGCGCGCTGAAGGGCAGGTTGGCAGCATGGCTGAAACGCAGCGGTGCGGTCAGTTCTATGCCGCTGCCAAGCTCGACAATATCCTCGCCACGAATATGTGATGCGGATAAAGCAGGTTCAAACCGCAGCAGGGCAGTTTTATCCTTCGGCTCGATCTTTGTGATGGTGACGGTCTGCATATTGCCGGGTGTTCCGACAATCAGTTTACCCCCAACGCTGTAGTTCAGTTTGGGACCGCCCCACCAGTTGCGCGCGTTACCAACTTCAATTTCATTTGTGTTCGGCTTGGTATCGGTCGCCACATAGCTGCGCAAGGCAGGGGTGCCGACGCTTTTGACGGTGACGGTTTCGATCCCGTGACCCTTGCTGTCGATATCCAGACGGATCTGGTCGCCGACAGAGATGTTTTGAATGTCTGTCGTCTGAATGTTGGTGGATCCTGCTGGCGCATTGGCTTCCAGATAGCCCTGCGTGCCCGCTTTGCCGACTTGCGTGATTGTTGCTACTTCGTATTTTTCAACATCTCTGCCGGTTACCGGATATACGGCGCCATAGCCTAATGCGACCTTTTCCCCGACATGGAAACCAGAGACATCCGTAACCGGAACAGTATCCGAACCGGCCGGTATCGTCAGTTCCGGCGTTTCTGCCGGCTGCCAAAGGGGCGTTGCACCACTCGCGGCGGTTCCAAGGCTGGCGATTTTCCGTGTCTCGGCCTGTGCCCCGGTCCCGACCGTGATGGTGTCGCCAACCTTCATGCCATCGGTGCTGCGCACATAGAGGGTGGTGTCCTGTGCCGCTGCCGGAATGACCAGCCCTGAATTTGCTAGCCCCAGTAAATAGAAGCCATGGGGCGCCAGTTTCGTACCGGCAGGAACCGCTATTTGGGAGAATATGGCATCCCCGCCGGCATGCTCGGTCAGAGACCAGCCGGAAATATCGGTCACTTTGTTCGAGGCGTTATAGAGTTCGATAAAGCCATTGGTTGGGTTGCTGCTGCCGTCGCTGACCCGGAATTCGTTGATCTTGATCGGGCTGGTATTGCGAACCTTTTCTGTTGCGGTCGCATTACGCACGTCCTTGCCTTGCAGCCAGGATACATTGGCAATGATATCGCCGTTAAAGGCTGATTTGCCGGAGGTAATCGTGAAAGCCGTCTGGACACTGGCCCCCGGGGCCACCGTATCGTTGATTACAAATTCTTTCCGGTTTGTACCGTACACGGTGGCGTTCCAGCCCTTTGGTACGGAAATGCCGAATTTGATGTAAGATACGGGTTTGCCGGTGACATTTGTGAAGGTGACAGTGGTTTTCTGCGTGCTTCCCGGTGAAAATGTTTGCAGACCGGTCGGTGTTTTTTCCGCCCCGGTGGCAGACAGGCTAACCAATGGCAGATCATACCCCGCTGCCACGATATTGGCCTGAACGGCTTGTTCGGTCTTATCTGTCGGATAGGTTCCGGCTGCCGTGATGGCACCCTCGTAGAAGGTTCCCTGCGAGCCGTTGCTGTTGTCGCCGCCATTGCCAAGCAGGATGGCACCTTGTTTGCGCATCGGATCATAGGTGCCGTCGACGCGCTTGCCGTCATAGGTCACCTTCAGCGGGCCGTTCTGGGCATCGCCGATCGCCATCGCCCAGCGGCGCGGTTCCCCCTTGGCCGTGGCGGTGGCAAAGCGCGATTTGATCGCCGGAAGGTCCGGGCAAAGCTGTGATTTATCGTCATTGACGCAGCCGACCAGATTGTTCTCCTGATCGGTCATGATCCAGGGACCGGGCAAAATCCCGTGTATCCAGCCGGAAGAATTTCCGAAATACAGCGTTTCCATCGTGCCGTTGCCATCGTCACGGCTGTCGATCTCGCCGTTACCGTAATCAAAGCAGCAGCCATTGTTGAAATGCTGGCCATTGATGACCCAGTAGAGGCCCTCTGCCTGATCGTCGACGGCGGTACCTTTGGCATCGTTGAGGCGCAGCCCCATGCCCGGCGCAATGAAAATGCCATAGGCCTTGTGCCCCATCACCGTAACGGGCGCCATATCGGCCAGCGGCAGGTTATTGAAACCACCTAAGGCCGGACCATCGAACCCACCACGTGGGGACTGTTTCAGGTCATTACCCTTGCCGGACTGGTCATACAGAATGGAGATGGAGCAGTATGTATCCGCGCAGAAGCGATCCTGGGCTGCTGCATCCGCATAACCGCCGCCATCCCGTGCGGATGGTTGCACCACGCCGATATCCAGCGATGTGCCATCTGATGCGCGCAGGATCTGATAAAGCGGGCCGTTATAGGCGGCGTAAAGGGCGCGTGTCGTGCTGTGTGCGGCGGCGCAAGGTGTGCCAGCTGCGGCGTAAATATCACAGGTTGCAGATGGCCGTTTGAGGTTAGACTCGGCTGCCTGCGCAGACACCACCAGCGTGCTACCTATCAGTACAAGTGCGAGCGCAGAACCCCGCATAAATTCCTTTTTCGTTTCCATAACGTTCCCTATGTATTGTGTGTTCGTTTTGGGGCTGTTGACCCGTCACATGCGTTCTCGATAGGCGTTGCGACCCTGCTGCAACCCTTTCACGTATCCGGTTACACGCTCGACGTGCTGCGAACGATTACTCAGACATTTTCCAGGGTCAATAGGACAATACAGAATTCTTATCGCCACACATTAGGTGTGCCGATGCTCTAATGCGGCCCAGGGTTGTTGTCTGGTTAGGGAATAAGCCGGTCGTGGCGCAGTTGTGCGAACAGATCGAAGAAGGCGAGGTCGGTCGTCTGATAGCCGGTGAAGCCAAGCTGGCGGCTTTTGCTCATATCAGTAACGACTTCAATCGGGCGACCAAGGTCGGCATCGCTGTGCCAGGGTGAAGCCAGTCGGCCAAGGTCTGGTTCAGCCAGGCCATGGCGGCCCGCAAGATCACGCCACAATCCGGCATCGTTCGCCATCTGGGTTTCCAGCGGCAGGATGGTTCCGTCAAAGGGGGCTGGCTGCAGACCAAACCAGTCGGCGATGCGGCCCCACATCCATTTCCAGCGGAAGATATCGCCATTGACGACGTTAAAGGCCTGATTGCGGGCGGCGGGTGTCGTTGCGGCCCACAGCATGTGGTGGGCCAGTTGGCGGGCATCGGTCATGTCGGTCAGGCTGTCCCACTGTGCGGCGGAGCCGGGAAAGCGGAACGGCCGACCGGTTTCCTTGCACAGGCTGGCATAGACGGCGAGCGTGGTGCCCATGTTCATGGCATTGCCAACCGCCTTACCAATGATCGTATGCGGACGATGGATACTCCAGCCAAAGCCATCGCGGGCTGCGGCGGCGAAAACCTCGTCCTCCTGCGCATAATAGAAATTCGGCACGTCAAGGCGTTGCTGCTGCTCGCGGAAGGGCGTTTGGGGCAGTGCGCCTTTGCCATAGGCCTCGAACGGGCCGAGATAGTGTTTAAGGCCGGTAACCAGCGCAACATGACGAACACTGCCTGCCGGGCGCAGCGCATCCAGCAGATTGCGCACCATTGTGCTGTTGACGCGGATGTTTTCAGCTTCGGTTGTCTGACGCGACCAGGTGGCGATGAAGACGGCGTCCGGCTTTAATCCGGCCAGTGCCGTGGCAAGGCTGGCAGAGGTCTGCAGGTCGGCGGCAACCGGGGTTACCCCCGGCTGTGCGGTGGGGCGGCGGGCCAGCCCCAGAACGGTCCAGCCTTGTTGTGCCAGCAGATGGGCGGTCGCGCTGCCGACAATGCCGCTGGTTCCGACAACCAATGCTGTAGATGCCATGTCTTTCTCCTGGGGTGGCCAATATGTTCAGACCAAAGCTAGGCAGCTGCCGGGGTAAATGCTAGAAGGCACCAATCAGGGACATAGGCACCTGGAGGTTCCCACCATGAAACCCGGCAGCCCGGAAGACGCATGGCGCGAGGATTGTGCGCCCAGACGTGTCCTCGATCTGTTTACCACCAAATGGCTGAGTATGGTTCTCCATACGTTGCATGCCAAGCATGGCGGGCGGGCGCGAACCGGTGTGCTGCTGCGCTCGCTACCCAATATCTCAAAGAAAATGCTGACCCAGACGTTACGGCAGATGGAGGCCCGCAAGCTGGTCATCCGCCACGTTCAGGGCACGGTTCCACCGGCCGTCGAATATGAGCTTACTCCGCTTGGCCTGCGTTTAGTCGACGCCGTTGAACTGTTATACGATTGGGCGCGCCGTAATGCCGATGCGCTGGATAGCCTGCCAGGCGGTTCCGCATCGCGCTGGTAGGTGCTAGGTGTTTTTAAAAGGGCGACCCATCATGACCGACATCCGTTTACCGCGCTGGCGTCAAATCGTGGCGTGGATTGTTACCGCCGTCTTCGGTGTGGGGTTCCTTCAGGGGGGCATCGGTGTCTGGACCGGACTGGTGCTGACCACCTGGCTGGCCGGCGCCCTGCCACCGCTGCGTGGTTTTGTCGTGCTGTTGGTGCTGACGCTACTCTTCAGCCTTGGCTCTGCCGGGGTCCTGCTGCATCAGCCGGTGCTGTTTCTGATCACGGCGGCGTTCAGTGTACTGCCTTTCCTGCTCTATCGGTTGTCGGGCTTGCGGCGCTTTTCTGATACGCTGCTGCTGCCACTGTGGGCGGTGGCGGTTTATGGGCTGATCAAGGCGCGGCTGCCGCACGAGATTTTTACGATTTTCTTTGCGGCACCCGATCTGCGGGGACTTGGTATTGATCCGGCCGCCGTCGGTCCGTCAACCCTTGGCCCGGTCGTGGCGGTGTTTCTGCTGCATTGGGTTGCGGCGGTGCTGTTGTGGTTCTGGAATGGGCACGCCCACCCGTTACGCGTTCTGGGTGCGGGTGTGGTGGCGTTCGCCCTTGGACTTGGCATTTTCCATGGCGCGGCGCTGTTTCAGTTTCTCGATTTCGACGCCTATTTTGCCACCGGTCCGGCCTATGCGTGGCTGTGTGTGTTGGGGGGCGCGATGCTGCTGGCCTGGGATGCGGTCGAATATAAAGGCGCTACACCGTGGACTAAGCGCGATGTAACCCTGCTGCAAAGTCCGCTCCGTGCCGCCGCGCTTCATGTCGAAGAAAAACTGGGTGAGGAAGCTCTGATCTCGGCGGCAGGCGAGCGCTTTGCCATTCGCGACGGCATCGTTCGGTTTGCCCCCGTTGTGGCGGGGCTTAATAAAAAATATCATCGGCTCTATCAGACTATCGGTGGTCTTTATGATGATTTTCAGCGGGTATTTTTTGCGTTGTCCGGCATCGACCGGCGTAAATATTTTGCGCTCTATCTCGATCTTTTGGAAATTAAACCCGGGGATCGGGTGCTGGAAACATCGGTTGGGACGGGCTTGAATTTCTTCTACCTGCCGCGCGGCTGTCAGTATTTCGGTCTTGATCTGTCCGGCGACATGCTGGCGGCGGCGCAGCGCTTTCTGACCCGCATGCGGGTGCCGGCCACGCTGATCGAGGGCAATGCCGAAGCGTTACCCTTTGCCGATGGTTCGATGGATGTGGTGTTCCATTGCGGCGGCATCAATTTTTTCAGCGACAAGGCCCGGGCGATTGCCGAGATGATCCGTGTCGCCAAACCGGGCTGCCGGATTCTGATCGCCGACGAAACCGAAAAGCTGGTGCAGAACGTCTATGAAAAGATGCCGCTGTCGGGGCTGTTTTTTAAACGCCGCAGTGTGCCGGTTATACTCCCCACAGACCTTCTTCCGCCAGAGATGGAGGAGGTGAAGGTGCAGTTCTTCCGTAATGACGAATTCTACGCCATCACCTTCCGCAAACCGAAATTGGGGTAATGCGGGGTTACCGGCGGTGTTTGAAGATTCTGCAAATCAGCATGACGATCAGCACGCCGATGATGAGCGACGTAAAGGGGCGCACCGGCAGCCAGAGCGGAAAGCCGAGGACATTGAACAGCACTGAACTGACCACGGCGCAGACCGCGGCGGCGATGATCAGGGTGAAGCAGCCGGTACCGAACAGGCAGCCAATGGCCAGCCCCCCGGCGATCCAGATGGCGACAATTCCGGCAATCAGGCCCAGTAGCAGCCAAATTAATAGCGACATGATGTTCTCTCTGCAGCAGCGTTTCAGCTTTCTTATATGGTGACGGTTTGGTGCAGAAATTGAAACCGTGTTTATGAAAGTACACATTAAAAATTGTATAATTGATACGTTTGGGGGGCGGTAGATTAAAACCATTATATTTGTGAGCGGCCCGCATTTGGTGTAAAAAATCCCCTGGGGCGCCATAACGGAGTTGGAGCCATGAAATTTTTTGCTATTGCCGCTTCCTTGCTTCTGGTTGCGGGCGTCGCCTCGGCAAAAGATCCCGATGCCGCCTCGGCCAAGGACAACGCCGCCAAGCCAGCCAAAAACATTTGCCTGCAAAAAGACCGCATTGATGGCTGGGGCTCGCGGGACGAGCATACGATTGTCGTCAACGATGTGTTCGGCAAGAAATATCTGCTGTCGGTCGCTGGCTGGTGTCAGGATCTCGACTTCAGCATGGGATTAAGCTTCCATTCGGCTGGTGGTGGCGGCTTCACGTGCCTTGATCGCGGCGACTATGTCGTGCCCCATGGTGGTGGCACCATTCCGTCGCCGGGGGCCCGCTGCATGATTACCAAGATCGAAGCCTACACACCGGAAATGGAAAAAGCCTATCACGAGGCCAAGGCGGCCAAAAAGGCAAAGGACGAAGCCGGGCCGGCTGCGGCGGATAAACCAGCCGATACAAAACAAAAATAGAGGCAAATGCCAGCGTGCCGGAAGCCTCGGCGTTGGGGAGGGTAATGTGGGGAAACTGCCATGGGGCGCCATGGCCCTGATCGGGGCTATGGTGCCGGTAATGGTACCGCTTGGTGCGCCGGCGATGGCTTCGGTCATGGTGGGCGGCTCCGTCGTGGAAAAACCGTTATCGAAGTCTTTGATCCATACGCCCGAAGCCCCGGTGGCGTCTGACAGCCGTTGTATTGTGGTGAAGGATTTTAAAGTGCTGACGCCCAGCTCGGTGATCGTGCGGGATGCAAGCGGTCAGTATTATCATCTTTCGCTGTCGGGCGGCTGCGACGCGGTAAAGGATAATCTGGATGCGGCGCTGCTTCACGGGCCGCAAGGTGGCGCACAGGGGTGTCTGAAGGGTGGGGATAGCTTCACATGGGCAAATTATGGCTCGACCTATTCTGGTCTTGATACCCCTTCGGCGGGGTATGTGGCCCATTCCGATGTCACGCCGCTCAGATCCGGCGAGAATCGGGTGCCCCAGTCGGTTTCAACCTGCTCGGTGGTGAAGATCACCCCGCTTGTCCGCCCTAAATAGAGCGGCCAATCCCCCGTAACCGGTGGTCGGCACGGGGGATCCTTTAATGACCGTGTCTGAAATATTTAATGGGCGTCCGGCCCCTTATTGGGGTCGAAACCGTGGCCCTTGCCATGTTCCATTCCGGGACCCTGATGGTTGGGCATATGGTCGCGCATGCTCAGGGCCTCGTGATAGAGTTTCAGCTTTTCCGAATCCGGCAGAGCCTTCCACTTGGCGTCGAGGTCTTCGGCATATTTCTGGCGGGCTTCCGGGCTTAAGGCGGTGATTTTGTCGCATTCGGCCTTACGGGTTTCGCGGAACTTGGTTACCGTCAGGGTGTCGGCCTGTTTTTTGACGTCCTGCATATGAATAATGCGGGCTTCCGGGCTTAATTTGACGAAACCGCCCATGCAGCCACCGGGTCCAAAGGGGCGGGCAGCGTGCGGATGCGGCGGCTGATTGGGCGGTGCTGGCGAATCGGCGGCCATCGCGGCAGCGCTTAGAATAAGTCCAGAAAGGGCAAGGCTTAACGCTTTGAAATGTGTCATCGGACAACTCCTTCTCTTTGAAAGCCGATTTCCGTAGAGCTTTAACGGCGGGGGGATGCGGTTCCGTCGCGCTTGAGAATTGCCGCCGCTTCCTCTAAAGCAGGCGCGTATTTTTCCCAAATTTTCGCGAGGTATCCTCCACATGACCGCAATCGTAGAAATCGTTGGACGTGAGATCCTGGACAGCCGCGGTACACCGACCGTGGAAGTCGACGTTACGCTGGAGGATGGTTCCTTCGGCCGCGCCGCCGTTCCCTCGGGTGCTTCGACCGGTGCCCATGAAGCCGTCGAACTGCGTGATGGCGACAAGAAGCGCTATGGCGGCAAGGGTGTCGAAAAGGCCGTCGCTGCCGTCAATGGCGAGCTGTTTGACGCCCTGTGCGGCCTTGACGCCGAAGACCAGGTTCATATCGACCGCGCCATGATCGCGCTCGATGGCACCCCCAACAAGGGCAAGTTCGGCGCCAACGCCATCCTCGGCGTGTCACTGGCCGTTGCCAAGGCCGCTGCTGCGACCTCCAACCTGCCGCTGTATCGCTATGTCGGCGGTGCCAAGGCGAACACCCTGCCGGTTCCGATGATGAACATCATCAATGGTGGTGTGCATGCCGATAACCCCATCGACTTCCAGGAATTCATGATTTCCCCGTCGGGCGCACCGTCCTTCAAGGAATGCCTGCGTATGGGCTCGGAAATCTTCCAGACCCTGAAGGGCCTGCTGAAGGCCGCTGGTCACAACACCAATGTTGGTGACGAAGGCGGTTTCGCCCCCGGTCTGAAGAGCGCCGACGAAGCCCTGTCGTTCATCGTCAAGGCGATCGAAAAGGCCGGTTACAAGCCGGGCGAAGAAGTCTTCATCGCGCTGGACCCGGCCTCGACCGAGTTCTTCAATGCCGAGAAGAAGGTTTACGAGCTCAAGGGCGAAGGCAAGACCCTGACCCCGGAACAGATGGCCAAGGTTTACGAAGGTCTCTGCGCCAACTATCCGATCTATTCGATCGAAGACGGTCTGGCCGAAGACGATTTCGAAGGCTGGGCTGCCATCACCAACCTGCTTGGCAAGAAGGTTCAGCTGGTCGGCGACGATCTGTTCGTCACCAACTCCAAGCGCCTCAAGATGGGCATCGAGAAGGGCATTGCCAACTCGATCCTGGTCAAGGTGAACCAGATTGGTTCGCTGACCGAGACCCTGGAAGCCGTCGAAATGGCGCAGCGCGCGGGCTACACCGCCGTGATGAGCCATCGTTCGGGCGAAACCGAAGATGCGACCATCGCCGATCTGGCGGTTGCCACCAACTGCGGTCAGATCAAGACCGGCTCGATGTGCCGTTCGGACCGTCTGTCCAAGTACAACCAGCTGATCCGTATTGAAGAGCAGCTGGGCGATCAGGCCGTGTTCGCTGGCAAGAGCGTGCTCAAGAAGGCCTAATGGCTTAAAAGACCAAGCCGGGCTGTCCTTGCTCTGGGGCAGCCCGGCTTTCTTTTTCTGTGTGGGCGCTTTTGGTTCAGCGCTTTTTCTTCTTGACCCAGCGAGTCGGATTATGATTCGCTTGCCAACATGATGTTCAAGCAAAGCCTTTCCCGTTTTTTCGGCTATGCCTTCCTGCCGGCGCTCGGCTCCGCGCTTGCCGTTTATTTCGGCTATCACGCGGTGTGGGGCGAGGGCGGCTACTTTGCGCTGCAACATGCCAAGGTCTCTTTGTCGGGCGAACAGAATCGCCTGGCCCAAATCACCACCGAACGGACGCGGCTCGATCACCGCATTGCCCTTTTGAAGGCCAATGACCGCGATATGATCGAAGAGCTGGCGCGGACCGAGCTGATGAATGGCGCCAACGGTCAGGTTGCCGTGCCTCGTGAAAAACAACCCGTCTCACCACAATAATTTAAGAGTGTATTATTGTCTCTGCGCTGTCATGGTAGAGTAGCCCTACGTAAAGTACGGACTTTGTAATTATTCTATTTTTAAATCTTGCAATGCGAGGCAAAAGGTTTTGTATTGCCCCACTCTGGTTGACGGATTTGTTCAACGACAAGGCAGTAAAAAGGCCGGAAAATGACGGAAACGAACCCTGCGGTGACCCCTGTGGCGCCGCTTTCTCCTGAGTCTCTGAAGCAGTGCTACCATGATATGTTGACCATCCGACGCTTTGAAGAGCGCGCCGGTCAGCTGTATGGCATGGGCCAGATCGGCGGTTTCTGCCACCTTTATATCGGTCAGGAGGCCGTGGTGGTGGGCATGCAGGCTGCAACAAAGCCGGGCGATCAGCTCATCACCGCTTACCGTGACCATGGCCACATGCTGGCCGCCGGTATGGACCCCAATGGCGTGATGGCCGAACTGACCGGGCGCTCGGGGGGCTATTCCAAGGGCAAGGGCGGCTCGATGCACATGTTCTCGCGCGAGAAGAATTTCTTCGGCGGTCATGGCATTGTCGGGGCGCAGGTTTCGCTCGGCACCGGGCTGGCCTTTGCCGATAAATACAAAGGCGATGGCTCGGTCGCGCTGGTCTATTTCGGCGATGGTGCCGCCAATCAGGGCCAGGTCTACGAAAGTTTCAATATGGCTTCGTTATGGAAGCTGCCGGTGATCTACATCATCGAGAATAACCAGTACGCCATGGGCACCGCTGTGACGCGTGCCAGCGCCGAAACCCGCTTTGCCCGCCGCGGCCTTTCCTTTGCCATTCCCGGCGAGGAAGTCGACGGTATGGATGTCGAAGCAGTGTATGCGGCGGGCCTCAAGGCGGCCGACTGGTGCCGGGCGGGTAATGGTCCGATGATTCTGGAAATGAAGACCTATCGCTATCGCGGTCATTCAATGTCGGATCCGGCAAAATACCGTTCGCATGACGAAGTGCAGGATATGCGCAAGAAGCATGATCCCATCGATACGCTGGGTGAAAAGCTGCAGGCGCGCGGCCTTGTCACTGAAGAAGAGCTGAAGGCGATCGACAAGGATGTCCGCAAGGTGGTGACCGCTGCGGCTGACTTTGCCACGACATGCCCCGAACCCGAGGCCAGTGAACTCTACACGGATGTAATGATCTGATGGCTACGCAAATTCTCATGCCCGCGCTCTCGCCGACGATGGAAGAGGGCAAGCTCGCCAAATGGCATGTAAAAGAAGGCGATTCCGTCAAGTCGGGCGACATTATCGCCGAAATCGAAACCGATAAGGCGACGATGGAATTCGAAGCGGTCGATGAAGGTAAAATCGGCCGTATTCTGGTTGCCGAAGGCACCGAAGGGGTCAAGGTCAACACCCCCATCGCTGAACTTCTGGCCGATGGCGAGGAAGCGGGCGCGGCCCCGGCGGCATCTGCCCCTGTGGCCGCGGCACCGGCGGCTGCCGCCCCGGTGGTTTCCGACACACCCGCCCCGGCAGCCCCTGCTTTGGTGCTGGCCGCAGATCCGGAAATTCCGCCGGGTACGGAATATGTTTCCCAGACCGTGCGCGATGCGTTGCGCGATGCCATGGCCGAAGAAATGCGCCGCGACGACACCATCTTCCTGATGGGCGAAGAGGTGGCCGAATATAATGGTGCCTATAAGGTCAGTCAGGGCCTGCTTGATGAATTCGGGGCGAAGCGCGTCATCGATACGCCGATCACCGAGCATGGCTTTGCGGGCCTTGGCGTCGGTGCTGCCTTCAACGGCTTAAAGCCGATCATCGAATTCATGACCTGGAACTTTGCCATGCAGGCGATTGACCAGATCATCAACTCGGCAGCCAAGACGCGTTATATGTCCGGCGGTCAGATGCACTGCCCGATCGTGTTCCGCGGCCCCAATGGCCCAGCGGCGCGCGTGGGGGCCCAGCACAGTCAGGATTATTCGTCCTGGTATGCACAGGTTCCGGGGCTTAAAGTGATTGCGCCCTATTTCGCTGCCGATGCCAAGGGGCTGATGAAGGCCGCTATCCGCGATCCCAATCCCGTGGTGGTGCTTGAGAACGAAATTCTCTACGGCCGCAGCTTCGACGTGCCCAAGCTGGATGATTACGTGCTGCCGATTGGCAAGGCGCGGGTGTTCAAACCGGGTAAGGATGTCACGCTGGTGGCGTATTCCTACACGGTGGGCCAGATCATCGAAGCGGCCGAAATCCTTGCCAAAGACGGCATCGAGGCCGAGCTGATTGATCTGCGTTCCTTGCGCCCGCTCGATACCGACACGGTGATCGAAAGCCTGAGGAAAACCCATCGTCTGGTGACGGTGGAGCAGGGCTGGCCGGTATGCTCGATTGGTTCGGAGATTGTGGCGCAGGTGGTCGATAAGGCCTTTGATGAGCTTGACGCCCCGCCGACCAAGGTTACCGGCAAAGATGTGCCGATGCCTTATGCCTCGAATTTGGAAAAGCTGGCGCTGCCGACGGTGGATGACATCGTCGCCGCGGCCAAAGCTGTCTGCTATCGGAGTTGATATATGGCTACGCAGATTTTGATGCCTGCACTCTCGCCGACGATGGAAGAGGGCAAGCTTGCTAAATGGCATGTCAAAGAGGGCGATACCGTCAGCTCCGGCGACATCATTGCCGAAATCGAAACCGATAAGGCAACGATGGAATTTGAAGCCATCGACGAAGGTAAAATCGGCAAGATTCTGATTGCTGAAGGGGCCGAAGGGGTCAAGGTCAACACCCCGATTGCCATTCTGCTTGAAGAAGGCGAAGACGCTTCTGCTGTGGATGCGGTTGCTGCGCCGGCGCCTAAAGCCGCCCCGGCTGCACCTGCTGCGGCCCCCGTGGCGGCACCGGTTGCCCCGGCCGTGGCCCCTGCCATCACCGCGGCGCCGGTGGCACCGGCATCTGACCGCATTTTGGCATCGCCGCTGGCCAGGCGTATTGCCGCGCTGAAAAACGTTGATCTGTCCAGCGTCAAGGGCACCGGTCCGCGCGGGCGTATTGTGCAGGCCGATGTTGAGGCTGCTGCCAGTACTCCTGTCAGCAAAGCCGCCGCGCCTGCCGCCGCTGCGGCACCGTCGGTTGGTGCGCTGCCGGATGCCAAGCTGTTCTACAAGCCGGAAGACTATGACGAACTGCCCAATGACGGCATGCGCAAGTCGATTGCCAAGCGTCTGACCACGGCCGCTTCGCAGATCCCGCATGTGGCCATCACCATCGACTGTAAGCTTGATGCGTTGCTGGCGGTGCGCGCTGCGCTGAATGCCGCCGCACCCAAGGACGGTTACAAGCTGTCGGTCAACGACTTCGTTATCAAGGCGGTGGCACAGGCACTGATCGCGGTGCCGGAAGTCAACACCAGCTGGACCGAGGCCGCCATTCTGCGCCACAAGCATGCCGATGTCGGCGTGGCGGTGGCGCTGCCCACCGGGCTGATCACGCCGATTGTTCCGCATGCGGAAACCAAGGGGCTCAAGGCGATTTCCAATGAGGTTAAATCGCTGGTGGCCCGCGCCAAAGACCGCAAGCTGAAGCCCAGCGAATATGAGGGAGGCACCTTCTCGGTCTCCAACCTCGGCATGTTCGGGGTCAAGCAGTTTTCCTCGATCATCAATCCGCCGCAGGGGGCCATCCTGTCGGTTGGTGCCGGTGAAGAACGCCCGGTGGTCGAAGATGGCAAGATTGTTGTGGCAACGGTCATGTCGGTCACGCTGGCGCTGGATCATCGCATCGCCGATGGGGCCGCGGGCGCGCGCTTCCTGCAGGTCTTCAAGCAATATATCGAACAGCCTGCAACCATGCTGCTGTAAGGTTTAAAGATGAAGGTCAAGGTCGATGGCCGTGGGGCATGTCCTGCAGGGGGTGACCCTGAAGTCGTGCTACAGACATGCCCTAACTGTCACAGTGTGCTGCTGGGGCCATACTGCGCCCATTGCGGTCAGTCGACTAATACGCATCGGCGCCGTGTCGGCACCTTGCTGCATGAATTCCTGAACGACATCATCAGCTTTGACAGCCGGATACTGCGTACCGCGTGGGCGCTGATGTTTCAGCCCGGCGAACTGCCGCTGGCTTTCCGTGAGGGGCGCTCGCAAAGTTACGTGCCTGCGGTGCGGCTTTATTTGTTCATTTCGCTGTTCTTCTTTGTCATTCTGTCCTTCGGCCATATTGCCATCATGCAGATGGCGGTTGTCGATGGGCACAGCAGTGGCTCCACGGTTTCTGTGGGGGTGGAAGAAAAAGCAGACAAAGGCAGGTTTACCCTCAAACCGGTTTTCTTTGCGCCTTTCGGTGCGGTGCATAATTCTCTGTCTGACCCGGCGGTGCAGAGCCTGCAAAAGCTGCTGAATGATGATGACGTCAGAAAGACCGAAGCGAAGAACGATTGGGCCGGTCGTGCCCTTATGGAAACCTTGCGTAAGTTATCGACTGATCCGGCGGCACTGAATGGCACGCTGACCGAATGGATTCCCCGGGCGATGGTGCTGTTTCTGCCCGCGCTCGCGCTGCTGTTATGGGTTCTGTATCTTGGCCGGCGTAAAGATTTCTTCTTTGTCGACCATCTGATCTTTGTGCTCAACCTGCACAGTTTTTCTTTTGTTGCCACCCTGATGGGCGGCTATCTGGCTCAGGACTTCAATCGTAAGCTGGTCGCCGGGGCCTTTTTTCTCTGGTTTCTGCTCTATCTGGTACTTTCGCTTCGGCGTTTTTACGGGCAGAGCTGGCTCGCTACGGTGACCAAGGGCACCATACTGGCTCTGGGCTATTTCACAATGCTGATGCTGACCTTCGTCAGTGTCCTGATCATAGGTGTGTTCAATGGCTGATACCAATTCCTTCGATGTGATCGTGATCGGTGGTGGCCCCGGCGGCTATGTCGCGGCTATCCGTGCTTCGCAACTTGGCCTCAAAACGGCGGTGGTGGAGCGTGACAAGCTGGGCGGGGTTTGCCTCAACTGGGGCTGCATTCCGACCAAGGCGCTGCTTCGTTCGGCCGAGGTCTGGCGGCTGATGCAGCGGGCCGGTGAATTTGGCTTCGTTGCCAAAGACACCAGCTTCGATCTGGAAAAGATCGTTAAACGCTCGCGCACCGTAGCGGGCAAGCTGTCGGCGGGTGTCGGCTTCCTGATGAAAAAGAACAAGATCACCGTGATCAACGGCACGGCCAAGCTTGCTGCCGCGACCAAGGTGACGGTGACCGCGGCTGATGGCACCGTGGCGGATTACACCACCAAGAACGTCATTCTGGCCACCGGTTCGCGCCCGCGGGTTTTCCCGGGGCTGGAGCCCGATCACAAGCTGATCTGGACGGCGCGCGAAGCCATGACGCCGGATGTCTTCCCCAAGAAGCTGCTGGTTGTCGGCTCGGGTGCTATCGGTATTGAATTTGCCAGCTTCTATAATGCGCTGGGGGCCGAGGTGACGGTGGTCGAAGTGCTCGACCGCATTCTGCCGGTCGAGGATGAGGAGATTTCCGGCCTGGCCCACAAGGCGTTTGTGGCGCAGGGCATGAAAATCAAGGCGGCAACGTCGGTCGAAAAGCTCGAAAAAGGCAAAGATACCGTCACCGCCACGCTGAAGGCCAAAGACGGCAAGACCGAAACCCTGACCGTTGATCGTGTCATCGTTGCGGTCGGTATCGTTGGTAATGTCGAAAACCTTGGCCTTGAAGCCCTTGGCATTCAGGTCGATCGCAGCCATGTCGTGGTCGATGCTTATGGTGCCACCTCGGTGCCGGGCGTTTATGCCATTGGCGATCTGACCAATCCGCCCTGGCTCGCGCACAAGGCCGAGCATGAAGGCGTTATCGTCGCCGAAAAGATTGCGGGGCTGAAGCCGCATGCGCTCAACCACGGTCAGGTGCCGGGCTGCACCTACTGCGCGCCGCAGATCGCCTCGGTTGGTCTTTCCGAAGCCAAGGCCAAGGCGGCGGGCAAGAAGATCAAGGTTGGCCGCTTCCCCTTTGTCGGTAACGGCAAGGCGATTGCGCTGGGCGAACCCGAAGGTCTGATCAAGACGGTCTATGATGCAGAAACCGGCGCGCTTTTGGGGGCGCATATGATCGGCACCGAGGTGACCGAGCTGATCGAAGGCTTCTGCATCACCATGGCGGGCGAGCTGACCGATGCCGAAATTGCCCACACGGTTTTCCCGCATCCGACACTGTCGGAAATGATGCATGAAGCAACGCTGGCCGCCGATGGCAAAGCGTTGAACTTTTAACCGGTGCTGAACTTCTGAAGGTGTGATGATGCTGACAACTCTACTTGCTGCGGCGATGCTGGCGGCGGTGGCCGCTGCGCCTGCCGATGATATGATCCCGGCGGACGGTGGCGGCATTGCGGTGCATGCTTTTCGCCATGCCTCGCTGTCACTGACGTGGAACGGCAAGCATATCCTGATCGATCCGGCCCCCGGTGTCGGCAGCCCCGATGGCGAAGATCCGGTCAAGCCCTTTGCCGGGCAGAAGCCGGATGTAATCTTTGTTACCCACGGCCATTTTGATCATTTCAACGTCGCGGTATTGCGTCATTTAAGCGGTCCCCACACACCGATCGTGGCACCCAAGGCGGTGTTCGATGCCATGCCCGATGATCTGAAGGCCAAAACCAAAGTGATGGCCAATGGTGATACGGCGGATGTTGATGGCATTCCGGTCGAGGCGGTGCCTGCTTACAACATCACGGCGGAGCGGTTGCAGTTCCATCCCAAAGGTGTCGGCAACGGTTATATTCTGACGCTGGGTGGCAAACGCATCTATGTGGCGGGCGATACCGAAGAAACGCCCGAGATCGCTCATCTGCCCAACATTGCCGCGGCATTCCTGCCGATGAATCTGCCCTATACCCAGACGATTGAAGCCGCCGCCAAATGGGTGAAGGATTTTGCACCGAAGCGTGTCTATCCCTATCACTTCCACGGCACCGATGGCTCGATCGCGGACATCAAAGCGTTTACTGCCGATGTCGGTGGCGTAAGTGACGTCAAACTGCTGAAATGGTATTAAGCGGTTTATCCGGATAAGAAAAAAAGGCGGCCACCGGCCGCCTTTTTGCTATTCGTTTCAGTGTCCGCCGATGTGGCAGACCTGTTCATCCGGGTGCTTTTCGAAATAGCGCTGATGATACTCTTCCGCGGGCCAGAATTTTACCGCCGGAACGATCTCTGTGACGATCGGCTTGGTGAAGATCTTGGCCTCCGTCAGCGCGACAACCTTGCCCCGCGCGATCTCTTCCTGTTCGGCATCGTGGCAGAAGATCACCGAGCGGTACTGCGTGCCCTTATCGACGCCCTGCTCGTTCAGTGTGGTCGGGTTGTGCCCGCCAAAGAAGGCATCAAGCAGTCCGTCAAAACTGATCACCGCCGGATCAAAGCTCACCTGCACCGTTTCGGCGTGACCGGTCTTATCGGTACAGACCTCTTTATAGGTCGGGTTTTCGGTATGCCCGCCTTCATAGCCGCACACGGCATCCGTTACGCCCGGAACGGCGCGGAACAGTGCTTCAACGCCCCAGAAACAGCCGCCAGCAAAAGAGGCAATGGCCATTGTATGATCCTTGAGTTTGCTACGTTACCCCCTGGAACATGCCGCAAAGCGCGGGCGTCGTCATCCGCTTTCGTCATAGGGTTTTTACAATAAAGTTGACACAACGTCATATCTTGTTTGAGCATCTTTGGTGGTTATGGTAGCTGTTTACAATCTATGCGGTTTGCGGGTTGTGCAATTTTATAGACCGGTCGGCGATTATGGTGGTTTCCCTGCTGTTTCTCTCCTGTGGCGCGGTGCTGTTTGCGATTGGCGGCATGGCGGTTTCGCGTGGCTCGGCCTTGCTGGCGCAGGAGCTGGGCTTTACCCCGCTGGTTATTGGTCTGGTGGTGATGTCTGGCTCGGCGGCCTTGCCCGAGCTGTTTTTGCTGGTGCGGGCCCATGCGCTGGGTGGCACCGAGCTGGCTCTGGGCGGCATCTTTGGCAGCGTGGTCGCGCTTTTGTCGGTCATTGTCGGGGCTGTGGCGCTGTTTCGGCCGCTGGATTGTCCGCCCAAGGTGGTGATCCGCGATGGTGGTGTTGTGCTGCTTATCGCCCTGATTGGGTTGCTGCTTTTGCTGATCGGGGGCGGATGGGGCCGCCTCGGCGGGGTGCTGTTGCTGCTGCTCTATGGCGGATACACTGCGCTGGTACACCTGACCGACCGGCGGCGGGTGGCCAAACATTCGGTGGCCGAGGTTCACGCCCGCGCGCATGTGATGGCTTTGGGTGTTACCCGTTTCGATATCACGGTCGGTTTGTTTGTCGTTTTGCTGGGTATGATCGCCATTATGATGGCGGGCCATTTGACGGTGTCGGGTGCGCTTGCCATGGCGCGGCTGACCCACCTGCCGCAATTTGCTCTGGGCGTCAGCGTGGTGGCGCTGTGTCTGGCGGGGCCCCAGGCCGTGGTGTTATGGGCGGGCACCCGGCACAGCGGGGCGGATATTTTCTTTGGTCAGATCGTCGGTGCGGGGGTGCTCAATCTGACTTTGGCACCCGGTCTGGTGGCCTTGTTCACCCCGTTGCCGGTCACCGGAACCTTTGCCATCGATTTGATCGCGCTGGCCGTTTTGCCTGTGTTGCTTGGGCTAACCGTGGCGTCGGGCTGGCGTTTGACCGCCCCGCGCGCCATGGTTCTGATCGGGGCTTACGCCTGTTATCTGGTTGTGCTTGCCATGCGACTGAATTTACTGTCGTATTTGCCGACACAATTCTGATAGACTGGCCCCATGGACTTTACCATAGATGAGCAATTGGCGACCGACACGGCGTTTATCGCTGATTGGAAGCTGTCGCGTGTCCTTCTGATGAACGATGCGCGGTTCCCGTGGCTGATTCTGGTGCCGCGCCGCACCGACGTCAGCGAATTTTTTGACCTTACCCCCGAAGATCGTCAGACCCTGACGGAAGAATTCAGCCGGGCTGGGGAAAACCTGAAAAAACTCACTGGTTGTGACAAGATTAATATCTGCGTCATCGGTAATCAGGTCGAGCAACTGCATGTCCACGTTATTGCCCGCAAGGAAAACGATGACGTCTGGCCCTCGCCGGTGTGGAGCCGCGGCTTTGCCGTGCCCTATGAGGCGGATGCGTTGGATCAGGCTGTCCAGACTCTAGTTAACGGTCTGTAAAACCTATTCGGGTGATATACCCCGTGGTGGGAGAACCCGGATATGACGGCTGAAGCCGTAAATGCTGCAGCACGAACCTCGGTGGTGGCGGCCTTGCAAAAGGCCAGCGCTGCTACGGGATCGGACTTTGACTATTTGCTCAAGACCGCGGTGCGCGAATCCGGCCTCAAGTCCGGCGCGCAGGCTTCGACTTCGTCGGCGTCGGGCCTGTTCCAGTTTGTCGAGCAGACCTGGCTGGGTTTGGTCAAGGAAAATGGCGGTAAATACGGGCTGAGCTCTTACGCGTCCAAGATTATCAAGGGTAGTGACGGGCGCTATCACGTCGCCGATGCCGGTGATCGGCAGGCTATTCTCGATTTACGCTCTGACCCGCAGACCTCGGCACTGATGGCCGGGGAATATGCCAATCAGTGCAAAAGCAAGATGGAAACCGCGCTGGGCCGCCCGGTCAGCAATGGCGAGCTTTATGCCGCGCATTTCCTGGGGGCGGATTCTGCCTCGCGGCTGGTGGCGATGAACGAGCATTCGCCCGGTGCGGTGGCCGCTGATGCCTTTCCTCAGGCCGCCGCCGCTAACAAGAGCGTATTCTATCACAGCGATGGCTCGGCCAAATCGGTTAACGAGGTTTATGCCTGGGCGACCAGCCAGCCATCGACCGCCGGTATCACCGCCGTGGCCCAGAACACCACCCCGTCTGTGACCAGCCAACAATTGTCTGGGGCGCAATCCATTGCCCTGATGGCGCAATTTGAAACAAGCATGATGACGACCGCGCTGTTGTCAGACAGCTCTGGGCCTAAAGAGCCGGACAAAATGACCAACTCCCCGTTCCGGTTGTCTTATGACGTGCTTTCCTCGCTGCAGGGCGTTGCGCAAAAGCGCGAGGCTTCGTAAAGCATCCGCCTTCTTTGGGTCAGGATGCCTCTTTTGCGCGCGTTTGATTTCTCGATCTTTGCGGTTTTACTGTCGGTCGCCTTTGGCCAGGTCGCCAATGGGCTGCAGAATGATATTGTCGGCCTCCGGGCCAACATGTCAGCCTTTTCGACCAGTTCGATCGGGTTGATGATGGCCTGCTATTACGCGGGCTTTTCCGCCGCTGCGGTCAAAGGTCATGTTTCAATCGGCCGCTTTGGCCATATCCGCGTTATTGCCGTCTGCCTGTTGGCCTTGGCTGTCGTGATCCTGATCCACCCGTTGCTGGTGATGCCGCTGGTTTGGGCGGCCTTACGCTTTGCATCGGGCTATGCCATGGCGCTGTTCGATGTCGGCGTTGAAAGTTGGATCAACGGTAAGGCCGGGAATGCCGAGCGTGGTCGCATTTTCAGCATTTATATGACGGTGCAGATCGCCACCATCACGCTGTCGCAATATATCCTGACGTTGGGCAGCCCGATGTCGATGGGGCTATATATCGTCACGGCGGTGCTGTTTGCCCTTGGGGCGGTGCCGGTCTGTCTGGTGCGCAAGGGGGCTGCCCCCAAGGGGGTGCCGCCGCACCCCTTGAATCTCAGGCATCTGTGCCAGATTGCGCCGCTTGGCGCGCTGGCGGTGTTTCTGTCCGGGGTAGCCTGGGCCACAGTCTTCACGCTGGGGCCGGTTTTCGCCCAGCGCATTGGTTTGAGCGTGGCCGGTGTCGGCGTCTTCATGGCGGTGACGATGGGGGCTGGTGCGGTGATGCAGTTCCCCATCGGCTGGATCTCGGACCATTATGGTCGCCGCCGGGTGTTGGGTGGTCTGTTTGCCGGGGGAATTGCAGCGGCGATCGTCGGCTGGTGGGCGGTGACCGTCGGCACATCGGCCAGCCTGATTGCTGCGGCACTGATGGGGGCGGCGGCTTTTCCCATCTATGCCGTTGCCTCGGCCCGCGCCAATGATGCGGTTTTACCTGGCGAGCGTGTCGCCGCGGCGGCCGGGCTGTTGCTGCTGTTTGGTCTGGGTTCGATCATCGGGCCGCTTTTGTGTGCGGCTGTGATGCCGATGCTGGGGGCGGGCGGGTATTATGCCGTGCTGCTCACCACCATGTTTCTGGGCACCGCGCTGACACTGCACCAGCGCTAAGATCCTTTGGGTAAATCATATGCTCTGCGTGTGCAGCGCTTAATCGTCAGAAGCGTTTGGCTGCATGCTGGTCTGGGCGGCGGCGATTTTGCAGGCCAGATCAACTTTATCCTCAAGCGCTTCCAGCACAATGGCAGTCAGCGGATCGTCCGGGTTGCGCCGGTTCTCGCGATAGGCCGCGCCGATGGCATCAACATGGGCGCCGACCAGTGTCGGGGGCAGATGGGCGGGGGCCAGCGCCTCGAGCAAGCGGCACAGCGAATGGGCAATGCGCGTCACGGTGGGGAAATCGAAGCTGGTGGCCTGCCCGCGTAAATCGTGACTGGCGCGATAGAGCTTGCTGACGCTGGCCGGTTGGTCGTCACTGGTCAGATCGAGCACCTGCCAGGCATTTTGCAACCGTTCGATATCTTCGCCCAACCAGTGCGGATAGTCGGTCCGGATGCGCTCCATGGCGGCCTCACCCCGGCTGATAACCGCTTCGTCCAGCCCGCCACCATTGCCCGCTTTGATCTTTAACACATGCGGCGGTGTGATGATCTCGCAGCGCGTTGGTGTCGTGGGCGTGTTCATGGGCGGTGACTTTACAATCCACTGGCAATGGTCAGGTCGCGCCGGTCCGGGCCATCATATTCTTCCCTTGGATGACGGCGGCGGCAAGGGCCGAAATAGTTTTTGGTGCGGACAAACGGGCGGGGATTCTCAATCAGTGACACCAGTTTGGCATAAAGTGCCCGCACGGAAACCGGCTTGACCAGATATTCATTGGCACCGCAGTCGCGGGCGTGACGGACATTTTCGACCTGCGAATGGCCGGTCAGCATGATCACCGGCAAAAACGGATTGGGCGTGGCAGGATCATTGCGCAGCTTGTAGACGAGATCGGGGCCACTCATGGCCTCCATCTGCCAGTCTATAATGGCGATGTCTGTATTCTTCTGACACAGCATCTGCCAGGCGTCTTCGCCGCTGGCCACTTCAAGGATGTTAACAACGCCGAAGGCCTGTAGTATCGCGCTGACCAGTTTGCGCATGTGCGGATTGTCGTCGGCAATCAGAAAACACAAATTCTCAAAATGGTAATTGGCCATAACCGTCCGATTGTGCGCTGCCACCAAAATGGTGATTACGGAATATCGTATAATGTACTGTAGTATTAGTTGTGGTACGAGCAAACAAAATTATGCAGAGATATACGTCGTATAGCTTAATCCAGGAACTGCTCTGCCAGGATTCTTTCATCAAGGTTGTGACCTGCGTCAAATAACATATGCATACTGACGCTGCGGTCTTCTTCAACTTCAACGCAGATAACCTCGCGCACTTCCAGCCCGTCCGCCACCGCGCTGACCGGGCGCTTTTCGGTTTCCAGCACCTCGAAACGCACTTTGGAACGGCGGGGTAGCAAGGCGCCGCGCCAGCGCCGGGGGCGGAACGCACTGATCGGCGTCAGGGCCAGCAGGGCTGAATCAATTGGCAGGATGGGGCCGTGGGCCGACAGGTTATAGGCCGTGCTGCCGACCGGGGTGGAGACCAGCGCGCCATCGCAGATCAGTTTGTCGATCCGCACCACGCCGTCGATCTTGATGCGCAGCTTGGTGGCCTGACGGGTTTCACGCAAAAGTGAGACCTCGTTGAAGGCTAGCGCCTCAATCTGATGCTCGGCAGTGGTGGCGCGCATGCGCAGCGGGTGCACCTCGGCCTTTTCGGCCGCTTCCAGCCGCTCGATCAGGCCATAGGGGCGGTATTCGTTGAGCAGAAAGCCGACCGAGCCAAGGTTCATGCCATAGATCGGTATGCCGCGGCCCAGAAAGGCGTGCAGCGTTTGCAGCATATAGCCGTCGCCGCCCAGTGCGACGATGATCTCGGCCTCGTGCGGGCCAGCGTCGCCATAACGCTTGCGTAGTTCTTCCGCAGCGGTCAGGCCCTCACGCGTGCCAATGGCAACAAAATGAAGTTTGGGTGCCAACCTCATCCTCCCGGAAGATGCTTCGGGGCAGATTAGTGCATCTGGTCGCATAAGGGGAAGGCCCTTGCGTGGGTGTGCGGGCAGCCGGGCGCCAGGCCAAGGCTAATTATCGTGCAGGCGGCGCAGCGCTGTGGTTTTGCTGAACTGGCTGAACGCCTCGTCAATCCGGACAAGGTCATCTGCCGCCAGCGTGTTGGGCAAGGCGCGAATCTTGCGCGACAGGGTATAGACCAGTGGGAAGACGCAGCGATCAATGCCGACCGCCCGGCAGGCCAGCGCCACGGTCTGTGGCCCTTGCTCATAGAGAATCTGGCGGGTTTGGCTTAACGGTGCTTCGAGCAGGCGGGCAAAGCCCAATTCGAACAGATCAATATTATTCTGCTGCAGCACCCGCATCAGAAAGCCTGCTTTAAGCTGGCCGGCGGTATAGAGCTTATCGATCAGGCGGGCGGCATTATCGCCGGCATCCTGTGGCGCCTGTGGGTGGCGCACCGCATCATTGGCTTCTTTCAGCGCGGTCTGCAATTTTTCCACCTGAATGGCATAATTGCGCACGATGAAGCTTTTGAGGGTTTCGGAAACAAAGGTGCACATCTTCACACCGATTTCCGGCGGCATATCCTCACGGCGGGACAGTGGTTCCTGCAGCGCTTCAATCTGGCGGGATTTTTCGACCAGTGCCGCGATCACCTCCGGTGCAATGCGGGCGGTGGCATTGCGCACCAACGTGGTCAGCACCGAAACATGTTCGCAGTCTGCCAGCGCCGCCGTTACCTTGTGGCCGATATGCGGACGGGCCGCGAGGGCTTCCTGATGGGCTTCGCTGCATTCCAGTGCCAGATGTAGCATGTCGCGTTCGGTAAGCAGCGGGCTGCACAGAATCACCGGGCGGGCAACTTCAATGCGGTCATCAGCCAGCATGAGGATGAGGTCATACGGTGCTGCCGGATCTTCCGACAACTTCTGCGCCAGCGCGATGCGGATCGACATTTCCACATCGATGGTCAACTGCCGCAAAATGTCGTTGATCAGTTTGCGTTCGCGCGGATTAAGCCGGCCATCTTCCACGCGATAGAGTGAGGCTACGGCGATATAGATCTCTTCGCGCGTGGCATCCTGCGGGTTGGCGGCCAATTGCGCCAGCCTGGCTACATCGCCGATATCGAGCGCCGTCAACCCCACGGATATACCCCACAATATGTCCAGACATGCAATTAGCAGAACTATACTGCAAATTTGTGCACATTAACAACTGATTAATGGGGGCGTGCCGCCGCATGTCGCTGGTGTCTGTTGGTATGTGGTGGATACGCGGGAAAATTCCATGCAACCTTTAGTACGTTGCTGGTTTGGCGTGTTCTGTGTCAAAATCAACTATAGAGTGCTTTTTTGATGCAGCGGTGCTGGGGGGTACCGGTGTCAATGCTGCGCTTCCTATGTAGCTGCATTAGGAGGGGCCTGTGTGTCGACAGTGGGGGATGCGTCACATCAATCCGTCTAAAACGTGTGACGTAACATTGAGAATTGGTAAGGGGCGTGGGCGGTTGCTGGGGCGGCCGGATCCTGCCGCTTCAACCGATGGATTGTTCGAGCAGTATCAGAGGGATTGCTACCTGCCGTGGCGATGTATTGGTAATGCATTATGGGTTGCGGTGTCGGGGCGACGCAACGTCTCTGTCCGCCAGCTTTGGCGGGGTGGCAAGCAGGTACAGTTCTTTGTATTCAGCCGTGCGCAGTTCGATCATATGCTGTCTATGCGGTTTTGCCACCGGTTGACTGATGCGGCGGTATCGCAGCTGGCACAACGCAATGCCGGGCTTTCGGCTCAAGTGACCGTGACGCGCGGGCAGAGCCTTGTCGTCAGCGTTTTGTTCCTGCTGCTGGTGCTGGGCGCGGTATGGTGGCCGCAAATATTGCTGCGAAGTCTGGTGCTGTCCGTTGCTACCGGTTTCTGTATCGGCATATGTTTGCGCCTGATGCTGGCTTTGCGTGGGGCTGGAAGGAATACAGCGTCTGATGCCCCCCGGATGTGTGATGCGGATCTGCCGGTTTATACCGTACTCATTCCGCTGTTTTCTGAAGCTGCGGTGATACCATCTCTGGCGCGGGCCTTGTCGGCGCTCGATTATCCGCGCGATAAACTCGATATCAAACTGGTGGTCGAGGCTGACGACTGGCCGACGCGGCTGGCCGCCGAGCGGGCGGCGCAGCAAGGGCCCTTTGAAACTGTACTGGTGCCTTACAGTCTGCCGCGCACCAAGCCCAAGGCGTGCAATTACGCCCTGCATTTTGCCCGTGGGCAATTTCTGGTGATTTTCGATGCCGAAGATCGTCCCTGTACGGATCAGCTCCGTAAAGCGGTTGCAGCGTTCCGGGCGCTGCCTGCAGAAACGGCATGTCTGCAAGCGCGCCTGATCATCGATAATGCGCGTGATGGTTTGCTGCCGACCTTGTTTGCAATCGATTACGATATCTGGTTTTCGGTTTTACTGCCGGGGCTGGCGCGCCTGCAGGTGCCCATTCCGCTTGGCGGCACCTCTAATCACTTTCGCATCGGCGCCCTGCGTCAGGTCTATGGCTGGGACCCTTTCAATGTCACTGAGGATGCCGATCTTGGCGTGCGTCTGGCGCAGTTTGGCTATCGTGTTGCCATGCTCGATTCCACCACGGCGGAGGAGGCGCCGCTTCACGTTGCGATCTGGATGCGGCAGCGTACCCGCTGGCTGAAAGGCTATATGCAGACGCTGCTGGTGCATCTGCGTGCCCCGGTCGCTCTGGTGCGTCATACCGGCATTGGTGGTGCGGCGATGGTGTTGACGCTTCTGGGCGGCACAGTCTGTTCGGCGTTGCTCAATCCTATTCTGTGGCTGGTATTTGTATTGGTGCATCTGCAGGTTCTGCCGCAGGGGGGAAGTGATCTGGCCAAGCTGTTGGCAATATGCTCCGGCAGCGGGTTGCTCATCACCAATGGCTGTTTGATTGGCAGTGTTTTTATGTCCGAACGCTGGCGTGCCCGCCCCTGGCGGGTCCTCTATGGTTTTGGCATGATACTTTATTGGCTCTTGATTTCGGTGGCGGCCTGGCGGGCGCTGTGGCAATTGCTGGTATGCCCGCACCGGTGGGAGAAAACACCACATGGTACTGCCAAATGTCGTGTCGGCATCTGAAATGCGGCTGCGGCTGTGGGGTTCGTGTTTCCTGATCGTCGCATTCGGTATGCTTCAGCCAGCCTATTGCGCGGCCTGGACACTTGATGAAGGGCAGGGCCAGCTTCTGGCCGAAGCCACCTACAGCCACGCCAATCATAGTTTCAAGGATGATACCCCCGTTATTCTCGATAAGCTTTTTGTAAAAGACGATTATGAATATGGCTTCAGTGACGGGATTACGCTGTTCTCGATCCCGGAATATGTTTCGGCCAGTGTTGAGCGCGCTGGTGTAACCCTTCAGGCCAAAGAATATGCGTTCTCCAGTGGCGTGCGTGTCCGCCTCTGCGATGAATTTGGCCCGTTGTCAGCGCAGCTGTCCTATGCCCGGCAAACGGCTTTCACGATGACGGTTGCCAGTGATGCCGCCAGCGGTCATGAGGCCGAGCTGCGTTTGTTATACGGTACCAGTTATAATATTCAGCAGCGTGAGGGTTTTGTTGATGTTGAAGTTGGCTGGCGCTGGAATGCACCACCACGGCCGAACGAAGTTGTCGCCGATGTAACGGTCGGAATATGGCTTTGGCCAGACTGGCTGTTGATGGGGCAGTGCTTTACGGTCGTCAGTGCCGGATATGGGGAATATCCGTACACGTCTTATCGGTTACACAAAACCCAAATGTCCCTTGGCTGGCGTGTTGTGCCAAACCTTACCCTGCAGGTCGGGGCGTTTCTGTCGCCATCGGGCAGCCATGTCGCTGCTGAACGGGGCTTAAGCGCGGGTTTGTGGTATGATTTGCCGACACCGTAATGTCAGCATTTACAAAAATCCACTGACTGTTTGTCATGTTTAACATGCGGTGAGGATTTTTGCCGATTTGCCTTCGGTTCTGCGGGATGATGATGGGCAATATGGTTTACGCATGGCAATCATTTTTATCAGCTACGTTAGGCCGGCGATAAATTCTCCTGACTATACTGTCATTATCTTGGTGTTGGTGTAGGAGACCCCTTTATTATGTTGAGTCTCGGTTTGCGTACCGATGATATCGCTGCAGGCTATTTACAAGAGACATTCATACCGTTGGCCAATCCGTGCCATACTTCTGCCAAAAAACTGTTGGATTTTTGGAATAGTCGTCCTGCTGACGGTGTTCTTGTCGGCAGAGATATTCCCTCCCGGAAAATTGCACCGCTGCTCAGCCACATAACTATGTGGGAGCCGGTGGCGGATGGTCGGGATTATCAGATGCGCTATATGGGGGAGACCCTGCGGGCGCGTTATCGCGGTTATGTTGTTGGTAAGCTGATGTCGGAATTGTTGTCGCCCGACTTGTTTGCCTATCAACTCGACAGTTTCATGCAGCTCGCCCACGAAGATACCGCGGAAGTGCTGGATATCGCGCAAAGCCATAATGGCTGCAATTACCTGCACTATGAGGTGGTTGCGTTTCCGGTTTTACCGGCTAATGCGCAAGGACGCTGGGCTGTCGCCGGCACGTTCTACTTTTAGCCAATGCAATATCGCCGAGGATTTGTCGCCATGGATTGCCTGATCTGTAATGACTGCGTTGTCAATGTGCCATGGCCCCTGACGTCTGTCGTGTAAAGTAACCCCATCCGTTTTTGAAAATCGTCCCCCGTAACATCTGTTAATCTGCCGCTGGTGTGTAATTTCCATACGGCAATAACGGAAGGAAAAATGGAAGTCAGATATGCTAAGCGTTGCCCACACCCTTGACCGTTTCGACCAAGGCGGTTCGCAAGAGACTTTCGTGCAGATCCGGCTTCCGCGTCACAAAATCGCCCGCAAGTTGATGGCATTCTGGCTTACCCGGCCGGGTGACAGCGTGCTGATCGGGCGGGATATTCCATCCAATGAAATCGCACCACTGTTTGGCAATCTGACAGTTTGGGAACCTGTCGGTGATGGTCAGGATTATGTCCTGCGCCATATGGGCGATACACTGCGCATGCGCCTCAGCCTGCACTTTCCTGCCGGGCGTCTGATGTCGGAATTGTTGTCACCGGAATTCTATGCCTATCACCGCAGCAATTTTCCGACGCTGGCCAAGGCCGAAGACATCGAAGTTCTCGATGTGCTGCAGGGCTTAAGTGGCAGCAACTGTCGACATTTTGAAGTGGTGACCTTTGCGGCACAGGCACCCCATACCAAGGCGCACTGGATGGTATCCGGGGCGTTCTATTTCTAACGTGGCAGAACGCCCCGGACCCAATAACGGGCTACGCCGCGCGAGATAATGCGGTGGCCTCACCACTGCTGATATATTCCCGCGTTAGCGGTACGGCGTTCTGGTCTTTGGCCAGCTGAATCTGGAATACTTCGATGCCGCCATGGCGGAAGGCCATTTCGCTGCCAGCCAGATAAAATTCCCACATGCGTTTAAAGTGGTCATCATACTGATCTTTGATCTGGTCCCAGTTGTCCAGGAAGCGCTGCCGCCACAGCCGCAATGTTTCGGCATAGTGCAGTCGCAGCACTTCGATGTCGGTAACCACCAGTCCGGATCTTTCGATCGCCGGCATGATCTCCGACAGCGAGGGGATGTAGCCACCCGGGAAGATATATTTGCTGATCCAGGCGTTACCGATGCCGGGGCCCGAGGCCGATCCGATGGTGTGCAGAAGCGCCACACCGTCCGGGGCCAGAAGGTCTGCCATCTTGGCGAAGAAGGCACCGTAATAGGGGGCGCCGACATGTTCGAACATCCCTACCGAGACGATGCGGTCGAAGGTGCCCTTCAGTTCGCGATAGTCGGTCAGCGAGAAATGCACATTGCGCATGCTGGCTTCATCGGCGGCCGACTGGGCATCGGCGAGTTGTTCTTTTGACAGCGTAATGCCCGTGACATCGGCGCCATAGTGGCGTGCCATGGTCATGGCCAGCCGGCCCCAGCCGCATCCGATATCCAGCAGCTTCTGGTGCGGCTTGATCAGCAGCTTGGCGGCGATGTGCTGCAGCTTGGCTTCCTGCGCTTCATCCAGGCTGATGCCGGGGCGCGGGAAATAGGCGCAGGAATATTGCCACTTGGTATCGAGGAAGGTGGCATAGAGCGCGTGTGACAGGTCATAGTGATGGGCGACATTGGCCACGGACCGGCGGCGCGAATTGGCTTGGGTGATGGCCTGACCGATCTGAACCAGCCAGTGCGGCATGATGCGACGGGTCTTGTTGGCCAGGTTCAGGTTGCGCCCGCATAAATCGAGCAGCGCCCAGATATCGCCACGCACCAGCTCCAGTGTGCCGTCCATATAGGCTTCACCGAGGTAAAGCCCTGGGTGCAACGCCAGTTTCCAGTAGAGCGAAGGGCTTTTCAGGCGAATGATAACATCGGGTTCCCGGTCATCATGGTCTGCATTGGGTCCAAAACGGTACGTGGTTCCGCCAGCATCGATAACGCCAAGCGAGCCATTTACGATCAACCGACTTAAAAAATTACGCAAGAGCCACATCGCCCTCTCCTTTCATGGGAGCTGGGTGCGGCGCATTTCCAAGTGCCGCAGAACCAGCGCGACATAACATTGCCGTTTGGTCCCCCCAAACTTGGACCGCGTATCGCTGGCACGACCGACCGCAACGGCACGGGCATCTTAACACAAAAGCAACCATCAGGCATGTGGTTGATGACAGAAAAAGACATCAGCAGATCAAGCTGTCGTGAAGTCTTTAACGATCATTGGTTGGACTACCGCGTGAAGTGCAATATTTGCATCGATTGTTGTCTTATATCGATCAATGTACCCTTAGTAGGCGTTCTGTAACGCTTTGAAACGCACCGTTGTTTTTGTTTTTATTTTCGCAAAGGTGCATCTTACCTTGTATAATACTGTCGCCGCCGCCTTGCGTGCGGTAGCTATACCGAACAGGATGTGGGCAATCTCTTGTGGCGGGCATGTCTGCCAACCCTGTGGGCTGCTACCAGCCAACAAAAAAGCCCCGGCGTTTCCACCGGGGCGTTTTCGCGGTTGTATCACTTTGTTTCTGTTCAGAAACGATAACGGCCCCCCAGCCTGATCATAGCCTGTTGCTGGTTACCGCTGATGCGTCCGTCTACACCGGCCTGAATGCTGAAGGATGGGCTGAACGCGGCATTGAGGGCAAAGCGCATCACCCCGGCCAGTTTGTCGACACCCGGCGTGGTGGCGGTGAAATCACTGTCAGAGCTGCCAATCAGCCGCATAGTCGTTTTCGTGACCGGCTGATCGGCGTCATACTGCACGCCAAGGGTCAGTTGCGGCTGCAGAACATAATCACTACCCAGCGAGAAATCGTGGTTCAGTCGCACACCAAGATCAAAGCGCCCGGTTTTGCGACCGTGACTGTCTGCGGCAAGGTTGAGGGCTTCTTCGCCACTTTCGGTAATCGCATTCTGGAAGACGTAGCCATAGGTGACTTTCGCCAGCGGGGTTACCTCGCCGTGCAGCAGCGGGTAGCTGAGCTGGAATGTCATACCTGCCGTTTTGTTATCGGCATGAGCATGGATGGTGCTGCCTGCACCGCTGTCCCGGAACACGTGGTTCACGTTATTCAGATAGAACAGATTGGTATCGATGCGGAATGTCTCAACCGGAATATGGGCACCAAAAGACAGATAGACGCCATTGCGGTCTGCCCAGTCATTGCTGCCATGCACGCCAAGTCCACCGGTGTAATAGCCCAGTATGCCGTGCAGTGAGATGCCGTTTTCCAGCAGCATATCTGCACCACCGATAGCGCCCCAGTTTCTGGCGTTGAAGGAATGCGCGCCATTACCTGCCGCAACATGATCGGTGCCGTAAAGCCCCTCGGCCCAGAAGGACCACATTCCGCAAACCGGGCTCCGGCTGTTTTTGCCGCTGGTGTTGCTGTGGACGCAGCCATCCTGGGAAAGATGGTCCATAGCCACGGTGTTGATGGCGTGGGCGGTATCGATGCTGGCCGTATTCACCGCGCCATAAATCTGGCCGACACTTGTCGGCATGGCCACGATGTCGACTTCGGTCCCGGATGACGCGTAATGCACCGTATAGAGCATATTGGACGTGGTGCCACTGGTGGTGAAGCTGCTGAATGTGCCGGATATATTGTTCGCCGTCAGCACTTTATAGACGGTAGCGGTCGTTGGGCTTGAATCGAATATGGCGCTTAATGTGCCATCCAGTGTCGCTGTCCCGGTGACGTTCAGGCTGGAGGCGCTTGTACCGTCAATCTCGATGGCCAGTGTACTGTCAGCGCCCTGAACATAATCCGCAACCGTCAGTGTGCCGATGGACCCTCCGGGGCGTACTGTACCGCCGGATGTGTTGGTGACCGTGCCGGAAACCGTGCCGTGACCAGCCAGCGTGGCACCATCTGCGATGGTTACGCCGCTGGCCAGTGTTGCCGTACTGTGACTGGCATCGCCGACTTCCAGCGTGCCGGACTGGATAGTGGTTCCACCGGTATAGCTGTTCACGCTGTTAAGGATCAGTGTTTCGCTGCCATCCAGTGTTACGGTTCCCGTACCGGAAATAGTGCCGCTATAGGTCAGATCAACGGCATTATCGATAATGAAATTACCATTGTTGACCACGCTCTGGCTGGCGATGGTGCCGGTGGTGGTGCCATTACCCAGTTGCAGTGTGGCACCAGATGCGATGGTGGTGGTGCCGGTGTAGCTGTTCGTGCCGGTCAGGGTCAGTGTTTCGCTGCCATCCAGTGTTACGGTTCCCGTACCGGAAATACTGCCGCTATAGGTCAGATCAACGGCATTATCGATAATGAAATTACCATTGTTGACCACGCTCTGGCTGGCGATGGTGCCGGTGGTGGTGCCATTACCCAGTTGCAGTGTGGCACCAGATGCGATGGTGGTTGTGCCGGTGTAGCTGTTCGTGCCGGACAGGGTCAGCGTACCACCGGTCAGGTCCACGCTGCCGCTGCCGGATATCGTGCCAGCATAGGTTCCGCCACCGCTGATGGTCAGTGTGGCCGAACCCAGCGCCACTGTGCCGCCACTGGTGCCACCGCCGTTCAGGCTGGCAATCGTCTGGCTGTAGCTGTTGAGGTTTAGTTCCGATGTACTGCTATTACTCAGCAGTACGGCGGAGGAGGCCGATAATGTGTTGGTGGCACCGGCCTCAAGGGTGACCCCGCTGATCACCGTGGTGCCCTGATAGGTGTTGGCACCTGTCAGGGTGATGGTGCCGCCGCCGGTGCTGTCGGTGAAGGTCATGCCGCCGCTGCCGGATAAGACACCGCTGAAGGTCGCGGTGGTTCCCGCCGCATTGATAGTATTACCTGAGACAGCATCAAGGGTGAAATTATTGCTGACGGTGCCGGAGGAGGAGACACTTAAGGTGCCGCCATCAAATTCCATCGTGGAGCTGCTCAGGCTGCTGGTGCTGGTTGGGGTGCTGATGATGTTGGAGGTGGAGCCCGGCGTCGTCACCGTCCCGGCATAGGCACTGACATAGAGAATGGGATCGACGGATTCATCGTACCAGTTATAGGCGGCGAAGCTGATCTGGTAGGTGCCTGCCGTGGTGATGGTGATGGTGTATTCGGCCCATTGGGTCGCACCATAGCTGCCTACCACAACGGTGCTGGCTTGCGCTCCGGTGGTGCCGTTGCTGGCCAGCACCACGACATCGTTGATACCATTGCCCGAAATCGAAAACAGTACGCCGTCGTTATAAGGCTGGTAATCCTGCGCCGCGTACGACCAGTAGAAGGTATAGGTTCCGGCACTGAGCGTTGTCGTTTGTGTCAGTACAGCGAAATTGGTTGCATTATCGCCGCCAGCGTTGTTTGCCAGCACAGTATCAATGGTGCCGCTGGTCAGACCCAGAACGCTGTCAATGTTGGCCAGCGTTACTGCGGTGCCGGAAGGTTCGATCACTGCCATATAACTGCCGGTTGCAGGCGTCAGCGTGAATGCTGTGCTACCCAGTGTCAGCGTGGCTGCGGAGCTTGTCGCTGCCACGCTGCCATAGGTGGTCCAGCCCGACAGGCTGCCGGTCGAACTGAGGCTGGTCAACAGATCGGCCTGTGCAGGCATCGCCAGCATCGCACTTACCAGGGCGCTTGCCACGCAACCCAGCAGTCTTGTTCTCAGATGTCTGTTATAGGAACGTGTCCCTATGGTCAGCCGTGTGCACTGCTGACGCTCCCAATTGGTGCGCATGTCTTATATCCCCAAGGTATGGTCGTCCCAGCTTGCCTGAGGGCGATCATTATAAATTTGCGAGTTTGGGGGGCGAGATAAAATGACAAATGCTAAATTGCGGGCACAAAGCTTCGTAAAAAAGGGGGGAGGGGCTGATTTCTTCTGTATTTGTGGAAAGATGCTCTGCGGTACTTAACAAAAAGCCCCGGTGTTTCCACCGGGGCTTTTCATTTTCAGGCAGGTGCCTGGAAGGCCGGACTTAGTAGTCCATGCCACCCATGCCGCCCATGCCGCCCGGCATCGCCGGCGCAGCAGCTTCCTTCTTCGGAGCTTCGGCGATCATCGCTTCCGTGGTGATGAGCAGCGAGGCAACCGAAGCGGCGTTCTGAATGGCAACGCGCACGACCTTGGTCGGGTCGATGATGCCGACTTTCAGCATATCGACATATTCTTCGGTCTGAGCGTTGAAGCCGTAGGTGTTGGAAGACTGCTCGAGCAGCTTGCCAACAACGATCGAGGCTTCGACGCCAGCGTTCTCGACGATCTGACGGATCGGGGCCTGCACGGCCTTCTTGACGATCTCAACACCAACGTTCTGGTCGGCATTGTCGCCCTTGACGCCGTCCAGCGCCTTGGTCGAATAGAGCAGAGCCGTACCGCCGCCGGGGATGATGCCTTCTTCAACCGCCGCCTTGGTGGCGTTCAGGGCATCGTCAACGCGGTCCTTGCGCTCTTTCACTTCGACTTCGGTGGCACCACCAACGCGGATGACCGCAACGCCGCCGGCGAGCTTCGCCAGACGTTCCTGCAGCTTCTCTTTGTCATAGTCCGAAGTGGTGTCTTCGATCTGCTTCTTGATCTGAGCAACGCGGGCCTGGATGTCGGCCTTGGTGCCGACGCCGTCGATGATCGTGGTGTCGTCTTTGGTGATCGACACTTTCTTGGCCGTGCCGAGCATGTCGAGCGTGACATTCTCAAGCTTGATGCCGAGGTCTTCAGAGATGACCTGGCCACCGGTCACGATGGCGATGTCTTCCAGCATGGCCTTGCGGCGATCGCCGAAGCCCGGCGCCTTGACGGCACAAACCTTCAGACCACCACGCAGCTTGTTGACCACCAGCGTGGCCAGCGCTTCGCCTTCAACGTCCTCAGAGATGATGAGGAGCGGACGGCCGCCCTGAACAATGGCTTCGAGGATCGGCAACAGATCCTTGAGCGAGCCCAGCTTCTTCTCGTGGATGAGGATATAGGGGTCCTCAAGCTCGGCCACCATCTTGTCGGCGTTGGTGACGAAATAGGGCGAGGAGTAGCCGCGGTCGAACTGCATGCCTTCGACGACTTCCAGCTCGGTTTCCAGGCTCTTGGCTTCTTCGACGGTGATGACACCCTCGTTGCCAACCTTGGCCATGGCTTCAGCAATCATCTTACCGACGGTGGCATCACCGTTGGCCGAAATGGTGCCGACCTGAGCAATCTCTTCGTTCGACTTGACCTTGGTCGAGCGCTTCTTGAGGTCGGCGACGATGGCTTCAACCGCCTTCTCAACACCGCGCTTCAGATCCATCGGGTTCATGCCAGCGGCAACCGACTTGTTGCCTTCGCGCACGATGGCGCGGGCCAGCACGGTGGCCGTGGTGGTGCCGTCACCGGCGATGTCGTTGGTCTTCGAGGCCACTTCACGCACCATCTGGGCGCCCATGTTCTCGAACTTATCGGCCAGTTCCACTTCCTTGGCGACCGAGACGCCGTCCTTGGTGGTACGCGGCGCGCCGAAGCTCTTCTCGATCACGACGTTGCGGCCCTTGGGACCCAAGGTAACCTGCACTGCGTCGGCCAGAATGTTGACGCCGCGCAGCATGCGTTCGCGCGCGTCAGCGCCGAATTTGACTTCCTTAGCAGCCATAGCTGTGTTCTCCAAAAGTGAATTTCGGTGAAAGGCAAAAGTCTCAAACGTCTACGGGGGAAATGCCCCGCAGAACCGTCATGACTTATTTCTTGCCTTCGAGGATGCCCATGATGTCGGATTCCTTCATGATCAGGAGCTCCTCACCATCGATCTTGACTTCGGTGCCCGACCATTTGCCGAACAGAACGCGGTCGCCGGTCTTCACTTCCGGGGCGATACGCTTGCCATTGTCATCCAGGGCGCCAGGGCCAACCGAGATGACTTCGCCCTGCTGGGGCTTTTCCTGAGCGGTTTCCGGAATAATGATGCCACCAGCGGTCTTGGTGTCTTCCTTGACCCGGCGGACAACCACACGGTCACCTAACGGACGGAAATTCATGGCTTCTCGTCTCCTAAAGTATTGATATGTAGAGTTAAACCCTTTTTGGCAGCACTCGACGTCCTAGAGTGCTAAACCTATGTAAGGCGATATAGGTGCCACCGCGGGGGGCGTCAAGAGCACTCTATGATGGTTTTACGAATTTTTGGACACACGAAAGTCGGGAAATTCGCCCCAGATTTCCGTTCCGACCCCAATCGCACTCTTTATATGGAAGATGGCGTCATGGGCTTCGATCAGCGCCTTGGCAATGGGCAGGCCCAATCCGGTGCCCTGTCCGTTACCTTTGGGGGTTGATTGCTGCTTGGTGGTGGCGGCAACCTGGCCATAGGGCTCGAGGGCTTTCTGGATCCCGGCGGCGGTCATGCCAACGCCCTGATCAGCCACACCAAGATCCAGCCTGCCCTGTGGGGCCGGGCGGGCATAGAGATGCACCGTTGCCCCCTGGGGTGAGAATTTGATGGCGTTGGACAGAAGGTTAATCAGAATCTGGCGGGTGGCGCGTTCGTCCGCGATCAGCACCGCATTCTCCTCCGCCTCGATGGCGATGGTGATGGCGCACTGATCGGCCAGTGGTTGCACAAAGCAGATGGCATCGTGCAGCAGCGGGCTGACATCAATGCGGCTGTCATTCAGCTCGCGCCGCCCGGCTTCAATCTTGGACAGGTCGAGCACATCGTTGATCAGGGTCAGCAGGTGCTGGCCACTGACATGAATATTATCGACATAGTCGCTGTATTGCGGCGGGGTCAGCGGGCCATAGACCTTGCTGCGGATCAGATCGGAAAAGCCGATGATCGCGTTCATCGGGGTGCGCAATTCGTGGCTCATACTGGCGAGAAAGGCGCTTTTGGCCAGATTGGCCCGCACGGCCTCGTCACGGGCCTGAGCCAGATCTTCCGCCATGGCCTGGATGGTAAAGCGCTGTCTGGCGGTTTCGGTCGATATCTGGTGATGATGCCAGGCAAACATCCCCAGCAGGATGGCGTAGGCGAGCTGCAGCACCGGCATCGCGGCATCCATATAGGTTCCGGTATGCAGGCTGTAGAGCACGACAAACGGCAGATAGAGCACCAGTACCGGCACCAGAAGCTCGATGCAGGGGCCATACAGCCGCACGGCCACGGTAAGCGAGGCGAGCAGGAAAATCAGCAAAACGCAGTTGTTGGCTGTATTGCCCGCCACCCAGCACAGCGGCACAAACAACACCCACAGAATCTGGACCGGTATTTCGATCCCCAGCAAGGATAGTAAAATCCGGCGGCGGTGGCTCGCGTCCGGTGGGATGGCAGCAATCCGGGCGCGGATCGGACGCAGCACTAACGCCGTGACCAGCATCGCGGCATACCAGATATAGATCCAGGGCTTGGGCGCCCAGGGCAGCACAACCAGCATACACAAGGCACCGAAGATCGGTGAAAGGGTGAATTTGCGAATGCCCAGCGCTGCGACATGCAGCTGTTCGAGGCTTAATTTCTGCCCCAGCTCATCAGCCGGGCGATAAAATTGCTGAATATGGTGCGTAAAGCGGGCAATTGGTCGGCTAATCCATTCTAAAAACATACATCGTGCTCACGGTGGAATTGTTCTTGTTTACCACAATGCGTGTCAAAAAGAGATACAGTTCTGTAACAACTATAATATTGCCACACGGGATGGTGGAAAACTACCCCATACCGTGGTGCCGGTCCCGACGGCACTTTTAATGTGGAATTCGGCATCATGGGCTTCAACCAGCGCTTTGGCGATGGGCAGGCCTAGGCCGGTGCCATGTGCCACGCCCGGGGTGTTGGGGTGGGCCTGGCCATAAGGCTGCAGGGCTTTTTCAATCCCGGCAGCATCCATACCAATGCCATGGTCGGATACCCCGATGTTTATTCCCGCCTTGTCGGTGCGGGCAAACAGGGTAACGGTTTCGCCGTCGGGCGAATATTTGATCGCGTTGGACAGGAAGTTGATCAGGATCTGGCGAATGGCGCGTTCATCGGCGCGTAAGCGCAGCACGGGATCAACGTCAAAGGCGATCCTGACACCAGCATCTTCTGCCTGCAGGCGCACAAACAAGGCGGCATCCTGGGCCAGATCGGCAACGGCGATAATGCTGTCGTCAAGTTCGCGCTTGCCCGCCTCGATTTTCGATAAATCCAGCACATCATTGATCAGGTTCAGCAAATGCTGACCGCTATTGTAAATATCCTCGGCATAGCTGCGGTATTTCGCCGGCTGGACTGGCCCGAACACCCCCTGCCGGATCAGATCAGAAAAGCCGATGATGGCGTTCAGCGGGGTGCGCAACTCGTGGCTCATGCTGGCAAGAAAGGCACTTTTGGCGCGGTTGGCCTGTTCTGCGGCGTCTCGGGTATGGCTGAGCTGTTCGAGCAGAGCTTCGATGGTGGTCTGGCGGAGGAACGATTTCCGGAAGGTGCGATAATGGTGCAGGCTCAACGCGGCGAGCAGGCCGAGATAGCTAAGCTGCATCACCGGCATGATGAGGCCCATATAGCTGCCATTGGTCAGGGTATAGAGCGCAAAGATCGGCAGATAAATGGCAATGACCACAAAGGATAGCGGATAACACGGGCCGTAAAGGCGCGCCGACGAGGTGGCGCAGCCCAGCATGAACACCAGCAGAAAGGCATTATTGAAAACGTCGCCATGGACCCAGCACATCGGAACAAACAGCATCCAGACCAGATGCAGCGGCAATTCCATCAGCAGTCTTTGGCGCAGGTGCGCCGGAACATTGGCTTTGGTCTGCGGTATGGCCTGACAGCGGCGCCGTAACCGGCATTGCACTATTGGCACCAGTGCGGCGGCGAGGAACCACAGTGTGGCCAGTGGCCACGGGATCCATTGCAGCGCGATCAGGGCGCCCATCGCGCCAAATCCGGCTGAGGTATAGGGTTTGACATCCATGGACGAAACGTCAAATAGCGCAAAATGCAGACGCACATCCGCATCCTGCGTCGGGCGCAGGACGCAAGCAGTGTGACGGCGAATCTTGGCGAGAGCGCTAGCGAACATGACCGATAAAATTTTCAACAAATACGTTTGAATGCCCGCTCTATAGTAAAGTACACCGCGAAAAGCACTCGTTTTCGCGGATGGTTTGTAAAAAAAAGCGTGATTGAGGCATTATCGTCGCCAATTGTCGCAAAATTTAGCCCGGCTTTGCTACTTTTATGCGATTTTTTTCAAAGCAGCCCCAGACAGTTGTCCCGGCACCGCGCTGGCTTTCAATGTGAAAAACGGCACCATGTGCCTCGATCAGGGCCTTGACGATGGGTAATCCCAGTCCGGTCCCCTGCGTCTTGCTATCCGAGGTTTCATGGATCTGACCATAAGGCTCCAGCGCTTTGCGCAAGCCGGCCTTATCCATGCCGACGCCCTGATCGGCGACACCAAAGTTCCACGCCCCGGAGGGTTCTGGCCGGGCAAAGGCAGTGATAATCCCGCCGGGGGAGGTAAATTTGACTGCGTTCGACAGCATATTAAAGAATATCTGCCGCAGGGCGCGTTCATCGGCGGTCAGGATCAGCCATTCCGGCACCTCCATCCGAATGGTAACCGCAGCTTTGCGCGCCATGGGGCGCATCAGCACGATGACCTGTTCCAGCAGGTCCCCGATGCGGATGTCGTTATCGACCAGTTCGCGCTTGCCCGCTTCAATTTTGGACAGATCGAGCACGTCGTTGATCAGGGCCAGCAGGTGCTGGCCGCTATTATAGATATCTTCAGCATATTCGCCATATTTCCCGGGTTGCACGGGGCCGTAGACGCCCTGACGGATCATGTCGGAAAAACCGATGATGGCGTTCAGCGGGGTGCGCAATTCGTGGCTCATGCTGGCCAGAAAGGCGCTCTTGGCGGTACTGGCCCCCTCGGCTTCGTCACGCGCCAGGGCAAGCGAACGCATCTGGTTTTCAATCTCTACCAGGCGCAGCGTGGCCTGACGGAAGGTGCGGTGATAGTGGAAAGCCAGAATGGCCAGCAAGACAAAAAAGCTGACCTGCAGCAGCACCAGAAGCGTATCGGTCAGGGCATCGCCGCTGTTGACGGTGTAGAGGGCGACAAAAGGAACGTAAACCGCAATGGCCCCTAATAGGTGATGCAGGCTGGGGCCATAAATGCGCGCCGACATGACCATGCAGCCCATAATATAAAGCAGCAGAAATGCATTGTTTGAGGCATGCTCCGGAATCCAGCACAGTGGCACATAGAGCATCCAGGTCAGGTTCATCGGCACTTCGATTGCCAGCGAAAGGACATGCGAAAGCCGCGTCGGCTTGGTGCGTTTCAAGTCTAAGCGCAGACGTTCGCGCCAGATACGTTGCAGCTGCGGATAGAGGGTGGCGAACACAAACCACAGCGCAACAAAATGCCAGTCGGCCCAGCGCAGGGCGATCGGAACCAGCAACAGGGCGAACAGCGGTGCATAGAATGGTCTGATCGCCAGTGCCGAACTGTTGAGCTCTTCCAGCTGCAGGCGCGCATGATCGACGCCGTCTTGCGGCGTTCCCAGCAGAATGCGAAATCGTTGCGGGATAAGATCTCTGCGCATGGCACGAATTGTCGTGTCAAATGGTAAAGAAAATCATCTAAATAACCGTTAAAATTTCTTTATTGCGGGGTAGGCGGATGGCTGTGTCCCGCCCCCCACAGATGCCTAGCGGCTGATCTTGGCTGGCACCCGTGCCGGGGGAAATTCGCCCCATACCGCAGTGCCGACGCCGACGTCACTTTCGATGTGAAAGCTGGCGCCATGGGCTTCGATGAGGGCTTTGGCGATGGGTAGCCCCAGCCCGGTGCCCGCGACACCGCCAGTGGCAGTGGCTTCAACCTGTCCGTAAGGTTCAAGGGCTTTACGGATTCCGGCGGCATCCATGCCGATGCCATGGTCACTGACGCCCAGGCGCAAGCCGCCTTCGCTATTGAGTTTGGCAAACAACAATACGCGGTCGCCGCTGGGGGAAAATTTGACGGCATTGGACAGAAGGTTGATCAGGATCTGCCGCAGCGAGCGTTCGTCGGCAATCAGGGTCAGATCGCCGGGAACATCGATATCAATGGTGACGTGCGCGGCCTTGGCCTGTTGGTGCACAAACAGCGCCGTGCTGTTGGCCAGCGGGCTTAAGGCAATCTCGCTATCGGTCAGATCCCGTTTACCGGCCTCGATCTTGGACAGATCGAGCACGTCGTTGATCAGCTCGAGCAGATGCTGACCGCTGAAATAAATATCCTCAACATATTCGCGATATTTGGGCGGCTCCACCGTGCCGTATACCGATTGGCGCATCATATCGGCAAAGCCGATCACGGCGTTGAGGGGGGTACGCAATTCGTGGCTTAAATTGGCGACGAAACTGCTTTTGATTTTGTTCAGGCGTTCCGCCTCGTCACGGGCGGATGCCAAACGGTGCGCCATATCCTCGATCATCAGGCGACGCGACCAGCCTTCATGAATGGTGCGAAACTGTTCGCGCGCCAGCAGGGCCTGCATCAGGCAGAACAGCACCAGCATGATTGTGACGAACGGGTCAAGCCATGTTCCGGTGTGCAGCCGGTGGGTCAGCGCCACAATAACGGACAGGATAATGGCTGGCAGGGACAGAAAGATGCATGGTCCATAAAGTTGCAGCACCGATATGATGACGGTCATCAGATAGGCCAGCAGCAGCGCGTTGTTGCTGGCATTGCCTGGCACCCAGCACATCGGCACGTAGCCGATCCATAGAATCTGGAGTGGCAGCACCAGCAGCAAGACTTTGAGCCATAATTCGCCCGCCTGGGTCGGGGCGTACGGTGTCGACAAAATACGCTGCCGTAACCGCAGACTGACCAGAGGCAACACAAAGATCGCCAGCGTCCATAAGCCCGCGGCCAGCGTGTCGATCCAGATGCAGGCCAGTGTGCCGAAAAAGACCCCCATAATGGCAAAGGCCACCGGAAAGCGCAGTCCGCGCGTGTGCAGAATTAAATCGATGCGTAAGCGCGCATGCAGCAGATCTTTTGGCTGCAACTGGCGGGCCAGATAGGCAAACACGGGAAGCTTCGGCACTAAACGCATTCGGGGTACCGTGTTCCTCTTGTCCGTGCGGCCTGGTTCTGCTGTCGGTCTGCCGTGCATGCTATCGGGGCAATCGTCTCATTGTGGCTGGGGGCACCGCTGTGCATTGGCCCCGGCGTGCCCCCGCCAGTACGTACAAAGTCCCATGGCTTTGATGTGCCAAATGGAAACATAAGGCGGATGCTATGCGAATACTGTGCTGCATGGGCCGTATATGGCGCATCAATACCCCACTAAGGTAGATGGATCGTACTTAGCACGTTATGGTTTATATTGGTATCGGCAAATTGCTATGCTGACAGCTAATTGAAAAGCCTATTCATAAACGGTTCAGCCACCACAGCGCAGATTGGCCCCAACGCTAAAGTTCAGTGTTCAGGTTCCCGAGTAACGTTCGAGGTGAAAGAGGATTAGGCCATGAAACGCGCTGCCAAATGGCTCTTCGGAGCAATGCTGACGGTTAGTGCTGCGGCTCTGTCCACCGTGCCGGCAGACGCTGGTGTGCATTGGGGTGTTTCCTTCGGCTGGGGCGGCCCTGGTTACGTGCCGTTCTCGGATCCGTGTGACTATTACGATTATTATGATGCGCCACCGCCCTGGGGGCTGCCGCCGGACTACTGCGAATATCCGGTCTATTTCGGCTCCATCTACTGGGGTGGCACGTGGTACCGCGGACCGATCTATTACCGCTGGGATCATGGCATGCGGTTATACTGGCTCAATGGTGACTGGCATGCCGATGGCTGGCGCGGTGGTCCCCCGCCTTCCATCCGCTGGAGTGATCGTGGCTGGCATGGCCCGGATGTGGGCTGGGGTGGCTGGGGCCCGTGGCACGGCCCTGGCTGGCGCGGTCCCGGTTGGCATGACCATGGTGATCGTGGTTGGCGTGATCGCGGTTGGCAGGATCGGGGTGGCCCCCGAGACGGCCCGCGCGATGGCTGGAATGGCCGACATGATGATGGGCCCCGTGATGGTGGCCGGGGCGATGGTGGTCGCGGTGATGGCCATGACGGTGGTCGTGATGGTGGCCATGGCGACCGTGATGGTTCGCGTGGCGGGCGGCCCTAACGCAAATGCTAATGTTTTGGTGAATGACCGGTTTACCGCTACAGTGATAGCACCTTTTGGTCATCTGCCTGATTTTGGAAGATCCGATGACTGTTACATGCGGTGACAGTTGCACGGTGATGAATATGCGACGGGTTTCGCCTGGAGATATTCATTCAAGAAGCAAAGGAATAAGCATGAAAAGCTTGGTGAGAATGACAATGGCCGCGGCGGCTTTGGGCGCTGCCGCACTGTTTGCAACGCCGGCCAGCGCGGGAAATTTTGCCATCGGCGTCGGCCCTGGGGGTGTCAATTTCTCGCTGTCATCCGGCGGGTATTGCGATACGGTCGGTTGCCCGGATGCCTTCTGGGATATGCCGGTCTATTATTGCCCGGTCTTTTATCATGGCGACTGGTATCGCGGTCCGGTCTATTACCGTCGTGGACCGGGCGGCACGCAGTTCTGGGTTCGTGGCAAGTGGCGCCATGACGAATGGCGTGGTCCGCGTCCCGGCTGGGCCTGCGATGACCGCTTTGGTCCGGCGCTCGGCTTTGAATATTACGACAAGCATGGCTTCCATATGCGCGATGACTGGCGGGCACGCTGGGGCCGTGACCATCACATGCCTGTAGGTCCGCATTTCGGCCCGGATAATCACGGCCCTGATCGTTTTGGCCCTGATCGTCATGGTCCGGATCATGGTGGTCCAGACATGCATGGGCACGATATGCGTGGTCCCGATATGCGCGGGAACGATATGCGTGGTTCAGACAAGCATGGCCCCGATATGCATGGTGACGCACATGCTGACAAGGGCGGTGATAAGGGCCATGGCGACGCGCATGCCGACAAGGGTGGCGATAAGGGCCATGCCGATAAGGGCGGCGATAAGAAGGGCGGCGATAAAGGCGGTGACAAAAAGGGTGGTGATAAGGGTGGCGATCGCCCGGATCATAACCGGCCGTAATAGCCGCTCAATTCGTAGCGATTTGAAACCAGGCAAAAGCCCGCAAGTGATTGCGGGCTTTTTCTTTACCTTCTTATTGAATGGGGGCTGCTATGCGTGGGCTGCGAATGGCCGGGGCGGCGATCTTCTGTTAACCTCGCCTCTCAGAGTTCCGAAGATAAGGCGGTCTGTCATGCGTATCGGTTCCCCCAAAGAAATCAAAAACCATGAATATCGCGTTGGCCTGATCCCGGCGGCGGTACGCGAGCTGACATCGCGCGGTCATACCGTGATGATCGAGAGTAATGCCGGTGAAGCCATTGGCTTAAGCGATGATGCCTATCGTGCGGCCGGGGCTCTGGTGGTGCAGGGCGCAGACGAGTTGTTTGCCGTGGCTGATCTGATCGTCAAAGTCAAAGAACCGCAGGCGGCGGAAATCGCCCGGCTGCGGTCCGGGCAAATTCTGTTCACCTATCTGCATCTGGCCCCCGATGCGAAACAGGCCCGGGGCTTGCTGGCCAGTGATGCGGTATGCATCGCATACGAGACGGTTACCGATCCATTCGGCGGGTTGCCGCTGCTGGCCCCAATGAGCGAAGTGGCGGGCCGTATGTCGATCCAGGCCGGGGCACATGCACTGGAGATCGCCAGTGGCGGCTGCGGTATATTACTGGGCGGTGTGCCCGGTGTGGCCCCGGCACGGGTGACCATTCTGGGCGGTGGTGTGGTTGGTGTGAACGCGGCGCGCATGGCTGTTGGGTTGGGGGCACAGGTGACGTTGCTCGACATCAATCTGCACCGGTTGGCCGAGGTGGATGCGCAGTTTGGTGGTCGCATCGTGACGTTGCATTCAACCCTGCAAGCGGTCGAAGATGCCGTGCTTGATGCCGATCTGGTCATCGGCGGTGTGCTGGTGCCGGGCGCCAAAGCCCCTAAGCTGATCACCGAGGAGATGGTGTGGAAGATGAAAAAGGGCGCGGTGATTGTTGATGTGGCCGTCGATCAGGGCGGCTGTGCCGAGACCACGCATGCCACCACCCATGCCGATCCAACCTATATTGTGCATGATGTGGTGCATTACTGCGTTGCCAATATGCCCGGCGCGGTGGCGCGCACGTCGACCTTTGCACTGGGCAATGCCACGCTGCCCTTTGTTGTGGCGCTGGCGGAAAAGGGCGTCGTGCAGGCGCTGAACGATAACGCCCATTTGCGGGGCGGGCTCAATATCTGGCATGGCACGGTGACCCACCGCGCCGTGGCTGCGGCAATTGGTATGCCTTACACCCCGGCTGAAAGCGTGCTGAAGTCATAGCCGACCCTTGCAGTCCCAACGGAGACGCGGCATGTTTTCTCGATATGGGGGAAATCATGATCGTATTTCTTTTGGCCTTGCCGGTGGCATGATGACCGACGCATTGGTGATTTTTGATTTATGCAAAAGTTTTTCGACGCCAGCGGTATCACATCTGAACCTGCGCATTGAAGCGGGCACGTTTTACGCGCTGCTCGGGCCCAACGGGGCGGGCAAGACCACCACGCTGCGCATGGTGTCGGGGCTTCTGATGCCGGATTCTGGTTCGGTTTCGGTGCTGGGCATCGACGCGCTGGCCGATCCGGTTGCCGCCAAACGCCAGATTGCGCTGGTGCCGGACGAGCCGCAGCTTTACGACAAATTATCGGCGCTGGAATATCTGTCCTTCGTTGCCGGGCTGTGGCAGGTGGATCGCCGGACCGCGGAATCCCGTGCCGAGGAACTGCTGCATCTGCTGGGCCTGTGGGATGTGCGCCATCAGCGCTGCGAAGGATTTTCCCGCGGCATGAAACAGAAAGCCGTGCTGGCCGGGGCGCTGATCCACGCGCCAAAACTGCTTATTCTCGATGAACCACTGACCGGGCTTGATGCGGCGGCCGCCCATCAGGTCAAGGCCCTGCTGGCTGAAAAGGTTCGCGCTGGCGTCACCGTTATTCTGACCACCCATATTCTGGAGGTGGCCGAGCGGCTGGCTGAGAAAATCGGCATCATTCATCATGGTCGTCTGCTGGCAGAAGGCACGCTGGAACAATTACGTGCGGTTTCCGGGCAGCAGGGAACGCTGGAGGATGTCTTCCTGAACCTGACATCTGATGCCCCGCTTGTGGTGGCATCATGACGGGCTGGTTTCCGCCCGGTTCCATCCCGTGGCTGCTGGCACATGAAATGCGGCTGAACCTGCGCAGCTATTTTTCTGGCAAAAGACGCTGGTCGGCGCCTGTTGCGTTGCTGCTGATGATTGTTCTGCTGTCGGTATCCGGCTGGACGCTGGCCAACAGTACAAGCAAGGCGGATCTGGTGCTCAACGCGCCGATGGCGCTGACCATTCTGATGGGGTTGCTGTTTCTGACCTCCATCCAGCTGGCGCAGGCCCTGGCCATGGTGGTGCGGCTGTTTTTTGAACGTGGTGATTACGATCTGTTGCTGGCTTCACCTGTGTCGCCACAGCGCATTTTGTTTGTGCGTGGGGTCGGACTGGCGATGTCGGTCAGTGCACTTTATCTGCTCGTGGCCATTCCCTTTGTGGTACCGTTTGCGGTGCTGGTTGCGCCGCAAATGTTGTTGTCACTGCTGTTCCTTCTGGCGCTGGGTCTGGCGGGAACGGCACTCGGCCTGTGGCTGGCGATGGCCTTGTTTTCCCTGATCGGGGTGCGGCGAACCAAAACGGTTGGTATGGTATTGTCGGCGGTCATCGGGGCGGCAGTTTTTTTGTTCTCGCAGCTGACCGGACAACTACCCTCGGCCAGACACTGGCTGGCCCATTTTATCGCGCAAAGTACTGCCAGCTTTACGCCCGGTGTCTGGTGGGCCATTCCGTTACGGGCGGTGTACGGCGATGTGCTGATCAACCTGATGGCGTTGCTGCTGGCGATCGGGCTGTTCTGGTTTTCGACCCGGATTTTTGGCCGTCGGTTTTCTGTGCTGGTGGCAGCGGCTTCTGTTACAGATGGTCGCCCGGCACGGCGGGTGGGCGCGGTCCGGTTTGGCAACACATTGCGTCGCAGCCTGTTGCATAAGGAATGGATGCTGATCCGGCGCGATCCGACACTGTTGTCACAGGTGCTGATGCAGATCCTCTACCTGATCCCGATGTCTTTTGTGGTGTTGCAGGCGGTGTTAAAGACGGGTGCGGTTTCTGGCTCAGCCAGCGCAGCCCTTGGCGCGATGCTGGCCGGGGGGCTGGTACTGTTCGCCATTCAACTGGCCAGTGAACTGGCGTGGATTGCCATTTCAGCCGAGGATGCGCCGGATTTGCTGGCGGCTGCGCCGGTCAGTGGTGATACCTTGCGCAAGGCAAAGCTTGATGCCGTGCTGACGATGGTTTTTGTCATCTTTATTCTGCCACTGGCCGGATTGCTGTTCTATGCGCCGTGGTCTGGCCTTGTGGCGGTTGCTGGCTGTTATCTTGGCATTGTTTCGGTTGGCTACGTCAATCTGTGGTTTGAACGTCCGCAGCCGCGTCGCAATTTTCTGCGCCGCGGGCAAGGGGATGTCGTGGTGACGCTGGGCCAGTTCTTTTTCGGGGTTGCCTGCACGGCTGTGGTGATACTGCTGGCGCTGCGCTCGTTCTGGTGTGTACCGGCGGTGCTGGTGCCGGTGGCAATGCTGGGCGGGTTTTATTATTTCCGCCGTCAGGATGTTTAGGTCCTGCTCCTAGGCATCGTAACCGTCTCTTTTCTTTTTCGGGCGCATCGTGCTACCGCAGGAAAACGGTTTTCGGCAAACAAGGGGCCACCCCGATGCGACAGTCTACGGACAATCAGCTTAACATCTGTGTCATCAACACAGGCGGGACGATTTCCTGTGTCGGCAATCCGCTGGCCCCGATGACGGCGCAGGATTTTGCCGAGACGTCACAGCGCATTCTCAACCCGATTTTACAGACGGCTTTTCCGCACACGACGATCCACTATGCGCCGTCGCTGCGCTTTTCGCAAAGCGCGTCCGGCACACTCGACAGCACCAATCTGCAGCCGTCCGACTGGTGTGTGATGGCGGGCTACATCCTCGATCACTATGCCGAATTTGATGGTTTCGTTATTCTGCACGGCACCGACACGATGGATTTTTCCGGGGCAGGATTGCCGTTTCTGCTCAATGTCGTCGATCAAAATGGTTTCGGGGCGGCGGTGCTGTCCAAACCGGTCATCATTACCGGCTCGCAGGTGCCGATGTATTATCAGGGTACGGAAGGGGCCGGGCTGCAGCTGAAATTCAACACCGATGCCTATCAGAATTTCTGTGGCGCCATCGCCTGCGCGCGGCTCGGGTTGCCCGAGGTCGGGGTCTATTTCGACTCTCTGTTGTTTCGCGGCAGCCGGGTGCTGAAAATCAATGCCAGCCAGTTCCGCGCGTTTGATAGCCCCAATTATCCGCCGCTGGCAAAGTGCGGTATCGAGCTGGAACTGGCCCCGCAATATCTGTTGCCCGGCCCGGTCGATAAAACCGTCAGTCTGGATAATCCGGCGGCACTGGCCAAAGCCCAGGCGCAGCTGGCCGCGATTCGTGCGGGGATCGACACCCATCCGGTGATGCAGTTTGGCGCGTTTCCGGCCCGCTACAGCGCGGCGGATGGCTCGGCGCTGATCGCCGATCTGTTGACCGCCTGCATGGCCAAAGGGCTTAAAGGTCTGGTGCTGGAATCCTATGGCGAGGGGAATTTTCCGTCCGGCAATCCCGATGCGCCGCAAAAGGGCGGTATCTGCCGCGCGCTGAAAGCGGGGGCTGACGCCGGGCTGATTATTCTGAACTGTACGCAGGTCTTTGCCGGGACGGTGGATGAATCCGCCTATGCCGCCGGGGCGTGGCTGCCGAAGATTGGTGCGCTTAATGCTGCCGACATGACGCCGATGGCGGGCTTTGCCAAGACTATCCTGCTACTGGCCGCCGCCGCCCACCACGGCTGGATGCTGGCCGATGTCAAACGGCTGTTGCAAACCAACCTTTGCGGCGAGATGCAGTCGGTCAGCCGTCTCGACAGCCGTCACAACGACGTGCTGCTGCCGGGCCAGTCGATCCGCGCACTGGATGGCAGCGCCAGTCTGTTCAACGACCCCAAACGCGGGCCGCAACTGATCTGTGCCGGTGGGGATGTGCTATGGTCGCCGTTCGACAATATCAACGCGGGCAAACCCGGTCGCCTGATCATGCAGAATGACGGCAATCTGGTGCTCTATGATGATAACAACACCGCGTTGTGGGCAACCGGGACCACGGTACCGAGCGGGGCGGCTTCGGCGCTGCTGCTGTCCGGCTCGGTGACGGGCGGACTGTCGCTCGACGTGTATGACTATGCGCATGGCAGGCTGGAAAAACGGTTGTTTGGGTCGAAATAACGACAGTTATGGCGCGAGTCTGGTTATAAAATTACCGTATAGCCCGTGATAGTTATTGAAAAATGCGCTTTGCGGCTGGTAATGCGCGTAACGATCCCCTATATCCGGTGCCCTATTGTAACGGAATGTGGAGGTCGCGGTGACCCAGGCGTGGAACCCGCAAAGCTGGCGTGCAAAACCCATTCGGCAAGTGCCGCAGTATCCGGATGAGGTTGCGCTGCAAGCCGTTGAAACCCAGTTAAAGACGTATCCGCCGCTGGTTTTTGCCGGCGAGGCGCGCAATCTTAAAGCCTCGCTGGCCGATGTGGCCGGGGGCCGTGCGTTCCTGTTGCAGGGTGGCGATTGCGCCGAAAGCTTTGCTGAATTTCACCCGGACAATATCCGCGATACCTTCCGTGTGCTGTTGCAGATGGCGGTGGTGCTGACCTTTGCCGCCGGTATGCCGGTGGTGAAAGTGGGCCGTATCGCCGGTCAGTTCGCCAAGCCGCGTTCCGAAGATTTCGAGACCCGTGATGGTGTTTCTCTGCCGTCCTATCGCGGTGACATTATCAATGGCATCGCTTTTGACGAAGCCTCGCGCATTCCCGATCCGCAGCGGCTGATGCAGGCCTATTCCCAGTCGGCGGCGACGCTCAATCTGTTGCGCGCCTTTGCCACCGGCGGTTATGCCGATCTGCACAATGTGCATCGCTGGATGCTGGATTTCGTCACCGATTCCCCGGCGACCGAACGCTATCAGGGGCTGGCCCAGCGTATTTCGGAATCGCTCGACTTTATGGCGGCCTGCGGTGTGACGCCGACCTCGGTGCCGCATTTGCGCTCGACTTCCTTTTATACCAGCCACGAAGCGCTGTTCCTCGGCTTTGACGAGGCGCTGACCCGTATCGATTCCACCTCGGGTGACTGGTACGACACCGCCGCCCATATGGTGTGGATTGGTGATCGCACCCGTCAGGTTGATGGCGCGCATGTCGAGTTCTGCAGGGGTATTCAGAATCCGATCGGCCTCAAATGCGGCCCGTCGCTTTCGCTGGAGGATCTGAAACGGCTGTCCGAAGCGCTCAATCCGGCGAACGAGCCGGGGCGTCTGACGCTGATCTGCCGTTTCGGTGCTGACAAGGTGGCCGATGGCCTGCCCAAGCTGATCCGCGCGGTCGAAGCCGAAGGGCTGAACGTGGTGTGGTCCTGCGATCCGATGCATGGCAACACCATCAAATCGCCCACCGGTTACAAGACGCGGCCCTTTGATCGCATCCTGAAGGAAGTGAAGACCTTCTTCGAGGTCCATCGCGCCGAGGGCACCTATGCCGGTGGCGTGCATTTCGAGATGACCGGTCAGAACGTCACCGAATGTCTGGGCGGTGCGCAGGCGATTGGCGACGAAGATTTGCAGAAGCGTTATCACACCCATTGTGATCCGCGCCTCAACGCCAGTCAGGCACTGGAACTGGCTTTCCAGCTGTCGGAATCGCTCCGGGCCGAACGGATTAAACAGGCTCAGGCTTCGGCCGCGTAAAGCCGGGGGCGGGCAGGGTGTGCGCATGACGGGGTTGGCCCGACTTCTGGCTAAGGCCTGGATCATTTTCTGCCTTTATGCCGGTGGGCTGGCCAGCGGCTGGTATTGGTCGGCTGGTGGTGATCTGGCTGGTTTTGCGGCGGTTATCGCTGTACCGGTGGGGTTGTTTGCCGCCCTCGGGCTGGTTTTTGCGGCGGGCTATCTGTTTCTGGCCCGCCATGGCGCCCCGCACCGCCCATTTGTCTTTATTGTCGGCTTTAACGAGGCGGTGTTCGTCGCCTTTACCCTGATCAGCTTCATCAATCAGGTATTTTTCGCGCCCAGGCATCTGGATGGCACGCTGTCCACTGCGCTGGAGCGGGCGCTTTACTCCGCCATTCCGGGCCAGCGTGCGCTGGTGGCAGTGCTCAGGCCCTGCATGATCGATGGCGGGCGGATTTTTGCTTCCGGCATCACCTGGTGTCTGGCCATCATCTATCTCGGCTCGGCGCTGTCCCGTCTGAAAATCACCGCCACGATTATCCGGTTATCGGATGACGCGGGCGGCATGGGCTCTGTGGTGGTGGCAATCCTGCTTGGTCTGATCTCGCTGGCGGGGATTTACGCACTCTATATAGGGGGCGCCTATGCCCTGTTCTCGTGCAGTTTTCTTGCCGGAATCGGGGGCGGGCTACTGATCGGTCTGGCCCCCCTGATGCTGGCCTATGCCATTGCCATGGCTTGGGCGGCCGCAATGGCCGGGGCGAAGAAATAATATTTCAGTCCTGACGGGCGTCATTTCGTGAGCTTTGTGACGTAAGCGTTATAGTCCTTAACTGGGTGATTTTAATCAATTTTCCCTTGGAACTATAGGCTTTTAGCCGTTCCGGTAAGGTGTCGTTGACCCCGATTATCGTCCAGTTTCAAGCACCTGCGCCCTTTGGTGTAACAAGGCGCAATATTTTATGACTCGCATCTGGGACGCGGCGCGACCACTTATATGCTCAAGAAATTAGGTCAAATTGTGAGGTTTGCCTCGTGTCACCCATGCGCATCGCCAGCACCAACTCCACCACGCTCAAGGCTGCCGTCATCGGCGCCGGGGCGTTCGGTCGTCATCACGCTGCCAAGTATCGCGCGATTGATGGGGTGGAACTGGTCGCCGTTGCTGATCCGTCGGCCGCCGCGCGCAAAGCCATGTCTGATTTGCACAGCGTTGCCGTGACCGCCAACTGGCGGGATCTGCTGGGTAAAGTCGATCTGGTCACGGTCGCCACCCCGGCGGTAACCCATGCCGAGATCGTACGGGCCTTCCTGAATGCCGGCGCCAATGTGCTGGTTGAAAAGCCGATCGCCACCACGCTGGAAGAAGCGGACGAGCTGATCGAATTGTCGGAAAAATTCGGTAAGGTTCTGACGGTTGACCATCAGGAACGCTTTGTTTTCTCGCGTACCGGCCTGCTCGATTACGACGAAGTGCCGCTTGAAGTTTCCTGCTGGCGCATGGGCCCGTGGTCTGGCCGTGGTGCCGACGTCAGCATCGTGCTCGATCTGATGATCCACGATCTGGATCTGGTCCATCAGCTTGTTCCGGGCAAGGTCCGCAACGTCAAGGCGTCAGGCCGGATGGAAAAGTCCGCCTACCCGGACGAGGTTGAGGCCGTTGCCGTCTTCGAAAATGGTGCCGTTGCCCGCCTGACCGCCAGCCGTATCGCCGAACGTAAGCGCGGTATGCGGGTGGTTTATGCTGACGGTGTGGTTGAAATCGACTTTTTGACCCGTCAGGTCATTAATACCACGCCGCGCCCGCTCAAGGCGCTGCAGATGGATGACCCGCTGGGCGAATCGGTTTCGGGTTTCGTGCGGGCCGTGCAAACCAAGACCGAGCCGCTGGTGCGTGCCCGTCAGGCCCGCAACGCTTTGGCCACCGCGCTGATGATCGACGACGCTGCCGAACGCAGCATGCCGCTTCCGCAGCATCTGCCCGGGATTGCCGTTCCCGCCGCCGCCTGATTCTTACAGTTTCGCCTTTTTATTGACGGGCTGGCACGCTAAATAGCGGGCTATGATGGAACACTTGCGCATTGCTGTAGCTCAGCTCAACCCGTGCATGGGCGATATTGCCGGTAACCTTGCCAAGGCGCGCAACGCCCGCGCTGCCGCTGAAAGTGCCGGGGCCGACCTTCTGCTGTTTACCGAACTGTTTATCATCGGTTATCCACCGGAAGATCTGGTCCTCAAGCAAGCGTTCCAAGCCGATGCCCGCGCGGCCATCGAAGAACTGGCCAAAGATACCGTCACCGGCCCGGCTGTGCTGATCGGCACGCCCTGGGTGGTGGATGGCGTGCTCTATAACGGCCTTGCAGTGCTCGATGGTGGCAAGCTGGTCGCGGTCAGCCGCAAATATGACCTGCCCAATTACGGCGTGTTCGATGAGAAGCGGGTCTTTAGCGCTGGCCCCCTGCCGGAACCGGTGATGGTGCGCGGTGTGCGCCTTGGCCTGCCGATCTGCGAAGACATCTGGACCCCCGCTGCCGTGCAGCATCTGGCATCCGCCGGGGCCGAACTGATCCTGGTGCCCAATGGCTCGCCGTTTGAAACCGGCAAGGAAGATGTCCGCCTGCAGCTGGTGCGCCAGCGGGTGCGTGAAATCGGCCTGCCGCTGGTCTATCTCAATCAGGTCGGCGGTCAGGACGAGGTGGTGTTTGATGGCGCCTCGCTCATCGTCAATGCCGATGGTTCGGTGCCGGTGTCGCTGCCTGCGTGGCAAGAGAAACTCGCCCTGACCGATTGGGCGCGTACCGGGGCGGGCTGGGTTTGCGCCCCCGGGGAAACCGTGCCGCTGGAGGACCGTCTGGAGTCGATCTGGCGCGCTATGGTGCTGGGGTTGGCTGACTATGTGAACAAGAACCGCTTCTCCGGCGTGGTGTTGGGCATGTCGGGCGGGATCGATTCCGCCTTGTCTGCCGCCGTGGCGGTCGATGCGCTGGGGCCGGAGCGGGTGCGTTCGGTGATGATGCCGTCGCGCTATACCTCGGGTGACAGTCTGCAAGATGCCGAAGAATGCGCCGGACTGCTTGGCATTTCCTATGAAACGGTGGTGATCGAACCGGCGGTAGATGCCTTCACCGCTATACTGGCACAACCCTTTGCCGGTCGTAAAGCTGATACCACGGAAGAAAATCTTCAGTCGCGTATCCGCGGCCTGATCCTGATGGCGATCTCCAACAAGTTCGGCCCGATGGTGCTGACCACCGGCAACAAGTCGGAAATGAGCGTTGGCTATGCCACGCTCTATGGCGACATGTGCGGCGGCTATAATGTGCTGAAAGACATCTACAAGACCACGGTGTTCAAGCTGGCGCGCTGGCGCAACGCCCATGTTCCGCCCGGTGCGCTGGGGCCGTCAGGTATTGTGATTCCGGAGCGCATCATCACCAAGCCGCCGACGGCGGAACTGCGTGAAAACCAGAAGGACGAGGATTCCCTGCCGCCCTATGATATTCTCGACGGCATTCTGGAATGTCTGGTCGAAAAGGAAATGGCGTTTGAGGATGTCGTGGCCAGGGGCTACGATCCTGCCACCGTCAAGCGGATCGAGCATCTGTTGTACATTTCCGAATATAAGCGTCGTCAGGCCCCGCCGGGCGTCAAAATCGGGCCGCGCAATTTCGGCCGTGACCGCCGTTATCCCATCACCAATGCTTTCCGAGATGCCCGATGAGCCAGACCATTGTTCGCTTCGCCCCGTCGCCGACCGGTCTGTTGCATGTCGGCAATGCCCGCACGGCGGTTCTGAACTATCTGTTGGCCCGTCAGGCCGGTGGAAAGTTCCTGCTGCGCATCGACGATACCGATACCGAGCGCTCTAAAGCCGAATATGAAGCCGCCATTCTGGCCGATCTGAAATGGATGGGCCTTGAGCATGATCTGTTCGCCCGCCAGTCGGAGCGGACGGATGCCCATGCCGCTGCAGCGGAAAAGCTTAAAGCCGCCGGGCTCATCTATCCCTGTTACGAGACGGCGCTGGAACTGGATCGCCGCCGCAAGCGCCAGATCGCGCTGGGCCGCCCGCCGGTTTATGACCGCGCGGCGCTGAAACTGACCGATGAGGATAAGGCCAAATTCGAAGCCGAAGGGCGCAAACCCCATTGGCGTTTCAAGCTGTCACACAAGAAGATCGCCTTCCATGATCTGATCCGCGGGGATGTCGAGATCGACACCGCCAATCTGTCCGATCCGGTGCTGATCCGTGGCGATGGCCGGTTCCTCTACACCCTGCCGTCGGTGGTTGACGATATCGACTTTGCCATCAGCCACATCGTGCGCGGCGAAGACCATGTCACCAACACCGCAGTGCAGATCGAGATTTTCGAGGCGCTTGGGGCCAAGGCCCCGATTTTCGCCCATCATCCGCTGTTGATCGGTGCGGGCGGCGAGGCGCTGTCCAAGCGTCTGGGCTCGCTGTCGCTGGGTTCATTGCGCGAGGATGGGCTGGAGCCGCTGGCGCTGGTGAGCTATTTGGCCAAGACCGGCACATCCGATGCCGTGGCCCCGGCGGCGGCAATGGCAGATCTGGTGACGGGCTTCACGTTGGCCAAGATCGGCCGCGCCCCGGCCCATTTCGACCCGGCAGAGCTGGTCAAACTCAATGCCAAACAGTTGCACGCCACGCCCTTTTCGGCGGTGGCCGAACGGCTGGCAACGGCCGGAATCGGTGGGGAAGAGGCGTTTTGGGAGGCTGCGCGGGCCAATCTGACCTATTTTAGCGACGTTGCCGGGATCTGGCAGCTGGTCACCGGACCGGTGACGCCGGTGGTTGAAGATGCCGCTTTATGCGCTGCGGCAGCCGGAGCCTTGCCGCCCGAGCCTTGGGACGAAACGACTTGGAATGCTTGGACAAAGTTGGTTACCGAGGCCACCGGGGCGAAGGGGCGGGCGCTTTTTCACCCCTTAAGGCTGGCGTTAACCGGCGAGGACCATGGACCTGAGCTTAAAAAGCTGCTACCTCTGATCGGGCGAGCCAAAGCCTTGGGCCGCTTAAAAGGGGAACCGGCGTGACTTTTTTCGCCATCGCCATTACGGGTCGAATTTGCGGCTAAGCGCCGCGATACCCCCTTTTGCCCAAAATCTACCGTTATCCTTTCAGCTTGGCGCTATTTTCGGCGCCAGGCCTCTATGTGAGCACGTATCATGACCATTCGCCTTTACAACACGCTGACCCATGCCAAAGAAGATTTCGCGCCGATCGATCCGGCCAATGTCCGGCTCTATGTCTGCGGGCCAACGGTCTATGACTATGCCCATATTGGTAACGCCCGTCCGGTGATCGTGTTCGACGTGCTGTTCCGTCTGTTGCGCCATGTCTATGGCGAAAGCCATGTCACCTATGTGCGCAACATCACCGATGTTGATGACAAGATTAACGCCCGCGCCGCCACTGTGGCCGCTGCCGATGGCTTAAGCGTTGAAGAGGCCCGTGCCCAGATTACCAAGGCGACCGCCGAACAGTTTGTCGCTGATGTCACCGCGCTGGGCTCGCTGCCGCCGACGTTTACGCCGCGCGCCACCGAACATATTGGCGATATGATTACGCTGATCGAGCGTTTGATTGGGGCCGGTCATGCCTATGTCGCCGAGGGCCATGTGCTGTACGATGTCACCTCCAAGCCCGATTATGGCAAGCTGGCCAACCGCTCGCCCGACGAGATGCTGGCCGGTGCGCGGATCGAGGTGGCGCCCTACAAGAAAAGCCCGATGGATTTCGTGCTGTGGAAGCCGTCTGACGACAGCCAGCCGGGCTGGGAATCCCCGTGGGGGCGTGGCCGTCCGGGCTGGCATATCGAATGCTCAGCGATGAGTGGCAAGCTGCTGGGCGACACCTTCGACATTCATGGCGGCGGCGTTGATCTGACCTTCCCGCATCATGAAAACGAGATTGCCCAATCCGAAGGTGCCCATGACGGTCATCCGCTGGCGCGCTACTGGTTGCATAACGGCTTTCTGCAGGTCGAAGGCGAGAAGATGTCGAAGTCCCTCGGCAATTTCCTCACCATCAACGATCTGCTCAAAGATTGGCAGGGCGAGGCGTTGCGCTTCAACATGCTGAAAACCCATTACCGTCAGCCGCTCGACTGGACGGTGAAGGATCTGCGCATTGCGGTCAAAACCCTAAACCATTGGTACGATCTGATCGGCAACACGCCGGATAATCCCGAACTGCTTGATGCCGCCTTTGCCGAGTACAAGCTGGAAGAAACCCTTGGCGATGATCTGAACGTACCCGCAGCGCTGCCGCGCTTTCATTATATGGCGGCGACGTTAAGCGAGCAGAGAAATCCGCCCAAAGAAGAACTCGCCAAATTCAAGATGGCGGCGGGTTTCCTCGGTCTCATGCGCTCCAACGCTACCGGCTGGTTTGCCGCGCGCCGCGCAGTCCCCGAGGTGGATGCCGCCGATATTGAAGCCCGCATCGCGGCCCGCACTGAAGCCCGTAAAGCGCGCGATTTTGCCGAAGCCGATCGCATCCGTGACGAGCTGCTGGCCCGTGGTATCGTGCTCAAGGACGGTGCCGATGGCACAGCCTGGGAGGTTAAACAGTGAGCGAGCAGCTTTATCTCTTTGACACCACCTTGCGTGACGGCGCCCAGACCCAGGGCGTCGATTTCTCGGTCGAAGATAAGCGCCGCATTGCGTTGGCGCTCGACCATCTCGGTATCGATTATATCGAGGGCGGCTGGCCAGGGGCGAACCCGGGTGACACCCGCTTTTTCAGCGACCGGCCCAGGTTTAACCGCGCCCGTTTTACCGCCTTTGGCATGACCAAGCGGGCAGGCCGCAGCCTGTCCAACGATCCCGGTTTCAATCAGGTGATCAGCGCCGATGTCGATGCGGTCTGTCTGGTTGGTAAAACCTGGGATTTTCAGGTTGATGTTGCACTGGGTATTCCGCGCAACGAAAATATTGACAGCATCGCCCAGTCGATTGTCGCGGTAAAAGAAACCGGGCGTGAGGCGCTGTTCGACGCCGAACATTTCTTCGATGGCTACAAGGCCAATGCCGGCTATGCGCTGGATTGCCTTAAAGCCGCTGCCGATGCCGGGGTGAACTGGCTGGTGCTGTGCGATACCAACGGCGGCACCATGCCGGAAGATGCCTATCGCATCGTTTCAGAAATTAAAGCCAAATTGCCAGAAGCGCATTTTGGCATTCATGCCCATAACGATACCGATCAGGCCGTGGCCGTATCGCTGGCGGCGGTGCGCGGTGGAGCGCGGCAGATTCAAGGTTCGATCAATGGGCTGGGTGAACGCTGTGGTAACGCCAATCTGTGTTCGATCATTCCGACGCTGCTGCTGAAAGAGACGTATGCGGATCAGTTCACGACCGGTATTGCACCGGAAGGCTTGCGCGATATTACCAAGGCTTCGCGGCTGCTTGATGAAATTCTGAATCGCGCGCCCAATCGCCATGCGCCCTATGTCGGACCGTCGGCCTTTGCCCATAAGGGGGGCTTACATTCCTCGGCCATGCTGAAGGATACCCGCACTTACGAACATGTTGGCCCTGAAATGGTGGGCAATGTGCGCACCATTCTGGTTTCCGATCAGGCCGGGCGCTCCAATCTGCTGGCGCGGCTGAAAGATGTCGGCATTACGCTTGATGGCAAGGATGCCCGTCTGGGCAAATTGTTGGACGAGATCAAACAGCGTGAATTCCTCGGCTATACCTATGACGGGGCCGATGCGTCATTTGAACTTTTGGCGCGTCGGGTGCTTGGTGATGTGCCGGAGTATTTCGATGTGCAGAATTTCCGTGTCATTGTCGAGAAACGCCATAACTCGACCGGTGATCTGGTCACCGTGTCAGAGGCAACTGTCCGTGTTCTGGTCGATGGGGCCGAGTTGTACAATGCCGGCGCCGGTCATGGCCCGGTCGATGCGCTGAACTCGGCCTTGCGTAAAGACCTCACCAAATATGCCGCTGTGCTCGCCGATCTTGAGCTGGTCGATTATAAGGTGCGGATCCTGACCTCGGGTACCGAGGCAATCACCCGTGTCATGATCGAAAGCAAGGATGGCACCGGGGCGCGCTGGTCTACCGTGGGGGTATCAGAAAATATCGTCGATGCGTCATTCGAGGCGCTGACAGATTCGGTGCGCTATAAGCTTTTGCGCGATGGAGCGGCGGCGTAACCGATATGGGGGAAGAACCAAAGAACGAGATCGTCGGGGTGCTCTATGCCCTGGCGGCTTATACCATGTGGGGTCTGTTGCCGCTGTACTGGCGGCTCCTGGATGGTGTTGCGCCGTTTGAAGTTGCGATGCATCGCATCTTCTGGTGCGCGTTACTGGTCGGTGTCATCACGCTGATGCGTAAGCGGGTGCCGCGGATACGTGGCGTGTTACGGCGGCGGCGTCTGCTGCTGGCGCTGACACTTTCCAGCTTGCTGATTGCCGTCAACTGGACGACCTATATCTACAGCGTTGCTCTGCACCATGTGGTTGAGGCGTCGCTGGGCTATTTCATCAATCCGCTGCTGTCGATTTTGCTCGGCGTGTTTCTGCTCGGCGAAAAAATCTCCGGGCTGCGCATTGCGGCAGTGGTGCTGGCCTCGCTGGCGCTGGTGGTCAAGGCCGTGCTGCTTGGCCATGTGCCGGTCATTGCGCTGGTGCTGGCGCTGACTTTTGCCCTGTATGGTTATGTCCGTAAGCTGGTGCCGGTCGATCCGCTCGACGGGCTGTTTATTGAATCCGCGTTGCTGGTGCCGGTCGCACTGATTGTGCTGGTGGTGCAGGGCTTGCCGCAGCCGTTCGCGCTGGCGCAGATCCCGACACAGGGGGCGGTCCTGCTCATTATCAGTGGTGCGGTGACAGCCTTACCGCTGACGCTGTTTGCGGCCGGGGCGCGACGCATCCGGCTTTCAACGCTTGGTTTCGTGCAATATATCTCGCCGGTTCTGACCCTGCTGGTCGCCATTTTGTTGTTCCGTGAACCGTTCACGGCGGTGGATGGTTTTACCTTCGGCTGTATCTGGCTGGCTTTGTTGCTGGTGTTTTTTGAAAAGCCCTTGCAACGCTGGCTGCCATTGGCCCGTCATGCGGGCTAACGGTTACGGGGCTTAAAATGGGTGCGTCGGTAAAACAGAACGAAACCAGAGGCATTATTCTGGTCTTTGTTTCGTATGTCATCTGGGGTTTGTTTCCACTTTATTGGTGCCTGCTGGAAAATGTGCCCCCGGTGGAAATCGCGCTGCATCGGATGGTGTGGTGTGCGCTATTTGCCGCCGCCATCGTGCAGACCCGCCAGCGCTGGGCCGCCATTGCACAGGTGTTATCGACCTGGCGCAAAGTCGGCGCGCTGATGATTTCCGGCCTGCTGGTTGCCGCTGACTGGACCTTTTACATCTGGGGCGTGGCCTCGCATCAACTGGTGCAGGCGTCGCTGGGTCTGTTCATCATGCCGCTGGTGTCGATCCTGCTCGGCGTCGTGCTGCTGGGCGAGCGGATTTCGCCGATGCGTGCGGTGGCGATGGGCTTAGGTATCGCGGCGCTGGCGGTGCAGATTATCGCGTTTGGCCATATGCCGTGGATCGCCTTTGGTATTGCGGTTTCCTTCGGTCTTTACGGCTATGTGCGCAAGAAGGTTGTGGTCGATCCGCTTGACGGGCTGTTTGTCGAAACCGCCTTACTGGCGCCGTTCGCCGCCGTTGCACTGATCGTGATGGGGCTGATGGGGGCGGGGGCGTTCACCCTCTCACTGTCACTAAGCAATCGGGCACTGACCGATGTGCTGCTGATCTGCGGCGGCGCGGTGACCGCCATTCCGCTGGCCCTGTTTGTGTCGGGGGCGCGGCGCATCCGGCTGTCGACCGTCGGCTTCGTGCAGTATTTTTCGCCCGGCCTGACACTGTCGCTGGCGGTGTTCGGGTTTAAGGAGCGGTTCTCGCCGGTCGATGCCGCCGCGTTCGGTTGTTTGTGGAGCGCGCTGATCCTGGTCTGGATGGAAAGCTGGATCGCGAAACGGCGCGCCTCAGCCTAACAGTTGTTGCAGGCGGGCCATGGCCTCGGCGGGGCTGGCCACCGTCTCATAGACATCTTTATAACCGTCGCGCATCAGCCCTGCGGCCTGCATATGCGCCACCAGCGCATTGAGCGGGGCGAAATAGCCGTCAACATCAACCAGCAGAATGGGCTGATGGATGCGGTTGAGGCCCTTCAGCGTCATCACCTCGAAAAATTCGTCCATCGTGCCAGGGCCGCCGGGCAGAATGACGAAAGCGGCTGCCGCATCAATCATTTGGTTCTTGCGCTGGGCCATATCGCTGGTCAGTACCAGATCATGCACCCATTCCGGCGGCAACTCATAGCTGCGTAAAAAGTCCGGCATGATGCCCAGAATGTCGCCGCCGGCCGCTGCGGTGGCCCGCGCCAGCGTGCCCATCATACCGGCCCCACCGCCGCCATAAATCAGCGAAAAGCCATTGCTTCCGATCAACTGACCGAAGCGTTCCGCGCTTTGCGAAAAATGGGGGTTGTTACCGTCGCTGGAACCACAAAATACGCAAATGGCGGGCTTTTGTTTCATAATGAATGCCTTAAAGAACGTTTTTCCGCCTAAGTATCTAACTGCTCCACTGGGGCTTGCGAACGAAGGCGGAACTTTCTAAACAGATTGGCTATAGCCCGCCCATGGGGCGGGTGCCAAGCGGAAACCGTGTAATGCGCCATGTAAGAGAAGCGGGCGGTGGCGAACCGTCAATCCGTCCCCTGTTTATGCTGTTGCCCTATCTGTGGCCCAAGGGGCGGCGGGATCTGAAGATCCGCGTTCTGATCTCGGTCTTCTGCATGATCCTGGCCAAGGTGGCGACGGTCTATATTCCGGTCTTCTTCGGCCGCACGGTGGATTCCTTGTCGGTCAGCCCGGCGCTGATTATGCTGTCTGTGCCGCTGACCATGGTGATCGCCTATACCATTGCCCGTATCGCCATGCAGGGCTTTGCCCAGCTGCGTGACGGCATCTTTGCCCGCGTCGCCTATCATGCCCTGCGCGAGGTTGGGGTGCAGACCTTCGCCCATGTCCATACTCTGTCGCTGCGCTTCCATCTTGAGCGCAAAACCGGTGGCCTGTCACGCGCCATTGAACGAGGCACGCGTGGTATCGACACGCTGCTCGGCTTTGCCATCTTCTCAATTTTCCCGACCATTCTCGAACTGGCGCTGGTGACGATCATCATGCTGTACAAGTTCGATCTGTGGTTCGCGGTGGTGACTGTGGGCATGGTGGTCGCCTATATCTGGTTCACCTTTGCCATCACCCGCTGGCGCATTCAGTTTCGTCGCGACATGAATGACAGCGATACCGATGCCAACACCAAGACGGTCGACAGCCTGCTGAATTACGAGACGGTGAAGTATTTCGGCAGCGAAAAGCATGAAACCAAACGCTTCGATGCGGCGATGGATAAATTCGCTAAGGCATCCATTCAGGCGCAGGTTTCGCTGTCCCTGCTCAACACCGGTCAGGCGATCATCGTGGCGCTTGGTCTGGCTGGCGTGATGGTGCTGGCGGCCTTTGGCATCAAGGGCGGCCATATGACCGTCGGCGATATGGTGATGGTCAACGCGTATCTGGTGCAGCTTTATGTGCCGCTTAATCTGCTGGGTACGGTCTACCGCGAAATTACACAGGCGCTGGTCGATATGGATGCGTTGTTCACCCTGATGCATCAGCAGCAGGAAGTGATCGATAAGCCCGGTGTACCACCGTTGCAGGTCAAGGGGGGCGAAATCCGCTTTGATAATGTGGTCTTTGGCTATACCCCGGCCCGTACGGTGCTCAAAGGGATCAGCTTTGTAGTTCCTGCGGGCAAAACGGTGGCGGTTGTTGGCCCCTCGGGCGCGGGCAAATCGACGATTTCGCGCATTCTGTTCCGCTTCTACGATATTCAGTCCGGTTCAGTTACCATTGATGGGCAGGACTTGCGCGATATCCAGCAGGCCTCTTTACGTAAGGTGATCGGTATCGTGCCACAGGATACTGTGCTGTTTAACGATACCGTGCGCTACAACATCGCCTATGGCCGCATTGGGGCTTCTGATGCCGAGGTCGAGGCCGCAGCGGATGCCGCTCAGATCGACAAGTTCATCAAGCTGTTGCCCGAAGGCTATGAGGCCATGGTGGGTGAGCGCGGGTTAAAACTATCCGGCGGCGAAAAACAGCGCGTCGCCATTGCCCGCACTATACTGAAGAACCCGCCGATCCTGCTTCTGGACGAGGCAACCTCTGCCCTCGACACCCATACCGAGCGAGAAATCCAGAGTGCGTTGCAGGATGTTTCGAGAAATCGCACCACGCTGGTGATTGCCCACCGGCTTTCCACGGTGGTCGATGCCGATGAAATTCTGGTGCTCGACCGTGGTCAGATCGTCGAACGTGGCCGCCATGAAGAACTGTTGGCGAAGAACGGGGCCTATGCCTCGATGTGGAACAAGCAGAAAGAGGCCGCCGCCGCACGCGAAAAATTGCAGGAGGTCGAGCTCGACCCGGATGTTTCCCCCGGCATCGCCCGCACCAAGATCGAAGACGACGAAACCTGAAAAAGACGCCCGCTGCCACAACCGACAGCGGGCGTTTTATCATGGGGACAGCTACACCATTATGATGCCGCCAGATGTGGGGTTGGATGCAGCGGATTTTACGGTGCCGGATCGTCGCTATAGCTTAGGAATGATGGCACCGGGATGGCTTGGCCATTGATGGTGGCGGGCTGATAGTGTTTGCTTTGTACCACAGAGCGCAGCCTGAGCAGGAGCTGCCATGCATCGGTCTCGGGCATTTGGGGCGGGATGGCGGCAATGCCCTGTGTCGGGGTACCCGCGCTATTGACCAGTATTGTCAGCATTGTGCGTTGGTTTTGCGTCGGCGTCGCCGTCTTTGGTGCTGGCGTCATCAGCCGGGCATCGCGGATCGGGCCTGACAGCACATGGCCGTCGGCGTCGGTAAAGCGCGCCACGCCGACAAGCTGGCCCTTATCAAAGCGGGCTTGCAGCACCGCCCCGTCGGCATAGTGGAGGGTGCCTTCGCCATCGAAAACGCCATCGCGGATGGCACCGTCATAGCGGCTGCCATCGGGCCAGGTCAGGGGGCTATCGCCCCGCGGATCAAGATGCTGTGGGCTGTAATGGATGCCAAAGGGGGCCAGTGCCGCCGTCATTTTTTCGGGAAAATCGACGGCCTGATGAATGCGGGAATGGCTGATGTTCTCAAAGCTGACGAAGGTCACGGCGCGCCCCGCATCGCGCAGCTTTTGTGCCAGTTTCTGACTGACATCATAGGTGATGGTACGGTCGGCTTTCGTGGCCAGCAGAAGAATTGGGCCATTGTAATGGGCCAGCCGCTGGGCGACATGAAAATTGAGCACGTCTTCGTCAAAGCGGATGTCGATCAGCGGGCTATACCAGTACATTTGCTGTTTCAGCCCGTCGGCGGCATCTTCCACCGTATCAAAACCGCCTGCCATCACCAGCATCGAGGGATACTGCACCTTGGCTGCCAGTGCGGCGCAAAAACCGGTGCCAAGCGAATGGCCCCAGAAAACCAGCTTCCCACGGCGTTGGGCGGCCAGAGCTTCGATTCTCGTGGCCACGGTGTCGAGCGCGGCCAGATATTCGGCTTTCGTGCCATGACCACGACTTTGGCCCAGACCGGGATAATCGAACAGCACCATATCGCCAAAGGGGGATAACGCTTTCAGCGCCGCGGCCCCTGCATTATTTTCGATAAAGGCCCGGCCGCCGCAATAGACAATCAGCGGGCGGCTGGCATCACTACCCGCCAGCACCATATGCAACGGGCCGCCCGGTGTGGCGATGTCATCGTTGACGATGTGCCAGCCCGGCCCGGGCGTGACGTTTGCCGTCGGCACACCGGGGGGCAGCACGACCATGCTGTCATTGGTGTTGGTGACCATGCTCTGGTGAACATCGACGTGCAGGCAACCGCCCAGCAGGCTGCACAGCAACAAAATCCCTAATATACGCAACGACTATCTCCGACGAAGCAACTATAGGGGGAAAGTCTAGCGCGGCGGATCGGGGCCGTCTTCAGGCGCGGATGCTGCATAATGCCCCGGGCTGGGCGGGGCAGTTGCTCTGGCGGGGGCGCATCGGTTGCGCGCCCCCCTTAAAACGGGTTTAGCGAGGTGGGATGTTTCAGACCGTTTCTATCTGGTCGACTTCCACACCCTTCATGCCCTGACGGGTCGAGAAGCGGACGGACTGTTCCGGCTCCAGCGAGATGATACCGCTGCGACGCAGGGCCGAGGCGTGAACGTAAACATCGCCGCTGCCGTCGGCTGGCACCACAAAGCCAAAGCCCTTCTGATCGTTGAAGAACTTCACCTTGCCGTCGACCAGCGGGCCGCAGGGGCCGCCATCGGTGCCGCCAAAGTCCCGCTGGGGGCGGCGGGCCGGTGCTGCGGTGGCCGTGGACTGGTCAATACTGTGAACCGCTACGACCTGAAGACCGCGGGGCGATTCCTGTAAATCGCAGACGATCGTTGCCCCTTGCGGCAGGGTATTGGTGCCAAGCGGCTCCAATGCAGATGCGTGGCAGAAGGCGTCGCCACCGTTTTCAAGAGTGATGAAACCATATCCCTTGGACAGGTTGAACCACTTGACCGTGCCTTTCGCCGATGCCTGAGCAAGAGCGTGCGAGCCGTAATTTTCGTTGTTCGCCATTGAATATGCCGATGCTGAACCCGCCGGATAGATGCGTTAGCGTCTTGCCGCGTCCGGCACGAGACAATTCGCCGGTGACCATCTTGCCTAAAGTGGTCCGGTCTGCAAGACACTCATGCAAACTATGACGCGAATTTTTCACCATTTTTAACTTTGTTTGTTTACGTGCGCCCGCAGGACGAAAGGTTTTAAGAACTCTGCTGCCGCAAAGTTGTGTTCTCTGCTTTTTACAGCCATGGGCGGGCTGGCCTCGGCACAGTCCGTGGGCTTGCCCGCGTGTTGGGCAAGTATCGTCCCGCAGCTGGCGCGATTCGGCCTGGCGCTGAGGCGTAAAAAACAAAGGTCCCAAAATGCAAAGGACCGGCCAAACGGCCGGTCCCTGATGCATTCATAGATGCCTGATGGTTAGCGCGGTGCCAGTACCATCATCATCTGACGGCCTTCCAGTTTCGGCCACTGTTCCATCTTGGCGTAGGTTTCGGTGTCTTTCTGAATGCGGTTCAGAAGTTCCATACCGATATGCTGATGGGCCATTTCACGACCACGGAAACGCAGCGTCACCTTCACCTTGTCGCCATCGTCGAAGAAACGGCGCATGGCCTTCATCTTTACTTCGTAGTCATGGTCATCAATGGTCGGGCGCATCTTGATCTCTTTGATCTCGATGACCTTTTGTTTCTTGCGAGCTTCGGCGGCTTTTTTCTGCTGTTCGTACTTAAACTTGCCGTAGTCCATCAATTTGACCACGGGGGGCTTAGCCTCCGGCGATACCTCGACCAGATCGAGGCCTTTTTCTTCGGAAATGGCGCGACCCTCGGCGATACCGATTTCGCCATATTTGGTGCCGTCGTCGCCGATCAGCAGAATGGTGCGCGCGTAGATTTCCTCATTGACGCGCGGGCCGTCTTTGGCTGGTGCGGGCGCCTGAGCTGCGAAACGTCTGGGAACTATGACCTATCTCCTTATGTTGGCCTAATGTTGTGCCACTTAAAACCCGTGCAGAAACCTGTCAGCCCGGGGCAAAGCGGTTCGTTCTATCAAGGCCAGGGCAATATCCTCTGCACATAAAAGTCCACGCGCCGTCCCGGACGGGCAGCGCATGGAAACTTCTCAGTGATAGATTAAAAATAACTTGACCCTACGCAAGGGCAATTCGGCGACAGAAGCGGGAAAAACGTGTTTTTTTCCCATTAAACGAGGTCTGGCGGCGTCGCCTCACCCTTAAGCAGGCTGATCAGGGTGTCGAGAGGCAGAAATTCCTGCTTTTCCGAGCCTAAACGGCGTACCGCAACGGTACGGTTTTCTGCCTCGCGGCGACCGACGACCAACAGATACGGTACCTTGGCCAGACTGTGCTGGCGGACCTTATAGTTAATCTTTTCGTTGGCCAGATCGATGTCGGCGCGAATCCCGGCGGCCTTCAGGGCAGCCTGAACCTCGCCGGCATAGCTGTCGGCATCCGAAACAATGGTCGCCACCACGGCCTGAACCGGGGCAAGCCAGAGCGGGAACTTCCCGGCATAGTTCTCGATCAGGATGCCGATGAAGCGCTCAAGCGAGCCTAAGATCGCCCGGTGCAGCATGACCGGCGTCTTGCGGCTGCCATCTTCGGCAATATAGGTCGCGCCCAGACGGCCCGGCATGTTGAAATCGACCTGCAGGGTTCCGCACTGCCAGTCACGGCCGATGCAGTCCCGCAGCACAAATTCCAGCTTCGGGCCATAGAAGGCACCTTCGCCAGGGTTGATACTGAACTCGACACCGCCGGCCTTCATGGCATCGGCCAGCGACTGTTCGGCCATATCCCAAAGATCGTCCGAACCAATACGGTGTTCCGGCCGGGTCGACAGCTTGACCCGGACGCCTTCGGTAAAGCCCAGTTCGTTGTACATTTCGAACAGCAGGCGGCAGAATTCCGAGGCTTCGGTGGTGATCTGTTCTTCGGTGCAGAAGATATGGGCGTCGTCTTGCACAAAGGCGCGCACGCGCATGATGCCATGCAACGCGCCCGAGGGCTCATAGCGGTGGCAGCAGCCGAATTCGGCCATGCGCAGCGGCAGGTCGCGATAGGATTTCAGCCCGTCCTTGAAAACCTGAATATGCGCCGGGCAGTTCATCGGCTTGACGGCGAGGATTTTGTTTTCGTCCTCGACTTCGGCGATGAACATGTTTTCGCGATAGTTTTCCCAGTGGCCAGACGCTTCCCAGAGTTTGCGGTCGATCAGCTGCGGGGTTTTTACCTCGATATAGCTTGCATGGGAAATTTTGCGGCGGACATAGTTTTCCAGCGCGCGCCACAGCGTATAGCCATGGTCATGCCAGAAGACCTGTCCGGCGGCCTCTTCCTGCATATGGAAAAGGTCCATTTCCTTGCCGATGCGGCGGTGATCGCGCTTTTCGGCTTCTTCCAGGCGGGTGATATAGGCGTCGAGTTCTTTTTTATCGCGCCAGGCCGTGCCGTAAATGCGCTGCAACTGCGCGTTCTTGGCATCGCCGCGCCAATAGGCGCCCGCGATTTTGGTCAGCTTGAAGGCATCGCCGATCTTGGCGGTTGAAGCAAAGTGCGGACCGCGACACAGGTCATGCCAGTCGCCATGCCAATAGAGCGAAACATCTTCGCCTGCCGGAATGGATTCGATCAGCTCGGCCTTATATTTCTCACCGATGTCCTTGAAATGCTGGATGGCCTTGTCACGCGGCCAGACCTCGCGGCGGGTCGGCAGATCGGCCTTGATGATTTCGCGCATCCTGGCCTCGATCTTGGGCAGGTCTTCCAGGGTGAACGGGGTCTCGCGGGCGAAATCGTAATAGAAGCCATCCTCGATCGATGGGCCGATGGTGACCTGGGTGCCGGGAAACAGGTCCTGCACCGCCATGGCCAGCACATGCGAGCAATCGTGGCGGATCAGTTCCAGCGCCTTGTCATCCTTGCGGGTGATGATCTTGATCGCGGCGTCTTCTTCAATCGGGCGGAAAATATCCCAGTCCTTGCCGTTCACTTCCAGCGCCAGAGCGGCCTTGGCCAAGCCCGGCCCGATGGCGGCGGCGATCTCGGCCCCTGTAGTCCCGCGCGTCACCGTCAGGGTCTTGCCATCGGGCAAGGTGACGACGATGTTTTGCGCTGACGCAGGCATGGGGATTCTCCGGTTAAGAAATTGCGCGGCGACCATCTTCCTTACCTGGGGCAAAAGTCAAGCAATTGTGCCGCAAGCTGTGGGCAAGGAATGAAAATTTCCACGTATTTTCTGCGGTGTTGTAATGCTTTGTTAATTTGCTTCACCGCATTGCGCTTTGCGTTTGCGGGGTAAATTTCCTATATCAAAATCTTGGCACTTAAACGTTAAAGGTAATGGTGACGCGCGCTGCAGGGATATGGGCTTCGGCTATTTTGGCCTGTGTGGCTGGTGCGCAGGCGGAATCCAGCCTGCCCAAGCCGGACACAGCAGCTTTAAATACGCAGGGTTCTGATGTGCAATCCCAGGTAGATCTCGTGTCGTCTCCTGCCAATGGTGCAGCCCCGGCATCGGCATCGGGCGGGGATCCTGACGCGGCTTACTGGTACCAGTTGCCCGACGATTTCGACATGCTGGTTTCTTCTCCCGACATCAATCTCAGCCGTAGTACGCAGCTATGGACCGGGAATGTCCTGGGCAACGCCACCAAGGGCACCAAGCTCCGGCCAGCCTATTGGCGGGCTAAATCGTCGAGCGGGCGGATCATCAATCTGCAGACCGGTCATTTCTCTTTCGACGTTTCCGGCATCAAGGCGGGGTCGCGTGATCTGGCCGAAGCGGCAAATGTGCAGCTGGTGCTGTCGAAAATGTCGGTGAATGCCAAGCTGTCAGCCAGTGCTGGTAAAGGCAGTGACAATCCCGATCTGTGGCAGAAAAACCGGGCCGAGATCGAGATGAAGGTCAATGCGGTGCCCAAAACCGAAGTGGCTTTCAGTGGTGCTGACGAAATTACCCAGACCTATCGCGAGCCGGGTAGTCTGGGCGTGACTGGGCAACGCCATGTGCTGCAAGCCAACAAGCGTGAGGCCAAAGTGGCCGCGACGATCTCGGCGCTTGATGGTGTTTCACTCGACCTGGGCGCCCGCGGATCCAGCGAGATTACGCGCGATACGGTTGCGGCGGATCGGCATGATCGCATCGCCACCAAGATCGAGAACCAGACCGAGGAAATCTTCGCCAATCTGCATTGGGAGCCGGTACCGGGGCTTGCGGTCGATGCGGGCGAACGCGAACGGAATCTTGCCATCCTCTGGCAGGGCTCCAATACCAAAAATGGTACCTATCGTATTCTCGAACCGCGGGCTGGGGTGACGATGAATTTTCCCAATACCCAGCTTAAAGCCAGCATCGAACATAGCACCACGGGCTATAACACCGATGCGTTTGTGGCCTATGCCAGCAACGCGGCGCTAACCGAAAATGTTGCGGTTCAGCCCGATCGGGCCTGGCGCGTTAAAACCGAATTGAAACAGAATCTCGGTGCCGCGCAGCTGGCCGCCGCGTATAGCCATGCCTACAATGGTACCGTGACCGAGTTTGGCTTTGCCGATAGCGGGGCGCAGGTTCCGGTGACAACATCGCTCGACAAGCGTGATGAAATGAATATGTCGCTGTCCTTGCCGCTGGAAGATATTGGGCTGGCCAACACATCGGTCAGCGGTGATGCGGTGTGGCGCGATTCGCGGGTGCTTGATCCGGTGACCGGCAAGTTCCGCCGGGCCTCAGGCGAGGTTGGCAATCAGGTGACTTTACGACTGGAGCGTAAATTGCCTGCCGAACGTCTGCGCTTTGGCCTGACCGGGCAGATGAGTGGCGGGCAGACCGCCTATCAGACCCAGGAAATCACCATGGTCGATGCCAGCAACACGCTGGGGGCCTATATCGCCTTCAAGCCCGGTGCATACGAGGTGAATCTGGATGTCGATGGTTTGGTCGGCACCCCCAAAACCACCAACTATTTTTATGTAGATTCCCGTGCACAAAATCAGTTGCCCAAGTCGAGCATTTTGCCAGCGTCGGGGCCAACGTTCAAAATTTCGCTGAAGCGCCCCTTTTAAAGGGCTGTGGTCATTGCCGTCATTTTCCCGTGACGCACGGCGTGGGGGTGGTCGGTCAGCGCCAGCATCGGGCCATCTTTGGGCAGGTTGCCATAGCCCCAGCGCTCGCCTTCGTCGTCCCTGAGCCAGTCGCGGACGCGGCGGGCCTTTTCCAGGCCGGTGCAGGATGGCCCGGCCATTTCGCCGGTTAAGTGGTCATTCTGCATCACCATTTCGCTGGCCAGCAGCCCATCAGGTTTTAAACCGTGGTGTGCCAGTAATGCGGGCATGTAGAGCGATAACCCGCCAGTGGCGATCAGAATGCGGTGCCCCTGATCCCGGTGCCAGTGGTAGCGAGCCATCACGGTTTTATCCCAGTCGATTTGCGGGTAAATTTGTTCGGCCGCGGTTGCGATATCTTCGGCCGTCAATCCGGGTAGCAGGCGGCGTAGCAACCCGGCCCGCAATCGTTCCGGCTCTGTTCTGTTTTGTGGCGGCAGGCACTCAGCTCCCAGTGCAGCCGCAATAACGCGCCGCCGTCCGACCAGTGCTGTTAAAATTAACAGCAGACTTCCCTGGCGGATCAGGGTTTTGTCGAAATCAAAGATGGCGGTGCAGTTAACCATGGGGGCATCTTTTAGAAATGTAACTCTTTCGTGTTACACGGGTAAATTTTCTGACGCTATGGAAATTTGCGCGAGGCTTCCCATATAAAAATCTTCGCCAGTAAAGTCTAACGTAGAAAGGAGTGACCGTTCATCTTACGTACTGTATCCGTTGGTAACATTTAAGCTGTCACACTATGTTGTGGAGTATTGGCTGAAAGACTCTGAAAAACTTTGTGTGGGCCGTTTGGATTGACGCCAATTCGCTTTGTCTTATAAATGCGAACGATCTGTAACGTAGCGGTCATGCTCCCGTAAAGGTTAAGTGTGTAGAAGTGATAGAACGTGCTGTCATCCTCAGTGCCGGCCAGGGTAAACGGCTTTTGCCGCTTACGGAACGTCGGCCGAAATGTCTTTTGCCTTTCAACGGCCGCACGCTGCTGGAGTGGCAGATCGCCTGCCTTGCTCAGAATGGTATCCGGGACATTACCGTCGTAACGGGGTTCCAGGCCGATGCGGTTGATGCGGCGCTGCGCGCCCGTCCAGCCGATGGCGTGGTGGTCCGTACCCGTTTCAATCCGTTCTTCGAAGTGGCCGACAATGTCGGCAGCTGCTTCCTGGCGCGGGATCTGATGGTCGATGGGCCGTTCATGCTGATCAACGGCGATACCTTGTTCCACCCCACTGTGGTGGCCCGGGCGCTGGCGCAGGTCGCCGGTGACATCACCGTCACCATCGACGAAAAAGCGCGCTACGACGAAGACGATATGAAGGTGCACCACGAGAATGGCCAGCTGATGGAAATCGGCAAGACCTTATCGGCGGAAGTTTCCAATGGGGAATCCATCGGGATGCTGTTCTTCTCGTCGGTCGGCGGCAAACGCTTTGCAGCGGCGCTGGAAGAAACCTTGCATGATCCGGCGGGTTTAAAGCGCTGGTATTTAAGCGTCATCAATACGCTGGCTCACCGTGGTCCGGTCCATGTTGCCAAGATCCCGGATGGGGATTGGTGCGAACTGGATTACCCCAAGGATCTGGCGGCTGCCAATACGCTGACCCAGCGCCTGTGGCGCGAAGGCGGCAGTGCTGTCGGCAAAGAGGGGGTTGAGACCCATATCGGCAGGATGAGGTGACAGTGACGGCCTCGATCGGCATGACACCGGCTGGTTCCTCCGGTCCAGGGGGCAGCTCGGGCGGCATTCTTCGTCGGGCGATGCGCAACCTTGGCTATCTGGTCGGCGGCAAATCCTTAAGCGGTTTGCTGGGTCTGGCTTATTTGGCTTTTGCGGTGCGTACGCTTGGCGTGGCGTCGTTCGGGCAGCTGATGCTGATCTATGCCTTCACGCTGACGATTTCGACGGTGGTCAAGTTTCAGACCTGGCAACCTCTGCTGCATTACGGCACGCCGGTGATGCATGATCCGGATATCCGCAATTTTCAGCGCCTGACGATTTTTTCCTGCCTGCTGGATCTGTCGAGTTCGTTGGTCGGCGCCGTTGTGGCCGTTGGTGGTGTTTTTCTGGTCGGTAGCTGGATTGGTCTTGATCCGGCGGCGGTGCCCGCAGCCAGTCTGTTCGGCCTGTCGCTTTTGTTCATGGTCACCGGTACGCCCGATGGTCTGCTGCGCCTGTATGACCGCTTCGATCTGTTGCTGGTCGAAGACAATGTTCAGGCGGTGGTGCGTTTTTTCGGCTCGCTGTTCTTTTTTATTGTCGGTGGCAGCCTGAACGATTTTTTGCTGGTGTGGTTTCTGTCGGTGGCAGCCAGCGGCGTAACGGTCAGCTGGCTGGGCTGGCGTGAAACCCGTAAGCGTGTCGCCTGGTCTGGAACGGCTACGCTGCTGCGCGAGGCGCTGGCCAGCCGTGGTCTCAGCCTGACCAGGCCGTTTTCTGGTATCTGGAAATTTGTCTGGTCGACCAACGCCAATTCCTCGATGGGATTGGTGACCAGCCATATCGCTACCCTGATGGTGGGTGGTCTGTTGGGCGCGACCGAGGCCGGGCTGTTTCGCATTGCCCGCCAGATCGCCGAGGCTCTGGCCAAGCCGGTCAAGCTGATGGTGCCGGTGTTCTATCCCGAATTTGCCCGTCTGGTGGCGGCGAAGGATTTTTTGCTGCTGCGCACGCTGAACCGTAAAGCGACAGTGATTTCCTGTGCAGGGGCCACGCTAAGTCTGGTTGTGCTAAGCTTCATGGGTCCATGGATCTTAAGGCTGATCGGCGGGGGGCAGACTGAAGGGGCCTATGGCGTCATGCTGCTGCTTAGTGCGGCGGCTCTGGTCAGAATTGGTACGTTCTCGTTTGAACCAACCCTGATCACTTTAGGTAAACCAACCACCGCGCTGATGATTCAAATTATCGCTGCGGTCGCATATCTGCCACTGCTGGTGGCATTCGTGCATCTTACCGGGGTTAATGGGGCTGGCGCCGCTGCGGTGCTGGCTGCATTTTTGACTGCGGTCATGCAATATATTGCCGTTACTGTGTGGTTTCGTTCGGCTGTGCCGGCGGGCTGCAGCATCTGAAGAGGAATAGGTAAAGTGCAACTCGCCATCGAGCGTTCCGACGTTTCCGAACGGTTCGCCAAGCCGTCGGCACCTAAAGCGGCTGTCCCGACACCGACGGATAGCGGCTTGGAACGTCGTTTTCATTTTTCTTCGCTGGCCGAGGCTCTGGACTATGCTGCCACCGGTAAGAGCGGCATGAATTTCTATTCCGACCGGCTCGATCTGAAGCAGGCGGTTTCCTATCACGACATCCGCGAGGGTGCGTTGCATCTGGCGGGCGTGCTGCGTCAGGGGGGCTTGCAACGTGGCGAGCGCGTCGCGCTGGTGGCCGATACCGATCCGGATTTCGTTATTGCATTTGCCGCTTGCCAGTATGGCGGGCTGATCCCGGCACCAATGCCGCTGCCATCAGCGTTCGGTGGCCGCGACGGCTACATCGCCCAAATCCGCCATATGCTGAAATGCGCCCACGCCACGGCTGCTATCGCGCCGGATTGGGTCATGCCCTATCTGCAGGAAGCGGCGGATGGGTTGCGTCTGAAGCTAGTCGGCACGGCGGCTGATCTGGCGGCACTGCCGTCCGGGGCGTTTGAGCCGGTCAAGCCGGATGCAAGCGAGCTGAGTTATCTGCAATTTTCTTCGGGCAGCACGCGCAGCCCGGCAGGCATTGCCGTCACCCACAGCGCCCTGATGGCCAATGCCGCGGCAATTGCCCATGATTGTCTGGATGTGCGTGATGGCGACCGTGCGGTGTCGTGGCTGCCTTTCTATCACGATATGGGGCTGGTCGGCTTTCTGCTCGCCACCATTGTTTCGCAGCTGTCGGTCGATTTTCTGGCGACACGTGATTTCGCCCGGCGCCCTTTAAGCTGGTTGCGTCTGATGGCGATGAATGGTGGTACCATCAGCTACAGCTCGAGCTTTGGGTATGATCTGTGCGCCAAGCGCGCCTCCTCAGGTGCAGCGCCTGATTTCGATCTGTCGCGCTGGCGTGTTGCCGGTATTGGCGGCGATATGGTGCGCCCGGCAGTGCTGGACCATTTTGTCGAAATTTTTGCACCGGTTGGTTTCCGTCGCGAAGCGTTGGTGCCGAGCTATGGTCTGGCCGAGGCAACACTGGCGGTGTCGTTCAATCCGCTGGAGCGCGGTTTACGGGTCGATCATATCGACAATGACAAGCTGGAACGCGAACGTATCGCGGTGCCGGTCGCGGTCGATGCCGGTGATACAATCCGTACACGGGATTTTGTGGTCTGTGGTCGGGTTATCCCAGGCCATACGGTCGAGATCCGTGATGATGATGGCAAGCGTCTGACCGAACGTGACGTTGGTCATGTCTGGCTTAAGGGGCCGTCGCTGATGACCGGTTACGACAGTCATCCGGAAGAAACGGCCAAGATTATGGACGCAGCCGGTTGGCTCGATACCGGTGATCTGGGCTATTTCGCCGAGGGCGAGCTGGTGATTACCGGCCGCTACAAGGACATCATCATTATCAATGGCCGCAATCTGTGGCCGCAGGATATTGAATATACCATCGAGTCGGCCGAAGGATTGCGTTCCGGTGATGCGGCGGCGTTCAGCGTTGAAAATGCCGATGATGGCGAGGAAAAGGTGGTGGTGCTGGTGCAGTGCCGCCTGTCCGATCCGGCGGCGCGCGATGCGCTGGTTCATACCGTCACTGCATCCTTACGCAAGGGCCATGGTGTCAGTGCGGATGTGGTGCTGGTGCCCAAGAATGCCCTGCCGATGACTTCGTCGGGCAAGCTTAGGCGGCGTAGTGCTCGCGCCTCGTATCTGGCGGGTGAATACCGCTTGGGCGAGGATTCGTGATGTCCCGCGGGCTGGTCGCCCTTACGGGTGGAACCGGCTTCGTCGGTGGCTACATCGTCCGTAATCTGATCAATTCCGGCTGGCGCGTCCGTCTTTTGGCGCGTCGGCCGGTTTCGTCTGATCACGGCGTTGAATGTATTGTCGGCGATCTGGCCGATGAAGATGCACTCAACCGGCTGGTGGCGGGGGCTGACATACTGGTCCATGCTGCCGGGCTGATCAAGGCGGCCCACAAGGCGGATTTCTTCCGGGTGAACGAGGCGGGTAGCCGTGCCGTTGCCGCGGTCTGGTCCCGTCATAATCCGCGTGGCCGGGTGGTGGTGCTCTCATCGCTGGCGGCTCGCGCGCCACAGCTTTCGGACTATGCCGCCAGTAAACGGGCGGGCGAGGCGGCTTTTTCGGAGCTCAACGCCGTTATCTTGCGTCCCGGGGCGGTTTACGGCCCGGGGGACAAGGAAACGGCAGTGTTTTTTCGGGCCGCGCGGCAGGGCTTGTTGGCGGTGCCGTTGTCACAGGGCTGCGTGACGCTGGTTCATGCTGCCGATGTTGCCAGCGCGGTTAAGGTTTTCTGTGATGATGTGGCCCCAAACGGCTGCTTTGCCTTGACCGACAGGCATCCGGATGGCTATGGCTGGGGTCCCCTCGCCGCGGCGCTCTGCGCTGCGGCAGGACAAAAAGCTTATGTTGTCGCCGTGCCGCAGCGCGTTATGGCCGGGCTTGCCGTTGTTGGCGGGCTTTGGTCGCGTTTGAGCGGTAAGCCGGCGATGCTGACGCCCGGCAAAGTGCGGGAGTTATTTTATGATTGGGCCTGCTCTCCGGATGATTTGCCGGCCCCGGCGCTGTGGCGCCCAGAGGTTACGCTTGCGGAGGGTTTCGCCGAGACCGTTCGTCAGATGGATGGCTTAAAGAACTGACCGCCAGCGGCAACATGTGCCAAAGCGGTAAAGGACGAAAAGAACAATGTTAGCCGATATGGAAATTGTCGACGTTATCATCAGCCGGGTCAAAGAGCTGGTGCCGCCGGGAACCGAGGTGGGCCCGCAATCTTCGATCATGGGCGATCTGGGCCTCGACTCCCTGACTGTGATGAATTTTGTCATGTGGCTGGAAGATAAGTTTGACATCTCGGTTCCGATGGACCGTCTGGTCGATGTCGAAACCATCGCCGATCTGGCCGAAGTGTTGCATAAGCTGGGGGCAAGGAAAGTCTGATGGCCATTCTCGATAAATTCAGTGCTTTAAGTAAAACCCGCGCTTCTCTGCTGGCCCTTGGGCTTGATCCCTTTTCGGTGACCTTTGATGATGTGACCTCGCCGACCGAGGCCGTGATCGGTGGTAAGCCGACGATGATTTTTGGCAGCAACAACTATCTTGGCCTGACCTATGATCCGGTGGTGATTGCTGCCGGTGTGGCTGCGTTGCAGCGTTACGGCACCGGTACCACCGGCTCGCGCATTGCCAACGGCACCTTCGTCGGGCATCAGGCGCTGGAGCGGCGGCTGGCAGATTTCTTTGGCCGTAAGCATGGTATGGTGCTGTCGACCGGCTATCAGGCCAATCTGGCGATGATCTCGACGCTGGCGGGTAAGGGCGATCAGATTCTGATCGACGCCGACAGCCATGCCAGCATCTATGATGCCTGCCGCATGGGGTATGCCGAAGTCATCCGCTTCCGTCATAACGATCCCGATGATCTGGCCAAACGTCTGAAGCGTCTCGATGGCACGCCGGGTGAAAAGCTCATCGTGGTTGAAGGCATTTACAGCATGATGGGCGATAGCGCCCCGATGAAAGAATTCGCCGCGGTCAAGCGCGAGCTGGGTGGCTATCTGCTGGTCGATGAAGCCCATTCCTTTGGTGTGCTGGGCGAAAAAGGTTTGGGCGCTGCCGAAGCGGCGGGCGTGTCGGCCGATGTCGATTTTATTGTCGGCACCTTCTCCAAAAGCCTCGCTGCGGTGGGCGGCTTCTGCGTCTCCGATATCGATAATTTCGATATTTTGCGCGTGGTCAGCCGTCCCTACATGTTCACCGCATCGCAGCCGCCGTCGGTGATCGCTACGGTGATGGCGGCGCTGGACCGTATAGAGGCGGACACATCCTTACGCACGTCGCTGCGCGCCAATGCGGAACACTTCTATGGTGGTCTGGCCAAAGCCGGGTTTGCGCTGGGGCCTGAGGTCAACCCGATTGTTTCTGTGCGGTTGCCCGATATTGCCTCTGCGGCGAAATTCTGGACTGGGCTGCTCGATGCCGGGGTCTATGTCAATCTGGCCATCCCGCCTGCTACGCCGACATCCGAACCGCTGCTGCGCTGCTCGGTCACGGCGGCACATCGCTTTGAACAGATCGACCGCGCCGTTGAAATCTTCACGTCAATCGGCACCACACTTGGTGTGATCGGCGCGGCGAAGGCGGGTGCCTAAGATGAACGCCACTGCCAGCGACGCATTACTCGGGCTGATCGTCAAGCCCTCGGCCGTCAGGCTGTGGAGCATGACCGGTACCGAGCGGGCGCGCCGTATTCTGACCAAGGCCGGAGCCGAACTTGTTACGGCGGATCAGGCGGCTCGGGGTACAAAAGTGCTGCTGACGCGGGCTGATTGGGTGGTCGATCAGGCGCTGGTCGGTCTGGTGCGTGAGCATCTCGGCCGTGTCCTGATCACCGGCGATAATGCCAATGCCGTGGTGCTCGCCGCCTATATCGAAGGCGAAGATGTTGCCGCGGTGGTCGCATCTATCGAATCCGGCACGCCGCTGCCGGACGGGCTCGAGGTTATTCATTTCGATCCGAGCCAGCCGCTCTATCTGAAGACGCTGCGCAAGAAGCTGAAGCCGGTGGCGCTGGCACTGACGCCGCAATCTGTACGCGCCGCTGAGCGGGCGACCTTTGCCGGTTCTTACAAGGGCGTCACCGATGTGGTAACCAAATACTGGTGGCCACTACCGGCCCGTATCGTGGTGCGCTGGTGTGCGGCACTGTCTATCACGCCCAATATGGTCACGCTGCTTGGCTTCCTGCTGGTGCTGCTGGCGCCGTGGTGGTTCGTCAAAGGCTGGTTCTGGATGGGGTTGGCCGGTGCCTGGGTGATGACCTTCCTCGATACCGTCGATGGCAAATTGGCCCGTTGTACGCTTACCTATTCCAAATTTGGTGACATCTTCGATCATGGTATTGACCTGATCAGCCCACCCTTCTGGTGGTGGGCCTGGCACGCTGGCGCGCTGGCGGTTGGGGCAAATTATCCGTGGGCGGACCTTTGTCTGGCCATTACCTTCGGTGGCTATATTGTATTACGGCTGCAGGAAGGCCTGTTCATTTCGCGCTTCGGTATGCACATCCATGTCTGGCGCCGGTTTGACAGTTTCTTCCGCCTGATTGTGGCACGGCGTAATCCGATCCTGATCCTGCTGACGGTTTCCCTGATCTGCGGCGAACCGGGCTGGGGCATGGTAGCGACCGCCGCCTGGACGGCTATTTCCATTGTGGTGCACGCGATACAGACGGTGCAGGCCTGGTGGGCAAAGCGCCACGGGCCGCTGGTCTCCTGGATGGCGCAATGAAACTCGGCGTCATCAGCAACCGATATAGTGATGGCAATGGCGGATCTTCCGCCATTGCTGCTTTTGCACGTACCCACAGCGATGTGCTGGTCGAAGCGCCGGAAAGCCTTGACGGGCTGCCTGATGCCCTGGCCCGTCTGGCTGCTGCCGGGGTTAATCATCTGGCGATTGATGGCGGTGACGGCACCGTGCGCGATGTGCTGACGGCGATGCCGGCGGCTTTTGGCGATGACTGGCCGGTGCTGGCCATTCTGCCGTCGGGCAAGACAAATGTGATTGCCCGCGATGTCGGCATGTGCGGCCATGGCGTTTCCGGTGTGCGCCGCTTGCTGGCGTCCAACGGCAAGGGCCGCATTGTCGAGCGTGAGGTGCTGGAAGCGGTGCGCGAGGGGCTTCCACTGGTGCGCGGTATGTTCTTCGGTGCTGGCATCTTCACCTATGCTACCGAAATGGCCGGGCAGTGGACTTTTGACCGCGGCATCAAGCAAAGCTGGGGTGTTGCCTTGACGCTGTTACGCGTGCTGGCGCGCCATCTGTGCGGGCTGCATGAAGGCACCCCGATGGCTTTCAACAGTGGCGCGCCGGAACCGCAGTTCATCATGCTGGCGACCAGTCTGCAAAAACTGATGCTGGGATTATGGCCTTTCCCACGCGAAGGCGAAGGGCGACTGCACTGGCTGGCGGTGGCGGCCCCGCCCCGTGGGCTGGTTGGCGCTTTATGGGCGGCCTGGCATGGCCGTCTAACCAAGCGTCCGGGATATCGGGGCGGGCGGTGCAGTGAACTGGATCTGCATCTGAACAGTGCCTTTGTTGTCGATGGCGAGGTTTATCAGCCCGGTCCGGGGGGCGTGCGCTTGCGTCTGGGACCCAAACTGCGCTTTCTGGCGCTGAAAACACTGTAAGAGGCAGTCATGGCGGCCTGGGACGATGCCCGTTCGGATGTGCGCGCCATGGCCGAGAGCCTTGCCCGCGACCACCAGTCCGTGGCGGCGGTGTTGTTCTATGGCTCGGGCCTGCGTTCGGATGATCCGTCCGCCATTCTCGATCTGTATGTGTTGGTCGATAGCTATCGCGGCTTTCATCGGGCCGCGCTGGTGGCGCTGGCGGGGCGTCTGTTGCCGCCTAATGTGATGTTTTTCCCGTCGAACGGGCCGGGTAATGCCGGCTTTAAGGTGGCGGTGATCTCAAGGGCAGCCTTTGCCGCGCGGCTGACGGCCAAAAGTCTCGATACGACATTGTGGGCGCGGTTCTGTCAGCCGGTGCAACTGGCCTATGCCCGCGATGCAGCGGTGCGCCAGTGGACCAAAGATGTGCTGGCCTCGGCTGGGCAGGCGGCGGCCCACTGGGCGGTGCGGCTGGGGCCGGATCACGGCACGGCGCGCGATTACTGGACGGCGCTGTTTGCCCATACCTATGCCGCCGAACTTCGGGTGGAAAAGGCCGGGCGGGGCGGCGCGCTCTATGATTTTGCGCCGGGCCATTATGACGCTTTTCTGCCCGTTGCGGGGTTGGTTGCGGCCGATGGTGGTTATACCCGCCAGTTGCACCGCCTCGCTTTGCGCAGCAGCCGGATGGGCTGGCGTCTGCGCCGTCTGGCCGGTAAGGGGCTCAATGTCGCACGGCTGATCAAAGCACTGTTTACCTTTGCGGATGGCGTGGACTATATCCTGTGGAAATTGCAGCGCCATTCAGGCCAGCTGATCCACTTGTCGCCGTGGCAACGGCGCCATCCGCTGCTGGCCGCGCCCTGGGTTTTGACGAAGCTGCTAAGACGGGGAATCGTACGATGAGCGACGCTGTACAGATCGAAGCGGTAAGTGCCCCGCATAAAGGCGATTTTCTCGAACTGCCCTATCGGCTCAATCAGGGCGATGCCAACTGGGTGCCTCCGCTGAAAATGGAACGGCGCATGGTGTTAAAGCCCGGCGGTTCGCCCTATCTGCGGCGGGCGGAAACGGCGTTCTGGCTTGCCCGGCGCGGTGGCAAAGCGGTCGGCCGTATCAGCGCCCAGATCGACCCGTTGTCGCTTGAGACACTGCCCGGCGTCGGGCATTTCGGCTTTATCGCGGCCGAAAACGATCCGGCGATTTTTCGCGCTTTGTTCGACACTGCCGGGGCCTGGCTCAAAAGCCGGGGCAGCCAGCGCATGATCGGGCCGTTCGATTTTTCGGTGAACGAGGAATGCGGCGTGCTGGTCGAGGGGTTTGATACCCCGCCGATGATGATGATGCCGCACAATCCGCGCTATGTCGGGCCGCAGATCGAAGCGGCAGGGCTGACCAAGGCGCAGGATTTGTTCGCCTATGCTTTCGATTATTCCGGTGCTTTCAATAAGCGGATGCAGCGGCTGATCAAGCGCGCCTTTGCCTCGGGCGTGACGGTGCGCCCAATGCGCTGGAAGAATTATGCCGAGGAAGTGCGCACCCTTGTTTCGGTGTTCAACGATTCCTGGTGCGATAACTGGGGCTTTGTGCCGATCACCGATGAGGAGATTGGTCAGCTGGCCGAGCAGCTTAAACCCCTGCTGGCCGAGGAGTGGGTGCAGTTTGCCGAACTGAACGGCGAAACGGTCGGCTTTATCGTCTGCCTGCCCAACCTTAACGAAGCCATTAAGGATCTGAACGGGGCTCTGCTGCCCACCGGTTGGGCCAAGTTGTTGTGGCGGCTGAAAGTGTCCGGGGTGAGCTCGGCCCGTGTGCCCTTGATGGGGGTACGGCGTCAGCTGGCCGGTAACATGCTGGCCGGGATGATCCCCTTTGTGCTGATCGGTGCGCTCGAGCCGGAAACCCGGCGGCGCAAGATCAAGACCGTTGAAGTGTCATGGATGCTGGAAAGCAACCCGGCAATGTGTGCCATTGGCGAGGCGATTTGCGGTAAGCCCTATAAAACCTATCGGCTCTACGAGAAGGCGCTCTGATGGTGTCGCCACACATTCTTGTACTGGCCGGGCGGCGCGATGGTGATGCCGCAGTGGCAGCCCTTGGCGGGGTCAGCCACAAGGCGCTGATGCCGGTGCTGGGGGTGCCAATGCTGCAGCGGGTGCTGGCGGCGTTGCGTGACGGGGCGGCGGATGCCGCGATCAGCGTGGCGATTGATGATGTTGATGAAGCCCGTCCGCTGCTCGCGCGTTTTGGTGCCGACCGGCTTGATCCGGCGTCCTCTCCTGCCTCGACTGTGGCGGTGGCACTGCAACGGTTTGGCGCACCGCTGATGGTGGTCACCGCCGATCATGCGCTGCTGACCGGTGATATGGTGCAGTATTTCCTGGGTCATGTTGATCCGGCGCTGGATGGTGCGGTGGCGCTGGCTCGCCGTCAGACCATCGAGGCGCGCTATCAGACTAAGCGGACCTATTGGCGCTTTGCCGGAGCCGAGGTCAGTGGCTGCAATCTGTTCTATCTCGGTGCGGGCGGGGATAAAGCGGTGGCGTTCTGGCGCCTGCTTGAGGCCGATCGCAAAAAGCCCTGGCGTGTGGTGCGTCGTTTGGGGGCGGGTATGCTAATCGCCTTTGTCTGTGGCAAATTACGCTTAAGCGATGCGCTGGCACGGTTGTCGAAAACAACCGGTGCGGCGCTGGGGTTCGTCGATATGCCTTTTGCTGAAGCCGCCATTGATGTTGATAAGCCCGCAGATCTGGTTTTAGCCGAACATATTCTCGCGGACCGTCACGCCGCGTCACCGTCGGAGCGGCCATTATGAAATGCATCGACCGCTATCTGTCACTGGAACTGACCAAGCGGCTGGGGTGGGTGTTGGTGGTGGTGCTGGGGGCGCTGGTACTGGAGCGCTTGCTGCGCCTGTTCGATCTGGTCAGCATGAAGGGCGGCCCGATGTACATGGTGTGGGAGATGGCCGCGATGCTGATCCCCCACTATATGGGGTTGGCGCTGCCTGCCGGTTTCTTTGTCGCCATCTATCTGGTGACATCGGCCTGCAGTACCTACAATGAATTCGATGTGCTGCTCAGCGGCGGGGTGTCGCCGATCCGTTTTGCTGCCCCGTTTATTGCATCCGGCATTGTACTGACGATTTTTGCCCTCGGTTTGTTTGGGTATATGCAGCCCTATGGCCGCTATGCCTATCGCGCGGTGCATTATCTGGTCGATGCCGTGCCGTGGGGCGAGGATGTGCCCGAACGCACCTTCGCCACCGTCGATAAGGACGCCACGGTTTCTGCCGATCACGTCGATGCGGTCGGCAGCGGTTTGGCCGGAATTTTTGTGCATATGAAACAGGGCCCCGACGATGTGGTGATCACCGCCCGCCGCGGCAAGCTGATGTTCGGCCCGCAGAAGATTTATTACCGCCTGCGCTTGAAAGACGGCACTCAGCTGGTGACCAAGCCTGATGGCACGGTCTCGGCAGTGAAGTTTGACGAGCTGAATGTGCAGCGCAATTTCATCACCGATGTGGCGCCGTTCCGTGCCCGTGGGGATGATGTGCGAGAGATGACGCTGGGCGAACTGGCCGCGCATAAACGCATTCTATCCTCGGGCAACTGGACCGATGCGGAAGCCAAGGCCGAGCTGCATGCCCGTCTGGTGCGCTCGCTTTCCTTGTTGTTCCTGCCCTTCTTCACCATACCGCTGGCGATTTCAGCCAAGCGGCGCAAACGCAGCAGCGGGGTGATTACCGGGGCTGTGGTGCTGGTGCTGTTCCACTATGTACTGCAAACCTTGCAGGGGCTGGCAGGCGCGGGTAAGCGCCCGGTCATCAGTCTGTGGATTGCGCTTGCCGTTTTTGCTGTGATGGCGTTTGCGCTGTTCAGGCGGACGCAGAAATATCCCGGTTCGGGTGCACTTGATCCGGTGTTCGATGGCTTAAAACGGGCACTTGCCTGGCTCGTTCAGCCGCTGAAGCGGCTTAAAAGGGCCAAGTCATGATTTTAATGCGCTATTTCACCAAGCTGTTTGTAATGCGGTTTCTGGCCGTGTTGTTGGCCTTGTCGGCGCTGGTCGAATTGTTGTCGATGCTGGATGCGCTGCGCCACCTTGTTGGTCATCACCATCATCACAGCTTCAAGTTGGTGATGACGTTTACGGCGTTACAGTTTCCCATGGCTCTGGAGCAGTTGTTCCTGCTCGCCGTGTTGATCGGTGCGGTGCTGACCTTCCGCGCGCTGGCGCAGTCGAGCGAGATGATCGTGCTGCGCAGTTGTGGCATGTCACCGTATCGCTTGCTGGGCAGTCTGTTGCCGGTGGGGCTGGCATTGTCGCTGTCCTATTACGCCATTGTCGATCATTTTGCCCCGGCGGCTGAACGCTCGTTTGCCATCTGGTGGCACGACGTTATTCAGGCGGCAGATGAAGACGAAGATACGCCTAAGGGGGCGATCTGGCTGCGTGACGGATCAGAAGTCATTGCAGTGCAGAAGGTCGAAAATGACGGCAGGCATCTGGTCGGCCTGACGCGATACTTACGTGATGACAATGGTATTCTGATCGGGCGCGTCGAAGCCAAAACGGCAGACTATCAAAAGCCCGACTGGGTGATGACTGATGTGACCCGGGTTGATCTGCGCAACCATTCTGCGGTTGGCAAATCCTCCGCGCTGATGCCGCAGGCCGTGCACCGTGCGCAGATGTTGTGGCAGGGGGGGGCCTCGGCCAAGAATGTCGAAGAGCTGGCGGTGCCGACCCGGCGGATGCAGGCTTCCGAGGGGCGTCAGGTTCTGGCCGGGACCTGGTCTGGCTCGGCTGGCGCCGCGCATTATCGCACGCTGGTGCAGAAAAGTTATCTCGCTCCGCTGCTGCCGCTTTTGATGTTGCTGCTGGCGGTACCGGCGCTGGCGGGAACCGGGCGTCGGCAAACGGTCCGTGGCATGGTGGTGTCAATCGGCACCGGGCTTTTGTTTCTGGTCGCCAATGGTTTCTTCAGTTCGATGAGCGAGGCGGCGGTGCTGCCGCCGGTGGTGGCGGTGTGGACCGCGCCATTCTGCTTCTTTGCCATCGGCTTCACGCTTTTGCTGCGCAACGAAGAATAAGCATTGGGCGCGCGGCTATCGGCCCCTGAGGTAACGTGATTAATAAATTCTGAACAATCCGGTGCCATACCTGTCGCTGCTGTCGATTTTGGCAGCGGCGAGGGTATGATGTCCGTACATAAACGTCGCAAACTGCTGCTGCTGGGCGCCGGGTTCGAGCAGATCACTGCCATCGAAATCGCTCAGGAGCTGGGCTATTCGGTGACCGCCTTCGACAACCAGAAGGCGCCGGTGGGCGCTGCGGCTGCCGATGAATTTGTCAGCGTCAACGTCAAGGATGATGCAGCGCTGATCGAAGCGGCCCGTAAGATTCACCCCGATGGGGTGTTCGTGCACGCGGCCGAGCTGGCCATTCCTACCGCCAAAGTGGCCGATGCGTTGGGTCTGCCCGGTATCGGCACCGAGGTAGCGCGCCGCTGCACCGATAAACGCCTGCGCACCGCCGCGCTGGCCGAGGCCGGGATCGAAACCCCGGCATTTCGTATTCTGGAAAAATCTGCGCCGTTGGATGCCTGGATCGAGGCCTATGTTGCCCTTGGCCCCATGGTGGTGTGCAAGCCCCCCGATATGGCGGGGGCCCGCGGGGTCGAGCTGGTGCAGACGGCAGACGATGTCGCCTCCTATCGCGGCCGGGGCGGCGGGGTCGACGCCGATGCCTTCCTGATGGAGACCTACACCTCGGGCGGGCAGCTCAGCACAGAATCCGTTATCATCGACGGGGTGGTGGCCCATACCGCCATTGCGCTGCGCCATTACGATACCACGGCGGCTTTGCGCCCCTATCTGATCGAGGATGGGCATTCCATGGGCCTTGATCTGTCCGCCGCGCTCACCGCCGAGATTGATGCGGTGACGGCGCGGGCGGCTGCGGCGCTGGGCATGAAAAACGGCGTGCTGAAAGGCGATCTGATTATCCCCGGCGACGGGCGTATTGTTGTGCTGGAAATGGCTGGGCGTACCTCGGGCGGGCGTTTTGCCGATACGGTGGTGCCGCGCGCTACCGGCGTGAACATTCTGTACCCACTGATTCAGATGGCGATGGGTGATACCCCCGACCGCGCCTATCTGAAACCACGCTGGAAGGTCGGCATGTCGCAGCGTTTCTTCTTTCCCCCACCGGGCGAGACAATTGCGGCGATCCCGGATCTGAGTCTCACCGGGCAACGCCCCGGTGTGGTAGGTTTATGGCTCAACCGCCATCTGGTCACCGGTGCGGTATTACCGGAAGTTCGCTGCCATGGTGATCGTCTGGGGTATGTTTTATGCACAGGGGTAACACGCGAAGCGGCCGACGCGCTGGCGCTCGACATCACGCGTAATATGCGGTTTGATTTTGCCTCCTGATCGAAAGGGTTCAGCTATGGCCGACAATATCGTGATTTTTGGTTCGGGCGCCTATGTGCTGGGCGATGCTTTCGGGCCGTCGCCGGTATTGCGCGGTGTGTTGCAGTGGGCCCGGCGGCAGGCAACGTCGCTCGCCCCGCGTGATGTGCATGTCCAGCTCGTCTGCCACTCCTCCGACAAGTATGATTACGTCACCCAGAAAGCGGCGGCCGCCGCAGCCGAGGTTGGTGCGGCGCATCTGTTACAGGTGGTGCATTATGAAGAGGGTTTGCGCCTGTTTGGTGAACATCCGCTGGCGGCGTTTATCTGCGTGCCGGACGAGGCCCATGCCTTTTACCTGATGCGTGCCATCGAAACCGGGTGCCCGGCCTGGGTGGTCAAGCCGCTGACCGGCGAACTGGTCTCGGCCAAGGCGGCCTTTGATGCTGCCAAGGAAAAAGGCGCCGATGTCTGGGTCGATTACCACAAGCGGTTCGACCCGTCGAACAACTACATCTACAAATCGATGATCGAGCAAAGTTATGGCGATATGCTGCATTATTCGGTGCAGTACACCCAGCCGCGCTCGTTGCCGCTGGATGCGTTTACCTGGTCGAAAACCTCGGACGCCTTCACCTATATCGGCTGCCATTACGTCGATCAGCTGGATTTTCTGTTCCCCGGCATCGTGCCGGAAAAAGTAACGGCCACCGGGCTGGAAGGCGAAGTGTTCGAAACCCTGGGCGGGCATTGCTATGATCTGGTTCTGGCGGAAATCCTTTGTCGCAAGCCCAATGGCAAAAGGCTGATGGCCACCATGCAGGTTGGCTGGTGCGACCCGGCTGGCACGCCGGGCAAAAGTCATCAGCGTGTGGAAGTAACTTTTGCACGTGGGCGGATTATTGCCGACCAGAAGGTGCGCGGTCTGCAGATCTGGGACGAAAACCACACCAACGAAGTGAACCCCTTCTTCTTCGCATCGCGCATTGATCCGTTCGAACAGCGGCTGACCTATGAAGGCTATGGCATCGAAAGTATCACGCGGTTTCTCGACTGGTGCGTGACAACGCCCGAAAATAAAGCGTTCTGGCGCAAGTCTACCGCGCTGCCGTGGATTGAACGTTCGGAATTTACCGAAACCGTGCTGGATATGGTGCGTCGCTCGCTGGATGCTGATGGCGACTGGATCAAGGTGTAAGCAAGCCCATTCGGTCGTGCAATCCGTACAGGGCATATCCCTCATCCTTCGATACGCTCAGGATGAGGGGATTTTTATGCGAATGGCACTTCTCGGCTTTCGGCAACGCTTTTTTGTGCAATGGCCAGAATCTGCATCACGGTGAAAGCTTCATCGGCGGTCACTGGCACCGGGGCACGACCCAGCACGGCATCGCGCATGCCAGCGTAGAACGCTTGCCGGTCGTCTGCCAGCAAGTCGACGGGCGTCAGCGCGCCATCGGCTTCGGCCCGAATAGCTTCGGTGCCAACCTTCTTTTGTGGGCGTTTGGCTGCTTCGGCGGCATCGGCACCGGAAATCGTCAGGCTGGCTTTGGTGCCGTGAACGACGAAGCGCTGGTCGTCGGCCGCAGCCAGCGCGCTGGCCATCAGCACGACGCGGGTTTTGCCATAACGCAGGATAACGTGGAAATAGTCGGTTGCGGCGACGCCGTCGCGCTGGATTTCCATATCGGCGAAAATGCTCTGTGGACGGCCGAACAGTGCCACGGCCTGATCAATCAGATGCGGGCCCAGATCGTACCACAGCCCCGCCGCGGGCACCGCCTGCTCGCGCCAGTTGCCAGAGGGGACCGGACGGAAGCGGTCGAAATGCGATTCAAAATAGACGATCTTGCCCAGCCGCCCGCTCGCCACCTCGGCCTTCAGGGTGAGATAATCGCTATCCCAGCGCCGGTTATGAAACACCGATAGCAGCTTGCCGGTTTCCTGGGCCGTGGCCATCACGGTGCGGGCTTCTTCGCAGGTGACCGTGAAGGGTTTGTCGACCACCACCGCCTTGCCAGCATCAAGTGCAGCGATGGCAAGCGGGGCATGGGCTTCGTTCGGGGTGGCTACAACAACCAGATCAATACTGGCATCGGCCAGCAGACTGTCGGCGTCGGCGTGAACGGCGGCCTTGGGATAGGCGGCGTGGATTTCATCTTCCCGGCTGGAGGCGATAGCAACCAGTTCCATACCGGCAATCGCGGTGATCTGTGGGGCATGAAAGACCCGGCCGGCATGGCCAAAGCCGATCAACCCAACGCGTACTGTGTCTGCCATAGCCTGTCTCGCTTGCCGGTTACGGCCAGCATGATAGCCGAGCATTACAGCGCCGTCATCTGCGGCGATGTCAGATTGCTACGATTTTACGCCCGTTGTTTGGAACGGCGCAGTTGGGCCATGGCGCGAAACAGCAAGGTTACCGCCAGAAGCGGTAGCAGAAGGCGCTTACACCATAATGGCTCGAACTGGCCGTACATGTGCAGCATCCCCAAGCCGAGAATGGCGATGACATAGCCGCATTTGACGGTGCGGTGCCGCCCATCCGGCTCGGTATGGCCTTCATGCAGGACGAACACCATAATCGGCACAATCAGCACCAGCGCGATCAGCGATGGCAGCAACAACTCGCACCATTGTGGGTGAAACTGGCCCAGCAGGTAAAGTCCGCTCATCCCTAGCACGACAGTCAGATAACCGGCGCTGATGGCCGACGCGCGGCTGGCGGCGATGCGGTCGTCATCCTCGCCGCTTTCACTGTCGGTATCGAAGAAAATGCCGCTGCACAAATCGATCATGCTGATCAGCACCACGAAGATAAAACCGGCATCCAGCAGGACCTGGGTATAGTGCAACGCCAGTACCGCCCCAGGCTCGATCAGCTTGATACCGCGCAACAGCGGAATAAAGACACCCCCGCATGCCAGGAGCAGGGCAAGCCACTGCAGAATAGTGTTTTCATGGGCCTGCGAATGGGCGAGGCTTCTGCCCCCATGGGTGCTGAGGGCCTTGAGCGCGCGGTGGCGCGCTTTGACTTCGCCGCGAAACAACAGAAAAATCGCAATCATCGCGGTGAAGCAATAGAGCACCGGCACCAGATAAAACCAGCTTGGCGCCGCACCGCGGGCCACGGCATAGCCGCAAATCTGGTTGAGCGGGAAAATCACCAGAAAGGCCGGCAAAGCCCATTTAAGCCGTTGCCAGCTTTGACGCCAATCGGACGCCACGGCTTTCTTGCCGTGATGTTTTGGATTCTCCATCTCGCCCCCCCTCAGAGTGCACTCAATTCAAATGAACGCATCCCCGCCACAAACGTAAGTAATATAAAATGAGTCGAGTATGGTTACTCGTAAAGGTGGTGTTAGCGCAACTACTTTAGAAGACATTCGTACGACTTTGCTTCGTCTTTATACGTCTTATTCTGTAAGATGAATAAAGTTTGATTTTATTTGTATGTTTAACCACGGTAATGCTTACGCTTTAGGCGTTTAGGTCGGCTTTTTCGCTATGGTGTTAACGAAATGACTTTAAGCCGAGGTCGGACTGTTGTCTGGTTCAAGACAGAAGATGTCTTCCACGGTAACGCCCAGCGTCTCGGCCATGGCCAGTGCCAGCAGGGTCGAGGGGATGAAGATACCATTCTCCACCGTGTTGACGGTTTTGCGCGATACGCCCAGGCGCGCCGCCAGCTCGGTCTGGGTCAGACCCTTCTCTGTGCGGAGATCTTTCAGGCGGTTGGAAAGTTTGCGTTCAATCGCCACGCTGCTTCTGCCCCAATCGTCGCACGAAATGCATTACCGGCACGGCCACGGCCAGCGCGATCAGCGGCAGGATCAGGCGCATGCTCCATTGCGGCTGATACTGACCGATCAGATACAGCGCCCCCATTCCGAACACCGCGATGATATAACCGGTTTTAACGGCGGCGTTGCGGCTGGTGGTGATGCGGTCTTCGTCAGCTTCGGTGTAGCTGGCGCTGTCGAAAAAGATGCCGCTGCACAGATCAATGGTGCCGACCAGCACCAGAAAGGCAAACACTGCGTCGCAGAGGCTGAGTATGTAATGCAGTCGCCGCATCAGCGCGGGATCGGGCAGCTGAATATCACGCAGTAACGGCACCAGTGCGCACCAGAGCACCAGCAGCACCGCCAGCCCCATCAGCAGCAGGCGCGCAAAACCATCGTGGTGGTGCCTGCGATGTAGTGCCAGCTCGTCGCTATCGTGCCGGGCTTGCGCGCGGGCAAAGCTGGCCAGGACTGCCGCCATGACTGCGAAGCAGTACAGCACCGGCCAGACATAGAGCCAGTTTGGTCCGCCATGACCAACGGCATAACCGCATGCCTGACTGAGGGGGTATATCACCAAAATGGCCGGGATGGCCCAGATCAGCCGCCGTCTATCCTGTCGCGTTGCCGTGGCGGATTTGGTGCGATTGCCGCGTGGAGTTTGCATGGGTCAGCCCCACGGCCCCTTGCGCCACCCCAGATGAAGACTGGCCCGCAAACTGCGCAGTCGCCCGGTGATGCGCCGGGCGTGTGAGGGTTTGAAATGGAAGGTGACCAGATAGAGCAATATCGCGTGCCCGAACATCCAGACACTGAGCAGCCCATGCAAATGCGCTAAACCTGCCGCGGCCGGAATGCCCAGCCCGGCCAGCCAGCCGTTCGACAGCGCCAGCAGATAGAGGAAGAATAGGGCAGTCCAGCTGAGCGCGACGACGGCATTGGCCACGCGCCGTTCGTGCAGCTTGTGCTTTAAGCGGGCAACAATCTCGGCATCATAAACCGGCACTTCAGCCATAGCGTTCCCCTCACTTAGCTGTAATACGTAACCTTGGGGTGACAGTAACCCGTGGGTTACACTTTTGTCAAGCGTAGCGGGGTCGCACTTGCCATGGTTGCGGTGGTGCGCCGGGACCTGCGGTGGATGAGGCGGTGGTGGGGCTTTTTAAGGATAGGTCTTGATCCGGAGGCGCAAACTTGCTGTAAGGGGCGCCACAAACGGGCGGGCGGTTAGCTCAGCGGTAGAGCATCTCGTTTACACCGAGAGGGTCGGGGGTTCGAAACCCTCACCGCCCACCATCCTTGCTGCCAGAACAGTTTGGGTGCCCCCCAGTTTGCATGTGTTCCGGCAGGGCACCCAATCAAAAAACTCAGGCTAAAAGTTTCACATCAGAGCTTTGTTACTTGTCCGCTTTCTGTGCGCAACGGGTAATGCCCGCTGCGATGTAATCGCGTGCGGCTTCGACATCGCCCCAGCCAAGGATCTTGGACCATTTGTTCGGTTCCAGATCTTTGTAATGCTCGAAGAAATGTTCGACCTGGCTGCGGGTGATCTCCGGCATGTCGGTGTAGTTATGGATGTCTTTGTAGCGCGGGGTCAGATGCGGTGAGGGAACCGCGATGATCTTTTCATCCTGTCCGCCATCATCTTCCATCAGCAGCACGCCGACCGGCCGGACATTGATTAGGGCACCCGGCACCAGGGCGCGCGTATTGCAGACCAGAACGTCGACGGGGTCGCCGTCGCCGGAAAGCGTGTGCGGGATGAAGCCGTAATTCCCCGGATAGCGCATCGCGGTATAGAGGAAGCGGTCGACGACCAGAACGCCGGCGTCTTTATCGATTTCGTATTTGATCGGCTCGCCCCCATTGGGGACCTCGATCAAGACGTTGACGTCGAAGGGAGGATTGATGCCAATGGCAATCCTGTCGATCTGCATGGTTACACGTATCTTTCGTAGCTAAGGGGCAATCAGCTGCTTTCCTGGGGGACTGTTTTGCGCTCTGGCGTATTCGCCATCAGCACATCGGTTTGCCGCCGTCCGTTTCCAATTGACGGGGCGCATGTCTGAGGCTGGCGCGTTTTGGCGCGGCCGTCTCATTTCCCCTTAAGGCGATCCGACAGGATCGGCTGGGGGCATGCCGTTCTGTATTAATAAAAAATCGGCGTAAGAAAAAGATACGTATACGACATAATCGCAACTATTTTCGTAATGTGTCTGTGCCGATTTCTGTTTAACATGTTGAAAATAAATATGTTCTTGCCTGTTTGGTGGGCAGGTTCAACTATGAATGTGGTTAACCAGGCAGGTCTGAGTGGTGCGTACTTCTGGTTGTTTTTTCTTCGGGTGTACGGTTTTGAGCTGAGAGTGTTGCGGTCGTTGCGGCCCTGCCGGTCTTGGTGCCTCGCATTGACGTGGGGCGGGGGCAAGGTTAAGGAAATGACCGTTCTTTGAAGGCATGAGATCATGAAAGTTGAGCTTTACCATAACGATTTACCCAATGGGCTGGACCTTGGCCCGGTGGTGGCGATCGATAGCGAGACGATGGGGCTCAACCCTGGTCGTGACCGGCTGTGCCTTATTCAGATGTCGTCGGGTGACGGGGTCTGCCATGCGGTCAAATTCGATGGTAAGGATTACAGCGCTCCCAATCTGAAGCGCATGCTTTCTGATCCTAAGGTTTTGAAACTGTTCCATTTTGCCCGGTTTGATGTGGCGATGTTCCGCCGCTATCTTGGCGTTGAAACCAAGCCGATCTATTGCACCAAGATCGCGTCGAAGCTGGTGCGGACCTATACCGACCGCCATGGCCTCAAGGATCTGGTGCGCGAGCTGTTGCAGATCGACATCTCGAAGGAGCAACAGAGCTCGGATTGGGGAGCCCCGGTGTTGTCCGACAAGCAACTCAGCTATGCCGCGGGTGATGTCGCCTATCTGCACCGGCTCAAGGACACGCTGGATACCATGCTGGCGCGGGAAGGTCGTACTGAATTGGCACGGTCGTGCTTCGATTTTCTGCCCACACGGGTGGCGCTGGATCTGGCTGGCTGGCCCGAAGTCGATATCTTCGCCCATTAAGCTTTACGCTTCAGCGTTGTAGACCTTCAAGCCCCGCGATGTTGCCACTGTCGCGGGTTGTGGCCCTCTGACATGAAGAAAAAATAAATGTTTCCAAAGGCTAATAGTCGCCTTGCATGATCAAAGGTTTTATGGCCATTTTTGGCATGATTTTCGCTTGAAGGACGGTCTTGCCGGTTCGGCCGCGGGGCATCGGGTCCCTGACGTGGCAACCTGCTGATCAGACTTCCGGCATGTAAGGGGCGGTCGTCGTGGCCGCCTTCGGCATAGAGCAGGTTGTACATGGATTCCAAGACCAACGGCGATCTGGCCGCGGCTGCGCGGGTATTTGATTATGCCGTCGAGGCGATCGAGCGCTTACGCGCCGTGCTCAACGGTGATTTTGTGTGCGCCGTTGATGCCATGTTTGCCACCGAAGGTCGGGTGATCGTTTCCGGTATGGGCAAAAGCGGTCATATCGGTCGCAAGCTTGCCGCCTCGCTGGCCTCGACCGGGACCCCGGCGCATTTCGTTCATCCGGCAGAAGCCAGCCATGGCGATATGGGCGAGGTCACCAGCAAAGATGTGCTGCTGATGCTGTCGTGGGGTGGGGAAACCGTCGAGCTGTTCAATCTTATCACCTATGCTAAGCGGTTTCGCATTCCGCTGATCGGCATGGCGTGCAATGCCGATTCAACCCTGATCCGTTCTGCTGATATCAAGCTGACGTTGCCCAAGGTGCGTGAAGCGTGCCCGATGGGGCTGGCGCCGACGACCTCGACCACGCTGATGATGGTGGTGGGCGATGCGCTAACCGTGGCGCTGATGGAACGGCGGGGCTTTTCCGCCGATCAGTATCGCAATTTTCATCCCGGTGGCTCGCTGGGCCGTGGTCTGATCCGGGTCGCGGACCTGATGCATAAAGAGGATGTGCCGCTGGTTGCTCCGGCGACGTCGGTGCCGCAGGCGCTGCTGAAAATGGCGGCAGGGCGCATGGGCTGTGTTGGTGTGGTTGATCCGGCGGGCGATATGCTGGGGATTGTCACCGATGGCGATATCCGCCGCAATTTCGGCCGCGATCTGATTGATCGCACGGCAGGGGACATTATGACCCGCAATCCCCGCGTGGTGCATCCCGAACAGCTGGCGGCAGAAGCGCTCGCCTTTATGAACGAACAGAAGATCACCCAGGTTTTCGTGTTGCCCTCTGATGGTGGCCGCAAACCGCTTGGCGTGCTGCACATCCATGATTGCTTGCAGGCAGGGGTGAAATAATGCTGAAAAAGCGGTCCCAAGCGCAATTGCATACGCCCGATGGCTGGACGCATCATGTGCGTACCACCGCCATTCAGGCGTTGCGTTACAGCCGCTTTGTCGCCGTTATGCGCCACGCTTTGCCGCTGATGGCGATTGCGGTGCTGGGCGTGGTGCTGGCCTATGCGCTGTATCCCCGTGGTGACCGCTCCTCGCTGTCCTATGAATCGGCCAGTCAGGTCAAAGGCGATCTGACGATGAAAAAGCCCCGGCTGTCAGGCACCGACACCAGCGGCAATCCGTATCTGATTACCGCCGAAACGGCGGTGCAACAGGGCAAGAATGCGCGTAAGGTGGCACTGCAAAGTGTCGATGCGGACCTGCAATATGAGGGTAACCGTTGGGCCAGCGCCAATGCCGGTCATGGTTTCGTCGATTTCGACGCCAAAATGCTGACATTGACCGAGGGGATGTCGGTCTTCACCGATAGCGGCTATGAAATGCACACTGCCAGCGCAATTGCCGATCTCAACCAGAACACCATTGTCGGGCATGAGCCGGTCAATGGGCAGGGGCCGATGGGCACCTTCAGTGCCAATGGCTTTACGATCAATCGTCAGACCCGCCATCTCACCCTGCTGGGTAATGTTCACATGAAGCTCTATCCGAAGAAGGTGAAATCCTGATGCGTCGCACCGCTACATTCCCACTTATCGCTGGTGCTATGGTCTGCGGGCTGGCCGTTTTGGGCACGGCCGATGCGGGCACCGATACACGCGCCAAATTCGGTCTGTCCGATCCCAATGCGCCGATCGCCTTGTCGGCGGACCGCTTTGATGCCGATCAGAACAGCAAGACCCTAGTCTATACCGGCAATGCCGTGGCGCGACAGGGGGATGTTTATCTGCATACAGATCTTTTGCGGGTCGTGGCACCCGACGGCAAAACGCCGGACAAGATTTATGCCCAGGGCCATGTTGTGGTGACGTCACTTTCGGGAACCGCCACCGGCGATGCTGCGGTGTATGATGTTAATCCGCGTATCATAACCCTGACCGGCCATGTCGTGCTGACCCGCGAAGAAAATGTCATGCGCGGCGAAAAAATGGTCGTCGATCTGGTGTCGGGCGTGTCTAAATTGGGGGGTAAACCGTCGACGGGGCGGGTGCAGGGGCTGTTCACACCGCGTACCATCACGGACAAAAATTCGGATGATCCGAGTTCGGGCGCGAAAAAATAGGTTCACCTTTCTTTAAAGCGAAGCAGGCAGAGTTTTATCATGACCGATCAAGCGCTTTCGACGGAACAGTCTCCCCTGCGGCCCAAAGTCTATGAGGGCGGTAAAGGGCTGGTGGTAACCCGCCTGGCCAAAAGTTATAACAAACGACCGGTGGTGCGTTCGGTCAGTATGTCGCTGCATCGTGGCGAAGTGGTCGGTTTGCTCGGCCCCAACGGTGCCGGTAAAACAACCTGCTTTTACATGATTTCCGGCCTGATTCCGGCCGATGCCGGCACGATCGAGGTCGATGGGTATGATGTTACCCATCTGCCGATGTACCGGCGGGCCCGGCTTGGTATTGGCTATCTGCCGCAGGAAGCGTCGATCTTTCGTGGATTGACTGCCGAGGAAAATATTCGCGCCACTGCCGAACTGGTCGAACCGGATGCCGGCCGGCTGGATGCGGCGGTCGAGGAGCTGCTCACCGAATTTGGCGTCACCCATGTGCGTTCGACCCCGGCGATTGCGCTGTCGGGTGGCGAGCGGCGCCGGGTGGAAATCGCTCGCGCACTGGCCACTCATCCGTCCTACATTCTGCTCGATGAACCACTGGCCGGTATCGACCCGATTGCGGTGAACGATATTCGCGAACTGGTGCGCCATCTCAAAAAGCGTGGCGTTGGTGTGCTGATCACCGATCACAATGTGCGCGATGCGCTCGATATCATCGACCGGGCCTACATCCTGCATGACGGTGTGGTGTTGAAAGAAGGCACGCCGGCCGAAATCGTCGGCGACCGGGATGTGCGCCGGGTCTATCTTGGGGAGCATTTTTCGTTATGAGAGTTGTGCTGCGTCGATCATACCGCCTGACGCAGGGCGGAGCTTAAGGCGAGGGGGCCGGGGGGATGGCTTTTTCGCAACGCCTTGAGCTACGCCAGGGACAATCGCTGGTTATGACGCCGCAATTACAGCAGGCGATCAAGCTGCTGCAATTGTCGAACATCGAACTGACCGAATATTGCGAACAGGAGCTGGAAAAAAACCCCCTGCTTGAACGCGATGAAAGCGGAGGCCTCGCCCCCGATGGTGACGCCCCCGGCGAGATGCCTGGTGGTGCTGTTGCGGACGCTGGCGGTAGCGATGGCGACGCCGGTGAGGGGGCCATGAGCGCCGAGCCGCTTGAAAGCGCCCTGGCGCGCGAAGATTTTTCCAACACTGAAGCCATCGACGCCGCGCGCGAGGATCTTTACGAGCCGCCCGATACCGGCGAGCCCGGCGCAAGTGAACCTAGCTATGAAGGCATGCCCTCTGAAGGGATGGCTGCCACGGCCGATTGGGGGAAGGGCGGGCGACCCAGCGGCGAAGAAGATTTCATCGAAGCCACCGTGTCTGAAGCGGGCACACTGAAAGACCATCTGGTCGAACAACTGACTATTGCCGGGCTGGATGGTGCGCGTCGTCTGATTGCCGTCTCGCTGATTGATGCTGTTGACGAGGCGGGCTATCTGCGTCTGGATCCGGCCGAACTGGCGCTGCGTCTGGATGCCCCGCTGGCGCAGGTTCTCGCGGTGCTCACCATCGTGCAGGGCTTTGACCCGGCCGGTGTGGCTGCGCGGGATTTGGCCGAATGCCTTGCCCTGCAACTGAAAGAGCGCAACCGTTTTGATCCGGCTATTGAAGCGCTGCTGAGCCGGCTTGATCTGGTGGCCCGGCGTGATATTGCCCAGCTGTGTGAGATCTGCGCGGTCGATGCCGCCGATGTCACCGACATGATTGCCGAGATCCGTAACCTAAGCCCTAAACCCGGTTTGTCTTTCGGTTCTGAACCGGTGCAGCCGGTGGTGCCAGATGTCATTGTGCGCAAGGGTAATGACGGTCTGTGGCAGGTCGAACTGAACGCCGATACGCTGCCGCATCTGCTGGTCAATGCCCGCTATTTTGCACAGGTTTCCGCTGGTGCGCGGGATAAGGAATCCAAATCCTATCTCACCGAATGTCTCAACAGCGCTAACTGGCTGGTCAAAAGTTTGGATCAGCGGGCGCGCACCATCATGAAGGTCGCGTCTGAAATCGTGCGCCAGCAGGATGGCTTCCTCAATCATGGTGTGCGGTTTCTGCGCCCACTCAATTTGCGCGCCATTGCCGATGCCATCGGTATGCATGAATCCACCGTCAGCCGTGTAACCTCGAACAAATACATTGCGACGCCGCGCGGGTTGTTTGAACTCAAATATTTCTTCACGGCGGCGATCGCTTCGGTCAATGGAATGGAGTCCCATTCCGCCGAAGCTGTGCGTGACCGCATCCGTGAAATGATCGACAATGAAAAGCCGAGCGAGATCCTGTCGGATGACCGCATCGTGGCGCTTTTAACTGCCGATGGCGTCAATATCGCCCGGCGCACCGTGGCCAAGTATCGCGAGGCGATGCATATTTCCTCCTCGGTAGAGCGCCGTCGGATCAAAAACGAACAATCCGCTTCGGTTTAAGGTCGCGGTGGTGGGGGGATGGTGCCGTGCCCGCGCGCGTAACGCCGCACAATTGTTATATTTTTTAACTTTAAAGACACTGTGCGGCCTGTTGATCCGGGCGGCTTTGGCCCCTGGCGTTGACTTTAACCCAGACGCGGACTACTCCTCCCGCGCGATATACTAGGCCGGTCCGCGAAAGCGCGATGCGCATCAACGTCTGGCTATGGCAGGGCAGATGCCACCTTGCCGGGTTAGGTTAAAGCGTTCCGGTCGGGGGACCGGTCAACTACCCAAAAGGGCTGTCATGCAGATTGCGGATTTGCTGGTTTCCGAAGGTGTCTTTACGGCGATTAAGGCCCAAGGCAAGAAGCAGCTGTTTCAGGAACTGTCGGCGCGGGCTGCACCTTTGGTGCATATGCCCGAGAAGCGGGTTTTTGAAATCATCAGCGAACGTGAGAAGCTTGGCACCACCGGCGTTGGCCAGGGGATTGCCATTCCGCATGGTCGCCACACTGAAATTGAAAAGATCACCGGCCTGTTCGCCCGCCTCAATCCGCCGGTGGATTATGCTGCCGTGGATGACCAACCTGTCGATCTGGTCTTCATGCTGCTGGCACCGGAAAGTGCGGGCGCCGATCACTTAAAAGCGCTGGCGCGGGTCTCGCGTCTGTTACGCAGTCAGGCCATTTGCGGCAAGCTGCGCGCGGCTGCTACGGTGCAGGAGCTGTTCGCCATTCTGTCCGAACCGCCACCGGTGAGCAAAACCGTCGCTGCCTGATCTGTTTTACGTTCCTGTGCGCCGTTCGGGCAGGCCTGTGCGGGTTTGGCGGGCGCGGATGTTTGCCATCGCCGTATCGAGGGCCGCTTCATAGTCCTCGGGCGTGTCCGCAGGGCGTACCAGATGATAGACCTTCTTGGCCGCACGTTCGAGAAAGCGTAAGCCGCTGTCGTGCTCGCTGGTATTGCGCAGCATATCAACGGCGTAATGGGCCTGATTACACCACATCACCAGATCGGGCCGTTTGGCTTCGCTGCTTTCATGGGCCAGTGCATTGGCCAGCATATCAACCTTTTCGGTTACGCTCTGCACCGGCTCGCCGGTCGGGATACCATCATTCAGGAAGCGATAGAGCACCCCAAGCTGGAAGGCATCCACGCGCAGCTTTTCGTCAAGGACATGGCGCCGGGCCTGTGGCAGTTCGCGGTCCAGACGTTTGTCGGTGGCCTGGGTGGTCAGGCGCTCGGCGGCCTTCATATGCAGGGTATTGGGCGGTACAAAAAGCCCTGCCGTATTCCGGCCGGGATCGCGTCGCCGGTCGGGCCCGATATAGTCGTAGGTGATGACGAAGCCTTTGCGGCGCAAGGTCATGGTTTCAATGCGCTCGGCCAGAATACCCTGCGAAAAGGGGCGCAGGATGACATCGTCGGCACCGGCATTGATGACCTGCCGGATCAGCGCTTCGGATTTGTCCCAGCTGGTGGCCGCGATCACGGTAAAGGGGTTGTAGCCGGCCACGCCCCAGCGCAGTGACTGAATATGCTGGCAAATCTCGCTGTCGAGCGCATTGACCTCGCAGAACACCAGATCCGGGTGGCGATAACTGATAATGCTGGCAAAATCGGCAGGGGTGGCAACACCATCCACATTGCGAAAGCCAAGCGCATTGAGGGCTGCACGCAGCACGCTGCGGCTGTCGGTAACAGGATCAAAAATCAGAACGTCAACCGCCTCGTAGAGCAGGTCCGGCACGGCGTTCCTCCATGTCAGCACTACTCTTAGTATAATTCCTATTTGTATGTAACGTAAACGCGCGCTGGCGAAGCTGGTTAACTCATGGCGGCAGATGCAAGGTTTCGTAAACACAAAAGCCCCGGCACGAGACACGCGCCGGGGCTTTTACATATTTCGTGTAATGAAGGCGTTTAGGCCGGAACCGCCTCGATGATGGCCAGGAAGTCCTTGGCCTTGAGGCTGGCACCGCCGACAAGCGCGCCATTAACGTTCTTCACGGTAAAGATTTCCTTGGCGTTGTTCGGTTTGACCGAGCCGCCATAAAGGATTTCCATCTTGTCGCCAGCGGCACCGAACTTGGCCGACAGCGTCGCACGGATGAAGTTGTGCATGACGTCGATCTCGGCAATCGTCGGGATCTTGCCGGTGCCAATGGCCCAGATCGGCTCATAGGCGATAACCAGATTATCCGCCGTAGCGCCTTCCGGCAGGAAGGACAGCTGGTGGCCGACGATTTCGTCCTGCTTGCCCGCCACGCGCTGGGCTTCGCTTTCGCCCACGCAAACAATGACCTTGAGGCCCGCGCGCCAGCCGGCTTTGGTCTTTTCGGCGATGAATTCATCGCTTTCCTTGTGGTAGTCGCGGCGCTCGGAATGACCGACGATGACCCATTTGGCACCGGCATCAGCCAGCATTTCCGGGGCGATATCACCGGTATACGCGCCAGACACTTTGGCGTGGCAGTCCTGGCCACCAACCTCAACTTCCGGGCCGGCCACCTGGGCCACGCGCGAAACCAGGGTCGCTGGCGGACAAATGAGCACTTTTGCCGCAGACGGGTGGGCTTTCAGTGCGTCTTTAAGGGCCTTCACCTCAGTAATTGAGGCGTCAAGGCCATTCATTTTCCAATTTCCTGCAATCAGCATGCTCATCTCCTTGCCGTAGCCGAAGCCTCTCCCTATCATTCGCCGCCGATTTGCGCCACACCGCTATAGAGAAAAGTCATGCTCCAAAAGTTACGCCAATTCTCGAAATCCTGGATTTCTAGCCTCTTCCTGGGCATTTTGTCGCTTGCCTTCGTGTCGTGGGGTGTCGGCGATATCCTGCAGGGGCACACCGATACCGCGGTGATCCGTGTCGGCAAAACCGCGGTCGATCAGACCGATTTCCAGCGGGATTATAACAATTATCTGCGCAATCTTGGCGCGCAGCGCGGCGGTGCGATTTCGCCGGAAACCGCCAAACGCGAGCATATTCCCGATACGCTGGTGCAACAGACTGTGTTGACCACCGCGCTCGACAATGTGGTGCACCGGCTCGAGCTGACGGCGTCCGACTCACTGGTTATGACCCGCATCCGCTCCATGCAGCAGTTTGCCGGGATCAACGGTGCCTTCGATCGCAATGTCTTCCAGCAGCTGATCGAGCGTTACGGATATACCGAGAAAAGCTTTATCGAGCAGGTGCGGGCCGATTTTGCCCGTGCTCAGCTGGAAACCGCCGTTGAAGGCGGCTTCGCCATGCCGGTCGGTTATGCCCGCGCCATCATGGCTTTTGCCAGCGAGCAGCGCGCCGCTGACTATGTTGTGGTGGGCGATTCCGGGCTGGCCCCGATTGCGGCCCCGTCCGATGCGGTGCTGACAGCTTATGCCAGGACACATGTCGGGTCCTATTCGACGCCGGAATATCGCGATGTGACCTTTGCCAAGCTGGCCCCCGAAGATGTCGCCGCCACGCTCAACGTCACCGATGCACAGATCAAGCGCGCCTATGATGCCCGTCACGAGCAGTATGTCATTGCCGAAAAGCGCAGTGTCGAACGGCTGACCTTCCCCGATCAGAAGGCTGCTGCCGAAGCCAAGGCCAAGATCGATGCCGGTCAGAGCTTTGCCGATGCGGCAAAGTCGCGTGGTTTTGCCGAAAAAGACATTTCGCTCGGCGATGTCGTTGCTGCCGATCTGGATAAGGCCGAGGCCACGGCTGTCTTCACCGTCAAGGATGGTGGGGTGACCGCGCCGGTCAAATCGACTTTCGGCTGGAACATCTATCATGTGACCAAAATCATCCCCGGCAAGGTGACGCCGATTGAACAGGCCCGTGACGAGCTGAAAGCACTGGTGCAGAAGGAGCTGGCCCGCGCTAAGCTCGACGATGTCTCGAATGCCTATACCGATGCGGTGACCAGCGGTCTGTCGCTGACCGAAGCGGCCAAGAAGGCCGGGCTGACGACCATCCATGTCGCCTCGATCGATCGCGACGGTCTGAAGGCCGATGGCACCAAGGCTGACGCGCCCGATGATGCGGAATTCCGCGCGCTGGTCTTCAAGTCTGAAATCGGCGAGGAAGGTGACCCCGTCCTGACCAAGGCCGGCACCCTCTATGTCATTCAGGTCAACGGCACGGTGCCGCCGAAGCTGCGGCCGCTGGATCAGGTGCGTGATAAGGTGCTTGCCGCCTGGACCGCCGAAGAACGCGCCAAGCTGCTGCGCCAGCGCGTGGCTCAGCTGGTGGCACAGGCCAACCGTAGCGGTTCGCTCGATGCCGCTGCCAAGGTGGCCGGTACCGCGGTTCAGCATTCCAAGGTGCTGACCCGGCAGTCGGCGGACGGCACTTTCTCGGCCGATACCATGCGGGCGTTCTTTGCCGCTGCCCCGGGGGCTACGGTTTATGGTGCGCTGCCGACTGGTGGCGGGTATGTCGTCGCCCGCGTGACGGCGGTGGCCCATCATCTGCCGCCGGAAAACAGCCCGGATACAATGCGGGCGGTGATGGCGTTCTCGCAGAGCATGGGAAGCGATCTGACCACTTCCTTTGCCTACGCCGCGCGTGACAAACAAGGCGTCAAGATTAATCAGAAACTGCTCGATAGCACGGTCGGCAAAGGTGAAGGTTCGTAAAAGTGTCGTTTTCTCCCGATTTCGAAATATTCGCACGCGGCTATAACCAGGGTGCGCCGCAGCTTCTGACCACGCGGCTGATCGCTGATCTTGAGACGCCGGTTTCGGCCTATCTCAAGCTCTCGGTCGGTCGGGACAACACCTTCCTGTACGAAAGCGTGCAGGGGGGCGAGGTCAAAGGGCGCTATTCGATTATCGGGCGCGATCCGGACCTGATCTGGCGCTTAAAAAACGGCAAGGCCGAAATTGCCCGGCCTCAGGGGGCGGTGGTCGAAAGTGATTTCACCCCGGCCCCCGATGGGGACGATCCGCTGGCCTCGATGCGGGCTTTGGTGCGGGCCATGCGCCTGACCTTGCCCGCCGGTCTGCCGCCGATGGCTGCCGGTCTGTTCGGCTTCCTCGGCTATGACGTGGTGCGGCTGGTTGAGCATCTGCCCAATGTGCCGCCCGATACGCTGGGATTGCCCGACGCCACGCTGGTCCGTCCGTCACTGACGGCGATTTTCGACAATGTGCGCGACGAAATTTTGCTGTCTGCCCCGGTGTGGCCCGAGGCAGGCGTTGATGCCAAAGCCGCCTATATGCGGGCGGCTGCGGCACTTCAGTGCGCGATCTCCGATCTGGAAAAGCCGGTTCCGGCCCCTCTGGCCCCACCTGCCGATGTGGCGGGCGAGATGGGGGCCGAACCCCTCTCCAACATGACCAAAGACGAGTATTTTGGCATGGTGGCGCGGGCCAAAGAATACATTATGGCGGGCGATATCTTTCAGGTGGTGCCGAGCCAGCGCTTCCGTCGGCCCTTCTCGCTGCCGCCAATGGCGCTGTACCGCGCATTGCGTCGCCTCAATCCGTCGCCCTACCTCTATCATCTTGGCTTCCCCGGCTTTGCCGTGGTCGGCTCCAGCCCGGAAATTCTGGTCCGTCTCAAAGACGGTATTGTCACCATCCGTCCCATCGCGGGCACCCGCCCGCGGGGCAAGACGCCGGAAGAAGACGAACGTCTGGCGATGGAGCTGATGAACGATCCGAAGGAACGGGCCGAGCATCTGATGCTGATCGATCTGGGGCGCAACGATGTCGGCCGCATTGCTGCGGTGGGCGACGTCAAAGTGACCAAGAGCTTTTTCATCGAACGCTACAGCCATGTCATGCATCTGGTTTCGGATGTCGAAGGCCATATCCGCGACGGGCTTGATGCCGTCGATGCGCTGGCGGCGGGCTTGCCCGCGGGCACGCTGACTGGTGCGCCCAAGATCCGCGCCATGGAAATCATCGACGAGTTTGAAAAGGAAAAACGCGGCGGCGCCTATGCCGGTGCGGTGGGCTATTTCGCGGCCGATGGTTCGATGGATATGTGCATTATGCTACGTACCGCCGTGGTCAAAGATGGTACGATGTATGTACAGGCTGGCGGTGGTATTGTTGCCGACAGCGTGCCGGAGTCCGAATATCAGGAAAGCGTCAATAAATCGAAGGCGCTGATGGCCGCTGCCGACGAAGCGGTGCGTTACGCCCGGGAGAAATATCAATTGCGCTAGGCGCCGATTTGGCATTTGCTGCGTTGCGTTATGGGGCGCCGGAAACGTGAGAGGGAACTGTCGATGAGCAATCCAGTCCATTCTTCTTCTGGCTTACCGGTCCACGCCTTGGGCCGCACCGATATGCAGATTACCCGGGTCGGATTTGGTGCCTGGGCGATCGGCGGGGCCGATTGGGCCTACAGCTGGGGCGCGCAGGACGACGAAACCTCGATTGCCGCCATCCGCCATGCGGTGGCGCGCGGCCTCAACTGGATCGACACAGCTGCAATTTACGGTTTGGGCCATTCGGAAGACGTGGTGCGCAAGGCGCTGGCCGACATTCCTGCTGCCGATCGCCCCTATATCTTCACCAAAGGCGGGCTGGTCTGGGATGACAAAAACCGTCAGGCACAGCCCCGTCGTGTCGGTGAAGCAGCCAGCCTGCGCCGTGAAGTGGAAGCTTCGCTGCGCCGCCTTGGGGTGGAACGTATCGACCTGTATCAGATGCACTGGCCGGCGCAGGATACCCCGCTGGAAGATTACTGGGGCACGCTGGTCCGCCTGAAAGAGGAGGGCAAGCTGCGCGCCATCGGGTTGTCGAACCATTCGGTGGCCGAGCTGGATCGGGCCGAGGTAATCGGTCATGTCGACAGTCTGCAGCCGCCCTTCTCGGCCATTCGCCGTCTGGCCGCCGCCGGGGAAATTCCCTGGTGCGCCGCCCATCAGACCGGGGTGATCGTTTACAGCCCGATGCAGTCTGGCCTTTTGACCGGGCGCTTCACGCTGGCGCGGGCGCTGTCGCTGGGCGAAGATGATTGGCGTTCGGCCAGCCCGGATTTCACCGGTGACGATCTGGTGCGCAACCTGACGCTGGCCAGTGCGTTAAAGCCTGTGGCCGAACGGCACGATACCACGGTAGCTGCCGTGGCACTGGCCTGGACACTGGTCTGGCCGATCAGCGGCGCGATTGCCGGGGCACGCAGTCCGACCCAGGTCGATGGCTGGATCGACGCCGTCAAACTGGAACTGACGGTCGAGGATCTGGATGAAATCGCCACCGCCATTACGACGAGCGGTGCGGGCAGCGGCCCGATTAAGCCATAAACCTTTGGAAGTGGCCGGTGACCGGGGCGTCAGCGCCCCGGCGCATCCGCTTGGGGTAAAAGCTTTTCGATGGCGGCAAGATAGGCCACAAAAGCCGCGCGTCCCTGATCGGTCAGGCGCACGCGGGTCAGTGGTTTGCGCCCGGAAAAGCTCTTGTCGATGGCGACATATCCCGCCTCCTCCAGCTTGCGTAAGTTGACCGACAGGTTGCCGTCTGATGCCTGTAGCTTCGTCTTCAGGGTGACAAAATCGGCGATTCCCGCCCCTGACAGATAGGCCATGATACCCAGGCGCAGGCGGCCGTGGATCACATCGTCAAGGGCGGTGATGTCAAAGTCTGCCATGCTCAGGCCTTTTCCCGCATCAGATACAGCCCGGGCACCCCGAGTGTCAGCAGCAGGGCCACGCCCATAACCGCAAGCTGTGCGATGCTGCCACTGCAGAATGCTAGTAACAGAGCCAAAATATAGCTGGCCGCTGAAACCAGATACATCCAGCGTCGCTTTAACAGAGCGGCCGAGACGCACCAGCTCATGCCGTAGAGGACGAAGACTATCGGTGCCATGAGATAGAACAGTTTCCTGTCCTGAGTGATGTGGACCGCTGTCGCCATTGTCCCTACAGCCACCAGAACAGCCAGCGCCATCCCCGCCCAGACTTTGCCGAAGTTGCGGTCGGCGGTCCCTGCTGGCTGGCTACAGCGGCGCTGGAAGCCACCCTGCTGATAATAGAGCACCAGCCAGAGCACGGTATAGAATGCAGAGGCGATGGACCAGAGATGAGAATTGTGGGGAAAAGGCTTCGGCAGATAACCACGGATATCTGCCCATTGGATAAAGCAAGTCAGACCGAACACGATCCCGGCGCTGGCCAGAAACAGCCCGCCCAGTATTGGCCCACGCTGACCATCCTCGACCAAGCGGCGGACGTAACCAATGTCTTCTTTTAAGTCGCTCATGGTGGTTCTCCTCAAGTGTGCAACTCATGGTACATTAAGTACTTTAAAAAATAAAGTACTTTTGTTTTTGACGTGATTAATAGTCCCAAGCCTATAAAATCACTTGCCTATTTTAACGCCGTGACGATCACTTAGGCTGATTTCGACGGGGTGCGCTGGCTTAAAATTCACGGTTGAGCCACAAACGCGCAAAATGTCTATGAGGAGTGCCAAGGTGCAGGAAACCGGCGTAAAGCAAGTGACCGAGCTGACGATTCGCGGGCTTATTCTGGGCGTGGGGATCACGCTGCTGTTTACGGCAGCCAATGTCTATCTCGGCCTCAAAGTCGGGCTGACCTTTGCCACCTCGATCCCTGCGGCGGTGATTTCGATGGCCGTGCTGTCGGCGTTTAAGGATTCCTCGATCCTTGAAAACAACATCGTGCAGACCGTGGCCTCGGCGGCAGGTACGCTGTCGGCGATCATTTTCGTGCTGCCGGGTCTGGTCATCGTCGGCTGGTGGACCGGTTTTCCGTTCTGGACCTCGTTCTGGATCTGCGCGGCGGGCGGTGTGCTCGGCGTGCTGTTCACCATCCCGTTGCGCCGGGCAATGGTGACCCATTCCGATCTGCCTTACCCCGAAGGCGTTGCGGCTGCTCAGGTGCTGGAAGTCGGCGAGGCTGCCCGCAAGGCCAAAGGTGGCGACACCGCCACCAAAGAAGGGCTGATGGCGGTGGTGTGGGGCGCATTGTCTTCGGCAGGACTGGCGATTTTCGCCGCCACCCGGCTCGCTGTAGGTGAAGTGGCTACCTATTTCAAGGTCGGTACCAAGGCGGTCAGTGGCATCAATCCGTCTTTCTCGTTTGCGCTTTTGGGCGCGGGCTATCTGGTCGGCATTTCGGTCGGCGTTGCCATGCTCATCGGGCTGCTGCTGGCCTGGGCGGTGCTGGTGCCGATCCTGTCGTCGATCGCCCGGGTCAGTGACGTGTCGGTCACCACGCTGGCGCTTGATATCTGGCGCACCAAGGTGCGTTTTATTGGTGCGGGCACCATTGGCGTCGCCGCGATCTGGACGCTGATCAAGCTGACGGGGCCGGTGATTTCCGGCGTTATCAGCAGCCTCAAGGCCTCGCAAAAGGGCTTTGTCACCGATAAGCGCGATCTTGATCTGTCGCCCACCACCATTGTGGTGATTGCGGTGATCTGTCTGGTGCTGATTGGCTTGCTGCTCAAATCCTTCCTGACCGGCACACCGCTGGAGGGGCAGACCAGCACGATGATCATCACCGCGTTGCCGTTTATTTTCGTCGGCGGGTTTCTGGTTGCGGCCATCACCGGCTATATGGCCGGGCTGATCGGGGCTTCGAACAGCCCGCTGTCGGGCGTCGGCATTCTGGCGATCATTCTGGGCGCGTTGCTGCTGGCCGCGGTGGCGGTTCCGGCGGAAAATACCCGCCATGCCCTGGTAGCCTATGCGCTGTTCGCCACGGCGGTGATTTTCGCCATCGCCACTATTTCCAACAACAATCTGCAGGATCTTAAGACCGGTCAGCTGGTCGGGGCGACGCCGCGGGCCCAGCAATGGGCGCTGATCGTTGGTGTTATCGCCGGTTCGGCGGTGATTCCGCCGGTGCTCAATCTCCTGGCGCAGGCCTATGGCTTTGCCGGTGCGCCGGCCGCCGGTGCGGTGGCGCAGCCCCTACCGGCCCCGCAGGCCAGCCTGATTGCCGCCCTGGCGCAGGGCGTGATCGAGCATAAACTCGACTGGGGCATGATCGGGCTGGGCGGTGCCATCGGTGTGGTACTGGTGGTGCTGGATGATGTGCTGGGGCGTTTCAAGCTGCTGCGCCTGCCGCCGCTGGCGGTCGGTATCGGCATCTATCTGCCGATGTCGGCGACATTGCCGGTGGTGATCGGTGCGGTGCTGGGCCATTTCTATGACCGCTGGGCCGATCGTGGAACCAACCCTGACCGGGCCAAGCGGTTATGCGTGCTGGTCGCTTCGGGCATGATCGTCGGCGAAAGTCTGTTCGGGGTGATCCTGGCCGGACTAATCGTCGGCACATCGAAAGACACACCGATTGGCTTGGTTTCTGCCGGTTTCGCGGCGGCACCCTGGCTTGGGCTGGTGGCCTTTATTGGTTTGATTGCTGTCCTTTTCGGCTGGATGCGCAAACGGATGGCGATACAAGCGGAAAACTAACCAATCGGTTTTTATAATGCTTTGTTTTCACCACACCCGGTTTATATTCCCGGGTGTAAAGATTTGGGCTGGAATCGATGCCAACAATTGCTTTGGTTGATGACGACAAGAATATTCTGATTTCCGTTTCCATGCTGCTCGAGCAGGAGGGCTATACTGTCCGCACCTTTGCAGACAGTTCGGCGGCGCTGACGGCGCTGATTGCCATGCCGCCGGATATTGCGGTGCTCGATATTAAAATGCCGCGGATGGACGGGTTGGAGCTGTTGCGCCGCCTGCGCCAGAAGGCCGACGATCTGCCGGTGATCTTCCTCACTTCCAAGGATGAGGAGATCGACGAACTGATCGGCCTCAACGCCGGGGCGGACGATTATATCCGCAAACCCTTCTCACAGCGTCTCCTTTTGGAACGGATCAAGGCGGTGTTGCGCCGCTCGGAAAACCACAAGGGTGAGGACCCCAATCTGGAAGGCCGTAAGGAAGCGCTGGTGCGGGGCAAGCTGGCGCTCGACCCCTTGCGCCATGAATGCACCTGGGAGGGTAAACCGGTTCGCCTGACGGTGACCGAGTTTTTGATCCTGCAATGTCTGGCCCAGCGCCCCGGCTTCGTCAAAAGCCGCGATGCGCTGATGGATGCGGCCTATGACGATCAGGTTTATGTTGACGACCGCACCATCGACAGCCACATCAAGCGGCTGCGCAAGAAGTTCAAGCAGGTCGATGATAATTTTGAATCGATAGAGACGCTGTATGGCGTCGGATACCGGTATCGTGAAGCTTGATGATCTTCTGATACCGTTTCGTCGGGCGCAGAATGGCAGCCTCCGCCGTCAGATATTTCTGATTAATCTGGCTGTTTTCCTGCTGTTGATTGCAGGTGTGGCGGCGGTGCAGTCGAGCCGTGAAGGTCTGGTCGATGAACGGCTGACCGGGATTACCGAACAGGCCCGCATTGTCGCCAATACGCTGGCCGAATATGCCACCGAAAATGAAAGCCGCACGCTGGTGGTGCAGGATGCCGCCCCCCTGATGCGCGAGCTGTTGGCGCCGACGCGGTTGCGCGCCCGTCTCTATGACAATAGCGGCCTGCTGGCCATCGACTCGCGTAACCTGCTGGCCCGCAATGTGGTGCAGGCCGAAGATCTGCCGCCGATTGATGACTGGAGCCGGTTTGCCGCCTGGGCCCGGCGCCTGAGCGACGGTATTCTGGGTGTGCGTCCGTTCAGCAAATACGAGGCCTATTTCGAAGCCGGCGATGATGGCCGGGCCTATCACGAGGTAAAGGCCGCGCTAAATGGCGATACCGCCTCGGCCGAGCGGGTAGACGATCAGAACAAGATGGTGCTGTCGGTCGCCATTCCGGTTCAGCGCTTTAAAGCGGTTTATGGCGTGTTGCTGGTTTCGACCGAAGAAGGCGATATCGACGATATCCTGCGCGAAGAACGCACCACGTTGATGGAGTTTTTCGCCCTTGCCCTGATCGTGATGATGGTGGCCAGCCTGTATCTGTCCGGCGTCATCGCTGAACCTATTCGCAAACTGGCCGCGGCTGCGGATCGGGTGCGTAACGGTAACGGGCGCGAAGTGCTGCCCGAACTGCCCGGTCGCAAGGACGAAATCGGTGAACTGGCTGGCAGTCTAGCCGCGATGACGCGGGCGCTGTACAGCCGGATGGACGCCATCGAAAGTTTCGCCGCCGATGTGGCGCACGAACTGAAGAACCCGCTGACATCGCTGCGCAGTGGCGTCGAAATGCTGGCCCGCGCCGAAGACAAGGATCAGGCCAAGCGTCTGACCGATGTGGTACGTGCGGATGTGAAGCGTATCGACCGGCTGATTACCGATATTTCCGCCTCCTCGCGGCTGGATGCCGAGATGTCGCGCGAAGTGCATGAACCGGTTTCGATCAATGGTCTGTTGCAGACTATTGTCGAGGTTTACGGCTATACCGAACTGCCCAACCACGTCACGCTCAAGCTCGATCTCAGGGTGCCGCCCGATACCTTTGTGCTGGGCCGGGACGAGCGTCTGGGGCAGGTGGTGCGCAATCTGATCGACAATGCTGCGTCCTTCAGCCCGGAAGGCGGCAATGTCCGCCTGCATGCCTGGGCCGATCTGGGCATGGTGTGCATCGCGGTCGAGGATCGTGGCCCCGGTATTCCACCGGAAAGCCTTGAGCGGATATTCCAGCGCTTCTACACCTCGCGCCCGGCCGAGCAGGGCTTTGGCAATAATTCCGGTCTGGGCCTGTCGATTGTGCGCCAGATCATCAACAGCCATGGCGGTCGCGCCTGGGCGGAAAACCGCGAAGGCGGCGGTGCGCGCTTTCTGGTCGAGCTGCCGCGGGCATTCCAGTCATGACCGCGATTACGTTTCATGCCAGCGCGGTGATGATCGGCAATGCGGGGGCTGCGTTCGGTGCCCCTGCCGATGCCGGGGTGGTGCTGCTGGGGGGCAGCGGTGCCGGTAAGTCGGAACTGGCGCTTCAGCTGATGGAGCGGGGGGCCAAGCTGGTGGCCGACGATCAGACCGAGCTGTTTGTCCGTGACGATCTGCTCTACGCCCGTGCGCCGGGGCCACTGGCCGGGCTGATCGAGCTTCGCGAGATCGGTATCGTTTCGCAACCTTTTGTTGCGGAGTGTCGGGTTGGTCTGGTGGTGGAGCTGTGTACAGGGCCGCGTATGCCGCAGCAGGCCTATTTTCAGTTGCCGGGGCCGTTGATTCTGCCCGAAAGTGCCGCGCCACCGTTCCTGCGGATCAACCCAGGTCTGGCGGTGGTAGCCAAAATTCTGCTGGCGGCGGCAGCCTTCGCACATGGCTTGCACCGCGAGGGGATAAATACGTTATAGTAAGTGTCTTGCGGGTATAGTAGCCCGCTTTTGTTTATCCGTCCGCTGTGGCTGAAAGCCAGCCGTGGATGATCGTTGGAGCGAATGGTAATGCTCGGTGTAGTTCTGGTAACGCATGGCCGTCTGGCCCATGAATTTATTTGCGCCATGGAACATGTCGTTGGGCCGCAGACGCATTTGCGTGCGGTCTGCATCGGTCCGGAAGACGATATTGAACGGCGGCAGCGTGAAATCGCTGGTGCGGTCAAGGCGGTCGATCTGGGCGAAGGCGTGGTGATCGCCACCGATATGTTCGGTGGCACGCCGTGTAATCTGTCGCTGACCTTGCTGGAGCCCAACAAGGTGGAAGTGCTGGCGGGTATCAATCTGCCCAGCCTGATCAAGCTGATGGAAGCCCGCACCACCATGCCGCTGGATGTGGCCGTGCGCGATGCAATCGAGGCCGGGCGCAAATATATGCGCGCCGGTTCGGCTGATCTGGCAGGTGGCGGTGTATGAGCGCGGTACGGGTCCAGGCGAAGGCCAAAATTATCAACAAGCGCGGACTGCATGCCCGGGCATCGGCCAAGCTGGTTGAAGCCGCGGCGCGCTTTACCGCACACATCACGGTCAGCCGGGATGGCCAATGCGTCGATGCACGCTCGATCATGGGTTTGATGCTGCTGGCGGCGGGTGTCGGCAGCACGGTGGAAATCTCGGCGGCAGGTGAAGATGCCCCCGAAGCGCTCAAGGCCATCCTCGCCCTGATCGAGGCCAAATTCGGGGAAGAAGAATGAAGCCTTGCTCGTTCGGTGCCATGATCGCCCCGCTACGAAAAGTCTTCTCCGCTATAGGTTTTATTGCTCTGCTGCTGGCACCTCTGTCAGCGGCGCCAGCGCTGGCGGCCAATGCCGCCCAAGCGCGCACCATACATGCCAAACCGGCGCTGTGGCGGGTTCAGGGCAAGGGCGGCAGCGTTACGCTGTTCGGCTCGGTCCATGTGTTGCCTGCCGGGATCGATTGGCAAACCCCGGAGCTGATGGCGGCGTTTAAAGCTGCCGATGTGGTGGTGTTTGAAATTCCGGTCGATAGCGCGCTGGAAACTGCACTGGCCAAGGCCCGTGATACGCAAGGCGCCCTGCCAGCTGGGCAGACGCTGACCGCGCAGCTGTCGCCTGCGGCCCGGGTGAATTTTGCCAAGGTGGTAAGGCAGCTCAACTGGTCTGAAGCGGCGCTGGCTGATAAACGCCCCTGGCTGGTTTCCCTGCTGCTTGACACCGCGGTGATGCGCCAGTCCGGTATGACCGAGGCCGGACCGGATTTTGTGCTGATGCAGCGGTCCAAAGACGCTGGCAAGACCCTGGGCTATCTCGAGACCGTGGATCAGCAGATGGCGCTGCTGGTACCCACCGACCCGGTGACGGAACGGCAGATGCTGGAAGATAGTTTAGAGGATTTTCCCCATGCCGTGGCCGAGCTGAAGGGGCTGGTTACCGCCTGGGCTAAGGGCGATGCCAAGGCTGTCGATGCGGCTGTAGGGCAGGACATGACGGAGTATCCCGCGCTGCGGGCGCAGTTTCTGACCGATCGTAATCGCAACTGGGCACGGCAGATTGCCGCCATGGCGGGTGGCAAGAAGAACGTCCTTGTCGTGGTCGGTGTCGGCCATCTGGTCGGGCCGGATAGTGTTCCGGCCCTGCTGCGGGCAGAGGGGGGCAAAGTCTCCGGGCCCTAACGGTCTACGGACTGAGGCACGTTTAGTAAAAGCACAGTGACTACGCCGTATGTTTATTTTGGTTTTATTAGAATGTAGTCGGCTGCTACTTGCACAAAAATCAGGCGTTTAAGTGTTCGTTGATTTTTGCGATGTTTTGTCCTGTGTTTTCGGTCGAAAATTTCTGGACATTTTTCCCAATGCGTTTCTAATTGAGTGTACGGTATTTTTTGCCCGTATAGGTTTTTGTGTCGGCATTGTCTGCGCGCCAGGGCAGGGTGGTTCTATCAGATCTGTACCAGGCGGATGGGAGAAGAGAATGAACCGGTTTATTCATGCAATTCGTATTTCTGCCAGTATCTGTCTGTCTGCCATAGCGGCGGGAATGTTGCTGACGGGGGGCGCTAATGCGGCCTCTCAGGCTCTTGCCGCCTCGACGCAGCAGTCCTCTATGCAGGGGGCTTTTCGGGGGCAACAAACGGAGCCGGTGAAGGTTTTTTCCCCGTACGCTCCAGGTGTGCAACCGGTCACACAAAATGTCTCGCCCGCTTTGTGGCATGCTGACATCAACGGAAGCTCTGTTACGCTTCTGGGATCTGTGCACATGCTGCCGGCAAAGATCGATTGGCAAAGTGAGGCTGTGAAGGCTGCCTTCCAGTCTGCCGACATTGTCGTATTCGAGGCCCCTGTTGGGGGAGCGCTTGAAGATGCGCTGGCGAATGCGCGTGATACAGCCGGAAGTCTGCCTGCTGGGCAAAATCTGAACACGGTGCTTTCGGCTGATGCGCAAGCCCGTCTCAAAGATGTCGCGCGTAAGTACAAATGGTCCGAGGCTACCTTGGCGGATAAACGGCCCTGGTTGGTGGCGATGTTGCTCGACATGGCCCAGATGCGCCAGTCTGGTCTCAGTGTCTGCGGGCCAGATGTGACGCTGATGCGGCAGGCCGCGCAGGATGGCAAATCCGTCCGTTATCTTGAGACTGTTCAGCAGCAGATTGCTCTTCTGGCCCCGTCTGATCCGGCCATCGAGCGGCAATTACTGGAAAGCCGCCTGAAGGGTTTCGATAGCGCTAATGCAGAAAAAACGGTGTTGATTGACGCGTGGGGCAAGGGGGATGCCGCAGCCGTCGAAGCCGCAATCAGCCCGGATATGGCGCTGTATCCCGCCCTTAGGGCTCGCTTCCTGACTGAGCGCAATCAGAACTGGGCACGGCAGATTGCTTCACTGGCGGGTGGCAAGAAGAACGTCCTTGTCGTGGTTGGTGTCGGCCATCTGGTCGGGCCGGATAGTGTTCCGGCCCTGCTGCGGGTAGAGGGGTTCAAGGTCACTGGCCCCTGAACGATCTGGTCTTTTGGATTAGTTTTCGGCAAAGCGCGAAGGTCTGACCTTCGCGCTTTTGTCATGGTCGCGGCGTAGGAAATAGAGCAGCGCGTCCAGCTCCCCCGGGGTGATACCATAGGCCCGGGTTCGCAAATCAAGCCGCGCCATGCGTAGCAAGGCGGCGGTTTCGTGAAAGCCCCCGGCGGCGACGCTGTCGATCAGCGCGGCCAGCTGTGCGTCGAGCCCCTCGAAATGATCGGTGGTGAGTTTCATATGGCGTCCCCCAACGCATACGGCCGCAGATCACGGCGTTTGTTCTATCGCTTCAACGCACGGAACAAATCGAAATAACACGTAAAGGTTGTTTCGTTCTGAGCATTATTTGTCAGGGAATGTTGACGAGGCGTTAATTTTGCCCGGCCGCCGCCGCCCAGTATCGATATTTTTGTGGGGCTGCGGCGGGCTTTGGGTGAGAAATTATACGGGGGAAAGGATCAGACGGCCGGAACCCCCTCGGCCCAGAAAATTGCGCGGACTTCGGCGGTCTTTTCTGGTGTGGGCGGCTCGGTATTTTTCAGCTTGTAGTCATAGCCCAGCGCTTCCCATTTGGGTTCGCCCATCTTGTGGAAGGGCAGCACCTCAACCCGTTCAACATTGCCAAGATCGCGGGCATATTTGGCCAGCTTGGTGATGGTTGCGATATCGTCGGTCAGCCCTGGCACCAGCACATAGCGCAGCCACATCGGGCGCTTTTCCGCCGCCAGGCGCTCGGCAAAGCGCAGCGTCGGGGCCAGTTCCGCCCCGGTGACAGTCTCGTAAACCTTGGGGTCGAAATTCTTGATGTCGAGCAGCACCAGATTGGTGGCGTCAAGCAGCTCTGCGGTCGCGTTGTCGCCCAGGAAGCCTGAGGTGTCGAGCGCGGTGTGCAGCCCCATCTCCTGACAGCCCTGAAACAGCGCCGTGATGAATTCCGGCTGGGCCAGTGGTTCGCCACCCGAAGCGGTGACGCCGCCCTTGCCGACGAGAAACTCACGATAGCCCTCGATTTCCTTGAGCAGCTTGGAGGTGGTGGTCTTTTCACCATCCTCCATGATCCAGGAATCGGGGTTGTGGCAATATTGGCAACGCAGGCGACAGCCTGACGTGAAGACGACGAAGCGCATGCCGGGGCCATCGACGCCACCACCGGCCACGACGGAATGAATATAACCTTCGACGTCCATGTCTGCCTCCTAAACGCTTCCCGGTGAACCGTGCGGCCTGACCCTCAGCGCCGCTTTTAATAGGAAGCTTTTTGTACTTTCCGACTCGTAAGCGATACGAAAATTACTCAAGGAAAATACGCATTTCTGCTACCGCATTCAAGTCGATTACCGCCTGCCATAACAGTAAAAAAAACGGCACGGTTTGCACCGTGCCGTTTCATTACTTATCTAGATCAGACGATTACATTGCCTGATGGAAGGTGCGGCTGATGACGTCCTTCTGCTGTTCCTTCGTCAACTTGATGAAGTTCACAGCATAACCCGAAACGCGGATGGTCAGCTGCGGATACTTCTCCGGGTGATCCATGGCGTCGAGCAGGGTCTCACGATTGAACACGTTGACGTTCAAATGGTGAGCCATCTTGGCGAAATAACCGTCCAGCATACCGGCCAGGTTGTCGATGCGTTCACCTTCGGTCTTACCCAGCGCGCCGGGGACGATCGAGAAGGTGTTGGAGATGCCGTCCTGCGCATATTTGTAGGGCAGCTTGGCAACCGACGACAGCGAGGCGAGAGCGCCCTTCTTGTCGCGGCCATGCATCGGGTTGGCACCCGGTGCCAGCGGCACACCGACCTGACGGCCGTCCGGGGTCGTGCCGGTCTTCTTGCCATACACCACGTTGGAGGTGATGGTCAGGATCGACTGGGTATGCACCGCGCCACGATAGGTCGGCTTCGACTGCAGCTTGTGCATGAAGCGTTCGACCAGATCCACAGCAATGCTATCAACGCGCTCGTCGTTGTTACCATAGCAGGGGTAGTCACCTTCGGTCTGGAAATCGACGGCGATGCCCTTTTCGTTGCGGATCGGTTTGACCTTGGCAAACTTGATGGCCGACAGCGAGTCCGCCGCAACCGACAGGCCGGCGATGCCGCAAGCCATGGTGCGAAGGATGTCACGGTCATGCAGCGCCATCTCGATACGTTCGTAGCAATACTTGTCGTGCATGAAGTGGATGATGTTGAGGGCATCCATGTAAACGCCCGCCAGGTAGTCCATCATCACGTCGAACTTTTCCATGACCTCGTTGTAGTCGAGGTACTCGGAAGTGATCGCTTCCATCTTCGGACCGATCTGCTCGCCCGAACAATTCGTCCTTGCCGCCATTGATTGCGTACAGGAGCGTTTTGGCCAGGTTGGCGCGGGCACCGAAGAACTGCATCTGCTTGCCGATACGCATGGCGGAGACGCAGCAGGCAATGCCGTAGTCGTCACCCCAATACTGGCGCATCAGGTCGTCGTTTTCGTACTGAATCGAGCTGGTCTTGATCGAGACGTTGGCAGCGTATTTCTTCCACGCTTCCGGCAGGTTCTTCGACCACAGCACGGTCAGGTTCGGTTCCGGCGCCGGCCCGATGTTGGGTCAGCGTGTGCAGGAAACGGAAGCTGGTCTTGGTGACCAGCGGACGGCCGTCGATGCCCATGCCACCTAAGGACTCGGTCACCCAGGTCGGGTCGCCCGAGAACAGGTCATTGTATTCCGGCGTACGGGCGAAACGGACCATGCGCAGCTTCATCACCAGATGGTCGATGAATTCCTGAGCTTCCGATTCCGTGATGACGCCAGCGGCCAGATCGCGTTCGATGAAGATGTCGAGGAAGGTCGAGACACGGCCCAGCGACATGGCGGCGCCGTCTGTTCCTTCACCGCACCCAGATAACCGAAATAGGTCCACTGGATGGCTTCTTTGGCATTGGAGGCCGGCTTGGAGATGTCAAAGCCATAGCCCTTGGCCATCGCCTTGAGTTCCTTGAGGGCCTTGACCTGCTCGGCCAGCTCTTCACGGGCGCGAATGGTTTCTTCGGTGATCGGGCTGTCGAGCAGCAGGAACTGTTCCTTGCGGTCGGCAATCAGGCGATCGATACCGTACAGGGCAATACGGCGATAGTCCGCCGATGATGCGGCCACGGCCATAACCATCCGGCAGGCCGGTCAGGATGTGCGAGGAACGGGCCTTGCGGACATTCTCCGGATACACGTCGAAGACGCCATCATTGTGGGTCTTGCGATATTTGAAGAAGAAGTCATGCACCTGAGGGTCGACATGATAGCCATAGGCTTCCATCGCCTTTTCAGCGATACGGATGCCGCCATAGGGCATCATGGCGCGCTTTAAGGGCTTGTCGGTCTGCAGGCCGACAATGGTCCTCCAGCGCGGCGTCAATGTAGCCAGGCTCGTGCGAAACAATGGTGGACACAATCTTAGTGTCCATGTCGAGCGTGCCGTCCTTGGCACGTTCCTGCGCCATCAGCTCAACAACTTCCGCCCACAGCGCCTTGGTGCGTTCGGTCGGCTGAGCCAGGAAGGACTCGTCACCATAGTACGGGGTAACGTTATGCTGGATGAAATCGCGAACGTCGATTTCCTTTTTCCAGGTCGTGCCCAAAAATTCCTTCGCAGAAGAAAGCTGTTTGGCGGCTTCCCTTGGTACGGACGGAATCCTTCGCGGCAGTTGTCTGTCCGGTAAGATCCACTTCGATACCTCCTAGAGATAAAAATTTCCACCCGCTAAAGCGCGGTTGTTTGCCCGTCTCTAGCATCGGCTGTCATGTCATAGAAGTATTTAGTATGCGTCATTTTTGCAAGCGTGACGGGTGGGCTGAGCTGGGTGTCTTAAAGGATAAATAATCCTGAAAAAACAGGATAAAATTGAAATGCGGTATGGAAAATACTTGTTTTTATTGAGGATATTTGACTGGGTGCGCCTTGTTGCGACATGCAGCCGCAGATGGGTGTTTTTTTGCCCCTTCCACCCGCACCCCTCGTGATCGATTTTATCCCATATTCTGGAAAAATCACGCTTGCGCAGATGCTTAGGTCGAACATGCCGCAGGATGGCCATTTATACGGGAGTAACCCTAAAAACACCGCCGCAGGTGGCATTATGACAGGCCCGAGGCGCACGCGCGGCCTCGGGCGATTCCTTTGGGTGTTTTTCAGGGTGTTTGGCTTACGGTTTGGCCGCGGTGTAGGGGGCAATCCGCTTATATTCGATCGATTGGCCGAGCATATTGCCCTCGATCGTGACCTTCTTGCCGATCAGTGTCTGCAAGGTGTCGTCTTCACGGCCCTTGGTGGCTTTTTTCAGGATGGGCAGGTCGGTGCCATTAAATTGCTGCAGGAAATAGATCGGGCCTTCATCCTCGGTTCCGATGGCATCAAGCACCTCGTAGAGGAAGCCATTAAATTGGCCCTTCTCCTGTGCGGCCAGTGGTGTGGCGGCCAAAAGGGCGATTGTGGTGCCTAAAATCCAGAGCGGCAAAGGCTTTACCATCGGCGGTCTCCCATGGTTGGCGCATTTACAGCAGTGCCGTTACGCGGCAGGGCAAAGCAATATGGATAATACACTCTAGTATAACGCTAAATGTGCCACCGCCATAGCCTCGATTGTGGGCATAAGGGGCTTTTAAGCGGTGGGTGTTAGAGTTTCTTTACCGCGACGGATAAAGACATGCATATTTCTTTATATGTTCTTGCCGCCCCGGTGCCATCCTGCTATAGCCGAGCAACTGTTTTGCAAGGGAAACCGCGAAAATGCCCTCAACTGACTATATTGTAAAAGACATTGCCCTGGCCGATTGGGGCCGCAAGGAACTCGACATTGCCGAGACCGAAATGCCCGGTCTGATGGCCACGCGCGAGGAATTCGGTCCGAGCCAGCCGCTGAAAGGGGCACGCGTCGCCGGCTCCCTGCACATGACGATTCAGACCGCTGTGCTGATCGAAACGCTGAAGGCCCTCGGCGCGGATGTGCGTTGGGCGTCGTGCAATATCTACTCGACCCAGGATCACGCCGCTGCCGCGATTGCGGCCAGTGGTACGCCGGTCTTCGCCATCAAGGGCGAGAGCCTGCCCGAATATTGGGAATACACCCATAAGATCTTTGAATGGTCTGATGGTGGCACGCCCAACATGATCCTCGATGATGGTGGCGATGCCACGCTCCTGATCCATCTTGGCGTGCGCGCTGAAGACGGCGATACCGCGTTCCTCGATCATGCGACCTGTGAGGAAGAAGAAGTCCTGTTCGCCGCGATCAAGCAGCGTCTGGCCTCCAAGCCCGGTTTCTATCATGCCATCGCCAAGAATATCCGTGGCGTGACCGAAGAAACCACCACGGGCGTGCATCGTCTGTATCAGATGGCCAAGGACGGCAAGTTGCTGTTCCCCGCCATCAACGTCAATGACAGCGTGACCAAGTCGAAGTTCGATAATCTGTATGGCTGCCGTGAATCGCTGGTCGACGGTATCCGTCGCGCCACCGACGTGATGATGTCGGGCAAGGTCGCCATGGTCTGCGGTTATGGCGATGTCGGCAAGGGATCTGCCGCCAGTTTACGCAATGCCGGTTGCCGCGTGCTGGTCTCTGAAGTCGATCCGATCTGCGCCCTGCAGGCGGCGATGGAAGGCTATGAAGTCGTCACCATGGAGCAGGCCGCCCCGCGCGCCGACATCTTTGTCACCTGCACCGGCAATGTCGACATCATCACCATCGAGCATATGCGCGCGATGAAGGACCGGGCCATTGTCTGCAACATCGGCCATTTCGACTCGGAAATTCAGGTCGCTGCGCTGCAGAACCTCAAATGGAACAACATCAAGCCGCAGGTCGACGAGATCGAGTTTGCGGATGGTCACCGTATCATCCTTTTGGCGCAGGGCCGTCTGGTCAACCTCGGTTGCGCCACGGGGCACCCCAGCTTTGTGATGAGCGCGTCCTTCACCAACCAGTCGCTGGCCCAGATCGAACTGTTCACCAAGCCGACGGAATATCCGATTGGTGTTTACACCCTGCCCAAGAACCTCGACGAAAAGGTTGCTTCGCTGCACCTCAAAAAGGTCGGCGCTACGCTGACCGAACTGTCGAAGAAGCAGGCCGATTATATCGGCGTGACGGTGGCAGGCCCCTTCAAGGCGGAAACCTACCGCTACTAAGATCGGCTTAAGTGATCCCATATGCAAAACGGCGCCGGGGAACCGGCGCCGTTTTCATTTTCACGCTATAGCGCTATACAAAACAATGTGATCTGGTGGCGGCAGACAAGGCGTGTCTTTCTGCTACGCTTAGGTCCCCTGCCTGCTTGGGAGTTGCTATGCAACCACCTCTGCCGATCTATTGCGAGACCGCACACCCGATGAGCTTCGGCAGCTTTGTCATTGCCGAGCCGGTAAATTTTTTCACCAACATCTTCATTCTGATTGCCGCACTGGCGGCAACCCGGTTGCTGCTGCGGCGCCGTGCGGCCACGGCTGGGCAGTGGCTGCTGGTCATTCTGCTGTTCATGACCGCTTTTGGCAGTTTTGCCTGGCACGGGGTGCGCACCCCCCTCACACTGGCGCTGGATGGCTGGTCTGGGGTGGCTTTTCTGATTGTGCTGATCGGCGTCTGGATCGAGGGGCTGTGCGGTCGCTGGGTTGGTATCTTTGGCGCACTGGGGTTCGTTCTGCTGGCGGTGGGCAGTTTTATTGCGGGATTCCGTGGCGCGGCGCTGGTCGGCGGCGAGCTGGTTCACCGCTTCGTCTTTGTGCCCTTCTTCGTGCTGGTGACAATTTTTGGCCTGATGCTGATTGCGGCCACTGGGCGGCGTAATGCATCGGCGGCCCGCATTGGTGTCTATGCTCTGATCTGCGGTCTGATCGCGGCGACGGGGCGCTCGGTCGATCTGTTCACCTGTGGCTGGGTGCCGTTCGGCAGCCATTTCATCTGGCACACGTTCCTGTCACTGGCGGCCTATCTGGCGCTGGTGATGCTGACCGGGCTGACGCGGCCCGGCGGCTGGGCCCGCGGATAAAGCTGCTTTGTCAAAGTTGCGGTAGATTCTGTTTTATTAAAATACATTCCTTTTGGCGCTATGGGCCAATAGCAAAGCCCCCGTTCAACTGGTGAAGGGGGCTTTGGGGGGCGACCGATCGGCCGCAAATGCGATGAAACGTATCAGGAGAGCTTGAGCAGATCTTTGGCCGGTGTGTCGAGATTGTAGATCGCTTTGAGCTTTTCGATCTTTTGCACGGTTTCCGGGCTGAACGGGCAGGTGCCTTCAAAATTATGCAGGATCATCCCCTCGACCAGATCGGCGAAGGGCACTTCCAGATATTCTGCGATCCCTTTCAGAATTTTCAGGGTCCGCTTGTCCATCCGAATGCCAGCAACGATCCGATCGCCGGTCTGTTCTGTTTCGCTCATGCTGTATCTCCGCGATTAGGCTTATATGTGTGCACACGGGCGAGAATATATGCCTGCTGTAAGCCCTTCAAGCTCTTATCCATCCCCGTTTGCCGGGCATTAGATCATAACCGTCAGACAATAGGAACGGCTGGTATCAGGCCACGCAGCGAATTGCCGACCAGAACGTCACCAGCCAGATCGGCAGGTGTCAATATGGTTTCCACGGCTTGTCCCATTTCGATCAGTTCACGGCGTAAACAGCCATCCAGCGCTCCGGCAGACAAGGGCGGGGTCAGAAGTTTGCCATCGCGTCTGACGAAGATGTTGCTACGGCTGCCTTCGGCCAGTTCGCCGCGTTCGTTACAAAACAGCACTTCGTCGCAGCCGGAAAGATTGCTGAGGCGGGCATGTTCCCCCTCGTACAGGCCGCGCAGGTTGGTTTTGTGGCGGGCAAACAGATCGCTGCTGGCCACCGGTTTGGGCGACATCGCATAGGTCCAGACGGTGGGCGTGGGCCCAAGCAGGGCGGTGGAGGCGCTAAAGGTCCCGGCTTCATTCACCACCAGGCGCACGCGTAAGGGGCCTTGCGCGGCGGCTACGGCGTTGCTGAGCGCCTGATGGGCGGCATTTTCGTCAAACGGGATGCGGAAATAGCCTGCGGAATTGGCCATGCGTGCCAGATGCAGCGGCTGGCGGATGAAGCCTTCCGCCGGGGTGAAGCGCAGGGTTTCGATCAGTTCCAGCGGCTGGTGGTTCAGTGTCATATAGCGCGATTTGAGCAGGCACTCGGCATATTCGCTGGTCGCATCGGAATCATAGACCACCGCGCCGCCGATGCCGAGCCGCCCGGTGGTGCCGACAGTTTGAAAGTCATCACGGCAGGTGCCAGGAATGGTCAGTGTGCGGATTGCAACATTAAACTGGGCATCGCCTTTGGGGCTGAAATAGCCGATCGCGCCGGTATAGACGCCACGTGGGCCATCCTCGACATCCTGCAGCACCTCCATGGCGCGGATTTTGGGCGCCCCGGTGATCGAACCACAGGGAAACAGCGCCCGTACCATATCGTTGACCGAAATGCCGACCTTTGTCTGCGCCGTCACGGTCGAGACCATCTGGTGCACCGTGGGATAGGATTCGATGGCAAACAGATTGGAGGTTTCAACGCTGCCAGCCTGGGCGATGCGGCTCAAATCGTTGCGCATCAGATCGACGATCATCAGGTTTTCAGCCCGGTCCTTGGCGCTGTTGAACAGCACATCGTGCATCATCTGATCCTCGCGCGGGCTGTGCATGCGCGGGGCGGTGCCTTTCATCGGCCGGGTGGTGATGGTGCCCTGACGGATATCGAAAAACAGTTCCGGCGACAGGCTGAGAATGACGCGCGCGCCATCGTTGATATAAGCGCCATGGGGCGCGGCGGAACCGGCACGCAGACTGCGGTACAGTGCCATCGGATCGCCGACGAAGGAAAATTCGGCCTGAAAAGTAAGGTTTGCTTCATATAAATCGCCCGCTGCGATCAGTTGGCGCACGCGGGTAAAGCGTTCGCGATAACGGGCCTGATCCCACAGATAGTGTAAGGGGCCAGCATAGGCGCGACCGTGGCACCATATGTCAAAAGCGGCTTCAATGTTGTCGATTTTTTGCGGGGCATCGAAGACGCCGAACCACAACAAAGGGACCTCACGCTGAAGGGGCAGCACCTGACGCAACTTCGGTTCCAGCGCAAAACCCAGCTCGTACGAAAAATAGCCTGCCGCATAAAGGCCCATTTCACGCACGGTTTCGAGCGCGCCAAGGACTGCCGGCACATCCTCAGGGTTGCAGGTGGTGATGATTCCCCGCGGCTGAAAGAAGGCGCGAAACCTGCCATGTGCGGCGTCATCAAAAAGAATGGACGGTTCAAGCATGAAGGATTTCCAAACAATCCCAAGGGCATTCGAGTAATCGCACGAAATAGTCCTTATGGATATTCCCGCTTATGCCTTGATAACGGGCCCCGCTGCCCCCAAATTGATTCACATGGAAGGTGCCCGTTACGGGGCCTTCCGGTTGCCGATCTTACGGCGAGTGAGCTGCTTTATGAAGGGCTTGACGATGAACAGGACATTTTACCTCAACAGCCCGTTTCTTCTGGGGTTTGAGCATTTGGAAGGGCTTCTGGAACGCGCGGCGAAAAGCGCCACCGACAGTTACCCTCCTTATAATATCGAACAGACCGGTGAAGATGCGTTGCGTATCACCCTGGCGGTGGCCGGGTTCTCTGAAGAAGATTTGTGTGTGACCGTAGAAGACCGCCAATTGGTCATCCGCGGCAAGCAATGCGAAGGCGGCGATAAAAACTATCTTCACCGCGGCATTGCCGCCCGTCAGTTTCAGCGTGCGTTTGTATTGGCCGACGGTATCGATGTCAGCGGGGCCCATCTGGCCCACGGGTTGCTGGCGATCGAACTGAAGCGGCCCAAAGCCGAGACCGTGGTGCGCAATATTGCCATCACGTCCACCAAAGGTGAGGTATAATTATGGAATACGGTACTTTAGGTGGCGGGTTCGACAGCGCGCTTGATCTGGCCAAGGTTGCCTACATCAAACGGACGCCCAGCGCGGAAGCTCATCGTTTGGGGTTACTCCCACCCGGAATGGTGCTGCCGCCCGATGCCCAGCTCTATGTCCTGCATTTGGGTGATGGCACCGTCATCGGCATCACCGATGACTGGAACAGCGCCTATGGCACGATGGTCCAAAACGATTTGACCCCGGTTTCGCTGCACTAACTGCGGCGTAAATCCCCCAGGGGTTGTGCGCTGCCCGTCTTATGCGTAAAAATAAGACCATCGGCGCCGCCCTTGGGGTAATTTTCCCCCCACAATGGCACCGTCAATGCTTTCCTTCGGCGGATTGATCGTCTAAGAAGACCGCCTTCGCGAAAACGGAAAGGTGCCGTTCATGCAGACCCTGTTACTGGTTATCGAGCTTATTGTCGCCTGCGCCCTTGTCGGCGTGGTGCTGCTGCAGCGTTCTGAGGGCGGTGCGCTCGGTATGGGCGGTGGCGGTTCGGGCATTGGCGGTCTGTTCAGCCCGCGCGGCGCGTCCGATACGTTGACCCGCACCACGGCCATTCTGGGCATCATTTTCTTCGTCGTCTGCCTCGGGCTCAGCCTGATGGTGCGTTACGCGCACAAGGATCAGTCGCTGCTCGATTCGGTTCAGGCCCCGACCAAGATCGTGCTGCCGGCACAGAATGCCCCGGCCAAAGCGCCCCAGAATGCCCCTGGCCCGCAGGTTCCGACCCCACACTAAATTCGTTCTAAATCAATACGTTAGGTAGAAACCGGTGAGACTTCATTCCCAACCGGCGCAGTCCCTCGTTTTTGTGCTTGTGATGGACCGCGCTTTTCGTCATTTTGGCCTCCCATGGCGCGGATAATCTTTATCACTGGCGGCGTGGTCTCTTCTCTCGGAAAAGGTCTCGCTTCGGCGGCTCTTGGAGCCCTCTTGCAGGCGCGTGGCTATAAGGTCCGCCTGCGCAAACTCGATCCTTACCTGAATGTCGATCCGGGCACGATGAGCCCGCATCAGCATGGCGAGGTCTATGTCACCGACGATGGGGCGGAGACCGATCTCGACCTCGGCCATTACGAGCGCTTCACCGGCGTGTCGTCGTCCAAGGCGGACAATGTCACCTCGGGGCGGATTTACAGCCGGGTGATCGAGAAGGAACGTAAGGGCGAATATTTAGGCCGCACCGTTCAGGTCATTCCGCATGTCACGGACATGATTAAGGAATTCGTCCTGGCCGGGACCGAGGAGCTTGATTTTCTGCTCTGTGAAATTGGCGGCACGGTCGGCGATATCGAAGGTTTGCCCTTCTTTGAAGCCATTCGTCAGCTCGGCAATGATCTGGGCCGTGATCAGCATGCTTTCGTTCACCTGACTCTGGTGCCGTTCCTCGGTGCCGCGGGCGAGCTCAAGACCAAGCCGACCCAGCATTCGGTCAAGGAATTGCGGGCCATCGGCATTCAGCCCGACATCCTGCTCTGCCGGGCCGAGCATCCGATTCCCGAAGAAGATCGCAGGAAAATCGGCCTGTTCTGCAATGTTCCTGCGGCGCGGGTCATTCCGGCGCTCGATCTGCCGACGATCTATGAAGCACCGCTGGCCTATCATGCCGCCGGTTTCGACACCGAAATCCTCCGGGTTTTTGGTCTGCCCGATGTTCCGGCCCCCGATCTGTCGCAGTGGCAGGAAGTTGTAGGCCGGGTCACGAATCCTGAAGGCGAAGTGCGTATTGCCGTGGTCGGCAAGTATATGCAGGTCAAGGACTCCTATAAGTCCCTGTCCGAAGCGCTTACCCATGGCGGTATGGCCAACAATGTTCGCGTTCATATCGAAATGATCGATTCGGAGATTTTCGAGCGCGATAATGCCGCCGCCTTCCTGGAAAACGTCCACGGTATTTTAGTGCCGGGCGGTTTTGGCGAACGCGGTACCGAGGGCAAGATCCGGGCGGTGCAGTTTGCCCGCGAGCATAAAGTGCCGTTCTTCGGGATCTGCTATGGCTTGCACATGGCGGTAATCGAGGCGGCGCGCGATCTGCTCCATCTGACCGATGCCGGTACGACCGAAAATGGTCATCCCGCCGATCCGGTGATCAGCCTGATGACCGAATGGGTCAAAGGTTCGACCAAGGAAAAGCGGGCCGAGAATATGGATATGGGCGGCACCATGCGGCTTGGCGCCTATCCGGCCAAACTCACCCCCGGCAGCAAGGTTGCTGAGGCCTATGGTGCAACCGAAATTTCCGAGCGCCATCGTCACCGTTACGAAGTCAACACTGACTATGTCGAACGTCTGGCTGCAGCCGGTGTGGTGGTGTCGGGCTGGTCGCCGGATGGTCGCCTGCCGGAAATCGTCGAAATTCCGACCCATCCCTGGTTCATTGGGGTGCAGTTCCACCCCGAACTGAAATCCCGGCCCCTTGCGCCGCATCCGCTGTTCCGCTCGTTCATCGCGGCGGCGGTGCGCCAGAGCCGGTTGGTTTAAGACATATACAATGCCGGTGGCGATCCCGCCCACCGGCATTGGCCGTTTCGCACGGCGTTATGCCTGTGGCTTTATGAGCGCGACCGCTTGGGTCTGGCCCTTAGATCGGGAATTGGGCGTACAAAAGACATAAGGGTGAAATGGCTTCAACGGTGCGTAGCGACGCCAATAGCGTTTTCAAGCAAGCCATGGCGTTGCATCGGTCGGGCGACGTGCTCCATGCGGCCGAGGGCTATCGGCTGCTGCTGAAGTCTTTTCCGGACCATCCCCAAATTCTCTATCTGCTCGGTACGGCGGAATTGCAGCTCGGTCGCTTTTCCGACTGTGTGGCGCTGCTGGGCCGGGCGCTGGAGCTGACCCCGGATCATGCCGAAGCCTGGTCCAACCGCGCCATCGCCTTGCAGAATCTCGGCCGCTTACCCGAGGCCCTCCATGCTTTCGACCGTGCGGTGGCGATCAAGCCGGATTACGCCGAGGGCTGGTTCAATCGCGGCAATCTCTTACGTCTGACGGGCGAGATGGAAGGCGCGCTTGAAAGTTATGATCGCGCCCTTACGATTGCGCCAGCTTATGCCAAGGCACATAACAACCGCGCCAATGTGCTGAAGAATCTCGGCCGGTTTGCCGAAGCGTTGCAAAGCTACGATCTGGCGCTGCAGACCCATGCCCCATCCTCTGACATTTACAGCAATCGCGGCACGGTGCTGAAAAATCTCGGCCAGATGACCGAGGCGCTTGAAAGTTACGACCGGGCGATTGCGCTGGAGCCCGGCAATGCCCAGACCTGGCATAATCGCGGCAATGCGCTGCGGTTGATGGGGCAGATCGGGGCGGCGCTGGAAAATTATGAGCAGGCGCTGAAACTGAACGATGCTTTTTCCATCGCCTGGTGCAGCCGCGGCAATATCTTGCGCGATCTGAAACGCCCCGCCGATGCGCTGACCAGTTTCGACAAGGCTATTGCACTCGACGAAAATTATGCCGCCGCCTGGTGCAACCGCGCCAACGCCTTGCGGGATTTAAAGCGCCCGGTCGATGCGCTGCACTGTTGTGATCGGGCGCTGGCGCTGCACCCCGATTATGCCGAAGCCCATGTCAATCGCGGCAATGCCTTCAAGGATATGCGCCGCTATGATAAGGCGCTGGCCTGTTACGATGCCGCGCTGGCGGTCAATCCGACCTTGTTCGAGGCGCTGAATAACCGCGCCAATACGCTGCGGCGTCTGATGCGGCTGGAGGAGGCGCTGGCGGTGATTGATGCGGCGATTGCCGCGCACCCCGATTTCTCCAAGGTCTACAGTAACCGTGGCAATGTTCTGGTCGATCTTACCCGTCTGGAAGAGGCCGAGGCCAGCTTCCGTAAGGCCATCGCGCTGGATCCGAACGTGGCGGCGTTTCATTGGAACTTGTCGCTGCTGGAGCTGCTGCAGGGCCGTTTTGCCGAAGGCTGGCAAAATTACGAATGGCGCTGGAAACGCGATGGCGCCAAGAAGCGGGATTTCGGCAAACCGGTCTGGCTGGGCGAAGTGCCGCTGGCCGGCAAACGTCTGCTGATCCATGCCGAGCAGGGCTATGGCGATACCATCCAGTTTGCCCGCTATGTTCCGATGGCGATCAATGCCGGGGCCGAGGTCGTATTCGAGGTGCAGAAAAGCCTGCGCCCCCTGATGGCCAGTATCGCGGGCTGCACGGTGATCAGCCGTGGCGATCCCTTACCCGACTATGATCTGCATGTTCCGGTGATGAGCCTGCCACTGGCTTTTGGCACCACCTTGGAAACCGTTCCGTCTGCGGTGCCCTATCTGGCGGTTGACGATGCCCGCCGCAAGGCCTGGGGCCAGCGGCTGGGGCCGAAAACCGCCCCGCGCATTGGTCTGGCCTGGTCGGGCAAGTCCGAACATAATAACGACCTCAACCGCAGCATTGCGCTGGAGCGGCTGGCTCCGCTGCTGGCATTGCCCTTTGAATTCCATGTCCTGCAAAATGCGGTTCGCCCCGCCGATCAGGCTACACTGGACCGCTTCCCCCAGATTCGTAACTATGGTGCCGCGCTGACCAATTTCGCCGAGACTGCGGCGCTGGCGGGTGAAATGGATCTGGTGATTTCGGTTGATACGTCGCTGGCCCATCTGGCCGGGGCACTGGGGCTGCCGGTGTGGATCATGCTGCCGTTTTCGCCCGACTGGCGCTGGCTGGTCGATCGGTCGGACTGCCCGTGGTATCCCAGCGCCCGGCTGTACCGTCAGCCCGCGCTGCTCGATTGGGATAGCGTCATTGCCAACGTCTGCCGCGAGGTTCAGGCGCGGTTTCAGGCGTCCTGATCCGCCATACCGCAGGGTAAAAACAGTGCCGCGCAGGTGCCCTGACCAGGGGCGGAATCTATCTCCATAAAGCCGCCAGCCTGCCGGCAGAAGGCGGCGCAGACCGCCAGCCCCCAGCCGCGGTGCGGATAGGCTTTGGTGGTGCGTAAAGGTGTGCCAACCTGCCGGGCCAGATCAGGCGCAATGCCGTGGCCGGTATCACCGACAGCAACGCGGACATAGTCGCCGCCGCTTTCGGCCGCAACATGGCTCAGTTCGATATGTACAGTGCCTTTGCCCTGCATCGCTTCGGCGGCATTGGCGACCATTTCGGCCAGTGCCAGCCGGTAACGGCCCGGATCCATCGTCAGCGGGCTGATGTCGTGGCCCAGATGCAGGCGCAGATGGATATCCCCCGGCAGAGTACGGCGGATTTCGGCGGCAATCTCGACGGTCAGGCGGTTGGGATCCTGCGGGCGGATGCCGGTGCCGGGGTGCCCGGCCACTGCTTTTAAGCGGGCAATCAGCGCCGCGTTGCGGGCCAGAGCGCGCTGGGTATCGTCGAAGGTGATCCGGCCGGTTTCATCAATGTCGGCGTAGTCTTGCAGCCGGGCGAGATAGCCCGAGATGCCGGTCTGAATGTTGGCCAGCTCATGGGCAAGTCGGTCGGCGAAGTCGCTGATCTCGCTATTGGATCGCACGCGCATGGCACACCATCCTTGGGGTTCTCGGATGCCACGGATGCAGTGTAGGCCGAAATCGGCAAAGAATCGTTACTTTTGGTGGTAAATGCCAAACGGTACAACTTTGTTATCGCTGTCATGTCCGATGTCGGCACGTCCCAGATAAGGGATGGCCGCCTTTTCGCACCAGTGGCGCACCACCGCCACGGCGTCTTCGCCAAAATCGGGGATGTTTTCCGGCACATCGCTGATGCGGCCAAGTCTGATTCCCGCCACGGCGCGCAAAGGGGCGTGCGCGGTGATCTGAAACATCATGCGGTCGATGCGGTACATATATTCCGAGACATCCTCGATCATCAGGACGTGGCCGGTCAGATCGGGCTCCAGTCCGGTGCCGATCAGCCCGGCCAGAATGGTCAGATTGAAGGCCGCCAGCGGGGCGGTGCCGACATGGGGCTCCAGCGTTTCAGGCGCCCCCCGGGTCAGGAAGCGTAAAGCCCGCGTCACGGCGTTTTGGCCGCCTTCACGCAGGATGTCGGCGGGCATCGGGCCATGGACCGCGTTGAACCCGGCCTTGTACAGCCCGGCCAGCAGAAAGCCGCAGTCGCTATAGCCCATGAAGATCTTGCGGCGCGCCACATCGGTAAATTGTGCGATGGCCGTGGACGCAATGCGGTTTGAGCCGTAACCGCCGCGGGCAAACCAGACCGCGTCGATAGCGGGATCGTTGGCATAGTCGATCAGGGCGGCCAGACGGGCATCATCTGATCCGGCAAAATGGTTGTGTGCCAGATAGCATTGCGGATGGAACCGAAGATGTGGCGGATTTTCAGGATCCAGTTGTGCAGCCAGCGTTTCAACCCGGCTGGCCAGATCGGTGGCAAATGGTGTGGCCGGGGCGACAATGCCAATCGTGATCGCTTTTTTGTGCATGTGCGGGACTTGCCTTGTCACACCTTCGATGCCGCTTTATAGCTTGTCACCATGTGCGGCAACAAATCCTATTTTCTATGCGGTATCGGTGGCAGCGGCATGCTGCCGCTGGCCCTTATCCTGAAATCCCGCGGCTTTGAGGTGCATGGTTCTGACCGTTCACTCGATCAGGGTCGCACGCCAGAGAAGTTTGCCTTCCTGCGCGCCTGCGGCATCGAGCTGTTCGCGCAGGACGGCAGCGGTGTCGTCAGCCCACGGACGATTGTCGTGGTTTCGGCGGCAGTGGAACGCACCGTGCCCGATGTCGCCGCCGCGATCCGCGTCGGGGCCATGCTGCTGACCCGGGCCGAGCTGTTGTCGAAAATGTTCAACGAAGCTCCTTTGAGCATCGGTGTTGCTGGCACCTCGGGCAAATCGACCGTTACCGGTATGATCGGCTGGCTGCTCTACGCCGCCGGGCTGACCCCTACAGTGATGAACGGGGCGGTGATGAAAAACTTCGTCACCCCGCATATGCCCTTTGCCAGCGCCCTGCCGGGCGGGCCGACCTTTGTCAGCGAGATTGACGAGAGTGATGGTTCCATCGCCCGCTATATCCCGCGCGTGGCGGTGCTCAACAATGTTGCCCACGATCACAAGTCGATGGAAGAACTACGCACCCTGTTCGGTGGTTTTCTGGGCCGGGCAGAAAAGTCGGTGGTCAACCTCGACAATGAGGAAGCGGCCGAGCTGGCCAGCCATATTCCGCCCAACCGTCTCGTCGGTTTCGGCATCGAGAATGATGCGGCCCATCTGGTGGCCTCCGATCTGGTGCCCGCGCCGGGCGGCATCGCCTTTCATCTGCATGTCAAAGGTGTTGCCACACCGATTTCGGTGATGCTGCGTGTACCCGGGCGGCACAATGTGTCGAATGCGCTGGCGGCGATTGGGGCAGCGATGCAATGCGGCGTCGATCCGGCGGTGGCGGCCAAGGCGCTGGGCGATTTCGCCGGTATCCGTCGGCGGCTCGAAACCGTGGGCACGGCGGGCGGGGTAACGGTGATCGATGATTTCGCCCATAACCCGGACAAGATCGCGGCCTCGCTGAATGCGCTGCACGAATTCACCGGTCGGTTGCTGATCTTATTCCAGCCGCAGGGCTTTGGCCCGCTCAAGCTGCTCAAAGACGAATTCATCGCGGTTTTCCGTGACGGTCTGGCCCCCGACGATGTGGTGGCGTTTTGCGATCCGGTCTATTTCGGCGGCACGACCGATAAATCGGTGTCGAGCGATGTGATTATCGACGGCATTGTCGCAGGGGGACGCAACGGCCTCTATTACCCCCAGCGGGAACAAGGCGGGGCCAAGCTGCTCGAGCTGGCCCAGCCGGGTGACCGCATGGTGGTGATGGGCGCGCGTGACGATACGCTGTCGGTTTTTGCCGGCCAGTTGCTGGCCGGGCTGCGCTGACCCATCTCCGGGCCGATTACACGAAACGTGTTACAGGTTACACGCGCTGTGGTACAAAAAAAGAGCGGGGGACGGTAATGTCCCCCGCTCTTTTTTTTGCAGTATTGCCCGATTATGTCCGGGCGAAGCGTTTGCCCAGCCGGTCGAGATAAATGTAGATCACCGGCGTGATGTAGAGGGTGAGCAGCTGTGAAACCAAGAGCCCACCGACCACCGCGATACCCAGCGGCATGCGCGATTCCCCACCGGAACCAAAGCCGATCGCCACCGGCACCATGCCGAGAAGCGCCGCCATCGTCGTCATCATGATCGGGCGGAACCGGATCTGCGCCGCTTCGGTAATAGCGGTTTCGGCATCGACGCCTTCGCCGCGTTCGCGCTGCAGGGCAAAGTCGATCATCATGATGGCGTTCTTCTTGACGATACCGATCAGCATGATCATGCCGACAAAGGCATACAGGCTTAAGGGAATGCCGAAGACATAAAGCGCGATCAGCGCCCCCACCGCGGCCGATGGCAGGCCGGACAGAATGGTCAGCGGGTGGATGAAGCTTTCATACAGAATACCCAGAATGATGTAGACGGTGGTAAGCGCGATGCCGATGAGCATGCCCATATTGCCCATCGAGCTTTGGAAAGCCTGGGCCTGCCCCTGAAAATTGGCTTGCAGGGTGGCGGGCAGGTTCAGATCGGTTTCGGCCTTGTGAATGGCCCCAACCGCATCGCTTAAAGCCGCGCCTTTGGCCAGATTGAACGAAATCGTCACAGCTGGCAGTTGGCCCTGATGGTTGATGGTCAGCGGCATGGTGCCCGTTTTAACATGCGTGACGGCGTTCAGCGGTACCAGCGTGGTACCATCCGATGCGGTAAGATAGAGCCGATTGATGTCGCTTGCCGTGGTCTGATATTCCGGCAGCAATTCCATCATGACGTAATACTGATCGGTGGCGCCATAGATGGTCGAGATTTTGCTGCCGCCAAAGGAATCGCCCAGCGCGCTTTCGATTTGCGACGGGGTGATGCCATAGGCTGCGGCCTTATCACGATCAATATCGACATTGGCCACTGGCGCGGTGACGTCGATATCGTTGGTGACGTCGGTTACCACCGATGAATTCTTCAATGCCTGGGTCAATCGCACGGCGCTGTCGGTCAGCGAATCCTGATTGAGGTCTTGCAGTGTGTATTGATATTGCGATTTGGACTGGCGGCCGCCGATACGGATCTGGGGCGGTACCTGCATATAGACGTTGATGCCGGGAACTTTGGCAAATTGCGGCCGTAAGCGGGCGATGATTTCATCTGCCGAGACCGAACGGTCGGCCCGCGGCTTTAACCGTAGGGTGAGCGAGCCGACATTGCTGCCAGACCTGCCGCCACCCGATCCGACCGAAGACATCACCCCCACCACGTCGGGGTCGGCCTGAGCAATGGTGGCGATCTTCTTCTGATAGATCACCATCTGCTTGATGCTGGTACGGTCCGAGGCTTCGGTGCTGGCACTGATCTGGTCGATATCAACCGTGGGGATGAAATCCTGCGGGCTGATGGCGAACAGACCGGCGGTGGCCAGCAGGCTGAGGAAGAAAAGGCTGAGAATAAAGCGTTTATGCGCTAAGCTCCAATGCAGGGTCCGATCATAAAACGTCTGCATGTCATTCAGATAGCGTTCGCTGATCTGATAGAAGCGGCCATGCTGTTGTGCCTTGCCGGAAATGAAGCGGCTGCACAAAAGCGGCGTCAGCGTGATCGAGACCACGCCGGACAGCACAATCGCCAGCACAATGGTGATGGCAAATTCGTTGAGCAGACGCCCCAGAATGCCCCCCATGAACATCAGCGGAATAAACACCGCCGCCAACGAGACGGTCATCGACAGGATGGTGAAGCCGATTTCCTTGGCCCCTTTGAAGGCGGCAGATTTGACGTCTTCACCGGCTTCAACGTGGCGGACAATATTTTCCAGCATAACGATGGCATCGTCGACGACAAAGCCGACCGACAGCGTCAGGGCGAGCAGCGAAAGATTGTCCAGGCTGAAGCCGAGCGCTGACATGCCGGCAAATGTGCCGATGACGGTGATCGGAAGCGCCAGTGACGGGATGATGGTGGCCGACAGGCTGCGCAGAAAGACGAAGATCACCAGCACCACCAGAACGGCCGAGATAATCAGTGTGGTCTGCACATCACTGATCGAGGCGCGGATGGTCTGACTGCGGTCATAGGTGACGCCAAGACTGATCGCCTTGGGCAGGCTTTCTTCAAATTGCGGCAGCAATTGCTTGATGCTGTCGATAATGGCGATGGTGTTGGTGCCGGGCTGGCGCTGCACCGACAGGATGATGGCGCGGGTGCCATTGTACCACCCGGCCACCCGGCTGTTCTGTACACTGTCAACCGCGTGGCCCACATCCGACAGCCGCACCGGCGCACCATTCCGATAGGCGATGATCTGTTGGTTAAACGCTGCGGCGCTGGTGAGCTGACCATTGGCGCGGATCAGCGTTGACTGGGTCGGACCGTCGATCTGGCCGGTCGAGGTGTTGACGTTGGTGGCCTTGATTTTATCGGCCACGGTATCAATGCCGATGCCGCGGGCGGCCAGTTTGTTGGGATCGACCTGAATGCGGGCGGCATAGGTTTGCGCGCCGCGCACATCGACCTCGGCCACGCCGGGCAGCATCGAGATCTGGCGGGCGAGCAGGTTTTCGGCAAAGCGGTCGACGACATACAGCGGCAGTGTCGACGACGACATGGCGATAAACAGAATGGGGGCGTCGGCCGGATTGACCTTGCGCAAGGTCGGCTGGGTCGGCATGGCCGAGGGCAGGCTGGATGCCGCCGTCTGAATGGCCGATTGCACATCCATCGCCGCACCGTCGATGTTGCGGCCAAGGTCAAACTGAATGGTGATGGTGACCGAACCCGACGAGCTTTGCGAGGTGATCGAGCTGACGCCGGGGATGGTAGCGAACTGGCTTTCCAGCGGGGTCGCCACCGCCGAGGCCATGGTTTGCGGATCGGCACCGGGCAGGCTGGCGGAAACCGTAATGGTGGGAAAGTCGACGCTGGGCAGCTCGCTGACCGGCATCATACTGTAGCCAAAGGCCCCGAACAGGACCAACGCTGCCATCAGCAGCGTGGTCATCACGGGCCGTTCAATGAAGATGCGCGAGATGTTCATTGCGCGCCCGGTGCGGTTTGGGCGCTGTTGGCGGCGCCGGGGCCATGGCGGACAACATGTACCCGCCCGCCATCTTCGACCCGCAACTGACCGTCGGTGATAACGGTATCGCCGGGATGGATTTTGCCGCTGATGGCGGCAATCTGTCCGTCGTCGCTTAACACCTTGACCGCGACCTGTTTGGCCCGGTCATTTTTTACGACAAAAACATAGTTGCCAGCTTGGCCGGGGTTGACCGCATTGTGCGGCACCACAACCGCACCGCTTAAAGTTTGTAAGGCGGCATCAACCGAAACCATCTGACCGGGCACCAGACGATGGTCGTTGTTGGCAATGCTGGCCCGCAACTCAATCGTCCCGGCCGACTGGTTTACGGCATTATCCACGAAGTTCACTGGCGCGGTGATCGGATCGCCACCTTCGGGCGCAATCCGCACCGCGAGTTTACCAGCCTTGATCTGCTTTTGAATCGCGCCCAACCGGTCCTGCGGCAGGGTGAACGAGACTTTTACCGGCATGTCCTGCGTTATGGTCACCAGCGTTGTGGTGGCATTGGCAATGACCAGATTGCCGATCTGCACCGCGATGGCGCCGGTCTTGCCGTCGATGGGCGCGCGGATGTCACCATATTCCAGATTGAGCTGCGCGGTATCGAGTGCGGCCTTGTCAGCCAGCACGGTGGCGGTGGCCGCTTTGGCGCTGGCCTCGTCGGCATCATAGGTTTGCTGCGATACGGCTTTTGCGGCCAGCAATGCCTTGTCGCGGGCTAGGGTGCGTGCGCTGCTGACCGCCGTGGCGCGGTCCTTGGCCAATGTGGCCGCTGCCTCATCGCGCGCGGCCTTCAATGGGCGCGGATCAAGGCGGAATAACAGATCGCCCTTATGCACGCTCTGGCCTTCTTTGAAGGCGACGGCGACGATCTGGCCGCCAACCCGGGCAGTGACATTGACCGTGGCTTCCGCCACCACGGTGCCGACACTGTGCTCGGTTACCGTGACATCGCGCTTCTGGGTGATCGCCACGGTGACGGGGGCGGCGGATTTGGTTTTGGTCTGGGTCAGTAGCCCGGCGCCGATCTGCCAGCCCGCAAAAACGATAATGATGGCCCCACCGGCCAGCAGAAGTCGGCGTGTTCGCCGGGATGAGCTGTTCCACAGCTGACGGATGTGGTGAATATGCGGCGTAAATGGCCAGCCGGTGACGTGAAGCATGTTTGACAGAATCCCGTATCCCCAGATCGTGATAGGTTTATGTACCTTTTTATACGGTCCGCGCCCCTCAAATCCGTTGATTACGGCGTAACCGGATAAACACAGTGTCGTGAGCTACCTGGCAAAAAAAATCGCAGCACCATGTGGTGCTGCGACTGTAATCACAAAACATGACGTATCCGTTTACCGCATGGCGGTGTCGTCGTCCGCCGCGTTGGCCGAAGCGGTCTGGGGCAGTACAAAGCCCTTGATCGGATAGACCCGCGAGCCCATCGAGCCGCCGCGTGTATTCCAAACCCGCACTTCTGACCAGTCATTGTTCGGGCTGACATCGATCACCGATGCGTTCAGGTGCATATACCCGTCATTGGTCCAGTTGGCATGGTCAATGCGGATTTCACGGCTGGACACCCGCTGGCGCACCACGGCGACATGGCCGCTGCGCATCCGCTTGGTGCTGGCGAACACCATCACCGCGCCGGGGGCCGGCTCGTGGCTGCGGGCGTATTTGCCCTTGGCATGATCCCACCAGGTGCCGGCATTGCCTGACACTTTGAGGCCCGAGCGGGCCCGGGCGAACTGCACACAGTTCAGCCGTTTGGAAACTTTAACAATCTCGGCACCGCCGTCTGCGATGAAGCTCTGATCATCGTCCGACGACATGTCGACCGCGCCAACCCGCGAGGCTGGCGGTAACGCCGCCAGTACCGGCTGGTTGCCGCCCACCGCCACCGGGGTGGCGTAGCGCACAGCCACGGGGGCGGTGTCAGGGACCTGTGCACAAGCACTAAGGCCAATCAGGGCGGCCAGTAAAAAAGCATTCCGTCCGATGGTGGTCTTCAGTTCCATGCATCCTCTGCCGTTTGGGCTCTGGTGTTTTGGTAAACCGAGCTAACCAGATTTTTTCGGGTGTGCAAACTAAAAAAGCTGAAAATGCGGCTGATTGAACCACTTATCGACCATTAAATCGGCTTGACTGTATCTGTTGTTATATAAATGCCACCCATTCAGTGTTGATAATGCAACAGAATGGGGGTTACGCAGGGTCATGTTTACGATTACGGTGCTATTCCCCCCTCATCGGTTGGTCAATATTGGTGCCGACTCTCTCTAGTCTGGCCAGTGGCATTTGCGAATACTTACGTCTTCTTTTGATGTCCGCAAATATCTGATGTATTCCCACGCATGATTACAGTAGTAGGCTTAACAGCCCGAAATATTTTGTAGGGATTCGGGATAGTGACGGGCCATCGTTTGTTTGGCGCCCGCCGCCACCCGCAAAAAAGGGCCATACAACTTACGGAAATCCTAATCAGCAAACATAGTGTTAGGCGTGTTTTTACCTTGATTTGGCCGTGAACGCCTTTTTTTGCTCACAATTACTCTGCACTCGGAGACTAGAACGTCCTTGGCTGGGATTGTCTTGGTCATGCATTTGCACAGATTTGATTCAATTTTGGCGAGGCCGTAGTGAGCCGCTTGTCTGAAACCACCCCAACTCCGCCCTTTAACCAATGCGACTCTGCCCGCCATGTTGCGGTGATCGGGGCCGGTCCGGCGGGGTTGATCGCCGCAGACTATATAAGTGCCCGCGGTATCGCCGTGACGGTATACGAGCACATGTCTTCCCCGGCCCGTAAATTCCTGATGGCCGGGCGCGGCGGGCTTAATCTTACCCATGCCGAGCCGTTCGCCGATTTCCTCAGCCGCTATGGTGCCGACGCCCCCTGGCTGGAGCCGTATCTGACCGCCTTCGGGCCTGCTGATTTGCGGGACTGGGCCGACGGGCTGGGGGCGGCGACGTTTGTCGGCTCCAGCGGCCGGGTGTTTCCCAAGGATATGAAGGCCTCGCCTTTGCTGCGCGCTGTGCTCAAACGGCTGGGGGCACAGGGCGTGGTGTTGCGCACCGGCCATGACTGGTGTGGCTGGAATGCCGGGGCGCTGAATTTTGCCACCTCTACTGGCCCCGTGACGGTCAAGGCCGATGCCTGTCTTCTGGCGCTGGGCGGGGCCAGCTGGCCTAAGCTGGGCACCACCGGGGCGTGGGCCGAGATTTTGCGCCGCCATGGTGTCGGCGTGGCACCGTTCCGCCCGGCCAATTGCGGTTTTCTCACCCATTGGAGCGAGCGCTTTTCTGCCTATGCCGGTGAACCGCTGAAGAATGTCGGCCTGCGGATCGGGGATCTCACTGTGCGCGGCGAGGCGGTGATTGCTTCCTATGGTCTGGAAGGCGGCGGCATTTATGCCTTAAGCCGACAGTTGCGTGACACCATCGCGGCCGAGGGCGAAGCGGTTCTGCAGATTGATCTGCGCCCGGAACTGTCGGTGGACGAACTGGCCACGCGGCTGGCCGCCACCAAGGCGGGCCAGTCGCTCACCAACCGTTTGCGCAAGGGCTTAAAGCTGTCGCCAATGGCGATCAATCTGATGCGCGAAGGGCTGGTGCAAGCCGGTGCTGGGGCGCAATTGCCAGCCGATCCGCAGGCGCTGGCCGTTGCGGTCAAGGCCATCCCGATCCGGCTGATCGCCCCGACCACGATCGAACGGGCGATTTCTACCGCGGGCGGCATCGCCAAGGACGCGCTGGACGACGATTTGCAGTTGAAGGCATTGCCCGGGGTCTATGCTGCAGGGGAAATGCTCGACTGGGAAGCGCCGACCGGTGGGTATCTGCTCACCGCTTCGTTCGCCACTGGCATGGCAGCGGCGAAGGCGATGGTCGAACGCCTCAAAGACACCCCATAACAGGTAATAAAAAAAAGCCTCACCCCAAGTGGGATAAGGCTTTTTCTTTAAATCTGAACTTCGCGCGTTAGTCTTTGGCGCGTTCGACATAGGCGCCGTCTTCGGTCATCACCACCACGCGGGTGCCGATGTTGATATGGCCCGGCACTGTGGTGCGCACGCCGTTGGACAGCACCGCGGGCTTGAACGAGTTGGTCGAGGTCTGGCCTTTGACCACCGGTTCGGTCTCGGTCACTTCCAGCGTGACACGCTGCGGAATGACGATCGTCACGGCGGTGCCGTTATAGATCGACAGGGTCACTTCCATGCCTTCCTGCAAATAGGGGGCATAATCGCCGACCACGTCGCCCTCGACGGTGATCTGTTCGAAGTTCTCCGGTTCCATGAACACGAAGTGATCGCCATCCTGATACAGGTAGCTGTAGGTGTTTTCCTCGACAAAGGCCTTTTCGACCGAATCCGTGGTCTTGTAGCGTTCGCTGACCTTGATGCCATCGCCGATGCGGCGCATTTCGATCTGCGTGACGGGCGTACCCTTGCCCGGATGGATGCTTTCCGCTTTGAGAATGACGTAAAGACGGCCATCCTTTTCAAGAACATTGCCTTTGCGAACAGAGCTGGCGATAACCGAAACCACGTTTGGACCTCGTCTATTGAAGAAATGCGGGGCCAGGCCCCGTCGTTTGCGGCCCAAAGCCGCTTCGAATGGGGGCGCTATAGCAGGAGCAAAGGCTTTGGCCAAGTCCGTATCTGTGTCGCCCTGGTGGCAGCGCGAGAAATTCGCCGATAAGCGCCCGGCTTTGGCCCTGCGCGGCAAGGTTAAAAAGACCCTGCGGGCCGCGTTCGAGGCCGAGGGCTTTACCGAGGTCGAATGTGGCGCGCTGGCGGTTTCCCCCGGAAACGAGGCCCATCTGGCCGGCTTCGCCACCGAGGTAATCGGGCTGGATGGCACCCGGCGCACGCTTTACTTGCATACCTCGCCGGAATTTGCCGCCAAGAAGCTGCTCGCCGCCGGGGAAGCGAAAATCTTCGATTTTGCCCGGGTGTTCCGCAACCGCGAGGGTGGGCCGCTGCACAGTCTCGAATTTACCATGTTGGAATGGTACCGCGCCGGGGCCAGCTTTCAGACCGCGATGGACGATAGCGTGCGGCTGGTGCGGCTGGCGGCCGAGGTGGCCGGGCGGGACAGTTTTTGCTTTCGGGGGCAGACCTGCGCTGCCTTTGCCGGGCCGGAATATCTGTCGCTGTCGGAGGCCTTTGCCCGCTATGCCGGGATTGACCTTGACGCCAGCCTGACGGCGGCGGGCGAGGGGGTGCGTGATGTGCTGGCCACGGCCGCCGCAAAGGCGGGGATTGAACCCGCGGATAATGATACATGGGCCGATATTTTCTCCAAGGTGCTGGTGGCGAAGGTCGAGCCCCATTTGGGCGAAACCGTACCGACGCTGCTCTATCGTTATCCGCGCTGTGAAGCCGCACTGGCGCGGGCCTGCCCGGAAGATGGCCGCTTTGCCGAGCGGTTTGAGCTGTATGTCTGTGGCGTTGAGCTGGCCAACGGTTTTGGCGAACTGACCGATCCGGTGGAACAGCGCGCCCGTTTCGTGCGGGAGATGGACGAGAAAGAGCAGATCTACGGCGAGCGCTATCCGATTGACGAGGATTTCCTCGCCGCGCTGGCCGAAATGCCCGATGCGGTTGGGGTGGCGATGGGCTTTGACCGGCTGGCAATGCTGGCCGCCGGGGTACGCTGCCTGAATGATGTGATGTGGACCGAGGTGCCATGAAGGCTGTTGTGCGTAGCATTACCACGGTAGAGGGACTGATTGACGCCGCTTTGGTGCCCGAAACAGAACGTGCGGCATTGCAGGCGGTGGCGGATCGTTATGCCGTGTCGGTTAGCCCGGCGATGCTGGCGTTGATGGGGGCGGGGGCCGAGGGTGTTGCCCGGCAGTTTATTCCGTCAACGGACGAATTGATCGAAACGGTCGAAGAGCGTGCCGATCCCATTGGTGATGGTGCGCATTCTCCGGTGCCCGGCATTGTCCACCGTCACCGCGACCGGGCGCTGTTTCTGCCCACGCTGGCTTGCGCGGTGTATTGCCGGTTCTGCTTCCGGCGCGAGGCGGTCGGCGGGGCCGGCTCGCTGGATGCGGCAGCGCTGGAGACGGCGCTTTCCTATATCGCGGCCCATGACGAGATTTGGGAAGTGGTGGTCACCGGTGGGGATCCGTTCAGTTTAAGCCCACGGCGCATCGCCGACATCGTCGCGCGGCTGGCGGTTATCGATCATGTCCGCGTGGTGCGCTGGCACACCCGCGTGCCCTCGGTCGCGCCGGAACATATCAGCGATGATTTTGTTGATGCGCTGCGCATGGCCGATAAAACCGTGGTAGTGTCGCTGCATGCCGATCACCCGCGCGAATTTACCGCTGCGGCGCGCGAGGCGTTGCGCCGGTTATCGCAGGCCGGATTTTTGCTGGTGAGCCAGTCGGTCCTGCTCGCCGGTATCAACGATGATATCGACACGCTGGAAGCCCTGATGCGGGCGCTGGTCGAAGCCGGGGTGAAGCCCTATTATCTGCATCACCCGGATCTTGCGCGTGGCACGTCGCATTTTCGGGTTTCTATTGATCACGGGCTGGACCTGATGCGTCAGCTTCGGGCGCGGGCCTCGGGGCTGGCGATACCACATTATGTGCTCGATATTCCCGGTGGCTTTGCCAAGGTCCCGCTGGATTCTTCGTCGGTGGTCAAAACCGATACCGGCTGGCGCATCCGCGACCACGCCGGTACGTGGCATCCGTATCCGTAAGGATTTCAGGGGAGATGCTCATCCTTAGGGCGGGCTCAGGATGAGGAATTTTTTGCTTCGTCGCGATCTCGCATCCTGCGCTTGTCGGATACCCTCATCCTGAGCCTGTCGAAGGATGAGGTTTCGCATCACCATAGTCTTTTCGTGTACGCGCCAGTATCGGAAGGGCTGCGTAATCACCGCGAATAAGGGCTTCTTTCTTCTCTCGCCGCCAGCCTTTGATACGGCGTTCGCAGGCAATTGCATCGGTCAATTGTTGAAAATCCTGCGACCAGACCAGCGTTACCGGGCGACGGGAATGCGTGTAACCGGGGTAGTGCCCGCCCTGATGTTCGGCCAGCCGTTTATCAAGCCCTGCACGGGTAATGCCGACATAATAAGACCCGTCGGCGCAACGGAGCATGTAAACATAGATGTTCATAACCGTTTTCCTGCGGTTTTCATCCTTTGTGCGGGCTCATCCTTCGACGAGCTCAGGATGAGGAGCTTAATATGAGCGTCACTATATATCCCTCACCCTGAGCCTGTCGAAGGGGGAGGATTCTTTTTCCCTTACTCCGGCCCGATCATTTTTTCCGGGCGGACGAGGGCATCAAATTCTTCCGCTGTGACGAGGCCTGAGGCGAGGGCTTCTTCTTTTAACGTGGTGCCGTGTTTATGGGCGGTTTTGGCAATCATTGCCGCTGCATCATAGCCGATCTTCGGTGCCAGCGCCGTGACCAGCATCAGCGATCGTTCCAGCCCGGCTTTAATATTGTCCGTACGCGGCTCAATGCCGACCACACAATTGTCGGTGAAGCTGATCGCGGCATCGGCCATCAGCCGCACGCTCTGCAGAAAATTATAGGCCATCACCGGATTATAGACGTTCAGTTCAAAATGGCCCTGACTGCCGGCAAAATTGAGCGCGGCGTTGTTGCCGAAGATCTGGATGCAGACCTGTGTCATCGCCTCGCACTGGGTCGGGTTGACCTTGCCCGGCATGATCGACGAGCCCGGCTCATTCTCCGGCAGGGCCAGCTCGCCAAGGCCAGAGCGCGGCCCGGAGCCCAGAAGCCGGATGTCGTTGGCGATCTTGAACAGCGATGCGGCCAGCGTAGCAATCGCCCCATGCGAAAACACCATGGCGTCGTGGGCGGCCAGCGCCTCGAACTTGTTGGGGGCGCTGGTGAAGGCAAGGCCGGTGATTTCGGCAATTTTCGCCGCCACGGCTTCGGCAAAGCCAATCGGGGCGTTGAGGCCGGTGCCCACCGCCGTGCCGCCCTGGGCCAGTTGCATCAGGCCGGGCAACGTCACCTGCAACCGGCCAATGCCGTTTTCGACCTGTTTGGCGTAACCGGAAAATTCCTGCCCCAGTGTCAGCGGTGTAGCATCCTGGGTGTGGGTGCGGCCGATCTTGACGATGTCCTTCCAGCTTTCGGCCTTTTGGGCCAGCGCTGTGTGCAAATGCTGCAAGGCGGGCAGCAGCCGGTGCACGATTTCTTCCGCGGCGGCAACATGCATCGCCGACGGATAGGTATCGTTCGACGACTGGCTCATATTGACATGATCGTTGGGGTGGACCGGTTTTTTCGAGCCGACCACGCCGCCCAGAATCTGAATAGCGCGGTTGGCGATCACCTCGTTGGCATTCATGTTCGACTGGGTGCCCGAACCGGTCTGCCACACCACCAGCGGGAAATGGCTGGCCAGCCTGCCATCGATCACTTCATTCGCGGCGGTAACAATTGCCTCGCCCAGCATGGGATCAAGCTTGCCAAGGGCGACATTCACCTCAGCCGCAGCGCGTTTGATGATGCCCAGCGCCCGAATCACCGGGGCAGGCTGTTTTTCCCAGCCGATGCGGAAATTTTGCAGTGAACGCTGACTTTGCGCGCCCCACAGCGTATCGTCGGCCACCTCTATCGGGCCGAAACTGTCCGTTTCCGTACGGGTTGTTTCGTTACGGGGCTTTTCGTTGCGGGGCATGGGGGCGTTCTTTCCTTAAAATCTGCCCCGCTTTGACGCGCGGGGACTATTTCTTACGGAATTTGTCCAGACTGACCACTTCGCCCTGACCACCCTTGGGCATGCTGGTGCGCGGGCCGCCGGGTTGATGGTCTGTCGGGGGCGTGTCGTCGTCTTCGGGCGGGGCGTCGAGGGGCAATTCCTCCGACAGGTCGGCACTGGACAGCGCGTTCTTGCTTTCGCTCTCGGCCGTTTTGAACTGCAGGCCAAACTGCACGCCGGGGTCGAAAAAGGCCGTCAGGGCGACATAGGGAATCACCAATGTCGCAGGCATCTTTTTGAAGGTCAGCGCAACCTCGAACAGATCCTCATGCACCTTCAGGCCCCAGAACTGGTGCTGCAGGATGATGGTCATCTCGTCCGGGTATTGTTCCCGCAGGAATGCCGGGATTTCGACACCGGGGAAATGGGTCTTAAAGGTCAGGTAAAAATGGTGCGAGCCAATCAGCCCCTGGGTCTCAACCCGGCGTAAAGCATCGCGCACCACGCCGCGTAATGCCGCGTCGGTCAATGCCTGATAACCGATGTAATCTTTCGCCATGATCGTCCCAAGTCCCTCGCAAGCGGCAGACTTAAACACCAAGACGGACAAGTCAATGTCCTATGGTGATGATGGCGACAACAAAGTCTTGGCTCTTTTCCAATCAGCGTTTTTTTGTTGTTACCAAGGCGGCTGCAGCCCGGTCCTCGTGTGGCAGGCGGGGCTTGCCGCCACAAGTTTTAGTTCAATTTGAGATGTCGTGTGTGGGAGCGGACTTTAGCGCTCATGCCGGTCATGCTGACGCAGGATTGCTCCCGCTTAAGGCGGGCTATCACCCGGCCCGCAGTCGCAGGTGATCGCCAATTTTCGTGGAAATTAGTGGGGGGCTTCTGTTGCCCGGCGCTCCCCCGGCCGCGCTTGTCTAACAAAAGTTAGGCAGCGAGCACCATTTGATTATCGTTGGCACTTATTACGAATAGCCCGATGACGGCGGATACCATACCGAGCAAAAGATCAGTCTTTACACGTCTGTCGATCCTATTTCGCCCCCATAAGCCTTCACGTATGAAGGGTGATGGTGGAGGCGCCGGGTACCGCCCCCGGGTCCAGTCCGCTTATTACGCTGTCGTTTATCGCCATAGCCGGGTTGCCCCGACCCCCATAATATAGGTGGCCGTCCGGCAAAATGCCAGGGAAATTGATAACGCCTTGCAGGGCGCGTTAGAGTGCGCACTGGAATCGTCTAACCGTTTTTAAGGTAACCATGCGTCCCTATCTCGATCTGTTGAACCGCATCCTGACCGAAGGGGTTGAAAAGCACGACCGCACCGGGGTCGGCACCCGTTCGGTGTTCGGCCATCAGATGCGGTTTGACCTGACCGAGGGATTCCCGCTCGTCACCACCAAAAAACTGTTCGTTAAAGCGATTATTTACGAACTGTTGTGGTTTTTACGCGGTGATACCAACGTGCACTGGTTGCAGGACCATGGCGTGACCATCTGGAACGAATGGGCCGATGAAAAAGGCGATCTGGGCCCGGTTTACGGGGCACAATGGCGGTCGTGGCGCACGCACGACGGCGGCACCATCGATCAGATCGCCGATGTGGTCGAACAGATCAAAAAGAATCCCGATTCCCGCCGCCTGATGGTCAGCGCGTGGAACCCGGCGGATGTGCCGAATATGGCGCTGCCACCCTGTCATTGCCTGTTCCAGTTCTATGTCGCCGACGGCAAACTGTCCTGCCAGCTTTATCAGCGTTCGGCCGACGTGTTCCTCGGCGTGCCGTTCAACATCGCCTCCTATGCGCTGCTGACCCTGATGGTGGCGCAGGTAACCGGTCTCAAGCCCGGTGAATTCGTGCATACCCTGGGCGATGCCCACATTTATCTTAACCATCTGGAGCAAGTGCACACCCAGCTGGCCCGCACGCCGTTGCCGCCACCCCGGATGCGGCTTAATCCCACGGTGACAGACATCTTTGGTTTTGGTTACGAAGATTTCGCGCTTTCCGATTATCAGGCGCATCCGAGTATCAAGGCTGAGGTAGCGGTATGAGGGATTTTTCCATCCGGCGCGCGCGTGTCGGCGATGAACAGACGATTTATAATCTGTTGCGCGATTTCGCCGAATATGAATTTCGTCTCGACGAATATCATCTGACTGCGGACATTGTCCGTCGCGATATGCTGGGTGCCAATCCGAAATTGTCGGTGGCACTGGCTTTCGTTGATGACGAAGCGGTCGGTATTGCCAACTGGTACTGGACCTATTCCAGCTTCGCCGCCCGGCAGGGCCTGTTCATTGAAGACATTTATGTTCAGCCGGCATTTCGTAAACGCGGACTGGGCCGGGCCTTTTTCAGCTTTCTGTCGGCCGAAGCCCTGCGCGAGGGGGCTGCCCGCGTCGACTGGATGGTGCTCGACTGGAACGAAAAGGCCATGCAGTTCTACAAGAAAATGGGCAGCCGCATGGTCGCCGAGTGGATCACCTTCCGGCTGGAGGGGGAGGCGCTGCAGGATCTGGCCAAAACCGGCCCGGCTTTGAAAGCGCTGGCGTGAGCGCCGCACCCATCGTTTCGTTGATCTGGGCGCAAGGGGCTGGTGGCGTCATCGGTAAAGGCGGCACGCTGCCCTGGCGGCTGGTGGAAGATATGCAGCATTTCAAGGCGCTGACCTTGGGTAAGCCCTGTCTGATGGGGCGAAAAACCTGGGACAGTTTGCCGGGGAAATTCCGGCCGCTGCCTGGCCGGCCCAATCTGGTGCTGACGCGCGATGCCGGTTTTACCGCAAACGGGGCCACCGTGGTGCACAGCTTAAGCGAAGGCTGGAATAAGGGCGCAGAGCTCAGCCCCGCCGAACAGGATCCTGAAATCATGGTGATCGGTGGGGCGGCATTGTACCAGGCGGCGCTGGCCGATGCCGGGCGGATTTATCTGACCGACATTCACGCCCGCTTTGAGGGCGATGCCTATGCCCCGGCGATTGATCCGGCGCATTGGGCTGAGACCGCGCGCGAAGATCATGTCGGCGCTGGTGGGCTGTCCTTCAGCTTTGTTACGCTGGAGCGGCGGGCCTGAGACCCGTCGGCACCAGGGCAAACACGGCGCACGGCATTGCCGCGCACCGTTTTTGCCAGAGCATTGGCTATTTCTTGTTCTTTTCGTCTTCGGCCTTTTTGGCCTGTTCGGCGCTGGCCACGGCGGCCACCGCATCGTCATAGCGCTGTTTCAGCGTCGGGCTGTCAGGCACATAGGACAAGGCTTCTTTACGTTTTTGTACGACGGCGACCAGATCGGTGCCGCGGGCCAGAATATCCGCCTCTGTCGTGGCGAGGTTGGCTTTAGCCGAGATGTTGCCCGGATCGGCGGCCACAGCGGCAGCGTATTTCTCTCTGGCCTGATCGAGGTTGCCCGCCTTGTACAGCGTATGGCCCTCGGCGTTCAGCTGGGCGGCGGTGACTTTGCCAAGATTTTCCTTGGCCCGGGCAAAGTTTGGCAGCAAGCCGAGCGCTTCGTTAAAGCGAGCGGCGGCGGCGGGATAATCCTTGTTATTGTAGAGCGTTACACCGGTGGTGTTGAGCACATCAGCCAGATTCTGATTAAGCCCTTTGTCGGTTGGCTTTAACTGATGGGCTTCGCGGAACTTGGCGATGGCCCCTTCCAGATCGCCTTTGTCTTCCAGATCAAAGGCGGCCAGCTGCAAGGCTTCGGCCTGTTTGTTGACGGCTTTGTTGGCGGTTTTATTGGCGGCAGCCCCGGCGTGCGCCGCAAAGCCAAAGCCGCCTGCCACCAGGGTGGCCACGGCAATCATGCGGATGAAATATGTACTCATGGCGTCTTCTCCCCGTTTTTATATTTGCCATGAAACTATTCTATACACCTTATGCGGGATTTTTCCATGACCCGCGCAACTATGTCCCTTTAATACGCCAAGTTTTTCGTGGGGTTTTTCTTGCGCCGCCCAGTGGCCTCGCGCATCATGCCGGTATTGATCAAAAGGAGTTTTCTATGGGTATTCAGACCGTTTTCCTGTTCGATCTCGATGGCACGCTGGTCGACAGCGTTTATCAACATGTGCTTGCCTGGCATGAAGCGCTGGAAGCTGAGGGGTTATCCCTGTCGGTTTGGCAGATTCATCGCAAAATCGGCATGAGCGGCGGTCTGTTTGCCAACCAGCTGTTGCGGGAAACCGGCAGCGATATGTCGCCGGAACTGCTGGCGCGGCTGCGCACCCGCCACGCCGAGGCCTATAAGCGTCTGGCCCCGTCGGTGAAGCCCCTGCCGGGGGCCCGTGAGCTGATTAAGGCGCTGGACGATGGCGGCATTCCGTGGGCCATCGCCACCAGCGGGCGTATGGAAACCGCCGGGCCCAATATCGCCTCGCTTGGGATCGATCCGGTCGCCGCCCATGTCGTGACCCGCGATCAGGTCAAATATGCCAAGCCCGACCCTGATCTGTTCATCGCCGCGGCGGCGCGCCTGAACGCCCCGATCGAAAACGCGGTGGTGGTCGGTGATAGCATCTGGGACATGCTGGCGTCCAAGCGCTGCCGCGCCCTGGGCGTGGGCGTGCTTTCCGGCGGTTATGGCCAGGACGAGCTGGAACGGTCCGGCGCGATCCGGGTTTATGAAGATCCCGGCGATTTGTTAAGGCATCTCGATGAAGTTTGTGGTCGTCGCTGATCTCTTTTGGGTTGCATTGGCGCATGCGCAGCCCTAAGTAATCTCTCCTGGTTTGGCGCGGGGGGGACTGTGCCACGGGGGAAATGGCGGGACGCTTTAAGGCGTTCCGCCATTTTTGTATCCCGGCGGGGGGAGTCTGTTGCGTGGAAGTCTTGCCTTGGATCGATATTGCTTTGGTTTTGCAATGAGGGCTGTCGTAAAATGAACGGCATGACAGGGATTCCTCGCCGCTATGGCAGACGGTTGTGGCTATTGTGCCAAGGCTATCACCGCGACCGCAACGCCAATGTGGCGATCGTCTTTGCCATTTGTCTGATCCCCTTGCTTGCGGCGATTGGCGGGGCAGTCGATTTTTCGCGCTATTACGATACGCGTGCGGCGGTTCAGAACGCGCTGGACGCCAGCGTGCTGGCCGGGGCAGCGGAAAATTCTGCCACCATCGCCGCCACGACCTTCAACAGCTGGAATGTCAGTGTTAACGGCAGCGCCGTGACGCTGACCAGCGCCAGTTATACCGGCTGTACCAGCGGCGACACCTCCTGCACCGGGACCTATAGCGGCAGCGTTCGCACCTATTTCGCGATGATCCTTGGCATGAAGACCATTCCGCTGAACGTTACAGCAACGGCGGAAAAGTCGGCAACCTCGTCGACAACAACAAACAACATCTGCATGTGGCTGGTCAGCACATCGTCCGGGCTGTCGCTGAATTCCGGTGCCAGCATTAACGGGGGAAGCACAACTACAGCCGCGTGCGAAATTGATGTGGCAGCCACGTCGTCCGGGTCGTCGACGCTGAACAGCGGCTCCAGTGTCATTACATCAAAATTATGCATTGCGGCGACCAGCATCAATAATAATGGCGGTACAGTAAATAATGGCAGCTCGACAAGTTCGACCCTGTCGACGGGCTGTACGGTCACCAGCTTTCTGTCCAGTGTGTCGAGTACTGTGAAAAGCGCGCTGTCGACGGTTCCATCGGCGACTAGTTCTTATTCTTCTTACAATTGTAATTCCGTGCTGTCGCCTGGTGTTTATACAGGTGATTTTAATTTCAATAGCGGTTGCAATGTAACCTTTAATTCCGGTGTGTATATTCTGAAAAGTGCACAATTTACTTTTAATTCTGTGGCGACAGGCAGTGGTGTGACGTTCTATTTTGCGGACAGTAATTCCTCGTTTGTCTTGAATTCTGGGGCTCAAACGACTTTCAGCGCCCCTACATCTGGCACCTATGCAGGAATACTTATGTTCGAGCCATCGGCGGGGACCACGGGAAGTGATTTGTCTTCCACTTCTTGGAACCTTGGGGGAAGCGGAACGCAGAACTGGTCTGGCATTATTTACATGCCAAGCAAGAAAATCACGCTTAACTCTGGTTTCGCCATTGATATGACCAGTGGGGCTTTGGTGCTGGCTAGTTTGAGCCCCAATGGCCAACTTATTCTGCCAACCAGTGGCGCGTCCGTCTCTGCTGGTACCGGCACTATCGTGCGGTTAAAAACCTAAGTAAAACTGTCCTTATAAAATCTCACAATATTAATAGTGTTCCGGGATCGGGTCATGTAAACGGTCTGGTCCTTAGAATGCTTCCTATTCTGTCAAGCGACCTGTAAGTGGCGTTTTCTATCGTCATTTTGCAACTTGTATTTGTGTGTGACGAAGAGAAATGCCGGTTACATCAGGAAAATGCGTTCGGGCCATTTTAGGGCGTGCGGTGCGGCGGCTATGGCGTGATCGCTCCGGCAATGTGGCGATCATTTTCGCACTAAGCCTTGTTCCCATGCTGCTGGCGGTTGGTGGGGCGGTCGATTTCTCGCGCTATTATGATACCCGTCAGACCCTTCAGTCCGCGCTGGACGCCAGTGTGCTGGCCGGGGCGGCGCAAAGCTCCACCACGGTGGCCGCCGCCACCTTCAACGCCTGGAATGTGAAGCTGGATGGTGCCGTGGTGACACCAAGCTATACCGGCTGCACCAGCAGCGCGACGAGCTGTGTCGGCACCATCACGACGACGCTTTCAACCGCGTTCATTGGGGTGGCGGGGATCAACAGCCTGCCGCTCAACATCACCGCCACGGCGGGAAGTGGCTCGGTCAGCACGGCATCGGGTGGCGCTTGCGTCTGGCTTATGCATGCTGGTTTGTGGTCGACAGCAACGCTGAATGCGCCGACCTGCGATGTCGATGTTCTGGCTGGTGACAGCTATCTCTATAGCGGGGCGCGGATTATTACCGATAAGCTTTGTGTGGCCAGCGGTGTCAGCGTTACCAACTATGGCGGTTCGGTGGTGGATAGCGACGGGGCGTCTTCATTATCGCAGAACTGCACAACAACCGCCGACCCCTATTCCGGAAAATATAGTGATCCGTCCTATTCCGGTTGCGACTATACGTATTATGCCAGCTACAGCAGCGCCACAATGAACCCCGGTGTTTATTGCGGCGGTATGACGTTTACCAGCGGCACGATCGCCTTTAAGCCCGGCGTTTATATCATCAAGGGTGGCACGATTAAGTTTTATAATACGCTGACGGTGACCGGCACGGGGGTGGTATTTTTCTTCGCCGACAGCAGTTCTTATATGTACATGACATCCGGTGCCAATGTGACGTTCACCGCGCCGACGTCATCCAATTGCGGCACCTATAATGGTATCAACACCTGCGATTATACCGGCGTGCTGATGTTCGAGCCTAAAAGCCTGTCTTATAACTGTTCCGGGTTGCTGGGTTGGCTGACCTGTACCCTGTTGCCGTGGACCGCCGCCAGTACGAATTACATGACTATGCTGGAGCCCGGCAGCACACTGACCGAAACCGGCCTGATTTATATGCCGAGCCGCTACCTGACACAGGATGGTGGCACCATGACCAACCATGGCGGCATCGTGCTGACCGGCCTCAGGCTCTATACCGGGGCGGTGCTCAATGTCGACGCCACCACCACCGGCAAAGGCGCAGTGCGGCTGGAATATTAAGCCGAAATGTCGGGTTGCTGTGTCCGGGCCAAAACTTAAGCCCGCAGCGCCACCACCATATAGTTCACCGAGGTATCGCCCGACAGCACCCAGCCCCAGGCGATGGGGTCAAAGGCCACGCCCTGCAAATGACGCACGGTCAGGCCGTTTTCCTCCAATAACCCACGCAGCTTGGACGGGCTGACGAAGCGCGACCAGTCGTGCGAGCCTTTGGGCAGCCAACCCAGCACATATTCCGCGCCGATTTTTGCCAGCGCCAGCGATTTGAGCGTTTTGTTGAGGCTGGCCACGATCATGATGCCGCCGGGGGCGACCAGCCGGGCACTGGCAGCGAGATAGGATTTCAGATCGGCGACATGCTCGATCACTTCCAGATTGAGCACAACGTCAAAGGTCTCGCCCGCCTCGGCCAGGGTTTCCGCCGTGGTCTGACGATAATCAATGCTGAGGCCGCCCTGCTGCCCATGCAGGCTGGCCGCCGCAATATTCTTGCCCGATGCATCGGCTCCTGTTACGGCAAAGCCCGCGCGCGCCATCGGTTCGGACACCAGACCGCCGCCGCAGCCGATATCCAGCAGCTTTAACCCTGAAAACGTACCGTCCTTGCGGCCAAAATGCCGCCCCAGCGTGTCGTGGATGAAATGCAGCCGGACAGGGTTAAAGCGGTGCAGGGGGGCAAATTTGCCCGCCGGGTCCCACCATTCCGCCGCCATGGCGGAGAATTTTTCGACTTCAGCCGGATCAATGGAAGGTGCGTCTTTCAGGGTCATTTTTTTCGCTTGGGGTTCGGCGGTCTGCCGGTTATGTATGACTCACGAAGTTCTATTGCGCAAACGGACGGCTATGGCAAAGATTGTAATGAAATTCGGCGGCACCTCGGTAGCCGATCTGGATCGCATTCGTCATGTTGCGGGTCTGGTCGCCGAAGAAGTCAAGGCGGGCAATCAGGTCGCCGTGGTGGTTTCGGCAATGGCTGGCGAAACCAACAAGATGGTCGGCTGGGTCAAGGCGCTCGATCCGCTCTATGATCCGGTCGAGTATGACACGGTGGTGGCTGCGGGCGAACAGATTACCTGCGGCCTTCTGGCGATTGCGCTCACCGCGATCGGCATCAAGGCCCGTTCCTGGCTCGGCTGGCAGATCCCGATTGAGACCTCCGGCCTGCATGGCTCGGCCCGGATCGACGGTATTGCGGCCGATAACCTGAATGCGAGCATGGCGGATGGCTATGTTGCCGCCATTGCCGGGTTCCAGGGCGTGTTCGATGATCAGCGCGTCTCGACGCTGGGCCGTGGCGGTTCGGATACCTCGGCGGTCGCGATTGCGGCTGCGATCGGGGCCGACCGTTGCGATATCTACACCGATGTCGACGGCGTATACACCACCGACCCGCGTTTTGTGGTCAAGGCGCGGCGGCTGGACAAAATTTCATTTGAAGAAATGTTGGAGATGGCATCACTGGGCGCCAAGGTCCTGCAGACCCGCTCGGTCGAGATTGCCATGAAATTCCGCGTGCCGGTCCGGGTGCTGTCGTCTTTCGACCCGACCATTGGCGGCACGCTTCTGTGCGACGAGGAAGAGATCGTGGAAAACAGACCCGTCACCGGCATTGCCTATTCACGCGATGAAGCGAAGATCACCCTTCTGAAGATTCCGGATCGCCCCGGTATCGCGGCAGCCATTTTCGGCCCGCTGGCCGATAACGGCATCAATGTCGATATGATCGTTCAGAATATTTCGGACGATGGCAAAAAGACCGATCTGACCTTCACCTGCAATCGCGGCGATCTGACCAAGGCGCTGGCCGTGCTGGAAACCTCGGCCGAAGCCATTGGCTATCGCGAAATCACTTCGGCTGATGATATGGCCAAGGTGTCGATCATCGGTATTGGCATGCGCACCCATCCCGGCGTCGCCCAGGCGATGTTCCGTACGCTGGCGGAAAAGGGTATCAATGTGCAGGTGATCTCGACCTCGGAAATCAAGGTCAGCGTGCTGATCGCCGAGGAATATGTTGAACTGGCGGTGCGCGCCCTGCATGCCGCTTACGAGCTGGATAAGGCCATGCCGGCCTGATCGGCGTCCTAAAAGGTGATATGATGCGGCTTCCGACCATTCCTGTATTTTTGTGCATCCGCGCTTTGCGGGTGCGGAATGGTCGCTGATGCCGCCGATCGCTGCCGGTGGTCCGCGCATTCTGCTGCGCCGCCTGCGCGAGATTATGGCCGAGCAGGGCAGCGCCCAATCGCGTTTTGACAAACTGGTCACGGTCATCGCCGCCAATATGGTGGCCGAGGTTTGCTCGATCTATCTGTGCCGCGCTGGCCGGGTGCTGGAACTGTTTGCCACCGAGGGGCTTGACCCATCGGCGGTGCATAACACCCGTTTAAAGCATGGCGAAGGTCTGGTCGGTCTGGTGGTCGATTCCGGCGAGTCGGTCAATTTAAGTGACGCGCCAAACCATCCGCGCTTTTCCTATCGGCCGGAAACCCGCGAAGATCCCTATCACGCTTTTCTTGGTGTGCCGATTGTGCGTGGCGGGCAGGTTTTTGGCGTGCTCACAGTGCAGAACCGGGCCAATCGCCAATATGCCGAAGAAGAAGTCGAGGCGCTGCAAACTGTCGCCATGGTGCTGGCCGAAGTGGTGGCACAAGGTGGTCTGTTCGACGTTTCCGAACTGGATGAACCCGAGCTGACCGCCAGCGCGCCACGGTTTTTCCGCGGCGAGGGTTTGTCGGACGGCGTGGCGATTGGCGTTGTCGTGCTGCACGAGCCGCGCGTGATGGTCGAGCGCCTGATTGCCGATGACCCGCAGGAAGAACTCACCCGTCTGGAAGATGCCATTGCCGCCCTGCGTGAGGCGGTGGATGATATGCTGTCGTCAAGCGAGCTGGATCTGACCGGCGAGGGACGCGAGGTTATCGAAGCCTATCGCATGTTCGCCCATGATCAGGGCTGGCGTCAGCGTATGCGCGATGCCGTGCGCACCGGGCTTACCGCAGAAGCCGCGGTTGAACGCGTGCAGGACGAAACCCGGCTGCGCCTGACCCGGGCGGGCGATCCGATCTTACGCGAACGCGCCCATGATTTTGACGATCTGACCCGCCGGCTGCTGCGCCATCTGTCCGGCCACTCGATCTCGACGGTGCAGGATCTGCCGGAAAATGCCGTGCTGGTGGCCCGTGCCATGGGACCGGCTGAACTGCTCGATTATGGCCGCGACTGCATCACGGCTTTGGTGCTGGATGAAGCGGCATCGACCTCGCATGTCGCCATTGTTGCCAAGTCGATGGGGCTGCCGCTGGCGGGCACCATCTCGGGCATCACTGACAGCGCGCGTTCGGGCGACCGTATCGCGGTCGATGGCGAAACCGGCGAGGTGCATTTGCGCCCGACCGCCGAAGTTATTACCGCCTATGAAAACAAGCGGCTGCTGCATGTTGATCGGGCGGCATCGTTTGCAGCCATCCGTGATCTGCCGGCGGTCACCAAAGACGGCGTACCGATCAGCCTGATGATGAATGCCGGGCTGTTGCTCGACATGGCGCATCTGGAGGCGTCGGGGGCCGACGGCATCGGTTTGTTTCGCACCGAACTGCAATTCATGCTGGGTTCGACCATGCCGCGGGTGGCCGACCAGAAAGCCTTCTACAAAGAAGTGCTGGATGCGGCAGGTGACAAGCCGGTGACTTTCCGCACGCTGGATCTGGGCGGCGACAAGCTGTTGCCCTATGCCCGGTGGGAGCGCGAGGAAAATCCCGAACTGGGCTGGCGCGCCATTCGTATCGCGCTCGACCGTCCGGCGATCTTGCGCATTCAGGTGCGGGCCATGCTGCAGGCGGCGGTCGGCCGCACCTTGCGCATTCTGCTGCCGCTGGTCAGCGAGGTGGCCGAGTTTAATGCCGCCCGTGCCCTGATTGACCGTGAAATCGAACGGGCTCGTTTGCTGGGCCAGCCGACGCCGCGTCAGGTCAAGGTTGGTGCGATGCTGGAAGTTCCGGCGCTGGCCTTTACCCTGCCCCAGATTATGCGCAGTGCCGACTTCGTGTCGATCGGTTCAAACGATCTGATGAGCTTTTTATTCGCCATGGATCGGACCAATCCACGGGTGGCGCGCCGCTATGATGCGTTAAGCCCGGCGGGGCTGTCGCTGGTGCGCCTGATCGTGGGCAGTTCGGCTGAGGCTGGCGGGCATCTGTCTTTGTGCGGGGAAATGGCTGGCCGCCCGCTCGACGCCATGGCGCTGATCGGGCTTGGGATTCGCACGCTGTCGATGTCGCCGAACCAGATCGGCCCGGTCAAGATGATGATCCGTTCGATGAATTTGGCTGAGGTTCAGCAGTTTGTCGAAAAGCTCTGTGGACGGACGGATCACACCTTGCGCCCGCGTCTGGCGGCCTTTGCCGCCGAACGGGGTATTGTTATCAAGTAAGACCGGTCTGTAATGCCGCGATCAAAGGCTGAAGCTGCGCCCGATAGGGTTCAGCCCGGCCGATGGCAGTTTTATAAAGCGGCTGTCGCACCTGTGTGGCGCTCAAGGTATGCACCACCCGCTCGGTGTTGTGAAAATCGAGGCAGCGGGCATCCCATGCAAGCCCGCAAAAGTCTGTCAGGCGCTGACTTTGCCCGGCAATATCGGCCACCAGATCCTCATACTGCACATCGATCAGCACGCCTTTCGGCAGAACATGGTGCCAGTGCGCCATCAGGTTCTCATACGCGCGATAAAACCGGCCAAGATCCCTGAGGTCATAGGTGTAATCGAGGTTCTGCGAAAACAGATTCGTGTAGCAGGAAAAACAGCAATCGAGCGGATCACGTTTGACGTGGATGATCCGGGCGTGCGGCAGGGCAAGATGGATCAGCCCCACCATCATGAAATTGGCTGGCAGTTTGTTGATGATCCGTGTGTGCCCTTGCGCATCCGCCCCCAGTGCCCCATGAAGCCGGGCAAGATAGGCCGCCCCCAGTGCGCGCCAGTCCGCCTTGGTCAGTTCTGCGACATGGGCGGGAAAATCCGGCCCCGCCAGTCCATCGCCAATCAGGCGGAAGAGATCCATGCGCTCGCCCGCGCCCAGTATCTGTGGGTGGCTGGCCAGAATCTGCTCGACCAATGTGGTGCCGGATCGCGGCATACCAACGACAAAGACCGGGCATGGTGACGGATCGCCCGCGCCGCTATGGGCGGTGATGAGATCGGCAGAAAAGGCGGCGGCGATGGCCGACAGCATGCCAAGGTTGGTTGGTTCGTCATAAGGGGCGCGGCTGCGGATCTGTTGATTGCCCGCCTGCCAATGGGTGAAGGCTTGTTCGTGCGCCCCAAGCTCGTCATACGCCTTGCCAAGGGCAAAATGCAGATTGATCTGTTCCTTCGGGGCAAGGCGTTCAATGCGGGCGGCCTGCGCTTCCAGCGCGGGCAGGCGGGGATCGTCGGGGGTGAAACGGCCGAGCTGCGCCAGGGCATAAAGCGCCCCGGCCGTGTCGGGGGCCACTGCGGCGGCGTGCGCACTGGCGGTACGGGCTTCGGATAATTGCCCGAGCTGCTTGCAGGCTTCGCCAAGCCCAAGCCAGTGGGATGCTTCCCTGGGGGCGCGGGTGGTCAGGGTATGAAAAATCGCCTGTGCCGCCAGCGCCTGCCCCAGCATCAGGTAGCATTCGCCCATCCCGAGCAGGGCGGCGGTGGATTGGGGATCCAGCGCCCGTGCCTTTCCAAACGCGGCCAATGCCGCATCGGTCTGGTTCATCGCTTTTAAGGTGCGGCCCAGACCAATATAGGGGGCGGCCCCGTCGGCCTTTAAAGCGATGGCTTTTTCAAAGGCGGCCTGCGCCGCATCCATATGGCCCATATCGAGCAGAATATTACCGGCATTGTTGTAAGGCTCGGGCAGGGTGGGATCGCTGTCGCGTGCCAGACCCAGATGGTGCAGGGCTTCCTGTGGCCGCTGCTGCGCCATCAGGATGTGGCCCAGCGTGATATGGGTTTGCGCCGCCTTGGAATTCTGGGCGGCGAATTTTTGCAACGCTTGCACCGCATCGGTGGGGCAAAATTCCTCCAGCGCTTCACATAAGGGGCCAAGCTTAGGGGCATAATGCAGCGCCCGGCCAACCGAGCTGCTGAACAAGGGTTGGCGTACCTGAATGGTGCTGGCGGTTTCCACCGGCCGGACGGTTTTGTGAAAGTCGAGGCAGCGCGGATCCCACTCCAGCCCGCAATAGTCAATCAGGCGGCGGGCTTCGGGTTCAAAATTCGCCACCAGATTTTCATACTGGATTTCCAACATGGCCCCGGCAGGCAATACGGCCCGCCAATGGCTCATCAGCGTGCGATAGCCGTGGTAATAGCGCCCGAGATCGGTCAGATCATTGGTAAACTCGAGCCCGTTTTCAAACAGAATGGAATAGCAGGACAGGCAGCAATCCAGCGGGTTGCGCATCACATGTACGATGCGGGCCTGTGGCAGCGCCAGACGGATCAGCCCGATCAGTTGAAAATTGAGCGGCAGTTTGTCGGTGATGCGCAGGGCCTGTGGTGCCAGAGGTAAAAGCTTTTGCAGATAGAGCTCGCCAAGCTTGCACCAATCCAGCGTGGTGGCGGCGCTGGGAAAATCACGCCCCGCTCCCCCCGACGCAATCATATCCGGCAGGATGGCAAGTTCCCCGGCCCCGAAGACCGCCGGGTGACTGGCCAGAATTTGTTCAACCAGTGTGGTGCCGGAACGCGGCATGCCGACCACGAACACCGGCGCGGTGCTGGCCGCACCACTGCCGGCATGTGCGGCGAGAAAATCGGCAGTGAAGCTTGTGGCAATGGCGCGGAAGCGGTCAAGTTCGCGCTGAACATCGTATGGTGCACGACGGCGGACGGCGGCGTTGCCCCGGTGCATTTCGTCGAAGGCCCGTTCGTAATCCCCGGTATCGTCATAGGCCTTGGCCAGGGTGAAATGCAGGGCAATGCGTTCTTCCGTGGGCAGGGTGTCGGCCTTTGCCGCCAGGGTTTCCAGCGCGGCAAGGTGGTCGTTACCCGACGCGGTTTTGTCAATGTCGATCAGCGCGCTGCGGAAGGTGGCGTTGTCGGGGGCCAGTGTCACGGCGGTGTTAAACGCCGATTTGGCCTCGCTCATCCGGCCGAGATAGGTCAGCGCGGTGCCGCAATTATAATGGGCCAGCGCGTAATTCGGGGCCAGTGCGATGGCGTGGGTAAAACAGCTTACGGCATCTTCGTGGCGGTTTTGCGCACCAAGGGCTTCGCCCAGCCCGCATACCGCCACCGGTGCATCGGGGCGGATGGATAAGGCGCGGCGATAGCAGTCTTCGGCGTGCTCCGGGTGTTTGAATTTCAGCAGCATTGCCCCGTAATCACAGTAAAAGTCATCGCGGGCTGGCTCCAGCGCAATGGCTTTGGCAAAGTGTTTCTGCGCGTCATCGGGGGCATCGGATGCACTAAATGCGATGGCCAGCTGATTGTGGACGGTGCCGCTGTCAGCTTTAAGCGCAACGGCATCGGTTAAAGCCGTAATAGCTTCGTCGTGCAAGCCCAGATGGTTCAGCACCTGACCAAGGTTCAGCCGCGATGAAACGGATGTTGGATCGGCTTCGATGGCGGCGCGGTAGACCGCGGCGGCTTCGCTAAACTGATGGGTGGCACACAGCGCAACACCGAAATTGTTACGGATGGTGGTGTTGCCGCCTGATGCGGCCACAGCTTGACGCAGATAGGTCACCGCTTTATCGGTCTGACCGTTTTGCAGATACAGCACACCCAGACCATGCAGGGTTTCGCCGTGATCGGGATGCAATGCCAGAAATGCCTGATAGGCTTGCTCGGCTTCCGCCTTGCGGCCCTGCATATGAAAGGCCAGGGCGGTTTCATAGCTCGGCACCGTCTGGGATGGACTGGGCTGGTCGGTCATAACGCATCCGAATTCGACATTGGTATAAGCATAGCAATTTTTTGCTGTGGCGGCAGATATTTCTGGTGCCACAAAAAAAAGCCCCCCGGTAAACTGCGGGGGGCTTTGGTATTGTAGGTGAGAGTTACCAGTTGGCGCGGAAGACCAGAGAAAGCTTGCGCTCGCCTTCGACCCATTCAAAGGCGTGCTTGTCGCTGGCAGAATCGCCAATTTCCAGAACCGTGGTCTGCTTGAACAGGTTATTGACCTGAATGCCAGCCTTGTAATGGTCGAGGAAGGTGTAAAGGAACGAGGTGTCGACCTGACCGTAATTGCGTTGCCACACCGGTTCGTTCAGGTTGGTGGCATAGCTGCTGACCAGGAAGCTTGAGCGCCAGTTATAGGCCACGCGCGCCGACAGTCCGTATTTTTCATACATCAGTGCAAGGTTGGCGCTGTCGTTCGACATGCCTTCCATCGGCAGGCCCGAGCTGTTCGAATAGGTGATGGCCGTGGCCGTCGAATAGTTGCCGGCGCTGATCGAGTTGTGACCACCGGTGTTATAGATCTTGGTGTAGTTGGCCTGTACACCAAAGCCACTCAAAGCCCCCGGCAGCATGTCGAAGAATTGCTGATAGGAAACCTCGAAGCCTTTGACCTTGCCCTTGTCGCCGTTGACATAGGTGGCAACATTGAACTGCTCCGAAACGCCATTGCGATCGAAGGTCATATAGGCGTTGCCGCTCATGATGTAGTTAGAAATGGTCTTATAGAACAGGGCGACCGACAGGTTGCCGGTGGGCGCAAAGTACCATTCAAAACTGACGTCATAGTTTTGCGAATACATCGGTTTCAGGTTCGGGTTGGCCCCCGAACCGGTCAGCGCATTCGATGAAGCGAAGGTACCGGTCTGGTCGCTACCATCGGTGCTGGTCGCCCAGGCGTAACTCAGCGAGGTGTAGTTACGCAGTTTGTCGAGATCTGGCCGTACCATGCCCTGCGAATAGGCCAGGCGCATCAGTAATTCTTCGGCCAGATGGGCGCGCAGGTTAAACGAGGGCAGCACATTGGTATAATTGTGCTCGATGGCATCATACTGAACATTGGTGCCGCCGTAGGAGCCGTCGCTGTTCTGGCCGACAAAGGTTTGGGCCTCAGTACGGTCGGTACAGTTGGTCGAGGTGCAGCTGTAGACCGTCGGCAATTTCAGATAGCCTTCGCCGCTGTTGTATTGGGTTTTAACAATGCGGACGCCGACATTGCCATCAATCGGCAGATCATATCCCCACAATTCAAAGGCATGGGCATAATTGGCCTGCAGATAGCCAGCGTAGGTGTCTTCCTTCTGATCACTGACGCCGGAGGTCGAGCTTGATCCGGCCACACCATTGTAAATCGAACTGCATTTATAAGCCGTACCAGAACAATTGGCGCTGTTCTTGCGGATGAAGGGTGTCCACAGGCTGGAAGACCGACCGACGCTGGTCGACATGGCTTCAATATCCTGAACGCTATCCCAGACCGCATAGGGGTTGCGCAGCCAGCCCATGGTCGGCTCCCAAACCCCCGGCATTTTGGTGCCGAAGACATCGGGGAACTTGTAGAAGGCGGTATTGCTGGAGCCGACATTCGAGAATGTCGGAATCCCCGCAGTACAGGCTGCCAGTGCGGCGGCCGTGGCCGATGCTGCCGTGCTGGTGTTGCCGTTGGTGCAACCGCCATAGGACCAGGTTTCAAAGCCAATGCGGCCCCAGTTCCAGCCCGAGTTGCGCGTGATGGCCTGTTTAAGATTGGAGCGGAAACCAATATCGGCAGATTTCAGCCAGCCGAGTAATCCGTCGCCGTCAAAGGTGTAGGTTGCATCGGCGCGGGCAACATAGGCATGGGCATAGTTGTTTTCGTAATGGTCCATCGCTGCCGCCCAGAGGTAGTTGCTCTGATCGGCCAGAACGGACGTGCCCGTGCTGTTGTAGGTGATGCTGGGTGAGCTGTCGGTGATATCGACGGTGACGTCAACCGGATTGGCACTGGGGAAGAATTTCCCACCGGCGGAATAGGACGACCATGAACGGTAGCCGCTGTTTTTCACCATGTTATAGAGCGTCATGCTCGACATGGTTGCCCGCGAGTCGACATAGTTGCCGTCAATCGAAATCTGCAGATTGTCGTTCGGGTTATATTTAACGTTCAGCTCAAGGTTTTTGTTGATGTGGTGGCGGGCTTCGGCCCGGGTGTCGAAATAGTTGGCCGTGGTGGAATTCGACACGGCGTTATAAATCGTGCCGCCGGTCCAGTAGCCGTTGCTGTCATAGGTATAGCTGGCGACAGAGTTGCTGATGGCCGTCGAATCCGTCGAGGCATAGGGCATGCGCGATGTTCCCGACGAACTTTTCGACGGAACAATCCAGGCCACATTATGCTCGTTGCTCTGCGGTTCGGCCTTCGAAAAAATCGAGGTCAGCGTGACTTCAAGCGATGCGGTTGGACGCCACTGCACCGTGGCATCCAATGCGACGCGCGGCTGCTTCCAATCCATATGGCGATAGCCGATCATGCCATAGGTGTTGGTGGTTCCCTTTGGGTAATAGGTTGTCTGACCATCCACCGAACCGGTATTGTTCCATGGGTCGGTCGATACCACGTTATTGGAGGACATCAGATCCTGATAGTCCGCCGACAGCAGAATGCCGATTTCACCAATCTTGGTCTGGAAACGGTCACTGTATAGCGCATTGATCGCCGGTGTGGCGTGGTAGGACAGCGTCCCCATATTGAGGTTTCCCGACACCGCCACAACCCTGCCTTCTGCATCAAAGGGCTTGCGGGTTTTAAGGTCGATGGTGCCGCCAACGCCGCCTTCGATCATCTTGGCACCGGCATTTTTGTAAACGTCGACGCCCGCCATCAGATCCGATGAAATATCGGCAAAGCTGATTGAGCGGCCGTCCGAGGCACCAAAAATTTCTTCGCCATTGGTCAGCGATTTGACCCACGACAGACCGCGGATGAATACGCCATTGCCGAACCCGGCCCAGCGCAACGGGTCGTTGACCTGGTCGGTACGGGTGATCTGAATGCCCGGTACGCGCTGCAGGGCTTCGGCGACGCTGTTGTCGGGCAGTGCGCCAATATCGACCGCGGTGACCGAATCAACCACCTGGTCAGCGTTCTGTTTGATGTTCTGCGCCGACTGTAAGCTGGCGCGGATACCGGTGACCACCACCGTTTCCAGCTGTTCCTGCGCCAGTGCTGGTGTCATCAGCAGGCCCAGTGCCAGAAGGGATGTTCCTCCCAAAAGTATGCGTTTGTGCTGCATGTCTATTTCCTTTCCCCTGATGGAATCGTGGTTATGGCGTCCGCTCTATGGTTGGTGGTTCGCCAATGCCCCGCTTTGCTTCGTTTGTTCCCCTTCGGGGGCCCTGCCATTGGCTGGGGGCATCCCGGATGGGCCCGTTCTGTCGTCCCGATGCGATTCTGAGTGCGTGTCGTTTTTCGGCACTTCAAATCGCGACGAGTGTTTTATTTTGAAACACATCTTGTAGGTGCGTTGTCACGCTGCATTGGCTGCGTGGTTTTCGTTAGTGTGTTGTTTTTTCTTTTATATTGTCTGGGATCGGTCCCAATCTGCAGCAAGCGCACCTCTTCCCCCTCGTTGTTTCCTATTGCCCCGTACAGGCCTTATCGGCTCTTGTGAGCGCTACCATATACCTATAGGTTGTTTTGTAACAACTCTCACGCGCCTCTTACGCGGCGTTGAACGTGGCTTTTTTGAGGTCGTGCCGCATAATTGCCACAAGTGCCGCAAATGAGCCTTGTTTTCAGTGGAGCCGCTTGCGGGGCGTAAGTGCATTTTCCGGGTGATATCCCTGGAATGTCACCCGATGGCTAATGACAGGCGATGCGCGAATATGCGATAGAACATGGAACAACACAGATTTGCCGGGAAGCGAAAAACGCTTTGATATGACACAGGTTACAAGGCTTACGCTCGATAAGGACGGCACGCTTGGCCGCCAGAATATTCATCTTGGGGACCCCACGGGCGAGCTTGGTGCTCCGCTGGTGACGGTGGGCCAGGATTTGCGCGCGGCGCGTCAGGCCCGTGGCGATGATCTGGCCACGGTCTCCCGTGTGCTTAAGATTCGTAAAGAGCATTTGGATGCTCTGGAGGATGACCGGGCTGAGGCGCTGCCGGGCAAGACCTATGCGGTTGGCTTCATCCGGGCTTATGCCGCCTATCTTGGTTTGGACCCGGCGGCATTCGCCGAGCGCTTCAAGGCCGAGATCGCTGGTCGTAACGACATTAATCCGCCCAAAGTTACGGTGATCGACGAAGATGAGCATCGCAAACTGCCGCAAGGCTGGTGGGCGATTGCCGTGGTGGTGCTGTTGCTGGTTTTCTATGGCGCCTATCAGCTTCTGTCGGTGGCCGATCGTGCTATGCGCGAACAGGTCAGTGAACCGCCGCCACTGGAATCCAACGCGCCGCCGCCGGTCTATAAGCCAATTCAGTCCAAACCCGCCGAAGCGGCCCCGGCCGCTGCACCGGATGGCCAGAATCCCGGGGCCAATCCTGAGGCCAATTCAACGACCAGTCCGGCCGATCAGGCTGGCGCGGCGCAGAATCCTGCTGCGGCTGGCGCTGCGGCTGCTAAGCCGGTGCCCAACGCGACCTCGGTCGTGCCGCCTGCCGCGGGGGCTAAGCCTGCGCCGGTGGCTGGTGTGAAACCGGCTGCGGCCAATGTGCCGGCCTCGCCGGTGCTGCCTCAGGGTAAGGTTTATGGCGAGCGCAATCTGAATGCCCGCGTGGTGTTACGGGCAGTGCAGCCGATGCGTATTCTGGTGCAGGGGCCCGATGACCGGCTGTTTATTGGCCGGACCTTGCAGCCCGGTGATGTCTATCAGGTGCCGAACCTGCCGGGGCTTAAGCTGACGGTGGATGATGGCAGTGCGGTCGAGGTTCGTCTTGATGGCCAGCTGATCGGTCGCGCCGGTAAAGCGGGCAGCCCGGTGGAAGCCGCGCCGCTTGATCCCAATGTGCTGGGCCGCTATCGCCATTAGAGCAACGGACGGGAAATGTGCGGTCACATTTCCCGTGCAGAATTGCGGGCAGGCAAAAGGTTAGGGTAAAGCGCCGTTTCTGTCTGAAGGCGGTTTGCTCCAGAGTAAATAACCTTTCTGTGTGAAGGATTATCTGCTCAAAATCCGGATGCACCTAAGCGAAGTAGGGTTATCAGTCGCGTCGAATCCTGTATTCGCGCAGATTTTATTGCGGTGTGACCTGACTTGGCTTGCTTGCTACTTGCGGCTGGGCCAAGCTTGGTAGATACCGGCACGGTGAAACCGGCTTGCCCACCGGGCGGCTGCTTAAAACGGGAACCGGATCAACCATCCGGCAGATGTCATGAGCGTTCGTGCGTATCGCAGCATTACCCGGCGTAAATGCCGGCAGATCCATGTCGGCAAGGTCGCTATCGGTGGTGATGCCCCGATCAGTGTGCAGACCATGACCACCACGCTGACGTCCGATGCCAACGCCACCATTGCGCAGATCCGTCGGGCCGAGGAGGTGGGCGTCGATCTGGTGCGTGTCACCTGCCCGGACGAGGAATCGACGGCGGCCCTGAAGGTGATCTGCAAGGCGGCGCAGGTGCCGGTTATCGCCGACATCCACTTTCATTATCAGCGCGCGATCGAGGCGGCGGAAAATGGTGCGGCCTGCCTGCGCATCAATCCCGGTAATATCGGCTCGGCTGATCGGGTGCGCGAAGTGGTCAAGGCGGCCAAGGATCATGGCTGTGCCATTCGCATTGGCGTCAATGCCGGTTCGCTGGAAAAGGACCTGCTGGAAAAATATGGCGAGCCCTGCCCGGAAGCGATGGTCGAAAGCGCGCTGACCCACGCCCGTATTCTCGACGATAACGACTTCCACGAATACAAGATTTCGGTCAAAGCGTCGGACCCCTTCCTGGCGGTGGCATCCTATCGTGCGCTGGCCAAGGCGGTTGATTGCCCGCTGCATCTCGGCATCACCGAGGCGGGTGGTCTGATCACCGGCACGGTGCGCTCGGCCATTGGGCTTGGTGCGCTGTTGTGGGACGGTATCGGCGATACCATCCGCGTTTCATTGTCGGACGATCCGGTCGAGGAAGTGCGCGTCGGTTTCGACATTCTGAAAACGCTGGGGCTTCGTACCCGTGGCGTCGAAATCGTCTCCTGCCCGACCTGCGGGCGTAAGGGCTTCGACGTCATCAACACAGTGAAAACGCTGGAAGACCGCCTCAAGCACATCTCGACCCCGATGAAGCTGGCCATCATCGGCTGCGTCGTCAACGGTCCGGGCGAAGCGCGCGATTCCGACATCGGCTTCACCGGTGGTGGCGCGGGCAAGGGCCATGGCAAGATCTATCTCGACGGCAAGCCGGTCGAGACCATCCAGAATGAAGATCTGATCGAACATATCGTCGGTCTGGTCGAAAAACGCGCGGCGGAAATCGAAGCCCGATAACGGTGTAAGGGGCAAGGGTGATGGTTTCAGACGTCGTCTTGCTCCGAGCCCCTATTGGGATTCTAGTCGGTGTTTGTATCCTAGCTTTTTTGTATATGCGCCCGCCAGTTAGAACGAGGCTATCCTATTTAGCTCCAGTTGTAGGCTTGCTGGGATTACTTATCACACTCGCTTCGGCGGTAGCTTTGTCAGAATATTTTATGGGCATTTTGGTATGGCGATACCTTCCTTCCCCATGTTTTGTCGTGGTCGTACTTGTTAAATCGATGACGATTTTGATTCCTGTGTACGTGGTGGCGCTAAGTACTCAGTTCATTGAAAACGGCGTTCGGTTGTTGCGTGGCCAAAAACTAAACAAAATTGAGTGGGTTAAACGCAGCAAGAAAAAAGTCGCTAATATCCATTGTAACTCTAAAACCTAAGAATGTGTCGTCCGCCTCATGATCCCCGCCGCCAAACTCGAACGCATGCTGGACCGTTTTGCCTCTGTCGAAGCCCAAATGGCTTCCGGCGTCGCAGGGGATGATTTTGTCAAACTGTCCAAGGAATATGCCGAGCTGGAGCCAGTGGCCAAAGCGGCCATGGCCTATCGCACGGCGCAGGACCATCTGGCCGACGCGCAAGCGATGGCGTCCGATGCCGACAGCGATGCCGAAATGCGCGGGATGGCGGAACAGGAAGCCGCCGATCTGAAACGCGAGCTGGAAAAGCTCGAGCGCGTTCTGCTGATTGCGCTGATCCCCAAGGACGCGGCCGATAATTCCTCGGCGATCATTGAAATTCGTGCGGGCACCGGCGGCGATGAAGCCGCGCTGTTCGCCGCCGATCTGATGGGCATGTACACCCGCTATTGCCAGCTGCAGGGCTGGAAGGTCGAGGTGATGGAACTGTCCGAAAGCGATCTGGGCGGCGTGCGCGAAGCGGTGCTGAACGTTGATGGCGTCGGTGTGTTTGCCAAGCTGAAATTTGAAAGCGGCGTGCACCGGGTGCAGCGCGTGCCGGTGACCGAGGCGGGTGGGCGCATTCATACCTCGGCGGCGACCGTGGCGGTGCTGCCGCAGCCGGAAGAGGTCGATATCAAGATCGACGACAAGGATTTGCGTATCGATGTGTTCCGCTCCTCCGGCGCGGGTGGCCAGCACGTCAACAAGACCGAAAGCGCGGTGCGTATCACCCATCTGCCCACCGGGCTGGCCGTGGCGCAGCAGACCGAGCGCTCGCAATTCAAGAACAAAGCCAACGCTATGCGCCTGCTCAAGGCCCGCCTCTATGAGATGGAGCGCGAAAGGGTCGATAGTGCGCGCGCCGCCGAGCGTAAAGGTCAGGTCGGCTCTGGCGATCGTTCCGAACGGATTCGCACCTATAATTTCCCGCAGGGGCGGGTCACCGATCATCGCATCAATCTTACGCTCTATAAGCTTGACCGCATCATCCCGGGGGACGATCTTGGGGATGTCATCGAAGCCCTGGTGACCGAGGATCAGGCGGGTAAGCTGGCCGAACTGGAAGCGGAATCGTGAGCGACGTACCGTGAGCTATGATCTGGGCGCAACTGTTGCGCGCCTGAAAGCGGCAGGGGTGGATAATCCCCGGCTGGATGCCCGTGTGCTGTGGGCCTATGCCCAGAATGTGGCGGGGCAGACCGGGGCGGCATCTGCCGATGCCTCCGCACTGTTTGAAAGTTATCTGGTGCGCCGGATCGCCCGCGAACCGGTGGCCTATATCACCGGCAATAAGGAATTCTGGGGCCTCGACTTTGCTGTCGGCCCCGGTGTGCTGGTGCCCCGGCCTGATACAGAAACGGTGGTCGAAGCGGTGCTGGCCGCCTTTGGCGACCGTCAGGCTCCGCTTAACGTTATCGATCTGGGCACTGGTTCAGGCTGCATTCTGGCGGCGGTGTTACGTGAATACCCCAAGGCAACCGGGCTCGCGGTTGAGGCGTCCTCGGCAGCCCGCAGCTTTGCCCGGCGCAACTTCGACAGTCTGGGGCTGACCGGGCGGACGGATGTTTTTGCCGGAAACTGGCTCGATGCGCCCCGGGGCGACTATGATGTCGTGCTGTCCAATCCGCCCTATATCCGCAGCGCCGAGATTGTGACGCTTGAGCCGGAAGTGACTGAATATGAACCGGTTTCGGCGCTGGATGGTGGGGCGGATGGCCTCTGCGCCTATCGGGTTCTGGCCGAAAGGCTGGGGGGCTGGCTTTCCTTGCGTGGTCAGGCCTTTTTCGAGATCGGTCAGGGCCAGGAAGGCGATGTCGCCGATATCTGCACCGGGGCGGGTTTACACTTTCTTCAGGCAAAGGAAGATTTGTCCGGTACCCCCCGTGTGGTTATCGTGGCGCGGGCTTGAAAAAAACAGTTGGCTTTGGGCATACGACCAGCTAGCTTGCTATGGCTAAAGAGACAAGGTTTGCCGCCGGACGGGCTTTGACCCGGTTTGGACAGGCAAATTTCAAGCGCCGCAGGGTTTGCGGTACTTGCCTCTGAAAATGCGAAAGATGAACGGTTATATGGTTTAGAAGCGGCATGTGGGCTGCACGCCTAATTCGCGTGTGCCGGGCAGCTTCGAACCCTCAACATCAAAAAAGAATTGGACGGCACAAAATTATATACAGTGAAAAGGGGCAGTCGGTGAAGCGTTCGAGAAGGGGCGGCCGGCGGCCGCAGAACAATCAGAACGGTCAGAGCGGACACAGCAGCGCGGGTGGCGGGTTTAACCCCAATCGCGTATTCGATTCTAACGGGCCGGAAGTCAAAATTCGCGGGAACGCTTCGCATGTCTATGAAAAGTACCTGCAGCTTGCCCGCGATGCCAATGCGTCGGGCGACCGGGTTATGGCAGAAAATTATCTGCAGCATGCCGAGCATTATTTCCGCATCATGGCTGCGACGCAGGCCCAGATGACGCAGGCGCAGATTCAGGCGCAGGCCGCTCAGACCCAGCCGGTTCAGGGTTATCAGCAGCAGCCCAGCGCGCCGCGTCCGGTGGGCACCGAAGACCAGCCCTTTATCGAGACGCCGATGCCCGCCGCTGCCACCAGCGCGCCGTCTTTCTCGCTGTCGGAAACGGCCGCGATGGAAGCTGAAGAAGACGAAGCCGCCGAAGCAGCTGAAGCCGAATAACGCATATTTGCGTATTTTGCGGTGGTCCAGATCATCGCGACGCTATGCGTTCGGTTGCCTATAAAGTGTGCCCTGCGCCACAGCCCCCGTGGCGTTGAAACAATACAAAAACGGCGAAGGAAATGTGTTTCCTTCGCCGTTTTTCTTTTGTCGTGGTCGTGGTTTTATTTTTGCCGCAACTTTACGCGCAAAACCGGTTCCCACTTTTGCGCCCGTTGCGTTAATCGCCGCTGACGAAGTCGAGCCCGACATCCAGATTGGGGGCCGAATGGGTGATCCAGCCCGAGGAAATGTAATCGACCCCGGTTTCAGCAATGGCGCGCACGGTATCAATCGTGACATTGCCCGATGCTTCCAGCGCCGCCTTGCCCTTGGCCATGCTGACCGCCTTGGTCAGGGTTGCGATGTCCATATTGTCGAGCATGATGGTATCGGCGTCCTGATGCAGGGCTTCTTCCAGTTGCTCCAGCGTATCGACTTCCAGTTCGATCTTGATCATATGGCCCAGGCTGGCGCGGGCCCGTTGCATCGCCGGGGCAATGCCGCCAGCGGCCGCGATGTGGTTATCCTTAATCAGCACCGCATCGTCGAGGCCGAAACGGTGGTTGAAACCGCCGCCGCACCGCACGGCGTATTTTTCCATGACGCGTAAGCCCGGTGTGGTCTTGCGGGTGCAGACAATGCGCGCCCCGGTGCCTTCCACCGCGGTGACCAAATCGTGGGTCGCGGTGGCAATGCCGGACAGATGCCCCAAAAAATTCAGCGCCACCCGTTCCGCCGATAACAGCGAGCGGGCCGAGCCTTCGATCATCGCCAGACGGGTGCCGGCAGGAACTGTTTCCCCATCATGGACACCGATATGGATGTTGAGGTGGGCATCAATCTGACGATAGGCGGATTCAACCGCCACCATACCGGAAATGGTGCCGGGACGGCGGCTCATCACCACGGCGGTGGCGCGGGCCTCACGCGGGATCACCAGATTGGTGGTGATATCCCCGGCGCGGCCGAGATCTTCTTCCAGCGCCCGTCCGACGATAGGGTCGAGCAGGAACGGATGCGGGGGGCGAAATGCTGCAAAGCCCATAAAAGCGTTACCTCATATGGCGGTTTTCGCTGCCTGCGGCCAAAGCCGCGTCGGCAATCTTTTCCGCCAGGGATAGAGTGAGAACAGTCCGGGTCGCGGATTCCTCCGTTTGCGGATAATCACTGCGGAAATGGCTTCCGCGGCTTTCCTTACGCGTCAGGGCTCCGGCGGCAATCAGCTTGGCCGCGGCGGTGACGTTGAGAAGCGAGGCTTCAAAGGCGCTTGCCCGTTCGACCTGATAGATCAGGCGCAGGGCTTCGGTCATGCCAGCCCCGGTGCGTTCCAGACCCAGCAATCTGCTCATCCCGGCGCGTAAGATCTGCGGCAGCGGGGCGGGCTGATAGCGTTCGGGGGCTTCGGGATGGCTCGCCGGAACTGCCACGGTTTCCTTGTCGCGCACATCGGCGGCAACACGGGCACCGAACACCAACCCTTCCAGCAGCGAATTGGACGCCAGCCGGTTGGCCCCATGCAGGCCGGTCGAGGCACATTCGCCCACCGCCCATAAGCCTTCCAGATTGCTGCGGCCCTGTTCGTTGGTGATGATGCCGCCCATGTGATAATGCGCCGCCGGGGCCACCGGGATCGGCTCCTTCGCCGGATCAACGCCCTGGGCCTGACAGGCTTCAAACACCGTGGGGAATTCTTCGGCAAAGGCATCGCCGATCGCCTGACGCGCGTCGAGGAACACTTTGTGCCCCGCGGCGATATGGCGGTGAATGGCGCGGGCCACGACATCGCGCGGCTCCAGCTCGGCCCGGCCATATTTACCCAGCATGAAACGCTTGCCGGTTTCGTCGATCAGCGTCGCACCGTGTCCGCGCAATGCTTCGGTGGCCAGCGGTGCCGGGTCATTGGGGCCGGCAATCGCGGTGGGATGAAATTGGACAAATTCCGGATCACCGATCAAGGCCCCGGCGCGTGCTGCCATGCCAAGGCCTTCGCCGCGGACTTCCGGCGGATTGGTCGTCACCGCAAACAGCGCGCCCACGCCCCCGGTGGCGAAGATCACTTTTGGCGCGCGGAATAACACCAGCTTGGTCGCGGGGCCGCTGCCGGTGCGGGCAAACAGACCAATCACCCGGCCATCGCTGACCGCCAGTTCAATGGCGTGAAAGCCCTGCATGATGGTGACCGACGGCGTTCTGGCTGCCACGGCGGCCAGTGTCTTCATCACTTCCGGTCCGGCGCGGTCGCCGCCGATATGCACAACGCGGGCGCAGGAATGGGCGGCTTCGCGGCTGACCGAAAAGGTGCCATCGGCCATCTTGTCGAAGGGGGCGCCCATGGCGAACAGATCGTCGATGCGGGCACCGGCTTCGCGCGTCACCAGCTCGGCAATGCGTCTTTCGGTAAGACCCGCCCCGGCGGCCACCGTGTCGGCGGCGTGATCCTGCCATTTGTCGCCAGGGGCGACGGCGGCGGCAATGCCGCCCTGCGCCTTGGCGCTCGACCCGCTGTGGCCCGGCAGACCTTCGGCCAGCACCAGCGCGGGATAGGGGGCAAGTTTGAGGGCGGTAAAAAGACCCGCCACACCAGCGCCCAGTATCAGGGCACCATTAGTTTCATATACGGTATCGATTTGACGGGACATTTTACGCCGTCCTTACGCGGCCACCGCTTCCTTTTTGGTGCCAACTTTCAGCATCCGTTCCACCGCGCGGGCAGCCTTGACCGCGGTTTCAGCGTCGACCGTAACCGCGACGGTATTGGTCTCCAGCGCCGTGAGGATCTTTGGCAAAGTGATGCGCTTCATGTGCGGACACAGATTGCACGGGCGCACGAATTGAATGTCGGGATAGTCGGCGGCGATGTTGTCGCTCATCGAGCATTCCGTCACCAGAACCGCCTTTTTGGGGCGATGCTGCGCGATATATTTCTGCATGTCCGAGGTGGAACCGGCAAAATCGGCTTCGGCCAGCACGTCGGGCGGGCATTCGGGATGGGCCAGCACCGCCACATCGGGCGCGCCGTCACGGAAGGCGCGGATGTCGGCGGGGGTGAAGCGCTCGTGCACCTCGCAATGGCCCTTCCAGGTGATGATCTGAATCTTGGTCTGCCGTGCGGTGTTGAGTGCGAGAAACTCGTCCGGGATCATGATCACAGACGGCACGCCCCATTCGGCAGCGATATCTTCCACCACCTGTCGGGCATTGGCCGAGGTGCAGCAAACGTCGCTTTCCGCCTTCACCGCCGCCGAGGTGTTGACATAGGTCACCACCGGCAGGTCGGGATGCCTGGCTTTTAAGCCCCGCACATCTTCAGCCGTGATCGATTCGGCCAGCGAGCAGCCCGCCAGCGGATCGGGGATCAGCACGGTCTTTTCCGGCGACAGAATCTTGGAGGTTTCCGCCATGAAATGCACACCGGCCTGCACGATGACCTTGGCATCGGTCTCGGCGGCCAGGCGCGCCAGCTGCAGGCTGTCACCACGGTAATCGGCCACGGTGTGGAAAATCTGCGGCGTCATGTAGTTGTGCGCCAGAATGACCGCGTTCTTTTCGGCCTTCAGGCGGTTGATCGCCACCACATAGGGGGCATAGGCCGGCCATTCGATTTCCGGCACGACATTGGCCACTTTTGCGTAATACGGGGCCGCTAAACGCGCGATCTCGGGCGTGAAGGGCAGGGGTTCGTTCATCTGGGGATCCGTCATCTTCACACCAATTATACTCCGATTGAGTATATACCCGGGGCAAAAACACCGGCCACTCGGCCGGAACTTTCTTTATGCTACAGATGAGCACAAATAGGTCAAGAGGAGAAATCGTATCATTCGTTAGTTTTATATAACTTCAATTATTACGTGAATTAAGGGCTAACGTAAACCTTCAAGGCTAGAGCAATCGCCCCGATGACCTTTTCCCAGTCCCCCGGTGCGGGCTGGCGGTACAGTTTTGCCGTCGGGTACCATGGGCTGTCGTCCCGTTCGGTCAGCCAGCGCCAGTCGGGCGAGAAGGGCAGTAACACCCATAGCGGTGCGCCGATGGCCCCGGCGACATGGGCCGGGGCGCTATCGACGCTGATTGTCAGATCCATTTCGGCGATCAGCGCCGCCGTGTCGGCAAAATCCTCAAGCGGCGGCTGATGCAGATTGGGCCAGCGGGCAGCTTCTGCCCGATCGGCGGGCCGCAAGCCCTGCTGGACCAGATAAAAATCACAGGACAGCCCCAGCAGCGGGGCCAGTGCGGCCAGCGGGATCGACCGGTTGGCATCATTTTGATGGTTGGCATTGCCGCTGATCGCCAGCCCGATGCGCGGGCGCTGTTTCGTGCCCAGTGTGGCCCGGATCTTTTCCCGTAAGGCCGGGTCCGCTGTCAGATAGGGCGCGGGCGGAATGGTTTCTTGCGTGACCGCAAAAAGCGGAGGCAGGCTTAGCACCGGCACATGCAGACCATCCGCGGGCAGGGCTTGGCCATCGGCCACCACGGTCACAGTTTCAAAGCTGCGTAGCAGGCGGCACAGGGCTTGCGGCGCAGACAGAATAACCCGCGCCCCCTGCGCTATGGCGGGGGCTGCAAAGCGGCAGAACTGGATATAATCACCATAGCCCTGATCGGTACGGATAATTAGTGTGCGGCCTTTAATCGCTTCACCCCGCCACAGCGCTGTGGTTTTCAGCCAGTCCGGATGCGTCAGGTCAGGGTTTTTCCAGCGCCATTCATACAGCGGCCATCCGGCCTCAAAGTCGCCCATCAGCAGGCAGACCAGAGCTTCGTTCCAATAGGCTTGCGCCAGATTTGGATCACACACCCGGGCGCGCTTCAGGCTGGCGCGCGCGTCGGCGAGGCGCATCATTTCCTTGAGCAGATTGCCGCGATTATAATGGGCGGTGGCAAAATCCGGGGCCATTGTCAGCGCACGGTCAAAATCGTCCAGCGCCTCCTGATACCGCCCCATCCGTTGCAGGGTGGTGGCCCGGTTGGTCCGCGCTTCGAGGAAGTTCGGCGCCAGTCGCAGGGCGGTATCAAAGGCCGCCAGGGCCTCCTCAAACAGCTTTATATCCAGCGCCATGACGCCGACACGGTAATGGGCCTGCGGTGCCTGCGGGGCAAAATGCGCGGCGGTGCGATAGGCAGCCAGCGCTTCTGTTTTGCGCCCCAGTGCGACCAGAACAGCGCCACGGCGATCGTGGGCGGCGACCAGTTCGGGGCTCAGGCTCAGGCAATGGTCAAAGGCGGCGAGGGCTTCCTGCCAGCGCTGCATCGCCTGTAACAGGATGGCCCGATTGTAGCTGGCATCGGATTGGCGTGGATCAAGCTGCAGCGCCTGGGTCAGATGCATCAGTGCGTTTTCCCGCCCGCCCAGCGCCATTTCCGCTGACCCCAGCAGGCTGTAAAGTCGTGGGTTGCGCGGATAGCGGGTTAATAAATCGCGATACCGTGTGGCAGCGGCGGTAACATCGCCAGCCTGATGGCGGGCCATAGCCTGTTGAAAAAGGGTCTCGTCGTCCGTCACGGTATGGTTTTGCACTCAGGATTTTCCGCTACGAATACGGATTATTATAGATCAAAGCGTGCGGCCAGTTTTTTGGCAACAGTTTCTATCACCCCCGGCCAATCGCGTGGTGACCGCTGTCGCCACAACTGGGCGCTTGCGTACCATGGACTATCGCTGCGCCCGGTCAGCCAGCGCCAGTCGGGAGCAAAAGGCAGCAGGATCCACACCGGTGCGCCGATGGCCCCGGCGACGTGGGCCGGGGCACTGTCGACGCTGACGGTCAGATCCATTTCGGCAATCAGTGCTGCTGTGTCGGCGAAATCTGCAAGGGGCGGCAGATGCAGATTGGGCCAGCGGGCGGATTCTGTCCGATCCGCCGGGCGCAAGCCCTGCTGGGCCAGATAAAAATCACAGGGCTGCTCCAGTAGCGGGGCCAGTGCGGCCAGTGGGATCGACCGATTGGCATCGTTGAGGTGTTTGTCATCGCCCGAGACCACAAGCCCGATCCGGGGGCGTTTCTTTGCACCCAGTGAGGTGGAAAGTTTTTCGCGTCGTATAGGATCGGCGGTAAGATAGGGCGCGGGTGGAATATTTTGCAGCGTCGTTGCAAAGGCACGCGGCAGGCTCATCACCGGGCAATGGTAATCGACCGGTCCCGGATCATCGCTGCTGGTAATGACGGTCACCATATTCAGTGTGCTGACCAAATTGCGCAAAGGGGGCGGCGCGGCCAAGATCACTCTGGCCCCGCGTGCCGCAGCCCATGGGCCATAGCGACAGGCCATGACGAAATCGCCATAGCCTTGTTCCGGACGGATCAGCAGGGTTTTGCCGGTAATGTCCTCACCTTGCCACATCGGTTCTGGCCGGTTCCAGGCTATGCGGCGAAACGGATTGCGGCGCCAGCGGCTTTCATAAAGCGCAAAGCCCTGCGCCAGATCACCGGACAGCAACAGCACATGGGCCTTATCAAAAGTGGCATCGGCGTGATCGGGGGCAAGGCGCAGGGCCTGATCGAAACATTCAAGTGCCCTGGGCAGCGCCGCCTTGGCGCGCCACGCCAGCCCCTTGTTGGTCCAGGCATCGGCATGCTTTGGATCAAGGCTGAGAGCACGGTCAAAACTCAGGATCGCCGCATCGATCTGGCCCAGCGCCATCAGTGCGTTGCCCCGGTTGCTGTGGGCGGCGGCAAAATCCGGTGCCAGTACCAAGGCCTGATCAAAATCGGCCAACGCCTCTTGCCCGCGGTGCAGCCCGAGCCGGGCATTGCCGCGATTGTTCCAGCTGTCGTAATCTTGTGGTGACAGGGTGATGGCACGGCTTAAGCGCGCTTCGGCTTGGGCCAATTGGTCCAGCCCGATCAGCAACGCACCACTTTTGGCATAGGCTTGCGCATCATCCGGCCTGCGGGCGATGACGGCATCATAATCGGCCAGCGCTTCCTGAAGCCGCCCCAAGCGCAGCAGTACGGTGGCGCGGTTGATATAGGCTTCGACCGCCTGTGGCGATAGTGCGATCGCGTGGCTGAAGGCTGTTACGGCCTCGTCATCACGGCCCAGTGTGGCGAGCAGTGTGGCGCGGTTATAATGTGCCGGGCCGTGCTGCGGGGCCAGCGCCAGGGTGGTTTCGAGCGCTGTCAACGCCTCGGCATGGCGTTGCAGGGCAATCAGTACATTGGCGCGATTGAACTGGGCTTCGACAAAGTCGGGCTGCAAGGCAAGGGCGCGGTCAAAACAATCAAGCGCTTCGCTTAAGCGCCCCAGCGCCTGTAAGCCGGTGCCCAGATGCGACAGAACGGGTGGTTGCAGCCCCAGCCTGTGCAGGGCGTCGCCGATGTGTGCCACGCCATCCTCGGGATGGCCCGTTTGAATTTCCGCCGTCCCCAGCAAATCGAGCAGCGGGCCATGTCCGGGAAACTGCGCAAGCAATTGCCGATAGATCGTGGCGGCTTCGGCGCTGTGTCCGGCCCGGTGCAGCGTCACGGCCTGACCAAACAAAAGGGCGGGGTCGGTCATGGCCCGATAAAGCGCGCCGCCAATTGTCTGGTCACGGTGGCGATCACGCTATCCCAATCGGTGTTGGCGGGCTGGCGGAAAAGTTCCGCCGTCGGGTACCACGGGCTGTCGGCACGATCGAGCCGCCAGCGCCAGTCCGGCACATAGGGCAGTAACACCCAGAATGGTTTGCCGATGGCCCCGGCCAGATGCGCCACCGAGGTATCAACCGCGATAACCAGATCCATCTGGGCGGTCAGCGCCGCGGTGTCCGAGAAATCCCTGAGCGCTTCGCAATGGGTGGTGACATTGGCAAAGTGGTCGAGGATCGCCGCATCGTAATCGCGGATTTCTTTTTGTAGGACGTGAAATTCCAGCGGCAGGTCGAGCAGCGGGCTAAGCTGCTCCAGCCGCAGGCTGCGGGCGCGATCCGGGGCATATTCCGAGCGCCCCGACCACACCAGACCGATGCGCGCTTTACGCTTTTCACCAAGGCGGTGCTGCCAGTCGGCCAGCCGGGCCCGGTCCGGTGCAAGATAGGGCACTTCCGCCGGGATGGTATCGAGCGTGGTGGCAAAGGCGCGCGGCAGGCTCATCAGCGGGCATTGCAGATCAAAGGGCGGCAGCGTCGCGCCATCGATGAAAAGTTGATAATCGCCCGGCAGCGACTGAAACAATTCGTACAGCGCCGGTTGCACCACCACCAGCACCTTGGCCCCCCGGCGCGCCACCAGCGGACAATAGCGGATGAATTGCAGGGTATCGCCAAAGCCCTGCTCGGCATGCAGCAGAATGGTTTTGCCATCCAGCGCTTCGGCCCCGGTCCATAACGGCTGGGTATAGCTGGGGCGGTCTTCCTGCATTTTGGACCCCTCCCAGCGCCATTCGTAAAGTTGCCAGCCTTCGATCAGATCGCCCTGTAGCAGCGTGATCAGCGATTTGTTCCACGGGATCGACGACAGTGTCCTGTTCAGTGCATAGGCCCGATCGAGCTCGGCCAGTGCCTCGCCGAAACGCTTCAGGCTTTTGAGCGCCAGCGCACGGTTGCTGATGGCTTCGGCAAAGTCCGTCCGTAAGGCAATGGCGCGATCAAACGCGGCGATGGCATCCTGCGGCAAAAGCAAATCGAGCAAGGTAACGCCGCGGATATTGTGGGCCGAGGGATTGCTGTCATCCATGGCGATGGCTTCGTCGCAGCGTTCCAGTGCCCCCTCTGGCCGCCTCAGATCCAATAGGGCACTGGCCGCATTGTAATGCGCTTCGGCAAAGTTTTCTCTTCCGGCGATGGCCTCAAGATAGGACGCCAGCGCTTCTTCCGGCCGATGTAAGGCCATCAGTGCGTTGCCGCGATTATTGTGAATATCCGCATTGGTCAGGTTGACCGGTCCGGACGAGGTGGCTGGTGCCGATGACGTCTGCGCTGACAATCCCAGTGACAGGGCAATGTCGAAACCGGTTAAGGCTTCCGCCGGGCGTTTCAGCGCGAGTAACGCACTGGCGCGGTTATAATACGCCTCGGCATAGTCGGGGCGGATGGTGGTGGCGGCGGTAAAGGCGCCAATGGCTTCCTCGCTGCGTTTCAGTGCGACCAGCGTGTTCGCCATATTATAATGGGCTTCCGCAAAGTCGGGCCTGAGGGCGATGGCGTGTTCAAAGGCCTGTAATGCCGCGTCCATCCGGCCCAGCGCATAGAGTGCGTTGCCACGATTACTGTGGCCCTCGGCATAATCGGGTTTCAGGGCGACGGCGGTTTCAAAACACGCCAGAGCCTCTTTCGGGCGGTGTAGCGTCAGAAAAATGTTGCCGCGATTGTTATGGGCCTCGGCCAGATCGGGGCGCAGGGCGATCACCCGATCGAAATCGGCTAACGCCGGTTCGGTGGCTCCGGTGCTGATCAGCAGACTGCCGCGGTTGATATAGGCTTCGGCCATTTGCGGGCGCAGCGTCAGGGCCTGACTATAATCGGCCAGCGCCCCGGAGATGTCGTCCACATCCCGTCTGGCGTTGGCGCGGTTATAAAAGGCTTCGGCGTAATCGGGTTTCAGCGCAATGGCGCGGCTGTATTGCTCCAGCGCGTCCTGTGGCCGGCCAAGATCGCGCAGCGCATTGCCGAGATTATTGTACGCTTTGACCGAGGTTGGATCGAGCGCCACCACCCGTTCAAAACAGGCCAGCGCCTCGGGCAGGTTGCCAAGGCTTTGCAACCCGTTGCCCAGATTGGCCAGCGCCATCGGCTGATCGGGTTTGATCGACAGTGTGCGGGCGAGATATTTGATGCCTTCCTCCGTACGGCCCAGTTGCAGGCATGCGGTACCGAGCTGAAACAGCAAACCGGGATCGCTGGCAAAATGTTCGAGCAGTCGCTCATACACCTCGGCGGCAAGGGTGATGTTGCCTTCCTGATGCAGTGCTACCGCCATGCGGAAGATCGTATTCGGATCGGTTTCGGATGTATCACTCATGCTGTACGCCATCCGCCGTTCAGGTTCGGGCAAACCCTTGTTTTAGTCGCTCGCAGATCCTGTAGGCGACGCTGTTCCAACATCTGCGCGCTGGTTGGCGGAAAATCCTTCTACCGGGATACCAGAGGTCGTCATGGCGGTCCAGATGTCGGCGCGGTTATAATAGGTTTCGGCATATCCCGGTCGAATGGCGATGGCGCGGCGGAACGCGTCGAGCGCCTCAGTCCTGCGACCCATGGCGGCAAGCGCGTTGCCGCGGTTGTTATGGGCATCGGCATAATCGTGCCGGAGGGCGAGGGCTTTGTCATAGCTTGCCAGCGCCTCGGCCGGGCGGTGCAGCGCCAAAAGAATGTTGCCACGACGGTTATGACTTTCAGCATCATCCGGCTGCAAGGCGACAACGCGATCAAAATCCGCCAAAGCCCGTGTGGTCTGCCCCAGTCCGTGCAGCAGGTTGCCCCGGTTGATATAGGCTTCAATCATCTCTGGACGCAGGGCAATGGCCTGATCGTAATCGGCCAGTGCGCCAACCATGTCCTTGAGTTCGTAGCGGGCGTTGGCGCGGTTATAAAACGCCACGGCGTAACCGGGTTTGAGCGCAATGGCGCGGCTGTATTTGTCGATCGCTTCCTGCAGAAGGCCCTGATCGCGTAAGCCGTTGCCAAGATGGGCCAGCGCCATCGGCTGATCGGGCTTTTGTGCCAGCGCGCGGGTCAGATCGGCGATGCCTTCCTCGGTGCGGCCCAGCTGCAGCAAGGCGGTGCCATGATGAAAGCGCAAGTCCGGATCGGCCTGAAACTGTTCGGTCAGATGCTGGTACAGCATCGCTGCCGGTGGCCCGGGCGGGGGCTGTGCGATGTTGGTGGTTTCGTGCATGTGACGCGCCATCCCGGATGCAATGGGGCGCAAAGCGCTTGCGGTGTGGCCAAGCCAACGCCCAAGCATCCCCCCTTAATATTTGACGTATTATGCACAATCGGGCAGGGGGATGGTAGCCTGTTTCATCACATGGGATGCTTTATCAGAGCGTGGTCCGATCTGTCAGGGCTAATCCAGCCCGGGGCGGCCCCGGCCCGCCTTGATACGGCCACGGCTTTTCTTGTCGCCGAGGCGTTCTTCCTTCGAGGCGCGGGTGGGCCGGGTCTTGCGGCGGTATTTGGGTTCGACCGCCGCCGCGCGGATCATGGCAAACAATTGTGCCCGCGCATCGGCCCGGTTGCGCGGCTGATCGCGAAAGCGCTGAGCGGTAATCACAATTACCCCGTCTTTGGTCAGCTTGGTGCCCGCCGCCTGCATCAGGCGGAAGCGCACCGGCTCGGGCAGGCTGAGGGACAAGGCCGCGTTGAAACGCAACTGCACCGCGCTCGACACCTTATTAACGTTCTGCCCGCCCGGTCCTTCGGCGCGGACAAAGCTCTCGGTCAGTTCGGCTTCGTCGAGGGTGATGTTGTCGGTGACGGAAATCGTGGCCATAGCCACTTAGTGCCATTGCGAGGCAGATTTGTCGAGGAAATGACATGTGCACGCATTAATTGCTTCAAACATATTTATAAAATCTATAGTTGTAAACCTGATTTCTGGGTTGTATTATGTAAAATTACTAATTTAACTAATGTGGAGGGTGAAATGAGTGACGTAAAAATTGGTGCGTTGAAGATTAATGCGACCGACGACGGTGTGGTGCTGACCGTCCATCTTGTCGTGTCCGGCAGCGATGTGGCCGGTGTTGGTCACTATACCGACAGCATCAAGAAGCGGTCTTTTGCTGTGACGTTCGAAGGTAAGACCCATTCGACCGGGCTTGGCACCGCTAAGCAGTTGTTTGGCCTGCACGGCAAGGCGCTGCCCAATATTCCCGGTGCATCAAGCATCCCGACACTGAGCTTCTCGCTGGACGGTATCTGGGGGGCTACAGGGCATGCTGAATACGGTGTCTGGACCGATACGCCAGCTATTGAACTGCATAAGGGCCTGATCGAAGCTACCTGGTCATAATACGCGCAAATAAAACGACAGGCCCGGGATGTCCGGGCCTGTTTTTTGTCGGCGATGTCTGCCCCGTTACTTCTGGCACGTCGGGCAGAAATAGCTTGAGCGGCCCGACTGCACGATCCGTTTGATGGGGGTGCCACAGACCGGGCAGGGCTGGCCGGTGCGATCGTAGACCGTAAAATTATGTTGGAAATAGCCCAGGCTGCCATCGGCATGGCGGTAATCGCGCAACGTCGATCCGCCCGCCCGGATTGCCGCTTTCAGCACTTTCTTAATCGCGGCGGTAAGCGGGGCACAGTCGGCCACGGTTCCGGCCAGTCGTTCGGGGTGTAAATGGGCCTCGAACAAAGCCTCGCTGACATAGATATTGCCTAAGCCCGCCACCACCCGCTGGTCGAGCAGGGCGGCTTTGAGCGGCGTCTTCTTATTTTTAAGCGCTGCGGCCAGCACCTTCGGGGTGAAGCTGCGCTCCAGCGGTTCCGGCCCCAGCCCGGCAAAGAGCGGGTTCTCCTCAAGCTGTGCGGTCCAGACGAGTGTCATCAGACCGAAACGACGCGGATCGTGAAAGATCACCTGCGCCGTGTCGGTGGTGAAGACGACATGGTCATGTTTGCCGGGGCTGGCCGCGCCGTCCCGCGGGCTGATCAGCATCCGCCCGGTCATGCCCAGATGGATGATCAGGGTTTCGCCATCATCCAGATTGGCCAGAATGTATTTGGCCCGGCGGCGTAAGGCCGTCACGGTTCGTCCGGTGAGCCGTTTGGCAAAGCGCGGTGGAAAGGGCACCCGCAGGGCTGGGCTTCTCTGCTGGACATTGACCAGCATTTTACCTTCCAGCGCGGGCATCAGGCCCCGCATCACGGTTTCAACCTCGGGTAATTCGGGCACAGTGCGATCCTTGGGGCCAGTAACGGGGGGCCAGTAATGGGTAAGGCTGCTCGTCCAAGAGTATCGTACTGGCGCCGATTGCAAGAGCAATTTATGACGTGTCTGCGGGTGGGATAACCCTTCATGGCATGAGGCTTTATGCGTAAATCGATTCTTTGGGCCGGGCTGATCTTCGGCGGTGTACTTCTGACCGCGGCCAGCGCCGCGGCCGGGGCTGCCAGCGTTGCGCTGAACTTTGCCGGTCTTGCGCCGGTGCGCGTGGGGATGCGCGTGGTCGATGCTGAAACCGCGCTCGGCACCAGTCTGATCACCGGCGAGGAAGTGGGCATGGCGGGGTGCTTCGTCGCCTCCCGTGCCGACGGGCAGGCCGGTGGGGTCGATTACATGATCGAGAACGGTATCATCACCCGGATTACGGTGACGGATGGCAGCATCCGTACGGATAAGGGAATCGGGGTCGGCTCCAGTGTGATGGAAGTGCAGAAGACCTATGGTTCTCAGCTTCGGATCTCGCCGCATCCCGATGCGCCGGAGGACTGGCTTTATATGGAGGTTTACGGCCCCCAACGGAGCCGTGCCCTGCTTTTCGAAGCCGAGAAAGGTGTCGTGCGTAACTTTCGCGCCGGGCTGACAAAATCGGTCGAATATGTGGAAGATTGCCTGTGACCGGTGGCCTGTAAGAACGTGCCCGCAAGGCTGGTCACCCGGATGGGTTTTCGCTATGGTCCGCTCATGACTGCGAACAAACACACCGCCTCCTTCGGCTTTCGCGAAGTGCCGGAAGGTCAGAAAGAATCGCTAGTGGCCGAGGTCTTTTCTTCGGTCGCCAGCCGCTATGATCTGATGAACGATCTGATGAGCGTCGGCATCCACCGTTTGTGGAAGGCGGCGATGATCGACTGGCTCAATCCGCAAGCGGGCTGGAAATCGCTCGATGTGGCCGGTGGTACCGGTGATATCGCCTTCAAGATCGCGGCCCGCGCCCGCCGCCACGGCGGGGATGCGGCGGTCACGGTGTGCGACATCAATCCCGACATGCTGGCCGAGGGCAAGAAGCGCGCCGACAAGGCGGGGGAGCATGCCGTCAGCTGGGTTCAGGGCAGTGCGGAAAGCCTGCCGTTCCCCGATAACAGTTTCGATTCCTACACCATCTCGTTTGGTATCCGGAACGTGACCCATATCGACAAGGCCTTGTCCGAAGCCGCGCGGGTGCTCAAACCCGGCGGGCGGTTTCTGTGTCTGGAGTTTTCGCAGGTGGCTGTACCCGCACTGGCCAAACTCTATGACCGCTATTCTTTCGCCGTGCTGCCCAAGGTCGGCTATGTCGTCACCGGTGATGCGGATTCCTATCAATATCTGATCGAGAGCATCCGCCGCTTTCCGCCGCAGGAAACCTTCAAGGACATGATCGAATCTGCCGGGCTGTCACTGGCCAAGTACCGCAACCTGTCCTGTGGTATCGCGGCCCTGCATTCGGCATGGAAGGTCTGATGGCGGCGTTGGGTCATATCGCCCGCCTGTGGCAGATTGCTCAGGGGCTGGGTTCGTATGACGTGCTGCTGCCGCGCGAGGTTGCGGCGCGCTACCCCTGGCCGTTGCGGCTGGTGCGCGGACTGTTTTCCAGTAAGGCGGAGGGGCCGGTCGGTATCCGCCTGACCCGGGCGCTCGAAAGTCTGGGGCCGACGGCGATCAAGCTGGGTCAGGTGCTGGCCTGTCGCCCCGATGTCGTCGGGGCCGAGACCGCCGCCGCCCTGTCGGCGTTGCAGGATAAGCTGACACCCTTTTCAACGGTCGATGCGGCGCAGGTGGTGGCGCAGTCTTTGGGCAAGTCCGTCAAGAATCTGTTTGCCGAATTTGGCGAGCCGGTGGCCGCCGCCTCGATTGCGCAGGTTCACCCGGCGCTGACCCGGGATGATCCCCCGCGCAAGGTGGCGGTCAAGGTGCTCCGCCCGGCGATCGAGGCGGCCTTTGCCAAAGACATGGCCGCCTTTGCCTATGCCGCCCGGCTGGCCGAGCGTTTCTCGGCTGAGGCGCGGCGCTTACGCTTTGTCGCGGTGGTTGAGACGCTGGCCGATGCGGTGACGATCGAGCTGGATCTGCGGATGGAAGCCGCTGCGGCCTCGGAACTGGCCGACCGCACCAAGACGGATGCCGAGTTTCACGTTCCGGCAGTGGACTGGTCACGTACCGCCCAGCGCGTGCTGACCACCGAATGGATCGATGGCATCAAGATCAGCGACAAAGCGGCGCTGGAAGCTGCGGGGCTCGACCCCAAAGTGCTGGCGCTGGCGCTGGTGCGCCGCCTGCTGCGCTCGGCGCTGTGTGACGGCTATTTCCACGCCGACATGCATCCCGGCAACGTCTTTGCGACCGCCGATGGCCGTATCGCAGTGGTGGATTTTGGCATCATGGGGCGGCTGGATCTGAAGACCCGCCGCTTTATGGCCGATGTGCTGCTGGGCTTTTTGCAGCGCGACTATGCCCGCGTCGCCCGCGCCCATATCGCCTATGGCACGGTCAGTGCGGCCCATGACGAGGCCGTGCTGGCGCAGGCCCTGCGCGCCATTGCCGAGCCGGTGCTGACCCGCCCGCCGCGCGAGATTTCAATGGCCGCCCTGTTGCAGCAGCTGTTCGACACCACGCGGCGCTTTGGCATGCAGACCCAGCCCCAGCTTCTGCTGTTACAGAAGACCATGGTGGTGGTGGAAGGCGTCGCCCGCGGCCTTGATGCCGACTTTGACATGTGGGAATGCGCCCGCCCGGTGGCCGAGGAATGGATTCGTGACCAGATGGGGCCCAAGGCCCGGCTGGCCGATGTGGTCGCCACCCTGAAAGGGCTGGCGGCGCAGGTGCGCGACTGGGCCGTCGCCGGGGTGTGATGCTGCCCGTGTGAAAGCGAGCCGGGCGTTAATTATATACTGATACGCGCCATGTCGCGGTCATTTAAAATATGTGTCTATATTCATTTCGTTGGCTGATTGATGAGTTCATCTCATAAGTCCATGCCATTTTCTCTGGCTATTGGTCGGGCGATCCGGATCCTAAAGTTGGACTATAATGCCGCGCCTTAAACGGTCGACCGCGACGTGCGCCAGGCGTCGGTTTCTGGGCGGGCAAGCTCCAGGAGAATTGATTATGACTGTTTCTTTTGATTTTTCGGGAAAAGTAGCCCTGATTACGGGTGCTTCTTCCGGGATCGGCCTCGCCACGGCTAAAGCTTTCGCAGAAAGCGGCGCAGTCGTTGCTATGGCGGATTGGCACGGGGATGCTGTGCGTGTCGCTGCCGATGAACTCGCTGCACAAGGTCATAAAGTCCTCGCGATCCATTGCGATGTGTCGCAGGACGATCAGGTCGAAGCGATGGTTGCGCAGACGATTTCGGCTTTCGGCCGTCTCGACGCCGCTTATAACAATGCGGGCGTTCAGAATGTACTGGCTGAGACGGCTGATACTACCCGTGAGGATTACGACCGCGTTATGGGAATTAATCTTCGCGGCGAGTGGAGTTGTATGAAGTTCGAACTGCAGCAGATGCGCAAGCAAGGCGAGGGCGTGATCGTCAATTGTTCCTCGCTTGGTGGGTTGGTCGGGGGAGCTGAGCGCGGGATATATCACGCGGCCAAGCACGGTATTCTTGGGTTTACCAAGAGTGCAGCGCTTGAGTATGGTGCCCGCGGTATTCGCATCAATGCCATCTGCCCTGGGCTCATTTGGACACCGATGGCCGACGAGATGGTGGCTGGCGGTCAAGGCGATGCGCTCAGTGCGATGGAAAAGAGCATCCCGATGGGACGTGTCGGTCGCCCCGAGGAGATCGCGAATGTGGTCCTTTGGCTTTGCAGCGACGCCGCGAGCTATGTAACTGGCCAGTCCATCTCGGTGGATGGCGGCTTCATCATGCGGTAATCGGCTGCGCGCGCTAGCCTGCTGCCGGATATCTGGTTGTAGTTGGCGCTGCGCAGACCGCGGGTCGGGCAGAGGTAACTACTTCTTGTCGTCCTTGCCGTTGCTGTGGTTCAGGGTGCGGATCATCTTTAACCCCTCCGCAACGGAGGGGACCCCGAAGGCCCCGCGGACCTCGTCCGGGATCTGCCCCAGATCAGCCGGACTTAATTCCATTTCCGGGCTGTCTTTTTCACTGCTGAACTGGGTGCCGAAAACCTGTTTCTGTTTGGTTTCCAGCAGATAGCGGTCGAGCGTGGCGGCCGCTATCCAGGCCGCTGTCTGACCGTGGTTGTCCGATCCGTTTCCCCGTGTCATCGCCGTCATCGCCAGTATGTGGGCCAGCATATAATCGGCGGGCGTCTCGCCATGCTGAAAGATAAAGGCGGCGTGGAGATAGTCATTACCGCTGTGCAGTTGGTGCTGTTCCAACATGGTGCGGGTCTGTCCTCGCCGTACCTGATCCTGTTTGTATACCCGAAGGCTGTTTTCTTCAGTCCACTGGGTGCTGGGGGCGCGGTCAGCCTGATCGGCGGCATAGAGGGTGCTCATCTGTGGGTTGTCTACATCGACAGCGACACCATCGCGAAGCAGCAGCCCTTCAATCGAATCCTGCAGGCACAGGGCCGCCGCCGCATCGGCTTCGCCTTGCGCAATCTCGCCCGCGCGCAGCTCTGCCACCGCCAGCATAAAGCGGGGGGATGCGCTTTTCGGATGCGCCGTCGCTTCGGCCCGCAGCTCGTTCAGTGCGGCCTGACAGGAGGCCTGTGCCGCCGCCCCGGTCGTTTTGAGACACTTCTCTGCGGTGGGGGGCCGAGGTGCGTCATTGGCCTGTGCGTCATTGGTCTGTGCGGGGATGCCCAGCCCCAAAAGGCAAAGCACCGCCACTGCAGTGTGGAGTTTGTTTCTGAAGGGCATCGGCATTCTTCGGCTTTCTGGCATGTGCAGATGTGGGCTGTCGGCTACATAAAGTCGTCAACAAGCATATCTGCTGCAGAGGTGCATTTTTAGGTTGTAATCTGCGTCATCCCACCGCACAATTCTTCCATAATAAAAAGTAAAATTACCGGGGAGTAACGGCTGTGAAGGCGACAAAGTGGTTGTTTCTGCTGTGTGTTTTGGTTTTTCTGGGTATGGTATCGCTCCCACTTCTCGCGCAGGAAGCTTCTGGTTCCGGTGGCGCGAGCGGGGCGGGCGATCTGGCTAGCCGCATGGTGAACGATCCGGCCCGCGGCTGGGCGGTGTTTGGCGCCATCGCTAAGGGGGAGCTGATTGCCGACAAGACGGTGCAGGGTGGCACGGCGGAGCGGGTTACCGTTTCTGCCGAAGGGGCGAATCCCTGGGATGCCGGCGGTATGGCGGGCAACGTAAAACCGGTGGCCAGGGGGGATGTGCTGCTTTTGGCCTTCTGGGCACGGGCGGTGGTGCCGCCTGCCGGGCAGAACACGATCACCCTGCTGGCCCGGCTGCAGGAATCCGCCGCGCCCTATACCAGTCTGGGGGCGCAGGAGACGCTGGTGCTGAGCAGTCAGTGGAAGATGTATTATGTGAAGGCGGTGGCATCGAGGGACTATAGCAAGGCGACGATGGGCGGATCGCTCAATTTTGCCACCGGAATCCAGACGCTGGATCTGGGGCCGATCCTGCTGATCGATTTCGGCCCGGGCTATGACGTCAATAAACTGCCGGTGAATCGCTAGTCAGTCTGCTTTAAGGGGCAGACGATTCTTCACCCGCAGGCTGCCCATTGGGCCAGCTATTCCGCGGCGGGTGCCTTCTGCTTGGCGTTTTCTGCCTTCACCTGATCGAGCACCGATTCTATATCGTCGCTGCATTGGCCGCAGCTGCGCCGCTTATTTAAGACTCGGAACACGTCTGCGACGGTTTTGGCCCCTTTGGCGGCGGCTTCACGCACCTGGGCATCCGTCATTCGGCTACACATACAGAGGATCATGGGGGTTCCTTAACCTGGCGGGCTTCAGCTTGCCCTTTTCCGATCAATTACGTCAACTACCATGGCTATATTGGAAAAATATGAACAGATTCAAGGTAAAAAAGCGATAACCACCGATCTGTGGATAATCCTGTGGACTGTGCCGGGCTGGAACGGCGGGGCGCTGGCCGGGCTGTGGGGTGCCGGGTTAATCGAATATAGCGTTTAAGAGGCGATTTTGGCCTATGGCCCTTGACCTGTCCCCCGAGTTCCGCCTATACAGCGCCACCTTTCGTAAACAGGCCGTCTGCGGTTTCGCGGAAACGATGTTGGAAAGTCAGTGAAACGCGTGAGATCGCGCGACTTGTTTGGCCCTCGGGCCTCAAGTCCTCCGCGCTTTTTACGGAGCGGACAGCTTCCCGGTACGGGGAATTGTCCGAGTCCGGTTTAGTCGTTGCCGAACACATGGTGTGCCCGGCAATAATCGAAGTCGAAGGCGGCGGTTCAGCCGTCGGAGAAAACGGGAAGACGAATGCCGACGATCAACCAGTTGATCCGCAAGCCGCGGGGCGTAAAGCCCAAGCGCAATAAGGTTCCGGCACTGCAAGAGTGCCCCCAGAAGCGGGCAGTTTGTACGCGCGTCTATACCACGACGCCGAAAAAGCCGAACTCGGCCTTGCGTAAAGTTGCCAAGGTGCGTCTGACCAATGGCTACGAAGCGCTGACCTACATTCCTGGCGAAGGCCACAATCTGCAGGAGCACTCGGTTGTGCTGATCCGCGGCGGCCGCGTGAAGGACTTACCTGGCGTGCGCTACCACATCATTCGTGGTGTGCTCGACACGCAGGGCGTCAAGGATCGCAAACAGCGCCGTTCGCTTTATGGCGCTAAGCGTCCGAAGTAAGAGAGGGTTTAGTTATGGCTCGTCGTCGCCGCGCAGATCGTCGCGAAATCAACCCGGATGCCAAGTTTGGTGATCTGGTTGTTGCCAAGTTTATGAATAGCCTAATGTATGACGGTAAGAAGTCTTGCGCTGAGAACATTCTCTACGGCGCCTTCGACGTCATTCAGGACAAGACCAAGCAGGATCCGCTGCAGGTCTTCCACGAGGCCCTGAAGAACGTCAGCCCTGCGCTGGAAGTTCGTTCGCGCCGCGTTGGTGGTGCTACCTATCAGGTGCCGGTGGAAGTTCGCCTTGACCGTTCGCGGGCTCTGGCGATCCGCTGGATCATCGGTTCTGCCCGTAAGCGTGGCGAAACCACGATGACCGGCCGCCTGTCTGGTGAAATTCTCGATGCCGCAGCCAACCGCGGTAACGCCGTTAAGAAGCGCGAAGATACCCACAAGATGGCAGAGGCCAATCGCGCCTTCTCCCATTATCGTTGGTAAGGATCCGGGAAGTTTAATATGCCTCGCACAACCCCGCTCGCAGACTATCGCAATATCGGTATTGCCGCGCACATCGACGCCGGCAAGACGACAACGACCGAGCGCATCCTCTACTACACCGGTAAGAGTCATAAGATCGGCGAAGTCCATGACGGCGCTGCTACTATGGACTTTATGGAGCAGGAGCAGGAGCGCGGCATCACCATCACGTCGGCGGCAACGACCTGCTATTGGCGTGACCATCGCATCAACATCATCGACACCCCTGGCCACGTCGACTTCACCATCGAGGTGGAACGTTCGATGCGCGTGCTGGACGGTGCTGTGGCGGTGTTTGACGCGGTTGCTGGTGTTGAACCGCAGTCGGAAACCGTCTGGCGTCAGGCCGACAAGTACAATGTTCCGCGTATCTGCTTCGTCAATAAGATGGACCGCATGGGCGCCGATTTTGCCCGTTGCGTCCAGATGATGATCGACCGTCTGGGCACCCGCCCGATGGTTATCGCGTGGCCGATTGGCGCGGAAGCCGACTTCAAGGGCATTATCGACATCGTGTCGATGAAGGCTCTGGTCTGGCACGAAGAGCAGCTCGGTGCGAAGTACGACGAAGTCGAAATTCCGGCTGAGTATGCTGATAAGGCTGCCGAACTCCACACCCAGCTCATTGAGATGGCCGTGGAAGAGGACGAAGCGCTGCTTGAAGCCTATCTTGAAGGCACCGTGCCGAGCGTTGCAGACATCAAGCGCTGCATCCGCAAGGGCACCAATAACTTCAAGTTCGTGCCGGTTATGTGCGGTTCGGCCTTCAAGAATAAGGGTGTTCAGCCGCTGCTCGACGCCGTTGTCGACTATCTGCCGTCGCCGCTCGATGTTCCGCCGGTCAAGGGTCATATCCCGGGCAAGGATGAGCAGGAAGCCGAACGCAAGTCTGATGACAAAGAACCCTTCTCGGGTTTGGCGTTCAAGATCATGGACGACCCCTTTGTCGGTTCGATCACCTTCGTGCGCATCTATTCGGGCATGGTGACTTCCGGTACGGGCGTTCTGAATTCGGTCAAGGACAAGACGGAACGCGTTGGCCGTATGCTCCGCATGCATGCCAATGATCGTGAGGACGTTAAAGAGGCCTATGCCGGCGACATCGTCGCTTTCGCGGGCCTCAAGCTGACCACCACCGGTGAGACGCTGTGCGATCCGAACAATCCGATCATCCTGGAAAAGATGGAATTCCCCGATCCCGTGATCGAGGTTGCCATCGAACCCAAGACCAAGAGTGACCAGGAAAAGATGGCGATGGCGCTGCAGCGTCTGGCCCAGGAAGATCCCTCGTTCCGCGTCTCGTCTGACGTCGATTCGGGCCAGACCATCCTGAAGGGCATGGGCGAACTGCACCTCGACATTAAGGTCGACATTTTGCGCCGTACCTACAAGGTCGATTGCAATGTCGGCGCGCCGCAGGTTGCGTATCGCGAAACCCTCTCGCGTGCGGTTACGGTCGATTACACCCACAAGAAGCAGACCGGCGGTGCTGGTCAGTTTGCCCGGGTTAAGATCGAATTCGAGCCGTTACCGGCTGGGTCGGGCTATGTGTTCGAGAATAAGGTCGTCGGTGGTGCGGTTCCGAAGGAATTCGTTCCGTCCGTTGAAAAAGGCATCAAGGTCCAGAAAGAAACTGGTTTGATGGCCGGCTTCCCGGTGATCGATTTCGGGGCTCGTCTGATCGACGGTGCGTTCCACGAAGTTGACTCGAACGCGATGACCTTCGATATCGCTGCCCGCGCGGCGTTCCGCGAACTCGCGGAAAAGAAGGCGGTCAAGCTGCTTGAGCCGATCATGAAGGTCGAAGTTGTGGCACCTGAGGAATTCCTCGGCGGCGTCATTGGCGACCTGAATTCCCGCCGTGGTCAGGTGCAGGGCACCGACAGCCGCGGCAACGCCCAGATCGTCACCGCAATGGTGCCGCTGGCGAACATGTTCGGCTACATCAATACTCTGCGTTCGATGTCGCAAGGTCGCGCGCAGTACTCGATGCAGTTCGACCATTATGAGCAAGTTCCGCAGGCTATCGCGGAAGAGATTACGAAGAAGTACACCTAACGTCGGGATACGGAGAAGACCACCATGGCGAAGGCCAAATACGAGCGGACGAAGCCGCATTGCAACATCGGGACGATTGGTCACGTCGACCACGGCAAGACAACGCTGACGGCGGCGATCACGAAGGTGCTGGCTGAATCTGGCGGTGCGACGTTCACGGCGTACGACCAGATTGATAAGGCGCCTGAAGAAAAGGCTCGCGGCATCACGATTTCGACGGCACACGTCGAGTATGAGACGGCGAACCGTCATTATGCGCACGTTGATTGCCCCGGCCATGCTGACTATGTGAAGAACATGATCACGGGTGCGGCGCAGATGGATGGCGCGATTCTGGTTGTTTCGGCAGCTGACGGCCCGATGCCGCAGACGCGCGAACACATCCTTCTGGCCCGCCAGGTTGGCGTGCCCGCGCTGGTCGTCTTCATGAACAAGTGCGACATGGTCGATGATCCGGAGCTGCTGGATCTGGTCGAGATGGAAGTTCGTGAGCTTCTGTCGAGCTATCAGTTCCCCGGCGACGATATCCCGATCGTTCGTGGTTCGGCGCTGTGTGCTCTGGAAGACAAGAGCCCGGAACTCGGTCGTGAAGCGATCCTGAAGCTGATGGCTGAAGTTGACGCCTATATTCCGCAGCCGGATCGTCCGGTTGAGCTGCCGTTCCTGATGCCGATCGAAGACGTTTTCTCGATCTCGGGCCGTGGTACGGTTGTGACCGGTCGTGTTGAGCGTGGCGTTGTCAAGGTTGGTGAAACGGTTGAGATCGTCGGTATGAAGCCGACGTCGACGACCACGGTTACCGGCGTTGAAATGTTCCGCAAGCTGCTCGATCAGGGCCAGGCCGGTGACAACATCGGTGCGCTGTTGCGCGGTGTTGACCGTAATGGTGTCGAACGTGGTCAGGTTCTGTCGAAGCCGGGTACGGTGACCCCGCATACCCAGTTTATGGCAGAAGCCTATATCCTGACGAAAGAAGAGGGTGGCCGTCATACGCCATTCTTCACCAACTATCGTCCGCAGTTCTACTTCCGTACGACGGACGTGACGGGTATGGTGAAGTTGCCGGAAGGCACCGAGATGGTGATGCCTGGCGACAACATTACGATTGAAGTTGATCTGATCGTTCCGATTGCGATGGAAGAAAAGCTTCGCTTCGCTATCCGCGAAGGCGGCCGCACAGTTGGTGCCGGTGTCGTCGCTTCGATCATAAAGTAGGGGCCGGAAATTCGGCCGTTGGCCGTCTCGGAGAGTTAATCTATGCAAGGTCAGAATATCCGTATCCGGCTTAAGGCCTTCGATCACCGCATCCTCGATAATTCGACGCGGGAGATCGTAAATACGGCGAAACGCACTGGTGCGCAGGTCCGCGGTCCGATTCCGCTGCCGACAAACTTTGAGCGTTTCACGGTTAACCGTTCACCGCACGTCGATAAGAAGAGCCGTGAACAGTTTGAAATCCGTACCCACAAGCGTCTGCTCGATATCATCGATCCGACGCCGCAAACGGTCGACGCGCTGATGAAGCTCGACCTGGCGGCTGGTGTTGATGTCGAGATCAAGCTTTAAGGAGTAGCGCGATGCGCACAGGCGTCATCACGCAGAAGGTTGGCATGACCCGTCTTTTTCTGGAAGACGGTAAGCATGTGCCGGTCACGGTTCTGAAGCTCGATGGCTGTCAGGTCGTGGCGCGGCGTACCGCCGAGACTGATGGCTACACAGCTGTTCAGCTCGGGTCGGGTTTTGCCAAGCCGAAGCGTTTGACCAAGGCCGACCGTGGTAACTTTGCCAAGGCCGAAGTCGAGCCTAAGAAGAAGTTGGCGGAATTCCGCGTCGATCCTGAGAATCTCTTGGATGTCGGCGATTTGATCCAGGCGGATCATTTCGTTGCTGGCCAGAAGGTTGACGTGACCGGCGTTACCATTGGTCGCGGTTTTACCGGCGCTATGAAGCGTTGGAACTTCCGCGGTTTGGAAGCCACCCACGGCGTGTCGATCTCGCATCGTTCGCTTGGTGGTACCGGTGGCCGTCAGGATCCGGGCAAAACCTTCAAGAATAAGAAGATGCACGGGCATTACGGCGTTGACCGTGTTACCACGCTCAACCTCGAGATCGCCAAGGTCGATGTCGACCGCGGACTGATCATGGTGCGCGGCGCTGTGCCGGGCTCCAAAGGGGGCTGGGTTATGGTGCGCGATGCGGTCAAGCAGGCGCTGCCCAAGGATGCTCCGATCCCCGCTTCAGTTAAGAAGCGCGAAGCTAAGGTGGTTGAGGGCTAAAGCATGAAAACGAAAGTCTTTTCCCTCGATAATCAGGCCAAGGGCGACGTCGAACTCGCCGATGCGGTGTTCGGTCTCGAACCCCGCGCCGACCTGATCCAGCGTGTTATCGTGTGGCAGCTGGCCAAGCGTCGTGCCGGCACCCATGCGATGCTGACCCGCGCCGAAGTCAACCGGACGCACAAGAAGGTCTACAAGCAGAAGGGCACTGGCCAGGCTCGTCACGGCAGTCGTACCGTGTCGCAGTATGTTGGTGGTGCCAAGGCAATGGGCCCCGTGCCGCATAGCCATGCTTTTGATCTTCCCAAGAAGGTCCGTGCGCTTGGTCTCAAGCATGCTCTCTCGGCTAAGGCCCAGAAGGGTGCGCTGGTGATCCTCAGCGAGGCTGCCGTCAACGAAGTCAAGACCAACTCTTTGGCGAAGCAGCTGAAGGCCCTGGGTGTCGAGAATGCCCTGGTGGTTGATGGCACCTTCGATGACAAGTTCGCGTTGTCTGCTCGTAACCTGGCGGCGGTGTCGCTGGTTCCGGTGGCCGGTATCAATGTCTACGACATCATGCGCAAAAACACGCTGGTGCTGACGGCGGCGGCGGTCAAATCGATCGAGGAGCGTCTGGCATGAAGACCGTGCACGATGTCATTCTGTCGCCGGTGATTACCGAAAAGGCGACCAAGCTGACGGAAGTCAATCAGATTGTCTTCCGGGTAGCGATGGACTCGACCAAGCCGCAGATCGCTAAGGCGGTTGAGGAATTGTTCAAGGTCAAGGTCAAGGCGGTTAACACCGTCCGGGTCAAGGGCAAGAGCAAGACGTTCCGCGGCGTGCGCTTTACGCGCAGCGACTCCAAGAAAGCGATCGTGTCCCTCGAAGAGGGCCACCAGATCGATATCACGACGGGGTTATAAGATGGCGCTCAAACACTATCGGCCCGTAACCAATGCGCAGCGCCAGCTGGTGCTGATTGACCGTAGCGGCCTGCATAAGGGCGGTCCGGTCAAGACGTTGGCCAAAGGCAAGTCTTCTAAGGGCGGCCGCAATAACACCGGTCGTATTACCGTCCGCTATCGCGGCGGCGGGCATAAGCGCCTGTATCGTATCGTCGATTTCAAGCGCACCAAGTTGGGTGTGCCGGCGACGGTGGAGCGGTTGGAATTCGATCCCAATCGTACGGCCTTTATTGCCCTGCTCAAGTATAAGGATGGCGAGCTCGCTTACATCCTGGCGCCGCAGCGCCTGGCCGTTGGTGATGTCGTTATCTCTGGTGACAAGGTCGACATCAAACCCGGCAACGCAATGAAGCTTGGTTCGATGCCCGTCGGCACCATCGTGCACAATGTCGAGCTTAAGCCCCTCAAGGGTGGCCAGATGGCTCGGTCGGCTGGGACTTATGCGCAGTATGTTGGTCGTGACTCCGGTTATGCCATCCTGCGCCTGAACTCGGGCGAAATGCGCAAAGTGCGGCTTGACTGCATGGCAACGGTGGGCGCGGTGTCAAACCCCGACCACATGAACGAGATCGAGAGTAAAGCTGGTCGTGCAGTATGGAAGGGCAAACGCCCCCATGTTCGCGGCACGGCGATGAACCCAGTCGATCACCCCCACGGCGGCGGCGAAGGCCGTACCAAGGGCGGCCGCAACCCGGTTACACCGTGGGGCAAGCCGACCAAGGGCGCCAAAACCCGCAAGAACAAGCGCACCACCAAGTACATCGTGCGTTCGCGCCACGGCAAGACGCAAGGATAGTTTGAGATGGCACGTTCGGTTTGGAAAGGCCCGTTCGTCGACGGCGATCTGCTGAAGAAGGCGGAAACCGCGCGCAGTTCCGGGCGCAAGGATGTGATCAAGACCTGGTCACGGCGTTCGACGGTTCTGCCGCAGTTCGTGGGACTGACTTTCGGTGTCTACAACGGCAAGAAACATATTCCCGTTCTGGTTACCGAGGATATGGTCGGTCACAAGTTAGGCGAGTTCTCGCCGACGCGCACCTTCCATGGCCACGCGGCGGGCGACAAGAAAGCGAAGAGGGACTAATGGGCAAGAAAGCACGCGAACGCGTTCTCGCCGATTATCAGGCGAAGGCCATTGGCCGCGCAATTCGTATCTCTCCGCGCAAGCTAGGGCTTGTGGCGCAGGCAATCCGTGGTAAGACGGCGGAGAAAGCGCTCAATGAACTGACTTTTTCGCCCAAGCGCATTGCTGGGTCGGTTAAGAAGGTTCTGGAGTCGGCGATCGCCAACGCGGAAAACAACCACGATCTCGACGTCGATGATCTGGTTGTGACGGAAGCGTCGGTTGGTAAGAACATTATCATGAAGCGCTTCCAGGCTCGTGCCCGTGGGCGTGGCGCCGGGATCCAGAAGCCGTTCTCGCAGATCACCATTGTGGTCTCTGAGAAAGGTAAGCTGACGCCCAAGGCTAAAAAAGGTGCCGATAAGGCAGCGACCAGTGAAGCGGTGCAGACCGATGCGCCGGCGACTGAGCAGGAGAAAGCGTAATGGGTCAGAAGGTCAATCCGACCGGTTTGCGACTTGGCATCAATCGCACCTGGGACTCGCGCTGGTACGCCGGCAAAAGAGAATATGGCAAGCTGCTGCAGGAAGACATCAAGATCCGCAGTTACTTGATGGAACGTCTGAAGGCCGCGGGTGTCAGCCGCATCATTATCGAGCGTCCGCACAAAAAGTGCCGTATCTCGCTGCATTCGGCTCGTCCGGGTGTTGTGATCGGTAAAAAGGGTGCCGATATTGAGAAGCTGAAGGCTGAGGTTCAGAGATACACCACCGATGAGGTGCATCTGAACATCGTCGAAGTCCGCAAGCCGGAAATCGATGCCAAGCTGGTCGCTGAGAATATCGCCCAGCAGCTCGAACGCCGTGTGGCTTTCCGCCGTGTGATGAAGCGCGCCGTTCAGTCGGCGATGCGTCTGGGCGCCCTGGGCATCCGTATCAATTGCGGCGGTCGTTTGGGTGGGGCGGAAATCGCCCGCATGGAATGGTACCGTGAAGGTCGCGTTCCGTTGCATACCCTGCGTGCTGACATCGACTATGGTGTGGCCACCGCGAAGACGACCTATGGTGCCTGTGGCGTCAAGGTCTGGATCTTCAAGGGCGAGATCATGGAGCATGATCCGATGGCGGTCGAGAAGCGTCTGGCCGAAAACACGGATCAGAAGCAGTCGCGTCCGCAATCCCCGGCTCACGCGCCGGCGCCTGTGGTCTAAAGTTTGAAAGAGTATAGCCATGCTTCAACCGAAACGAACCAAATACCGCAAGCAGCATAAAGGTCGCATTCACGGCGCGGCTAAGGGCGGCACGCAACTGGACTTCGGTGCCTTCGGTATGAAGGCGCTGGAACCGGAACGTATTACAGCCCGCGAAATCGAAGCGGCTCGCCGCGCGATCACTCGCGAGATGAAGCGCGCTGGCCGTGTCTGGATCCGTGTTTTCCCGGACGTGCCAGTATCGAAAAAGCCCGCCGAAGTGCGAATGGGTTCGGGCAAGGGCGCCCCGGAATTTTGGGTTGCCAAGATTAAGCCCGGTCGCATTCTGTTTGAGATCGACGGCGTCGATCTGGTCACCGCCAAAGAGGCGATGCGCCTGGGGGCCGCCAAACTGTCCATTGCGACCAAGTTCGTCGCGCGCGACATAGTGTGAGATGAAGATGGCAGAGAAGAAGACATCGGCTGACACGAAAGCCGCGAAGGCTGCGTCAAAGACGGACGAGTTCCGTGCCAAGACGAATGACGAGCTGATCGAACAGCTGACCAAGCTGAAGAAAGAGCAGTTCAATCTGCGCTTCCAGCGCGCTAACGGCCAGCTTGAAAAGACGAGCCGGATCCGCGTCGTGCGTAAGGAAATCGCGCGTCTTGAAACGGTTTTGACGGAGCAGCGCCGAAAGGCCGTCTGAAGGATAAAAGGATCGAAAAATGCCCAAGCGCGTGCTGCAAGGCGTCGTAGTCAGCGACAAAAATGATAAGACGGTGGTGGTGAAAGTGGAACGCCGCTTCATCCACCCCGTGTTGGGAAAGATCGTGCGTCGGTCAAAGAAGTATCACGCCCATGATGAAAAGGGTGAGATCAAGGCCGGTGAAGTGGTTCGGATTCGCGAGTGCCCGCCGATTTCCAAGTTGAAGACTTGGGAAGTTGTCGAGCGCGTGACGGGCAAATAAGCCAGCAGGCTGCGGGAGTAGAATACCATGATACAGATGTCCTCCGAGCTTGATGTCGCCGATAATTCCGGCGCGCGTCGCGTGATGTGCATCAAGGTTTTGGGCGGTTCACACCGCCGCTATGCCGACGTCGGCGATACGATCGTTGTCTCGGTCAAGGAAGCCATTCCGCGCGGTCGCGTGAAGAAGGGCGATGTCTGCAAGGCGGTGATCGTGCGCACGGCGTACGGTGTTCGTCGGCAGGACGGTAGCCTGATCCGCTTCGACGGTAACGCCGCGGTTCTGGTTTCGGCTCAGGGCGAGCCGGTTGGTACGCGTATTTTCGGGCCGGTTACCCGTGAATTACGTGCCAAGAACCACATGAAGATTATCTCGTTGGCGCCGGAGGTGCTCTGATGGCTGCGAAAATTAAAAAAGGCGACCAGGTGGTTGTGACCACAGGTCGTGATAAGGGCAAAAAGGGCGAAGTCATTCGTGTGCTGCCGAAGGAAGAGCGCGCGGTTGTCCGAGGCGTTGCCCTGGCGAAGCATCACCAGAAGCAGACCCAGACGGCCCAAGGCGGCATCATCTCTAAGGAAGCCGCGGTGCATTTGTCCAATCTTGCGCATGTAGACCCCAAGTCCGGCGACGCCACCCGTATTGGCTGGAAGGTGTTGGGCGACGGACGTCGCGTGCGCTATGCGAAGAAGTCCGGTGAGGTCATCGATGTCTGAGGCTGGTAAAGAAAAGAAGGCTACGAAGGCTGCCGCTGGCGCGCCTAAAGCCGAAAAGAAGGCCAAGAAAGGCGCCGAGAAGGCTGCCGGTACCACTGTAAAGGTGGGTGAGGCTGCTCGCGAGGAAGGCTATGTGCCGCGTTTCAAAAAGCGGTACCTTGAAGTCATCCGTCCGGCTCTGATGGAAGAATTTGGTTACAAGAACCAGTTCCAGGTGCCTGAACTGAAGAAGATCGTTCTGAATATCGGTGCGGGCGAAGGTTCGCAGGATACCAAGAAGATCCAGTCGGCCCTTAACGATCTGACGGCGATTGCCGGCCAGAAGGGTGTCATCACCCGTGCGAAGAAGTCGATCTCGACTTTCAAGATCACTGAAGGCCGCCCTGTTGGCGTCAAAGTGACCTTGCGCAAGGAGCGGATGTACGAATTCCTCGATCGCCTGATCACTACGGCCCTGCCGCGCGTTCGCGACTTCCGTGGCGTTAACGGCAAGAGCTTTGATGGCCGTGGCAACTATGCCATGGGTCTGAAAGAGCACATCGTCTTCCTCGAAATCGATTACGACAGAACGGAAAACGTGTGGGGTATGGATATCATCATCAACACGTCTGCGAAGACCGATGCAGAAGCAAAGTCGCTTCTCAAGGGCTTCCAGTTCCCGTTCGTCAACTAAGGGTGAAGCGTTATGGCGAAACTGTCGCAGATCAACCGTAATGCCAAGCGCGAGAAGATGGTGGCGCAGTTTGCTACCAAGCGTGCGGCGTTGAAAGCCACTGCTGAAGACTTGAGCGTGCCGCCCGAAGAGCGTTTCGCCGCCCGTCTTAAGCTGGCCAAGCTGCCGCGTAATTCCGCCAAGGTGCGTATCAAGCACCGTTGCGGTTTGACGGGGCGTTCCAAAGGCTTTTATCGCAAGCTTAAGCTGTCGCGTATTGCGCTGCGCGAGTTGGCGAATTTCGGACAGATCCCTGGCATGACCAAGGCGAGCTGGTAAGGAGAAACGGGAATATGGCGGTCACCGATCCCATTGGCGATCTTCTGACGCGTATCAGAAACGGTCAGCTTCGCGGCATGACAAAGATTAAATCACCGTCGTCGCATTTGCGCACGACCCTCCTAGACGTGCTTGCAGCCGAAGGCTACATCCGCGGCTATGCCGAGGTTGAATTCAAGACGGGGATTAAGGAGCTCGAAATCGAGCTCAAATATCACGAAGGCCGTCCGGTCATTCGCGAAATCAAGCGGGTGTCGACGCCCGGCCGTCGTGTCTACGCGTCGGTCAAAGAGCTTAAACCCCACCGTCAGGGCCTGGGTGTATCGATTGTCTCCACGCCGCAGGGCGTTATGACCGATATCACCGCTCGCGAAAAGAACGTCGGCGGCGAAGTTCTTTGCCAGGTGTTTTAGGAGAGAAGCATGTCTCGTATCGGCAAGAAGCCGGTTCCTGTGCCGCAGGGCGTTACCGCCTCTGTCGACGGCAAGTCCGTCAAGGTCAAGGGACCGAAAGGCGAGCTTAAAGTCACGCTGGTCGAGGAAGTGGATGCTTCGATCGACGAACACGGCATTACCCTCACCCCGCGCGACGGCATGGAGCGGGCTGATCAGATGTGGGGTTTATCCCGCACCCTGGTCAACAACCTGGTGCATGGCGTTACACATGGCTTCGAACAGAAGCTGGAAATTCAGGGCGTCGGCTATCGCGCCGCAGTCCAGGGCAAGAACCTGAACCTGCAGCTCGGCTTCAGTCACGATGTCGTTTATCCGATCCCCGAAGGGATCGCGATTACGGCAGAGAAGCCGACGATGCTGACGGTTGCTGGCATCGACAAACAGTTGGTCGGTCAGGTTGCCGCGGAGATCCGCAGCTATCGTCCGCCGGAGCCCTATAAGGGCAAGGGTGTGCGGTATGCGGGCGAGTATGTCCGCCGCAAGGAAGGCAAGAAGAAATAGCCATGTCGAACAAACTTTTCGAACGCCGTCGTCAGCGCGAACGTCATCGCATCAAGACGCACAACAATGGCCGTCTACGTCTGTCGGTCTATCGCTCGGGTCGGCACATGTATGTGCAGGTCATCGACGATATCGCTGGCGTGACGCTGGCTTCCGCCTCGACCAACGAGAAAGAAGCCAAGCTCACCAAGTCGTGGAACATCGAAGCGGCCACCGTGGTCGGTAAGAAGATCGCGGAACGCGCCATCGCCAAGGGTGTCAAGCAGGTTGTCTTCGACCGTGGCGGTTACATTTATCATGGGCGCGTCAAGGCGCTCGCCGATGCCGCTCGCGAAGGCGGTTTGGAATTTTAAGAAGGGATACGGCTCGTGGCGCGTGAAGGCAGAGAACGCGGCGATCGCGAAGAGCGTGACAGCGAATTCGTCGATAAGCTGGTGCACATCAACCGTGTAGCCAAGGTTGTGAAGGGCGGTCGTCGTTTCGGTTTCGCCGCCCTCGTAGTGGTAGGCGATCAGCGTGGCCGGGTTGGTTTCGGCCACGGTAAGGCGCGCGAAGTTCCTGAAGCCATTCGTAAGGCGACGGAAGCGGCCAAGCGGGCGCTGATCCGCGTGCCGCTGAAGGATGGTCGTACGCTGCATCACGAAATCCGCGGCCATCACGGCGCTGGTAAGGTTGTGCTGCGTCCGGCTCCGGCTGGTACCGGCATCATCGCTGGCGGCCCGATGCGCGCGATTTTCGAAGCGTTGGGGGTTGGCGACGTGGTTTCCAAGTCGCTGGGGACTTCCAATCCGTACAACATGGTGCGGGCGACCTTCGACGCGCTGAAGAACCAGCAGTCGCCGCGTTTGGTGGCACAGCGCCGTGGCCGTTCTGTGGCTGAGATTGTCTCTCGCCGCGAAACGACCAAGACGGCCGAACCGACGGCATAAGGGATCCTACGATGGCTGAGAACAAAAAGACCGTGACCGTCCGTCAGACCCGCAGCGCCAATCGCAAGCCTAAGGAACAGGAAGCGACGTTGAAGGGGCTGGGGCTCGGCAAGATCGGTCGTACCCGCACTCTCGAAGATACTCCGGCGGTGCGCGGCATGATCCGTGCGGTGGCCCACCTGCTGGAAATCGTCGAAGACAAGAAATAACGCCTGGATGGCCGGTGTGCCCCGCAAGGGCTTTTAAAAGCATACCGGCCTGTCCTGACGAGGAGATAAGAAATGAAACTCAACGAAATCCGCAACAATCCCGGCGCGCACAAGCGCAAGACCAAGGTCGGTCGCGGGTCTTCGTCGGGCTTGGGTAAAACCTCCGGGCGCGGCGTCAAGGGCGCCAAGGCGCGTACCGGCAATGCGGTGTATGGCTTTGAAGGCGGCCAGATGCCGCTGCATATGCGTTTGCCGAAGCGCGGCTTCAATAACATTTTTGCCAAGAATTTTGCCGAGGTGAATGTTGGCGCCTTGCAGAAGGCCGTTGACGAAAAGAAGCTTGATGCTTCTGCCAAGGTGGATGTGGCTGCCCTGCAAAAGGCTGGCCTGGTGAACAAGCCGCTGGATGGCGTTCGTCTTTTGGGCGACGGCGTCCTGACGGTTAAGCTGGAAATCGAAGTGGCTGGCGCGTCCGCCCCCGCGATTGCCGCGGTCGAAAAGGTCGGTGGTTCTGTCGTGACGACCTACAAGAAGAAGGTCAACATGAACAAGAACGGTCAGCCGGGTAAGAAGGCCGTGCGTCGGGTTAACGCTGCTGAGAAGAAAGCCGCTCGCGCAGCAGCCGTATAACAGGTTCCTCTTAAGGCGATGGGCCAGGTGCCATAGGGCACTGGCCCCTTTGCCGTCTTACGGGGCCGGCCATAACGATCATGCCGGGTCAGGAGTAAAATAATGCCGTCAGCAGCAGAACAACTGGCTTCCAATTTCAATTTCAAGTCTTTGGGTAAAGCCAAGGAGCTGCGGCAGCGTTTGCTGTTTACGCTTGGGGCGCTGATTGTGGCGCGTCTGGGCACCTATATTCCGATGCCGGGCATCAATCCGGCCGCCATGGCGCAGTTCATCAATTCGCAGGCCGGCGGTCTTCTGGATGTCTTCAATACGCTGGCCGGTGGCGCCGTGCAGCGTATGGCGATTTTCGCTCTCGGCATCATGCCGTACATTTCCGCCTCGATCATCATGCAGTTGATGACCAGCGTTATTCCCAGTCTGGAAACGCTGAAGAAAGAAGGCGAAGCCGGTCGTAAGACCATTAATCAGTATACCCGTTATCTCACGGTTGTTCTGGCTGCGGTGCAGGCTTTCGGCATTGCCATTGGTCTGGAGCATACTTCGAACATCGTGATCGAACCGGGCATGTTCTTTCGCCTGACCGCGGTTGTTACGCTGACCGGTGGCACCATCCTTTTGATGTGGATTGGTGAACAGATTACCAGCCGTGGCGTTGGTAACGGTATTTCGCTGATCATCTTCGCCGGTATCGTGGCGCGGTTTCCGCAGATCTTGGGGCAGGGGCTTGAAGGGGTGCGCACGGGCGCCGTCAATCCGCTTCTGTTCATTCTGGCGCTGATTGGTGCTGTGGTTCTGGTCTGCTTCATCGTTTATTTCGAGCGGGCACAGCGCCGGCTTCTGGTGCAGTATCCAAAGCGACAGGTTGGCCAGAAGATGTTCGGTGGCGAATCTTCGCATCTGCCGCTGAAGCTCAACATGTCGGGCGTTATCCCGCCGATCTTTGCTTCGTCCATTCTGCTGATGCCGTCGACGGTTGCGTCGTTCAACGCCGCGAACATGCCCGACTGGCTGCAGACCATCATCATCTATTTAAGCCCGGGGCACCCGCTGTACCTGACGCTGTATGGTCTGATGATCCTGTTTTTTGCCTTCTTCTACACCTCGATCGTCTTCAATCCGGAAGAAACCGCCGAGAATCTGAAGAAGTATGGCGGCTTCATTCCCGGTATCCGTCCGGGTAAGAAGACCGGCGAATATATCGATTACGTTCTGACCCGTATCACCCTGGTCGGCGCGCTCTACCTCTGCGTCGTTTGCCTGATCCCGGAATATCTGCGTTCGGATGTTTCCTTTGCCTTAGGCGGCACCTCGATCCTGATCGTCGTCAGCGTGACCATGGATACGGTGGCGCAGATTCAGAGCCATCTGATCGCGCAGCAATATGAAGGTCTGATCAAGAAGGCCAAATTGCGGGGAGCACGTCGTTGAATATTATTGTTTTCGGGCCGCCCGGATCGGGCAAAGGTACGCAGGCCAAGATCCTGCAGGCGGAAAGAAATTTACCCCAGCTGTCCACCGGGGACATGCTGCGCGCCGCCATTGCGGCCGGCACTGAGCTTGGCCTGAAGTGCAAATCGATTATGGCTGCCGGGAACCTGGTTCCTGACGAGGTTGTCGTTGGTATCATCGGCGACCGTTATGACCAGAAAGATTGTGCCGATGGTGCGGTGTTTGACGGTTTTCCGCGCACCATCCCCCAGGCCGAAGCGTTGGACGCAATGCTGTCAGCCCGTGGTCGCCAGGTCGATCTGGTGATTGAGCTTAAAGTTAATGATTCGGTCCTGATTGGCCGGGTGGAACAGCGGATCAAGGAAAGCGGCGGGATTGCCCGCGCCGATGACAACCCTGAGACGTTAAAACAGCGCTTGGGTGTGTACTACAAAAACACAGCGCCGCTGCTGGAGTATTACCAAAGCCAGGGCAAACTGGTGACGGTGGACGGGATGGCCGCGATCGATGTGGTTACCAAAGCCATCGCTGCCGAGGTTGAAAAGGCTAAAGGTAAGGAGTTGGCGGCTTAGGGGCCAAAAGACGGGTGTTGACTGGGACTGCTGTAATCATATAATCCCAGCCCCCGTGCTGAAATTGGCTTTCGCCGCTTCGGCAGGCATTTGCTTATGCCGAATAAGGTGAGTTGAACAGTTCGAATTGGGCCAGCTGAAAAGCTGATAGAATTTAGCGGAGACACTCGTGGCACGTATCGCCGGCGTTAACATTCCTACTCAGAAGCGGGTCGAGATCGGCCTGCGCTATATCCATGGCATTGGCCCGTCTAAGGCCAAAGAGATCTGTGAAAAGATCGGCATCTCGATGGAACGTCGCGTGAGCGACCTCAGCGAAGCCGAATTGATCCAGGTCCGCGAGATCATCGATCGCGACTATATGGTCGAAGGCGATCTGCGCCGTGAAGTGGCCATGAACATCAAACGTTTGATGGATCTGGGCTGCTATCGTGGCCTGCGCCATCGCAAAGGGCTGCCGGTTCACGGCCAGCGCACCCATACCAACGCTCGCACACGCAAAGGCCCTGCCAAAGCGATTGCCGGCAAGAAGAAAGTGACGAAGTAATCCCATGGCACCCTCGGATAAGAAACCCGCGGCACGCACGCGCAAAAAAGAGAAGAAGAATATTGCTGTTGGCGTGGCCCATGTTGCTGCGACCTTCAACAATACCATCATCACCATAGCGGACACCGCCGGGAATGCGATTTCCTGGTCGTCGGCTGGCACGATGGGCTTCAAAGGCTCGCGCAAGTCGACCCCGTATGCGGCGCAGGTTGCCGCCGAAGATGCCGGTAAGAAGGCGATGGATCAGGGTATGCGTACTCTGGAAGTCGAAGTTTCTGGTCCGGGTTCGGGGCGCGAATCCGCGCTGCGTGCGTTGCAGACTGTCGGGCTGACGGTGACGTCGATCCGCGATGTTACGCCGATCCCGCACAATGGCTGCCGCCCGCCCAAGCGTCGCCGCGTCTAAGTCCATTCTTGTTGTTTCGGAAATAACGCGTACCCGTCGCACGAAATGGGCGTGGTCCGACACGTCCGGGAAACGATGAGGAAAAATGTTTCAAAAGAACTGGCAAGAACTGATTAAGCCGCAGAAACTCCGTATTGAGCCCAATCCGGAGAATGCGAATATCGCCACGATCATCGCCGAGCCGCTCGAACGCGGTTTCGGTCTGACGCTGGGTAATGCGTTGCGCCGTGTTTTGTTGTCTTCGCTGCAGGGCGCAGCCATCACCTCGATTCAGATCGAGGGCGTGCTGCACGAATTCTCCTCGATTGCAGGTGTTCGTGAAGACGTCACGGACATCGTGCTGAACGTCAAGCAGGTTGCGCTGCGCATGCATGCGGAAGGGCCCAAGCGCCTTTCGTTGCGCGCCACCGGCCCCGGCGAAATCACCGCCGGCCAGATCCAGGCGAATGCGGATGTCGAAATCCTCAATCCCGATCTGGTGATCTGCACGCTCGACGGCAACGCCGAATTGCGCATGGAACTGACGGTTAGCACCGGTAAGGGGTATGTTGCGTCTGATCGCAATCGCCCGGAAGATGCCCCCATCGGTCTGATGGCGGTGGATTCGGTGTTCACGCCGATCAAGAAAGTCTCTTACAAGGTTGAGAACACCCGCGAGGGCCAGATTCTCGACTATGATAAGCTGACGATGATGGTCGAGACCAATGGTGGTGTCACCGCAGAGAACGCTGTGGCCTATGCCGCGCGCATTCTGCAGGATCAGCTGCAGGTCTTCATCAACTTCGAAGAACCGCGCGAGCGGGTTGCCGAAGAGACCAAGCCGGATCTCTCCTTTAATCCGGTGCTGCTCAAGAAGGTTGACGAACTCGAACTTTCGGTGCGTTCAGCCAATTGCCTCAAGAACGACAACATCGTCTACATCGGCGATCTCATTCAGAAGACCGAAGCGGAAATGCTGCGTACGCCGAATTTCGGCCGCAAGTCGCTGAACGAGATTAAAGCCGTTCTGGCCGAGATGGGGCTGCACTTGGGTATGGATGTGGCGGGTTGGCCGCCAGAGAATATCGAAGACCTCGCCAAGAGGTATGAGGATCAGTATTAATATCTTGCCGGGTTCCGATGGGTACATCGGCGCCTGGTTGTGACGAGGAATAGATAGTATGCGCCATCGTAATGCCGGCCGTAAACTCGGCGTCAAATCGCAACATCGTGTCGCCATGTTTGCCAATATGGCCGCGGCGCTGATCAAACACGAACAGATCATAACCACTCTGCCCAAGGCCAAGGCCCTGCGTCCGGTGGTCGAGAAGCTGGTTACCCTGTCGCGTCGTGGGGCAGACAATCTGCACGCCCGCCGTCAGGCGCTGTCGACCGTGCGTGACCTGACCCAGGTCAAGAAGCTGTTCGACGTACTCGGCCCGCGTTACAACGGCCGCCCCGGTGGTTACACCCGCGTGTTGCACGCTGGTTTCCGTCATGGCGACCATGCCGCGATGGCGATCATCGAGTTCATTGATCGTGATCCGGAAGCCAAGGGCAAGGATTCAGGGTTGGTCGAAGTGGCCGATTCCGAAGAAGCTCAGGCTTAAGTCTTGCTGCATAAAAATCAGCTGCAAGGTTGATTTTCGGCTCGCGCCGCAAAGATAATGGGGGTGGTTCCTTTGGGGCCGCCCCCTTTTTCGTTTTCCGCCTGTAACCGGCCCTTATCGCTTGAGAAGGTGCATCATGGAGCTGAGGACGTTCATGTCGAAATACCGTATTCCCTTATTTCTTCTGGCCGGTGTGCTGGTCGGTGGCATTGGCTATGCCGTGGGCTCGGGTCATTCTGATGAACCGCTGCCCGAATCGACGCTGCAGCCCGAAGTCACCGGCAAGATGCCCCAGTCGATGGGGCAGGTGCAGCTGACCTTTGCCCCTGTCGTGCGGCGTGTCACCCCCGCCGTGGTTAACGTCTATTCCAAGACGGTGGTGCGCGAGCAAGCCAATCCCTTCTTTGCCGATCCGTTCTTTCAGCAGTTTTTCGGCAACCCCGGCCAACGTCAGCGCGTGCAGCAATCGCTGGGCTCCGGCGTTATCGTGCGGGCCGACGGGCTGATCCTGACCAATAACCATGTGGTGCAGGGCGGTCAGGATATTGTCGTCGCACTGTCTGACAAGCGCGAGTTCAAGGCCAAAGTTGTGCTGGCGGATCCGCGCACCGATCTGGCCGTGCTGAAGATTGATGCCAAGGAACGCCTGCCGGTGGTCGAGTTTGCCAATTCCGACCGGGTACAGGTTGGCGATCTGGTGCTGGCCATCGGCGACCCGTTCGGCGTCGGTCAGACCGTGACGATGGGAATCGTTTCGGCGCTGGCCCGGACCGAGGTTTCGGCCTCCAACTATCAGTTCTTCATCCAGACCGATGCAGCGATCAATCCGGGCAATTCCGGTGGCGCGCTGGTCGATGCCAATGGCCGTCTGGTCGGTATCAACACGGCGATCTATTCGCGTTCGGGCGGCAATATTGGTATCGGCTTTGCGATTCCGTCCAATATGGCGCGCAAGGTGGTCGAGGGTGTCGCCTCGGGCGGCGTCAAGATGCCGTGGATGGGCGTGGATGGTCAGGCGGTCACGGCCGAGCTGATGGGCAGTGTCGGCCTGTCACGCCCCTCCGGTGTGCTTTTGAAAAGCGTTTACCCCGGCAGCCCCGCCGATGATGCCGGGATTCATGCCGGTGACGTGATCCTGAGCGTTGACGGGACCGCGGTCGACGACATTCAGTCACTGAACTATCGTGTGGCGACCCGCCGCCCCGGCGACAGAATCGCCGTTCGTGTCGCCAGCGATGGCAAAGCCCGCGATGTGACGGTGCGCCTTGACCTGCCACCGGAGAAACCGGCGCGCGATCCCCAGACCATCGGCGGGCGCAATCCGGTGACCGGGGCCAGGGTCGAGAATCTGTCACCGGCGGTGGCCACCGATCTGCAAATGGACCTGCTTGCCAAAGGTGTCGTGGTGACCGATGTGCCCCAAGGCTCGATTGCCGCCCGCTATGGCTTTCAGCCCGGCGATATCGTGCGCAGTGTTAATGGCAAGGCGGTCGATTCAACCAGTGAACTCAAAGGCCTGCTCGAGAGCGAGGGCTGGCTCATTATCGTCGATCGCGGCGGTCAGCGTATGACGTTGCGCGTCGGAAGATGATCTGTGTACTGATATATTCTTTGTTGTAATAAGACAAAAAGGGCGGCCGCGTGCCGCCCTTTTTTATTCGAAAAAAATGCGTTTAGCAGCGCAGGTTATTCGCCGCCCCTACGTATAAATGTATTGGGGGGCCGCTGATGCAGCAATTCTACGTCCCCTTATGGTGGTTTCACGGATTGTTCAATTGCATTGCCGCGCCTGTCGGCAAAAGGTGTTTATGTAAAATATGGATAGGAAAATCGCGGCTTTGACGGTGTCGCAAATGACGCTGGGGGTGCGTTTTTTCCATATTTAATGGGGTAGGGGGGATTCCATGCGTTATGTACGTATTGGGCTTGGTCTGTGTGCCGCAGCCAGCCTCATGACAAGTGCTGTCACGGCGGCGGAAAAAAGCGGGGCTTCACCGGCAACGTCGCAGTCCAAGGCAACCGAGAATGTGGAAACCGTAACGGTTACCGGCACGCGGCCAAAGGCACAGATTCTGCCCGACCGCACGGTCTATACCATCAGCCCGGATAGTCTGGATGCCACCGGCTCGCTGGCCGATGTGATAAAAAACCTGCCGCTGGTCGATATCGATACGCAGGGCAATGTCACCGTGCGCGGCGAGGGGGTGACCATTCTGATTGATGGTCATCCGTCGGTGTTATTTTCGCAAGGTCAGGGCGATGCGCTGGAACAGCTACCCGCCGATGTGATCGACAAGGTCGAGGTGATGACCAATCCCCCGGCGGAATTTAAAGCCGAAGGCTCCGGCGGCATCATCAATCTTGTCACCAAACGGAACCGCAAAATACCGGCCTCGGGCCGCATCCGCCTCAATGTCGGCAGCGAGGGCAATATCAGTGCTTCGCTTCATGGCAATATCAATCTTGGTGGTGTGCGGCTTAACGCCTCCTACAACGAGCGCCGCAATATTCGCCATACCGCGCAAGCCATTGTCCGCACCGAGGATGGGACAGAACTTTCGTCGCAGAATATTTCGTCAAAAAACGATACCTCCTCGCGCTTTGCGATGCTGAAAGCCGGCTACGATATCGACCATAACGACACGATCGATCTGAGCGGCGTATATATGTCGCGGACCAGCAAAACCGTCTCGGGCGAGCGCGCCGTTTCGGATAGTGCCGCAACCGATATCACCCGGCTGGGGCTGACCCACCCAGACAACGAAAATGTGCAGACCTCGCTTGATTATCGTCATGACTTTGCCACCAAAGGCGAACGGTTCGATCTGCATCTGTCACACGCCGAATCCTGGTCGCTGCAAAATCAGAACTACAGCAATGTCGTTACCGCCACCGGCGCGCCCGAATACTGGCAGTTGCGCCTGCAGGACGGCAGCAACAAGAATTCAGAACTGACGGCGCATTATTCGCTGCCGCTGCCCCATGATGGTATGTTCAATGCTGGTTACGAGGTGGAGGACATCACCAACCAGTCGGATAATAATGGCTACCGACGCAGCAGTCTGACGGATGACTGGGGCGTGGATGCCGCCTATACCAGCTTTTTTATATATGACCGCACCACCCATTCCGGCTTTGCCACCTATCAGCAGAAATATGGCAGCCTCGGCATCAAGGGCGGTTTGCGACTGGAACAGGATTATGTCACCACCGATCTGAAAACCACCGGCGAGATCGATCACGCATCAACGCTGGGCGTTTTTCCCAGCCTGTATCTGACCTATAGCCTCACCGACACGCATCAGATCGGGCTGTCCTACAGCCGCCGTACCCATCGGCCCGACATGGGGCAGCTGAACCCGGCGCAGCAATCGAGTGATGCCTATAATATCCGGGCGGGCAATCCGCAGCTCAAACCCGAAATGATCAATGCGTATGAAGTGAGCTATCATTATCTCGGCGGCAAAGACGATGTTACGCTGACCGGTTATTATCGCAGCACGGATAATGCTATTTCGTCGGTGTACCGGAATATTTCAGACACGGTTCTGCTGACGACCTATGGCAATCTTGCCCGCCGCATGGCCAGCGGCATGAGCGCCCATATGAACATCACGGTTCTGGAGGGGCTGTCGCTCAGGGCCTCCGGCTATGTCGCTTACACGGAATTCGATCCGAATACTGGCAGCGCTTCTGAAAAGCGGTCGGGTATCAACTGGTCGATGGGCGGTGGTATAAACTGGCGCATCACGCCGGACGATCAGCTGCAGTTCAGAAATATGTATCGTGCGGCGCAGGTGTCGGCGCAAAGCCGGTCTAAGGCCAGTTTGCGCGGCGAATTCGGCTACAGACACAGTTTCACCAAACAGCTCTCGGCCAATCTGATGGTCAATAATCTGTATGCGTCGGAAAATGGCAGCAGCATCCAGCAAACGGCCGGGGTGTATCAGTCGAGCCGGTCCCGCATGCAGGGGCGCAGCATTTCCTTCGGACTGACGTATGCCTTCGGCGGTGAAAAGGAACGCGAAACGCCAGACGAAGCCGACCGCACGGATGAGGAAAGCCGGGACGAGTAAGACCACATCCTGAACCCGCCCGAGGGATGGCTGTCATCCAGCATCAACCCAACCATCCGATCCGGATGGCTGGGGCTGGCGTGAAGGTCTCTGATGCGCCAGAAGCCGACGTTTCAGTAACGTCGGCATCGGCCTTCAACACACCGTTCAGAACCGGTTATAATCAAAGGCCAGAATTTTCCGGGCCCGCCCTTTTAAGCGCAGGGGATACAATCTTCTGCCCTAACCGAATTTTCGTTCGATGTCCCGTGCAAACGCTTTGCCCTCTTCGTCGAGATGCCGACGCAGAAAGCGGCCACCAAGGCCGTTCACATAAGCCCCCGCAGCAACCAGGTCATTGGGGAAGTCGGCACCTATCGTACACAAAAGCCTGCAACAGTTGGTCCCCACTGCCTGCACTTCCAATTCCCACGGCACACCAACCACCGCTCGGAACCAGCGCAGGACATAAGCTTCGGTGTTGTGGGAATATAGTACCACCCGGTCGGGCCGATGCTCCTGCATCACATAGTGCTGAACGATCATTTCATTTCCGATCGCCTCGACATTGACCATGTGGAAGCAGTCGTCGCGGAAATAGCTTCCCATGGCTTTGTGGCCCCGGGCATAGGATGCGTAATCCGTATCTGTCATCTCCGTCACCCACCGATAGAGGTCTATCACCTCTTTTCGGAGGCCGATTTCAAATGATCCCGAAATTCTCATGCTCCACCTTTCGTGCGCTCTGGCCGCGGCTGGACAAGGGGGGCTAACCGCGGTAAATAGCAACCTATCACTGATAGCCTATCAGTGATAGGTTAGGGCTACACTGTCAAGTCGAGATTCACGAAAGGAAACCGCATGCAATCGCGAGTAAAAAAAACTGCGATGGCGCACCCAACCGGCAACCGTCGTGAGGATATTCTCGCGGCAGCGCTAAAGTTGTTCGGCGAGTATGGGGTTCATGCTGTCACGACCCGGCAGATTGCCGCTGCCGTAGGGATATCGCAGCCGAGCCTTTATGCCTTTTTCCCGAATAAACAGACTCTTGCCGCCGAAGCCTGTGCGCGAACATTCGAGGCGTTGGCGGTACAGCTTGCCAAAGGGCTTGCGGTGCTCAGGCGCGGGGGCGGGGATGTTGGCACTTTCGGAAAAATCTATATCGAATTCGGGTTGGCGCATCCTGACGCGTATCGCCTGGCGTTTATGGTTGAAAAGCGCGATCTGGCACCAGATGCCACATCTGGTGGACTGCCCGTCCTGACGGCGGGCCTGCAGACCTTCGATCTTCTGAGAGAAGCTATCACTCTGACGATCGGTGCAGGCTTACCACCCCACGCGGTGGCCCCACTGGCCCAAAGCATATGGGCTTCGCTACATGGGCTTGTTGCGCTGCTGCTGGCCCGCCCGGATTTTCCCTGGTGCGACCGACAGAGCCTCATTGATCAGCACATCGCCCGAACGTTCGCGCAAACGACGTCTGTGTTCTAGGTTCAGCGATGAGGGCGGCTTGGCAATATAAAACAGGCCCCTCATGCTGAGCTTGTCGAAGCATGAGATAAGTCGAAGCATGTCACAACCTTCTCCTCCCCTGCGTTTTCGCGTGGTGAGGCATAACGAATGATCCTGCGTTGCCGAACGTGGCATGCCGAAGGCATGACTGAGGGGGCGATCATTCCTCGCGCCCCAAGCTGCATATGTTCTGGTGCGTTTGCGCCCCCACCGTCATGCTCGGCTTGACACCGGCCCTGCTGCCTCCCCAGTGCGCGGGCACAGGGGAGGAAAAGTGGGATGCATCACGGCGCAGGTGTTTTTAGCGTTGCTGCATATGGTGTGCGACGAAGCTGGCGAAATCGCCTTCCGACAGTTCTGAGCCAGAGAGCGTGAGCATGGCGTGGGGCAAGGTTGATATATGAGTGCTAAACGCCTGAAGAATCAGTATCAAGCCATATTTTGAGGTCGGGCCACCAGATTGTGGTGACATCGTGATCGGCAATTATAGCACCTGTTTCGGAACGCAACCGCCTATCGCGAGGCGTCAGTTTGATAGGTCCCCAATACGGAGGCGCGGAGACCTCTTTGGGCACTGCGGGGTTTTCTATAAGGCTGTCAGAGTTGCCATCAATTACTTCATCCCCGGCACGAACCCATACATGCTTCCAGCGATAGATTTCTTTATGGTTTTCGTCGAAATAAATCGCGTCTCCGCCTACTGCGTGAGCATCTATACCTAAATATTTTAAAGAAAGTGCCAAAAGAGATGAAAATTGCTCGCACATTTCACTACGACCACAGAGATTTTCATCAACCAGCATTGCCACCTTGTCGAGTAGCGCAAGACGTTTGGGTGACGTAAGTATTCCGGACTTATCTACCAGATATTCCGACGGCCTTGGTCGCGAAGCATTGTTCTTCTGTTCTCGAATTTTAAGAACAATGGCACGCGTAAAATCCGGCATGTTTTGAAAAAAGTCTTCTGCTGATAAATTTGTAGCCGGTGAAATTTCTCTCATAGACATCATCTCTTGGTGACGTGGCTATTAGAGACATATCATGTTGTAGTGTGAACTTCTACTAAAGAAGGAAATGCAGACACTGCAATGCGCTCTGCTTCTGCATGCTTCCGGTGGTGTGTCTGTGGCACGTCCAGCCTCATCCTTCGACTGGCTCAGCGACTGTCTTTGAAGTCAAGCGTTTTGCCATGGCGTTTTATCTCTGAGGATAGCGTTTAGGACGGTGAGGATGAGGGCGGTTTGGCAATATAAAACAGGTTCCTCATGCTGAGCTAAGTCGAAGCATGTCACAACCTTCTCCTCCCCTGCGTTTTTGCGGGTTGAGGCGTAACAAATGATCCTGATGATCATTCGTTGCCGAACGTGGCATGCCGAAGACATGACGGAGGGGGCGATCATTCCTCGCGCCCCAAGCTATCCTGAACGTTCACTATTGTAATTATTAGATGTTTATATGACTTTGTTGAATCTCTGCTCTCTGGATGGCGTGATTGAGTTAGCCTAACCGAACTTGAATTAATGGGGATTGGTAATAGCAATGTCGTCTGAACCCGTTTCGACCGCTCCTTGGCAGCAGGCTGAGAAGAAGCATTTTCTCGAGCTTAATATTGATGCGATTGTTTGCAAGGGAACGTCTGCTGAAGCGTTTGTCTATGGAGACATGTTCAGCGCAGCTCTTGCTGATCCTGCAACTCCGGAATTGCATCGTCCAGCCCTTGAAATGCTTAGGGCGATCATGCGGATGCATGAAATCACAGTGCCAACCTGCCCACCGTTTGGGCCTGAGTCCCAAACTGCAGATGGGCGCAGGTCTGCAATCCCTGACGATTTTTCCGGACATCTGATTGATGTTATGTCCGCTTGCCTTGGGATGTCTCCACATCCTGTCTTTCAGGCGCGGTTGGCGCACCTTATCTGGTTCCTTAGACGAAAGGAGAAAGAGACAGGCCTGAAGGCGCTCAACGCGTATCTTGATATATTGAAGATGCTTGATGCAGGAAAATTGTCTGCGCATGGTGAAACGACTGCATTAAGCGTGGCAGGGCATGACAAGCTATGCGTTGCGTTCAATCTATCACGTGGTTTGGGGTATCCGGAGACAGAGAATTCGAAGCTTCGAACAATAACGAAAGACCTGTTTGACTGCGCCTGTGCGTCGGAGAAAGTGTGGGCTGTTCTTCGTTTTGGTGAATTGGCGCTTTGTTACGCACAAGTGCCCCCAACAGATATAGCTAAGAGTACCGAGAAATTTATATCAGATCATATAACCAATACCGATGATGATAAAATTGCTGACCTATGGCAATTGGCAGCGAGAGCTTATCGTTCAGCAAAAGAACAAAATGAATTCTATCGTTGTAAAACTGAGGTTGCAGAATGCTATGTGCGTTTTGCAGAGAAATTTGCTGCAGGAGATCGTGGGGCATCTGTTGCCGCGCACTGGATGTCTCGAGGCATTGATGCGTATCACGGTGTCCCGAATATTAAGGAACGCCGAACTGCACTTCGACATCGCCTTGTTGATATTCAGTCACGCATTTCCGATGAACTCATCCCGATTTCTGAAACAACGGATATCCGCGATATTATCAAGCATTCGGAAACTCAGTTTGAGAATCTTTGTTTATCAACGGCATTGCTTCGTTTTACATTGCTGTCCAGACCTCCAGATCCCGAAGTTCTGATCCATGAAGCCCGGGTAGCTGTTGCAGAACATCCTTTGTCTGCAATTTTTGGTACATCACATATAGATGCGGAGGGAAAAGTTTTAGCAACGTCTCCCGGTATAGATCTTGGCATTAATGGGCCTTCTGGCGATTTCGAGCCGCAGATTTCACAGCGTGAAGGTATCCGGCGTGGGCTTGCTGTCGCGGGGCAGATTGAGGTAGCTCGTAATATAATTTCGCTTGAGCATAGGGTATCGAAAAATACACTTCTTGAGCTTCTCTGTTATAGCCCGGCAATTCCACCACGTCTGTTGCAAACGATGGTTGACGGTTTTTCCCGCTACTTCGATGGCGATATGGTGGCCGCTCTCTATATTCTTACCCCATTGCTTGAGGGCATCCTCAGGCATGTTCTTAAAAGTGCCGGGCATGATGTAACAACTCGTGATGACGCAAGTGGCACGCAAGAGGATCGTACGATAACTGGGTTGTATGATTGTATGCGCAAAGAATTAGATGATATCTTTGGTCGTGCGCTTACAGAAGATATACGCCGTGTGTTTCTTTCTAAGTTGGGGCCTAGTCTTCGACACGGTGTAGCCCATGCACTAATTGCAGATGGCACTCCGTACCATGAAGATGCTAATTATGCTTGTTGGCTAATATGGTGTTTAGCTGTTTATCCCCTAATCCCTCATTGGGATGAAATCTGGGGAAACGATCCATCTGCTATACATTAATGGGCATAAGATATCCGGTTAAGTGCCGCTAACGTGCCTGCATATGGTGTGCGACGAAGCTGGCGAAATCGCCTTCCGACAGTTCTGAACCAGAAAGCGCGAGCATGGCGTGGGTCAGGGCGATTTTGTCGGCCACCAGCCGATACTGGTTCAGCCCGAGAAATGCGATCAGGCAGGCCAGTGCGGTGCGTTTGTTGCCATCGATAAAGGGATGGTTCTTGGTGACGCCAAAGGCATAGGCCGCCGCCAATACAGCAAGGCTGTTTTCCCCATAAGCCTGTTTATGCTGCGGGCGGGCGAGGGCGGCATCAAGTGCGCCCTCATCCCGGATTCCCGGCAGGCCGCCAAACAATGTCAGGCTGTCCTGATGGATGCCCAGCACCGCCAGCTTCGGCACCCAGATCACTTGGCCCGCGGCACTCATTTGGCCAGCGCTTCGAAGACCTCGCGGTAGTCCCGCATGCCTTCGCGGGCAAACCCGATGGCCTGTTCGATGGTGCGGGCGGTATCGGGATCGGATGGCGTCAGCAAAATGCCGTTGCTGGTTTCGACGACATGGATTTCATCCCCCGCGCGGACGTTGAGTTTGGTCAGAAGCTCTTTCGGGAAGATTGCCCCGGTTGATTTGCCGACAGCACGCAGTTTCAGGGTGGTCATGATCGTCTCCAACAGGTGATTATAATTTAGGTTATAACCTGTGGCGAGTCAATGTACGGTCTGGGTGGGTAATGGGGTGGTTTTTAAGCGTTTTTTGCGGGGATTAAGAGGGTTTTATTTCCTGCTTATGTAATTTTATTTCTGATTTCTGGCCGCTACGGTTTTTATGTAACCCCATCTGATGGGAGCCCACCGGAGTTGGTTTCTGGATGGAATGTTGCGTCGGGCGGTTCCGGCCAAATTGGACTGGTGTGGATAGGGATTGGATAGGCTTTTTGCTCCGGTTGGGCGTGTGCGCTTGCGTTCCCTTTCTGTTCGCAGTATTTCTGCGCCAGATATCTGTAAGGGGCGGTGATGTCCAATCTGTTCCAGTCTGCCGGTATGGAAGACGAGGCGCCGCGCCCGCTGGCCGACCGTTTGCGGCCTAAAACCCTGGCCGATGTGGTGGGGCAGAACCATCTGACCGGCCCGGAAGGCCCGATTGGCCGCATGGTGGCCGAAAAGCGCCCCCATTCTATTATCTTCTGGGGCCCGCCCGGCACCGGCAAAACCACTATATCGCGGCTTCTGTCCAACGCCTTTGATCTGCAGTTCGAGCAGTTGTCGGCGGTGTTCTCGGGCGTGGCCGATCTCAAAAAGGCCTTCGAGGCCGCCCGGGCCCGCCGGATGAGTGGGCGGGGCACCTTGTTATTTATCGATGAAATTCATCGCTTTAACCGCAGCCAGCAGGATTCGTTCTTGCCGGTGATGGAAGACGGCACCGTTATTGTGGTGGGGGCGACGACCGAGAATCCCTCGTTCGAGCTAAATGGGGCCTTGCTGTCGCGCGCCACGGTGCTGGTGCTGAAGCGATTGGATGATGATGCGCTGGAAACCCTGTTGCAGCGGGTCGAGGGACATTACGGCGAACCGTTGCCGCTGACGCAGGATGCCCGCGCCGCCTTGCGCGCCATGGCCGATGGAGACGGGCGCTATTTGCTTAATCTGGCCGAGGAGATTGCCAGCCTGAAGGTGGTGGCGCCGCTCGATACCGCGGGGCTGGCTACGATGGTGCAAAAACGCGCCCCGGCTTACGACAAGTCACGTGAAGAACATTACAATCTTATTTCCGCGCTGCATAAGTCGGTGCGCGGCTCAGACCCTAATGCGGCGCTCTATTGGCTGGCGCGCATGCTGACGGGTGGGGAAGATCCGCTGTTCATTGCGCGCCGTCTGGTGCGCATGTCCGTCGAGGATATCGGTCTTGCCGACCCGCAGGCCGTGGTCCAGGCGCTGGCGGCCAAGGATGTCTATGATTTCCTGGGCTCACCGGAAGGCGAGATCGCGCTGGCGCAATGCGTGGTTTATCTGGCCACGGCGCCGAAATCGAATGCGATGGAGATTGCGATCGACACGGCCCGGGCTGCGGCCAAGGCAACCGGTTCCGTCATGCCGCCTGCGCATATCCTCAACGCACCGACTAAGCTGATGTCGGAACTGGGCTATGGTGCGGGCTATCAATATGACCACGATGTCGAGGACAGCTTTTCCGGCCAGAACTATTTTCCCGATGGCATGGCGCGGCAGAATTTTTATCGCCCCCGGGAAATCGGTTTCGAGCGCGAGGTGCTGAAGCGACTCGACTATTGGGCCAAGCTGCGGGCCAAACGGAACGCCGGATCTGCCAACGAATAAAACGAAACGCGCCGCTTTGCCGGCGCGTTTCGTTTATGTGCCCAGCCAAAGACCATCTGGCGTCTCGTTTTTGGGGGGGAAATCGGCATTTAGAGCGGTTTTGCGGGGTGATATGTGATTTTGGCTGGGATTTTGGGATGCGTGGCGGGGAATCGATTCCGTTCAGCGGGTGCGGCGAGGGTTTGGGGCGGGTGAATCGGTCCTACAATCTGCCGACGGCGTTTTGGCCTAAATCGTAGAATATGGTGCTTTAGGGCCGTATCTGGTGGTTTTGACAGCTTTGGTACCGACAGCTGGTACGCGGGCGGGGTAAAAAACAAATAGTTAAAAAAGCCAGCAAAAGCGGGGTTTAGAGAAAAAGGTTTGGCTGGCGGGTCGTTTTTTTTGAATTGTCGTTTGACAGGTGCGGGGATGGTGCTTATACACCGCGCCACGCCGCACGCCGGTGACACTCACTGGCGAACGGTTCAGGCGTCTAAAAAGCGAAGTAAGTACAGAAGTTTTAGGCGTAGTTGTTTGACATTGTAGATCGAGGAAGGGGAACGTGGGCGGCGGCTCGGCTTGCCACACTGTCGGATCAAGTATCTGACAGGTTTCAAATCGAGCGCTAATGTTGAATGCTCGCGTTCCTTTGCAAACACATACTTTTATAGATGTTCGATTTTTCTGGTTCCTGACGGGGCCGGGAAGATCAAACCTCGTCAAAGCAGTGAATGCGAACACGCAAAATTATAGCATTCAGCGTTTGTGTCTCTAGGATCATAACTTGAGAGTTTGATCCTGGCTCAGAACGAACGCTGGCGGCAGGCCTCAAACATGCAAGTCGAGCGCCCAGCAATGGGAGCGGCGGACGGGTGAGTATCGCGTGGGAATGTACCTAGTGGTTTGGAACAACTCATGGAAACGTGAGCTAATACCGGATAAGCCCGTAAGGGGAAAGATTTATCGCCATTAGATCAGCCCGCGTAAGATTAGCTAGTTGGTAGGGTAATGGCCTACCAAGGCGACGATCTTTAGCTGTTCTGAGAGGAAGATCAGCCACACTGGGACTGAGACACGGCCCAGACTCCTACGGGAGGCAGCAGTTGGGAATCTTGGACAATGGGCGCAAGCCTGATCCAGCCATGCCGCGTGAGTGATGAAGGCCTTAGGGTTGTAAAGCTCTTTTACCCGGGAAGATAATGACTGTACCGGGAGAATAAGCTCCGGCTAACTTCGTGCCAGCAGCCGCGGTAATACGAAGGGGGCTAGCGTTGTTCGGAATTACTGGGCGTAAAGCGCGCGCAGGCGGCTATTCAAGTCGAGGGTGAAAGCCCAGAGCTCAACTCTGGAACTGCCTTCGAAACTGGATAGCTTGAGTACGGGAGAGGTGAGTGGAATTCCCAGTGTAGAGGTGAAATTCGTAGATATTGGGAAGAACACCAGTGGCGAAGGCGGCTCACTGGCCCGTTACTGACGCTCAGGCGCGATAGCGTGGGGATCAAACAGGATTAGATACCCTGGTAGTCCACGCCGTAAACTATGAATGCTAGCCGTTGGGCAGCTCGCTGTTCAGTGGCGCAGCTAACGCATTAAGCATTCCGCCTGGGGAGTACGGCCGCAAGGTTGAAACTCAAAGGAATTGACGGGGGCCCGCACAAGCGGTGGAGCATGTGGTTTAATTCGACGCAACGCGCAGAACCTTACCAGGGTTTGACATCCCAAGACCGCTCTTGAAAGAGAGTTTTCCCGCAAGGGACTTGGAGACAGGTGCTGCATGGCTGTCGTCAGCTCGTGTCGTGAGATGTTGGGTTAAGTCCCGCAACGAGCGCAACCCTCGCCTTTAGTTGCCATCATTAAGTTGGGCACTCTAGAGGGACCGCCGGCGACAAGCCGGAGGAAGGTGGGGATGACGTCAAGTCCTCATGGCCCTTACACCCTGGGCTACACACGTGCTACAATGGTGGTGACAATGGGCAGCTACTTCGCGAGAAGATGCTAATCTCAAAAAGCCATCCCAGTTCAGATTGCAGTCTGCAACTCGGCTGCATGAAGGTGGAATCGCTAGTAATCGCAAAACAGCAGGTTGCGGTGAATACGTTCCCGGGCCTTGTACACACCGCCCGTCACGGCATGGGAGTTGGTTTTACCCGAAGATGGTGCGCTAACCGCAAGGAGGCAGCCAGCCACGGTAGGATCAGCGACTGGGCCGAAGTCGTAACAAGGTAGCCGTAGGGGAACCTGCGGCTGGATCACCTCCTTTCTATGGATGATACCCCGATTAACGGCACTCATGTCGTTTCCCGGTATCTGTATAGACAATGGCAAGTTTGCAGCCGCCCCCTTCGTTTCCCTTCCTCCCGTTTAGTCAAGCAGCACGGCTGTATTGACGTACCACAAGCGGTAAGACACCTATCGGGCTCGTAGCTCAGGTGGTTAGAGCGCACGCCTGATAAGCGTGAGGTCGAACGTTCAACTCGTTCCGGGCCCACCACTGCTCCAGCTACAGCGCGAGCAGATAAGCATCGTTTGGAAGATATTCGATTACCGGGGCCATAGCTCAGTTGGGAGAGCGCTAGCTTTGCAAGCTTGAGGTCACCGGTTCGATCCCGGTTGGCTCCACCAATCGCGTGGATCGCAGATATCAAGGTACAATAAACGGGACAAGGTACAAGCTTCGTCGTTTGATCGTAAGATCAGAATGACGATGATATATGACATTGTGAAGGCGGGATTAGCCGATACTTACAGGTTAATCCGATACGACACTCGAAAAACTGATCGCATTTTAAAACATGCTTCAGGGATGGGTTGGATGGTGCGAACTGTCTGGTCTTATTTCTGGACATGGAACGAATGCTGAGTGATCAAGCGTTAAAGCAAGGGCGTCTGGGGGATGCCTTGGCACACACAGGCGATGAAGGACGTAGCACGTTGCGATAAGCTGCGGCGAGAGGCGAGCACTCTTTGACCCGCAGATTTCCGAATGGGGAAACCCAATCCGCAAGGATTATCGAACCCTGAATTCATAGGGGTAAGAAGCAAACCCGGGGAACTGAAACATCTCAGTAGCCGGAGGAAAGGACATCAATCGAGACTCCGTTAGTAGTGGCGAGCGAAAGCGGATCAGGCCAGTGGTCTTCAATTAAGAACCGGAATGTTCTGGAAAGGACAGCCATAGCAGGTGATAGCCCTGTACGGGTAGAAATTTTGAAGATCCTTGAGTAGGGCGGGACACGTGTAATCCTGCCTGAACATGGGGCGACCACGCTCCAAGCCTAAGTACTCGTGTGTGACCGATAGCGAACTAGTACCGTGAGGGAAAGGTGAAAAGCACCCCGACAAGGGGAGTGAAATAGACCTGAAACCGGACGCCTACAAACAGAGGGAGCCGCAAGGTGACCTCGTACCTTTTGTATAATGGGTCAGCGAGTTCGTTTATCTAGCAAGCCTAAGCCGTCAGGTGCAGGCGTAGCGAAAGCGAGTCTTAATAGGGCGATTGAGTTAGATGGATGAGACCCGAAAGCAAGTGATCTAGCCATGACCAGGTTGAAGGTGCGGTAACACGCACTGGAGGACCGAACCCACGCCTGTTGAAAAAGTCGGGGATGAGTTGTGGCTAGGGGTGAAAGGCCAATCAAACTTGCAGATAGCTGGTTCTCTGCGAAAGCTATTTAGGTAGCGCCTCATGTATCACCATCGGGGGTAGAGCACTGGATGGGCTAGGGGGCTTCACCGCCTACCAAACCCAACCAAACTCCGAATACCGATGAGTGCTGAGCATGGGAGACACACGGCGGGTGCTAACGTCCGTCGTGAAGAGGGAAACAACCCTGACCTACAGCTAAGGCCCCTAATTCGTGGCTAAGTGTGAAAGGATGTGAGATTCCCAAAACAACCAGGATGTTGGCTTAGAAGCAGCCATCATTTAAAGAAAGCGTAACAGCTCACTGGTCTAGTTAAGGAATTTTGCGCCGAAAATGTAACGGGGCTCAAGCCACGAGCCGAAGCTTAGGATTTCATCGTAAGATGGAATGGTAGCAGAGTGTTCCGTATGCCTGCGAAGGGGAAAGGTGACTGACCCTGGAGGTATCGGAAGTAAGAATGCTGACATGAGTAGCGATAAAGAGGGTGAGAGACCCTCTCGCCGAAAGTCCAAGGGTTCCTGCGTCAAGTTAATCTGCGCAGGGTTAGCCGGCCCCTAAGGCAAGGCCGAAAGGCGTAGTCGATGGGAACCAGGTAAATATTCCTGGGCCATTGGGAATGTGACGGATCGCGTAAGTTGTAACCTCTTACTGGATTGAGGTTGCAGTGAAGCGGTCCCAGGAAATAGCTCCCATATAGTCCGTACCCTAAACCGACACAGGTGGACAGGCAGAGTATGCTAAGGCGCTTGAGAGAAGGATGTTGAAGGAACTAGGCAAATTGCCCTCGTAACTTCGGAAGAAGAGGGCCCGGTCTCGACGCAAGTCTTGGCCGGGGGCACATAGCAGGGGGTGGCGACTGTTTACTAAAAACACAGGGCGCTGCGAAATCCAAAGATGACGTATAGCGTCTGACGCCTGCCCGGTGCCGGAAGGTTAAGAGGAGATGTGAAAGCGTTGAATCGAAGCCCCGGTAAACGGCGGCCGTAACTATAACGGTCCTAAGGTAGCGAAATTCCTTGTCGGGTAAGTTCCGACCTGCACGAAAGGCGTAACGACTTCCCCACTGTCTCCAACATCTACTCAGCGAAATTGAACTCCCCGTGAAGATGCGGGGTTCCCGCGGTCAGACGGAAAGACCCCATGAACCTTTACTGCAACTTTGCACTGGCATTAGGATTGTGATGCGTAGGATAGGTGGTAGGCTTTGAAGTCCGGGCTCTGGCCTGGATGGAGCCACCCTTGAAATACCACCCTTTGTGATCCTGATGTCTAACTGAGGACCCTGAACGGGTTCCAGGACCATGCATGGTGGGCAGTTTGACTGGGGCGGTCGCCTCCCAAAGAGTAACGGAGGCGCGCGATGGTAGGCTCAAACCGGTCGGAAATCGGTTGTTGAGTGCAATGGCATAAGCCTGCCTGACTGTAAGGTCGACGGACCAAGCAGAGACGAAAGTCGGTCATAGTGATCCGGTGGTCCCGTGTGGAAGGGCCATCGCTCAACGGATAAAAGGTACTCTGGGGATAACAGGCTGATCGCACCCAAGCGTCCATAGCGACGGTGCGGTTTGGCACCTCGATGTCGGCTCATCACATCCTGGGGCTGTAGCCGGTCCCAAGGGTATGGCTGTTCGCCATTTAAAGTGGTACGTGAGCTGGGTTTAGAACGTCGTGAGACAGTTCGGTCCCTATCTGCCGTGGGTGTTCGAAACTTGAGAGGATTTCTTCCTAGTACGAGAGGACCGGAAGGAACGTACCTCTGGTGGACCGGTTGTGGCGCCAGCCGCATAGCCGGGTAGCTAAGTACGGAATAGATAACCGCTGAAAGCATCTAAGCGGGAAACTAACCTCAAAACCAGGTTTCGCTCGAGAGCCGAGGAAGACTACCTCGTCGATAGGCCAGATGTGTAAGTGCAGCAATGCATTGAGCTTACTGGTACTAATCGCTCGATTGGCTTGATCATCAAGCTTCGTTTCATGTCTGGAAATAAAGCCAGACACAAACAAACACCTCATTCAGTCTCAAGTGTCGTATCAACTATCTGTCTTTTGCCGGACTGGTGGTCTTAGCGGAGGAATTCCACCCGATCCCATTTCGAACTCGGCAGTTAAAGCCTCCAGCGCCTATGGTACTACGGCTCAAGCCGTGGGAGAGTCGGTCGCTGCCAGTCCTGCTAAAGACAGATCTTACGCCTTCTCAATCTCATACAAATAACCCCACCATTAATCCGGTGGGGTTTTTTGTTGCTTGTTTCATTCTTAAAAAATCTAATCCGTCTAAGGACTTAATCCTGGCCGGTGCTCCTTGCTATCCGACATGGCGGTGATAGCCGAGCAGCTCATAATCCCGATGATAAATCTCGTAGCAGATATTTGCCGGGGCATCGTCAAAGTCACCGGGCCGAATGTCCCGCCGGATCGTCGTGTTGTCGTGGCATGGCACATAGGGGATGTTGAGCTTATCGCACACGGTGCGCATGCCCGCTTCAAAATCTTCGGTGTGGACGAAGTGATTGACGATGGGCTTTGCTGTCGCATCACACAGAAAATAGCTTTGCGGAAAAAAGTGCAGAAAGCGCATGATGTGTTTGCGATAGGCCAGATCTTTCAGCGCCATCATGAAGTCATAAAAATTATCGAATGGAGCCAGATTATGGTCTGCCCAGCGCTTGTCGCGGGCGTTCATACCGCCGCATTTGAGGAAATAGAACGCCGAATGCATGCGGATTAGCGGATGCCGCACTGCGGCGAAAATAAAGTACTCTTGGTACCATTCCTGCGAGTAGTTGAGATATTCCCACGCCCCGCGATGACTGCCGGTCCAGCGGGATCTGGCGCCATACAGAATGTTGGTCACCGAATTGCCGCCCGTCTTTGGCACATGCACATAAACGGATCGGGTGCGGTGATGCACCGGCAGGTAAGGATTACGCGCCAGGCGTTGGTAAAGCCGGGTACAGCGGTACAGTGCTGCGACCCCCTTGTACGTCAACGTATTTTCCAACGCGGCATTATCCTGCAGGCGACGACATAACTGGCGGTAAACCGTAATTCTCATCTTCTGCCCGAAAAAAATACGAGAGAAGATTACGGTGTGTTCATCCCGCCTTCATGTCGTGCAATTGCCATTGTGTTCCAGGACATGTTGCCAACGACAATTGCAGAGAAAGAACACTTATACCGTGTCATATCGATTCTGTTATATTCTTTCGCGTGCGGGCGCTCAGGTTGCGTTTTTTTTGAAAGGCGCTTGAAATTTAGTGCCTTCTTGGGATGGGGAGCCAATTTGGTGCTTGGGCGTTGCTATAATTGCGGTGATACTGCTGGCGTGGCCCGATCTGCCAGTGCTATGCGACAGCGGTATTTTTTTGCGCTTTTAAGCGTGTTTATATTTCTGATCGTCGGCGCGGCCTCTGCGGCATCGCATGGCTCTGAAGTGACGGCCTTTTATGTGCCGTGGGATCAGGCCTCGCTTGCCTCACTTTCCGATCACCGGGGGCAGATCGATGTGGTGTCACCGCAATGGATTTTGCTCACTAACCCGCAAGGGGATCTGACCATCATTCCGGATGCGGCTGCCGATGAACGCCTGCACGGTTTCAGCCCGCGACTGAGAGTGTTGCCACTGGTGGCCAATGTCCATGATGGCAGCTGGGATCAGGCTGCTGCAGCGGCTTTAATTGGTGATAAGGCGGTGCGGGATCGTACGGTGGCCCGGTTGGTGGCGCTGGCGGCGGAAAAGCATTTCGACGGCTATATCCTTGATCTTGAAAATCTCGACGATGCCTCTGTTGCGGCCTTACCGGATTTTATTCGCAGGCTGATGGTTTCCTTTCATGCCGCAAAGCTTGAGCTGTGGATTTGCGTGCCGGTCGGGCCCGAAATATGGCCCCTGACCGCCATGCAACAAGCGGGGGCTGGGCTGCTGTTCATGGCCTATGATCAATGCTGGGATAGTTCGACGCCGGGCCCGGTCGCTGGGGTGGACTGGCTTGCCGCGGTATTGCCTGTGCGGTTACGCCAGCTTGATCGCGACAAAATCATCATTGCTTTGGCGGGCTATGGTTATGACTGGCCCAAGGGGGGGCGCGGTCACTCGATTACCAGTGCCGAGGCGATGCAGCTTGCCCGCGATCACCATGCCGTTTTGCGCCGTGGCCGGGGCAGTGACAATGTGACCTTCACCTATCAGACCGATGAGGGCGAATCTCATACCGTGTGGCTGGTCGATAGCTACAGTTATGCTGTGTCCAACGCGCTGCTGCGTAAGCTTGGCGTTCACCGGATTGCCCTATGGCGTTTGGGATCCGAAGACCCGGATATGTGGAAGGCGGGCAAGTCGCCTGCCAATCATCTGGCGCCAGCACCGGCACCGCTGCAATGTGAGCCGTTGCAGGAAAATTAAACCGGGTCTTCTGGCGGCACCGGGCGGGGGCGGCCGTCATCATCGATAGCGACAAAGATGAAGGTGGCATCGGTGACCTGTTCGCGGGTTTGCGTCAGGAAACGTTTGGCCCAGGCTTCAATGTGGATACGCATCGAGGTGCGTCCGACATTTTCAATCTCGGTATAGACGCACAGAACATCGCCAACCTTAACCGGGCGGTGAAAGGTCATGCCGTCCAGTTTCAGTGTAACCGTGCGCCCCCGAGATCGCTCGGACGAGACAATGCCACCAGCCAGATCCATCTGGCTCAGGATCCAGCCACCAAAGATATCGCCATTGGCGTTGGTGTCGGCCGGCATTGCCCGGATGCGGATGGTGAGCGCCCCACGCGGTGACGGGGCGTCCGTCGCCGCTGTGGCTTTCGTTGGCGTGTCTTGTGTCATGGGGGCGATCCTTCCTGTGATCGGCAGAAGTGGGACGCACTATGCTCATACAAGAAACGCGGCCGATGGTCACGACCGCGTTTGTATTGGGGTTACTGGCCCGCTGTGGCTGGCGCTGTGGCTGGCGCTGTGGGCGCTGGTGTGGTGGGCGCGTCTGGCGCTGGCGCGGTATCGGGCGCAGGATCATCCGGCGTGTCGCCGTCTGGCGGGGCCCCGTCGGTGGGGGCGTCCGGATCGGCCCCGGTGATCTTGGCGTTGCGATATTGTCGGTACAGGCTGCGCGTGGTGGCATAGAAGTCGAGCGACGTCCGCTCGATCTGGTCGGCCCCGTCAAGCGCCTGGACCCGGATATCAAGGATGGAAAAGCCCATACGCAGGTCATTGGCCAGATTTTCATAGTCGTAATGGGCGTAGAGCAGCGGGTCCATGAAATAGTCCCCGGCCTTGCCAACGACATCGCGCGGATTGCTAGGGCCCATGAAGGGCAGCATGAGATAGGGGCCTTCGCCTGTGCCCCAGACACCCAGCGTGACGCCAAAATCATTGGAGTGGTCGGGCACATCGGCCATGCTCGCCACATCAATCAGCCCGGCCAGCCCCAGGGTCGAATCGGTGACAAAACGGGCCACAGTCTGCCCTGCCAGGGTGAAATTACACTGCAGCAGGTCATTACCCAACGTCACCGGTTTGCCGATATTCTGCAGAAAATTATGGATGCCGGTGCGCACCAGTGAAGGCGTGACCTTGACGTAGGCCTTGGCCACCGGTTTGGCCAGATTGCGGTCGAGCCGTAGATTCAGATCAAACATGGTGCGGTTGACCGATTCAAAGGGATCGTTTTGATCGGCGGCATCGGATGCCGCCCAAGCGCTGCCGCACATGGACAAGCACAGCGCCGTTACGGCCAGATATTTTCCCGCTCGTTTCATAATCATCTCCGAATCTACGCCATAGTGCCGGTCCGCTATCGCGAAAAGCCGATGCGACCTTTAAGCCCACAACGGTAAAAAAGTAGTCATTATCGTTGGCCGGGAGTAGTGGTCACATCAAACAATTATCAAAAAAATCGCCGGTACCGGTTGGCGGCATGAATAGCCGCAATCAATATGCTGTGTACAGTCAATACGGTAACTATCTTGGGTTGATTTTTGGTGCCAGCTTATCTGGTTGTACGGTTAAAGATATATTGCTATCGCGCTCAGGTGGTGGTTGTCTTGAGCGACAGAACCTAAAAACAAGAGACGCCCTATGCCCACAGCCCTGCAACTGCATTCGGACCGCTTCTTTCCCACCGATCCGGCTACCCGCGCGATTGCGCGTTCTCTTTTCGCTACGGTGGAAGCGCTACCAATCATCAGCCCGCACGGTCACACCAGCCCAGCCTGGTTTGCTGACGACATTCCGTTTGAAGATGCCACCAGCATGTTCCTGTGGCCCGACCATTATGTGCATCGCATGCTCTACAGTCAGGGTATTACGCTGGCCGAAATTGGGATCGCTCCCAACGGAGGCGTTGCCGAACCCGACCGGCGTAAGGCGTGGCGAATTCTGGCGGAGCATTACTATCTGTTCCGGGGTACGCCCTCGCGCACTTGGCTCGACCATGTCTTTGCCACGGTGTTCGATCTGAAGGTCCGGCTCGGTCGCGAGACCGCCGACCTCTACTACGACACAATTACCGAGGCGTTGAAGACCCCTGACTTTCGCCCCCGCGCGTTGTTCCGGCGCTTTAATATCGAGGTGCTGTCGACCACCGAAGGCGCGCTCGATCCGCTCGATGCGCACAAAATGATCCGCGAAACCTGGGATGGCCGGGTGGTCAGTACCTTCCGACCCGACGATGTTGCCGATCCTGATCGCGAAGATTTTACCGCCAATGTGCAGAAGCTTGGCGCGCTGACCGGTGAAAATACCGCGACATGGAAAGGCTATTTGCAAGCTCTGGCCAACCGGCGGGCTTATTTCCGGTCGCTGGGCACCACGGCGACGGATCATGGCTTTCCAACGGCGAAAACCGCCGACCTGCCCGAGGTCGAATGTCAGCGCCTGCTCGATAATGCCCTGCGTGGTCATGTCCATGGCGGCGAGGCGGAAGCCTTCCGTGCCCAGATGATTACCGAAATGGCCAGGATGGCATGCGATGATGGCATGACCATGCAGATCCACCCCGGAGCCTGGCGCAATCATAATCCAAAATTGTTTGAGAGCTATGGCCGCGACCGGGGGGCGGATATTCCCTATCGCATCGATTATGTCGGTCCGCTCAAGCCGTTGCTTGATCGTTTCGGCAATGAAAAGAACCTCAACATCATTCTGTTCACGCTGGATGAAAGCAATTACGCCCGCGAGCTGGCACCGCTGGTGGGGCATTATCCGGCGCTAAAGCTGGGCCCAGCCTGGTGGTTCCACGACTCGCCGGAAGGCATGATGCGCTATTTCCGTCAGGTCACCGAAACCGCCGGTTTCTACAATACCGTCGGCTTTAATGATGATACGCGGGCCTTCCTGTCGATCCCGGCGCGGCACAATCTGTATCGCCGGATTGCCTGTTCCTATCTGGCCGAACTGGTCACCACCCATCGGCTGGACGAGGCCGAAGCGGCCGAGATTGCGACCGACCTGGCCTATAAGCTGCCCAAGGCAGCCTATAAATTGTAAAGGGTAGAGTGGGGTGCGGTTTCCCGTTAGTCGCGCTTTCTAATGTGTAAGTGGCGTAAGGCGCGGGCGGGTGCTAGTTTACCCCGCGCCACACCACGTTTGCCGAAAGTTCCATGCTCCCTGAGACCGGCCTGTTCGCTCTTATTCTGGCTTTTTTTGTTGCCTCGTTGCAGGCGGTCGTACCAATTCTGGGCATCCGCCGTGAGCAACCCCTATGGCAAAGCTTTGCTATGCGCGCCGCACTGGCGCAGGGCATGTTGCTGGCCTTAGCCTTTGGCATTTTTGTGGTGCTGCACGTCGCCAGCGATTTTTCAGTGCTTAACGTTGCCGAAAACAGTCATACCGACAAGCCACTGCTTTACAACGTGGCCGGGGCGTGGGGCAGCCATGAAGGTTCGATGCTGCTGTGGGGGCTGGTGCTGGCGCTGTATGGTGCGGGCTTTGCCTTTTTTGAACGGCGGCTGGAGATGGAGAGCCGCGCCGCTATTCTGACGGTGCAGGGGGCTTTGGGCGCACTGTTCTATCTGTATCTGCTGCTGGCCTCCAATCCGTTCGCCCGGCTTAACCCCGCGCCGCTCAATGGGGCCGGGCTTAATCCCTTGTTGCAGGATGTCGGTCTGGCGCTGCATCCGCCGCTGCTCTATTTCGGCTATGTCGGTTTTTCGCTGAGCTTCTCGGTGGCGGTGGCGGCGCTGGTGCGTGGCGAATTGGCCGAAGATCTCGCCAGGGTGATCCGCCGCTGGGCCTTGATCGCTTGGGTCGCGTTGACACTGGGCATCGGTTTTGGCGCCTGGTGGTCCTATTATACGCTGGGCTGGGGCGGCTGGTGGGCGTGGGACCCGGTGGAAAATGCCGCGCTGATGCCTTGGCTGGCCGGGACCGCCCTGCTGCACAGCGCCACCATCGCGGCGCGCCGTGGCGCATTGAAAAGCTGGTCGGTATTCCTTGCTGTCGTCGCTTTTGGTTTCGCTCTGCTTGGCACCTTTCTGGTGCGTTCGGGTGTCATTACCTCGGTCCATGCCTTCGCCAATGATCCGGGCCGTGGAATCCTGATCCTCATCCTGATGGCGCTGATTGTGGGGGCGGCGCTGGTGTTGTTTGCAGTCCGCGCCGGGCGTCTTAAAGATGATGTTGCGCTGGAGCCGTTGTCGGACGAGGGCGGCATACTGGTCGGCGGGCTGATTTTTGCTGTGGCGGCCGGTACGGTGCTGATCGGCACGCTCTATCCGCTGATCCTCGATGGCTTACAACTTGGTCAGGTTTCGGTTGGTCCGCCCTATTTCAACATCATATTCCTGTGCCTGCTGGTACCGTTCATCGCCCTGATGGTTGTCACTCCGGGGTTAGAGGTGTGGCGCCGTCATCGTGCGAGCTTGCCGCTGGCCGTGCTGGTGGCCATCGTGGTGGCGGTGGCCGCGGGGCTTGCCTGGGGGGCGTCGTGGCCTGCCGGGCTTTTGGGCGGGGCGGCATTGCTGTGCCTCAGCCTGTTTCCGGCGCGCAAATTGGCGGCGGGATTTGCCCATGGTGGCATGGCTGCGTTGCTGGCGGGGATTGCCCTGACCTCTGCGCTGTCGAGTGAGCGGCTTATCCCGTTGCATCCCGGTCAAACCGCCTCTTTTGCCGGATACACGCTGCGCCTGACCAATGTGGAGGGCCAGCAGGGCCCCAATTATGACAGCACTCGGGCCAGCCTCAGTATCCGTCGTAATGGCAATGGCTTTGAACTGGCCCCCGAACTGCGCCAGTACCGCCATCCGGCGATGGCCAAAGCTGTGCCCGCCATTCACACCGATATTTTTGCCGATATCTATGCCGTTTTGGGGGGCGAGGCCGACGGAGCGTACAGCCTGCATCTGTTCTATCGCCCCGGTCAGGTGCTGATCTTTGCTGGGATGATTTTGATGGCGTTGGGCGGGCTGTTGGCCCTGGTGCGGCGGATGTCGGATGCCCCGCAAAGCCCCCCGGTGCGTCGGACGGAACGACCGCATACCCGGTTGGTGCCACTGGCGGTTTTCACGGTGCTGGTTGGACTTTTGTTCTGGCAGTTGCTACCCGGTAAACCGGATCTGCAACCATCGGCCTCGTTGATTGGTAATCCGGTGCCTGATTACAGTTTGGCGCCCTTGGTGGGAAGCCGCCCGGTGGTGGCGGCCGATTTGAAGGGGCGCGTCCGGGTGGTGAACTTTTTCGCCTCTTGGTGCGTGCCTTGTCGCACCGAGGCCGGGGCGTTACAGCTTCTGGCCCGTAGTGGGATTCCGGTTGTCGGCATTGCCTATCGCGATAAGTCCGATGATACGAGACGTTTCCTGACCGATGTCGGCAATCCCTATACCATGGTCGGGCGTGATGATAACGGGCGTACGGCGATTGATTTCGGCTTGACCGGGGTGCCGGAAACCTTCCTGATCGATGCGTCGGGTACGGTGCGTTTCAAATATGCCGGACCGTTGACGACAGATATCGTTCGTACGCAGATTATACCGCGGGCCAGATAGTGATGCAGCGAATGGCCCCCCAAAAAATGGTATTATGGTTTTGCCTGTTGCTGGTGTCCGGTGCCGCCTGGGCGGCGCCGGACATGGCGGCGGATGTCTCTTTGCCCAATGCTGCCGAAGAAGCCCGTGCCGTGGCGATTATGCGCGATCTACGCTGTATGGTGTGTCAGAGCCAGTCGGTGGCTGACAGTGATGCGCCCTTAGCTGCGGATATGCGCCGACTGGTGCGCAGCGAGGTGGCGGCGGGTAAAAGTGCTGACACCATTACCGGCGAGCTTGCTGCCCGTTATGGTGATGGCGTGTTAATGCGCCCGCCGTTTAGTCCGCAGACGTTATTTTTATGGTTTGCGCCGCTATTGCTGCTCGGCGGTGGTGGTTGGTTGCTCTGTGATTTTTTCCGTAAGAGGGCCGCATGATCTGGATCGTTCTGCCCGTTCTGGCGCTGGCGCTGTGTTTGTGGCTGCTGTTGCCGCTGTGGCGCAATAAGGATCGCGCGGCCTATGTCATCGCCGCGATGCTGTTGGGTGGTGCCGGGGCGCTGTATTTTGCCATCGGTGCGCCGGGCATCCGGGGCGCACCCTACGAGGCGCGTTGGCATGATCCGTCCTTTGCCGAACAGACCGGAGATGCCGCCATGGCGGATGGTGATATGGTCGGGGCTGAGGATGCCTATCGCCGGGCCTTGGTGGCGGCGGCTGAGGCGGGGGTCGGATCCGAGGCCTGGCAGGCCAGTCTGTATGCCCGTGTGGGCGAGGCCATCGTCATGCAGCATGACGGTACTGTGACGGGTCCGGCGGGCGAGGCTTTTGCTGATGCCCTGCGGCGCAATCCGCGTGAGCCGCGGGCCCGTTTTTTCGGTGGTCTGGCGCTGATGCAGCATGGTCAGCCGCAGGCGGCCATGGCGGTGTGGCGTGATCTGGCAAAGGACAGCCCGCCAGATGCGCCCTGGATGAAGCTGTTGCGCGAGAAACTGCCGCGCACATCACAACATTAGTTGAATGCAGTCTGAAATGGTCGTGGCTGCCCCCCGGGGCGAGTGCTGCGGGTCAGGGCAGCATCATGTCAAATTCGACGACCATGCGTTTGCTTTCGCCGTCGAAACGGCGTTCGCCACAGGCTAGCCAGGATGGATGCAGGATAATCATGCCGGTCTGTGGGCGGATGGTTTCGCGTAAACCCGCCATCAAGGTGCCGGGCAGACGATAACCATATTGCGGTGCGGTCATTGCCGGGCCGACGTCACGCGGATCAACCAGCTCGTATTCGCCGCCCAGGGTTTCGTCGTCGGTTTTGTGATAGCCATCGTCGACATAATAAATTCCCGACCAGAAAGCGCCGGAATGGGCTGCCGGATCGAGAAAGTCACCTTTTTCGCGGATGGCGGCGCTGGCGCTGATGCGCCAGTCGAGCGTAACACGCCCACCGCTACGGGCGGCGGTCATGCTGTCGGCCAGATCGCGCAGCATACGGAACAAGGTCTGGCCCTGTACGCCACTCCAGCTTTCAAAGCCAGCTGCTGAATGCCACCCTGCGCCGGGCCCGGTTTGGCTGCTGTTTTCCGCTTGCGCCAGAATCAATGGCCGCAGCTCCGCGTTGGCCTCTTGTGCCACGGGGTGATAGTGCACGCACACCGGCGTGGCGAACATGCTGCGAAATTGCGGTTTAGAAGCAACCATGACGAAACGAAAATTCCCTGCTGTACTGGCCCTAAAGTGGTTGGCCTGACGGAAAATCGGCACGTAATGGCCATGGGGCGGTCATGGGAATGCCATGGGGCCTTAAGCCGTACCGGGTACTATAGAGCAAAACGTCTTCCAATGAGATTACGGTTTTGCCTCACGGGCGAAATTTATACTGCGCCGTATCGGAAAGACACGAAAAAAGCACGTCGGTGCGGTGTTATGTTCTGACTGGGGGCCAGACCATAACTTTTAAGCGATTTTGGCCGCCACCAGCGCGGCGATGGCCAGGAATGCCTTGGCTTCGGCACAGTCGGGCTGGGTGGCCACCAATGGTGTGCCCTGATCCGAGGTTTCGCGAAGCTGAAGGGTTAACGGCACCGCGCCCAAAAAGTCGATACCATTTTGTTTGGCCGAGGCTTCGGCACCGCCCTGACCAAAGATCGGCGTAACCTGGCCGCAATGCGGGCAGGCAAAGCCGCTCATATTCTCGATCAGACCCAGAACTTTGGTGTTCGTGGTGTGGAACATCGCCACAGCTCGACGGGCATCAATCAGTGCCAGATCCTGCGGGGTGGACACAATCACCGCACCGGTCAGTGCAATTGTTTGCACAATGGCAAGCTGGGCATCCCCGGTGCCGGGCGGCAGGTCGATGACCAGCACATCCAGCGGTGCCCAGGCCGCCTGACGGACCATCTGGGTGATGGCGGTCTGTACCATCGGTCCACGCCAGATCATTGCCTGATCGTCCTCGATCATATAGCCGATCGACATGGTCTTCAGGCCAAATTTCTCAATTGGCAGCAATTTGCCGTCAGATTCTTCCGGTCCGTGGGTGATGCCAAGGATTTTCGGCACGCTGGGGCCATAAATATCGGCATCCAGCAGGCCGACTTTCAGCCCTGAGGCTGCCAGTGCCAGAGCCAGATTGGCCGCAACGGTTGATTTGCCTACGCCGCCCTTGCCACTGGCCACCGCGATGACGGCTTTTACCCCTTCGACCGGTGTGGGGGTTGTTTTGCGGCGCTCACGTTCGGCATGGGGTGATTTTGGTACGTCTGTCTCGCTATGGGCGGTCAGCACTGCCGTTACCCGCTCGACCCCGGCAAGACCGCGTACCGCCGCTTCGGCGGCTGCACGCAAGGGTTCTGCCTTGGGGCCGCGGGCGGCGGATACTTCGACGGCAAAGCGGACATGGCCGGATTGTATCGAAAGTCCACGGATCATGCCCGCAGTCACGACATCGCGACCCGTTTCGGAATCTACAACGCCGCGAAGCGCGGCCATAATGCTGTCGGGGGTAAGTTCAGCCATCGAAATCCTGCCTGGGCGCGCCGGAGCAAAGGCTGGCGTCACCGTGTTGCTTTATCGGCGCACAACCGGGCGGTATCGGTTCTGAAGCGTTGCCCGATTGCACTTTACCGCGAGAACCTCATATAACGGTACAGACGCGGAAAACAAGAATTTCGATATGCCTTGGAACGAGCAGAACGAAACCGGCGATGGCCCGGATGAGGGGCGGCAGTCCTCCCGTTCCCGCGGGAAGTCCCGTGGCCCCTGGGGATCTGAACCGCCGGGTGGCGACATGCGCCCCAGCGACCTGGATGAGCTGTTGGCCCGGCTGAAGAAGAAGTTTGTCCATTTTTTGCCCGAAGGGGGTATGGGGCCGCGCGGCTGGACCGTGGCCGGTCTGGCGGTGGTGGTGCTGTGGCTGCTCAGCGGATTCTATATCGTCAGTCCGTATGAGCAGGGCGTGGTCTTACGTTTTGGCAAATTCATTGGCCACACTGGTGCGGGGGTGAATTACCATCTGCCCTGGCCGATCGAGACCGCCTATACCCCGGAAGTGACGCGTCAGCAGCAAATCAATATCGGCTATAAGGTTGTTTCCAACGACAGCGCCAACGGTCCGCAGACCGAGGATGTACCCGACGAAAGCCTCATGCTGACCGGCGATGAAAATATCGTCGATATCAATTTCACGGTTTTCTGGCAGATCAAGGACGCCAACGCGTTTCTGTTCAACGTCGATCTCAATATCGGCAAGGGCGATGACACCGTCAAGGCGGTGGCCGAAAGTGCCATGCGCGAAGTGGTCGGGCAGGAGCATATGGACCTGATCATGACCTCGGACCGCGAGCAGATTCAGGTGAAAGTCCGCAATCTGATGCAGAAGACGCTGGATGCCTATAACGCAGGCATCATCGTCACCGATGTGAAGATGCAGAAGGCCGATCCGCCGATGGATGTGCGCGAAGCCTATCTCGACGTGCAAAAAGCGCTGGCCGATCAGGATCGCAAGCGTAACGAAGCCGAAGCTTACGCTAACACCATCATTCCGCAGGCCCGTGGTGAAGCCGCCCAGATCGTGCAGGATGCCGAAGCGTATCGCTCCCGCTCAATCGCCGAAGCCTCTGGCGAGGCGCAGCGGTTCCTGTTGATCCTGCACGAATACAAAAAAGCGCCGGACGTCACCAAGCGGCGTATGTATTATGAAACCATGAGCCAGGTGCTCGCTCCGATGAACAAGGTGATCGTCGACGATGCCGCCAAGGGCGTCGTGCCCTATTTCCAGCTGCCGCCTTTGTCTAAGTCGCTGCCGCGTCAGGGTTCTGCGGCTGCGGGGGCGCCCTCTGGGCAGACCAGCACGGTGAAAAACACCGAAGCGGGAGGGGCACAATGAGCCGTCATCTTGCCGCCGCCTTTTCGGTCGGCTTGTTACTGTGTCTGGGGCTGCTGTTCTCCTGCGTCTTTATCGTGACGCAGACCCAGCAGGCACTGATCGTGCAGTTCGGTGCGCCGCAATGGATCGTGTCCGATCCGGGGCTGCATTTCAAACTGCCCTATCAGAACGTCTATTTCTTTGAACGGCGGTTGCTCAATCTGGATGCCAAAAGCGAGGAGATCATTGCGCAGGATAAAAAGCGCATTCTGGTCGATGCGTTTGCCCGCTGGCGCATTGTCGATCCGCTGTTATTCTATCAGACGCTGGTCAATCAGGATACCGCTGAAACCCGGCTGACCCCGGTGCTGTCATCCAATATCCGTCGCGCCCTTGGCGCGCGGAATTTCGCCGCCATGCTGTCGGGCGAGCGGGCCGGGCTGATGCATCAGATCCGCGATAACATGAATCAGGATGTCAAGGATTACGGTATCAAAGTCGTCGATGTGCGCATCCGGCGCGCCGATCTGCCGCCGGAAAACAGCCATGCCATTTACGACCGCATGCGCAAGGAGCGCCAGCGCGAGGCGAACGAGTTCCGCGCTGAAGGCGATGAAACCGCACAGCGTGTGCGGGCGCGGGCTGAACGCGAAGTGACGGTGATCAAAGCCGAAGCCACCCGCGAAGGCGCCATTCTGCATGGTCAGGGCGATGCCGAAAAAACGCGGGTTCTGGGCGAGGCTTATGGTCAGGACCCCAAATTCTTCGCCTTTTATCGTGCCATGCGCGCGTATCAGGATGCGCTGTCGGGCGATAACACCACCGTGGTGCTTTCACCCAAAAGTGACTTCCTGAAATATTTCGGCGAAGGCCCTGGTGCGGCCAGCGGCAGCGGACGGCATAAATAAAACTCCCGATATGTTGTGAAAGGCGGATCAGTGTATGCGTATCATCCGTGACCGTCTGTTATGGTGGGGTGTCGGTCTGGCGGCGCTGGCGCTTATCACGCGTATTGGCGGGTTACCGCGTGAAATCGTCAGCTGGGATGAAAGCACTTTTATCCTGATGGCGCAGGATGTACTGCGCGGCCATCTGCCTTATGTCTATCTGTTTGATAATAAGCCGCCGGGGATGTTTTTTACCCTGGCCGGGGTGATGGCGCTGTTCGGCCAAAGTCTGTTGGTGGTACGGCTGTTCGGGGCGTTCTGTGTTTTTGGCATCGGTGTTCTGGGTTTTGCACTGGCCCGGCGGTTTGCTGCGGTAACACCCTCGGGGCTGGCGGTGCTGGCGCTGGTGGCGGCAATGTCGAACAGTTTTGGTCTTTATGCCTCGACCGAATTACCGGCCATTGCGTTGTTGCTTATCGCATTACGGCTGATGCTGGCGTGTGGAAAAAATCTTGCAGCAGCCTTTGCCGCCGGGCTGTGCGCCATGGCGGCAGTGTTGTTCCGCACCAACCTGATGTTGCCGGGGCTGGCGATGGCGGGGCTTTATGCCCTGGGTGCGCTATGCCCGCGTCTGCGCTTGCAGCGTTTTGGGGTGTTGGCTTTTGTGGTGGGCTTCGCGCTGCCGCTGGTGGGATTGATCTGGCTTTACCGAGCCCATGGTCAAGGTGATCTGTTATGGCTGGCGGCGGTCAAGGTGCCGTTATCCTATGCCGAAAACCAGCATAGCCTGGTCGACAATCTGATCGAATTCCTGACACGGATTTCGGCGGGGACGTTTACGTCGCCGGGGGCATTTGGCATTTATCTGGTGCTGAGTCTGTGGGGCATGGTGCTGCTGCTGCGCGGGCCGGGCTGGGGTAAACTGTGTGGCTTTATACGGGCACCTTTTTCCGCTGAGTGTGATGATACGTCTGCAGATGGTTCGCTGGGCTATGCCTGTCGCGATCTGGCGATGATCGGCCTGATCTTTCTGGCGACGTTTTATTCCGCCGTTGGTGCGGGTGAGTTTTTTGCCCATTATTTTTTGTTGCTGCTGCCTTTTGGTACGCCAGCACTGGCTACGGTTTTACAGACACCATCCTTTACCGGCTGGCGCAGCCCCAAGGTGCTGATCACCATTCTGGCCGTGGTTCTGGCGGTCGGGTTCGCGCTTCCCGGTGCGGCAATAGCCATATTCACCCCCCATCAGATGGTGGCCCGCTATGGTGCGCGCGCGGCGGCTACAGCCATTGCCGCCGACCGAAAAATCGGTGACCGTGTTTGGGCAGTGGATGACAATCTGGTCTATTTTTATCTGGCGGATGTACCGCCATCACCGCTGGCGGTGCACCCCAGCAACATCACGCGCACTGCGGTGGCGGGGCCTCTGGCTCATGCGGGGTATATTTCGGCTGACGAGTTTGCTCGTCTGCTCGCCCTGCAGCCGCGTTATATCGTAACAGAAAAGAAAAATCCGGTGCCGTTTTATATGCGCGGGGCCGAACGGGAGGCATTCGTCCGTATGCTGAGTCAGGACTATGTTCTGTGGCAGCAATTCCATTCGGTCGAGGTTTATCGCCGTCGTTCTGATCTGGCGACGAACCAATCATCTCATCATGGGGGTAGTATGTGATGCGTGCTTTTTACGCGGCATGCCTGGTGGCATGCGTATCTGTTCCGGTTTGGGCGGGGGATGCGGCAACCGCCGCGCATTTACGCGATCAGTCGCTGGCAGATGGCACCGCCTGGGACGTGGTGCAATCTTTGAGTTACGAGGTTGGGCCGCGCCCGGCAGGTAGCCCGGCGGCCGCTCGTGCGCGGGACTGGGCTATTGCCAAACTGAAGGCACTGGGTTTCACCAATGTCCATGCCGAAGCATTTGCCAAACCGTCCTGGGCGCGTGGGGCGGAAAGTGCCGAGTTGGTAGCGCCTTATCCGCTTAAACTGGCGATGGTCGGCTTAGGTCATTCTGTGCCGACACCTGCGGGCGGGATTGAAGCCGATGTCGTGGTGCTTGACAGTTTATCGGTGCTGCAAAAGGCTGCGCCGAATGCCTTTGCTGGCAAGATCGTTGTCATCAATCAGCCAATGACACGGACGGAAGATGGTGCGGGCTATGGCTCGGGCGTGGCTATTCGCTATGCCGCATCCGAAGCCGCCCGCCATGGGGCGGTGGCCTATCTCATTCGTTCGGTGTCTACGGGGGCCGGGCGTGCTCCGCACACCGGCGTTTCATCCTATCAGGATGGTTTGAAGATTCCGGCTGCGGCCTTGGGTGTGCCCGATGCCGATCTGTTGGCCTATCTGGCCAAACGTGGTCCGGTGCGGCTGAAGCTCAATATGCAGTCTGCGGAACAACCCGACACCATGGCCTGGAACATCTCCGGCGACATCAAGGGCCGCGATAAGCCTGACGAGGTTGTGGTAATTGGCGGGCATATCGACAGCTGGGACCCGGGGTTGGGTGCCATTGATGACGGTGCCGGTGTAGCCATTACGGTCGCTGCGGCAAAAATGGTGGCGTCCTTACCGAAACATCCCCGGCGCACCATCCGCGTGGTGCTGTGGGGTTCGGAGGAGACCGGCGGCGCGTCTGAGGCCTATCTGGCGGCCCATAAAGCCGAGCTTGATAAAATCATCGTCGCCAGCGAAAGCGATGTCGGTGCGGATCGTATCGTCAAGCTGCGGCTGCCTGCGGGGGCATCAGGTCAGTCTGCCTTGCAGGATGTACAGGCGCTGCTATCGCCGCTGCATATCATTGTTGGGCGTGATCCGGCCACCAATGCCGGCGAAGATGTCGAAGGGCTGGCAGGTGCGGGGGGGCCGGTGTTTGCCTTTGCCCAGGATGCCAGCCGCTATTTTGATTATCACCATACGGCGGATGACACCCCGGCGATTATTGACCGCGAACAGATGAAGCAGAATGTCGCCGCCTGGGCAGTGCTCTGTTATCTTATCGCCGACAGTGATGTGGATCTGCGGGCAAAGCCATAATCCGCGCGCCTGCGCAGACGAAAAGACCGGCGATATCCGCCGGTCTTTTTTTGTGCTTTATCGATCAGCTTGGGTTTTCCAGACTGAAGGTTTCACTTTCCTTGTCATAAGAAAACAGTTCGGCGAAACGCGACCAGCTGATGACGGCATGCAGGGTTTCTTCTGCCCGGTCCTCCGTCATGAAATCTTCCAGTTCCTCGATGAAGCGGCGGCGTGGTGCGGTATGCCCGGTGCGTTCATCCAGCACGCGGCGGATGTGGGCTGCCAGCGGCACATAGCCCATCAGCGCGCGATAGAAGATCGCCTTGCGGTCATTGGTGTCGGATTCGGCAAAGCGCTTGCCCACCGGCGTCAGTGTCAGATCGCCGTTACCCAGATCGCCCAGACGTAAAATTTGCAACGCCTCGGCCACCGGGAACAATTCATCGGCTTCGAATTGCAGGTCAGATGCGATGTCGGGCAAGTCGGCCCGCCCGTTATAGGGGGCGGCGGCCAACGCTTCGATCAGGCCGGAAATCACGCTCGAGGAAACATGGGTCAGAAGCGTGCCGATGGTGCCAGCGGTCCGCTCGGCCCGTGCCAGTCGTTCAATCCGTCGCGCAGTCATCTCGACATAAATGCGGTCAACGAAATCCTCAAACGCCGGGTCGGTGCGCTCGCGCGGGCGTGGCAGATCGATCTTAATCTCGGTGATGATGCGCCCCGGATTGGTCGAGAAAATCAGCACACGGTCGCACATCTGCACCGCTTCTTCGATATTGTGGGTGACCAGCAGCACGCCCTTGATTGGCAGCTTCTTCTCGCTCCACAGCTCAAGAAAATCGGTACGCAGGTTTTCCGCTGTCAGCACGTCCAGCGCCGAGAACGGCTCGTCCATCATCAGAATGTTGGGGTTGACCACCAGCGCACGGGCAAAGCCGACGCGCTGGCGCATGCCACCGGACAGCTCGCGCGGAAAGGCGTTTTCGTAACCGTCCAGACCGATCAGATCGATGGCGGCAATGGCACGTGAACGGGATTCCTTGGGCTCAACACCCTGCGCTTCCAGACCAAGCTGCACATTCTCCAGCACGGTCAGCCATGGAAACAGCGCAAAGCTCTGGAATACCATGGCAATGCCTTTGGCCGGGCCGTCAATCGGCTTGCCAAGATAGCTCAGCGTGCCGCCTTGCGGATTGGCCAGACCGGAAATCAGCCGGAGCAGTGTCGACTTGCCCGAGCCTGAGCGGCCGAGCAGCCCGACAATCTCGCCTTCGCGCAAGGTGAGGTTGACGCCATCCAGTACCAGCAGTTCGTCGCCGCTGGTGCGGGGAAACGAACGGCGGACATTTTCGACTTGGAGCAGGGTGGTTTCGGCCATATGTGCGTCCTCACGTCAGTCGATATTTGCGTTCGGCGTACCAGTAAAGTGGCCGCCAGAAAAGTTTATTCGCGACCACCACAAAGCCGCCCATCATGATGATACCCAGCACAATGCGGTGGAAATCGCCGGCTGTGGTCGCGTCGGCGATATAGGCCCCCAGGCCATAGGCATGCAGGTTCTTACCGCCCCAGCTGGCCACCTCGGCCACAATGGCAGCATTCCACGAGCCGCCCGACGCCGTGATCGCCCCGGTGACGTAATAGGGGAATACGGCGGGTAATCCGACCGAGCGCCACCATAACCAGCCCTTGAGCTGCATGTTGGTCGAGGCATCGCGTAAGTCGCGCGGCAGGGCCGAAGCCCCGGCGATGACATTGAACAGAATGTACCACTGGGTGCCCAGCACCATCAGCGGCGACAGCCAGATGTCGGTATTAAGGTTCCAGTAGACAATGCCCCAAACCGCCAGCGGAAACACGATATTGGCCGGAAAGGCAGCTAGGAACTGCGCCACCGGTTGGATAACGCGGGTCAGCTGCGGCCGCAGCCCGACATAGATACCGATCGGGGTCCAGATCAGGCTGGCAACCCCGATGAGCAGTACCACGCGGGCCATGGTGGCAATGCCGCGCAAGAAGGTGTCGAGCACATCGTGCCAGCCGATGGTGCTGGCCAGAAAATGTCCGATGCGCCACAAGGCCAGCACCGCCAGTGCTGCCATAATGACGTACCATACCCAATCCGTAACCCGGGTCGGCAACCCCTCTGCCTTGAAGGCCCCTTTGGGGGCGGGCAGGCGATAGCTCCAGCGCATCATACGGGTAAAGGGGGTGCCAACGGCTTCAAATAGACGGGCGCGGCGATACATGCGCAGGGCCCAGGATTCTGCTGCCTCGTCCCCCGGTTCGGCGTCGATACGGAACCGGTCAGACCACACCACCAGCGGGCGGAACAACAGCTGGTCAAAAATCACGATCACCACCAGCATGGCCAGTATGGCCCAGCCGATGGCGGTCAGATTGCGGGCGGCAATCGCCGCCGCGATATAGGAGCCGATGCCGGGCAGTGCAATCTCGGTATGGCCGACACTGATCGCCTCGGCCGCGACGACGAAAAACCAGCCGCCCGACATCGACATCATCATGTTCCACACCAGCGCAGGCATGGCGTAGGGGGCTTCAATGCGCCAGAACCGGGTCCAGGCTGACAGGCCGAACATCTTGCCGGCTTCTTCAAGCTCGCTGGGGACGGTGCGCAGCGATTGATAGAAGCTGAAGGCCATGTTCCAGGCCTGGCTGGTGAATATGGCGAAGATGGCGGCAAATTCCGCGCCCAGAACCTTGCCCGGTGCTAGAGATAGGAAAAAAATCACTGTCACCGAAATAAAGCCCAGAATCGGTACCGACTGCAAAATGTCCAGAATGGGGACCAGTAAGGTGCCGGCGCGGCCTGATTTGGCCGCCCAGGTGGCATAGGTGAAGGTAAAGATCAGCGAGCAGCCCATGGCCGCCAGCATGCGTAAGGCGGTGCGCAGGGCGTAACCGGGCAGCGCCCAGGGCGAAAGGCGGATTGGGTGCTGATTCAAGCCCGCCAGAGGCTGGATCATGTCATGACTGGCGTTGGAGATCAGAATGATGGCGCCAAAAACCAGCGCGGCGGCCAGAAGGTCCCAGGGGCTGGGCACCAGCCGTCTGGTTTCGACCGAGATGGGCGGCAGAATCTTCATCGCCTGATGTCTCCGGTACTTAAAACGTGGGATTTAATGCGTGCACGTGAAAATTGCGCTCACCCGTTGGTACAAGACCACGGCCCGCGTTGTGGATAAAGCGCAATTCCATGACGGTCACGCACTGTTTGCGTTAAACAATTGTCAGATGGTCGAAGACCTCAAAAAAACGCCTTTTTTTTGACCGGGGTGGTGTGACAGCATGCTTGCGTGGCTTGCCCATTCCAGCGTAAAACTCCCCGGCGAGGGTGTTGGGCGCTTGAACCTGACACACCTGAGGGCAAATCGTTTCGGTTTTAATTTTTACCACCGGCGGACGGAACGGCGATCCGGCAATGAAGACAGGCGCAATCCATACAGGCAAAGCGGGCAGCGCGGCTGCCGGTAACGCCATGGTTGCGGTTGTGTTGCTCCGTTCTTCCCTCGGTTTGCCGCTTGCGGCACTTCTCCTGCTTACCAGCCCCTAGGCATCGGCGGGTGCCGGATCGATCCGGCACCGGGTGTTTAGGGGGATAAATAAAAAGGAGACCTGCAAGAGCCGATATTTCGCGGCGAACGGAAGGAAGTGTGCCATGAGTGTGAACACAGAAGACAAACAGCGCGTTCGGATTTTCGATACCACCTTAAGGGATGGCGAACAGTCCCCCGGCGCAGCGATGACCTTTGATCAGAAGATCGAGGTTGCTGAATTTCTCGATGCCATGGGTGTCGATATCATTGAAGCGGGTTTCCCCATTGCCTCGGTCGGTGACTTCGAGGCGGTGTCCGAGATTGCCCGTCGGGTTAAGCGGGCTTCGGTCTGCGGGCTGGCGCGCGCCGGTTTCAAGGACATTGATCGCGCCGGCGAGGCCGTGAAGCACGCCCATCGTCCGCGCATTCACACCTTCATTTCCACCAGCCCGGTCCATATGAAGCACAAGCTGAATATGGGCGAAAATGCTGTGCTTGATGCCGTTGGTGCCTCGGTTTCCCGCGCCCGCACACTGGTCGAGGATGTGCAGTGGAGCGCCGAAGACGCCACCCGCACCGAGCATGATTTCCTCTGCCGCTGTGTCGAGCTGGCGATTCGCTCCGGCGCGACCACGATCAATATTCCCGACACCGTCGGTTATGCCACGCCGCAGGAATTCTTCGAGCTCATCCAGATGCTGATGAACCGCGTGCCCAATATTGACCAGGCGTTTATCGCGACCCATTGCCATAACGATCTGGGCATGGCGGTGGCCAATTCGCTGTCGGGCGTGCTGGCCGGGGCCCGTCAGATCGAATGTACCGTTAACGGTATTGGCGAACGGGCGGGTAATGCCGCCCTGGAAGAGGTGGTGATGGCGATGCGGGTGCGTAAAGACCGCCTGCCGTTCACCACGGGCATCGATACCGCGCTGTTGTCGCGCGCCTCGAAGCTGGTCTCAAACGTCACCTCGTTCCCGGTGCAGTATAACAAGGCTATCGTCGGCAAGAACGCCTTCAGCCATGAGTCCGGTATCCATCAGGACGGCATGCTGAAGAATGTTGAAACCTACGAGATCATGCGTCCCGAGGATGTCGGGGTGAAGGAAACCTCGCTGGTGTTGGGCAAGCTGTCGGGGCGCCATGCTTTCCGCAACAAGCTGGAATCGCTGGGCTACACCCTGCCTGATGCTGCGCTGGACGAGGTTTTCAAGCGTTTCAAAGCCTTGGCTGACCGCAAGAAAACCGTTTTTGATGACGACATTGTCGCTCTGGTTGATGATGGAATCGCCCGTCCGGCCGGGGAAATCGCTGTGACTGCCTTGCGTGTGGTGGCAGGGACCGGTATTCAGGCGTCGGCCGATCTGACGCTGACGGTTGCTGGTGCTGAACGGCACGGACAAACCCTGGGCAATGGACCGGTCGATGCGATTTTCAACGCGATCCGCGAGTTGTATCCGCATCCGGCGAAATTGACACTGTTCGACGTTTCCGCGGTGACCGAGGGAACGGATGCCCAGGCAGAGGTGGCGGTGAAGCTGGAAGAGGATGGTCGTACGGTCGTGGGCAAAGGGGCCGATACCGATACGCTGGTTGCAGCAGCCTATGCTTATGTTAATGCACTCAACAAACTTTTGTTCAAACGTACAAAGCAGGAGCCCGAAGCTCTGAATGTTGCGCAGTAATGCATTGGGGCTGGCGGTGGCCAAATGGTCGCTCGCTGCCCCCTCAGACATTGAGGGTAGAGGTAGGAAAGGAATGGCAGGTTAAGCATGTTCGGCAGTCTTCTCGGCGCGCTGTCGAGCGATATGGCAATCGACCTAGGCACAGCGAACACTCTGGTTTACGTCCGGGGGCGCGGTATCGTTCTCAATGAACCCTCGGTCGTCGCCACGATCAATCGCGGGGGTAAAAAACAGGTTCGTGCCGTCGGTAACGACGCTAAAATGATGTTGGGGCGTACCCCTGGCAACATCGATGCGATTCGCCCGATGCGCGATGGCGTCATCGCCGATTTCGAGGTGGCGGAGGAAATGATCAAACATTTCATCCGCAAGGTGCATAACCGCCGCTCCTTTGCCAATCCGATGATCATCGTCTGCGTACCGTCGGGGTCGACGGCTGTCGAACGGCGTGCGATTCAGGAATCGGCGTTGTCGGCAGGTGCGCGGCGCGTCTTCCTGATCGAGGAACCAATGGCCGCAGCCATCGGTGCCGGTCTGCCGGTTTCCGAACCGACCGGCTCGATGGTGGTTGATATCGGTGGTGGCACCACCGAGGTGGCGGTGCTTTCGCTCGGTGGCATTGTCTATTCGCGTTCGGTGCGTGTGGGTGGCGACAAGATGGACGAGGCGATCATCGCCTATATCCGTCGTCATCAGAATTTACTGATCGGCGAAGCCAGCTCGGAACGCATCAAAAAGGAAATCGGCTCGGCCGCGCCGCCGGAAGACGGCAACGGCACCACGCTGGAAATCAAAGGGCGTGACCTTTTGAATGGCGTGCCCAAGGAAATCACCATCACCCAGCGGCATATTGCCGAGGCGTTGGCCGAACCGGTCGGCGCCATCATCGAGGCGGTGAAGGTGGCTCTGGAAGCAACGCCGCCGGAACTGGCCGCCGATATCGTCGACAAGGGCATTGTGCTGACCGGTGGCGGTTCGCTGCTGGCCAACCTGGATCAGGTGTTGCGGGAAGAGACCGGTCTGCCGGTTTCGATTGCTGACGATCCGCTGTCCTGCGTGGCGCTGGGGACCGGACGAGTTCTGGAAAACCCGCGTAGTATGCGCCACGTGCTGTCGACCGCTTTCTAAGGTCGTTTTCGCGGTGGATACACCCGGTTACGTTTCCGGGTGATCGACGTAATGGGTCTGCGGCCGGACAGGGCGCCCTGTCTGGCCCTTACCTTATCGGCATTGCGGCCGCCAGCCTCGCGGCCGCGGCCGTGATGGTTTCGAGGTAACGTAACGTGCGGACGCGGACGAGATAGCGATGGCCAAGGGATCGTGGAGATTGACACGGCCTGGTTCCGGTAGGGCGCGCGGTCTGGCGCATCTGCCGCTTATCATCGTGGTTGTGCTGGCCGTGGCGCTGATTCTGATTGGCAAGGCGCAATCCTCGCTGTTTGATCGCGCCCGGGCCGAAGTCTCTGATTGGGCTGCCCCGATCCTCAAGGTGACGTCGGCCGAGATGGACGGGCTCAATCGCTGGCTCGGTTCCGTGGGCAGCATCTTCACCATCTATTCCGATAATATCCGGCTCAAAGAAGAAAACGCCCGGCTGATGAAATGGCACAACAGTGCCGTGGTGCTGGCCGACCGGGTCAAGCGCTATCAGCTTCTGCTCCATGCTGTGCATGATCCGGCACTGTCGAGCGAAGTGGCGCGGGTGATTGGTCGCTCCAATCATCCTTTCGTGCAAACGATGATCCTGGATGCCGGTAAAAGCGCGGGCGTCAAGCCGGGGCAAGCGGTGGTCGATGATCGCGGCATGGTCGGGCGCATTTTTCTGACCGGCGAGCGCACGGCGTGGGTTATCCCGCTGACCGATCTGAACAGCCGTATTCCGGTGACGATTGTGCCGGGCAATGCCCAGGCGATCATGGCGGGCAATAATTCGCGTATGCCTGCGATCGAAGTGTTGTCGCATGGCGTTGATATTACGGCCGGGGCACAGGTCATCAGCTCGGGCGATGGTGATATTCTGCCCGCCGGGCTGCCGATTGGTGTCATCGTGGCTTATGGCCATGATTTCCGCGTGGCGTTGTTCGCCGATCAGTCGACCGCAACTGACGTGCAGATTCTCGACTACAAGCAGCCAATGGAACAGCCCCATGTGCCGACGGCTGGCGATCTGCCGGTGACCGCGGCGGGATTGCCGCCGGCCCCACCTCCACCGCCGGTCAGCTATGCCACCCCGCAGGGGATGCAAACCGGTGGTGCGCCGCTACCCGGCAATCCGCTCAAGCCTGCCCAGGCGGTCACGGCACCGGCAGGCAGCGCTGCCAACAACGCTGCCAACAACGCTGTCAGGATGCCGCTGGTTGGTGGCAAGCCCAATGCGGTGACGCCCACTGTCGGGGCCACCGCTGGGGCAAAGCCGGTGGTATCCAAGCCCGCCGCCGTGAAAGTTACCCCCAAAGTTCCCGCCAAAACGGCACCCAATGCCGCCGACGCTGGCGACACCGAATGATGCGGGGCTGCGGGCGATGAGCGCCAAATATATTCCCCCCGCGATTCCGGTACTGCTGGCGATTCTGGGCGCGGTGGTGGCCAATATTCCGATCACCTTCATTGGCGGGTGGATGCCGCCGCCGATGTTTGCGCTGATGCCGCTGTATTTCTGGTGTCTGGTGCGGCCCGATCTGGTGCCGCCAGCTTGGGTGCTGGTGGTTGGCGTGCTGCAGGATCTGTTTTCGGGTGGCCCGCCGGGCATGTGGTCGCTGGCTTTCGTCGTGACCTATGTGTTGATTGATCGTCAGCGTGAAACCTATGCCGGTCTGTCGGGCAGCGGGGCCATTCTGGGCTTTGCCACGGCCGCGCTGTTGGCGACGTTGACGGCCTATATCACCTTTGCGGTCTATTACTGGAAACTGCTGCCGTTACAAGCCTTCGTCATTCAGTTTGCGGTGACGGTGGTGTTCTATGTGCCGGTGGCGATGCTGCTTGGTTTTATCCATCGCCGTCTGATCGGCCCGTTGCGGAGCGAGGTCTGATGGCGCTGTTCGATCTCAAGGATAAAAGCCGTTACGCCAGTTTTACCCGGCGCAACATCATCACCTGCGGTACGGTGGGGACGGTTTTTATCGTGCTGGCCGGGCGGCTCTATCAGCTGCAGATCCTGAACGGTGATCAGTATATGACCGCGGCCGAGGATAACCGGGTCAACCTGCGCCTGATCCCGCCACCGCGGGGCCGGATACTGGATCGTTTTGGCGTGCCTCTGGCTGATAACCGGCGCAACTACCGCGTCACCATCGTGGCCGAGCAGGCCACCGGCGGTGTCGAAGTTGCGGTTGATGCCATTTCCAAGGTGATCGAGCTTAATCCGCATCAGCGTGAAAAGGCGTTGCACGATATTTCGGTCAACCGCCGATTTGCCCCGGTGCCGGTGGCCGAAAACTTAAGCTGGGAAGAATTCGCCCGCATCAATCAGCATCTGCCCTATCTGCCCGGCGTGCAGCCCGATGTCGGTGAAACCCGGTCCTATCCGTTTGGCAGCGAGCTGAGCCATGTGCTGGGCTATGTCGGCGCCGTGGGCCCGGACGAGAAAAAGAAAGACGATGATCCGCTGCTTGATCTGCCGGGCTACCGCGTCGGCAAGCGCGGCATCGAGCGGCAGTTCGATACCATGATGCGCGGTACCGCCGGGGCAAGCCGGGTCGAGGTCAACGCCTATGGCCGCATCATCCGTGAACTGAGCTATAGCGAAGGCGTGCCGGGTAAGGATGTCTATCTTACCATCGACCGCGAATTGCAGCATTATGCCGAACAGCGTCTGGGCGATGAATCTGCCGCCTGTGTGGTGATGGATATTGCCACCGGCGATGTGCTGGCGCTGTGTTCGTCGCCGGGATACGACCCTAATCTGTTCAATGTCGGCATTACCGCCGAGCAGTGGCGGGCACTGATCACCAATGACCATCGTCCCCTGATCAACAAGGTGATGAGCGGTTCCTATCCGCCGGGATCGACCTTCAAACCGGCGGTGGCGCTGGCGGCCTATGACAATGGTCTGGCCGATCTTAAAGTGAACTGCACCGGCGTGATGACGCTGGGTAATCACGAATTCCATTGTTACGACAAGCATGGCCATGGCGAGGTTGATCTGCGCAAAGGCCTGCAGGTTTCCTGCGATATCTTTTTCTATGAACTGGCCCGCCGCCTTGGCGTCGACAAGGTCATGGATGCCGCCCGCAAAATGGGCTTCGGCGCGGAAACCGGTATTGATCTGCCCGGCGAGCAGTCGGGCTTCATTCCCAGTCGGGAATGGAAACGCCAGCGCTTTGGTATTCCCTGGCAGCAGGGTGAAACACTGGTCAACGGTATTGGTCAGGGCTATGTGCTGGCGACGCCGTTACAGCTGTGCACCCTGGCGGCGCGCCTTGCGTCGGGCAAGGCGGTCAGCCCCCGTATCGCCCGCGTGGTTGGCGGTCAGTGGCAGCCCCGGCCCGAGGCGCCGCCGCTGCCCTTCTCGCCGGAAGCGTTTGCCGTGGTGCGCGATGGTTTGTTCGCGGTGACCAATGAGGCGGGCGGCAGTGCCTTTGGCTGGCGCATTATGCAGCCCGGCTTTGAAATGTCGGGTAAAACCGGCACCGCACAGGTGCGCCGCATTTCCAAGGAAGAACGGCTGTCCGGCGTGCGCCACAATGATTCCCTGCCGTGGAATTTGCGCGATCATGCCTGGTTCTTCGCTTTCGCCCCCTCAACCCAGCCGCGCTATGCCTGCGTGGTGTTTATCGAGCATGGTGCGCTACCTTCGCATCCGCAGGTTCAGATGGCGCGCGACATCATGCTGTTCGCGCAAAAGCGCGATCCGTTGCGCTATCGCACCGCCTATCCGGGGGCGGCCGCGGCAGCTGATCCGTATGAGCGTCAGCGCACCGGCCAACCCGTCGATCCCAATGCGCCTGCGCCCGCAGCCGCGACAGACGGCAGTGCCGATGGTGCCGCCGGTCAGGATGCGGGCAGCGATACACCGGATGAAACCGAGGGGAACCCGACATGATTGCGCGCCCCTATGCCGCCGCACGCCGCACGCTGTCAGCACGCGACAAGCTGTTCGAAATTAACTGGGGCTTCATGCTCCTGATTATGACCATCACCGGTATTGGCATCGCTATGCTCTATTCGGTGGCGGGTGGTTCGATCACGCCGTGGGCCAGTTCCCAGATTTTGCATTTCATTTTCGGCTTTGTGCTGATGGTGATTGTGGCGGTGACCGACATCCGGGTCTGGATGAATCTGGCCTATCCGGCTTATGGCGTGTCGATGCTGTTGCTGGTGGCGGTGGATCTGGTCGGCCATGAAGGGTTGGGGGCGCAGCGCTGGCTGCAACTTGGGCCCATCGTGTTGCAGCCATCCGAATTCATGAAGATTTCGCTGGTGCTGGCGTTGTCGCGCTATCTGCACGGGCTCAATGTCGAAGATGTTTCCAAGCCCGGCAAGCTGATTGTCCCGGTGCTGATGATTGGCGCGCCCGCCGTGCTAGTGGTGATGCAGCCAAACCTTGGCACCACAATGATCCTGCTCGCCGATGGTTTTTCGCTGCTGTTTCTGGCCGGGCTGTCTTGGTGGTGGATCACGCCGACATTCTCGGCGATTGGGGCCTCCATTCCGGTGGCGTGGCAGTTTGTGCTGCATGATTATCAGAAGGCCCGGGTGATGACCTTCCTCGACCCAGAATCCGATGCACTGGGGGCGGGCTGGAACATCACACAGGCTAAGATCGCCATCGGTTCCGGCGGTGCGGTGGGCAAGGGCTTTCTGCAAGGCACACAAAGCCGTCTCAACTTCCTGCCCGAAAAGCAGACCGACTTTGTCTTCACCAACTATGCCGAGGAATTCGGTTTCGTCGGCTGCATGGCGTTGTTCCTGCTGTTTGCGGTGGTGATCGGCTATGGCGTGCAGATCGCTATGAGCGCGCGCAGCCAGTTTGCCCGGCTGCTGGCCATGGGCATCACGCTGAACTTCTTCTTCTACATCATGATCAATGCCGCCATGGTGATGGGCCTGATCCCGGTGGTGGGCATTCCGATGCCGCTGATTTCCTATGGCGGTACGGCGCTGATCTCGGTGATGTTCGGCTTCGGCTTGCTGATGAGCGTGCATGTCCACCATCAGATCGACATCCCGCGCCATAACGCCGGGTTGGTTTAAGCCGTCGCTGCCGCATCCTGTCGCAAGTCACTTTTGGCAGTAAATGATCCCTCGGATCATTTACTTAGTCTTAACCCGTGAAGTGCGGGGTAGTAGACGTGTCGCCACTGGAACACCCAATAAAAAAGGCCGCAGGGTATGCGGCCTTTTTCGTCTGTATTCTTCCTAGAGCCTTACAGCTTTCGCACATCCGTCAGATGCCCGGTCACGGCAGCCGCCGCGGCCATAGCAGGAGAGACGAGGTGGGTGCGCCCGCCGCGGCCCTGACGGCCTTCAAAATTGCGGTTCGAGGTCGATGCGCAATGCTCACCCGGTGCAAGCTTGTCCGGGTTCATCGCCAAGCACATCGAGCAGCCCGGATCGCGCCACTCAAACCCGGCTTCGATAAAGATCTTGTCGAGCCCTTCGGCTTCGGCCTGTTCTTTGACCAGCCCCGAACCCGGCACCACCATAGCATTGACGTGGGCGGCAACCTTGCGGCCCCTGGCGATGGCGGCGGCGGCGCGCAAATCTTCAATGCGCCCGTTGGTGCACGAGCCGATGAAAACGCGGTCGATCTTGATGCCGTCCAGCGCCGTGCCGGGCGTGAAATCCATATAGCCCAGTGCGCGTTCGGCCCCGGCGCGTTTGTCTTCCGGCAGATCGGCCGGATTGGGCACGCTTGCCGTGATCGGCAAACCCTGCTCCGGCGATGTGCCCCATGTCACCATCGGGGCAATGGCCGTGGCGTCGATCTCGATCTCCAGATCAAAATGCGCATCCGGGTCAGACTTCAGCGTGCGCCAGTAATTGAGGGCCTTGAACCAGTCATCGCCCTTGGGGGCCTTGTTGCGGCCTTCGATGTATTCGAATGTGGTCTCGTCCGGCGCGATCAGGCCGGAACGGGCGCCGCCTTCGATGGTCAGGTTGCACAGTGTCATGCGCCCTTCCATCGACAAAGCCTCGACCGCTTCACCGGCATATTCGATGACATAGCCAGTGCCGCCAGCGGTGCCAATCTTGGCAATGATGGCCAGCGCCAGATCCTTGGCGGTGACGCCGGTGCCAAGCGTGCCCTTAACATTGACGCGCATGTTTTTGGATTTCGGGCTGAGCAGTGTCTGGGTCGCCAGCACATGCTCGACTTCCGAGGTGCCAATGCCGAATGCCAGCGCGCCGAAAGCGCCATGGGTCGATGTGTGCGAGTCGCCGCACACCATGGTGACACCCGGCAGGGTCCAGCCCTGTTCCGGCCCGACGATGTGGCAGACGCCCTGACGCTTGTCGTCCATGGCATAATATTCAATGCCGAATTCGGCGGCGTTCTTATCCAGCGCGGCGATCTGGTCGCGCGACTGCGGATCTTCGATCGGCTTGTCACGGTCCTTGGTCGGCACATTATGGTCAACCACCGCAAGGGTAAGCTCGGGGCGGCGAATCTTGCGCCCGGCCACGCGAAGCCCTTCAAAGGCCTGCGGGCTGGTTACCTCGTGAATGAGGTGGCGGTCGATATAGATGATGCTCGATTCACCCGGCGCTTCGTGCACCAGATGCGCGTCCCAGATCTTGTCGTAAAGAGTCTTACCCATAATCTCACCTTGGTATAGCGCCGTGAAACAACACCATATGTGGCTGGGGTGCAAGGCAAACTTAATTTCAAAGCGCTGACAGTTTTCTATTTTCGGTAGTTTTTGCGAGGGTGTCGCGCTTTATCCCGCTGCGTCGGCTTAACTTAGGTTATCGACTTCAGCGTCGGTCAGATTGCCGGGCACAATGGTGACGGGGATCGGTTGCAGGGCCAGCCCGACCAGACCGACCAGCGGGCCAGGGCCTTCTTTGTCGCTTGATGCGGCCAGCACCAGGATCGAAATATCCTTGTCGGTGCGGATCAGATCGAACAGCACTTTTCTGGTCTGGCCCTCGGCCAGAATGATTTCGCTGACAATGCCCGTCAGTTCGTTGATCTGGCGCGCAGCCTGCCAGACCTGCTTTTCCGCTTCGGCCCGGGCTTCATCGCGCATCAGTTCGCCGACGCCGGCCCATTGCTGATAGTCGGCCAGATCGCTGACACACAGCAGACTGACCCGCCCCTCGGTATGCAGGGCGCGGCGTGCGGCATAGCGCACCGCCACCCGGCATTCCGGGCTGCGGTCAACCACCACCAGAAACTTGCGGGTGCGCTGGCTCATGGTGCAACCCTGACATCGGCGGGGGCGATGGGCAAGGGGGGGCTTTAAGCGAGGGGGTTACTCCTCGCCCTTTAACAATTCGCGCAGGCGGTAGAGTTCTTCCAGCGCCGCCTTGGGTGAAAGTGCATCGGGGTCGATGGCCCGCATGGCTTCGATCACGGCGCTTTTCCTGACTGCCTTTTTGGGGGCGGGTGTGCTCAAACTGGCGAACAGCGGCAGATCGTCTATTTTTGCCAGCGGGTTATGGCCCTCGCGGCCCTCTTCGAGCGAGGCGAGGATCTCGCGGGCGCGCACCACGACGTCTTCGGGCAGCCCCGCCAGCTTGGCAACGTGAATACCATAGGAGCGGTCGGCCACCCCCGGCACCACCTCGTGCAGGAAGACAATGCTATCGTTCCATTCGCGCACCCGCATGGTAACCGGGGCAATGGCGGGCAGCCGTTCAGCCAGCGCCGTCATTTCGTGATAATGGGTGGCAAACAGCGCGCGCGACTTGTTCTTGACGCACAGATGTTCCGCCGTCGACCAGGCGATGGCCAGACCGTCATAGGTGGCGGTGCCGCGGCCGATCTCGTCCAGAATGACCAGACTCTTGGGCGTGGCCTGATTGAGAATGGCGGCGGTTTCGACCATCTCGACCATGAAGGTCGAGCGGCCCGCAGCCAGATCGTCACCCGCGCCGACGCGGCTGAACAACCGGTCAACCACGCCGATATGGGCGCTTTCAGCCGGTACAAAAGCCCCCATCTGGGCCATGATCGCAATCAGGGCGTTCTGGCGCAGGAAGGTCGATTTACCGGCCATGTTGGGGCCGGTGACCAGCCATAACCGCTTGTCGGTCGCCAGGTCGCAATCATTGGGCACAAAACCGGTATGGGCGGCAGACAGCGAGGCTTCCACCACCGGGTGGCGGCCCCGCACAATGGCAAAGGCCCGGCTGGCATCGACCTGCGGGCGGACATGGTGGCCGCTGGCCGCCAGTTCGGCCAGCCCTGCCGCCACATCCATCACCGCCAGAGCGTCAGCGGTGTGCGACAACTGTCCGCTCAGCCCCAAAGCTTCGCGCACCATGTCGGCGAACAGTTCCTGTTCAATCGCCACGGCCTGATCGGCGGCCTGACTGATGCGGTTGGCCAGCGTTGACAGCTCGTCGGTCGAAAAGCGCACCGCACCCGCCATGGTCTGGCGGTGGCGATAGGCGGCGTTGGTCATCAGGGCATCGGCGTGGTTGGGCGAAACCTCGATGAAGTAGCCCAGCACACCATTATGTTTGATCTTGAGCGGGATGCCGGTTTCGTCACGATAGCGCGTTTCCATCGTGGCGATAACGCGGCGGGATTCGTCGCGTAGCGACCGCACTTCGTCGAGTGGTTCGTGCGCACCCGCTTTGATGAAGCCGCCATCATGGGCGTAGAAGGGCGGTTCCTCGACCAGAAGGCGGCCAAGCTTTTCGGCCAAATTGGCCAGCCCCGCCAGCGCATCGACCAGCACCAGTTCGGCGGCCCCAGCCTCGCCGGGGGCACGGACTTCGCTTAAACGTTCGCGTAAGGCCCGGGCCGCATTGATGCCGCCCAACAGCGCGGTCAGATCACGCGGGCCGCCACGACCGACCGACAGACGGGCCTGTGCGCGGGCGATATCCGGCGCCTCGGCCAGAAACTTGCGGGCATCGGCGCGGATCTCACTTTCGGCGAGGAAAAAGCCCACCGCATCCTGCCGCCCGGTAATCGTCGCCGGGTCGGTCAGTGGGGCGGCCAGACGTGCCGCAATCAGGCGGGCCCCCGCGGCGGTTTTGGTACGGTCGATGACCGACAGCAGGCTACCCTTTTTCTCGCCACCCAGCGTTTGGGTCAGTTCGAGGTTGCGCCGGGTCGCCGCGTCAATCGCCATATAGGCGTTGGAGGCTTCGCGCGATAATGGCGACAGCGCGGGCATCTTGCCCTTCTGCGTCAGCTCGAGATAGGCGATCAGCGCCCCGGCCGCCGACAGCTCGGCCCGGCTGAAGGCACCAAAACCCGCCAGCTCGGCTACCTTATAATAGGCTTTAAGCGCCCGTTCCCCGGCCCCGGAATCAAACTTGATCCCCGGCAGCACGGTCTGAATATCGCGCGTGGCGGCGGGCAGGTCTTTACTGTCGGCCATATCGTCGGGCACCAGCAGCTCGCTGGGGCTGATGCGCGCCAGTTCCACCGCCAGATCGGCGGTATCGAGCGTGGCGACCTGAAAGGCGCCGGTCGACATGTCGGCAGAGGCCAGGGCAATCTGGCCGCCGACCCGGCCGAGCGCCGTCAGAATGTTGGCCTTGGAGGGTTCGAGCAGTGCTTCCTCGGTCAGGGTGCCGGGGGTGACCAGACGGACCACCTCGCGTTTGACCACAGATTTGGCGCCGCGTTTCTTGGCTTCCGCCGGGTCTTCGACCTGTTCGCCGATCGCCACCCGAAATCCTTTACGGATCAGCTTTTCCAGATATTGTTCGGCGGTGTGAATCGGCACCCCGCACATTGGGATGTCTTCACCCAGATGCTTGCCGCGCTTGGTCAGCGCAATGTCGAGGGCCTCGGACGCGCGCACAGCATCGTCAAAGAACAACTCGTAGAAATCGCCCATGCGATAGAACAGCAGGTAGCCGTCATTTTGGGCTTTAATTTCAAGATACTGCGCCATCATCGGGGTTACCCCCTCAGGGATGGACGGATATGCCTGTTTTTCAATCATGACTTGAACTTAACCGTATGCGCGTCTTTGGGTCGCTGTCTGTGGCCGTACAAAGCCAGTTTAAACTGATAATCTGGGGGCAAAGAAATATAAACATATGCAGGAAACCAAAAATGAACGATTCTGTTTGTAAGTCCCCGTTGGACGAAGCTGCACTGACGTTTCACACCATTGGTCAGGCGGGCAAGATTTCGATCACGCCGACCAAACCGATGCAGACGCAACGCGATCTGTCTCTAGCCTATTCGCCGGGTGTTGCCGCGCCGGTTCGTGCCATTGCGGCCGATCCTGACACAGTGTTCGATTACACGGCGAAAGGCAATCTGGTTGCCGTGATTTCAAACGGTACCGCCATTCTTGGTTTGGGCAATCTGGGGGCGCTGGCCTCCAAGCCGGTGATGGAAGGCAAGGCGGTGCTGTTCAAGCGCTTTGCCGACGTCGACACGATTGATATCGAAGTCGACACCACCGACATCGAGGAATTTATCAATTCGGTCAAGTACCTCGGGCCCACTTTCGGCGGCATCAATCTGGAAGACATCAAAGGCCCGGATTGCTTCGTCATCGAAAAGCGCCTGCGTGAAATGATGACGATCCCGGTTTTCCATGACGATCAGCACGGCACGGCGATCATTTCGTCGGCGGGCGTGGTCAATGCACTGCATCTGACCGGCCGCAAGCTTCAGGATATTAAGGTGGTGGTCAATGGTGCCGGTGCTGCCGGTATCGCCTGCCTCGAGCTGCTCAAGAAAATGGGCCTGCCCAACGAAAGCGCCATCCTGTGCGATACCAAGGGCGTGATCTACAAGGGCCGCACCTCGGGCATGAACGAATGGAAAGAGCGGCATGCGGTCGAAACCAACGCCCGCACGCTGGAGGAGGCCCTGCAGGGTGCCGATCTGTTCTTTGGTCTGTCGGCCAAGGGTGCAGTGACCCAGGAAATGGTCAAGGGCATGGCCAAGAAGCCGATCATCTTCGCCATGGCCAACCCCGATCCGGAGATTACCCCGGAAGAGGCCCATGCCGCCTGTCCTGACGCCATCGTGGCCACTGGCCGCAGCGATTATCCCAACCAGGTCAATAATGTGCTCGGCTTCCCCTACATCTTCCGCGGGGCGCTCGATGTGCGCGCCACCGCCATCACCGAGGAGATGAAAGTCGCCGCGGTGTATGCCATCGCCAACCTGGCCCGCAAGGAAGTCCCGATCGAGGTCGAAAAGGCCTATGGCAAGAAGATGAGCTTCGGCCCGGAATATATCATTCCGGCCCCGTTCGATCCGCGTCTGATCTGTGAGGTTTCCGCAGCCGTGGCCAAGTCGGCGATGGATTGCGGCGTGGCCAAAAAGCCGATTGCCGATTTCGACGCTTATAAGGCGGCGTTGTCTAAGCGGCTTACGGCGGTGATCGATGCTCAGGATAAGACCTGGGCGCACCGCTAATCGCTTTTAAGTATCCCTATGGTTCTGGGGCGCGGATGTCGGTGGCATTTCGCGCCCCATTTTTCTTTCCAGCGGGTTCTGTTTACAGGTGGCTGAGCAGCAGCGGGATTGTCACCACCGACAGGATGGTGGTCAGGAACGCCGCGCGCGAGGCGGCGGTTTTATCGCCATGATATTTCTCGGCCAGAATGCCGACCATGCTTGCGGTTGGCATCGCCACCAATAACACGCACAGGTAGGTTATGGTTTTGTCGGCCTGGATCAGCCGCAGGCCGCCATAACACAGCAGCGGGGCGACGAGTAATTTGAGCGTCGACATGTAATAAATGTCCCAGCCACGCAGTACGTCTTTGAGGGCGACATCGGCCAGCAGGGCCCCAATGATGAACATCGAAATCGGGGTGGTCATGCCCCCTGCCATGCTCAGGGTCTGCAGCACCGGGCGGGGGAGCTGGACCGAAAAAACAAACATCAAAAAGCCGACGATGATGGCAATCGTCGGTGCGTTGATTAGATTGCGCAGCATAGATTTCAGGTTGCGTTCGCCTGTAAAGAGCAGGACGCCGTACGACCACATCAGGATGTTGAACGGGATGGTGAAGATCGAGGTGTAGAACACCCCGATACTGCCAAACACGCCCTGCGCGACAGGGTATCCAACAAAACCACAGTTTGAAAACACTGTTGAGAACTGGAACACGTGACGGGTGGCTGGCTTGAAACGGCAGTAGGCGAGCATTCCAATCAGTATCAACCCAAGATGTATCGTGAACGAGTAGAGCAGTACCGCCCCGGCACTGGCCAGCATGGCGGGTGAGAAGGGCAGGTTGAAGGAGTAGAGGATCAGGCATGGCATGGTCAGCTCGAGCAGCAGTCGGGTCAGCCCCGAAATCAGCTCATCGGTAAGAATGCGAACTTTTCGCAAAACCACGCCGATGACCATCAAAAGAGTGAGAATGAGTATTTGATTGGTGACGATAGCGCCCAAAATATACACCTTTTAAGCAAGTTTATTGCTGGTTCGGTACCGGCATGGGTATACCATGTGGCAAAAATAAGGCAGTTATACGGGTGCCCGGCCGCTTGTGTTGGTCTGATGCCGGGTCTGTTCTGAAAAGCACGGAAACAGAACAATGGCTTAGCCAGCCCGCTTCATGCGTTTTTGTAAATGCCATAATCTGTTTTGGCCATTTCCCATTTTGCCAAAATTCGTTTAACAGCGTGCCCGGCCCCGAGTCCGGGTTTTGACGTCAGGAGATGTGTATGCTGCCCCAGGAAATCATCCGCAAAAAGCGCGATGGCGCGGTTTTAAGCGAAGACGAAATTGGCTTCTTTGTCCGTGGGATTACCGACGGCACGGTAAGCGAGGCGCAGATCTCCTCCTTCGCCATGGCGGTTTTCTTTCAAGGGCTTACCATGGCGGAACGTGTGGCGCTGACCCGCGCCATGACCCATTCTGGCCGGGTGATGGTCTGGGATTTCGGCCCCATTCTCGACAAGCATTCTACCGGCGGGGTGGGCGACAAGGTCAGTCTGATGCTGGCGCCGATTGTGGCGGCCTGCGGCGGCTATGTGCCGATGATTTCGGGCCGGGGCTTGGGCCATACCGGTGGCACGCTGGACAAGCTGGCTGCCATTCCGGGCTACAATTCCGCCCCCGATCCTAAGCTGCTGACCGCGGTGGTGCGGGATGTTGGCTGTGCCATCATTGGGCAGACCGGTGACTTAGCCCCGGCCGATAAACGCTTCTACGCCGTGCGGGATGTGACCGCGACGGTGGAGTCGATTCCGCTGATTTCCGCCTCGATCCTGTCGAAAAAGCTGGCTGCCGGGCTGCAGGGTTTGGCGATGGATGTGAAGGTTGGCAGCGGTGCTTTTATGCAGAGTGTTAATGACGCTGAGCAACTTGCTGATTCAATTGTAAAAATAGCCTCTGGCGCAGGTTTGCGGACTTCGGCGCTGATTACCGACATGAACGAGGTGCTGGGCACCACCGCCGGTAACGCCCTCGAGGTGCGTGAGGCTGTCGATTACCTGCGGGCTAAGCCGGGCCGCGATCATCGTCTACATGATGTGACCATCGCCCTGGCGGGTGAGATGCTGGCCTTGGGTGGGCTGGCCGAAAGCCCGGAACAGGGCCAGAAACGGGCGCTGGCGGCTTTGGACGGTGGTAAGGCGGCCGAAACCTTCTCGAAGATGGTTGCGGCGCTGGGTGGCCCGGCAGACTTTCTGGAGCGGGCGGAAACGTACCTGCCCGTAGCCCCGGTCGAGCGTATTGTTACCGCTGGTAACACGGGCTATATCGCCTCGATGGATGCCCGTTCCGTGGGTGTGGCGGTGGTCGAGCTGGGTGGGGGGCGTCGCAAGACCGAAGATGCCATCGATCTGGCCGTTGGTCTGACGGATGTGGCGGCGGTGGGCACCAGGCTCGAAAAAGACACCGTGCTGGCCCGGATTCATGCCCGGACCGAGGCCGAGGCCGAGGGGGCGGAACGCACCTTGCGGGCCGCTATGGTGGTCAGCGAGGCCGCACCGGATGCCCGCCCGCTGATCTACAGCCGGGTCGGATAAGGAAATACCGCAGGAATCCGCCTTTTTCTATGACGGATGAGCGAATTTGAGCGAAAGAAAAGCCTGATTGAAACCGCTCAGTTTCAATCAGGCTTTTTGTCAAACCGCAGAAATCCGGCTTTTTGCCGGTAAGGATTTTTATCCTAACGGAAGGCGGGTTCCGTGAAGCTGCGCAGCTTGCGTGAGTGCAGCGAGCCAGCATGGGCCCCCTCGCGCAGCAACTCCAGCGCGCGAATGCCTATGCGTAAATGTTGCGCAACGCGCTCTTCGTAAAACGCATCGGCCATACCTGGTAATTTTATTTCACCATGCAGTGGGCGATCCGATACGCAGAGCAGCGTTCCATAGGGTACCCGGAAGCGATAACCATTCGCAGCAATGGTCGCCGACTCCATATCAATGGCGATGGCGCGGGACTGGTTGAAGCGTCGGGCCTGATGGGCGAAGCGTAACTCCCAGTTGCGGTCATCGGTGGTTACTACCGTGCCGGTGCGCAGACGCTCCTTCAGCAGATGGCCGTTGGCACCATCGATTTCATTCACCGCCTGCGCGAGTGCGACCTGTACTTCAGCTATAGAGGGTATCGGGATTTCGACTGGCAGCATCTCGTCCAGCACCTGATCGTCGCGCAAATAGGCGTGGGCCAGGACGTAGTCGCCGAGCCGCTGGCTGTCGCGCAAGCCACCGCAATGACCGACCATCAGCCAGACATGGGGGCGCAGCACCGCCAGATGATCGGTGACGGTTTTGGCGTTGGAGGGGCCGACGCCGATGTTAACCAGGGTGATTCCGTCGCTGCCATTTTGCACCAGATGATAGGCTGGCATCTGGGGTAATTTGGCCAAGGGCGGCGGTGGGATATCGCCCTTGCGGGTGATGTGTCCGCCGGGTTCGACAAAGGCTTCGGCACGGCCCGCTTCGATCTCGCCACGGGCATAGGTGATGAATTCGTCGATGTAGCGCTGGTAGTTGGTGAACAGCACGAAGTCCTGAAAATGCTCGGGTGACGTGCCGGTGTAGTGGCGCAGGCGATGCAACGACAAGTCGATCCGCTCGGCCGAGAACAGCGACAGCGGCATAGGTTCGTCCGACTTCCACAGGCCGCCATCGACCAGATCGTCATAATCGGTATCCAGCTTGGGCAGCGGGAAATGCTCGGCCAGCTTACGGCGCTGGTGCCAGCGCATCTGGGCCGCCGAACGCTCGACCGCGAAGGTCAGCGGGATCGGGGTGCGGCTGTGACCGACATAGATCCTGATGTCATAATTGCGGGCCAGCAGCGTCATCTGCTCTAAAAGGTAATGGCGGAACAGCGCCGGGGCGGTGATGGTGGTGCCATAGCGGCCCTGATGGGTGACGCGGCCAAAGGCCAGGCTGGTCGAAGCCAACTCGTCGCCATAGGCAACATCGATGCAGAGGTAGGGATAGGTCGGATGGTCCTGCGGCAGGGTGCTGTCCACCGCGAAGGACTGAAAATTCTGCGCGATGGTGGCAATGGCTTCGTCATAGAGCGTGCACAACCGGGCAAAGGCGGCTTCCGGCGTCGGCATCAGTTCCAGTCGGGTAGCGAAGGATTCGTCAAAGGTCTGGGTGTCGGTCATGGTTCTCACAGAAAAGAAGTGCCTGCCGGCATGATCGGCAGGGCAAGATGCTGGGCCAGAGTTTGGGCGATATCCGCGAAACTTTCACGACGGCCGATCGGGCCGGGTGTCAGATCCGGCCCACAGGCCAGTACAGGGACAAATTCGCGGGTATGGTCGGTGCCGGCAAAGGTTGGGTCGCAACCGTGGTCGGCGGTGAACAGCGCAATGTCGCCCGGCTGCAGCAGGGCGAACAATTCCGGCAGGCGGGCGTCGAATTCCTCCAGCGCCTGGGCATAGCCCGCCACGTCGCGGCGGTGGCCGAAGGACTGGTCGAAATCGACGAAATTGGCAAAGACAATGGCGCCATCCGGGGCGGTTTTCACCGCGTCCAGCGTGGCGTCGAACAGCTTCATGTTGCCCGCCGCCTTGTGCGACTGGGTGATGCCACACCCGGCGAAGATGTCCGAGATCTTGCCGATGCCGATCACCTCGCGCCCCGCCTTTTTGGCGACATCCAGCAGGGTGTCGCGCTCGGGCGGGGTGGCGATGTCGTGCCGGTTCGCGGTGCGGGTGAAGTGGCCAGCCGCGTCGCCGAGGAAGGGGCGGGCAATGACACGCCCTATATTATAGGGATCGACCAGCTTGCGGGCGATGTCGCAGATCGCATACAGCCGTTCGAGGCCGAAATGGCTTTCATGCGCTGCAATCTGAAACACGGAATCGGCCGAGGTGTAGCAAATCGGCTTGCCGGTACGGATATGCTCCTCGCCGAAACGGTCCAGAATCTCGGTGCCCGAGGCATGGCAGTCGCCCAATATGCCGGGCAGGTCTGCCGCACGGATAAAGGCATCGGTCAGTTCCGCCGGGAAGGTTGGTACGGTTTTGGGGAAATAGCCCCAGTCACTCATGACCGGGAAACCCATCATCTCCCAATGGCCGCTGGGGGTGTCTTTACCCTTGCTTTGTTCGGCGGCGTGGCCATAACGGCCGATCAGTTTTTCCGGCTGGATCGCCGGGACGGTGGCATCGGCATCATGGGCGGCCAGCGCCAGACCCAACGCCGTCAGGTGGGGCAGGTGAAGCGGGCCGGTGCGGCCGGCACGGGAAATCTTGCCGCTGGCGCAGGCCGCTGCGATATGGCCATAGGTGTTGGCACCGACATCACCGAAACGCCCGGCGTCCGGGGCTTGACCGATACCGAAGGAATCGAGGACGCTGACGATTGCACGCAATACTGGGGCACTCCTTACAAGTTTGAATGACTATAATGTTCCACCTGCCCCCGCTTTGTCCATCTTACCCGCAGAACACAGGAGACCGGCCATGAGCCAGACGGATATCATTACCGAAGGGGCCGCCGCGATCCGTGCACGGGTGCCGGGTGTTTTCCCCCGCCATGCCCTGATGCTGGGCAGTGGGCTGGGGGGCTTTGCCGAACATATCGCCGAAGCGGTTACCATTTCCTATGGCGACGTTCCCGGTTTTTCCCGCTCGGGCGTGGCCGGGCACGCGGGCAATCTGATTGTCGGCACGCTTGAGGGGCGGGCGGTGGTGGTGCTGCAGGGGCGCATCCATGCCTATGAGGGCCATGCCGCCCAGACCATCGCCACCCCAATCCGCATTTTACGGGCGCTGGGTGTCGAGACTCTTCTTTTAACAAACGCCGCCGGGGGGCTGCGCCCCGATCTGCCAGCGGGCAGCCTGATGGCGATCAGCGACCATATCAATTTTTCCGGCGTCAATCCGCTGATCGGGCCCAATGACGACAGCATCGGGCCGCGCTTCTTTGATATGTCGGCGGCCTATGATCCGGCACTGCTGGCCCGGTTGCAACATGCGGCGGCCCGCGCGGGGGTGCCGCTGCAGACCGGGGTCTATCTGTTCACCACCGGACCCAATTTCGAAACCCCGGCAGAAGTGCGCATGTTCGGCAGGCTGGGGGCCGATGCGGTGGGCATGTCGACCGTGCCGGAATGTCTGGCGGCGCGCCATTGCGGCATCCGGGTGGCTGGTTTGTCGCTGATCACCAATCTGGCCGCCGGGCTGGCGGCCGAGCCGCTCAGCCACCAGCAGACACTGTCAGCGGCCGCAGCGGCGTACAAATCGGTTGAAAAGATATTAATGCAACTTTACAAAGAGATGACATAACATTTATTGTGCAGTGCACGTGGTTTAGTGCGTAAATTTTGTGCAAATCGAGCCAAGTGCCGAGAAACCTGTGATTTTTCGTTTGTTTGCAGTGCAGAAAATTCCCTCTGTGGCTTTTGGGAGACGGCATTGTCATGAAACTTTGTTACAACGCCGTTAGGAGTACCGGAAATCAGGGCTTTGACGACAGCATCGGCCCGCCGAGTAGACCGTAGCGTTTGAACAGTATGTTTGAAGGCGTTGGGTTGTCGGGGGGCGATGCCGGGCGGGGGATATGACTTTGAACGTACAGTGTGCGGCGTTGCCGCTATGTCACAACCGAACGTCGAAGCTCACCTGGTTTAACCAGTCGTACCAACACACGTAAAACAGCAAAAGGTGGCGCCGCGCGATGAGCACGGCGCCTTTCGTCATTTCAACGAACCTTTGAAGGGGAAAATACAATGCGTTTGATGAAGGCCCTATTGATTGGCGCCTGTCCGCTCGTGCTCAGCGCGATGCCTGCTCTGGCTCAATCGACCGGTTCGCAGGAACTTGAAACGGTCATCGTGTCGGGCACCCGCGTCAACTTAAGTGGATTGTCTTCGTCCACACCGGTGTCCAAGCAGATGTCCACCATTACGCAGGACTTCATTGCGACGCAGACCCCTGGGCAGACCGTGTTCCAGAGCCTGAACATGCTGCCGGGCTTCACCTTCACCAACAATGACCCCTATGGCACATCGGGCGGTAACATCCGCATGCATGGCCAGTCGGGCAACCATATTTCGCTGACGCTGGACGGCCTGCCGCTCAACGACACCGGCAATTACGCCGTCTACACCAACCAGATGATCGATCCGGAAGTGACCGGCCGCGTCAGCATCAACCAGGGCACCACCGACGTTGACAGCCCGACCGCCGCCGTGACCGGTGGTTCGATCGGCATTCAGTCGGTTCGTCCGGATGAAGCTTTCGGTGTGCTGGGCGAGGCGTCCTATGGCACCTATGACTATCAGCGCTATTTCGCCAAGCTCGATACCGGTGATTTCGGCCCCTACAACACCCGCGCCTATCTGACCGGTTCCTATTCCGATTATGACAAGTTCAAGGGCCCGGGGCAGCTGCGCAAGAGCCAGCTCAACTTCGACGTCTATCAGGATATGGGCTCGGTTGGCTGGGTCAATTTTGCGATGCATTACAACCGCAACCGCAACAACTCCTACTACAGCCCCTATTATTATGGTGGCGGCGTCAATAAGGACGACTGGAAGGATTCGGGCGATTACCAGTCGAGCTGCACCGCGGCTTCGGTGACGACGGGTAAGGCCGATGCGGCTGACAGCTGCACCAACTGGTACAAGCTGCGCATCAACCCGTCGGATACCGCCAATGCCCGTTTGTCGTCCTTGTGGCATCTGACCAAAGACCTGACCCTGACGGTTGACGGCAACGTCCAGTACACGCTGGCCAATGGCGGCGGTTCCTCGACCATCAGTGAGCACAGCGCCCAGATGGTTGGCTCGACCGGGACCTATTCCAAGACGGCCTCGACCGCGACGGTGACGCCGTTTGGCTGCATCTCTGGCGCCAATGGCGGCTGCGACCTTAACGGTGACGGCGATATTCTTGATACCGTGCGGGTTTATAGCCCGAGCAACACCAACACCCGCCGCTGGGGCTTCAACACCTCGCTGATCTATGCCATCGCCGATGGCCAGACCCTGCGCATGGCCTATACGCTGGATTATGGCGTCCATCGCCAGACCGGCCAGTATTCGCGTATCGGCACCAACGGTCCGTACAGCGTTTTCGGTGGTTGGGATGATGCGGACCATCAGGTCGTGTCCGCCGATGGCACCGATATTCGCAAGCGTGACCGTACTTCGCACGCGATCCTCAATCAGGCGTCGTTCGATTACGAAGGCAACTGGCTCGACGATATGGTGCAGCTCAGCCTGGGCGCGCGTATGCCGTTCTTCGAGCGTCAGCTTGACCAGAATTGCTACACCCAGATCAAGAGCTCGACGGTATTGTGCACCACCGAAACGCCCAGCGCCAAGGCCGATGATGGCACGGTGACCTTCGCGTCGGTCGGCACCTCGACCAAGTACATCGCGCCGCAATATGGTGCGCTGAGCTATAACCGCTTCCTGCCGCATCTGGGCGCGACCTTCATGCCGCTGGGTAAAGAACATCAGTTCTTCATCGCTTACACGCAGGAAATGGCGGCGCCGCAGACCGACTCGCTCTATGCCTCGACCGGTTCGGTCGACAGCGCGACCAGCTCGGTGGCGAGCTATAGCGCGATCAACAAGAGCAAGCCGGAAACCTCGACCTCCTACACCATTGGCTATCGCTATCTGGGCGAGGATCTCAAAGGGTCGATTTCACTGTGGAACACCCAGGCCAAGAACCGCCTGATCTCGTCTTATGATCAGGATGCCGGTGTCAGCACCTATCACAGCGTGCCGGGCGTCAACTATGCCGGTGTCGACTTCGATCTGGGCTATTCGCTGACCAATGATCTGTGGGTCTATGGTTCGGGGTCTTACACCTCGGCCCGTATCCTGTCGGATATCACGGTGGGTACGGCGACAACGGGCGGCAAGACTTCGATCCTGTATGCCTACACCGGCGGTAAGCAGATTGCTGAAGTGCCGAACTGGACCTTTGCCGGCCGTCTGCAGTATTCGCCGTTTGCCGGGGCCAAGTTTGGTTTCGAAGGCCAGTATGTCGGCCGTCGTTTCGCCACCGACGACAACGTCAATTCGCACGTGCCGGGCTATTTCGTCGCCAACCTCGACACGACCTATGAACTGGACAGCATCGGCATGACCGGTTCGTCGATCCGCCTTAACGTCGACAACCTGTTCAACCGCCATTATTACGGCAGCATCAGCACCGCGTCTTGCTATAACGCGGCGAAGTCGGGCTGCACCTCGGCGCCGTACCTCAATCCCAGCGCGCTGCGGACCATCTCGGTTACGCTCATCGCGAAGTACTGAGATTTTTAAGTTCCAAAAGGGGCCGGTCGGGGGAATTCCTCCGGCCGGTCTTTTTTTATGAGGTTGCGTTTGTTCTGCCCGCGGCAATGGGGCAAACTGCACCGGCAATTTCTGCACCTGATGAGGTTTCAATGCGTATACGGATGGGATGGCACGCTGCCGTTACAGTTGTCGGGGTGGCAATGATCGTTGGCCCGGCATTTGGCTGGGGGGCGGATGGCCACCGCATGGTGGCGGCGGTTGGTATGCGCGCGCTGCCGTCTGATGTACCGGCGTTTGTGCGCGCCCCGGCGGCGCAAAGCTTCGTTGCCTATCTCGCCCCCGAAGCCGACCGGCAGAAGGGTGCCGGTGAGGCCCGCGATAAAGATCATGATCCCGGCCACTTTGTTGACGTCAGCGATGATCTGACCGTTTTTGGCGGTCCGGCGCTGGTCGCATTGCCGCCAACCCGTGATGCCTATGACACCGCACTGCGGGCCCATGGTCATACCCAATATGACGCGGGGTATCTGCCCTATGCCATGGCCGAGGGCTATCAGTTGCTGGTCAAGGATTTCGCCTATTGGCGCGCGGCGGTGGCAGGTGGAAAATTCGCTAAGGTCGCTGCGGCGAAAAAGAGTTTTGCGGTGGAACAGGAGCGCCGTGAAAAAATCCTGCTGCAGGATCTGGGCTACTGGTCGCATTTCATCGGCGATGCCAGCCAGCCGCTGCATGCTTCGGTGCACTTCAATGGCTGGGGGAATTTCCCCAATCCGGATCAGTACACTGAGGATCACGTCCACGGACCATTTGAAAGCAGCTATGTCCACGATTATGTCACCGAGGCCGCGGTGACCCAGCGCCTGCCTGCGCCGCACACGTGCAGTGATCCGATCCTGCGCTGCGCCGGTATGTTCCTGATCGGAACGGCGGGGCAGGTGGTGCCGCTCTATCAGCTTGAAAAGACCGGTGCGTTTAAAGCGCAGACCGATCCGGGTGTCGATTTTACCGCCCGTCAGATCGCCCGTGGTGCTGGCGAGCTGCGCGATCTTGTCACCATGGCCTGGCATGACAGCGCCAAAGCCAAGATCGGCTGGCCCGAAATTGCCATTGCCGATATCGAGGCAGGCAAGGCCGTGCCACCCAAAAATGACTGAGCCGAAAACGACTGAAATATCTGAACAACTTTAATGATTCACTTCGGGGCGCGGTAAATCCCTTTGGGGCCGCGCCCTGTTTGTTTCCGCTTCGGTCTTTCTTACAAAAACATTGACAGAATCTGCCATCCGGGCAGTACATGCTTATGTCCCGGTTACCGATGATTCGCGTCCTGCCGCAAAGAACGCTGTCCGCCTGCACCTTTCGCACGGCCGAGGGCGCGTTCTGGTTTGTGCTTGTCTTGTCGCTGATTTTGGGCTGGCAGGGGGCGGCGGCGGGGCTTGGGCTGCTGGGCAGTGTGCTGCCTAATGGGCTGCTGGCCGCGGAAGCCAGTGCAAAAAACAGCGACGGCCGCGTGTTGATGGCGCTGCCGAATTCCGACACTGCACTTTCATCCCCCGTCACGGCATCTGCGGTTGCCATTCATGATGTGCCGTCCTGGCTGGAAGCCAATCGTCAGGCTCTGGTGCAGGCATCCGCCACCGCGCCGGTGCCGGCCAATGTGCCGGTGGCATCTTCGGTGCCGTATGAGGAGGCGCATCCGCCGGTGATGCGATCGGTTCCTGCTGTGGCGCGCCCGCCCTTGCCCGGGATTCCGGCCATTGCCATCGTCATCGACGATCTTGGTCCTGATGTGGCGCGCACCAAACGGGCTTTGGCATTGCCGCCCGAGGTGGCGCTGTCCTTCCTGCCCTATGCCGCATCAACGCCGCAGCTGGCGCGCGATGCTGGGGCGGCGGGTCATGATGTCATGGTTCATCTGCCGATGCAGGCAATCAGCGGCATTGATCCCGGTCCGAATGCGCTGACCGTGGCGCAGTCGGCGGGCGAGAATGTCCGCCGCCTAGATTGGGCGCTGGCGCGGGTGCCGGGCTTTGTCGGCGTCAATAATCACATGGGCAGCCGGTTCACCCTGTCGCGCGAGGCTTTGGCCCCGGTGATGCAGGCGCTGCAGGAGCGCCATGTTTTCTTCTACGATTCGGTGACATCGCCGCGTTCGCAAGCCGCATCCATGGCGCGCTCTTACGGTCTGCCCAGCGCGGGCCGCGATATTTTCCTCGACGATACCCAGACTGCCGCCGAAGTGACCGCAGAACTGGCCCAGCTTGAACGGGTGGCGCGGGTGCGCGGCATTGCGCTGGCCATTGGCCACCCCCACGATGTGACGCTCAGTATTCTGGAGCGCTGGTGCGCGAATTTAAAAGGGTTCCGTCTGGTGCGGATTCGCGATGCCATCCGCATGAAGACCGAGCATGAAACCGGCGCAATCGCGCAGTCGGATCAAGCCAAAGACATGTCATCGCGTTAGCGCCCGACGTGCGCCGTCCGTAAGGCCGCCCCGCAGCCGCCCGCCAGAGCGTAGGCTTCCGGCTTGGGCGAAAAGCGATATCACTAGCCCGCCTTGGCGGCGAGGGCGTAAAGCATCGACAGGGTTTCGGGAATGACCCAGCCGCTGATTTCAACCACCTGACCATGCTCCGCTTCGGCGACCGACAGATCGGCCAGCTTCTGGCCTTTCAGGCGGTGGCGGGCGGTGGCGGCAGTGGCGGCGGCATTAAAGGTCTTTTGACCGGCCAGAACGGCCTCGCCGATCTGGGCCCCGGCATCGCGGTCGTCAAGCAGGGCCAGAAGATCGTCATAGGGGCTGGGGGCGTGGCGCTTGCGCAGCAGGCGCGGGCCTTCGACCGCCAGCGCACCGACAACAACCACCGCCGCACCCGCCATTACGGCCCGCCGGGTCAGTTTTTTATTCATTTAAACTTCCCCTTAAGATGCTCGGCCAGGCGCACGGTCAGGGCCAGAAGGTTGACCGTGGGGTTCGAGGCGCCATAGGTGGGGAACACCGAGCTGCCAGCAATATACAGATTGGGTAAGCCGTGGACCTTCAGATCGGCATCGACCACGCCTTGCTTGGGGTCGGTATGCATCCGGGTTGTGCCCATATGGTGGTTGCCCCAGCTCAGGCCATCGAGCCACTGGCGCCGTTCCTTAAGGTTCAGCCGCAACATACCAACGCGCGAGACCAGCAGCTGGCGGCCCAGCTCGGCCAGCGTCTTGCGGTAATTTTCAAAATCGACATCCGGAATGCGCATATGCAGCTTGAGCCGCGGCATCCCAACGGCATCACGCGGGGCATCCAGTGTCAGGCGCCGTTCGGGATCGGGCAGCGGTTCCAGCCCGCAGCCGAGCGAGAAGGCCACCGCATGATCGGCATTCACGCCCAGCGCCGAAGCCGTGGCGGTGACCGCAGCTTTGCCAACACCGTCGAGTTCTTCTTTGTATTCGACGGTGGTCTGCGAGCCCATCACCGGATGCTGCAGGCGATAGGATTCGCGCGGCGTAAACGAGGCGCGCATGACAATGCCGCGGATGGTCTGGGTATCGAGGTAATAATGCGGCAGGCGGCCATCGAACAGCACCAGCGTGCCGACATCGCGCGGCACCGGGTGATCGGCAAAAAAGCGGCCGACCATATCGTTCTGATTGCCGATACCCTGCTTATGCACATCGTTAGACGCCAGCAGCAGGCGCGGATTTTCAATGCCGCCCAGCGCCACCACGACATATTTGGCTTTGACGGTGAACCGCTTGCCGTTCAGGGTGGCGACATCCAGCCGCTCCAGCCGGCTGCCATCGGCGGCCAGGTGCATCTTGGTGACATTGGCGTTGAGGAAGGTTTTCAGCCGACGGATATGCTTGAGATCGCCGGCATAGCGTTCGCCAAAATGGGTCGGCAGAACATCGCCACGCATTTTGCTGAACTGGAACCAGCGTGTGTCAACGCCACCGGCGCCTAAGGTCACTTCCTGTTCGGGCAGGGATTTCTTAACCCCGTCATAAAGATAGGGGCCTGCCTCGGCCAGCGACTGGGCCTTGGCGAAATAGGGCATCAGGTCTTTGCGGGTGATCGGCCAGCCGGAATAGGGCATCCAGTCGCGCTTGAGGAAGTCCGCCTCATCCAGCGGGCGGCTCCAGCCACCCCAATGATTCGACGAACCGCCGAGATAGCGCAAACGCACCGCATCCAGCGGCTGATAATCGGCATCGACGATCTTGCCCTGGTATAGCGCCTGGGTCTTCTCGTCGAATTCCATATTGCCGCTTTCCAGCAGCACAACATTGATCGGGGCGTCAGCCAGAAGCAGCGCCAGCGAAATTCCCGCCGGGCCGCCGCCAACGATGGCCAAGTCGGATTCCACTACATGTCCCGAGGGCATAGTGCGGGCGTCGATGAAACCGCTCAACTACAAGTGCCTTTCTTGTCAATCTGTTGCACGGTGTTTGCCATGCGCGCTCTTCTTGTCGGAAACTGGCTCTGAGTACAAGCCGAAATCCTGTCCGGTGCGCCCTGTGGTCCACAACATGACGACATTGTTATTTTCTTAACCTGGCCGATGCATGTGGTCTGTCGGCTTGTTTTGAAACACTGTGCTTGCGGACATTTTGTAAAAACGCCGGCCAGATTTTGGTCTGGCCGAAGTATTTTACGGTAATCAGGGTGTTTTACGAAACGGTTTCCTTTTGACCAATAATCCGCCGGTTGAGGCGGCAGCTATTGGACGTCAGGCGATCCAGCGGACCATGTACGGAATGACCAGCGGCACCAGGATTGCGGTGGCCAGGGCGTTCAGCCCCATGGCCAGACCGGCAAAGGCCCCGGCTAGTTTGTTGATGCGCATTTTGTGTGCCGTACCAAGGCCATGGGCGGTCAGCCCGGTGGCAAGGCCGCGGGCACGAAAGTCAGTGACCTTGACCAGGTTCAGCACCCCGGTCGAGAACATCGCCCCCAGAATGCCGGTCAGCACCACGAAAATTGCCGTCAGCGCCGTTGAACCGCCGATGGTGCCCGAAATGCCGATGGCAATTGGGGTCGTGGCTGACTTCGGTGCCAAGGATAACATCAGGATGCTGTCTGCACCACAAAGCTTGGCGATAATAACCGAACTGGCCGCCGCAAACAGACTGCCGGAGATCAGCGAAATGGCAATTGAGACCAGGGCACTGCGGATATGGTTGTAGGCATGGTACAGCGGGATGGCGAGCGCCACCGTGGCCGGGCCCAGCAGGAAGTGGACGAACTGCGCCCCCGCGAAATAGGTGTGATAGTTGGTATGGGTCAGCAGCAGTACGATAACGATCAGCGCAATGGCGATCAGAACCGGGCTGGCCAGCGGATGGCGACCGGTTTTTTCCGAGAGGTATTCTGCTGCAATATAGGCAAACAGCGTCAGCGTCAGATTGGCCAGCGGGGTGGTCGCCAGAAAGACCCAGGCATGTTGCACGCCATCAACGCCCAGGTGAACCTGGCTCAAACCAAGTTGAACTTCGTTCATGGCAGCTTTCCTTCGGCTGGCTTCTTACCAAAGTACCGCAGGCAGATCTGCATCACGATGCCGGTGAAGGCGATGGTGGCGGCGCTGGATATGATGATGGAGGCTGAGATCGGCAGCCATTCCTTGGCGATCAGGCCAAATTCCTGCATAACGCCGACACCGGCGGGAACAAACAGGATCGGCATGTAGTGCAGCAATCCCTGTGACGTCCAGTCAAGCCTTCTGGGAACATGACGCCGTAACACGAGAACCGCGAATAAAAGTACCATTCCAATGACAGCACCGGGTACCACCAAAGAAAAGGTTTGTTGAATCGTTGTACCAATCAACTGAAACAATAGTAAAATAGCAAAAGATGTAACGAGTTTCATTTTATAACGTAAGAGGATTTTTATCCTCTCACCCTGGCAGTTTGTGCCTTCTCCTACATTCCATATGGTATAGCACGCGCCAATACGTCAAGACCTTAACAGGCTGGCGCGGTTCACATCGATGTGCAGGATATTACAGATGGGTGAGGGAGGGATGGTGGAGCTAAGCGGGATCGAACCGCTGACCTCCTGCATGCCATGCAGGCGCTCTCCCAGCTGAGCTATAGCCCCGTTATCCATAAAACACGGCTCTGGTGTACCGTATTTTTTTCTGCATCCGGTTAACAACCGGGAAATTTGGTGGAGCTAAGCGGGATCGAACCGCTGACCTCCTGCATGCCATGCAGGCGCTCTCCCAGCTGAGCTATAGCCCCATTGTACCACTTCGATGCTGGAAGAATCGAAGCGGGTGTCTTTTAGCGCTCGTCCTTCTCGATGTCAGCATCAATTATGCCGCTGACATCATCTTCGTCGCCTTCGTCAGGCTCCAGAAGGGCGTCGTCGCTATCGTCTTCTTCGACCGCGTCGTCGTCGATGTCTTCGATGGAAACGTCATCGGCATCAACAACCGACATGCCGGGACCGGCATGGGCGGGTTCGTCGTGGACAACTTCGTCGTCTTCTTCACCGGTGGTGAGCTCGGGCTCATCCTCAATCGATTCGACGATGCCTTCCTCGACTTCGACTTCCGTATCCTGTTCCGACTCCTCGGTATCCTGAGGCGTCTTGTCTTCAACTTCCGCCTGACGGCGGCGCTGCTTAAAGATCGCTTCCGGCTCGAAGGTGAACGAGCATTTCGGGCATTCGATCGGCCGTTTGGCGAGGTCGTAAAAACGTGCGCCACAGCTGGGGCAAACGCGTTTCGTACCTAGAGCTGCCTTGTCCAATTTCCTAGTCCCGTGCTGAAACCAAATTCTGTGAGGGGGCGTCGTTTGCCACGCCCGCCGAAACTTGTAAAGCCTAAAGACGCTTAGCGCGATAGAAAAATTGTGTGCGGGCTCTACTTGCGCTAGGTGTGAACACCTAAAAGACGCCCTACAAGGATTTCAGACGATCATGACCACTTCGCCCGAAACTACGCCGTTAACCGCTTGTGCATCGCCCGCTTTAACCGGTGTGGCCTTGGTGCCGGGTGATAAGTCGGTATCCCACCGGGCGCTGATTCTGGGCGGTCTGGCGGTTGGTGAAACCCGAATTACCGGCCTTTTGGAGGCGGGGGACGTGCTGAACACCGCCAAGGCGGTGGCGGCCTTTGGTGCTAAAGTGGATCGTGACGGTCCCGGGGCCTGGCGGGTCAGCGGCACCGGTGTGGGCGGTTGGGCCGCACCTGCCGATGTGCTCGATTTTGGCAATGCCGGCACCGGTTCGCGCCTGATGATGGGGGCCATGGCCACCACGCCGATTACAGCGGTATTTACCGGCGATGCCTCGCTGCGGTCGCGGCCGATGGGCCGGGTGCTCGATCCGTTAAAGGCCTTCGGCGCGGAATATGAGGCGCGCGAGGGTGGTTTGATGCCGCTGATTTTGCGCGGTGCCACCGATCCGGTTCCGGTCGATGTCACGGTAACCGTGGCCTCGGCCCAGGTGAAATCGGCGCTTTTGCTGGCCGCGCTCAATGCGCCGGGCCGCTCGCGCATCGTGCAGAAAGTGCTGACGCGCGATCATACCGAACGCATGCTGGCTGGTTTTGGTGCCGAAATCACCGTCAACCCACTCGTCGATGGCGGCGAGGAAATCTGGCTGACCGGCGAGGCGGAACTGAAAGCCTGTGCCGTGGAAGTGCCGCGCGATCCGTCTTCGGCGGCGTTCCCGCTGGTGGCCGCGCTGATCGTGCCGGGCTCCGACATTGTGATTCCCGGCGTGCTGCTCAACCCCCGCCGGGCCGGGCTGATTGATACGCTGATCGACATGGGCGCCGATATCACCATCGAAAACGACCGCGTCAGTGGCGGTGAGCGCATCGGTGATCTGCATGTGCGGGCCTCTAGCCTGAAAGGGGTGACGGTTCCGGCAGAGCGTGCCCCCTCGATGATCGACGAATATCCGGTTTTGTCGGTGGCGGCGGCTTTTGCGCAAGGTGTGACGCGGATGTGCGGCCTTGAAGAATTGCGCGTTAAAGAAAGTGACCGGCTGGCGGCCATTGTCGCGGGCCTGAAATCGGCCGGTGTTGCCGTGACCGTGGATGGCGATGATCTGATCGTCACCGGCACCGGCAAGGTGGTTGGCGGCGGTCTGGTCGAAACCCATATGGACCACCGCATTGCCATGTCGTTTCTGGTGATGGGGCTGGCATCCGATGTGCCGATGGCGGTGGAAGATGTCTCGATGATCGCCACCAGCTTCCCCGACTTTGTGCCGCTGATGACCCGGCTGGGTGCGGTTTTCGCTGAAGCCCGCTAAGTGCCGCCGATGTACGAATTTACCGACGCGCGGATCGAACGTTACAGTCGCCATATCCTGCTGGAGAATTTCGGGCGCGAAGGTCAGGAAAAGCTGTGGGCCGCGCGTATTCTGGTGATCGGGCTGGGCGGTCTGGGCTCGCCCGCCGCGCTGTATCTGGCCGCGGCCGGGGTGGGCACGCTGGGGCTGGCCGATGCCGACACGGTCGAGCTGTCCAATCTGCAGCGCCAGATCATTCATACCACGCCGGATCTGGGCCGGCCCAAGGTGGAATCGGCAGCCGACAAGATTGCCGCGCTCAATCCGGATGTGCGGGTGAAGCTTTATCCTGCGTTTCTCAACGCCAGCAACATTATGCCGGTACTGGCCGAGTATGACTTTGTCATCGACGGCACCGACAGTTTCGTCTCGAAATTCCTCATCAATGATGCCTGTGTGCTGGCGGGCAAAGCTTTCTCGCATGGCGGCATCCTGCGCTATCAGGGCCAGACCATGACCGTGGTGCCGGGCCGGTCGCCCTGTTACCGCTGCCTGTTTGATGGCCCGCCACCGGCAGATTCGGTCTTCACCTGCGCCAACACCGGTGTGCTGGGCGCTATCGCCGGAATGCTGGGCACAATTCAGGCCGCCGAGGCGCTGAAATATGTCACCGGCACCGGCGATCTTTTGACCGACGGGCTGCTGAGCTTTGACGCGATGAAGATGCGCTTTCGCACCGTGCCGCTGCAGAAAAATCCGCAGTGCCCGATTTGCGGCGACCACCCGACGATTACGGAACTGGCCGATCCGGTCCAGCCCGATTGCCCGTTATCGTAAGGGGATCGGTTTTAAAGAATGAGTTCCAGATAGACGCTGTCTGCCAGTTTCCCGGCAACGCAACAGGTGTTTTTTGCTTCTCCGGTGATGGTGAAGCCCAACCGTTTCAGGATTTTCAGGGAACGGATGTTTTCCGGGTCTACATCTGCGGTGATGTGCTGGTGACCGCTGGCCCGGGCCCGGGCGACCACCGCCATGAGCGCCTCGTGGGCGAGACTGGCCCCCCAGATCGAGCGGACAAACATAAAGCCAATTTCATCCTGGCGCCAAAGGCCTGCGTAACCGATCAGGCTGCCCTTATGAAGAACGGCGAGGGTGTCGCCGCGTCCGGCCGCGTTATCGGCCAGTGAGCGGTTGAGTGCGTCCATGGTTTGGGCCATGTCCGTATGCGGAGGGCGTGAGCCATAGCGCATGACCTCGGGATCACGGAATAAGGCGTGCAGGCCGGGGGCATCTGCAATTTCCAGGGGGCGAAGCGTGAGTCTTTGTGTTTGTATCTGGTCAGTCATTCTTGTGTGTGAAGCGTTTACCGCGGGGCACTGTTTCACATTGGGCTGAACCGCGCCAGAGCCCCAAAGCGCATGCCAGATTCAGACCGCGCCTGCGCTGCGGCCATGAATTGCCGCAGTGATGGCGAATACGTGTCGGGATTACTGGGGTTTTGCCGGGCCGCGGCCAATCTGTAAGCGTTCGATGGTGGTGGCGATTTCTTCTAAATCCACTTTGGTCAGCTCCAGCGTGGCGGCGGGCAGAAATCCGTCGATCTGCTCCGGCGTGCGGGCACCGACAATGGCCCCGGTGACACCGTCGAAGGCCAGCGTCCAGGCGATGGCTACCGCTGCAACCGATGTATCGTGCCGCAGGGCAATTGGTTTGAAGCTTTCCGCCAGTTGCAGCCCCTTGGTCAGTTTGTCGCCACTGAAGAAGCTGTTGTGCTTGCGCCAGTCCCCCTCGGGCAGGCTGGCCAGACGTTCGACCGAGAATCGCCCGCTGAGTAGACCGGACTGCATCGGGCTGTAGACAATCACCCCGGTCTGATGGGCAAGGCACCAGGGCAGTTCGGCCCCGGCAAAGCTGCGGCGAAGCGCTGAAAAGGGCGGCTGCACACAGTCAACCGGGCCAAGGCTTTCAGCCTTTTCCAGTTGTTCGACCGAGTGGTTGGAAAGCCCGGCGGCGCGGATTTTCCCTTCCCGCTTCAAATCCAGCAGGGTGGACCAATACTCTTCCAGCCCTACATCCTCGGCGGGCCAGTGCATCTGATAGAGGTCGATACGCTCGACGCCCAACCGCTTCAGCGAGGCTTCGACTTCCCGGCGCAGCGAGGCGGCATTGCCAATCTTTGCCGGTTCGGCGCGGCGGTTTTGCCGGTCGCCGACCATGCCGGCTTTGGTGAAAACGAAGGGGCGGTCGCTGGCCGGTATGTCCGCCAGCGCTTTGCCGACGATTTCTTCGGAATGGCCTAGACCGTAAACCGCTGCGGTGTCGATCCAGTTGATTCCTGCCTCGACCGCGCGGCGGATGGCGGCAACCGACTGCGCATCTTCCTGCCCACCCCAGCCATAGGCCCAGTCTGACCCACCAACCGCCCAGGCACCGAAGCCAATGCGGGTAATCTGGATATCGGTGCGGCCAAGTGGGCGACAGGGCAGGGTGGTCATGGGCAGGCTCCTTATGTCGGTTGTCAGTTTAAGCCCCGGCGGGGCCCCTTTTGAACCATCGGGGGCTTGCGGGCGGCGGTTGGCCGCGGACCCCGGCGCGAGGTTTGGGGGTGCTGTCGGTATTGTAGCATTTCGGTATATGCACAATTTGTCGCCGATTTCGGTTTCTTTCCCCCCCGGTCAGGCGGCGTTTCGCTCTCTTCCGCCGTTGACAGCGGCGGAGGGCCGCGCCACTTTGCAAGGGCAAAACAGGATGTGTCGATGAAAGACCCGCACGACGTATATATGAACACGCTGGTGCCGATGGTGGTTGAACAGACCAGCCGCGGCGAACGCGCCTATGACATCTATTCGCGCCTTTTGAAGGAGCGGATCATCTTCGTCACCGGTCCGGTGGAAGATTACGGCGCCAGCCTGATTACCGCGCAGTTGCTTTTTCTTGAGGCCGAAAACCCCAAGAAAGAGATCTCGATGTATATCAACTCGCCCGGTGGTGTGGTTTCTGCGGGACTCGCGATTTACGACACGATGCAATATATCCGCCCGCAGGTTCAGACCCTGTGCGTCGGTCAGGCATCTTCGGCGGCGTCGCTTTTGCTGTGCGCCGGTGCCAAGGGCCAGCGTTTCAGCCTGCCCAATTCGCGGATTATGGTGCACCAGCCTTCGGCCTCTTATTACGGTCAGGCCGTTGATATTGCCCGTCACGCGCAAGAAATTATCAAGCTGAAGCGGCGGTTGAATGAAATTTACGCCAAGCACACCGGTCAACCGGTCGAGACTATTGAAAAGGCGCTCGATCGCGATACCTATATGACTGCGGAAGAGGCAAAGACCTTTGGGCTGATCGACGAAGTGTTGTCCAAGCGCCCGGATGCCACTGCAAGCGTCTAGCTTCTGTCCGTAACATTGACGGTCGCTTAACGAATCCGCTCAACGTGAAAAACGCTTAAAATATAGGCGGTTGCCGTATTTTTGACACGTTTGTCGTGCGTTTTCTGCCGCTGTGTTGCGGCGGTTGTGTGACGGGCTTCGTTTTCGGCTTTGTGTGCGAAAACAAATGCTTACCTGCGCGTATGCGACATTGCCTGCCTGCTGCAGCACGATATGGCAGGAAATCATGGCTTGATCCGGCAGGTGTTACCGTGCTCGTATGGGCGTATCGCTGTCGATTTGTCGGGAGCGTTGCGCAATCGCAAGGATTTTTCTGTCCGGTGGAGGGCAAAATTAACTTGTCGATGGTGAAACTGGCGCAAGCGTTGCAGCGAATGTCGATGCAATGCAGATCATCAAGGGCGGACTATAAAAGGTCCGGGAGAGCTTATGAGTAAATCTGGCGGCGGCGAATCTAAGAACACGCTGTATTGTTCCTTTTGCGGCAAGAGTCAGCACGAAGTTCGTAAGCTGATTGCCGGTCCGACCGTATTCATCTGCGATGAATGCGTCGAACTGTGCATGGAAATCATCCGCGAAGAAAACAAGACATCGTTTCTTAAAACGCGTGAAGGCGTGCCTTCTCCGGCCGAGATCTGCAAAGTGCTTGATGACTATGTCATCGGCCAGCAGCATGCCAAGAAGGTGCTTTCTGTGGCGGTACACAACCACTACAAGCGCATCAATGCTTCGGGCAAGAACTCGGAAGTCGAGCTGGCCAAGTCCAATATCCTGCTGCTCGGCCCCACCGGCTGCGGCAAGACGTTGCTGGCCCAGACGCTGGCCCGTATTCTCGACGTGCCCTTCACCATGGCCGACGCCACCACGCTGACCGAAGCGGGCTATGTCGGTGAAGACGTCGAAAACATCATTCTGAAATTGCTGCAGAACGCCGACTACAATGTCGAGCGGGCGCAGCGTGGCATCGTCTATATCGACGAAATCGACAAGATTTCGCGCAAGTCTGACAATCCCTCGATCACCCGCGATGTCTCGGGCGAAGGGGTGCAGCAGGCCCTGCTCAAGATCATGGAAGGCACCGTGGCTTCGGTGCCGCCACAGGGCGGGCGCAAGCATCCGCAGCAGGAATTTTTGCAGGTTGATACCTCGAACATCCTGTTCATCTGCGGTGGTGCCTTTGCCGGCCTCGACAAGATCATTTCCCAGCGTACCCACGGCACGTCGATGGGCTTTGGCGCCAACGTCATGGCACCGGACGAACGGGCCACCGGCGAAATCCTGCGTGAGGTCGAGCCGGAAGATCTGCTGAAATTTGGTTTGATCCCGGAATTCATCGGCCGTCTGCCGGTGATCGCCACCCTGGGCGATCTGACCGAAGAAGCGCTGATCGAGATTCTGTCTAAGCCGAAGAACGCTTTGGCCAAGCAGTACACCAAGATGCTCGAAATGGAAGGCGTCAAGCTGCGCTTCCAGGACGAGGCGCTCAAGGCCATCGCCAAGAAGGCGCTGGTACGTAAGACCGGCGCCCGTGGGCTGCGCTCGATCATGGAAAGTATCCTGTTGGACACCATGTACGAGCTGCCGTCGCTGACCTCGGTGCAGGAGGTGGTGATTACCGCCGACGTGGTCGAAGGCCGCGCCCGGCCGCTGTTTACCTACTCGGATAAGGGGCAAGTACAGCAGAGCGCATCTTAGATTTTTGACGGCATTGCAAAAAAAGCTCGCTAGCCATTCAGGTTAGCGAGCTTTTTTACGTAGAGGGGTATCGTTTATCTGCCAATAACGCTTACTGCTGACACAACTTTTCATTGATTTTTGTGCAGTTAACGTTTTAGTGTCGTCTGTAAAGTGTTGTTGGGGGGGGGGAGTGGATGTTATCTTCGGTATGGCCGTGCCGCGTTTGTGCGAGTACGAAGACGTCGTTATTGCTTGCGGGTGAGTACGCAGCTTTTTTCCAGTTGCGTGCAGATATCGACAAAGATCCATTTCTTCAATGCATCCGCCGCGATTTTTTGCCTGGCCGACACTATCCTCTGGTTTGGCGGGTCTTGCGGCGCGTACAACACCATTTGCCTAACCTGTTTTCAGTTTCCCCCGCCACGCCGTTTCGTACCAACATGCTTTATTGCCACGATTGTCATAGTGCTACGCCGGCGCATGATTTTTCATTTGAAGAACTGTGCGGTCTTTATGATGGGTACCGACAGGAGAAATATAACGCAGATCGCATTTCGGTAGAGTCGAGCTATGCAGATCTTGCGGCACTAGTCGGCAGCGATCCGCGAGAATTGGCTGGGCGCAACGCAGCAGCAGATGCGTTTTTTAATAAATACGAAGATGTTTTGGGTTCCGGTAAGATGCTGGATTACGGCGGCAGTGACGGGCGCTTCCTTACGCCTAGCTGCCTTGCTCGCTATGAATTAATCGATATTTTTGAACCTTCCTCTGTGCCGTTGCATCCGTCCATTCCGCCGCACAAGGTTAGACATGTCGCAGAACCGGCGCCAGCCAGTTATCGTTTTGTTTCCTGCATGCATGTGCTGGAACATGTTGGCGATCCCCGCAGTTTTGTCGAAGCATTGGTGTCGTATCTGGAGCCTGGTGGGGTGTTATATATCGAAACGCCTCAGGAGATGACGGATGCAATGCGGCAGGATTTCGATGCAAAAGCTATCGATACGCCAGTATGTATTCACGAGCATCTTAATAAGTTCTATGCCGGTGCCGTATCGAAACTGATTTCATCTTTGCCGTCTCTGGAGCTGATTGCCGAAAGTCAGGATGACGTCAGTTGTGGTTGGTGTCGGTTTGTCGCTATCCGTGTGTTAGCTCGGAAATTGTGAGCCGTTACGTGGTCGAAGGCCGCGCCCGGCCGCTATTTACCTACTCGGATAAGGGTCAAGTACAGCAGAGCGCATCTTAAGGTCGATAAAAGTTTAAGAAAGCGTGCGCCGCGAAACGGCGCACGTTTTTTTATGCCTTATTTACCGCGATTTACTGTAGCTGTATGGTTTTTGGACTGAATAGAATTGCATGGTGTTATAAGAGACAACCTTGAAACCATGCTTTAGCCATTCCATTTATAATTCTGACAGTGTCGTCTTATTCCGCAAGACAATAAGGCGGTAATCTGGCAAAAAGCCCGTTCGGTTCGTTGCTCACGCGTTTGTTGCGTTGGGGCAGTGCGGCCAAAATCGGTAGCCGTATGCCTTGTGTAGGGTGCGGTTTATCAAGCCACCTGAGCCAGTTGCGCCAGGCGAGGAGAAGAATATGTCCGACCAAGACCCCGTGAAATCAGACGAGGCAATCGAGGACCAGTCCGGTGGTCAGATGACACCGGTGCTGCCGTTGCGCGATATCGTCGTGTTCCCCCACATGATCGTGCCCCTGTTCGTCGGGCGTGAAAAGTCGGTGCGCGCACTCGAAGAGGTGATGGGGGACAACAAGCAGATTCTGCTGCTGACGCAGAAGAATGCCGCCGATGATGATCCCAGCTCGGATGGGCTGTTTCAGGTCGGCACCGTGGCCAATGTGCTGCAGCTCCTGAAGCTGCCCGACCAGACCGTTCGGGTGTTGGTCGAAGGCAAATCGCGCGCCCGGGTGACCGGGTTTGATCCGCGCACGGACTTTTTCCAGGCGCAGATTGAAACGCTGCCGGAAAATGTCGGCGAGCAGCGCGAAACCGAAGCGTTGGTGCGCACGGTCAAAACCAATTTCGAGCAGTATATCAAGCTCAACAAAAAAGTTCCGCCCGAGACTCTGGCCTCGGTGATGCAGATCGACGATCCGGCCAAGCTGGCCGATACGGCAGCGGCGCATCTGTCGGTGAAAATTTCCGATCGTCAGGCGCTGCTGGAAACGCTTGATACTTCGGCGCGCCTTGAAGGTGTGCTGGCGCTGATCGAATCCGAGATCGGTGTGTTGCAGGTCGAGCGCAAGATCAAAAGCCGGGTCAAGCGCCAGATGGAAAAGACCCAGCGCGAATATTACCTCAACGAACAGCTCAAGGCGATTCAGAAGGAGTTGGGCGAAGGTGACGACGGCCGCGACGAGCTGAACGAGCTTGAGGAGCAGATCCGTAAGACCAAGCTGTCGAAGGAAGCGCGTGAAAAGGCGCAAGCCGAAATGCGCAAGCTGCGTCAGATGTCGCCGATGAGCGCCGAAGCCACGGTGGTGCGCAACTACCTCGATTGGATTCTGTCGCTGCCCTGGGGCAAAAAGACCAAGATTAAAAAGGATCTCAAGCTCGCCGAGGACATCCTCAACGAGGAGCATTTCGGTCTCGACAAGGTCAAGGAACGTATCCTCGAATATCTGGCGGTGCAGTCGCGTGCCGGCAAGATGCGGGGGCCGATTCTGTGCCTCGTTGGTCCGCCGGGCGTTGGTAAGACGAGCTTAGGCAAGTCGATTGCACGGGCCACAGGCCGCGAATTCGTGCGCATGAGCCTTGGTGGCGTGCGTGATGAAGCCGAGATCCGCGGTCACCGGCGCACCTATATCGGTTCGATGCCGGGCAAGGTGATCCAGTCGATGAAGAAGGCCAAGGCGGTTAATCCGTTGTTCCTGCTCGACGAAATCGACAAGCTGGGTGCCGATTATCGCGGTGATCCGTCAAGCGCGCTGTTGGAAGTGCTTGATCCCGAGCAGAACGCAACCTTCAACGATCATTATCTTGAAGTCGATTTCGACCTGTCGGATGTGATGTTCATCACCACGGCCAACACGCTGCATATGCCGCAGCCGCTGATGGACCGTATGGAGATCATTCGCCTGTCCGGTTACACCGAGGACGAGAAGGTCGAAATCGCCAAGCGTCATTTGATCCGTAAGCAGATTAATGCCAACGGGCTTAAGGATGGCGAATGGTCGATCACCGATGAAGCCCTGCGCGATCTGATCCGCTATTACACCCGCGAAGCCGGTGTGCGTAGTCTGGAACGCGAACTGGCCAATCTGGCCCGCAAGGCGGTCAAGGATCTGGTGTTGGGCAAGGTCAAGTCGATCACGGTGACGGCGGAAAACCTCAACGATTATGCCGGTGTGCGTCGCTTCCGCTATGGCGAGGTCGAAGGCGAGGATCAGACCGGTGTTGTCACGGGGCTGGCCTGGACCGAGGTCGGCGGCGAAACCCTGCAGATCGAAGCGGTGATGATGCCGGGCAAGGGCCGCATGCAGACCACCGGCAAGCTTGGCGACGTGATGAAGGAATCGATCGACGCGGCGCGCTCCTATGTGCGTTCCAAGGCGACGCATTTCGGTATCAAGCCGCCATTGTTCGAGCAGCGTGATATCCACGTCCATGTTCCCGAGGGCGCAACGCCTAAGGACGGCCCTTCGGCCGGTGTGGCAATGGCAACATCGATCATCTCGGTACTGACGGGTATTCCGGTGCGCCGCGATGTGGCGATGACCGGCGAGGTGACCCTGCGCGGCCGTGTCCTGCCGATTGGTGGCTTAAAGGAAAAGCTGCTCGCGGCGCTGCGTGCCGGGATCACCACGGTGTGCATTCCGGACGAGAATGAAAAAGATCTGGCCGAAATCCCTGATAACGTCAAAGAGGGGCTTACGATCATTCCGGTCAAGACGGTGGATGAAGTGATCAAGGTGGCACTGGCCCGCCAGCCCGAACCAATTGAGTGGACCGAGCCGGAAATCGTCATGCCGATCGCAGCTTCAGACGATGGTGATACCGTCGTAACCCATTAATTTTGCGTTATTCTTTTGTTAACCAGCGGGAAAAGTACAGAAAATGGTGCATTTCCCGCTGAAATCTACAAAAAAAAGCCGGTTTTGCCCGGTTCTGGCTTTGACGGCGGGCGAATTGTCGACCTAGATTGCGCCCCGCCGCCCAGGCGATTCTAAAAAGGAGCCTTTCCCAAGTGAATAAGAACGATCTGATCCAGAAATTGTCGGAGCACACAGGGCTCGCCAAGACTGATGCCGCCAAGGCTGTCGATGGCGTGTTCGACCTGATTGCAGGCGCCCTGAAAGAGGGCGACGAAGTGCGTCTGACCGGTTTCGGCATTTTCGCCGTTACCACCCGCGCTGGCGGCAAGGGCCGTAACCCCCAGACCGGCGAAGAAATCACCATTAAGCCGTCGAAGGCGCCGCGCTTCCGTCCCGGCAAGCAGCTCAAGGATTCGCTTAACTAAGCGATCCGTGTCTGATGACGAACAAAACGGGGTGACGCAGACTGCGTCGCCCCGTTTTTGTTTGTGTGCGTCAGAGCAACGCGCAAAAAAAGCATGGCCACATGGTCGGCAATGCCGCGGGGGTGCGAAGCTATAGCCTCTTAAACTCGACCGCACTTCGCGCTAAGGAAGAATGCGCGCAGCACGCTTCGGCGTGTTGATCTTGCGCGGATGTTTTAGCGTTGGGAGTGGCTTGCAAGTGAAGGTACTGGTTCTGGGTGCTGGCGTCGTGGGAACGACCGCCGCGTGGTATCTGGCTAAAGCTGGGCATGAGGTTAGCGTGATCGAGCGCCAGCCCGCCGCCGCCATGGAAACCAGCTTTGCCAATGGTGGTCAGGTTTCGCCCTGTCATGCCGAACCCTGGGCTAATCCGGGCACACCCTTCAAGGCGCTCAAATGGCTCGGCCATGAAGATGCGCCGCTGATTTTCCGGCTGACCCGCTATGATCCGGCGCTGTGGCTGTGGCTGGCGCAGTTCCTGCGCAATTGCACGGCAGACCGTGCCCGGATCAATACCGAACGCACTTTGCGCGTGGCGATCTATTCCCGGGCCTGCCTGCAGGAATTGCGCGCCGAGACCGGCATTCTCTACGATCAGCAGACCCGTGGCATTCTGCACATCTATCGCAACCCGCGCGAATTCGAACATGCCACCCACGCCGCGGCGATGATGGCAAGCTTCGGGCTTGACCGTCAGGTCAAAAGCGTGGCCGAAGCGGTGGCGATCGAACCGGCGCTGGCAGACGTCTCGTCCGAACTGGCCGGGGCGATCTTTACCCCCGGTGATGAATCGGGCGACGCCCATAAATTCACCCAGAACCTCGCCGCGCTGGCGGCGCAAAAGGGTGTCCGCTTTCAGTATGACACCGCGGTGCAGGATTTTGCGGTCGAAGATGGCCGCATCACGGCCGTGCACACCGATCATGGCGTGCTGACGGCCGATGCCTATGTCATGGCGCTGGGCAGCTGGAGTCCGAAATTTACCCGGCAGCTTGGCTTCTCGCTGCCGATCTATCCGGCCAAAGGCTATTCGGCCACGCTGGAGGTCAGCGCGCCGTCTGCAGCCCCTTTGGTCAGCATTACCGATGACGAACACAAAATGGTGTTCTCGCGGCTGGGCGACCGCTTGCGCTGCGCCGGCACGGCCGAGCTGGCTGGCTGGGACGACACCCTGTGCGAGGTTCGGGCCGAGGCCATCGTAAAGCATGCCAAATCGCTGTTCCCCGGCGCCGGGGACTTCGATACGGCGGAATTATGGGCCGGGCTTCGTCCGACCACGCCGGATTCGGTGCCGGTGCTGGGCCGTTCACCGCTGCCCAATCTCTATCTTGATACTGGCCATGGTACGCTGGGCTGGACCATGTCCTGCGGCTCGGGGCGGCTGATTGCTGATATCGTCAGTGGGCGGCAGACCGACATCGCGACCGATGGACTCGACTACCGCCGGTTTCATTAAAATCGAATACGCCACAAAAAATCCGTAATCCTGCTTTTGTATGATTTATGCCTTGGGGGCGATAAACCCTGGGTGTGGGGGAATACGGATGAAGGCGCATTGTCAAGCGCTGGATGGTCTGCGCGGAGTCGCGGCCATCTCAGTGGTGATTTTCCATATATTTGAACTGATGGTGCCGGATCTCGATCATAATCCGCTGCCCCACACCTTTCTGGCGGTCGATTTCTTCTTTGCATTGTCGGGCTATGTGCTGGGCTATGCCTATGACGGGCGGCTGGGGGCCGCCGCATCAGGGGCGCGGCTCAGCGTCAGTGGTTTTATCAAACGGCGACTGATCCGGCTGCATCCGGTGGTGGTGGTGGCGGCCATCGTCGGGGCTGTGGTCTATTTGTGCGATCCGAATGTCGGTGATGCCCAGCGTGTGGGCGTGGCATTGTCACCAGTAATGATGGCATTGACCGTTATTTTATCGCTGTTTTTGTTACCCTCGCCACCACTGCCCAATCTGTTCGGCGAGACCCATTCGGTTAATCCGCCGTCCTGGACGCTGTTCTGGGAATATATCGCCAATCTGTTTTTCGTCAGCTATGGCTATCGTCTGAAACGATCCGTGCACGTTGTTCTGCTGGTGTGCGGGGCTGTGGCGCTGATGCTGACCGCGGTGTTGTATAAGGGTGATCTGGGCTACGGCTGGGGCTGGAGCAATGTCTGGGTCGCGCCGGTGCGGCTGTGTTATCCGTTTCTGGCCGGTTTGCTGGTCTATCGTCTGGGGCTGAAAATCACGTTGCCGCAGCCCTTTATTGCCGCGTCGGTTCTGCTGCTGGCGGTGTTTTTTGCGCCGCGATTTGGTGTCTGGAACGGGGTTTATGAAGCCGGGGCAGTTATTCTGGCTTTTCCGCTGATCCTGATGATCGGCGCTTCGGTCACCAGGGTGCCGGGACCATCCGGCGCAATTTGCCGTTTTATCGGCGGTTTATCCTATCCGCTGTACATCATCCATTATCCCTTTGTGCTGTTGTTTGGTCACTGGAACTGGCAGACCCATCCGACCCAACCTTTGCTCTATACGGTTGCTGCCGGTCTGGTGGTGTTTGAAATCGCCCTCGCCACGGTGTTGTACTATGGCTATGACCTGCCGGTGCGCGCCGCTCTGACGCGGCGGTTCCTCGGGCACCGCACGCCCGGTTCCGCTGCCAGTGCCTTCCGTTTGAAGAACGCCAAGAAAGCCGCTATTCCTTGATGCCGTAATTCTCTGCAGGATTGCTGCGTATGAGGTCTTTTGTCTGGCTTTCCGCCGCGCTGTTGTCGTTCTCGCTGGCTGCGGCTGCGCCAAGCCGTGTGGTGCTGCCCGATAGTGCGGCACCGGTTGCTTATGATCTGGCCATCGTGCCCGATGTGCAGGCGGGCACCTTTGCCGGTTCGGTAAAAATCACGCTTGATGTGAAAAAGCCGATGGCCGACATCGAACTGAATGCTGCAAACTTGCATTTCGATTCTGTGTCCCTGTCGAAAGTCGCCGCCCGTCCAACCGTCAGCTTTGATGATAAGACCGAAGTTGCGCGCCTGCATTTTCCGTCGGTGCTGAAGCCGGGGCGGTATGTTTTAAGCATCGTCTATGGCGGGAAAATTAAATCACAGTCCGGCGGGGCTGTTTTCGCTCGACTACAGCGTCAATGGCCAGACGCATACGGCACTCTATACCCAGTTTGAAAATTCCGATGCCCGTCGTTTTTTGCCATGCTGGGATGAACCGGCGCAAAAGGCGGTGTTTCGTTTAACCGCCAACCTTGCCCGTCGCGGAAATGCCGCTGTCGAATATGCCGGTTGCCGCGACGGAGATTTTACCCGGTGGCAAGAAGCGCGTGCATTTTGCCGCGTCGCCCAAAATGTCGTCCTATCTGCTGTTTTACGGTCAGGGCGATTTCGAGCGTATCTCGCGTAATGTCGGCGGTGTCGATGTTGGTGTGATCGTCAAGAAGGGCGATACCGCCAAGGGCCAGTATGCACTGGATACGGCGGCGGCCTTGCTGCCGTTTTATAACACGTATTTCGGCGTCAAATATCCGCTGCCCAAGATGGATCTGATTGCCGGTCCGGGCAGCAGCCAGTTCTTCAGTGCGATGGAAAACTGGGGGGCCATCTTCTATTTCGAGCGCGCCCTGCAGGTCGATCCCAAAGCCACCAGCGAAGATGAAAAGCGCGAAGTCTTTGTCACCATCGCCCATGAAATGGCCCATCAGTGGTTCGGCGATCTGGTCACCATGGATTGGTGGGATGATCTGTGGCTCAACGAAGGGTTCGCATCGTGGATGGAATATAAGTCCGCCGATGCGCTGCATCCGGATTGGCATATCTGGACCACCGCCTTGTATGCCAAGGAATCGGCGATGCGGGCCGATGCGCAGGCCGGTACCCATCCGGTGATTCAGCATGTCACCGATGTGCTGGATGCCGGCGAGGCTTTTGACACCATCACCTATCAGAAGGGGCAGTCGACCATCCGCATGCTGGAAGACTATGTCGGCCCCGTGGCGTTTCGGGCCGGTGTGCGCAATTACATGAAGAAATACGCCTATCGGAATACTGTGACCGATGATCTGTGGCGTGAGATCGATAAGGTTTCCCCCCATTCGCTGAGTGTCGTGGCGCATGACTTCACCTTGCAGGATGGCGTGCCTATGGTGGCGGCTTCTGCCACCGCCACCGGGCTGCATCTGTCGCTGGGCCATTTCGAGCGTGATGGGGCCGGTGCGCCACGGCGCTGGCTGGTGCCGGTGACGGTGACCGCCAGCGATGGCAAGCCGATCTGGCAGGGGCTGGTCAGCACCGATCGCCCGGCGGATGTCGCGGTACCGCAGGGTGTCGTCGCTATCGTCAATGCGGGGCAAAGCGGCTACTTCCGTACCCGCTATGACGATGTGCTGATGGGCCGGATTACCACCCGGTTCAACACGCTTTCCGCTGATGATCAGCTTGGTATTCTCAACGATGCCTGGGCACTGGGCGAGGCGGGCCTCCGGCCGATGGCGGATGGCTTGTCTCTGGCCCGGCTGGCGCGTGCGGATATGGACCCGATCGTGCAGATGGCGGTGGCGGAAAAGCTGGCGTCGCTGGACGGGCTGGCCAAAGGCTTGCCGGTGCAGGCTTCGTTGCGCCGTTATAGCGTGAATGTGTTGCAGCCCTTGCTCGCCCCGCTCGGCACCCACAAGCGGGCGGGCGAGAGTGACAATGTCACCATGCTGCGCGGCACGCTGATCGACGCTTTAAGCACGCTGGGTGATCCGGCGGTGATTGGCGAAGCGGCCACGGCCTTCAAAGGGTATCTGGCCAACCCCGACAGTCTGCAGGGCGATGATCGTGATACGGTGTTTTCGGTGGTGGCGCTGAACGCTACGGCCGAACAATGGCAGCAATTGCAGGAACTGGCCGTCACGTCGACCGATACGCTGGCGCAGCGCAAGCTGTATCATGCTCTGGCTGCGGTGCGTGATGATGCGCTGGCGGCCAAAACGCTGGAACTGGCGCTGCAGGATCGGGTGCCGCTGACCTTGCGGCCTGACATCGTGCGGGCGGTGTCGGCTGGTCATCCCGAGATGGCGTATGATTTTGCCATCGCCCACAAGGCGGCCTTCGATGTCTTGCTCGAACCCGATAGCCGGGCGTTATACTTCCCGTCGCTGGCTTTAAGCGCGCAGGACCCGGCTATGCTGGCCAAGCTTGATCAGTTCGTTGCAACCGAGCTGGCTGGGCGTTCCAACAGCCGGATCGAAATGGTCAAAGCCACGGTTGCCCATACGGTCAGGGTGCGTGAACAGCACCTGCCGGAAATGGCAACCTGGCTGAAGCAGCATTAGGCTTTTTGTAGGAAACCGGCCCGGTTGGTGGCCGGTTTCTTACCCCCCCTTGGTGAAAACGACTTTCTACTTATCCGATTTTGCGTTTTAAGATGCCGGTATGGATGGGCTCGCAGCGGCACTGATACGGATGGGGTTATTGGCCGGGGGCGAAAGCCTCTCGGTCAGTCTGCTTTCCGGCGGTGTTTCCTGTGATGCTTATAAGGTGGTAACCCCCACCCGCACGATCTGCATGAAACGGGCATTGCCCAAGCTGCGTGTGGCCGCCGACTGGCAGGCCTCACCGGGGCGGTTTCGCGCCGAAGCCGCCTGGATGCGGCTGGCCTGTCGCATTGCCCCCGGTCATGCCCCCGAAATCTATGCCACCGATGAAACCGATGGGCTGGTGGCCATGCAGTTTTTTCCACCGGCAGAGTATCCCGTGTGGAAAGCCCTGCTGGCGCAGGGGCTGGCCCGCGCGGATTTTGCCGCCGATACCGGCACGCTGCTGGCGCGCCTGCATGGGGCCACCGCCGGGCGGGCCGAGATTGCTGGCGCCTTTGCCAATGGGGCGGATTTCCACGCCCTGCGCATCGAACCCTATCTGCTGTTTACCGCTGACCGGCACGCCGATGTCGCCCCGCAGATCCGCCAGATGGCGGCGGATGTTGCGGCATCATCGATTGCGCTGATGCATGGCGATTTCAGCCCCAAGAACATTTTATGTGGGGCAAATGGGGCGGTGGTGCTGGATGCGGAAACTGCCTGCTATGGCGATCCGGCGTTTGATCTGGCCTTCTGCCTCAACCATTTCCTGCTGAAATGCGTCTGGCATCCTGAATTTCGCCCGCTGTATGCGGCGTCGTTGCCGGGATGATGAGCCGCTATCTGGCGGGCGTCACGTGGGAGGACCCGGTGGCGCTGGAGCAGCGCGCCGCGGGGCTGCTGGCGGCGTTTTTACTGGCCCGTGTCGATGGTAAATCGCCGGTCGAATATCTGAAGGACGAAACCGACCGGGCTTTCGTGCGGGATATGGCGCTGGGATTCTTGCGGCGCCGGGTGGGGCGCCTTGACCAGATCGGGGCGGACTGGCAGGCGGGTCTGGACCGCCATCGGGCGGGGCGGGATCTGCCCTAAAACAAAACCCGGCCTGTTGGGACCGGGTTTTGTCTTAGTCGGTGATTTCCAGTGGCACCCCAGGCTCGTGTTTCGAGGCATGGATGACAAGGGCTGTTTTAACCGATGCGACATTCTCGGCGGATGTCAGCATGTCGGTGATGAAGCGCTGAAATGATGACAGATCGCGCGCAACGATTTTGAGAATGAAATCGACTTCGCCTGACAGCATGAAGCATTCACGCACCTGCGCCCAGGAGCGGATGCGTTCTTCAAATTGCTTCAGATCATGGTCGTGCTGGCTGGCCAGTCCGACAAAGGCGTAGCCGGTCACTTCAAATCCCAGCATTTTGGGATCGAGGTCGGCATGGTATCCCTGAATGTAACCGGCCTTCTCCAGCGCCCGCATGCGTCTCAGGCAGGGGGGGGCGGTGATTTTGGCCCGGCGCGACAGTTCAACATTGGTAATGCGACCGTCGGCTTGGAGCTCGGCCAAAAGGCGATGGTCGATGGAATCCAGCTTGTGATGTTCCACGGTGTTTCTTCCGATACTAGGCTTAAGCTACGATATTTACCGCAAGTCAGGGTCTGGGAGCAATAATATTCCAACTCCGTGTAACATTTTTTTTCAGGCTTTGGAACAGCCCAGCTCCATGATAGGTCTTTAGCCATGAGGATGGTTGTCTGGCGCGGCTTTTGCCCTAAGCTTGCTTTTTTGTCCACTGTGACGATAACGGGCTCTGTTGCGGCTGCCTTCACGGCGCCATCTGACGGAACTGATTTGACTTGAAGGAACCTTACGTCATGGCCGAATCCATTCACGCCAAAGTCGTCATCCTGGGCAGCGGCCCGGCCGGCTGCACCGCCGCTATCTATGCGGCGCGCGCCATGCTGGAGCCGGTGCTGATTGCCGGTCTGCAGCCCGGCGGCCAGCTCACCATCACCACCGAGATCGAGAATTTTCCCGGTTTCCCGGAAGAAATGCAGGGGCCGGAGCTGATGAACCGCATGCAGGAACAGGCCGAAAAGCTTGGTACCCGCATGGTGCAGGACATCATTGTTGATGTCGATGTTTCGGCCCGGCCCTTCAAACTGACCGGGGATTCGGGCGATGTCTATCTGGCCGATACGCTGATTATCGCCACCGGGGCACAGGCGCGCTGGCTGGGACTGGATACGGAAATCGCCTTCCAGGGCTTTGGCGTTTCGGCCTGTGCCACCTGTGACGGTTTCTTCTATCGCGGCAAGAAAGTTGCGGTGGTCGGCGGCGGTAATTCCGCAGCCGAGGAGGCGCTGTTCCTGACCAATTTTGCCGAGAAGGTTACCCTGATCCACCGCCGTGATGCCCTGCGTTGCGATAAGACCAATCAGGCCCGGCTGGCTGCCAACCCCAAGATCGAGATTCTCTATGATCATGGTGTGGAAGAGGTTCTGGGCACCGACAGCCCCAAATCCGTCACCGCCATCAAGGTCAAAAACGTTAAGACCGGGGCCGTCTCGGAACTGGCCGTAGACGGTTTGTTTATCGCCATTGGGCACACTCCGGCGACGGCGATATTTTCCGGTAAGCTGGAAATGGATGCGGCCGGTTATATTATTACCGCACCCGATTCGACCGCGACCAGCGTGGCGGGCGTGTTTGCCGCCGGGGATGTCAAAGACAAGCATTTCCGGCAGGCCGTAACGGCGGCAGGGATGGGCTGTATGGCGGCTCTGGAAGCCGAACGGTTTATCGCCGGGGCCTGACCTGTAAAGCCGTAGTCGCGTAAGTGTGGTTAACTTTTCACTGGGGGCATTATGGACTGGGATAAGCTTCGTATTTTTCACGCCGTCGCTTCGGCCGGAAGCTTTACCCATGCCGGGCAAATGCTCACCTTAAGTCAGTCGGCGGTCAGCCGTCAGATCAGTGCGCTGGAGGAGGAGCTGACTACGCCGCTCTTCCAGCGTCACGCCCGCGGTCTGACCCTGACCGACGAAGGCGAAATGCTCTATTCGGCAGTCACCGACGTTCTGGGCCGTCTGGCCCAGGCCGAGGAGGCCCTGAAAAATGCCCGCGAAGCCCCGCGCGGCACGCTGAAAGTGACCGCCAGTCACGATATCGGTAATTACTGGCTGGTGCCGCGCTTAGGCGCGTTCTTAAGCAGCTATCCGGAAATCGAACTGCATCTGATGCTCGAGGATCACGAACTGGATCTGGCCCAGCGCGAGGCTGATCTGGCCATCCGTATGCGGGTGCCGGTGCAGGCCGATCTGATCCAGCGCAAACTCTATACCGTTCACTATCATGTGTACGCGGCCACGGAATATCTTGAGGCCCGCGGCACCCCTAAGCATATCGAGGATCTGGCCGGTCACACCATCATCGCCTATGGCGAGACGGTGGCGCCCGAGCTGCGCGATATCAACTGGCTGGCCGATCAGGTTCGCCGCCAGTCCAGCCCGGCCAATCCCGCCCATATCGTCAATATTAATAACGTTACCGGCATGCAGCGGGCGGTGAAAACCGGTCTTGGCATTGCCGCCATTCCCGATTACGTCGCCGCGCTGTGCCCCGAGCTGGAACGGGTGCTGCCCGAGGTGCCGGGGCCGAGCTTTGACGTGCATCTGGTCTATGCCGATGCCTTGCGCCAGTCCAAGCGGGTGGCGGCGTTCCGCGACTTCCTGGTCCACGAGGCCAAGAGCTGGTGCTATTGAAATCGGTTTAAGCCACCCTATCTTTAAGACTGTGGCAGGCTTCTAACGTCCCCCCGTTGGTCTGCCCGCCAGCCTCAGGATACCCCCCTGTCCGTGGCTGGTTGCGGCTTCGGATGTATGCCTTCCGCTTGCCCGCAAGATAATGGCCTTGCGCTTTTCCCCCTCGCGTAAGGCTCATCAATGCGCCGGAGTGGTCCCCCCGCCACTCCGGCGTTTTCTTGCCGGGGGTGTTTTTCCGAATGGGGGCGATTTTCCTGTTGGGGATGTGCTACGATGACCGACAAGACAAAAGGGTGCAAAATGACGAACGCAGTGATGAAATTCGCCTCTCGGATGGCGGTCTTACTGGTGATTGGTGCGGGGCTGGCCGGTTGCGGCGTCAACGATGTGCCGCGTCAGGACGAGCAGGTGAAAGCCGCCTGGAGCCAGGTGCAGAACGAATATCAGCGCCGGGCCGATCTGGTGCCCAATCTGGTTGCCACGGTGAAGGGCTATGCCACCCACGAAAAGGAAACTTTGACGGCGGTGATCGAAGCCCGCGCCAAGGCAAGTCAGGTGACCCTGCCCAAGGATGTGCTGTCGAACCCCAAGGCGTTCCAGCAATATGAACAAAGTCAGGGTCAGCTGACCACCGCTCTTGGAAAGTTGATGGTGGTGAGCGAGCGTTATCCGGAACTGAAGGCCGACCAGAACTTCCTGGCCTTGCAGGCCCAGCTTGAGGGTACCGAGAACCGGATCACTGTGGCCCGTAAGGATTATATCGACGCGGTGCAAATCTATAACACCACGCTGCGCACTATCCCAAGCCGCTGGATCGCCGGGGTGTTCTATCCCGAGGCCAAGCCATACGAAACCTTCACGGCCACGGCCCCGAACGCACAGAACGCACCTAAGGTCGCATTCTGATGACATTGGTGTGGGGGCGCGCGCACCGCTGGCTGATACGCGTTATCGCCCTGACCGTTTTAACGGTCGGGGCGTTGGCGTTTGGCGGGGCTTATGCCGCGCCGGCCTTTCCGCCGCTGACCGGGCGGGTGGTCGATACCGCGGGTGTTCTGACGGCACCGGCCAAGGCGCAGCTGACCGCGCTGTTGGCCGAACATGAAAAACAGACCGGTAATCAGGTTGTGGTCGCCACGCTGCCCGATCTGGGCGGTCTGGAGATCGACCAGTATGGCTATCAGCTTGGCCGGGCCTGGGGCATCGGGCAAAAGGGTAAGAATACGGGTGCGCTGATCATTGTTTCGATGAAGCCGCACCGTGTACGGATTGAAGTCGGTTATGGTCTGGAAGGGCAGCTGACCGATGCGCAATCCAAGCTGATTATCGAAAACGCCATGATCCCCGCCTTTCGGTCGGGGGATTACAGCGCCGGTATTCTGAACGGCACTATCAATGTACTGCGCACGCTGGGCGGTAAGCCCTCGGTAAACGGCGTGCCGGTGGTGGTTGAACGGCAACAGCAGGATGACCGGCCCCATGGCATTTTGCCCATCATCGTTGTCGTCATTCTGTTCCTCGCCTTTGGTCGCTTTCTGTGGCCGCTGTTGTTCCTTGGCGGCGGTGGCGGTTTTGGGGGCGGCGGCTTCGGCGGTGGTGGATTTGGTGGCGGTGGATTTGGCGGCGGCGGGGATTCCGGTGGTTTCTCTGGCGGCGGCGGATCGTTTGGCGGTGGGGGCGCTTCAGGAAGTTGGTAATCACAGGCAACCGTATTTCGGTGGAAGAAAAACGTCGGCTGGCCGGGGCACTCGCCGGGGCCAAGGAAAAAACCTCGGCCCGGCTGTCGCTGACCATGGTGTATGTCAGCGATAAATATCCGCTCTATTCGATGGTCTATGGCGGCATCACCGGCATTGTCGTGCTGGGTGTTCTGGCGCTGTTCTGGCCTGCGCTGACATTGCGCGAGGGCTTTTGCGCGGCGGTCGGGGCGTCGGTTGTGATTACGGCAGCACTCGACTGGCTACCGTTACGGCTAAAGTTCATTCCGCGCCATGCCAAGTTTTGGGAGTGTTGGGAACTGGCCCATCGCTCGTTCGCTTCGCGCATACTGGCGCGCAACGACCGCAAGATTGGCGTGCTGTTGTTCGTCTCGCTGGGCGAGCGCTATGTTGAAGTGGTCACCGACCGTGATGTCGATCGCCATATTCCGCAAAGCGAGTGGGATACGCTGATTGCTCAGTTTACCGCCCATGCCCGCGCCGGTCAGGTGGGCGAGGGGGTGATTGGTCTGGTCCATGCCTCGGGTGATCTGTTGGCGCAGCATTATCCGCCAGCGTAAGGTGTGTGATGTAACGATTAAAGCGGGCTGGGTTGCCCGCTTTTTTTATGGGGAAAAGGTTTCTCGATGCGTAATTTTACCATCCGCGTGGATGATCTGTCGGGCGAGAAGGTGCGGGCGCTGCTGGCGCTGCATTTGCGGGGAATGCAGGAAAATTCCCCGCCCGGTACCAACTATGCTCTTGATATATCCGGCTTGCAGATTCCCCAGGTAACCGTGTGGTCGGCCTGGGATGGTGCAAACATCGTCACCATCGGTGCACTGAAGATGCTTGAAGGTGCGGGGATCTGCCGGGCCGAGGTCAAGTCGATGCGCACCCACCCGGATTATTTGCGCCAGGGTGCCGCGTCGCAGATGCTGACCCATATCATCGCTGAAGCACGTGCCCGTGGCGTGGGCGTTTTAAGTCTGGAAACCGGCACCAGCCCGGAGTTTGATGCTGCGGCGGCGCTGTATCGTCGCCATGGCTTTGTCGTGGGCGACGTCTTTGGTGATTACCGCCCCAGCCCGCATAACCAGTTCCTGCATCGGGATCTGTGATGCGCTGAATAAAAAGCGGGATGGCGGTGATGCCATCCCGCTTTTTTGTATCTGACGGATCAGTGCAGATTGGCGGTCAGAGAAATACCAATGATGCGCGGATCATTTAGAACCGCGGCCCGGTAATTTTCGATAACGCCCTTCAGGTTCTTCTCGTCGGTGATGTTGCGTACATAGGCGGCAATTTCCCACGCTCCATCCGCATGGGTATAGCCAACGCGCAGGCCACCTTCAAAATTGCCGTTGGAGCTAAATTCCTTGGTCTGGTAGAGGACGTAATTGGTATAGCCCTGCATGTTCCAGTCTGTGGAGACAAAGAATTTTCCGGCATTGTCGAGCGGGATATCGTATCGCGCCGCAAGGTTCAGGTTATATTCCGGTGCATTGGGCAGCGGATTGCCGTTGATATTGGCGTAATAGGTCTTACCGGTTCCCGATCCTTTGGTGAAATAGGAATCCTCAACGCTACAGGTCATCGCCCCGTTGAAGCTGCAGGTCTGGGCATAGACGCGGTTGTCCTTGATCCGGGTATGCAGCAGGCTGAGCCCGGCGGTCAGTGACAGATTATCTATCGGCAGCCAATCCAGTTCAGATTCCATGCCATAAGCATTGGCGTGTCTGGCATTAAACAGAACACCGTTACCGTTGGAATCGTTGCCGTTCAGCTGAATATTGTCGACGGTGTAGGTGAAGACCGAAGCATTGAAACGCAGCGTGTTACTAAGCTGGCTTTTTAAGCCCGCTTCCCACGACAGAATGGTTTCCGATTTTGCGGTGGTGAAATCGGAATTGAAGACTGCCGAACGCCCCTGAATGGTTGGGCCGCGGAAACCTTTTGCCACGCGGACATAGAGGTTCACATCGGAATTGACGGCATAAAGCGCGCTGACATCCCAGCTTGGCTTGGTGGATGACATTTTGACATCGCGCCGGCCGGTATAGGTCACCGTGCCATCAGCTTTGTCCGCGGTCTTAAGCAAGCGCGTTTCCTTGGAATCCTCTGTCACGCGGGCACCCGCTGTAACGGTGAGGGCATCTGTCACCTGATAACTGGCCTGACCGAAGGCCGACCAAGATGTGTTGACATCATGCAGCCTTACCCAGTTATTCGGGTTATGGGCCGTGCCGGTCAGGAACCATGCCCGCTGGTAAAATTCTGTCTTGTCGCGGGAATCGAAATACAGCCCGCCGACCTGCCATTTCAGCCTTGCGTCATCGGCACTGGACAGGCGCATTTCCTGTGTCCACTGGCCCAGCGCGCGCACGCGGCCCATAGATTCGCCATAGCCGGCATTGCCATAATCGGCCGCCGCACCGCCATCGGTATCACCACGGCTGAAACCGGATGTGGATTCGTAACCCGTGATGGAGGTCAGGGTAACATCCCCCAGTTTCCAGGATGCATTTACCGATCCGCCGTAGGTGTTATAGCTTTGCGGATTGTTGTCGGCTTCGTCGTAACGGGTTTTATCCCAGTCCAGACTGCTGACATCGTGTGAGCCGAGGGTAAGCCCCCCGCGACGGAACACGGTGGATGTGCCATCATACCAGCGCCCATGGATCGAGGTCAGTACGGAAAAATCGGCACTTGGGGTCAGCAAAATCTGAAGCCGCAGATCGCGTTCGTCGAAGCCACCAAGTGCATCTTTCTGTCCGGTTTTGGTGCCGTCCGCGCTCGCCCCGGTATAGGTGTTGTCGATATAATCGTCGCGGTGCTGATAGAGGCCGGAGACCCGGAACGCAACTTTGCCCGGAATAACCGGCCCGCCAATCCCCGCATCCAGATCGATACTGTTATAGGCGCCGTAACTGGCCGAAGCGCGACCTTCAAAATTCTCGGTCGGGCGGTTGGTGTCAAATTTGATGATGCCTGCGGTGGTGTTGCGGCCAAACAATGATCCTTGCGGCCCGCGTAAGACCTCAATCTGGTCCACATCATAGACCGGGTTCGATTTCAGCACGACATGCTCCAGAACAATGTCATCCTGAATGATAGAGACCGGCTGTGACGCGCCGAGATAAAAATCAACATTGCCAAGGCCGCGAATATAAAAGCGCGGGAAAATGCGGCCCGTGGTCGATTCAACATACAGTCCGGGAACCTTGCCCGACAGTGCCAGCAAGGTGTCGTCGCCCGACGATGTGATACGGCCTAAGGAATCCCCACTCAGAACGCCGACGGAGACCGGAACGTTCTGCTGGTTTTCGGCACGCCGTTCGGCGGTCACGACAACGGTTTCGAGTCCGGTTTCACCTGCTCCAGCCGATGTACTGGTCTGTGCCAGTGTGGGAACGGTCGCCAATAAAACGCCGATTGCCGCACCTGACAGCCAGTGACATCTGGTGATACCTTTTGACTGCATCTTTTGAACTCCTGAAAATAAGGATGGTTTGAATATGTTCCGTAGGGGCAGGGAAAAACGTGGCAATTGCCCCGATCATCGTGCGCGTTCTTTCGATTCCCCCAGCGAAGGGCGGGAACGTAAGGCAGACACGTGACACGTGAGTGACGGTGTATAGTTGTGAGGGGCTTTGCAGGGGTGGGTGTCGCAGCGAAAAGGCCGCTGGGGCTGCATTATGCTGTGATGGGCACTCTGGGTGCCCACCTGATAATAGGGGTATAAAAAAACGCCCCCAATGCGGGGGCGCCAAGTTCAGGGAGGATCGTGAAACTTATTCCGCGGCAGCCTTTATCGGCTCGTTACGGATGAGATAATCGAAGGCCGAAAGTGAGGCCTTGGCCTCTTCGCCCATAGCTGAAGAAAAAGTCGAATCTAATAACTGCATCTGAGGCATATTCTTACTGTAAGCGCTGCGGTGTGACGCGTCATTAGCCAGGTTCCCAATCTAATGCTTGCGCCCAGCCTTTCCTTTGGCTGCTTTGCTCAACGCCTTAGGTGCATACTGCGCCGCTGCTTGATCATATTCACGCTGGGCAATCGGCTTGCAGGCATCGAAATATTTATCCAGCGCTGGGTTGTTGATATCAATGGCGTGCTTGACCATGCGCACCGGATCGACGCCATAGGAATAGGCCATACATTTGTGCATCCACGGCCCGATAGCACTCCATTGCTTATAAGCTGGTCCATTGGCGATCGCGCTTAACAAAGAACCGAGCACCGAGGTAACAACATTGTCGGCATCCATCGGCGGTGCCGGCGGTTCATGATCGATATGCTGCACCGCCAGACGGTAATAGCCCAACGCATCAAGATCATCAGGTTTCATCCGTGTGGCAATTTTAAGATCCGCCAGCGCATCATTGAAATTACCATTCCATAAAAACGCGACACCGCGATTATAATAGGCAAACTCAAGATCATCGCCGCTCAGTTCACCAGACTGTATCGCGTGCGTAAAACGCTCTATCGCTTTATCGAATGTGCCATCGTTGAGGGCCATCAGACCGCCATTGGCATCTTCGACACCCGAGGCTTGCGCCGGGGCGCACAACAACGCGGCTGCCCCGAACAGCAGACCCGCAACCCAAAAATTCCGCATACCCGTCCCCCATGCCAACGCGGCACCCCAATGCCGCGTCCGCTGATGAAGAACCCCGCCCGCTCCACCGGGTCAGCAGGGCCTTTTCTGACATAAGAGGGAATGGCATCGGCCTGCCACCCCTATCCCCACGCTACTCGATAAATGCACCGTAAGCGATCTGCACCACTTCACCGGTAAACCGATCCACCAGGATCAGGTCTGGCCCATAACGTAGCCAGACGAAACCCGGCGGCGGCGGATCAATACCGAAATCAAGGAAGTTCAGGATAAAGAAATCCTCGCCAAGGAATGCGTGCGGCACCTGCTGCCCTGGCCCGAACCGATGATAGGAGAAACCATGCGGCCAGGCATAAGGCGGCACCCGGAAAGGCGAAAATTTCCTGCCATGATACATATAGGCCGGGCCGTCATGGGCACGCTGAAAGCCAAATGCCGGATCATGTCCGCCAACGGCCCCCGGTCCACCAAAGCCCGGACGACCAACCGGCCCATGCCCGGGGCCTGCGTCCGCATGCCCCCTCACGCCGGGGCCACCGGCACCGGGGCCTGCACGATCTGTGTGATCTGTCTCACCACGACCCGGCGCCGATCGATCATGGCCCTTGGCGTCACCGCCGAACGAACGACTATCCGGACCGCTATTCTTTCGGTCTGCTGCCTTGTCACCGCCCGCACCGAACTGGTGTGCCCCACCGGGAGCATTGCGGTCCGCTTTGCCGGCGGCCTTGTCAGCACCGAACTGGCGCCCACCCCCGGGGTTAGCCCGGCCCGCTTTATCGCCACCAGCCCCGAACGAACGAGTGGCACCGGGGCCAGAGCGGTCCGCACGTGGCGCACCATTTTCATGCCCGCTAGCGCCGCCCACGGCCTCACGATTTTTCTTTTCACCGGCAGGGGCTGGCTGAGTCCCCTTGCCATCGTGTTTTTCTTCTTTTTTCGGTTCGTCTTTATGGTCTTCATGGTGATGCCCGGCCATGACCGGTGCAAGGCAGAACGCCATCGCCCCGAACACGAAACTGGATTGCAACAGAATCTGTCGAACAGTGCTTTTCACGCTAGTCCCCGCTTTTAAATATCCCTCTGCGCCAGCCTCCGCCCCCAACGGACAGCCTTTATACAGTCTACCCTAAGACAGAATGGACGGGCGACGGAACCCATAGGTACTATATGGATATAATTATGGATGTTTTTTAATGGACCATTGGTGCAGGCAGATAGCACAAAAAAAGTGCTCCGAGATGGAGCACTTTTTTATTTTGTAGCAATATTGGGTGTTACGCAGCAGGCGAGCGGATGAGATAGTCAAAGGCCGAAAGTGAGGCCTTGGCCCCTTCGCCCATAGCGATGACGATCTGTTTGAACGGCACCGTGGTGGCATCACCCGCCGCGAACACACCGGGGGCCGATGTGGCACCCCGCGCATCAATTTCGATTTCGCCGCGCGGTGACAGATCAAGCGTGCCTTTGAGCCATTCGCTGTTGGGCACCAGACCGATCTGTACAAAGATGCCTTCCAGATCAATGCGGTGTTCTTCGCCCGATGCACGGTCCTTGTACGACAGACCATTCACCTTGGTGCCATCGCCATGCACTTCGGTGGTCTGGCTCGACACCAGCACCGTAACGTTGGGCAGGCTGGCCAGCTTGGTCTGCAACACCGCGTCGGCGCGCAATTTGCTGTCAAATTCGATCAGCGTGACATGGGCGACGATACCGGCCAGATCAATGGCCGCTTCAACGCCGGAATTGCCGCCGCCGATTACCGCCACGCGTTTGCCCTTGAACAGCGGGCCATCGCAATGCGGGCAATAGGCGACACCCTTTGCACGGTATTCATGTTCGCCGGGCACGCCCATCTGGCGCCAGCGTGCGCCGGTAGCAATCACCAGACTGCGGGCCTTGACGGTGGCACCGCTGGCCAGCTGAACCTCGTGCAGGGCGCCGGGGGCGCTGGCCGGGATCAGTTTTTCGGCGCGCTGCAGATACATGATATCGACATCATAGTCTTTGACATGTTCTTCCAGCGCCGCGCCCAGTTTGGGGCCTTCGGTATGCGGAACCGAGACGAAATTCTCGATCGCCATGGTGTCGAGCACCTGCCCGCCAAAACGGTCAGCAACAATACCGGTGCGAATGCCCTTGCGTGCGGCATAGATCGCCGCCGTGGCACCGGCCGGGCCACCACCGACCACCAGCACTTCAAACGGTTCCTTGTCGTTGATTTCGGCGGTCTTTTTGTGGGCTGCGCCGGTGTCGAGTTTGGCCAGAATCTCTTCCAGCGTCATGCGCCCCTGTGCAAAGGGGGCGCCGTTCAGAAATACCGCAGGCACTGCCATGACCTGACGTTTTTCGACTTCGGCCTGAAAAAGCGCGCCGTCGATGGCAACCGGTTTGATTTTCGGGTTGATGACGCTCAGCAGGTTCAGCGCCTGCACCACGTCCGGGCAGTTCTGGCACGACAGCGAGAAATAGGTCTCGAAATGATAGTCGCCGTCGAGTGCTTTGATCTGATCGATGACGTCCGGGGTCAGCTTCGACGGGTGGCCGCCGACATAGAGCAGCGCCAGAACCAGCGAGTTGAATTCATGCCCCGACGGAATGCCGGCAAAGCGTACACTGATCTCGCTGCCGGTCCGCGTAATGGCGAAGCTGGGGCGGCGGGCATCATCGTCTTTGCGCACAACAGAAATTTTGTCGGACTGGGCGGCGATATCGTTCAGAAAATCCGACAGTTCGTGCGACTTATCGCTGTCATCAAGGCTCACCAGCAATTCGACTGGCTGAACAATGCGTTCAAAATAGGCTTTTAATTGTTGCTGAATGCTGGGGTCTAACATGTCGGCCTCCTGTAACCGGCGTGAAAATGCCGGGGCCGTGTAAGCCCCGTGTCAGAAGACGCTCCCGAACCCGGCCGGTGCCGGGTTCGGGGCGGACTTGGGAGAGATCAGCGTCACTCAGATCTTGCCGACGAGGTCGAGCGAAGGGGCCAGTGTCTTCTCGCCTTCCTTCCACTTGGCCGGGCAGACTTCACCCGGATGGGCGGCGACATACTGGGCCGCCTTGATCTTGCGCAACAGTTCCTTGGCATCGCGGCCGATGCTGCCATCAACGATCTCGACAACCTTGATCTTACCAGCCGGGTCAATGACGAAGGTGCCACGATTGGCCAGACCTGCTTCCTCGATCAGAACGTCAAAGTTCCGGCTGATCGCGGCGGTCGGGTCGCCAACCATGGTGTAATTGATCTTCTTAATGGCGGGCGAGGTATCGTGCCACGCCTTATGGGCAAAATGGGTATCGGTCGAAACGCTGTAGATCTCGACGCCGATCTTCTGGAATTCCGCATAATTATCAGCCAGATCTTCCAGTTCTGTCGGGCAGACGAAGGTGAAGTCCGCCGGGTAGAAAAACACGACCGACCATTTGCCCTTCAGATCGGCTTCGGTCACTTCGGCGAACTTGCCCTGCTTAAAGGCCTGGGCTTTGAACGGCTTCACATCGGTATTGATCAATGACATTGCTTTCTCCTTGAGTCTATAAACTAGAATTGTTCTAAATCTAAAACTCAGAGCACGCAAGAGGGGGTGGCATAATTTTTATACGTCTTTGGATGAGATGTTTTCACGTAATGGTTGTACATCGCCAAGCGGTATGCCGCAATTCTGTGACGGTTTTACGGATGATTTTCAAAAGAGGCCTACATAACGGATGGTCGGACGGTCGATGCGGGCTCTTAATGCTATTGGTTGTAACTATATTATTTATCGCGCAATAGGAGTAAAATCTATATAATAAATGAAACGCTGTGTTTTGCGGTTTCGCCGCCACAATGGCGGTGCGCATTGTTCGATCACCATGCAACGGGGAAGAACATGAGCCTCCAGGAAAACACTAACGAAGACTGCGTCAGCAACATTTTGAAGTGGGTTCTTTTGGTCGTCGCCATCGTGACCTTTGCATTGTTGGCGTGGACCACTGTGCTGACCTATCGCGATGCACCGCCACAGCCAGAGCGCTTTGTCACCGCCACCGGGAAGGTGCTGATGACGCAAGGCGACATCTTTTATGGCAAGCAGGGATTCCAGCGTGCCGATCTGATGGATTACGGCAGCATCTATGGCATGGGGTCTTATTTCGGCGAGGATTATACCGCCAGTGGGCTGGTGCAACTTGCTGAAATAACGGAAAATAACATCGCGCTTGCGGAATACGGCAAGCTGCCTGCCGCTCTGAATTTTGAACATATGGCCGGGGTGCGTGCCGCCATGCAGCAGCAGTTACAGCGCCTTGATCTGACCCAAAAGGTCAGCCTGGTGCCCGACGCGCTGGCAAAGGCGATTATCACACAGCGGGATACGATTGTAGAGCAATTGCTGCACCACGATTTCGCCAAGGGCTGGACCAAAGCCTACAGTCTGAGTCCGGATGAGGCGCGTGCCACTGCATCATTCCTGATTTATTCCGCACTGACCACTGTTGCCCGTCGCCCCGGTGGCGAAGCGTCGTGGACACAAAACTGGCCCTATGAACCGTTGGTTGGTAATACCCCGACGACATCGACTTTTACCTGGACTTGGGTCAGCTTCTGTTTCACCTTTTTTATGTTTGGCGCGATCATTTATATATATCAGCGCTATCTGGCTGAAGCGGATGGTGGCGTACGTGATCCGCTGCTTGCCCGCTTTGCCCCCCTGACACTAAGCCAGCGCAAGACAGGCAAATATTTTCTGGTCGTCGGTGCGGTGTTCTTGTTGCAGATTCTGGTTGGGGCGCTGATGGCGCATTACTACACGGAACGTATGTCGTTCTATGGTATTCCAATCGATGAATATCTGCCGTTTAATTTCCTGCGCTCGGTTCATCTTCAGGCGCCCATCGTATGGATTGGTGTTTCGTGGATCGGCGGTGCTTTGTTCCTTGCCCCGGCAATTGCCGGCCGCGAGGCTAAATGGCAGGGGCTGCTGGTTGATGTGTTGTTCTATGTCACGTTACTGGTTGTCGCCGGTGCGTTGATCGGCAATTATTTCGGTCTGATGGGAACCATCAAACAAAACTGGTTCTGGTTTGGTAATCAGGGGCTTTCCTATATCGAAATTGGTCGTTTCTGGCAGATCGGGTTCTTCGCCGGTCTGGTGATCTGGAGCCTTTTGGTCTTCCGTGCCTTATGGCCTACACGCGATACTCTGACGGCAGCGACCAAACAGTTCTGGACCGGGCGCATTCGGCTGGAGCACCTGATCTGGGCATCGACCATCAATATTGCCGTGCTGTATGCCTTTGGCATGATCCCGCTCACTGGGATTGAGAAATCTTTTACCATCACGGACTTCTGGCGCTGGTGGGTGGTCCATCTCTGGGTCGAGCAGTCGTTTGAGTTCTTTGCCGCGGCGATCAGCGCCTATCTGCTGATGGCGGTCGGTCTGGTTTCGCGTCGGTTAGCAGAGCGGGCCGTGTATCTTGAATTAATTCTGATCTTCCTTGGTGGCGTGCTTGGTACCGGGCACCATTTCTACTGGGCCGGTGCGCCGGGAATGTGGGTTCCGCTTGGCACCATGTTCTCGTTCATCGAGGTGTTGCCGTTGGCGTTGCTGATTATGGAAGCGATCCATCAGCATGCCTTGATCAAGGCGCAGGCTGATTTTAAATATAGTCTCGCGTATCTTTACATTATTGGTGCGGCGTTCTGGAATTTCGTCGGTGCCGGGGTGTTCGGCGGCGGCACGCTAAATGCGCCACTGGTGAACTATTACGAGCACGGCACCTTCCTTACCCTCAACCATGCCCACACGGCATTGTTCGGCGCTTTCGGTCTGTTAGGGTTGGGGTTAATTTATTTCTGCCTGCGCTACATCGCGGGGGATCGTGTACCGTTTTCAGAAAAGACCGGTCGCTGGGCTTTCTGGCTCTATAATGCTGGCCTGTTGATGTGGATTGTGATGCATTTCTTCCCCATCGGCTGGCCGCAACTTGCCGACGTATATGAACATGGGCTGGCCCACGCCCGAAGTCTCGCCTTCTATGATACTACCGGTTTCTGGCAATGGATGCGGATGCCGGGGGATGTGGTCTTTGCCGTTGGCGCCTTGCTGATGGTGTGGGATTTCGCGGTGAAATTGCTGCCACTGGTTCAGCGTAAGGTTTAGGCAGCCTGACCATCTGTTGAATAAAAAACGGCCGGATTACTCCGGCCGTTTTTGCGTCATATATAATTCAGGGTGCCGGGCCCAGAATATCGGCTTCGGTGATGCTTAAGGTCCAGCCAACGGGCAGGGTATCGGCTCCGACCGAGACGGCGATACGCTTATCCTTGACCTCGACCACCGTGCCAAAGCCATCGCCCTCGGTAGAGGGGGCGGTTTGTTCGATGCGTAAGGTGCTGCCCGTGGTCGGGGGGACCGGCAGGTTGATATAGCCCAGCGTTTTGGCCGTTGCCCCCTCGAACAGGGTTTTGCCATCCAGTGTGATGCGGATGGGATAGCTGCGGATGCGCCAGCCGGTCATCTTCAGCGACAGCATCGACACGGTTTGCGCTTTGGCGAAGTGATATTCAATCCAGGCTTCGTCGGGTTTGCCGCTGCTTTTCCAGGCATCGTTTTCATTGTCGTTATGGCTTTGGCCTGCCGTGTCCTGATGCGACCCGGCCCGGATGCTGGCTATCGCAATTGTGCGCAGGCTTGGGGTGAATGATGGCCCCTGCGGCGTTGGCCCGCGGGAAAGATCCAGTGGCTGTTCATCCTCGGCAAAGCGGGTGGTGAGCCCGCCTGTGACTGCGGCAACCGCTGTGGTGGTAACATTCAGCGTGGCGGGGGGGAACCCGTCTGCCGTGGCGGTCAGCTCTACCCGCCCGGGTTTGCCCCCGGCGCGGATCAGGACGCGGTTGATGCCCAGCTCCACCGGCAAGGTGGTGGCACCAATGGCGTTGGTCGAAGTTTTTTTGGTGGGATCGTTCCAGGCTTCCGCCTGCGCAATGCCGCCCTTCCATTCCGCCGGGCCTGTAAGGGTGAACCTCACCGGATTGAAGGCTGTTGGCACCCGGTTGCCGTCTGTATCGACCACTTCGACATCGACCAGCATCAGATCGGCGCCATCGGCCATCAAGCCTTTGGGGCCGGTGTGCCGGGTCAGGCGAAGGGCGGCTGGGGCTCCTGCGGTTTTCAGTGTATTTTCCGAATGGCGGCCATCTGCATAGCTTGCCACGGCTTGCAAGGTTCCCGCCGCAAAGGCGACATCCTTGAACGTGAACAAAAAGCCGTTGCTGCGTACACCCTTGCCCAGTGATTGGCCGTTGCGGAACAGTTCGACCGCATCGCCATTCGACGCGACATAGATTGTTTTCACCGTGCCGGGGGCATAGTTCCAGTGACCGATGATATGGGTGCGCGGTTCGTCCGAATTCACCCAACCGCCCCACATCACCTGATGCACATACCAGCTATCCTTCGGCAGGCGCATGGCATCCACCACACCCGAGCGGCGGTAGTTATTGTCACCACGGAAATGCGAATTGCTGTCGGTGAAGCCGATTTTGACGCCACCGGCACTGACGCGTGTCCCTATGCCGGGGCGCACATCGTAATAATCGTTCCAGCGGATGACATCTTCGACCGCCATGGTTTCCGAGGTGCGGTTATAGTCCGGTCGGTTTTTGGCGAAGGGCGGGGTGAATTCATCCTGATAGGTGCGGGGGGCTTCGTCCCGCGAATATTCATGCGCCCAAAGCGGTTTGCCCGCGGACTTGTTGATATAGAGCATCTCGCCGCCATATTCGGCGATTTTACTGTCGAGCATCTCACGCGAGCCGATGGCGCGGCCACCATGGGGGTCATACTGGTCCCGGATGGCTTTCATCTCGGCCATGTGGGGTTCACTGACGCCCTTGTTGCCGCTTTCGATGAAGATGATCGACGGATTGTTGCGGTTATAGATGATGGCATCGCGCATTACGGCAGTACGCTGGTTCCAGCGTGGGCCGGTGACATCGCCTTCGCTGTCACCGGCAGGCAGGTTGCTGATCAGACCAATACGATCACAGGATTCGACCTGTTGTTTGGACGGCGTCACATGCATCCAGCGCACCAGATTGCCATTTGATCCGGTGATCAGACCGTCGCTGTAATCGCTGAGCCATGGCGGCACCGACAGGCCCACCGCGGGCCATTCATCTGTGGTGCGCTGGGCATAGCCCTTCAGCATCAGCACCCGGCCATTGAGCGCGAACATGCCATGCTCAAACGCGGTCTGGCGAAACCCGGTGCGGATATCGACCGCATCGAGAATCTTGCCATTACGATCGGTGATGATGGTCGTCACGGTATAGAGATAGCCGTAGCCCCAGCTCCAGAAATGCAGGCCGGTCAGGTGCTGCTGCACCGACAGCGTGTTGTTGCCAGCTTTTAACGGCACCTTGCCACCATTCAGTGTGGCCACCACCTTGCCATCAGCGTCGTGTACCACTGCGCTGTAGTGCACGGTTTGCGCCCGGTCGCTGTGCAGCTCGGTTTCTGCATGGAGGGTGGCGGCCTGATGGGGCAGGTCAAAATCCCCCGCCCAGACATAGGGGCCGGTGGTGCCAAGATTGCTATACAGCGGCAGGGTTTGATAGGTCGCGCCGGTCAGATGCAGCCGCACCGGTTTGTTGATGCCACCGTAATTGGCATAGAAGTTCTGATCCGACCATTGAAACGGCGATCCTGTAGCCCGCTCGCGGTATTTCCAGTTATTATCAATACGTACAGCCACCACATTGTCACCGGGGTGCAGGGCGCGCGTGATTTCGAAACCAAAGGCCATGACGCCGTTTTCGTTCAGACCAACCGCAGTGCCATTGACCCAAACTTCGGCGGCTTGTCGCACACCCTGAAATTCCAAAAAGGCGTGCCCGGTTTTGTCGCCGGGGCGAAACCGGGCGGGCAACCGGAAATGCTTGCGATACCAGACAATGCCGGTCGACAGGGTGTGAATATCGCGGGCAAAGGCTTCGGTTTGGTTGAACGCATGGGGCAGGGTGACGGTTTGCCAGCCATCTTCGACAAAGCCAACGCCGCTGGCATCAGGGGTATCGCCCGTGTGAAAACGCCAGTCACTATCGAAGTCAAAGGACTGCCGTGGTGAGGGCACCAGAACCGAAGCCCGCTCGGCAGTCGCCGCAACCGTCATCACCAGCGCGGCAACAGCTGCATAAAACCAGACCCGCATTGGTTTCCCCCATTTAAAGTGCAGAGCCCTGGCGCGCTTTGTGCTCGCGTGCGAAAAATAGCCCGGCGATGTTTTTTCCGGCTGAAAATAGGGGGTGGTTACGGTTGGGGGAAGTGTAAAATGGCGATGGTCGCGCTCCCATATAGTGGGGGTAAATCCCATCTAACGCCTTGCGACGATTGGTTTCTGTGCGAAAAATGGCCAATGAAATGTGTTGTGCGCGATTGTAACGTGTGCGTGAGCTTTGGCATGGATTGTTCGGTTTGTTGTCGTGGCACAGGCATGGTGGCGATAGTATATCGCCTGCTGTGATAAAAATTGGAGTATGATTCCGATGGAAGATGCAGGCGTTGTCGGGCCGGTGGGTTTGCAATGCCGCGATCAGGCGTTCAGCGGTGTGAAGCTGGCGCTGTTCTGCGGGCCGCATATTCTGACCTATCAGCGCGATGACAACCCCGGCCTGTTGTTTGCCGGGCATTGGGATTTGCCCGGTGGTGGGCGCGAGGCAAATGAAAGTCCGCTCGAATGTATTCAGCGTGAATTACACGAAGAATGCCGCCTTGACGTGACAGCATCAAGGATCGTCTGGGCACGCTGTTATACCCGCGGTGGCCATCCACCGGTGCGTCAGTATTTTCTGGTCGCCGAAATCGGGGCGGCGCTGGCCGGGACGGCCGTTTTTGGCGAAGAGGGGCGCTGCTGGACCTGGATGTCACCGGCAAATTTTATCGCCCATCCCAATGCCGTCCGCCCGCTGCAAAACCGGCTGGCCCACTATATGGCTCGGGAGACCACCCGCCCTGCACCATTATGATCCAAAGTACAGTCTGGTGTGTGTCATGATGCGTCTTGTGGTTAATATTGTCTTTTTGGCGTAATTACTGGTTGTAAATGCTTTTGTGCGTAAGCTCCCCAAATGAAGACGAGCCATTTGGGGTTCCTATGCGCATCCAAGACATATCTGTTTCCAAAAAACTGATCGGCGCCTTTGTCGGCGTTCTGATTGTTACTATCGGGCTGGGACTGTTTGCCCAATACAGTCTATCGCGCATCAATCAGGTGGCTGTCGAGGTTCGTACCAATGGGATGTCGTCTGTCCGTTGGTTGGGCCGCTATCAATATGCGGTCACCCGTTGGCGGGTTTCTCAAGGTATCATCTTTAATCACCCGTCGGAAAAAGAGAAAAAAACCCAGGCGGTGAATATCAAAAAGTGGCAAAGCCAGGCAGATGAGGCCTGGAAAAAATATATGCGTACCGTTGATACCCCCGAGGAACAGGCACAGGCCAACAATGTTTCCGCGGCAAAGGCGGCGTATGATGCATTGAGTGAAAAAGGCTTCGAGATTGTAAAAACGCAAGGTGATGATGCAGCAAACCTGCATTTTTCAGGCCCCTTGCGCGATGGTTTTAATAAGCTGATCGCTGCAATTGACGATGATACGAAGAGCAATATCAAGTCAACGGATGCAGCAATGGCCGAGGGCGAGGCCGCGTATAAAGCCGGCACACTGTGGACGTTTATCGCTCTTGGTATTTCCGTTCTGTTCTGCACCATCGCTGGTTTTGTGCTGGTGCGCACGATCTCCAAGCCGCTGGGCACCATGACCGAGGCGATGGACGAGTTGGCGCATGGTAACCTCAACGTCCATGTTCCCAACGCCGATCAGCAGGACGAAATTGGCAAGCTCGCCGGCACTATGTCCACGTTCAAGGACAAGTTGCTCAGCGCGAAAAAGGAACGGGAAAAAGCCGAAGCGGACCGTGTTGCCGCTGCCGAGGCACAAAAGCTGGCAGAAGCGGACGCCCAGCGCCACAGCGAGCAGCTGGTGGTCGATACCTTTGGTTCAGGCCTCAAGGCGTTGGCCGAGGAACGGCTGGAATATCGCCTGACCGCGGATGTGCCCAATGCCTATATCGGCCTGAAAGATGACTTTAACCACGCGATGGAAACCGCCGAGAGTAACCGGCGTCAGCGTGAAGAAGACGCCAAGCAACGCGAACGGGATCGTGTTGCGGCAGAAGCGGCACAAAAAGAAGCCGAAGAACAGGTTCGTCAGCGTGGTATCGAACTGGTGGTTTCCAGCTTTGGTGAAGGGCTGAAAGCACTGGCATCGCGTAATCTGACCTATCGTCTGAACAAGGAGTTGCCGGTTGAATATCGCGGTCTGCAGAAAGACTTTAACGATGCGATGACGCAGATCGATACGGCGATGCAGGAAATCCACAACAGCGCTGGCGAGATTGCCAGAAACTGTCAGGAGATCAGTCAGGGTGCGCACGAAATGGCGATGCGGACCGAGCGTCAGGCTGCCAGTCTGGAAGAGACCGCCGCTGCCGTGAACGAAATCACCGCCACGGTGACCAAATCGTCGGCGGGTGCGTCACAGGCCAACAGCAAGGCCGCTGCATCGCGGACCAGCGCCGAACATGGCAATGGCATTGCGACAAAGGCCGTGGGGGCCATGCGCGAGATTGCCAAATCGTCGAGCGAGATTACCCAGATCATCGGCGTTATCGATGAAATTGCCTTTCAGACCAATCTGCTGGCACTGAATGCGGGCGTTGAAGCGGCCCGTGCCGGTGAAGCGGGGCGGGGCTTTGCCGTGGTCGCCACCGAGGTGCGCTCGCTGGCAGGGCGCTCTGCCGAGGCGGCCAAGGAAATTAAGGCGCTGATCAAGAACAGCGAAACCCAGGTCGATAATGGGGTCAAGCTGGTCGAGGAAAGCGGCACAGCCTTGCAGCAGATCGTTACCGACATCACGTCGATCAGTCAGCTGGTGGGTGAAATTGCCCATTCACAAAGCGAGCAGGCCAACGCCCTGTCGGAGATCGATTCTGCCGTTGGCGATATGGACAAGTCCACTCAGCAGAATGCTGCCATGGCCGAACAAAGTAATGCCGCTGCTGATGCCTTGTCGGGCTTTGCCCGTGAAATGGAAAAAATGGTGGCGCGGTTTGAAATTACCGGTGGCGTATCGGGGGCCGGCGCCGCTAAGGTTGCCACAAAGGCAACAAACCCAGCGAGCCCAGCCCCAGCTCCGGCCAAGCCTGCAACCCCGTCTGTGGTGGTGCAAAAGCCAATTCCTGGGCTAAAGCCTGCTCCGTCCGCAGGGGTCAGTGTTACCAGCGCCGCGGTGCTGGCCAAAAAGTCGGTACCAAAGGTGTCAGAAAAGTCCGAGGATGAATGGACGGAATTCTAACCAATATTGGGTTGTAGCGGCCTATGCGGAAGCGTTCGCATAACGCCATCCGTAAGCCAGCTTCAAGGAGCGATAATGGAAAACGCCGAACAGAGTGATATCCGGCAGTTCATCACGTTCATTTCGAATGGGCAGGAATTTGCTTCGAATATCATGGCCATTCGTGAAATCCGCGGCTGGACCGATACAGAAACCCTGCCCGATGCACCGGATTATGTCCGCGGCATGATAAACTTACGCGGCACCGTGTTGCCGGTGATTGATCTGAAGGCCAAGCTTGGGTTGGGCCAAACCTCGGTTTCGCCGACCAATGTGATTATCGTGATCAAGAATGACGAACATCTGATGGGTATTCTGGTCGATGCGGTTTCGGATATCATCACGCTTCCGGCCGCGGATATTCAGCCCACCCCCCATCTGATTGGGGACCATCAGTCCGGCGTTGTCGACGGCATTGCCATTTATGACGGGCGAATGGTGACCATTCTGAACGCGCATCATATGGCGGCCGGTTGCGAAAAACTGGTCACGGAATAAGCGGTTTTCTTTGCCTTTAAGGTGCCGTGCTACAAAAACAGAAACAACCCTTGTTCATGCCCCCAAAACAAAAGCCCCGCGAGGGGGACGCCTCGCGGGGCTTTTTTCGTGGACAAAAGCTTACGCCACCCTGGCTTCTTCTTTTGCAGTGTGGGCGGCGGCAACGATCTGATCGGCGACCTTGCCAACCAGTTCGGCAAGGTGATCGAAGCTGGCCTCGTAACTGGCCAACCCTTGCGTCAGCGAGCGCAGCTCGACAATCAGCCCGCCGATTTCAGCTTCGGGCATTTCTGCCTCCACCGTGTCCCAGCCCTGCCAGCCATCGCGCGCATCAAAGCCCAGTATGGCACCACGGCGGCCATTGATGACGGCATTGGCCTTGGCGGTGGCTTCTGATGGCACGTGAATGCGCACATGCAGAATGGGCTCCAGCAGCACCGGGGCACAGGCTGGCATGCCTTCCTGCATGCCAACGCGGGCGGCGGTCTGGAAGGCGGCATCCGACGAATCCACCGTGTGATAGGAGCCGTCACTCAGCGTCACCGCCACATCGACCACTGGAAAACCCAGCGGCCCGCATTTGAGATAGTCGACGACACCCTTTTCGACTGAGGGGATCCACTGTTTCGGCACCACGCCGCCAACAATTTCGTCATGGAAGACGAAACCGGCACCACGCGGCTGCGGCGCGATTTTCAGCACGACATCGCCGAACTGTCCGTGCCCACCCGACTGGCGTTTGTGGCGACCACGGATCGTGGTGGCCTTGCGGATGGTTTCCCGGTAGGGCACGCGTGGTGGCCCGCAGAGGATTTTGAGGCCATAGCGGCTCATCAGTTTTTCCACCGCCACCTTCAGATGAATTTCGCCCTGACCGGCCAGTACCATCTGATGCAGGGCGGCGTCCTGTTCGAAGATAATCGACGGATCTTCGTCACGCAGCTTGGTAATGGCGGCGGTGATCTTGACCTCGTCCTTGCGGTCTGCCGCCGCGATGGCCAGCTTGTAGACCGGCGTCAACCGTTCCACCGGGGCCGGTGGTGGCGCGGTTTTGGCACTCGACAGCCGGTCGCCGGTCGCCACACCTTCCAGCCGGGCCAGACCGACGGTATCGCCGGCATGGGCTTCAGGCAGCTTGATCTGGGTTGCCCCCTTCATGGCGACAATGCCGCCCACCCGGACTTCGCTGCCATCGGTGGCATGCAACAGTGCGCCATCCTTGACCGTGCCGGACAGCACACGGGCCAGCGAAAGTTTACCGCCCTGACCGGAATGAAAGGTCTTGACGATCTGCACGGCGGTTTCCGGCCCGATTATCAGGCCCACCCGCTCGATCAGGGCGGTGACCTGCGGCACCTCGTGGCGCAGCGCCTTGAGCAGGCGGCGGATGCCATGGTCACTCTCGGCCGAGCCGATCAGTACCGGCACAATCCGGCCACGCGCCACTTCGCGGCGCATATCGTCGAACACCTGATCGCGTCCCGGTTCGACATCGGATAACAGTTCCTCCATCAACAGCTCGTCATAATCGGCGAGCTTCTCCAGCATGGCGAAACGGGCGCTTTTTTCACTGTCGGGGTCTGTAATATCGACCACTTCTGACGGGGCATGCTCGCGGTAGACGAAGGCCCGCTCCAGCGCCAGATCAACAAAACCGTTGACCACACCGTTTTCGGCGGTGGGAATCTGGCGCAGCAGCAATGGTTTTTCACTGACCGACTGCAGCAGGTCGAACAAATCCTGAACCGAGCCGGTGGCCTTGTCGATCTTGTTGACGAACAGCAGGTGCGGAATGGCCAGATCGGTCAGCCGCTTGAGATAGGGCCGCAGCATCTGCACTTTGGTGGGTTCTGGCTCGGCCACCACCACCACGGCATCAACGCCGGACAGCGCGAACAGCGTATCCTGTAAGAATTCAATCGAACCGGGGCAGTCGAGGATGGTGAAGCTTTCGCCCAGATAGCGCGTGGTGGCGACATTGATTTCGACACTCATCTGGCGGGCGCGGGCTTCGGGCGCGGTGTCGCCGATGGTGTTCTTCTGTGCGATGGAGCCTTTGCGCTGGGTCGCGTCGGTCGCCAGCAGGATGCTTTCCAGCAGTGTGGTCTTGCCACTGCCATACGGCCCTACCAGGGCCACGGTGCGTGGCCCTCTTCCTTCCGTGTCGGGCATTCTCGGCCTCCTTCAGATCCTTCTCGTGGGATCTTTGGGGGACGCGGCGGGCACTTCCCAACGGTCCGGGAAGCGTCACGCATCCCTTATGTGTTGGGGCAAGCGTGACGCGATTGGGGCGGCTTGGCAAGGGGGCAGAATGTGTCGCAGCTAGAATGTGATGCCGAATTCTGTGGGACTGTTCGTGATGGAAAATTTCCGCTACGTTAGCTCGGATATTTGATTGGGCACAGCCGGGGGGAAATGTGCAGTCATCTGTGACAGATGCCGTTTCTGTGCCATTACAAGTCGATGGCGTTTCCAAACTCTTTGGACAAAGGCCGGCGCTGAATGCCGTCAGCCTGCGGGTGGAGCCGGGGCAGTGCTTTGGCTTACTCGGGCCGAACGGGGCCGGTAAAACCACCCTGATCCGCAGCATTGTCGGCCGTGTCCGGCCGGAGAGCGGTTCTGTGCGGATATTCGGGGAGCTGGCCGGAACGCAAGGTGCCCGCGCCGCTATCGGCTGGGTGCCACAGGACCTGGCCCTTTATCCGCGTTTGAGCGCCCGCGAAAATCTGGAAGCCTTTGGTCAGTATCATGGGCTGCGCGGCAAGGCGCTGGCTGACCAGATCCGTTGGTGTCTGGACTGGGCCGGGCTCAGTGACCGGGACGGCAATGTTGTCTCGACACTGTCCGGGGGCATGAAACGCCGTCTGAATCTGGCTATTGGGGTGATCCATCGTCCGCGTCTTATTCTGCTGGATGAGCCGACGGTGGGTGTCGATCCGCAATCGCGGAACCGGATTTTTGACATGGTTTCAGAATTGCGTCAGCAGGGCGTGGCCGTTATTTACACCACCCATTACATGGAAGAGGCCGAACGGCTGTGCGACTGCATTGCGATTATTGACCACGCACAGCTGATCGCACAGGGAACCCGGGACGAACTGATTACCCGCTGTTTCGGACAACACTACACTGTCGAAATCCGGCTGATGGCAGATGCTGCCCCGGATGCGGCGGTTGCCGGGTGGGTGTCGGGGGGCGGCGGGACGGTAACGAATAATACTGCCCGGTTTGATGTTGCACACCCGGCGGATCTGGCCGGGCTGGTGCAATCGGCCGAAACGGCCGGGCTTGGTGTGGCGGATGTGGTTCTGCACCGGCCAAATCTGGAATCCGTATTCCTCCATCTGACAGGAAGGGAATTACGCGCGTGATCTGGTCAGTCGTTTCCAAGGGTTTTAAGGCCTTGCGCCGTGATCGCGGCGCGATGGTGTTGTCTTTTATCCTGCCTGTCGCATTTTTCACCATCTTTGCCGCGGTGTTTGGTGGCATGGGCGCAAATGGCACCCCGCGGGTAAAGGTTGCCGTGGTTGATCTGGATCACAGTACCGTGTCGCAGCGGCTGGTGCGCGCTTTACGGCGGGAGGCTTCGCTGGATGCCAGAACTGCCCCGGTGGTAAAGTCAGATAAACCCGCACCGGCACCCTATACCGCCGTGACGGCTGAAAGCGCAGTGAAGGCGGGGGATCTTCCGGCTGCGGTGCTTATTCCAAAAGGGTTCGGGGCTAATCCGGTTGCCTTTGGTGTATCGAAAAATCGCCCGGTGCTCACGATCCTGCATGATAAATCTGATCCGGTCGCCGCGCAGATGGTGTCTGGCCTGTTGCAGAAAGCCGTCATGATGTCGCTACCGGATGTTATGGCGCAGCAGGGCGGCAAATATATGGATAGTGCTGTTGGTGGTTTGACTCCGGATCAGAAGGCGCGGTTTGATGCCAATATGCAGCAATATCGGGCGCATTTGAAAGAGCAGGAAAAGTCCCCGGCGAAAGGTTCGGCCAGCGATAATGGTGGTGGGGCTGGTCTGGTGGCGGTTTCTGTGCGGGATGTCGTAGGCGAAAGGCATAATTCGATGATCTCGTTTTATGCTGCGGGGATTGGTGTGATGTTCCTGCTGTTTACCGCCAGTGGCGCGGCCGGATCGCTGATTGATGAATCCGAAAGTGGTGCACTGGACCGCATGCTGAGTGCCGGTGTCAGCATGACAAGTTTGCTGGCGGGCAAGACGCTGTACTGCACGTTGTTGGCCTTTTTGCAGCTATGCGTGATGTTCGTGTGGGGGGCGCTGGTTTTCCGGCTCGAGCTGTGGTCGCATATTCCGGGCTTTGTGGTGATGACGGCGGCAACCGCCTTTGCGGTGGCGTCATTCGGTATGTTGCTGGCCAGCCTGTCTCATACGCGCCAGCAACAGGGGGCTTTGTCAACGTTGCTGGTGCTGGCGATGTCGGCCTTGGGCGGCAGTATGTTTCCGCGCTTTCTGATGCCGGAAGTATTGCAGAAGGTTGGACTTTTTACCTTCAATGCGTGGGCGATCGACGGCTTTACCAAGGTGTTCTGGCGGGACGAACCGGTATGGCATCTGCTGCCGCAGGTTGGTGTTCTGATCGGGGCGGGGATTGTTCTGTTTTTCCTGTCGCGCGTTTTTGCCCGGCGCTGGGAATATACCTGACGGGGTCAGCATTCCGGCACATTGAGGGCCAGACCGCCCTGCGAGGTTTCCTTGTACTTGGTCGCCATGTCCCGACCGGTCTGGTACATGGTGATGATCACCTGATCGAGGCTGACCTTGTGGCTGCCATTGCCACACAAAGCCAGGCGGGCGGCGTTGATGGCTTTGACCGCGCCCATGGCGTTGCGTTCGATGCAGGGGATCTGCACCAGCCCGCCGACCGGGTCACAGGTCAGGCCCAGATTATGCTCCATACCGATTTCGGCAGCGTTCTCGATCTGGGCATTGCTGGCCCCCATCGCTGCGGCCAGCCCCGCCGCCGCCATCGAGCAGGAGACGCCGACCTCGCCCTGACAGCCCATCTCGGCCCCCGAGATCGAGGCGTTCAGTTTGTACAGCATGCCGATGGCCGCCGCGACCGCCAGAAAGCGCACCACGCCATCCAGATCGGCCCCGGTTTCAAAGCGTAAGTAATACTGGATCACCGCCGGAATGATGCCCGCCGCGCCATTGGTCGGTGCGGTGACGATGCGTCCGCCCGCCGCGTTTTCTTCCGACACCGCCATAGCCCAGGCATTGACCCAGTCAATGGCCTGCAGGCCGCTATTGTCGCCGGTGCCTTCCAGCCGCCGGAACAGCGCGCGTGCCCGCCTTGCAATGCCCAGTGAACCGGGCAGCGGTTCGGTCTGGCGGAAGCCACGGTTGATCGCCGCCTCCATCACCTGCCAGATGCGCAAAAGACCTGCGCGCACCTCAGCCTCGGGGCGGCGGTTGGTTTCGTTGGCCATCACCAGATCGAAGATGCTTAAATTATGCTGGGCGCATTGTTCCAGAAGCTCCGCCCCGGAACAAAACGGGTAGGGCGGGGCAATGGCAGGGCTTTCGGGGGTGGTTTCTTCGTCCCCTTCGACAATGAAGCCGCCGCCGATTGAATAATAGTTGCGCGCTGCCAGTTGCGTGCCATCGGCGCTGTAGGCGCTGAGGCGCATGCCGTTGGTGTGGCGCGGCAGGGTTTCCTTGTAGAGGAATAAAAGATGCTGCCTGATATCGAAGGCAATCTCGTGGCGGCCCATCAGGCGCAAACGGCCGGTATTGCGAATGCGCGCCATGGCGGGGGCGACGCTGTCCGGATCAATGCTTTGCGGGTCTGATCCTTCCAGGCCGAGCAGTACGGCACGGTCGGTGCCATGGCCCTTGCCAGTCAGCGCCAGTGAACCATAAAGCCGCACATCAAGGCTGGCCGTTGCGCCAAGCTGGCCGCTTTGTTCCAGCATGCGGGCAAAACGGCAGGCCGCGCGCATCGGGCCGACGGTATGCGAGCTGGAGGGGCCGATGCCGATTTTAAAAATATCAAAGACAGAAAGATTCACGAAGGGCCTTACCGGTACAACTGGATCTGGCGGGGGAGGTGACGCCATCTGGCCCTCTTACCGCGTTCTGCCCCATCTTGAGAAGCCGCATCCACCGAAAGGCTGCAATGCTGTTATCTCATGGGCCAGAGCTATTATGCCACGAAAAGTCGGTTTTTGCCGTAACTTCAGGCACCGGGCGGGTGCGCGCTGCCCCTTCTTTGGGCTTTGTACTGTTTTCCTTGTCAACAAATCCATAATAGACGCCGCGGGAAAGCTGCAAACCATCGCGCAGTTCAATATCGCCGATAAGTTGCGTTGTGCCGGAAATCACCGCACCGGGCTCGAATGCCCCCGGTCCTTTGAAGGTGGAAAGGATGACGGCATCATCCGTCACCAGAACGTTGCCGCTAATCACGCTTAACGCCCCGACGCGGGCGCGGCCGGAAACCGTGCCGCCCTGCACCACGGCATGATCTTCGATGCGGGCATGATCGAGCACCTTGCCACCCAGCACGCGGGCCATCGGGCCGACATAGGCCGTGTCATCGACCTGGGCGCCATCGGCTACCCAGCCGCCACCGTTGGCATGGCGATGGCCATGGGGTGTGGGTGTTACGGCATCGGATTCATATCCGGCCGGCTGGGCGTTTTTTAGTTCGATCATCCACGGATAGCGATAGATGCTGTAGAATGGCTGATCCCATGCGATTTTCTGCATCACATTGGGGGTGGCCATCACCATCAGAAATACGGCCTGATCGTCGGGCTTCAGCATGATGGTTTGTTCACCCGCCGCGCCGCGCAACTGTGCGCTGTAACGGGGCTGGTCATTTGCGCCGATGGCCACCACCGTCCAGCGCCAGTCGGAACCGGGTGGGCTGATGTTTTCCGGCTCATGCTCGGCACCATCGAAATGCGCCGCCGCCGGGGCGGTTTGCACCACACCACGGAAATTTACGGTGATGGTGGTGGCTGCCTTGTCCGGCATCAGGCGGACAAGGTTATAGCCCCAGCGTTGTGGCGCGGCGTATTCGGGCACGTGAAACTGGCGTTTGGTCAGATCAATTGGGTCCAGATCGGTCACACGCCAGATGCGGTCACCATGACGGTCGTCGTAATTGCCATAGCGGGCGCGATAGACCTGACCCGATGCATAGCCATCGGGATCGCGATAATCCCAGCCGACATTATGCGCCGCCCACGCCCCGAAGACATCGTTGAGCTGTTCCAGCGTCCAGCCCTGATTGCGCATCAGGATGGTAAAGGGATCATCGTCCTCATACCCCGCATCGCCGATCTTTTTCGACTTGGCCCAGATGTCGTTGACGGTCTTGTAGCCATAAACATCTTTCAGATAGTCGAAGAATTGCCAGTTGCAGTAGCGGTCACGCGAGCTGCCGTAATAGAGATGCGGGGCGTTGATCAGCATCTCGGAACAATGCAGTTCGTCGCGATATTCCGGCATCTGATGCGCCATCCAGTTGGCGTGGCTTTCCCACATCCAGCCGTCATATTTGTCGCTGCGCAGCCCCCGCGTCGATCCCTGCAAGGCGTGGGTGAATTCATGCGCCAGCCCCCAGTGATCTTTCAGCGCCAGCGGACCAATCCACATGCCCATATCGCGATCGCCGGTTGGCCCACCGGTCAGGCCGAATGTCGGGTCAATATTGACGTTGGCTTTATGTTTGTCGGCCGTATCGCAGAAAGGTTCGGCAAACTGCACCTTGGTCATGAAAACCGACCAGATCTGCTCCAGCTGAAGGCCTGCCGCGACGGCATCTGCCTGATCGACATCCGTCTTTTTCCAGCGAAAGGCGAAATGATCGGTTTGATAGCGCACCGGCGCTTCGTCTGGCGTGCCCGACACCACACGCCAGGATCCGCTGACACAGTGCGCGGCGGCTGCCGGTGCGGCGAGCGCCAGGAAAAGGGCAAGCGTACTGGCCGTTGATAATAGTCCGCGCATGCTTGCCCCCGGATATTATTGCGCTTTGGCGGTAAAGAGACGGAACCCAAAGATCATGCCGGTGCCCGCCCGAAGGCCGTTTGGCTGCAGGCGCAGCGTAACCTCGGTCTTGCCTTTGGTGAGGATTTCCGGAATGGCATATTCTTCATCATAAAACACGCCGGGATGCGGCGCGTTATGGCTGACGGTGGTGACTTTCTGACCATCCATCAGGATATCGTAATCGCATTTGTCATCACCCCAGTAGGTTGCCTGTAACACCAGCGGGCCGGGTTTAAGGCTGTCACGCGCGACCTTGAGCTTGAATGACATATAGCCACCCTGACGCGCCTCGCGCCCATTGCGGCCGCGATAGGTGCCGGGCCAGGAAACATCCGCCTGCAGATCATGATCGCGCTCGGCCTGCATCTCGCCCAGATACATGACATCGACCGAGCGGGCGGCCAGATCGCGCTGGCGAGCCTGTTCGGCAATAAAGGTGGCTTCTTCGGTTTTCCACTCGGCCTCGGTGAAGCGCTTGAAATAGACCGCGCTACGTCGTTCATACTGGCTGTAGAACGGCACCAGGGTAAGATCGCCGGGCCGTCCAATGCCGCGGGTGGTGAACTGGCCATGGGCGGCATCAACCGCGGCGATACCACCGACAATATCTGAACCCACCAATGCCGGTTCCGTACTGTTAAAGGGCTTGTCCACACCACCCAGATCGGCAGCCAGCACCATTGGCCCACGCAGCAGAGCAACGACGTGATCGTTGTCGTTGGTCGCTTCTACCCGCATGTCGAGCGATAATGTCAACGCGATCTTGTCGTTTGTGGCCCAGACCCGGTTCAGCACGAGGTACCCATGCCCCCGTTCAGCGTTCACCGGTTTGCCATTGACCGTGACGCTGGCCGATTTTGCCCAGCCCGGTACGCGCAGGGCAATGGTGGCGCGTTGCGGGCGGCGGATCTTTTCAATGGTGAGGGCTATATCGCCCTTGTACGGATATTCCGTTTCCAGACGCAGATCCGCACCACCTTCGTGCCAGTGTACGGTGGAGGGGATGTAGAGATTGACGAACAGGGTGCGTGGTCCCTGCCAATAAATGGAATCGCCATGTTTGGCGTGGCTTTCCATGCCGGTACCGTGGCAGCAGGTGAAGGTGTTTTCCGCATCGGAAAATTCACGCGCCGAACCGGTAAATAGCGGCGTCATATAGGTGAACATGCCGGTTTTGGGATTTTGCTGCGCCATGACATGATTGAGATGGGTGCGTTCGTAATAATCGAACAAGGCCGCGTCCGGGTGCCAGGCATAAAGAAAGCGCGTCAGCTTCATCATATTATAGCTGGCGCAATGCTCGCAGGTTGCCTCGGTAATATGCTTGGAGATCGCATCGCGTTCAAAGAAATATTCGCGGTCACCATTGCCGCCGATGACAAAGCTGTGATGCTCGGTCACTGTATGCCAGAAAAAGTCGGAAATCTTTTCGTATTTCGGCTCGGCGCTGACTTCATAAAGTCGTGCCAAACCAATGATTTTCGGAATGTTGGTGTTGGAATGAATGTTGGCAAGGCGGTCCTCGCCCTTTTCCATCGGGTCCAGCACGCGGTGATGATAGATGCGTTCGGACAGTTTCAGCCAGCGCGCATCCTTTGTGCGGGCAAACAGTTCGGCAAAGGATTCGTTGATGCCGCCATGCTCGCAATCGAGCATTTTCTGCACCTGTTCATCGCTCAGCGCGGCGAAAACCTTGTCGATATACCCCCCCAGATCGACGGCGACTTTCAGCGCGCGGGTGTTACCGCACCAGGTCTGCACATCGAACAGGCCGGTATAGAGCTTGTGCCAGTTATAAAATGGCACCCAGCAGCCGTTCAGATCAAAACCTGCCGATCGGATATCGCCCGCCATGATTTCAGGGAAGATTTCCTTGCCATCAACAATGCTGCCATCGGGGCGCTTGCGGGTAAACCCGGCGACATACCCATCGCCCTGCGCCGCCTGAATGGTGATCAGTTCTTCAACAATATAGGCCGCTTTTTGCTTTAGCGCTTCATCGCCGGTCTGCGCATGCATCAAAGCGATGGCTGACAGATAATGGCCCAGGCTATGGCCAGCGATGGTGTCTTGTTCCCAGCCACCATAGGCTTCGGCCTTGGGCGGAAGGCCCGCACCTTTGCGGAAATTGTGCAGGAAGCGATCCGGGCTCAGCGTGAGCAGGTATTTTTCGTTGACGTCCACCGCGGTTTTATAAGGCGAGGGCAACAGACGCACATCAGGCAGCGGCACTGGCTTTGCCGTGCCGGGCAGGTGCGTGGATGCGGCCCAGCTTGTCTGTGCGCTGGCGGTAAGCGCGCCAAAGGCCGCACCGGACAGCAAACGACGGCGGTTTATGGTGTAAAACGTCATGACCAACTCCACGAAATACACTTAACGGTATACGATATACTGTGTCCGTTGCAACACAATTGTCCTACAAAAATACCCATACGCTGCGTGGTGGAAAATGCCACCAATCCTATAAAATGAATAAAAACAACGAACTTAATATTGTTTGTGTAATGATAGTTCGTCATTCGGCTAAAAATACGCAACTAAACTGCTTGTATATCGTATAATATATATTTGACACCCCAAAGAATGTGTGATGACGTTCTTGCATCAAAGTTGATGATGGGGGTCGGGTAGATGCTTGCAAAGAATTGGATGATGGCGACTGGGAGCGTTCTTGTTCTTGGTGCCATGCTCGCGCCGTCTGTGATGGCGCAAACCGCTGACGATACAATCGAAACCATTGTGGTGACGGGTATTCGCGGCAGCTTAGAAAAATCCGCGGCGATCAAGCGCGATTCAAAACAGATCGTCGATGTGATCACCGCCGAAGACGTCGGCAAACTGCCAGATAACAATGTGCCGGAAGCCTTGGCACGCGTTACCGGCGTACAGATCGAACGTTCACATGGTCAAGGATCGTCAGTTACGATCCGTGGCTTGTCCGACATTCAAACGACAGTCAATGGTGCGGATGTCAGTTCCGGCACAGATCGTTCAATGTCATTGTCTGATATTCCTGCCGAATTGTTGAAATCCGTTGAAGTATATAAGACACGCAGTGCCGATCAGGTTGAGGGTGGTATTGCTGGGACTGTGAACGTCGATTTGCGTCGTCCGCTCGACCTTGATTTTGGCTGGACCGTGGCTGGCAGTGCACGCACGAGCAACAGCAGTATCGGTAATACCTGGAGCCCATATTTATCATTATTAGTCGCAGATCGCACAGATACGCCTCTGGGCGAAATGGGATTCTTGATCAATCTGTCATACACCCAGAATAATTATTTTGAGAACTACATTGAGAGTGAATCTCCGATGACGTTCTATTCTGGCAGCTATCAGGTATCGAGCCTACCGGCATCACAGCAAGGGCTATTGACGCCGTACGCTATCAATTACGGCGTCGAACAGGGTATGATTATTCAGCCCGCCGTTAATATATCAACGCAATGGAAGATAAGTGATAATCTCGATGTCGTGCTCGAAGGTTCTTATATGTCGAGCAAGGACAAGGTGCATCGCGACCGTCTGCATCTAACTATTCCGGATGGTAACTTTGTCATTTCCAATGCGACCGTGAATGATGCTGGCAGCGCCTTTAAGTCGTTTACGGAAACAAGTTATGACGGTACCAGTACTGTTAACGGTGGTCCACAATCCTGGTATGATCGCACTGGATCTGATCAGTTCACCACAAATTTCGAGACGCATTGGCACAACGGGCATTGGCAGATAAATACGGCAACCCAGTACAATTGGAGCTCATATAAGTTCAATGAAGTTGGTTTAATATCACGCTTCCCCGGTGCCACATCGGTCAATGTTGATTTTGATTCCGACAATGTGCCGGGTGGTGGCCCCTTCATGGAATTTATAGGCGTTGACACTTCGGATGTGTCTGAAACTGCTGCAATGCAGTTACACGACGAAGTTTCACATAACAAGAGCCAGCAACTTTCGACACAAACTGATGTGACCTATCAGGTTAGTGATGACTGGTATATCCGTAACATACAGTTCGGTGTGCGTTATACCCATCGTCATAATTCACGCGACTATGGCTATCGCGATGCCACGCTTTACAGTGACTCGACAAAAACTAGCTATCTGGCGATGAGTGATTTCCCTTCTTGTGGTAGTGATACAAGTCTGGTTCATATGGATGTGAGTGGCGTTAAATCGGTGCCAAGTTGGAACCGTATCTCGGCCTCTTGTATCCTGAAGAATTACGATGCTATTCGTTCTTATATTGAAGCTAACTCCGGCACCAATGGCACGGTATCAACCTCCAATGACTGGTCAACAAGTGAGCCTGGTAATAATTCGTTGAGCCAGGTTTATACGGACCATGAAAATACCTTTGGCGGATATGTTCAGACAAACTATGCTTTTAATGCGTTTTTTCCCATTGACGGTCTGATTGGGGTGCGTGTTGTCAAAACATGGGCGGATACCAGCAGTTACAAGTTTAGCTACGACACAAGTTGGAATGAAACTATTACAGAAACGGGTGGGGTAAAAAACTATACCGATGTGTTGCCAAGTGGTAACGGAATTATCCATTTTACGGACAAGTTGCAGCTGCGCCTCTCATATTACTTTAATGTACAGCGTCCGCCATTTTATGAATCCAGCGCTTGGGATATAATCCAAACCTCTGGTAAAACTGTGTACCGTGGCAATCCAACTTTGAAGCCTATGACTGAGCATAACTATGATGCTTCGTTGGAATATTTCTTCGGTAAGGCGGGGCAGCTTTCTTTGGGGTACTTTCTGAAGAAACCGCATGGCTGGATGTATTACGATGGTAGGGTTGATACGGATACATCATCATCGACGTACGGATATACCATCTACACCAACCGAAACTCCGGCCCGGGAACGTTCGAAGGGTTTGAATTTACAGCGCAGAGCTTCTTTGACTTCCTTCCCGGTTTCTGGTCAAATTTTGGTGCCAGTGCTAATGCGACACTGATGTCGTCCTATAAAATTCTCTACCCCTATGCGTCGGATGTATCGGGAATTTCTGGGGTGTATGATGCGGAGAATACTTCCCGCTATACCTACAATCTGGCGCTATATTACGATACGCCGGAAATCAGTGCGCGTCTTGCGTATAACTATCGGGCAAAATGGCGGACGTATGTTTATACCAGTTACCCGGAATACTCCCCGTACAATGATGCGGTATCCCGCCTTGATGCCGCTCTCAATTATACCCCGGTAAAGTATGTGACCTTCAGCCTGGAAGGTACCAACCTTCTGGAAGAGAATAATCGTACAATGTGGGGTAAGAGTGGACTACTTCCGCTTGGTCTGCGTATGCAGGCGCGGACGATTCAGCTCAGTGCTCGCTTCCGCTACTAATCTTTTTTTAGTGCGTAATTATAAGGTGATCGGTAAATTTGCCGATCACCTTTTTATGTTCTTCTATCTAAGAGTGTTTTTTGTGGTATGCTTCTCAAAATTGTTCTGAGGGCGAAATGAAGCTGCTTAATATATTTTCCGGTTGTTTTTTAGTCGGGACGCTTTTCGTAGCGTGCACTAATCCGGTCGACAATAAAGGCATTCAAAATGCTAACAGGGCTGTCTCCAGTGAAGATAAGCTCGCGAGTGAGGCAGCTTCCTGTTATGCGTCGTGTTATAATAACCAGTTGCAACAGTCTTGCGAAACGTACGCGGGTGGAAGTTCATCTTATGATGCTTGTTATGCTCGCAAGGAAAGTAACACTAAAATGTGTACCTTGCATTGTGATACTGTTGCTCAGCAAATGAAACACTAAATATTACTGTAGATGTGGCAGATTAATAAGTCACCTCTTTCTAATTGCGAAAAATGGTATACTGTAGACGTTTCTTGGGCTTGTAATCGCTAGGGGGCGTCGTTGTTTCGCGCAGTTTTCCTGATCGGTGCAGCGCTGTTTTGTGCTGTACCTTCTTTTGCTTCTTCGCCTGTTGCTGAAAATCCTTTTGCTGCGACGGATGCCTGGCAGCCGGGCAAGTTTGCTGCGCTGGTGACGGACTTCAATCTCTCCGCCCATTTTATCACCAACAACGCGGTGCTGTTCCGCCGTGGGGCCCATGGCGATGGCGCGATTTATCTGGCTGATCCGGCCACGGGCAAGACCGAAACGCTGCTGACCGAAAGCGCGCTGAAAACCAAGCTGATCGCCGCCGGAATCAAGGCTGATGACATCCATGATGTCCTGCCACATGGCTATGATGCCGCCACAAAGGCTTTGCATTTTGCGATGGGCGGTAAGGCGTGGGTCTACAACATCGCTACGGTGGTTTTGGCGGAAGACAAACCGCAAGGTGGTCCCCCAAAGCCACCGACCGAGGTTGCGTCACCAAACGGCAAGCAGAAGGTGATCAGCCGTGGCTATAATCTGTATCTTGTCGATGTCAAAACCGGCAAGAACGTCGCGCTGACCAAAGACGGTTCTTTCGACAAACGCTATGGCACCAATTATCCATTGTTTGGCGATATGGCGGCAGCCAATTCCGACACCCCGCCGATGCCACTGGCGGTGCAATGGTCGGAAGATGGCACGCGCCTGCTGACCTATCGGCTTTTGCGCAACAACGCCTATATCTGGCATGAAGTGCAGCAAACCCCGCCGGATGATCGTTTCCCGCGTATGTTCACAACGGTTTATCCCACGGCGGGTGCAAAGGATGTGCCGCAGTTTCAGCCCATTGTTATTGATGTGCGCGGTGCGCTGAAGGGCAAGGTCCAGATTAAAGAGCTGAATGTGCCCAGCCTGTCTGAACTGTGGCCGGGTGATCCGCCGCTGTGGTGGGAAAATGGCCGCGTTATGTATGAATGGACCCGCCGCGGCTATGGTGAGGTCGATCTGTACACGGTTGATCCTGCCAGCGGGCAAGGACACATCGTTGTCCGTGAAGCGATCAAGCCGCTGGTTACCGTTACGTCGAGTTCCATTCGCAGTGCGCCGGAACTGGGTGGCTATCTCAGCATTTCTGAACGCAGCGGTTGGGCGCAGCTTTATTTTCTGCCCGCGGGTAGTGATGCGGCGGGTGGCAAGGCACTGACCACCAGTAATTGGGAGGTGGCGGAGATTGTGCGCGTGGCCAAAGGGGCGCCGATCCTGATCCGTGGTAACGGGCGCGAGGCGGGCGTCAATCCCTATTTCAACAGCCTGTATGCTGTTTCGCTTGATGGTGGCATCGTCAATCTGACGCCCGAGCCGCTCGACCATCGCACCACGGTTTCGGAAGATGGCAAATGGATTCTCGATGAAATGTCGAGCCCGACGGTGCCGACCCGCACCGTGATCCGTGCCGCCACCGATGGCCATATCGTGCTGGAACTGGGCAAGGCGGATCCGGCCCCGCTCTATGCCGCCGGAGTGACACCACCGGAGCCCTTTGAAATGCTGGCCGATGATGGCAAGACCATGCTCTATGGCATGATCCACCGCCCACGGAATTTTGACCCGTCGCACAAATATCCGGTGATAGACTATGTTTATACCGGGCCGACCACTCATGTGGTCGATGAAAGCTTTGAACGCAATGTTGCGTCGTCGCTTAATACGCTGGCCGAAATCGGTGTGATTGTTGTTTCGGTCGATGGTCGTGGTACATCGCAGCGCGGTCAGGCGTTTCGCCTGCCAGCCTATCAGAATATGGGCGAGGTTGGGATCGACGATCATATCCATGCCCTGAAGGCTATGGCGGAAAAATACCCGTATATGGATCTGACGCGCGTCGGCGTCTATGGCCATTCGGCGGGCGGTTATGATGCCGCACGCTTTATCTTACGGCGGCCGGAATTCTTCAAGGCGGCCATTGCCAGCTCAGGCATTCAGGACCCGCGGCTGGATAAAGCCTGGTGGCCCGAGGTGACCATGGGGGCCGCCGATGATGCAACGTGGGAGAAAAATTCCAATATTCCGGTGGCTGGTAACCTCAAAGGCAAGCTGATGATCATCCATGGTGATCTGGATGATAATGTACCGATTGCCGCCTCGATGCGCTTGCACAAGGCGCTGGTCGATGCCGGAAAGTTGCACGAGTTTGTTATTATCCCAAACCGTACGCACAACACCTATACCGACTATTATCTGCATACGGTCTATGATTTCTTCACTCGTACGCTGGTGGATCAGCCCGCAGGCAAATAGCCGAAAAAAAAGCCCCGGATCATCCGGGGCTTTTTTATTGCGCTGCTATGGGGTGATTTTCAGCAGGACCACGCCATGGGCCGGTATGGTGTAGTGATAGGTGGCGTCCGCTGCGCTTTGCCCCTTTGACCAGAGATCGCGGATTGTGGTGGCTTTAATGTTGAGGTCTGCCCAGTTGCCTGCCACGTCGCGCGCCGCCGTATCGCGATTGAACAGCCCAACCGCCACCGAACCGTCGGCCAGTTTTTTGGTCCAGATTTCGATCTTGCCATCCTTTTTAAACGGCAGCCCTTGCGCCCCGGCTTTATCCTGGTCGATTGCGATCACATCCTTATTGCTTAAGATCGCCACGGTTTTCGGCGTCATGGCACGGACATCATTGCCCAGAATTAGCGGTGCGGCCATCAGCGCCCACAGGCTGAAATGGGTTTTGTACTCGTCCGCCGTCATACCGCCATTGCCGACTTCCAGCATGTCCGGGTCGTTCCAGCCATTGGGGCCGGTGTGTTTGGGCACGCCATTTTTGTCGAAACCAATCACCGCCATGACATCATATTTGTCCTCGATATCGCCGGTGGTGCGCCACAGATGGCCCCCGACATCGCGGCCCCAGCTGCCGACATCAAAGCGGCCATATTCGCACAGGCTGTAGATGATATCGCGCCCGGCATCGTTCAATGCTTCACCCATTTCCTGATAGGTGCCATAGACCGTATCGGCGGTGTAATAGAACGCCTCGCCCGAGCACAGATCATATTTCAGATAGTCGATGCCCCACACGGCAAAGGTTTTGGCGTCTTGCTGGATATGGCCATAGCTGCCCTCATAACCGGCGCAGGATTTCGGCCCCGGCGAGGTGTAGATGCCAAGCTTTAAGCCGCGTGCATGCACATAATCGGCCAGTGCTTTCATATCGGGAAAATGGCTGTTGGGCTGCAACCGCCCGCTGGCATCGCGCTTGCCCTGCCAGCCATCGTCAATGTTGACATAGCTGTAGCCCGCATCGCGTAAGCCTGACGAGACCAGCGCATCGGCAATCTGGCGGATGGTGGCATCGTCAATGTGATCGGCGAATTTGTTCCACGAACTCCAGCCCATCGGTGGCGTCGCGGCGAGGTTCTTTTGTGCCACCACACGATGCGGCGGCAGTGTGGTGGTATGAAACGCCTGCGCCGCCAGGGCTTTCGGGCTGGCCTTACTGGCAGGAATATCAAAGACGGAATCCCACACCCGCCCACTCATGCGGGCCTTGTTACCCTCGGCTTTCAGCGTGATGTCATAGAGTTTGAGGCGCGGGTTACCATTCGACAGGTGAAAGGTCAGCGTATCGCCCACAACGCGGATGTCGCGCATGTCCTGATCGCCATACCAGCGCGAGGTGACCGTGCCCTGCCATCCGCCAGCGTCTTGTTTGACGATGATGCGGGTGAAGCCGGGAAAATCCGGTCCGGCGCCAAAGACCCAACCGCCGCTGGGCGGGGCGGCGGATGCGGCGGTGACGGTGGCGGCAAATGCCCCGGCCAGAACAAGATGGAATGCGGTTCGCAAAATAACCCCCTTGGTAATTGGTTCGACTAACGTTCGGCCAGGCGCCACCCGCAAGAGCAATCGCTGGTCTGGGTGTGCATATTGTATAATTTATACTTGACGCTCAAGGTAGTGAACCATATTCTTTATCGCATTGGTGCGAGTGCCGTTGAAGGGGACGTTTTGGGTACGCTTGGGTGGTTTGAACGTCTGCAACGGATCCGTGGTGGTGTGTGGCTTATGGCTTTGCTCGAAGATGTTCTTCGAGCGCTTCAATTGTTTTGCTGCGGGGACTGCCTCCCCATGGTCATTACTCGGGCGAAACAATCCTGGCGTCTGCCTGCACGATGCTTCGGTTGCGCTGTCTGAATGCAGCTCGGCCGGAGACAAAGTCCGGCAGACGCCGTTTTTTTGAAGCCTGTTACCGTTTTTATATCTCTAAATCTGGTGGGGTGGGTGATGCTGAATCGGCTGGTGCGTTCTCGGGGCGGTATGGCCCGGCGGTTTTCCGTGATGCTGGCGCTGGGTGGGGCGGCGGCGCTGATGGCACCATCGGCCGCAGCAATCAGTCTGTGGGGCGATTCCGATACGGCGGTCAGTGCCTTTGATACGGCAGATTTCCATTTATCCCTACAGAAGACCTCGCAAACTCTGGTTTCGCTGGCCCCCAATGGGGTGAAGGATTTTGATTTTGCCCCGTCGGCCAAATTCCCCAAGCGGCTCGGTGATGGCGCCTATCGTCTGGGTGATCTGGATGTGCGGCTGCGCGACGTGGGCAGCGATGACTGGCATGATTATTCCACTGCCTTTAAGCGTGCCCCGGTCAAGGTGCTGTCCCCGGTGGCGGGTGTGCTGGCTGCGGCAGACATCAGCGCCAGCTTTGCCCCCAGCAAGGGGGCAGACTTTCCGTTGCAGGTCACGCGCAGCTGGGCCGTGGTCGATGGCAAATTGGCGTTGCGTTTTACGCTGACCAATCCCACCGCCAGGGCGATCGAGATTGGCGGGCTTGGCCTTGCCATGGTGTTCGACAATGTCGTCTCCGGCCGCGAGCTGGATGAAGCGCACGAGAAGAATTCCTTCTACGATCCCTATGTCGGTCGCGATGGCGGTTATCTGCAGGTGACGCGGCTGAATGGCTCCGGCCCGGCACTGCTGGTGCTGCCGGAAAAAAATACGCCGTTCGAGCTTTATAAGCCTATTCTGGACGGCCGCCCCGACAAGCCGCTGGCGATCTATCACGACCCAGAGCCGCGCAATATGACCTTTGAAGGCTTCTACGACTGGATGGTGGCCGCCAAAGGTTTTGCCGATACCGACTGGAAGGGCGTGCAGCAGTGGAATACGCCGACATCGCTCGTGTTAAAGCCGGGTGAAAGCCGCACCCTTGGTGTGCGCTTTGTGCTGGCCCCGGCGGTGCGCAAAATCGAAGACACCTTGATCGCCAATCACCGCCCGGTGGCGGTGGGGGTGCCGGGCTATATCGTGCCCGATGATCTGCCCGCCAGTCTGTTCGTGCATGCGGCGCAGGCGATCACATCTGTATCGGTCTATCCCGCTGGCGCGCTGGAAATCGGCGCAGCCAAGCCGGTCGATGGCGGCTGGTTGCGCTATAGCGTAACGGGCAAAATCCATGGCCGGGCACGGCTGACACTGAGCTATGCCGATGGTTCCGAGCAGACGGTGCAATATCTGGTGACCAAGCCCGAGGCGCAGAAGGTTGCCGATATGGGCCATTTCCTGACGACACGGCAGTGGTACGAAAATCCCAAGGATCTGTTTGGACGTTCCCCGTCGGTCATGGGCTATGACCGCGAAAAGAACGCGATCATCACCGAGGATGAACGGGTGTGGGTGGCGGGCCTCAGCGACGAGGGCGGGGCAGGCTCGTGGCTGGCCACGATCATGAAACAGCTCGACAACCCGGTGCCGGAAGAAGTCGCCAAGTTTGAGACCTTCGCCAATCACACCCTGTGGGGTTCGATTCAGGTGTCGTCCGGACCCGATCAGTATGGTGTGCGCAAAAGCGTATTCTATTACGACCCCGAACATATGCCCGCCGGCACCTATGATCCGTCGATCAACTGGAAGACCTGGGCGGCGTGGAGCAAGAAGGATGCCGGTGATATCGGTCGTTCCTTCAACTACCCCCATGTCGCGGCGGCATGGTGGACGCTGTACCGGTTGGCCCGTTACCATCAGGGCATGGCCACCGGGGCAAGCTGGCAGACCTATCTGACGCGCGCTGCCGAAACCACCAAAGCGATGATGTCGAAAGCGCCGTACTACACCCAGTTCGGCCAGATGGAGGGCGATGTTTTCGTCGCTATCCTGAACGATCTTAAACGCGAACATATGACCGACGAGGCCAGTGCGGTCGAAGCCCTGATGAAAAGCCGCGCCGATCACTGGAAAACCCTGAAATATCCCTTTGGTTCGGAAATGCCGTGGGATTCCACCGGTCAGGCCGAGGTCTATGCCTGGATGCGGTATTTCGGTTATGCCGATAAGGTCGCCGCCACGCGAGAGGTCATTCTGGCTTATGATCCGACTATTCCGCACTGGGGCTATAACGGTTCTGCCCGCCGCTTCTGGGATTTTCTCTATGCCGGGAAACTGTCGCGTATCGAACGCCAGCTGCACCACTATGGCTCGTCCAACAACGCGCTGGCGCTGTTTGATGCCTATCGTGCCAATCCGTCCGATATCTATCTCTTGCGGGTTGCCTATGGCGGGCTGATGGGCTCGTTAAGCAATATCGACGAGGATGGTTTTGGCGCTGCCGCCTTTCATTCTTTCCCCGACAAGATGGCGTTTGATGCCATCAACGGCGATTACGGTATGAGCTTCTTTGCCCATGCCTATAGCGCGGCATCCTATCTGGTACGCCATCCCACATTCGGCTGGGTGGGATTCGGCGGCACGGTCAGCGAAAACGGTGACGACGTAACCATACTGCCGAAGGACAGCGCACGCACCCGCGTGTTTATTGCACCGGCGGGGCTGTGGTTGACACTGGATGCGGGAAAGTTCATGGAGGTGGCCTATAGCCAGAAAACGGGCAAGGTTTTGCTCACCTTGGCACCGGCCGATGCATACACACCTGCCGCCAGTCTGAACATCGCTGTAACCACGTCGGATGGCACATCCTATGCGGTGGCGGACAAGGCGGTTAAGGTGGAAAATGGCGGTTATGTCGTCGCGTTGAAATCATCGCCGACCAAGGTGGAACTGACGCCCGCAACTGGCAGGTGAATTGCCGATTTGCGAGGGTGCCATGACTGATCCCAAGGCCGTCTATCCGAAGGCCAAAAGTGCCGCCATGCTGGACGAGTTGTCCAACTATGTCATCGCCGAACCATATCCGTTCGTTGTTGATCTGGAGCATTCGCGCGGCATGGCGCTGGCAACCGTGGATGGTGACCGGATAACCGACTGGGGCGGTCTCTATGGCTCCAAGCTGTTGGGCTATAATCATCCGCGCACGTTCGAGCCGGACTATACCCGCCGTCTGGTGATTGCTGCCAATACCAAGATTGCCAATCCGGATTTCCTCACCCCGGAATGTCTGGCCTATTACCGGCTGTTGCACCGGCTGGCCCCCAAATGCATGGCCGGGCACAAGGTCGAGGTTTATGCGGTCAATTCCGGTGCCGAGGCGGTCGAGAATATGATGAAGTATTTCATCAATCTCTATCACCACAAGCAGATGGCTAAGGGGAAGCTGTCACGCACACCGCGCTTCATCTATTTCGATCAGGCTTTTCACGGCCGCACGGTCTATGCCCTCAACGTCACCACGCTGGCCAATGACCCGATCGCCACGCGCGATTTTCAGGGCATCGTCGCGGGTAATTTGCAGGTACCGTTCCCCGAATATGATGCCCGCCTGTCCGATGCCGACAATGATGCCCGCGTCACCAAGACTCTGGGCATGCTGGAATCGCTGATGAGCGGGTATCGCGATGAAATCGCCGGTGTCGTGCTGGAACCGCTGCAGGGTGCCGGTGGTCATCGCATTGCGCCCCGGCGCTTCTATCGCGATCTGTCCCTGCTTTGTCAGAAATACGATATCGCCTTTGGCCTTGACGAGGTGCAAACCTCGGGCGGTCAGACCGGCGAGGTGTTCTGCATCGATAATTTCGAAGTGCCGTATCCGCCGCAGGCTGTTGCCACCGCCAAGAAGTTCGGCAATGGCGTGGTCTATATGCGCAATTCGATGAAAGACATCGGCGTACTGGATTCCACATGGGGCGGCACGCTGGGCGATATGGTGCGGTTCGTTCACGAATGGCAGATCGTCGAAGACGAAAAGCTGATTGCACAGGTTCCGGTCAAGACCGAAAAACTGCTGGCGGGCCTTGATGATCTGGCGGCCCGTCACGCAGGCAAAATCGCCAATGTGCGCGGCCTTGGTCTCTATCAGGGCTTTACGGTGTTAAATGGCCTCAAGGGCAAGCTGGTCGGCATGGCGTTGCAGCAGGAAAATCTTCTGCTGCTGGGCGCTGGTATGGACAGTATCCGTCTGCGCCCGCCGCTGGATGTCAGCGCCGGGGATATTGCCCAGTTGATGGGGCAGCTCGACCGGCTGCTTGCGGCACTTTAAGAACGAAAAAAAACGACGGGCTTAACCCCGTCGTTTTTTATTCCGTGTGTTGGATAATCGCTCAGAACTGTTTGCGCAAATCTTCCAGCGTCGAAAGAATGTGGGCGCGCATGCGCTTTGTCACCAGCGCGGCATCGCGTTTTTCCCACGCCTGCAACAGTTCGCCATGTTCAGATTCGGCGCGGTTATAACGCCCTTCCGGCTCCAGATGCTTGCTGGCATAGCGTTCGGACATGATGTTGAGCCGCTCGACAATTTCGGTGGTGATGTGCTGCGCCATCGGGCTGACCAGCGCCATGTGGAAGGCGCGGTTAAGCTTGCCATGGGCTGCCCGATCACTGGGGTCCGCCTCGTCAAAGGCGCGCAGGGCGTCGCGGGCGGCCTGGATATCGGCTTCGCTGGCAACCTTGCAGGCGATGCCGACGGCATCGGGCTCGATCTTCAGGCGCAGGGCATAGACTTCTTCGGCTTCAGCTGTGGAAAGCGGGCGGACGAAATAGCCACGGTTGGGAATTGAACTCAGCAGGCTGTCACGCTCAAGGCGCGCAAAGGCCTCGCGCAGGGGAATCTTGCTGACCCCCAGCTCTTTGGCCAGCGCATCCTGCCGGATCGCCGTTTCCGAGGACAGTTCGCCCGAAATGATCCGGTCACGGATCAGGCTGTAGACCTGCTCGGATAAGGTTTGGACCACGATAGTCATTCAGATTTACCCTACCATGAATATAGACAACGTAAACGGGCATTCGCATGTGTTGCCGGACCATATACTGTATACGTGGCAATGCTACTGAATAAATTAGAATTTTTCTTGATCACATTTCCTCCTTTTCTGATCGTGTCGCTGGCGCTATCTCTTTGAGATATACGACATTCTTGCTCAGAATTAACGTATACAGTATACGTACTGTGCGTTTGCTGTTGCAAGCGGATATGTATGATCGGAAAAAGGTTAATTCAATTGGGCAGCCTGGCTTGCCCGCCCCGTCCTGTGTGAGGAGTTAGGTGTCATGAGCATTGGTGGTTCAACCCCGGAAAAAGAACTGGCGGCACTGGTCGCGCCGACCCTGGTGCCCGCCATCACGGCGGCAGAACGCGAGGGGCGGATTGAAAAGGCCCGCAACCTGATCCGCGCCGCCGGTGCCGATGCGCTGCTGATCGGGCGGGGGGCGAGCCTCGATTACTTCGCTGGTATCGCGGGGGGCGCATCCGAGCGGCTGATGGCGCTGCTGGTACCTGTGTCGGGTAAGCCGGTGCTGATCGGTCCCTATTTCGAAGCCGGTTCGATGCAGGCTGCGTTAGAGATCGAGGCCGATCTGCGTCTGTGGCAGGAAGAAGAAAGTCCCTTCACGCTGGTAGGTAGCACCATGCGCGAGAAGGGGCTGCGCAAACTCGCCATTGATCCTGATATGGCCTTTGCCATGGTGCATGCGCTGGGGCGTGACGCCGGTTGCGAAATTCTGGATGGCGGCCCGGTGGTTGGCGGCTGCCGCATGATCAAGACGTCTGCGGAAATCGCCATCCTGCAACAGGCAATGAACATGACGCTGACGGTGCAAAAGGCCGTCGCCCGTATTATCGCCGAAGGTATGGCGGCTGATGACATTGTGCAGTTCATCGACGCGGCGCATCGCAAGCTGGGCTCTGCCGGCAGTTCCTTCTGTATCGTGCAGTTTGGCCGTGGCACCGCCTTTCCCCATGGTCTGCCCGGCGTACAGCGGGTGAAGCAAAACGATCTGGTGCTGGTCGATACCGGTTGCTGGCTGCATGGCTACAGCTCGGACATGACGCGGACCTATTCCTTTGGCACGCCGACGGATGAACAGCGCCGCATCTGGGATATTGAAAAGCAAGCCGAGCAGACTGCCTTTGATGCGGTGAAGATTGGTGCCACCTGCGAAAGTGTTGATGCTGCGGTGCGCGCACTTTTGGTGCGCCACGGGCTGGGACCGGATTATCAATTGCCCGGTTTGCCCCACCGCACCGGTCATGGCATCGGCATGTCGATCCATGAAGGCCCCTATATCGTGCGTGGCGATAAAACCGTGCTGGCTCCGGGGATGTGCTTCTCGGACGAGCCGATGATCGTGGTGCCGGATAGCTTTGGTGTGCGGCTGGAAGATCATATCCATGTCACCGAAAGCGGCCCGGCCTGGTTCACCGAGCCCCAGCAGAGCATTACAGAAGTGTGAGTGGTTTGCTTTATCCTGCCGCGCTCTTCGGGCGGGCTCCGGGTGAGGGGCTTTCAGAACTATAAAAAACGGGGGCGGTTGATCCGCCCCCGTTGCATTTTCCAATCTGTCGGTTGGTTATTCCCCGTCCGGGTACGGTCCTTTACCGCCATCGGCGATAAATTTGTCGATGCGCGCATCAATCACCGGCAATGGTACCGAACCCAGTTCCAGCACCGCGTCATGGAAGGCGCGGATGTTGAACTTCGGCCCCAGCGCGGCTTCCGCGCGGTGGCGGTTTTTCCAGATCGTCGCTTCACCCAGATAATAAGACAAAGCCTGACCGGGCCAGGCGATATAGCGGTCAACCTCGGTGGTGATTTCGTGGTCGGGCAGGGCGGTGTTGTCGTGGAAATATTTCTGCGCGTCGGCGCGGCTCCAGCCCATCGAATGAATGCCGGTATCGACCACCAGACGGGCGGCACGCCACATCTGATAGCTCAGCATGCCAAAACGGTCATAGGGCGAACTGTACATGCCCATCTCGTCGCCAAGGCGTTCGCAATACAGCGCCCAGCCTTCGCCATAGGCCGAGATGTAACTGTCGCGCCGGAAGGCGGGCAGGTCTTTGTTCTCGGATGCCAGTGGCATCTGGAAGGCGTGGCCCGGCGCCGATTCATGCAAGGTGAGCGCAGGCAAGGCATAAAGCGGGCGGTGCGGCAGGTCGTAGGTGTTGACCAGATAAACGCCGGGGCCACCGCGGCCGCTGGTGTAGAAGGGGGCCACATCGTCCGGCACTGGTTTGATGGCAAAACGCTGGCGCGGCAAGCGGCCAAAATAATCCCCCAGCTTACCGTCGACGGTTTTGGCGATCCAGGCGGCACGGTTGAGCAGATCCTGCGGCGAGGTGGCCTGGAACTGCGGATCGGTGCGCAGGAAGGTGAGGAAATCGGCAAAGCTGCCTTTGAAATGGACCTGCTTCATCACCGCGGCCATTTCGGTTTTGATTTTGCCGACCTCTTCCAGACCCAGTTCGTGAATGGCTTTGGGGTCCATATCGAGCGTGGTGTATTCGCGGATCTGGGCGCGATAGAACGCCTTGCCATCGGGCAGGTCATAGGCGGCGAGAGACTTTTGCGCCCCCGGCACATATTCGGTCTGCAGAAAGTTGAGCAGGGTTTTATAGGCAGGCAGAATCTTGCCGCTGATTACCGCCACAGCCTGTTTGCGCAGCTCAGCCTGCTTGGCGGGGCTGATCGTGGCCGGCATGGTCTTGAACGGCGTGTAGTAGATATTGTCCTCGGGGCTTGGCGCATCGATCACGCTTTTGACCGAGCTGTCGCGCCCCTCCAGCGTGATCTGTGGCAGGGTGAAGCCGCGCTTCAGTCCCGCCCGCATATTGTCGATATTCTCGGTGAAATAGCGTGGGATGTCGCTGATCTGGTTTAAATAATCGCGATATTCCTGCTCGTTATGCAAGGTGCCACGCGCCGTATCGGCCAGATCGCCCCAGAACGAGGTGTCGCCGGAAAGTGGCCGCTGATAGGTCTTGTAGACCTGATCGGCAATCAGGGTTTCGATCTGAAAGCGATAGACCTGATAATCGACGGCGCGCTGATGCGACAGCTTGCCGACATCAATGCTGTCGAGCTTCTTGTCGACATCGCGCCAGTACGCTAGGCGCGCCTGCTGGGCGGCTTCACCAACTTCGGGCAGATGGGCGGCAAGCGGGCCGCTCGAATCTTCATTGGCGGCGAACTGCTTGCCGCGCCACTGCCATTCGGCGGTGTAGATCGCTTCGAACTGGGCGTCGGCGCTGTTGGCCGTGGCAAACGCGGCAGAAGGTGTGGCAGAAGCCGTGTCGGGGCTGGCAGCCAGTGCAGGCATGTTAGACATAATCAGAACCATCGCTGTAGCGCACAACAGTGCTTTCATATCGGCAGACACCCTATTTCAGAAGGATACGTCCGTCAGGAAACTCTGGCGGAAGAGTGTTAAATCGTATACAGTATATTGATGCGGGGTGGGCATCGCAAGCAAGGCTTCCCTTTGGGGCGGTTGTTTTACGATGTTTCTTTTGATGGGGGCATAGTTATGAGGCACACATTCTTTTCTGGCGCGGTCATTTCAGGGGCAATCGCGCTGACATTGCCGGTTTGGGCGGCGGCGGGCGACCATGCCAATGCGGCGGGGCCCATCGCGCTTCACGTCACGCATAATCCGATTCTGTCGGACGGGCAGAATTATTCCGCGGATGCGGCCCCGCTGGTGGTGGGCGATACGCTCTACATCATCGCCGGGCGGGACGAAGCGCCGCCCGACGTCAACGACTTCATCATGAACGAATGGCAGATGCTGTCGACCAAAGATGTGGCGTCGGGTAACTGGAATTACTATCCGCATTTTCTGCAGCCGCAGAACGTCTTCAAATGGGCAACGCCGGGGCGTGCCTATGCCGGGCAGATTGTTCAGGGACCGAACAAGAAGTTCTATCTCTATGCCCCGGTGATGCAGGCGCACTGTTCCGACAAGGATTGTTTCGGCGTTGGTGTGGCGGTGTCTGACAGCCCGCTGGGGCCGTGGCAGGATGCCCATCCGGCCGGGCCGATCGCCTCGCAATCGGTGCCCGAACATAACAACATTCAGAATATCGATCCGACCCCTTTTGTCGATGGTGATGGCCGGGTCTATCTCTATTGGGGCACCTTTGGTCAGCTGCGCGCCATGGAACTGGCCACCGATATGGTGACACCCAAATCAGACGAGCAGACCATCACGGGCCTGACCGGCTTTTTCGAGGCCCCATGGCTGACCAAACGCAATGGCGTCTATTACCTGCTCTATGCCGGTAATAATGCCGGGCCGGATTCGGCCTGCACCCCGGCGGTCTATCACGCCTGCATCGCCTATGGCGCGGCACCCTCTCCGCTGGGGCCATGGACCTATCGCGGGGTTGTTCTGCCGCCGGTGTCCTCGACCACCTCGCATCCTGGTCTGATCGCATTTAAGGACAAATGGTATCTGACCTATCACACTGCCGATGCCAAGGATGGCGGCCATTTCCGTCGCTCGGTCGCTATTGATGCGGTGGAATGGGACGACAGCGTCAGTCCGGCGGCGATCCGTCCGGTCAAAACTACCCCCGCCAAACCAAGCGCGCTGCCCGCTCAGCGCAACATTGCACCGGCGGCGCGGGTGTTTGTTTCCAATGAACCGGTACCGCTGCAATATTGGAAAAAGGCGCTGAATGACGGCATTGTTCGGGCCAATCCGCTGCCGCCCGATATGTGGGGTACCTGGACCGGTAACAATCCGCCGGAATCCTGGGTCGCCTATCTGTGGAGCCAGCCAGTGCGTTTTAACGCCACCCGCATCCGCTTCTGGAACGATCAGCCTGCCGGTTCCGGCATTGGTGTTGCCCCGCCCAAAGACTGGCATCTGGAATATTGCGACGGCAAGGACTGGAAAGCGGTCGAGGCCACCAGCCCCTATGCCACCGATACCGATCATTTTGTCGAGGTGAGTTTCAAACCCGTCACCACTAAATGCCTGCGGGCGGTGTTTACGGCATCATCCGCGAGCGGCAGCACCGCCGGTGTGGCGGTCGAGGAGTGGGAAACACTGGCCGAGACGGCAATGGTCATCGAACAGCCATAGGCTCGCTCAAAGTTTCGGTATCACCACAGAAAAAAGCCCCGGTAGCGGCTGCCGGGGCTTTTGTTATTTTAAATGGATACGATCAGTCTGGGTCCGGCATCGAGCCCGGTTCCGCCGCGATCAGATTGAGCAGGCGCGGTACCGGCACATTCTGTTTTTGCGAGATTTCGGTGAGATTTTGTCCCGGACCGTTGACGATAATGCCACCTTTGCGCAGGCGTGCCACCACCTGTGAGGATGACAGCCCAAAGGCCGGGGCCAATTGCGCCAGCGGCGTATAGCTTAAGCGCATTTCGACCGCCTGCATGTCGCCGGGGCCATGGTCCGGGCCGCCACCTTCGCCGCCGCCAAAAAAGGTCGAGCCGATCAGCAGAATGGCGATGGTCCCCAGAATGCCGACGATAACCTTGCTTTGCGCTTTGGCCAGCATGGCCAGCAGCGCCCGCCAGTTGCGGCAAATATGCAGCGCGGCGATAACCAGAAAGGTGATGCCGAGCCATTCGTGCAGCTCGCCAAGCTGGTGGTTGCGCAATCCGAAGAACATCATCGCCCCGCTGACCCCGATGGCTCCAAAGGCGGCCAGACAGAGCGGTGTGGCGTATGTGCGTAAGAAATGACTCATCTTCTCCTCGCGCGTGATGGGGCTTCGTTACCTAAAACGGCGGACGCTCAATTCGAACGCCCGCCGTCTTATATACGCTACCAGTTTGGCAGATCTGTCGCGAAGCAACAGCTTTTTCTGCCAGCCGGTTATCAAATAAACGCGACCTTAAAATTATTTAAGCGTCGCGCAGAACCGCTGAATCCGGCCGCAGGCATCTTCCAGCAGTTTGGTCGATGTCGCATAGGAAATGCGGAAGAACGGCGACAGACCGAACGCCGCACCATGCACCACGGCGACCCCTTCGGCCTCCAAAAGAGCGGTGGCAAAGTCTTCGTCCGTGGCGATTACTTTGCCATCCGGCGTTTTGCGGCCGATCAGCCCCGCGATCGAAGGATAGACATAGAAGGCGCCATTGGGCTTGAGAACTTCGATACCTTCGGCCTTATTCAGCATTTCGACCACCAGATCGCGGCGTTCGCGGAATACCTTGGCGCGTTCAGCGATGAAGTCCTGATCGCCATTCAGCGCTTCCACCGCGGCCCACTGCGCGATAGACGCGGCATTGGTCACCGACTGGCTCTGCAGCTTGGTGATCGCCTTGATCAGGGGCAAAGGGCCGGCGCAATAGCCAATCCGCCAGCCGGTCATGGCATAGGCTTTCGACACACCATTGATCGTCAGGGTGCGATCCTTGAGCGCCGGTTCCGCCGCCGCAATGGTGGTGAAGCTGAAGCCATCATACATGATGTGTTCATAGATATCGTCGGTCATCACCCAGACATGGGGATGCTTGACCAGCACATCGGTCAGCGCTTTGAGCTGTTCCTTGGTGTAGCAGGCACCCGCCGGATTAGACGGCTGGTTGAAGATGACCCATTTGGTCTTGGGCGTGATGGCCTTTTCGAGCACTTCCGGCTTGAGCACAAAACCGTCTTCGATCTTGGTTTCAATCACCACCGGGGTGCCGCCGCCGAGCAGTACGATATCGGGATAGCTCACCCAATAGGGGGCAATGCAGATCACTTCGTCGCCGGGGTTCAGCGTCGCCATCAGGGCGTTGTAAATGATGCCCTTGCCACCGGCGCCGACGCAGATTTCGTCGACCGTGTAGTCGATGCCATTCTCGCGCTTGAATTTCTTGGAAATCGCCTGGCGCAGTTCGAGAATGCCGGGCACGGCGGTGTATTTGGTTTCGCCGCGCTGAATGGCCTCGATCGCGGCCTGTTTAACGTTGTCGGGGGTATCAAAATCGGGTTCGCCTGCGCTCAGGCTGATAATGTTGCGTCCCGCCGCCTTGAGTTCCCGCGCCTTTTGCGCTGCCGCCAGTGTCGGCGACGGCTTGATACGCCCCAGCGACGCGCTGAGAAAGTTGGAGGGGAGGGCCTGTGGCTTATCGGACATCATGTAATCCCATTTGTCTTTTGTCTTCTTCAAAGTGGTAAGGCTAGCCACCTGAAGCTGTGCGACGCAAGTCAAATGTGCCGGTTGATTGCCGCAACGGCAACGTTTATACCTTAGTTACGCCTTATTTACCCTTTTTTACGATAATTAACCGACGAAATCAGGAGCTTGATTTATGCGTAGGATTTCGGTCCTGTTGCTGGCCGGGTTGGCGTTTTTGGCTGCCTGCTCGCATGGAGAAAAGCCTCCGACGGGGCGTTGGATCGGTCAGATCGATTCGGCGGATGTTATGGTCGATGCCCGGCTGGAGATTTTGGCCGATGGCACGGTCAAGCTCAGCGCCCCGGATATTCTGGGTGCAGGCGAGCTATCGGATGATGAACGCGCCATGCTGCATAACCGCGTGGCCGAGCAGCTCGAGGCCAGCTGGTCGAAAGCGCCGGTGCGGCGGATGGATTTCGATGGCAAGGTGTTCCGTAAACCCGGTGGGGTCGCCCCGCAGATGGAATGGAACCCTCAGACCCACGAAATGAAGGTGGTGTTCTATTTCGGTATGCAGCGATCCATCCGCATCTCTATGACCCGGGTGTCGGATTTCTCCAGCGATCCCTGGCATAACGCGACCTGAAAGGCGTGGTGATGTGCCCAAGGGCCGCTTAAGTGCCCTTGTAGCCCTACTTTTTTGTCGTGATCAGTTCCATTTGTGAAAAGCGAAAAACGCTGCCGCACCCAACAGGGCGAAGGCGACGATCTGATTCCATTTGATGCTTTCGCCCAGATAGGTCACCGAGAATACGGCAAAAACGCTGAGCGTCAGCACCTCCTGCAGGGTTTTGAGCTGGGCGGCGGAATAGACCTGATAGCCGATGCGATTGGCCGGCACGGCCAGACAATACTCAAAAAAAGCGATGCCCCAACTGACCGGGATGACCTGCCACAGCGGGGCGTGCGGGTATTTAAGCTGGCCATACCAGGCAAAAGACATAAAAACATTTGAACCCAGCAGCAGTAGAATCGGGGTGACTGCGGGGCCGAAATTCGGCAACAACCCTGACCAGGTCATGTGTGTTTTCCTTGCTATAATCGGGATGTTACGGGTCATTTATGTCCGTTGAACGACCCAAGGCACAAGCCTGCTTCGCTAAGGAAATTGCCCGGGGTAAGTTTTCGGTCGCGATCCGTATCAGCCTCAACCTGGCAGCGACAGTCGGATACAATTTCTTACCCCTCTGGATCTTTCGTATCGGAGGCCCCTGGCCCATTGTGGGGCACGTTAACGCTCACCAAGCGGTAACCAATGTCACTGTATCTTTGCTGCCATCGCGTAAAAGTGATGGCTACAGCGGGGTGGGGTGACTAGACTGTGTCCCCATCGGCGCTCCACCATCGGACACAGTCTTGGGACGGTCGGGTTGTTTCGGGGCCCCCAAGACCGGGACTTTCCTGGCCGTCCTAACTTCTTGCCGGTTCGAAAATATGACACAATTCCTTGCAATGCGGGTTAGAAACGGCTGTTGATGTTGGCAGTCGTGCGGGCGTACCCATATAATACCCGACGATTGCGTCGTGGATCTGATATTTAAGCAGCGAGTGGTTTCATGAGAATTCTCCTAAGCTCCGTTTCCGCGGCCGTATTGGCTCTGGCGTTAACCGCCTGCACGTCAGTGCCGCAGGCAATGAAGCCCGAAGAATTGCCCAAGGCCTTTACCGCGCCATTGCCGGAGAATGCCGAGAATTCGGCCGTCTCTGCGGAGTGGTGGAAAGCCTTTTCCAGTGATGAGCTGACTGGCCTCGTGAACGAGGCCAAGATCGGTAACCTCGATCTGGCGATTTACGGTGCGCGTGTTGAGCAGGCCCGGGCCCAGACCGGCGAGGCGTGGGCCGCATTGTTCCCGACCGTCAGTGCTGAAGGCACGGTCAGCCGCAGCGGCAGCAAGACGACGACCGGCGGCGTACGCCGCGAAACCAATGCCAACAGCTTTGGTGCCAACCTTACCGCCAGCTACGAACTCGATTTCTGGGGTAAGTATCGCGAGAAGGTCAGTGCCGCGCGTGAAACTGCCCGCGCCGCCGTCTTTACCCGCGATACCGAATGGCTCACCGTCAGCGCCGACGTTGCCAATGCCTATTTCTCGGTTTTGGCCTATCGTGACCGGCTCAACATCGCCCGTAACAACGTCGATGCCGCTAAGCGCATTCTGGCCATTACTGAAGCCAAGGTGAAGAACGGCGCCTCGTCCAATCTGGAACTGGCGCAGCAGACGGCCACCTTGCGCAGCACGGAAGCCAGCATTCCCCAGTATGAGGAATATGAACGCGAAGCGCGCTATGCGCTGGCCATCCTGCTTGGCAAGACCCCGGAAGGTTTTGATGTCAAAGGCACCACACTGGATGGACTGTCCGCCCCGCCGGTGCAGCCTGGTCTGCCGTCCGATCTTCTGGCCCGCCGCCCCGATATTGCTTCGGCTGAGGCAACCCTGAAGGCCTCGCACGCCAACCTCAACGCGGCCCGTCTCGCCTTCCTGCCGTCGATCAGTCTGACCGGTTCAGGCGGCTATTCCAGCTCGGCCTTCTCCAACCTGATCAGCCCGCAAAATCTGGCGTGGACTGCTGGTGCGACCGCCCTGCAGGCGATTTTTGATGGCGGCACGCTGTCTTCGACCCGCGACTATTACAAGGCGGTCGAAGTGGAGGAGATTGCCACCTATCGCAGCACCGTGCTGAGCGCTTTGTCGGATGTCGAAACCGCGTTGGGTTCGACATCGTCGCTGGCGCAGCGTGAGGCGCTGATCACCGATCAGGTCGCCAATGCCAAGGAAGCTTTTCGGATTTCTGAATTGCAGTATCGCGAAGGGGTGTCCGACCTTTTGACGGTGCTCGATACCGAACAGACCTTGTTCACGGCCCAGGATACGCTGGCGCAGATCCGTCTGGCGCGGCTTGAATCGGTGGTTGGTCTTTACCGCGTGTTGGGTGGCGGCTGGTCTCTGGAAGAGGCCAAGAAGGAACCGACCCGTAACGACTTTAACCCGACCGCGCTGCCGTTCTAAGCTGCGGATCGGGACGGAATACAAAAAAGGGCGAGCGGGTTACCGCTCGCCCTTTTTATTTTAGCCCTGGCTGTCAGGGCTGTTCTGCAAGCCTTACATGTCGATGGCTTCGCGCACGGAATCGGCAATCGACTCCGGCGAGGTCGCCGGGGCAAAGCGCTTGATCGGCTCGCCGTCCTTGCCGACGAGAAACTTGGTGAAATTCCATTTGATCGCCTTGCCCCCCATGCCCGATAACTGATCTTTGAGCCAGGCAAACAATGGGTGGGTGTTGCTGCCATTGACCTCGATCTTGGCGAATATCGGGAAGCTGACACCATAATTGACCAGGCATTGGTTGATTTCGTCCGGACCACCGGGTTCCTGATTGCCGAACTGATTGCAGGGGAAACCCAGCACAACAAATTTGGCCGGTCCTAATGCGCGATAGAGTTTTTCAAGCCCGGCATATTGCGGGGTGAAGCCACATTTGCTGGCGGTATTGACGACCAGAACCACCTTGCCGGCAAAGTTGGACAGGCTGACATCCTGACCGCTCAATGATTTGGCACTGAAATCATAGAAACTCTGGTCCATGGCGGGCTCCTTGGGTTCGCGCTTGGCAAATATAAGTCTGCAATTCTGAGCCGTCCTGGCCCGAAGTCAAATCTGCAGCAAAGGGCGCCAATCGCCTTTGTAGTTCCTTATCGTTCCCTAAAATGCTATAAGGTGCGCAAAGTACCTACATTAACCCCGTTTAGCGAAGGTGAGGCTGTTATGGTGCAGGAATTTTTTACGGTTTCGGAAGTCGCCAATAAATTGAAATTACATGCCAAAACGGTGCTGAACTTCGTCCATGAGGGGCAGCTCAAGGCGATGCGCATCGGCAAACAGTATCGCATCGCGCCGGAAGATCTGGCGGCCTTTACCCGCACCGCCACCCCGGCGGCCATCGCCAGTACCGAGCGTTCGGTCCGCCCGATCGAAGTGTCGAGTGTGCTGCATATTGATGCCGTCGATGCGGCGATGGCGGAAAAGATTATTGCCCAGCTGACCAAAACGGCTTCGCTGCACCGCCCGGGCGAGGCGGCGCTGAAACTCGACACTATTTATAATGACGAGCTGTGCCGGCTGAAGGTGATCGTCTCCGGTCACATTGAATCGGTGACCTATCTGCTCGGTCTGATTCCGACCTTTGTGCAGCTATAATTTCAGCCTGCGCAGCGTGTTGTCAGCTTTTCGGCGATGGCTGCGATGACGGCGGACCAGTCGCCGATCGTCTGCTGACGGTACAGGGTGACGGTGGGATACCAGGGCGTATCGCACCGCCCCATCAGCCAGCGCCAATCGGGTAGCTGCGGCAGCATCATCCAGACCTCTTTGCCCATGGCGGCGGCGGCGTGGGCAATCGAGGTATCAACACTGATGATCAGATCCATGTGATCGATCAGGGCTGCTGTGTCGGAAAAATTGGTAAGTTCGTCGCAATGGCTGTGCAGTTTGTGCTGGCCCAGCGCGGGAACGTCTTCCGGGCGGATTTCTTTCTGCAGAATATGAAACTCGGCCGGTAAAGCCAGAATTGGTGCCAGCGCGGCAAGCTGCATCGAGCGGTTACGGTCGTTGGGGTGGATCGCCTTGCCCGACCAGGCCAGGCCAATGCGCGGGCTAGTTTTGGCCCCGAGTTTTTGCTGCCAGGCACGGGATTTTTCCGCATCGGCAAACAGATAGGGGATGTCGGCGGGAAAGTCAGGCAGCTGTCCGCGGCAGGCCAGCGGCAGGCTCATCACCGGACAGTGCAGATCAAAATCGGGTAGTGCAGTGCCCGCGTGAACAAATTCCGCCGGGCAGTGCAGCGTGCTTAGGAGATCGAACAGCTCAACAGCCACTTCGACCACGACCTTGATGCCCATCGCGCACAGGGCCGGAATATAGCGGCTGAACTGAATATAATCGCCCAACCCCTGTTCGCCATAGATCAGCAGTGTCTTGCCTGCAATATCTTCGCCATTCCAGCGCGGCTGAATGAAGCTGCGGGTATAGGTTTTAGCGGCGCTGCGTTTCCAGCGCCATTCATACAGTGGCCAGCCCGCATCGAAATCCCCGCGCAGTAACGCCAGCAGCGCCTTGTTCCAATAGGCTTCGGCGAAGGTTTCATCGAGTTCAATGGCGCGGTCGTAACAGCGCTCCGCTTCGTCAAAGCGCAACAGGTGCAGATAGGCGTTGCCCTGATTATTATAGGTTTCCATGCCTTCGGGCTTGGCATCAATCGCCACCTGGTAATCGGCCAGCGCGTCTTCATACCGGTCGAGTGCCATGTAGCAATTGCCACGGTTATTGCGGGCACTGACATAGTTGGGCTGCAGGCTGATGGCGCGGTCATAGGATGCCATGGCGTCTTCGAGCTTGTTCTGCGCTTTGAGCGCATTGCCACGGTTATAATGGGCGGCCGACAAGGTGGGCATGCGTTCGATGGCCCGGTCAAGGTCGATGATCGCTTCGTCGAGATTGCCGAGAAGTTCCTGCACTTTGCCACGGTTGTTATAGGCTTCGGCATAGCTGTCGCGCCGTTCTATGGCGGCGGTGAAGGCGTCACGCGCTTCTTCGTTGCGGCCCAGATCGAGCAGGGCGTTGCCGCGGTTGTTATAGGCTTCGACCAGGCCGGGGTTATGTTCCAGCGCAAGGTCGTAATCGGTCAGCGCCAGTTCGGGCTGTTTCATCATGCGCCGGACATTGCCACGATTATTATAGACCTCGGCATAATCGGGTTTCAGCGCCAGGGCGTGGTCATAGTCGGCCAACGCGTCATCCAGCAGCCCAAGATCCTTGAGGATGTTGCCGCGGTTGTTATAGCAGGCGGTAAAATCGGCTTTCAGCGCGATGGCATGGTCACAGGCGGCGCGGGCTTGCTCTAACTGGCCCAGACTGCGTAAGACGTTACCGCGGTTGTTATGGGCTTCGGCAAATCGGGGGGCCAGTTCAACGGCCTTGTCATAACTGGCCAGGGCTTCGGTCAGGCGCCCCAGGTCCTGCAGTGCGGTGCCGCGGTTGTTATGGGCGATGATATAGAGCGGTTGCAGTGCGATGGCTTTGTCATAGTCGGCCAGGGCTTCCGCCGGGCGCTTTTGCGTCTTGTACAGATTCCCCCGATTGTTATAAGCGGCGGCATAGTTCGGTCCGACCGCAAGAGCTTTGTCATAGGCAGCAACCGCCTCGTCGAAGCGGTTGAGCTCGACCAGAACGCAGGCGCGGTCATTGTAGGCCTCGGCCATGTCGGGCTTTAAGGCGATGACATGTTCATAGCTGGCCAGAGCATCTTCCATGCGGCCCATATGTTGCAGCACAACCCCGCGATTCTTCCAGGCATCGGCATAATTGGGGGTATAGGCCAGCGCGCTGTCATAACTGGCCAGCGCCTCGTCCGCCCGCCCCATGTCTTTAAGCAGGGTGCCGCGGTTGTTGTGGCAGGCGGGGAAGTTGGGCCTCTGGCGTAAGGCGCGATCATAGCACTCCAGTGCCTTATCGTGCTTGCCGACCTTGTGCAGCCCAATGCCCAGGTTCGACAGGGCCTCGGTATGGTTGGGCAGCAGTTTGAGGCATTTTTTCAGGTAGCGCATACCCTCTTCGGTCTCGCCCAGCTGTGACAGCGCGGTGCCCAGCAGAAACATCAACTCGCCATTGCTGGTAAAGCGCTGCGCCAGCGGGCGGTAGAGCGTGACGGCTTTGTCGAGCTGGCCAGCGCGGTGCAGGGCGAGGGCCTGTTGAAAGGCCAGATTGGGATCGTGAGAGAGCTGTTGGCTCATTGGGGCTTAAGCCTTAGGCAATGGGGCTGCCGGCGAGGTCCGGCATAAAAGAAAACGCGACACTAGGGCACGATAGTTTCTAAAGAAAATGAAAAAGTGTCAAAAACTGTCCTCCATCCACCGGGCATCCGCCGTTCCAGCAATGCGGGGGGCTGTACCCTGCTGCATTTGCCTCTGGTCTTTTGCCGCACTCCTGGCATATCTCGGCACCGAAGGATAAAGCCCCACTATGCCATTTTACGCCGATCTGCACGTCCACTCCAAATATTCCCGCGCCACCAGCCGCGATCTCGATCTTGAGCATCTGACCAGTTGGGCCGCGCGCAAGGGAATCACGGTGGTGGGCACCGGCGATGCGGTCCATCCCGGCTGGCGCGCGGAAATCGGCGAAAAGCTGATCGAGGCTGATGGTCTGTATCGTTTAAGCGCGGAACGCGAGGCTGCGGTGCTGGCCGCATTGCCGCCGTCGTGCCGCGCCCCGGTGCGGTTTCTGCTCTCGGTCGAAATTTCGACCATCTACAAAAAGGATGATCGCACCCGCAAAGTCCATCATCTGATTCTGATACCGGATTTTGCCGCTGCTGACCGGCTGGCGGCGGCGCTGGCGAAGATCGGCAATATCGCGGCCGACGGTCGGCCGATTCTGGGCCTTGATTCGCGCGATCTCCTGGAAATTACTCTGGAAGCCGGGTGTGATCTGATCCCCGCACATATCTGGACGCCGTGGTTCTCGGCGCTGGGGGCGTTGTCGGGGTTCGATTCCGTCGCTGATTGTTATGGTGATCTGGCCAACCATATCTTTGCGGTCGAAACCGGACTGTCGTCGGACCCGGCCATGAACTGGCGGGTATCGTCGCTCGACCGCTATCGGCTGGTGTCACATTCTGATGCCCATTCCCCGGCTAAGCTGGGGCGCGAGGCCACGCTGTACAGCTGCGATCCGTCCTATGCCGCGATCCGCCGCGCTCTGAAAGACGGCGATGGTTACGGCGGTACGGTCGAGTTCTTCCCCGAGGAAGGCAAATACCACCTCGACGGCCACCGGGCCTGTGCTGTACGGCTCGATCCCAAAGAAACGCTGGCGCATGGTGGGCTGTGTCCGGTCTGCGGCCGCCCGGTGACGGTGGGGGTGGCCCATAGGGTTGAGCTTCTGGCTGACCGTGCCGCGCCGGTACGTCCGGCCACTGCGGGGTCGGTACAGTCTCTGGTGCCGCTGCCGGAAATTCTGTCCGAATTAACCGGGGTGGGCGTGGCTTCGCACAAGGTGGAGGAGGCCTATGCCCGCACCACCGGTCTGGGCAACGAACTGGCGCTGCTGACCGAGGTACCACTGGAAGACATTACCGCCTTTGACAGCCGCCTTGGTGAGGCCATCGCCCGCCTGCGCGCCGGAACTACCTTCCGCGAAGGTGGGTATGATGGTGAATATGGCACCATTCGGCTGTTTTCGCCGGAAGAACGCGAACAGTTTGCCGCGGGGGATCTTTTGTTCGCCGCTCCGCGCATGGCAAAGCCCGCGCATCGGGCCAAAGCCCCGGCCCCGCAGCAGGTCTTGCAGGAAAAATATCGCCAGCCGGTGGCTTCGGGCATTACCGGGGCGCTGGCGGCGCTCGACGCCGATCAGGCTGCTGCCGCCGCTTCGTTGGGGCCGCTTGTCGTGACCGCCGGGCCGGGGGCGGGCAAAACGCGGCTCATTGTGCATCGGCTCGCCCACTTGATTGCCACGCGTGGTGCGGCGGCGGAACGCTGCCTGACTGTGACCTTTACCCGCCGCGCGACCGAAGAACTGAAGGCCCGCATCGCCGCCCTGCTGCCAAGTTGTGCTGCGCCGGTGCACAGTTTTCATTCACTGGGGTTAGCCATTCTGAAAGATGGCGGGGCCACGGTTGGCCTTGCCGAAGGCTGGCGCGTGGCCGGGGACGATGAGCGTTGCGCTGTGCTGACCGCCGCCCTTGGCGTTAGTACCAAGGTGGCAGCCAGCCTGCTGCAGCAGGTCAGTCGGGCCAAGCGCAGTGGCGAGGCCAGGGCGGACGAGGTTCTGGCCGCCTGTGCCGCGCTGGAAGAGGCCGGGCATGTTGCAGGCTGGATCGATTTTGACGATCTGATCCTGCTGGCGGTGGAAGCCTTGCAAAAGGATGCGGCGCTGGCGGCGCGCTGGCGCTTTGACCATGTGCTGGCTGACGAGTTTCAGGATATCGATCCGGGGCAGTATCGCCTGCTGCAGTTGGTTTGCACGGGCGATCTGTGTGTTATCGGCGATGCCGATCAGGCAATCTATGGTTTCCGCGGCGCCGATCAGGGCTGTTTTGCCCGTTTTGGCGCGGATCACCCTCTGTCGTTGCGTCTTAGCCTGATGCGCAATTACCGTTCGACCGATGCCATCATCACGGCATCCGGCGCGCTGATGGGGCGGATGCCCGATCCGGCCTCCGACATCCCGCGCGCTGGCGTGCGGGCCGAGGGTGAGGCGGTGCTGCTTCATGGCGCGGCGGATGAACGGGCCGAGGCCGATTTCGTTGCGGCCAAAATTGCCGAACTGATGGGCGGCCACGATATGCTGACGGCGGAGCGGGGCCGGGCGCTGGGGTTCAGCGATTTCGCTGTGCTCTATCGTACCGATGCGCAAGGCGCGGCCTTATGCGAGGCGCTTGATCGGGCTGCTATTCCACATCAGAAAAGTCGCCCCGATCGACTGATCGATCATGCTGGCGTGACGGCGGTGTTGGCGGCACTGAAATCGGTCGAGGGCGAGGATCTTGGCGGGCGTCTGGCGCTTGCGGTGGCTCTGGTTCAGGCTACGGGTAGTGTCGATACGGCCCATCTGGCCGAGGCGCAGCGCTGGCTTGCCGAACTGGCCGCAGAATTCCCTGAAGACGCGCTCTGGCGTGAACAGGTCGCGCTGGCGAACGAAGCGGATTTCTATGATCTGCGTGCCGAGCGGGTTTCGCTGCTGACCATGCACGCGGCCAAGGGGCTGGAATTTGCCGCGGTTTTTGTGATTGGGCTGGAGGAAGGCCTGATGCCGCTGACCTATGCCCAGTCTGAGGCGGAAATCGCCGAAGAAGGCCGCCTGCTCTATGTCGCGATGACGCGGGCGCGTGATTATCTCATGCTGTCTTATGCGCAGGAACGCTTCTGGCAGGGTGCCGTGCGGCCAAGGGGGCCATCGCGGTTCCTAAAAAGTTTGGGCGGATTGGTCCGGCGTGATGATACGCCCCCCAGTCCGCCCAAACAGCAACAATACAGTTTGTTCTGAAGATTACTTCGCGCCGCTTGGGGTGCCGCCGATGCTCTTGCGATAGATCAGCCAGTAGACGATGCCAACAAAGACCGCGCCGCCGACAATGTTGCCCAGCGTCGCCGGAACCAGATTGTGCACGATGCCCGGCAGGGTCAGCGCGGAAACGTCGACACCCTCGGGGGCTGCGTGACCGGTGTGCAGCAGCACATAGCCCATCGGCAGGAAAAACATGTTGGCGACACAGTGTTCAAAGCCTGCGGCGACAAAGGCGGCCACCGGCAGGATCATCGCCGACATTTTGTCGACCACCGAACGACCGGCATAGGTCAGCCACACGGCCAGACAGACCAGCAGGTTACACAGAATGCCCCGCACGAAGATGGTGGTGAAGTCGAGTGAGGTCTTCCCCGCTGCCACCTTAATCAGGGCTGCCGCAACGGCACCGTGATTGGCGTCAGCATATTTCGAGACATAGAGCAGGTAGACCAGTACCAGCGAACCGACAAAGTTGCCGATCCAGACGATGGACCAGTTGCGCAGAACACCCATGGTGGAGAGCTGGCGGTTGGCCCAGGCCATAACGATCAGGCAATTGCCCGTGAAAAGTTCGGCGCCGCCGATCACTACAATCGACAGGCCAAGGCAGAACACCAGCCCGCCGAGCAGCTTGCTGGCAGCAAAGCCAAGCGTCGGGTCGCCCAGCACAAGGCTGTAATACATGCCGCCCAGACCGATGCCGACACCGGCCACCATCGACAGCATGAAACAGGCGAGAAAGGGCATGCGGGCCTTTTTTACGCCCAGTATTTCAACTTTTGCCTGAACTTCTGCCGGAGAATAGGCGTCCAGACCGAAGCGGTCATTCTTTGCGGAACCGGAATCCGTGCTCATATGCTTTCATATCCCTTATGTGCCGCCCCGCGTTCAAGCAGGTGGACGCGGGCGTCTATACTGGCGAATGCGGTGTGGTTGAAGGGGGCCCCCCTGCGCGGGTTGCCGCAGGGGGGACCAAAATGCGGCGATCCGGGCGTGGGTATTTTCTGGTGTAAAGCGCAAGCGTAGACATACGCGCGCGAGCGGATTAGGTTGCGCCAACAACTCTTTAACCAAAACCATACCATGAGGGGAACCAATGCCGAGGCTGTCTGCACGCTGGTCCACTGCCAGAATATCTGTATGGGGCAAGATTACAGTATGGGGCCTGATTGGTTTGTTTGGGGCTGCCGGATCCATAGGAACCGCTGTGGCCGCCCCGGTATCGGAAGTTGCCATCACCTTTGACGATGTGCCCAGCCATAACGTCGCCCCGGCTGGGGTGACGCGCACCGAGATCGTGCAGAAGGTGGTTGATGCCCTGAAAAAAGCCAAGGCCCCGCCGGTCTATGGTTTTGTTAACGGTGTGGCGCTGAAAGAGGGTGACGATACGGTTCAGGCGCTGAAAGCCTGGCGCGCCAGCGGGAATCTGATCGGTAACCACACCTACACCCATGGCGATCCCAACGATGTCACCGCCGCCGCGTTTGTTGCCGATATTCGTGCCAATGAAGCGACGCTGAAAGAGTATGCTGGTGATACCGATTGGCATTTCCTGCGCCTGCCGTTCCTGCGTGCCGGTGATACGCCGGAAAAGCGCGCCGAACTGGCCGCGTATCTGACCAAGGAAGGTTATCGCATTGCCGATATCAGCTTTGGCTTCAACGATTATGATTATAATCCGCCGTATGCGCGCTGTCTGGCCAAACAGGATAGTGCCGGTGTTGAATGGCTGAAATCGCACTATCTGGCGGCAGCGGCTGCGGCGATGGATCAGGGACGCATGGAAGCCCGTCAGGTTTTCGGCCATGACATCAAGCATGTTTTCCTGCTGCATATCGGTGCGTTTGATGCCGAGATGTTGCCCGCTGTGCTTGGTCTTCTAACAGCCAAGCGCTTCAAGCTGGTGACGCTGGAAGAAGCCCAAAGCGATCCGGTCTATGCCAGTTATGCTCAGGTGCGTGAAGCCTGGGGCGGCGGCATCCAGCAGCGGGCAGCCTTTGCCCGGGGCGTTGCGTTGCCGCCGGGGCCGGATAATTTCACCGCGCAGCTCAATGCGTTGTGTCAGTAGTTTGTTGTGTCCATCCGAGGGTGTTCCATCCGATGAAATCTTTGGTTTTAAGTGCAATGTTAGCGGCCGCCGCGATGACCGCTGGCGCGTTTGCTGCGGATAGCGTGGTATTGCCGATGTATGTCGGCGGGCGTGCGGTGATGCATCTGGCCGATGGCCAGACCAGCTATACCTATGCCTGGCCCGGCGTCTATTTCGAGGCGCAGTTCACCGGCGATGCGGTCGATGTCAAAGTTGATGATGATCAGAACAGTCTGTATCTCTATATCGACGGGGTACATAAACTGACGCTGACACGGCCTAAAAAGGTCACAGTGGCGCTGAAGGATCTTGGCCCCGGTCGTCATATCATTCGGCTGGAAAAGATCAGCGAGACGCAGAATTCCATGGGGACGTTTGATGGTTTCTATGTTCCGTCAAGCGATGCCGTACTGCCTGCGCCGCAATATGACCGCCGTATCGAATTCATTGGTGACTCCTTCACCGTCGGTTATGGCAACATCTCGCGCGGGACTGTTTGCACCACCGATGATGTCCGCGACACCACCGATACATCGGAAGGCTTCCCGCCGCAGACTGCCAAGCATTTCGGTGCCGCTTATCGCATTATGGCCTTTTCCGGTCGCGGTATGGTGCGCAATTATTCCGATATCGATCATGGCGTGACGTTGCCGGTGCTGTATCAGTACAGCCTGTTCGACAAATCCGCCCCTGCGCCGCAGGATGGCTGGCAGCCGGATGTCTATATCATTGGTCTTGGTACGAATGATTTCTCGACCCAGCTGGCACCGACGGAATCCTGGAAAAGCCGGGATGAGCTTGATGCCGATTACGTTCGCACCTATATCGCCTTCGTCAAAGACCTTCATGCTAGGAACCCTAAGGCGCATTTCATTCTGATGGCATCGTCGATCAGCTTTGACGGCGAATTCCTCAAAAATGTCACGGCGGTGACCGAAGGGCTGAAAAAGGCCGGGATCAAAGACGTTGATTTGGCACCATATGGTGCACTCGAATACAGTGCCTGCCATGGCCATCCGTCGCTGAAGGATGACGTGACGCTGTCGAATCTGCTGATCGAGCGTATCGCTAAGCTGCCGAAGTTTGCGACCACGACGCCGTAACCGGCGGATATCTGCGCGATACTGCAAAACGGGGCTGTTTGGCAGCCCCGTTTTTTTATGTCACTTTAGGGAGGGGGTATGCCAATGCATCAATCCAGCTTTCCCAGTTGATCGAACCATCCCGTAACCGGACCCAGGTTTTAAATCTGCCGGGCTGATCAGCGGAAAGTTCAAAGACACGGCCACCACGTAATCGGGCATTGGCCGGGTCGCTTTCATGGATGTGCGGATAGGCGTTGAGCACGCCGGTTACCCCAATGAAACCAAGCGCAATGCCGCGCTGACGTCCAATATAATTGTTCTGATGGTCATGGCCGCAGAACATGCCCATCACATCGCCGCGTTCCAGCGCCGCCGCGAACAGGCCGCTGTTGACGGCAGAAGGGGCTTCGTCTTCGCCGCGGCTACCGATGAAGTTTTTGCTTGCGGCCAGATCAATAAATTCGCGCACGGGAATATGAAAGAACATCAGCGCAGGCAGCTTGCCATACTGCTTTTCCAGTTCGGTGGAACGGCGCAGGTACCAGGCGATCTGTTCATTCTTCACCCATTCATAGCGCAGTGATTTGTCGGCCACGCCACGCCCGGAATCGAGCAGCCAGAGATTGGCGATCGGTTTTCTGCCATCCGACTGCCAGAGCAACAGGTTGGTGTTACCGATGCCGGTGGTGCCACGCGCCCAGCCCCGATTGATGTTATGGGGCTGCTTTTCAAACAGGGCGAAAAAGGCTTCGTCGGAAAGGCCGGTATGCTCAAAATGTTCCCGGTCGTGATTGCCCAGCGTGACCGCCCACGGCACGCCCATCTTTTCCATCGCCTGTGCCACTTGTCCGACGGCATTTTCAACTTCGGAAACGGTTTTGGAATCGCCGCCCATCAGATTATCGCCATTGGCAATCACCAGATCGGGCTGCTCTTTAGTGATCATCTCCTCAATCAGCGCCACGGCAAAGGGATCGACTTCTGGGCCGAAATGCAGATCGCTGATTGCCAGAATTTTGAAACGACCATCGGCGCGAAAATGCAGCTTCGGCGCGGTGCCAACCGGTGCGGGCTGCGGCGCGGTGGTGCGGGTTTTCGCAATGGCCGTGGCGGCGGCCAGCGGCATGGCGGCAAGAAAGGTGCGGCGTTGCATCGGTTGATCCCTTACACTGGGGTGACCGATAAGCCCTTACGCGATGTTTCTGACACTGCTGTGACGGTGGTAAATCCCTGTTTTCTTCGCGGTTTTGGCGTTACGTCTGGGGTGAGGGAAATGTGGCGATGTGGCGGTTGCCGCGGCTGTCGGCCATGATGGCGCAATCGACCTGCCAGATGCGGCGGATGCAATCTTCGGTCAGCACATCGAACGGCGCGCCACAGGCCGCCACCCGTCCGCGCACAATCAGCACCACGCGGTCAGCATAGCTGGCGGCCAGATTAAGATCGTGCAGTACGGCCAGTACCCCGACACCTTCGGTGGCCAGCGCGCGTGCTTTATTCAAAATGGCATGCTGGTGAAACAGATCAAGGCCTGCGGTTGGCTCGTCCAGCAACAGGGCGCGGGGCTTGGCCGCCGGGGCCTCGTCCCACAGCTGGGCCAGCACGCGGGCATAATGGGTGCGGTGGCGTTCTCCACCCGACAGCACATGACAGTCCTGACCGGCCAGTAGAGCCACCGCGGCGGCCGTCATGGCGCCGTGGATGGCGCGGGCGTCGGTCGCCGCACTGCAGTGGCCGGCATGGGGGTGGCGGCCCAGTGCCACCACATCGCCAACCTGAAAATGAAAGGCCAGCTCGGGCGTTTGCGGCAGCACGGCGCGCCGGCGGGCCAGTGCATCGCTGTGCCAGTCGGAAAGTGCCTTGCCTGCAAAGCGCACGGTGCCGGATTGGGGGCGTATGTCGCCGCAGAGCACTTTGAGCAGGGTCGATTTGTCGGCGCCATTGGGGCCGATCACGGCGGTCAGCTGGCCGGGAATAACATCAATATCCACCGCATCCAGCAGGCGGCGCGGGCCAGCCTCAACAATGATGCCGCGGGCGGATAATCCTGCATTCATGCCGTGCGCTTTCGTTGTAGCAGCCAGATAAAGAACGGGGCGCCTAATGCGCTGGTGACAATGCCGATCGGCAGTTCGGCGGGCGTCACCGCCAGCCGGGCGACAATATCGGCACTGACCGTGAGCAAGGCCCCCATCAGGGCCGAGGCGGGCAGGACAAAGCGATGGTGCGGGCCGCCAACCAGCCGCACCAGATGTGGCGAGGCCAGCCCGACAAAACCAATCACGCCGGTCAAAGCCACTGCCGCACCAACCCCCAGCGCCACCAGCATGATCGTGGTGCGGCGGACGGTTTCGACCTTCATACCAAGATGTGTGGCGTCGCTTTCACCCAACGCCAACAGATCGAATGCCCGGGTGTGCAGGCAGATCCCGACGCAGGCAGCGATCAGCACCGGTAGAGCCGGGGCAATCTCGTGTGTGGTGACGCCGCCCAGTCCCCCCATCATCCAGAAGGTCAGGCTGCGCAATTGGGCATCACTGCCCAGATAGGTGAGAAAGCCCAGCACCGCACTGCCCAGTGCATTGATGGCAATTCCTGCCAGTAACAAGGTGGCCGCATCGCTTTGCGCCCGCGCTTTGGCAATCAGATAGACCAGTGCGGTGGCGATAAGGGCGCTGGCAAACGCGCATAGCGGCATGGCAAAGCGGCCTTGCAGCCACAGCGGGGCTATGCTGCCGAGTACGATCCAGCCAACCGCCCCACAGGCCGCGCCAGACGAAACGCCGAGCAAGCCGGGATCGGCCAATGGATTGCGGAACAGTGCCTGCAGCGCCGCCCCGGCCAGCCCCAGCGTGGCACCGACGGCCAGCCCAAGCAGTAAACGCGGCAGGCGAATGGTGAACAGCACTGCGCTTTCAGCCGGATCGACCGACGCATGCAGTAATCCGCTCCGGTCGAGCTGGGCGGCAACGACATGGCTTGGCGTAATGGGCATGGCCCCGGCGGTGATCGCCACCAGTGCCGCCAGGATCATCAGCACAATAAGCCCGGCCAGAAGTATACGGCGGCGCCGGGCCTGATCGGGCAGCACAATCCCATCAGGTACGGTGGCAATGGTCATGGCTTGGTGTGAACCGCTTTGGCCAGATCCGCGATGGCTGCCGGGGTGCGCGGTCCGAAGCCGAGGATGTACATGGTATCAACCGAGACAATCCGTCCGTTTTTTGCCGCCGGGGTCAGGGCAATTTCGGGGCGGGCTTTGAAGGCTGCCATACCGCCCAAACTCTTCAGTGAAATGTCATCGATAACGATAACATCGGGTGCCAGCGCAACGGCGGATTCAGCCGTCAGTGGTTTATAGCCGTGAAAGGCGCTGGCCGCATTTTCGGCATGGACCAGCGTCAGCATGGCATGGGCTGCGGTGCCCGAACCTGCCGCCATGGCGCCACCGGGGCCGTGGGCCATCAGGAAAATCGCCCGCGGTCGGTCCTTGATTTTGGCCAGATCTGTGTTGGTTGTGGCCAGTGCAGCCCGGAAGGTGGCTTGCAGCTTCTGCCCCTCAGCGGCCCGGCCCAAAGCACCGGCAACCGTGGCGATTTTTTGCAAGACTGCGTCTGGCGTTTCTTCGGCACTGACACGCACAATGCGGATATGCGATGCAGCAAGTTGGTCGAGAACGGCCTGTGGTCCGGCAATTTGCGTGGCCAGCACCAGATCAGGCTTGCACGACAATATACCTTCCGCCGACAGGGTTCGGACATAGCCAACCTGTGGCAGCCTGCGCGCCGCTTCCGGATAGAGCGAGGTCTGATCGACACAGGCAAGCTTGCCTTGCGCCCCCCAGGGCATAAACGATTTCGGTCACATCGCCACCCAGGGTGACAATATGATTTGCCGGGGCGGCGCTTGCCAGCGCGCTTAAAGCCGATGCGGTCATCGCGGCAAGAAATAGGGAAAAACGCGGCATGAAACTCTCCTGCTTTTAAGCGGATACGATCGAACGCCAGTCGTTGCGTTCCGGGGTGCCGGGTTTGCGTGCCCCGAACAGTTGTGCAAAACACAATCCGTCACGGTCGAACAGTTCGAGCGAATGGACATCGCCGTCGCGGGTTGGCTTGCGCACGATATAGGCGTGGGCAATCTCGTCCTCGCGCAGGTGCAGGCAGAAATCTTCGTCCAGAATATTCAGCCAGGATCCGGTGCGTTTGAGGATGCGGACTGGGCCGGTATGAATCTGGATGCAGCCCGGATTGCCGACAAAGACCATGATCGGGCTGTTGCCATCACGCGCCGCCTGTAAAATGGTATCCAGCGTGGTGGCGGCGACGGGGCGCGCAAAATCGGTGCCCGCCAGACGCAGGGCCTGCAGGCGACCGACCGTGTAGCGGCGCAGCAAGGCAAAGAAGTCGTGGGTGTCCTGCAGCGCGGCCCAATCGCGGCACAACCCCTCTGTGTCGATGGTGGTGTCAGGGTGGTCTGCAGCGGGGCGGGGCAGGGGGCTGACCGCAACGTCTGTCGACTGGTCCGGGCTGCGCCATGCGGCAATCAAACGCTCGAAGGCATCGATGTTACTGCCGCGGGTTTGGTAGATTTTGTGCACTGCCGTGCCATCAGCATCAAAGAACTGCAGCGAGCGGCGCAGGCCATGCTCGGTTTGTTCAAACACCGCAAAGCTGTGATGCCAGTGTGACGGGAATAGCCGCAGGTCGATCTTGCTGCCCAGCACCAGACCGGCGCGGCCCTCGGTTGAGACCTTTTCGTAATGGCCGATCTTTTCATGCACGCAAGGGGCATTTCGGGTGATGGCTTTTACCGAACCCAGATCGGGCAGGTCGCTGAGGATGCTAATGCCTTCTGTGCGAAGACGAATCGCGCGCTCGCCGACAAAGCTGGCGATCAGTTCGGCTTCGCTGACCATCAGTTTGGCGGCGGCATCGCGCGGCCGCAACTTGCGTACGTCGCACTCGAGATTTTCCCAAGCGGTGCGCAAAGATATGCCGGTAAGTCTGGCATTTTGCTGATCGATCTGTCCGGTTTCGTTCACATTTTTCTCCATGCGGCAGTATTGCAATTGATTCTCAATATCGATATTGCGTTGATAATAAGATTGAGAATCGTTCTCGTGTCAAGGCGGCATAGAGACAGTGTTTGGAGGGTTGTTCTGTGGCAGCGTTTTATGAAGCTGCGCTGATGTCGGTTGCCCTATGGGCTTTCGGCGGCGCGCTGTTTGCTGGTGCCCCGGCGTTGGTTTTCTGCTCCCGCGATGCGGTGCCTTTGGTCTGCCCCCAGCCACGTGGGGGTGTGATCCATGCAGAATGATGTCGCACAGCCCTTACCGCTGGAACAGCATTTTGCCCGGGAAGACGACACCCTGCACGCCGCCTTTGGTAAGCGTGGCAGTGCCCACTGGATGATGGGGCGTCCGGTGCCGGTACCCGATCCACAAGCCACCTATGCCCAGCTGATCGCCGCCAGCGGCAGTGGCAAACGCAGCGTCTATGTGCATATACCGTTTTGCGTCAATCATTGTCTGTTCTGCGGCTTTTACCGTAACCGCGCCGATGAATCGGATATGCATGATTATGTCCTGCATCTGTTGCGGGAAATCGAAAGTGATGCAGCGCGACTGGGGCCGGCACCTATCCATACAGTTTATTTCGGCGGTGGTACGCCCAGCGCGCTCAGTGCTGAAGATCTCGGTGCCTTGGTTACGGCAGTGCGAACCCATCTGCCGCTGGCACCGGATTGTGAAATCACCATCGAGGGGCGGGTGGTCGGTTTTGGCCTTGATAAAATCGAGGCTTGTCTGGCGGCGGGTGCGAATCGTTTTTCGATTGGTGTACAGAGCTTTGATACGCAATTGCGTCGCCGTTTCGGCCGTAAAGCCGCGTGTGACGAGATCATCGCCTTCATGCAGTGTTTACAGCAAACCGACCGCGCCGCGGTGGTGTGCGATCTGATCTATGGTCTTCCCGGTCAGACAATGGAAAGCTGGCGGCAGGATATCGAAACCTGCATCGCGCTTGGGTTAGATGGTGTCGATCTGTATGGCCTGACCCTGTTTGAAAAAGGGCCCCTGGCGCAATCGATTCAAAAAGGGGCCTTGCCTGCGGCGGCGGATATGGCGCAAATGGCGCACATGTATGTCACCGGGCTTGAGATGCTGGCGAATGCCGGCTGGCGCCACCTGACGCAGGCGCATTGGGCAAGTACGACGCGGGAACGCAATCTCTATAACCATTATGCTAAAACGGGTACCGACTGTCTGGCCTTTGGGGCTGGGGCGGGCGGCATGCTCGCCGGGCATCGCTTCATGCAGGATGGTGATGCCGCCACTTATCGGGCCAGGGTTGCCGGTGGCGAAAAGCCGATTGCCATGATGTTTAGCCCGATGGCGGTCAATGCTTTGCGCAACCGCATCACAGCAGGAATGGAACTGGGCTACCTCAATCTAGCGCAACTGGAACAACACACCGCTCCCGGTTTGACCGCAGCGCTGTCGCCGCTGCTGATACAATGGGCGCGGGCCGGGTTAATCCGTCCACGCACCGATGCTGTGCAGCTTCTGCCCCCGGGCTGGTTCTGGCAGTCAAACCTCTCGGACAGTTTGCTGCAACTGACCATGCAGTATCTGCACAAAGATGAGCAGCCTCATTCGCAAGGATTACACCATGTCCACTGACGTAACCAATAAAGCCGACGCACTGAAGGCAGCACTGGAAGACAAGCCAAATGGCGTACTGGAAGATGTGGCCCGCCAGTTTGCCGTTCCAACCCGTCAGGTAATCGATGCGCTGCCGCAGGGTATGCAGACCTGTGTCGATAGCAGCCATTTTGAAGCTGTAATGACGGATGTTACGGCATGGGGCGATGTGACGTTCCTGGTCCATACCGAGGACGTTATTGCCGAATATAAAGGTGCGGTACCGCCGGGGCGCTTTGCCCGCGGTTATTATAATCTTGAGGGGGGTGCACTGGGCGGACATCTGCGTGCCGAAAATTGCGCGGCAATCTATTTTGTTCGTCGCCCATTCATGAAACTGGAAACGCGCGCAATTTGGTTCGTCAATCAGTCCGGCGAGCCGATGTTCAAAATCTTTGTCGGGCGTAATCCCGACCGTTCGCTGAAAGAAGATCAGGTGACGCGCTTCGACGCGCTGTTGGCCAGCCTTTCGTAGCACAATCATCACTATCAATGTGGGGTGTCATGCGTTCTTTTTTACAAAATGTTCGTCGAAATCGGGGTGGTTTTCTGTTGCCGATGCTGCTGGCCGGTACAGCTTTGGTCGCGGTGAGTTTGCCGATGCAGTCTGTGCTGGCGGCTGATGCTGGGGCTTCGGTATATAGCTTTAATATCCCGGCCGGTACGCTGAGCCAGTCGTTGCAGGGGCTCGCCAATCAGTCCGGGTTGGAGCTGACCGTTGATGAAAATGCTGTGCGCGGATTGTCCGCTGGCGCGGTTTTGGGTTCGTTGTCAGCCAATCAGGCGCTGGTCCAAATGCTGGCCGGAACCGACTTACAGTACGAGGTTAATGCCAGGCGCATTGTTATTAGCAAAAAGGCGGGCTCGGGCGGACCAACGGTACTGGGTGGGTTGGATGTCAAAGGTAAAGCACGGATCGCCGCACCGGTTTCGCAGATTGGTAAGCCGACGGTACTGACCAAGACAACCAAGCGGCAGGAGTTGGAAAACAAACAGATCGACAGTCTGGCCGATTATGCCCGGCGTATCGATGCTGGTGTCAGTTATAATTCCAACACCAAAAGTATCAACATTCAGGGGCTGGATGAAAACCGGGTTCTGACTACAGTCGATGGTGTGTCGATTCCATGGCTCTATGATGGTGCCCGTGGTGTGCAGGGCGGTGTGTCGACCTATGATTTTGACGCGCTGTCAAAACTTGATGTCGTCAAAAGTGCGGATTCAAGCGCATTCGGCACAGGTGCTCTGGGCGGTGTGCTGGCGCTGCAAACACTGGACCCGTCTGATTTGCTGGCCGAGGGGGCGTCCTTCGGTGGTCTGTCCAAGCTGATGTATAACAGCGCCGATCATAGCTGGTATGCCGGTCAGGCTCTGGCGGCTCAGGTGGATGACACCAGCGTGCTGGTGCAGGCCAGTTATAAAAATGGCGCAGAACAGCAGAATATGGGCAAGGTTGGCGGCAGCGGTTCCACGCGAACTGACCGTAATCCGGCCGATGTTGAGCAGGAGAATCTGCTGGTCAAAGTGTATCAGCAGGTGGCGGGTGGGCACCGCTTTGGGCTGACGGGAGAGATCTATTCTAACGATTATAACGAAGACACTTTAACCAGTGTTGGTTCGACCTACAGCAGCTATACTACTCAGACACTGAACAAACGCCGCCGCGTGCTCGGCACTTATGATTATGACGGTCAGGAAGGTGGTGGGTTCCTCGACAGTGCCCATGTCGGAATTTACTGGCAGCGCGTTGATTTGCAGATCAACACCACCGGCTATCGTCTGACGACACCCAAGGGGCTGTATGTTCGTGACAGTGATCTGCGGGAAGAAGATTCTGGAATTTCCGCAGCGGGCAGCAAAAGCTTTGCATCGGATTTTGGCGATCACGCCATCGGGTTCGGTGTCGATTACCGCCATGCGCTGACGTCGGAATATGCGGCAGGTGAAGATAATTGTACCACGGCGATCTATGCCTGCAATTATTATCACGTTAATCAATCTGACATGCCGAATGTCGATAGCGATACGGTTGGCCTTTTCGTACAGGACCGGATCAGCTTTACAGGCTATGGCTTGCATGTGACGCCGGGGGTACGCTTTGACTGGTACCAGCGCGATCCCCAGTCAACCCCCAGTTATGTTGCCAATGATGCCTATACCGGGATGCCGGCATCGTCGAGCAGCTCGCATTTGTCACCAAAAATCCTGCTTGAATATGATGCTGCCGATCAGGTAACGCTGTTTGCGCAATGGTCTCAGGCGTTTCGCGCCCCGTCCGCTACCGAGCTGTATTTGAGCTATGGCGGCAATGGTTCGTATGTCAGCATCGGTAATCCTGACCTAAAGCCAGAAACCAGCAATGGTTTTCTGATCGGCAGCAAAGTGGGCGATGACGTGCTGGGCGGTAAGGTGACGGTGTATGACAATTACTACCGTAACTTCATCGATAACATTACCACCACGGCGGCAGCGGCGGGTATCAGCGGCAGTTTTCCGATGGGCGTTTTTGAATATGTCAATCGCAGCCATGTCCATATTTATGGTGGTGATCTCGAAGCCCATTGGCGTTTCCTGCCCAACTGGCATGCCTGGTTCTCGGTAGTCTATGCGGTTGGCAAAGACACGGTCGAGGATGTGCACTTAAATTCTGTGCCGCCACTGAAGGGTATTCTGGGGGTCGGTTACGCCGATGAAGATTTCGGTGTTGATCTGTCGACCACTGCGGCGGCGGCCCGCAACAAGGTCGAAACGCCAACATCCAGCCTCAACAAAACCGGCAGCTATGGCATTGTTGATATGAGTGCCTGGTGGCAGTTACCATGGGTGGATGGGCTTCGTTTGCAAGGTGGCATCTATAATATCCTCAACGCAACCTATTATGACGCGCTGGATATTCCGGACAGCTCGACCCTGAAACAGTCTTATTATTCACAACCCGGTCGTAACGCGAAAATCTCGCTGGTGTATCACTTCTGATCCTTAGGTTTCGCCCCGCACCTGTCACGGTATTCATGGCAGGGTGGGGCGGGAAAGTTTCCTTATGCATAATAGCGTTTTGTGCAAAATCTGTAGGCGGTGGTGGGCGTGTATGATGGGCGGAATGGCCTTGGCGCTTACACCTGCGCAGGCAGCTGTGCCTGCATTACCGCAGGGATTTTCCCCCATCTCGATGTTTGTAACCGCCGATGGCGTGGTGAAGGGGGTGATTTGCATTTTGCTGCTGGCATCAATTGCGACATGGACCGTGCTGGTCGCCAAAAGTTTTGAGATGGCGCAGGCTATCCGTTGCCAGTGTCGTGCCTTCACGGTTCTGGAGGGCGCGCAGACACTAAAACTGGCTGCGGCGAATGTTTCTGGGGATGCAGTTTTTGCCACCCGTCTGCTGGATGCCGCCGTGACGGAGATGCATCTGTCCGCGGGGATTTCTGAAGATCGCGATGGTGTGAAAGAACGCATTGCGCTTCGGCTGGAACGGATCGAAGCCGCAGCGGGGCGCCAGATGTTCAAAGGTATTGGTATTCTGGCCACTATTGGTGCTACTGCCCCCTTTATCGGCCTTTTTGGCACGGTGTGGGGGGGTATGAACAGCTTTGTTGGCATTTCTGTTGCGCAAACGTCGAACCTGTCAGTGGTGGCACCGGGTATTGCCGAAGCGCTGCTGGCCACTGCCGTCGGTCTGGTCGCAGCGATTCCTGCAGTTATTATCTATAATCTTTTTGTGCGCTGTATTGCCTCGTACAAAGCGTTGGTGGCCGATTGCGCATCGGTGGTGCTGCGTTTAGCGTCGCGTGATCTGTCAGGGCTGGACAGACGGGCTGAGCCAAGCCTGCGCGCCGTGGCGGAGTAAGGCGGATGGTTCGCTTGCGGCATCATGACGATGTGCTGAAAGAAGCTTGCGAGATTAATGTCACACCGTTTATCGATGTGATGTTGGTGATGCTGATTATTTTTATGGTGGCAGCGCCGTTGGCAACCGTAGATGTCAAGGTGGATTTACCGCAAGCTGCGGCAGTGTCATCACCACGCCCACAACAGCCGATTTATCTAACAATTCTGGCCAATCACCGCATCGCGTTGGGGGAGACGGTGATTGCCACCGATGCATTGCAAGCGCAGTTGCTACAGCTCAGTCAGGGGAACCGGGGTGAGCGAATATTCCTGCGTGCCGACAAGACGGTGGATTATGATACATTGATGCAGGTGATGAATCGACTGCGTGGCTTTGGTTTCTTAAAAATTGCCCTGGTCGGGGCAGAGGGCGGCAAAGAGCAATGAGTATTGTTCTGTCCGATGTGGTCTGGCAACCGTCCTGGCAAGGCCGCTCTTCGGTAATGAGGCGTCATTGGATGGGGGCTTTTGCCGTTGCCGCCGCGCTGCATGTCGCAGCGTTTGCTGCCGTGGCGCTGCGCACATCCCCGGTGTCGGTAAAAGCAAGTGAGCCAGCCATTCTGGTGGATATGGTGCCACAGGAAAAGCCACAGCCCACCCCCCAACCGACGCAGCGCGCTGCGGCACCCAAAACGGTCATGCACAGTCCTGCTGTAGCTTCGTCTGCTGTGGCTCCTATGGTGGCATCCGCAGCCCCCACCACAGCCCCTCTGCCAAAGGTGGCATTACCAACGCAGGCATCTGCGCCGGATGTCGGCGCGTTTCGGGCTGATTGGGCCGCCATTGTGCTCAGGCGGTTGGAACAGTTTAAACGCTACCCGGCGGAGGCCGTCGCCGGGCATGAACAGGGCGTGGTCTATTTGCGTTTTGTTATTGACCGCGAAGGACTGGTACACAGTGCACGGATCGATAAAAGTTCTGGTTATGATGCGCTGGATCACGAAGCCTTGGTGCTGGCCCGCCGGGCGCAACCCTTTCCCAGACCGCCGTCACAGCTCGCCGGGGATCGCTTTGATCTGGTCGTGCCGATCCGTTTTTCTCTCGATCTTTGAAGCCGGCGCTGGCTGAATAACGCCACCAGCGCCGTATCTGTCATCGGAGCTATTTCGTTCCGGTACCTTCCTGCGGCAGAATTTTGACATGCAGGGCGCGGTCTGCCACGAAATATTTCTGCACCAGATCCCGGATCATGGCGGGGGTAACGGCATTCAGTTCATCACGGGTTTTATAAACCACATTGGCGATGGTCGATTGATCATTCACATGTGGAATGGTGTAGACCCAGTGCTGGTTATCGCTCTGGTCATTCTGCCAATGCTCAATAAGCGGTTTGCGGGCTCGGTCCAGCTCATCCTGACTGACCGTTTTTGCTTTCAGATCGTCGATAATGCCGTTGACCGCGATTACGAACGCCGCGTCGTTGCCGGTGGCAACTGAGCCGGAAACCGCGATATAGCCGAAGTTCTTGAAGGCCCAGGACTGGTCACGCCTGGCGTTGGCATCATAGGCCTGCCCCAGTTTCTGGCGCACAGTGTTGAAGGCTCTGAGGTTAATAATTTCTGTCAGAATTTCCAGCCCGCGTGAGACTTGTGTATCCTGTGTTTCTCCCGGTACCGGCCAGGCGAGGAGGCTGAGGCTTTGATCGGCCCGGCCATTGTGATGCAGCACCTGCGTTACGTGATCCGTCGGGAATGCCGCATAATCCCCACCATCCGCTATCGGGATCGTTTTCGGCAGTGTGGGTAATGTCGCAAAGGTTGCCGCAACGCTCTTTACGGCGGTATCCGGATTGACGTCACCGACAATGGTAATTTCCACAGGGCTTTGGGCCAGCATTGTCTGGATCAGGTTTTGCACCTGCTCGATGGTCGTGGCCTCGGCTTCGGCAAGGGATGGTAAGGCAAAGCGTTTGTCAGCGGCGTGCGTCAGGCTAGGCAGGTGTGATTGCAGCAGGAACAGTGGATTGCTGGCCTGTTGAGTATAAAGCATCGGCAAAGCACTGTGAAGCTGATCGAATGGGGCCGGTCGATAGGCGGCATCGGTGGCATAGGCCATCAATAACTGAAGTTGTGTGGGCAGGTCTGCCTCGGTGGTGACACCGTTGAAGGTGGCTTCGCGTTCACTAATGCCAAACATCACATTGACATTTTTTCCAGCCAACGCCTGATCAAGCTGTTCAAGTGTGATCTTCTTTAATCCCCCGCGTACAAAACCACCGGTCATCGTATAAGAATTGGTCAGAAACGTTGGGGCGTTGCTCTGTGGCGACAGGGTTTCAAGACCACCTTTATACCCGACGCTAACCAGAACCTGATTGTCTTTGAATTTGGTCGGTTTGATATTGAGTATCAGGCCATTGGCAAAGCTGTAACGGATAAAGCCAAAATCCTTATACTCCTTTTGCGCAACTGGTATTTGCGCTTTGCCAAAATCCGTATAGGGCCAGCGGGCTGCCGCCTCGGCTTTATATGCCGTGGCCTTTTCCTGCATCGCTGTCAGATAGGCGGCTTTCATGACGGCGGCATCAAGGTCTCCGGAATTTTCACCCATATGTGCTAGCAAGGGGCCATCCCCGGCGAACAATGTCTTTATACGCAGGTTAAGATTTTCTGCCGTCAGGTTGGGTTTAAGCCGTGCAAAATCGCCGACATCCTGCGCGGGCGAGGTGAAGACTGTGTTGGCGTCAAGATTTGCGATAATCACATCCGCGATTACGGCAGAATTTCGTGTCTTGGCCCCGTCGGCCGCTGTTTTAAGGCCAGCTTCTATTCCGATAAGTATGGGGGTGACCTCTTCCGCGGTTACACCAAAGCTGACGAATTGCCGGTAAAACTGCATGATTTGTTCGAAGGATTTATTGTACTGGCCGGGTTTGGGCATGATGCCAAATTGAAGGAGTTGCGCCGTCTGGGGTATGGGCTGTTGCGCTATTCCTGCCCCAACATAGGCGGCATCATCCTGTTGTGCCCGGCGCTGCAGCCGGGTGTTCAGAATACCGATCAGAATGCTGTCTGCCATATCTTCGTTGGCTTTTGCGCGTGTTCCGGCTCTGGTGTCATAGGGCTGAAACCAGGTGGCGTTTATCATATCGGGTACGGATGGCGCGATGTAGGTGAACGCCTGCAATCCTTTGGTTTTATAAGGTTCAAAGGTGACATGACGGGCTGCCCCCACGGCCTTCCAGTCAGCAAAGGTTGCCTTGATTCTGACTTCGATCTGAGCCGGATCGATATCGCCCGCAATCACCAGTGTGGTCAGCGCCGGGCGATAGAAGGCGTGATAGAACGCGACAAGCGTTTGCGGCGGCACGGTCTTGATGACATCCGTCGAGCCGATTGCATTGCCGGCGGTGGCAAATTTCTGCCCGGCGAAGGCTGCCTTGTACCAACCAGACATAGCTTGCATGGGTGGGGTATTCCGCAGCCGTTCTTCACCCAAAATGATGTCACGTTCGTGATTAACGGCATCGGGCTGAAATAACAGATTTCCTGCGAATTCGCGCATCACAAAAAGCGCGGCATCCAGCGAAGCCGGGGCATTGTCTGGCAGGTCGAGCAGATATTCCGTTTTGTCCGGGAAGGTAATGGCCCCGGCATCCGGGCCGAGCTTCATGCCGTGGCGTTGCAACAGTGGCAGCAATTGCCCTTTTGGAATGTGGCGCGAGCCGTTGAAGGCCATATGTTCGACGAAGTGGGCGACGCCGCGCTCGCTTTCAGATTCCATCATGGACCCGGCGGCAATGCGTAAACGCACCGATACATTCTTTTGCGGGGTACTGTTCTTATAAATGACATAGCCCATGCCATTAGGCAGCCGCCCAAAGCGGGCATCGGGATCGGGGGCAATATCGCTGTGCGCCTGTGGCCAGTCGATGGTGGCTGGGGCTTTGACGGTGCCACCCAGCGCCGGTGCGGTCAGAAAAAGGCCAAGCGTTAAACACGACCCGAACAACACGAAACCAATCCGATGCGTATGCGACATACGGAATTCTCCCCCAAGTTGCGCCAAAGGGTATAGATCTCCGCTGACAGCGCCTGCCACATATGCGGGGTAGTATTGTTGTCCGGTACGTTACCAGTGGTTGTGTTCTTCTGGAGCTTCCTTTCTGCGTGCACCTTATGGTGGAGCAGTGCGCTGCGATTTCACTACGTAAAGCCGAACCAATATAGTCTGGGACTGTTGGGGGGGAACCGTTACATATCAATGCGTTGAGCGGTTAAATGGCGGACAGGGCGTCCGTCGAAGTTTCGTCCGTCGAAGTGTGGCACCTTCCCAATAACATAATGAAATAAAGGATTTTTTTGATTCCGTTGTCCATTAACGTTTTGCGTTTTCCCCGAAAATCGCCTATTTTATGTGGGATTTAATGTGGGATAATTGGGGGCGGCTATGCCAAAGAAGGCTAAGGAAATGACCGCGCTGGCGGTAGGGAAGTTGCGCTTGGAGGGCCGCTACGCGGTTGGTGGCGTCGATGGTCTCCATTTATACATTGTTGGCGGTTCCCGTGCCTGGGTGCTGCGGGCTTCGGTCGGTACGCTGATCGATGCCTCCGGGAACCGAAAGCCGCGTCGGCGTGATATTGGGCTGGGTGGCTTCCCAGAAGTATCGCTAGCCGAGGCACGGGACCGGGCTAGGGCATTGCGGCTTAAGCTGCGCGATGGAATCGATCCGGTGGAAGAGCGGCGGCAGATGCGTGCCCAAGCGCGATTGGATGCGGCGCGAACCATGACCTTTGATGCCTGCGCCAAGGCATACATCGAGGCCAATAAAGACGGGTGGAAGAACCCTAAGCATGCCCAGCAATGGACGAATACGCTTACCACCTATGCTTCGCCGATCCTCGGTAAGCTGGCCGTTGCCGATATCGACACGGAATTGGTACAGCGGGTGCTGAGCCAGCCGGTAGATGCAAAAGGTGAACGGAAGTCCTTCTGGCTGGTAAAGTCTGAAACCGCGAACCGGGTGCGCGGGCGTATGGAGATTATTCTAGATTGGGCTAAAACCAACGGATACCGCAGCGGTGATAACCCGGCGGCGTGGAAAGGCCATCTGAAACATCTGCTGCCTGCCAAGAGTAAGGTGCAGAGGGTTCAGCATCATGAAGCCCTGAAATATTCGCAAATCGCTGCCTTTATGTCTGCGTTGCGTCAGCGCAAGGGAATATCGGCGCGGGCGCTAGAGTTCCTTATTCTGACGGCAACACGCAGCGGCGAAACCATTCGAGCGCGGTGGGACGAAATCGACCTGCAGGCGCGCATATGGATCATTCCGGCAGAACGCATGAAAGCCGGTGTTGAGCATCGCGTGCCACTGTCAGATCCGGCCATTGCTTTACTGCAAAGCCTGCCGAAGGTCGAAGGTTGCCCATATGTGTTTCAGGCTCCGCGAGGCAAAACTTTGTCTGATATGGCGTTGACTATGCTGGTGCGTGGCATGTGGCCGGACAAGATCAAGGTGCATGGCTTCCGCTCGACTTTCCGCGATTGGGCGGGGGAGACAACGTCTTATCCGCGCGAGATCTGTGAACAGGCTCTGGCGCATAAGCTGGCGGCAGGTGTCGAGGCGGCCTATCAGCGTGGCGATTTCTTGGCCAAGCGGGCGCGTTTAATGGCCGATTGGGCGCGTTATTGCGAAACCACACAGGTCTTGGCAGGCGAAGTGGTTCCGATTGGTGCGCGCAGCGCATAGGATTCTTGCGGAAACCAGGGGGACCTATTCTGATGAAATCTACTGGATGCACTCCATAATAGTTTCGCTATAATCGGGTTATGCGCGGCTTACTATTGCAATTGTGCGGGGGCAAACGTGTGGTGCGTGTATGGCGGTCTGTTTGTGCTGGGTTGGGTGTTGGCCGTATGGGGCATTGGCCAGACAGTTCTGCTGTCTCGCGCGCAGACCCGTTTGCGCCGCCGCTTGGCTGAGGCCGAGGCGCGCGCTTTGCGCACCCAGATAAATCCGCACTTTCTCTATAATACCCTCAATGCTATTGCCGAACTGGGCTACAGCGATCCGAAAACCGCCGACCGGGTGGTGACCGAACTGAGCCTGCTGCTGCGCAAGGCGCTCGATACCAGCCACCGTCAGGAAATCGCCGTGCGGGACGAGGTGGCATTCCTAAAAAGTTATCTTAGCATTCAGGCCGTGCTGCTGGGCGAAAGGTTGCTGACGCAGATGGATATTTCCGAACGGGTTCTGCCTGCCCGGCTGCCTGGTATGATCCTGCAGCCGCTGGTCGAGAACGCGTTGACCTATGGCCTATCGGCTAGTGGCACCGCCGATATTGCGATTGCGGTGCAGCGGGACAGGGCGGTGCTGGTGCTGACGGTATCGGATCGTGGCCCCGGGCTTCCCGCAGGTGGTATCACCGAGGGCATCGGATTAGGTAATATCAGGGCACGTTTGAAGCATCTTTACGGTGCTGCGGCGTCGCTGCAATTGTGCCATCACCCCGAGGGCGGTTTAGTGGTGCGGCTGCTTCTGCCGTACCATGAAGGGTTTGCGTATGACGAAGCTTAAGGTTCTGATCGTTGACGATATGCCGATCTCCCGGGCTCGGCTGCGGCGGATTCTGGCCGAGGATGGGGCGGTCGAGATCGTAGGCGAGTGTGGCGATGCCGCTGCTGCCTTGGCGGTGGTGGCGGCCGAGAAGCCAGATCTGCTTTTCCTCGATGTTCAGATGCCGGGAATGAGCGGGCTGGATCTGGTGGCGCGGCTGCCTAATCCGCGTCCGGCGATCATCTTCGTCACCGCTTTTGAGGAATTCGCCGTACAGGCTTTTGCGGCTGAGGCGGTCGATTATCTGCTCAAGCCCTTTGACCGCACCCGGCTGGAACAAGCGCTGGCCAAGGTGCGCAAGGTGCGGGGCCCGGCGCTACCCGCCAACGGATCAACAAGCGTGGCATCAAAGTGGCTGGAGCGGATCGCGGTCAAATCGGTCGGACGGATTGACTATGTGGAAACAATTGCGGTGGACTGGATCGAGGCGGCAGGCAATTACCTCTCCCTGCATTGCGGGGCTGGCAGCTATCTGGTGCGCCAGACCATGAATCAGATCGAGCAGGAACTAGATCCGGCCAGTTTTGTGCGCATTCACCGTTCAGCCATGGTGCGCATTACCGCCATTGCATCGGTCGAGCCTTTATTCAATGGTGACAGGGCCTTGACCCTGAAAGACGGCACCAAGCTCACCCTAAGCCGGAGCTTCCGCGACAAGGCCCGGGCAGCGTTGGGCGAAATCTGAGTCTTCTTCCGTCCCTAATTCGCCACGGCTCGTCCCACCAGCGCCACGGAGAAACCCTTCGCCATCGCGCCTACGGACCGATGGGCCAATTTTCTCTCCTGCGTCGGCGCATTTTCCGGCGAACAGGAGTGACATGGATCCGCGTAGCGCCTTGGATATTCTGAAACGTCAGTCCCGGCAGGAAGGCTTCCCTCCTTCTGCCGGGGGGCGGCGCTTGCGGTTTTCTCTGCGCAGTATCCTGGCCGGTGTGGCCGCGATTGCCCTTATCGGAATCGCGGTCGCCGGTTGGCTGATCCTTTATCCTGGCCCACTGCCGGTAACGGCGGTGGAGGTGATGGCCGAGGGCGGTGATACGGGCAGTGTGCTGAATGCGTCCGGTACCGTGATCGCACAAATGCAGGCCACCATCGCGGCGCAGGTCACCGGCATGGTGACGGAGGTCTATGTCCATGAAGGCGAGCGTGTTACCAGGGGGCAGATTGTGGCCCGGCTGGATGACCGCACCGCCCGCGCCAGCACTGCGGCGGCGGCAGCGACATTGAAAGCTAATATGGCCGAGGCGGCAGCCTATGCCGCACTGGCGGATCGCTATCATAACGATCTAAAGCGCCAGAAGGCTCTGGCCGCGGCACAGGCCACCAGTGCCGCCAGTGTCGAGGAGGCCGATGCCAATTACCGTTATAATCACGCACTGGCCGAAACTTATAGCGGGCTTGCCGATCAAAGCCGCCAGAATTTGCGCTACGCCCGTACCCAGCAGGATTTTGCCATCATCCGTGCCCCCTTTGCCGGTGTGGTGACCGAGCGCTATGCCCATCCCGGTGAAATGATCTCGCCACAGGCGGTGGGCGGCTTCACCCAGACCGGCATCTGTACCATCGTCGATATGTCCTCGCTTGAGGTGGATGTCGATGTCGGCGAGGCCTTTATCGCTCGCCTGCACAGCGGCCAGAGCGCATCCATCGTACTCGACGCCTATCCCGATCAGCGCTATGGCGGGCATGTCATCACCATTGTACCCACAGCCAATCAGCAAAAGGCGACGGTAAAGGTCCGCGTTGCCTTCGATGCGCTCGATGCCCGCATTCTGCCGCAGATGAACGGGCAGGTCTGGTTTGAAGCGGTTCCGGGCAGTGCCTCGCCGATCCAGCGACTGTTCGTGCCAGTGGCGGCAGTTATTCGCGATCATGGCAAAACATATGTTTTCCGCATTGATGGCGATGTCGTTCACAGAATTCCTGTGCAAATCCGCTCGGACCGCAAAGGCCGGGTGCGCGTTCTGTCCGGTTTGCAACCCGGCGAACGCGTCGTAACATCTGATCAGCAGCCGTTAGCAGACGGCAGGAAGGTACTGGACCATGCTTGAACCGCTACGTCAGAGCGAAACCATAACCGATACGCCGCAGATCCGCTTACGTGCCGTCAGCAAGTTTTACCGGCGCGGTAGCGAAAAGGTCGAGGTGCTGGAAGATCTCGATCTCGAAGTGCCGCGCGGCGATTTTCTTGCTTTGATGGCCCCTTCGGGTAAGGGCAAGAGCACCTTGCTCAATCTGATCGGCGGCATCGATAAACCTAATGCGGGGGATGTCATCGTCGATGGTGTGGCGCTGAACCGCTTAAGTGATGCCAAATTGGCAGCATGGCGGGCGCACACTGTTGGCTTCGTCTTCCAGCTTTATCATCTGATGGCGGCCTTAAGCGCGGTAGAGAATGTTGAACTGCCCTTACTGCTGACCAGATTGTCGGCAGACGAGCGGCGCAAACGGGCGGAAGCCGCCCTGATGCTAACTGGTATGGCGGATCGGGCCAAATTTAAACCGGCAGAATTGTCAGGTGGGCAGCAGCAGCGGGTGGCGATTGCTCGGGCGATTGTTTCTGATCCGGATATTCTGCTGTGCGATGAGCCGACGGGGGATCTCGACCGAAAAACGGCGATGAGATCTTGGCGCTACTGCATCTGCTGAACAGCGAGCATGGAAAAACCATCATCATGGTGACCCATGATCCCCATGCCGCCGCACGCGCCAACCACACGCTTTTTCTTACCGGCCACACATTATCGCAGGAACCGGAGGCGTAAGGTGAACAGGTTCAAACTGATAACCGCGGGCATCCGCCGCCATAAATTGCGCACGTTGTTTATGGTGATGTCGGTCATGGTGGCGTTCGCCATCTTCATCGTGCTGAACGCACTCGACTACGGGTTGGGAGGGCTGGTGAATTATGGTATGGCTAAACGCGTCAATATTGTCGGTATGAATGGCATTATGCCGGTACGCTATGCTCAGGAAATCTCCGCCATGCCGGGGATAGAAACGGTTTCCTATTACGATGCTTTTTACGCCTATTATCGAGATATGCAGCATGGCGTTTTTGTCCAGGCTGGATCCTTTCCGGATTTTATGAAGGTCTATCCGGAGTTTTCGGTTACGCCTGCATCGGCCTATGCTGCAATGCGAGCGGACCGACGCTGCGCCTTCGCCGGAAGCCATCTGGCAAAAAAATATAACTGGAAAGTTGGTCAAGTCCTACCCCTGATTAATGGTGCACCGAATCGTCAGGACGGTACGAACTGGACCTATCGCATCTGTGGTATTTACACGGCTGCCTCATCTGAGGTTTTCGCTTCAAACCTGATCACCCGCTACGATTATTATAACGAAAACAAGGGTGCGGCATTTATGAAAGATCGCATTCAGGCGATGATCATAATGATCCGGGATGTGCGGGACCTGGATCGCATCACGTATGATATTGATGCCAGATATGCCCATTCTGTTCCAATGACGATGACCTTGCCGGATAACATGCTGATTGAAAGCATGTTGAAGTCATTTGGTGATATTGGTGGCATCCTGCTTTCGATTGCTGTGGTGGTCTTTTTTGCCATGCTATTGGTCAGTGGCAGTACGACTGCAGAATCTATTCGTGGACGGATGAACGAATTCGCCATGCTGCGCGCACTTGGCTTTACCCGCCAGCAACTTGTTCGCTGTGTTTTGGGCGAGGCGGCGCTAGTGATTGGCATCGGAGCCGTATTAGGAATTATTCTGGGCAAGCTGATCTGCGATACGGTCGCGCCATCCATACGAGAAACGTTGCCCTTTTTCATGGTTCGGTTTCAATCCGTTGCGTTATCGATTGTGCTGGCGGCCATTTTCGCTGTCGCTATCAGTTGGCTGCCAGCCCGGCGCGTCATGGCGCTTGAAATCGCCGACACTTTGCGGAGGGCATAAAATGTCAACACTATTCCAGATTGCTTCGGTGTGCCGGTGGAATTTCCGCAGTTTGCAGATGCGAATACGAAAGTCACTGATCATTTCAATCAGCTTTCTTGCTGTCATATTTGTTTTTGCCATTGTTCTGGCCATCCGCGATGGCATGCAAAAAAGCGGCGTGCGTCGGTCCTCTCAAGCCATTGCTACGATTTCTTCTATGAAAGGGCTTGGGCCTGATGCTGCGGATCGTATCAGTCAGATGCCGGGGATTGCCCGTGTCGGCGGCAAGGCTGTGGTGACGCCGGTTTTATACCATCAGATTATGCTTCGGGACTGGAAACCGGGCATGATCGGTCTGACGGCAGTTTCCGGAATTAAAGCCAGTCAGGTTGGCAACCTGCCGAATTTTTATATGACCGGCGGGCGGATGTTCCGTCCAGGCTTTAACGAAATGATTATTGGTGAAGGTGCAAAGAAAATTTATCCGCAATATGCCATCGGGCGCGATATCAACTGGATGCAGCGCAAATGGCATATCGTCGGCAGTTACAGCACGGGTAGTGATGTGCAGGATTCGATTTTTCTTGCCGATTTGACGCAAGTTCAACAGACTGTGAATGCAGGGAATAATTATTCGAATATCTATGTCCAGCTTCAGCGCCCATCGGATTATGATCGCTTCCGTCAGGCCCTTGAAAAACAAAGCGTTATTTCTCCCAGTATCCAGCGCCTGAGCGATCAGGAAACGGAAATGGGCAAACCATTCCGCGCGGTTCTGACCTTGGCGGATGGAGTGATCACGGTCTTGATGGCCATCGGTGCCATCTTCGCAGCCCTCAACGTGATGAATGCTGCAGTTGAAGCGCGTAAAAGTGAACTGGCTATCTTACGGGCGCTGGGTTTCGCCCGCCTGCCCATTCTGACGGCCATATTAAGCGAAGCACTTGTGCTGGCACTGGCGGGCGGCATTTTGGCCGTCTGCATGGTTGGGTTGATTTTCAGTGGGGCGGAAACCAGCACTCTGATGGATAACCGCACGGTGTCGTTCCATCTGGAACTGACGGTTTCGGCGGCTCTGACGGCGCTGGGCCTGACACTGGCGATGGGCTTTGTTGGTGGTCTGTTTCCTGCCATCCGTGCCGCACGTCTGCCCATCGCCGCCGCACTGCATGAGGGGTAATAGAATAAATCCACTCTGCGTGTTGCAGACTGAATGCTTTGCGGCGCTTGCGTTGGGAGGGGCTGTTGTTTTTGGTTCTGGGATACGTGCTGGCAATGTGGCGCCGAGCGTGTTTGCGATGTGTGCCGTGTCGGCGAGCCGTACCGCGTTCTTCACGATCGGTCTGCAGTCGGGTCGTAACCGCCAACGCGCGCACTGCTCGGGCCGCGGGGCCGGGTGGGACGGCGTGCTGTAATTTCGTGCAATAGTTGTGTGACGTAACGAATTAAAACTAAAAGTAAGTAAAAGATACAAACCCGCCTTGTAACCGTATCGTGTTTTGTAGCTGTTAATATGCTGTATTTGTTGATAAAAATCGAAAAGTTACGCAGTTACGCCAGTTACACGCCCCATACATAAGGATTCTGAAAAGAGTTCCCCACGCCCGTGGGGATGAGCCGCTCTGATTGATGGCGTCCGGCCCGGAAAGCCAGAGTTCCCCACGCCCGTGGGGATTATGTCAGCGTATGAGGTTCTGCGGCCTTGACGCCGAGGTCCAGCAATTTTTCACCACCCTCTCCAAGGTTTCGCGGACATCTGCATCCCGCATAATGGCGCGGTGTGTGCGCACTGGTGGCATAGGGGCGTTATCTGCCGTCATGCAAGTGTTGTGAAGGCGGCGCTATGCACTCGTGAGCGGGCGTTTGCGGTCTTGTCGGCGATCTTGACAACTTGGCCGCCCGCGAAGCGATGGCTGCATGCTTCGTTGCGGCGAAGTGGTCGGCCATAGCCAGACGTACGGATGGGTCCAAAGTCAGTCCTTTTCTGATTACCGGGTTGTTTGCGCACTTGCATGCGATTCATTTACCCGTAAAGATTGAGAATCTTGGGGCCAGCACGTATCCGTCTGCGCTACGATTGAGCCGTTTTTAACCTAGCGGATCAAAAATTTATGTGGGATTTAATGTGGGGTGAGGTTTTTCCGTTTTGGAAAAACGCTTATATATCAATGTGTTATGAGGTTAAATGGCGGACAGGGCGGGATTCGAACCCGCGGAACGCTATTAACGTTCACACACTTTCCAGGCGTGCGCCTTCAACCACTCGGCCACCTGTCCGCATTTTGTGGGGGAGGGATTTAAAGCATTTGGCGCGCAAAGCAAGACGTATCCCGAAAAAGGATCAAATTCCCGTTCCGCGGTAGTCTTTCTCGTCGTTTTCCGCGGCACCGATCGGTCCGCTATAGCGCCGCTTGAGCCACATTACCCCAAGCAAATCCTGCACGCTGACCAGCAGGCGGCCGAAATTGGTATATTTTGATCGACCGGTGAGGCGGGCGCGATGATTGACCGGCACAAAGCGCACGACGGCGCCTTCGCGCAGCGCCAGCGTGATGAGGAAGCGATGGATGTGATCGAAATAGGGCATGGCGAGAAAAAGCTCGCGTTTAAAGGCTTTTAAGCCACAGCCGGTATCGGCGGCACCGTCCTGCAGTAGCCATTGGCGAATGCCGTTGCCCAAGCGCGAGGCCATTTTGCGGCTCCAGTTGTCCTGCCGCTTGGCCCGCACGCCCGACACCATGCCGATTCGCTCGTCGCTGTTCAGCAGTGCCAGCAGGTTGGGGATGTCGGCCGGGTCGTTCTGACCATCACCGTCTAAGGTGACGATCACCGCGCCATGGGCTGCCAGAATCCCGGTACGGATCGCGCGGCTTTGGCCAGCGTTGCGGCTGTGGCGGATGACCCGCAGTGTCGAAATTTCGGCCTGCAACGCATGCAGCGCTTCGACCGTGCCGTCGGTCGAGCCATCATCGACGAACAGGATTTCGCTGGCCTGAGTTTCCGTAGGGGCCTGCCCGGTCAGGGCGGCGGCGATCTCACGCGCCAGAGTGGCGACATTGCCAGCTTCGTCTTTTACCGGCACGACTACTGAAATCGCTATCGTCATCGGAGGATCCGTTCGTTGTAGTGTTGGCCTTGGGGCCTATGATTTGGGACCAGTGATTTGGCGCCTTTGATAAAGTGTCTGGCGCCCGCTTGCAAAAGATTCGCCGGGATGCAGAACTCAGGTCCTGTAATCCGGGGGGGAATCTTTGGGCTGGATCATCTTACGCCTCGGATTTCGCCTCTGATACTTGGGGCAAGATCGTAGTATGGCAGCCGGTGAATCTGCCGTACAGTGTATAGTGTTTAACGGCCCGGTATGGGCGAGGGTGCTTCATGGCGGAAACAATTCCAAGCGCGGCGGATGATGCTTTGACGGATGTTGGGCCAGTCAATGACAGTCCTGAGCATGCCAGTTCGGAAAATGTCACCCCCGCGAGGGCGTATAAGCCTGCTGCCCGTCCCTTTGCCTTTCTGACCCGGTTGATGCACCACCCCCGTCTGGTGCTTACGCTGCTGTGTCTGCTGTTGTGGGCGCCGGGCGTTTTCTCGCTGCCGCCGCTTGATCGTGATGAAAGCCGGTTTGCCGAGGCCTCTAAACAGATGGTCGAAAGTGGTGATATCGTTGATATCCGCTTTGGCACCGTGCCGCGCTACAAAAAACCGGTGGGGATTTATTGGGCCCAGGCCGGGCTGACGGCGGTGGTCGATAAAGTCTCGGGTGTGGTCAATCATAACCGGATCTGGACCTATCGGCTGGCGTCGCTGATCGGCGGCATTGTCGCCGTCTGGCTAACCTATTGGACCGCCTTGGCGCTTTTGGCACCGCAAGGGGCCTTTATCGCCAGTCTGCTGATGGCGCTGTCGACGCTGTTGTTGGCAGAATCGAGCATTGCCACCACCGATGCTGTATTGCTGGCCTGTATTCTGGCCGGACAGGGCGTTTTCCTGCGGGTTTATAAAGCCGTGCGCGAAGGCCAGACGCTGCCCTCGGTCTGGTTCTGTCTTATCGGCTGGCTGGCGCTTGGGCTGGCCACTTTGGTCAAGGGGCCGATGGCGTTGCCGATTGTCGGTCTGACCTATGTCTTCCTGTCGCTGTGGGATGGCGGCTGGCGTCGGTTCAATGGTGGTTGGGGGATGAAGACCCATCCGCATCGCGGCATTATCCTGTTGCTGGCCATTGTGGCGCCGTGGGCTATCGCGATTGCCGCGCGCAGCAATGGCGCGTTCTACGATCAGGCGCTGGGCCATGATTTCGCCGCTAAACTGGCGGGTGGTCAGGAAAGCCATGGCGGTTCGCCGGGCTATTATTTCCTGCTCTTGTGGCTGACCTTCTGGCCTGCCACGCTGGGGCTGGTACAGGGCGTGGTGATGGCGGTGCGTCGGCGTCAGGAACCGGTGGTGCGCTTTCTGATCGCCTGGATATTGCCTGCATGGTTGATGTTCGAGGCGGTGCCGACCAAGCTGCCGCATTACGTGTTGCCGCTGTATCCGGCGCTGGCCATTCTGGCAGCGATGTGGCTGACCAGCCAGAGCCGGGGCGAGGGACGTGAGCGCGAAACGCTGTTTGACCGTATCGGTTTCGTCGTCGGCGGTGTGGTCTATGCGCTGGGTGCCATCGTGCTGGCAGTGGCCGCTCTGCTGCTGCCGAAGATTTATGGTCATGGTCTGATCGGTTGGCAAATCGCTGTGGTGGCGGTGTTTGCGCCGTTGTCGTTGTTGGCACTGGTGGCCTATTTCCGCCGCCTGATGCTGACCGCGCTGGCGGCGGTGCTGTTATCACTGGTGGCGATGTATCCGCTTATCACCGCAGGGATCGGGCCGGGGCTGGACAAGATCTGGATCAGCCCGCGGGCGGCAGCGGCGACCCATGCGCTGTCGGTGGCGGGTGATCCGCCCCCCAAGATGGCCGGGTATATCGAGCCCAGCCTGTTCTTCCTGCTCGGCAGTGATACGCGTTTGACCGACGGCACCGGGGCGGCCGAGGCCGGGGCGGCTGAAGGTGGGTTGGCGCTGGTCGAAAAGGCCCATCAGGCTTCGTTCCTGGCCAAGCTGGCCGATCTGCAGGCCGATGCCGTGGTGGTGGGCGAGGTCGATGGTCTCAACTATTCGCGGGGCCGTCTGGCCCACATCATTATCTATCGCATCACGCCAGTGCGCGATCTGGCTCCGATACCGCCCAGTGAGTAAGGTTGGCCAGTGAATAATATGGTTTTCACGGATGAAAAAAGCGGCCCATCGGGCCGCTTTTTTATTGTTTGTGTGCCGGGGTTATTCACCGGCCTCCGCCAGCGATGGCCGCGCAATCTTGTGTTTGCGTTCGCGCCAGACGATGACCATACCAGCGAAGATCACCACCGCCGCACCGGCCAGCACCATCTTTTCAGGGACTTCGCCAAACAGAAGCAACCCCAGCGCAATCGCCCACAGCATGGATGAGTATTCCAGCGGGGCCAGCGCCGATGGCTCGGCGTAACGGTAGCAATAAGTCAGGAAAATCTGGCCACAGCCCCCAAACAGGCCGCTGACAATCAGCCAGAAAATCTGCGCGTTACTTAAGGGGGCATGGTACCAGATCATGGCGATACCACCGGCGACCGCGGCCCACAGCATGAAATAAAACACAATGGCTTCGCTGCGTTCCGTGCTGCTCATCTGGCGGATCAGAATGGCAACGATCGCCATACCAAATGCGTAAAACAGCGCGCAGGCAATGCCGATTCCGGCATGGGTCGATGTAAGATAGTGCCAGTTCAGAATGGCCCCCAGACCGCCATGGGGCTGCACCATCAGCAGAACGCCAAGGAAGCCGACAATCACCGCGCCCCAGCGCCATGGTCCGACCTTTTCCCCCAGCATAGGAATTGCCAGAAGAACCACGAATACCGGGGACAGAAAGCCAAAGGCGGTGGCGGTGGCCAGGGGCAGAAACTGCACGGCAACGAAGTTAGCCGACATGGTTCCGGTGCCGATTAGCGAGCGGATGATGTGATAGATCGGCCGCTTGGTGTGCACCATGGCACCCAGACCACTGGTGAAATAGGTAAAGATAATCACCGGGATCAGTGCAAAGAAGCTGCGGAAGAACATCACCTGACTGACCGGTACAGTACCGGCCATCTTCACGGACGTGTACATCAGTGTAAAGAACAGCGTTTGCGCGATTTTCAGCGCAATACCGCGGGAGACATATTTTTGCATGCTTAGATTACAACCAGCCTCTACGCTTGAACCAGAGATACGGCGTGATCGCCGAGATCATCATGATCAGTAGTGAAATGGGATACGCCCACCACTGATCGAGTTCTGGCATGTGATGAAAATTCATGCCCCAGATCGAGGCAAACAGGGTCGGTGGCATGAACACCATTGCGGCCACCGACATGATCTTGATGATGTTGTTTTGGTCGATGTTGATCAGCCCCAGTGTGGCGTCCTGCAAATAACTTAGCTTGGTGGCGAGATAAGACGAATGGTCCTGCAGTGATTGCACGTCGCGCATCATAGTTTTGACATGGACCAGCACGTCTTTGTTTTCTTTGCGGTCGAGGCCCGATTGCAAAAAGGCCAGCATGCGGCCAATCGACAACAGGCTGTCACGGATCTTGCCGCTCAAATCCTGGCGGCGGCCGAGCGAGCGCAGCACACGCTGGAAGTCCGCCGAGGTGATGGGCCGTTCATCGCCATCGGGATCGAAGATGCGCTGCGAGATGATTTCGATTTCGCTGCTGACCCGTTCAAGAATATCAGCCAGCCGGTCGATGATGGTATCGAGCAGGGCGGCCAGAACATAGCCCGCCTTTTCGCCACCCAGAATGTTGCGCCGACTGCGGGCGATAAAGGTGCGAAATGGTTGCGGATCGGTATAACGCAGGGTGATGAGCTTGCCCTTGACCAGCACAAAGGTGACCACACCCGCCACCGGCTTTTCCGTGCCGGAATTGGCCAGTACCAGCGCGGTCATGAACAGGCCGCTGTCTTCTATATAAAGACGGCTTGATGCCTCGATCTCTTCCATGTCTTCGCGGGTTGGCAGTTCCATGCCGAGGGCTGTGTTGACCTGCAGCCGTTCTGCGGGCGAGGGATCGAACATGTCGATCCACAACGCCTCGCCAAACCGGGGCAGGACATCTTCCGCTGGGATGGTTTGCAGGCCACCATGACTGGGCAGATAGGTCGTGATCATCGCACACTTACCGGATTTACGGACCCCACTGTGGCGAACACGCCGGAATGCCTCGTTGGGCCGTTAAGAGATACTATTTGTTGGAGTGGAGTTCAATCGTCTACCGTCTACAGTATACGATTTATTGTCGCTATTAGCGGTACGTCCATGATGGTGGCCTTATAGTTTTAAGCACGTGCTCAAGGATTGAGCCAATTGCCTCATTAATATGGGGTAGAGACCCGGTCCAGGGGCAATGTCCGCCCCCAGCGGATCCAGAACGCCAACGCGGATGCCATGGCCTTCGGTCAATGTGTCAATCAGCTTTGGCGGGAATTGTGGTTCGCGAAACAGGCAGGTGGCATTGCCAGCGGCAATGGTCTGGCGCAGCGCCACCAGTCGTTGCGGGCCGACCGGGCGGTCTGGTGACACCGTTACCGAACCTGCGGCAGACAGGCCATAGCGCCGTTCGAAATACTGATAGGCGTCGTGAAACACCAGATAATGGCGGGCACGTATCGGGGCGACTTTGGCGCGCAATTCGCCGTCGAGCGCCGTCAGCGCGGCAATCTGGCGGGCAGCGTTCTGGCTATAGAGCTGCGCGTGCGCCGGGTCGGTTGCCGACAGTGCGGTGGCAATGGCGCGTGTCATCGCAATGGCATTTTGCGGATCAAGCCACAGATGCGGGTCAAAGGGGGCGCTGTGGTCGGCATCCTTCTGCCACAAGCCGCCTTCACGGGCGGGCAGGCGCAACACGCCGGGCACGCTGGCCAGCGCCACTACCCTGGCATGGGAAAGATTGCGCAAAGGGGCGTTGAGATAGGTTTCCAGATCGGGGCTGACCTCAAAGATCACCGAAGCCCCGGCAATCTTGCGCGCATCCGATGGCTTGAAGGAATAGGAGTGCACCGAGGCAGCCCCGCTGATGAGCAGATCCGGTGTTCCGGTCCCCTGCATGACCCCGGCCACCAGCGAATGGATCGGTTTGATCGTCGCCAGCACCGCCGGTGTTGCCATGGCGGGGTTGGCGGTGGTGCACAAGGTTGCCACGAGCAAAACGATAGTACCAAAAAACGCGTGTATTTTCTGAAGGGGCTTTCTCATCATGTTTGTAGTTTGGCAGATTGACCGGTTTCGATCAAACCTGACGTAATCGTAATCTTGCGGACATGTCGTGTCTGCATCGCTATTGCGATGGTAAAAGGCCCCATAGTTTCCAAAGCTTATCTATTTATTGAGCAGGCATGGCGCGCCTCATGACCGAGTTGCGGCAGACTGGCCGGGTGATTAGGTTGCCCGGACGAAAATAAACAGGATTTTGAAGCCAATGAAACGGGTGCTGTGCGGTTTGACCTTGTCGGGGGCAGTCTTGCTGGCGGGGTGTGGTTCTTCCGGTGATTTCGAGGCCCCTGTGCCGCAGATGACACCGCCGCCGCCGCCCGCGACGGTACCGGTGTCGAGCTTGTCGGTGTCGCTGGCGATTCCGGCTGGTGAAATTGCCCGCCTGGTCAATGACAAGACCACCGGCAAAGTGGCTGATATTCACGATCAGCCGATCAAATGTGCCATCGGTAATTGCAAGATGACGTTGGATGCCTCGCGCACCGGGCCGATTACCGTCGAAGCCAAGGATAACGCCCTGCATATCGGCGTGCCGTTCAACGTGAATGCGTCGTTCGCGTTGCCGGGTCTGTTGTCGGTGATCAAAAGCGATGCCCATGTCGGTGGCCATGCCGATCTGATCGCGGCGCCGACACTGGCACCCAACTGGCAGGTCGTGCCCAATGTCACCGGCAAGATGGTGCTGCAGAACAGTCAGGTTCATGTCGGCCCGCTCAACACCAATATGGCGGCGATCTGGAACGACAATTCTGATCTGTTGTCCAAGCCGCTGTTCCGCCTGATCGACCGCAAGATCGCCGACGGTCTGCACGAAGGTCCGCTGGTGGCCAAGCTATGGAATACCGCTTTTGATCCGATCAAGGTCAGTGATAACCCGGTGGCCTGGATGGTGTTGCAGCCGGAACATATCCATATCGGTACACCGACCACCGCCAACAATGCCTTGCAGCTGACGCTGGGGCTGGATGTACGGGCCGAGCTGTCTGCATCGGAAACGGCGCCGGCTGTGGCGCGTAAGCCTTTACCGGGCCCGACGATGTTCAAAGGTGGGGCTAACCATTTCAGTGTCGCCGTGCCGGTGGTGCTACCCTATGACAAGGCCACTCAGATTGCCTTTGACGCGGTGTCGAAAAGCCCGTTACGGGTCGGCAGCCACAGCCTCAAGATCACCAAATTGCAGATTATGCCCTCGGGGCAGGATGTCGTGGTCAAGGCCGCCTTCTGCATCGAGCATAACTGGGATGCTGCCGATATCCTGAAGGGGTGTGGTACGGGCTATTTGCGTGGGGTACCGACATTTGATCCCGCCAGCAACAAGATCCGCATCACCAATCTGCGCTATGATCTGCTGACCGAGGATTTCATGCTGCGGGTGATGCATTCGCTGGCTGGTCCCGCATTGGGACATGAACTGGAGAAGGGCTTCGCCTTTGATCTGTCCAAGGACATAGCCAAGGTGCAGCAGCAGATCCGGGCCGCCATGGCCAAGCCGCAGGGTTCGGCATTGCAGATTGCCGGTGCGGTAGACAGCTTTGGGGCCCCGTCCTTAGGCTGGACCAAAGATGGCTTTATCGCCACCATGTCGGCCAACGGCAGCCTGAAGGCAGAATTGCGCCCTTAATCGTTTGGGGGGACGGAAACTGCCGGCCCCCTCAAGCCTGCTGGCTAATTTCCTAAAATGTCGCAAACGCGGTAACCTTTTGGTAAGCTTGTTTTAAGCTACTGGTGCGGTTACCGCGTCTGTTTACGGGCGTTTTACCCCCATGCTTCTAGCGTAGGGTGGAATCCGCATACGGAGTGTTCCGGGCGTCGTATGCTGTGCGCCCAGACACCTGCGACAGGAATAGCCGATGAATATCTTCACCCGTCTGCGTTCCATATCGACCAAGGCCATCATTGCTGTTTTGGCGATGATTATTTTGTCCATTGCCATCAGTAGTATTTATATCCTGAATTACTTCAGCGGCGTTCTGGGCACCGACCGTCTCCAACAAAATATCCGTGCCGCCGAAATCATCCTTAATCCCGATCAGGCCCCCTACATCATTCGTGACGGGGCGCTCTATGCAGGCGAGCGCAAGCTGAACGGCGACTATTCTGCCGTTGATGAGATCGCGTCAGTCTTTGGTGGGGTTTCCACGCTGTTTCAGGATGGCATTCGCATATCGACTTCTGTGCGCAAAAAAGACGGCACACGGGCCATTGGCACCAAAATCGATCCCAAAGTTGCCCAGGTCACAATCACCCAAAAGAAGACTTATATTGGCGAGGCGATGGTGATTGGCCGGCCATTTATCACAGTCTATAAGCCGCTGATGGATCCGGGCGGCAAGGTCATCGGTGTCTTTGCCGTGGCCTTTGAAAAAAGGGTCTTTAACCAGACCTTCACCGATGCGGCGATCCGCGTTGCAATTGCGGGCCTGATCCTGGCGCTGTTGTGCGGCAGTGTTGGTGCCTTGCTGTTCCATCGGTTATTCATACCCTTCGGCCCGTTGGGCGAAAAAATGGCTGATGCCCAGAATGGGCGCTACTCTGAAGATGTGCCCTATACCGAGCGCAAGGATGAATTTGGTCGTCTCGCCCAGGTTATTCTGGCCTTCAATCGCAACATGATTCATCAGGAAACGGCGCGTAAGGCCGCAGAACTGGCTAAGATCGCTGCCGCGGAAGAGCAGAAGCTGGCCGAAGCAGATGCGCGCCGTCAGAGTGAACTGCTGGTGGTGCGGACCTTCGGTGAAGGCATCAGGGCGCTGGCGGATGATGATCTGGCCTTCCGGCTGGGTGAAGATGTGCCGGATGCGTATCTGGAGCTCAAGGATAATTTCAACGCCGCGATTGCCAAATTTGAACGCAATCAGCAGGAACGTGAAGAAGCCTCGCATCAGCGCGAAGCCGATCGCATTGCGGCGGAAAAGTCAAAGATGGAAGCCGAGGAAAAGGCCCGCCAGCGCTCGGTCGATCTAGTGGTGGCGTCCTTTGGCGAGGGGCTGGCTGCGCTGGCCCGCCGCCATCTGGCCTATCGGCTCAAACACGATATGCCCGAGGAATATCACATCCTGCAGGATGATTTTAACAACGCGATCTCGCAGCTTGAAGAAGCGATGATCGACATTGATACACAGGCCACCGACATCGCCAACAGTGCGGCCGATATCAGCCGCGCCGCGCAGGAGATGGCCGGGCGGACCGAGCGGCAGGCGGCAAGTCTGGAAGAGACCGCGGCCGCAGTCAACGAAATCACATCCAATGTCGGTAAGTCGGCGGAAAACGCCCATGCTGCCAGTGACAAGGCACAGGATGCCCGCAGCAATGCCGAACGCGGCAATACGGTGGCGGTGCGGGCGGTCGAGGCCATGCGCCGGATCGCCAAATCGTCTAATGAAATATCCAGCATTATTGGCGTGATTGACGAGATCGCGTTCCAGACCAATCTGCTGGCACTGAATGCCGGTGTTGAAGCTGCCCGCGCCGGTGAAGCCGGGCGTGGCTTTGCGGTGGTGGCACAGGAAGTGCGTGCCCTGGCTGGTCGTTCGGCGGAAGCTGCCCGTCAGATTAAAAGTCTGATCAAGACCAGTGATGAAGAAGTTACCGGTGGTGTCAAACTGGTCGAGGAAAGTGGCGCGGCACTGGTGACGATTGTCGCCGATATCGCTAGTATCTCGGATCTTGTGATTAAGATTGCAGACTCTCAGCAGGAACAGGCCCACGCTTTGCGTGAAATCGATACGGCGGTCAGTCAGATGGATCAGTCGACACAGCAGAACGCTGCCATGGCCGAGCAAAGCCATGCCGCCGCTGATGCTATGGCCGGCTTTGCCCACGAGCTGGCAACCTTGGTTGCGCATTTTGAGACAAGTCGGCGGTTATTACCTCATTCTGCATCTGGCCGCGAAGCCGCCTGAGGCCATCATCAATAGGGGGAGGGCACAATGGAATTTTTGCCCTGGCGTGCCGAATATGAAATCGGGATCACCGAACTGGATGCCGAACACAAGCAGCTCGTAACTGTTGTTAACACGTTGTATCACAATATGATTCCGGGTATGTCGGATTCGTGTTTCACGGGGCTGATCCAAAGTCTGATCGATATTGCTGACACCCATTTCCGTCATGAAGAGGTGATGTGGGCTAATACGGGCTACCCCGAAGCCGATGCCCATCACCGCCATCATGTTGAATTGCTGCGCATGATCGAATCGTATCGCGAGGTGGTTGCGGATCGCAGCGACCCCGAGCAATCTCTTGAAAATATGCGTTTCCTGCGCGCCTGGGTGATGGACCACATCAAGGCTGACGATGTCAGGCTGGGCATCTACCTTAAAGAAAAAGGCATGCACTGATCCTTTCGTAGCGACGTGTTTTTTCTGTGCCGGTTTGACAAAATGCCTACTCCCGGTATTCATACACATCGGGGACACGTGGCATAGGACGGCAGATGGCATTTCCGCCTTGTTGTTTTTTACCCCGGTGTCGGGGTGTGAAGTTTCAGGTCCTTTCGACGGAGCCTTTTCGAAATCGCGCCGCGTTCGGGCTGGCATCTTTGGCGCTCGTGGTTTCCGTAACGGCAAGTGCCGCAGCGCAATCCCTTAGCTTTGAGGCTGCCACCCAGATGGTGCTGGCCCGCTCCGATGCGCTGGTGGCGGCCCGTGCCGGGGTGGACAGCCAAAGCCATCGCGCCAATTCGCTCGACTATCTTGACTATCCCCGTGTCGGAATCGAAGCCAAGGCGCTCGATTCCGAAAAGACCGTCAAGCTAGATCTGTCGGGATTGCAGGATAGTGCGGCCAGCATTCTGCCTTTGCTGAGTTCGACCTATGGTGCGGCACTGGCCTCGGAAATTCCGGCCAGCAAAGTGATTGGCAAGCACAACAGTGGGATCCAGTCCAACATCACGGCGTCCTTGCCGCTCTATACCGGTGGTAAAATTGGTGCCACACAACAGGCTGCAAAAGCCGGGGTACGTCAGGCCGGAGCAGAACTGACCCTGACCGAGCAAACCCTGCGCACTCAGCTGGCGCAGATCTATTTTCTCTATCAGCTTTCGGTGCGGGTGCGGGATGTGCGCATTGAAGCGCGCAATGGCCTGAAGCTGCATCTGCAAAACGCCCAACAGTCGGAAAAGGCCGGTGTTACCGCCCATGCCCAGACCTTGCAGGCCAAGGTGGCGTATGATGAGACCGAACGAAACCTGGTCCAGGCCGAGGCGGATATGCATTCAGCCGCTGTGGCGCTTACCAATCTTTTGCACGTTAATGCCACACCGCAGGTGGCATCGCCTTTGTTTGTCGGTACGCAGCCCTTGCCCCCGGTGCGGCAGTTCATTGATACAGCTCTCGAAAAACATGCGCAGCTCGCCCGGCTGGCGGCCATTGATGATGCTGCGGGGCAGGCCGTGCGGATCGAGGGATCGGAACGTCTGCCACAGGTCTATGTCTTCGGCGAATATAATGTCGCCGGGCGTAATTGGAATCTGACTATGCCGGACTGGGCCTTTGGTCTTGGGGTGCGCTATGAGTTATTTTCCGGCATCAACCGGTCCGAGGCCGAAGAAGCCGCGGTGCAGCGCCAGACCCAGGTGCAGGCCCAGATCCGCCAGACCCGCAATGATCTCGAAACGATGGTGTCACGGGCCTATAACGATTTGTCGGCGGCTCAGGAACGCTTTCGTCTGACCGAAAGCAATATCGTTTCGGCACAGGAAAATGTGCGGGTGCAGAGCGCGTCGTTTCACTCCGGCTATGCCACGTCAATTGACGTTGTCGATGCGCGTCTGGCTTTGAGCCGGGCCGAGATCGACCGGGCTCAGACGGCCTATCAATATGACGAAGCCCTGGCGCGCTTGCTTGCGGCCTGTGGCGAGGCGGAATCCTATGGCACTTATGTTGCCAAAGCTGATCGGGTTGTCCAATGAGCGCAATTGAACCAGTCATCGAACCACCCCAGCCTTCGAAAATCGGCATGTTGATTTCAACACTAATTCTGCTGGTTATTCTGGGTATTGTCGCCCTTGGTCTGTATCTGGCGCAAAAGCCTGCGCCGTTTCTGGTGCAGGGGGTGGTGCAGACGGATGATGTCCGCGTCTCGCTCAAAACCACCGGGCGCATCATGCATCTTTATGCCCATGAAGGTGATCGGGTGACAAAGGGCCAGGTACTGGCCACCATCACCAGCCCGGAAATCGATGCGGCACTGGCGCAGTTGCGCCGGGCGCAATCTGCCGATGATCTGGCCCAAAGCACGTGGGCCCGTGTCTCGACCTTGTATAAGGCCGGGGTTGTTCCGGCGCAAAAGCGTGACGAGGCCGAGGCTAATGCCCGTGCCGCCGCTGATGCGGTCAAAGCCGCCCGCACCACCCCGACCACACTGGCCGATGGCGCGCGGATTGCCGTAAGTGGCGGGGCGCTGGAGGTTCTGGCACCCATTGATGGTGAGATTTCGACCCGCGAGGCCAATGAAGGCGAACTGGCCCCCGCGGGCTATCCGATGTTCACGCTGATGGCGCCGGGCAATGTCTGGGTCCAGCTTAATCTGCGTGAAGACCAGTTTCATGGCCTAAAAATGGGGCAGATTATCGACGGGGAAATTCCGGCATTGGGACTGACGGGGCGCTTTCGGGTTACCTATATCGCCGCGGAAGGAGATTTTGCCACCTGGCGTTCGGTGCGCCAATCCTCGGGCTATGATGTACGCAGTTTCGAGGTCCGTGCCCGCCCGGTGGCCCCCATCGCCGGTTTACGCCCCGGAATGAGTGTGCTGGTGCATCATTTGTAAGGGACCTGTGATGACCGGCTTGGGGCGCGCCTTCTTACCGGCACTGAACCGGGAACTGAACTTCCTTTGGCACAGTCCATGGGATCTCGCACTCAACAGCGTGTTGCCGGGGTTGCTTATTGTCTTGATGGCGCTGTTATTTATCAGCGGCACGCCGCGTGATCTGCCCGTGGTGGCGGTCGATAGCGATCACACCGATTTAAGCCGCAATGCCATCCGTATGCTGGATGCAGCGCCGGGCGCTGCGGTAATTGCCACCAAAACCGATCTGGCGGCGGCATGGCCGCTGATCCGTACCGGCAAAGCCTATGGCGTGTTCTATATCCCGCCCCACGCCAGCCGTGATGTGCGTAGCGGTGTTGGGGCGCATTTCGTGCTTTATACCGCATCGCCCTATTATACCGCTGCGGCGACGCTGTCGCGCGATGCGGGCAATGTCGTCACCGCGCTGGGTGTTCAGCTGATGGCAGACGAGATCGCCCGGCGTGATCTGCCCCATGTGCGCGCTGCGCCAGTGGCGGTACAACTGACCACTCTGTTTAACTCCGGTACCAGTTATGAACTAATGATCGTCAGTCTGCTGCATCCGGCCATTATCATCATCTTGCTGTCGGGTGCGGCCATGTCTGCGGTGGGGCGTGAATTTTCCACGCGTAGATTTGGTCAGTGGATTAAAAGCCGATGTGACGTGCTGCCCGCCCTGATCGGAAAATTGTTGCCCTATCTGCTGTTATATTTTCTCTATGCCATGATCTGCCTGATCTGGCTCAGTGGCTGGCGCGGCTATCCGATCCGTGGCTCGTGGGCGTTACTGGTTGTGGGCTATGGTCTGATGCTAGTGGCCTATGCGTTCCTGGGGGCGGCCATTGTGGCGGTCTCGCGTGATGTGGCGATGGCGCTTGGTGCGGCGGCGGTTTATGCCTCCTCAGCGCTGGCGTTTTCTGGGGCGCTGTTTCCCATTCGGGGTGCGCCACTATTTTCGCAAAGCTGGAATGCGGTGCAGCCTTACACCTGGTACAGCCAGATATCGGCCTCGCTGTGGCAGATGGGGGCCCCGGACGGGGCGGTGCTACGCCCGATATTGATCCTTGCGCTGATGGTTGTGGTGACCGGGGCTGGGGCATGGCTTGCGCTGGACTGGGCGGCCCGTGAAGATCGGCGGGGCACATTATGAGCTTCTTTGCGGCCTATTTCTCTACTTTGCGCGACGTTGCCACCGACCGTTCCGGAGCCCTGATGCTGATCCTGTCGATCCTGATTTATTCGTTGTTCTATCCGGTGGCCTACAGCCATCAGGTCACATTGCATGTTCCTGTGGCGGTGGTTGACCTTGATAACAGCACTTTAAGCCGCAAGCTGGTCCAGGCGGCAGCGGCGGTGCAGGGCGTGACCGTGGTTGATCATGTCGGCTCGCAGCAAGAAGGGCGGCGGTTGCTCGAACGCGGCGATGTCGATGCGCTGCTTTGGATTGGGCCCGGTTTCGAGCGGGACGTGCTGCAGGGCAAGGCTGGTGATGCCGCGCTGTTCGGCAACGGGGCCTATCTGGTACGGACCCGCGCAGCGCTGTCAGCGCTGGCCGGGGCGCTCAATAAGGCCGCGGTCGATGCCGTGCATATGATGCTGCCCGCCATCGGCGTGCCGGAACGGGTGCCGGTGCAGCTGGTGGTCCATCCACTCTATAATACTTCGGAAGGTTATGGCAGCGCGATCGTGCCCGGTGTGATGGTGCTGGTGGTGCATCAGACTCTGCTGCTGGGCATCGGTCTGATGATGGCGACGTGGCGCGCCCGCTTCGGTGCCGGAATGTCGGTGAAGTGGTTTTTCGCCCGGGCGCTGGCCTTTTTCACCATCGGCTGCGGCGGTCTGTTTTATTTCTGCGGTATGGCGTTCTGGCAGCAGGATTACCCGCGTGGCGGCAACATGACCGGGCTGATGCTGGCGGGCCCCTTGTTCGTGCTGGCCGTGGTGATGGCCGGTATGTTTCTGGGCAGTTTCTTTACCCGGCGCGAGCAGCCGGGGCAGTTGCTGCTGGCGACTTCGCTGCCGATTTTTTTCCTGACCGGTCTGTCCTGGCCGCAGGCGCATCTCGCTCCTTGGTTGATCGGTCTGGCCAAGGCGTTTCCCGCCACCAGTGGTATTCACATCGTCGTAAAACTGGTACAAATGGATGCATCATTATCCGAGGCTGCGGCCGAGCTGACCAATCTGGCCATACTGGCGGCATTGTTCGCCATGTTGGCATGGTGGCGTTTGTGCTGGCGACCTGTTCGTAAGGACGTTATCGCATGATCCCTGACCGGCGTTCGTTTCTGGCCGCGACTGCCGCCATGATCAGTCTGGGGCCCGCCGCTCTGGCCAGCAAGGAAAAGACCATGTTTCGCATCGGGGCCATTGCCGATGTTCAATATGCCGACAAGGCCGATGCGCCGCCGCACTTCTATCGCGCCGCGAAAGCAAAGTTGCAGGCTGCGCTGGGCGAGCTGAACCGCCATGACCTTGGTTTTGTCGTTCATATGGGCGATTTTATCGATGGCGGCTGGGAGAATTTCGCCCCCATCAAAGCCGTGGCGGATCAAAGTCGTCACCCATGGCATTTCGTGCTTGGCAACCATGATTTCAGTGTGGCTGACGACAAGAAGCTACTGGTTCCCATGGAACTCGGCATGCCAGCGCGCTATTACGATTTTGCCTATGGGGGCTGGCACTTCGTTGTGCTCGATGGCAATGACCAGTCGACCTATGCCTGGCCTGCGGGCAGTACTGAAGAATATGCGGCGCAGGACTTGCTGAAAAACACCTATCCGGCGGGTAAGCTGTGGAACGGCGCTGTCGGACCGCAGCAAGCGCGCTGGCTCGAAAATATCCTGACCGCGACGGACACATCCGGTACGCCGGTGGCTTTGCTGTGCCATTTTCCGATTTATCCGCCAGGCGATGAAAACATTCCGTTGTGGAATGCGGCGGCGATGGTGGCGGCAATTGAACCGCACCCGTCGGTTAAAATTTGGCTGAATGGGCACGAGCATAAGGGCGGTTATGCCGAAAAGGCCGGTATTCACTACCTCAATCTCAAAGGTATGTTGGATACCGACGAAAACGCCTTTGCCGTGTTGGATTTTACCCCTGGCAAGATCGTGGTGCACGGTTATGGTCGCGAAACCAGCCGCGAACTGGTGCTGCGCTAGGGGCGGGTCTTTTTCAGCGCGGCGATCAGGTCACAGACCAAGCCTTCCCAGTCACCGCGCCGGGCCTGACGGAAAAGTCGGGCGCTGGGGTACCATGGGCTGTCGGTCCGGTCAGTGAGCCAGCGCCAGTCGGGCGCAAACGGCAGCATCAGCCATACTGGTTTGTTGAGTGCGCCGGCCAGATGCGCCACCGACGTATCGACTGCAATCACCAGATCCAATGCGCTGGTCAGCGCGGCAGTATCGGCATAATCATATAAATCCGCACAATGAATCTGCAGCTGGGGCAGGGCACTTAACAGCGTGCGGTCGTCCGGGCGGAGGTCTTTTTGCAGAGCATGAAATTCGTATGGCTCGGCGAGCAAGGGGCTTAAACGGGCCAGCGCCATCGATCGGGTACGGTCAGGCACCAGACCGGGGCGGCCGGACCACACCAGCCCGATGCGTGGCCGGGTGCGCAGGCCAAGTCTGGCGCTCCACTGTGCCTGCCGGGCCGGATCGGCAGTCAGATAGGGCGTCTGGTTCGGAATGGTCTTAACCCGGGTGGCAAAGGCGGCGGGCAGGCTCATCAGCGGGCAGTGCAGATCAAAGTCGGGCAGCGTTTGCGTGCTGCCCTGCGCCAGTAGGGTGAAATCGCCCTTCAGTGTCTCCAGCAGTGGCAGCAACGGTTTAGGGGCCTCAAACAGCACCCGGGCACCGGCTGCGGCCACCATCGGCACATAGCGGCAAAATTGGATGGTATCGCCAAAGCCCTGCTCGGCATGCAGCAGGATGGTCTTGCCGGCAATCGGCTCGCCCTGCCACAGCGGTTGGTGAAAGCCGCGTGTGGCTGCCGGCGGCAGGGCGCATCGCCAGCGTTCCTCAAAATGCGGCCAGCCCGCCGCATAATCGCCCAGTAACAGCTCGACCATCGAACGGTCCCAGCGCGCATCGGCATAGCCGGGTTTGTGGGCCTCGGCCCGGGTGTAGGCGGCAATGGCCTCGGGCAAGCGACCAAGTTCGCGCAGGATGTTGCCGTGGCAGCAGTGGGCCTCGGCATAATCGGGGTAGCGCTTCAGGGTCAGTTCGCACTCGATCAGGGCTTCTTCTGGGCGGGCCAGCTCGGTCAGCGCAATAGCACAGTTGTAATGGCCTTCGCGCCCGGTGGGATCGAGGGCGGCGACCTGACGATAGGCTGTAAGCGCATCTTCTGGGCGTCGCAGTGCCCGGAAGGCATTGCCACGATTGTTGTGGGCACCAACATGGCGTGGGGCGAGATCAAGCACGCGGTCAAAGCCCGCCAGCGCGGCGTCGGGCTGGCCAAGCGATAACTGCAGGCAGGCCCGGTTATAGAGCGCGTCTATATAGTCCGGGCGCAGGGTGATTGCCCTGTCGTAATCGGTCAGGGCGTCTGTGTGGCGCTTCTGGGCCAGATACAAATTGCCCCGGTTAAAACAGGCATCGGCAAAATCGGGTTTCAGCGTCAGGGCGCGGGTGAAATCTTCCTCGGCCAGTGCATATTTGCCAAGGCTCATGCGGGCGGTGGCGCGGTTGGCAAGCGCCAGCGGCAGATCGGGCTTTAGTGCCAGTGCGGTGTCGAGCAGCGTTTCCGCCCCTGCTGCATCGCCACATTGCAGGGCCGCGGTACCGGCCAGAAAATGCAGATGGCTGTCGTTCACGTTGCCGGGCAGCAACTGGCGATATAGCGACAGCGCCGCCGCTGCCTGACCCGACTGGTGCAGGCCAATGGCGATCTTTTTCAGGGCATGCGGCGCAATGTTGGTTCTGTCTGGCAAGGTGTTGCTGCAATAAAGAGTTCTGTCCTTGGGGTAGCATGGGGTGCCCTGACGGTCCAGCGCCAAGGAAAACGCGCCGCCCCATCAGGGCGACGCGCTTTGCCAAGGACCATGGAGGGGCCTTATAGGGGTTACAGGCTGGTATAGGCCAAGGTGGGCTGGGTGCCGTACCACGGATTATGATCAGCCAGCGACGCACCGTTGCGGTCATTATCCCGCAGCGAGTTTTCGCCGAAATAGACCCGCAGGCCGACCATCAGCATATTATTCGGGCTGATCATCTTCTGATCATAGTCGCTGCTGCTGTCACGCAGTTTGTTGAAGTTGCTGATGTAGTTGCCCTGATAGCTGGCGAAGACGCTCAGCGGCATATCATGCAGCTTGTATTCGACCTTGGTATTCCAGTTCACAAGGTTGACATTGTTGCGATAGCTGCCGTCCGCCGTATAGTCGTTCTGCTCCAGTGCCGCCCCGATGCCGCCAGAGAAGGCAAGGTTGTCGGTGAAGAAGTAATTGGCACCGAGATAGGCATTCCAGGAAGCGGTCCGGGTATATTGCAGATCGCCCTGAAACACACTGGAATAGCTGACTTGCGCATCAAGCGAAGTATTGGGCGCGCCCAATCCATCCAGAAACCATTTGCCGTCCAGACCGGCGGTGACAAAGCGGCTGTCCTTGACGTTACCAACCGAGCCGAAAACGCCAAAAAGGCTATTGGCATTGCGGCTGTAGAGGTGGGCGCCAAAGCCATCACTTGATGTGTTGGTGCTGCCATAACCGATATTCTGGCCCGAAACATCGAACTGTACCCCAAGATCGGGTAACAGATTCATATTGATATGGCCCAAGCCACCCAACGTCGATGTATCATGCTGATTATGCGTGCCGAGGCCCGCAGTATCGTCATAATGATTGGCTTCCGTCTGATACCCCATTCCGCCGAAGATTTCGCCATAACCAGAAACGGTGTTTTCAGCAGCAAGTGTCGGTGCTGCAATCAAGGCGCAGGCACCAGCAAGCAGGGATGCACGAACAGCTAACATTTCAGTTCCTCTCATAAGACTAAAATCCACTACCCCGCTTAGGAAGACGTATCCCCCCGGCGGAAATAGCGGGTTGTAATCCCCCGCCATGCGAATTGTTTCAATTTGCATCGCAACGGATCATGTAAGTGGCTGGTTTGGGGAAACAAGACGTTAGCAAAAATCATCTGGATAACGCGCCGCTATGTTACAAATAATGACGCAATAAATGTGGTGTTTTGTATTTTATGTGTCCGCAGATTTTGCGGAAATTTTTACGAATGGGATTACCCGTGATTGCTGCCAGTGTGTGGCGTTTGGGCTTCTGGTTCGCATTTATGTGATAAACATGTAAAAAAGTACGTATACGCATTATTACCGGTCTGTTCAGGCGTCGTTCAGCTAAGGTCTCTATGCGCGTCTGATCCACACCGGCGCATACGTATGCACCCCCTTGGCGAAATGGCTTAACCGCTTCTATGATGGCCGGATAACATAAGGCCAAAAATGGCTGTCAGGGGGATGGGGATGGGCGATCAAACATTTTCGCCAAATGTACCGGCGTCAAAAGCCAGAGCGCAAGTTTCGTTCTGGTCGATCTGGAATATGTGTTTTGGCTTTCTCGGCCTGCAGTTTGGCTGGGCTTTGCAGAACGCCAATGTCAGCCGGATTTTCCAGACTTTGGGGGCCGATGTTGGCACCATTCCGATTTTATGGGTGGCCGCGCCGCTGACCGGGTTGATCGTGCAGCCGCTGGTCGGCTATCTGTCGGACCGCACCTGGTGCCGGCTGGGACGGCGGCGGCCCTATTTCCTAGTCGGGGCTATTCTGGCCTCGGCGGCACTGATCGCCATGCCGCGTTCGCCCAGTCTGTGGTTTGCCGCCGGGCTGTTATGGCTGCTGGATGGCTCGATCAATGTGTCGATGCAGCCGTTCCGCGCCTTTATCGGCGATTTGCTGCCCCCGTCGCAGCGGGCCTCTGGTTATGCCGTGCAAAGCTTCTTTATCGGTATCGGTTCGGTGGTTGCCAGCGCCTTGCCCTGGCTGCTCAGCCATTATGGGGTCGCCAATGTGGCTGCCGATGGTGAGATCCCGGCCAGTGTGCGCATTGCATTCGATCTGGGTGCGGTGGTGTTGCTGGTGGCGGTATTATGGACGGTGTTGAGCTGCCGCGAATACCCCCCAGATGCGGTGGAAGCCTTTAGCGACGATGCGCCGCCTTTGCCGGTGCGGCTCGCCGATCCGCGCCGCGGACTGATATGGGGGATGGTCTGGGGTGTGATCGGGGCGGCCCTCATCACCGCAATTTACCGTTTCAGGCTTGATCCGCAGCTGTATCTTTTATCGGTCGGGCTGTTGTTGTGGGGCACAGCGTTGCTGACCCACCGCCATGGTAAGGGGCCGCTGAGCGCCATGCTGGTCAAGCTGCAAACTATGCCGCGGATGATGGTCGAACTTGCTCCGGTGCAGTTCTTCTCCTGGGTGGGTTTTTTTGCGCTGTGGATTTATGCCACTCCGGCGGTAGCGCAGCGGTTTTATGGCACCATTGATCCCCACGCCGCCGCTTATAATGAGGGGGCCAACTGGGTCGGCATCCTGTTTGCCGCCTATAATGGTTTTGCTGCGCTGGGTGCAATTGTCATTCCCCTGCTGGTACGCCGTTTCGGTATCGGTAAAAGCCATATGCTTAATCTGTGGCTGGGGGCTGCCGGGTTCGTGGTGTTTCTGCTGATCCGCGATCCGGTCTGGTTGGTTGCCGCCATGATCGGGGTTGGCTTTGCCTGGGCCTCAGTCCTGTCATTGCCCTATGCGCTGTTGTCCGACCATGTGCCCGCGGCTCAAATGGGCCTCTATATGGGGGTGTTCAACCTGTTCGTGGTCATCCCCCAACTGGTGGCGGCCAGTGTGCTCGGCTTCCTGCTGAAAAGTTTCTTTGGTGGCGCGCCGATTTTCGCCTTTGCCCTAGGCGGGGGCAGTTTCCTGATCGCTGGTCTTTTGATGTTGCGGGTCCGCCATTCTCCCACTTGAACGGCGGGTAACCAGACGGGTCGGCAGGATTTTAGATTCTGCCACCTCGCCGCGCACTTGAGCGAGCAGTGTTTCGACCAGGGTTTCCCCTGCCTGCCGGACATCCTGTGCCACGGTGGTTAGCGGCGGGTTGGAGTGTCGGGCGATGGGAATGTCGTCGAAACCGGCCACGGCGACATCTTCAGGAATGTGCAGGCCGCGTTCCTGTAAAACCCGCATGGCACCAATGGCGATCAGGTCGCTGGCGGCGAAGACGGCATCAAATGGGATGCCACGACCGATCAGGGTTTCTGCCGCCTCGAACCCGGCGCTTTCGGTGAAATGGGCATCGACACGCAAATCCGGATCGGGGGTAAGGCCCGCTTCCTCCAGTGCGGCGGTATAACCACGGTAGCGCTCGAAAAACTCAGGGAAATGGCTAGATGCAGTGCCCAGAAAGGCAATGGTCTTGTGCCCGCTGGCGGTAAGGTGACGTACCGCGTCGCGGCTGCCGCAGAAATTGTCGCTGCCGACCGAGATACCGGGCTGGCCGGTTTCAACCGCGCCCCAGCGTACAAAATGGGTGCCTTGCTGGACCAGCTTTTCCAGTTTGGCGCGGTAGACCAGGTAGTCGCCATAGCCCAGCAGAATAATCCCATCAGCTTTACGGCTATCCTCGTAATCTTTGTGCCAGTCGTTAGAGAGCTGCTGGAACGAGGTCAGCACGTCGTAGCCGCGCCACGCGCAGGCCCGCGCGATCGAACCAATCATCGACAGGAAAAAAGGGTTGATGTTGGAATCGTCTGGCGTCGGGTCTTCGAAGAACAGCAGCGCCAGCGTATTGGTACGTTGGCGGCGCAGGGCCGAGGCATTCTTGTCGACCTGATAGTTCATTTCCTGTGCAATGGCTTCAATCCGCCGTCGGGTGGCTTCATTGATGACCTTGTCGCCCCGTAACGCCCGCGATACCGTCGATTGCGACACCCCCGCCCGATAGGCGATGTCAAACGATGTCGCCCGGCCATGCGGCAGCGGTTTGCCCGCTTCGCCCTGTTTCATACGCCTGTCCCCCCCTTACCCCCACACCCCTGTGTGTAGTCCCATTCAATGCAGGTCTTGCTCTGCCACTGTAGCATCGGTACCGCCCTGCGCAACTGCCCGGATTTAGGCTTGTATGCAGTAAGACAGCGGTTACCATATTGTGAAACAAGGTTCAAAACTGTGTTGTACAGTGCACTGATCAACTCGAAAATGCCTCGTTGTTGCCAAAAGTCAGCAAACCAGAATCGATTTGAATGAATACGTATGCGGGCGGGTTGGCAGGTGCCGCGAATAAACCCAGTATCCTGCCACAACAAGTGCCGAATTCGCCTGTGGATAAACTGCAAGCGCGGCGGCAGCTTAAAGCCAGATGTGCCGATAGAGCACATGCGGGAGGGATCAAATGAAATCACTTAACCCCATCAGCACCAGACTTTTGGCCAGCTGCGCCATTGCCGCTTTTGGCCTGGCCACCGGCGCCTATGCGCAAGACGCGGATGCCATCGAAACCGTGGTTATCACGGGGTTCCGCGCCAGCCTGGAAAACACCATTGCCCTCAAGAAAGATGCCAAGCAGATTGTTGAGGCCGTGTCGATGGAAGATGTCGGCAAACTGCCGGATCAGAGTATTGCCGAGGCCATTGCCCGGCTGCCCGGCCTGACCGCACAGCGCGTCAATGGCCGTTCACAAGATATCAGCATCCGTGGCTTGTCGCCTGATTTTTCAACCACGCTGCTCAATGGTCGCGAACAAGTCGCCACCAGTAATAACCGCAGCGCCGAATATGACCAGTATCCGGCTGAGCTGATGGCTGGTGTGGTGGTCTTTAAGACTCCGACGGCAGATCTGGTCGGGCAGGGCTTGTCGGGCACAGTCGATATGAAGACCATTCGCCCGCTGGATTATGACCACCGCATTGTATCGTTTAATGCCCGCGGTGAAGCCGGATCGCAAGGCCGCATGATGCCGACCATGCCGATGTTTGGCTTCAGGGCAAGTGGCACCTATGTTGATCAGTTTTACAACAACAAGCTCGGCATCACGATCGGGCTGGCCCATATGGCGTCGCCGCAACAGTTCCTGGAATACGGTAGCTGGGGCTATGCTGATGTCGGTTCTACCGGCTATGTCGCCTCGGGCGGTGCCAAGTTGCAGGCCAATACCGACCTGTTGACGCGTTCATCCGCCCTGCTGACGGTACAATACCGACCGGACGAACATTTCGAGAGCACGCTCGATATGTTCTATACCAAATATAAGGATAAGCTGGAGTTTATTCGGGCCGAACTGCCGCTCTATTCCTGGGGTGGTGACAGCTATGGTAACAGCATAGGTCTCAATAGCGGCTATACTGTTTCTGGTGATGGTCTGGTGACGGCGGCGACCTATTCTGCCGGTGTCAAAGCGGTGGTACGTCAGGAAGTAGATCGTCATAACAACGATCTGTTCGCTATCGGCTGGAAGAATGAATATATCAGCGGCAGCTGGACATCTGCTATTGACCTTAACTGGTCGAGCGTGCAGCGCCGTGATCAGTGGTTCGAATCCTATGCTGGCACCGGGCGTGCGGGGCATGGTGCACTCGATTATATGAGCTTTAAAAACAACAGTCAGGATGTGCCTGTTTTTAACAGCACCCTGAACTATGGCAGCTATGATACCATCGTGCTGACATCGTCACAGGATTGGGGGGAGTATCAGTCCACCGGTGAGGGTGTGCATGGTGGTCAGGCTGGTTACCTCAATTATCAAACTGTGCATGATTATCTGACATCGGTACGGGTTAGCACTGAAAAGACTTTTGAAGATTTTTTCATCAAGAAGGTATCGGCGGGTTTCTACTATGCCAACCGACATAAAGGGATGTCACCGCAGGAATACTATATCGATCTGGCGGCGAACGCGGCATCATATGCAGCAAACGGCACCTATTCCAATCTGGTGGTACCGGAGCAATACCGTAATGGGACTTCTGGCGCGCTGAAGTATTTCGGCCTGTCAAACATTGTGACGTGGGACGCCGAAGGCTTGTTACATGGCGGTTACTACGTCAAATCGTCTAACCAGAATGCCGACGTTGCCGTCAAGGGTTGGCAGGTCGATGAAATGACCTATACCGGCTATGTCCGGGCGGACGTTGATACAGAAGTTGCGGATATTCCGATTGCCGGCAATATCGGTCTGCAGGTGGTTGAAACCCATCAAAGCTCGGATGGTTATGCAGCATCCAATACGACAGGGCTTTACGGCAACAATGTCGAGGTGCGCGGCATTGCAAATTATGCTGACTTCCTACCCAGCCTGAACTTAAGCGCCCGATTTAACGACGATAATATCCTACGCCTGGGGGCTGCGCGTGAACTGGTTCGGGCACGTATGGACCAGATGTCGGCCGCGAACGAGTTCAGCTATAGCACCACATTGGCCACATCAACCGATCTGGCACATTCGCCGTGGAGCGGCACGGTCGGTAATCCGAAACTTAAGCCTTGGATGGCAGATGCGGTTGATTTGTCGTACGAGCTGTATTTTGCCAAAGACGCTTATGTGTCGGTCGCGGTGTTTTACAAATATCTGGAAAACTACATCTACAAAAAGAACCAGCTTTTTGATTTCTCCGGCTATAGCTACACCGGGGATACTCCTGTGCTAATGAACGGGTATGTCACCCAGTACGTCAATGGCAAGGGGGGAGATTTGCAAGGTGTCGAATTTAGTATGGCACTGCCTGCTAATATTATCGACGAGATGCTGGATGGTTTCGGTTTGACGTTCAACGCCTCTTACACCGACAGTAATATCAAGCAAAATGCCACATCGAAACAGTGCCGGGGTTATCAAAATCAGTTCTAAATGTTACGGCATATTATGAGAAAAACGGCTTCTCAGTCCGTATCAATGAAAGCTATCGCTCGCGCTTCCTGGGGGAGGTGACGGGGTACGGTGCAGGCTTGCAATCAAAGAGTATAGATGAGCAGGGCTGGCTGGATGGTCAGATCGGTTACACCTTCCAATCCGGTACGATGGAAGGGGCATCCGTCTTGTTCCAGGTCACCAATATCACCAACCAAAAACAGGTTCAGTATCAAGAAAACACGCTTGATAAGGCGGATCGCAGCCGTGTGTTGGATTGGCAGCGTTACGGAACTCAGTTCCTGTTTGGTGTCACGTATAAGCTGTAATGTTTCCAGTCTGCCACCTGCCGGTTTTCTGACCGGTGGGTGGCGGCGCTGCGGATACAGATCTGCAGCATGAGGGGATGGAGAGGTTCCATGCGTAAAAGCGCGCTCGCCGCTGCTGCGCTGTTAATTGGGTGTTGGCAAGGCGTTTATGCCGAAACAAACACGACGCAACTTACTTCGTTGCGGGCCCGATTACCGCAGGATGAGGCAATCTATTTTCTTTTACCTGATCGCTTTGAAAATGCCGATCCCAGTAATGACCGGGGTGGCTTAAACGGTGACCGGTTGCAAACGGGTTATGATCCCACTTCAAAGGCGTTCTTTCATGGTGGGGATCTAAAAGGTGTCATCTCACGGCTGGACTATATCCAATCACTGGGCATGACAGCGATTTGGGTCGCACCGATTTTTAAAAACAAACCCGTACAGGGGCCGCCTGGTGATGAATCCTCCGGCTATCATGGCTACTGGATTACCGATTTTACCAGGCCAGATCCGCATTTCGGAACGGAATTAGATTTTAAAGCTTTGGTTGATGCTGCGCATGCGCGGGGCATGAAAGTTTATATGGATATTGTGGCAAACCACACTGCCGATGTTATTCGTTATCACGAATGCTCCGATAATGGCTGCGTGTATCGTTCGCGAGCGGATTACCCTTATACAAGGCAGTTAGGTACACAGGGTAAACCAATAAACAATCGATTTCTTGGTGACACGGTTGGGACGGAAGAGAACTTTTCGCGCCTGACCCGACCTGATTATGCCTACACGCCCTACATTCCAAAAGGCGAAGAGCATGTAAAAGTGCCGGATTGGCTCAACGATCCGATCTATTATCATAATCGGGGCAATACGACCTTTGATGGTGAAAGCTCGACGATGGGAGATTTCTCTGGGCTTGATGATCTGATGACCGAGAACCCGCGTGTCGTCAAAGGCATGATTGATATTTATGCCGCCTGGATTGAGAAATATGGCATCGATGGTTTCAGGGTTGATACGGAACAGCACGTTAATCCTTCCTTCTGGCAGGCGTTTGTGCCAGCCATGATGGCCAAAGCAAAGGCAGTTGGAATTCCACATTTCCATATTTTTGGGGAAGTGGGCATGGATGGTGTGGAAACAGAGCGTACTGCGCGCCATAGCCGTGAAGACGGTATGCCTTATATGCTTGATTATCCATTTGCCATTGCGGTTCGGCAGGTTTTAGCCGGAACCGGTGGAACAGATATTCTGGCTAGGCTTTTTGCAGATGATGTGCTGTATGACGGCGGTGTTGAAACCGCAATGCGTCTGCCGACCTTTATCAGCAATCACGATCAGGGCCGCTTCGGATTTTTTGTACGTCAGGCGTTTCCCAATGCCTCGGACGATGCGGTACTACGGCGCGTTATTCTAGCCCATGCGATGCTGTTTACGTTGCGTGGCGTTCCAGTAGTCTATTACGGCGATGAACAGGGTTTTGCCGGTACAGGCGGTGATCAGGCCTCAAGAGAAGATATGTTCGCCAGTAAAGTCGCGCTCTATAACAGTGAGACGCTTATCGGCACTCGTGCGACCACTATCCAGTCCAGTTTTAATCCGCAGCATCCGCTTTATGGTGTAATTGAAAATCTGGCCAAGTTACGCAGGAGCTATGCCGCGCTGAGCCGTGGCAGGCAGATCGTGCGCGATTATGTCAAAACACCGGGTTTGTTTGCTGTTTCTCGGATTGATCCGGTCAGCGGTGCTGAAATCGTTATCGCTTTTAACACCGGCACAACAGCAGTCACGGCTAATGTTGAAATCGATGCCAGATCCGCTGTCTTTTCAAGTTTGCATGGTGCGTGCCCCGCAAAGCCTGTCGCCCCGGGCAGCATACGCATTACTTTGGCGCCGCTTGATTACATTATCTGCAAGGCGGAGGTGCAGTCATGAACCTTCATGCTTGTTTGTTTGATCTGGATGGCGTGATTATTGATACCGCTAAATATCACTATCTTGCATGGCGTGAACTGGCGACAGAACTGGGATTCGTTTTTACTGAACAGGATAACGAGCGGCTTAAAGGTGTCTCGCGGATGCGTTCGCTTGATATCCTCCTTGAAGTTGGTGGTTTGGTGTTTAGCAATGATAAAAAATTACAGCTGGCTTCACAAAAAAATGCGCATTACCTTGAACTTGTGATGCGAATGCCGCCGGAAGAAGTATTACCTGGCGCGGTTGATTTCGTTCAGGCGTGTAAAAAAAAGGGGCTTAATGTTGGGATTGCTTCGGCCAGTAAAAACGCTCCGGCAATATTACAACATATGCAACTGTCATCTTTGTTCGACATTGTTGTCGATGGTAATATGGTCTCTCATACCAAGCCAAACCCGGAAGTTTTTTTGATTGGGGCAAAGTTACTTTCAGTTCTACCGCGATCCTGTGTGGTGTTTGAGGATGCTGCGGCAGGGGGGGAGGCGGCACACCGTGCAGGGATGTTTTGCGTAGGGATTGGGAATCGCACGAACCTGCCTATGGCTGACATGATCGCCACAGGGCTTTCCAAGCTTACAGTTCAGGATGTGCTGCGCGAACATGCGGCACACGTCAGCGTTTCTGAGCAATAACAAACTTAAAATGGCGGCAGTATCATGGGTAATTATCAAATTCACGCCTGGTCTGTAATTGAAGATGGGTTTGATCCTAAACGCGTGAAGTCATCGGAAAGTATTTTCAGCATCGGTAATGGCCATATGGGCCAACGTGCCAATTTTGAGGAAAGCTACACCGGTAGCAGTTTAAGTGGTAGTTATGTAGCTGGCATTTATTATCCCGATAAAACCCGTGTTGGGTGGTGGAAAAACGGCTATCCAGAATATTTTGCCAAAGTAATTAATTCTCCCAACTGGATCGGTATCAATGTACGGATCAATCAAACAGCACTTGATCTGGCCATATGTCAGGTGCAGGAATTCCAGCGCGAAATTGATATGCGCCATGGCGTGTTACTGCGTCGATTTTCGGCTGTTATGCCGGATGGTGCCAAAGTGCAGGTCGAAGCTAAACGTTTTGTCAGCATGGCACGGCCACAGATTGGTGTTGTCCGCTACAATGTTACAGCGTTTGCCGATGTAGATATAACGCTTACACCTTATCTTGATGGTATTGTACGTAACGAAGATTCAAATTATGGCGAAATATTCTGGGATATTATTACGGCAGAATCGTGTACGGATTGTGCCTATCTTCAAGCAAAAACTAAGAAGTTGGATTTTTCTGTCGCACTGGATGCCCGTTTTTCTTGTGCCGTTGATAAAATCACGCAAGCTGGACGCCCCGCTAGTGTCGATCATGTTGGGTGGGTCGGAACGGATTACAGCTTGCATTTGCGGGCTGGGCAAAGCGCTACTATAGAAAAATACGTCGCTGTTTTATCGTCGCGTGATCACAGCATCGATACTATCAGACAAAATTCCGCCGCTGAGGTTGTAGCGGCCTGTGCTTTAGGTTTCGATGGGTTGTTACAAGAGCATTGTGCCAAATGGGATACGATCTGGCATAATAGTGATATCGTCGTAGACGGTGATGATGCGGCCCAGCAAGGCATTCGTTTCAACATCTTCCAGCTTAATCAGACCTACACAGGTCAAGACGAGCGGCTGAATATTGGTCCCAAAGGGTTTACCGGCGAGAAGTATGGCGGAACGACATACTGGGATACGGAAGCCTATTGTGTACCGTTTTATTTGGCAACGGCCCCCAGCGCGGTCAGCAAAAATCTTCTGCTCTACCGGTATCGACATCTTGGTAAGGCGATCGAGAATGCTGCTAAGCTTGGGTTTGGCGCTGGTGCGGCCCTGTTTCCTTGGGTAACGATGAATGGCGAAGAATGCCATAACGAATGGGAAATAACCTTTGAAGAACTGCACCGTAATGGTGCCATTGCTTTTGCCATCTATAATTATTTCCGCCATACCAGTGATTTAGGTTACCTCTGTCGTTATGGACTCGAGGTGTTGATTGGTATTGCCCGCTTCTGGTCGCAACGCATCAGCTTTTCACCAGCGAAGCAGAAATATGTTATGCTCGGTGTCACTGGTCCTAACGAGTATGAAAATAATATCAATAATAACTGGTACACCAATACATTGGCAGTTTGGTGCATGCGTTACGCTGCCGAGGTTGCTGAAAAAATTCGTAAAATGGAACCCGAAAGTTACGCAGCAGTCATTACCAAAACCGATTTCGATTTTACCACCGAGACTGCTTATTGGCAGCAGATTTGGGACAATATGTATTATCCCTATGATGAAGAACGCCAGATTTTTCTTCAACAGGAAAGCTATCTCGATAAAGAGTCGATAACCGTTGCGGATCTTGATCCGGCGCAACGACCACTTAATCAGCATTGGAGCTGGGATCGAATCTTACGCTCACCCTTCATCAAGCAGGCCGATACCCTGCAAGGGATCTACATGTTTGAGGAGGCCTATGACACAGCCTTTATCAAGCGTCATTATGCGTTTTATGAAGCCAGAACGGTGCATGAATCGTCTTTGTCGCCGTGTATTCATGCGATTTTGGCGGCGCGTATTGGTGATATGCCAAAGGCCTATGAATTATATCTTCGTACTGCGCGGCTTGATCTGGACGATTATAATCGTGAGGTTGACGAAGGCTTACATATCACCAGCATGGCTGGCAGCTGGATGGCCGTGGTCGAGGGTTTCGGTGGCAAGCGCATGCATGATGGCAAGCTATCGTTATCACCGCAAATCCCGACACCCTGGAAAAGCTATAGTTTTCGAATTTTGCTACATGATCAGCCACTACAGGTACGTGTCGATAAATCTACCGTTTCACTGACTTTTGAAGGTCCCACACCTGTCGTTATCGGTCTGTATGGCACGGATATCGTGCTGGTTCCCGGTGAAACCGTCCAGGTTCCCGTTTGTGCAAAGCTATGAGGCATAAAATGATTGCCGCTGTACTGCGTTTTGTATTCACCGCCTTTGTCTTATGTGTTGCTGCCCATGCAGATGTCGCATCCGTGCAGTCGCCATCCGGTACATTGCGGTTGGGGGTTAATATCGACAATGATGGTCGGGCCAGTTACGCCGTGTGGCGCATGGATACACCCGTCATCAGCCCATCCCGACTCGGTTTTTTGCTGACAGATGGCCCGAAGCTGGAGCGTAATTTCACGTTAGTATCCAGTCAGATCTCCAAGCACGATGACATATGGCAGGAACCTTGGGGTGAATGGAGCAGTATTCGTAATCACTACACAGAGCTGCGTGTCAGTCTTATTGAGAAAACCGCCTTAAAACGCCGTCTTGATGTGGTGTTTCGCCTTTATGATGATGGTGTTGGGTTTCGCTATGAATTCCCCGATCAGACCAATTTACATGACGTGCATATTGGCGATGAATTGACGGAGTTTGCTGTTGCCGAGCCGTCTGATGCCTGGTGGGAAGTTGGCGGCGAATGGAACCGCTATGAACAGCTGTATCAGCATACCCCACTTAATCAGGTCTCTCAGGCCCACACACCACTGACGGTGAAGACCCAGTCCGGACTGTATATCGCCTTTCACGAGGCCGCATTGGTCGATTATGCCGGTATGTGGCTCAGGCGAGTAGATAGCCAGCGGCTTAAAGCGGTTTTGTCGCCATCGTCACAAGGGGCTAAGGTCAGTCGCATAGCGCCCTTCACCACGCCATGGCGCACAATGATCATCACCGATAGTGCGCCCGGTTTGTACATGTCGCATCTCGAACTCAATCTGAACGAGCCCAATAAACTGGGTGATGTGTCGTGGGTAAAGCCATACAAATATATCGGCATCTGGTGGGGTATGCATCTGGACCAGTGGACCTGGGGTGCGGGCCCACGCCACGGTGCCACCACCGAAAACGTCAAACGCTATATTGATTTTGCTGCCGCTAACGGTTTTGCCGAAGTGCTGGTGGAAGGATGGAACCAAGGTTGGGATGGTATCTGGTTTGCGGATGGAAATGACTTCTCCTTCACAAAATCCTATGCGGATTTTGATATTGTGGCGCTGGCGGCCTATGCCAAAGCTAAGGGTGTCAAACTGATTGGCCACCACGAAACCGCCGGAAATATTGCTCATTACGAAGCGCAGCTCAAAGATGGTTTCGATCTCTATCAGAAGCTTGGCTACGACAGCGTTAAAACCGGTTATGTTGCCGATGCCGGGGGCGTGCGGGCCCGTGGCGCCGATGGAGCGATACATTACGAATGGCATGATGGTCAGGTAATGAGCCGCCACCATCTTTATGTGGTAACCGAGGCGGCCAAACGCCATATCAGCATCGACGCGCATGAGCCGATCAAGGATACCGGCTTACGGCGCACCTATCCCAACTGGGTTTCGCGCGAAGGTGCCCGTGGTCAGGAATATAACGCCTGGGGCAATCCGCCCAACCCGCCGGATCACGAACCGACTTTGATCTTTACACGGATGTTAGCAGGGCCGTTTGATTTTACCCCAGGCGTGCTCAGTCTGACCGGCAAGAATGGTCAGCAAATCGAAAATACTGAAGCCCGGCAGCTTGCTCTTTACGTAGTGCTCTACAGCCCGATCCAGATGGCGGCAGATCTGCCGGAGAATTACGCGCGCTATCCATCTTTCCAGTTCATCAAGGATGTGCCGACCGATTGGGCCGATACCCGCGTGCTGGCGGGCGAGGTCGGTGATTATGCCGTGATCGCGCGCAAGGACCGCCGCAGTGAAGACTGGTATCTGGGTGCCGTGGTGGGTAATGCCCCGCGCAACGTGGCGGTAAAGCTCGATTTCCTGGAGCCGGGCCACCACTATCAGGCGCAAATCTACCGTGACGGTCCCAAGGCGGATTGGCATAGCAACCCGCATGACATCATCATCGAGGCTCGGAATGTCAGTGCCAAAGACAGTCTTACCCTGCCCATCGTGGTGGGCGGTGGGGCCGCGATCCGCTTTAAACGGCTGGATTGAATCAGGCCTGTACCAGATGGCGGTCATAGATCAGAGCAAGGGCTGCGCCCCCAAGGATCATCAGCCCCGTAGGCTGGAACATAAACGCCAGCAGGGTTTTGACCCCATTAGTGATATCCAGCCCGCTATGATCGGCCAGCCCCGTGGCCTGCTGCATGGCTTGGCTATCCAGCGCCATGTGGGGGATGAGGAGCATAAAACCGATCAGGCAGGCGGCAATGGCCACGCCCTGTACGATCATCCGCCGACGGAACTGCTCTTGTTCCACCCGCAGCATGACGCGGATCGAAAAACCGTCATCGCGGATTTCGGCAAGCGGTGCGCTGAGAAGTTGGTCGAGTTCAGTCATGGCATGGTTCCTGTGGCGGGCAGTATACGCCGGTCTGTTAAAAGATACTGCAATTTTTCACGGCCACGGTTGACGTGGGATTTCAGTGTGCCCAGCGGTACGCCCATGGCGCTGGCGGCTTCTTCGTTGGTCATGCCCAGCGCGAAGCATAAGGTCAATGCCGCCCGCTGTGGCGGTGCCAGTTGCGCCATGGCCCGTTCAAGGTCAATGCGGGCGGTGGCGGTGCGCTCGGCTCCGGGGGCTTCGTCCGGGATGGCAGCTTCGGTCGCTTCGTCCAGACTTTCCAGCTTACGTTTACGCGCCTGCATCAGATAGCGCGAATAGGCGATGGCGCAGAGCCAGCCAAAGAACGAACCGGTGCCGTATTGGCCGATCTTCCGGAAAGCTTCCAGAAACGTTTCCTGCGCCAGATCGTCGGCCAGCGCGGCATTGCCTTTGGTCATCCGCATCAGAAAGCCGCGTAAGTGCGACTGATGCTGGCGGACCAGGGCGGCAAAGGCGGCAGAATCGCCCGCCGCCGCCTTCGCTGCCAATGGTTCGTTCGCCCCCATATGATCTCACTCGTTCGCCGGTGTTTGGGGTGGCTTGTGAGTGGCATAAAATCCGGCCACCTGCGCCACGCCGGAAGCAAAGGGAAACAGGCCGACGGCGACCAGGAACAAAGGCATATGCTCGCTCAGATAGCCTAGGTAGAAGAATACTGAGAGCGCCACGCCAACCAGTATCTGCTGGACCCCACGGGTGAGGGGGGAGCTGTTGACGTCTTTCGCGCCAAGGGCTTGCTCGATGGTTTTGAGCAGTTCCGGGGTCAGCGTCTGGCCGGAATCAACAATTTTTTCGATGGCGCGGATGCGCGCGCGCTGTTTGGCAATGCCCGCATAGAACGCGCCCAGCACAATGGCTGCAATCATGGCGAATAGTGCGATCGGAACCAGAATGTCTTCCATAATGTTCTCCCTAATGGGGTTTCCTGATTGGTAGATGCAGGGGCTTTATGGTTTGGATGCAAGAAAAACGGTGCAAATCAGGCCTATTTGTATGACTTTTGCCGGGAATAAATGTCTCATGCGACAGGATGTTCGTTCAGTCTCTGCCATTATTCCGTCATATTGCCGAAATGATAAGCGTCGTGATTCCTACTTTAAATGCCCAAGAAACCCTGCCGCGCTGTTTCGACAGTTTGATCGGGGCGACTGTGGCGGGTGTCGTGCGCGAGGTGATCGTCGCCGATGGCGGTTCTTCGGACGATACCTTGACCATTGCCGATGCCGCCGGGGCGCGCATTGTTCATGCTGGGCCGAGCCGCGTTTCGCAGCTTGTCGCCGGGTCCAAGGCGGCCCGTGACGAATGGGTTCTGTTTCTGCATCCCGAAACCGCTCTGTCGCCGGGGTGGGAGGTCGAGGCGGGCTCCTTCATGTCCCATGTCAGCCACGCCCACCCGATGGCTGCCTCATTCAGCTTTGCGCTGGAGGAGTTTGATCCGGTTTCCCGCCGCGCTGAAACGCTGGCGGGGTTACGTTCGCGTTTGTTCAAGCTGCCTTATGGCGAGCAGGGCCTGCTGATCGGGCGGCGTTTCTATGAACAACTTGGCGGCTATCGCGATGTGCCGCTGGCTGATGCCGACATGGCCCGGCGGATTGGTGCCAAGCGGCTGATTATTATGCGGGCGCGGGCGGTGTGCACCATTGGCACGCGCCACAAACCGGCCCATAAGCCGATGCTGCTCGCCCTTTATGGTCTGCGCCTGCCGCCCCAGTGGCTGGCCCATATCAGCTGAGAGCCACCATAGCCTTATGAAACCGGCGTATCTTCGTCCGCCTCGTCGTCGATCGGTTCGGCTGGCGGCTTGGGCGGGGCGGTCTGCAATGGTGGATGATAGATCGGCCATTCGCCCCGGGTCAGCTCGGCCAGCGATGGGGCATCCTCACCAATGCGGCGGTGATACATCCAGTAATAGGTCAGCACGCGTTTGACATAGCTGCGGGTCTCCGGCGCGCGGATGCTTTCGAGAAAGACCAGCGGATCATCCTCGCGCCCACGCTGCGCGGCCTGCCAGCGGGCGACCTTGCCAGGACCGGCATTATAGGCCGCTGCCAGCTTGATCAGGTTGCCATTATAGCCGTTGAGCATGCGGGCGATGTAGCGCTGGCCCAGCGACATATTATAACCGGGGTCAAGCAGGGCGTCGGTGGTGGCGGCGGTCCCGCCAATGCGCCGCGCCGTGGCGGGCATCAACTGCATCAGGCCGGCGGCCCCGACCGGGCTCACGGCATTGGTCTGATAGCGGGTTTCGACCCGCACAAAGGCCAGCACCAGCGCGGAATCAATCGTGTAACCGCCCAGGGGTTGATAGGGCGGGAAAGGAAACAGCCCGGTCAGGAGCGGCCCACCGCTGGTGGCCGCGGTTTCGCTGGCGCGCAGTTCCAGATTGGGTACACCAAGCTTGCGGGCAAGATAGGCAAAGGCGATGTCGAGATTGAGATCGGCACCCTGACCGAAGCCCCGGTTGATCTCGTCATTAATATAGTGGGTGTAGTTTTTATCGCCGATCTGCCACAGCGCCACGGCGCGCCGGTTGGGGGAACTGACCATCAGCTTTTCAAAATCGCCGGGATTAAGCGACGGTTCAGAAAAGCCGGTTTGCAGATCGCGGCCCAGTGCCTGTTCGGCCAGCAGTCCATAAAAGGTCGGCTGATAGCCCGCCGCCTGCTCCAGCAGCGCCACCACCGGATCGGGATTACCCGCACGTTGGTATGATCGCGCCGCCCAGAACGCTGCTGCCGCCAATGTGGTGTTGGGCAGATCCGCCACGGTGGCCAGGGTGGCAAAATGCTGTGCCGCTACAGGGTATTGCTGCAGACGGAATGCGGCCAGCCCGGCGCACCAGTCGATGAGTGGCGCATCTTTGCGGCCAGTGGTGGCGGCGGCTTCCCCAAGGGCCAGGGCTTTATCGTCCATCCCTTCAATCAGATAGGATGTGCAGACCAGCCGGGACAGTTTGGCGGTGTCGGCTGCTGTGCCGCGGCCGCTTGCCACCAGATTTTGCAGTGCGCTGGCGGCCTTATCGGGGGCGTCGCTGTGTACGGCGCGGGCGATCTGATCATGCGTGCTGCGGGCTGCGGCGGTGACCGGCGGCTCGTTTTGTTCAAGTTCTTCCAGCCCGCCGCCGCGATGGCGCGCCGCCGGGATGCCGGGAATGGCGGTGGTCAGCACGGTGACGCGGTGATGGCGGCGTTTGACTTTCTTGGTGGCCCGTTCCACCGCCAGCGCGCGAACGCGCCCGGCAATCGGCAGATCCTTGTAGGTTTTGAGCCATTGGACCAGCGCTGTCACTTTGGCTTTGCCCGCCTGGGGCGAGAGCAATTTTTCGGCTTCGACATAACCCATCAGCGTGGTGTCATCGAGCCGATCGATCAGTTTCTGGGCTTTTTCAAACGATCCCTGACGTTCATACGCAATAATCTGTCGATACCGTGTAACATCATTGTCCGATAGCACCGTCGGCATCAGAGATTTTGCGTTATCTGCAGCAGAAGACGCGGCCGGGTTGGGGGCGGTCAGACTGGCGCTCGCGCCCGCCTCGGCCGGTGCAAACGCACCTGCCAGAACGGTGGCAGCCAAAAGGGCAAACGCAAGATGGCGCATCGGATGGGCATCCTCAGACGTTAAGCGGATCTGCCGTCATGAACCCTTAACCATGCCTTAGGCGGCATCTGGGGGAAGCCTCTTTATGGGCCTTCCCATGGTGGGGCGTTACGATCCGTGAATGAAACAAACAAGGACGGATGAAAAAGCGTCAGCTTTTAGGAAAATTGAGCTGGCCTAGTGTTAGCGGACCGGGGCGGTCGGCTCAAGTGTATCAAAAGTTGCAATTCGCGCGTCCAGCTCGCGCAAATCGTGCCAGGCGAGTTTTTTGTGTCCAGCCTGTCGCAGCAGATAGGCCGGGTGCAGTGTCGGCAGGGTGGGGACCATGCGGTCGCCCAGGCGGTATTCGAGCCAGCGGCCGCGTAAGCGCATGATACCGTCCTGCACCCCCAGAACGTGGCGGGCTGCCACCGCGCCCAACAGCACGATGACCTTGGGATTGACCAGTTCAATGTGGCGCCGCAGGAAGGGCAGGCAGGCGGCGGCTTCTTCCGGGGTGGGGTCGCGGTTTTCGGGCGGGCGCCAGTTGATGACGTTGGTGATATAGGCCCCGGTGGCGTCACCGGCACGGTCGCGCCCGATCGCCGCCAGCATTTTATCCAGCAATTTCCCGGCCTTGCCGACAAAGGGCAGGCCGATGCGGTCTTCTTCGCGCCCGGGGGCTTCGCCGATCAGCATCAGACCGGCCGCCGGGTTGCCATCGGCAAAAACCGTATGGCTGGCCCGGGCCTTCAGCGCACAGCCCTCGAAACTTTCCAGCGCCGCGCGCAACTGGTTCAGTGTGGTGGCCGCTGCCGCAGCTCTTTGCGCGGCACCGATCACATCGGCATTGCCGACCGCGATGGCGGGGGCTGCCACCGGGGGCGTCGGGCGCGGCATGGTGCGCGCGGTGGCGCGCTGTGCGTTCTGGTTCGGGCTGGCCGCATGGGATGCCGGGGCCATGGCCGGGCGGCGTATCGGGGCAGGTGGTGCCGCTTCGGGCAAGGAGAAATAATCGACCGGTGCGTCACCGATGGTTTCGTCTGCGCCTGCTTCAACCAGCCAGCGTAACGCCGCCAGCGGGTCGGGGAAGGAATCAGTCCAGGAATTGGCCTGCGGCATCGAACGAAACCCGATTTTAAACACCAGATAGGGGATAGCGTGCCGGCACTTTATCAGGCCGCCCGCCCCGGCGCTTTAGATTTTTTTTCAATATATATCAATATATTGCCGCGAGTGTGGCATCTGTTCCGGTCTGTCACTTCCCATGGCGCGCGTTTTGCCGGTATAGATGAAGTTACGAAAAGCGCGGATTATTGGCCCGGGATTATTGGCCCGATCTTCAAGGAGTCGCCTCATTTGCGTGTTTTGCCGATTGTGACTGCTGGCCTTCTGGGCCTTGGAGCATTGGGATCTGTCGCCTGGGCTAAACCGCAAGAGCCCGTGACCACATCTTTGCCTGATGTGCCTGTTGCCAGCTGCAGTGATTATCTTGGCGCGCGCTTTGCCGCTGCCCATCATGATCTGCCCGCTGCCGCGCGTCTGTTTGACTCCTGCCTCAGGCGCACCCCGGATAATAGCCAGCTTCTGGCTTCCGCTTTCTTCTATGCCGCCGCGTCGGGCAATATTGACGATAGTGCCCGGCTGGCCAAAAAACTGGTGGCGGTGCAGCCGACCCAGCGCATGGCCCATCTGGTGCTGGCCACCGTGGCGCTGAAAGAACAGGATTACAGCCGCGCCCGCTCGGAAATTGGGGCCGCGAATAAAGACATTCTGGCCGCCTATGGTGTGCAGCTGCTGGATGCCTGGGCCATGGCGGGTGACGGGCAGGGCGCTGCCGCAGAAAAAATACTGCAGGGCCTGCACAAGCAGATTGGTGCCGATGCCGCGGCCGGTTTCAACGAAGCGCTGCTGGCTGATTATCTGGGTAATCAGGAAAAGGCGGCAACGATCTATCGCAAAACGCTGCAAACTGCCGGGCCATCGCCACGTCTGGTCGATGCCTATGGCCGGTTTCTGGAACGCAGCGGTCAAAGCAAAGAAGCCGAACAACTCTATCAGACCGTGAAGGCCGATCCGTCGGCCCAGCCGGTGGCGCTGGCCGGTCTGGCGCGGCTTGCCGCCGGGGTGAAGCCCAAGGCTTTGGTGTCGAGCCCGCAGGACGGTGCCGCCGAGGCGTTGCTCGGCATTGCCTCGCTGCTCAGCGATGACGCCAATGCCGATGTTTCAATCCTGTTCCTGCATCTGACCCTGTATTTGCGGCCCGATTTTGAACTGGCGCAATTGCTGATGGCCGACCGTCTGGAAACCGTCGAGAATTACGAGGCGGCGATTGCGGTCTATGATGCGGTGAAACCGACCTCGTCCTATTACCGTCTGGCCGGGGTGCAAAGCGCTTCCGACAAGGTGTTGCTCAAGAAGCCGGACGAGGCGCTGAAGCAGATCCGGGCTTTAAGCGCGCTGTATCCCAACGATCTCGACATCTGGGTCAGCTATGGCGATCTGCTGCGCCAGATGGAACACAATGACGAGGCGGTCAAAGTCTATGGCAAGGCCATCGCGCTGTTGGGCAAACCCGACAAGAAGCAGTGGATGCTCTATTATGCCCGGGCCACCGCCGCGCAAAGCGCCGGGAACTGGGCCGAAGCCGAAGCCGATCTGAAACAGGCCTTGCAGCTTAATCCGGAAGAACCGCAGATTCTGAATTTCCTTGGCTATAGCTGGGTCGACCGCCACGAAAATCTCACCCAGGCGATGGCGATGCTGGAAAAGGCCAATAAACTGGCCCCCGATAATGGCTACATCACCGACAGCGTCGGCTGGGCCTATTTCCGTCTTGGTCGCTTCGACGATGCCACCAGAAAACTTGAGCTGGCGGTGCAGCAAGAGCCGGGCGATGCCACCATCAACGATCATCTTGGCGATGCGTACTGGAAAATGGGGCGCAAGCTTGAGGCCGGGTTCCAGTGGACCCACGCCCTGGCGTTCGGCCCCGATGCCACCGAAAAGACCAAGATCCTGACCAAACTTAAAGACGTTCCCGCGAGCGAGTAATCTGAAGTGTCTGATGTTACCAATTCCGTGCGCGAATTCGCGCCGGCGAAAATCAATTTGTTTCTGCATGTCGGGCAAAAGCGCCCGGATGGTTTTCACGATCTGGAAAGCCTGGTGGTGTTTGCCCGCACCGGAGATGTGCTGACATTCGAGCCGGCGGATGATCTGACGCTGACCATCGACGGCCCCTTTGCGGGCGTGCTGTCGGCCGATGACGATAATCTGGTGCTGAAGGCGGCGCGCGCGCTGGCCGCGCGGGCCAAAATCACGCCCCTGGCCCATATCACCCTGACCAAAAGACTGCCGGTGGCATCGGGCATTGGTGGCGGTTCTGCCGATGCGGCGGCGGCCTTACGTGGCCTTAATAAACTGTGGGGCTTGCGGTTTATTCCCGATCAGTTGCGTTCGGTCGGGGTGGCGTTTGGCTCCGACATTCCGGTGTGTATCGAACCGCAGGCGGCCTGGATGGCGGGGCGCGGCGAACGCGTCAGTCTGCTTGACGATATTGCCCTTTTGCCGATGGTGCTGGTCAATCCCGGTGTGCCGGTGCCGACCGGGCCCGTGTTCAAGGCGCTGCAGCATCGCCATGGTACGGGGCTGCCACTGCCCGGCCCGATGACGCCCAATATGCTCCTCGACTATCTGTCGCGCACGGCCAATGATCTGCAAGCCCCGGCACTCGATCTGGCCCCGGCGGTGCGTGACGTGCTGAACGCGCTGCGCCAGCAGCCCGGTGTTGTGATGGCGCGCATGTCCGGCAGTGGGGCGACCTGTTTTGCCCTGTGCGAAAGCAACAACGCGGCCCAGTCTGCCGCCGCAACCTTGTCGGCACAGCATCCCGACTGGTGGGCGGTGGCGGGGTAATCCAACCAAAAGACAGATGTAAAAGCCGTCTGCCCGTCGCAGGCGGCTTTTTTTAATATATTCGTAACGTAAATTAATGATTGGTTATTTTTATTTACACAACCCAAGGTTACTTTGGCTGACGTCGAGGCATAACTCTCGATACATCCTGTGATGGAGAGATATTATGAAAAATATCGCCTTTAAGCGTTCGCATATATCTGTCTTGTCCGTATCGGTTGTTCTGGTCTGTCTGGCCGCAGCGCCGTCTTATGGTGGGCCGAAGGAGATCAAGCTTGCGACCCCGGAAGTGGCTAAAGCGTCGTGCACAAGCCATAAGATCGGCGAATGGGTTCTGGCCTATTTTATCGGCAAGGATGGTATCGCCCAGTGGGGCTGGGGGCATACATATGATTGCCAGCAGAAGGCGGTTGCACCCAGTGTCAGCGGTGTTGGTGATGCGATTGATGAAGCAGGTAAGCTCTATCATCTGGCTTCGCCGGAAGATGCCCTGAAATTCTGCAAAAGCCATCAGATGGGCGAGTGGGATCTGGCCTATATCAATGGCAAGGGTGGGCTTGTTCAGTGGGGCTGGGGGGCGAAATATGACTGCAAACAGGCCCCTGTTGCCGGAAGCGTCAGCGGCATCGGTAATGCCATCGTGAACGAGTAACATACACGGGCTTCGGTGATGTAACGCAAACGGCCTTACCCGCCGCAAAGCCCAGCAATGTCGGTGTCATTTACATAAAAATCCCCCGGCAGCCGACCGGGGGATTTTCTTTTAAACGGGGCACAGCCAGAGATTTCGACCGGTGGTGGAAAACGCTCAGCTAGCCGCAGTAAGTTGCTTGGCAAAACAGACGGCATCGTTGCGACCGGCATATTTGCCAAAGTTCGGTATGACCGTATAGCCGTGCCGCTCATAGAAACAGACGGCGCGGTTATTGACCTTGCGGGTCTCAAGCCACAGCGCCGTGTAGCCATTCTGTGCCGCCATGTTTTCCAGATGAGACAGGATCGCTGCGCCGACGCCTTTCGTTTTCGGGGCGGCGTACATGCGCTTTAGTTCCGCAATGCCGGACATGAGCGGGCGGTACGCCCCGCAGCCAACCGCGGTGTTTTCGTCTGTGCGTGCGACGACGAACAGCGAATGTGGCTGGTCCATATCGCGCGGATCAAACGAACTGCGCCCGCTATCGCCCGTGATGCTGGCCAGTGTGTCGGAAAGTTGGTCGAGTAGAGGAATGGCGCACGGATCGTCAGGCTGACAGGATGCAATCGTAATCATCGGCGCTAACAGATCTCTAATACGCCCGGTCGACACAGAAATCAGCAACCCCTGCCAGCACCACGCCCAGCGGGCTGGTTGAAAAATTCCCCGGCAGTTTGCCCAGCGCGGCGCGGGCGCGGGCGGCATAGTCGCGGGCGCGGGCCACGGTGTCGGCAATGGCGCCGGTCTGCTCCACCAGCGTGATGGCGGTTTCCAGATCGCGTTCGCCCTGATGGCCGCTTTCGATCACCTGTTTCCAGAAGGCGCGGCCCGCATCGTCGGCCCGCTGATAGGCCAAAAGCACCGGCAGCGTTGCCTTGCCTTCGCGGAAATCATCGCCAACGCTTTTGCCCATCAGGGCCTGACGCCCGGAATAATCCAGTGCGTCGTCGATAAGCTGAAACGCAATGCCCAGATTCATACCATAGTCGCGCAACGCCGCTTCATAGGCCGGGCTGACCTTGGCCAGATTGGCCCCGGCTTCGGCGGCGGCGGCAAACAGCTCGGCCGTTTTGGCGGTAATCACCTGCATATAGTGGCTTTCGCCACCTTCCAGACTGCCAGCAAATTGCAGCTGCATCACTTCGCCCTCGGCGATGATGGCCGATGCCGTCGACAAAATCTGCAGCACGCCGATCTGGCCGGTTTCGACCATCATGCGGAAGGCCTGACTGATCAGGAAATCGCCGACCAGCACGCTCGGCTTGTTGCCCCAGACCAGATTGGCTGCAACCTTACCCCGGCGCAGGGCGCTTTCATCGACAACATCATCGTGCAGCAAGGTGGCGGTATGAATGAATTCGACCGCGGCGGCCAGCAGCACATGCCCACCACCGGTGTAGCCGCCCATACGGGCCGCCGCCAGGGTCAACAGCGGGCGTAAGCGTTTGCCGCCCGAATCAATGAGATAGCTGGCGAGGCTGGGAATCAGTTCAACCGCGCTGCCCAGACGGGCGTGAATCTCGGCATCGGTGGCCTGCATGTCGGCACTGACCAGGGTGCACAACTGCTCCACCGGCGAAATATCCGCCGTTAGCTTGGTTTCTGCAGGGCGCGCATCCTGCGCGAGCATATCGGACATTGCTTCCGGTCGCCTTGGGACTTGGTATGACGGACTTGCCGACCAGGGCCGACAGTGGAACATTGAAAGCCTTGCGCTGCTAAGGTCAAGCGCTGCGGTGTGTTTACCGTGTCTACGGGAGGAATTTTATGGCAACCGCGCCGTTTTTTGCGTCGATTTTGGCACAGTGGGCTACGCAATGACTCCACAGGAAGCGGATGCTTTTCTGGATGGCCGTGTGCTGATTCATCAGTCTGCGGCGGGGTTTCGCGCCGGGCTCGACAGTGTGCTGCTTGCCGCCGCCGTTGCCGCCCGGTCCGGCCAGTCCGTTCTGGAGCTGGGGGCGGGTGTTGGCACGGTGTCGCTGTGTCTGGCCGCGCGGGTGGCGGGATTACGAATCGACGGGGTGGAAATCGACCCGGCGCTGGTGGCGCTGGCTGTGGCCAATGCCGCGGCCAATGGTTGTGCCGAAAATGCCCGCTTTATCGCCGCCGATGTCTTTGATCTGCCCCCGGCACTGCGCACCGGCTTCGATCAGGTGTTCTGCAACCCACCCTTTTACAGCAGCGATGGCATGGTTTCGCCCGAGCCGGGGCGGGCGCTGGCGCGCCATGATGGCGGCAGACTGGCCGACTGGCTGGCGGCGGGGGTAAAGCGCACCCGCTCGGGCGGCAGTTTCACCACGATTTTCCCGGCCGAGCGGTTGAATGAGGCCTTGGCGGGCCTGCCGGGCGGGGGCGTGACGGTGTTTCCGCTTTGGCCCAAAAGGGACTGCCCGGCCAAGCGGGTGATTGTGCAGGTCCGTATCGGGGCCAAAAGCCCGCTAAAATTGCAGCCCGGTCTGGTGCTGCATGGGGTGGACGGGCATTTTACCCCGGCGGTCGAGGCGATTTTGCGCGGGCGCGGCGGCTTAACGCTTGTTCCGGAAGGCCTGGGCCATTAGGTTCCGCCCGGGTTTTACTGACAGCTGTGTCTTGCGTAAGAATTGTCGGCGGTTTTGCACGCGAAAAACGCAGCTTATCTAGGAATGAAAGCGGTACGAGAGTGGCCCACGAGAAAAAGAAGACGTTTCAGGACCTGATCCTGACCCTGCAGAATTACTGGGCGGGGCAGGGCTGCCTGATCCTGCAGCCTTACGATATGGAAATGGGCGCGGGGACCTTTCACCCGGCGACCACGCTGCATGCGCTCGGCCCCAAGCCGTGGCGCGCGGCCTATGTTCAGCCCTCGCGTCGGCCGAAAGATGGCCGCTATGGCGAGAACCCCAATCGTCTGCAGCATTATTATCAGTATCAGGTCATTCTGAAGCCCGCGCCCAAGGATGTGCAGGAACTCTATCTCGGCTCGCTTAAAGCCATCGGGCTTGATCCGGCCAGCCACGATATCCGCTTTGTCGAGGATGACTGGGAAAGCCCGACGCTGGGGGCCTGGGGCCTCGGCTGGGAAGTGTGGTGCGACGGCATGGAAGTCAGCCAGTTCACCTATTTCCAGCAGGTCGGCGGTTTTGATTGCGACCCGGTCTGTGCCGAGCTGACCTATGGCCTCGAACGCCTCGCCATGTATGTGCAGGGTGTCGAGTTCGTCTATGACCTCGCCTACAACGAGGATTTCCGTTACGGCGAAGTGTTCCATCAGAACGAACGCGAATATTCGGCCTATGATTTCGAATATGCCGATACGGCGCTTTTACATCGCCATTTTGAGGATGCCGAGCACGAATGTCTGGCGCTGGTAAAGGCGAAGCTGGCGCTGCCGGCCTATGATCAGTGCATCAAGGCCAGCCATTGTTTCAATCTTCTGGATGCGCGCGGCGTGATTTCGGTCACCGAGCGCGCCGCCTATATCGCCCGCGTGCGCGCGTTGGCCAAGACCTGCTGTGAAGCGTGGCTGGCCAGTCCGATGGGTGATTACAAGCCGAGGTTTGCTTAAAATGTCCGAGCTGTTTATCGAACTCTTCTCTGAAGAAATCCCGGCGCGGATGCAAACCCAGGCCGCCAAGGACTTAGAACGTCTGGTGACCGGCGCGCTGAAAGACAATGGCCTTGCCTTCACATCGGCCAAAGCCCATGCGGCGTCGCGCCGTCTGGCGCTGGTGGTGGACGGTGTGCCCGCCGCCCAGCCCGATGTGCATGAGGAAAAGAAGGGCCCGCGCGTGACGGCGCCCGAAAAAGCCATCGAAGGTTTTTTGCGTTCGACCGGTCTGACGCTCGACCAATGCAGCAAGCAGAATGATGGCAAGGGCGAATTTTACGTTGCGGTGATTGAGAAAAAGGGCCGTCCCACCGTTGATGTGCTGGCGGAGATTTTACCGGCGGCGTTCGCCGCATTGCCATGGCCGAAATCGATGCGCTTTCCTCAAGCAACGGCTCCTATGGAGTGGAGAAATGCAAGTGGAAGTGCGATGTCTTGGGAAAATGCTTCTGGGCAAAAAATTGCCTGGCAGGCTACTGCCCGTTGGGTGCGGCCGCTGCATTGTGTGACCGCACTGTTTGATGGCGCGGTGGTGCCGTTTTCCTTCTGTGGCATTGCATCGTCCAACACGACGCGCGGCCATCGCTTCCTGTCACAGGGCGATATCAGTGTTACATCGTACACGGATTATGCCGCGAAATTGCGTGCTGCCCATGTGCTGATTGATGCCGAAGAACGTAAAAATATCATCTGGAAACAGGCGCAGGAAAAGGCCGCGGCGGAAGGCTTTGAAGTGATCGAGGATCGCGGCCTGCTGGAAGAGGTGGCCGGTCTTGCCGAATGGCCGGTGGTGCTGATCGGGGCGTTTGAGGAAGAATATTTAAGCGTTCCGGGCGAAATCCTGCAAACCTCGATGCGGGTGCATCAGAAATATTTTGCCTTACGCGATCCCAAAACCAAAAAACTGGCCAACCGCTTTGCCGTGGTGGCCAATATGGTGGCGGAAGATGGTGGTAAGGCCATTGTCGCCGGTAATGGCCGCGTGCTGCGCGCCCGTCTGTCGGATGCCAAATTCTTCTGGGATCAGGACCGCCGAGCATCCCTTGATACGCGAGTTTCAATGCTTCGTGGAATTACATTCCATGCGAAATTGGGAAACCAGCTAGATCGTACCAATCGTATAGTTATGATCGCCAAATATATCGCAAAAAAAATCGATGCAGATATAAATGGTGCCGAGACTGCCGCGCATTTGTGTAAATCTGATTTGGTAACTGGCGTTGTCGGTGAATTCCCTGAACTGCAAGGCGTGATGGGTGGGTATTACGCTCTCAACGATAAGAAAAGTTCAGAGATCGCAACTGCTATAGCTGAACACTATAAACCATTAGGGCCCACTGACAGGGTGCCGAATGAGTCTGTGTCGGTGGCTGTCGCGTTAGCTGATAAGATAGATCAACTGACAGGGTTCTTTGCTGTTGGTGAGAAACCAACGGGGTCGACTGATCCGTTTGCACTACGTCGTGCGGCTTTAGGCGTTATCAGAATTATCCTTGAAAATAAACTTCGCTTGTCGCTGGCTGATTTGGTTGAATATGCTCACAATCAGTTTGCTTTAACTACTATCCGTTCGAATCGTGCGGCGTTGGCTGACTATCAAGTTTATTCATCTGGCCAGATGAATGATCTAGGGATTACTGAAGAAAATGAGGGTGAAACTTTTACTCTCATGGACGAGACACCTGATAATATATCAATCCTGCATGAAGATGGCGGTTGGGTGCTGTTAGCTGGCGCTAACATTGATTTGCTTAAGGATGTTCTTATTCCTGTTCCGCCTCATGCTCGCTTCGAGATGGCTGGGAGTTGCGATACATCTAAAGCATTGTTGTCTTTCTTCGCCGATCGCTTAAAAGTCGCGCTGAAGGAAAAGGGCATTCGCTATGACCTGATCGATGCGGTGCTGTCGCTTGGGGGCGAGGACGATCTGGTCCGTCTGGTGGCGCGGGTCGAAGCGTTGCAGGAATTCCTCAAAACCGACAACGGCAAGAATTTGCTGGCGGCTTATAAGCGCGCGGCGAATATTCTGAAGGCCGAGGAGAAGAAGGATAAGCGCAGCTTCGATGGCGCGGTGGAAACCACTCGGCTCGATCTGCCGGAGGAAAAGGCGCTCTGCGTTGAACTGATGGCGGCATCCAATGCAGTGAAGATCGAGATTGGTGAAGAACGTTTCGTCGATGCCATGCGCACGCTGTCACGCCTGCGGGGGGCCGTTGATGCCTTCTTCGACAAGGTCACCGTCAACGACAAGGATGCGGCTTTGCGTGAAAACCGCCTGAAATTGCTCACCACCCTGCGGTCCACGCTGCATCTGGTGGCCGATTTCTCTAAGATCGCGGAGTAGGGTTTTCTGACCTGACGCAGGAAAAATGATTAAACAAAAGCCCTCACCCTGAGCTAAGTCGAAGGGGAGGGCTTTTGGTTTTTAAGTGCTCCACATCCTTCGACAAGCTCAGGATGAGGGGGTATGGTGCCGGACGGTCACCGGAGACATTTTGCGCATATGGACTGGGTTGATGAAGCGATTGTCTTGTCGGCCCGCGCGCATGGGGAATCCAGCGCGATTCTGGAAGTTCTGACCGCCGAGCATGGCCGCCATATGGGGCTGGTCCGTGGTGGCACATCCCAGCGTATGCGCCCGGTTCTGCTGGCGGGCAACAGCCTGAAAGTCGAATGGCGCGCCCGGTTATCCGAACATCTCGGCAGCTTCACCGTGGAAATGACCCATGCCCGCGCCGGGGCGATCATGGAAGGCCGCGCCGCGCTGACCGGTTTGAATGCCGCCACCGCGGTGCTTAATCTGGTGGTGCCCGAGCGTGCGCCCTATGCCAATATCTATGCCGCCACGATGCTGTTGTTTGATGCGCTGGCCGAAGATGGTCTGGCCCATTGGGGGCCGCTGTATGCCCGCTGGGAAATCGGCCTTTTGGAGGCGCTGGGCCACGGTCTGGATCTTTCCGCGTGTACCGCCACCGGCACAACCGAGGATTTGGTTTATGTTTCGCCGCGCTCGGGCCGGGCGGTGTGCCGGGCGGCGGGCGCGCCCTATGCGGCACGGATGTTGACGTTGCCGCAGTTTTTGCTCGGCAGCCAGAATCCCATAGAACCGGGGGATATTGCCGCCGGTTTACGGCTTTCGGCGCATTTTCTCGCTGAAAGGTTGTTGATACCGCATGGCAAGACGCTGCCTGCCGCGCGTATGCGGTTGGAGAGCCTGGCGGAATCATATAAACCGGAACCATGATCGCACCACCCGTTCACGACGATGTTCGCCACGAAGCCCTGTCGAGCGCGCTTAGCACGCGCTACCTCGCCTATGCGCTGTCCACCATCACCCAGCGCGCGCTGCCCGATGTGCGCGACGGCTTAAAGCCGGTGCATCGGCGCCTGTTGCACGCCATGCGTCTGCTGGGGCTGAACCCGGCCTCGGGCTTTAAGAAATGCGCCCGCGTGGTCGGCGATGTCATCGGTAAGTATCACCCCCATGGCGATACCGCGGTTTATGAAGCGCTGGTGCGTCTGGCGCAGGATTTCGCCGTGCGCTATCCGCTGGTCGATGGTCAGGGCAATTTCGGCAATATCGACGGCGATAGCGCCGCCGCCATGCGTTACACCGAAAGCCGCATGACCGCCGCGGCCGAGCTGTTGCTGGCCGGGCTGGACGAAGACGCGGTTGATTTTCGCGCGACCTATGATGGCGAAGAAGAAGAGCCGATTGTGCTGCCCGCCGCCTTCCCCAATCTGCTGGCCAATGGGTCCAGCGGTATTGCTGTGGGTATGGCAACCTCGATCCCGCCGCATAATCTGGCCGAGCTGTGCGCCGCCACCACCGCGCTGATCCGGCAGCCGGACATGCCCGAAGACGGCTTGCTGAAATATATCAAGGGGCCGGATTTTCCCACCGGCGGCATCATTGTCGATACCCCGTCGACGATTGCCGAAGCCTATCGTACCGGGCGCGGATCGTTCCGCGTGCGGGCGCGCTGGCACAAGGAAGATGGTCCGCGCGGCACCTATCAGATCGTCATTGACGAGGTGCCCTATCAGGTTCCCAAAGCCAAGCTGATCGAACGCCTTGCCGAACTGATCGAACAGAAAAAGGCCCCGCTGCTCGACGATGTGCGCGATGAAAGCGCCGAAGATGTCCGCGTGGTGCTGGTGCCGAAGAACCGCACCATTGAACCCGAACTGATGATGGAACAGTTGTTCCGTCTGTCGGATCTGGAAACCCGTATTCCGCTCAACATGAATGTGCTGGATAACGGTTTGGTGCCGCGGGTGATGAGCCTGAAGGAGGTGCTGGTCGCCTTCATCAACCATCGCTATGTCGTGCTGGAACGGCGCACCAATTTCCGCCTGCAGAAGATTGCCACGCGGCTGGAAGTGCTCGAAGGTTATCTGGCGGCATTCCTCAACCTGGACCGGGTGATCCACATCATCCGTACCGAGGATGAGCCCAAGCCCATGCTGATGGCCGAATTCACGCTGACCGATAATCAGGCCGAAGCCATCCTCAACATGCGTTTGCGCGCCTTGCGCAAGCTGGAAGAAATGCAGATTCGTGGCGAGCATGCCGCGCTGGCCAAGGAACAGAAGGGCCTGCAAAAGCTGCTCGCCTCGGATGCGCTGAAGGCCGAAAAGCTGATTACCGATCTGGCCGAGGTGGACGCCAAATTTGGTGCCAAGACCGCCATCGGTAAGCGCCGCAGCACCTTTGCCGATCTGCCCGATATTGCCGAAGACGCGCTGGCCATCGAGAATTTTGTCGAACGCGAACCGATTACCGTGGTGTGCTCGCAAAAGGGCTGGCTGCGCAGCTTCAAGGGCCACAGCGATCCGTCCGATGCGGTCAAGTATCGGGAAGGCGACCGTGGCCGCTTCTGGATCAAGGCCGAAACCACCGACAAGCTGATGATGCTGTCGACCGATGGCCGCTTCTATACGCTGGACTGCTCCAAACTGCCCGGCGGGCGCGGCGGCGGCGAGGCCATTCGCAGCTTCATCGATCTGGCCTCGGATGCCGATCTGGTCACCATGTTCGTGCATGTGCCGGGCCGCAAGCTGCTTTTGGCCGCCACCACCGGCCATGGCTTCGTCACCAACGAAGATGATGCCGTGGCGCTGACCAAGGCGGGCAAAAAGGTCATGAACGTCAAAACCTCGGGCGAGGCGGTGGTCTGCCGCTTTGTGACCGGCGACAGCGTGGCGGTGATCGGTGAAAATCACAAGCTGGTGGTCTTTGCGCTGGCCGATGTGCCCGAACTGGCCCGCGGGCAGGGCGTGTTCCTGCAACGCTATAAGGGCGGCAATCTGCTCGACTGCACCACCTTCACTTGGGAAGATGGCCTGAAGGACGATAACAATCGCACCTTCAGCGCCGCCGATCTGAAGGACTGGAAGGGCGAGCGGGCCGGGGCCGGGCGTCTCAAGCCGCGCGGCTTTGCCCAGTCGGGGCGTTTTGCCTCATAGGGTTCGGACCGATTGACGCAACCGTGAAGTGATTTATCAGATAATTCCTGCTATGCATTCTCACATAATGGAACGGTAAGTTCCTGTTTGGGAGTGAGACATGGATCGCAGGGATTTTGTGAAGGCCGCCGGGACATTGGCGGCCACGGTGGCGTTGGCTGGCGAGGCGGTTGCGGCCGATAAACCCGAAAGCGGGCGGCAGGTGCTGCCGATTAATCGCGGCTGGCGCTACAGCGCCAAAGCGGCCGATGGCGCGCACGCGCCGGGCTTTGATGATGCCGCCTGGGCGCGGGTGACGGTGCCCCATACCAATGTGGCGCTGCCCTGGCACAATTTTGAAGACCGCGAATATGAATTTGTTTCGCTTTACCGGCGGCATTTCACGCTGCCCGCGTCGGCCAAAGGCAAGCATGTCTTCATCGATTTCGAAGGGGTGATGACGGCGGCGACCGTCTGGATCAACGGTCACCGGCTTGGCGAATATAAGGGCGGTTACACGCCGTTTTCGTTCGATCTGACCGATCACATCAACTGGGGCGGCGATAATGTGCTGGCGGTGGATGTCGATTCCACCGAACGGCCCGACATTCCCCCCTTTGGTTTTCAGGTCGACTATCTCACCTTCGGCGGCATCTATCGCGAGGTGGCGCTGCGGGTCGTCGGCACTGCCTATATCGACAATATCTTTGCCCGCCCGCAGAATGTTTTAAGCGGCAAGCCAGGGCTGGAAGTTGATTGCCATCTGAAGTCTTTTGCTGCGACCGGCCCCTTGCGCGTGGAAGCCGTGCTGAAGGATGGCAAGAAAGTCGTCGCCAAAGCATCTGCTGTGGTAGACAAAGCCGATGGTATGCACACCATCCGTTTTGCGCCGATTTCCGGCATTAAGCTGTGGGATCTGGAGCATACCAATCTCTACACCGTGGACGTAACGCTGTCGGAAAACGGTAAAGCGATTGATACGGATAGCCGCCGGTTTGGCTTCCGGGATGCCAAATTCACCGACCATGGTTTCGAGATCAATGGCAAGGTGGTCAAGCTGCGCGGGCTTGACCGCCATCAGACCTTCCCCTTTGTCGGGCAGGCGATGGCCGGGCGCGGACAGCGCCGCGATGCGTGGATTTTGCGCAAAGAACTAAAGTGCAACATTGTGCGCACCTCGCATTATCCGCAGTCACGTCACTTCCTTGATGCCTGTGACGAGCTGGGCCTGCTGGTGCTGGAGGAAATCCCCGGCTGGCAGCATATCGGTGATCTGGCGTGGCAGGATCTTGCGGTCGATAATGTCGGGCGCATGATTACGCGGGACTGGAACCATCCGGCCATCATTCTGTGGGGCGTGCGCATCAACGAATCTGCCGACAGCCACGATTTTTATGTGCGCACCAATGCGGCCGCGCACCGCCTTGATCCCACCCGGCAGACCGGTGGTATCCGTAACAAGTATGAATCGGAATTGCTCGAAGACGTTTTCACCATGAACGATTTCGGCTTTCCCTTAAGGGTGCCCAATCATCCCTGCTATCTCAATACCGAGTTCAGCGGTCATATGTATCCGGTCAAATCGTTCGACGATAATGCCCGGCACCGCGAACATGTTGTGCGTCATGCCCGGGTGCATGATCAGATTGCCTCGGATGCGCGCTTTGCCGGTGGTATTGCCTGGTGTGCCTTCGACTATAACACCCATGCTGAATTTGGGGCCGGGGACCGCATCTGTTATCATGGCGTGACGGATATTTTCCGCGCCCCCAAACCGGTGGCGGCGTTCTATCGTTCGCAGTGCGAGCCGTCGGAAGAAATCGTGCTGGAGCCGGCGATCCACTGGTCGTCGAGCGATGACGAGGAACGCATGAAGGTCGCCACCTTCTGTTCCAACTGCGACCACATCAAACTGTTCGTGCTCAAGGCCGGAAAATGGGAACTGTTTGCCGAGGCGGATCCCGACCGCAAGCAATATACCCATCTCAAATACCCGCCCTTTAACGTCAATATGAAGGATACCTTTGGCTGGGGCTGGGGCGATCTGAAAGTGGAGGGCTACATTCAGGGCAAGCTCGCTGCCACCCGGTTCTTCTCGGGACAGGGGGCGGACAAAAAGTTTGAACTGAAGCCCGATGATGTCGAGCTGATCGCCGATGGTGCCGATGCCACCCGCGTGGTGCTGCGGGTCACTGATGAATTCGGCAATATCCGTCCACTGGCCAACGATCCGATCATCTTTGCACTGGAAGGTCCGGCTGAACTGATCGGTGATAATCCGTTCGGACTGGTGGGCGGCACCGGCGCGGTGTGGGTGCGGGCAAAAGAAACACCCGGTGTGGTGCGGCTGACCGCCAAACATCCGCGGCTGGGGATCACGACGATCAGCTTTGTCGTGCGGGACGGCCACCCGGACGGGGCGTAACATGAAGGTGCGGTGGCTGGTTGCTGCGTGGTGGTTATGCTGCACCGTGGCGGCTGCCGCACCTTTCTCTGTTGGTTCCGGTGTTTTCGATCCGGCACAGCCCGATCTGGGGCTGAAGCCTGCCCCCGGCACTGAGAACATCACGGTCTTCAGGCCCGGTGCGGACACAGATCATTTTGCCAATGGCGTGGTGCTGTTCCCGTTTAAGGGGCGGCTCTACGCCCAATGGCAAAGCTCGCAAAAAGACGAAGACAGTTCCGATACCCATGTTGTGTATGCCTCCAGCGCCGATGGCGTGCACTGGACCAAACCACGAAACCTTATTGGCCCGGCGGCAAAATTTGGCATGCACAGCAGTGGTGGCTGGTGGGGTGATGGCCAGCATTTGATCGCCTTCATCAATGTCTGGCCCGAAGGCTTCCGCCGCGCTGATGGCAGCCATCCTGGCGGGCAGGCATTTTATGCTCAAAGCCGTGATGGTGTGGACTGGTCCGCCCTGAAGCCTGTGCTGGGGGCGGATGGTAAGCCGGTCGATGGCATCATCGAACAGGACCCGCACCGGCTACCCACGGGCCGCATTGTCACCGCGTTTCACCTGCGCCCCGGTATGATCGCAACGCCGTTCTATAGCGATGATCCCTTGGGTGTTTCTGGCTGGGTGCGTGGGGAAATGGCGAACCTGCCCCACGATGGTGATACCAGCCGCGAGCTGGAGCCGAGCCTGTACCGCAAGGCCGATGGCTGTCTGGTGATGGTGTTCCGCGACGAGGGCGGCAGTTTCCGTATTTTGGCGTCGGAAAGTGCCGATGCCGGGGCCCACTGGACCACGCCGGTGATGACGGATTTTCCCGATGCCCGGGCCAAGCTGTCGGCGGGCAATCTGCCGGATGGTTCGGTTTATCTGATCAATGCCCCCAGCGGGAACAAGGTGCGGGTGCCGTTGGCGCTCAGTCTGTCACGCGATGGCGAACAGTTCGTGCAAAGCTTTCTGTTGCGTGGGGGCGCCGATGCGGTCCCCCCACGTTTTGAGGGGCTTTATAAGCGGGCCGGGTTTCACTATCCCAAATCGGTGGTGTGGAACGGCTGGCTCTATGTCGGTTACAGCATTGGCAAAGAAGATGTCGCAATCACCCGCGTGCCCCTACCGTCGCTGGAGATGAAGTAGGGGCATTTTATGATGCCCCCTTTCCTTCAGACTGGCTCATCCTTCGACGGGCTCAGGATGAGGAATTTTGAATACCGGCTTATCCTTCAGAAAGCCTCATCCTGAGCCTGTCGAAGGATGGGGGCAAAGGGAACGGTTCTGAAAACGCCACGAACTCAATGACCATCCCGCCCCTGACAGGCGGATGTCCGCCGCCACCGCCGTGCATGACAGAGGTGGCGAGGCTGGATCTTTACAGCGCGGCGCGGATTTTGGCGGCGAGCGCTTCCTGCTTTTTCGGGTCGGCCATCTCGCGGGGATGGAATTGCAGATCGACACCGCTGAAGCGCGGAATGATGTGAAAATGGATGTGGAATACGCTCTGTCCCGCCGCTTCGCCGTTCAGCTGGGCCAGCATGATGCCGGGCGCGCCGGTGACCGCCTTGACCGCCGGGGCAATCTTCTGCACCGCCTGAATCAGGTGAGCGGCACCGTCCGGTGAAAGCTCGAAAATATTCTGAGCGGCTTCCTTCGGGATCACCAGCGTATGGCCCTCGGCCTGGGGCATGACGTCGAGAAAGGCGAGGACATGATCATCCTCATACACCTTTACCGACGGAATTTCGCCGCGCAGGATTTTGGCGAAGATATTGTTGCTGTCATAAGCCATCAGATTTTCCTTCGCTTTAAGCGATCTCGAAGGTCGTTTCGACTTCAACGGCAACATTGCGCGGCAGCGAGCCAGCCCCCACCGCCGAGCGGGCATGTTTACCGGCATCGCCGAACACCGCCACCATCAGGTCGGATGCGCCATTGGCCACTTCCGGCTGCAGGGTGAAGCCCGGCACGGCGTTGACGAACACGCCCAGGCGGACCACGCGCACCACCTTGTCGAGGCCGACAAGGGCTTCGACCTGCGCCAGCGCATTGATGGCGCACAGGCGGGCGGCGGCATGACCATCTTCAACCGTCAGTTCATGGCCGACCGTGCCGACATATTTGAGTTTGCCGTCTTCGAGCGGGATCTGGCCCGACAGGGTCAGGGTTTTACCGCTGACCACCCCCGCGACATAGCTGGCCACCGGGGTGGGCGGGACGGGCAGGGTGATTCCGAGTTCCTGTAAACGCGCGTGAATACGACCGGTCATGTTTGTCTCCTTGTAGCACAGCGAAAATATCCTCCCCCGGCTTAAGAAGCGAGAGCTTTTCGACGCCCCCCGGCTCATGCCATACTGCGGGCATGACACGCGAATTTGCCATGGCCGCGGAATGGGCGGCCCATCGCCGGAGCTGGATTTGCTGGCCCGCGCGGGAAGAGGTTTGGGGCGGGCCGCAAGGCTTGAAACGCGCCAGACGATGTTTTGCCGATGTGATCCGCGCCATGGCCACGTTCGAGCCGGTGGCGCTGGCCGTACACCCGGATGCGGCCGAGGCGGCGCGTGCCGCGCTCGCCGGGCTCACCAATGTTTCGCTCTTCGAGGTGCCGATCGACGACAGCTGGGTGCGTGATACCGGGCCAACCTATCTGACCGATGGTGCGTCTGTTCGTGCCCTGCAATGGCGCTTCAATGCCTGGGGCGGCAAATACGAACCCTATGATCAGGATGCCGCGCTTGCCACCCGTATCGCGGCCCATACCGGTTTGCCCTGTGCGGCGGTGCCGCTGATCTGCGAGGGTGGGGCGATTCACACCGATGGTGAAGGCACGCTGATGGCGACCCGCCAGACCCTGTGCAACCCCAACCGTAATCCCACTTTGACCGGGGCCGAGATTGAGGCCCAGCTTCTGGCCGCCACCGGCACCCGCAAGATGCTGTGGCTGGACGATGGTTTTGCCGATGAGGAAACCGACGGCCATATCGACAATATCGCCGCCTTTGTTGCGCCCGGTGTGGTGCTGATTGGGGTGCCAGCCTATGCCGAGGCGCCCGATGCCGATGCGGTCGAGCGTGCCGTTGAAACGCTGAAAAATGCCCGTGATGCGGCCGGGCGTGCCTTAAAGGTGATCGAGGTCGAGCAGCCCGTGAAAGTTCGTCACGACTGGCGGGACCGTGCGCTCAACGCCAGCTACCTCAATTTTGTTTTCGTCAATGGCGGCATCATTCTGCCCGCGTTTGACGATCCCAATGACGACAAGGCAAAAGCGCTGTTCGCCAAGCTCTTTCCGAGCCGTAAAATCGTGCAGGTCGATGCCCGCCCCGTGCTGGAAGGCGGCGGCGGATTACATTGCATCACCCTGGCCGAGCCTGCCCCTTAGAGAAATAACATGAGAAACGTAACCTTTGCCGTGACCCAATTTGCCTGTAGCTGGGACCGGCCTGCCAATATTACCAAAGCCGTCGCCATGGTGCGCAAAGCCGCCGCTGCGGGGGCTGAGGTCATTCTGTTGCAGGAATTGTTTGAAACGCCCTATTTCTGTCAGGATCAGTGCGCGGAATATTTTTCGCTCGCCGCCCCGCTTCAGGGCAACGCGCTGCTGGCGGAAATGGCCGCACTGGCGCGCGAACTGAACGTGGTGCTGCCGGTGAGCTTTTTTGAAAAAGCCGGTCAGGCCTATTTCAATTCGCTGGCGATGATCGATGCCGATGGCACGGTGCTGGGGCTCTATCGCAAATCGCATATCCCCGATGGGCCGGGCTATCAGGAAAAATACTATTTCTCGCCGGGCGATACCGGCTTTCGGGTCTGGCCGACCCGCTATGGCACCTTTGGTGTTGGCATCTGCTGGGATCAGTGGTTCCCGGAAGCGGCCCGCGCCATGGCGCTGATGGGGGCCGAGGCGTTGTTCTATCCCACCGCCATCGGGTCCGAGCCGCCGCCTGCCGCCGACTATGACAGCAGCGGGGCATGGCGCGCGGTGATGTGCGGCCATGCCGCCGCCAACTGCATGCCGGTGATTGCGTCGAACCGCATCGGCACCGAAAAGGGCAAGGTGGGCGAGATTACCTTCTATGGCACCTCGTTCATCGCCAGTGGCGCGGGCGCGGTGGTGGAAGGCTTAGGCCGGACGGAGGAGGGTGTCATCACCGCCACCTTCGATCTGGATGCGCAAGCCCAGACCCGCGCCGCCTGGGGGCTGTTCCGCGACCGGCGACCGGCCCTTTACGGGGCACTGATGGGCTTCGACGGTGCGGTAAAATCATGACCGATGCCCCATATCCCCGCATCGGGGTGGGGGCGGCGCTGCTGCGGGGTGGCAAGCTGTTGCTGATCCAGCGTCGCTGCGCGCCCGAGGCCGGGTGCTGGAGCTTTCCGGGGGGCAGGCTGGAATGGATGGAGCCGGTCGAAACCGCGGTTGCCCGCGAGGTGGCCGAGGAAGTCGGCGTTACCCTGGGTGCCATATCGCTGTTGTGCATGACCGAATGGATCGCGCCGGAGCGGGGCGAGCACTGGACGGCCCCGGTGTATCTGGCGACCGAATTTACCGGCGAGCCGCATCTGGTCGAACCGGAATGCCATGCGGGCTTAGGCTGGTTCGCGCTTGATGCGCTGCCCCGGCCGCTGACCGAAGCCGTGCAAAAGACGGTCGCAATATTGCGGCAGAGGGGCTGATTTCGGCAGCAGTGCTTCGGACAAAGTGAAGCATCAGGCGTCAACTTCCGCGCCTGCCGGGCGCTTTTTTGGGGGGGGGGGCTGAGCCCTGTCAGGCGGGGCGTGCTTCGCACGGGATGCCGCCGCGTCATTTAATGTTGTATGCGGGGTCAGCCGTCGAGCAGATGCTGGGCGTAGAGCAGCTCTTGCGGTGACAGGGTTTCGGCCTGGCAAAACGGCTCGGCCATGGCATCATCGCTCATGACAAACCCCAGCACGCCAGCCAATACAGCGGGTTCATCAAGCCGTTTTTTAAGTTCTTCTGCGCCAAGGCCCGTCAGGGCGACAAAGCGGTCCATCCATTCGGGCTCGGCGGCAAGAAATCCAACCCCGGCCAAGGCAATAACAATGGCACGGTCTTTATTCACGGCTAACCCTTAGACAGCATGCAGAAAGAGAATAATACGCCCCACCCGGAACAGCTGTTTCCCGGTTCGGACCGCATCCATGAGTTGTTTTGTCAACTATAAGCATTTTAGAAAAATGTCAACAAGCTGTTAAGGGGGGGGGATTATGTGTAGATATACAGGTAGGAAGATTTTATCGATGATGCGCCCCCGGTGAACGTGATATCAAACCGCCGGGGTAACGCCAGATGGAGCGGCGGGACGATGGATGCCAAAGCCAAAACTGTCCTGATTGTGGAAGATAACGAGCTGAATATGAAGCTCTTTCACGATCTGTTGGATGCACACGGGTATAATATTCTGCAGACCAAGGACGGGATGGAGGCTCTCGATATTGCGCGCGAGCATCGCCCGGATTTGATTCTGATGGACATCCAGCTGCCGGAAGTCTCCGGTCTGGAGGTAACCAAGTGGCTTAAGGAAGATGATACGTTAAAATCCATCCCGGTTATTGCTGTGACCGCCTTCGCCATGAAGGGCGATGAAGAGGTCATCCGCCAGGGCGGCTGTGAAGCGTATATCTCTAAACCCATTTCGGTGACGAATTTTCTCGAAACCGTACAGCGCTTCATGGGTTAGGCCCGGAAAATGGTTGCCCGCGTCCTCGTCGTCGACGACATCCTGACGAATGTAAAACTGCTCGATGCCAAGCTGACGGCTGAGTATTTCGAAGTCGTGCCGGCCTATTCCGGGGCCGAGGCACTGGCCAAAATTGAAGACAGCGCACCGGATATTGTGCTGTTGGACGTGATGATGCCCGGCATGGACGGGTTTGAAGTTTGCCGCCGCATTAAAGCCAATCCCAAAACAGCCTATATTCCTGTGGTGATGGTCACCGCGCTCGATCAGCCCAGCGACCGGGTCGCCGGGATCGAAGCCGGGGCGGATGATTTTCTGACCAAGCCGGTTGATGATGCCGCGTTGTTTGCCCGGGTGCGTTCGCTGGTCCGGCTCAAGATGATGACCGACGAATTGCGCATGCGCGAAACCACCGGTCAGAATATGGGGCTGATCGATCCGGCTTCGGTGATCAACGACACCAACATTACCGGACGTATACTGATTATCGAGGACCGGCCTGAAACCGTGGCCTGGTTCGTCGGTGCGCTGGAAGCCAATAACAATATCTCTTCAGTCGATACATTCGAAGAAGCTCTGGTGCGGGTGCGGGGCGGCGATTATGATTTGATCATCGTCTCGCTAGGCGTGCGCGGCTTTGACGGACTTCGGCTGTGTTCGCAGTTGCGCTCGCTGCCACAGGGGCGGCACGTACCGATCCTGGTCATTGTTTCGGAAGGCGATAAGCGCAAGCTCAATCAGGCGCTGGAGATGGGCGTCAACGACTATCTCACCCGCCCGGTCGACAAGAACGAAATGGTGGCGCGGGTGCGCACCCAGCTGCGTAAAAAGCGCTATGCCGACCATTTGCGCCAGAATGTCGAACTCAGTCTGGAAATGGCGGTTACCGACCAGCTTACCGGTCTGCATAACCGCCGTTATATGAGCCGCCATCTGGAGAACTTGCTGTCGCAGTCCAAACAGACCGGCAAGCCGCTGGCCTTCGCCATTATGGACATCGACTTCTTCAAGACGGTCAATGACACCTATGGTCATGACATCGGTGACGAGGTGCTGCGGGAATTTGCCAGCCGCGTTACCGCCAATGTGCGTGGCATCGATCTGGCCTGCCGGTTTGGTGGCGAGGAATTCGTTGTCGTGATGCCTGATACCGATCTGACCTTTGCCTATGCGGTGGCAGAACGGTTGCGCAAGCAGGTTGAAAGTACGTCCATTGCCATCAGCCGTAGCCCCGGCACCCTGAATATTACGGTCAGTATCGGCATCGCAGCACTGGGCGGGGCGGATGATACGGCAGATGCCCTGTTGCATCGGGCCGACCAGGCGCTCTATCAAGCCAAACGAACCGGCCGCAATCGTGTCGTTGCGGACGCGGCTTGAAACCCCATAGGGCCAAGCATCTGTGAACAGCGTATGCGGCCTGCACAAGAGTGGCCTGGATGAAATTTTCCTTTACGTTGCGTAATATCGTGCGTGTTGCTGCCGTGGTGCTTGTGGTGGCGGGCGTGGTGTGTGTCTACGCCTATCGCGATATCATCGACCCCTTCGTTATTCACCGTACCATCAAGGACAGTCTGCTGGCGCCGGTGATCTTTATCGGTGTGCAGGTTCTGGCCAGCTTGCTGTTCGTGCCGCGCAGTGTGATTGGCGTTGCGGCAGGCTTGCTGTTTGGCATGGTCTGGGGGCTGTTGTGGGCGGCGATCGGCGCGGTCATCGGGGCGGCGGTCGGCTTTGGTTTCGTGCGCTGGCTGGGGGCCAAGGGCACGCTGGACGCCGCGCCAAAAATCGGCAAGCTGATGGAAAAGGCCGAGGATGGACGCTGGCGCACGGTGGCGATTATCCGCCTGCTGCCATTTCCGCACAGCGTGGCCAACACGGCCCTGGCGCTGACCAAAATTTCCTGGCGGGATTATCTGATTGGTTCGACCATCGGTATGTTACCGATGACGATTGCTCAGGTGGGAATCGGCGCCGCGGGTGGCGCGGTGTTCACCTCCCGCGGCGGCTGGACCCTGGCCTGTCTGATTTTGGCCGTGGCGTTTGGCTTGTCGTTTTTGCTCAAACGCCTGTTGCGCCCAAAATCATCCGATACGCAGGCAGGTCAATAAAATTTTAGATTAGTGCTGCGGCGGAACCGGCTTCAGCGGCTCTTTATGGCAGACGTCTTTTTCGCCGGGTTTGCCGGGCTTGTTATGGCAATCCTTCAGCGCTGCCTTCTTTTCCGGGCCCTTATTTTTGGCATGGGCGTCTTTGGCATGAGCAGGGCAGTCGTGGCCGACGCAATCCTGTTTGGCCTGATCGTGGCCGGGCGCGGCATTGGGCGCGGGCTCACCAAAGGCCAGGGGGGCCAGCATAACAAACGCAGCCAGAGGTAAGAAAGATTTTAACGACATAGTATCCTCATATGTTTGGCACCCCGCCGCAGCTATTCGAGCATAGTTGTATGGGGGGAACAAGTCAGCAATGCCGTCCTATCGCATCAGGGTGTACGGATCGTTGCCAGTGCGCTTTCTGCCGCCGGGCGCAAGTGGTCGAAATAATACAGGCTGGGTGCATCAAAGGTGAAAAGGTCAAGCGTGCCGCTGCGTATCACCCCCAGCGCCAGTCCCTGACGGGCCAACCCATCGCGATCGACAAAATCATAGCGGAAGCGAAAACCGCGCAAGGCACCAAACTGGCTCGGATGTATATCACGCCCCCGCACCTGATGGGCGCCCTGGCGCACCAGTTTTGCAAGCTGTAAGGCCATGACATCTTCGGCGGTCATGCCGGCGCGAAAGATCAGTGCGGTGCTGTCATTCGCGGGCGCAGTCTGTCTGGTGGTGCTGCTATAAAAATCCGTATCGGGGGCCAGCCCCGCGCGAAATTCAAAGGTATCAATATCGAGCCCTTCTGCGGTGAACCAGATCGACTTGCGGCCAGCAAAATGCACCTGCCACCAGCCGGTGGGTGGCAGAAAGCTGACGCCATCATCGGCCACGATGCGGGTGGCGGGTGCGGTCTGGACAAAGCTTTTGTCTTTGGTGCTGCTGCAGGCTGCGGTCATCACAAGCGCGCATAATACCGTCAGGGGAATCCACCTCATAACGGCATATTCCCGAACAGCGCCTGGGTGAAATCGCCAGCGTCACCGGCATCGGTCAGATCGCCGGACGTGTCGGTCAAGCAGTGGTTCCAGACAATGTCACCGCTATAGAGGCTCATCAGCGACAGGCAGGCAATGCGTTCCGCCTCGGAATAGGTTTGTTGCACGCGCCCGGTGGAAAGCACGGCCAGCAGGACGTTGGCGGCAATATTGACCATGACACGGCCGTTTGATGTGGTGCGATCCCGTAAGTAAAAAAACACCGCGTAGTCAGCACCATATTGATCCGCCAGTATTCTGACGCCGGGCCCGAGTGTATCGCGCAGCGGGCTTAAGCGTTTCAGCGCCACCCGGTTGCCGGTGCCGCCGGGGCCCGCGGTCAGGGCCGCATGCAGGCGCAACATCTGACGGATGTCGGGATCTGTCGGAGCGGCGAGGGGGCTGACGGCAATGTTCCGGTCGCTGATCTGATGACGGATCAGGCCGGTGAAAAGCGTTGTGGCGGCGGCGCTGCGCGCGGTTTCAACCTCGTTGGTGCCATCCGCCGTTCGCTGCGATAAAACAATATCCGGTGGCATCAACAGCAGGCGCTTTTGCGGTCTGACCCAATCAAGTGCCAGTTTGGGCGCATAATTTTTAGGCGTCGCGCAGCCGCATACGATTATAATAATAAGCAGGCACCGCATTGAACGCAGCGGCAGCATGACCCATCCCCCACACAAACACGAACACCAAAATCCCCTCTTAAGTAGAATTAGGACGCGGAATCCAAAAAAAAGTCCAGCCGAAGCTGGACTTTAATTCTGTAGACTATGATGAACCGGCCACTATGGTGGCCAGGGCGTTTACGGGGTGCCGGCTTCGGGAAGGTTCGGCGAGCTGGGGCGCGGACCACCTTCACGCATGATCATTGTCTTCAGTTCATCGAGTTCGATGAAATTGTCGGCCTGACGGCGCAATTCGTCCGATACCATCGGCGGCTGGGTGCGGATGGTCGAAACCACGCTGACCCGGCGGCCTTTACGCTGGGCCGCTTCGACCAAGCGGCGGAAATCCCCGTCGCCCGAGAAGATGACGATATGGTCAACCCGGTCCGACATTTCCATCACGTCGATAGCCAGTTCGATATCCATATTGCCCTTGACGCGGCGGCGACCCTGCGCGTCGGTGAATTCTTTCAGCGGCTTGGTGACCACGGAAAAGCCATTGTAATCGAGCCAGTCGACCAGGGGACGTAAGGGCGAGAATTCCTGATCCTCAGCCACCGCGGTGTAATAAAACGCCCGTACCAGAACGCCTTTGCGCGCAAACAGTTCTAATAGACGTTTATAGTCAATATCGAACTGAAGGCCCTTGGCCGCGCCGTATAAATTCGCACCGTCAATAAAAAGCGCTAACTTCTCTTGCGGATAGAACAGCATCAAAGATCTCCTTCAAAAAATAAGGCCCGTTGGGTAAAAAGCTTCCACGGGTCCGCTAAAGTCTTGTACCCTTTTATTGTAACGGCGCAAGAGTGGAATTGATAGCATGATTGTTGTGGCTTTCGGGGCAAATCTGGGGTCTGCGGCCGGGGCGCCAATGGCGACGTTACAAGCCGCGCTCGCGCATTTTGAGAAACACGCGATAGACGTGCAGGCCGTGTCCCGTTTTTACCGCACGCCAGCCTGGCCCGACCCGTCCGAGCCCCCTTTCGTCAATGGCGTTGCTTGCGTCAGAACGGAACTGCCGCCCGCAGTATTGTTGCAAACACTACATGAAATCGAAGCAGATTTTGGTCGTGTGCGCAGTCGGCCAAATGCTCCGCGCACGCTCGATCTTGACCTTATTGATTATAATGGAATTGTGGTGAATGACATGCTGGTTTTGCCCCATCCGCGCCTGACCGAGCGTGCTTTTGTTCTGGTGCCGCTGTTCGATATCGCCCCGGACTGGTGCCATCCGGTCAGCGGTACGGCCATCGGCACCTTGCTGGCACGCTTGCCCGAAGCGGACCGGCAGGCTGTGGTGCCGCTTAACTAGTTTCTGACTTTCGTGTCATGATGTGTTAAGGTGGGGCAGTTGTAGGTCGGGCTGTGGCCGTGGCGCGGATTCGCTTGCGGTGCACGAGGGGTGGAAATGAAATATCTGTTTGGTGCGGTGGTTGCCTGCGCGGCGGTCTGCGGCGTGGCGATGGCGGGCTTTACCCCGGCGGGGGTGAAGCTGGCACTTAAAGTGGTTCCGGTGGTGGAAGTTCGCCTTGCTAAGCCAGAGATTGCGGCAACCCTGGTCCTGTCCAATGCGGCCATTGCTGATACTGATCTGAATGTCGGCAATCCGTGCAAAATCCGCCAGTGGCAGGTGCTTGATGCCCGGCAGATCCGGGTTGGTGGGCAGGATGGTTGTTCCAATGTGACCCAGCCGCAATATCGGACGCTGCTTGGCGGGGAATCGGTCAGCGAGACGGTGATGCTGCCGCTGACAGGGACGGATTTGCGGGAAAATGAGACTTATGTCCTACATTACCGCTACTGGGACATTCCGGTTGAGGCCAGGTTTAAGATTAAACTTGTAAAATAAGGGCCCCGGCATTACCTCTTGCGGCATGCGGGCCTTTCTTATAGGGTCCGCCGCTTTCAGCAAGCTACTTAGGGAAAATCCATGGCCCGCGTTACCGTCGAAGATTGCGTCGACAAGATCCCCAACCGTTTTGAACTGGTTTTGGCTGCCGGTTTCCGCGCCCGCCAGCTTTCCGGTGGGGCCGAACCGCTGGTCGATCGCGATCGCGATAAAAATCCGGTTGTGGCGCTGCGCGAAATCGCTGCCAAAAGGCTGCTGCCGGAAGACTTGAAAGAAGACAATATCAAGTCGATGCAGAAGCATGCTGAGGTTGATGAGCCCGAAGATACGCGTTCGGATTCCGAAGATGTGCGCGAAGAATCACAATACCGTCAGGTAACGGAAGAAGAGCTGCTGCGGGCGCTTACCAGCGAAGCCCAGCGCCGCGCCGAACCGCAGCCGGAACCGGAATCCGACTACGAAGAGTGATGTTTTTATCACTTTGTTGCGTCGGTGATGTAGAATAGGCGTGCAAGCGCCGCCTTGGGCTGTTTATATTTAGCCGATGAGCGAAGTCGAACCCCCATCCGCCGAACCGGCAGAGAACCCCGCCGGTTCGGCTAATCTGCTGTCCGCCCCTGCACGGCGGCGCCGCCTTATGCGCCAGACCGAACTGATCGACCGGGTCAAAGCCTATGACCCCGATGTCGACGAGGCGTTGCTGAACAAAGCCTATGTTTACGCCATGAAGGCGCACGGAAAGCAGTTCCGGGCCTCGGGCGATCCCTATTTTGCGCATCCGCTGGAAGTGGCGGCGTTGCTCACCGACATGAAGCTCGATGAGTCGACCATTGCCACCGCGCTGCTGCACGACACCATCGAAGACACGGTCGCCACCTACGAAGACATCGAGAAGAATTTCGGTAAAGAGATCGCCGATCTGGTCGATGGTGTGACCAAGCTGTCCAAGCTTGAGCTGTTTTCCGAGCGCACCAAGCAGGCGGAGAATTTCCGCAAGCTGATGCTGGCCATGTCGAACGATCTGCGCGTGCTGCTGGTGAAATTGGCCGACCGCACCCACAATATGCGCACGCTGCATTTCATCAAGCAGCCGGAACGCCGCCGCCGCATTGCTCAGGAAACCTTCGACATTTATGCCCCGCTGGCGGGCCGTATCGGTATGCAGCATGTGCGTGAGGAGCTGGAAGATCTGGCCTTTGCGGAACTGCAGTCCGAGGCGCGCAGCTCGATCGTCAGCCGCCTTGAACGGCTCAATGCCAGCAACAATCAACTCATCACCCGGATTTCCGATCAGCTGAAACGCAAGCTGGCCGAGCATGGTCTGGATGCCTATGTTTATGGTCGTTCCAAGCGGCCGTTTTCGATCTGGCGCAAGCTGCGTGATAAGCAGATCAGCTTTGAGCAGCTGTCGGATATCTTTGGTTTTCGGGTTATTCTGAAAGACCCGGCCGATTGCTATCGTGCGCTGGGTATTCTGCATATGGCCTGGCCGGCGGTGCCGGTACGGTTCAAGGATTTCATTTCGGTCCCCAAACCGAACGGTTATCAATCGCTGCATACGACCCTGATCGGGCCCGAGCATCAGCGCCTGGAAGTGCAGATCCGCACGCAGGAAATGCATGATATCGCCGAAAAAGGCGTGGCGGCGCATTGGCGCTATCGCGATCATGCCCCGGCGCGCCACAGCGACGGCGAGGTCGAGATCAAGGCCTATGAATGGCTGCGCGAGATGGTCGATCTGCTGGAGAGCGGGGAAACGGCCGAAGAATTTTTCGAGCATTCCCGGCTTAATCTGTATCAGGATCAGGTTTTCTGCTTCACCCCCAAAGGGGATCTTATTCCGCTGCCACGTGGGGCAACGCCGGTCGATTTTGCCTATTACGTCCATACCGATCTCGGCCACCATATTGTCGGGACCAAGGTCAACGGCAAGCACGAACCGCTCTACACCCCTTTACGCAATGGCGATCAGGTCGAGATCATCGTCAACAAGGAACAAACCCCGTCGCCGCTGTGGGAACAGTTTGTGGTGACCGGGCGGGCGCGGGCGGAAATTCGCAAATATCTGCGTCAGGCCCAGCGGGGCGAACACATCAAATTCGGCCGCAAGATTCTCGAAAAGATCTTCCAGGACGAGGGTGTCGAGCTGTCCGAAAAAGCGCTGAGTCAGGTGGTGCAGAAGCTGCGCGTGGCCAAGGCTGAAGACATTTTCGCCGATGTCGGCAGTGGTGCTTTGCGCGGTTATGAAGTGCTGGTTGCGATTTATCCCGAACTGAAAAACGATCCGGAAAAACGCAAAGCCGTTGCGCTGGCCGAGCCCACGGGGAATAAGCCGATTTCCGTCCGTGGACTGACGGCTGGCGTGGCCTATCGTCTGGGCACCTGCTGCCATCCCTTACCGGGGGATCGCATCGTGGGCTTGCGCGTGCCGGGCGAGGGGGTGGTCATTCACACCATCGATTGCGGCGAGCTTGAAAAAGCCCAAACCAGTATGGACGACTGGCTTGATGTTGCGTGGAGCGATTACGCGGCGGAATCTGGCCCGTCAATCGCGCGGCTGTCGGTGCGGGTGAAGAACGAACCCGGCTCGATCGGGGCTGCCATGACGGTGATCGGTAATAGCGGCGGCAACATTCACAACATGAAAACGACCAACCGCAACATGCTGTTCTTCGATTTTCTGGTTGATGTGCTGGTGCGTGATGTCGGCCATTTGCAGAACATTCTGGGCGCGTTGCGCGTCAATTCCTCGGTTGAAATGGTGGACCGCGTTCGCGGTCTTGAAGAAGAGTAGAAACGGAAGCCACGATCATGATGACGACGGAACAGGTGCTGGATGAATTCAAGGCCGCCGGGGCCTTGTTGAAAGGGCATTTCATTCTTTCCAGCGGGTTGCATTCCGATACTTTTTTGCAGAAGGCGCGGGTGTTTCAGGATGCAGAGCGTACCGCCCGTCTGTGCGCCGCGCTGGCCGAAAAAATCCGGGCGGCGGTGAAAGACCCCATTGAGGTCATCGTATCGCCAGCGGTCGGTGGCATTGTGCCGGGCTATGAAATGGGCCGTCAGATGAAATTGCCGGCGATGTATGTGGAGCGTGAAAACGGTCAGTTCGCCCTGCGTCGTGGTTTCGAGCTTAAGCCCGGTCAGCCGGTGCTGATGGTGGAAGATATCGTCACCACGGGGCTTTCCTCGCGCGAATGCATTGAAGCCATTCGGTCCATGGGTGGTAATCCGGTGGCGGCGGCCTGCCTGATTGACCGTTCGGGCGGTTCGGCCGATGTAGGCGTGCCGCTGATTTCGCTTGCCGCCATCAAGGTGCCGGCCTGGCCTGCCGATCAGTTGCCGGATCATCTGAAAGGGACTGAAGCGATTAAGCCGGGCAGCCGGGGTTTGAAATGAATGCGGTAAAACGCGTTTATGTTTGGACCTGCCGTAGCCCGGTTTCCTATGTGGTGGTGATTGGGCTTGGGGCCTATGGCATTACGCTCGGGCTGGCGCTCAGTGTGTTCCTGCTGTGGCGTGGCCATGCCCATGGTCTTACGGGGATCGAATTTTCGTTTGCTTTGTCGGAAATCGCCGGTCTGGTCTTTGGTTTGGGCATGTGGTTGGTGAATGGTCGTAAGGTAAGGAAGCTGTTGGATGGAAAAACTTCGTCTGGGCGTTAATATCGATCACGTTGCCACGATCCGTAATGCACGTGGCGGGGCGTTTCCGGATCCGTTGCGGGCGGCCCATCTGGCTGAAAAAGCCGGTGCCGACGGCATTACGGCGCATTTGCGCGAAGACCGCCGCCACATCTCGGATGATGATATCGAAAAGCTCCGTCTCGAAATCAATTTGCCGCTTAACCTCGAAATGGCGGGCACGCCGGAAATGGCAGAGATTGCGCTGAAGCATCTGCCCCACGCCTGTTGCATCGTGCCGGAGCGGCGCGAAGAACGCACCACCGAGGGTGGGATCGATGCTGCCGGTCGGCGGACCCAGCTTGAACCGATCGTGCGCGAACTGGTCGATGCCGGTATTCGGGTGTCGATGTTTATTGAGCCGGATAAGCGCCATCTGGATGCCTCGCGCGCTATGGGGGCGCCGGTGGTCGAGCTGCACACCGGGGCTTACAGCAATGCCACTGGGCCGGAACGTGATGCGCTGCTGCTCAAGGTGGCCGAGGCCGCCCGCTATGGCGCCTCCATCGGGCTGGAAGTTCATGCCGGTCACGGTCTGACCTATGACAATGTCAAACCGGTGGCGGCACTCAAAGAAATCAGTGAACTGAATATCGGTCACTATCTGATTGGCGAGGCGATTTTTGTCGGCCTTGAAGCGTCGATCCGTGGCATGCGCGAACGCATGGATGCGGCGCGCTGTGGCCGCTAAGCACAAGCTAAAGGCGCTATGAGCGAACAGCCAGACAAAAACAGCTATGCAACCGAGGAGCCGGTCACCGTCTCTGCCCAGAAGCATGTGCTTTCGTTGAAAAGTCTTGCCGATGCGGCGGCTTCGGGCAGTGATCTGTGGCTTGAGCTGGCCAAGCTGTTTTGCATCGTGGTGGTGCTGGCCTTGTGCGAACGGACCTTTCTGTTTCAGCCCTATAATATTCCGTCGGGGTCGATGCAAAGCACGTTGCTGGTCGGCGATTATCTGTTTGTTGAAAAATTTGCTTACGGTTACAGCCGCTATTCGGTGCCCTGGGGGCGGTACATGCCATCGTTTGGCCGGGTGCTGATGCATGCGCCGCAGCGTGGCGATGTGGTGGTGTTCGTGCCGCCGTCTGATCCCGACACGGTCTATATCAAACGGCTGGTCGGTCTGCCCGGCGATCAGATCCGGATGCAGAACGGCGTGCTTTTTATCAATGGTGCGCCGGTGTCCAAGCTGGCTGATGGCAGCTTTGCCGATCCTGAAAGCCGCGATGGCGGGCGCATTGCACAGTTCACCGAAACGCTGCCGGGCGGGCGTCACTATGATGTGCTCGACAGCGAGCCGGACAGCCCCGGTGATAACACACAGACTTACGTCGTGCCTGCCGGCCATTATTTCATGATGGGCGACAATCGTGACGATTCCAACGACAGCCGCATGGATGTCGGGTTCGTACCTGCCGAAAATCTTGTCGGCAAAGCTCAATTCAGGTTTTTCTCAATCGATGCCGAAAAAATACAAGCATGGAAGTTCTGGACATGGCCGGGGAGCATCCGTTTCGAGCGGATTTTCACCGGTATCCGATAATTCGGTAGAATCCGAAGCGGCGCTCCAGGAGCTACAGACCAAGATCGGCCACGTCTTTGCCGATCCCGGGCTATTGATCCGTGCGCTGACACATGCCAGCGCCGATACCGAACGCTCGAACGAGCGGTTGGAATTTCTCGGCGATCGGGTGCTGGGCCTGATCGTGGCCGAACGGCTGCACGCGCTGTTCCCGGCTGATCCGGAAGGGGCGTTGGCGCTGAAATATAACGCGCTGGCCCGGCGCGAGGCGTGCGCACAGGCGGCCGAGGCGGCAGGGCTGTCCGCCCACCTTATTTTGGCCAATGCCGAGGCGCAAAGTGGTGGCCGGCGTAAACTGGCGATTGTTTCGGGGGCGTGCGAGGCGATTATTGCCGCGCTTTACCTTGATGGCGGCATGGAAGCCGCCCGTCGTTTTATTGACCTTTTCTGGGCCGAGGCCTTCGCCGCGCTGAATACCGATATGCGTGATGCCAAAACGGTCTTGCAGGAATGGGCCCAATCGCGCGACAAGAACCGTGGTATGCCGGTTTACAGTCTGGTTGGACGGACCGGGCCGGACCATGCCCCGCGCTTTACCGTTGCGGTAACGGTTGATGGCGTCGAGCCCCAGAATGGCGAGGGTGGCTCTAAACGTGAGGCTGAACAGGATGCGGCGCAGCAGCTGCTGGAAAGATTAGGATTAAGATCATGACCGCTTGTGGTTTCGTCGCCGTTGTCGGCGCACCGAATGCCGGAAAATCGACCCTCGTGAACGCGCTGGTCGGGGCCAAGGTCGCCATTGTCAGCCCCAAGGTCCAGACCACGCGCATGAATGTGCGCGGTGTGGTGGTGCGGGGCGAAACCGAAATTGTGCTGGTGGATACCCCCGGTATTTTTTCGCCCAAACGTATGCTGGATCGGGCGATGGTGGCGGCTGCATGGGGCGGGGCGGGTGATGCCGATGCGGTGGTTCTGCTGGTCGATGCCGAAGATATTACGCTGCGGCCTAATGGTCCGGCGGCACGCGATACGGCCGGTGTGATCGAAGGGCTTAAGGCCGCCGGGCGCCGCGCCGCGCTGGTGCTCAATAAGATCGACACCATGCCGCGTGATAAGCTTTTACCGCTGATCGAGAAGTTCAATGCCGAAGGGATTTTTGAAGAAATTTTCCCGATTTCTGCCCTGAAAGGTGACGGGCTGGAAATGCTGGCGAACTGGTGCGCATCGAAAATGCCGCAGGGGCCGTGGCTCTATCCGGAAGATCAGACCGCGGACATTCCTTCCCGCGTGCTGGCTGCCGAAATCACCCGCGAGAAAATCTATATCCGTCTGCATGATGAACTGCCCTATGCCACCGCGGTTGAAACCGAAAAGTGGGAAGAGCGTAAAGATGGTTCGGTCAAGATTGATCAGGTCATCTATGTGCAGCGCGATGGTCAGAAGAAGATCATGCTCGGCAAGGGCGGGGCGGCCATTCGTGCGGTTGGTGAAGCGGCCCGCCGCGAGATGGAAGTGATCTTTGACCGCAAGGTTCACCTTTTCCTGTTCGTCAAGGTCAGCGCTGGCTGGGATGAAAACCGCGCGCATTATCGCAATATCGGGTTGGAATTTCCCAAGAGCTAAGGCTGTTTTTACCGGGCTGCGGATGGGGCAGGTTTAAATACCGTCCCCATCGCCTTGTGCTTCGGTATTGGGTGGATCGGTCCGGGGTAAGCGCAGCTGAAGGGTGAAGGCGCCATCGACTTCATAGCGGAAATCGAGTGTGCCTTTCATCAGCTTGGTCAGCGCCGACGCAATCACCACACCAATGCCGACACCGCCGGAATGCGATACAAAGTGATCGTCGGAATACAGAAACAGCTTGTCGAAATTTTGCAGCGTCTGCGGTGGTTTGGCCTGGCGCTGATCGCTGATCGCAATCAGCACATTCTCTTTTTCAATGCTACAACTGGCGCGGATGGTCTGGGTTGCCGGGGTCAGTATGATGGCGTTTTCAAACAACTGCATTAAGGTCTGGCGCAGGCGGCCATCGGATGCCAGGCACCACACCGGCTGATCGGACAGCGTCAGATCAATCTTTTGCTGTTTGGCTTCCAGTGCTTTGGCGATGCCTTCGACGGCGGTGTGCAGTACATTTGTGGCGTTAACCGGGTGGTATTTGACCTCGGTTTCCTCAGACTCGATATGCGAGATTTCGATCAGCGCCGTGACGATGCGTAACAGCTCGTTGCCGCTGGCATGAATGTGTTCGATATATTCGTTGTAGCGCGGATTCTCGATCGGGCCGAATAGCTGCATTTTGAGCATGTCGGCAAAGCCAATAATGGCGTTCAGCGGGGTGCGCAATTCGTGGCTGACATTGCCCAGAAAGATTGATTTTATACGGTTTTCTTCTTCAACCCGCGTCGCCTTGGCTTTGACATCTAACAGGTGGCGTTGCGCCGCGTGCCAGCGGGTCATCGAGACGGTCAGCATCGTCGCTAGTAACAGAAACATCACCGCCAGAACCGGATAAAGCACCAGCAGGAAGTTGGCGCCGGGGCGTTGCGGTTTCCATTCGAAATAGGCCCGCGTGATGCCGCTTGCGTCCTTCAGCGGATAGGAGGCGTATTCCTTACTTTGTGCCGGTGTCAGGCTGATATGGCTATCTTCGGTTTTAAAGCCCAGCGTCAGGGCGTCGTAATAGCTGGGATGGGCAGGCTTGAAAAACACGATGACAAATGTGCCGTCATTCGGGGGCGGCATCGGGTCCGTGCGTTCGGCGCGCACCAGTGAGGCGATGCCGAAATAAGCCCGGTCACCAAGTATAAAGGCGCCGGTTTTGGCTTCGGTCGGGGATTGGTTGGGCGAGCTGGCCGCCGCCGCAATCAGTTCTTTGAGGCCCGCCGCATGCGCCATGATGTTGGGGCTATTTAAGGCCGGACTATTATCCATGCGCAGATAGCGCAAGGTGCCGTCGGTCTCCAGAATGGCGACATTGCGGATACCGATGGTTTGCAGATAGACGCCGAACTGGTATTCAACCCACTGCTGATCCCAGCTTAAAACAATGTGATCATAGGTTTCCTGCCAATAGGCGGTTGCCATCAGTTTGCCGGAGAGGTCGCGATAAACATCTTCCGTTTCATAGCTGACAACTTCGGTTTGACTGTTCAGGGAAAATTTGTTCTGTCGGCCAGCCTCAAGGCTGGCGGCCAGGGCAATGACTGCCGCCACCAGCGCACATCCGACACCCATATAAATATAAATAGATTTGATGTGTCGTATCATTCCATGACACAGCTAGAGGTATCGTAGTCATAAAAGCATAAACCCTTTAACAATCTGCCAAGAAAGTTTTAAGCCTAACCCCCATGCAAGAGACCGCCCGTTTACAGACTGTTATCGAATTTCTCACCGGCCTTAACGAAACCGGCCTGCCCGCAGACCGGTTTATGCAAGGTCAGTGGCGTTTGCGCCGCTATGCCGGGTCCAAGGACCGGGCGGCGGTGGCCGAACGCTTTTTCACCATTTTGCGTCAGCGGGCGCATCTGTCCTGGCGGATGGGGGTGGCCCCGATGGGGCCGGAAGCGCCCCGAGCCCTGACGATTGGCGCGCTCTTGGCCGAGGGCAAGAGTCTGGACGAGGTTGAAGCCCTGTTCAGTGGCAGCGGCTATGGCCCATCGGCGCTGACCGATGCCGAACGGGCCGTCATTGCCACCACACCAGCAGATCTGCCGGCGTGGATGGCGGGCGAATACCCCGAATGGCTGGAAAGCGAGCTGGAACGGACGCTTGGGGCCGATTTACCCGTGGCCATGGCGGCGATGCAGGACCGGGCCGGGATCGATCTCAGGGTGAACAGTCTGAAAGCTACCCGCGATCAGGTGCAGGCGCTTTTGGCGGAGGAGGGCTATCTGGCCGTGCCGACGCCCTATTCGCCCTATGGTTTGCGGCTGCCCGGCGGTGGTGCCACCACCCGTCTCAGCGCGCTTAAAGCCTTTCAGGATGGCTGGTTCGAGTTTCAGGACGAGGCCGCCCAGCTTGCTTCGATGCTGTGCGCGTCGCGCCCCGGCATCAGGCTGCTCGATCTGGCGGCGGGGGCGGGCGGCAAATCGCTGGCGCTGGCGGCGATCATGGCCAATGAGGGCCAGATTGTTGCCTATGATATTATCCCTGACCGGCTGAACCGGCTGGCGGCACGGGCTGAGCGGGCCGGGGCCAGTAATATTCATACGGCAGAAGAAGAGGTCACGGGCCGATTCGATGTGGTGCTGGTGGATGCGCCGTGCAGCGGCACGGGCACCTGGCGGCGCCAGCCGGAATTGCGCTGGCGCCTGACGCCCGAGCGGCTGGAGGAGCTGAAAACCGTTCAATCCACCCTGCTGGACCGGGCTGCGGGGTTGACCACCGCGGGCGGGCGGCTGGTCTATGCCACCTGTTCGCTGTTGCCGGGGGAAAATGACGATCAGGTGGCAGGTTTCCTGGCCCGTCACGAAGGCTGGTCGGTTTGCCGGGCCGATCAGGTCTGGGCCGGGCTGGCCGAGGCGGCCCCCCTTGGCCCCTTACCCACTGGCCCCTTACCCACTGGAATGATTGAGTTTTTCCATGCCGCGCCCCACACCACCGGCACGGATGGCTTCTTTACCGCGATTTTGCAGGCCCCGGCCTGACGTCACCGTCTTAACGGCGCGGCAATTTTTTTTAAGGCTCCGGGTGGCTACCTTCTGGACAAGGGGGGAGCCACCCGCGTAAATCCGCCTATGACCCAGCATGCCACGATCCAACATGATCGCCTTCTCATCGTCGACTTCGGCTCTCAGGTTACCCAGCTTATTGCCCGGCGCCTGCGTGAGCTGAACGTCTATTGCGAAATTCACCCCTATCAGAGCGTGACGGAGGCCTTTCTTAAGGGCTTCGCCCCCCGCGCCATGATCTTTTCCGGCGGCCCGGACAGCGTGACCCGTGACGGATCACCCCGCCCGCCGATGGCGGCCTATGACATGGGCGTGCCGATCCTCGGCATCTGTTATGGCCAGCAGGTTATGATGGCCCAGCTGGGTGGCGCGGTGGAAGGCGGCAAAGGCCACACGGCCGAATTTGGCCGGGCCTTTGTCACCCCGACGGATAAGGAACTCTCCATCCTTGATGGCTGGTTTGCCGACGGCAAAGAACAGGTCTGGATGAGCCACGGCGATCATGTCAGCAAGATCGCACCCGGATTCGAGGTTTATGGTACCTCGCCGCATGCACCCTTTGCCATCACGGCGGATGTGGCGCGCAATTTCTACGCCGTGCAGTTCCACCCGGAAGTGCACCACACCCCGAACGGCGCCAAGCTGTATGAGAATTTCGTCCGTTTGGCCGGGTTCAAGGGCGACTGGACCATGGGCGCCTATCGCGCCGAAGCCATTGCCAAGATCCGCGCGCAGGTCGGCGACAAACGCGTGATTTGCGGCCTGTCGGGCGGGGTGGATTCCTCGGTTGCGGCGGTGCTGATCCATGAAGCCATCGGCGATCAGCTGACCTGCGTGTTCGTCGATCACGGTCTGCTACGCAAGGACGAAGCGCCGGAAGTGGTCAGCATGTTCCGGGATAATTATAACATCCCGCTGATCCATGCGGATGAGAGCGAACTGTTTCTGGGCGCGCTGGAAGGCGTTTCCGACCCGGAGAAAAAGCGCAAGATTATCGGCAAGCTGTTCATCGATGTGTTCCAGAAATACGCCAATCAGATTGAAGGGGCGGAGTTTCTGGCGCAGGGCACGCTGTACCCGGATGTGATTGAAAGCGTCAGCTTTTCCGGCGGTCCCTCGGTCACCATCAAGTCGCATCATAATGTCGGCGGTCTGCCCGAGAAGATGGGCCTCAAGCTGGTCGAGCCGTTGCGCGAGCTGTTCAAGGATGAAGTCCGCGCGCTGGGCCGCGAGCTGGGCCTGCCGCCGAAATTTATTGGCCGTCATCCGTTCCCCGGTCCGGGGCTGGCCATCCGCTGCCCCGGTGAGATCACGCGGGAAAAGCTGGCGATCTTACGCGAGGCCGATGCGGTCTATATCGATCAGATCCGCAAGCATGGTCTTTATGACGAGATTTGGCAGGCCTTTGTTGCAATCCTGCCGGTGCGCACCGTCGGCGTGATGGGCGATGGGCGGACCTATGATTTTGCCTGCGCCTTACGTGCCGTGACGTCGGTCGATGGGATGACGGCGGATTATTATCCGTTCACGCACGAATTCCTCGGCGAGACCGCAACCCGCATCATCAACGAGGTCAAAGGCATCAATCGCGTCACCTATGACATCACCTCCAAACCACCGGGCACGATTGAGTGGGAATAATTCAGGCCACTCCGGCGGTATCCCGTAGTGTCCTAGGGTGTGATGTAACATACTGAATTGTAAAAGAAAAATCAATACCGTCTATCGCCATCTATCACCGGGCAAGCGTCACAGATGACGGTATGAACGACGGTATGGCCAAAATTGCAGATAGTCTAAAATCGAGATACCGTCAGATGGTGAAAAGCCTCTGACGGTATTTTTTTGGGCCTTATCTGATTGTAAATAAACAGAAAAATTCTCTTAGTATCAGAGAAAATGGCCTGACGGTATTTTCGGAGCTTTTCCACCTTTTTTCGACGTGTTCGGGAGGTTGGAATGCTTACCGATGCAGCTCTTAAGTTCTTGAAACCAAAAGATAAGCCCTACAAAGTTTCGGACCGTGACGGTATGTACGTTGCCGTTCAGACGTCTGGGGCCGTCATCTTTCGTTTTGACTACCGGATCAATGGCCGGCGAGAAACACTCACACTCGGCCGCTATGGCCCCTCAGGGCTGTCTTTGGCGAGAGCCAGAGAAAAGCTGATTGATGCAAAACGCGCCCTTTTGGAGGGGCATTCTCCTGCACGTGAGAAACAGCGGGAGAAGCGGCGTATCAAGGAAGCGAAAAACTTCGGTGAGTTCGCGGAACGATGGTTTCAGGAGGCTCGGATGGCCGACAGTACCCGCGCCATGCGTCGCTCCGTCTACGAACGCGACATACTCCCTACGTTTCGAAATCGCCTCCTGTCTGAAATCACCCCCGATGATCTCAGGGCTGTGTGCACGAAGGTAAAAGAACGTGGAGCCCCAGCGACCGCCATCCATGTTCGGGAGGTTGTGAAGCTGGTTTATGGCTTTGCTATTCTGCACGGCGAGAAAGTCAGTAATCCAGCGGAAGAAGTGGGACCGGCATCAATCGCAACCTTTGTTCCTAAAGATCGCGCTTTGTCGCCTGCGGAAATTCGCATCATGCTTGGACAGTTGGAGCATGTGCCGACATTGCCCACCATCCGGCTAGGGATGAAGCTCATTCTGCTTACTATGGTCAGAAAGAGTGAACTTCTCGGTGCCGTATGGGACGAGGTCGATTTTGAAAATGCCGTTTGGTCAATCCCCAAGGAGCGTATGAAGCGAGCCATGCCGCATAACGTCTACTTATCGCAGCAAGCCCTCGATATCTTTATAGCTCTCAAGACGTGTTCCGGAAATTCGCGCTATGTTTTGCCGTCGCGCTACGACGCCGATGCACAAATGTCCCGTGCAACATTTAACCGGATTACGACGGCTGTGGCCATTCGTGCGAAAAAGGAAGGGTTGCCGCTGGAGCCTTTTACTGTCCACGATCTTAGACGCACCGGCTCGACCTTGCTGAACGAACTAGGCTTCAACAGCGACTGGATCGAGAAATGTTTGGCGCATGAAGATGGGCGGTCATCGCGTGGAATCTACAACAAGGCTGAATACGAACATCAGCGCCGCCATATGATGCAGGAATGGGCCAACACGGTCGATGCGTGGGCTACCGGACAGAAATACGCGCCCACGCTTTACCCTCCATCCATGGAGCTGTTTACGCCAGAACCTAATGTTTGACCGGGCGGGTTTTACGAAGTTGAACATCTGGGGATGGGGCTCGTTTGATAGTCTTCGTTTTTGATGCTTGGCGTCGACCTTCAACCCATGCCTCGACTTCTGCCTGATCCCAGACAACGCAGCGGGAGGTTAGGTAAAAGCGTTGGGGAAATTCTCCGCGCTGTTCCATGTCGTAGATAGTCGTATCCGCAAGGGGAACCATTTCGCGGAGTTGATGCCGGCGTATGGTTCTATGTGCAACTAAGGAAGTGTCCTGTTTCATCGTTTTCCGATCTCGCTGCATGTTGGCACAGAAATAGAAAACGATAGATCCCGGCTAAAGAAAGCGTTGTTTGGGGGGTATCGCACACAGGCATGCGTTTGAGTAATAAAAGGACATGTTTCTGGAATGCGCCCCAAAATGGAACTGCAAAATAAAGTCAGCATCTTGGTAACGCGGTTCAATCAGTTCGGAATCTGCGGTCGATCCACCACGGTTCTTTCGATTGCACATGTATTCACCGTTTCAAATAGATGACATTAGACAACTTGAATTCCTTAATTGCGCACCACTCTAAATTGTGTCATTCTTGCCATGTTAATCATAGGCTAAGAGACCAAATGCGAGTGTATTTTTGTTAGAAATGGAACTCGAAGACCTCGCAAAACAGTGTCAGAGATGCGCGCAGAACAACCCTGTGATCGTGTTAGGTAGCGGCGCCTCTATTCCTCATGGCATTCGGGGTATGAGTAACTTGGCAATTTGGCTCCGCGAAAATGTGCGGGCAGATGAAGGCCCAGAACTTGATGCTTGGGCGTTGGTTCGGACGGCATTAGCGGCAGGAGATCACCTAGAAGCCGCATTAGAGAATAAATCCCTCCCAGATTCTTTGGTCACGAAGATTGTTCGAAGCACTTGGGACTGCATCGCTCGGGATGATTACGATTTGCTAAAGTCTGTGATCAGTACAAAGAAAATATTTCCGTTGGGAGCCCTCTTCAGGGGACTGTTCCGCAGTACCAATCGCAATATTCATGTCGTTACCACTAACTATGACCGCGTCGTTGAATACGCTGCCGATTTAGGTGGTTACATCCACAATACTGGGTTCCTTCCAGGATATCTGCGTCACGCAGATGGTGCTGAAAACCTAATCTTTAGACAGGGGAAAAATCTGGCACGAACTGTCACTGTCTGGAAGGTCCATGGATCGCTAGATTGGTTCTCAGACTCATACGGAAGAGCTATGTCGCTACCGATGACAAGTGAGTTGCCTGACGGGTTAATTCCGCTCATCGTCACGCCAGGTGTTAGCAAATATCAACGAACCCACGATGAGCCTTTTCGAAGCGCCATTCAGGGCGCTGATCGCGCGTTAAGTGGTGCAACCGCATTTATCTGCGTGGGGTATGGCTTTCGCGACGCCCATATCCACCCGAAGTTGACTTTTCGGTGCCGTGAGCATGACATACCGATCCTTGTGGCAGTGCAAACGCTGACGCTAGAAGCGAAGAGCTTCCTAAGGAATAACGGAGGACGTCACTATCTCGCTCTTGAAAAACATGAGAACGGAACCATGGCGTATAACAATGAGAACCCTGACGGTATCGTTATCCCTGGCGGTAATTATTGGGAATTGTCCACATTAAATGAATTGATTGGCTATTAGGAGCGAACGAATGGGCATTCTTGATTTTAATGATGGTGAAAGCCTTGGCAAGATTATAGCCGTTGATACCGCGACAGTGACCGTGCGTGTCGATGAACTCGAACGCCTAAAGAGAATTCAGGTCAATAGACTTACCGCAATCAGGAGTTCGAAGGCGGGGCAGCATCTTATTGGAATTGTCTCGCGGATAACGCGTAAAGCTGGGGATGTGGCTGACGTTGAAGGTGTTGGGGAAGATCCGGAAGCCGAATTGCCTGAGAATAACCTTGTTCGTATCACTCTAATTGGAACGCTTGTAGATAAGGAAGGTCTTAGGGGAAACGTATTCAAGAGAACTCTCGAAACTGTTCCTGAGATTGATGCCGATTGTTTTCCATTAGAAAGTCAACGTTTAACAGACTTTATGCAGGTTATATCGCAGGTTTCCGGCGACGGTCCTCAGCTTGATCTTGGACGATATGCTCTGGATGAAGATGCGCGCGCGTTTTTGAATGGTAACAAACTTTTCCAGCGCCACGCTGTTGTCGTCGGTAGTACCGGAAGTGGGAAGTCTTATACGATAGCTCGCCTTCTTGATCAGATAGCCAAACTCCCGCAGGCAAATGTCATTTTATTTGACATACATGGCGAATATCAGACGCTGGATAGTGATGAGTTTCGACATCTGCGCATTGCTGGACCAAGTGATATTGGACATGATTGCGGGCTTGCAGAGGGAGTTTTGCACCTTCCCTTCTGGCTTCTTGGTTATGAGGCATTGGTATCTTTGTTTGTGGATCGCTCTGACCAAAATGCGCCGAACCAGACGATGTTGATGACACGCTGCATTACAGACGAAAAGCGCGCAATGCTCGATCCAACGAAACACGCAGATATACTGGCAAACTTCACAATCGATAGCCCGGTTCCGTTTAATATCGACAATGTTCGCGTTAAGCTTACTGCCCTGAATCAGGAGATGGTTCAGGGCGCTCGCGGCGATAAACAAGGACCGTATTTTGATAAGCTAAGCCGTCTGATCGCGCGTTTTGAGGCCAAACGAAACGACCGTCGCCTTGGATTCATCTTTCAGCCGCCAGTAGCTTGTATGGAGATGGGGTGGCTGTCGAATGTCACACACTTCCTTATTGGTGGTAGTGCTTCTCAAAAAGATGGGAAGGGGGGCATCAAGATCATAAATTTCTCAGAAGTTCCTTCCGATATTTTGCCGCTGATGGTCAGTTTGATTGCCCGCCTGATTTTTACCGTAAGCCAATGGACCCCGCTGGCCGATAGGCATCCAATTGCGCTGTTCTGCGACGAGGCACATTTATACATGCCGGAGCGCACATCGTCCGAGTTAGCAGATGAGATTTCAGTTGGAATATTTGAGCGTATTGCCAAGGAAGGTCGAAAATACGGTGTTGGCTTGGTGGTGATCAGTCAAAGGCCATCAGAGGTCAATCGTACGGTACTCAGTCAATGCAACAACGTAATTGCCATGCGGCTGACAAACGGTGATGATCAATCAGTTATCAAGCGACTTTTGCCGGATAGCCTTGGTGGCTTCGGTGATCTATTGCCGGTTTTGGATGTTGGAGAAGCCCTGGTCGTCGGTGATGCTAGTTTGCTTCCGACACGGGTAATCGTCTCAGAACCACGATTCAAACCAAATAGTGCAACGGTTAATTTTTGGGATCGCTGGCGAGATGCAGAACCCGTCAACGGAGTCGAGAATGCTGTTCATTCGTGGCGTAGGCAGAGCAGTCAATAGTCCAAGCACAGCAATCTACAAACTAGTTGAATTGCCTGAGACGTAGCCCCCCCTCATCTTTAGAGTGAGAGTTTGGAATTGATTTTGTGACGGGTTAAGGACCGAGAGAGAGGCTTTCGGTGCCCGTCGTGGAGATCAGTCCCATGGACATGCAGGTACTGGATAGCCGACCGAACGCAAACAGCGGCTACAAAGTGGATATCAGCCGCGGTGAGTGCGTCGGTCGCGTTTCGTCGGAGTGGTTCTCTCGTCCGGATGACAAGCGTTTTCTGTCGCTGACCTTGCCCCTGTTATGTCCTCGTTAGTGAGGAGTGCCTGTTCACGTTGTGCCCCGGTACGGGGCGGGTTGCAAATTCGATAGGCGTGAGCCCGTCCAGTCTCGTGTGGGGTCGGTTGGTGTTGTAGTCGCTCCTCCATGCTTCGGTGATTTTCCGGGCCTCCGGCAGATTGGCGAACAGGTGCTCGTTCAGGCATTCGTCGCGCAGGTGGCCGTTGAAGCTTTCGATAAAACCGTTCTGCATCGATTTGCCCGACGCGATGCTGGATGCAATCCATAATACCTCGCCAGCGCTGAGCTGTGATTACCGTACGACTCTCGATAGTAGTACATGGTAGTGCTGGAAGCTGGCGGCAGTGGTCACATATTAACCCCTATTAATGCAGCCATCACTCTAAGCTGTGAGCACAGATAGGGACACTTCCAATGAATGCACTTCCAGAGCCGGATGCTCACGAGCTTTGTAAATTCGCGACGCGTGAGCTGCTGAAACTGTATACCAACGTTCTTGGCGAGCTTCGTCGGCGTGATGTTGTTCGTAGCAGCAACAATTCCGTGGCCGATTATAGCGATTTACTTATTTGCTCTGCGTTTGGCTGGACCCGCGAAGGTAACTCAAAATCCGAGTACGATGCCTTCGATGGAGAGATCCGCTACCAAATTGGGGGGTATCGGCCGGTATTGGTTGAGTAAAGCGCAAAGGTCAGGCATGCTGGATCACCACTATATGTTGCGACGACCATATGAACCGACTTACTACCATCGATATGTTGCTTGTGAAGGACCTGTTTCAGGGCGATCCGGGCTACGTGCTGAATTTTTCGAATGCCACTATCGCAGAGTTCTTCGCGCGCGAACTTGGCGTGGACATCTACGACCAGAAATACTCGAAGAACGGGACATCGAAGTTCAACCGGCTTCGCTGTTACCTACAAGAGGTCGATGCCAAGGCCGCAGCACGTACGCTCACCGCTTTGTGGGATTACCGCGAGGCTATTCGCCAAAGCGAACGCCGTGATGAGACGGTGCCGAATGCTCGGGCTCGCCTGATGGATTTGGTGCGGCGCCTTGATAACGGCAAGTTGCCTGAGAGCCAGCAACCCACGAAGCTCAAGGTGGACAAGACGCTGTTGGAAATGCTCAGCGGTGAGCTGCTTAAGGTCTCTCAGGTCCAACTACCCCAGAAGCGCGGTTACGCATTCGAGACGTTCCTCAAGGATCTCTTCGATGCCTATGGAATGATGCCGCGCGCTTCGTTTCGGCTGGTAGGCGAACAGATCGACGGAAGCTTCATCCTGTCCGACGAGCCATACCTGCTGGAAGCGAAGTGGCAGAACGACTACACGGACACCGCAGACCTGCATGCGTTCCACGGCAAGTGCGAACAGAAGGCATACTGGACACGCGGCTTGTTTCTCAGCCAGTCCGGCTTCAGCGAGCAGGGGCTCATTGCGTTCGGCAAGGGAAAGCGCCTCATCTGCATGGATGGCCTTGACCTCTTCGACATGCTCCGCCGCGGCCTTCACTTGCAGGATGTTTTGCTGGCAAAGGTGCGCCGTGCCGGCGAACAAGGGACGCCCTTCGTGCGCGTTCGCGACCTGTTTCCGGAGTAGGTATGCTCAACTTTGAAAAATCATGGCGCTTCGAGTCGCCCGGCCCGTTGGCACCCGAGGCGGTTAATATCATCGACGACTATGTCGGCAAGATCGCCAACCAGGGTAATGAGCACAAATGGATGCTCGAACATTTCAAAGGGTATTTTGCGCGCGCGGCCGGCTATACGGCCAGCATCAGCTCAGACGAAAGCTGGGCGCAGACCGATCTCGATAGCGCCTTGCGATATGCCGCGAAGAATGCTCCGCTGTTCCTGGAGGCGTTCTACGACGCTTGTGTTCAGATGAGCACGGCGAACCCCCACATTGCTCTGCCAGAGCTCAATCGCGTGAACGCCGCCCTGCAAAAGGTCGGTGCCGGCTTCCAGTTCCAGCCACCCAATCTCATCGCGACCAACGAGTTCGCTCCGATTGTCGCTCCGGCACCTGTGGCGTCGATCAGTGAGGAGGCACAGGACAAGATCTAGAAGTCCCTCGCTGAAGCAGATGACTTATTGGCGGCCGGTAAGGACAGACAGGCAGTCCAGGAGGTGCTTTGGCTGCTGGAGTCAATTGCAACAGTCTTCAGCGGCATGGAGCTTGAGACCGGGACAATTCAGGGCAAATACTTTAACACCATCGCCGACGACCTTCGCCGGCATCATAAAGGTAGCGCACTCGAGCAGGTGCTGAACTGGACTAAACAATTGCACGGTTATCTGTCTTCGCCGACTGGTGGCGGCGTCCGACATGGTGCAGATTTGCGCGCTGATATTGCGCTTCTACCGCATGAAGCGCGGCTCTATTGCAACTTGATCCGCAGCTATATCTATTTCCTCATTTCGGAGCATGAGAAGCTAAGTGTTTGCAAGCGAGCTGACACTAGTCGCTGCACATGATGTCTACGTCGATACCGACTGTTTCCTTCAAGTAGCTTAGCGCCGACGAGAGCACGATACTCTGTTCCGTTGTCCGGTTCTCCTTGGAGAGGCCAGGCTGAACAATGACGATTTCAGGCCGGATGGATTTAAACCGGCTCAATTTCACCAACCGGATAAGGTCGGCTGTCGAGCCCTTCAGGAAACGCGTGGGGCGTCCACCAACCTTGAGAGATTCGTTGCGGTTACGCATGTGCTGACAGAGCTGTGGGAACTTGCCGAGCCAACGTGCCGACTTCACAGCCTGCGATGCCACCTCAATGACATCCTTGACGCGCTCGCCGGGCTTGGTCTTGCCCGAGAATTTGCAGTGGATCAAGGCAACGCGGATGTAGTCATCCTCTTCTTTGATGCACACAAGGTCAGCTGCTTCACCAGCGGCGTCATCGTCGAACACGACCTCGAAGCCGCCATCGGTGTAGAGCTTTGCGGCATAGGCTTGGATGGAGTCGTTATGGATAGCGCCCTCCCGCCACATCGATTCCTTTTTTAGATCGATACCCGTCCAGTCGCGGACCTCAAAACGCTCGTCAGGGATGTCGAGCTCGTAGGGGTTTTGCAGCACCACGTGAAGATTGGCATCGAGTTCGCTGAGATCCACAAAACGGAACATGGGTGGATAGTCTGAGAAATAGCTGGCCAGCGAGTTAACGATCTTGCCGATTTTGATGTCGATGGGTTCGTCGGACGTTTGCACGACACTGAAGGTACGCTCGCCCCCTAGTGTATAGCGGAACGAGCCCCACAAGCCAGTTTTCGCCTCGACCAGCTCGAAGTTGATGGTGTTCGCCGCGCGATCCATGCTGGTGAATTCGAGGTCGAATGTTGTCTGGGGCTGTTCGTCAGACGCGCGAATGAACGACACACGTTCCTCGGCTTGCCGGAGAAGTTCTACTGGCCAGTCAATACCAAGCAGTTCCGCCTCTGGCAGGGTCGTTACGACCGTCGGCAAGAGGACGTGGTCAATCAGCTTCGAAGTTTCAATGGTGTCGTCACACAGCTTGTCGCCGATATGTTCGCACCATTCGACAAGGCGTGGGATGTTCGCCTGTTCACGCGACCAGATGCGTCCTCTCGAGGAGCAACCGAGTGTGATTTGCTTGCCATCCTCCCATCCCATGCCATTCAGGAGGGCTTTTGAGGAACCGGATTTTTCGGCCATGCTGAGCGCACTTTTTACCTCCGCGCCCGTATAATTCGCATAGGATAGGTTGCGCCGGCCATGCTTCTTCACACCCACGTTCTGGAAGATGAGGCGGCTTATGCGTCCCATCGCCCGAAAGATCGTGTCACCGTTGATTATGGCATCTGCGCCGACGGCCTTTGCGAGGGGCTCGTACAGCGATTTGGTGTTTGACGCTGTTAGGTGAAGATGTTTGCGCGATTTATCGTAGTGCAACACGAATAGTGACCACTGCCTATCCTTGACGGACTTGGAGCGTGCCCATGGCACCCGCAATTCGGTACGTGTGACCACGAATAGGGTGTTTGATGGCGTATGCAGCCACACCCGATAGGGCTTGAGCTCTGCCGGCAGTCCTTGGTGGAAGTTCTTCGGCGTGAATTTGTCGGCATGGTAGACGACCGTATTGACGCCGGGCCGCAAGAGCTTGTGGGATATAGGCGTGTCGTCATCGTCGACATCCGTGCCGATACGCTGCGACTCGTTCAGGAATTTGATGAGGCGAGCATGGTCTTGTGCCGCTTCAGAGCTCAACTCGCTTAGCAGCTCGTTCCAGTCTGCATCTTCTGAATAAAGGCGCTCGAGCGCCACTGAAACATTCGGTTCTGCGACGTTAGCGATGATGGTCGCGTTGCCAAGATTGGCGCCAGCCGAGCGGGTGAACCGGCCTGTGAACTGGAGCAGGATGGCTAGGCTCTTGTGCAAGTCATGGACGGCCGCGACCTTGAGTTCGGGCAAGTCGAACCCTTCGCCAAGCATGTTTACACATACAGCGATCTTGCTCCGGCCGGATTTGAGTTTCTCGGTGCGCGTTGCGGCGTCAGGAAGCTTAGAATGAATAAGGATGGGGTTTAAGTCCGGTGCAGCCGCTTCGTAAAGCTTCAGCACGGCTTGTGCGCGCGGGATACTATCGCACCGCGCCATCATTAAATGGTTGAAGCCATTGGCAAGGTCGTTGCGGAGGGTTGCGACTGCAGTTGCGGCGATGATGTCATCTGCCCTGATTTTAGAAGCTTCATAGACCGGCTCGAAGGTGATGGGTTTGAAGTAGCCGTCCGCCTGCGCCATGCGTAGAGGATAGCTGTAGATGACCTGGCCATCGACGAGCTGGCCATCGCGACGGAATGGCGTTGCCGTGAACTGTAGGACGCGCTTGTTCGCAAACGCATTGCGGAAATCGTTCCAGCCCTTCGCGCCGATATGGTGCGCTTCATCGATTATTAGGATGCCGACCAGTGCGGCGAGTTCTTCCCACAGCGGTTGCGCGGCCTTGTCGGACACCGCATCCATCGTCGCTATGACGATATTGCATCGTTTGAAAATCTCAAGGTCTTCGGTCGTTTTGGGAACTTTTGTCAGGACGCCAACGACGGGGTTCGGCGCGTCCGGGTGCAGCACATTGAGCTGCCGAAGCAAGCCGAAGGTAAGGAATTTGCGCGCGGTCTGCGACCGCAGCGCGTCGGAGGGGACGACCACTAGAACGGTCGTGCGAATGAACGCGGCCAGCGCGCAGAGCATGGTCTCGGTCTTGCCGGTGCCGGTCGGCATGATGATCGTTGCCGGCGAATTGAAAAGGCTCCAGTGCGAGCCGATGGCGAAGAGCGCGCCCATTTGCGGCGGCCGAAGACCCTCATTGACGGAGCCGTCGGGATTCTGCACTTCCGTCTTGTATGTCACGACGCCATCCCATTGCGCGGCGCGTTTTGCAAGAACACCGGCCCAGCCGGTTTTTTCGATTTCCTTGTTCAGCGCGTCCGTCAGTTTGTGGCTGAGCCATGAGAGGCGACCGTCCGTTCCGCGCAGGAGGAGACCATCCATGCCGGTTGGGCGGGTGTGCTTTTTCTGAGACGTAATCGTGACCTTGTCGCCATTCGCCAAGGTGTAGACAGGCAGCTTTTTTCGCGCGCTGATCTGGATCGTGTCTTCGCTCGTGACCTGGGCGGTCTCTTTGGGGCGCAGGACGCAATGCACCTGTCCGACCCGAAGTTTGATCGGGCCGAGGTCGATTGCTGGCAACGCGATTTCCGTCACGGCTGGAGACGGAAACAGAAACAGGCTGGTTGCTGTCACGCTTCACTCTCAACTTATGCAGTTACGATACGAGTGCGAGGGGCTAATTCCTACAGTTGTTGTACGGTTAGGTGTTTCGACCGCTCCACGTTGGAGACTAAGACCGTCCGAAGGTGTTGCGCAACCGAAGATTTATATTTTTTACCTTCGTACCCAGGAGGTAGGAGCTACCTGACGGGTAACGTGCGATCTTCCCGTCATATTGTTAGTCTATGCCCAGACAAAATCTGGTCTCGATAACTATTGATTACGCCGGACTGTTCGGCGAATGTTGGCCTGCGAGACACTGCATCTCTGACTTCCTTGGCAATGGTTTTGTAGCGACCGTTCTTCAGTCCGGCGGTCGTGGCAAGGGACTTGAAGTCCGCCATAGTGAAGTCGTCGCGTTTGCCGTTCAGGGACATCTAATGGCGGTTCGTTCAGCCGTCAGCGGCGTTGTATGCGTAGGTCATTATGTTCTATTTGACGCCATAAATGGCGAATTATAAATTATATAGGCGTTAATTCGTCTATTTTGGCGAATTATATCAGTATGTTATTTGTGGCAATGACGCTTCGGTCTTACTTCCCCTTGCCATCCGGCTTGAGCAGTTCAAGGTGGCTGACACCGAGCGCTTGTGCCAATTCAAACAGGGTCACTACGGTGGGATTCCGTCTCCCGCGTTCAAGGCCGCTCAAGTATTGCTGACTGAAGCCAGAGCGCTCCTCCACTTCTTCCTGCGTCAGCCCCATTTCCTGACGTAGACGAGCAAAGTTCCTGCCGACCAGTTTGCGCATATCCATGCACAAATCGATGCCAGTTTACATACTATGAGTTTATCAACTATAATATGTAATTGTGTTGTTGGGCATTATCTCATTGCTATGATCAGACGCTGGCCATGTGAGGGAAGAACCTTGTCGACCGAGTATATGTTGCAGTTATGACTCCGCATCGTATCCGGGATACGTTTCATGATACGCGCGTGTGATTGATGGCTCGCCGGTTTGTGCCTACAATCAAGCTTCTAAAATTCGAGGCAAATCTATGCGGCCGTCGCAGATCGAACCTCAAATCGCCGATGTTGCTCCGTCGGAGAGCGTTCTGACGGAATATGATAAGCAGCATCTCATAACGTACCTGCGCCTGCTTGATGCGGATGCCGAGGGGGCGGATTGGCAGGAGATTGTAAAAATCGTCCTGCATATCGATCCTACCTGCGCGCCTGAACGCGCGAGGCGCGTTTGGGAAAGCCATCTGGCCCGCGCAAAGTGGATGACCGAGAACGGCTATCGCCATCTGTTGGACTGCGCCGCATCTGATTAAAACTCTAATTTTTGCGTGCACGGCAATAGGCCTTGCCGGTGATCTGCATAGCATTGCTCTATTTGCTCGTGCATGGTTTCTCTCCGCCAATCTATAGGCGTGTTGCTGAATTGGAGAGACCGCAATGGGGTCGGCCGATTGGCGATCACCGGACGGATATAAGGATCTGCTGCAGCTTGATGCTCCCGGATTGGCCTGGGAGTTTCTTCGCCGGAATCCGGTATTTCTTCAAGATCATGCCAAGATGCAGCATGCCGTAGAGAAAAATGGGGGGACCCCGCAAGAGCTCGAAGCGTTCGCTCTTCGCTGGGGGATACGATTTCGCAAAAGATATCGAACGCAGCCCACCGCAATGGACGCCGTCGGTATTGCCGAGCGTTATCGACATAACCGATGGCCTAAGCGATGCGTCCAATCCGTTACTTCGCTATCCGGACAGCATCAATTGCTTGATCGTGGCCATCGGCGAGCGTGGAATGATTGCCCTTCCGTCCGGTGTTGTATTGCGTGCACGGCTGCAGGCGACCGGTGATAAATCTTATGCGGTTTTGCTGCCGCTTGATCGCGTGTTCGATATCCGTGTCGCTGCCGCACTGCGTCTCTGGCATCATCTGAATAGCCGCAAAGTCACCCCATATCAAACCTTGCCGTTCAACCACATGAAGCGGCTTGTGCTGGCCTTACGAGCGCTGGACGGGAGGCATTCCAAGGCAAGTTATCGGCATATCGCTGACGGTTTGTTCGACCTTGGCGATGCGGTCGGTGGCGCCTGGAAAGGGCATGATTTGCGCGACCGCACCATTCGTCTTGTACGCCTTGGGACGGAAATGATGCACGGCGGGTACCGCCGTTTACTCCTCTATCCGTACCGCCGAAAGCTGCCATCTGCGCCACCGACGTCCAAGGTGAAATAGCCTTATCTCCAGTTTGGTGCTGCCCGAGTGCAGGTCGCTTCAGATTATCAGGGCTAAGGGGCCAGCCCCTCGCGTTGGCAAGGGTGCGCGTTGATGCGCTCTCGGCCAGCGTATCCCCGTTCTTCCGCGGCCATGCCTTGTGCAGAACGGGTGATCCCCCTCGCTGGGCCTCGCCCTTGCCATTGCTACCCCCGGTCTCGCCGACGGGCAGGGTTGCAGCGCAGCGCTGCGCTTTAACCCAAGCCCAATAGGAGACCGACATGAAACTTTTCACCAAAGCACAGGAACGGCAGTTGCTGGAAAATGGCCGCAAGAATGCCGAACGGATCGCCAAGGATGGCAACACCATCGATTTTAAGCCTGTCGTCAAACTGTTTTGCCCGTGGGGTGCTGCTACCTGGTTGTTGACGGAACTTGCCCCGGAAGAGCCGACAATTGCCTTCGGTTTGTGCGATCTTGGCATGGGATGCCCGGAGATGGGGCGGGTGTCCCTGACCGAAATCACGTCCGTTCGTGGTCCTGGTGGCTTGCATATCGAACGGGATTTGTACTTCGAGGCGGATAAGACGCTGCAAGCCTATGCCGAGGAGGCGCACCAAGCCGGCCGAATAATGGCCTGATATGTTGTTTCCGCCATCGACAGGAAAGCCCCGCTCAAAGCGGGGCTTTCCTTTGCGTTTTATATCATAGAGGGGTGGCGATCTCGCCATCCTGTGACATCGCCATCCCCCTGACAGACAAACTTGCGCCACCGTGATCCCCGTTAGCCGCCACCTTTCGGCGGTTGCCCAGAACAGGGGAAATCTCGATGTCTGCTAATTTTGCCGAGTTACCGCCACGCTATTTGCGCACCCCGGAAGCCGCCCGCATGGTTGGGCTGTCCATCCGCACGCTTGAGAAGCACCGCATCTACGGCACCGGCCCGCGCTACTCGAAACTCGGCGGGCGGGTCGTGTATCGCGTCGAAGATCTGCAGGAATGGGTTGCTTCCGGCGTCAAAAAATCGACCTCGGACCCCGGTGTGGGCACCGTGTTTCCGGCAAAACGCCACATCGGTTTGCCGCCGCTTCCGTACAAAAAGCCTTCACGTTGAGGTCAGCGATGAGCACCGCATTACCTCAATATGGCCAAGGCGATCTGGAGCTGTTTTGCGCATTGCCCGGTCTGTTTGCACCGCGCGATGCGCAGGATCTGATGACCTATCCGTTCTTCAGTCTGGCCAAATCGCCACGCATTGCACCGATCGACTACCGTTTGAACGGTATCACCATCCGTGTCGAAGCCGTGCCGGAACACGGTATGGCGACCATCTGGGATGCCGACATCCTGATCTGGGTTGCCAGCCAGATCGTCCAGGCCAATGATGCCGGATTTCCAACCTCACGCCTGTTGGCCGCCACGGCCTATGAGATTCTGACGTTCATCGGTCGCGGGACCGGTGCGCGCGATTATCTTCGCTTGAAGGCGGCCATGGACCGATTGCAGTCCACGTCCGTGGCAACCACTTTACGTCAGGTTGGCGAGCGGCGGATGCATCGCTTCTCCTGGCTGAATGAATGGATGGAGCGCACGGACAGGCGAGGCATGCCCGATGGTATCGCCCTCATCATCCCGGATTGGTTCTACCGGACGGTTCTGGACGAGACATTGGTGCTCACCATCGACCGGGCGTATTTTAGGCTGACGGGTGGTCTGGAGCGCTGGCTGTATCGTCTGGTACGCAAGCACGCTGGCAGGCAGCAATCCGGCTGGCGGTTCGAGTTTGGCCATCTCTACGCCAAATCGGCGGTACTGTCGCCCTTCAAGCGGTTCTCGTTCGAACTGCGCAACATTGCCCGCCGGCAGGCACTGCCCAACTGCCGCCTGTCGGTCGAACGAGACGCGCAAGGTCACGAACTCCTGACCTTTCGCTATGAGCGTCCAGAGATTGATTGTGCACAGGCTGTGAATCCCGTCGTGCTATCGGGAACCGCAGGGCACGTGCCATCAGGAACCGGTCTATCGTGCTATCGGGAACCAGAAACCGACAAATCTCATTGTGGTTCAGATGGTTCTGCCGCGCCTAACTTAAAGTCTAACATAAAAGAATCTAACGGTGTTGTCGGACAGTGCATAAGTCCGCCGGCAATATCTGCAAAAGGCTCAGGAGGGCGCTCCCATGCCTGAATCCAATCCCAACCTTTACACTCAGGTCGAACTGATTTGGCTTGAGAAGCAGATCGAGCACTGGCTGCGCTTCGGCCATGCCGCGTCCGATCAGGTTATCGACCGCAGCCGCCGTATCCTGGAATTCAAGCCCAACTCTGTCCTTGCTTATGTGCGTTGGGCCTCGAACGCGTATGGCACCATCGTCTCGCAGATCGACATTTTGCGGGCCGTAAGACCGGGAGATCCTTACACGACGCTGCCGTTCGTGCGTCCTGGCGGCGAGATCTATCTGCATATCTCCGGCTGGCCCAAAGTCGAGAAGGTACTGCAGGTTATCGATGCTATCGAGGTGATTGGCATCGATCCGGCCCATGTCTGTCCGGATTACTGGTGGCACGTTCATAACCGGTTTGCGGTCGGCGAGAACCCACGCCCCTACAGCCGCGAACAGCATCGGGCTTGGCTCCAGCGCAAGGATCTGGACCGATGACCCGCTTCGGCTACGTCATGACGACGTACTTTACCGTGCTCAGCATCGATATTGCCGCGCTGTTTTCGCGGACGCCCAGATTGATCTGGAATGCCAGCGCCAGTGCTCCGATTGGTCTCTATGGTCTGCATAAAGCGGATACCCTGCAGGTCGGCGATCTGGTTGCCGTCATGCCGCCAAAGAATTTGGCCGCATTTCTGGAGCAGCGCCGGTATCTGCCCAAGGGCGTGCCCATGCTCAAGCACGTCGAGGCATTGCCGGGGCAGAAGGTCTGCCGCCAAGACCGCAAAGTCATCATCGACGGCAAGGTCGCCGCGTGGGCGCTGTGGCGCGACCGGTTCTTTCGACCTCTGCCGGTCTGGGAAGGTTGTCGCGTCCTCGCGGCCGGTGAAGTGTTCCTACTGAACCCGCGCTGGGATTCGCTCGACAGCCGCTACTTCGGCCCAGTCTCGGTCCGTATCGTTATCGGCCGTGCGGCTCCGCTTTACACCGACAGGGACGGTAATGGCCGTTTCCGGTGGCGCGCATCGGCACCCTGACCGCCACACCAGACGTCTCATCAGCACAAACTCTATGGAGGTTTCCATGTCGCAGATTGGTCAGTTCACGCGCGAAACGACGGGCTTTGTCGGGCGCATCCATACCTTCACACTTTACCGCGAAGTCACCCTGGTTCCGGTTGATGCGTCGGATGCCGAGAATGTCCCCGACTATCGGCTGCATAACGGCAACGAGGAAGGCCCGGAGATCGGTGCTGGCTGGAAACGTACCGGTGAAAAGGCCGGTGAGTACATTGCGCTCATCATCGACGATCCGGCCCTGTCGCAACCCATCCATGCCAATCTGTTCCGTGACAGCGACACGGTCTGGTCGCTGCATTGGAACCGTGTGTCAAAGCGCGATGACGGAAATTGACCGATGCGCCGCGGAATCCTTCTTCTTTCCGGTCTAGCATTTGTCTGTGTCCCAGCGTCATCTGTGCTGGCACAGAGCATGACGGCACCTGCGCCGGTACTGGGCGACCGTTACGCCAATTATGTGGGCGAGGCCGCTTCGCGGTTTGGCCTTCCGGTGCACTGGATTGACGCCGTGATGCAGGTCGAGAGCCGCGGTAATGCCAATGCCACCTCTATCAAAGGGGCTATGGGGTTGATGCAGATCATGCCGCAAACCTGGGCAGGTCTGCGCGCCCGCTACGGTTTGGGCGGCAATCCGTACGATCCGCGAGACAATGTTTTGGCAGGGACTGCATACTTGCGGGAACTCTACGACCGTTATGGGTTCGACGGGTTTCTGGCCGCTTACAATGCAGGTCCTGATCGCTACGATAGTTATCTGGTGACGGGACGGGCGCTTCCGGCCGAGACGGTGGCTTATGTTGCGCGTGTTACGCAACCGATCGGGCAGAACCCCTCTGACGGATCAATCGGTGTCGCGTCCTTTTCTTCCCGGTCCGCTTCTCCGCTCTTTGTCACGCGTAAAGAAGACGACACGGCGGTCGGTGCATCCGCAGCTGTATTGCAGAACGAGCGCAAGGTTTCTGCACGTGATCTGCAGCGCCGCTTCGTCCTCGCGCCACAATCGTCGGGAATGTTTGTTCCGACCACGCGTAAGGCGATCTCACCATGATCACGTTCAGGATTTGGGATGTTGTCGAGGACGTTGGCGGCAGCGGGGATGCCTTGGTGTGGATGCGGGGAGGAGAACTTGGGATATGGCCGCTGTAATTGGCGAGGGCTTGATGGATACGAAAATGCACGTCTCGACCACCCCGGCGCTGCCGCAGGCCTGCCGTCCCACGGCATCTGAGCGCACACTGCCGCGTGCGAAGCAGAAACGCGGGAGACGAAAGATGGAATACTTTGCAGGCCTGGATGTGTCGATTGACGAGACGGCGGTGTGCGTGGTGGACGACAAAGGAACGGTAGTTCTGAACGGTTCGGTGGCGACCGATCCGGCGTCAATTGCGGACGTTTTGAGGCCCTATGCCGGGCGATTGCGACGCGTCGGCCACGAAGCGGGCGCATTGTCGCCGTGGTTGCATCCCGAACTTCTGGCGCAGGGCGTTCCGGCCGTTTGTCTAGAAACCCGCCATGTGCGGGCGGCAATGAGTGCCCAGCGCAACAAAACCGATGCCACCGATGCGCTCGGAATCGCTCACATCGTGCGCACAGGATGGTTCCGTCAGGCGCACATCAAGACAGAAGCTTGTTACCGGATTCGCCTGTTGCTCAGCCAACGGCGCAACCTTAAACGCAAGTTCCTCGATCTCGAAAACAGCATCCGTCACTCGCTCAAGGTGTTCGGGATTCGGCTCGGAACGGTGGGGCGCGGGGGCTTCGAGAAGGCGGTTAATGACGCCGTTGTCGCTACGGACGATGCGATGACCTGCGGCGTGATGACGTGCATGTTGCGCGCCAGAGCCGCGGTTTGGTGCGAATATCTCGCCCTCAACAAGCTGGTGGTGCAGCTGGCTATGCGCGACGAGCTATGTCGTCGGTTCATGGAGATCCCTGGTGTCGGACCGATTGCGGCGCTCAGCTTCAGTTCGGCGATCGACGACCCGACGCGCTTTCGACGGTCGCGCGATGTCGCGGCCTGCTTCGGGTTGACTGGCAAGCGATGGCAGTCCGGTAGCTCGATCGACATCAAAGGACGGATCAGTAAAGCCGGAGACGCCGATGTACGCCGGGCGCTTTACGAAGCCGGGTCCGCGATGCTGACCCGCTTCAAGGGGCGCGATTTGGTGAAGAGTTGGGGGCTGAAGCTGGCAAAGTCCGAGTGCCACGCCAAGGCCAGGGTGGCGGTGGCGCGCAAGCTCGCGGTGGTGATGCACGCGATGTGGCGCGACGGCACGTTTTATGTCGGCGATCCGCGCACGACCGAACAAGAGCGTAACCCAGTCAGGACAGCCAAGGAGCAGAGGTTGAGCTATGCGCGCAGTTGAAACGAACATCTCATGTGCCGTTCGATGACGGCTTCGTGAGTTGAGGAGGTCCGCGTGAGCGGATGCGGAATGGTACAGACCAAGATGATGGGAAGCACGATATCTCGCCTGTGGCTGCCAGATGCAGACCACGCCCGATTGCCTGTGATGCTGCCCCACAAATCCGATAGCAAAGTGCGCCGCAACGGTTCGGACGCTGCTTCAATGCAGCCAAAACATCCCGTAGCTGAGCGCGGAAGATTGCGCGGCGTACCAGACCTCGACACACAAGGGCTTCAGCATGCTCCCGCATGGAAACGGACACGATTATCTGCTATGGAAAGGAAACGACGATGGCGAATACTCCACACAAAAAACGGCCAATTAAGACGGCGAGATAAAAGGGGCGCCGTCGGTTCGGCGCATGTGGTTGGTCGGATTAGAGAAGTGTGCCGTCGTACTTGCCTCGTGTGCTGGCTCAACATGGCAATTGTGGTGATGTTTCAATGGTCTTTGCGCTATCTGTGCCGCTGCTTCTGCTTGGTGCCGTAATGCCGCCGCATGATGACGACTTTCGCGTTCACCCCGGCCGCATCAAAAGCGGTAACAGGGGTGTTCGTAAGCCGAAGACCTTTGTCGGCGAGGTCATGCGGGCTGCCCGTAAAGCTGGGCTTATCGGAAAACGGCTGGGGCATGCCGCTGGCATCAAAGGTCATTCGACCTTTGGCCGGGGCCGTCAGGCGGTCTTGTCATTTGCTGCGCAATCGACTGCACGGCGGGTGGTGGTGAAGGCGCGTATCGTTCGCCATACCGGCAGGAAGTTTGCAGCGGCGCCCTTGTCTCGTCATATCGTTTACCTGAAGCGTGACGGCGTCACCCGTGATGGTCAGGATGCCCTGATGTTCGATGCGTCCTCCGACGATGCCGACGGTAAGGATTTTGCCGAGCGCTGCGAGGATGATCGTCACCACTTCCGCTTCATCGTCTCGCCGGAAGATGCCGCCCAGATGGACGGTCTGCACGGCTTTACCCGCGATCTGATGAAGGATGCTGAGTTGGACCTCGGCACGTCCCTCGACTGGGTGGCCGTCGATCACTGGAACACCGACAATCCGCATATCCATGTGCTGGTTCGCGGCCGGACGGATACGGACGAGGATCTGGTCATCAGCCGCGACTACATCAGTCGCGGTCTGCGCCAGCGCGCCATATCCCGCGTTACCCTGGAGCTTGGTCCCCGCTCCGAAATGGAAATCCGCCAGGGGTTAGAGCGGGAGGTCGATGCCGAGGGTTGGACCAGTCTGGACCGGGCTTTACGCCAGATTGCCGACGACAATGCCGGCATCATTGATCTGCGTCCTGGCGATCCCGGTATCGATCCTGAGTTTCGGCGGCTGCTTCTCGGGCGTGCCGCCAAGCTGGAGCGTCTGGGGCTGGCGGAGCCTATGGCTCCCGCCCAGTGGTCCCTGAAGCCTAACCTGGAACCGACGTTACGGGACCTCGGTATCCGTGGCGACATCATCAAGACTATGCACCGAGCCATGGCCAAGTCCGGCCATGAACCGAATGTTTCTAACTTTGCGCTGCACGAGGGCGAACCTGCAGAGCCGATACTGGGCCGTCTGGTCGAACGCGGGCTTCAGGATGAACTGAAAGGGACGGCCTATGCCATTATCGACGGTGTCGATGGTCGCACCCATCATCTGCCATTTGCCAATCTCGACGTGATCGGTGATGTCGAGCCCGGTGCGATCGTCGAGGTCCGGGCCTATGAGGACCAGAAGGGGAACCGGCGAACCTCGCTGGCGGTCCGCTCAGATCTTTCGATTGACGCCCAGGTCAAGGCAGCTGGGGCAACGTGGCTCGACCGGCAGAACCTGAAACGGGATTCGGCGATCAGTCATGGCGGCTTCGGCGCCGAGGTCCACGAAGCAATGGACAAACGTGTCGACCGTCTGGTCGAAATGGGCCTCGCCCAGCGGCAAGGCTCAAACGTAACATTCTCACCCGACCTGCTGAACACCTTGCGCAAGCGCGAGCTGGACGAAACCGCGGCCAAGCTCGCCAAGGAAACAGGGCTTTCCCATCATCCCTCGGGTGTGGGCGAGCATGTCACTGGCATCTACCGCCAGCGCGTCATTCTGGCCTCCGGGCGCTTTGCCATGATCGATGATGGTCTCGGCTTTCAGCTCGTACCCTGGCGACCGATTCTGGAGCAGAAACTCGGCCAGCACGTCACCGGCACAATGTCCCCTGGAGGCTCCGTCGACTGGAGCTTTGGCCGCAAACGGGGGCTGGAGATCTGAATCCCGTTATTCTCAGTGGCGACTTTCCCAGGGCAATCTGGATAGTGTGATATAGGATACCGGGAGAGCCAAGGATCATTGATCGTTCATCATGGTCGCAGAGGTCGGCAATCCACAATGCGTGACGATCTTCGAAATATTATCAACGGGAGGAATGCTTTGATGGGTGAGTTGAAGAAATGCGTCTTAAATATCGCCGATGTGAAGTTGGGATGGACATCGCATTACGGCGATAAATTCGATGCTCGGCTTGGCGGGATCGGATCGGTTCTCGGCTTCAAGAAGCTCGGATGCATGCTGCATGTGGTTCCGCCGGGAAAGATCGCCTTTCCGGCTCACCGACATCACGGCGTGGACGAGATGTTTTTTATTTTGTCCGGCAGTGGCGAGTATCGCGTGGGCGAAGAAATGCTGTCGATCCATACTGGCGATATTCTGGCCGCTCCGGCAGGTGGACCCGTGCATCAGATCGTTAATACTGGTGACGACGAGCTCCGGTATGTAGGAATCTCGAACATTGCCGACTGCGACGTGATCGAATATCCAGATTCAGGGAAGGTTTGCGCAATGGCTGGCATGAAGGAAGGCGATCCCTCGTCGGCTACCTATTCGGCTAGGGGGCACATTGCGCTGGCCGAATATTGGGACGGAGAGTGAATTAAGAGTTGTACAATTTGACGGACGGCGGGGGGCGTTGACTGGCGTTTCGGGCAGAAAATCGAGCTGGATATATAGTTAATGGTTGTGTATTGCAATTTGCACTACAAGGCCATATAGTACACACAAATTGAGGTGCCCCATGGCTGCGAATGCCGAACGCAAAGACTATCCGGTTTCTATGCGCCTGCTTGAGGCCGACATTGCGCTGATCGACCGCGCCGCCGGTATGCGCGGGCGATCCCGTACGGACTTCGTGCGGGATGCAGCGGTGTGCGCGGCCGAGGAGGTTCTCTTGGAAAATCCGCTGATCCGCATGAACCCAAAAGGCTTTGCTGATTTTGTCGGAGTTCTTTCCGGTCCGGCAACTCCGGTGCCGGAAATGGTGGAACTGGCTGAGCGCCCTGCGCCTTGGGAGCCGGGCTATGTCGCAAAGCGCTGAACGGTGAGCCTTTCATCGCCCGAACCGTTGACGGCGGCGCACGACGTCTCGGAATTTACCTGCGGGAAGCCGATGCTTGATCGCTGGCTCAAGACCCGTGCGCTCTCAAATCATGAGAAGGGCTTTACCGCCGTCATGGTGGTCCATGAGGCGATGCGAGTGGTTGGGTTTTACGGCCTGGCGCCGACCGCTGTCGTTCCAAACGTATTGCCGCGTGCCATCCGTACCGGTCAGCCGCCCGATCCGGTGCCTTGTCTGCTGCTTGGTCCGCTTGCCACCGACACCGGCTGGGCCGGACGCAGTATCGGAACGGGCCTCATCAAGCACGCGCTGGAGCGTTGCGTGACGGCGGCGGCGCTGGTTGGTGGGCGCGCCTTGCTGGTCAACGCCGTAGACGCAGAAGCCGCTGCGTTTTGGCAACGGCGAGGCTTTATCCCCTCAAAGGATGATCAGTTCATGCTGTTTCGTTCAATCGCCGACATCGCCGCGTCCCTGGCGCAAGCGCGGAAGTGATGCGCGGCTAAGCCCGTGTTTCATGTCAGGTTATTAGAGGACTACTCTGGGCGAAAGATTGCCATCTATCCGTTTTGCATGCGATCGCCCCCGATCCTACGTCATCCTGCATTTGTCGCTTGCTCCACTACGCAGACGGTATGATTTGCTGTTTGCATGTCCGCGACGAAAATCCTTTGTGGGGCCGTGATTGCCATTAGCCTCGTTGCGCTTGCCTTTGTCTGGGCGGCGACGCAGTGGACGGCATGGCAACTCGGTTTCCAACCGCAACTGGGCCAGCCCTGGTTCATGCTGTTCGGCTATCCGGTCTATGCGCCGCCAGCCTTCTTCTGGTGGTGGTTCATCTATGACGCCTATGCCCCGCATATTTTTAATCGCGGGGCCTATATTGCTGCGGCTGGCGGCATTGTCGCCTTTGCGGTTGCCGTGGCCATGGCGCTGTGGCGAGCGCGCGAGATTAAGCGGGTAACGACCTATGGCTCGGCACGTTGGTCAACTTTAAGCGAAATCCGCAAAGCGGGTCTCTGCAGTGCCGATGGCGTGGTACTGGGACAACTGGAGGGCCAGTACCTGCGCCACGACGGACCGGAACATGTGCTGTGCTTCGCGCCGACGCGTAGCGGCAAAGGCGTTGGCCTGGTGGTGCCGACGCTGCTGACCTGGCCGGGATCGGCTATTGTGCACGACATTAAGGGCGAGAACTGGTCGCTGACTGCCGGCTGGCGGGCGCGGTTCGGGCGGGTGCTATTGTTTGACCCGACCAATACCAAGAGTGCGGCCTACAATCCGCTTCTGGAAGTGCGCCGCGGCGAATGGGAAGTGCGCGATGTACAAAATATCGCCGACGTACTGGTCGATCCCGAAGGGGCGTTGGAGAAGCGGAACCACTGGGAGAAGACCAGTCACTCGCTCCTCGTCGGCACCATCCTGCATGTGCTCTATGCCGAGAAGGATAAGACACTCGCCGGCGTGGCCAACTTCCTTTCCGATCCAAGGCGGCCGATCGAGACCACGCTCCGCGCCATGATGACCACACCCCATTTGGGTAAGGCGGGCGTCCATCCCATGGTGGCCAGCGCCGCCCGCGAGCTTCTGAACAAGAGTGAGAACGAACGCTCCGGCGTTCTGTCGACTGCCATGTCGTTTCTCGGGCTCTATCGCGATCCAGTTGTGGCCAGGGTGACCCGGTGCTGCGACTGGCGCATCTGCGATCTGGTCGAGGGAAAATATCCGACGACGCTCTACCTTGTCGTCCCGCCCTCCGACATCAGTCGGACCAAGCCGCTGGTTCGTTTAATCCTCAACCAGATCGGCCGTCGGCTGACCGAGAAGCTGGATCCTGACCGAAAACAACATCGGTTACTAATGATGCTAGGCACGTCCCCGCCGGTCTGCGCATCCGGACGAGCCGCCCGCCGCCACGCAAAAAACTGAGACGTCGCCAAGCCGTGCCGCCGAGCTACCCCACTGACCGTATCGCTCTCGGCAATAATCGCGGCCTTGTCTTCCGAGCTCCAGATCCGTCGACGCCCCCGCACCGGTGAACACTTCAACCCGTCGTGCCGGAGCCACATCCGGCTTAGACATATGAAAATCACTTGTATCCGACATATGTCCAAGCTCTCGCGTTCGCCGCTTCAGTGCTCAGACATTCTCCCATCCCGCCATACCTTAATAGGTGGGGCCAAAACATCGCTTACCGATCAGCCGTAAGTGGCTTGCAATTATCTATAAGTCGCCACAGCAATTTCAGCTCCGAGCATGATATCCGCCAACCTGGACCATCCTCGCCACATAATTCTGTTTCCGTGAGGCAGATCGTTAGCGTGGGCAAGATAGCCTCCTGAGCCAGTGATTTTTATCGATTAGTAGGGCGATCTTTTTGGTGCGTACCTTTTCCTATGATGTGATCCTGGATGGAAAGCCCGTGCAGCAAATCTATTCCGTCGAAGCGGAGCTTTTGGCCTTTCTTCACCGCCTCATCTGCATCCTCAATATATCCTAGCCTTTGTGATCTGTGGGTGTACATGCGCCGATTATACCTCCAGTTTCCCGGTGGCGGCTACGTGGCCGTACCAGTGTCCGGAATCCTTGATCGTGCGCTTCTGGGTTTTAAAATCGACATGCACGAGGCCGAAGCGCCGCGTGAAACCGCTGCCCCATTCCAGATTGTCGAGCAGCGACCAGGCATGATAGGCGCGTACGCGGGCGCCGTCCTTGATCGCGCGCGACAGCGCCGCGAGATGCTGCCGGTACCAGTCGATCCTGGCGGCGTCATGCATCTGCTCGTCCAGCGGCATGGTGTTGGGATAGGGCGTTCCGGTCTCGGTGATCTCGATGATGGGGTGGCCGTAGTCCCGCGACAGCGTCGTCAGCATGTCGTAGAAGGCGTTCGGCCAAGTTTCCCAGCCGATCGGCGCTTTGGGACCTTGGTTCGCCAGTTCGACGCCGACGCCGGCGAGCGGGTTGATGTCGTCGGGGGCAACCGTTCCTTGGGCCGAAATCACTAGCCGCAGATAATAATGGACGCCAACCCAGTCAAGCGGTGTACGCATGATCTTCTCGTCGCCGGGTTTAAAACCCATCAGTTCGAGCTGTTTCGGCCCAACATAATCGGCGTTATAGGCGCCGCGCATTGCCGCGTCCGGGAAGAAGCGGTTGTGGAAGGCGTGGAAGCGCGCTGCCGCCATGCGATCGGCCTCACTGTCCGATTTTGTGACGACTGGTTCGCATTCCCAGGCACTGCCGACCTCGGCGTGGGGCGATGCCGCCTTGATGGCGCGGTACGCCAGGCCGTTCGCCAAGGCGACCGTGTGCGCCGCCTTCCAGAACGCAGCGAAATCCTTGCGCGAGGGCGCGGTTCTGCCGGTGCCGTAGCCGTCATAGGTAAATTCCCATGGCATGTTGAACGGCGCCCAGACGGCAATGCGGTCACCGAGGTTCTTCGCCAGGATTTCGGCAAAGTCGGCGTAATATTCGGCGAGATCGCGATTGGCCCAGCCCCCCTTGTCTTCCAGCGCCTGCGGCAAATCCCAATGATACAGGGTGCAGAACGGACGTACGCCGGCCTCCAGCAACGCATCGGCGAGGCGGCGGTAATAATCGAGTCCCTTCTGGTTGACCGGTCCGGCGCCATCCGGCTGGATGCGCGACCACGAGGTCGAGAAGCGAAAGCTTTTCAAATGCAATCGCTTCATAACGGCGACATCTTCCCTGTAACGATGATACTGATCGCAGGTCACGTCACCGGTGCTACCGTCCTTGATATGTCCAGGCGTGTGGGCGAAGCGGTCCCAAATGGATTCTCCCTTGCCGTCCTCGTTCCAGGCGCCTTCGACCTGATAGGACGCGGTGGCAGAACCCCAAAGAAAATCCTTCGGAAACTGGATACTCTTGTGTTGTGCCGGTACCGCCAATGCGGCCGGGATGCTCGATCCGGCTAGGAGCGTGCTGCCGCCGGCGGCAAGCGAATTCTTGATGAATTTTCTGCGGTCCATGGATGTTTTCCTTTTTTCCCGTTGTGGTTCGTATCCGGAATTTTGCCTCGACTTGGCACGGATTCAGTCCGCCGAGCCGCATTCTTTCGTCCTCGCCAATACCTTGTCGACGATGGCATCCTGAAAGACCTGCGGCTCGTCGAGGTTCGGCAGATGGCCGGAATTCTCGAACCAGACGATTTCCTTGTAAGGCGCGTTCAGGTGTTCGACGTATTCCGCCACGAGCTTGGTTGATGTCGCCGGAATGTGATCGTAGCGGCCTTCGAAGAAGAACGCCGGCACCCGCATGGTGCGGATGGTGTCGATGGCGTAGCCCTGGGTATCGCCGTCGGATTTGTTCATCAGTTTCCAGGTGGTGGCGTCGTTCTTCTTCTTCAGCTCGATATACCCGTCGAAATAATAGGTCGAGGATTTGAGGATCGCCATGTAATCCACTTTGGTGTGGAGAACGCCGCCGCGTGCCTTCACCATTTTGAAGACCTCGAAGAAATCTGCATGCGACAGGCGCTTAAGCCCATCCGCGTCGTGCGCCTTGGTCATTTCCGTCCTCAGCCAATCGCGGGTCAACCGGATTGACTTCGGTCCATTCACCACCTGTCCCATGCCGATATAGGCGCAGAATCGGTCGGGATGGGCGGCGACCAGACGGGTTCCGACTACCGTGCCGAAGGAGTGACCGAGCACATACAGCTTTCGTTGGCCGAAGCGCTTGAGCAACTTATCGACAAGCTCCAGCGCGTCGCGCTCAATGCGCGCCTCGGACAGTGCTTTCAGAGGATGCTTAGGATCGGTGGATAGGCCGGCACCGGGCTGATCCCAATGCACGACGGTCATATGTTTTCTCAGTGTGGCCGAAAAATAATGGGAAAGGAACATCGCTGGCTCCCCCGGTCCGCCGTGCAGCCACAGCAGAATCGGGTTGGCGCGATTGTCGCCCTGTATGAGGACTTTCTGGCGCATGCCGCCGAGCGTGATGTCCTCTAACGAGTCAATGCCGGTTTTGGGTAGTGGCCCGAGCGCTGGCGCAGCCGTGAGCAGCAATACGGACATTATGATGGCGGCCACACCATGGAAATTGCTGCTGTCAGGCATCGTTTCTATCCTTTATTCATAGCGCAGTGCCGTGACCGGTCTGGCGCGGGCGACGAGATAGGCGTGGACCAGAACCGTCAATACGGCGATGCAGAGCGCTAACATGGACGCAGCGATGAACAGCCATAGTGGCTGTTCGATGCGATAGGCGAAGCCTTGCAGCCAGCGGTGCATCGCGTAACCTGCAACCGGCCAGGCTATCAGGTTGGCCCATAGTACCGGTTTGGCGAACTGCCAGAGCAGCAACCGCATGATGTCGGAAGTTGTGGCTCCCATCGACTTGCGGATGCCGATTTCCTTGGTGCGCTGTTCCGTGGTGGAGGCGGAAAGGCCGAATAGGCCGAGACAGGCGATCAACATCGCCAATCCGGCAAAGCTGGCGAAGACCTGACACTGGCGGATGATGTCGCGATAGAGACGCTCGACTTGTTCGCTCATGAATGTCCGGCGAATGGGAAGCGGTGGACCCGATTTCTGCCAGACGCGGTCGATCGCCTCCAGGGTCTCGGGAATCTGCTGTCCGTTCAGGCGTACATTAAGATAGCGATCCTGAGATTGGTCGACGTAATAGACGGTCGGCGCTACCGGATCGCGGATCGACTTCAGCGAAAAATTGACGACGATCCCGACAATTTCAGCCGAACCGCGCTGGCCGTTTTTCCCATATAGCGTAATGGTCTTGCCGATTGCCCGGTTGGGATCGGTGTATCCGAGCAAATGCAGCGAGCTTTCGTTGATGACAACTGGCGGGTGCCAATCGACATCGGTATCGCTGGTGGCGTCGGCGCCGAATTTTTCCGAAAAGAAGCGTCCGGCCAGCGGCCGGAGGCCGTAAAACTCGAAAAAGCCGAAATCGACCGACGTGTAGTTGAGCGAAATATTCCGCCCATCCGGTAAGGTGGCGAATTTTTGCATCGCTCCGTAGTTCAAAGCCCGTTTGCTGGCGCAGGCAACCCCGCGAACGCCCGGAAGGTTCCGGATATTCGTTTCCAATGCGGTGTGACATGGACCGGCAATGAGAATAACCTGGTTCTTATCGAGCCGTAGGCCTTCGTTGAGGGCAAATTGCGTCTGGCGGTAAACCACGCCGCCGGCGATCATCAAGCCGATGAGAATGGCGAACTGCAGGATCACCAGGGCCTTGCGCATGCCGTTCGCTTGGCCGCCCTGCGACGGCCCTGCCTTGAGTACTACTGCAGGACGAAATGCCGAGAGGACAAAGGCCGGATAAGTTCCTGCCGCCATTCCGACGGTCAGGATCAGTCCGACGGCCACTGTGAGTGCTTGCGGATCGCGCCAATAATCGAAAGCGATTTTGCGATCGAGAAAAGCGTTCAGAATCGGCAGCAACCATTCGACCAGCGCCAGCGCCAGGATGACGCTGAAGATCACATACAGCATGGCTTCGCCGACGAATTGCAGAATCAAATTGCCGCGCGACGCCCCTGCCGCTTTGCGAACCCCGACTTCCCGCGCGCGGTACGAGGCGCGGGCAGTCATCAGATTGACGAAATTGATAATGGCAATGACGACAATCAAGATGCCTGTCGCGCCGACGGCATAAACCGAAGCGATATCGCTCGGCGGTGCCATCGTTTGAATTTCGGTCGGCTGCAAGTGGTGTGCCGTTAGCGCCACGAGCTTGATCCGCTCGCTGCCGGGCGGCGACAATCTGCGATGACGCTCCAAGAAGGCGGGCAATTGCCTTTCGATCTCCGCAGCCTTTGCGCCGGGTCTGAGGCGGAACAAAACATTGACCTTCGAGTTTATGCCGCCGCTGGTGGGGCCTTCGCCTTGCGCGTCCAACAAAGCCAACTCGGAGAACGTAGCCCTGCTGGAAGCGAAAACCTCCGCGATCAGGTTGGTGTTGGATGGAAAGTCCTTCAAAACGGCGGTGACCTGCATGGGATGAAGGCGATCGATCTCGACGGTTTTCCCGACCGCATTGTCGGTGCCGAAATACTTGCGAGCCATCCGCTCCGTCATGACGATTCCGTCGGGGCGCTGCAGAGCCGTGCCGAGATCGCCGCTCAGAACCGGCAGCTTGAGAATCGAAAAGACGTTCGCGTCGGCCCAATAGATATCCTCATTGGCTTCAACATCATTGTTCCGTAACCCGTGCGATACGGGCTGCAGCCGTGTCACGTCCGTGATTGCAGGGAAGTCGAGTTTTAGGGATGATGCAAAATCCGCGGCGGTGGCATCGACCACCAGCGGTCGGCGCCCAGATTCGTCGAAAATCGTATAAACGCTTTGAATCCCATCAGCCCCGGGAATCCAGGCATCATAGCTGAATTCGTCCCTCACATAGAGGCATACCAATATCGCCGCGGCGAAACCGACCGCCAAGCCGAAAATGTTGATCGCCGCATAGAGCTTGTTACGAGCGAGATTGCGCAGCGCGGTGGTGAGATAATGGCGAAACATGTTCTCTCCGTTATTCGTAGCGTAGCGCCGCGACCGGCTTGGCACGGGCGACGAGATAGGCATGAACGGCCACGGTCAGTATGGCGATGACGAGGGCGAGCAGCGTGGCGGCGACAAACAGCCAGGGCGAAAGATCGATGCGATAGGCGAAGCCTTGCAGCCATTTCCACATCAGAAACCCGGCAGCAGGCCAGGCGATCAGATTGGCCCACAGCACAGGTTTTGCGAACTGCCAAAGCAGTAGGCGCATGATATCGGAGGTCTCGGCGCCCATCGCTTTGCGGATACCGATTTCCTTGGTGCGCTGCTCGGCGGTGAAGGCGGACAGTCCGAACAGGCCTAGACAGGCAATCAGTACCGCAAGGCAGGCGAACCCGGCGAAAACCTGCCCCTGCCGGATCATGTCGAGATATAGGCTCTGCATGTGCTCATCGAGAAAAAAGCGCGTAATGGGCTTCTGTTGACCGGTCTGTCGCCACTTCCGGTCTATTGCCGCCAGGGTTTCCGGAATCTGTTTTCCGCTCAGACGAACGTTCAAATATTTGCCTTTTGTCGGATCGACATAGTAAGAGGCTGGCCCGATCAGTTCTCGTACCGATTTTAATGAGAAATCGGGTACTACGCCGACTATTTCCGATGGTTTGGCATTGTCCGTCTCTCCAATCTGCCTAATCGTCTTGCCGATGGCGGCCTGCGGAGTGGCGAAGCCAAGCATATGCACGGCGCTTTCGTTGACGATCAACGGCGGATGCCAAGGAGCATTCGGATCGCTAGAAACCGCATCGGAACCGTGTTTTTCCGAGAAAAGCCGTCCGGCAAGCGGCTTGATGCCGTAGAATTCGAAAAAGCCGAAATCGACCGGGCCGCGATAAAGAAATACCTGCCTGCCGTCGGGCAGGAATGCCGGCGATTGGGTATTCTCGAGGCCAAGCGCCGTAGCTCCGGTGCAAGAAACGCCGCGAACCCCCGACAATGTGCGGATATTCTGTTCCAGAGCCGTGCGGCACGGCCCTTCGATCAGCAGCACCTGATCCTTGTTAAGTCTGATCGCGCCTTCGAGAGCAAAGCGCGTCTGGCTATACACCACCCCGGCGGCGATAATCATCCCGATCAGGATGGCGAATTGCAAAATGACGAGGATTCCGCGTACGCCTTGTTTCCGCCCGGCCTGCGCCTTGCCCGCTTTGAGCACCGCTGCGGGACGAAACGCAGACAGCACAAAGGCCGGATAGGCTCCTGCCGCAAGACCGACTGTCGCCATCAAAATCGCAATACCTGCCAACATCCATGGTTCGCGCCAATAATCGAAAACGATACCGCGACCGAGGAATGCGTTCAGGGTAGGCAGCAGCAATTCGCTCAAGGCGAATGCTATAACCATGCTGAGTGCAACATAGAGCATGGCTTCGCCGACAAACTGTATAATCAACGCGTGGCGCGATGCGCCTGCCGCTTTGCGGACGCCGACCTCGATGGCACGGCGCGAGGCGCGGGCAGTCATCAGATTGACGAAATTGATCACCGCGATCAGTAGGATCAAAATCCCAATGGCGGCAACCGCATATACCGTGGCGCTGTCGTTCGGCGGCGTCATTATATTCATTGAGGCTGGATGCAGGTGCACCGCAGAAAGCGGAACGATCTCAAGCTTGATCAAATCGGGAGGGTCGAATTTGCGGTGACGTCTGAAAATGCTCGCCAATTCCGGCTTGGGGTCGTCCGGTTGAACGCCGGGCATTAGACGGAGGAGTACGTGAACGCTGGACGAGTAACTGCCATCGGTTGACGGTGGCCGGTGTGTATCCTTGTATGCCAATTTGGAGAAATCGGCCTTACCGGAAGCGAATATTTCCGCCGCCAAGCTGGTGTTCGAGGGGAGGTCCTCCAGGACGGCCGTCACCTGCATCGGGTGGGCGCGGTCGATCTCGATGGTCTTGCCGATGGGGGTGTCGCTGCCGAAATACTTGCGCGCCATCTTGCGGGTGATAACGATCCCGTCGGGACGCTGCAGGGCAGTATGCAGGTCGCCGACAACGACCGGCATGTTTAAAAATGAAAAAACATTGGCATCTGCCCAGTAAATTATCTGGTTCGCTTCGACCTCGCCGCGTCGCAAGCTGTGCGAAACCGGCATGATCCGCGTCGTTTCCTGGATTTGTGGAATTTCAAGCTTGAGCAGACCGGCAAAATCGGCATCTGTCGCATCGGTGATCAGCGGCGGCCGGCCCGGTATCGTGCCGATAGAATAAACGTTGTAGATTTCGTCGGCGCCAGGAATCCAACGGTTGTAGCTGAACTCGTCACGCACGTAGAGGCCGATCAGGATTGCAGCGGCAAAGCCAACCGCCAGCCCGACGATATTAATCGCCGCATACAGCTTGTTGCGGACCATATTGTTCAGTGTAGCGGAGAGATAATTGCGGAACATAAGAAATATCCGGAGGTTCAGAGTTGCGTTTCGCTGACGATATGTCCGTCTAGCAGCTTGATAGTACGCTGCGCCGCTGCGGCGTGAACCAGAGAGTGGGTCACCATGACGATGGTGGTGCCAGCCTTGGCGGCATCGCTCAAGTATCCCATCACGGCATCGCCGTTAGCGGTGTCGAGGTTGCCGGTGGGTTCGTCGGCTAATATTAGCTTGGGGTTGGATACCAGCGCGCGGGCTATGGCGACACGCTGTTGTTGACCGCCGGAAAGCTGTTGCGGCCGATGCTTGGCACGATGGGCGATACCGACTCGCTCCAACGCTTCAGCGATACGCTGTTTGCGGCGGCTCTTATCCTTGCGGTAGATCAGCGCTACCTCGACGTTCTCGGCAACCGTCAAATCGTCGATCAGATTGAAACTTTGGAAGACGAAACCGATCAATGCACGACGTAGCGACGTCAGATTCTTCTCGCTCGCTCGGGCTACTTCTTGATCGGCCAAGCGGTAAGAACCTGCCGAAGGCTGATCGAGCAGACCAAGGATGTTGAGCAGGGTGGATTTGCCGCAACCCGAAGGGCCCATGATGGCGACGAATTCGCCCGCCGATATTTCGAACGATATATCAGCGAGCGCGCGAGTTTCCACCTCTGAAGTGCGGTAATCTTTGCAGACCTTATTCAGTACGAGCATGGCATTTACCTTTCGATATTGATGCGATCGATTTTGTCGTATGTACTGTAATCGGAGGTGATGACTTTATCGCCCGGTTCCAGGCCGGACAAAACCTCCACCTGTTCGATGTTGCGGCGGCCGATCTTTATGCGACGTTTGTGGGCGCTTCTGCCGTTTCTATCGAGAACAAAAACATAATCGCCACCGGAGCCTTCAAGAAACGGTCCGGCCGGGAGAATTAATGCAGGCTGGTCGTTTCCGAGCGATAGCTTGCCTTGAAGCGCTGCGCCGGGCGTCAAAGCCGTCGGCGCCTTGCCGACGAAATCCATGTCTACGGTGAATGTGCCGTTCTTGACCTGAGGATAGGCGCGGGCAACGCGCAAGCGGTAGTTTCGACCGTCAAGATCGACATCGGCATATTGGTTCTGGCGTACTCTACTCAAGTAATATTCGTCGATGTCGGCGGAAATCTTGTAGCCGGTGTCGAGACGGATTTCCGCCAGCCGTTCGCCGCGATTGCGGTTCTCACCAATTTTTAGGTTCAATACCGTGATTTGACCGGTTACCGGTGCGGTGACGATCAGGTCTTTGAGCTTATTTTGTGTGACGACCAAGCTTTTCTGCAGGCTTGTCAGTTCTTTTTCGAGCTCCGGCAATTGACGTTTACGCGATTGGTCCTGCAGGCGGTTGGTTCTAATCTGCAGCGGCTTGAGCGTTAGGTAGTAATCCAATTCGTCGTGAAGCTGCTGGTTTGACTGTTTGGTGACCGCGTCGAGTTTCAGCAAGGCGTCGGATCGTGTCGCGTCATGTCCTAACTTGTCGATGTAGTATTGAATTTCCGCAAGTGTTTTGGCGTTATCGGCGCGGTTGATTTCCAATTGCGTTTGATAGGTTTGGATCTGAGTGATGGATTCAGCGAGACGGCCTTCTTCGGATAGCACTTGCAATTCCAACGCGGTATTGCGAAAGACGATCAACTCTTGACCGGCGGTTACTTTATCTCCCGCTTGCATCAATAGTTTCGCTACTTGGCCGCCCTCAAGGGCGTCGAGATATACAACGTCCTTTGGCACGACGCTGCCGTGCAGCGGTACAAAATCGTGAAATGAATCCTTGGCGACTGTCGAAATCGTTATCGCATTTGCCTGAACGCGAAGGCTGCGCTCGCGGGTACCCCATAGCAGCAGTGCTACAACAACGAGCATAACGGCAGTGCCAGCAATGATGGCCGGAAGGATATAGCGTTTGCGGTGCCACCATGGCGGTTCAATTGATCGATCCATTCCGTCAGACATTGCAGTTCCTTTGAGCTGCGGATATTATAAGACGATAGCTTAATTACTGGAAGTTTATATAAATCAGATACTTGCTTTGGAATGTGTCGACGCAGTGCATATCACTTGTCCGGAAGCGGACAGATCGGATGCGCTGGTTCGGGGCGTCATGGATTGTGAAAAGCCCGGTTGATCTTCGGGCTTTTCGTCACATTAATTGTGTGCGGCTTGCAATGCGCGTGTGACTTCCGGAGCATCCAACGCTGTCACTGCTTCAGCAACAGCCGTGCTGCGGCATTTCTCAACCTTTTTAGCGCGCGTTCGTGGCAACTCTATATCATGCTTCACTGTGCAGATACGAATGGCCACATTGTTGATGCGGTCCAACAAGGTGGTCGCATCTTTAGGATTGTCAACATCTAAGTCGTCGAAATGGACGATGGAACTTATAAGATTATATGTATTGGGAGCTATGCCAGCGACCGCAATGCTCTTGTCTGTGCGCGGATCTGCGTTAGCCGATGATCCAAGTAGCCCTATTGTCAAAACTGCACCAAGAAAAAATCTTGTACTACGCATGATACTTATCCTCATTCTTTTCCGCGTTACGATATTCTAGTATAATACAACAGATATCCTGCAAGAAGCTGCGCAATGTCAGTGGTTTACGGATGATCGGCGAACTGCAGGATATCGGTGACGTCCGGAAACGGACACCGGTAGGCGTTGTCTAAAAAATCTTGGCAGGGTAAACTGAGACATGGAAAAAGTTCGCCGAGTTTTGATTGTCGAAGACGATGTCGATGTGCAACGAGCGGCGCGTTTTGCGTTGGCCGCACATGTGGAGGATGTAGATTTTGCAACGTCGCCGGATGCTCTTGCGCATGAAATATCCGAGCATCGTTTTGATGTCGTATTACTGGACATGAATTTTGTGCTCGGCGACCATTCTGGGCGCGACGGGCTGAACGGTTTACAGTATATCCGCAACGCCGATCCGGCTTTATCGGTCATATTGATGACCGCCTATGGTGCCGTGTCGCTGGCGGTGGAAGCTCTCAAACAAGGCGCTTTTGATTTCATTCTAAAGCCATGGAAGAACGAAAAATTGATTGCTTCCGTTCATGCAGCCGCCGAGCGGACATGTAGCACGCGAGAGGGAAACGATCTCGGTCTGGACAAAATTGAGCGTGCCACCATTGTGCGCGCACTCGAACGTCACGCTGGTAATATCGCTCAGGCCGCCGCTGCCCTTGGCTTAAGCCGTCCCGCACTTTACCGTCGCATGGAAAAATATGATCTTTAGGCTTCCCGCTCCTCTCAACCTTTCGCTCGGCATTGCCCTGCATGCCGTCGTCATTGCCATGCTGGCAGTTGCGGTCGTTCACCTCTTGGCGACGACGCATTACTACGCAACGTCGCTGGTGCTTGTCGGGTTCGCGGCGATGACCATCGCCAGCCTTTGCATGTCGATCGCACGGCTGGAAGCGCCTATTGTACAGTTTATGAACAACGCGCTGGCGGGCGCACCGGATATTCCCGCGTGGGGTGGTCGGGGTATTGAGACAGCCGTTATTTCTCTCCAAGAGGAGCGCCGCCACCAAGCGAGACAAATTGAATATCTACAAGCGCTAACGGATAGCATAACGGCGGCACTAATCGTCGTATCTCCGGATGGAGAAATGACGCTTGCCAATCGAGCGGCGCGGGCATTGGCAGGCGAAGAAGCAGGCGATCTGTCCGCCATTGCTTCCATAGGCTCTGCGGCGGCGCAAGAGCTCCTCGCCTTGAACCCAGGTATGCATAAAATTGTCAAACTGGTGAATGGAAAACAAATATTGGCCTCGGCAGCTCACTTCGCGCTGCCTAGTTCTATGCCCTACCGCATGATCGCGCTGCAAAGCGTCGTCGGCGAACTTGATGCGGTGGAACTGAAAGCCTGGCAGGATATGGCCCGGGTCCTTGCCCATGAGATGATGAATTCGCTGACGCCAATAGCATCGCTTTCTGAAAGCTTGATCGCCCATCTTAAAAATCCACCCGGTACGGATGGTGTTTCCGGTCCTGACGTTGCGGATGCCATTGAAACCATAGGTCGGCGCAGCCAAGGATTGATGAATTTTGTCGAACGCTATCGACAATTCTCCGAACTGCCGCCGCCAAGGCTTCAACCGATCCTTATGACGGATTTCGTGGCGAGTATCGATGGGTTGATGCGTGCCGTTATGACAGAGAGAAATGTCACCTATAGTAGCAAGGTCGAACCTCCGGACATGATTGTACATGCAGATATCGATCTCTTGTCTCAGGCGGCGATCAACCTGATTAAAAATGCGCTTGATGCGGTGGCGGCGTGGGTTAATCCAGAGATCTTTATTTCTTGTACGGTTAAAAATCATCAGGTCGTTATTGCGATTGCAGATAACGGTTGCGGATTATCACCGGCACAGATCGACAACGTTTTTGTTCCTTTCTTTACCACTAAGTCGAACGGCGCCGGCATTGGCCTCAGCCTTGCCCGTCAGATTGCAATGGCGCATGGCGGACAAATCGAGGTCAGCACAAACACCCCACGCGGTACAGTTTTCCGGATTGTGTTACCTTTGGCGCTTGGTTGCATGGAGGATACGGAAAAGTGAATTCTACGCGTATGATCTTTCTTGTGTTGATAACCGATGCCCTACTGCTTTCCGGCTGCGGTGGAGAAAATGTCATGACGTCGGAGCGGAACGCCCAGGAACCCGCGCACCGTGATGGCTATCTGAAATTTGACGCCGATTTGCCCGGCCTGAAGCCAAAAGTTTTTGCCGCCAATCTTCTTTATGGGGACAATGCCTATCCAGGCTATCAAAGCTTCAACGAGGCGGGAGACGAATTCATCTATGCCGTCACGGACAGGGAATGGCAAAGCAGTGGGATGCGCATGGTTTCCGCGCGGAATCCTTCGCAAGTCCGCATACTAAAGCTCGTCAACGAGAAGTGGGAAGGCGAGCCGTTCGTCACCGATGACGGCCGCAGAATTTTTTTTACGGCGATTATGCCGCCAAAAGATATTCCCTGGCATTCGGATATTTATTATGCGGATAAGATAGCTGACGGATGGGGGCGGCCGCACTTGCTGCCGTCTCCCATTAATACGCTGGCGAGCGAATGGCACGTCTCGCTCACCCGCAAAGGGGTTATGTATTTCTGTTCGGAGCGCGATGGCGGCAGGTTGCGTGCCGATCTTTTCCGCGCCGTACCTGAAAACGGAGAGTACAAAACAGTCAAAAAATTACCGGACACCATCAATACGGCATACAACGACTGCGATCCGCTTATTGCGCCCGACGAGAGTTATCTGATCTTCCATTCCAACCGCCCGGGTGGTTATGGCGAGCACGATCTTTACATCAGCTTCCGCAACCCGCACGGCGAGTGGTCGGTAGCGCGCAACATGGGGCCGGACATCAATACCTCGGGATGGGAAATGGCACCCTCACTGACGCCAGACGGCAAATATCTGCTCTTCACGCGCAGAAAAGCGTTCAAGACAGACGAACCGTCACAAATTTTCTGGGTCTCCGCCCGCATCGTGGATACGCTGCGATAAGCACCATTTAGCGAACCGGCAGACGCACGACGGTCAGTGAATTCGGCTTGACGGTGTAATTAAGCATCATATCTGCGGCGGAAATTTTCTCCGATGTGGGGAAGACTTTCTTGGGTGCTGCGAATGAGTTTTCGTCGGCCGGATTGGCGCTGGTTAATACAGTCACGCGCCCAGGCGCAACTATTCGCGCACCTGCCAAGGCGATCCGCACGATACCCTTTTCGGGCGACGGGTTGACGATTTTTACGATGATTTCACTGCGTTTTGTGTCGCGTATGGCGCTGGTATAAAGTTTGTGCAAACCGCTTGTCGATTGGATCGGCAACACTACGTCGCCCCGGTTCTGCCCGAACAGCATCTGCGCGTAATAGCTCGGCGTGCCAAAGACACGTAAACTATCGAACCAGATCAGCGATGGCTTCCACTGCCAGGCATCGGCATTGGCGAGCAGCGGTGCATAACAAGACATTACCACCAGATTGGCATTGCGCTCCAATCCGGTCATAAACGCAGCTTCTGCTAGGGCCATCGCCAGATTGTTATGGTTGTTCGCATTTATCAGGCCGGGTTCACTGTGCGCTGCCCATTCGCCCATCATGATTTTCGGTCCGTCCCGGTCTACGGCGTCGAAGCGCGTGGCAGCGGTGTAGAACCAGTCCGGTTGATTGTGACTGTGGATATCGACAATGGCCGTTTTCATGCCGCGCAAAGCCTGCATGGTGGAATCGAAATCCGCGCCTTTCGGCGTGGGCCCGGCGCCGCCAATCAGTATAATTTCCGAATGCGCTGCCAGCGCCGCGGCAAATTTCCGATAGCGCTCGATGTAACCTGAACCGCTCTGTTCGTTGCCAATACGCAGCATTTTGAGGCCGAACGACTTCAAATGTCCCATCGCGGTGCGTTTGGCACCCCATTCGCTGTCTGGAGAACCATTGGCGAATTCAATCAGGTCGCGCGCCTCTTGAATGTAGAGGCCGAGCTGGTCGAGCGGCACAGTTTGACCGGTGAAGTTAGCCGCCATGCCTGGGTTCAGCACCGGCAGCGGTGCTGCGCCTAAATCCTCGCTGAGTTGAAAATACTCGTAGAAACCCAATCCAAAGGATTGATGGTAATCGGGTAGGGGGCGGGGTGAGAATTTACTCCAGGGATTGCTCGCGGGCTTACGTTCAGCGATATCGCCTATCGTTTGTTTCCACGGGTATCGACTATCGAGCCCGCGTCCTTCGGTGGCGAAGCCGCCAGGGAACTTGACAAAGCCGGGCTTGAGATCAGCGATCATCTGCATCAAGTCTGCGCGCAATCCATTCGGCCGGTTGCGCCACGTTCTCCGGGGAAACAGCGACACTTGGTCGAGATCGGCGGCTCCGGTTCCTTCGACGATAAGGTTTAGCCTGGCTTTGGCATCGGTTGCGCTCGGTTGCAGCACGGCGGTATATTTATCCCATCCGGGGAAAATTCTTTTTACTTTTGCTGCCGCCAACTGATGACCGTCGCTGCCCACTAATTCCAACCGGAGTATTGGATGCCCGGAAGCGGCGCGTATCCTAGCTGTGAAGACATAGCCCTCATGCGCGCGCGCACCAATGCCGCGAAACCCTTCATTCGATACGCTCGCACCGGCCGTCATTCGCAGATAATGCGGTTGTGCCGCGCCGAACGGATTGGAGGTCAGAATTTCGATATCGCCGGGCGCGGTTTGTCGCCAGCCCGTCATCGGGTCGGGAAATTCGAACGAGCGGTTTTTCACCAGTTCGGCATAAAGTCCGCCATCCACAGAGAAGTTCAAATCCTCGATCATCACTCCCCACATCGTCGGAGCGATCGATGCGCCGGGTTTGTCGGCCCGCACCGTCAGGTCGATAGTGGTGTTTTGCTGGGCGGGACTTGCCGCTGACATAATAATTAGCATCATAATGTACGTCGCAAAACGCCGCATTTTTCCTCTCAGCAAAACGGACGGTGCAGCATGATCTGCGCACGGGATGGTAGCGCGTCAAGGCCAATGCGGCATTGATCGGTATCGATGACGTTTTCCAGGATCAGCATAGTGACGCCGTGAAGCGCGGCCCAGACTGTGAACCCGGCGGAGCCATCGTTCAGCACGATACCGATTTCCGTACCGATAGCTTCCGCCGCCTTGCTTAATTGCGGATACGCCTCGCGATTGGCTATCTGGGAGCCGAACATCAACCGTGTCAGGGCTGGTTGGCGAACGACAAATTGCGTATATGCTTCTCCAATACCGCTAATCCTGTCCATCGTATTTTCTGGAAGTGTGGCGACAGCGGATATTTCGGCGCGAAGCTCAATAAATCCCTCTTCGGCAAGCGCAACCAGCAATGATGTGAAACTGGGAAAATGCCGGTAGGGCGCGGCATGACTGACCCCGGCACGACGTGCCATCTCACGCAAGCTGAGTTCGGATGGCGGACCTTGTTTCAGAATATCGCTGCCCGCAGACAGCAATGCGTTTCTGAGATCGCCATGATGATACCGAGGTTTAAGCATTTTTTATCTATAATTTTGTGCCAGACTATTCATGTTACATCACAACGGCTTGGCCATATGATCATTTTGTTGATGACGCCGCGTAACGGGCGATTTTCCACTCGCCATTCCGCTTTTCAAGCAGGAACAATTCCTGACCGGACGATGGGACTACGTTATTATTCGCAAGGATATTCACCTTTCCTTGTGATGATGTGCGGACGAATATCCATTCTGGCGCGACCTGCACAATCTCGGCGATGGAAAAAACGAGATCAAAATGCAACGTCCTGAACAGTTCATCGTAGTTTTTATGCAGTGACACGCCCCCAATATGGGGCGGTGTCCCCTGCAGCATGGCAACTCCGTCCTCTGCGAACAACTGTGTAAGGCTAGTGACTTTCCCGTCATTCAAAGCTGCTTGGTAGGATGCGATAACTCTGCGGATGTCGGAATTGGTTCTGCCTGGGGTTTGCGCCGCACTCGGAACTATCAGTATAACTATAATAATACCGAGAAATGTATATTTCACGATTATTACTCCCTTTCGATTATCTCGATGAGTAACCAAGGTGCAGGCGTAATTATCTTATGAGGCAATACCAATCGATTTATGATGCCGCGTGAGGCGTCGGAACTTACTTTTGCCTGAGTTTTTCCAGCAGTGTGTCGAAGCGGACCCAGTAGAGTGCGCAATCCTTCTCGCTTGTGCCATGGGTATAGAAAAGATATTTTTGGTCCGGTGTCACATATTGTCCCCAGCGGTGGGCGACGCCGTTGTTGATCGACGATCCGAGGCTTACGGGTGCCGTCCATGTTAGATCGGGCTTTCGAAAGGAGATATATAGTTCACTTTCGTAATCCTTGGTCTCGTTGGCGCTGACAATCATATAGGATTCATCCGGCGCTATAAAAAGGTCGCCATTGAAGCCTGGTCCATTGAGCGGGCGACCGAGGCTTTTGACGCGGGCGTCTCCGTTGGAAAACGTCAGCAGGCTGTAAACATAAGTGCTGCCGTTTCTAACGTCCTCCGGGCTGGGGTCGCTGCCGACATAAAAATTCCCGCTAGCCGTTGGCATGAAATCGTAGACCCCGTAAGTTTTCTCAAGGAATGGTGCGGGTGCGCTCCAACCATCGCTTGTTCTGTGCGATTGCCAAACGTTGTTCATGTTGTTTCCTGCCACGTCGGCTTTCCTGAAATACAATACGCTGTCATCCATCGACAAAGTCGGTTGGAGGAATTTCTCATTGATAATGACCGGCTTGCTCCAGTGATGGTCCGTATATTTCAACATTTTTAATGGTCTGAAGTGCTGTGCGCCCTCCCACGAGTCGCTTTGGACGTAATAGATTTCCTTGCCATCATGGGAAAATGCGATCCTCCCCATGACAAAAGTGCCGCTATCCGTCATGAGGTTCGGTGCGAATATCTTCGGCGTATCGGTCGGACGGGGTTGGCCCAGGTACGCATCTGGACTGTTCCAAAAACTTTCTTGAGCATAGAGCGGAGGGGCTAAAAAAGCCGCCATGGTGAGGAAGTATGCAAAGTGTTTCTTATTCACGGCCGAGGTATCCTTCCTTACGATTGTGGCGGCTCCGATTACGTCGTCGTGTCCGATGCCGGTAACCACCGCGGCGTACCGATAACGCTTATGGGGGAGGGATGCGCTTGCGATACCTCCGCGATGGTTCGATTTTGCCGGCCAGACCGTCGGGGCATGAGACTGCCTGGACGCAATCAGTATAACGGTGGTCGCGGCATAATAAAAACTTGCTGTATCAAAGAGTTACAGCATTCCCCAACGATGTGCCCGGCAGAGGCGTCCGGATTCGGACACATTATTCGCGCCGTTTCCACATAATCGAGGACATAAATTGGGCAAGGGCTATCTCTGTAATCTCTCCATCCTGAAATGTTACGAGGCCTGCTTGACCGCAACTTCAACGTACATAACTGAGCTGTCGGACGTCGGTTTTCGGGGAGGCTTTTACAGTTGTGTCAGGAATGGCAGACACGTATATAAGTGATGGCGTTCGACGATATCTACCGCTGCACGCCTAATGGAGATTGGATGTTAGGGCTTGTGTGACAAGGCTCTCTAAACGTCAGAGAGCCACGTGATTTTGAAATCGCTGGGTGGCTATGCCTCCCGGTAGTCTTTTCACGTCTGTCATACGAGACACTCATGAATATCTCACGTAACGAACAACGTGCGTTGCACGTTCTTGCCCTTGGCGGCTGCATCCTGCACGAGCGCGGCGAAGGCAACAAAATCACTGCCATCATCTGCGTCACTCGAGAAGGGATGATACTCGCGGACTGCGATCTGGCTGTATTCAACCGATTGCGGCGCAAGCGGTTGATCGAATCCCGCTCGGGCAGCCCGTATCGCATATCCGCACTTGGCCGCGCGACGGTTCGCCCGCAATTGGACAACCAAGGGTACGCGACATGCTGATACGCGATGCCCCCCCCAGGCGACATCCCGACAATCGGCAAATCCCTTACCGAAACCCTTCCCACTGCGCCCCATTCTAGCGGAACCGAGGCGCAATCCCATGCCTACAAAGGAGTACCTGCAGTGGACATTCCACGGATTTTCACCATTACCGAAAGTGCGCATCGCATCCATGATCCCTTCACGCCGGAAAAGCTCGCCACTCTAGGCGCGGCGTTGCGTTTGAAACCGGGGACCCGTGTGCTCGACCTCGGTAGCGGTTCGGGCGAGATGCTGTGTACCTGGGCCCGCGATTACGCAATTCGCGGCACTGGTATCGACATGAGCCCGTTGTTCACCGAACAAGCGAAACGCCGCGCGGACGAACTCGGCGTTGCCGATCAGGTCGTGTTCATCCACGCCGACGCTGCCGGTTTTGTCGCCGACGAAAAGGCCGATGTGGCAGCCTGTGTCGGTGCCACGTGGATCGGTGGGGGTGTCGGTGGTATCATCGAGCTTCTGGCCAGGAGCCTCCGTCCGGGAGGGATCATCCTCATCGGCGAACCATATTGGCTGCGTTTGCCGCCGACGGAGGAGGTCGCCAAGGGATGCCGCGCCGGTGCCATCTCGGACTTTCTCTTGCTTCCGGAACTTCTCGCCTCTTTCGGCAACTTCGACTACGACGTCGTGGAAATGGTTCTGGCAGACCAAGACAGCTGGGATCGGTACGAAGCCGCTAAGTGGCTCACGATGCGCCGATGGCTCGAAACAAATCCCGGCGATGACTTCGCGAAAGAGGTTCGGGCCGAACTGACTTCGGCGGCCGAGCGCTATGCCAGGTACAGCCGTGAATACCTGGGCTGGGGTGTGTTCGCGCTCATGTCGCGGTGATGTGTGACGAACGTGCATAGGTCATGACCTATGCACGTTCGTATTAGCGCAATTCACGAAAGCAGGTTTTCACATTTAACCGTGGCGCTATACTGCCAACCCTATGTCGATCGAAGTGCATTGCCACACACGGCGATTGCAAGCCCATAAGTTTTATTTTCGCCAAGGGTTTGAGGAGCCTCCGAAGTACCTGATGAAAATGCTATGTTCTACTCCTGAGATAGGGGGGGGGCTTTCAGCCATTCCGCGAAAAGGCGAAGAGAGGTTTTATACTGTTTCTGGAGGTTGTCATGAAACGTTGTTTTGCCAGCTTCGCGATGGCGGCCATATTACTGGCGCCCGCATTTTCTGTAACCGCGCCAGTTCTTAAATTCACGCCGCTCAAGGGCGGTGTGTATCTCGTCGAGGACGATACCTACCTTCACGAAAACTCAGTCGTCTATATTGGCAAAGGTTATGTCACTGTCGTTGGCGCGACCATGACCCCGCAAACCGCCGAAGCGCTCGTCCGGGAAATCCAGAAAGTAACGCCGCTGCCAATCACCGAAGTCGTCGACACCAATCACGATCCCGACCGCTTCGGTGGCAACGCGTACTTCAAGAAAATCGGGGCGAAGATCATCTCTACCGTCCTGACACGCGATCTTCTGGAAAAGGAAGGCGCGGCCCAGATCAAGAAAACCCAAGTGTTTGTACGTGACTATCCGAATGTTCCGATTATTCTGCCCGACACGACCTATCCCGGCAATTTCGAACTGCAAGGTGGTGCGATCCAGGCGTTATATCTTGGCCCTTCGCACAAGCCTGATGACATTTTCGTCTGGTTCCCCAAGGAGGGAATACTCTACGGCGGCTGTGCCCTGAAACCCCATCTTGGCAACATGGACGGCGCCGATCTCGTTGAATACCCTAGGACGTTGCAGAATCTGAAAGAGTTACATCTGCCCATCGATATCATCATTGCCGGGCATTACGACGCCATACAGAAGGCCGATCTGATTGATAGCTTTTTGGATATGCTGACGTGGTACAAAAAGTGAAAAGCGGTTTTGGTTCAAACGGTCATGGAGATACCCCGTATGACATTTTCCCGGCGCGACCTGCTTGTTGGCGTAACCCTTTTTCCATTTGCGAGTGCCTTGGCGGCGGACGATCTCTTTAGCGATGTTGAACGACGCAGTGATGGTCGGCTTGGCATCGCGGCGCTGGACACACAGACCGGGCGGCGGCTGAGCCACCGTGCCAAGGAGCGGTTTGCGTTATGCAGCACGTTAAAATTCCTGCTGTCGGCAGCCGTATTCGCCCGCATTGATGCCGAATTGGAGAATCCGAACCGCATCATCCCTTTTGGTCAGCGCGATATCGTTATAACCTCTCCCATCACTTCGCAGCATATTGGCGGCATGAGCGTTCTCGCGTTATTGCAAGCGGCACTGCAAGCCAGCGACAATACCGCCGCCAATCTGCTGCTGGCGTCTTTGGGCGGGCCCGAGGCGTGGACGGCCTTTGCGCGGACGATCGGTGACCGCATGAGCCGGTTGGATCGCTATGAGCCGGACCTCAACTTCGTAGGCTCTGGCGATCTTCGCGACACCACCACGCCAGCCGCAATGCTAAACGACCTGCAGTCCATTCTGTTGGGGCATGTGCTAACGGACGCTTCGCGCCAAAAGCTCGAGGACTGGATGGTATCGGAGACAACGGGCCTGAAGCGTTTGCGGGCCGGTATTCCCAAGGATTGGAGGGTCGCGGACAGGACCGGCACGAGTTATACGGTGCGCAATGACATCGCCCTGCTGCGTCCGCCGGGGCAGGGTCCGATACTCGTGTCGGTCTACACCGACGGCGTGACCCTGCCGGACGAGAAGTCAGACGCGCTGATCGCGCAAGTGGGGCAGATTATCGTTCAGGCATTCCTGTAGCTCAGGCGTGCGAATGCCTGAACGAGCACCTGTTCGCCGCCGTCCCATCGCCAGGTTTGTTACCTGATCCAAGCTGCATGGAATAAACCAGTGCAGCTTTAAACTCCTGATGAGCAGTTTGCGTGTGTGGCAATAGATAACCCTTTGATGGGTTGGTTTGCGTGGAAAACGAACCGTTCGGCCTGTTGTTTGCCGATAGCTGATTGAGTAACGCATTTCGTTGCATGGCAAACAGAGGTGCGGGGTTGTACGATTGATTTGCAAACGGCTCATTTGCTGGTTTGATGCTACTTTGCCTTTTACAGTACGCTTGGCGATAGATGGCGATATGTGAGCCGTCGGGCGAAGTCAGAAAAGTACAATGATTTCAAAATAGGATTATTTCCTCGGTAGGTGTGACGGTATTCTGTTGCTTGAAAATATTTATTTTGTTTTAATATCATATAGTTAGTTGTGCTGTTAATTATCGAGTGGGAGTGAGTAACGACGCAAAGCGGACATAAGTCCTCTTTGCGGAAAATTGGTCCGGCGGACCAATTTTAGTTGCGAACGCGCTTAAGCCCGCGAGGTGCAATGGGGCCAATATCGAGATATTTTAAAGGTGCTTAATCCCTGCTTCCGCGCCATAATTTTGATGGGATGGTATTGCTTTTACCGGCTTTCCCGGTAGTAAAGCGCCATGATCAGTCTTGATAACATCTGTAAGCAGAACGGCCATCAAATCCTGTTCATCGATGCGTCGATGGGTATTCAGAAGGGGGAGAAGGTTGGGCTTGTCGGGCCGAATGGCGCGGGCAAGACGACACTTTTTCGCATGATCGCCGGGGAAAGCCCGCCCGACGATGGGCAGGTGTCGGTCGATCCCGACAAGACGATCGGCTATTTCAGCCAGGATGTCGGCGAAATGTCGGGCCAGAGTGCGGTTGCGGCGGTGATGGATGGCGTCGGCCCCGTGAGTGCACTGGCTGCCGAGATGGCCAGCCTTGAGGCCGCGATGGTCGATCCCGATCAGGCCGACAATATGGATAGTATTGTTGAGCGCTATGGCGAGGTGCAGGGCCGTTTCGAGGAACTGGATGGTTATGCGCTGGAGGCGCGGGCGCGTGAGGTTCTCGCCGGTCTCAGCTTCAGCCAGGAGCGCATGGATGGCGATGTCGGCGCGCTCTCCGGCGGCTGGAAAATGCGTGTGGCATTGGCGCGAATTTTGTTGCTGCGCCCCGATGCCATGCTGCTGGACGAGCCGAGTAACCATCTTGATCTGGAAAGTCTGATCTGGCTGGAAGCGTTCCTCAAAGACTATGACGGCGCGCTGCTGATGACATCGCATGACCGCGCGTTCATGAACCGCATTGTGGGCAAAATTGTCGAGATCGATGGCGGTTCGCTCACGACCTATTCCGGCAATTATGATTTCTACGAGCAACAGCGGCTTTTAAGCGAAGGTCAGCGTCAGGCGCAATTTGAACGCCAGCAAGCAATGCTCGCCAAGGAAATCAAATTTATCGAGCGCTTCAAGGCGCGGGCCTCGCATGCGGCGCAGGTTCAGAGCCGGGTGAAGAAGCTGGATAAGATCGAACGGGTTGATCCGCCCCGGCGTCGTCAGTCGGTTCAGTTCGACTTGCGCAGTCCGCCACGGTCGGGCGATGACGTGGCGAACTTCAAAGGGGTACACAAGGCCTATGGCAGCCAGCCGATCTATACCGGGCTGGATTTTATGGTGCGCCGTAAAGAACGCTGGTGCATTCTGGGGGCCAATGGTGCGGGAAAATCCACGCTGCTGAAGCTGGCCGCTGGTGCGACCACCCCCGATCAGGGCACCGTGACCATCGGCAGCAATGTCCGGATGGGCTATTTCGCCCAGCACGCCATGGATTTGTTAGACGGCGACGATACGGTTTTCGAGTCCTTAAGCGAATCCTTTCCGCAGGCCGGGCAGGGCACGCTGCGCACGCTGGCTGGTTGCTTCGGCTTCTCCGGTGACGATATCGAGAAGCCTTGTCGCGTGCTGTCCGGCGGTGAAAAGGCGCGGCTTGTCATGGCTAAAATGCTGTTTGATCCGCCAAACCTTCTGGTGCTGGACGAACCAACCAACCATCTCGACATGGCAACCAAAGAAATGCTGGTCGCCGCGCTGGCGGAATTCGAAGGCACCATGCTGTTCGTTTCGCATGACCGCCACTTCCTCGCCGCGCTGTCCAACCGGGTGCTGGAACTGACGCCGGATGGTATTCACCAGTATGGCGGCGGTTACACCGAATATGTTGCCCAGACCGGTCAGGAAGCTCCGGGCCTGCACCCCAACGGTTAGCGGATTGGTGGCGGCAAAATACCGTCGCGTGGAACTGACATACTGCGGCGCGTAAGCCTTGCTTGCGCGCCGTCGTCTTGTCCGCTACGCCCCTTCCATCTTCGCATCATATCGCGCTTTGGCTTCTTCGGTCTGGGCATAGTGATCCAGCGCCCATTCGGCGAGGGCTTTGGCAGGCACCAGCAGTGTGCGGCCTTGTTCGGTCAGCGCGTAATAGACGCTGGGTGGCACGGTTGGTTCGACCGTGCGGGTGACCAGCCCATAGCGTTCCAGCTCCCGCAGTGTTCGGCTCAGCATGCGTTGCGAAATGCCTTCGACGGCATTTTGCAATTCGCTGAAGCGTTTGGTGCCATCCTCCAGCATGGCGATGATCAGAATGCTCCACTTGTCGCCGACAAGGCTGAGCATGTCCCGGATGGCATGGCACCGTGCCGAATTATGCTGCGGGGCCGGTTTGCTGCTAACACGCATGTAACTACCTGATATTGTTGTGCCTTCTTGCACATGGTCCGTGGGTTACTAATATATACCACATAACCTTTGGTAACTCAAAAACTGGCGTACCGGCATCTTCCTGCCTACGCGCCCCCAATGTCAGGAAATTCAACGTGACTACACTTCTTCACATATCTTCCAGCAGCAACCTGCAAGGCTCGGTAACCCGTCAGATCGGGGCAGACACCCTTGCGCGTCTGTTGGCGAAACATCCCGATGCCAAGGTCATTGAACGCGATCTGGTTAAGGAACCGCTGCCGCATATCAGCCCTGATTTCGTCGGGGCGATGTTTGCCGGAAATCCTGATGCGCCGGAACTGGCACTGTCCAACCGTCTGATCGACGAGCTGTTCGCCAGCGATATCTTTGTCATCGAGGTGCCGATGTACAATCTTGGTATCCCGTCGGTCCTGAAGGCGTGGATCGATCATGTTTCCCGCGCGCATAAGACGTTTCGCTATACGCCGAGCGGCCCTGAAGGCTTGCTTAAGGGTAAGAAGGTTATCCTCGTTGCTGGCAGTGGCGGCATTTACAGCGATGGCCCGATGAAGGCGATGGATCACGCCGTTAGCTATATGCACGCCATTCTGGGCCTGTTTGGCATTTCCGACATCGAAACCATCCGGATTGAAGGCGGTGCGTTTGGTAAGGATGAAATGGCGGCAGCCCTGTCGCGCGCCAGCGCAAAGGTGAGGGCGTTATGAAAATCAACCCTGACATCATCTGGAACCGTGTCGGCACAGATGCAATCAATCTGGCAGGTGTGAAGGCTGCGGTTATCGGTGGCACCGGCGGTCTTGGTCGTGCGATCTCCCGTCAACTGACGGCGCGCGGGGCTTCGGTTACCGTCGTCGGGCAGACTTTTCGTGATGCAAATGTTTCCGGTCTGACATTCGTGCCGGCAGATCTCAGCCTGATGCAGGAAGCAAGGCGCGTTGCCGCGGCATTACCAGCAGAAGATCTTGATCTGGTGGTGTTTACGACCGGTATTTTCGCGGCGCCCCAGCGGCAGGAAACCCGCGAAGGGATCGAGCGCGATCTGGCAGTGAGTTATCTCAGCCGTCTGGTCATTCTGCGAGAAATCGCCCCGCGCCTGAAACCGCGTAAAAACAGTTCCCTGCGTCCGCGTGTCTTTATCATGGGCTATCCCGGTACTGGTCAGATCGGGGCTTATGATGATCTGAATGCGGAAAAATCCTACAGCGCCATGGCTGCGCATATGAATACGGTCGCCGGGAACGAAATGCTGGTGCTGGATGCGGCTGGTCGCTACCCGCAAATCCGAATCTTTGGTCTCAATCCCGGCTTGATTAAGACGAACATCCGCAGCAATTTTATGGGGCATCGGAAGCTGTTTTCCGGTCTGCTGGAATCTATCATCGGGCTACTCAGTCCCAGCCCGGAACGCTTTGCGGACAATATCGTGCCGCTGCTGGTCTCGCCGGATCTGGAAAAATACAATGGTGTTTCCTTTAACCGCAAAGGGCAGGGGATTTTTCCGTCGTCAGGTATGACAGAAGACCATATCCGTGCCTTTCTGGCGGCCTCGAATGGGATTGTCGCTGCGGCGGGCGTTGCTTGCACAGATTGAAGGGAGCTTGGGGAATTTTATGCGTTGTCCTCGCTCGCGCCATACTCCAGCAGGATACCGCCACCCGACATGGCTTGGGCAAACTGTGCAATCGCTGGGCCGCCGATCGGAGCGGTGGGGCCAATATGGCACAGTTTCCCTTTCCTCTCCACTACACGTTGTGCCGCTATGGTCCGCCACAGCGGGGTTTTGTCCCGCCTCCAGCCGTTTACAAAGCAGATGATCTCTGTAAATTGCGGGGGCGAAATTAGTTCGAACAAATGGGACAAACGCGTATGTCGAAGATTGAGTATTGTCTGGTTGGGGATATCGGCGGCACCAATGCCCGTCTGGCTGTAGCCGATTTGACGGGAAAACGCCCGGAGTTACAGGCGCCGCTTAGTATTCCGCGTGCAGGTCATGACTCCTTCGAAAGCGTGGTTCAGTTCTATATGGACCAGTATGTGGGCCCGAAGCCCGAAGGCATTGTCATCGCGATTGCCGGTCCGATCCGCGATGGTCAGGTCAAGCTGACCAACGGCCAGTGGGTGGTTTCGGAATCCGGGCTGATTGGTATCGGTTTTGCCCATGCCCGCCTGATTAACGATTTCGCGGCACTGGGCTATGCGGTGGATTATCTGACGGATGATGATCTGCAGACCATTGGCGAAAATGTGGATGGCGTGCCGAATTCGACCATCGGTATCGTTGGTGCCGGCACCGGGCTTGGTGTTGCGGCGCTGGTGCGCGATGTGCATTCCTCGGCGGTTCTGGTGGCCGAAGGTGGTCACAGCACCTTTGCCCCGGTCGACGACGAAGAGATCGAGATGCTCAAGGTCATCCGCAAGACCTATGCCCGCGTCTCGACCGAGCGCGTGCTCTCCGGCCCCGGCCTTGCCCGCATCTATAAGGCTTTGGCCGAGATCGCCGGTCAGGTTCCGGAAGATCTGTTGCAGGAAGAAATTTCGCAGCGCGCGATGGATGGCACTGACCCCTTGTGCGTGGCCGCACTGGATCGCTTCTGCGCCATCTATGGCCGCTTTGCGGGTGACATGGCGCTGACCTTCGGGGCGCTGGGTGGCATCTATCTCGGCGGCGGTCTGGCACCGCGCTTCAGCAAGCAGCTGCAGTCGGGTTCGTTCCGCCGCGCGTTCGAGGATGCTGGCCGTTTCAAAGCCTACACCAGCCGGATTCCGACCAAGATCATCGTCAATCCGTATACCGCGCTGATCGGCTCTGCCGCTGCGGCTATCCAGTCGTTTAACTGGAAGTAACCGATCCCTTATCGGGTCGCTATAAACGCGAAATATTATGCAAGCCTGCGATCCATATGGATCGCAGGCTTTATGTTATGCCGTGGTGATGTACTGTATGGGTGCGTCAAACCTTTGGGGGATCTATGTCCAGCATTCTCATTGCCGGTGCTACGGGGTTGGTTGGTTCGCAGGTTCTGGCGCAGGCGCTGGATGATGCGCGGGTGACGAAGATTGTGGCGCCAACGCGCCGTCCGCTGCCCGCGCACGCAAAGTTGCTCAATCCGATCTTTGATCCCGCTCATCTGCCGACCGATGTGGACTGGTGGGCGGTGGATGGCGTGATCTGTGCGCTGGGCACCACCCATGCCAAAGCGGGCTCAGAGGAAGCGTTCCGCGCCGTTGATTTTGACTTGCCGCAGGCCATTGCAAAGCTGACACGGGCGCATGGGGCTGGGCGCTTTGCTCTCACGTCTTCGATGGGGGCTAATGCGCGTTCGTCGATCAGCTATACCCGCACCAAAGGCGAGCTGGAGGAGGCAATTGCCCGGATGGCCTTCCCATCCTTCACCATTGTCCGTCCCGGCCTGCTGGGCGGCAAACGGGCCGAGTTCCGGCTGGCCGAACATGTGGGGCAGATCGTTCTGGGTGCGGTTGGTTTTCTGCTGCCGCCTGCTTTGCGCATTAGCCCGGCGGGCACGGTGGCAAAGCTGCTGCTGGAGGCGGCGCTGAACGGTGAAAATGGCCGCCACATGCGTGATGCCGCCGATATTGCCGCGGCCGCCCACGCCTGAAATCTGCCCGTGTCCTGGCGTATGGCGGGGCCGTCAGATTTGCAGATCGTCTTCCCGGAAGGTTTGGGTAAACTCGGCCACAATGGCCTTGACCAGCCGCCCGGTGATCCGGTTCTTCTGCCACAGTGCTGTCATCTCGATCGGCGATGGCATCCAGTCTGGCAGAATGCGCACCAGTGTGCCTGCCGCCAGTGCATCCCTGACCATGAACAGGGGCAGATTGGCGATGCCGATATCCGCAATAGCCGCATTGACCAGAATGGTCTGGCGATTGGCGACAAACTCGATCCTGGGAATTGCGATCACCTTGACGCCTTCACGGTTGCATAACTCCCATTCCGTCAGATCCGGGCGGATGGCTAGCGCGGACAGGTTCTTGAGATCCTGCGGTGCATCGAGTGCTGGGTGCGCGGCGATAAAGCCCGGGCTGGCGACCAGCGCTCGCTGCAATGTCGCGATTTTACGGGACATCAGGCCCGTATCCATCAGCGATCCCATCCGTACCACCAGATCGAAGCCTTCTTCGACAAGCGATACCCGGCGATCCGCCAGTGTCATTTCGATGATGACTTTCGGGTATCTCTTTTTGATACGTATCAGGGCGGGAGCCAGTGCCGTATTGGCCATGTCGGGGGGCAGGGACAAACGAACCCGGCCTGACAGCGCTACATTCTCGTCCTGAACCTCGGCGACGGCTTCCTCGGCCAGCGCAAAGGCGGTCCGGCTGCGGTCGAAGAGTTGCTGCCCCTGTTCGGTAAGGATGACCCCCTTCTTGGTACGGTGGGCCAGTCGGACGTTAAGGGCTTGCTCCAGCGCCGAAAGCCGCCGCGACAGCGTTGCCTTGGCAATGCCCGTCGCGCGCTCGGCGGATGCAAAGCCGCCCGCCTGAACGATCCGGACAAAAAGCGAGAGGCCGTCATAGTCGTCGAATGTTTTCATGTTCCAATTATGGAACGATACATTGCGAATTTCAACTCTGGCGAACATTTTGTTCCATACGTAAATATGATGGCGAGCAATGAGGCTCAGCCCCCGTTTAAGGAAACCTCCCATGTCTACGTATTTTACCCCTGAAAATTCTGCGCTTCTGCTGATCGATCATCAGGTCGGTACGATGCAGCTGATCAAGAATATCGATGTCAACCAGGCCAAGCGTATGTCGCTGGCATTGGCCAAAATGGCCAAAATTCTTGGCATCCCGACCGTGCTGACCTCCAGTCAGGAAGATCGGCTGCAGGGGCCGTTGCTGCCGGAACTGAAGGATATTCAGCCAGAGGCTTTTAAAAATCGCGTCAAGCGCGAAGGTGTGGTCAACGCCTGGACCGATGCCAACTTCAAGGCCGCCGTCGAGGCGACGGGCCGTAAGAACCTGATCATGGCTGGCGTGACGACGGATGTCTGTCTGGTCTTTCCGGCCATTGATGCCGTGACGGACGGCTACAATGTACAGGCTGTCATGGATGCTTCGGGATCACCTTATGAGCTTTCCGAAGATATGTCGCGCCGCCGCATGCAGGATGCGGGCGTCGTTCTGACCGCCACCAATACCATCATTGCGGAACTCGCCCAGAATTGGGCTACGCCGGAAGGTCAGCAACTCATTCAGTTGCTCTTCACCGAAGTGTTGCCGCCGATTCAGTCGTAATGGGTGGGGCCCGCGTCACATCAAGGTACAATGCATATGACTACGGATGTAAACACCAATCCGGCGCTTGGGATCATCGCGCCGGAGACCCATCTGGTACGGACGCACGGTCCGTTCCAGATCCGGCGTATTCGGCCAGGTCTTAACCAAGGCAGCAGGGATGATGTGGGCTTTGGCGGGCTCGGCCTCATCGATCATGCCCAGCTGCACCCCGGTCTTGTGGTGGAGATGCACGAGCATCGTAACGACGAGATTATCAGCTATTTGCGATCGGGCCACATGCAGCACACCGATACGGCTGGCACGCGCGAGGTTGTCGACCGTAACCGGTTGATGGTGATGCACGCCGGTAGTGGTTTCTCTCACGAGGAGGCCGTTGTCGGAAATGATCCGATCGAAATGCTGCAAATCTTCATGCGTCCGGATGCGGCAGATCTCAAACCGGACATCCAGTTTGTCCGTCTGGACGAAGCGGCGAGGGCCGATCAATGGCGGCTTCTGGCCGGGCCGGCTGGGGCTGCAGCACCGAGTTACATCCGGCAGGCGATCTATCTCTATGATGCCGGATTGTCCGCGGGAAAGAGCCTCGATCTGCCATCGGTTCCCGGATTTGATCGCTGGTTGTATGTCTTCCACGGCAGTGTGCGGGTGGGGGAGATGCAGGCCGACACCCATACCGCGCTGACCATTGATGCCGATGAAACCGCGCTTAGGGTGCAGTCGGTCGTCGACAGTGATCTTGTATTGTTCCTGATTGACCGGCGTGCCCCGGTTACGCGCACCGGCACCTTGAGCCGGTGAATTCTTCAGGCAAACAAACCCCACCCGGTTGATACCGGGTGGGGTTTTTATGTGGTGGACTGCTGCCGCCCTATTTTTTCAGTTTGGCGCTGCCATCGGTGATCAGGCGCGAGCCACGCTGATCGCGGAAGTGAATCCACAGCCAGCTTAGCGCCACCGCCAGACGATTGCGCACCCCGATCAGGAAGTAGATATGCGCCAGCCCCCACATCCACCAGGCAATCGCGCCGGTTAATTTTAGCCAGCCGAAATCGATCACCGCCAGGCTTTTGCCGATGGTCGCCAGATTGCCCAGGTGTTGATAGTGGAAGGGCTTATTTGCCGACGTGCCATGCGCCAGCCGCTTGTTGATCAGTTTGGCAATATATACGCCCTGCTGCTTGGCGGCGGGGGCAATGCCGGGCACCGGCTTGCCACGGGCATCGTTGATGGCGGCGGTATCGCCAATGGCGAAGATTTCGGGATGGCCGGGAATAGTAAGATCCGGGTTGGTTTTGATACGCCCGGCCCGGTCGGCTTCGACATCCAGCCACTGTGCGGCGGGCGAGGCCTGAACCCCGGCCGCCCAGACAATGGTTTTGGCGGTCAGCTGTTGCCCGCCAAAGACCACGCCGGTCGGCGAACATTCGGTAACCGGTTTGCCCAGATAGACCTCGATCCCGAGTTTTTCCAGACTGCGTTTGGCATAGTCGGCCAGCTTTTCCTCAAAGGCGGGCAGAATACGCGGGCCAGCCTCGATCAGGATCACGCGGGTTTTGTGGCTATTGATATTGCGGAACTCCCGCACCGACGAGCGGGCCAGTTCAGCAATCGCCCCGGCCAGCTCCACCCCGGTGGGGCCGCCACCGATGATGACAAAGGTCAGCCGGGCTGCCAGCCGGACCGGATCGGTTTCACGTTCGGCCTTCTCAAACGCCATCAGAATGTGGCGGCGCAGGGTGGTGGCGTCCTCCAGCGTTTTAAGGCCGGGGGCATAGGCTTCCCAGTCGTCATGGCCGAAATAGGCATGGCGCGCGCCGGTGGCCAGCACCAGCGTGTCATAGGACAGCGTGGTGCCATCATCGAGGGTGACGGTGCGCGCGTTCTTGTCAACGCCGGTGACCGCCGCCATCAGCGTGGTCACCTCGGGCCGCTTGCGGAAATGGTGGCGGATGGGCCAGGCAATTTCCGATGTCGACAGTGAACTGGTCGCGACCTGATAGAGCAGCGGCTGGAAAAGATGATGGTTGCGCCGGTCAATCAGCGTGATGCGGACATTTTTTTGCGTCAGCCCACACACCGTTTCGAGCCCCCCGAAGCCCGCGCCAACGACGACGATGTGATGTTTTGCCTGTGAAACGGTCATGTCTGCATCCCCTGTGAAATCTGGTGTGTAGGCTGGCTGGCCGAAAAGTCTGTTGCCGTTATGGCAGCTTCGTCTCTGTGAAAAAATAGCTGAAATCAACGGCAAAAAAAGTGGGTGTATTAGGCGCAGGGCAGCTTGCGCGATTTGCTGCCACAAGACCCGGGGACTTTTCGTTTGTGGCCCCAAGTCATGTTTTGCCAGCAGGCCTTAGAAACGGTGGAATAAGACAAACTGTGACAACTTAAGGTGCAGAACCGGCTTGCGCAGGATGTTCCGGCGTACAGAATGTGCGTCAAATATAGTATTGGCTGATGTTTCTGTTTTTCTCCGGGGTGTCCAATATGAAGAGTTCCCGCCTTTTCCTTCACACCGCGATTTTGTGTTTTGCCCTTGGCGGCATGTCTTCTTCCGCCCTGGCGGAGGAGCAGGAACCACCCATGGGCCCGCCGCCCGCAGATGATGGTAACGCTATGCCACCGCCGCCGCCAGATGGTGGGCCGGGGCCGGGCGGAATGCCGCCCCCCGGTGCCAGGCCCCCGCCCGGTGGGATGCACAAACCGGTTGTGCTGAAAGGCAGCTATGTTGTGGCAGGCGGCAAGGTCAGCCTGTCGGGGAAAAGTTTTACGTCCAGCGAGACCGACACCTCGGCCATCTGGGTCAAAGACAAGGGGGATCTGTCGCTTGCTGGTGTACAGGTCTCGACCACAGGCAACACATCTTCTAACGAGGGGAGCAGCTTTCAGGGCCTGAATGCCGCTGTGCTGGCCAGTAACGGCGGGAAAGTCCTGGTTCAGAAGGGGCAGGTTGTTTCCAGCGGCAGCGGGGCCAATGGCCTTTTCGCGACCGGCAAAGATTCTGTGGTGCAGGCCGCTGATGTCACCATTCGTGCCACGGGCGATGGCGGTCATGGCATCATGACCAGCTTTGGCGGCACCATCAGCTTCAGCCGTGGTGATATTTATACGACGAACATCCACGGTGCGGCCATTGCCACCGATCGTGGCGGCGGCACCATCACCGCGGATAACAGCAAGCTGGTGACGACCGGGCGGGATTCTCCGATGCTCTATTCGACCGGCAAGCTGATCGGTCGCCACCTCACCGGGGAAGCGCTGGTTTCTGAAGCTATCGTGATCGAGGGGCAGAATTCCGTCGCACTTGAAGACAGTGTTGTGGCCGGTTCCAAGAACGGGGCTATGCTCTATCAAAGCTTCTCGGGCGATGCCCACGGTTTTGGTGCGGACCTGAAGATGAAGGGGGGCAGCTTTGTCGCCAAAAAAGGCGCACTGATTTTTGTGACCAATAATCAGGCTTCCGTTACGCTTTCCGGCGTGCGTGTGGAGGCTGCATCGGGGATCATCGCCAAAGCGTCGGCTGACCGCTGGGGCCGCACGGGCTCCAATGGTGGCCATCTGACCCTGATGGCAACCGGTGAAACGCTGAACGGCAATCTGGTTGCCGATGCGATCAGCAGTATTGACGCCACCCTGACCGGTGGCACGGTTCTGAGCGGTGCAGTCGAAAACGCCAGCCTGACCATCGATGGGCCGAGCAAATGGGTCGTCAAAGCGAATTCGTCGTTGAAAAGTCTGTCATTGCCGAATGTCGCTGCTATCGGCACCATTGTCGGAAACGGCTTTACTGTGACCTATGACGCGACCAATGCCAAAAATGCCTGGCTGGGCGGGAAAACATACCCCTTACAATGCGGCGGTACGTTGCAGCCGAAATAGGGCCTTTCTTGCTGGCATGTGTAGCGGGTTTGTGATCTGAAAAGCCCGCCCACAGGCTTGCATGCATCCATCCGGCGTGTAATCGACCATGGGCGCTATCAAAAGGCTTTTACATGCATCGAATGGATCAGGCTCTGCGTTATATGCGGCGGATCGCCAGTGTTGCGTTTCTGGTTACACTGGCACACCCGTTGGTTGTTGCTGCGGGCGCTGCCGATCCGGCGGGTTTTTCCTGGACCTCGTCCCCCGCATTGATTCTGCCAAAGTCGGATTCGGACCATGAGATCTATGCCGTGAAAGATCCGACGGTGGTCAGCGCTGGCGGTGCGTTTCATGTCTTCATGACGGTTGCGGGCGCAAGTGGCTGGCATATGGCCTATACCCGCTTCACTGACTGGGCCAAAGCCAAGGATGCACCGGTGTTTTATCTGGACCGTTCCGGCATCGGGCCGGGCTATCGCGCGGCGCCACAGGTGTTTTACTTCGCGCCGCAAAAGCTGTGGTACATGGTTTTTCAGGGTGGCGATCCGATGTATTCCACCACAGCGAATATCGACGAGCCTAAATCGTGGAGCGCACCGCAGCCGTTTTTTGCATCCGTGCCCGATGTGATCCGTAACGGTGGGGGCGGCTGGCTCGATTTCTGGAACATCTGCGATCAGAAGACCTGCTATCTGTTCAACACCGATGATAACGGCCATCTTTATCGATCTCAGACCGCGCTGAAGGATTTTCCGCACGGCTTTGGCAAGACCGTGATGGTGCTGTCCGATAGCAAGGAAAAATTGTTTGAAGCCAGCATGACCTATAAAATCGCGGGCGCGAACCGTTATGTCACGATGGTCGAGGCGATGGGGCCTTCCGGGCGCTATTTCCGCATCTGGCAAAGCGACCGGCTGGATGGCGCGTGGCAACCACTGGCCGATACGGTGGAACATCCGTTCGCCGGTACGGCGAATGTCCGCTTTGATGGTGCGCCCTGGGCCATTGGCGTGTCGCATGGCGAGCTGCTGCGTGACGGCAATGACCAGAGCATGACGATTGATGCCTGCAAGCCGCTGCAATTTCTCTATCAGGGTTTGCCACCGGGCCATGATGGGCTCGACTATATCCGGCTGCCCTATCGCCTCGGCCTGCTGACCGCCACGACGCAGCCGACGCTTGCCACGTGCAAGGCCACCGCGCCATAGGGCGGCAGCGGGATTTTGAGGCGGGGCTGCCTGCCCATTGGGCAGTGTGCTGATTTTGGTGCGCATTTCCCATTAAGCATACGTGAAATTCCGGGTGTTTTTTCACATCCTGGTGAGGCCGCGGATGGCTGTCATCGCCGGTGGGGTGACAAAGACCGTATTTTGCGGTCATGATGCCGTGGGCTCGTAAACTGGCCTGATTTCACTATGTTCTAACGGGGTATTCATGCGTCGTCTTATTGTCAGTGCTTTTGCTTTGCCGCTTGTGGTCAGTGCAGCGGCCCTTGCCGCGCCACCCACATCGTCGGCATCGGGTGTTACGCCGGATATGGTGCAGACCGGCACCGATATTGCCGCCAAATGGCAGGCGACGCGCCCCGGCTATAATTATGTCCGGCGTGAAGTGAATATCCCGATGCGCGATGGTGTCACCCTGCACACTGTCATCATCGTTCCCAACGGGGCAAAGAACCTGCCCGTCTTGTTGGAGCGCACGCCCTATAACGCCGACAGCATGGCCGATGACAGTAAGCCGATGATGCGGGATGCGGTGCGCATGGCCTGCCGCGAATGGGCTGATGACGGCTATATCATCGTGTTTCAGGACATCCGCGGCAAACATGGTTCCAAGGGCGATTATGTTATGACCCGCCCGCCGCGTGGGCCCTTAAACCCCACAGCCACGGATGACACCACCGACGCCTATGACACCATCGACTGGCTGGTGAAGAACCTGCCGGAGACCAATGGCAAGGTTGGTATGATCGGTTCGTCCTATGACGGCTGGACCGTGACGATGGCGCTGTTGGGGCCGCACCCGGCGCTGAAGGTGGCCGCGCCCGAAAGCCCGATGATTGATGGCTGGATGGGTGATGACTGGTACCACAACGGTGCGTTCCGTCAGAACAGTCTGGACTATTACTCCGGTCAGACTGCACGCACTGGCCGCGGCGATGGTTTCGCCTTTCAGGGCGAGGATGATTATCAGAATTTCCTCGATGCGGGCAGCGCCGGTGCATTGGCGGAAAAATATGGTTTCAGGCAATTGCCGTGGTGGAACCGCTTTGCTGCCCATCCGGCCTATGACGCGTTCTGGCAGTTGCAGGCGCTGGACAAGATCGTGACGCAGCATCCCTCCAATGTGCCCACCCTGTGGCTGCAGGGGCTGTGGGATCAGGAGGATATGTATGGTGCAATCCATAGCTGGGAAGAGCTGAAAAAGGCGGGGCACGCTGCCAACAACCATCTGGTGATGGGGCCGTGGTTCCACAGTCAGGTCAATTTTACCGGCGATGCGCTGGGGCCGCTCAAATGGCCGGGCGACACGGCAGCGGATTTCCGCCGTGATGTGCTGATTCCGTTCTTCAATACCTATCTGAAGGGTGCCAAATCGAAGCCGTTGCCACAGGCGCTGATCTATAACGCGGTTGAAAAGCATTGGGACCGTTTCAACAACTGGCCGGTGGCGGATCAGCAAAAACTCAAACCGCTGTATTTGCAGGCGGGTTTTGGTCTTGGTTTTGAAAAGCCTAAGGCGGGGGCGGATTCCTATGTTTCCGATCCGGTCAAGCCGGTGCCGTTCCTGCCTAATCCGGTTTCGTTTGGCGAGCGGGCGCGGTGGAAAAGCTGGCTGGTGCAGGATCAGCGCTTTGCTGCGGTGCGCACCGATGTGCTGAGCTATCAGACCGATGTGCTGACCGCACCGGTGACGGTGCAGGGGGCACCGGTGGCCGACCTGTTCGTCAAAACCACCGGTTCCGACGCCGATTTTGTGGTCAAGGTGATCGACGTCTATCCGGCAAGCGTCTCCGAGCAGCCGGAACTGGGCGGCTATCAGCTCCCCATCAGTCTCGATATTTTCCGTGGTCGCTATCGCAAGAGTTTCGCGCAGCCCGAGGCGATTGCGGCCGGTGTGGTGCAGGAATATAAATTCCGTCTGCCTACGGTGAATTATGTCTTCAAGCCGGGGCATCGGATTATGGTGCAGGTGCAGTCGAGCCTGTTCCCGCTTTATGACCGCAATCCACAGACCTTCGTGCCCAATATTCTGTTTGCCCAGCCGGGAGATTTTAAAGCGGCAACGATGACGGTGGAGCATGGCGCCGATGGCCACAGCGCCGTTTTGCTGCCGGTGGTCAAAAAGAGCGCGGCAGAGGAATAAGCTCGCCAGAATATCTAAAAGCCCTCACCCGACAATGCCGGGTGAGGGTTTTGTTTTATCCCTGCATCGTGGTTGCATGGAACGCGATGTGGTCGCCGATAAAGCTGGCGATGAAATAGTAACTGTGGTCATAGCCGTCGCGCAGGTTCAGCGTCAGCGGATGGTGGGCGGCATCACAGGCGGCGCGCAAAAGCTCTGGCTTTAGCTGGGTTTGCAGAAACTCGTCACCCAGCCCCTGATCGACCAATATCGGCAAACGTTCGGTTGCCCCCGCGATCAGTTCGACCGCATCATGGGCTTTCCATGCGTGCTGATCTTCACCGAAATAGGCCGTAAAAGCCTTCTGGCCCCACGGCACCTGTGACGGGGCGACAATGGGGGCAAAGGCCGAAACGCTGCGATACCGGCCGGGATTTTTCAGCGCCAGTGTCAACGCGCCATGGCCGCCCATTGAATGGCCGGAAATCGCGCGCACATTGGTGGCCGGGAGATTGGCCTCGATGGTCTGGGGCAGTTCAAAGGCGACATAATCTGCCATGCGGAAATGTGCCGCCCATGGCTTTGCCGTGGCGTTGAGATAGAAACCTGCGCCCTGACCCAGATCATAGGCGGCATCGTCGGGAATGTCGTTGCCGCGCGGGCTGGTATCGGGCACCACCAGAATGATGCCGTGTTCGGCAGCGTAACGTTGCGCCCCCGCTTTGGTGATGAAGTTCTGCTCGGTACAGGTCAGACCCGAGAGCCAGTAAAGTACTGGCAGCCGGGTTTTCTCGGCTTGTGGCGGCAGATAGACGGCAAAACACATCGCGCAGCCGAGTGTTCCTGACTGGTGACGATAAACGTCCTGCCAGCCGCCAAAGGCGGCATGGTGTTCGATGCGTTCCATTGTGATCTTCCTCGTCACCCGATGGGTGTGCCCCATTAGTAGTGGATAACGGTGCGGATCGATTTGCCTTCGTGCATCAGGGTGAAGGCTTCATTAATACGGTCGAGCGGTAAGGTGTGGGTGACAAAGGGGGCCAGTTCAATATCGCCCCGGATGGCATCTTCCACCATGCCCGGCAGTTGTGTGCGGCCCTTGACGCCGCCAAAGGCCGTGCCACGCCAGCTGCGGCCCGTGACAAGCTGGAACGGGCGGGTCGAGATTTCCTGACCAGCCCCGGCGACGCCGATAATGATCGACTGCCCCCAGCCGCGATGGGCACATTCCAGCGCCGCGCGCATGACATTGACGTTGCCAATACATTCAAACGAATGATCAACGCCCCAGCCGGTCATTTCGATAATCACCTGTTGGATCGGCTTGTCGTAATCTTTCGGGTTGACGCAGTCGGTAGCACCAAAACTTTTGGCCAGATCAAATTTTGTCGGGTTGGTGTCAATCGCGAAAATGCGACCCGCTTTGGCCTGTCGTGCGCCCTGAATAACCGCCAGACCAATGCCGCCAAGCCCAAACACCGCCACACTGTCACCTGGTTGCACCTTGGCGGTGTTGTGCACCGCGCCAATGCCGGTGGTGACGCCACAGCCGAGCAGGCAGACCTGTTCGTGATTGGCGTGCGGATTGATCTTGGCCAGCGAAACTTCCGCCACTACGGTATATTCGCTAAAAGTAGAGCAGCCCATGTAATGATAAATCGGCTGGCCATTATAGGAAAAGCGTGTAGTGCCGTCCGGCATTAAACCTTTGCCTTGCGTGGCGCGCACGGCAATGCACAAATTGGTTTTGCCGGATTTACAGAACTCGCATTTACCGCATTCGGCGGTGTAGAGCGGGATGACATGATCACCGGGGGCCACGCTGGTGACGCCTTCCCCAACCTCGACCACCACACCGGCGCCTTCATGGCCCAGCACGGCAGGGAATACGCCTTCGGGGTCGTCGCCTGACAGGGTGAAGGCATCGGTATGGCAGACACCGGTATGGCTGATCTTGATCAGCACCTCACCGGCACGTGGCGGGGCGACATCGATCTCGACAATTTCCAGCGGCTTTCCGGCGGCGAAGGCAACGGCAGCACGGGATTTCATGTGGGGCCTCATTTGGTTTGTTTCGTATAAAATTTTGATCAGCGAAGATAAGAACGGATCAGGCGGAGAATATCGTCCACCGCCGCCTGTTCGTTCTTTGATGTTTCTGCACGCGGGGCAAAGGTTTCCCGCATATGGCTTTCCAGTACCCCACCCATCAGCCCGTTTACCGCACCGCGAATGGCGGCAATCTGCTGCAATACGGGGGCGCAGGGCGCGCCGTCCTCCAGTGCACGTTCCAGCGCATCAAGCTGGCCGCGGATGCGGCGCACCCGTGTCAGGGCGTGCTTCTTTTCTTGTGGGGTATGGGGCACCGGCGCGGCGTTCCTTATACTAGGGGGGAGTATATTGCATGCCCGCAAATGCCTGCGCAAGGCGATTTTTAGCCTTAACCATTTGCAGGGTATGGGTAATTGTGTTGCAGGCCTCAGCCAAAACCGGGTTCAAAATGTCGTTACTACTATGTGGTATCAAGGCCCAATATATGTATAAAAATTGACCCGCCGGTATGGCGCATGATCTACTCTGCCTAAAATAGAATATTCGGGCAGGACTGAAACGATTGTACGGTATCAAATGGATTGCGGCATTGGCCTTGGTGGCCGCGCTTGGCACCAAAGCATCCGCTGAAACGGTGACGTTGTTTGATGGGCACCAGCTTGCCGCGATCCTGACCGGGGATGAGCGCCCGCTTCAGCTTGCCGGGGATGTTCTGGCCCATGATCTGCAGGCTGTGACAGGAATGGCCCCGCAGCGTGCATCAAACAAGGCAGACTGCCGCACGGTTTGTATTGTGATCGGGCGGTATGATTCCCCGCTGATCCGCGCCATTGCCGAAGACGCCGGGGTTGCAATTGATACCGCAGCCTTAAAAGGGCAGTGGGAACGCTATGAACGGTTATTGGTTGCTTCAAAGCGTGATCCACGGCAGCGGTATCTGATACTGGCCGGGTCTGATACGCGGGGCGCGATCTGGGGGGCTATGGATTTGACCCGCGCGCTTGGTGTTTCCCCCTGGCAATGGTGGGCCGATGTGCCCCCGCGCAAACGCGATTATATTTCGGTCGATGGCACCCTGCATCTGTCGGATGTTCCTTCGGTGCGCTATCGCGGAATTTTTTTAAATGACGAGGATTGGGGGCTGCAGCCCTGGGCGGCCAAAACCTATGAACCGGAAACCGGCGATATCGGCCCCAAAACCTATGCCCGGATTTTTGAATTGCTGTGGCGGCTTAAAGCCAATCTGATCTGGCCTGCCATGCACGATTCAACCAGACCTTTTTATCAGGTCAAGGGCAATGCGGAAACCGCGCGCGATTATGCCATTGTGGTTGGTACCTCGCATGCTGAACCAATGATGCGCAATAATGTGCGTGAGTGGGATGAGCAGCAGCGCGGGGCGTTTAATTTTTTCACCAACCGTGAGGCGCTCACCACCTATTGGCGCCAGCGTGTTACCGAGGTCAAAGATTTCGATACGATCTATAGTATTGGTCTGCGCGGCAAACATGATTCCGCGATGGAGGGGGCCGCAACGCCCGAAGCCGCCCGTGACGCCCTGAGCGAGGTGTTTAAAATCCAGCGTGGGCTGCTGGCCGATACGCTGCACAAGCCGCCCGATACTGTGCCGCAGGTGCTGACACTGTATAAAGAAGTGCTCGATACCTATCGAGCGGGGCTTAAAGTGCCGCAGGATGTGACGCTGATCTGGCCGGACGACAATTATGGCTATATCAGCGAACTTTCTACGCCGCAGGAGAATAAACGGCCCGGTGGATCTGGGGTGTATTATCACATCTCCTATTGGGGGCGGCCACATGATTATCTCTGGCTGGCGACGACGCATCCGGCATTGATCCGTGAACAGATGGAGCGTGCCTGGCAGATGGGGGCGCGCAATGTCTGGGTTGTCAATGTTGGCGATATTAAACCCGGCGAGTATCTGACCGACTATTTCCTCAGTCTGGCGTTTGATCAGCATATTGCGGCACAAAGCCCTCAGGCGCACTTAAACCAGTGGGCCGCGTTGCAGTTCGGCCCGGAGGTCGCTGCGGAAATTGCGGCCATCATGACCGAATATTATGATCTGGCCTTTGAACGGCGGCCGGAATTTATGGGCTTCAGTCAGACCGAGCCAACCCGCCCCAACGTCATCAGCGCATATATCCGTAGCGGTGGGGCCGAGGCGCAAAACAGGCTGGAGCGTTATGCGGCTTTAACCCGGCGCGCAGAAGCGCTGGACGCACAGCTTAAGCCCGGGCAGAAAGATGCCTATTTTCAGCTGGTGCTGTATCCGGTGCGCGCTGCCGCCAGCCTTAACGAGCGGGTGCTGAAGCTGGATCTGGCGGCGCTGTATGCCAAACAGGGGCGTGCCAATGTCAATTTTTATGTTGATCAGGCCCGTGCCGCCCATGCCCGCATAGTGGCTGACACGGCCAGATATAACAGCCTGAATGGTGGTAAGTGGCGTTATATGATGGATATGGCGCCGCGTCGTCTGCCGGTATTTGATGAACCGCTATATCCGCATTGGAACCTGCCTGACCGGCCCGGGTGCGCGGTTGATAGTGGCGAACTGATCTTTGTCGCCGGTCTGCCCGCCACACATAGCCTGACGGTTTACAGTTTTGGCCAACCTGCACCGTGGCATTTTTCAGGCGTCAGTGGGCTTCAGCCTGCGGCGGATCGTGGTATGCTGAATGCGGCCAACGGTTTCGAGCAACGCGTTGCCCTGCATTATGATGGTGGCGCGGACCTGCAAGGCGGCAGCGTGATGTGCGCCGGTAAAAGCTATCCGGTCACAGTTCAGCGGATTAAAGCCGCCGATGGTGCAGTGGCCGAACGTAATCACATAATTTCGCTGGCGGCTGTCGGGTCCACCAGTGCCGCGTGGCAGGTGATGCCGGGGCTGGGATCCCGCGGGACCGCCCTGCGCAGCAGGCTCGATTTGCCCACATCCGATAATGTGGCGGGTATTGCGCCGCTGGTATATTCTTTCAATACGCGGGATAAAACCGATGCGATGCTCGATTTTGTCGGGCTGCCGGTGCATCCGCTGACCTCGGCCAATGGTCTGCGGATCGGCATTCGGATTGATGGTGGTGCGCTGCAGATCCTCGATTTCGAAACCTTCGGGCGCAGCGAAGAATGGAAACGTAATGTTCTGTCTAACACGGCGGTGCGAACCGTGGTGCGCAATTCGCTACCTGCCGGGCGGCACCGGCTGGAGGTTTATGCGCTTGACCCCGGCTTTGTGCTCGACCGGATCGATGTTTGGTTTGATGGCGCGCCGGAGTATTATGGCGCCCCACCACTTTACCTGCAATAAAAGCCGCCGGGTAACCGGCGGCTTTTGGCGGTGGCATCCTCTGTATCGTTTATTCGTGTGCTATTTTGCCTTGCGGTATTGAGCCAGCCCGGGCTGATTCTGGATCAGAAGGTCTGCGACCATGGCACCGAAGAAACTTGCGCCGGTCGTCTGATTCAGGTGTGTGTAGTCAAATGGTTGCAGGCTGCTGCCCTGAACCTGCGATGCATCGGTTTCGGTCTGCGGCGGAACCGATGTGCCGGTGGCTTCTGTATCCAAAACGTTTTTGGGAATTGGCCCGCCTGCCAGGGTATGATTGGCCTGAACTAACCCCATCGCCTGAACCGCTTTCTGGCTTTCGGCGAAAAGATCAACAAGGGGCAGGTCGTCGCTGATGGCCACATTATGCATCGACGCGGCGTAGGGGGCGATACGATCAGGCAGCAGATGCCCATGTACGAAGTTGCGCTGTGACAGGGGCGTGACCAGAATGAAAACCGCACCAGTTGCTTTCACGTCCTTTGCATACGCTGACAGATTGGCCGGATACTCCCACAGCACATCGGTATGGCGTTCAGGCTTGGGTGAGCCGTCATTATGGCCGAATTGCATCAGGACATAGGTTTTGTCATAGGCGCGTCCGTCCGCGGTGTTCGGATTTTTTAATTCAGATAAGACGTCCTTATCCCATATGCCTTCGACGCGATAACTTTTGGTGCTGCGGCCGCCACGCCCACGGTTTATGCAGGTTACTTCTGCTGTGAACTGTGCGCAGAATGCCTCGCCATATCCGCTTTTGCGGGCCATGGTCGAATCCCCCACCAGTATGATCCGGACCGGCGGTAATGTTTCAGCTATAACCGAATGGGCCAGACCAAACGCCATAATGATTGCGGACAGGTTACTGAGTGTATGTTTTTTCAAATACGTTTTCCCCTTTTTTTATTGGTTTTTAAAATAGTGGTTTTGAAAGAAATCGCCAGTTACGAGATCGTGTGATTATGTCGCGTTGTGCAAATTATAAGGGGGCAGTCTGTGTGGTGGGGCATTGTCAGCCCGCTTTTTTTCAAACTGATTGTTATGCCGTATAGGTAAAACAGAAAAAGCCACCGCATCCGGGTGGCTTTTCCTGCAAGAACTGATCGCGTATTTGTGAAAGCTGCGCTTTGCAGTTATTTCGATGCGACGGATTTGACGGCGTTCGGGTTGACCTCGGCAGCACGGGCATAGGCTCGTTTGATCGCCGGGCGGGTCTCGAGGCTTTCAAACCAGCGTTTCAAATGCGGGAAGTCTTCCAGATTCTGGCTCTGCATCGCGTGCAGCACAATCCAGGGATAGATCGCCATATCGGCAATGGAGTACTGCCCCGCCACAAAGGCACGATCCGCCAGTCGTTTATCCAGTACCCCATAAAGCCGCGCGGTTTCTTTGATATAGCGGTCGATGGCGTAGGGGATTTTCTCCGGGGCGTATTGGGTGAAATGATGGTTCTGGCCAGCCATGGGGCCAAGCCCTGCCATCTGCCAGAACAGCCATTGCATGACCTCGGTCCGCTGGCGCGTGTCTTGCGGCAGGAACTTGCCGGTCTTGTCGGCGAGATATTCGAGGATGGCACCCGATTCAAAAAGATTGATCGGTGCCCCGACATCAGCCGGTTCGTGATCGACAATTGCCGGAATGCGGTTGTTTGGCGCAATGGCCAGAAATTCGGGCTTAAACTGTTCGCCCTTACTGATGTTCACCGGGTGCAGGGTATAGTCCAGCCCGGCTTCTTCCAGAAAAATCGTGATCTTGTGGCCGTTGGGCGTGGTCCAGTAATACAGGTCGATCATCTGCGTTCCTTCTGTTGCTGGTTTACCGGACGCAAATTGTGCCAGCCCGGTGCTGTTTGAGGACGTATGCGGCATCCCGAGGCGATACCTGAGTGTTTTTATTTAGTATCTTCAGGGGGGCTTTCAATATAATCGCCTCGTTATTTCTGCTGCATTGTCGCATGATTTTCTGTTATACCAACGCCTCCAAATTTACTCAGACAATTTAAAAGTGTCAGCGATGAAAACCGAAGAAGAGAAAATGCTCGCGGGCGAGCCCTATGATGCCCATGGCCCGGAATTGCTTGGCGTCCGCCTCAAGACCAAGAAGATCCTGCATCGGCTTAATGTTACCGAAGCCTATAGCGATCATCAGCAGAGCATTATCAACGAGCTGTGTCCTAACTCGGCCAAAGACCTCTATATCGAACCGCCATTTCATTGCGATTATGGCCGCTATATCTATGCCGAGGAACGCGTCTTCATTAATTTTGGCGCGGTCATTCTGGATGGCGGCACGGTGAAGATCGGTGCCGGTACACTGATTGCGCCGGGCGTACATATCTATACCGCCCAGCACCCGCTCGAAGTGGTCGACCGGCGCGTCTGGGAAGATTGCCGCCCGGTGGTGATCGGTAAGGAGTGCTGGATTGGTGGCCATGTCACCATCTGCCCCGGCGTAACGATTGGTGACCGTACGGTGATCGGTGCGGGCGCGGTGGTCACGCATGATATTCCCGCCGACAGTCTGGCTGTGGGCAATCCGGCGCGGGTGGTCCGGCAGCTTAATCAGCCTAAAGAATAGTTAGAAAATAGCCGCCGTCCGGTTCCTCTACGTTTTTTGTGGTTTTATCCCTGTTGCACCGCGGGACTTGCCGCGTGCATCATGGGCCGTAAAACAAGGGGGCGGACTTCCCCGTTAGCAAAAGGTGCCGCAATGAGCGTGATGGTTTATGGCCTTTCGACCTGTAGTACGGTGCAAAAGGCGCTCGGCTGGCTTGATGCCCATGGCATCGCCTATGGCTTCCACGATTTTAAAACCCAGGGTGCGGACGAAGCCAAATTAAAACAATGGTGCAAACTGGCGGGTTGGGAAAAGGTGATGAACCGCGCCAGTCTGACCTATCGCGGCCTGTCGGCGGGCGATAAGGAGAACCTCGATCAGGCCAAGGCAATTGTGCTGATGATGGCCAAGCCGACGCTGATCCGCCGCCCGGTGCTGGAAACCGGCGAAACTGTACTGCGCGGCTTTTCCGAAAAGCAGTATCGCGAGACGTTCAGCGTTTTATCTTAATGCTGCGCTTTAGCCAGCGCGCCGAGCAGTTTCTGCATGGTGCCGCGTAAGGCGATCAGTTCGTCCAGCGACAGGCCCATGGCACCACAGATCTGGGCCGGTATGGCATAGGCATCCTGCTTCAGCTTGCGGCCCTTCGGGGTCAGTGCAATCTGCACACGGCGCTCATCTTCGGCGTCGCGTGTGCGGGTGATCAGCCTGGCGCTTTCCATGCGTTTGAGCAGCGGGGTCAGCGTGCCGCTGTCGAGATAGAGGCACGCCCCCAGATCACTGACGCTTTGCGGGGCTTTTTCCCACAGCACCAGCATGACCAGATATTGCGGATAGGTTAGCCCCAGGCGATCCAGCGCCGGCCGGTAGAGCCGCGTAATCAAATTGGCCGCCGCATAGAGCGGAAAGCACAGCTGATTACCCAGTTTCAGAATCTCGTCAGTGCTGGCAGGGGGCCGCAGGCCCTCCACCGCAATGGCAGGGATTTCTAACTCTGTATCGCCTGGGTGCTGTTTGGGCATTACTTCACTGTCACCGTGATTTTAACGTCGATATTGCCCTTCACTGCGTTGGAATAGGGGCATACGGAATGGGCTGCCTGCACGATAGTCTCGGCCGCCTGCTGGTCAAGCCCGGTGATGGTGGTGTCAAGCGCCACCGACAGTTCAAACCCGCCGCTGGCATTGGCGCCAATGCCGACCGTGGCCAGCACCACAACATCCTGATCCTTCAGCGCCACTTTCTGGTTCCGGGCAACATGCAGCACGGCATTTTCAAAACAGGCGGCGTAACCGGCGGCAAACAGCTGTTCCGGGTTGGTGGCGCCGCCCTTGCCGCCCAGACCGGCGGGTAGGGCCAGATCAAGGCTCAGAATACCGTCTTCGCTTTTAACCGAACCGCTGCGCCCGCCAATGGCGGTGACCTTGGTCGTGTACAATGTGCTCATGGGTGTATCCCTCGTATGTTACGTTTCGGGAATATGTATAGTGCACAATTGTATTGTGCGCAATTTAATTTAATAAGTAAAAATATCGTTTAATTACAGTGTGTTAAATTCCTATTGGGCCATTCCCTGCCACCGCACCATGTCGGGCGCATCCAGCCCGAAGCTGTCGAGCGCCCGGCTGACGCTGTGATCGACAATATCCTCGATCGTCTTGGGCTTGGTGTAGAAGGCTGGCATGGGCGGATGGATGATACCACCCATTTCGGTTACTGCCAGCATGTTGCGGATATGCCCGGCATGCAGCGGGGCTTCGCGCACCATCAGCACCAGTTTGCGCCGTTCTTTCAGCGTCACGTCGGCAGCACGGGTCAGCAATGTGGTGCTCATGCCCGTCGCCACCTCGGCCAGGGTGCGTACCGAACACGGCGCGATCAGCATCCCCATGGTCTTGAACGAACCGCTGGAGATCGCCGCCCCAACATCGCCAATGGGGTAAACATGATCCGCCAGCCCCGCCAGATCGTCGTGGCTTAAACCCGTTTCATAGGCGCGGGTCATTTCGCCTGCGCGTGAAATCACCAGATGGGTTTCGATCTGCAGCGCCTTCAGCATCTGCAGGGCGCGGATGCCATAGAGGATGCCGGTGGCACCGGTGATACCGACGATAAGGCGGGGCTTGGCGGTTTGCATGGGTGCAGGACTTCTTGAAAAGGTCTGGCGCGATGGCGTCGGGGCTGTGATGCTGTCGATCAGGATAGCACCCTTTAGGCCCGCGATACACTATTGGCCCGACGGCCATCTTGATTTGGTAGTATGCTTAATATGTGCAGCAGGTGTTTCAACCCTGCAGTCAGGCGCTTGTCCCGCCGGATGACGACCGCCAATTGACGGTAGAGTTGGGGTGCTAGCGGGCGGATGATGATGTCGTCTCGTTTCTGTTCCCGGCGCAGCGCCAGTGCGGGAATGATGCCACATCCCAGACCGGCGGCAACCAGTTCCTTGATCGCTTCGACATTTCCCAACGCCATGATCGGCACCGGTTTTATATCTTTGTGCGCAAACCATTTATCGATAATCCGGCGTGTGTTAGCCCCCTGCTCAAACAGCAGCACGGGGGTATCTGACAACGCACCCGGTGTGATGCGTGCAGGCAGTTTCATATCTGGCGGGGCGACCAATAGAAATTCGTCCTTCACCGTGGGGATGATTTCCAGGCTGCGACCGCTGACCGGCAATGTAACCAGGCCGATATCCAGACGGTTTTCCATAATAGCTGTGACAATATCGTCGGTGTTTGCGGTCGTCACCGTAATTTCAAGCCGCGGGTATGTCCGGCGCAGATCTTTCAATAGTGGCGGCAACAGATAAATGCAGGCGGTTGCACCGGTACCAAGCCGGATACGGCCCGTGGTTGTGCCGGTATACTGACCAACAGCCTCCACGGCAGTCGTAACGGCGGTATCAATGGCACCAACATGAGCCATAAGTTCGGCCCCGGCAGCGGTTGGTTGAGGGCGTCTGCCAACACGTTCGATCAGTGTTACGCCGAGATTTTTCTCAAGCTGAAGAATACGCAGGCTCACCGCGGGTTGGGTAAGATGAAGCTGATCTGCAGCGGCCGAAAAACTGCCGCGTTCGACCACGGCAACAAAGGCCTGCAAATGATCAAGGTTCAGATTGCGCATGCCAAGAATATATTATGCAATGTATAAGAAAACAAATATTTCCTTATATATTTGATCGGTGCAGTTTCTGTGCTGGTTCGGTTGAAGGAACGTATATGTTTGTTCGTGAAAGCTCTGTGGCTGCTGGTGCCATTACAGTTCGCCCGGCACAGATCGAGGATATGGCATCAGTTCTGGCAATCTATGCCCATTATGTACTGACTGGATTGGCAACGTTTGAAGAAATACCCCCAAGTGTAGAGGAAATGCTGTCTCGCCGCGCTAAAATCGTGGCGGCGGGATTTCCTTATCTGGTTGCCATGCGTCAGGGGGCGGTGGTGGGCTATTGTTATGCCAGCAGTTACCGGCCGCGCCCGGCCTATCGTTTCAGTGTCGAGGATTCGGTGTATGTCGATAACAACTGTGTTGGTGAAAGAATTGGTACGGCTTTGCTGGAGGCGTTGATTGCCTGCTGTATGGATGGGCCGTGGCATCAAATGCTGGCCGTTATTGGCAACAGCGGCAATACGGGGTCCATCGCTTTACACCGCCGTTTGGGCTTTCAACCGGTGGGAACCATAACGGCGGTTGGATTTAAATTAGGTCAGTGGGTCGATACGGTGATGATGCAGCGTGCCCTGAAGCCCGGGCGCGCGGCTTGAAATGGTGCGGCCTTACAGATAGGCCGCCGCCAGCAGGATCAGCCCCCCGATGCCCAGGGCAACGCCAGACTGCCACAGCCAGTTTTTACGGGTGATAATCGAGACCGTGGCCAGTGATATGGCGATTTCAAACAGGGTTGCCGCGCCGGTCAGCCCGTGATGACGGTTTTCATGCTCACGGCTTTCGGCCTCAAGCTGGGTGCGGGTTGCTTCGGCGGCTTTGGCCTTGGCGCGAATTGCCGCTTGTTTGTCGGCATTTTCTTTGGCGGTTTCGGCGTATTTTTGCTTTTGCGCGGGGTTCAGATCCTGCGCAAGGGTATAGAGATGGCGCTTCAGGCTGTCGGCTTCATATTCGCCCCAGGCATCGGTGGCTTCGTCCTGGCGCAACGTTGCCTCGCTGGAGGTCGCCAGCGCTTGAGACGCCTCAAGCGATTCAAGATTCCCTGATACCGCAGCCAATACTGCCAGCGCAGAAACCAGAATGGCCGCGCGCGCAACAAAACGATCTGGTGCGTGGACGGCATGTTCGGTCTGTTCGTGGGCTTCCAGCGGGGCGTCGTGCATGGTTTGGGTTCCTGTCAATGGTGTGTCGCACACTCTGGGCGGCAAAGCGTGCAGGACATAACAGCATGACCCCGGCAAAGAAAAGCCCGCCGGGATTGATTTATTCATCCGGCGGGCTTTCATTTTTGTAATGCGGGGTCAGCCCTTGCGCTTGTCGAATTCGGCCCAGACGCCATCGGCACCTTCCCAGTTGCCCAGACTGGAAGCCTTGGAATATTCGGTGGCGCGCTGTTCAAAGAAATTGGCGTGCTCGACGCCGTTCAGAATTTCGACCAGCCAGGGTAGCGGGTGCGGTTTGATCTGTTCATAACCGGTGTCGGTGGCGCGGAAATGGCCGAACAGCACCGGCAGTTTGAGCTGGGTCAGCCGCCAGTCGGCAATGTAGCGGACATAGGCCTGAATATCTTTCGGTCCCATGCCTTCAACCGGGCCAAGTTCAAACGCCAGATCAACGAATTTTTCTTCCAGCCCGACCATGGTTTTGGCAACGTCCAGAATGTCATCACGCACGGTTTTGGTCAGTGCGCCGGTTTCGGCATTCCAGGCGTGAAACAGTTGCGTGATGCCTTCGCAATGCAGGCTTTCATCGCGCACCGACCAGGTGACGATCTGGCCCATGCCCTTCATCTTGTTGAAGCGCGGGAAGTTGAGCAGCATGGCAAAGCTGGCGAACAGCGCCATGCCTTCGGTGAAGCCGCCAAACATCGCCAGCGTACGGGATACATCGGCCACGGTATCAACGCCGAAGGTATGCATATAATCGGCTTTATCGCGCATGGCGCTGTAGTCGCGGAAGGCTTCAAATTCGACCTGCGGCATGCCCAGCGTTTTGAGCAGCAGGGCATAGGCGTCGATATGCACCGTCTCCATATTGGTGAAGGCGGCCAGCATCATCTGAATTTCCAGCGGCTGGAAAATCGGCAGATAGCGCTTCATATAATTGTCGCCGACCTCAACATCCGACTGGGTGAAGAAGCGGAAAATCTGGGTCAGCAGATTGCGTTCGGTATCCGATACCCGGTCTGATGCCCAGTCTTTGACATCTTCGCCCAACGGCACTTCCTCGCCCATCCAGTGGATCTGCTGCTGTTTTTTCCAGTAGGCATAGGCCCACGGGTAGCGGTCAACATTATAGGTGCCAGAGGTTTGCAACAGACCAACCCGGCCGGTGCCGATCAGATCCATCGGGTTGATGTTCAGAATATCACTCATGTTCAAATCCGTATGCGTATCGTTTGTTACTGAAAGGCCGTTTACTGGCAGGCCAGGCATTCGTCATAGTTGGTGGGGCCTGTTTCGACATCAACCTTGACAGCAGCCTGCGTTTCCCCGGCAAACGCCGCGCGCTGCAGGGATTTTGAGCGGCAGTAATACAGGCTTTTGAGGCCCTTTTCCCACGCCGTCCAGTGCAGCATATGCAGATCCCATTTAGGGACATCGCTCGGGATGAACAGATTGATCGACTGGCTTTGGCAGATGAACGGCGCGCGGTCGGCGGCCAGTTCAATGATCCAGCGCTGATCAATTTCAAACGCGGTGCGAAAGGTGATCTTTTCATCCGCCGACAGACACTCCAGATGCTGAACCGAGCCTTCGGCGGCGATGATCGATTGCCACACCACCGGCGTATCAGCGCCGCGTTCGGCCAGTATGCGCTTTAGGTGCGGGTTATAGACCGAGAACGACCCCGACAGTGTTTTATGCGTATAAATATTGGCCGGAATGGGTTCAACACAGGCGCTGGTGCCACCGCAGATGATGCTGATCGATGCGGTGGGGGCAATGGCGATCTTGTGCGAGAAGCGCTCCATCACGCCCTGTTCTGCGGCATCGGGGCAGGGGCCGCGTTCTTCGGCCAGCGTGTGGGACGCCGCATCGGCTTCCGCGCGTAACTTACGGAAGATTTTTAAGTTCCAGGATTTGGCCAGGGCGCTTTCAAAGGCAATGCCACGGCTTTGCAGAAACGAATGAAAGCCCATCACGCCAAGGCCGACCGATCGTTCGCGCAGCGCGGCATAGGCGGCATTGGCCATGGCGGGTGGGGCGTTGGCGATAAAGTCACTTAAAACATTGTCGAGGAAGCGCAGCACATCTTCAACAAAGCCCGGAACGGTGGACCATTCATCCCAGGTTTCAATGTTGAGCGACGACAGGCAGCACACCGCCGTGCGCATATTGCCCAGATGGTCTTCACCCGATGGCAGCACGATTTCGGCGCACAGATTAGACGAACGCACCTTCAGGCCCAGCGCCTTGTGATGCTCGGGCAGGGCGCGGTTCACCGTGTCGATATAGAGAAGATAGGGTTCGCCGGTGCGCAGGCGGGTTTCCAGAATGCGCTGCCATAACTGGCGGGCGTTGACCTGCCGCAAGGGGGCGCCGGTCTTGGGGCTGCGTAAGGAGAAGGGCGCATCATTGCGCACCGCTTCCATGAATTCATCAGTGATGGCAACACCGTGATGCAGGTTGAGGCTTTTGCGGTTGAAATCCCCCGATGATGTACGGATTTCGAGAAATTCCTCGATCTCGGGGTGATAGACGTCAAGATACACCGCCGCCGAACCGCGCCGGAGCGAGCCTTGTGAAATCGCCAGTGTCAGGCTGTCCATCACGCGGATGAACGGAATGATGCCGGATGTTTCGCCGCAGCCCTTGACGCTTTCGCCGATCGACCGCACCCCGCCCCAATAGGTGCCAATGCCGCCACCGTTGGAGGCGAGCTTCACATTCTCGTTCCAGGTATCGACAATGCCGTCCAGCGTATCGGGCACCGCGTTGAGGAAGCAGGAAATCGGTAATCCGCGGCTGGTGCCGCCATTACTTAAGACCGGGGTGGCGGGCATGAACCACAACTGCGAAATCGCATCGTACAGCCGCTGGGCGTGCGCGGTATCATCGGCATAGGCACAGGCAACGCGGGCGAACATGTGCTGAATACTCTCGCCGGGTAACTGATAGCGGTCGATCAGGGTTGCCTTGCCGAAATCGGTCAGCCGGGCATCTCGACTGTGGTCAAGGCACAAATCCTCCGGCACGGGCTTGCCCCCACCGGCAACGGCTGCGGCCTCAATCGGGCTGACATGAACGGTCATAACGGCTTCTCCCCTCCAACGGCTCAATAATAGCGGGCAGACAGATGCGCGACGGCAAACGGCTTTGCGCCATCTGCAGCTTTCGCGCCCCATCGGGACACCCCGCCCAAGGACGAATACTGGTGCTTTCGGCAGGTCTCCTGGCTCATCCGCGGGCGCTTTAAGGCGTCCGATCTGGCCTTCCCGGCACCTCAGGCGCCAGTGACTGCTGTGATCGGACCACGCCGCTGACAGTTGCGGGGGCAGCGCCGGGCTTTCACCGGCTTCCCTCTTCGCCTCAAATTTTAACTAGATGTTGAAATCCGAGGAACCGTAGCCACAAGATAATGTTAACCGTAGCCGTTATGGTCAAGGAGTATATTTGTTCTAACTAAAAAGAATATTCTTGACGCCACTTTTCCGCTGTGCGGTGCGCCGGGCACGCCAGATGCCCGCTTCGCTTTCCATAAGCGGCAGTGCAAGATCATATAATGACAGCGTGATGTTGCTAATCATACTTCTCACGCGTCAGGTTTAACGTCTGGAATTTATGAGGCCCATTCATAGGAGTTTGCCGGATACATAGGCTAATCGCATGATCAGTCGTGCTCTATATTTATGGAAGTTTATGCGGCGGTACATTGAACTGAATAAGCATAAGGAATTGTGGCATGGCAGAACATAACGACACAGAAAAAAGCGCCAATCTTACGGATGCTAACGCTCCGTCATCCGTGGAAACGTCTCGGCGTAAGATTTTAAAAGAGACAGCAGCAGGCTTGCTGGTTGGTGGGCTTGCATCCATGTTGCCGCAAGTATCGCACGCACAAACCACCCCAAAGCCCGCAAAGACGCTGATTGTTTATTTTTCCCGTACCGGGAACACCCGTGTGGTGGCGCAGCATATTCATGGGCTGGTAGGTGGAGACATCGTCGAGATTCGCACCGTAAACAGTTATCCTGCAGACTACCGCGAAACCACCGAGGTGGCGAAAGAGGAACAACGGACGAATGCTCGCCCCAAACTGGCGAGTGACGTTGCAAACACTGGTCCGTACAGCACCGTGTTCATCGGTTATCCCAATTGGTGGGGAACTTTGCCGATGGCGTTGTTTACCTTCATGGATCACCACGATTTGTCCGGTAAGACCATTTTGCCGTTTTGTACCCACGAAGGCAGTCGTCTCGGTCGCGGACCAGATGACATCCGCGCACGGTATCCCAAAGCGAAGATCCTCGATGGCCTAGCGCTGCGCGGCGGATCTGGTGGTTATGCACGCAGTGCGGATGCCGGTCTTGAAATTGATGCATGGGTGCGCGGGTTTAAACTCGCTACAACGCGATAGTATGCGTGCAAGACTGTCTCTCGATCTTTGTCTTGTTGCACTATTGTTGTTTGCGTTTGCATATCAACTTACTGGCAATCTAGTTCATGAAGCCATTGGTACGGCTTTTGTTGCGTTTGCATTAGTTCACAACCTTATTTCGCGACGCTGGTATGCATCTATCAGAAAGGGGGCAATGCCCCCGCGTCGCGTTTTTACGACAACGCTTAATCTGCTGCTGCTGGCTACTTCGCTTCTGCTCATCGCCAGCGGGCTGGCGAATTCGCACGACCTTTTTCCATATTTGCATGTTAAAGTGGCAATATTAGATCGTCACGTCCATGCCATGGCTGCGTATTGGGTGCTAATCCTGGCATCATTGCATCTGGGACTTAATTGGCGAATGGTGACAGCAACGATCTGCAAGACCTTTAGGATTCCTCCGCTTGGTCGCCTCAGTCGTTTAGTTCTGTGTTCTGTGGCGTTTTTGTTTATCGTCTTTGGTGTTTATGCCTTTTTTGAGCGAGACATTCCCTACAAACTTTTGGGATTGTTTAGTTTTGATTATTGGGATTTTGATCGTGACACCTTTGGGTATTTCATACGCTATGTCGCGATTATCAGTGTTGGTGTCTTTGCTGCCTATCAGGTTTCAAAAAGGTTGCGTAGATAGGGGGGCAAAAAAGTTGCTATGGCGTACCCCCCCTTTTTTCCGGATGAAATATTTTATGTTTCGGGTGCTTCAGATTGATGTTGTAATCACATATGAGAAACACATCATCGTGCAGGAGTTTATTCCGCTAGTTTGTGTCTCACGACGTTGTTGTTGCCACGCTATCTGTTTGAATAAATTGGCGCATACGCCTGAATGATGCTTTTTTAAAATTGTACCGCCCTCTATCGCTCTTCAGCATGGGCCTGACGCATGATCTGGATGCCGCCCCACAGCCCCAGACCGCCCATGATGGCCGCGACGATGGCATCGGGCCAGCCGGTGCCGGTGCCGAATACGCCCAGCGCGGCCAGCATCACGGCCAGATTGCCGATGGCGTCGTTGCGCGAGCAGATCCAGACCGAGCGCCGGTTGGCATCGCCACGGCGGAAGCGATAGAGCATCACGGCTACACCGCCATTGGCGACAAGGGCCGCCAGACCAACGCCGCCCATAACCCCCGCCTGCGGTATGGTTGCGTGGAACAGATGCCACAGTGTGCTGGCCAGTACCCACAGCGCAAAGATCAGCATGGTGGCACCCTTGACCATTGCGGCGCGTGATCGCCATTTCAGTGCCATCCCCGCCACGCCCAGGCTGAGGGCGTAATTGACCGCATCGCCGAAAAAGTCGAGTGCATCGGCCTGCAGCGCACTCGATCCAGCCGCTATGCCAGCGATGATTTCGGCCAGAAAGAAACCGCCATTAACGATAAGCGCAATCCACAGCACCCGCTGCCACTGCGCGTTGTGTGCGGGCTGTGGTGTGGTGCATTCGTGACAACAGGCCATGTTTTTCCTCGACAAAACGCAACAGGACAGCCTATTTAAACCCTGTAGTCACTACAGGGTCAACCGGCATGGGTGAAACATTTCGTATCGGCGATCTGGCGCGTGTCACCGGCACCAAAGTCGAGACCATCCGTTATTATGAAAAGATGGATCTGCTGCCCGCACCGTTGCGCAGTGCCGGCAATTATCGGGTCTATGATCAAAGCCATCTGGATCGTTTAAGTTTTATCCGTCGTGGCCGTGACCTTGGTTTCTCGCTTGATGAGGTGCGGGCCTTGCTGGCGCTTGCCGATGACCGCAAGCGATCCTGTTCCGATGTCGATCAGATTGCCCGTGCCCATCTGGCCGAAGTGGAACGCAAACTGGCCGACTTAAACACGCTGCGCCACGAACTGAAGCAAATTATCAGTCAGTGCGGACATGGCACCATTGCCGAATGCCGGATTATTGAAGCGCTGGCCCCGGTGCGAAAATAATACTGTTATCGCTGTGTGCATCCATACACTCTGCAAAGGCTGATCAGCCCTTATAACGCAGTGCGTTGAGCAGCAGGCTGAACGCAGGCGTGGGCTGGCGGCGGCTTGGATAGTACAGATAATAACCATCGAACGGCTCGCACCACGCATTCAATATGCGTACCAGCGAACCATCGGCCAGTTGTTTTTTGACATGATCCTCAAGCAGAAACGCGATGCCATGCCCGGCAACCGCGGCATCCACAATCAGGTCGCCATCGTTGAGCACAAGTTGGCCTTCGGTTTTGACCTTAACTTCGCGGCCCGCTTTTTCAAACTCCCACGCATAAATGCCACCTGCACTGGGAAGGCGGTAATTGATGCAGGCGTGCTGCGCCAGCTCGTCCGGTGTTTTGGGTGTTCCGCGTTTAGAAAAGTAGGAAGGTGCCCCCACGGCGGCCATGCGCAGCTTCGGCCCGATGGGGGCGGCGATCATGTCCTTTTGCAAACTCTCCCCAAGGCGTACCCCCGCATCAAAACGTTCGTTGACGATATCGGTCAGGCCATGGTCAATATTCAGTTCGATCGATATGTCCGGGTATTCTGCTGCCAGCCGGTCAATGACGGGCCAAAGTATGGTGGTGGCCGCATGCTTCGAGGTCGAGATGCGAACCGTACCTGCCGGGCGTTCGCGCAGCTCGGTAAGCGCGGCAAGTCTCTGATCAATCTCGTCAAGGGCGGGTCTGAGCGTTTTGATCAGCTGTTCCCCGGCTTCGGTCAATGCCACGCTGCGCGTTGTGCGGGTCAGCAGACGCAGCCCCAGTTTTGCCTCCAGCCGTCGTATCGAATGGCTGAGCGCAGATTGTGACAGGCCGAGCTGCGCGGCCGCCCGCGTGAAATTGCGTTCGTCCGCGACGGCAAGGAACAACGACAGACTGCCTAATTCTTCACGCCACATCACGCACCCCAATCTGATCATTCATGACAATATGTCATAAACCCAAGAGGATTTTCTAGTCTAATCAGAACAATGATTAAGGGCTACTTTAAACGCTGAAAATGCCTGCACTTGGTCTTGGCGTGGGTAAGCCAGGCCCAGCCCACAGGATACAGATCGCAGCTTTGGTGACAGGAGAGTGGAAATGACAGGTGAAAATAGCCGTGGTGTTGGCCGCCGCGGGTTCCTTGGTGCCGCCGGTGGCCTTGCCGCAGCTTCGCTGATGGGCGGTGCGGCCGAGGCAAAAGACGCAGGCCAGCCCGGTGCAATTACAGTCAGCTATCCGGTGGCCAATCTGCGCGGGCGGCGGAAGCTGGGGACACTCGAGGTTTCCAGCATCGGTATCGGCGTGCAGAATATGAGCCGCACATATCAGTCGACGATTCCCACCCGGTCAGAGATGTTGCACATCATCCGAACGGCTTATGAGCATGGCGTGACATTCTTTGATGCTGCCGAAGCCTATGGTCCGCTGGAGGTGGAACGCATTCTGGGCGAGGGCGTGGCGCCGTTCCGTGACAAGGTGGTGATTGCATCGAAATTCGGCTGGAATATTGATCCCGAAACGGGTGTTCGTGGGCCGGGGCTTGCCAGCCGGCCGGAACACATCAAGCGCGCCGTTGAATTTATGCTGAAGCGCCTGCGAACAGATCGGATTGATCTTTTATATCAGCACCGCGTCGATCCGCAGGTTCCGATCGAAGATGTTGCAGGTGCCATCAAAGATCTGAAGGCTGAAGGCAAGGTTCTGCACTGGGGCCTATCAGAAATGGGGCTCAACACGCTGCGCCGTGCCCATGCCGAGCTGTCGGTCAGTGCTGTACAGAGCGAATATTCGATGTTGTGGCGTGGGCCGGAAGATAAGGTTCTTGCGCTTTGCGAGGAGCTTGGCATTGGTTTCGTGCCCTGGAGCCCGCTGGGCGTTGGCTTCCTGACCGGGGCTGTTGATGAACAGACGCATTTTGGCGATTTGCTCGGGATGGAAACCCGGTTCGCGCCGGAAAATGTGCCACATAATCTGGCCTATGTCGCATTGCTCCGGAAGTGGGCGCAACGCAAACACGCGACGCTGGCACAGATTGCCCTGGCGTGGCTGATGGCGCAAAAGCCGTGGATCGTGCCGATACCCGGTTCAACCCAAATGGCCCATATGCTGGAAAATATCGGCGCTGATGCGGTGCAGTTTACACCGGCTGAGATCACGGAACTCAACCAGTCCGTTGCCGCTATCCAGACCAAGGGGGCGCGTTTGCCTGACATGATACTGGCATTTTCGGGCGTCGAGGCCCCACCGCGAAACTGATGATTGTGTGCGTACTGATATAAAATTGTGTGCGTACCGATATAAAAAGGCGGGGACTGGCCCCGCCTTTTGCATTTGTTTGTGTGCGGATCTTAGAACGCCTGACGCAGCACCAGACGGATGTCGCGGCCCGGCATCATGATGGTATCCTTGTTGAAGGAGGCGGCGTTGCGCTGCACATCATCGGTCATGTTGTGGCCGGAAAGGGCGATTTCAAAACCCGGATTATTGTCGAGCGGGTGGACCGAGATGTGGAAGCTGAGGTCAACATAGCCCGGCGTCGCCGTATCATAGTCGCCAAAGTCATGCTGAGCCCCAGCGTACAGGGCAACAATACCAGCCTCGAAATTATCCTGATGCCAGGTCAGGCCGCCGCCGACATGATAGGGCGGAATGCGCGGGACATTATCACCGCCCGACAGTGTGGCGCGGACATAATCGGCCTGCATTTCCGCCATCAGCTTGCCCGCACCGGTTTGCAGCAGCGGGTAAGAGGTTTTGATTTCGCCACCCCAGAAATGTGCGCCGGTCTGGGTATAGTTCAGTTCGCGCAAATCCCCCCCGCTGCCGCCGCAAACGCCCGCATCATCGCAGGTACGCCCGGTCAGCGCGCCATAGATGTAGTTATCGAACCAGCTGCTCCACAGGCTGGCATCGATAGTCAGATCGTCGCTGCGCACACGGGCGGTACCTTCCAGCGAATTGGCGCGCTCGATCTTCAAGCTGGGATCACCGGTTTCATAGGTCTGCGGGCCGTCATGGCCACCACGGGCGAACAGCTCGGTTTGCGCCGGGGCCCGGCCCGAGGTCGAGGCGGTCAGCCCCAGTGTAAGCCAGTCATTGGCGTCGTACATCAGGCTGAGCGCACCGCTGACTGGGGTGAAATCGCGTGTGGTATAGGCGCCGGATGCCGGGGTGCCGGTGATGTGGACGTTCTCTAAACGGCCACCCAGCTGTAGTTTCAGCGCATCGGTAATCGGCGCTTCGGTGAACAGGAAGCCCGCTGCCGATGTGGTGTTGGTGGGGTAAAGGTAGCTGCTGTCCTCGCCAACGGCGGAATATTCGCGGTGCTGGACCTGAAAGCCAACTGCTGACGACGACAGGGGGCCGATTTCGCCAATCATCTGCTCGCCGCGCATTTCGAACTCGCGGTTCTTGAAGGTGGTGTTGACCGAGCCGTCGGGGTTCTTTTCCTCGTGCGAGTAATTGCCGTACCCGCCGTCCAGGGTCAGCGCCCCCAGCGTATCGGTGCCCCAGTCAATCTGGGTACGTTCCAGCACTTTGGTCTGGCGCATCAGGATATAGGTATCGTCGCTGGGGATGCCGTATTTGGCATCATACTGAACAATCGCCACGCCGGTATGGCTGTTATCGCCATAGAAATAACTGGTGCCGAGCGAAAGTCCGCTGCCGACGAAAAATGAATTGGCCTCGGTGCCTTTGGGCGTGTCATAATTTCCGGCATTGCGGTAATAGCCGTCGGCATGGATGGCCCAGTCGCCGACGCGCGCATCGGTCATCGCCGACACCTGCCCCATGTTGGAATTGGAGCCATAGGTGCCGGAAACCTCGCCGCTGATATCCTCGTCGGGCAGAACGGTCGGCACGCGGTTGTTGATGGCATTGACCACGCCGCCAATGGCCTGACTGCCATAGCGCAAGGTGGCTGCGCCACGCACCACCTCGATGCTCTGGGCCGACAAGGGATCAATTGGCACGCCATGGTCGGGGCCGACATCGGAAACGTCGAAGCTGCCGATACCGTCCTCGGTCATGCGCACACGGGTGGAATCCATCCCGCGAATGATCGGGCGGCTGGCTCCGGCGGCAAAGCCCGAACCGGTCACGCCCGGGACTTCGGCCAGTGCATCGGCAAGCCCGATACCACCGCTTTCGAGAATTTGATCGCGATTGACTTTGCCAGCGATAATGGCCGAGGCATCGGCATCCGACGAAAGTGGTGAGGCCGTCACCACCACGGTTTCAACCGGGGTGCTATCGGTATTCTGATCAGCCATGGCGTAGGATGTGACGGTGAAGACCAGCGTCGAAACCGACGCGGCACGTAATAATAGAGCGCGAGACATAGGATAAACTCCGCATACACAGGAACGTTTGCCACGCTGAAAACAGCGGGCGCGATAGAATGAAAACGTTCAGGCGTGCGGTGGGGCGCGGCCCTGCCAGGTATGGGTTATCGCCCGTGCAAAAATGCGCGGCACTTCGGCCAGTGGTACCAGCGTAAAGCTGACCGTAGTGGCCAGTGTTGCCGCAAAGGCTGGCAGGATGTAGGCCCCGCTGTGGGCCGCTTCCTGACAGAGCGGGCACTGATCGGCATCGAGTGGCGCTTTGCTGCTGGCCGGGCTGGTGACGATTTGCGTCGCTGCTGTTGCGGCCCGGGCAAAGCCCAGATTATGGATATGGGTTTGGATCAGGTATGTCTGTGTGCTGAAGAAAACCAGCGTCAACAGTGCGATCAGGGCACGCAGGCGCGGCAAGCCCTGCGCCATCAGCGCATGCATACCTAAATGCCTGTTAAACTGCCTGTTCACGCATCACCCCATAAACATGCCCAACTCTATGGCACTACACTATGCTGCTGGCAATGGCGAGATTGTGGCGAGCCACGTTTCATATGGTAAATTATTCTTCAGGGTAAAATATTTGTGTTCGGCACCGATGTCATAATTTTTTTATGGAAATGTCGTACTTGAACCGCGGGCGGATGTTGTCCGCCCACGGTTCCAGATTTTATGGCCTGCGACATTCAAAGTTATTGGGGGCGTTGGTGTCACCGGTCCCGCGATAATGTGCTTCCTCAGGGAAGGGGCAGAGTGGCCGTTTGCGACCGGGAAAGGATGCGCCTTCGGCGATAATCCGGGCCGGTGCAGTTCCCTTTTCAACCCACATTTCTAACGCGCTTAAGGGATCAAAATTGTCCAGTGCCGGGCCGCCCCCGCAATGGGTCATACCCGGAACAATGAACAGTCGTGCCCATTGGCGCAACGCGGCATCGCCACCATTATCGCTGGTCAGCTTCAGCCAGTACGCCCGTAAATCATTGGCAGAAAAGACCGGATCGCTGTTGCCATGGATGACCAGCAGCTTGCCGCCATGGGCCTGAAAACTCGACAGCATGGTGCTGGTGGCATCGTTGATAACCGCGGTTTGTGCGGTCTGATCGACGATGGTGTCAAAGTTGATGGCCGCAGTATCCAGCTTAGGATCGGGAGGCGTGACAAAATAATTCCGCATCGAATTAACGCCAAGCGTTGCATTCAGGGCGTTGGGCTGGCCGTTTTTTGATGTGCCAAGCTTCCACATTCGCCACGGATCGGATGCAACGCCGCTGTCATAAGGCCATGTCGAATATATCGCGTTCCCCTTGGAATCATGCGCACCATCAAAGACAGCTTTTAATGCCACAATCTGCGCATCGCTCAGACAGCTTGTTGTTTTTTCTTTCGGGCATTTCAGGACCACCGGATCAAAATGGCATTGGCTCATGGCATCGATGGAGCCATCCTTCAGGCCGTCTTTATCATCGCAGGCGTCAAGGATCGCCTTTTGCAGCAGCGTCATATCGGCCGGGGTGAGGGCTTCGGCCAGAATGGGGTTGCCGTCAGCATCTTTGGGGGCTGCCCGGTTGAAAGCAGCAACATCCCAGGCCTGTGCAATTGATGCACGGCTAAGGTGAAAGCCAGGATTGCAGGCTAGCACGCCATCAAAATCATTGGGAAAACGTTGCGCCGCCATCAGGGCTTCGCGGCCACCATTGGAACAACCCATAAAATAGCGTTTTTCGGCGGTGCGATGGTAATAGGCCTTTATCAGTGCGGCACCGGCATCACTGACCGTGCCAATCGCGGTGAAGGCGTAATCGAGTCTGGCCTGCTGGTCAGCACCGAAGTCGGCATCGTTGTTATTTTTCCCCTGATGGCCGGAATCGGTTGCGATCACGGCATAACCGCGCGCCAGCGCTGGGGCTGCGGTGGAGCCATGGATCGGCATGGCCCCAATGGCCGGACTTACAATGCCGTCCATGCCGCCGCCACCCTGATACAACGCGCGTCTGTTCCACCCATCAGGCAGACGCATCTGAATGCGGATGGCGTAAGGTTTCCCCCCGGCCCCGACACGTGGATGCAATGCAGCTTCAACCAGGCAGTGGGCTGGAAATGTTGCAGTGGTCTGAGCGGCCCCGGTCAGTGCCGCCCCTTTTTGCGCACCATCGAGGGTATCACCCGCTTTGACCCATTGTGCCTTGGTGATTTGCCCATCAAGGATCTTGCCTTTAAGCTCCTGGCAACTCGCAGGCGAGGCTGCCGCCGGTATTGCCAGCAGGGTAATGCCGGTCAGCAGAGAAATCAGCCGGATTGTGATGCTCATAACATTTTGCTCCATACCGAAACCGTGTGCCGCTGCCAGTTGTGCCCGGATGCGCATTTTTTGCATTGACCCGGATCAATCCGAAAGCTGGCTTTAAAGCAAAACTGTACTGTTAAGACGCAAAATGAATAAACGCAGTTTTATCGGCATACGCATCAGATTTTTTGATTAGTTTTGATGAAGCGGGGGCAAAAAAATCCCCGCCTCTGGATCCAAAGGCGGGGATGACTTTCGGGCGTTTCCTGATCGGGATTACTGCGCCGGGACGGGGTCTTTGACCTCTTCTTCCGCCGGGGCAATGGCCAGCTGCCTGAGCTGGCGGAACTTACGGTCGATATTGTGTTTGGCCAGTGTCACCAGTTCCTGATAGCGCACCGGATCATGGTTGGCGGTAATCTTGAAGCGGGTTTCCGCGGCCATGAATTCTTCCAGCGGCAGGGTAGGCTCGTCGGAGTCGAGCTCCAGCGGGGCCTGACCGGCTTCCAGCTTGCGTGGGTCATAGCGATAAAGCGGCCAGTACCCCGACAACACCGCCGCCTTCTGACGGTTGAGGCCGCCCGCCATGTCCACGCCATGGGCGATGCAGTGGGCATAGGCGATGACCAGCGATACGCCGTTGTAGGAAGCGGCTTCCTGCAGTGCCAGTCCGGTCTGGGCGTCCTTGGCCCCGATCGAGCAGGTGGCGACATAGACATCGCCATAGGCCATGGCGATGGCCGCCAGATCCTTCTTGGCGCGCGCCTTACCTGCGGTGGCAAACTTGGCGGTGGCCCCCAGCGGCGTCGATTTCGACTGCTGCCCGCCGGTGTTGGAATACACCTCGGTATCAAGCACCAGAATGTTGACGTTGCGGCCAGAGGCCAGCACATGGTCAAGCCCGCCATAACCGATATCATAGGCCCAGCCGTCGCCGCCGATGATCCAGACCTGCTTTTCGACCAGATAATCGACCAGCTCGAACAGCCGTTTGGCGGTCGCATCGTTGCGCGGGGCCAAAATCTGTTTGAGATCGTCGATCCGCTTGCGTTGGTCGCGGATACCGGAATCGCTGGTCTGATCGGCGGTGATGATGTCCTGCACCAGCGCATCCGGCACATCGGGCTGGCTGGCCAGCAGCATCAGGGCATCTTCCTTGTGATGGTCGAGGCCCATACGCATACCCAGGCCGAATTCGGCGTTGTCTTCAAACAGCGAATTGGCCCAGGCCGGACCACGGCCATCTTTGCCCGTGGTGTAGGGGGTGGTCGGCAGATTGCCGCCGAAGATCGACGAGCAGCCGGTGGCATTGGCAATCATCAGACGATCACCGAACAACTGGGTCAGCGTTTTGATATAGGGCGTCTCACCGCAGCCGGTGCAGGCACCGGAAAATTCGATCAGCGGCTTGATGAACTGTGTCGCCCGCATGTTGAGGCGCATATCGGCGCGCTCGATATCCGGCAATGCCAGGAAGGCGTCGAAATTGACCTTCTCGGTTTCGAGCACCGGGTCTTTTTCAACCATTATCAGGGCGTCTTCGCGCGGGCAGGCCTTCACGCACAGGGTGCAGCCGGTGCAATCTTCCGGCGCGACCTGTAGCAGATAGCTGAACTTGCCCTTGAAGCCCGGGCCCTTGTAGGGCATGTGCTTAAGGCTTTCGGGTGCCCCTGCCAGCGCGTCGTCCGGCACCACCTTGGGCCGCAGGGCTGAATGCGGGCAGACCACGGCGCATTTGTTACATTCGATACACTGCTCCGGATTCCATTGCGGAATATCGTCGGCAATGTTGCGCTTTTCGAATTTGGTGGTGCCCAGCGGCCAGGTGCCATCGACCGGCAACATGCTGACCGGCAGGGCGTCGCCCTGACTGGCCATCATCGGGGCAATCACCTTGCGCACGAATTCGGGGGCGCTATCGGGCACCACCGGCGGCAAGGGCGTGCCATCGATATAGTTGGGGACCTTGACTTCGGCCAGATGGGCCAGTGTCGCATCCACCGCAGCGAAGTTCTTTTCGACGATCTTCTGGCTCTTGCGGCCATAGGTCTTTTGAATGGCCTTTTTGATCGAGGCGATGGCTTCGTCCTTGGGCAGCACATCGGCCAGGGCAAAGAAGCAGGTCTGCATAATGGTGTTGATGCGTGTGCCCATACCATTGTCGCGGGCCACGGTACCGGCATCAATAACGTAAACTTTCAGGGCCTTTGCAACAATGGCTTCCTGCACTTGTTTGGGCAGATGACTCCACACTTCATCGGCCGGATAGGACGCGTTGAGCAGCAGCGTGGCGCCATGGGCGGCGTATTTCAGCACATCAATGCGGCTGAGGAAGACGAAGTGATGGCAGGCGACAAACTGGGCTTCTTCAATCAGGAAGCTCGACTGGATCGGCCGCGGGCTGAACCGCAAATGCGACACCGTTACCGCGCCGGACTTTTTCGAGTCATAGACGAAATAGCCCTGAGCATAGAGATTGGTGTGGTTGGCAATAATCTTGATCGAGTTCTTATTGGCACCCACCGTGCCATCGGCCCCAAGACCAAAGAATACCGCGCGATGCACATCGGATTCATCGGTGCGGAAGCTGGCATCGACATCCAGCGACAGACCGGTGACATCATCGTTGATGCCAACGGTGAAGCGGCGCTTGGGTGCCAGCTTGGCCAGTTCGTCGAACACGGCCTTGACCATCGCCGGGGTGAATTCCTTGGAGGCGAGGCCATAACGCCCGCCGATCACCTTGGGGGCAAAGCTGGCATCGAACTGACCGGCATCGCGGGCTTCGGCCAGCGCGGTCACAACATCCTGGAACAAGGGTTCGCCGACCGAGCCGGGTTCCTTGCAACGGTCGAGCACCGCAATGGCCTTGACCGTCTTGGGCAGGGCGGCAGCGAACGCCTTTATCGCGAAGGGGCGGAACAGGCGCACTTTGAGCACACCGGTCTTGGCACCCTTGGCATTAAGATGGGCGGCGGTCATATCGGCGGTTTCACCGCCGGAACCAATGATGACAATAACGCGGTCCGCATCGGGGGCGCCGACATAATCAAACAGCTTGTACTGACGCCCGCTGATCTTGGCGAAGCGATCCATTTCAGCCTGCACGATTTCAGGCAGATTGTCATAGAATCCGTTACGGGCTTCAACCGACTGGAAGAAGGTATCAGGATTTTGTGCGGTGCCGCGTACCTTGGGCCGGTCCGGTGTCAGGGCGCGCTGACGAACATCAACAATGTCGCCTTCGTCGATCATGGCGCGCAGGTCGTCATCCGACAGCGGCACAATCTTGGAAACTTCATGCGAGGTGCGGAAACCATCGAAGAAATGCATGAAGGGAACACGGGATTTCAGGCTGGCGGTCTGGGCCACGGCAGCCAGATCCTGAGCCTGTTGCCCCGAACCAGACGCCAGCATGGCAAAACCGGTCTGGCGCGTGGCCATGACATCGGAATGGTCACCGAAAATCGACAGGGCGTGGCTGGCCAGCGTGCGCGCCGTCACATGCATGACGAACGGTGTCAGTTCCCCGGCGATTTTATACATGTTGGGGATCATCAGCAGCAGCCCCTGCGACGCCGTGAAGGTCGTCGCCAGTGCCCCGGCCTGCAGTGCGCCGTGCACCGCACCGGCGGCGCCACCTTCAGACTGCATCTCGGCCACGTTGAGCACGCTGCCCCAGAGATTTTTGCGGCCTTCAGAAGCCCACTGATCGGCCAGTTCACCCATGGTCGAAGACGGCGTAATGGGGTAGATCACCGCCAGTTCGTTCATGCGATAGGCAACCGAGGCGCAGGCCTCGTTACCATCGACCGTTATCATTTCCTGTCCCGTCATGACGCCGTTCCTTCAATTTTCCGTAACTGCTAATGTCGTAACCACTATTTTTAAGTGCACGTTTCTTATTTGCGTGCTTCCGGTCTGAGTGCGGACAGGGCGACAAAACCCTGTTTACCGCGCTGAAAAACCGGAAAAACCTTTTCCGCGAGTGCCGACGAACCAACAAAATCGGTATAGGCGCGGCTTAGCATCGCGCGATATTGCTCCTTGCGTTGTGTCGCAGATAACCGATCAAGCCCCTCGATTCCAGCAAGATATACGTTGAATCGTTTGAGGATGTGGAGGCGGTTAACAGCCACTATATTCGGATCAAAGCGGATGTCGAGAAATTTCAGGAAATCCTCGGCACTGCTTAATCCAGCAAGGTCCTGGGTTATTTCATTCATTGGCGTGTTGCTCCGTAGGCGGCGAGCCTTGCGTCCCCATGGGGGCCCCCATGGGGTACACAGTCGGTATAGAAGCGGATCAAATCCTCGTCCTCAGGTGGGGTTTTGTGGTCGTCAACAAAATCGCGCACCATGGTCAGGATCCTGCGGATCCCGGTTTCGTCCACCACTAACCCAAGCCGGTGATAGGCATGCACCAGGGCCGTGGCACCGGAATGTTTACCGATAATCAGGCGGTGTTCCCGGCCCAGTTCGGCCGGATCAATGTTCTGGTAGTTGCGCTTGTCACGTAACAGGCCATGGACATGGATGCCTGATTCATGGGTGAAAATGCCGTCGCCGACAATGCTTTTACCAACCGGGATCGGTCGGTGCGAAGCCTGAGCCACCAGCTGTGACACTTTGGCAAGCTGGCGCGGGTCGACATTGGTCTGGCGTCCATAAAGATGCTTCAGCGCCATGACCACTTCTTCCAGTGGGGCATTGCCCGCCCGTTCGCCAAGCCCGTTCACGGTGGTGCTGACATGGCTGGCACCGCCCAGAACCGCAGCCAGCGAGTTGGCAGTGGCCAGACCAAGATCGTCATGGGCGTGGATTTCAATTTCACAACTCAAGTTTGCGCTAAGGCTTTTAATCAGATCATTGGTGGCAAAGGGGTCGAGTACGCCCAGCGTGTCGGCAAAGCGGAATCGACGTGCCCCGGCTTTTTCCGCCACTTTGGCCGCAGAAAGTAAAAAGGCCGGATCGGCGCGTGAGGCATCCTCGCCCCCGACCGAAACGGTCAGACCGGCGGCACGGGCTTGTCGCACCATATGATCGATCTGGTTCAGGGCCCAGGCGCGATCCCGTTCCAGCTTATGGGCCAGTTGCTGATCGGACACCGGAATCGACAGATTGACCCAGGTTGCGCCGCAGGTGAGCGCCGCCGCCAGATCATCCGGATGCATCCGGCACCAGGTGATCACCTTTGCCTTTAGCCCCAAGGCCAGCACAGCGCGGATATCGTTTTGCTCGGCCGGCCCCATAGCGGGAATACCAACTTCGATTTCGTCTACCCCCGCCGCATCAAGCGCCCGGGCGATCGCCAGTTTTTCCTCGCGTCGGAACGCCACGCCAGCGGTTTGTTCGCCATCGCGCAAGGTGGTGTCGGTTATGGCGATCCGTGGCTGCATCAGACGGCTGCCCTCATGCGACGGATGGAGACAATGGCGGATTTCGGTACCACCCGTAAGGATGGGCGGCCCACAGCATCAATTAACTTCTTGCGGACCCCGGCCAGCGTGACCGACGACAGCGCACAGCCGACGCAGGAACCCTTCATGTCGACCACAACGATATCGCCATCGATTTCAACCAGTTCGATATCGCCACCATCGCGTTGCAGATGGGGACGTAATTCCTCCAGTGCTTTGGTAACCTGCTCGGCCAGAGAAGGGGCTGTCAGAGAGGGGGCATTTGCCGGCGTTTCCAGCAGGGTTGCCGTGATACCTGCCGCATTGGCCGGTACGGCATCATAGGTCTCGATAACGCTTTGATCGGTCATTGCCATCCTCCACTGGCGGCATCATCGCCGCAACTGCCGCCTGAGCAGCTACACAGCCCCTGGGCGTTGGGATTGTCGAAAACAAATCCGGCCTCGGGTAAATCGTTCCGAAAATCGATGGTGGTGCCTTCCAGAAGGCGCATGCTGTCGCTATCGACCAGCAGCGTGACGCCATTCAGCATCAGAATATCGTCGCCTTCCTGCGTCGCGCTATCAAGAAACATATCATAGCGGATCCCGGCGCAGCCCCCGCTTGCCACGGCAATACGTAAACCAACAATATCGGGACCTGCTTCGGCGATAACGCCGCGAATGGCCTCGGTTGCCGTTTGCGTCACTTCCAGCACGTTTGTACCTCGCTGTTAGCAATCACACAGTCAGCTCTACGCAAGGGACATGCCAACAGCGGCGAAGCCTACGTGGCAGGACAACGCGTGGGTTTTGCGCCGGAACGCCATGCCGGAAACGACAAACCCGACATGCAGGATGTCGGGTTTGTCGCAATGCAAACGATGGCGGGTTTGTTCGGTAATACTCTTATGCGGCCGCGCCATGGGTCTGGCAGTTTTTCGAACAGACCCGGGCACAGGCACCGCAGCCGATGCAGTCATCCGCATGAGCAATGGTCATGACAAAGCGTTCGGCTTCGCCTTCTTCTTCGGTGACTTCGCCATCCTCGTCGAGCGCCTGCATGGCCAGAACGTCACGGCCACAAACCTTAAAGCAGCGGCCGCAGCCCAGGCAGGTTTCGCCGTTAATGGCCAGAAGGTAAACCGGTTCCCAGGGGGCGCCGCCGCGGGTAAAGCTGGGATGATCAGACATGACACTTCCTTCCTTGTCAGTGATTGTTCGCTGTCGGTAATTCTTCGTTGTCTGTAATTTCCGGAACCGGTAATTACATTTTTGGGTTATACGTCGGCCAGGGCAGGGTAGCGCCCAATCCAGTCCAAAGCCTCGGCAACAAGCGCATCGCCGGCCTGAGCCAGTGTCTCCTGGCTGGCAAAGCCGAAGCGGTGAATGTCACGCAGGACTTTGTTGATCACCACCAGCCGCCCACAAGTCAGCACCATGCGACCGAAGCCTTCCGGCGTTATCTGCATGATCGGTGCGGCGACTTTACCGCAGCGCTGTTCGACACTGAGCCCGATGGCACTGTAAAATTGTTCGACCCGGTCCAGCGTATCGGGATCGGGGTCGCCGATAATGGGGATCAACTTAGCCTTTTCCTTATCGATCAGAAAAGGTTCGAGCAATTCGGCATCATTCTTGCCATCCCACACGCCATAGCTATCGCGGGCCCGGATCTGGGCAATCAACATTTTCACGAATGGCTGGCTACGTGTCTCTGCTTCAGTGAGCGCCATGGCACTTTAATCCTCGACAAAATCCAACTGATTTTCCGGCTTTGGTGCCAGCAGCTTGCGCAGCCAGGGTGGCGGCGAACCGCGCAACATGCCCTGAACCCGCGCAATAACTGAGGCAATGGATTCCGGCGCGGGTAGCTTGATCGGATAGATCCGGTTATTGACCACCCGCGCCGCCGCCCCGCCGCCAATGGCGCAGACAAACAGCATGACGGTACCGGTCAGGGCCTGAACCTTGGCTTCGATACGGTCCTCGTTCTCGTCGGCATGGCCGCCATCTTCGTCGCAAAGCTCGTCAAAGGCGATGGCCTCGAGCAGGCGGTGTTTTTCAAGTCCGATTTCATAGATCATCAAAACCGGGGCACTGCCGAAATGGGCATCGACCCGGTGCATATCGGTGGTGGCAAAGGCAATCTTAAGCCCGCCTGCGATGGCACCTTCGCTGGTACCGTCATTGGCGCTGTTGTCTGCCGCCGGGTCAATGAGCTGCAATCGCCGCATGGGAACCTCCTGGCGCGGTGTGGGGTTGGTGTTCGGATTCCGCATTGGAATCTTGTGCGATAAATTGGTTGGCAATGTCGAAGATCTGATTGCGGGTGCCGCGATAGCCCACCGACAGCCGGTGGGCAGCACCCAGCCGGTCAAACAGCGGCATGCCCACGGCGATCAGGGGGATGCCCATGCGGGCAGCAGTGCGGCGGGCTTGTGAATTGGAAATCAACAGATCACTGCCGACCCCGTTACATTCAACATCATCAAGATCGCCGATGATGACATGATCGGCAGGAATGTTATCGAGAATGGGCGATGTGGTGGTGGTCACCGCACAGGAAATTTTTGCCCCCATTTCATTGAGAAACTGGCTGTAGGCAAAAAGCAGATCCGGCTCGGCCGCGATCGCCACCTTCTTGCCGCCAAAATAAAAATGCCCGTCAAGCATGGCGTCCAGCAACTGACTGCGGCGGCGGCGTATCCGCGATGGCACCGGTCTGCCTGCCAGCCGTGACAGTGTGGCGACGAATTCATCGCAAGGTAACAGACCGGTCAGGCGCGGGAACAGATAAGACGGGATGTGACACCGGGTTTCCAGCAGATTAGCCGCTTCGCGCACCTGTTCACCAATCGCCAGCGTGGCGATCGAGGCCCCCATGCGACGAATTTCCTCGACCCGGGTGCCGCCATTGGTGGTGCCGGTGAAGTCGTCGGTGAGATGGCCGTCGAGCGAGCCGGAAATGTCGGGCAGCACCAGCGGCTCCAGCCCAAAGGCGGCAACACATTCGCGGATGTCTTCGATATCAGCGGCGGTCAGGTGGCTGCCAGCCAGAATATTGATCTGGCGGGAATGGTGTTTGGTGCTGGGGGTAACCAGCTTCTTAACGATGGCGGTCAGCGCATCGGACCAGCCATCCTGAAACGCGCCTTTATAATCCGGCGTGGCGGCATGGATCAGCGCGGTATCGGCTAGTTCGGGGTGACGGCTTTGAATGCGTTTGAGATCGCCGTCGATATCCTCGCCACGGGTTTCGATCAGGCCGTTGGAACAGATGCCGATAACTTTTGGATGGCTGCGTTCGGCGATATTGAGAATGGCCTGTTCAAGATTATCGCCACCGCCTAAAATGGTGCTGACTTCGCTCATCGCCGTGGTTTGAAACGGGATGGATTCACGAAAATGTTTGACCAGCAGCACCAGGCCAAAGGCGGTACAGCCCTGCGCCCCGTGGATCACCGGAACCGAACCGTCCAGCCCCAGAAAGGCCATGATACCGCCCAGCGGTCGGCTCAGTTTGAGTGGGTTGACGGTGCACGCTTTGCGTGGCGGTGCGGCATTGTCCATCTTACGTCTCCCACGGTGCCTTGGTGCGAATTTGCGCCCAGATCGGATTGCCAATGGCGCGGTCGATATTTTCGATCAGCGTGACCGCGCCATCATAGCCGGCATAGGGGTGATGACGTTCCTGGTTGATATCCAGCCAGGGCAGCTTGGCTTTTAAGGCGATGAACTGTGTCCGCCCACCCGAAAGCAGAATGTCGGCCTGACCTTCTTTCAGCATGCGAAACATTTCGCGCTGCGGAATGGTGCCATAGAGGGGGCTTGCCTCGCCAAGAATGGCGCGGGCGCGAACTTTATCGTCTTCTGTCGCTTTACGCATGGAGGACCCGATGACAACCATCCCAGCTTCCTGCAAGGCTGATGCCACCGACCAGGTTTTGACCCCGCCGGTGTAGAGCAGCACCCGTTTACCTGCGACCCGCTCACGAAAAGGGGCGAGGCGGGCATAGGCTTTGGCTTCTTCTTCGGCGATAACGGCCTCGGCCCGGTCAATCAGCGCAGGGTCTGCGCCGCGTTCGACCAGCATGTGAGCGATGCGGCGCAGCGCCATACTGGTTTCGCCAATGCCATAGAACGATCCCTCGAAATAGGGGATATCCCAGCGTTCCTGCATCTTGCGGGCAAGATTCATCAGGGCCTGACTGCACACCATCATGTTGACACGGGCGCGGTGGGCCTTGGTAATATCGTGATAGCGGGCGTCGCCGGTGATCGAAGCGCGCACACGGATGCCGATGCGATCAAACAGCGGCTTAATCTGATTATATTCCCCGGCGACATTATATTCGCCGATCAGATTGATGTCGGTGGGGCCGATATCGTCCGGCTCTTCCGTACCGATAACATATTCGAGCAGGGTTTCCCCGGCCAGCTTAGTGCCGAGGTTTTTCTTGCCGACAAAGCCGGGGGCGACCACCGGTATAACCGGTTTGTTCAGGCGCTCACGCGCGACCTTACAGACTTTGACAATATCATCGCCGATAATGGCGGTAACACAGGTCTGATAGACAAAAATCGCCGGCGGGTCGAACCGCTCAGCGATTTCTTTAATGGCATGATAGAGTTTTTTCTCACCACCATAGACAATGTCGAGTTCGCCAACATCGGTGGTAAATCCGGTGCGGTAGGTTTGCGGGCCGGAGGAATGAACATTGCGGCTGTCCCAGCTGTTGCCTTCGCAGGGGATGGGGCCGTGAACAAGGTGGGCGGCATCGGTGATTGGTTGCAGAACAATCTTGGCACCGTCAAAAGCACAGCCACCGGCGGTGGCACCGGGCTTTAACTGCCCGGCACAACCCGCTTTGCGGAGTTTATCGCTTTTCGACTGGTTTTTATCGCAGTCCGGTTCATTAAAAAGCGCTTGTAGCTGTTCTTTACGCATGCCGCCCCATTTCGTAGTTTAACGCACCAGATCGAAGGAAATACCTGCCTCCATCGTGTCGGCGTCGAGCTTGTCGAGGATCTTGTCAAGAATGGTGACCAGAACCCTTAAGCCCCCCTGGTACCCCCAGGTCGGAAAGCGATGGTGGTGATGGCGGTCAAAAATTGGGAAGGTCAGGCGGATCAGCGGAATGCCTAAGTCCTTCTCGAAATATTTGCCATAAGAACTACCGATGACAAAATCGGATGGCTCAGTGGCAAGTAACGAACGCATCGCCCACAGATCCTTGCCGGCCCAGACCTGCCCCTTGGCACCATACGGGCTGGTCTTCAGAAGCTCGGTCATTTCCGCCGCCCATTCCTTAGACCCGTTGGTCGCCAGAAGATGGATCGGCTCCCCCCCCAGTTCCATGATGAAGCGCGCCATGCCGTAGACAAAATCGGGATCGCCGAAGATCGAATAGGTCTTGCCATGCAGCCAGTTCGAGGAGTCTGCCATAGCATCGATCAGACGACCACGTTCTTTTTCCAGGCTTTCCGGAATTGGCTTGCCGGAAATCTCCGACAGTTTCATCAGGAAATCATCCGTGGCCCCGACACCCATCGGATAATGGAACGATGCGGTTTTCTGACCCTTTTCCTTGGCAAATTCCAACGTGTTACCCGAGCAGTATTTCTGCATCGCAATGGTGGCTTTGGCGTTGATCGAGGCTTTGACGGCCGAAATCGGCGTACCACCGTTGAACATATTGTAATGGCCATCGGTCGGCGAGTCGAAGAAGTCTGACGCATCCGAAATGATGGTTGTTTCCAGACCAAATTCATTCAGCATCCGCTTGAGTTCGCGGTTATTGCCGACACAGAAACCGTCAAAGCCCGGAATGATATTGATGCTCTCGTTCTCGGTACGCTCGGCCCCTTCCCAGAACAGCTTGAGCATACCCTTGACCATGGCGTCATAGCCGGTGACATGGCTGCCGACGAAGGACGGGGTATGGGCCTGTGCAACCGGGAAATCGGCCGGAATGCTACCCTTTTCACGGGCGTTCTGAATGAAGGCGGTCAGGTCATCACCGATGACTTCGGCAATGCAGGTGGTCGAGATGGCGATAACGTCTGGCTTATAGACCGTGTAGGCGTTGGATAGCCCCTCGATCAAATTGTTCATGCCGCCGAAAACTGCCGCATCTTCCGTCATCGAGGTCGAGACGGCCGGGCAGGGTTCCTTGAAGTGGCGGGCCAGATGCGACCGGAAATAGGCGGTGCAGCCCTGTGAACCATGGTTGAAAGCCAGGGTCTTTTCAAAGCCGACGGAGGCGAACATCGCCCCCAGCGGCTGGCAGGCCTTGGCCGGATTGACGGTCAGAACTTGACGGGCGAGATTCTTTTCACGGTATTCCCATGAATTGATGTATTCGGCCTGTTTTTCAATTTCTTCAGGGCTATGCGGACACTCAAACTCTTTCTTCTTCTCGAACAGTTCAAGATATTCGGGATTTTTGAAAAGCCGCGAGTGGTCTTTAATGTCATCAGCAGTTTGCATGGTCGGGCTCCTTTACGCAGATTTTTTCCACGGTGCTTTGGTCATCTTCCACACCGGGTTATTGACGGCCAGATCCATGTCATGGGCAAATACGGCGAAGCCATCATAGCCGTGATAGGGGCCGGAATAGTCCCAGGAATGTAGCTGGCGGAAGGGATAACCCAGCTTCTGTGTACCGTATTTTTCTTTGATGCCCGAGCAGATCAGATCGGGATTTAAGCCTTGTGCAAAGCGCTCAAGCTCGTATTCCGAGGCATCGTCATACACCAGCGTGCCATCTTTGATGTAATGGGTGGTACGCTGATAGTCATCGGCATGGGCAAATTCATACCCGGTGGCCGTGACTTCCATGCCAAGGTCGCCGTAAGCATCGGAAACGTGACGCGGGCGCAGGCCGCCGACATAGAGCATGACCTTTTTGCCTTCAAGCCGTGGCTTGTACTTGGCAACCACCGCATCGACCATCGGCTGATACTTAGCGATAACGCGTTCTGCCCCTTCTTTGATCTTGTCATCAAACTTCTCGGCAATGGCGCGCAAGCTTTCGGCAATCCGCGTCGGGCCAAAGAAGTTGAATTCGAGCCATGGCACCTGATATTTTTCTTCAAGGTGGCGGCAGATATAGTTCATCGAACGGTAGCAGTGGATCAGTGCCAGTTTGGCTTTGGTACCGTTCTCGATTTCCGCGACCGAGGCATCACCCGACCATTGGCCGATGACGCGCAGGCCCATTTCTTCAATCAGCATGCGGCTGGCCCAGCCATCGCCACCAATATTGTAATCGCCAACCAGCAGCACATCATAGGGGCTGGGCTCGAAAGTCGCTTCCTTTTTGGCCGAAGGATCGACCATATAGTCACGCATCACGTCGTTGGCGACATGGTGACCGAGTGATTGCGATACACCACGGAAACCTTCGCAACGCACCGGCGCGATTACTTTACCGATTTCTTTACTTTTGCGCTTTGATACCATCTCAATGTCGTCACCGATGAGACCGACCGGACATTCGCTCATCACCGAGATGCCGCGATTAAGCGGGAATATGGTCTCGATCTCGTCGATCACCTTATCCAGCTTTTTGTCACCACCGAAGACGATGTCTTTTTCCTGAAAGTCAGAAGTGACCTGCATCACCACCCAACTGTTCACCCCCATGATGCCGTTGGCATAATTACGCCGCTGGCCCCAGGAATACTGGCCACAGCCCACCGGGCCATGGCTGACATGCACCATGTCTTTAATCGGTCCCCATACCACGCCCTTCGCACCGGCATAAGCGCAGCCGCGAACCGTCATCACGCCAGGAACCGACTTGATGTTGGATTTGACACCGCAATCGGAGTTGCCTTCGTCATAGACGTTGATGTGTTTACCGCGTTTCTTTGCGGTTTTTTCGGGATATTCGGCGAGGACATCGGCGACCAGCTTGCGGCGTTCCGCTTTTGCTTCTGCGTCCATAATCTAAACTCCTGCTTTTACGTTCAGGTCATTTTCGGTAAGGGCCGGATATGGGAACCGACCAGACTATATTTACGCAGCCGGTGCGGCCGCTTTGGCCTTACCAACAATGGTTTCGTCTTCGGGCTTGAGAATGCCGAATTCCATCAGCATATCTTCCAGCTCTTCCATGGTGATTGGCGTCGGGATGGTACCCTTGCCGCCATTTTCATGGATCTTGCGGGCAAGCTGGCGATATTCTTCTGCCTGCTGACATTCCGGATCATATTCCAGCACCGTCATGCGACGCAGTTCGGCATGCTGCACGATATTGTCGCGCGGCACGAAATGGATCAGCTTGCTGTTGAGCTTCTTGGCAAGCGCTTCGGCCAGATCGAGCTCTTTGTCGGTCATACGCGAGTTGCAGATCAGCCCGCCCAGACGCACGCCGCCGGTCGAGGCATATTTCAGAATGCCGCGCGAAATGTTGTTGGCGGCATAGAGCGCCATCATCTCGCCCGACATAACGATGTAAATTTCCTGCGCCTTGTTTTCACGGATCGGCATGGCGAACCCGCCGCACACCACGTCGCCCAGCACGTCATAGGAGACATAGTCAACGCCTTCATAGGCGCCGTTTTCTTCGAGGAAGTTGATCGAGGTGATAACGCCCCGGCCTGCGCAACCGACGCCCGGTTCCGGCCCGCCAGATTCCACGCATTTGATATCCCGGTACCCAACCTTGAGCACATCCTCAAGCTCAAGGTCTTCGACGCTGCCGGCTTCGGCCGCCAGCGACAACACGCTGTTCTGTGCCTTGGCATGCAGGATAAGACGGGTGGAGTCGGCCTTGGGGTCGCAACCGACAATAAGAATTTTTTGGCCCATTTCGGCCAATGCGGCCAAGGTGTTCTGGCTGGTGGTCGACTTGCCAATGCCACCCTTGCCATAAAAAGCGATCTGTCGCAGCGCTGCCATCGTAAAGCTCCTTATTGATTACGCGAAGGTCGTGGATGAGCCTTTCGGCCCGCCTGCCCCCAATGCTGCAACGAGCGTGCCAGAGTGCCCCGGATGCAAAAATGTACCGATTACGGCCATTGCTGACATTCTTCACCGTGTTGCGGCTATTTTCTCTGTTGTGAAACAGACAAGGGCTGACATCTCTGTGCGGTTGGGCACATGTCGGAAACTTGCCCTCGGTCTGCGCTATGTCCGGGCTTTGTCGTTATTGCGACAGCCTTCGGTGGTCAAAGCCGCGCCAAAATGCCGTGTATAGCGCTTTGCCGCAGTTGGCATGGTGCGTGCAGCAGTGTTGCCGCAGCGCGTTTTGAAGCGCGGGCATGGTGCGTACAGCATTTAAGTTGAGGTGCAACATGGTTCAGCAGATTGTCGCCTTGTCCCATATCGGTCGGAATGCCGGGGCGCGCAAAACCGATCAAAGTAGTTGCAATGCCGCCGGTGGCGCCTCAGTTTGCGGCATGCACGCCAGTGAAGGCGATGTGCCGGCAGCGATCTGGGACAAGATTAAGGACCATCCCTGTTATAGCGAGGATGCGCACCATTATTTTGCCCGTATGCATGTGGCGGTGGCCCCGGCCTGTAATATTCAGTGTCATTACTGCAATCGTAAATATGACTGCTCGAACGAAAGTCGCCCCGGTGTGGTCAGCGAAAAGCTGACGCCTGAGGAGGCGCTGCGTAAAGTTATGGCGGTGGCGGCTTCGGTGCCGCAGCTTTCAGTGCTGGGTATTGCCGGGCCGGGGGATGCGCTGGCCAATGCCGAAAATACCTTCCGCACGTTTGAGCTGGTATCTAAGGCTTTGCCGCATTTAAAGCTTTGCCTGTCGACCAACGGTTTGATGCTGCCCGATTATGTCGACAAGATCGCCGATTATAATGTCGATCATGTCACCATCACGATTAATATGGTCGATCCCGAAATTGGTGCAAAAATCTATCCGTGGATTTTCTACAACCATAAGCGCTGGACCGGTCTGGATGCCGCGAAGATTCTGCACGAGCGCCAGATGATGGGGCTGGAGGCACTGACCGCCAAAGGCATTCTGGTCAAAGTGAATTCGGTTCTGATCCCCGGAATTAATGATACGCATTTGCAGGACGTGAATGCGGCGGTGCGGGCCCGTGGTGCCTTTCTACATAATATCATGCCACTGATTTCCGATCCGGCCCATGGCACCCATTTTGGCCTGACTGGTCAGCGTGGCCCCAGTGCGGGCGAGCTTAAAGCGTTGCAGGATACTCTGGGCAGCAGCGGTAAGCTGATGCGCCATTGCCGCCAGTGCCGCGCCGATGCGGTCGGTTTGCTTGGCGAAGATCGTGGTGACGAGTTTACCATGGACAAGCTGGGCGAGGTTCCGGCGTTTGATCCGGCGCAGCGCGATGCTTATCTGGCGGTGGTGGAGAACGAGCGGGCCGATCGTTCCGCCGCCAAGGAAAAAGCCGAAGGGGCCTTAAGTCTGGCGCTGAATGCAGATACCGCGCTTGTTGCGGTGGCGACCAAGGGCGGTGGGCGGATCAACCAGCATTTTGGCCACGCGCTGGAATTTCAGATTTACGAAGTTGATGGTAATGGTGCACGCTTTTCCGGTACGCGCCGGGTTGATGCCTATTGCCGCGACGGGATGGGCGAAAGCGATGCGCTGGCCGCGACGATTGCCGCATTAAAAGACGTTGGTGCGGTACTTTGCGCCAAGATCGGCAGCCGTCCGCGTGAAACACTGGCCGAGGCTGGAATCGTGGTAAGCGATAGCTATGCCTTTGACTATATCGAATCCGCCGTTGTTGCCTGGTACCTGTCTCAGCGACAGGCCGGTGCAGCGGCGATTGCCTGAAGGCACATTTTAAATGGGAGAGAAAAAATGGCCTATATGATTGTTGCTGAACGTTGTACCGGTTGTGGCTCGTGCGAGTTTGAATGCCCCAATAAGGCGATCAAGCAAAAGGGCGATGCCTTCGCCATTAACCCGGACAAATGCACCGAGTGCAAAGGTTTCTTTGACGAACCGCAATGCGTCGAGGCTTGCCCGGTGCCGCGCACCTGTATTCCGGCCCCCGCCGCCGCTTAAAAACGAGGACATACGGATGATCGCTGGCGAAAAAGACGACATTGTTGAATTGCATGGTCCGCCGGTTTTTGTCGGCGGCGACAAGGTGCGCGCCTGCAAATTCATCCGTAACGACGGGACCTTTCCCGGCAAACGCATTGGTGATGCGTTGATCGAGAAAGGTGACGTTGGCTATGTGCGTGAAGTCGGCACATTCCTGCAACGCTATTACATCTATTCGATTGATTTTATTGATCGGGGGATGATTGTCGGGATGCGGGCGCATGAACTGGAAATGGTCTCGCCCGCACCTGATCGTGACGACGCGTAATGTAAACCTTGTGGCCGCTTACGGCGGCTCAACCCGGGGATTTTTTATGAAGGTAACGTTCCGCCACAGCAACGGACAACTTTCAGCCTATGTGCCCAAGAAGGATCTCGAAGCCCACGTCATCGAACAGCAATCGGATGCACTGTGGGGCGGTTGGGTTTTGCTTAACAATGGCTGGAAGCTGGAATTGCCCGCAATGCCGGTGGATACACACCTGCCCATTACGGTCGAAGCCCGCAAGGTGGAAGGGTGACGGACACGCTGCACCACGTTAAGGCTGGGTTGGTGGCAGGGAATCTGATCCCCTTCCTCGGCCCTGAGGTGTTGCGGCTGGGCGGCGCCCCGTCCGTGCCAGCCAGCCCGGCTGAACTGGCGGCGGCTTTGGCGGCCCGTGTCGGTGTGCCGGGGCGCATCCGCAACAATGTGTGGTCTTCTGCACAATATATCGAATCCAAAAAACACCGCCTGACGCTGATGCGCGTGATGGGGGCTATCTTCGCCCCGCCGGTGGTGCCCAATCGGTTGCAGCAATGGTTGGTGCAGATTGCGCCGCCGCTGATCGTCGATGCCTGGTACGATGCCGCCATAGTCACGGCGTTGCGTGATGCCGGGGCAGATTTTGCTCAGGTTCAGGCGGTCACCCGCAACGGCAAGCATGAAGATATCTGGTTCCGCTATCTGAACCCGGATGACAGTGACGCCAGCGCCGATGCTGCGCAGGGCTGCAAGACGCTGCTCTATAAGCCGCACGGGGCGATGGCGCCGCGGGGGGAGTTTTTGCTGTCGGATTCGGATTATGTCGAGGTACTGACCGAGATCGACATACAATCGCCCATTCCGCCGCCGGTGATTGAACGGCGCACCAAACGGGGCTTTGTCTTTATGGGCTGCCGGTTTGGCGAACAGATGGAACGCACCTTCGCCCGTCAGATCATGAAGCGCTCCGCCGGTCCGCATTATGCGGTGATCGAGGGTGAGTTGACCCGCAACGAAGCCCATTTTCTGGAAGAACAGCATATCGAACGGATCGACCTGCCGCTGGCCTGCGCAGTGACAATGCTGACGGCGTGAGGAAAGGTTAGGAGCGGGGACGCATCCGTATCTTGTATTGCAGATACGCAAACAGGCGGTTTTCACCGCCTGTCTGAACTTATTTGCGTAATACCGCTTCTTTTGGTAACGCCGCCTCGGTTGTTGTTGCAAGCGGGGTGAGTTGCATATCGTATGTTTGGGGGTATCTGGCGCTGGCCCCGTTGGAGGCATCGATAATAATGCCGACAATGCCGCCAATAAGTACGTTGCCCAGTACCCAGCCATTAAATTTTGAAGGTATGGTGCCGGGCTGTGAAGACCAGCCGTCTTTGGTGCAGGTGATCTTCATGTCGTAATTGGAACGAAGAACCCGCACCGCGCCGGGGCTGACAACATGCCATTGGCCGCGTGGATTGGTCAGGGTGCAGTCTGCCCCTGTCTCCGGTGTGGTCGAAACTTTGATGGGTTGCGAATGCCCGGAAACGATTACGGCACAGCCATTCAATGCGATCGCAGCGCTTAATGCCGCGACGCAGCCAAACAGTCTTTTAAACAAGATGTATTCCCCAAGATGTATAAATTTATGGGGGTGTTTATAGGGTATATCGTAATGGGTGCAATCCCCTTTACGTTGATATGTGTTTTGTTTGTGCGGTGGCGGCGGTGCTGACGGCGTGAGGTATCAGCGGTTTTCTTGAGAAAGCCCCATCAACACCGGCACCTGTTGCTCGATTTCGGCGGCAATAACCGGGTCCAGCTTCCTGCGCCATTCTTCCGGGATTGCATCCACGCCATAAGTTGCCCCGCCCAGCATACCGGCAATCGCCCCGGTGGTGTCGGCATCGCCGCCCTGATTGACCACCTCGGTCATCAGGTCGCGAAAATTGTCTGTGGCAAAATAAAAATGCAGCACCGTCTGCATGGTGTCGAGGATATAGGCCGACGACTGGCTGTGAAACGGGGTGAAGCTAAAGCCCTTATGTTCGGCGACCAGCGCGTTGGCATGGGCCCGCACTGCCTTGACCCCGCCGCCGGTGAACAGGCTGTGCAGCATGCGCCCCAGCGTCAGGCAAGCTGCATCCGATAGCGGGTGGTTGTGGGTGATGTGGGCCTGCGCCAGAATACGCGCTTCCAGTGCGGCTTCATCGCCCACCGTTGACAGCGCCACCGGCAACAACCGCATTGCTGCACCATTACCGGCATCGCCATCGTTATAGGGTTTGTCCATGGTGCCATAGCGCATATAGCGGGAAATGCCCCGGCGGCAGGTGTTACCGATATCGACCGGGTGGGTTTTCATCCAGGCGACGAAATTGTCGCAAACCGCCTGCAGATTCCAGCCACCGCTCGTGATGATGGCGCGGGCCAGATACAGCGTCATGGCAGTGTCGTCGGTGGTCTGACCCGGTTTTAAGCGCAGCCAGCCGCCGCCGATAATTTTGTCATGCACACCATATTGCTGGGCAATTTCGCGCTTGGTCATGAATTCGACGGTCGCGCCCAGTGCGTCGCCGATGGCAAGTCCCCAATAGGCGCCACGGGCCCGCTCGATCAGACTGGGATCTTTGGGGGCGAAAATCCGGGGCGGCTTAATAATAGCTCGAACTGGCTTCATAATCCCCACCAATGACCAGATATTCGCCCTCGCCGCGCAATGGATGGCGCGGTAGCAGCGCGTTGAAGAATAGAATTTTTACCACCGGAACCTCGATCTTCAGGATGATGTCGCCAAAGCTTTCCGCCACCTCGCGATCCGATGTGAACGAGACCAGATTGTTGAGCCGCACAATGATGTGGTGCTTGCTTCGCCGCTCGACCAGCAGGTTTTCCTGATAATCGTTGGTGCCGCGATAGAGCGTGATATGTTTGCAGCCGACCGAATGAAACCGTGTCAGGCTCCATTGGCTGAATTCGTACAACAGATCGAGCTGAGCCGAGATGGCGTTGGAATGAAACCGGCTCGACATTTTTTCTTCGATATAGCTGATCCAGGCTTCGCAGGGCAGGTGGGTGATCTGGCCTTTGTGATAGGTTGGAAACAGGCCGAAGCGGCTTTCCACCCAACCTTTGAGTACTGCGCCTTCCGGTGAATTGGATTCGTAGCCCCAGCCGCGCAACAGACGTAGGTAACTTGAGGCGCGAAAGCGTGCCGGGCCCCGGCCATTGCGGTCCTGATCGTCGAGGTCGAACACCGCTGCCATATAAGACTGGAACAGGTCGGCGGCATCCTCGGCGGTGGCGCTGTCTTTGAGCATGGTGAACAGGGTGCGGTTGGTCTCGCGCACACAGGAAATATGCAGCGGCACCGGAAAGGCGTTGAACGACGCACTGGCAAGCAGCCCGGTCGGCACACTGACAAGATTGGTGCTTTGGCCGCGATCGATCTGCATGTACCGGTTTGTCCATTCTATCCGGCGGTCGTCAGCCGTGGTGCCTCGGTGGCTCTGGTGTCGGGTGTGGCAAAGGGCGAAACCGCCCGCGCGCGGGTGACAATGGCGGGTAGCAGCGCCAATAACCGTTCAACCTCTTCGGCGCTGTTGCTTTGGCCAAAGGAAAAACGCACTACGCCCTGGGCCCAGTCAAAGGGCAGCCCCATGGCGCGCAGTACATGCGATGGCTCCATCATCCCGCTGGAACAGGCCGATCCGGCCGATGCGGCAATCCCCGCCGCATCCAGATCGTGCAGAATGACTTCACTTTCCGCCCCGACAAACGCGATGGACGCGGTGTTGTAAAGTCGGTTGGCGCCATCGCCCAGCACATGGCAACCGGCAATGCGGTTTGTCAGTTCGGCCTCGAAATGGTCACGTAAGGCGGTGATCGCGGTGGTGTCTGCCGCCATCCGGGTTTCGGCCAGCGCTGCCGCGGCGCCCAGGCCGACAATGGCCGACAGGTTCTCGGTTCCGGCGCGCCGACCGCGTTCCTGTTTGCCGCCGCTGATCAGCGGGACAAGCCGCAGGGGATGGCGGACATAGAGCACACCGATACCCTTGGGGCCGTGAAATTTATGCCCCGACAGCGAGATCATATCGATGCCGCTGTCTTGCAGCATCAGTGGGATTTTTCCTGCCGCCTGTACCGCATCGCTGTGGAACAAGGCGCCGGCAGCATGGGCTTCTTCGGCCAGTTCGGCCACCGGAAACAGGGTGCCGGTTTCGTTGTTGGCCCACATGATCGACACCAGGGCGGTGCGCGGGCTAAGCGCGCGGGTGAAGGCGGCGCGGTCCAGCCGCCCCTGCCGGTCCACACCGATGCGGTGAACCTTGAGGCCGAACATCTGTTCCAGCCGCCGGGCACCGTTCAGAATGGCGGCATGTTCCACCGCCGAGATGATGATTTCGTTCTGCCCCTCACGCCCGATGGCCTGCCACAGGGCGGTGGCATCAGCCTCGCTGCCGCCCGAGGTGAAGATAATTTCCTCCTCGCGCGCCGCGCCGATAAAGTGCTGGATCTGACGGCGGGCCTGGCGCAGCGCCGCCGCCGCCACGCTGCCTTGCTGGTGACCAGAGGAGGGGTTGGCAAAAATCTCACTGAAAAACGGCAGCATCGCCGCCACTACGGTCGGATCGGTGGCAGTGGTGGCGTTATGGTCGAGATAGATGGGGTTTGTTGCTGGGTTGCTCATGCGGCCTGATCTGCCCGGCGGCGGACATGGGCCAGCAGGCTTTCGCCGCCTTCTTCGTTGAAGCATTTATCGAAATCACAACATTCGCCACAGCTTGGTGCCATGCACAGGCTGTATTCGGCGTCGCGGCATAAGGTGCGATAGAAGAATTTTTTCCACTTCATGTCGGCATTATTGCGCCGGGCCAGTGGAGCAAAATGGGTTTGCATCAGTTTGGTCAGTTCGCCGCGATTGGCCAGCCCGAGATCTTGCCAAAGATGGTTGGGCCGCTGGGCGCGGCGGGCGATCAGCGTGGCCAGCAGCCGTTGTTGCGGTGTGTGCGCGGTGGCGGCGCGCTGCAACAGATCGATCAGGCACAACTCGTCCTCGCTGCGTACCAGAACGGCGATCGATTGCTGCTGCAGCCAGTCTGCCTCGTCCGGGAAGATCGCTGCCAGCAGAGTGCAATCGTCAAAGCCCGCCGTTTCTGCCAGTGTGCAGTGCTTCCCCTGGGCATCGCCCGCCGACAGCGCCAGAATACAGGCCAGAACATGGGCATTAAAACCATCACCGGCGGCGGTGCAGTCGGGGGCACGCATCAGGCGTTGATAAATCGCACCGGCGTATTCGTTTTGCCCCATCCTGATCGCACCACCTTTAAAGAGCCCGAACAGCTATAAAACAACGCAAAGTCTGTGCCAATGCCAGTGAGGCAGGCTTGTTTGTGCAATGGTTGTCCGGCTGTCGGGTTTGTGTCGGGCTTCTGCCGTGCGCCATGTCGCAAAACAGACATCCGGTGTGCGGCGAGTTGATTTAGAAAAGCCTGAGAATGCCTCGCATCTCACTTTATAGACGACAACGACACTTATACAGGACATTTGTTCTGTTATAATTTTGAATGGGTTAAGTGAAATGTCGGGGTGTGTCCCGAACTGGGCGCAGAAACTGGCACGGGCCATGCTAGGTGAGGGGCGTGTGTTGAATGAAAGTCGTGCGATGAAATCCTATAGCGACAGATCGGGCGTGTATTACGGCAGTGCGCGGACACCTCGCGGTTTGGCGCTGGTGCTGGGAACCGGCGAAATTGCCTCAGCAATAGCCGCTGTGATGCACAGTCGGGGCTGGAGCGTGATTTTATCGCATGATGCCGATACCGCCGTTCTCAGGCGCAGCCATGCCTATTACGATGCGCTGTTCGGTGATGCGGTAACGCTGGACGGCATTGCTGCCCGTCAGGGTTCCAGCCGGGTCGAGATCGAACGCATTCTGGCGGCCGGAGATTCGGTGGTAGTGACACCACTGGATCTGATGGATCTGATCGTACTGGGGCCATTTGATCTGCTGATCGATGCCCGCATGCAGGATGGCGCACCCAAACCCGAATTGCGTTGGCTGGCCGGATTATCCTTTGGTGTGGGGGCTGGTTGGTTTGGCGGCGTCAATTGCGATATGTCGCTGCGCCTGCCGCTGGCAGAAGCCGAACCTCAAGCCATCACTACGGCGCCGCAAAGTGGTTACTGGTACACCGCCATCGAGCCGGGGATGCGGGTCTATCGCCATCTTGACATTGGCAAGGCTGGCGGGGCCACCGTGCGCGCGCCCTGTGACGGGGTAGTGCAGGGAATTTTACGTGATGGCTTGCGGGTACGGGCGGGGATGCCGCTCATCGAAATTCACCCCCGCTTGCGTAAAGCGCTGGCCGGCACGATTAATCCGTGCGGGCGCGATATCGGTCGCCAGATTGCAGCGGCCGCCAGCTCGATGATCCGTGGCATGGATGGTGTGCTCAGCACGGTGGCTGGCTGAGATCAGAATTTCTTCAGTTCAATGTCATGCTTGCGTAAGGCATAGCCGATCTGGCGCGGTGTCATGCCCAGAATACGTGCGGCCTTGGCCTGAACCCAGCCTGCCGTTTCCATGGCCGAGACCAGCCGCTCGCGCTCCTCCTGCAGGGATTGTTGCGGCGAGTGTGTGGCATGCTGCGGAACATAGGCTGATGGTTCGGGCGCGTGCCCAGAGACCGGGCCGGTGGGTGTGGCCACCGGTGTGGGGGGCGGCATGTGATGGCTGTCGTTTTCATGACCATGCACCGGGGCAGGATGATGGGCCATTTCTGTGTGATGGGCTTCACAATGGCCCTTCCACAGCATTGCCGATAAACAGACCCCGCTCTGGCAGGCAAAGTCGATTTCGGTGATGTTTTTGCTGTGGGCCAGTGATGCGGTATGGCGCACGCAATTGTCCAGCTCGCGCACATTACCCGGGAAAAAACAGTCCTTCATGATGCCGAGCGCCGAAGCGCTGAAGCTCATCTCGCTGCCATGTTCACTGTTGAATCGGCGCAGGAATTCTGCGGCCAGCAGCGGAATATCCTCTTTGCGCTCACGCAGCGACGGTAGGAAAATCGGCACCACAGCAATGCGATAATACAGGTCGGCGCGGAAGGTCCCGTCGCGCACATCGGCTTCAAGATCGCGATTGGTGGCGCAAACCAGCCGCACATCGACCTTTAAACTGCGGGTGCCACCGACGCGTTCAAACTCGCCTTCCTGTAGCACGCGCAACAGCTTGGCCTGAAAGAAAGGTGAGATCTCGCCGATTTCATCGAGGAACAGGGTGCCGCCATGGGCCAGTTCGAACCGGCCCTTGCGCTGATTGATGGCACCGGTAAACGCCCCCTTTTCGTGGCCGAACAATTCGGACTCGAGCACGCTTTCCGGTAGCGCGGCACAGTTAAGCTTAACGAAGGGGCCATTCTTGCGCGCCGACAAATTGTGGATCGCGTTGGCGAACATCTCTTTGCCGGTACCGGTTTCGCCACGCAGCATGATCGGCGAGTTGCTCTGGGCAACAATACGAACCTTCTCGATCACCGCCTGCAAGGCCGGGCTGCGCCCGATAATCCCTTCGATGGTGGAGGAGGGTTTGACCGTTTGTGGCTGATGTTCTTTGACCAGTCTGGCCTGTTCGGCCATCAAACGCTGGCGGTCCTGCGCCACCACCTTATGCAGGCGCAGGGTCTGGCCCAGAAGATTGGCCACCATGGTCAGAAAGCGCACATCGGCATCAAAAGGCGTCGCACGGTCACGATCACTGACCCGGTCAATCGTCAGCGTGCCCATAACGGTGTCGTTCTGTTTGATCGGCACCCCGATGAACGACACGGTGCGGTCGCTGGCTTCGGTCAGATCCGAGGTATCAACCTGGGTGAACAGCGGATCGCGGCTGATATCGGGAATGACCAGCGGCATCTTGGTCACGACGATGCGGCCGATGGCCTGTTCGGGTAAGCGTTCAAAATAGCGGGCGGCGTTATCCTCGCTCCAGCCCGAGCCGACGACGATGTCGGCTTTGCCTTCGCCATCGAGCAGGGCAATCAGCCCGTGGCGCATATCGAGGAAGCTGGACAGCAGCGCCAGCACGCCGGATAAGGTCGGCTCCAGCCGGTTTGGCGAAGCCAGCAGCTTGGAAATTTCGTAAATGCCGCCCAGGGCGACCTCAGCCTGATTGCGCCCTTTGGCAGTCCATTCATTGGGTATGGCGGCGACGATGGCGTTCATCGAGCTTACGGTTCCCCTTTGATGGATATAAGCTTAGAAGTACGGCCCGTCTTGGCAAGCCGCCACTCGTAGCCCCTTAGCCCATCAGTAATTCTCTAAAACAACACGTTATTTATAACGCATCTTTCTGTTGTAGTAGATGATACTGGTAAAGTGATGGCTGCGGCAGATTGGTCTTTTTTACAGTTCCTGCGGCGGGTTAACGCGTCTGTGCCAGTGCCATGCTCTTAACTTGTGCAAAAACGTGCGAGCCCGATTTGAAATTGAGCGTTTGCCAGGATTTGCGTGTGACACTCGATAGTAACTGAACCGGTGGATCGGTGCCTTCAATGTCGAGCAGAATCATCATCTGGCTGCGCCCCACAGGCGTCGCTTCAATTATGCGGGCCGGAAAAACGTTCAGCAGTGTGCTGGTCGTCGGGTGGTCCCCTATGGCGAGGCTGACATCGCTGGCGCGGATCTGTAGCCGCTGATGGCTGCCGATGGCCCCCAGCCGCCCCGGCACCTGAACCAGCACGCCGCCAGCCCGGCAAAGGGTAATGTCGAATTCCTCGTCATAGCCTTCAAGGGTGATGTGGAGTACGGCGGCTGCTTCCTGCTGACGTGCAATCGGCAGTGTGAGATCGGTCAGAAGTTGGCTTAGCGGGCCGCTGGCGGTGACTTTGCCACCTTCCATCAGGATGAGATGATCGGCCAGCCGTTCGATTTCTGAAAAATCATGGGTGACGTAAATAATCGGCAGCCCAAGCGTTTCATGTAAGGCCTCAAGATAGGGCAGAATCTCGTTGCGGCTGGCTTTATCGAGTGCCGACAGCGGTTCGTCCATCAATAACAGGCGCGGCTGCGTCAGCAGGGCGCGGGCAATGGCAATGCGCTGTTTCTCGCCACCCGACAAGCCATAGATCGAACGTTTCAGATCGGTGTTGATCCCCATCAGCTCGACCACCCGCGCCAGGCTGAAGGACTTGGCGGCATTGCCGGCACGGCTGAGGCCGAAGGTAAGATTGTCCCGCACCGACAAATGGGGAAACAGTCGCGGCTCCTGAAAAACATAGCCGATGGGGCGGCGGTGCGGTGGCAGAAAGCCATTGGCATCCTGCCAGACATCGCCATCAACGCAAAGCGTGCTATTTTCAAAGCGGGCCAGCCCTGCCAGTGCACGCAGCACCGTTGTTTTGCCGCAGCCCGAGGGGCCGAAAATGCCGGTAATGCCGCTGGCCGGAATGGTGAAGCTGGTATCAAGGGCAAAGCTGCCCACCGTTGCCTGAAACGACGCTGTAATTACACGCATTACATTCACATCCGTAACCGGCGCGTCTGACGCTTCTCAACCAGCATCATGACCAGAATGACGATAAACGAGAAAACCACCATGCCAGCGGAAAGGGCATGCGCCTTATCCCATTCCAGTGTTTCGACATAATCATAGATGGCAACCGACAGCACCTTGGTCTTGCCCGGAATGTTACCACCGATCATCAGCACAACGCCAAACTCCCCCACCGTGTGGGCAAAGCTGAGCACCGCGCCGGTCAGCACGCCGCCGCGTGCAATCGGCAAGGCAACCGAAAAAAATGCGTCGATCGGGCTGGCGCGCAAGGTGGCGGCCGCCTCCAGCGGGGCGCTGCCGATGGCTTTGAAGGCGCTGCGCACCGGCTGCACCATGAATGGCATCGAGTAGAAGGTGGATCCCAGCACCAGCCCCGGAAAGGTGAAGGCGAGCGACTGCATACCAAAATGCTGTAGCAGTGGTGCCAGCGGACCATCGGGGCCCATGGCGAGCAGCAGATAAAAGCCCAGCACCGTGGGCGGCAGCACCAAAGGCAGCGCCACAATGGCGGCAATTGGTTCTGCCCACCAGCGTGTGGTACGGGCGAGCCACCAGGCTAGGGGTACGCCGATGATCAGTAGCATCAGCGTGGTCAGCCCGGCCAGCTCCAGCGTTAAGAAAATGGCCTCAGCCATCGGAGGTTACTTTCCACCTTTCAGCGCATAGCCGTAACGCTGAATGATTTCCGCCACAGCCTTGCTTTTCAGGAAAGTATAGAAGCCCTTAGCCACGGTATTACCCTGGCCATGTTTCAGCAGAACGGCATTCTGGACGATGGGGGAATAATATTTTTCCGGCACCAGCCATAGCGAGCCTTCTTTCTGCCCGATTACCTGGGAATAGGCGACAAAGCCAAGCTCGGCATTCTTGCTCAAGATAAACTGATACGTCTGGCCAATATTTTCGCCGGTGACGATCTTGGCTTCAATGCCCTTGTACAGACCCAGCGCGTTCAGCGTTTCAATTGCCGCTGTGCCATAAGGCGCCGCTTTGGGGGTGGCCACTGACAGATGCTGGAAGGCCCCCTTTTTAAGTACGGCACCATCTTTATCGACATAGCCGGGGATGGCGCTCCACAGTGCCAGCTTACCGATGGCATAGGTAAATTCGCTGCCCTGAACGGCAAAGCCTTCCTGCACCGCCTTTTTTGTGCGTTCGTCATCAGCCGACAGGAAAATGTCGAAGGGCGCACCTTGCGAGATCTGGGTGTAGAACTGGCCGCTGGCACCAAAGCTGAGATCGATGGTGTAACCGGTGCGCGCCTTATACAGCGCTGCAATCTCCTTGGCCGGTGCGGTGAAGTTGGCCGCCACTGCTACCGAGGCATCCCCGGCCATTGCAGGCAGTGCACCGAACGTCAACAGACTGAGCAGTGCTGCGCCTATAAGTGAAATACCCCATCCCCGCCGTTGCATGCTGTGTCTCCTTAAATGGTTGCCGCCGTCTGGCACATTGGTTTCGCCCAGGCCCCGATGCGGTGGATGTCAGGTTAGGGTGGTTCCAATTCCATGTCTAGGACGCTGCGCTTGTGCGTGGCACAAGACGTAATTATGACGGAAGCTGAACGTATTTTGTGCAATCCGTCCGTGGGGCTGCGCAATTGCAGGTCATCAGCCGTTGGTGTGTGGTGTGATGGCGTCGGGCACCGAATAACGTCCCGAGGGTATTTTCCCATATGATAGAAATACTTTGCATATAAATTTTGTTGTCGTTTATGAACGGCGTCTGTCCTGTGTCAGGGGTAGGTCGGTGTGCGGATATTTTAAGCAAAATACGGAAGAAATCTGAGAATTATGCTTATTTAACGTGATTTTATAAATGAGCAGCGACACAAAAGCGCAAGCCTGAAGCGTTATTTTGTCACGACATACGTAAGATATGCGTAACAAGTATTGCCTGCGCAGATCCTTCCGTCGCCTACTGAAAACCTCATGCCCTTGGGGGGCAGTGTATTTTGCGGGAGAAGATGGAAGATGAAGCGTACTCGAACGTTGTGGGCTGTTTTAATGGCCGCACCAATTATGGCGATTTCGCCATCCGCCATGGCAGCAACCGATGGCACGGATGCAAAAATTCAGAATTTACAGCAGCAACTGGAAACACTGCAAAAGCAGATTGCTGATTTGAAAGCGACCGATAGCGCTGCGCTGGAGGCTGCCAAGAAACAGCGCGAAGAAATTGAAGGTCGTGTGGCCGAAACCGAAAAGAAGCAGAAATCAGCAGTAACAACGACACTAACCGCCGGACGGCCGACCTGGTCAAGCGCCGATGGTGCCTTTACGGCATCGATACGGGCCGTGCTGCAAGCCGATTATGGCTACTATATGCAAAGCAAAAGCGCTCAGAAGCTCAGCACCGGGCCGGATCTTTCCAGTGGGGCTAATATCCGTCGTGCCCAGCTTGGTCTGCAGGGTAAGTTGTTTGGTGACTGGTCCTATAACTTCAATTACGATTTCGGCAATTCAGCCTATGAAACGCCGGGCAAGATTTTGAACGCCTATCTGCAGTATGACGGGTTGGGGCCGCTTGCCATCCGCTTTGGTGCGTTTGCACCGTCTTACAGTGTAGAAGACCAGACCTCGGCAACCGATCTGATGTTTCTGGAGCGCAATTCGCCGACCAACATGCTGCGTAACGTTGCTGGTGCTGAAGGGCGGGTCGGCGTTTCGATGATCTATGCCGGGCCGGAAGTTTTTGGCGCGTTGTCCTATACCACCAGCAAGATCGCCGATACTGGTTCGTTCGATGAACAGTCGGCACTGGTCGGGCGGCTGGCTTATCTGGCTATCAACGAGAAGGATGCCCACCTGCTGGTTGGTGGCAACTTCATTCATGTCTTCTCGCTACCGGATACCTATGCCGCAGGCGTAACCACTGCACCGATGCACAGCATCACCTTGTCGGATTATCCGGAAGTCACCGTCGATGATAATGCGGTTAAGCTGATCAGCACTGGGGCGCTGGCGGCCAAACAGTTCACCAGCTGGGGCGTTGAAGTGGCGGGTAATTACCAGAACTTCTATGCCCAGGCTTCCTATAACGGCATGCAAGTCAACCGGGCCAGTACCTACACGGTCTTTACCGCGTCGGGTACGTCGTCGAATAAGACGCTGGCGGTGAAAGATAATTCTCTGTCCGCGTGGTATGCGCAGGTAAGCTGGGTGCTGACCGGCGAAAGCAAGCCCTATGTTCCGGCCACCGCCGCCTTTGGCTCGCCTAAGCCAGCGCAGCCCTTCTCGCTGGAGGATGGCACCTGGGGGGCATGGGAATTGGTCGGCCGGATGAGTGATACCAACCTCAATGACCGACTGGACGATCCCACCAGCTATATTTCGGCCTGGTCGGGTACCAGTAAGACCTATAGTTTCTATAATTCGTCACGTGGCGGCGATCAGAAGGTTTATACGCTGGGGATCAACTGGTATCCCAACAGCGTGGTGCGTTTTGCGCTGGATTACATGTGGGTTGATGTCACCCGCTACAGCGCAACAGCATCTTCAACGACGCTGCCGACGGCCAATATCGGGCAGAAGCTGAAGGTGATTGCATTGCGCACGCAATTGGCACTGTGATGCTATTTTAGTCAGCAATCCCCCGCTTTTTGAGCGGGGGATTTTTTTTGCCAAAGCAATTTTTTTTGGGATAGTCTGGCGCCATTCCGTCAGTTTTTTTTCGGCGTGTGAAAGGAATTTAAAAAATGAAGATCTCGGCGCGCAATGTCCTGCCCGGTAAAGTCACCAGCATTACCAAGGGGGTAACCACCGCCCATGTCACGCTCGATGTGAACGGTTTGACCATCACGGCATCGATCACCAATGAATCGGTGGAAGAACTTGGGCTGGTCGTCGGCTCCAGCGCACAGGCCGTCATCAAGGCATCCAGTGTTCTGATCGCGGTTGATTGATGGTGTGGGGGCAGCGGTATTCCGTCCAGCAAGGCGCATAAATGGGACGTAACAGCTTAAGCAAATATCGCCAGACCCGCGGCCTTAGCGCGGCGGAGCTGGCGGCCCGTATCGGTGTCACCCGACAAACGATTTATTCCATGGAAGCGGGCAGTTATGTGCCCAACACCACGGTGGCGCTCAAATTGGGCCGTGTGCTCGGCGTCAGCGTCGAAGAGCTGTTTCCGCTCGAAGACGAACCGGCCTTTGCCTATCCGCCGGAAAATGTCGTGATGCTGCCCAATGCGCAGCCCGCCTATGATGGCCAGCCGGTACAGCTTTGTCAGGTCGGCACGCAACTGGTTGCGGCCTGCCCGGAGCCTTTGGCGTGGAGCCTGCCACCCGCCGATGGCGTGCTGATCGGGGCCAAGCAAAAGGCCCGCATGCAGGTGCAGCCCTTTGGTGATCGCAAAAGTCTGGGCAAGCGGTTGCTGGTGGCGGGGTGCGACCCCGGCATATCGGTCTTGTCGCGCCATCTGCAGCGCGCCGGGATCGAACTCATTTTAGTCAACCGCAACAGCACGCAATCGCTCGAGCTGCTCAAAGCCGGGCTGGTGCATGTCGCCGGAACCCATCTGCGGGACGAGGCGACCGGGGAATCCAATCTGCCTGCGGTGCATCGCTATTTTGACAAGCGGGCGGTGGCGGTGATCGGCTTTGCCATCTGGGAGGAGGGCATTGTGGTCGCCCGCGGTAACCCCAAACATATTGCCACGATGAGCGATTTTGGCCGCAAGGGGGTGAAGATCGTCAACCGTGAGCCGGGGGCAGGCTGCCGCATCATGCTGGATGCCGCGCTGGACAAGGCGGGCATTGTCGCCACATCGGTCGGCGGTTACGACAATATTGCGCTGGGCCATCTGCCCGCGGCCTGGCAGGTGCAGATCGGCAAAGCCGATGCCTGCATCGCCACACGCGCGGCGGCGGCGGTGTTCGGGCTCGACTTCCTTCCTTTGGTGCGGGAGCGCTATGATCTGGTCATGCGCCGTCAGAGCCTTAATTTGCCCGAGATGCAGGAACTGCTCGACACACTGGGGCGGTCGAGTTTCCGGCGCGAGCTGGAAGGCCTGGGCGGTTACGACACCTCAACCGCGGGCAGCCGTTTCGCCTGATTATTCTGCTGTGCTTTATTCTGCCGCCCTAGCCTCGATCGTCGCCGGGGCGGTTTTAAAGCGAGCCGTCAGCTTCGACAGATGTTCGGCATTTTCGGCCATGGAACGGGCGGCGGCATTGCTTTCTTCGGCCATGGCGGCGTTCTGCTGGGTGGATTGATCCATCTGGCCAACTGCGCCGCTGATTTCGGTCAGCGAAACAGCCTGTTCACGCTGCTTGGTAGCAATTTCCGCCATCAGGGCATTGATGCGGCCGGTATCGGCCGCAATGCGTTGCAACAAGGTGCTGCTGTCGCTGACCAGTTTGACGCCCTGCTCAACCTGTTGCCCGCTGGTGTGGATCAGCGCCTTGATCTGCTTGGCTGCTTCGGCCGAGCGCCCCGCCAGAGCCCGCACTTCCGAAGCAACCACGGCAAAGCCGCGACCGGCTTCGCCCGCGCGGGCGGCTTCCACCCCGGCATTCAGTGCCAGCAGATTGGTCTGAAAGGCGATCTCGTCGATAACGCCGATGATTTGTGTGATCTCGCCCGACGAGGCATCAATGCGCTGCATGGCGGCAATCATCTGCCCGACCATGGTTTCGCCCTGCTGGGCATCCTGATAGGCGTCGGTGGCCTGACTGCTGGCGGCTTTGGCGTTGTCGGCAGACTGGCTCACCGTGGTGGTGACTTCTTCCACGGCGGCGCTGGTTTGTTCCAGTGTGGCGGCCTGACGCTCGGTACGGCTGGCCATATCCTCAGCCGCTCCACTGATCTGGCGTGTTGTGGCGGCAATATCGGCGGCCCGGCTGTCGATTTCGCGTAAGGCGTCGCCAAGATGGTCAATCGCGGCGTTGAAGTCATCCTGCAGCCCGCGATACCCCTCGGGCAGTTCATTGAACAGCCGATAAGTCAGGTCTCGTTGTGCCAGCGCTTTCAACCCGGCACCGAACGAGGTGACGACCAGCTCCATTGAGCGTTTTTGTGCGGCTTCTTCGGCCGCGCGCCGGGCTGCTGCGGCGGCAATGCGTTCGGCTTCGCGCTGGCGGGCAGCGTCTTCACGGTCACGTTTATTTTGTTCAAAGCTGGCGATGGCGTGATTGAAATTGTCCTGCAGCACGCGATAGGCGGCAGGTAAGTCCGTATGGAGCCGGAAGGCGAGGTCATCTTCCGCCAAGGCCTTTAGTCCTTCACCAAAGGTGCCGACCACCAAGGCTTCGGCGCGGGTCTGAGCATCGGCTTCCGCGGCGCGACGGGCGACTTCTGCTGCCTGCCGGTCGGCCAGCCTTTGCTGTTCGGCCTTTTCGCGGTCGATCAGGCCCTGTTTCATGTTGTCGAGCGTGGCGGCGATGCGACCGGTTTCGTTGCGATCTTCCAGATACGGAATGTCGATGGTGCGGTCGCCGCGGTTGAGGCGGCTCATGGCATCGTCCAGACTGCTGAAGCGCCGGTTGAGGCCGATAACAATCGCCGTGGTCAGCGCCAATGACAGGGCAATCAGTGCCAGCACTATAGCGATATTGACGATCAGCCCATCGGTTAGCGTGGCCACACGGCGGTCGAGCAGGCGGGACAGTTCGCCATTGGTGGCCATCCACGCCGCATTGACCGTGGCAGGGAAGCTGGCGGACGCCGTGGCATAACTGTTTGTGGTGCCGTTCAGTTCGGCGTGTGCGGCCTGTGACAGTTCGGCGGCGTGGCGGTTCAGCGCCGCCCGGTGTGTCTGTAAGGCCTGGCGGGTCAGCCCTTCGGCGTTGTTGCGCATACTGGTGTCGAGCGAGGCTAACGTGGCCGCCGCCGCTGTTTCAAAGCGGTCCAGCGCCATGGCAATCTTGATGCGGCGGTCGGGATCTGTGGCGGGCACGGCCATCGCCTGATTCAGGGCGATGCTTTTGTTCAACAGGTCGGGCAGCTTCACCGTGGAAGCGTCCATAGCATAATAGCTGTCGAGATCGGGGTCGAGCGTCAGGTTGGAGCCATCGGCCACCGCCACGATCAGGTTGGCCGCCGCTGCCGCACGTTCGGTGCCGTGGGCATTGGCAAAGGCGGCATAGGCCGGGGCACTGGCGAACTCTGCATCATCGCTGTCATGGCCCGCGACGTTACTCTGGCTGCTTTGCAACGCCTGCCAGATGCGCTGGTTATAGGCGGTACCCAGCCGCTCCTTGGCCGAGAAGTCGATATTGGTTTTACCGTACTGGGCCAGCAGATACGCACTGACGGCTGAGGACAGGATAAAAATCCCTGCGACCAAACCAAGACGGAAGCCGATGGAGAAACGCCGGTTGAGCAAGTGAAACATCTTTACACGCAGTTTTGTACACGCGTTACTGTCTTGTTGTGGTGGTTAATAAGTCATTAATCAGTTTCAAAAAGTGACGATATTCCAAATGCTTAGATTTTGTGCGGTGTGGTGTGGTGTGGTGGGTTTAGGCTAATATGCTGATCAAATTAACAAAATGAAAATGCACATTTTGGACATGCATAAAAAACAGCCAATATAATCCCTGAAAGCCTTTCACAAGGCTCTGCCAGCTTATGCGGCCTCGGTGGTTATCTTGCTGTCTGGTGCGGTTTTAAAGCGGGCGGTCAGATGGGACAGATGGTCGGCCCCTTCAACCATCGAGCGGGCCGAGGCGCTGCTTTCTTCCGCCATGGCGGCATTCTGCTGGGTGTTGTGGTCCATTTCAGTAACGGCGACGCTGATTTCACGTAAGGAAATCGCCTGCTCATTTTGTTTACCGGCGATTTCGGCCATCAGGGCATTGATTCTGCCGATGCCCGCCGCGATGCGATCAAGCAGCTGACCGCTTTCATCAACCAGCTGCACGCCGTCTTTGACTTGTTTTTCGCTGCTGATAATCAGCGCCTTGATTTCTTTGGCTGCATCGGCCGAGCGCCCGGCCAGTGCCCGCACTTCCTGTGCGACTACGGCAAAGCCCTTACCGGCTTCACCGGCCCGTGCGGCTTCGACGCCCGCATTGAGCGCCAGCAAATTGGTTTGGAACGCAATCTCGTCCATGAGGGAAAGTATCTGGCTGATTTTGCTCGAGGAGGCAGCAATGCGCTGCATGGCTTCTGTCATGCTTTTGGACATAGCGGCGCCATGCTGGGCTTCCTGATACGCTACCTGAGCCTGTTCGCTTGCCGATTTTGCACCGTCAGCGGACTGGCTCACGGTCGCCGCGACCTCTTCAACCGCCGCGCTGGTCTGCTCCAGTGTCGAGGCCTGTCGCTCGGTTCGGCTGGCCATTTCTGCGGCGGCCGTACTGATCTGGCGCGAGGCCGAGGCGATCCCTGTTGCCCGCTTGTCGATTTCGGTCATGGCTTCAGCAAGGTGGTTCAGTGCTTCGTTGAAGTCCTGCCGAATGGTTTGATAGCTGCCGGGCAGATCGGCATGGATGCGGAATGTCAGATCCCGCGCCGCCAGTGCGCTCAAGCCCTGACCGAAAAGCGCGGCAACCTGCTCCATGGTTTTGGTATAGGCTTCTTCGGTACGGCGTTTTTCGATGTCTGCGGCGCGGATGGCGTCCTGTTCAGCCTGCCGCAGACGGGCGGTTTCCCGGCGCTCGAGCTTGTTGCGTTCAGAGGTGGCGATGGCGTGGTTGAAGTTATCCTGCAAGACGCGATAGGCCTCGGGTAATTCGGTGTTGAGGCGGAAGGACAGGTTTTCCTCGGCCAGCGCCTTCAGACCTTCGCCAAAGGTGCGAACAACCAGGGTTTCGGCGCGGTTTTTGGCTTCGGCTTCGGCAACCTCGCGGGCGGCTTCTGATGCGGCGCGGTCGGCACGGCGCTGGCGCACGCCTTCCTCGCGCTCGATCATGCCCTGTTTCATCCGGGCTAGGGTGGCGGCGATGCGGCCGGTTTCGTTGCTGTCCCCGGTAAAGGGGATATCGATGTCATGGTCCCCCTGGTTCAGTCGGTTCATGGCTTCGTCGAGGCCGGTGAAGCGGCGTTTGAGACCCAGAACAACCCTTAATGTTAAGTACATGGCGGCCAGAATCAGCCCCAGCACGATGGCCATATTGACGATGAGTCCGTTGGTCAGTCTGGTGATGCGGTCATCGATCAGGCGGATCAGCTCGTCATTGCTTGCGCTCCAGGCGGCATTGATGAGCGCGTCCGCCGGGGCCGCAGCGGTGGTATAGTCATTGGCCCTGCCGTTCAGCTCGGCCTCGGCGGCTTCGGTCATCGGCGGCACAAGTTTGGCAATCGCGGCACTGTATTTCTGCAGCGCACTGCGGGTCTTGCCTTCGGTATTGTTTCTGATACCGGCCTCAAGCGAGGCGATGGTCCCCTCGGCTGTGGTTTCAAAGCGGTCCAGCGCCTTGCCGATTTTCATGCGGCGGTCCGGGTCGTCGCGTGGGGTTTTAACCGCTTCGCTTAATATGTGCGCTTTATTGAGCAGGGCTGGCAACTTTACCGTGACGGCATCCATGACATAGAAACTGTCGAGGTCAGGATCGAGTGTCAGGTTGGAACCATCGGCCACGGCGACGATCAGGCTGGCGGCCGCCGCGCTGCGCCCGGTGCTGCCGGTGGTCTGGGTGAAAGTGGCGTAGGCCGACGCACTGTCAAAGGTGCGGTCATAGATCTCGTGGCCCGCGATATCTGTTTTGCCTTGCCACAGGGCCTGCCAGATCAGCCGGTTATAATCGGTGCCAAGGCGTTCCTTGCGGGAAAAGGCAATATTGGTCTGGCCGTAATTGGCCAGCAGCACCGTACTGACCGCGGTGGCAAGGATAAACAGACCTGCAACGAGAAACAGACGCAAACTGATCGACAGGTGTCGGTTCAATAAGCCAAACATAAGATCCGTTTTTCGTTATGGGGCTCCAATTTGTAATAATGCCAAAAATAAACCGTTGAGGGAGATTTATCTCCATCAACGGTTAAGGGAGTGTGTAAATTTTTAGACGGTTACTTACTTCGCCACCGCCATCTTTTCCGGCCCGGCTTCTTCTTCCGTCAGCGCTTCCTGGGCCAGTACCGTGACCTTTTCTGCCGTCACTTCGGCAAAGCCGCCAGAGACGTAAAAACGGCCTTCGTCATCGCTGCCGCTCACCGTAATAACGCCGGGGCGCAGGGTGGAGATCAGCGACATATGGCCGGCCATCACGCCCATATCGCCGTCAGCACCAGGAATGGTGACCATGTCGGCGGTGGTGGAGAGCAGGAGCTTTTCCGGCGAGACCAGATCGAAGGTAATTTTGTCAGTCATGTTTTCTGTCCGCTACCCCTCTTCCGCGGTGGCGGAAGAGGGCAGGGTGAATGTATTAGGCCTGGGTCTTGAGTTTTTCGGCCTTGGCGACGGCTTCTTCGATGGTACCAACCATATAGAAGGCCGCTTCCGGCAGATCGTCATACTCGCCCTCGACCACGGCCTTGAAGCTGCGCACCGTGTCTTTGAGGTCGACGAAGGCGCCGGGGATACCGGTGAACACTTCGGCAACGTGGAACGGCTGTGACAGGAAGCGCTGGATCTTACGGGCGCGAGCCACGACGATTTTGTCTTCTTCCGACAGCTCGTCCATGCCCAGAATGGCGATGATGTCCTGCAGCGACTTATACTTCTGCAGGGTTTCCTGGACCCGACGGGCCACTTCGTAATGTTCCTGACCAACAACGCGCGGATCAAGAATGCGCGAGGTCGAGTCGAGCGGGTCCACGGCCGGATAAATACCGATTTCTGTCAGGGCACGCGACAGGGTGGTGGTGGCGTCCAAGTGAGCGAACGAGGTGGCCGGCGCCGGGTCGGTCAAGTCGTCAGCCGGGACGTAAATCGCCTGCACCGAGGTGATCGAACCCTTGGTGGTGGTGGTGATACGTTCCTGCAGGGTGCCCATGTCGGTCGCCAGCGTCGGCTGATAGCCCACAGCCGAAGGAATACGGCCCAAAAGGGCAGACACTTCGGAACCGGCCTGGGTAAAGCGGAAGATGTTGTCGATGAAGAACAGCACGTCCTGACCCTGATCGCGGAAATATTCCGAGACGGTCAGACCGGTCAGCGCGATACGGGCGCGGGCACCCGGCGGTTCATTCATCTGGCCGAACACCAGCGCGCATTTCGAACCTTCCGTGGAACCCTTCTTCGGGTCTTTGTTCACGCCGGATTCGATCATTTCGTGATACAGGTCATTACCTTCGCGGGTACGCTCGCCCACGCCGGCAAACACCGAATAGCCGCCATGCTTCTTGGCGATGTTGTTGATCAGTTCCTGAATCAGAACGGTCTTGCCAACGCCGGCGCCACCGAACAGGCCGATCTTACCGCCACGGGCATACGGGGCGAGCAAGTCAATGACCTTAATGCCGGTGACCAGCACCTGCGATTCTGTCGACTGTTCGGTAAAGGACGGCGCTTTGGCGTGGATCGGGCGCTTTTCGGCATACTGGACCGGGCCACATTCGTCGACCGGTTCGCCGATAACGTTGATGATACGTCCGAGCGTGCCATCGCCCACCGGCACGGCAATCGGAAGGCCGGTGTCGGTCACCGTCTGGCCACGAACCAGGCCGTCGGTGGTGTCCATGGCGATGGTGCGCACGGTGGATTCGCCCAAGTGCTGCGCAACTTCAAGCACCAGCCGGTGGCCATTATTGTCCGTTTCCAACGCGTTAAGAATCTCCGGCAGGTGATCGCCAAACTGAACGTCCACCACGGCGCCGGTCACCTGGGTAATTTTGCCGGTCAATTTGCTGCTTGTCGTCGCATTCATGTCTTTTGCGTCCTTGGAATTTTTTACAGTGCGGTCAACGTGACAGGGATGTTGCCGCGCGTAGCCTTAGAATAGGGGCACATCTGATGGGCATCTTCGAGCAGGGCCTGCGCCTTGCTCTTGTCGACGCCGGGGACCTTGAGAGTGATTTCGGCGGCCAGCGAAAAGCCGTCGTCGCCGGAAGCCAGCGTTACCGCCACGCCAACCTTGGCGGCGTTTGCGGTCTCAAGGTCAATGCCATGCTTCTTGGACAGGGCAATGACCGCCTGATTGAAACAGGCGGCATAGCCAATTGCGAACAATTGCTCCGGATTGTGAGCCTCACCGTCGCCGCCCAATTCCTTGGGGAACGACATCGCAAGCGCGAGAGTGCCGCCTTCAAGGCCGGCACGTCCTGCGCGTCCACCACGACTGACTGCTTTGGTCGTATAAGCCATCTCGTCACTCCTTTTTTAAAGCGCTTCCGCGCCGGAAATAATCTCGATGAGCTCGTTGGTGATCTTGCCCTGACGGGTCCGGTTGTACAGGATCGTCAGCTTATTGATGACTTCGCCGGCATTACGGGTTGCCCCGTCCATGGCGGTCATCTTGGCGCCGAATTCGCCGGCGACGTTTTCCAGCAGAACCCGGAAAACCTGTACGCTGACGTTACGGGGCAAGAGATCGGCGAGAATTTCGTTTTCGTCGGGTTCATAGTCGTAAGCCGAACCCGCTTTATCCGCATCCGTCGCTTCGACAGCGGCGGGGATCAGTTGCAATTCCGTCGGCACCTGACTGATGACCGACTTGAAACGGGAATAGAGGATCGAGGCAACGTCGAACGCACCTTCGTCATACATTTTCAGCAGCTTCTGGCCGATGATATCGGCATTGGCAAAGCCAATCTGTTTGACGTCGGTAAATTCCACGGTCTCGAGGATCATCTCACCATACTGGCGTTTGAGCTGATCACGCCCTTTGCGGCCAACGCAGAGGATCTTGACTGTCTTGCCTGCGGCTTTCAGCTCTTCGATCTTCTGCTTGGCAAAGCGAACGATGTTGGTGTTGAAGCCGCCGCACAGGCCGCGATCAGCGGTGGCGACGACCAACAGATGCACATCGGTCCGACCGGTCCCGGCCAGCAGCTTGGGGGCGCCGGGATTACCCTTCGCCCCGGCCGCCAGACCGGAAATAACCGTACTCATTTTTTCGCAATAGGGGAGTGCAGCCGCCACGGCCTCTTTTGCACGGCGCAGTTTAGAAACTGCCACCATCTGCTGGGCCTTGGTGATCTTGCGCGTCGCCTTTACTGAGGCGATGCGCGTGCGCAATGCCTTCAGACTAGCCATTAAGCAAAATCTTTCGCGAATTCGTCGATGGCAGCCTTAAGCTTGGTCTCCAGTTCGGGCGAAAGCTTGCCTTCCTTGCGGATTTCTTCGAACAGAGCTTCGTTCTTGGCATGAACGGCGGCGATCAGACCCTTCTCGAAGGCACCGACCTTATTGACCGGCAGCTTATCGAGATAGCCCTTCACACCGGCATAGATCGACAGAACCTGTTCTTCGACCGGCATCGGGCGATACTGGGGCTGCTTCAACAGCTCGGTCAGACGGGCACCACGGTTCAGCAAACGCTGGGTCGAGGCGTCAAGGTCGGAACCGAACTGAGCGAAGGCCGCCATTTCGCGATACTGCGCCAGTTCCAGCTTGATCGAGCCGGCAACCTGCTTCATCGCCTTGACCTGCGCGGACGAGCCGACGCGGGACACCGAAATACCGACGTTCACGGCGGGGCGAATGCCCTGATAGAACAGATCGGTTTCGAGGAAGATCTGGCCGTCGGTGATCGAAATCACGTTGGTCGGAATGTAGGCCGAGACGTCATTGGCCTGCGTTTCGATGACGGGCAGGGCGGTCAGCGAACCGGCGCCATAGTCGGCGTTCAGCTTCGCAGCGCGTTCCAGCAAACGAGAATGCAGATAGAAAACGTCGCCCGGATAGGCTTCACGCCCCGGCGGACGGCGCAGAAGCAGCGACATCTGACGATAGGCCACGGCCTGCTTGGACAGATCATCATAGATGATCAGGGCATGCATGCCGTTATCACGGAACCATTCACCAATGGCGCAACCGGCAAACGGCGCCAGATACTGCAGCGGGGCCGGTTCGGCAGCGGTGGCGGAAACCACCGTGGTGTATTCCATGGCGCCGGCATCTTCGAGCGTCTTGACGATCTGCGCGACCGTCGACAGCTTCTGGCCGATGGCGACATAGATGCAATAGAGCTTCTTGCTCTCGTCGCTGCCCTGGTTGATTTTCTTCTGGTTGATAATGGTATCGATCGCGATGGCGGTCTTGCCGGTCTGACGGTCACCAATGATCAGCTCGCGTTGACCGCGGCCAATCGGAATCAGCGCGTCGATGGCCTTGAGGCCGGTCTGCATCGGCTCGTTGACCGACTTACGCGGAATGATGCCAGGGGCCTTGACGTCAACGGTGCGCCGTTCAGCGGCACCCGTGATCGGGCCCTTGCCGTCCATCGGGTTACCCAGCGGGTCAACCACGCGGCCCAGCAGCGCCTTGCCGACAGGGATGTCGACGATGGTGCCGGTGCGCTTGACGGTATCGCCTTCCTTGATGGTGGTGTCGGAACCGAAGATCACCACACCGACATTGTCGGTTTCCAGGTTGAGGGCCATGCCCTTGATGCCGCCGGGGAATTCGACCATTTCGCCAGCCTGGACATTATCAAGTCCATAGACGCGGGCGATGCCGTCGCCGACCGATAAGACTTGGCCGACTTCGCTCACTTCCGCTTCGGCGCCGAAATTCTGTATTTCTCGCTTTAAAATGGCGGAAATTTCGGCCGGTTGGATATTCATCTTTCGTCGTTCCTTCACTCGGTTCCGGGTCTCTCCGCTTAAGATGAGGACCCGTCTGTCGTAAATTCCAGGACTTTTACGCGCCCCGCATGGCCAAGCGCATGGCGTTCAATTTGGTGCGCAATGAGCTGTCGATCATGCGTGAACCAACTTTGACCACCAGCCCGCCCAGGATCGCCGGGTCGACAGCCATGTCGAGCCGGGGCTCGCGGCCCAGGGTGGCTTTCAAAGTCTCTTTCAGAGCGGCAACTTCCGAATTCGCCAGCGGACGGGCCGCCGTGACTTCGGCGTCGATGACACCCTGTTCTTTCGCGATCTGGCTTTCAAAGGCGCGGATTGCGTCCATCAGCACGAACAGCCGGCGCTTGGCTGCCAACAGCAGAACAAACTGTGTCGTCAGTTTAGAGGCGCCAGCCTCTTTGAGAAGGGCAGCCATTCCCTTCTTTTGATCTTCGCGGCTGAATACCGGAGCCTGGACAAAACGGGCAAGGTCCGGGCTGGTCAGAACCATGCCCTTCAGTGCCGCCAAGTCAGCCGCAACGGTGTCTACAGATTTTGTTTCTTCAGCTAATTCCAGCAGGGCCCGTGCATAACGACCCGCTATCCCGGAAAAATGTGTTTCTTCTGCCACTTGCTTCCCGTTCCCTATACCGGGCTCGTGCTGCCACGGCGTGCCATAACCGGTTGATTTGCCTCCGATAATGTTTATCGGGAGGAATACCGATTTCTTAGGTTAAAGCCCTTAGCACGCGGCACAAGCCCGCGCAAGAATACGCCCCCCGTGCGATGTGTCGCGGGGGGCGTGGTAACAAGGTAAAGGTGACGGTGACTACTGAATTGTTTACCGTATCAGACTGAGCACCCGCGAGAAGCGGAACTGGCTGATCCAGCCAAAAATACTGTCGGCGTTTAAGAAATCGACCGATCCGATAATGATAACGGCGCGGCCAGCCAGATTGCCCAGCGGCACGGTACCGAACACCCGGCTGTCGGCTGAATCGTCGCGGTTATCGCCCATCATGAAAAGGTTCCCCGGCGGAACGACGATTTCGGGGGTGTTGTCGAGGTCGCCATCCCACTGCCACTTGAAGATCGGGTGCTTGTAGCCGTTCGGCAGGGTCTCAATAAATTGGGGCACCTGATGCAACTGTCCCGGAATGGTATTGCTGGCACCGTCCTCAACTTCACCCGTATTGGCGGGTTCCAGCGGTAATTCCTTACCATTAATCCATAAACGGCCATTTTTCATCTGCAGCCGGTCGCCGGGCAGGCCGATTACGCGTTTGACGTAGCTGATCTTGGTGTTGAACGGCACACGGAACACCACAACATCGCCGGCTTTCGGCATGCTGCCCCACAACCGTTCAGTCTTCTGGGCCCCGTTGGCATAGGGAACCGAAAAAATACTGTAGCCATAGGGAAATTTGGTCGCCAGCACAGCGTCGCCAATCGCCAGCGTCGGCTGCATCGAACCCGACGGAACGTAGAATGGTTGCACCACCAGGGTGGCCAGCACGAACACCACCACCACAGCTTCCAGCGGTTCTTTCAGCCAATCCCAGGCGGCACAAACTTTGGGGTGCGCAAAAAAGGCGCTTAAGCCCGTTTTCGGCGCAGTTTGCGGTTCATCGCCCTGCGGATGGCTGGTCATGCTGGAATCCTTAAATTTCTTAGACTGTTATGGCCCCATGGGGTCCACGGGAAGCATTTTTGGCGCTCACAACGGTACCCATAAACAGTCTTGGGTTTTTTGTCTTAAATTTCAAGTTATTATCCAAACGAAGCTCCAGTGTGGGATGAAGAAGATGCAATCTTTTCTCCGGTCCGTAGCCTTTGCTTTCGTTCTGACGGCTCCTGCTTACGCGGCACTGCCGGTTGGTGCAAGCGCTCCTGATTTCACGTCTAAGGCAACGCTCGCCGGGCAGCCTTTTGACTTTATTTTGGCCGATGCCCTGAAAAAGGGGCCCGTGGTACTTTATTTTTACCCTAAGGCTTTTACACGCGGCTGCACCTACGAGGCACAGGAATTCGCCAAAGCGACGGATGATTTCGCCAAACTGGGGGCGACGGTTGTCGGCGTCAGCAACGACAAGATCGAAGTTCTCGATAAGTTTTCGGTCGAGGAATGCGCCAGCAAGTTCACCGTTGTCTCGGATACCGATGGCAAAGTCATCCGCGCCTATGACGCCAAGCTCGCCGACTCTGATAACGCCGACCGGATTTCTTATGTCATTGCGCCGGATGGGGCCGGGGCAAAGATCCTCATGGTCTATGCCAATATGGACCCGGACAAGCATGTCGATAAAGCCATGCAGGCGGTCAAGGCGTGGCACGCAGCCCATTCCTGACCGGGATTCTTGTTATAAATCAAAGGATGTAACCGGTTTGGATGCGGGGCAGATATTCAATCTTGACCGTAGCGGCCACGGTTGTAGAAAGCCGACATGAAAACCAAGAAACCGACCCAAAAGCTGACCCAATTGGGCCATGCCAGCCCGATGCCTACCTCGCCGGAAGAGGCGGTGCTGGAGGCTGTGCCCAATCCGCACCCGGACAGCGCCTATATCGTGCGGTTTACCGCGCCGGAATTCACCTGTCTGTGCCCGGTCACTGGTCAGCCCGATTTCGCCCATTTCGTCATCGACTATGTGCCGGGGACGAAAATCGTCGAATCAAAGTCGCTGAAGTTGTATCTGTGCAGCTATCGCAACCACCGCGCTTTTCACGAAGCGACGACGGTCACCATCGGCAAGGATCTGGTGACGGCGATCAAGCCGAAGTTTTTGCGGATTTGCGGCTTCTGGTATCCGCGTGGTGGCATTCCCATCGACGTGTTCTGGCAGATCGGCAAACTGCCCGCCGGGACCTATCTGCCCGAGCCGGGGGTGCAGCCCTATCGCGGTCGCGGCTGAAACCGGCCGGGCGCGCAAAGCCATAGTATAAAGCGCACGGCATGGCTCATGCCGTGCGTTGTCTTTTATGGGCGCACCCTTGTGGCGGTTGCTGGCGGTTCCGCCATCAAAAAAGCTTGATTAATGATGGCGCAAGTTGTTTTTCACACGGCAAATGTCGGCCATTCCGATTGCATAGCGTAATAAAGGGCAGTTCATGACGACGAAGATTTTCATCGATGGCGCGGTTGGGACCACGGGGCTTGAGATTCGTCAGCGCCTCGCCGGGCGTGACGGCTTTAGCATCGTGACGTTGGAGGAGGCCGAGCGTAAGGACGCCGCCGCCCGTGCCCGTGTGCTGAATGCCGCCGATATTGTCATTCTGTGTCTGCCCGATGACGCCGCACGCGACGCGGTGCGTCTGATCGAGAATCCAGCCGTGCGGGTGATTGACGCATCGACCGCCCATCGCACGGCCGATGGCTGGGTCTATGGTTTTCCGGAGCTGGAGCCGGACCGCGCTGCTGTGATTGCGAAGGCCAAGCGGGTCAGTAACCCGGGCTGCTATGCCACCGGCTTTTTGGCCCTGATGCGGCCTTTGACCCGCGCCGGGCTGATTCCCGCCGATTATCCGATTAGCGTCAACGCGGTGTCGGGCTATTCGGGCGGTGGCAAGAAGATGATCGAGGAATTTGAGCGCGCCGAAAACCCGACGCAGACCGTGTTCCGCGGCTACGGCTATACGCTGGCCCACAAGCATGTGCCGGAAATGCAGATCCATTCCCATCTGAAACATCCGCCGGTGATGGCCCCGTCGGTTGGCCGCTTTCATCGCGGCATGATGGTCGAGGTGCCGCTGTCCTTGTGGGCTCTGAACGGCGTCCCCAGCCCGGATGACATTCAGTCGGTGATGGAAGCGGCCTATCAGGGCCAGCCTATGGTATCGGTCGCCAGCCCGGATGAGGTCATAGCGCTCAAAACCCTTGATGCCGAGAGTATGAAGAATACCGACCGGCTTAAAATTTATGTGTGCGGCAACAAGGATACCGGTCTGGTCCGTCTGGTGGCGGTGTTGGATAATCTCGGTAAGGGTGCCTGTGGCGCGGCGTTGCAGAACCTTAATATTATGGCCGGTCTGGCGCCCGACGAAGGGCTGGCTTGAGCAAAACGGCATTTGGGACAGGTTGAGACAGCTTTGACCGATGCGAAATACTTGTAGAATTTAGCCGGTCTGTATATGGGTTAAGGTGGGCAGTTCACCCATATGCGTGACTCAGGGAGTCTAAGAGATATGCAGGGCCTGTATCAGAAACGTTTTATCCGGAAGCTCTTAGGTGTGACCGCGGTTATGGTGGTGACAGCCGGATTGGGTGCTTGCTCTGTTCTGCCCGAATGGATGGGGGGCGATCCTGCCACACCGGTACCGGCGTCGCCCGATCTGGCGAATCTGCCCGATAAGCCGACGACCGGTAATGCCGCGACCCAGCCTCTGGCGGATTCGCTGACCGCCGATATGAAGAATTCTCAGTATAGCGCTGATGCGCTGCGTGGTGGTGATGATACCGCTGCGCCACCGCCGCCGCCCGCGGCGCCAGCGACGAAAACGGCGGCCGTTGTTCCGGCTGCGGCTCCGGCCGCAGATGCGGCGCCAGCCCCTGCCGCCGAACCGGTGGCCAAGGATAAGTCGGTTTTCGCTGCACCGGTGGGCCAGTCGGCTGTGCCGGGGACATTGCCCGATCCAACGGCGCAGACTTCGTCTGCTGCCAAAAAGAATACCACCCATGTTGCTGCTTTGCCGGCCGGGGCGATGCCCGCCCAGTCGGCCAAGCCGACCACGGTTGCGGTGGTAAAGCCGGTTGCGGCCAAGCCTGCCGTCAAGGCGGCTTCGGTTGAGGCCGCGCCGGTTGACGCTGCGCCGCTTAGTGCGGTTGCACCGGTTAAGGCCCAGGCTGCGGTTAAGGTGGCGAAAAATGTTACTAAGAAATCGGTCGTGAGGGCTGCTGCGGTCAATCCGAGTGATGCGGCGCTGGGCTTTGAGCCTTCGAGCGCGCCGCCGCTGGACCCTTCGGTTGCGGAATTCGTTCCGGCACAGATCGTGCGTGAGTATCAGGCCGCCGCCAACCAGCCATTACCAGGCAGTGGGGCGGGATCGCCCGTCTCTAAACGGGCGGGGTCCAAAGATGTCACCTATGTTGATAAACCAGCCAATCATCCCGTATCGGGTTCCAATGTGACGGCAGTGGCCAGTTCGGCTGCTGCCGTTCTTTATTTCCCGGGTGACATTGTGACAGTGAACGCCAGGGCGCAGGCCCTGGTGCGCGATGTTGCGGCCCAGTTTAAGGCCCTGGGCGGGCAGGGTGTGATTCGCGTTGTCGGTCATTCGTCGAGCCGTACGCCCGACATGCCGGTCGAAAAGCATCTCGCGCTGGTCTTCAAGAAGTCGCAGGACCGTGCCAATGCCGCTGCGCAGGCGCTGATCCGGGCCGGTGTGCCGGCGGATAAAATCCTTGTCGAAGCCGTTGGTGACAGCCAGCCGGTCTATTTTGAATCGATGCCCAAGGGTGAGGACGGTAACCGGCGCGTTGAAATTTTCTTGCAGAGCTGAGCCCGGATAGTCTCATTTATTGCAACTTTGGTTGCGGCTTCCCAGCGCAAGCGCTATGTGGAAGGGGGCAATGGCTATCGATGCGCGGTAGGTATTGGACCAGCTTATCGATGTTATGACCGGCTAACGGTCTGCCCCCGTGCGGCACCGCCAGCAGGGGCAATATGCGAACTGTATAGGTTCTGAAATGGAAACCGAATTTTACCGCATCAAGCGGTTGCCGCCTTATGTATTTGCTGAAGTAAACCGGCTGAAAGCGCAGGCCCGCGCCCGTGGCGAGGACATTATCGATTTCGGCATGGGCAATCCCGATATGGCGACGCCCCCGCATATCGTCGAGAAACTGTGTGAGACGGCGCGCGCGCCCCGCACCAACCGCTATTCGGTTTCGCGCGGCATCAAGGGCCTGCGCGGTGCGATGGCCGCCTATTACAAGAAGCGCTTTGACGTCGATCTCGATCCCGATTCGGAAGTGATTGCAGCGCTCGGCTCCAAGGAAGGCTTTGCCAACCTCGCAGCGGCGATTACCGCGCCGGGCGATGTGGTGCTGGTGCCTAATCCGTCCTATCCGATTCACGCCTTCGGCTTTATTCTGGCCGGGGCTGCCATCCGCCATATTCAGGCGACCTCGCCGGAAACCTATTTGAGCGAGATTGGCCGGGCGACGCGCCATTCGATCCCGTCGCCGCTGGCGCTGGTGGTGAACTATCCGTCGAACCCGACCGCGCAGGTGGTTGACCTCGATTTCTACAAAGAAGTCGTCAAATTCGCCAAGAAGCACGAGATGTGGGTGCTGTCCGACCTGGCCTATGCTGACATCTATTTTGATATCGATCCGCCGCCCTCGATCCTGCAGGTCGAAGGGGCCAAGGACGTCGCCATCGAATTCATGTCGCTGTCCAAAACCTATGCCATGCCGGGCTGGCGCATGGGCTATGCCGCGGGCAACAAAAAGCTGATTGCGGCACTGACGCGGATCAAGTCCTACCTCGATTACGGTGCCTTTACGCCGATTCAGGTGGCGGCTTCGGCAGCACTCAATGGGCCGCAAGATTGCGTCGATGAGATTCGTGGCATTTATCAGTCCCGCCGCGATGTGCTGGTCGATACCATGGCGCGGGCGGGCTGGAATATTCCGGCCCCGCCGGCAACGATGTTCGCCTGGGCCCCGGTGCCGGATCAGTACAAGGCGCTCGGCTCGATGGAGTTTTCCAAGCAGCTGCTGATCAATGCCGAGGTGGCGGTGTCGCCCGGCGTGGCGTTCGGCGAATATGGCGAAGGCTATGTCCGCATCGGTCTGGTGGAAAATGAGCATCGCATCCGTCAGGCTGCGCGTAACGTGAAGAAATTCCTGGCGATGGATCCTGCATCCTTGCCGAAATCGTTGGATGAGGGCAAATGAACCAACCGCTGAAAATTGCCGTTGCCGGTCTCGGCACTGTCGGGGCTGGTGCCGTCAAGGCGCTGCTGGCTCATCAGGATGCATTGGCCGCTCGGGCCGGGCGCTCGCTTGAGGTTAGCCTGCTGTGTGATCGTAACAAGGCGTGCTTTGCTCCCTTCACCGGGATTAAGACGACGGATGATCTGAAGGCGCTGGTGGCGTCGGATGCTGATGTCGTGGTCGAGCTGATCGGCGGCGAAAATGGTATCGCCCCGGCGCTGGTGGAAAATGCACTGCGTTCCGGCAAGCATGTCGTCACCGCCAATAAGGCGATGATGGCTCGCCATGGTGCGCGGTTGGCGGCGCTGGCCGAAGAAAATGGCGTTGGTCTTCGCTTTGAGGCCGCGGTGGCGGGCGGCATTCCAATTCTGAAATCCTTACGCGAAAGTTTGTTCGTGTACGGGGTTTCTGCGGTGCGCGGCATTCTGAATGGTACCTGCAATTACATCCTGACCCAGATGGACGAGACCGGCCGGTCTTTCGCCGATGTGCTCAAAGATGCCCAGCGTCTGGGCTATGCCGAAGCCAACCCGACGCTCGACGTTGGCGGTGGTGATACTGCGCATAAGCTCGCCTTGCTGGCGGCGCTGGTGTTCGGCGTTGCCCCGGATCTCGATGCTGTGGCGGTGGAGGGGATCGAACAGATCTCGCCCGATGATATCGCCTTTGCGCGCGAATTTGGTTACCGCATCAAACTTCTGGGCATTGCTAAAGAGACCGACGAAGGCATCGATATGCGCGTGCAGCCCGCCATGGTGGCTGCCGGTACGCCGATTGCTGATGTTGATGGCGTGCTGAACGCCGTGGTCGCTGATGCTAACGAAGCGGGGCACTTCTTCTTTGAAGGTCGTGGCGCGGGCGAATGCCCCACCGCCAATGCCGTGGTTGCCGATATCGTCGATATCGCCCGGGGCAATATCGGTTACGCTTTTGGTATTCCTGCCGCGCAGTTGAAAAAGCTCAAGCGCGCGCCGGGGGGCAGCACCAAATCGGCCTTCTATGTCCGGGTCGAGGTGCAGGATATGCCGGGTGTGCTGGCCGATATTGCCGGCTGCATGGCCAAATCCGGCGTGTCGATCGAAAGCATGTTGCAGCGTGGCCATACGCCGGATCGTGCTGTGTCGATCGTGATGATCACCCACCCGACAACGCAAAGCGCGGTCAGCGCTGCGTTGGAGGGCATTGCCAAACTGGCCTGTGTGTCGGCACCGCCTTGCCTGATGGCGATGGAGGCGAAATAGCCTTTGGATGCGGGTGTAACAACGGTTCTGGGTGTGGCGCAGTCCTTCTCCGGGCGGCGCTGGCAGATGCGTGATGTGGACGAGGCGGTGGTGGCGGCGATGGCGCGCGATCACCGCCTTTCGCCGTTTGTGGCCCGTCTGCTGGTGGGCCGTGGCGTCAGCAATGAGGCCGCGGCCGATTTCCTGCAGCCGACGCTGAAACGATTACTGCCCGAACCGCTGAGCCTTGCCGATATGGACAAGGCGGTGGCGCGGGTGGCCGCAGCCCTCGACCGGAATGAGCAGATCGCCATTTATGGCGATTATGATGTCGATGGTTCGTGCAGCGCGGCGCTGCTGTCGGATTTTCTGGCGGCAGTAGGAACACGCCCGCGGCTGTATGTGCCGGACCGGATGACGGAAGGCTATGGCCCCAATGCGCCCGCGCTGCTGACGCTGAAGGCCGAGGGTGTATCGCTGGTTATCACGGTTGATTGTGGGGCCGGCGCGGCGGGGCCGTTACAGGCCGCGGCGGATGCCGGGCTGGATGTTGTGGTGCTCGATCATCACGCGTGCGAGGTGCCGCCCACGGCCTACGCCCACGTCAATCCCAACAAGCCGGGTGACACATCAGGCTTGGGCCACCTATGCGCCACCGCCATCGTGTTTATGTTCTCGGTCGCATTGAACCGTCATCTGCGCGAAGCCGGGCGCTATCAGGGCGCGGCAGAGCCGGATTTGCGCGATGCCTTGGATCTGGTGGCGCTGGCCACCGTGTGCGATGTGGTGCCTCTGACCGGGGTTAACCGCGCGCTGGTGCAAAGTGGGCTGGCGCGCCTTGGGGCCATGAAGCGCCCCGGTGTGGCGGCGCTGGCGGCGGTGGCCGGGGTGGTCCCCCCGTTTACCACCTATCATCTCGGCTTTGTGCTGGGGCCGCGCATTAACGCTGGCGGCCGGGTGGGGCGCTGCGGGCTGGGGGCGGACCTTCTGACCGCACGTGATCCGGCGCAGGCTGCTGACTATGCCCAGGCGCTCGACAACCATAATCGCGAGCGTCAGGCCATCGAGAAGCTGATCCTGGACGAGGCCATGGTGGCCGCCGAACTTCAGGCTGACAGCCCCTTTGTATTGGTCTCCGGCGATGGCTGGCACCCCGGTGTGGTCGGCATTGTTGCCGGGCGGCTGAAAGAGCGGTTTCACAAACCGGCCCTGGTGGCGGGATTCGAAGGTGGGGTAGGGCGCGGTTCCGCCCGCTCGGTCCACGGGGTTAACATCGGGGCTCTGATCCGTGCGGCGCAGCAGGCGGGCGTGATCACTGCCGGTGGCGGCCATGCCATGGCGGCGGGCTTCTCGCTTGAGCCCGATCAGGTCGAACCGCTACGGGCTTTTCTGCTGGCGGGCTTTGCCGAAGGGGGGCTGGAAACCGAGATGGACGCCGTGACGATCGAGGCGCTGGTATCAGCCCCGGCGGCAACGCCCGCTTTAATCGGTGAGATTGCCAAAATCGGCCCCTTTGGTGCTGAGGCCCCGGAACCTATGGTGGCCTTGCCCGAAATGCGGGTGAGTTTCGCCGATGTGGTGGGTAAGGACCATGTCCGCCTCAGGCTGGCCGGGGGCGACGGCAGTCGAATCGACGCCATTGCCTTCCGTATCGCCGATACCGAATTGGGACGAAAGCTGATGGAAGCACGCGGCGCTACCATCCACGCGGTGGGCCGGTTATCGTTAAACGAATGGAACGGGCGCGTCACAGTTCAGCTTTTACTGGAAGATGCAGCACCTGCGCAGGCTTTCGCTTAGCCTTCACGTAAGCCACGGCAGATATTTCACAAAAAATGCTTTTACCCTCTTGCCATTCTCGTCAGGGACCCTTATAGCCCGGCTTCCCAAGTGGCAACGAACTTGCCCGGGACCGGTAAGCGCCCTTCGTCTATCGGTTAGGACTCAAGATTTTCAATCTTGCAAGAGGGGTTCGACTCCCCTAGGGCGCACCAACAAAATCAAAGGCTTAGCGGCGAATAAAAAAGGTTAGACACTTTCTGGCTGGAAGGTTAGACAGTTTCACCTTTTGTTCTTGCCTCGCGCGGCGGTCCATTTGGTCATCGCCACCTGCGCCATCAATGCCTGATCCGCATCCTTTGCATATTTGCGTTCCATCTGCTCGGAAAGGTGCCCGGTGATGGATGAAACCTTGCCGCCGGTTTCAGCGATGATTCTGGCAGCCGTCTTGCGTAGCCCATGCAACACGCAATCATCCGGCAGCCCGGCTGTAGCTATGGCGCTGGCCATGATGTGGCCGAAATAGATCGGGTTAAGTGGCCTTCCTCCTGCCCCCGTCAATATCGTCTCTGCCCGCCGAGGGGCCGCAGAGATCGCCTCAGCGAGTGCGGGGTGGATCGGCAGGCTGATGACGGTGCCGGTCTTTTGTTGCTTCACCAGAATCTTGTTTCCGGCGATGTCGGCCCATTTCATCTTCGCCACATCGGCGCGTCGTTGAGCGGTGTAAAGCGCCAGTGCAAACCCTGTGCGTTCCAGTGTGCTAAGTGGCCATCGCGCCTCGAATTGCTTCAGCTCGGCGTCTGTCCAGTCCCGGTACCACCCAGTTTTCAGCATTTTAATACCTAGTGCAGGATTCTCATCAATCGTTCCTCGGTCTACGGCAAAAGACAGTAGCACGCGAATTGCACGCACCATTTTATTTGCTGCGCCGGGCTTATCTTTCATTTTATCGCGCCACGTCAGTATGTGTTTGCGTTCCAGTAACGCCACAGGGTTGGTGCCGCGTTCGCTGCCATCTTTGTTTGGTTCCCGGCAAATAGCTTCCAGCGCGTAACGCATTTCGCGTTGCGTTGTCTGGGCGAGGTTTGAGAATTCTGCAGAGGCATAATAAGCCTCGCACGAGGCTTTCAGAGACCCGCGCGGCGGTGCTACCCCTATAGACGGCTGCATCTGTGCGAGCGCCATAGCCTCTGCAAGTGCAGCGGTAAATTCTAGAGACCCCGGATCGCCGGGGAGTGATATATTTATACCTCTGCAGCGATAGTAATGCCGCCACTTGCCGTAACGGTCACGATAACTATGCACGTATGGTATGTCGTGCTTCACAGCAGTTCTTATTCGTCCCAAGGGTTGCTTGTGGTCAGTCCGCTGCGCTCTTTCAGGGCCTGCCATGCTGATTGCAGTTCTAAAAAAAACACAGCGGTATACGTGGACTGATGTACGTTGGTTGAGGCATTGTTCCCTCGGTAACCAGCGCGTGGAACGTGCCGGGGCTTATGCCGAATGCGGCTGCGGCTTCGGTTTCACGCAGGGCAAAGCGCGGCACTGGCGGGCGTAATGTTATGGCCGGGGCGGGGGATACCTGTCTGGCGCTTGCCGTTCTCATACGGTTTCTCCATCCAATAACGCGGCTAAGTGTTGCATGTTACGGTTGTTCTGTATTTTGTTCGTGTCTTCTGAAATGAATTCTCTTTGTTGCGAACGAAATGAGAGGTTCATGTTATGGCGTGTAGCGAAGGCTGTTGGCTGGTGCGCTGTGTGCGAAGTGTTCGGTGCTGGTTTGAAAAAGATTATGATCGCACTCTTTTTGTTTATCTGATTGTATTCACCATTGTGCTTTTTCAAATAAGCGGTGATTGGATACGTAAGTATGAGAAATATGCGGGGTGGGCTCAGGTTTACGCTTCTTTCATAGCGGTTATTCTCACTGGGTACATTACGCGTATTCAGATACGAAAAAGAGATAATGCGAAAAGTAGACGGAATCTCGAAACCGTTGCGGTCGTCATATCTTTGGGTGCACAGGCCGTTAAAGAGGTTGAAGACACAATTTTCATTCCTCCGCCCGGAGGGGGGGTAGTGATCCTGTTATCTTCATAGAGAATGTTTCTAGCGCTTTGACACCATTGCGGATCCACGAATTGCCTGATCTTGGTATGATCGCATTGGCGGTTCAGATAAAATCTGAAATGGAGGATTTTGCTGTGTGGCTGGGGAATTGCACAGTTTCTGAGAATGGATTGGGAAGGCGGTATCGTGGGAAGGGCGGTAAGGACAACTGTCCGGGTACTGTAAAAATTGAGCGCGTACAAAAGGACTGTTCGTCTTTTGTAGAGCAAGCAAAAATATATCTTAAAAAACACGCATAACATCGTCGTGACCTTCGATCCCGTTATGCAGTTACGTATGTGATCTACATAACGGGATTCATTTGTATATGTATTCATGCCGCTATTTTTTCGTCTGCTTTTCCCGCCAGCGTGCGGACAAGGCGCAGGACAGTCTGGCGGTGGCTTGGTGTGGGAATGGCGATGAACCCGGTGAGCAGGTCGACTGCGCCGGGCTGCGCAAGGGCCGTGCATATCGGCTGCTGTGCTGGGTCAGCGTCCAGCGGGCCGATCAGTTCTGCGGCACTGCATTTCAGCGCCTTGGCAATTTCAATCAGGCGTGAAAACCCCACGCGGTTTGCGCCGTGTTCGTACTTCTGCACCTGCTGAAATGTCACCCCGATTTTGTGAGCCAGATCATCTTGGGTCTGGTTGATTTCCAGGCGGCGCATGCGGATGCGTCCACCCAGTGCGGTGTCGAGCGAATTCGGTGTGTTGGTGCCGCTGGTCATTTTTATGTCCTCGTGCGGTGGTGGTTATGCCGCCGGGCCGAATAAATCGGCGACGGCGGCGGTTTCGTGTTTGCTGCTGGTCAGGCCGAGCGCGTCGGCTTTCCATTTCTGGATGCGCAGTGTGCGGGCTCGCCGGTGAATACGTCGTCCAGCGCTTTGTCATCATCCGGGTGCAGCAATGCGTGTGGCAGCCATTCGATTTTTGGTGTGCGGGCGTGATCGCGGGACGTGTTGTCAGCAATGATGAGATCGCCGAAATCAGTAACAACCTAGCCCGTAATCCACTTGGCGTGGATCGGGATAATGACTTTCGGATCTCGCTGGCTGGGGCACAGGAGAAGACCGCGCTGCTTCGCCATAATGGAAAATGGCTGCTACCAGCAGGAACAACACCGACCACGCATATTTTCAAACCCCAGATTGGCAGACTACCAGGCGGCATTGATCTGACCCGGTCGGTCGAAAATGAATATCTCTGTTTGAAGTTTACCCAAGCTATGGGGTGCTCCAGTGCTGCGGTTGAAATGGTGACATTTGAGGGAAAGCGCGTACTGGTGGTCGAGCGGTTCGACCGCATTTTGACCAAGGGTAAACGGCTTTTACGAGTGCCTCAGGAGAATTGCTGCCAGGCACTTTCCGTTCCATGGACGCAGAAATATGAAAGTGATGGTGGCCCAGGTGTTGTTTCTATCTTGAAGTTATTGTCGGGCAGTGACGATGTTTCCGCTGATCGACAACTGTTCCTTAAAGCCCAAATCGTATTTTGGCTGCTAGGGGCAACAGATGGGCATGCCAAGAATTTCAGCCTGATCCTGTTGCCAGGTGGTGGTTTCCGTCTGTCGCCACTGTACGACGTAGTATCGGCCCAGCCGAGTGTTGGTGCCGGGCAAATTCGCCTGAACAAGATGAAGATGGCGATGTCGTTTGGTGCCAAACGGCATTATGTTTTTAATACCATCATGGGACGGCATTTCGTGCAAAGTGCCGAGATGGCCGGTGTCGGTGGGGCGCTGGTGATCATCGACGAAGTGCTGGCTATGGGGGAAGCTGCTCTCCATAAAACACTATCTGAATTGCCAGTGGATTTTCCGGCGCCAATTGCAGACTCCATTATTGGCGGTGTCCGTGCTCGACTTAGTCTTTTGGCCAGTGAGCGAGCTGGGTTATACATCTGATATAATGTTTTCCATTGCTTCTTAAAGGTATACGATAAGCTAAAAATGGTAGGTAAATTTGTGATAAACTCATGCTCCCACAACAGGACTTGCCGTATCACGGCTATATACAATTTGTTATAACGCCAAAATCAGAAATGATCTTCCGGAGTCGTTTTTATTCTGATGGGATCTGCATTGTATAAAGTTCGTTGTAACGTAACGATAGCTTCAAGGCCGCCCTGTGAACGGTTGTGGATGTGCAATGTGCCGTCATGTCCGCGTATGACTGCCTGGGCTGCTGTGAGACCGAGACCAACGCCGCCACTCATTCGGTTGCGCGATTTTTCCAACCGATAAAACGGCTGGAATACCTTTTCCAGTTCTGCAACTGGAATTCCAGGACCACAGTCCCGGACCTCTATAGAAACCGTTTTATCCGTAACGACAAGTTCGACATCTGGCGGCGTTGCGTATTTGACAGCATTTTCGATCAGATTGGTAAAGGCACGTTTCAGGGCAATGGGACGCCCGCTGTAAACGCAATGAGGTATCCCGGTGTAGGTTACCTCGATACCCTGATCCGCAAAATCATCGACGATAGTTTGTAAAATCTCTGCCAAGTCGAAAGTTCTTGGGACTTCTTCATCGATGTCGTTGCGGAAGAATGTCAAAGCGCCGTCGATCATTGTCTGCATTTCTTGAACGTCTTGGAACAGCCGATCCCGCTGTCCCCGGTCTTCGATATATTCCCCGCGCAAGCGCATGCGGGTTAGGGGCGTGCGCAGGTCGTGTGAAATTGCTGCCAGCATATCGGTACGATATGCGATAAATTCTTGGATTTTTAATTGCATTTCATTGAAGGCCGCAACTACCTCTCGGAGTTCCTGTGGACCAACTTCCTTAATCTGTAATGCCTGCAAATCAATGCCACGCAGCCTTACGGCGTTGGCGAACTGTTTAATCGGTCTGGAGATGAGTCTTGTGGTGAAGACGGAGACACCAATGACAGCAAGAAGAAGAAAGACCATCCATACGCCCAGTCTCTGAGATTGGCTAAGTCCCCAATAACGGCCATAGCCCATGAAGACGAGCCAACTGCCATCTTTCAATTTTACGGCAAAATAATAGGCACTCGGGTATTGGCTTGTTCGCAGAGGGAAATCAGGAGAATGATAAAGGGGGTCATTCGGCGTTACGGCTACTGCAGTCCGCTTCAGATAATCGGAAAAGTCCGTAAGTTCTTTCGATTTTGAGTATTTGCTCTTATGACTATGTTTGTTCAGCCAATGCGATACATTGCTCCCACTTGCATACCATTGTGTCCGGTAAGTTCGTGTGTTTACTGTTTCCGCAAGCCTGCTGCGCAGGTCCAGCGGAGTGGATTCGATGATTTGTATGGTCGCTGTCGCGCCATCAAGCTGCGCCGCTGGGTCGTTTGGCGGTCTCGCCCAGATACCACCCAAAACGTAAAAAAGACCAATCAGGATACAGGTTACAACTAGCGCGGTTGCTATTGTGAGGCCAAAACGCCAGGCGATGGTGTCCTGTGGCTTCCATGTCATCGGGAGGTGACCTTCAAGGTGAACATATAGCCCCCGTTGCGGATCGTGCGGATAATCGATGGCGCCTTAGGATCATCTTCTAGCTTTCGCCGAAGACGGCTCACCTGAACGTCAATGGTGCGATCAAAGGGGGCATCATAGGGGGCATAGGTTAAGCCCCGTGCATCAAGAAGTTGGTCCCGTGTAAGGACGTGCTGTGGGTTTTCGACAAAGGATAAAAGTAAATCAAATTCCCCACCTGTTAGGAATACCAGTGTTTCGTCGCCAGCTAAAAGTTCACGGCGGGCTACGTCGAGGCACCATTTACCGAAATAAAGCTTGGGACGTGCCTTTTCCAAAGTGGCTGTGGAAACGGTTTCACCCGTCCGCCGAAGCACGGCTTTAATCCGGGCGAGTAGTTCGCGTTGGTCGAAAGGTTTTGTCACATAGTCATCTGCGCCGACTTCAAGGCCAACTACGCGATCGGTATAGTCGCTCATTGCCGTTAGCATAATGACTGGAACACGCGACTTTGTGCGCAACTTTTTGCACAAGTCAAAACCGTCTTCCCCTTGTAACATCAGGTCTAAAATAATGATATCGATCGACTGTGTCTCCACGGCAGCGAACATTTCATTCTCATTCTTTGCCGTTGTAACCGCATGAGAATGCCGTTGAAAAAAATTGGTCAACAGGGAGCGAATGTCTTCATCATCGTCGACAATTAGAATGTTGGGCATATCGGTCATTCTCTACATATAGCAGGGCAGCCATGTCCGCATGTGTGCGGTTTTTGTCGCGTTATTTCGGAATGTCATAATGTTTCAGACCGGAAACAATCGGGACATACGCCATTCAGGTTCCTTCTTTAACTTTGACTAAAGGTGAACCATTTTTCCATAGGAAGCCAGATGTCACGACAAAACGATGTTAAACGCGTTTCGCAAATGTACCGCAAGGGTACCTATCAGGTTTCTCGTATGGCGGGAAGTGGCGCGTGGGGCCGCCTTTTGGGGGCGATGTTCTGTACTGTGTGTGTGGTGGGCGGGGCCAATGCTGACGATAATAATGTAACCGCAAAAACTTGGGACGTGTCACTCGGCGCGGGGACCATGGCACGACCAACGTTCAGTGGAAGCGACCGTTACACCATCGCACCGCTACCATTGATTAACATCAAATGGAACGACATGGTTTCACTCGGATATGAAGGGCTCAGTCTTTATTGGCATCACGATAATTTTCGGATTGGTACCGGACTAGTCATTGATCCCGGCAGAGACACCAGCCATGTTAATACCATTTCTTTTACAACGGGTGATGAGCGCCTGAAAGGATTGGGCAAGATCGATCTCTCCCCTGGATTAAAAGTATTCGCATCCTATCAGCTGTCGAGTATTAATTTTATGGTTTCTGGGGTCAAATACGAGGGCTCACAGAATAAGGGTATTGTCGTAAATTTCGGGGCCTCAGCACCACTTCAGCTTGGAAGCGGCTTGACCTTGACGCCGCATGCCGGAGCCAACTGGGCCGATAGCAAATATATGCAGACCTATTACGGCGTGACGGCCCAGCAGTCTTCCAAATCCGCATTTGCAGAGTTTGATACTAAAGCCGGAATGCGGGACGTTAACGGTGGAATTACACTAACCTACGCATTCAATCGTCATTGGTTTACGAGTACTGACTTTACTGCTACCCAGCTTCTTGGTGATGCGAAAAAAAGTCCGATCAGTTTTTCCGATACCGGTATGATGGTTATGACGGCTGTAGGCTACCATTTCTGATCTTATGCTTGTTGCTAATCATAATAGCAGTTTGAAGCGTGTGTACTTGAAACGCTGTTAACGCTGTTACTGCCGCCTCAGCATGATTTTCCCTTGGGTAGGCAACGAATGTCATTAGGATTGTCCCGCCTGGATGGAGCACCCCCCTGACGCGCTTATCCCGCGCTTCCCATCTGCGCATCCTAATTGGCATACACGGGCGGTTGCTAGCGCAGCCGCCCGTGTTCCATTTCAGTCTTATGCGTCATCCTTTTGTCGTGACAGCCAGGCATAGGTCGAAGGCAGTACAACCAGCGTGAGCAGGGTCGAGGTGATAAGTCCGCCAATAACGACCGTTGCAAGAGGCCGTTGCACCTCAGCACCGACACCGCTTGATAATAGCAGTGGTACCAGTCCCAGTGCGGCGATACAGGCAGTCATCAGTACGGGCCGCAGACGTGACTGCGCCCCGGCTTCGATGGCCTTCTGCATCGCCATTCCGTCCGCAACGTTGCGGTTGATTGCGCTGACCATGACGACGCCGTTCAAAACGGCCACACCGAACAGCGCGATGAACCCGATGGAGCCCGGTACGGAAAGGTAGGTTCCGGTGATGAACAGCGCCACGATCCCACCGATCATGGCCAGCGGAACGTTGATCATAATCAGCATGGCTTGACCGACCGAGTGAAAGGCAAAATAGAGCAGCAGGAAGATCAGCCCTAAAGACAGTGGCACCACAATCATCAGGCGTGTCATGGCGCGTTGCTGGTTCTCAAACTGCCCGCCAAACACCACGCTGTAGCCCGGTGGCAGCTTGACCTCGGTGTCGATTTTCGACTTCAGTTCGGTGACTAGGCCGCCCATGTCGCGGCCTTCGACATTGGCCTGTATCACCACGCGGCGCTGAACATCGTCGCGGCGGATCTGCGGTGGGCCATTGACTATCTCGACTTTCGCCACATCGCCCAAGCGCACCAGAGCTCCGTTGGGCGCTTTTAGTATCAGATCGCGGATTGCTTCCGGGCTGCTGCGGTAGGATTCTGCCAACCGGACATAAACATCATAGCGTTCGTTGCCATTGATGATCTGACCTGCCGCTGTGCCGCCAATGGCATTTTCCACCACATCCATCACATCCCCGACCGCGATACCATAACGATCCAGAACATCCCGGTTAGGTGTAATGGTCAGCTGTGCTTCGCCAGCGATTTGTTCCATCGCCACATCGGCGGTGCCTTTGGTCCCACGGGCCAGCGCTTCGATTTCGCGTCCCTTCTTTTCCAGAACGCCTAAATCGGGGCCAAACAGCTTAATGGCAAGGTCCGCCTTGACGCCCGAGATAAGCTCGTCCACGCGTGTGGCAATGGGTTGCGAGAAGGACAATTGCACACCGGGGTAGAACGATAGCGCCTCTTCCATTTTTGCCCGCAGATCCTCCAGATTTTTAGCGCTTGTCCAGTCACTTTCCGGCTTCAGACCAACCAGAATTTCGGTGTTGTTGACCTGCTCGGGGTCGCCGCCCACTTCAGCCCGGCCCGTGCGGCTTAAGGCATAGGTTACTTCAGGAAATTCCATCAGCTTGGCGGCGATCTTGGGTGCCAGATCAAGTGAGGTTTTGAGACTGGCCGATGGTGCCAGCGTTACACGGACGGCCATGGTCCCTTCCTTCAGATCGGGGACAAATTCCGTACCGAGGAATGGAACCAGCGCTAGGGTGGCAACAAGAGCCCCAACCGCCGATCCGATCACCAGCTTGCGCCGGGGCCTGATCCAGACCAGGACGTGGCGATAGAAACGCTCGATAGGCCGCAGCACAGGGCTTTCTCGGTGATGAACCTCGCCTTTAAAGAAGAAACTGGCGAGCGCAGGGATGACCACCAGTGCAACAACCAGCGACGCCAGAAGACCAAAGACGATGCTCTGAGCCATCGGCTGAAACATCTTGCCTTCGACGCCCTCAAGGCTGAACAGCGGCGCAAAGACAATGATGATAATCAGCACGGCGAAGAAGACCGGTCTGGCAACCTCGCGCGCGGCTATTTCGATGCGCTCGCGCCAATCCAGCGCGCCCGGACCGGATAGGCGGGTGAAAATATTTTCCATCATGACAACGGAACCGTCCACTATCATACCAATGGCGATGGCCAGTCCGCCGAGCGACATCAAATTGGCAGAAATGCCGAATAGCGCCATGGCGATTAGTGCGGCGACAATGGAAATTGGCACCGACAGCAACACCAGAAACGCTGCCCGCAGGTTCATCAGAAACGCAATCAGCACAATAACAATCAGTACGAAGGCTTCCATCAGGGCCTTGGTGACGGTGCCAACCGCCTTATGCACCAAGGATGACTGATCGTGAACCACCTTAAGCCTGACGCCCGGTGGCAAGGCTTTTTCGACCATGGGCAGGCGATCACGCACGCTGTTGATGGTGGCATTGGTATTGGCACCAATGCGCTTGAGAACAATACCGGTTACAACCTCGCCCATCTGTCTGGGGTGACCGGCTTTGTCGCGCAAGGTCAGCATGGTAGCGCCCTGGCGGATTTCGCCGCCGAAAGCCGTCTGTCCCAGATCCCGCACGCGGATTACATTGCCGTCTGCTTCCCTGACCGGCGTGTTAGCAACGTCATCCAGTCCCTGCGCCCCCGGCCGCATCCAGCCTACGCCGCGAATAACAAGTTGTTCGGCGCCGCGATCCTGATACCAGCCGCCAGCATTGCGGTTATTTTTCTCCAGCGCCTCCTGCACCTCTTTGATGGAGAGTTTGTAGGCCAGGAGTTTCGAGGGATCGAGATTGACCTGATATTGTCGCACAGATCCACCGAAGGATAGCACGTCGGTCACACCATCGGCGGGTTTCAGCAGTTGTTTGACAACCCAGTCGTTGATGCTGCGCAGTGCCATGCCGTCATACTGGCCAGGAACTTGGGAATAGAGCGTATAGTACAGAACTTCGCCGAGGCCCGATGAGTTGGGGCCGATTTCCGGCGTACCGGCCTGTTTCGGAATGTTTTCCTTGGCATTCTGAAGTTGCTGGAAAACCTGTTGCCGGGCGAAATAGATATCCGTGCCTTCCTTGAAAACCACGGTGACGACGGAAAGCCCGGTCATCGAGGTCGAGCGGACCTGTTCGACACCAGGCAGGCCGTACATCGAGGCTTCCACCGGATAGGTGATGAGTTGTTCTACCTCGGCCGCCGCCAATCCCTTGGCTTCGGTGTTAACCACCACCTGAACCGAGGTGACATCGGGGAATGCATCCAGGTTGAGACGTGGAATGAAGATCAGGGCTGCAATCGCCAACCCCAATATGCCGAGAACTACGAGCAGTCGATTGACGATGCTCGCACGTACAATACGGTCCAGCATGGCTCAGTCCTCGCCCGCAAAGGAAGATTTTTGCGCTTCGGAATGCACGAAAAATGCACCGGATGTGACGACGCGAACCCCTTCGGCCAAACCATCAATGGTGGTGCGTTCGCCCACAGTATAGCGCAGCGTCACACGCTTTGGTTCAAACCCGCCATCATTGTCTTCAACATAGACAACCCAGTTGCCCGCGCCGTCGCGTAACACCGCATCTGTTGGCACACTTATGACTGGTTCTGCTTTGCCAATCAGCTCGACATCGACGAACTGACCGGGCTTGAGCAGCAGGTCTGCATTATCAATGGCCAGTCGAACCAGAACCGTCCGGGTGCTTTCGTCGACAATGCTCCCGGTTTGCAGAATTCGTGCGCGGCGAACCTGTCCACCCACAATCACCCGTGCGTCGTTTGCGCCGACGCTTTGCGCCAGCGACGGGGCCAGCCGTGCCTCGACCCAGATGTTTTTCGGATCAGTAATTTCGAACAGTGGTCGGCTTTCCTGTTCGACCACGATCACATCGCCTTCACGAAAATCATCTTTTGTGATGGTTCCGCCGATGGGAGCGACCAGATCGAACTGACCGGTGGCGCTGTTGGCCAGACCTTTGCGGGATAGCGCGGTGATCTGCGCTGGTGTCAGGCCGTAACTGAGAAGTTTTCCATAATATTGCTGCCGGTTTGATTGCGCCTGATCGAAGTCTTTTTGGGAAATTGCCGCGGTTTCATGGAGGCGACGGTAGCGGGTCAGATCACGCTCGGCCAAAACATAGCCGCTTTGCGCCTCGGCCATACCCTGACTATAGAGCGTCACCAGAATTTGTCCCTGGGCCACTACGTCCCCCAGTCTGGCATGCCGCTTCATCACCGTGGCGGTGATGCGTGGCCCGACCGTCTTGGTGATGTAGTCGTTGGTGCGCACTTCTGCCGGGGCGCGGATGACCGGCGGCAGTGTGCTGCGGGCAAGCGGCGAGACGATGATGCCGGCTGCACGGCGTTGCTCTGCCGTTAAGACCACCCGACTGGAATTTTCGGCATTTGTTGGTGGGGGTGGCTGACTGGGCGTTGTGTGGTTGAACAGTACGAATGCGCCTGCGATCAGAAGTAGCGCAAGCACAGATACTGCGGCCGAGTGGTACGGTTTTTTACAGGCGCGGGCATGAAGTGCGCGCAGCTTCTGTGCCCCCCAAAGAGAGCGTGTTTTGATTGTCATAAAAGAATCCTGACGAGCATTGCAAATGACCGCGCGCCGAGGGCTGCTGGCGGCGGTACGAATAAAGGCAATGGTCAGGAGAGCTTAAATCAGCAGAAGAACACTGGATCGCTGGACAAGATAAGCATTAACACCAAATGGCGAGCCGCGCGGTGATGGGCCACGCGTAATCGGCAAGGCTGGTACAACCGGGGTGCTGGAAAGAATGGCAACAGCCATATCGGGTGCGTTGTGCAGCAGCTTTGCGGCACACACTTCATCCGGCATGGTTGCCAGGCACTCATGCGCCGCGTTGGTATCGTGGGAATGGCCAAGCGATACCCCGGCGGGTGCGGGCTGATAGGATGCGGCAATCCGTGCTGGTGCAAAGTCATATTGGCAGACGGGCAGGGCCGTCAGCGCTTCGGGCACAAGATTAGCCACCAGCAGCGCAATGGCTGCCAGACGCAGGAAAATATGAAGGCGGCTGCGGTGCATGCTTAAACTATTGGGTGCGTGGGGGCGGAAGTCAAGGTTTTCCATCCGCCCTATATTAGGTGGATTTGTATAGTTTACACTTTGAGTTGATCCTTGGGCAGGGGTACTTGAGCGTCAATCTATAGCTGAAATAACCGATACCCGACACCTTGCTCTGTGGCGAGCAGGCGAGGGGACTGGGTGTCAGGCTCCAGCTTTTTACGTAACTGGCGCATCAGCACCCGTAAGTACTGCACATCCTCAACATGGGCCGGGCCCCAGGCTTCGTGTAGTAGCTGCTGATGGGTGACAACTTTACCCGCATGCTGCACCAGGAACCGCAGCACTTCATATTCCTTGGGCGACAGATGGACTTCTTTGTCGGCCCAAAAGACCTGCCGTTTGACCAGATCAACGGCGAGCGGGCCACTGCGGAATACCGGTGCTTCCCCCGTTACCTGCAGGCCGTGGCGCAGAGCGGTTTTCAGCCGTGCCAGTAATTCTTCCATATCGAAAGGTTTGGTGACGTAATCATCCGCGCCAGCTTCCAGAGCGCGGACTTTACCGGCGATATCGTTCCGTGCCGACAGGATCAGAACCGGCGTTAATGCCAGAGAGCGGATCTGTGCCAAAACGTCGAAGCCGTCATTGTCCGGCAACCCAAGGTCAAGGATCACCACATCCGGCTTTTCTTTGGTGAATATGGACAGTGCATCCGCACCGTTGGCGGCTTCCAGACAAACAAAACCATGCGGGGGCAGGCCAACGCGCAGGAAGCGGCGGATCTGCGGTTCATCATCGACGATCAGTATCTGGGGGATTTTTGCATTCATGGTGCCGCAGTCTCCGACTGGACACGCGGTAGTGCAATGCGAAATACCGCGCCCTTTTTGTCATTCCGGGTTGCCGCCGTAATAGTACCGTTCATGCTTTCCATAAAGCCGCGTGCAACGGCAAGCCCCAGCCCGGTTCCGGCAATATGACTGTCGGCGGCTTTGGCGCGATAAAATTTATCGAAGATGTGGTCTGTATCGCCTGCGCCAAGCCCTGGCCCCTCGTCAACGATGGACAGAATGATCTTTGATCCCTGTTCTTTTGTATAGAGACATATCTGGGATTTTGCCGGAGCATATTTTACGGCATTGTCGAGGATATTCACAATAACCTGCTCTAACAGTACCGGGTCTGCCATCACCAGCGCCTCACCGATATCCAGCACAATGCGGTTTTGGTTCAGCCTGCGCTTTAAGCGGTCGAGCGCGCTTTCCACCACATCGGTAATATCCGTCGGCTGGAGTTTTATACCTAATACACCGGCCTCCAGCCGGGACATATCGAGCAGATTACCGACAAAGCGGTCCAGCCGTTCAGCCTCCTCGCGAATGGTGGCAAGCATCTCGTCGATTTGCGCCGGATCATAGATGCCGCGTCCGGCAATCAGGGCCGATGATGCCCCAAGAATGGAGGCCAGTGGGGTGCGCAAATCGTGGGACAGCGATGTCAGCAAAGCCACGCGCAGCTTATCTGCCTCGGCCCGCACCTGTGCCTCATCCACCTTCTGCACCAGTTGGCAGCGTTCGATGGCCAGTGCGGTCTGATCAATCAACGCATCCAGCAGGCGGCGTTCTTCCGGCGTCATCAGGCTCTTTTCATCATGACGCTGCAGGCCAATTACCCCGACGGGGCCTTCGCCCGTGCGCATGGGCAAGAACAGACGTTTGGCACCCGGCAGCGTTTCCGCATTTCGTCCGGCGGGCTGGCCATGGTCCCAACACCAGGATGCCGCTGCCATGTCCTGCGCATCTATTTCATCATCGGGCGGATACCCTGCGGCGATTTCGGGCCGTCCCTGCGCATCTGGCAACAGGATCAGAACGTTTGCTTTCAGCATGGAAGCAATCTGATAGGCGGTTGCCCACAGAATATCATCCAAGCGGGAAATGCCGGTCAGTCTGCCGGTAAAATGAAATAATTCGCTGGTGAGCACCGCGCGGCGGGCGGACAGGTTTGCTTCGGCTCGAACCCTCGCGGCAAGATTACCGGCAATAACAGCAACAAACAGTAGAACGGCGAATGACAGCCAGTTGTTCGGATCTGAAATCGTGAAGGTGTAGAGTGGAGGCAGAAAGAAAAAATTGTACGCCATGACGCTGACAAAGGCGGTGAACAGCGCAGGCCATAAGCCGGAATAGACCGCACTGATCAAAACCGGTATCAGAAACAGCATGCCGATGCTGTTACCCAGATTGTGGATGCTGTTAAACCCAAGTGCCGCCAAAACTGTGGCCGCAACACTAAGGGCGCTTAAGCCATATGGTTCATAGGCCGGGGGCGGGTTGTGCTGGGTTTTGACGGCTTTGCTGGCAAGGACTTCGCCTTCAGCCTGCACAGCGGTCACACTGATGGCACCACTGTTGCGCAAAAGACGGCGCAGGACTGAGCCGTGCAGAAATTCCTGCCAGTGCGGATGGGTTGGCTTACCGATAACAATCTGGGTGATGTTGTTGCGGCGGGCATAGTCCAGAATGGCGGCGGCAATATCATGTCCGGGTAGGGTGATGGTATCGCCACCGAGCTTCTGGGCCAGCCGCAGCGTATCGGCAACGCGGTCTTTTTCCGCATCACTTAAAGAAAGATGATGCGGGCTTTCGATATAAAGCGCTGTCCATTCGGCCTTCAGACTGTCGGCCAGTCTGCGTGTCCGGCGCACCAGTTCTGCTGCTGTTTCGTGTTCGTCAATACAGGCCAGGATATGTTCGCCTACCGCCCAGGGCCCGGCAATGGCATGGCTCTGCATATAATCGACCATATCGCGATCGACATGCTGCGCGGCCCGGCGCAGGGCCATTTCGCGTAAGGCCGTCAGATTACCCGGTTTGAAGAAGTGGCGGACGGCACGTTCGGCTTGGGGTTTAGCATAGACCTTGCCATCCCGCAGACGCTGCAACAGATCATCCGCCGTGGTATCGACCAGTTCGATTTCTTCGGCTTCATCCAATACGCGGTCGGGCAAGGTTTCACGTACGCGAATGTGGGTGATCTGGGCGACGACATCGTTCAGGCTTTCAAGGTGCTGAACATTGACCGTGGTATAGACATTGATCCCGGCCTCGAGCAGTTCTTCGACATCTTGCCAGCGCTTCGGGTGGCGGCTGCCTGCCACATTGGTGTGGGCCAGTTCGTCAATCAGCGCCAGTTTCGGCCGTCGTTGCAGCAGGGCATCGAGATCCATTTCGGCCAGAACCTGCCCGCGATACAACGAACGTTTCTTCGGGATGACTTCGAACCCTTGCGCCATGCGTTCGGTTTCGGCGCGCGCATGACTTTCCACCACGCCAATGACGACATCCATACCCTCCAGTTGCCTGGTGCGGGCCTGTGTCAGCATTTCACAGGTTTTTCCGACACCCGGGGCGGCCCCGAGGAAGATCTTGAGCTGTCCGCGCCCCTCCGCATTCGCACTGTCCAGCAGTGCGTCAGGCGAAGGGCGGGTGTCGTCATTGGATCGTGTCATGGCGAAAGTCTAGCCGTTTTGCCGCATGGCGTCCAAGGCCAGATTGAGTTTCAGCACATTGATATGCGGTTCGCCGATCAGGCCGAACAGCCGTTTTTCAGTATGGGCCTTTACCAACGCGGTCACCGCGCTTTGCGGTAAATGGCGGGCTTGGGCCACCCGTGGCACCTGAAACAGGGCTGCAGCGGGGGATATGTCCGGATCGAGGCCACTGGCCGAGGTGGTGACCAGATCAACCGGTACGGGCTTGTCCGGGTTTTCGGCCTGCAATCGGGCGGCGTCTGCGGCCACGCGTTTTACAAGCGCTTGAGATGTCGGCCCCAGATTGGAGCCGGAGGAGGCCCCGGCATCATACCCCGCCCCGGCCGCCGAGGGGCGGCCGTGGAAATAGCGCGCGGCGGTAAAGTTCTGGCCAATAAGTGTAGAGCCGATGGTTTTACCGCTGTGCTGAACCAGACTGCCACCGGCCTGATGCGGAAAAAGAAGTTGTGCCGCCGCCGTCATCCCCAGCGGATAGATCAGCCCGGTCAGTAACGTGAACAGACCGATCAGGACAAAAGCAGGACGAAGATGTTTGATCATGATTGCCTCACACCAGACCGATGGTCGTAACCATCAGGTCGATGATCTTGATACCGATGAAGGGAACGACAAGGCCGCCCAGTCCATAGACGGCAAGGTTGCGTCGTAACAGGGTGGCGGCTTCTGCCGGTTTGTAGGTGATGCCTTTGAGTGCCAGCGGGATCAGCGCCACGATAATCAGCGCATTAAAGATAATCGCCGACAGGATGGCGCTTTGCGGGCTATGCAGCCCCATGACATTGAGGGCCTGCAGTTGCGGGTAAAAGGCAATGAACATGGCCGGAATAATGGCGAAATATTTGGCGACATCATTGGCGATGGAGAAGGTGGTCAGTGCTCCGCGCGTCATCAAAAGCTGTTTGCCGATGGCGACGATTTCGATCAGCTTGGTCGGATCACTGTCTAGGTCGACCATGTTGCCAGCTTCACGCGCCGCGACTGTGCCGGTGTTCATGGCCACACCGACATCTGCCTGAGCCAGCGCCGGGGCATCGTTGGTGCCGTCGCCACACATCGCCACCAGCTTGCCCTTGGCCTGTTCATCCCGGATCAGCTTTAATTTGGTTTCCGGCGTGGCCTGCGCCAGAAAATCATCGACCCCGGATTCGGCGGCAATGGCGGCGGCGGTCAGTGGATTATCACCGGTAATCATGACGGTGCGGATACCCATGCGGCGCAGTTCGGCAAAGCGTTCGCGGATACCAGCCTTGATAATATCTTTGAGGTGAATAACCCCCAGCAGTTTGCCATTGCGTGACACCGCCAGTGGTGTGCCGCCGGTTTTGGCAATATCGTCAGAGATGACTTTTAAAGCCTGAACACTGCCCCGTGTGGCATCCGGGCAGGCGGCCAGTACGGCATCGACGGCCCCTTTGCGAATGGTCAGAGCTTCGCCATCAACGCCGCTGATCCGGGTCTGGGCCGAGAACGGGACAAAGTGCAAATCGGGCAGCGCTGTGGCGGTGATCTTCAGGCCATATTTTTCCTGAGATAAGGTGACGACAGAACGACCTTCCGGTGTTTCATCCGACAGCGAGGCGAGTTGTGCTGCCTCGGCCAGCGCGCCGAGTGACACGCCGGGTACGGGAACAAATTCAGATGCCTGACGGTTGCCCAGCGTGATGGTGCCGGTTTTATCGAGCAGTAGTGTATCAATATCACCAGCGGCTTCTACCGCGCGGCCTGACATTGCCAGCACGTTGAAGCGCACCAACCGGTCCATACCGGCAATACCGATGGCCGATAGCAGCGCGCCGATGGTGGTGGGGATCAGGGTGACGAACAGTGCCACCAGTGCCAGCACCGACATTTGTCCACCGGCATAGGCCGCAAAAGCCGGGATCGAGGCCACCGCAAAAATGAAGATGATGGTCAGACCGGCCAGCAGAATATTGAGCGCAATTTCGTTCGGTGTCTTTTGCCGCGCTGCACCTTCAACCAGTGCAATCATGCGGTCGAGGAAGGTGTTGCCCCGCGCAGCGGTGATGCGCACCACAATGCTGTCGGATAAAACACGGGTGCCGCCGGTTACTGCCGATCGGTCGCCACCGGATTCGCGGATCACCGGGGCACTTTCACCGGTGATGGCGGATTCATCGACCGAGGCGACCCCCTCGATCACTTCGCCATCCGACGGAATGAGGTCACCGGTTTCAACCAGTACCAGATTGCCGGGTTCAAGCTCTGAGGCGGGCACTTTTTCATAGAGCCTCAGTTCCGGTACTTCCAGCCGCTTGGCTTTCATCTCCACCTGGGTGCCGCGTAACGATGCGGCCTGTGCCTTGCCGCGCCCTTCTGCCACGGCTTCGGCAAAGTTGGCGAACAGGATGGTGAACCACAGCCAGATATTGATCTGGATGGAAAAGCCAAGATGGGACGCGCCCGCTTCGATATCCCGGATCAGCAGGATGGTGGTCAGCGTGGCGACAATTTCGACGGCGAACATGACCGGATTGCGGATCATGCAGCGTGGATCGAGTTTCTTGATGGCATCGAAGACGGCCTGGCGGAGGATTTTTCCGTCGAACAAGCCTACCACGGCCATGCGTTTACGAATGTGGGTCATGATTGTCTCACGAGATTAGAAGAGGGTGCCCGAAGCCATCGCCAGATGTTCGACGATGGGGCCCAGTGCCAGCGCGGGGAAAAAAGTCAGTCCACCAACAATCAGGATGACACCGATCAGAAGTCCGACGAACAGGCCGCCATCGGTCGGAAAGGTGCCCGCCGATGGTGGGATGATCTTTTTTTCGACCAGTGATCCGGCAATCGCCAGCGTTGGCACCACCATCAGGAAGCGGCCAACAAACATGGCAAGCCCAAGTGCCGTGTTGTAGAATGACGTGTTGGCGGAAAGCCCGGCAAAGGCGCTGCCATTATTGGCGGTGGCCGAAGTGAAGGCGTAGAGGATTTCGGAAAATCCATGCGGGCCATTATTGGCGATACCTGCGAGCCCAGCCGGAACAACACTAGCCAGTGCTGTCAGGCCCAGGATGGATAGAGGCAGGATGAGAATAGCCAGCATCGCCATCTTGACTTCCTTGGCCTCGATCTTCTTGCCGAGATATTCCGGGGTGCGCCCGACCATCAGCCCGGCGATGAACACGGCGAGAATGGCGAACAGCAGCATGCCGTAAAGCCCGGAACCAACGCCACCGAAGATGATTTCTCCCAGCATCATGTTGACCATCGGCACCATGCCGCCCAACGGTGTCAGGCTGTCATGCATGGCATTGACCGCGCCGCACGAGGCATCGGTGGTGACGGTGGCGAACAGGGCGGAATTGGCAATACCAAAGCGGATTTCTTTGCCTTCCATGTTGCCGCCGCTTTGCGTGGCATGGGTGCCCTGATCGATGCTGGTGGCTAGATGCGGGTTGCCACTGCTTTCGGCGGCATAGGTGGCGAAGGTGCCGCCCAGGAACAGCAAGCCCATCACGGCGAAGATGGCCCAGCCCTGACGTTGATTGCCGACCCAGCGACCGAACAAATTGGTCAGCGCCGCCCCGAGCGAGAATATCAGCACCATCTGCACCAGATTGGCCAGTGCCGTCGGGTTTTCATAAGGGTGTGCCGAGTTGGCGTTGAAGAAGCCGCCACCATTGGTGCCCAGCATCTTGATGGCTTCCTGCGACGCTACCGGCCCCTGCGCGATGATCTGCTGCGCCCCCTCCAGTGTGGTGATGTGCAGATAGGGGGTAAGGTTCTGCGGTACGCCCTGCCAGACAAAGAACAGCGCTGCGAAGATCGAGATCGGCAGCAACACGTACAGTGTGCAGCGGGTAAGATCGACCCAGAAGTTGCCTAAGCCTTGCGCCGAGCGGCGGGCAAAGCCGCGGATAACCGCCAGCGCCAGCGCGATGCCGGTGGCAGCGGAAACGAAATTGTGCACCGTTAGCCCGGCCATCTGGGTCAGATAGCTCATGGTGGTTTCCGGCACATAAGATTGCCAGTTGGTGTTGGTAACGAAGCTGATGGCGGTGTTGAACGCCAGATGCGTCGAAAGCCCCGGTAAGCCTTGCGGGTTGAGCGGCAGGGCGCCTTGCAGGCGTTGCAGCGCATACAGCACGATGAATCCGGCGAAGCTGAAGATCAGCATCGCGGTTGCATAGCTCAGCCAGTGCTGTTCCTGCGCCGGATCAACTCCGGCCGCGCGGTAGAAGCTGCGCTCCAGCGGGCCTAGCACGGGCGTCAGCAGGGTTCGCCTGCCAGTAAAGACGGCGTCCAGATACCAGCCGAGCGGTTTGGTAATCATCAGGATGATCGCGGCAAACAGCCCGATCTGCAAAAAGCCATTGAGGGTCATGTCAGAACCGCTCCGGCCGGATCAGTGCGTAAACGAGATAGGCGAACAGGCCGAGCGTGGCGGCGGCCCCTAACACATAGTCGAGTGTCATGGTGCCCTCACAAGGCTTCACAGGCATGTGCGTAGCTGAGCGCAATGCCGGTGAGGACCACACTCAAGGCGATATAAAGGATGTCGTACATGGATGCCCCATACTGGTTATTCCAGTGGGGATTCATCCGTCAGATGGGCATAAAGGTTCGAGACGGATTGCAGGCGTGATTTATAAGAAAACCATAAACGACAATCGGGGGGGCAATTAGTGTTTGCAGGTCATTTGGGATGGTGCGGCAGCAGTTTCAAAAAACGTAATAGAAACAATGGGGGCTATTCTGCCGCACATTGATACTAACGCCTTGAAGATAAACGTATTTGCTATTTCCCTAGGGCGCACCAACACTTTCAAAGACTTAGCGGATGCTTGAAAAGGTTAGGCACTTTCTGACCTGAAGGTTAGACAGTTTCACCTTTTGTTCTTGCCTCATCAGCCGTTTCTTTTACGGCTTGGATCTTTGGCTCCAATTCAGCACGGCGGATTCTGCGTTCATCTTCTGATCTACGCGGCGGCTTTGAGCAGCGCTGGAAGGCTTTCTGGAAGCTGTCCGTGAGGCGGCGCGGGTCGATGCAGGGCTGCCGCTGCCGTACTTTGCTCTGCCGTTACGTTTGAGCGCCACGGTTGCGGTACCCCCTACATCGTTATTGTACCCAAATGAAACGCGCAGGCTTTGAATTTTCCTTCCGAGGATATTTCGCCGTCCCGCAGGACGGTCTGCTGCTGAGATATTTTGAGTATTGGTCAATAGTGTAAATTTATTATATAAAATTGTTTTGATCCGCGGAGGTGTTTGCCGTGAGCTCGGGAGGGCAAGTGTCCATACGGTGGAGAACCTCTATTCTTGTTGTGACGTCCCTGCTGGCGGTTTCGGGCCTTGTTCTCGGGCTGTATCAATCTCTCTTTTTTCGGTTCGCAAGTTTCTATGGCTTCCGGTCGTCCTTGGTCGGATTGATCTTTTCATTTTTTTATATTGCGTATTTTAGTATTGCCATTCCGTCGTCGCTGTTTATCCGACGGTTTGGCTATATGCTGGGCATCTTACTCGGCCTTAGTTTGTTCTCGATCGCTGCGTTTATATTCTATCAGGCGGTCGTTCTGCGCCGTATTGATTTCTTCCTGATTGCCGTTGCGATGATGGGCTCCTGTGGTGCGTTGCTTGACACTGCGTTAAACCCGTTTGCGATCGAGGTTGGAAATCCTTTAACTGCTATCGTGAGGCTAAACATTGTTCATGTGTTTAATGCTCTTGGGCTAAGCGCCGGTTATTTTTTCTCTGTTGTATTATTTAACGAGCATTTTGAAGTCACGCTCGGCGGTGCGACGCCGTATTCGGCGAGGCCGTACCTTTTGACTGGGTTGGGCGCCATGTTGCTGGCATACTATGTCGAGCAGATCACGCTTCCTTCTTTTGCACGTGAAGGCAACGCCAACACGCTATGGCAAGAGATCGGCTCTCTACTTCGCGATAAGTTTTTTCAGATCTCGCTTGTCGCGGCTTTTACCTGCTGTGCGGCGATGATGATCCTATGGACATCGCACTACAGGTATCACGTCAACGAGTTGCCCGGACATGTTATTGCGCTATTCGAACGGGGGTGGGTCTGGTTTGTCTGCGGCCGGATTGTTGGGTGTGTCCTTATGCGCTGGATCAACCCAATGTGTCTGCTGCAATGGTGCATCGGCTTGTCCATCGTCGCTGTTGCGATTGCTGCGGCTGCTGGTGGTGTAGCTGGCTGGGGGAGCTTGCTTTCGGCCAGTGCGTTTTTCTCGATCCTATACCCGACTATATTGGGGTATGCGCTGGACCGGTGTCGGGGGCGGATCAAACTCGCAGCGGGTTTTTTGGTGGCTGCGGCCGGTATTGGCAGTGCCATATTCGCAGTTTCAACCAATTTTTTGTTAGACGTGCAGTGTGTGAATCCTCGTCTGGTCATCTGCCTCGCGTTGCCGCTATTTGCCGTCATCTTCGCGGTTGCTCGGACATTGCCGTATGCTCGTAGACTTCCTAGCGGTATAAGCCGGATGTAGCGCATCTTTACAGATACTGGGCCAATCCGTTGTCGGGCAGTGGTGATGTTTCTACTGGTCGACAACTGTTCCTGAAATACTAGATCACGTTTCGGCTGTTGGGGGCATGCCAAGAACTTTAGCCTGATCCTGTTGCCAGGTGGTGGTTTCCGTCTGTCGCCACTGTACGACGTAGTATCGGCCCAGCCGAGTGTTGATGCCGTACAGATTCGCCTGAACAAGATGAAGATGGCGATGTCGTTTGGTGCCAAACGGCATTATGGCGTCAACACCATCATGGGACGGCATTTTGTGCAAAGTGCCGAGATGGCCGGTGTCGGTGGGGCGCTGGAGATCATCGACGAAGTGCTGGCTGTGGGGGAAGCTGCTCTCCATAAAACACTATCTGAATTGCCAGCGGATTTTCCGGCGCCGATTGCAGAATCCATTGCTGACGGTGTTCTCGCTCGTCTTAGTCTTTTAGCCAGTGAGCGGGCAGGGTAGTGCGTAGGACATGGTGGGCTGCTATTACCTCTAGGCGGATGCAACTTCGCCACCAGAGTTCCCACAGCAGACCGCTATCATCGAATAGGCGTACCTGAATAGTTTGACTGAAAAATCATGATTGCAGTCAAAGATTCCATTTTTATAAATTCGCGATAACTCAATAAAACAACTATATGTGGTTTCACTTACGCTATTGGTTGGCGTGTTGGGAAACGTCATTGATCTGACAATGCACTGTCATGTTTCGGCATGATAACGCGGCCTTCTGACAAAGAGGGTGAAATGCGTAGATCAAAATCTTTTAATATGATTATTTTTGGAACCGTGTCACTCGTTGCGCTCACCGCGGGTGCTATCGCAGAGGTGACTGATACCGCGGATAATGCAGGAATTGAAAAAGTTATTGTTACGGGGACTCGTGAAACTACCCAGACGCAATATACCTCGACTTCCCCAATCGACGTTCTGGATGCGGGGTCGTTACAGTCGACAATATCAAGCCGTTTGAATGATACGCTGGCAACGTTAATCCCGTCGTTTGATGTTAAGAGCCTTCCTGCGTCTGATGGTTCACAGTTTATCCGGCCAGCTTCGATCAATAATTTATCGCCTGATATGACGTTGGTGCTGGTCAATGGCAAACGGTTCCACCGTTCTGCCTTTCTCGGTACAAATGGTTCGCAGGCAACGGATCTGGACCAGATTCCCTCTTACGCCTCCGGGCATATTGAAGTACTGCGTGATGGGGCTTCGGCGCAGTATGGTTCCGATGCGATCGCTGGTGTCATCAATATCATCCTTGACGATAAGCCGGGCTTTTCCACATACGCCCAGGTATCACAATATTATTATGGCGACGGTCTACAGCTGCAGTGGGGCGGACGGGCTGGTTTCGAGCTGCCCAAAGACGGCCGCCTGGTCGTCACCCTCGAATATGACAAATCGAATGAGACCTCGCGCACTAATCAGCGCGCCGATGCTATTGCATATGAAAAGTCTTCGGGCATTACAGTTGCAGATCCTGTCCAGCGCTGGGGTAACCCAGATATGCAGACAATCAAAGGTGCGCTCAATCAAAGGTGCGCTAAATTTGTCGCAGCCGCTGGTTGATGGTGTCGAGGCTTATGCCTTCAGCACCGTCGGGGCCGGGCGAGGCGTAGCCGACATTAATTGGCGCAATCCTTCGTCTAATAGCAGCATCTACAAGACAACGGCAGCCTATCCAGAATTCAATCTTTTATCGATCTATCCTGCTGGCTTCACACCGCATGAAGGAACCGACTATCTTGATATCCAGTCCGTTGTGGGTGTCCGCCAGAACTCATCCGATACTTTTACTTGGGATGTTTCCGGTTCATTCGGTATGAATAATACGGGATTTTTTCTGCTCAATTCGATCAATGCCTCGATGGGATCTGATAGTCCTTTTAATTTCAAACTTGGTCATCTGATTGAAGCTGAATCGGACCTTAATTTTGATGCGGTATATCGCTGGAATGTCGGTTTTCTGCCGGATCCTATTAATATCGCTTTTGGCGCCGAACGCCGTCGAGAGACCTATCAAATCACCAAAGGTGATAAGGCCTCATATGAAGTCGGTCCAGGAGCTGCATATGGTTTGACTTCTGGCGCAAATGGATTTCCTGGTTTTAACGATCAGGAATCCGGGATATGGAGCCAGTCGAGCTATGCCGGATATATCGATGTCCAAACGCAGTTGACCAAATCCTGGCAAGTGGATGTGGCACTGCGTGACGAGAGCTATAACGAGTTCGGCAACACCTTTAATTATAAAGCTTCGACGCGGTACGAGCTTCTGGATGGCCTCGCGGTGCGCGGCTCCTATTCGACCGGCTTCAAGGCGCCGACACCAGGACAGGAATATTCGACCAGCATCAGCCAGGGGCTTGATACGACGACCTTGCAGATTTATTCGACCGGGCGGCTTTCCCCCAGTAATCCGGTGGCGCAATATTTTGGTGCCAAACCGCTCAAACCGGAAGAAGCCAAGAGTGCAACAGCGGGGTTTGTATGGTCAACTGGGTTTGGGTTAAACGGATCCTTCGATCTCTATAAAACCGATGTTACCAAGCGGTTCAGTTTATCATCCACATACACGGTAACCGATGCGATCCGCACTGAGCTGGAAAGTCTTGGTGTCAGTGGGGCTTCAGGTTTTACCTCCGTCGATTTTTATACCAACGACTATAATACATCGACACGTGGGATGAATCTTACTCTGGACTATGCTGTACCCGTCGGTCCGGGTAATCTCGACCTAACCGCTGCTTACAGCTATAATAGCACCAAAGTGACGTCTGGTACGCTGGCCGCGACGGCCGACTATGCTTCGCGCATCAAATTCGAGCAGGGCATGCCGAGCCACAACGTGACTTCTACCCTGACCTATAGCATCTCTCCGGTCACCATCTCGGGGCGGGTACGCTATTATGGTCCGTGGACGGATTCGAGCGGTAACAGTACCGGCGACATTTTCCAGCGTTTTGGCGGCATGGCCTTTGTCGATTTATCTGTCGCGTATGATTTCATGCCCGGAATGGCAGTCAAAGCCGGGGCGAGTAACCTGTTCAATACCTATCCCGACAAGGCCACGTATCAGGCCAGCCGCGGTATCGTTTACTCGCGTAATTCCCCATATGACACCAACGGTGGCAATTACTATATGCGCTTCGAAGCAAAATTCTAATTCGTTGATCAACAGCCGGGATGCAGAGCATTCCGGCTGTGTTTCTTAGGAGTACTGTGATGACCTTGGCGCGACGAGATTTCCTGATGGCCGGTTTGGCATTTGATCTGCTGGGGCAGAGCGCGTATGCCCATGGCTCTTCTGTGACCAAGCAGATCGTGCCGTCATTTTCTGATGAAGCATACTGGGCTAAGATCTCGGCGCTATATGATGTTACCCGCGATGTAGTGCAATTGGAAAATGGTAACTACGGCACAATGGCCCGTTCCGTTGCGAAAGCTTATGCGGGCTATTTAGATCAGGTTAATTGCCAGGGCTCTTATTATACGCGGCGGCAATTCCTACCAGAATATTTGCGCGTCCGGCAGCGCGTCGCGGCTAATCTTGGCGTCAGTCCGGATGAAATCGCCTTGACACGCGGTGCAACGGAATCCCTGATGACGTTGATTGGCGGCTACAACAAGCTGAAACCTGGTGACGCAGTCCTGGTTGCGGATCACGATTACGATTCAACGATTGCCGCCTTCGAACATTTGCAGAATCGCCACAGTATTGCTGTGGTGAAAATTACGTTGCCGGAACCAGCAAGTTACCAAGGCTTGATTGATGCCTATGATGCCGCTCTAAAGGCCAATCCCCACATAAGGTTGATGCTTCTGACCCATGTTAGCCATCGCGATGGTCTTGTATTACCGGTAAAGGAAATTGCCCGGTTGGCTAAAGTACGTGGTGTTGATGTCCTTCTCGATTCCGCTCATGCTTGGGGGCAGCTCGATTTCACATTACCGGAACTGGGTGTCGATTTTATCGGGCTGACTTGCCAGAAATGGATTGGTGCTCCGCTTGGTGTTGGTGTGCTTTATATCCGCAAGGATCGGATCGCAGATATCGATCCGGCGCTAGGCAATGACGGGCCTGGCAATGGGATTGAATCGCGTGTTCATACCGGAACCTGGAATTTCGCTGCCTATATGGCCGTTGAAGATGCCCTCAATGTGCACGAGGCCATTGGAGCCGCAGCAAAAGAAGCTCGGTTGCGATATCTGCGTGATCGTTGGGCGGAGGCGTTACGTGATCGGGTAGAGGTGCTGACACCGTCAGATCCGCGTTTGACCTGCGGGATAACGTCTTTCCGTCTTATGGGGCGTGTCAGTCCGGTTGAAAATAAGACGCTTGCGGATGAACTGCTGAAGCGATTCAGGATTTTTACCGTTGACCGCAGCGGTTTGGCAAGCGGTGCTTGTGTGCGGGTTACGCCAGCTGTTTTTACCACACAAAGCGAGGTCGATTGCCTGATTGAAGCTATAAAGGCGTTGGTTTGACGTGGGAGGGGCTTGTCCTGCATTCATAATGCTATGATAGAAATGCAATCCGAATGGATCGGTATTCTCTCATTGTTTGACTAAGACGCGGTTGCTGAAATTTGGTAGGGCGTGTTCCGGTGCGGGCAGGATGAGCAACAACCGCATCCCAGCAATATTCTGCCAATTTTAGGATATATAATAACACGTTTAACGCGTATTGTGTTTGTTTTGCTGTCGCGTCAAGGGGTAAGCAGAAGCCCGGCGGGGGAATATTCGTGGAAATTTTACCGTGATTGCATCGAATATAGATTGATACAAAAGAAGGGGTGTTCCGGTCGGTCGGTCATGTTACGCTAGCTTCATGAACACGATCTCCGCTGTAAGCCAGAATGCCGCCCAGTATAATGCCAGCGTTCTCAATGTGGTAAAGACTGCTGACACTACTGATTTCAGTAATCCGATGTCGCTTGCGCAGACGTCGACTGAACGCACTATGGCTGATGTCAAGTTGCAGACCAGCGTCGCAGCTTTCAACGCAGAAAAGAAGACCGAAGCACAGGTTGTTGACCTGTTCGCTTAGATTGCGCTTTTCTGATCGGTGCCCGGGGCAGTTTGGGCCTTCGGGCCCTATATTTTGCGTAGAAATAGACTATTTTATTAAAACTATATGCGCAAATTCTGTCGGTAGCGGTAATTACATTACTGAATGTGGGTGGATTATTTCATCCGCTTGACGATATAGCCCCAAAACACCCGATAAAACCGCCTCCAGTAGCAGCCCATCTGCATAACTGTCATTTTGCTGCGCTATGCAACGTGTCGGAGCCAATTCTGCCCCTTGGGATGCCCGAGCATGCTGTCACGTTCATTTCTCTGTTGCGCCATTGCTGCGGCGCTGATGGCTGGCCCTGCCTTGGCCGGCCACATTGTGCCCGGCTTGTGGGAGACCACGTCCGAGCCAACCACCCCTGAGCCATATCTGCAGAAGCTGCCGCCTGCGTTGCAGGCCAAAATGAAGGCCGCGTCCATCGTTACGGTGCGGCTCTGCGTTACGCCGCAACAGGCTGCGCGTGATGGCTTTGTCTTTAGCCGTACCTCGGACTGTACGGTGGAAAATGTTCAGCCTTTTGCGAACCACCTAAAGGCGGATGTCGTGTGCACCCGCAATCAGACAATGCTGACGACGCATTATCAGATCACCTATGAAACGCCGAAGCGTTATACTGGCACGGTGACGATGGATGTTGTTTCTAAAACCGCACAGAAAAGCCGCAGCGCCAAACTCGACGCGCATTTCGTTTCAGACGATTGTGGTACGATCAAACCGTTGGGGTAAGGGGGGCCGCAATGGTGGCCGCGCGGTGGGCGTAAATCGCATCCCAGTCGGCGTCGGTTTGCAGCCCTTCTTTGGCCGCACATTCCTCGCGGACGTCTTCCTCGGCGGAGAAGGCCTTGAGTTCGTGTAAAATCTGCGTGGTGGATGGCACCGGTAAGCGTCGACCGCATCGCACAAAAGGATTCATCGTGTCGCCTCGTCACAGTGGTAAAACATGGACGTTGATTTAACGGCTTAACGCTTCAAGAAATCCTTCGCGCCAGCGCGCTTTTTCGGGGTCTGACGGATAGGGGTTGAGCGCCTCGGCGCTTTTATCGATGTCCTGGACATCGCTTTGGGCAGACAATACGCGTGCTGCCGCCCATCCTTTGGCGAAGACCCGGCTAAGCTGGAAAGCTGGATCAGCCATACGGGCATTCCTTGTCGTGGGGTAGGCGTAAAGTAGTGGGGGGAGGCGTAAAACAAAAAACGGCGGAGTTTCCTCCGCCGCCTTTCCGTCAGCTTTAGGCCGACTTCAGATTAACGGCCTGGGGGCCCTTGACGTCCGCCTGGACATCAAACGAAACCCGCTGACCTTCAGACAGTGTGCCCATGCCGGCCATCTGAACAGCCGACGCGTGGACGAACACGTCCTTGCCGCCGCTCTCCGGCGCGATAAAACCAAAGCCCTTGCTCGTATTGAAGAATTTCACTGTTCCGACAACCATGATTGTTCCTTTAGTATCGGTTAGTACCCAAGCGATATGCCCGGGCGATGCGAATGAAGACAATCAGGCTGTAGAGTGGCTGCTTTTCCCGATATGCTTGCGCGTATCGGGGAGGGAACAGATGCGCTTCATCTGACGGAATCTCACCGCTGGGGGTATATATGGGCAGAATTTGATCCATTTACAAGCTTCGGTCGCGATTAAGCTGTGTTTTTGTTTGTCGACGAGGCTTTGCCGCTGCCGCAATGGCGACGTTTTCGGGAAGAAACCGCCCATATACGGGGTTTTTCATCTAGCTGTGCGAGAGCTTTAGTATAAAGATGTCCAAAATGACACGAAATTCTTTTGGTCATTTGGGGCCTGCGACGGGTTAAAGCGATGAAAAATCCTTTAACATCAAAATCCTGTGCTATTGGCGGAAGTGCTTGTCACCCCTGTGGTGGCCGATTATGTTCGAAGCGCATTTTGTTGGGCCGCCGCCCGGTCAGATGGGCGGGCCGTGCCTTTTTAAGCCTTGATACCAACATGTTTTAACACCTCATAGGATGCTCTTGATGCTGACCCGTTTCTCTTCCGCCTTGTTGATGTCGCTGGCCCTTGCCGGCAGCGCCTGGGCAGCCGACGCGACCAATCCCCCGGCGAGTGATCCGGTGGTGGCTAAGGTTGCGGGCAGCGAGATTCACCAGTCCGAAGTGGCGCAGCTTTACACCCAGATGCCGGCGCAGATGCGCCAGTTGCCGCTGCAGACGGTTTTCCCGATGCTGGTCGAGCGTCTGGTCGAGCAGCGCCTGCTGACCGATGCCGGTTATGCCCAGAAGCTGCAGAAGACCGACGCGGTCAAGACCGAGGTGCATCAGGCCGAAGAACATGCTGTGGCCCGCGCTTATCTGGAACAGAAGCTGGATGCGGCGGTGACCGCACAAGCGTTGCAGGCGGCCTATGGCAAGATGGTGGCCGACTTTAAGCCGGAAACCGAGGTTAAAGCCTCGCACATTCTGGTCGATAACGAAAAAGAGGCCAAGGCGATTATCGCCAAGCTGGCCAAGGGTGGCGACTTTGCCAAGCTGGCGCAGGAAAAGTCCAAGGATCGTGGTTCGGCCGAAAAGGGTGGCGATCTGGGCTATTTCACCGCCGCCGAGATGGTCGAGCCCTTTGCCAAGGCTGCTTTCGCCATGAAGGCGGGCGAGGTCAGCAAGGTGCCGGTGAAGACCGATTTTGGCTGGCACATCATCAAGGTGGAAGATATCCGCCAGACCGAGAAGCCGAAATTTGAAGACGCCAAGGCGCAGCTGGAACAGAACCTGCGCGAGACGGCGGTCGACGGCATCCTCAAGGATCTGCGCAAAGACGCTAAGGTCGAATTGTTCGCGCCCGATGGTTCGAAGCTGCCGCAGGCCAAGGCTGACGATAAGCCCGCCGAAGCCCCCGCTGCGGACAAGAAATAACGTCTACCGGCGCGGGCTGTTGCAGCCCGCGCCCATCTTGGCTAAAAACATTCTGTGAGCATCCATCTGGTTAAATTGTGCGTCGGTGTTGAGTCCGTAGCGGAGTTACGGGCCTGGCAGCAGGATTATCTTAAAGACCTGAAACGGTGTAAGGTTAAGCCCGAGGTGATGCATGTCACCCGTCAGATGCCGAAACGTACCGACGAGCTTTTGGATGGTGGTTCGCTCTATTGGGTGATCAAGGGCCAGATTGCTGTGCGCCAGCGTATTCTGGAATTGCGCCCGGTGATCAAAAACGATGTACCGCATTGCGGCCTTGTGCTGGATGCGGATCTGGTGCCGACATTGCATCGCTTCCGCAGCCCGTTTCAGGGCTGGCGTTATCTCAAACCCGAAGATGCGCCGCCCGATGTGAGCAAGGTGCCGGGTGGCGACATGCCGGATGCACTCAAGATCGAACTGGCCCAACTCGGCCTGTTATAAGTATATCTGTATAGACATATCCGAAAATGGGCCGCCCGGATGTGGCCGCTCGGCTGTCCAAGGGGGCTAACATGTCGGTTTCTCTTCACCTCGGCTGGCTTGCTGCGTTTTTCACCAACCTGCCGCACATCCTTCTGGCGTTGGTGCAGGACATCAGCTTTCTGATGCAATGCGTCACCATCGTGGTGACGGGCTGTATGTCTTTTGGGCTGGTTCATCTGTTGCGCCCCACGGTGCGGCGCATTGTTGCCGGCTATCTGCCCCGGCGCTGGGGGCCGCCCTTCCTGCGTGGCTGCGAAATGGTGGCGCTGCCGGTGGTCTGGCTGGCGCTGTTGTGGCCTGCGATGATCGGGGCCGGGCTGTCGGGGGCCTGGGTGGCGTTGCTGGATGCCGCCACCGAATTGCTGGCCGCCTGGATCTGCATCCGGCTTCTGTCGCTGTCGGTTAAAAGCCATGTCACCGCGCACATTCTGTCGGTTCTGGTGTGGTGCATTGTGGCGCTGTCGATCTTTGGGCTGATGGACCCGCTGGTGCATCAGCTCGAAATTTCGGCGCTGCATGTCGGCAAGTTCCGTCTGTCGGCGCTGACCGTGGTGCATGCCATTTTCGCGCTGGTACTGCTGTTATGGCTGACCACGCAGCTGTTCCGCTTTTTATCACGCCAGATCGAGCAATCGCAAAAGCTGCCGCCGTCGATCCGCCTGCTGCTGATCCAGCTGTTGAAGATCATCCTGCCGGTACTGGCGGTGATTATCGCCCTGTCAGCGGCGGGGGTGAATTTGACCGGTCTGACCGTGGTGTCCGGCGCGGTTGGTCTGGGTATCGGCCTTGGTCTGCAAAAGGCCGTCGGCAATATGGTGGCCGGCTTCTCGCTTTTGATGAGCAAAAGCATCAGCCCCGGCGATATCATCAATTACAAAGGCGATATCGGTCAGGTCAACCATATGGACTCGCGCTATGTCACGCTGCGCATGCTCAATGGGGCCGAACACCTTATTCCCAGTGCCTATTTTCTGGAAAATGGCGTCGAGAACCTGACCTACAGCGACCGGCGTCTCAGCGTGACCATTCCGGTTGGCATTTCGTATAACGCCGATCCGCGCGAGGCAATGCGGCTGGCCATTGAAGCCGCACGGGCGGCCCCGCGGGTGCTTGACGAGCCGATGCCATCCTGCGCACTGAAAAATTTCGGTGACAATGCGATCGAGCTGGAGATTTACGTTTCGATCGTCGATCCCGAAAATGGTACTGGCGGGGTGCGCAGTGATGTGTTGCTCGGCGTCTGGGATCGTTTCCGCGCCGCCGGCATCGACTTTCCCTATCCACAACGCGATGTGCATGTGGTCTCGATGCCGGTGGGCTATCCCCCCGTCGTCTCTCAGCCTGATGGGCAGAAATAAACCATAACCATGGGCTTTATTCGGCCGCGTGGCGGGTGTCGGTGACATGCGGCGTGTCATAAGCCTGCCAATGCTCGCGGGCTTTGCTGAAGCTCGTGTCGCCGATTTCGCATTCCAGCGTATCGCCATTCATCCGCACCGGCTGGTTGGGGATTTTGTCATCAAGCCATAACTGGGTCAGCGTATCGATCCGTGCGACCTGCGCGTCTTTGATCGCATCCATGTCGAGCTTGCTGATAGCCGTGAAAATCTCCTTATTCATGCAGGGCGGGTGAGTCCATTGCTGGCTGATCGGGTCGATGACCGGGCGCAGCATCGGGCTCATGCGTACGATATGGCTGCCGCCGATGGCGTTGTCGTTGTTCAGACCGGTCATAACGTGGGCCGTAAAGCTGGCGCTGTCGACTGGTTCAGCCATAACGGCTTTGGCAAGTTTCAGAATGCCGCTGATCAGCCCCGGACCACTTTGCAGTAGCACGTAAGGGGATTTCGTTTTGATCTCGGGATATGGCCCCGGCAGCACGACCGAACCGGTTCCTACCGAAAGTGCCGCAATCTCTTTGGAAATCGATGGGTTCATCGCGATGGCTTCGGTCACCGCCGCCAGCACCGGATTGTTGCAGCCACTGATCGCGCCATCCCAATAGCGGTGACCATTGCTGGCATGGGCCGGGGCGTTAAAATACTGCACCGGCGCATTGGTCGAGGCGTGAATGGCTTCGGCCAGAGTAACGTCTTTCGTCACCGCGCCCATTCCCAATGTGCTGCCGGTATCGGCAGAGCGGAAGAATTTGGCCCGGTTGCGGTCGTAATCGAAGCCAACCATCATCAGATGGATGGCTTTTTGGTTTGCTTCGCCGAGTATGGCAGCGGCTTCACTTAAGCTGATGCCTGCATAGCCCAGGTCCGGTTTTCCCGGAAGTTTCTTCTGATTGAGCACATTCTGAATGCCGGTCAGTTTGCGCTTGCTGCTGTAGCGTGGCCCGATGCCGAACAGATGCGCAAACAACCAGGCCAGCGGGGCCCGGCCATGAATGGGCGGGAATATCGATCTGCGCTGCGCTTTGGTGTGAAACAACTGGTCAAGCTCGTTGGGCGTCATATTCGCAATCAGGCCGCCCAGCACCAGACTGCCGCCGGAATTGGAGGCCGCCATGTCTAAATGGCCTAGAATCTTGTGTCCCGGTGTATCGCCCCCGAATAACGCCTTTAAGGCCCGAACCTCGATCAGCGCCCAGGAACCACCGCCGTCGAGCGTCAGAATGCGATAGGTCATGTTTTCATCCCCTTTAGCCGCAGATTGCGGATGGGGGGAAAATAGAAGCCTAGTGCCCGGTTTGCAATTCTGGGTTGATTAATGTTTGGTGTCGCAATCGGGCAAACGCAAACCGGCCAGCCGTGTCATGCCCATTGTGCGCGCTCCGTCCGCTGCCATAGACAGAGCGAGGACCCTGCCAACCAGGCAAACGCAACGTTCAATGTGGAGGTTCCCGCCCCAAGCAAGTTCAAATAAAGCGGTGCGAAGGCTATGACCGCACCCAGTAAAAGGGCCCTGAGCGCGCTTCCCAATACTGGTTGCTCGCGAATAAATTGACGGGTGGCCGGATCGAATGTGATCGGATCCAGGCGGGTAAGCATAAAGCCAAACAGGAAGCAGGTCAGGGGTATCCCAACCAGAAACGCCGAGTGGACGAGTGTCGGCTGCCAGAAGCGCCTGACTTCCAGGATGGTGCCCAAGCCACAGATCACGCAAAACGCCATACAATGTACTGAACGCACCGGTTGGGACCGTGCGGCACGAAGGATGCCGAAGATAACCACGCAGACGATTGCCCCACTGATATACGAATGCTCCCGCACCGCATGTTCAAGCCAGTCCATTTTCCCCTCCCAAAGGTGTGCACGCATAGATGGTATCAAGGGTTATTTCTACGGTATAGGGGTGTTTTCAGAACTAAGCGCGAATTTCTCGCGGGAAAACAGAAGTCTGCCGCCCGGGCTGCAGTCAGGGGGGGGCGCAATCGGGCAAACGCAAACCGGCCGGTGATAGCACCGGCCGGTTTGTCTCAATTCAGAACAGATGTTGTGTTCAGGCTAATTCGTTGTCGTTGTTGGGCAGCAGCATCCGGATACGCTCTGGATAGGCGGCCCAAACTTCGCCGGCTTTTTCGCGCGGACGATAGAACAAGGCTTCTTCCGGCAGCACGGCGCTACCCTTGACATCGGCGCAATGGCGGCGGAACTGGCGTTCGACTTCATCCTCCAGCTTCTGGGGGATTTCACGCCCGGCTTTTTCGCGCCCGCTGCGGATCGCCCGCATCACCGACCAACGGCGCAGCCCACCTGGATGGGCCGCCAGAACCTTGGCCAGTTCGATCAGTTCTTCAGGGAGATGTTGATCGTCCGGCTGCTCCGCATTGGGCAGCGCGGCCTCGCGTGCATAGGTCATGTGTCTCGCTATTCGTTGATGGCAGCCGAAGATTTCGGCACTTCCCGTTTAACCGTTACGCTCTATACCGGGTTTGTGGCAAAAAAATGGGGATCGGCGTGTGCGACTGCCGCCGACTAACCTAAGCTTGAAGTGGTGCAAAGCGTCGCCTGGAAAGCAGATTAAAGCGCACCGCCATGGCAATTGCGGCCGTGCACAGTGATGTCGCCAGTCCTATCCATACACCGATCCCACCGAGATGGAAACACTTCGACAGAATGATGCAGACGGGAAATCCCAGCACCCAATAGCAGATCGCCGCGATCCACATCGGTAGACGGGCATCTTTTAAACCGCGTAAGTTGAGCGAGGCGGTTACCTGAATGCCATCGAAAATCTGGAACGCCGCTGCGATTTTCAGGAAGGATGCGGTGAGCAGGATAGCGTCGGCATTGTCGGCCGGATCGCCCGCGATGTAGAGCGCGGCAATCGTCGGCGCGAACAGCGCAAAGCACAGCCCACACAGGCTCATGAAGCTGGTCGAGAGCAACAGGGCGCAATAACCGGCGCGGCGCACGGCAAGGCTGTTACCCCCACCTGCCGCCAGACCAACGCGCACCGTGGCGGCCTGGGCAATACCCAGCGGCACCATGAAGGTGATCGAGGCTACATTGATCGCCACCTGATGGGCGGCGACGGCGGCGGTGCCAAAAGTCCCCATCAGCAGTGTCGAGGCCATGAATAATCCGCCTTCGAACAATGTCGTCATGCCGGTGGGAACACCGAGGCGTAAAATCTCGACAAATTTGGCCCAGTCGGGGCGATGAAAGCGCCGCCAGATGCGATAGCGCTTCAGTGTCGGGCTGATCTGCACCACCCCGATCATCGCCACAAAACTGAAGGTATAGGACAGCGTGCTGGCGAGCCCCGAACCGGCCAGCCCCATACGCGGCAAACCAAAATGGCCAAAGATTAGCGCGTAATCGCCCACCGCATTGAACAGGATCGTCAGTATCATGACGATCAGCGGCGCCCGTGGCACGCGCAGTGCGGTCGCATAGTTGCGCAACACCTGATAGCCCAGCACGCATGGTAATCCCAGCGCCAGCGGGCGGATAAACTGCCCCGCGGCTGCGGCAAGCGTGGGGCTTTGCCCGCAGGCGACTAAGATGGGTTCGGCAAACTGGAACATCACGGCCAGTGGCAGCGCCATCAACAGCACCACCCAGAATCCCATGCGCACCACGGCGCGCACCCCGACAATATCTTTCGGATTGGCCCCCAGAATATGGGCGATCATCGGCGAGACCGCGACGGCCGGCCCCATGGCGAACATGAAGGCGAAATTGAACAGGGTCAGACCCAGCGCCGAGCCCGCCAGTGCATCTTTGCCCAGTCGCCCCAGCATGATGACGTCGGTGGTCAGCACCGCCATTTGCGCCAGCTGTGTCGCCACCAGTGGCGCGGACAGGGCGACCAGCGCGCGCATTTCAACAAGCCAAAGGGCACGCCCCTGCGCTTGGGTGGGATGGTTAAGGCTCGACGCAAACATGATGACCGGTTCCGGGATAAAAAAGCATTATAACAAAAAACCCTCCGAAGCGGGCGCTTGGAGGGTGCATGGTAGCTATCGCAAGACCTAGTGCACGCTAACCTCGCCCGACCGGCAATTTACCCATACGGGCGGCCGTTGCGGCTGAAAAGATGGTTACCTGCGACATGGATGGTAAGCTCCGTAACGGGCGGAATTTTGCACGCCCTTTAACAGGATGAGTAGCGCGCTCTACACAATTTTGTCAATCGCACCCGGCTTGAAAGCTGCCCGGATACCGCCATATCTGCGTGCGATAAAGCTTTAAGGGGCGGCGGCCGAACGGTATCGGCCATGGCAGTGTGTGCCGGATTGGTGTTGGTATAAGGTGTCTAATCGTTTGTTGTCGGGCATTGTGCTCGGCTTTGCGTCATTCGCGGCGTTCACGTTCAGTGATGCGAGTGTCAAATTGGTTGCGGGCGGCGTGCCGCCCTATGAATCTGCTTTTTTCGGTGCCGTGTTCGGATTGGTAGCCTTGCCGTTTTTGCGCGGCACCGATCGCTGGGGCGATATATTCGTTACGGTAAACCGGCCGCTGTGGTGGCTGCGTTTTGCCTCGATGGGGATCAGCACCATCGGCAGCGTGACGGCCTTTACCCATTTGCCGATGGCCGAAGCCTTTGCGCTGATCTTTTTACAACCCGCCTATGTCACCGTGATGTCGGTGTTGTTCCTGCACGAACGGGTTCGCCTGATCCGCTGGGGGGCGGTGGTGCTCGGCTTTATCGGTGTGCTGGTGGTGCTGCGGCCGGGCTTTCGTGAATTGTCGATTGGCCATCTGGGTGCGGTGCTGGCGGGCCTGGGCGGATCGCTGTCGATTGTGATCTTTCGTGCCGTCGGACCACGCGAAAAGCGCCTGTCGCTTTATGGTGCAGGTGTGGTGGGCGGCATAACCCTCTGTGGGCTGATTATGGCGGCGCATTTTATCTGGCCGTCGCCACGGATCTGGCTCTGTCTGGCGGGCTATGGTCTGCTGGCGGCCCTGGCCAATGTGCTGATGATGCGCGCGGCGCGCCATGCCCCGGCGGCGGTTCTGGCCCCGACCCAATATAGTCAGATGCTATGGGCTTTGCTGATTGGCGCGGTGGTGTTTCACGACCGTATCGATACCCCGACGCTGATCGGGATTGTGCTGATTATTGGCTCCGGTCTGGTCACGGTGCTGCGCGAGAAAAAGCGCGGCACCGCGCTGCCGCCGCCCATGGAAGGTGCGGCGGCTACCACGCGGCCGGATGCGTGACGCTTGCGGATTAACCGGCGTTTTCAAACAGCGGTGTCGACAGATACCGCTCGGCAAAGTCGGGTACGATCACCACGATATGCTTACCGACAAATTCCGGCCGCGCGCCGATTTCCAGCGCCGCCGCAATGGCCGCCCCGGAAGAAATGCCGCACGGAATGCCTTCGTGTCTGGCGGTCTGGCGCGAGGTTTCAAACGCCGTCTCGTTCGATATGGTGATGACTTCGTCGATCAGATCGCGTTGCAGCAGGGGCGGCACGAAATTGGCACCGATACCCTGAATCTTGTGCGGGCCAGCGCGGCCCCCTGACAGTACCGGCGAATCTTCCGGCTCGACCGCGATGATTTTTACGCCGGGTTTGCGCTCTTTCAGCACCTGCGCGATGCCGGTGATGGTGCCACCGGTGCCGACGCCAGCGACCAGAACATCGACCTTGCCATCGGTATCGTTCCAGATTTCTTCGGCAGTGGTGCGCCGGTGCATCTCCGGGTTGGCCGGATTGCGAAACTGTGCCGGACAAACCGCGCCGGGCGTGGTTTTGACAATTTCTTCAGCCTTGGCCAGCGCGCCCTTCATTCCCAGCGCGCCTTCGGTCAGCACCAGTTTGGCGCCCAGGAATGTCAGCATCTTGCGTCGTTCGACCGACATGGTTTCCGGCATGACGATGATCAGGCTATAGCCCTTGGCCGCGGCGACAAAGGCCAGACCAATCCCGGTATTGCCGCTGGTCGGTTCGACCAGCACCGATTTGCCGGGGGTGATTTTACCGTCTTTTTCCAATGCCTCGATCAGGGCCAGACCAACACGGTCCTTGACGCTGGAAATCGGATTAAAGAATTCAAGCTTGAGCAGGATGTCGGCTTTTACACCGGCTTCGGCGGGCAGGCGGGCCAGACGCACCAGTGGTGTATCGCCCACCGTGTCGGCAATGGATTGATAGATCTTACCGCGGCCGGGTTTCTTTACGCTCACTATATCCTCCTAAATGATGAAATCGGCGCTGGCATTGTCGTCGGTCTGGCCGATGCCGGCGCTGCGCGCCTGCTGGCAGAAGGCTTCGATTGTGACGGCATCCAGTTTGGCCATCACTTCATCCTGCAGCTGCTGCACAAAGGGCGTAACAATCTTGATACCGATTTCGGACTGCGGTGCCACATCCTCGTTGGCTTCATCCTCGACGCTTTCGGCAACACGCACAATATCGCCGACCGAGATGCGGCGGCGTTCCCGCGCCAGCCGATAGCCGCCACGCGGCCCGCGCACGCCCTTTAAGATGCCGGCGCGTACCAGTTGCTGCATCACCTGTTCAAGGTAACGCTGCGGTACACCCTGACGGGCGGTGATTTCCTTGGCCTGGACCGGTTCGGCACGCGGGGTGAACGCAATGTCGATGACAGCTTCCAGCGCGAGCAGGGTTTTACGCGAAAGTTTCAGCATGGTGTCAGGTCTTTTCCACATGCAGTCCGGTGGAGCCGAAGCCACCGGTACCGCGTTCGCTAGAGGGAAGGGCGGTTTCGTCCCATTCGACGCGTTCGTAACGGGCGACGACGAGCTGGGCGATCTTCATACCCCGGCTGATGGTGAAAGCCGTATCACTGTGATTAATCAGGGCGACTTTGACCTCGCCGCGATAATCGCAATCAATGGTGCCGGGTGCATTGAGCACAGTGATACCGGATTTGATGGCCAGCCCCGAACGGGGGCGAACCTGCGCCTCCAATCCGGCGGGCAGGGCAATGGCGATGCCGGTGGCGACCAGCGCGCGCTTGCCCGGCGCGATCACGCATTCTTCTGTAGACAGAAGATCAAGCCCGGCCGAGCCACTGGTGGCATAGGCGGGCAGGGGCAGATCGGCGCCGTGGGGTAAACGTTGAATGGCAACCTTCACGAATGACTCTCCTTGAAAAATGCGGCAATGCGTTCGGTCAGGCGTGTCCCTACGGCGGTTTTATCGAGTTCGGGCCACGTTTCCTGTCCGGTGCTATCACTGAGCAGAATGCGGTTTTTGTCGGCCCCGAACACCGGCGCGGAAACATCGTTGGCCACGATCCAGTCGCAGCCCTTGGCGGCGCGCTTCTTCGCGGCATTTTCGGCCAGCGCCTCGGTTTCGGCGGCAAAGCCGATCACCAGTGCCGGGCGTGGCGTGCCGGTGGCAATGCTGTGTAAGATGTCGGGGTTTTCGGTCAGGCTGTAGCTGGGCGGGGCCCCGCCATCCTTTTTCAGCTTGTGATCGGCAACCTCTGTCGGGCGCCAGTCGGCCACCGCGGCGGCAAACACCGCCACATCGGCAGGCAGCGCCGCGGTACAGGCCGCCAGCATCTCGCGCGCGGTTTCAACCCGGACCAGTTCTACCCCGGCCGGGGCGGTCAGCGCCGTGGGGCCGGAGACCAGCACGGTTTCAGCCCCCGCTGCGGCCAGCGCGGCGGCAATGGCATAGCCTTGCTTGCCCGAGGAGCGGTTACCCAGAAAACGCACCGGGTCAATCGGTTCATAGGTCGGCCCGGCGGTCACCAGCGCCTTTTTGCCTGCCAGCGGCTTAGCGGCCAACAGGTTTTGCACGGCGTCGAAAATCTCGCCGGGTTCGGCCATGCGACCGGCCCCGGTCTCGCCACAGGCCAGTTCGCCGCCATTGGGGCCGATGAAATGGACCCCGTCCGCCTTTAACTGGGCGACATTGCGCCGGGTGGCAGGGTTGGCCCACATCACACTGTTCATTGCCGGGGCCAGCAGAATGGGTTTGTTCGCGGCCAGCAGCACCGCACTGGCCAGATCCCCGGCCAGACCGGTGGCCATTTTGGCCATGACATTGGCGGTGGCGGGGGCCACCACAATCACATCTGCCTGGCGCGACAGGCTGATATGGTCGAAACGGCCCTGTTCATCGGGGGCAAACATGTCCTGCAACACCTTTTCACCCGACAGTGCTGCCACCGTGACCGGGGTGACAAACTGACTGCCGGACTCGGTCAAAACGACACGAACGGTGTCACCATGGGTTTTAAAACGGCGGATCAGATCGAGCGATTTATAGGCAGCAATGCCGCCGCCAATGATGAGCAGAATGGTGCGCGATGTCATGGGTGTTCTGTACCATATACAATACCTGACCGTTATAATTAAAAAATAACGCCATGGGAAGCGTAATTGCTGTGACGATATTGTCCGACTTTAATCTTGTTCCATATCCTATTTAATGGAATCGTAAGTCCTTTCCGAGGAGGCGATATGGCGATTTCTACCGGCGACCTATGCGAATTGGCAGCCGAGCTGGCCGAAGAGCACGGCCGTTCGGCCTATGATTATGCCTGGCGCACCTATCTGTCCTTTGAGGCGGATGGCGAGCGCGAGCGGGCGACGTTCTGGTACGCCTTGTCCGTGCTGCTTGACGATATTGCGGCCTATAACATCGATCCGCAGCTGCCGCGCACGGTCCACTGATCCGCCTCACCTGAAAACTACCTATAATTGCACTTGCGCGATGGGCTGTCATAGCGTCTCATGGTGCGGTTCTCTGTGAGATAGGGGCGGGCGATGACGGATGATCCGCTGGTCAAGCAGTTTTTCGAAAAAGTGTCGTTTCTCCAGATGCAACGCTTTTGGGAGCTGCCATTGCAGGCCGCCCGGATGGCTTTTGCCTCGCTGGCGCTGATGGCCGGTGCCAAGAATGTACCAATCGGGCGGGTCGAAAATATTATAATTCGGGGGGCTGAGGGCAAAATCCCGGCGCGGATCTATACCCCGGTGGCCGCAGGCAGCGGGCCACAGCCCTGCCTGCTGTTTTTTCATGGCGGCGGATTCGTTTGCGGCAGTCTCGACGTTTATGATGGCTTTTGCCGGATGGTGGCTGAAATCTCCGGTGTCAAAGTCATTGCGGTGGCCTATCGGCTGGCACCAGAAAGCCCTTTTCCGGCGGCGGTTAATGATGCAACGGCAGCCATGCGCTGGCTGGTGGCCAATGCAGCCACACATATGGTCGATGTCGGGCGCATTGCGGTTGGCGGCGATTCGGCTGGCGGTAATCTGGCGGCAGTGACCGCGCAGTGGGCGCGCATGGCGTTGCTGCCGGTGGCGTGCCAGTGGCTGATCTGCCCGATGACCCATGTCAGCGAGCAATATATCTCGATCCGCGATCACATCGATGATCCGATCTTAAGCCGCGAGATGGCACTGTGGTTCATCGAAAAATACCTGCCTGAGGGCACCGATCCCACCGATACGCGCCATTCCCCCTTGCTCGAGTATGATTTTGTTGGTCTGCCGCCAGCCTATATCGTGTTGGCTGGCAAAGACCCGCTGCATGACGAGGGGCTGGCCTATGCCGAAAAGCTTCAGGCGGCCAATATCGAAACCACGGTGGCGGATTACCCCGGCATGATGCACGATTTCGTCTTTATGCAGTCGGTCTTCCCCGAAGCCCGCACGGCGCTGACCACCGCCGCCGAAGCCCTGCGCGAGATGCTGCGCTAATCCGCCCCTTCGGTCCGCCACAGGGCGGCGGGGCCGGCCTGTCGCCAGCCGGCCCAAAAGGCGCGGGCGCTGTCGAGCGGGCCGTAATGTTTGGTCAGCCAGCGGATGATGGTTTCGGGTGGGGTGTCGCTGGTGACGCAGTGGCGGCGCACCAGCCAGTCGTTACGCAAAGTCGGTCCGGGCAGGCTGGTATAAACTTGGCGGATTCCCAGCCGGTGCAGAATGTGCAGCACCCGAAAATCGCAATCGCCATAGGGCACGGCAACGACATCGACCGCCTCGCCCAGAATGGTTTGCAGCCGGGCGAAGGAGCGGATGACTTCTTCGTTGATCTCGTCACCCGACAGCGAAAGCCAGCTGGTATGGTGGCAGCCATGCGAGCCAATTTCCATCCCCGCCGCGGCCAGCGCGCGGATATCATCCTCGTTGGCATAGCCGGGGGTGCCGATAAAATCGGTCGAGAAGAAGAAACTCGCCTTCAGCCCGGCGTCCATCAGGGCGGGCAGGGCGATGCGGGCATCGCTTTTATTGCCGTCGTCAAAGGTGAGGTGAATGCGTTCGGGGGCCTGGCCCGCCAGCGCCAGAATTCTGGCAAACCGCTCCTCGCCGGTCCAGAAGCTTCGCTCGTCAGAGACGGCATCTTTTGGCGGCGCGCCTAAACCGTGCAGTTTCAGGCAAATTTTCATAACGCCTGATTCATGCGCGATGGGGGCGGCTTTGTCAAATCAGGCGCAGTGTGCGGGGCGGCCCAAAACGAAAAACGCCCGCAAACCATCAGGCCACGGGCGTTTTTCAAAAACCATAAAGTCCGGCAGATTATTTAATCTTGCCTTCTTTAAAGCTGACATGCTTGCGCAATACCGGGTCGTACTTACGCATCGTGAGCTTTTCGGTCATGGTGCGGGTATTCTTCTTGGTGACATAGTAGAAACCCGTGCCGCCTTCGCTATTCAGTTTAATCTTGGCCGTCGTCGGCTTCGCCATGGGAAAACTCCTGCAATCTGGTGAGATGCGGGGTAAATAACCCAGAGCCGCTTGTCAAGGCGAAGTTTGCAGTTTGGGGTGCTTTAAGTCAAAGTTTACCTTGCCGGACTAGCGTGCAGGCGGGATTTTGCGCCGCCTCGGTTATGCGTGATGCCCGTAACAGGAGCTTGTTTATGTGCGGTTTTGCGGTGGCAATCGACTGGCCCGAGGCAGAGACGGTGGTCGCCCGCCTGATTGAGGGCATTCGCCACCGCGGCGACGTGACCGACCCCATTGCCACGCCACAAACCAACACAGCGATGTGCACGCGCAGATTGTGCATCCTCGACTGGGACCGGGCAATCCAGCCGCAGGCCTCGTTCGATGGCAAGCTGATGGTGTCGTTTAACGGCGAAATCTATAACCATGTTGCCCTGCGCGAGGAAATGAAGGCGGGTGGCGTGCCGTTCCGCAGCGAATCTGACACCGAGGTGCTGGCCAATGCCCTGCGCATCTGGGGCGTGCGGGCGCTGGAGCGGATTTCCGGCATGTATGGTTTTGTTGCGGTCGAACCTGACACCGGCGAATTTCTCGCCGCGCGCGACCCGTTCGGTATGAAGCCGGTCTATGTGGTGCAGGAAGGACAGCGTTTTTTGTTCTGTTCCGAGATTCGTCCCCTGCTGGCGGCCACCGAAACGGCCGATGTGATGCTACTGCCGCCGGGTTATGTGCTGACACGCAAGGCCTGCGTCCGCGGTAATTCGATGATCAAACCGTCCAGCCCGCCGTGGAAAACCGGCGATGCCAAACTGCTTGATAAGCGGCTGGCCGAGGCGGTGGCCTCGCATCTGCCCAGCGATCTGCCTTTTGCCACCTTCTTCAGCGGCGGCATCGACAGCACCCTGATCGCCCATTACGCCCACCTGCTTTACCCCAAGGCCCCGGGCTATTTCGCTGGCAATGAGACCGCGCCGGATTACCCCTTTGCCGCCGAATATGCCGAGATGAACGGCTATGATTTACGTGTTGTGCCGCTCGACCCGGCGGCGATGTTTGCCCGCATTCCCGAGGCGCTGGCCGCCGCAGAATCGTTCGAGCCTAATCTGATCCGCAGCGCAGTCAGCACGCTGGCGGTGGCGGAGCAGATGCATGCCGATGGTCTGCGCATCGCTTTGTGCGGCGAAGGGGCGGACGAGCTGTTTTGCGGATACGCCCCGCTGGAGCTGAGTTTCCTTGATGGTAACGAGTCCGGTCGCCCGGTGCGCGCTGAAACCATCGAGATGATGAACCGCGTTTGTCTGCAACGGGTCGATCGCTGTTCGATGCACTATCAGCTTGAAACCCGCGTACCGTTCCTCGACCCGGCGGTGGCATCGTATGCGCTGTCGCTGGATGCGTCTGCACTGGTGCGGGTCGCCGATGGGGTGCGCTATGGCAAGGTGCCGCTGCGCGCCCTGTATGATCTGTATCCGGATAAACTGCCCAAAAGTATCCGGGATCGTTCCAAAATGCCCTTTGATGATGGTTGTGGGCTGGATGCCAAACCGAAGGATTCGGTGTGGAAGACCGGGTTCAACGACGCGGTGTCAGATGCCGATTTCGAGGATGCCAAAAAGGAATTTGCCGACTTCCTGCCCCAGAGTAAGGAGGAGGTCTATTATCTGCGCCACCTGTCACAGGTGATGGATATCCGCCGGGTGCCGCATATGAAGGGCCGCGCCTGGATCACCACGTCACTGGACCGCTATAGCGAACAGCTCAAGGCCCACGCATTGTAAACAATGTTGATTGATGGCGGCCTCTCTGGCTGCGCGCGCAATTAATCGCGATGAAGACACCTAATTCCCCGATTTGTTCTTGGCGCGCTAAGTAGTATACGAAACACGATTGTATCACGGTCTTGGGGGTATAAGTGCTAATTTCGGAGGGTAATGCTGGCTTTCGTGCTGGCAAAAGTGTTTATCGTGCAGACATTGATGGGTTACGTGCTCTTGCCATTGGTATGGTGGTTGCGTTCCATGCGTTTAGTAGCAAATTCTCTGGTGGCTTTGTCGGTGTAGACATTTTTTTTGTTATATCTGGCTATCTAATTTCCGGAATTATTTTTTTCCAGGTTGAGGGTGGGCGTTATTCCATCTTTAGCTTCTATGCGAAGCGCATAAGACGTATTTTTCCCGCTTTGATCGTTGTACTTGTTGCCAGTTATGTGGCTGGCACCGCAATAATGCTGACATCTGAGTTCCGTGACTTAAGCAAATATATTGCTGCCGGTACGGCATTTCTTGCCAACATCGTGCTTCTCCAAAACAGTGGCTATTTCGGTGGGGATGCAGAACTCAATCCGATGCTGCATTTGTGGTCGCTCGGCGTTGAGGAACAATTTTATATTATTTGGCCAGTATTGGTATATTGGGCTCATCGGTGCAGGGCCGATATGCGCTATGTTCTTGGTATCGGTTTTTTGGCCTCTTTTGCTGCCAACATGTACTTCGTGGTCATAGATGCGTCGGCGGCATTCTATCTCCCATATACGCGTTTTTTTGAGTTACTGATTGGCAGTACGCTAGCCTATTATCACTACACGCTTGCACGGCAGTTAGATAAAACCGATAAAGTTTCTGCGGATATTTTCTCGTCGCGTTGGCATAATATCGTATCGTTCTTAGGTGTTTTGTTGATTGTGGGCGCTGAAATGCTCATCAATCAGGATCGCCTTTTTCCTGGTGCTTGGGCACTGTTGCCAACGCTAGGTGCCGCATGTCTGATTTGGGCTGGGCCGTTTGCATGGGTAAACCGCAGGATTCTTGCGCATCCTCTGTTCGTTCAAATTGGTCTGATAAGCTATCCACTCTATCTCTGGCACTGGCCGATTCTGGCGTTTATGCGTCTGACATATGCCGGTTTTCCGCCTACGCTCTGGCGCTGCCTTGCTGTCGCAGTCTCGATTCTGCTCGCTTGGCTGACGTATCAGTTTGTTGAAAAACAAATACGTTTCCGCAAATCTGGCTGGGTCGTTCCCTTATTGTGCATTCCCGTAGCAGTTTTAGGTGTGGCTGGCCTGTATCTGTACCTGGACCATTCCTGGCATTTACGAGGCTCGGCAGACGATATGCGTCAGCTGGAGTGGGTTGAATCGGAAGATGCCTGCTACGCTGCGTTGGGCGTAACGTATCTAGCTCACCGGGATACCATTTTTTGCCATCTAGCCGATCCCAAGGCGGCAAAAGTCGTGGCCATTATCGGCGACAGTATGGCGAATTCTTTGTATCCTGGTATGCGTGAAGTTCTGGCCGCACGTGGGAGCGGTGTGGAAAATTTTGGTGTCGGCACCTGTGCACCTTTCCGCGGGCTATATGGCAATTTTGCGTGGAACAGGCACTGTGCGCAAATCAATGAGCGTATATATAATACCGTTGCATCTGATCCTCGGGTGACGACGGTCGTGATGGGGATTGCAAATTGGGATCTCGTTAATATGCAATTTGATAAGGTATCGACTAAGCTAACCACAGATCAGAGAATGGTGCGCATGCAAAAATATATTGCCCGTGATGTTGCGTTCTGGAAATCCCACGGGAAAAAACTTGTCGTAACATTCGATGGACCTAATATTGGTATTTCTCCGCGTTATTGCATCAATTCTAGTCAGAAATGCACTGCAGTCGCAGGTGGAAATAAAGATTTCTTGGCGTTTTGGGATAGGCAATTTGGTACGCGTAGTGACCTCTGTGTTTTTCGGCAGTCCCTGTATCTTCGTTCGGGGGAGTCATATTCGCTGCGCCGTAACGGGCGCTTGCTCTACCGTGATGATCATCATTTGAGCTTTTACGGTTCACGTTATATTGCCGAAAAAATGATCAAAAGTTCCTGCGCTACATGGTTATGAAGCCGTAATCGCGCAGACAGAATAGGAAGAGGCCGGGGCGGCACACCGCCCCGGCCTCTTTATTATTTCGCCAGCAGTTCCTTGACCAGTTCGGGCTGGCCGTAGACCTTTTCCAGCGCCTCGGTGATGGCGGCGGTGGAGGCCACAACCGCGCGGTTATCGCGTTCGTCGAAGAAGAACGCACCGCCCAGGCTGTGGATGTTGCCGTCGAAGACCGCACCGATCACTTCACCTTCGGCCGAAATCGCCGGCGAGCCCGAATTGCCGCCGATGATGTCGTTGGTGGTGGCGAAGTCAAACACCGTGGCATCGTTCAGCTTACCCTTGGCCTTCTGCCAACGCGGCGCCAGATCAAAGGGCGACGCATCGGTGGCGCGCTGCCACAGACCGCTGAAATAGGTGAAGGGGGCGACGTCCGTGCCGTTTTCCTTCCAGCCGGCAACCTTGCCGTAAGACAGGCGCAGGCTGAAGGTGGCATCGGGATAGAGGCTGTTGCCATAAACCGCAAAACGCGCCTTGGCGATGCGTTCGTTGGCACGGTCGAGCGGGCCGTCGATCTTTTCTTCGAATTCCTTACGCACGGCACGGCTGGTGGCATCGGTGGCCAGCACAAAGCGGATCATCGGGTCATCCGACGCCTTGATCGCCTTCAGTCCGCCATCCCACAGCGCCTTGCGATAGGTCGGGTCCGCCAGCTTGGAGGCCGCCAGTTTCGCCGCCAGCCCTTCGGGCGATTCCTTGCCCAGAAAGACCTTGGTGCCTTCCGCATCGGCGGTCAGGTTTTCGCGCAGTTTGGACAGCCAGAATTCCAGTGCCAGCTTTTCCAGCTCGGGATAGACCGGCTTGGCATCCAGAATGGTCTTCTGCACCAGCGGCAGACGGCTGTCGCCATATTCCGGCAGGCGGTCGGCGTTGGGCTTGCCACGCTCCTCGGCAGCACGCACCAGCGTGCGGGCATAGGAGAACAGGCTGGAGGCCATGCCAGCGCGGGCTTCGAGGAAGCCATAGGGCAGGCGGATGGCTTTGCGCTCGGGTGCCAGCGCGACAATGTCTGCCCACGGATCACCGATCTCGTGCGCCAGCTTCGGATCGGCCATCACCCTGGAGCGCAGTTCCGCATCGGCCTTGGCTTTGGCTTCGACCATGCCGGGGGTGACCAGCGCGGCTTCATGGCCCGACAAGGCCTTGAAGCTGTTTTCAATGCCGAACAGCAGGCTGTCAGCAATACGCGCATTCTCGGCGCTTTCTTCACCAAAGCGGATCAGACGGCCGCGCAGCTCGGAATACTGAATAAGTGTGCCGGGCAGCGAATAGTCGCGCAAATATTCGAGATCGGCAGCGGTCAGTAACCGTTCGGTCGAACCGGGGTTGCCGGCAATGAACACCGGCTCGCCCGCCTTGGGGGCGGCCACGCGCCAGGTCAGATGATCGGGGGTGGCAACCGGCTTGCCGTTTTCATAAAGCCGCACGAACGAGAAATCGAGGTCATAGCGCGGGAAGTTGAAATTGTCGGGATCGCCGCCGAAGAACGCGGTCTGCATTTCGGGGGCCGCCACCAGACGCACGTCGGAATATTTGCGATAGGTGTAAAGCTTGTATTCGCCGCCCTGATACAGGGTGATGACCTGACAACGGAACTTGTCTTCACGACCGGCGCAGCCGCTTTGTTCGGCCGCAGCAATCGCCGCATCACGCGCCTTGACGTAGTCCTGGCCCTTTTTACCGGCCGAGGCTTTGTTCACGCGGGCGGTAACATCGTCGATCTTGTTCAGAATCTCCGCCTGCATGCCGGGGCACATTTTTTCATTCTTGCGGTCACCGGCAAAGAACCCGTCCTTGATGTAATCGGTTTTACCGGTCGACAGGTTTTGGGCGCAGGCGCGCACACAGTGATGGTTGGTTAGCACCAGACCATCTTTGCTGACCACCGAAGCCGAGCAGCCGGTCGATAGCCGGGCCGAGGCCCCGCGAATGTGGTCGAGCCATTTCTGGTCGATGGTAACACCGTATTTGGCTTTAACGGCCTGCGCCGGGAAATTGTCAAAGGTCCACATGCCTTCGTCGGCAAATGCCGGTCCGCTCAGCATGAGTAGTGCGGCAGCCCCCAGGGCGAATGACCCCACTGCCAGTGTGTGTCTGATCACGTCGTAAAATCCTTCTGTCGTAGACGGACGGGAATGGCCTGAAAATGCCACGGGCTTCAGGGCGGCGCCACCCACATTTACGGGATGGTTGCCAGATCCTTATCTTTTTACCTGAAAAACCTGAACAATATGTGCACGTATGGCGCGTATGGGCTTGCCGTGAAAACGCTTTAGCATAACCACGAATGCCTCTTGCCAGAACGCCATAAGACTCCCATATTTTAAACATGCATGTTGCTCTTGCCCGGCCTTGCAGTGAAACAAGCCCCCTGATCAGGGCGGCTTTCAGGGCCGCGCGATATACCCACATCTCTGGCGGCATGCAGGCCATGCGTTTCGCGCGCATCGGCTATACCTTCCACACACTGTGTTTTGTCTTTGGTCTTCGGCGGCGGTGGCCCGGCTTCGGGCCGCTCCTCGTCATTGAGCAGGAGAATCATCATGGCAGCCAAAACCCTCCCCACCTGGATCGTCGTTCTGGACGGTGCGCAGGCGCGCTTCTTCGCGTTACGTCAGAGCGAGGATGGGCAGGTGTTCGAGGAAATCGCCGAACCGCTGGCGGCAACGCCGCGCGTGGTGGCTAAACCGGGTCGCAGCTTTGCCACCGGCATGGCGCGTGGCGTGGTTGAGCCGCGTCTTAACGCGCGCAAGCTGGAAAAGCACGATTTCGTCCATGAAATTGCCGGTCGTCTGGATGCCGCGGCGGCTCAGAAGGATTACTCCCGTCTGATACTGGCGGCACCGCCGCGTTCGCTGGGTGAGCTGCGCGAGGTGCTTTCGGCCCGTGTACTGAACAAGCTGGTCCATGAAATCCCCAAGACGCTGACCAATCTGCCGACGGACCAATTGTGGAACAAGCTTTCGGTGATGCTGCTGAGTGCAGCCAAGCCACTACCGAAAAAATCCAAGGAGGCGATTCTGCCCGCCATGCCGGTTTCGGTGGTGTTCCGCAGTACCGAAAATTCGCCAACCGTGCAGGCCGATGCCTTGCATTACGCGGCCAAGCTGGGGCGCAAATATGCCCGCATTGAAAGCTGCAAGGTGACCATCTCGGCACCACGTCGGATTTCGCTCAAAGGTAAGTCGTTCACAATTGGTCTGGAGGTGATGGCCGAAGGGCGCAAGATCGCCACCAAGGGCGAATGCAGTGGTCTGCATTCGCACGAAAATGCCCATAGCGCGCTGCGGGATGTTTTCGCCGCTGCCGAGCGTAAGCTGGGTGTCATGGCGGGGCGTCTGGCGGCGGTGGGGGCGCGGGCCGAAGCGGGGCGTCGCGTGGCCTCGGTCAAAACGCGGGCAAAACTGATGCAAGCGGAGGCTTGGGCAGACTGACATAATGCTGTAGTATAACCCATAAGAGCCGGTTGGTTGTGATACGTGGTATCGGCCAGCCGGCTTCTTTTTTTATCCGACTGGGTTGCGTTGGGATTCTGTTTGTATTTAGAATAACTACAAATACGAAGCGGTGTGTAAAATCGCGAAAAATACATAAACGGAGATGAGAATGGCTATCGAATTGCCCGAACTGCCCTATAAGAAGGACGCCCTGGCGCCGCATATCAGCGCGCAGACCCTGGAATTTCATCACGACAAGCATCACGCCAATTACGTCAACACCACCAACAAGCTGATTGCCGGTGGCCCGTTGGAAAATAAGACGCTGGAAGAAATCATTGCAGCGGCCTATGGCGAAAAGCAGACGGCGCTGTTCAACAATGCCGCGCAGGTCTGGAACCATACGTTTTTCTGGAATTCGTTGAAGCCAAATGGCGGCGGTGCGCCGTCGGGTGCGCTGGCCAAACTGATTGACCGGGATTTCGGCAGCTATGATGCCTTTGCGCAGGCTTTTACGGCCGCTGCGATTGGTCAGTTCGGCAGTGGCTGGGCCTGGCTGGTGGAAGAGGCCGGTAAGCTCAAGATTCTGGCGACCGGCAATGCCGACACCCCGATTGCCCGCGGGCTGAAGCCGCTGGTTACCATCGACGTATGGGAACATGCCTATTACCTCGATTATCAGAATCGCCGGGCCGATTTTGTCAAAACCTATCTCGACCATCTGGTGAACTGGGATTTTGCTGCCGCTAATCTGTAAATCCGGGTTCGGTACCAGAAACCTTCCGTAGCGTAAAAGCGGCTTCTGCCATCGGCAGGGGCCGTTTTTGTGTTGAGGCTATGGAAAAACGCTTCGCCCTGACGGCAGGCTGCTTTATGAAGCCTGCCATGTGCGCAGCAACCCCCTCCGAACCCGCCCTGAACTGCAGGCTTTGTCCGCGGCTGGCGGATTTTCGCAAAATGAACCGCAACCGCTTGCCAGACCATTTCAATGCGCCGGTGCCGCGCTTTGGCGGGCTGGATGCCAAGCTGCTGGTGGTGGGGCTGGCCCCCGGCCTGAATGGGGCCAACCGCACCGGGCGGCCTTTTACCGGCGACTATGCTGGCGATCTGCTGTTTGCCACTTTGCTGAAATTCAAGCTGGCCCGCGGTACTTATGACCGCCGCCCTGATGACGGTTTAAGCCTCAAGGGGGTCTGCATCGCCAATGCGGTGCGCTGTGTGCCGCCCGAGAATAAGCCGCTGCCGATCGAAATCCGCACCTGCCGCCCGTTTCTGGTGGAGGAGATTGCGGCGATGAAGAAGCTCAAAGTCATTCTGGCGTTGGGCAAGATTGCCCATGACAGCGTGTGCGATGTGCTTAAAGTGCGCAAAGCCGAGCACCCTTTCAAACATGCGGTGGCCTATGAGATTGGCGCGCAGACGCTGATTTCGAGCTATCATTGCTCGCGCTACAACACCAACACCGGTGTGCTGACGACCGAAATGTTTGAAGCCGTGGTGGGCGAGGCGGCCAGACTGGCCGGGCTACGCTAGGTTTTCGACCGATCAAAATATTGCAGAGTGACAGGCTGATCAGGTGTTATTGATTTGTTGGCGGCCAGAGCCGGGCGGAATGTACCAACGCCTGCCCGCACACGACACTCCTCTAAGTACCGGAAATGTTATATGAAGTCTATGGCGCGATAATTGGAAAGTGAATATTTTATATTGTCTTGAATTGGTGTTGTATGGGGTGTGATACAGTGGATAAAAGAATTATAGCGCATTTTTCATGGATGAAAATTTTTCTGCCTATAATTTTGTTTTCTTTTCTTGTTTTAGTAGTGACTAAAGAAACGTTTTTTGGTGAGATGTTTTCTAGAGTCACTAATTTTAATATTTGGACTCCGTTTTATATTTTAATGTATTTTTCGTATGTGTATTGTACATTTTATTTGTTTAGTATGATTTACTGTATTTTATTTGAGAAGATGGCAGTATTTTGGTTTAAAAGTGGAAGTTTTATTTTTTTAAATCAGTTCATTTTTCGCTTGCATGCTAATGATATTTCAAGTGTTGGTGTGTCACGCATTCAATTTTCAATGTTTTCAAAACGTAATGTTGTTGTTTTTCATTTGAAGTCTGGTGGTGAAAAGTATCTCAATTGTTCTGGATTTGTTGAAGAACCGGACGTGTTAATAAAAGAGATTTATAACGCTATTAATTACAATAATGGTGCAATTTCAGGTGGTGATTGAAATGGTTTTGGTGTAGTATTATGATTTATTACTAATGAAAACCTATTTTCTAAGATTCTGTTTGGAAATTCATGGATGAGCGATCCTTCGGATAAGGAGGTTGCCCATAGCCATGAACATCATGGCCTCGGAAACGTCGAGACGCCGCTCGTAGTCGCGGACTAAACGGCGGTAGCGTGTCAGCCAGCCGAAGGTCCGTTCGACCACCCAACGTCGCGGCAGCACCTTGAAGCCGGAAACGTCGTCGGATCGGCGGACGACTTCGATCACGAAATCCAGGAATGCCGTCTTATCCATCAGCTTTCGTCGGTCATAGGCGCCGTCGGCGAAGAAATGTTTGACCCACGGCCAGCGCTTGCGGATGCCATCGAGGATCAGTTGGGCGCCGGCACTATCGGAGATATCGGCCGTAGTCAGACGGACCATTAGGCGATCCGGCTACCAACTAATAAGGTTTCAACTGGCTTAAGTTTTTGCCTTGGGGCAGAACCAGCAATAGGTATGGTTGAAACTGAATGTATGGCCGTTCAAAAAAACAGATGTTCCATCTACCGTGTGAAAACGTTGTAGCTATAAAACGCCTTAGGTTTACGGAAACAGATTACCGCAGATATGGTGTTCAGAAAGATGTAGCTGGGTTACGCTTCACCTGCTGCCAGTTTGAACTGGCCGGTCAGCCGGGCCAGATCCTGCGCCCCGTCGGCCATCAGCTTGCTGGCTGATGTGCTTTGGGCCGCCATGGCGGCGTTCTGCTGGGTGGCCTGATCCATTTGGGTCACCGTGCTGTTGACCTCGGCAAGGGCGGTGGCCTGTTCGTTCTGGGTGGCGGCAATCTCGCGCATCAGGCTGTGGATTTCGTCGATGTCAGCGGCGATGTGCATCAGTACCTTGCCGCTTTCCTCGACCAGTTTGACCCCGCTGCCAACCTCGGTCTCGCTGGTTTTGATCAGCGCCTTGATCTGTTTGGCCGCTTCCGCCGAACGCCCGGCCAGCGCCCGCACCTCGGAGGCGACAACGGCAAAGCCCCGTCCGGCTTCGCCCGCCCGCGCTGCCTCGACCCCGGCGTTCAGCGCCAGCAGGTTGGTCTGAAAGGCGATCTCGTCGATTACGCCGATGATCTGGGTAATCTCGCTCGACGCGGTGGCAATGCGCTGCATGGCCTGGTTCATGCTGACAGTGACGGCTTTGCTGCGCTCGGCATCCTGTTTGGCACTTTCGGCCTTCAGGTTGGCCTGATGGGCGCTCGCCGCCGAGCGGCCCACCGTGGCGGTGATCTGTTCGACCGCGGCGGCGGTTTCTTCCAGCGCGGCGGCCTGTTTTTCGGTGCGCACGGCCATTTCGTCCGCTGCCTTGTGAATCTGGCTGGAGGAGGACGAGATATCGCTGGTGGCACCGTCGATCTCGCCCATCGCTTCCGACAGATGCTCCAGTGCGGTGTTGAAGTCGTTCTGCAACTGCATATAGGCGTCGGGCAGGTCGCGGTTCAGCCGCACGCTGAGGTCCCGTGCCGCCAGCGCTTTCATGCCCTGACTGAAATAGGCCATCACCACCTCCATCGAGCGGCGCTGAACATGGGCCCAGCGTTTGGCCTCGGTGGCGGCAAGCCGTTCCTTGCTGCGCTGGCGGATGACCGCTTCGCGATCGCGCTTGTTCTGTTCAAACTTCGCGATGGCGCGGTTAAAATCCTCCTGCAGGCCCAGATAGGCCTCCGGCAACCCATCGGCAGACAGCCGGTAGGTGAAATCGTCGTCGGCCAGCGCCCGAATCCCGGCACCGAAGGTTTCCACCACCAGCGCACGGTTGCGGGTGAGCAGTTCGGCTTCGGCCTGACGGCGTTCCTCTTCCGCGGCATGGCGGTCGGCCTGTCGCTGGCGGGCGATCTGCTCGCGCTCGTACAGGTTCTGCTTCATGTTTTCGAGCGTTTCGGCAATCTGGCCGGTTTCGTTGACATCGTCGCGGTAGGGGACTTCGACGGTCTTGTCGCCGTGATGGATGCGCTGCATGGCGAGGCCAAGCAGGCGGAAGCGCCGCGCCAGACCAAAGGTGATGATGGCGGTCAGGCTCAAGCCCAGCAGGGTGATCAGCCCGGTGAGAAACAGAAAGGTGGCAAGCCGCCCGGTCAGTTTGTCGATGCGGGCATCCAGCAGGCGGGCCAGTTCGCGATTGGTCACGCCCCAGCTTGCATCAATCGCACCGGTAAGTCCGGTCAGGGTGGTTTCGTCACCTGCACCACCGGTAATGCCTGCTTCGGCTGTCTGGCTTTGGGCCGCGATGGCCGCCGCCAGCCGGTCCCGCGCGGCTTTGAGCGTTGCCGCCGTGACGGGATTATTATGCATGCTGCTGTCGAGCGATTGCAGCGCGCCCCGGGCCGATTGCTCGTAGCGGCCCAGCACCCGGGCGATGCGGGCCGGGCGGGTCGGATCACTGACCGGCAGTTTCAATGCCGCATCCAGCGCCAGCGCATCCTGCAACAGGGTGGGCAGCTTCACCGTGACCACATCCATGGCGTAGTAGCTGTCCAGATCGGGGTCGAGGGTGAGGTTGGAAGCATCCGCCACCGCGGCGATCAGCTGACCGGCGGCGGCGCTGCGTGCTTCGGCCCCCTTGGCTGCGGCGAAGGTGGTATAGGCTGCGCCGGTGGCAAAACGGGTATCGTAAGCCGCATGATCCGGGATAACGCTGCCTTGTTGTAATGCCTGCCAGATCAGATGGTTATAAGCCGTTCCTGATCTTTCTTTGCGGGCGAAGTCGATATTTTCCAGACCGTATTTGGCCAGCAGGCCTGTGCTGACGGCGGCGGAAAGAAAGAATAGACCCGAGATCAGTATCAGGCGGAAACGAATGGAAAGCTGACGATTAATAAAATTAAGCATACGCGCACCTTTTGATGCCCGTATTCTACGAAATCAGGCGCGGAATGAAACAATTTCGGATTGTTTTGTCCGTGCGTACATGTACAGGTGTATGAAGGCCCGAGGGCTATATTTGAAGCGGGCACAGTAAACCCGTCGGCGGCACAGTGTCATTTGCGTTGAAACTGTAACGTCTTTTCGGCGTCAGAAGCGTTCGGGTGTTGAATAATTGTGCTTCTGCTTGCGATTTGTGCGCAATTATTATGCAAGGCCTGGTCGCAAAAGAAAAGTGGGGCATGCGTAAAATTTAAGCATGTGGCCCGGGGGCGGATGCGACATATCTGCGCAATAGTGCTTTTCGGACAATGTATTAGCGTGGGGTGCTGCCAGGGCGGCGTTTTGGGGCTGCCAAAATTAAAGGCGGCGAATCGCTTCGCCGCCTTCTGTACCTGATACGCCGGATTGGGCTTAGTGCTGCGGCCCGCCGCCACCGCCAGGATTCTGTTCCTGACTCATGGTGCCCGGCATACCCGGTGTGGCGTTGAACAGCTGCTGCAGGAAGGTGATCTCGCGGCCACGCGTCGGCGTCTGGCGCGATTCAAAGGCAAAGACGTGACCATCCTGTAGCCCGTAATGCTTCATATCGACCACTTTGCCATCCGCATCGAAATAGACCGCCAGAATCTTGCGCGACAGCACGATGGTGTCGAAGAAGGCGACCTTCTTCTCGACGGTCGAGACGTAATACCAGGCATCATTACCAAAGGTTGCCTGCATCGACGGATCGCCGAGCTTGGATTCAATGGTTGCCTTAGTATCCGCACCGGCGGCGATATACGCCTCGGTATTGGGGTCTTCGAGGTACCCGCGATGACTGATGACGGGGGTACAGTTCGCCAAGACCAGCAAGGCGGCGCAAAGCACGATTTTTTTCATACGGTGACCCTTGACCGGTTCGTCCATTCAGTGTGCTAACCTTGCCTGCGCCCGGTTGCAAGATGTTCCGGTATAAGGCACGCAGTTTCTGTAAACGTGGAAGGCTCAAAAGCATATCAGAATGTTATGGCGGGACAAAACGATACACCGGGCAGCGCTCAAACGCGATGCCGGGAAACTTTATGAAGGTCTGATGCATCAGGCCCGTCTGCCGGTTTTCTATACGGAGCTGAAAGTGGCCGACACGGCCGATGGCCGTTTCGATATGTTGGCGCTGCATGCTTTCCTGATACTGGAGCGGCTCGGCGAGGCCGGGCAGGCGGCGCTGGCCAAAGCGCTGATCGATCGCATCTTCGCGGATTTCGAAGCGGTGATGCGGGAATCCGGCGCCGGTGATGGCGGTATCTTCAAGAATATCAAAGCGTTGGCAGGCGCTTTTTATGGGCGCTTGCAAGGCTATGGCGCGCTGCGTGATGGCGCTGACTGGCGGGATGCGCTGCGGCGGAACCTGTATCGCGGGGCGGATGGTGTGCCGGTCGAACGGTTGGCGCGCTACTGTCTGGCGCTGCGCAAGCAGTTGGCGCTGTGGTTGCCGCCTGCCGGTGCGCTGGATTTCGGCCCGCTCTGCCCGTAATGTGTTTTAAGGCCGCAGGGAAAATGCGCACGGCACATGCGGCAAATGAATAACGTTCAATAAGCTGTTGTAATATTGGGTTGAAGTATGGATCAGCAAAAAGACGACCTCGCGCCGGTGAGCCGGTTTATCAAACTGTCCGACCTGACCATGGCGGGCAGCGACATCGATTTCGTCGCTGAGCCCGAGGAATTGATTCGGCTGGCTCAGTGGGCTGACCTGGTTTGCGTGCACAGTTTCACGGCCAAGGTGAATTTGCGCAAGTTATCAAACCAGCGCTTTGCCCTGCAGGCCGATCTTAAGGCAAAGATCGAGCAACGCTGCGTTGTTACGCTGGAGCCCATGGTAACCGAGATTGCGGTGTCGGTGCGGCGCGAGTTGCTTTATGCGGATCGTCCGGTTGAGACCGGTGGGGAATTAACTTTATCGGCCGGGGATGACGATGTTCCCGATACAATAGACAGCCTGCATTATGATTATTGTGCGCCGTTGCTTGAGGAATTTTCGCTCAATATTGACCCGTACCCCCGCAAAGTTGATGATGGATACATCCTGCCGGCGGATGTGTCGGGTGAGGGGGGGGCAAAGCCCGATAACCCCTTTGCCGTTTTGGCTCAATTAAAAAAAGCTGACCCGTCTTAAAACTTCCTGCTTGAATCCCGCAGCGGTTTCCTGTTCACTCCGGCCTCGTTTTACCGCGAACCGCTTGGCCGGGGTTATCCCGGCCGGGAGAAGATGGTTTTGCGGTTTTTGGTATGAAGGAGACGTTCCGCCATGGCGGTTCCAAAAAGAAAAGTGTCGCCGTCACGGCGTAATATGCGCCGTTCGCACCACAGTCTGACCGCGGCGACGTATGGCGAGTGCCCGAATTGCGGCGAGCCGAAGCTGCCCCATCATGTTTGCCCCTCGTGCGGTTTTTACGATGGCCGTGCAGTGGTCGAGACTGCCAAGTCCACCAAGGCTTGATCGTCTTCGTACGTGCTTTAGGTCTTCACGTGTATAGAATAGGGCAAGGCATAGCGTGGCCCGCAAATTGATTGTTTCGATCGATGCGATGGGCGGCGATGCCGGCCCATCGGTTGTGGTTTCTGCTCTGGTTCGGGCAGTGCAGCACCATCCTAATGTGGATTTTATTCTGCATGGCGATGAGGCACAGCTGACCGAACTGGTGGCTAAGCGCAAGTCGAAGCTCAGTGGGCGCGTCACCATTCGCCACGCACCTGCTCGTGTGAAGATGGAAGACAAGCCGTCGCTGGCGTTGCGCCGTGGCCGTGACACCAGCATGTGGCACAGCATCGAATCGGTAAAGAACGGGGAAGCCGCGGTTGCGGTTTCTGCGGGCAATACCGGCGCGCTGATGGCCATGTCGATGTACCACCTCGGTGTGCTGGAAGGGATCTCCCGTCCGGCCATTGCCTGTCTGATGCCGACCAAGCAGGGGCAGTGCGTGTTTCTCGACGTTGGTGCCAATGTCGATTGCTCTGCCGACCAGCTGGTCGATTTTGCCGTGATGGGCGAGGCGTATGCCAGGGCGATTTTCGGCCTGGTGCGCCCCACTGTCGGGTTACTCAATATCGGCGAGGAAGAGGTTAAGGGAAACAGCGAAGTCAAAACCGCTGCCCATATCCTGCGTGAAGCCTCGCTGCCGATCGAGTTCAACGGCTTTGTCGAAGGCAACGACATCTTCGAACATAAGGTCGATGTCGTGGTGACCGACGGCTTCTCGGGCAATATCGCCATCAAAACCGCCGAAGGCACGGCCAAGATGATTTCGAGCTTTTTGCGGGCGGCACTGCGCCGTTCGCTGATGGCACGGATCGGGGCATTGCTGGCTTCGGGGGCGCTGAACGCGATGAAGCGCAAGCTTAATCCGCGCGCGGCCAATGGCGGGGTCTTCCTTGGCCTCAACGGTCTGGTGGTCAAAAGCCACGGCGGAACCGATGCGTTTGGCTTTGCCAGCGCCATCGACGTCGCTGTTGATCTGGTCAAAGGCGACATTCTCAATCATATCGTTGCCGATCGGGCAGGGATGAACCTGCCTGCGCGGGGAGCGCAGACTTCGTGATTCGATCGCTTGCTCTCGGATGTGGCGGGTATCTGCCGGAAAAAATCGTCACTAATGCCGATCTGGCCGCACGTATGGATACGAGCGACGAGTGGATTCGTACCCGCACCGGCATTACCGAACGCCATATCGCCGCCGATGACGAGCGCACCTCGGATCTGGCGGTCAAGGCGGCGGCGCAGGCCATTGCCGCTTCGGGGCTTTCGGCGGCCGACATAGACCTTATTATCTGTGCCACCACCACGCCCGACGAAACCTTTCCCGCCACTGCCACCATTGTGCAGGCCAAACTGGGCATCACCCAGGGGGCGGCCTTTGACGTGCAGGCGGTTTGCGCCGGCTTTGTCTTTGCGCTGACCGTGGCCGACAACATGCTGCGCGGCGGCAGCGCCAAAAATGCGCTGGTGATCGGGGCCGACTGCATGTCGCGTCTGGTCGACTGGAACGACCGCGGCACCTGTGTGCTGTTCGGCGACGGGGCGGGGGCTTTGGTGCTCACCACCGGCGAAGGTGTCGGGACCAACGCTGACCGTGGCGTGCTCGCCAGTAAAATCTATTCTGATGGCCGCCTGCACGACATGCTCTATGTCGATGGCGGGCCGTCTTCCACACGTTCGACCGGCTATCTGCGCATGCAGGGCAAGGAAGTCTTCCGCCATGCCGTGGGCAATATTTCTGCCTCGATGGTGGCGGCGACCGATGCGGTCGGATTGTCTGTTCAGGACGTTGACTGGTTCCTGCCGCATCAGGCGAATCAGCGCATTTTGGACGGAATTGCTAAAAAACTCGCAATTACCCCCGCCAAAGTGGTGGTCACGGTCTCGCATCAGGGCAATACGTCCGCGGCATCTGTGCCGCTGGCCTTGGCCACGGCAGTGAACGACGGGCGCGTAAAACCCGGTGATTTGCTGCTTCTTGAAGCGATGGGCGGTGGTTTCTCGTGGGGATCGGCATTGTTACGCTGGTAACACGGCGCGTTTTGAAGCAGCCCTATCCCTTTGATGTTGACGGCAAATCCTAGATCAGCATAGGTTTGTCCGAGCAATAGGGGAATCGTGGGGCTTAAGTATGCCAAGTTCGACTTTGACACGCGCCGATTTGACCGAAGCCGTTTTTCAGGCGGTCGGTCTTTCGCGTAATGAATCCGCTCAGATTGTCGAAGACATTCTGGAAGAGATGTGTGTTGCCCTGGTGCAAGGGGAAACGGTGAAGCTGTCTTCGTTCGGCACCTTCGCGGTGCGCCAGAAATCGCAGCGCATGGGTCGTAACCCCAAGACCGGGGACGAGGTGCCAATCGCGCCGCGCCGGGTTCTGGTATTCCGTCCCAGCCATGTGCTCAAAGCCGTTATCAATGGTCAGACGCCGACGCCCGAGCTCGACTAGTCGTCGGCTATGGTGTCGGTAACGGTACCGGATGCTATAACTATGTCGATGAAATCGCCCGAGGCTTTCCGCACCATCAGCGAGGTGGCGACGGATCTGGATTTGCCGCAGCATGTGTTGCGGTTTTGGGAAAGCCGTTTTTCACAAATCAAACCAATCAAACGCGCTGGCGGGCGCCGCTACTATCGGCCGGACGAGGTCGATCTGTTGCGCGGCATCCGCAAGCTGCTCTATGGCGAAGGCTACACCATCAAAGGCGTGCAGAAGCTGCTGCGGGAACGTGGCCAGCGCTTCGTGATGGAGATCGGCCGGGGCGAGGTCTCGGTCCAGGCCGCGCCCGCGCTGGAGCCGGGGGATGCCCCTGAGCCGCAGGCCGCCTTCCGCCCCGATGATCCGGCCGATGCCATGGTGGCGCGTCTGGTCAGTCTGCATCAGGATCTGGCCGAAGAATCCCGCGAGAAGCTCGAAATGCTGCTGGCCGAATTGCTGACGCTGAAGCAGCATCTGCGCGTGGTGCCGCGCATGGGTTTGCGGGCGCCTTAAGGCCAACGGTTTTGGGTTGGTGCCTGATTTTTTTGAGAAATTTAGCGATTTTATCTCACGCGGTGCGAAAAGCTGTTGTGCCCGGCGTCATTTTGATTTATCGCATCGGCCTCGCGGTCGTGCCCATCCCCTATTAGCACGGCGTGCAATATAAAGTGTCGGAGCGTGGCGCAGTCTGGTTAGCGCACTAGTCTGGGGGACTAGGGGTCGGAGGTTCGAATCCTCTCGCTCCGACCAATCTTTTCAAACAGCGGAATGCGTTCCTCGTGGGTTGGCGGTATTGCCGCTGTCTATGACAGCAGTCTTATGGTTTGCGCGTTTATGTAAACGAATAGTGCACTGTATTGTCTTAATTTTGAGGGACAATCATCCCATCTTGTTCATTATGCTGGTGAGGATACGCAGTAAAATATTTTGAATCCGAAATATCCGCGCTGCGCGTTTGGATCAATTCTATAAAAGAAACAATGAGAAGTGCCCGCATGTCCTTTTGTCGGACAGGGTAAGAATTATATCCTGCACTGCGCGGGCGGGGGCACCAGACTGGTTGCAACCAGCACGCCAAAAGATGCGCGTTTGATATATACTTGATCCTCCATCCATACCCCAAAACGGTATGGACCCAATCCTCATCAAGAGAGGATGCATGTTGGACCGCGGCAGAAGCCTATCGTTGGAAGTGTCGTATACCGAGGCAATGGAGCATCTGGTTGATGTCGTCCAGTTGCTGTCGCAGGCGCGAACCCTTGATGCCGTGGTGCAAATCGTGCGGCGCGCGGCACGCGATCTGACCGGCGCTGATGGTGCCACCCTGGTGTTACGCGATAACGGGCAGTGTTATTACGTCGAGGAAAACGCCATCAGCCCGTTATGGAAGGGCAAACGGTTTCCGCTTAACGTCTGCATCAGCGGCTGGGTCATGCAGAATGCGCAAGCCGTTGTGATCGACGACATCTATGCCGATCCCCGGATCCCAGCGGACGTCTATAGGCCGACCTTTGTCAAGAGTCTGGCAATGGTGCCGGTTCGCCGCAAGGAACCGGTTGCCGCCATCGGCAACTACTGGGCCACGCACCATCATCCCACAGAACATGAAGTTGCCATTCTGCAGGCGCTGGCCGATACCACGTCGGTGGCGTTGGAAAATACTCAGCTTTATGCCGATCTGCAGAGCCAGATCGAGATTGTGCGCCAGCGCGAGGCCCGCATCAGCGAACAACGCGATACACTCGAAATTTTTACCCGCTCGCTCGCGCATGACCTCAAGGAGCCGGTGCGCACCATATGCTCTTTCACCGAGATGATTGACGACAGCGCCTTTACCGATGCGGCGGCCAGCGAGCCCATGCAGTATGTGCGTGCTGCGGCACAGCGGATGGATCTGATGATCCGTAAGGTGTTCAACTACACCCAGCTGTGCGGCACCTATACGTTTGAAATCGAAAATATGAAGCTGGACGATGCCGTCACCGAGGCAATCCGGCGGCTTTCCCCCCTTATCAAAGGGCTTAATGCCGTTATTTCCAGCGACGCTTTGCCGGTGGTTTCCGTCAACCGCGAGCATGCCATTACGCTGATGGAAAATCTGATTGCCAATGCCATCGAGCACACCCCGCATCCTGTGAAAATCCACATTGCGGCCACGCGCGAATCTGATGGCAACTGGGGGATTCGCGTCAGCGATAACGGCCCCGGGATCGCGCCGGAGTATCAGGAAAAGATCTTCAAGCCGTTCTTCCGCCTCGACCGCAAGGAAACCCATGCTGGTCTGGGCCTGACCGTATGCCGCAAGATCGTCGAACTGCAGGGCGGCACCATTTCGTGCAGCACGACGCCCGGACACGGCACCAAAATCCGCTTTACCTTGCCCGGTCCGCCGTCTGCGCTGATCGAAAAACCGGTCCTTTCTATCGCGAGCAAGGAAAGCAGCGGGGTGGTGGCTAACATTCTGCTGATCGATGATCGTGATGCCGATATTTATCTGACCAGAAAGTTCCTGAGCGAGCCCATCGGTATGCGCTGTAATTTCGTCATCGCCCATGATGGCGAAAGCGGTCTTGCGGCGATTCATGATGCGAATGATGCGGGTGGCCAGATTGATCTTATCCTGCTTGACCTCAACATGCCGGGCATGAGCGGCTTCGAGATGCTTGAGGAAATGGGCAAGGATGAAGCCCTGCGGCGGATCCCCGTGGTGATCTGCAGCAACTCTGATTACGAAAGAGACCGGCGGCACGCCCTCTCGCTCGGGGTGCTTGGCTATCTGTCGAAACCGGCCAGTTTTGCGCACTTAAAACCAATACTGGAAACCATTCCTTCGCTGAAATTGCATCTGGACGAAAAGAACGTTCCGGTGCTGATGCGGGCTTCCAGCCCGGACCCTGTGCCTGATGTGGACCCAAAGCTCTATAACCCGGCACGGGGATACGAGGGCGGTCTCTTCCAATAAAGCCAACATCCCTTCGGCGATGTGTTCGTGTCGGCTCCGATGTGTGGCGCTGATGCGCTTGCACTGGGCGGTGGCGCTGTGACGGGGCAACTCGAAATAGCTCTGCCAGGAGCATTGGTGTTAAGCCGAGCCGGGCAGGCCTATGAGGTGGGTGCTGCAGTATCGATGGTGGGGGCTATTATTCAGTCAGTCGCTTCGGGAAGTTCAGAGAAGCTCACCTTGGATTTGGCGAACGATGCTGTCTCTAGGGCTTTTGGTTTGCATGGAATTTCTGGCGGAATGCTTTCTGATGCGTTAGGAGCTTTAGAAGGCGTAAAACAGGCATGTGGTGGGTACGCGGATGAGCCAGCTTAGCGGTAAGGCAATAATACTTATGTTGGTTGGTGGTGGGCTCCTTATCGTGGGGGCTGGAATGTCATTGTTTCATCCCGCCGGGCTTTGGCGTTTCAGTTGGGTGGGGGTACTTATTGGCCTTGTGTTAATGAGAATTGCGAGGTCATCACTAAGGGGGAGGGAGGCAGCTGAAGGTTGCGCTAGGGGCGGTCATTTCAAGCGCCAAGAAATTAGAATTTTTGAATTTATTATATATTGCGTAGCCGGAGTGCTGACTGTGACAGTCATTGGTGCAGCATATATGGGGTATTTTAACGATTTGCTGACAGATGCATTCTGTGTGGCTCTGGTGGTTGCTGTATTATTTTGGTTTGCGAGGCGGCTGTTCCATATATTTTGAAGGTATGGGCCGTGTAGAACCTCATGTCCTCTCACGGACACTTCCGACCAGCCTTCGGGAGATACGGTTGGGCACTGGTCAACTATACGGCAGGTGCATCGGTAACAAGTTGTACAACGATCGGCGGTAAGACCGTGGCATATAATGCTATCGGCAACATTACGTCGAAATCTGATGTGGGTGCGTATATTTATCCGTCGGTTGGTGCCGCCCGTCCTCACGCCCTTACGTCGATTGCAGGAACGGTCAACGGTGTGGTGAATCCGTCATATTCCTATGATGCTAACGGAAACCATACGGGCGGTGGCGGACGGACAGTCAGCTACACTGCATTCAACATGGTCGATACAATTACATCGGGTTCGACCAGCGTTGCGATTAGTTACGATTCCGAACACGCCAGGATCCGGCAGGTACTAACCGTGGGGTCATCCGTGGCCACCACGACATATCTTAATGATCCGTCCACGGGTGCGATGAGCGAGAAACAGGTTTCCGGCGGTACCACGGTGTGGCGTGACTACATTCTGGTTGAAGGTAAGATGATAGCCGTAAAGTTCAGCGGTGGGGTTGCTGCGGTACGGTATTTTACAATGGACCATCTCGGCTCTGTATCTGTGGTTACGGATGAAAATGGTGCGGTGATCGAGCGTGATGCTTATGACGCATGGGGCAAACGTCGTGAAGTGGCGACCGGCAGCCGCCCGCATGCGCTGGCGTCGGTAACGGGTACGGTGAACGGCACCGTGAACCCGTCCTACAGCTATGACGCCAACGGAAACATGACATCGGGTGCGGGCCGGGATCATTTTCAGTCAGTGTCATTGTGCCAGATCCGCAACAGGGCGGTATTTATTATATAATATTATTTACTTATGAGTGTATTTGATTGATTGTGAATCAATGGTGGTGTTTTGCCCGCCACTACACTGCATTAAGTCTCTACATAATGATTAAAAATGGTTGGGGTGGTTCATTCAATCCAATGCTGTTTCCCCGCGGGGTGATTTTCCCGCGTGCGTATCTGTGTCCGTAAAAGTGTGCCCGTTGGATTGACCACTCTTGCGCAAAACAAACAGAAAACGAGGGAATGCACATGGTTGCGAAGCAAGGGTTCAGGAAATTCCTGCTTGGTTCTTCTTTGCTGGCAGGCAGCGCGTCGTTTTTAATTTTTGCCGCGGCGAATGCTCAGGATAGTGAGGCGTTTGAAACTGTTGTTGTGACGGGCTATCGCGCAAGCCTTGAAAAGGCACTGGAATTAAAGCGTGAATCCGTCGGGGTGCGGGATTCGATTGTTGCTGAAGATATCGGCAAATATCCGGCCTCTAATATTGCGGAATCTCTGGCCCGTGTTCCCGGTGTAGCGCTGTCACGCGATGGTGGCACCGACGAGGGTAAAACACTGACCGTCCGCGGACTGGATGCGAGCTATACCATTGTTACCATCAACGGTAATCCGGTTCATATGGAAACCGGCACCAGTGTGGGTGGCAACAGCCGGTCGGTTGATCTGGATGCGCTGGGGGCGGATTTATTCAGCCGGGTGGACTTTTACAAATCCCCGCAAGCCAATCTGGACGAAGGCGGCATCGGCGGTGTGATTGACATGCGCACGCCGCATCCCTTCGATTTTGATGGCTTCAAGGCCAATTACTCGGTTGGCTATTCGATGAATACCAACCGCGACAAAGCCATGCCGAACGGGACCGTTCAGGTCAGTGATATATGGGGATCGTTTGGCGCACTGTTTGCCATGACGTTCAAGGAAAGCGCCTATGAAATCATGGGCAATGATACCTCGGGCTGGGGGCAGGCGTGTAACGAAGAGGGTACCAGCTCTAACAGCATTCATTGGAACTTTGGCGCTGGTACATCATACAGCTGCGGAACCAGCAACTACACCGGATCAGGTTCAACGGTATACAATGGTTCGTATTCCATTGCCCAAATCAATCAGGCTTTTGTGCCGCGCTGGGAACGCAATTCCCTGACCCTGGATGATCGCACGCGCTACAGTGGGTTACTTTCCCTGCAATATAAGTATCGCGATGATCTGGATGTCACGCTGGATGTCATCGGATCGCTGCTGAGCGATAAGCGTGATAATTATATGCTGGGTGTCTATTTCCGCAGCACGTCAGACATTGTGCCGGTTAACGTCAACATTGATAGCAATAATAATCTGTATGGCACCTTTGCCAATGTCGACTGGCAAAGTGGCAGTACCTGGGTAGATACCAAAGACAAATTCCTAAGCGGTACGTTCAACACAAAATACCAGCCGATTGGGCATCTCACCCTGAATGCCAACGCATCGATGAGCGTTTCAAATGGTTTTTATTCCAGTAACGCCATCGCGTTCTATATCTACAATCAGACGACAACCTATGATCCGACGGCCAGTTATAAATTTCCCAGCCTGTATGCCACGACGGATTTTACCAACGTTTCGGCCTATTCCAGCCCGAATTTCAGTGCCAGCTACTGGAAGGAGGGAGATCGCGTTGTTACCGGAAAATTCGACGGCGAGTATGATTTTGAATCGGGCCTTGGCTTTATCGGTCACGTTGATCTGAAATCCGGTATCAGCTGGGTTTCTACCCAGAAAACCAATGACTATAAAACCAACGCCAGTGCGGTCAGCAGTGCAACACTCCGAAATGGAGAAACGCTGGCCAGCATGTCGATCAGCGACTATGCCGTCGATCATATTCCGGTGAGCAATTTTCTGGATGGTGTGCGCCATGGCATGCGACCAACCCAGTGGGTCAGCGTGCCGCGCTCCTTCTATAAATATGTTGGTTTCAACAAAATACTTGATGGTGTGACCAGCAATTTCAGCAGTCTGTTCAATGTGACCGAGGCGGTTGAAAGTGCATTTTTGCAGGCCGATACCGATGGAACGATTGCCGGACAGGTGCTGAAACTCAGTGTTGGCCTGCGTTACGCCAAGACCCGGTTGTGGGGATATAATTATGCCACCAGCAAGAATTCCAGCGGCACGACGGTCTATACCAAAACCAGTCTGAATGGCAGTTATGATGATTATCTGCCGACCGTCGCACTAACCTATAATATCACCGATGATCTGCTGCTGCGCGCCGCGTATGGCAAAACCATCACCCGCCCTGGGCTCAGTTATATCGCACAGAGCACAACGGTCAGCAGCCGTTATAACGCAGCGGCCTCTTCGGGGAATCCGAACCTCAAGCCATTAAAGGCTGATAATTTCGATATGAATGTCGAATGGTATTTCAGTTCGGAATCCATGCTGTCGGTTGGCGTTTTCTATAAAGACCTGAAAAATCTGATTTCGTCCAAGACGGATACAGTCACCTTCAGTTCGCTGAATTTGCCCAATTCGGTGCTCGATTCCAGCACCTTTGGCTATACCGCAGGGTATATCGATCCCGAGATGCCGATGCAGCTGACCTCATACACCAACCTCAATCCGCTCAATGTCAAAGGTGTCGAGGTCTATTATCAGCAACCCTTTACCTTCCTGCCCGCGCCGTTCGATGGTTTGGGGGCGCAGGTGGGCTTCACCTATAATTCCGGGGCGCAGAGCGGTACCGGCACCGGCTTTACGGCAAACGATGATGCTGTTTACAAGGCGCAACTGGTCGGCATGTCGACCTATACCTACAGCGCCACGGCCTATTACGAGAAGGACGCTTACAGTATCCGTTTTTCGTATAATTTCAGGTCGAAATCACCACAAAGTACATCGAATTATTACAACACCAACCTGCGTCAGTGGCAGCAGGCGCGTGGTACGCTGGATATGTCGCTTGCCTACAGGATCAACGACTATCTCGATCTCAGGTTCGACGGCAGCAATATCCTGAATTCGGATTCGTATTCTTTCCTGGATGACGGTACCGCAGGCAGCTCCCAGATCGGAAGCCGTTACAGTGGTGCGGGCGAGGGCGTTTCGCACAATAATGGCGAGAACGTCTATGGCTCGACCTTCATGCTATCGCTGCGTGGTCGTCTGTAGCCATAGTCGGGCCAGATCTTTGAAATAAAAAGGGCGCCGGTGTGGCGCCCTTTTTGCGTGGCGATGTTATCTTTCCCGATAAACCGGGATGTGCGGTGAGACCCAGTGCGGGCTTTCGTCCCATTCATCCAGCATCATGTTGTCGGTCTGCCAATCCTCGTCGACTTTGTCGGTAACGTGATAGCCAAGCTTTTTCGAGAATGTCGCAAGGGCTTCCGAGCGCGAAGCTGCGATGCAGTTCATCGTTTGGATGTCCGGGCTGTATACGAGAAGTGCGTAGCAGGACATGTTTACCTCCCATGAATTTTATATTCTGGGTTGTTATTTTACAGCAGTTTTGCGCGTACTGGCAGGCAAATTTTGTTCGGATACGGCCACGTTGCAATATTTTGATAAGGCTTCGGCATCGTTTGGGGATGGAGATCACTTAATATTCAATAGAATAATGTGCCGGTGTGGCGGTAATAATGAGAAATATTTAGACGTTTCTTATGGAAATATGTGGTTTCTTGAAATCCACGCTATAGAGGATGATGCGATAATGCAGGCAATACGTCTCGCCCGAACCTTCCTGATTACCCTGCTTCTCTTTAGTGGTGCTGCGAATGCTGCCGGATTTACTGCTGGTGCCGGTCAGGCGGATATTCAAATTCCTCAGGGGCTGTATGCCCTGGGCGAATTTGTCGGCCAGCATGATCCGCTGGCAACGCGGGTTGTGCTGTTTGACGATGGGCATCAGCGGGCCGCCATCGTCGTTGTTGATCTGACGTCGCTGTCCGGTGACACCATCGCCAGCATCAAGACGATCCTGCAGAAAACCGACGGGGTTTTACCCGACAATGTGATCGTCTGCGCCAGCCATACCTTTTCCGCGCCCCATGTGTTCCCGCCCGAACACACCCCGCCAAATCTCCGTCCCGTGGCCGCGTCACTGGAAGCGGCGATCGAGGCGGCGGTTCTTACTGCGGCCAGACAGGCTGCCAGCCTGCAGCCGGCCACGTTTGGCTTTGGTCAGGGGATCAGCCGGCTTGGCGTAAACCGGGATGTTCTGACGCCCCATGGCTGGTGGCTGGGGGCGAACGATGCGGGCTATGCCGACCCGACGCTGGCGGTGCTGCGGCTCAATCGGCATGATGGCACGCCACTGGCGATTTTGATGAACATGGCAGTGCAGCCCTCGATCATGGATCAGTCCCAGCTGGCGGCTGGGGGGCGGCTGGTTTCCTCCGATCTGGCCGGGGCCATGGTGCGCTATGTCGAGGGTCGGTATCCCGGCACGGTGTCGTCGTTTCTGATCGGCGCAGCGGGCGATCAGTCGCCCTATCTGCAGGCCAATCGCCACGTCACCAATCCGGATGGCAGCGTGACGCGGGTGGATGCCCACGAGGCAGGCTTTCTGCTGACAGATCTGTTCGGTGCACGGGCCGGTGGCGAGGTGGTTCGGGTGGCCCAGGATATCCATGCCACACAAAAACCGGCTATCACGGTCTGGCGTAAAACGGTCGAGGTCACCTCGCAATCCTTCACGCCTGAGAACGCCCCCAAAGGGCCGGTGACGTCTTACAGCTATCGCGCTGGCGACAAGGTCAATGTTCCGGTGGTGATGATGCGGATCGGCGATACCGTGCTGGTTGGTTTGCAAGCCGAACTGGCCGCCAGTGTCGGGGCGCAAATCCGGGCTGGCTCGCCCTTTGCCCATACCGTTGTGTTGACGATGGTCGATGGCGCCGCCAAATATATGCCCGCTGCCGACAGCTATGATCGCTTCACTTACGAGGCGCGCAGCTCGTTCTATGCCCGCGGTTCGGCTGAGATCGTGTCCGCTGGTATCGTGGATTTTCTTAAACAGATGCACGGCGCCGCCGCACAGCCGTGATTGCGGCGGGTTCCTGTGCCATAAGCCCTGTGCCATAAGCCCTGCGGCCTGTGCTATGCTGGTGCTGCCAAGTTGACGGAAAATATCTGATGGTTTGGACCCCGATGCGGGCGCAGGATATCGCCGCCGCCTATGACCTGTCGAAAGAGATCCATCCGGGCTTTCCCGAAGATCTGGCGGTGCTGACCGAAAAGTTCCATCTCTACCCGCGGGGCTGCTTTTTCTGCCGTGTGGCGGGGCAGGCGGTGGGCTATGCCGTCAGCCATCCCTGGGATGGGCACCATTTACCGGCGCTGAACCGCAAGCTGGGCACGCTGCCCCAATCCGGGACGCAGTATTACATCCACGATATCGCCTTGCTGGCGGGGGTGCGCCGAGGTGGCCATGGTGCGGAGATCGTCGCCCTTATCAAGCGCCACGCGGCGGCTCAGGGCTGTACGCAGCTCAATCTGGTGGCGGTGAACGGATCGGTGCCGTTCTGGCAGCGCCACGGCTTCAGCATCTGCCCGCCGGGGACTTTCGGGGAAAAGCTGATGAGTTATGGTGCCGACGCCCGCTTTATGGAATGTCGCGATCTGGCTGCGTCATCGGGTGGGGGCTGAGCATACAATCCGGTCTGGCCTTCCAGCGCTAATTTCTGCATTCTTATCATGGTTTTCTTCCGCTTGCGGTGGCCTGACACAATGGTTAAGGCGGGTGGCAGAGATTACCGTCGTCCCGATGGGGGAGTGCCATGCCTTATGCCGCCACACTTTCACGCCTGTTTGCGTCGGATCGCTTTGCCGATATCGCGCGGGTAACCGTCAGTATGCTGGGGGTGGCGGGGTTCTGCTTCGCCACCGGGCATATTTCGGCGATTGTCTCGCTGATGCTGGGTATTATTGCCTGCGCACTGGCTGAAACCGACGATAGCGGTATGCGTCGGCTGGTCAGTCTGGCGGTGACGCTGGTGTGTTTTGCCGGAACTTCGTTCATTGTCGAGGTGCTGGCCGATTATCCGCCGCTGTTTGCCCTCGGGCTGGTCAGCTCGACCTTTTTGCTGGTCATGCTGGGGGCTGCCAGCGTGCGCTGGGGCGCGGTGGCCACCGCCACACTGATTCTGGCGGTCTACACCATGATCGGGACCGAGCAGTTTTCGGCCCGCCATGATTTCATCTCGTTGCCGCTGTATCTGACCTGCGGGGCGGCCTGGTACGGGCTGCTATCCTATGTCTGGAGTCTGATTGCACCGCAAAACGCCGTGCGCTTTGCTCTGGCGGCGCTGTTCGACAATCTGGCCCATCAGTTTGACTGTGTCGCCGCGCTGTTTGCCCCCTATCGCGATACCGATTTCGAGGCCGCCCGGTTACGTCTGGCCAACGCTAACACCGCCGTGGTGGCGGCCATGAACGAGGCCCGCCGTACCTTGCTCGACCGGGTTGGCCGCACGCGCCGCCGCGGCGATACCGAGGAAAAGTTGCGTTTTTACTTCGTGGCGCAGGATATTCACGAACGCATTCATTCGTCACATTATCCGCACGAGGCGCTGGCCGCCGCATTTTATCACAGCGATCTGTTGTTCCGTGCCGCCCATCTTTTGCAGCTGCAAGGCACGGCCCTGCGGGCGCTGGCCGAGGCGCTGCGTCGCCGCGAAACCCTGCCTGATATGGCGGTTTCGCGCGGGGCGCTGGCGGATTTACGCGAAGCCATGCAGGCCAGTTATGGTCAGTCGTCGCGCTCCTCTCATCTGATTGATGCGGTGCGGGCCTTTGTGCGCAATATGTCGGCGCTGCAGGAGGTGCTCGATCATCCGTATGCAACGGATATCGGCGACAGCGTCCTGCAGAACCCCGACGCCACCACCCTGCGTCTGGGTATCATCCGGGTGTGGTCGAACCTGACCCCGCGGTCGGCCTATTTTCGCCATGCCGTGCGTTTGTCGCTCGGGTTACTGACCGGATACCTTTTCCTGCTGCTGGCGCATTTGCCCCATGGGTTCTGGATTCTGCTCACCACGCTTTTTGTCTGCCAGCCCAGCTATGGTGCCACACGCCGCCGCCTGCTTGAGCGGATTCTGGGTACGGTGGCTGGCATTCTGATCGGCTGGATGGCGTTACAGTTGCTGCCGGGGCGGGCGATGCAGCTGCCGCTGATTGTGCTGGCCGGGGCAGGGTTCTTTGCCTTCCGGCGGCGCGAATATATCGCCGCCACCGCAATGATTACCCTGTTCGTGGTGCTGTGTTTCGAGCAGGTCTTAAGCGGTTATGCCGTGATCTGGCCCCGGCTGTTCGACACCCTGGTCGGGGTGGGGATTGCCTTTCTGGCGCTTCGGCTGGTGCTGCCCGACTGGCACCTGCGCCGCATCAAGGATCGTATCGCCGATACGTTTGATGCCGATGCCCGTTACCTTGACGCCATTACGGCCCAGTATCGCCATGGCCGGGCCGATGACCTGCAATACCGCATCGCCCGGCGCGATGCCCACAACGCCCATGCCGCGCTCGACGGGGTAATTCACGACATGTTGCGCGAGCCGCATCATAGCCCCACCAAGGCCGACGATGCCCTGCGCGCCCTGGGGCTGACCCATCAGCTGCTATCCTGTCTGTCAGCGCTGGGGGCGCACCGCAGTGCCGGGGTGCTGGGTGCGGAAGATGGTCTGGTCCGGGACGCCTCGGCCCTGGCCGGTCAGATGGCGGCGCTAGCCGGGGGCTTTCGGCTGATCCACCTAGATGGTACGGAAAGCCTTAAAAATAACGGTTTTACCGCCCATGGCGCCACCGAATATGATGGTCTGCGCCGTATGATCGCCGGGCAGTACCACCGCATCGCCCTGCTGTGTAACGCCCTTGAGGATATGCGTCCCCGCCTGATGCAGATTTGACCGCAGGCGGAGGAAATTTGCCACGCCGTCGCCGCATCGGGGGCGGGAGGCGGAATTCCTGGCATGTATCCAAAAAAAGCGTGGCAAACGGCGATTTTTTGGCTATCGTGAAATTATCTATCAGGAGGTGAATCGATGGCAGTCGAAATCGATGAGCTGGCTTTACGCGCAGCTTTTTCCCAGCCGGACGACGATGGCACCTTCCAGGGCGAGTATGCCGCCTATCTGGCCGACATCGCCAAACGGCGCACCGTGGTGCTGCTCCCCTTTGCCCCCAAGGCGGCGGGAACATTCTTACGTACTGCGGTGATCGCCGCTACCGGCGGGCAGCTGGTGCGCGCGGTGCATGCCCAGGGCGGACGCGAGGCCCAGCTCTATCTGCCGATTTTCATCCATTATTACTACGGCGGTGTCTGTGAAGAACCGATGGTGGTTCATGTTCATATGCAGGCTCATCCCGCCAATTGCCGTTTTATCGAAGTGCTCTCGCTGAAGCCCGTGGTGATGATCCGTTCAATCACCGATATGCTGGCATCAATGTGGGACATGTTTCTGGCCGATCCTGCCATGCGGATCGAGACGGTCAATTGCATCGTGCCCGATACTTTCGCCGATTTTCCGGCGGCAGAAAAAGCCGACTTCATGTTCGATATGTTTGCCCCCTGGTATGTCAGCTATTATGCATCCTGGCTCGATTATGCCGCGACCCACAGCGATACCGTGCTGGTGACCCATTATGATGATCTGGTCGCCGATCCGGTCACGTTACTTGGGCGGATTCTGGATCATGTCGGCATGTCTAAGCCGCCGGAAGTGTGTGCGGCGGCTTTCAATGGCACCTGGGACGAACGTGGCGAACTGCGGTTCAGCCGTGGGGTCAGCGGGCGCGGTAAAGGCTATTTTTCGCCCGGGCATTTTGCCCGTCTTGAACGGATGCTGGGGCGGTATGATGTGCTCAAAAATCTGACTGCAGAACTACTCTGACGTGTTTTGCATAAGCGCTGCGTTGTAAAAAACATTTGTACTGCAGCGTTTTTTTTGTTCCACCTTGTCGCAATATTTCTCATCGCCATGGTTTGTGACCTGCAGGGCTTTAGCCTTGCGGGCAATATTGCATATGTCTGTCGTTCAGGTGGTGCGTGTGGTTGAGTAGGTGTGATATGACCCTGATAGACGATGTGGTGCAACCGGTTTCGTATAGTGCTGAAGATATACGTGTTTTATTCGATTCGCCTGATATTGATGGCCTTTATCAAGGTGAATGCGCGGAGCATCTGCGAGAAATTTCACACCGTCGCCCCACATTGATCCTGGCTTTTCCGCCCAAATCTGCCGGGTCTTTCTTACGCAATGCGGCGGTGCTTGCCGTCAATGGTGCATTGGTGCGTTCGGTGATTGCGCAGGGGGGGCGCGAAGATCAGTTCCGTTTGCAGACTTTCGTGGAATATTACAGCGGTGGTATTTGTGCCGGGCCGCTGGTGACGCATGTGCATATGCAGGCCCGTTTGGCCAACCGCCATCTGATCAATGTGTTATCCCTGAAACCAGTAGTAATGATCCGGTCGATCCCTGACATGCTGGCATCGATGTGGGACATGTTGATAAACGAGCCGGAAGAGTTGCAGCGCTGCATTGTTTGTCCGCTGCCAGAAGATTTCGCTGATTTCAGTGATGCGCATAAGGCGGATATGCTGATCGATCTGCTCGGCCCCTGGTATGTCAGCAATTATGCGTCCTGGATCAGCTATGCGGCCGATCAGCCGCAGACGGTATTGCTGCCAAAATATCGTGATTTTGTTGCCGATCCGACCGCTGTGCTGGGGCGTATTCTTCAGCATGCCGGTATGCCACGTCCCCACGAGGTTTGTCAGGCGGCGCTGGAATATTCCTGGCAGGGGCGTAAGGCGATGCGTTTCAACAAGGGTGTCAGTGGGCGGGGCAGAACCTATTTTTCCCAATTCCATTTTGATCGTCTGGCCGCCATGGTGAAGCTCTATCCCGTGCTGGCCGATTGGCAGGATGAAATTCTGTAAGCTGTCTGGCCTGCAAAAAGCGCGGGGCCTTCACACGATGAAAATATTTACGGCTTGAACAGCAAATGCTGCAGATGCTTGTCGGGATGAAGTAAAAAATTTATACATATAAACATAAAATTTTTTTACGCGTTTTCTGGCATGCGCGATGCTGGAATCATGACTGGGTGTGGGGGATGGTTCCGTGAGCATTGGCATTGATGATTTGGCAGTTCAGGCCGCCTTTTCCCAACCGGAAATGGATGGCACCTTTACGGGGCCGCTAGCGGATTATCTGCAGGAGCTGTCTCAGCGTCGCCCGGTTTTGCTGTTTGCCTTTCCGCCCAAGAGCGCCGGCACCTTCTTGTGCACCTCGGCGGTCGTGGCGTCCGGCGGCAGTCTGGTGCGTGCGGTTCATGCCCAAGGTGGGCGCGAGGCCCAGCTCTATCTGCCGGTTTTTCTCTATTATTATTATGGTGGTGTGTGCGAAGGGCCGATGGCCGTCCATGCCCATATGCTGGCCCGGCCCGGCAACTGTCATTTTATCGAAGCTTTATCGTTGAAACCGATCACCATGATCCGTTCCATTCCGGACATGCTCGCTTCGCTTTGGGACATGTTTCTCGATGTGCCGGAATCGCGCGCGGAAAATATCAGCGGGGTGGTCCCCGATGCGTTCCCGACCTTCTCCTCTGCCTGCAAGGCGGATTTTATGATCGATATGATCGGGCCTTGGTACATCAATTATTTTGCCACCTGGCTTACCTATGCGGCACAGCATCCGGCCGCGGTGCTGGTATTACATTTTTCCAGCTGGCTGGCGGATCCGCTGGGTACGCTGCAGCTTTGTCTGGAACATGCTGGGGTGCCAAAGCCAGAGGCGGTGTGCAGTGCTGCGCTGGATGGCTGCTGGAAGGAGCGTGGGGAGCTGCGCTTCAACAAGGGGGCGGCGGGCAGGGGCCGTAGCTATTTCACTACGGCCCATATCGAACGACTTGCTCATCTGATGGACAATTTTCCCATTCTGGGAAACTATCGCGCCGAGCTGCTCGCGTAAAAATGAGTTTTAACGATTAACGGCGCAGTTCGTACAGTGCGATGGCGGCCGCGTTGGAAACGTTAAGGCTTTCCATGGCCGGATTGATCGCTACAAAGGCCGAGGTGTCGCAATGCTCGCGCACCAGACGGCGGATGCCCGATCCTTCCGATCCCAGCACCAGGGCAATATCCTTGGCCGCAGCGGCTTCTTTCAGCGTTGCTTCGCCGTCGCCCGCCATGGCAATACGCAAAAAGCCCATCTCGCCCAGCTCATCCAGTGTGCGCGACAGGTTCACCACGCTGACGAACGGCACGATGTCGAGCGCCCCGGAGGCGGATTTGGCCAGTGAACCCGACTCGGGCGGGGCATTGCGATCCTGCATCACCACCGCGTCGACGCCGAATGCGGCGGCCGAACGTAAGATCGCCCCGACATTGTGCGGGTCGGTCACCTGATCCAGCAGCAGCACGACGCGGCGGCCTTCGGAAGGTTTTAACACCTCGGCAAGGGTGCGCCCGGGTAAGCGGCCGCAAGACAGCGCAAGGCCCTGATGCACGGCGCCCTGGGGCAGCGACCGGGACACGGTATCGCCATCGACAATCTCGTGTGGGACGCTGTTCAGCAGCGCGGTGCCGAGCTGTTCGGCCGCGCCGGCGGTCAGAAGAAGTTTCTTAATTTTTCTTAATTGACCGGCTAATGCAGCCCGTACCGGGTGCAGGCCATACAGCCAGAGCCCTTCGGGCGTCGGTCTGCCCGGCTTGGGCGGAGGGGAACGCATCTGCCCCCGCGGCCGCGGCGTCTGCTGCGGGGCCGGTTTGGTGGGGTTAAAGGGCGGCTTGGCACCCGTTCGGGGCGGAAATTTTTTGCTCATGCTATTTCTTACAAAGATGTTGCTGAATTAAGCAACCACACGGCTTGCATTTTTTGTCATGATGGCGTTAACCTCCGACACAGATTCCGGCAAGGGAAAGATTTTTGGTTTTTCCCTTGACAGGAATCTGTTGACGCGTCAGTAACGTTCCCCGGAACGTCCATCCCGAACCATCTCTGGGGTCGGGTGGATTTACTAGCGTCGTCAAGTGACGAAAGTTAATACTGTGGCGCGGAGGGGTGCCCGAGTGGCTAAAGGGGACGGACTGTAAATCCGTTGGCTACGCCTACGTTGGTTCGAATCCAACCCCCTCCACCATCTCCCTGGTTTGCCGGGTTGTGAGGTGGGCGCAGTAATATAGAGTAGGGCCGTATTTCCCGGCAGTGTAGCCAGCCGGGGCTTACGGAAAGATGAAGAAGTCGAATCCAGCGGGTGTAGCTCAATGGTAGAGCAGCAGCCTTCCAAGCTGAATACGAGGGTTCGATTCCCTTCACCCGCTCCAGATTTTCGCCGCTGCGAGCCTTGATATGGTCGCCCGCGGTAAGTGCCGGGTCAGTTTAGGGCGCGGTACGGATGGACGAGGACATTGGTTTGCGTTTCCGCTTTTGAAAGGGCGGGTCGAAACGATAGGGTGACACATGGCGAAGGCTAAATACGAGCGGACGAAGCCGCATTGCAACATCGGGACGATTGGTCACGTCGACCACGGCAAGACAACGCTGACGGCGGCGATCACGAAGGTGCTGGCTGAATCTGGCGGTGCGACGTTCACGGCGTACGACCAGATTGATAAGGCGCCTGAAGAAAAGGCTCGCGGCATCACGATTTCGACGGCACACGTCGAGTATGAGACGGCGAACCGTCATTATGCGCACGTTGATTGCCCCGGCCATGCTGACTATGTGAAGAACATGATCACGGGTGCGGCGCAGATGGATGGCGCGATTCTGGTTGTTTCGGCAGCTGACGGCCCGATGCCGCAGACGCGCGAACACATCCTTCTGGCCCGCCAGGTTGGCGTGCCCGCGCTGGTCGTCTTCATGAACAAGTGCGACATGGTCGATGATCCGGAGCTGCTGGATCTGGTCGAGATGGAAGTTCGTGAGCTTCTGTCGAGCTATCAGTTCCCCGGCGACGATATCCCGATCGTTCGTGGTTCGGCGCTGTGTGCTCTGGAAGACAAGAGCCCGGAACTCGGTCGTGAAGCGATCCTGAAGCTGATGGCTGAAGTTGACGCCTATATTCCGCAGCCGGATCGTCCGGTTGAGCTGCCGTTCCTGATGCCGATCGAAGACGTTTTCTCGATCTCGGGCCGTGGTACGGTTGTGACCGGTCGTGTTGAGCGTGGCGTTGTCAAGGTTGGTGAAACGGTTGAGATCGTCGGTATGAAGCCGACGTCGACGACCACGGTTACCGGCGTTGAAATGTTCCGCAAGCTGCTCGATCAGGGCCAGGCCGGTGACAACATCGGTGCGCTGTTGCGCGGTGTTGACCGTAATGGTGTCGAACGTGGTCAGGTTCTGTCGAAGCCGGGTACGGTGACCCCGCATACCCAGTTTATGGCAGAAGCCTATATCCTGACGAAAGAAGAGGGTGGCCGTCATACGCCATTCTTCACCAACTATCGTCCGCAGTTCTACTTCCGTACGACGGACGTGACGGGTATGGTGAAGTTGCCGGAAGGCACCGAGATGGTGATGCCTGGTGACAACATTACGATTGAAGTTGATCTGATCGTTCCGATTGCGATGGAAGAAAAGCTTCGCTTCGCTATCCGCGAAGGCGGCCGCACAGTTGGTGCCGGTGTCGTCGCTTCGATCATAAAGTAAAGTGTTATGACCGGGCTGCCATCCGGCGGCCCGGTTTACATTTCGGCATAGGAGTGTAGCTCAGTTGGTAGAGCGGCGGTCTCCAAAACCGTAGGCCGAGGGTTCGAATCCTTCCACTCCTGCCAGATGTTTTTTGAAAGTGCAAAATGGCCGAAACGGCGAAGAAAACGGCAAATAACGCAGGCGAGAAAGATGCACCCCAACCGGTGCGTCAGCGCGGTGGCATTGCTCGGTTTATGCAGGAAGTCGTTCGCGAATCCAAAAAGGTCACCTGGCCGACGATGAAGGAGACATGGCTGACGTCGCTCATGGTCTTCATTATGGTCGGGCTGACGGTGGTCTTTTTCTTTGCTGTCGACAGCGTGCTTGCGTTCGGTGAACGTCTTTTGATCGGCGCGGGGTGAGGCCATGAGCGAAGCTGCAACGGAAGGTAAGTGGTATATCGTCCACACCTATTCCAATTTTGAGCGTAAAGTTGCCGAAGAGATCAAGCGCCAGGCGGAAACGCAGGGGCTTGAACATCTTATTGGTGAGGTGCTGGTTCCGACGGAAGAAGTCGTTGAGCTGCGCCGTGGCCAGAAGATCAATGCCGAGCGCAAGTTCCTGCCCGGTTATGTTCTGGTGCGTGCCAATCTGACGGAAGAAGCCTATCACCTGATTAAAAGCGTGGCGAAAGTCACTGGCTTTTTAGGGCAGAACAACAAGCCGATGCCTTTGCGGCAGGGTGAAGTTGATCGCATCCTCAATCAGGTTACCGAAAGCACGGAACGGCCCAAGACGTCGGTCCGCTTCGAGGTCGGCGAGCAGGTGCGGGTGGCCGATGGTCCCTTTACCTCGTTCAACGGTACGATCGAGGAAATCGATCCTGCGCGTTCGCGGGTTAAAGTGGCGGTGTCGATTTTCGGTCGCGCCACCCCTGTCGAGCTGGAATATTCGCAGGTCGAAAAGATTTAGGCAGCTTAAGCCCGGGATGGTCCCGGATAGGCTGATACGGGAGGGGCAGCCAGCCCCGTAAGCACCGGACACCGCTAAGGAGGCGGCAAAAAAGTGGCAAAGAAAATTATCGGGTATATTAAGTTGCAGGTGCCGGCAGGCGCGGCGAATCCGTCGCCGCCGATCGGTCCGGCGCTGGGTCAGCGCGGCCTGAATATCATGGAGTTCTGCAAGGCGTTTAACGCCAAAACGCAGGACAAGGAAAAGGGCATGCCGATTCCGGTGACGATCACCGTGTTCTCGGATAAGTCCTTTACCTTTGATATGAAGACGCCGCCCGCGTCCTATTTCATCAAAAAGGCTGCGAAGCTCGAGAAGGCCTCCAAGGCCCCCGGTCGTGATTTCGCCGGTTCGGTGACCAAAGCGCAGGTGCGCGAAATCGCCGAAGCCAAGATGAATGACCTGAACGCTACCGATGTCGAAATGGCGATGCACATGATCGAAGGTTCGGCGCGTTCGATGGGCATTGAGGTCAAGGAGTAAGTCACATGGCCAAACTGTCCAAGCGTTATAAGAAAGCCCTGGAAGGCGTTGATCTGAACAAGGTCTACACCATCGAAGAGGCCGTCAAGCTGGTGAAGGCCAACGCCAACGCCAAGTTCGATGAAACCATCGAAATCGCCATCAATCTTGGCGTTGACCCGAAGTATGCAGACCAGATGGTCCGCGGCATGGTCAACCTGCCCAACGGTACTGGCCGCAGCGTGCGCGTTGCCGTGTTCGCCAAGGGGTCCAAGGCTGATGAAGCCAAGGCTGCCGGTGCGGATATCGTCGGTGCTGAAGAGCTGGCGGCGGAAGTGCAGAAGGGCGAAATCAATTTCGACCGCTGTATTGCTACCCCGGACATGATGGGCCTGGTCGGTCGTCTTGGTAAGGTGCTCGGCCCCCGTGGCATGATGCCGAACCCGAAGATTGGCACCGTGACCATGGACGTCAAGACGGCTGTCGAGAACGCCAAAGGCGGCGCGGTCGAATTCCGCGTTGAAAAGGCCGGTATCGTTCAGGCTGGCGTCGGCAAGGCGAGCTTCACGGAAGCTGCCATTGTTGAGAATATCAAGGCGCTGGTTGACGGCGTGGTCAAGGCCCGTCCGACGGGTGCCAAAGGCACCTATGTCAAGAAGGTCGCACTGACCTCGACGATGGGCCCGGGCCTGCGTGTTACGCTGGCGTCGGTTGGCGCGGCGAGCGCTGGCGCCTAAAGAGAGTTTTGGCCGGCAGCAATGCCGGCCAGGAAGCCGATCGGCGATGGGTCGGTGCCTGTCCGAGACCGCTGGAGCCCAACAAGGGGCTTAAAAGTCCAGCGCAGACGGGGCGAGAACTTTAAAGCGTTTCCCCTTAACGGGGTGCGGTTTGGGTTTGACCCCTGGGGCAGGGTGGATCGGAAGCGTTTTTTCCGGTCCGGTCACAGGGCGGAAAGGGTGGATCGTCCCATCTAATCCGAGCATATGGCTCCGTTTTGCGGCGCCATAGTAGAAGGAGAGCTTAAGTGGACAGAACCCAAAAGGCGGAAGCTGTCGAGGAGCTGAAGGGCATCTTCGTCGAATCCGGCTCCTTGGTTGTCGCCCACTATGCCGGTCTGACGGTCGCTGACCTGATGAAGCTTCGCTCCCGCATGCTTGCGGAAGGTTGCTCTTTCAAGGTGGCCAAGAACCGTCTAGCGGCGCGCGCTCTTCAAGGAACTGCCGTTGAAGGTATCACCTCGCTCTTCAAAGGCCCCACCGGCATTGCGTTCAGCAAAGACCCGGTTGCGGCTGCGAAGGTGATGGTGGAGTTTGCCAAGGACAACAAGAAGTTGGTTGTTCTGGGCGGCTCGGTTGGCGAAACGGTTCTCGATGCCGAGGGCGTAAATGCTCTGGCAACGCTGCCGTCGCTCGATCAGCTCCGTGGCAAGATTGTGGGCCTCATCCAGGCTCCGGCGACCAAGATCGCTGGCGTTCTGGCTGCTCCCGCCGGTCAAATTGCCCGGGTCATCGGCGCTTATTCCAAGAAGGACGCTGCCTAAGTCTGGCGCGACACCACAGTACAAAGTTTCAAACCCAATCCTTAAGGAACATTACAAATGGCTAATATCGAAAAGTTGATCGAAGACCTGTCGGCTCTGACGGTTCTGGAAGCTGCTGAGCTGTCGAAGGCTCTGGAAGAAAAGTGGGGCGTTTCCGCCGCTGCTCCGGTCGCCGTTGCTGCTGCGCCTGGCGCTGCTGCTGCTCCGGCTGCTGAAAAGACCGAATTCACTGTCGTTCTGGCTGCCGCCGGCGACAAGAAGATCAACGTGATTAAGGAAATCCGTGCGATCACCGGTCTGGGCCTCAAGGAAGCCAAGGACCTCGTCGAGGGTGCGCCGAAGGAAGTCAAGGTTGACGTCTCCAAGGCCGAAGCTGAGAAGATCAAGAAGCAGCTCGAAGACGCCGGTGCGAAGGTCGAGTTGAAGTAATTACGGATGGCTGCGATACTCGCAGCTATGACGGCACGATCCCGGAAGGCAGCTATGTCTTTTTACGGAACCGATTGTGCAGTGAAATACCCGGGCGGGGCGGTGGTTTCGACCACCGTCCAGTTCGGCTTACGTTTAGGCACCACTCTTTCCGCGGCGCTAGTGGGCGTTTCGGGAGGGCGGCGTTTTTTGCCCTTTAAGACATCGGGAAAGCGGCAATGACTCTATCATTCACGGAACGCAAACGGCTTCGTAAATCCTTCGGCAGAATTGCCGAGGTGGCTATAATGCCAAATCTGATCGAGGTGCAGAAAACCTCCTACGACCAGTTCCTGCAGGTCGAGAAGCCGGCCGGCGGACGTTTGGATGAAGGCTTACAGACGGTATTTTCCTCTGTGTTTCCGATCCAAGACTTCTCGGAAACCTCCCGGCTGGAATATGTTGATTACCAGTTTGAAAACCCCAAATATGACGTAGAAGAGTGCCAACAGCGCTCGATGACCTACGCGACGCCGCTCAAGGTGACGCTGCGCCTGATCGTGTTCGATGTGGATCAGGAAACCGGCGCCAAGTCGGTCAAGGACATCAAGGAGCAGGACGTCTATATGGGCGACGTGCCGCTGATGACTGACACCGGCACTTTTGTCGTCAATGGTACCGAGCGTGTCATCGTTTCTCTGATGCACCGCTCCCCTGGCGTGTTCTTTGATCACGACAAGGGTAAAACCCATTCGTCGGGCAAATTGCTGTTCGCGTCGCGTATCATTCCGTATCGCGGTTCTTGGCTCGATTTCGAATTCGATGCCAAGGATATCCTGCATGTGCGTATTGACCGGCGCCGTAAGCTGCCGATCACCACGTTGCTCTATGCCCTTGGTCTCGACCAAGAAGGCATTCTCGATTATTTCTACGCCAAAATCCCCTTCAAGCGCGTCAAGGATGGTTCCTACGTTACGCCGATCGATGCCAGCTGGATGCGCAACACCAAGGCTGGTCAGGCGTGGAAGCACCCCAAGACGGGTGAAGTGCTGGTGGAAGCCGGTGGCAAGATAACCCAGCGTTCTTTGCGCAAATGGGAAGATGACGGGCTGAAATCCGTTGCCATCGACGCTGAAGATCTGCTTGGTCGTTATTGTGCCCTCGACATGGTCAACCCGAAGACCGGTGAGATCTATGTTGAAGCCGGTGACGAGCTGACGGCTCAGTCGCTCGAATTGCTGCACGAGGCTGGTTACGACGAGATCGAAACCATCCACGTTGATGGCATCACCATCGGTGCGTATATCCGCAACACCATGGCGGCGGACAAGAACCATTCGCGCGAACAGGCCCTGATCGATATCTATCGTGTCATGCGCCCGGGCGAACCGCCGACGCTGGAAACCGCCGAAGCCTTGTTCCAGCAGCTGTTCTTTGATGCCGAACGTTATGATCTGTCCGCGGTCGGTCGCGTCAAGATGAACATGCGTTTGAACCTCGACGCTGCTGATACCGTTCGCGTCCTGCGCAAAGAAGACATCCTCGCCATTGTCAAGGCGCTGGCTGAATTGCGCGATGGCCGTGGCGAAATCGACGATATCGACAATCTGGGCAACCGTCGCGTCCGTTCGGTGGGCGAGCTGATGGAAAATCAGTTCCGCATCGGTCTCTTGCGTATGGAACGCGCCATCAAAGAGCGTATGAGCGCCGTCGACATCGATACTGTGATGCCGCACGATCTGATCAACGCCAAGCCGGTGGCCGCTGCCATTCGTGAATTCTTCGGCTCGTCGCAGCTGTCGCAGTTCATGGACCAGAACAACCCGCTGTCGGAAGTCACCCACAAGCGTCGTCTGTCGGCCCTCGGCCCGGGCGGTCTGACCCGCGAGCGTGCTGGCTTCGAAGTGCGTGACGTGCATCCGACCCACTATGGTCGTATCTGCCCGATTGAAACGCCGGAAGGTCCGAATATTGGTCTGATCAACTCGCTGGCCACGTTCGCGCGCGTCAACAAGTATGGCTTTATTGAAAGCCCGTATCGTCGGGTCGAAAATAAGCAGGTCACCGATGACGTGATCTATCTGTCGGCGATGGAAGAGGCCAAGTACACCATCGCGCAGGCAAACGCGGCGGTGGACAGCCGCGGCCGTATCACGGACGAGCTGGTCAGCTGCCGTAAGGGCGCCAACTATGTCATGACCACGCCCGACCAGGTCGAGTTCATTGACGTTAGCCCGAAACAGCTGGTGTCGGTTGCTGCCGCACTGGTGCCGTTCCTCGAAAACGACGACGCCAACCGCGCACTGATGGGCGCGAACATGCAGCGTCAGGCCGTTCCTCTGCTCAAGTCGGAAGCGCCGCTGGTCGGCACCGGCATGGAGCCGGTGGTGGCACGTGACTCCGGTTCGGCAATTTCGGCCAAGCGTTCGGGTATCGTCGATCAGGTCGACGCGATGCGTATCGTCATTCGCGCCACCGAAGAAACCGATCCGACCAAGCCGGGCATCGACATCTATCGCTTAAAGAAGTTCCAGCGTTCCAACCAGTCGACCTGTATTACACAGGCGCCGCTGGTCCGCGTCGGTGACACCGTCCGTAAGGGCGACGTGATCGCTGATGGTGCTTCGACCGAGATGGGTGATCTGGCGCTGGGTAAGAACGTGCTCGTCGCGTTCATGCCGTGGAATGGTTACAACTACGAAGACTCGATCCTGATCTCCGAGCGTATCGTCAGCGACGACGTCTTCACTTCGATCCATATCGAAGAGTTCGAGACCATGGCGCGTGACACCAAGCTCGGGCCAGAGGAAATCACGCGTGACATTCCCAATGTCGGCGAAGAAAACCTCCGGAACCTCGACGAAGCCGGCATCGTCTATATCGGTGCCGAGGTGAATGCGGGCGATATTCTGGTGGGCAAGGTGACGCCGAAGGGCGAAACCCCGATGACGCCGGAAGAAAAGCTGCTGCGCGCCATCTTCGGCGAAAAGGCCGCTGATGTGCGTGACACCTCGCTGCGCGTGCCGCCGGGGGTGACGGGTACCATCGTTGAAGTGCGCGTGTTCAACCGCCACGGCATCGAAAAGGACCAGCGCGCCCTGTCGATTGAAAAGGCTGAAGAAGAACGTTTGGCCAAGGACCGTGACGACGAACTCGCGATCCTCGAACGCAATATCTTTGCCCGTCTGCACGACATTCTGGTTGATAAGACGGCTGCCTCGGGGCCGCGCGGTCTGTCTGCTGACACCGCACTGACCGAGGAGGTTCTCGAAAACCTGCCGCGTCATCAGTGGTGGCAGATCGGCCTTTCGGATGAAAAGGCGATGGGCGAGATCGAAGCGCTGCGTAAGCAGTTCGACGAATCCAAAGCCCGTCTGGATGCCCGTTTTGCCGACAAGGTGGAAAAGCTCCGCCGTGGTGACGAACTGGCGCCGGGCGTCATGAAGATGGTCAAGGTCTTTGTCGCGGTGAAGCGTAAGCTGCAGCCGGGTGACAAGATGGCCGGTCGTCATGGCAACAAGGGTGTCGTCAGCCGCATTCTGCCGGCGGAAGATATGCCGTTTATGGAAGACGGCACGCCGATGGACATCGTGCTGAACCCGTTGGGCGTGCCTTCGCGCATGAACGTCGGGCAAATTCTCGAAACCCATCTGGGCTGGGCCTGTCGCGGGCTTGGTCACAAAGTGGGCGAGATGATCGACAAGGCCAAGAAGGACGGTCGCTTTGAACCGGTCCGCCGCGAACTCAAGACGATCTACAATAACGATGATCGCCTGAGCGAGTTCGAGGATAAGGATCTGCCTGAACTGTGCGATAACCTGCGTCGCGGCATTCCAATTGCGACCCCGGTGTTCGACGGTGCCAAGGATCGCGATATCGTCGACATGCTCAACTTGGCTGGCTGCCCCGAAAGCGGTCAGGTCACGCTGTATGACGGCCGTACCGGTGATGCCTTCAAGCGTAAGGTGACAATCGGCATCATCTACATGCTGAAGCTTCACCATTTGGTCGACGACAAGATCCATGCCCGTTCGATTGGTCCGTACAGCCTGGTTACCCAGCAGCCGCTGGGTGGTAAGGCACAGTTCGGCGGTCAACGCTTCGGTGAAATGGAAGTGTGGGCCCTTGAAGCTTACGGTGCCGCTTACACCTTGCAGGAAATCCTGACGGTGAAGTCGGACGACGTTGCTGGCCGTACCAAGGTCTATGAAGCGATCGTTCGCGGCGAAGATACCTTCGAAGCCGGCATCCCTGAAAGCTTCAACGTGCTGATCAAGGAAATGCGTTCGCTGGGTCTCAATGTCGAACTGATGAACGGTTAAGTTTTAAAAGCCGCCCCCGGTCCTGACGGGCAGGGGGCGGAACCGGATATTTTCCGCCACGCCGGATTTTAAAGGCGGGGCAAAAAGTTTCAGGGCGCATGGCGTGCGGCGCCTCGACGAGGATGAAGATGAACCAAGAGCTGATAAACGTCTTTTCGGCCGGCAAGGAAATTCCTACCTTTGACCGCATTCGGATTTCGCTTGCCAGCCCGGAGCAGATCCTGCGCTGGAGCCATGGCGAAATCAAAAAGCCAGAGACGATCAATTACCGCACCTTCAAGCCGGAACGCGACGGCTTGTTCTGTGCGCGTATTTTCGGCCCGGTAAAGGATTACGAGTGCTTGTGCGGCAAGTACAAGCGCATGAAGTACAAGGGCATCGTCTGCGAAAAGTGCGGCGTTGAAGTTACCGTGCAGAAAGTGCGCCGCGAGCGCATGGGCCATATCGAACTGGCCTCGCCGGTGGCGCATATCTGGTTCCTGAAGTCGCTTCCCAGCCGCATCGGTATGCTCCTCGACATGGCGCTCAAGGATCTTGAGCGCGTGTTGTATTTCGAAGGTTACATCGTCATTGAGCCGGGTCTGACCCCGCTCAAAATGCGTCAGCTGCTGACCGAAGACGAATATTACAGAGCGCAGGACGATTACGGCCCCGATAACTTCACGGCCCAGATCGGCGCTGAAGCCATTCAGACTCTGCTGCGTGGTCTGGATCTGCCGGTCTTACGCGAAGAAATCCGTGCCGAGCTGGCGACCTGCAACGGCGGTGAAAAGCCCAAGAAGCTCATCAAGCGGATGAAGCTGGTTGATGCTTTCCTGGAGTCGGGTAACCACCCCGAATGGATGATCATGACGGTCATCCCGGTGATCCCGCCGGAACTGCGCCCGTTGGTGCCGCTTGATGGTGGCCGTTTCGCTACCTCCGATCTCAACGATCTGTATCGCCGCGTCATCAACCGCAACAATCGCCTCAAGCGGCTGATCGAGCTGAAGGCCCCTGACATCATCGTGCGCAACGAAAAGCGCATGCTGCAGGAAGCCGTTGACGCCCTGTTTGACAATGGCCGTCGCGGTCGTGTCATCACCGGTGCCAACAAGCGCCCGCTGAAGTCGCTCGCCGACATGCTGAAAGGCAAGCAGGGCCGCTTCCGTCAGAACCTTCTGGGTAAGCGCGTTGACTATTCCGGTCGTTCGGTGATCACCGTCGGCCCGGAACTGAAGCTGCATCAGTGCGGCTTGCCGAAGAAGATGGCGCTGGAGCTGTTCAAGCCCTTTATCTATTCGCGTCTGGAAGCCAAGGGCTTCTCGCAGACCGTTAAACAGTCCAAGAAGCTGGTCGAGAAAGAAAAGCCTGAAGTTTGGGATATCCTCGAAGAGGTTATTCGCGAACATCCGGTCATGCTCAACCGCGCACCGACGCTGCATCGCTTAGGCATTCAGGCGTTCGAGCCGGTACTGATTGAAGGTAAAGCGATCCAGCTGCATCCGCTGGTTTGTACCGCCTTCAACGCCGACTTTGACGGCGACCAAATGGCTGTGCACGTGCCGCTGTCGCTGGAAGCCCAGCTTGAAGCCCGCGTGCTGATGATGTCGACCAACAACATCCTGTCGCCGGCATCGGGCAAGCCGATCATTGTGCCGACACAAGATATCGTGCTTGGTCTGTACTACATCAGTCAGGATCGTCCCGGTGAGCCGGGCGAGGGGTTGGCGTTCAACGATCTGGGCGAAATCGAACACGCCCTGTTCGCGGGTGCCATCACCATGCACACCAAGATTAAGTGCCGCTATCATACGGTGGACAAGGACTTCAAGCCGATCATCCAGCGGGTTGAAACCACCCCGGGCCGTATGATGATCGCCGAATGCCTGCCCAAGCATCCCGACATTCCGTTCTCGCTGATCAATCGTCTGATCCGTAAGCAGGAAGTCAGCTCGATCATCGACGAAGTCTATCGCCATTGCGGTCAGAAAGAGACCGTGATGTTCGCCGACGCTGTCATGGGCCTGGGCTATCGTGAAGCCTGCAAGGCTGGCATCTCGTTCGGTAAGGACGACATGGTGGTGCCCGCGACCAAGACCAAGCTGATCGAGGAAACCCGCCACAAGGTGCGCGAGTTCGAGCAGCAGTATCTCGATGGTCTGACCACGGACAAAGAAAAGTACAATGCGGTGGTCGATGCCTGGTCCAAGTGTACCGATCAGGTCGCCAACGAAATGATGAAGGAAATTTCCGAGCCGCATATTGATCCGGAAACCGGACGGCTTGAGGAAATGAACTCCATCTACATGATGAGCCATTCCGGTGCCCGCGGTTCGCCGCAGCAGATGAAGCAGCTTGCCGGTATGCGTGGCCTGATGGCCAAGCCGTCGGGCGAAATCATCGAAACGCCGATTATTTCGAACTTTAAGGAAGGCCTCACCGTTCTCGAGTACTTTAACTCGACCCATGGTGCCCGTAAGGGGTTGGCCGACACCGCCTTGAAGACCGCGAACTCGGGCTATCTGACACGCCGTCTGGTCGACGTCGCCAACGACTGCATCATCACCGAAGTCGATTGCGGTACCAAGCATGGCATGACCGTGCAGGCCGTCATCGATGGCGGTACCGTGGTGGCGTCGCTGACCGAGCGTATTCTGGGCCGTACCGCTGCCGAAGATGTCACGCATCCCGACACCGGCGAGGTCCTGGTTCCCGCGGGTGAAGAGATCACCGAAATCGCGGCTGAAAAGATCGAAGCGGCGCAGATCCAGAAGGTCTCCGTGCGTACCGTGCTGTCCTGCCAGTGCAAGGATGGCATTTGCGCCAAGTGCTATGGCCGCGATCTGGCCCGTGGCACCAAGGTCAATATCGGCGAAGCGGTCGGTGTTATTGCCGCTCAGTCGATTGGCGAGCCGGGTACCCAGCTTACCATGCGTACCTTCCATATTGGTGGTGCGGCGCAGGTTTCGGGTTCGTCCAAGGTCGAAGCCAGCTACGACGGCAAGATCAAGATCGTCAACCGCAACGTGGTCAAGAACTCCGATGGCGAGTTGGTGGCGATGGGCCGCAATATGCTGGTCGTCATCGTCGACGCCAAGGACCAGGAACGCGCCTCGTATCGCATCACATACGGCGCCCGCCTCAAGGTGGACGACGGTGTCACCGTCAAGCGCGGCGACAAGCTGGCGGAATGGAATCCGAACGCCATTCCGGTGATGACCGACATCGATGGTATCGCCAAATACGAAGACCTCGTCTCGGGTGTGACCATCAAGGAAGTGGCCGACGAAAAGACCGGTGTGACCAACCGCGTTGTCATCGACAGCCGCGGCACCGGCACCAAGGCTGCGGCCGAGCTGCGCCCCAGCCTGGTCATCGTCGACAAGTCCGGCAAGGTCATCTCGCTGCCGAACGTTGGTGCGGCGCGGTATGCCCTGCAGGCCGATGCCATTCTGTCGATCGAAGATGGTACCGAGGTTCGCGCCGGTGACGTGCTGGCTCGTATTCCGACCGAAGGCGCCAAGACGCGTGACATCACCGGCGGTCTGCCGCGTGTTGCCGAGCTGTTTGAAGCGCGCAAGCCGAAGGAATCCGCGGTTCTGGCGGAAATCGATGGCTTCGTCGAATTCGGCAAGGACTACAAGAACAAGCGCCGTATCCTGATCCGTCCCAAGGACGAAAGTCTCGAGCCGGTAGAGTTCCTGATCCCCAAGGGCAAGCACATCAGCGTGCGCGAGGGCGACTATGTCGAAAGAGGCGAGTATATCGTCGAAGGCAATCCCAGCCCGCACGATATCCTGCGCATCAAGGGTGTGCCGGAACTGGCCGCGTATCTGGTCAAGGAAATTCAGGACGTCTATCGTCTGCAGGGCGTGAAGATCAACGATAAGCATATCGAAGTGATCGTGCGCCAAATGATGCAGAAGTTCGAAATCATCGATGGTGGCGACACCACTCTGCTGGTGGGCGAACAGGTCGATCAGGTCGAACTGAAAGAAGCCAATACCAAGGCCGAGGCCGAAGGCGGCAAGCCTGCGGTTGGTCGTCCGGTTCTGCTCGGTATTACCAAGGCATCGCTGCAGACCCGTTCGGTCTTCTCGGCGGCGTCGTTCCAGGAAACCACCCGCGTGCTCACCGAAGCTTCGGTGCAGGGCAAGGTCGATACCCTGGAAGGGCTCAAGGAAAACGTCATCGTCGGTCGTCTTATCCCGGCTGGTACGGGCGGCGCCGTTGCCCGTCTGCGCCAGATCGCGATCGAACGCGACAAGGCGATCCTGGGCGAACGCGAGCAGGCCATTCTGGCTCCGGTCGGTGATGAAGAGTCGGTTCTGCCGGCCAACATCCCGTCGGCCCCGCCACAGTCTGCTGCGGAATAAAACGCCTGACAGTCAGAACAAAGGGCCGGTCTTACGACCGGCCCTTTTTCTATGCGTTTGGGGTTTGTGTGGGAAAGCTTAAACCGCCAGTTCGCACCAAACGGGTACATGGTCCGAAGGTTTATCACCGCCGCGGACCGCCTTGTCGATTTCGCAGGCGGCGAGCCGGTCCAGCGCCTGTGGCGACAGCAGCAGAAAATCGATACGGATGCCGTTATTCTTTTGCCAGGACCCGGCCTGATAATCCCAGAAACTGTATTGCCCGGCGGCCGGATTGCGGGCCCGGAACGCATCGGCCAGCCCAAGATTGTGCAGCCGGTGCAGGCCCGCGCGGCTTTCGGGGCGGAACAGGGCGTCACCAATCCAGGCGGCGGGGTCAAAACAGTCTTTTTCCTCCGGGATGATGTTGTAATCCCCGGCCAGTACCAGCGGTTCCTCCAGCGCTAACAGGGTTTTTGCGTGGTGCTGCAACCGCTGCATCCAGGACAGTTTGTAGGGGAATTTCTCGCTCTCGACCGGATTGCCATTGGGGGCATAGAGCGCGGCAACCCGGACCATGCCTGTGTCGCCTGGTATCAGCGCTTCAAGATAGCGGGCCTGTTCATCGGCCTCGTCACCGGGCAGGCCACGCCGCACATCCTCGGGCGGTCGCTTCGACAGAATAGCCACACCGTTATAGGTCTTTTGGCCGTGGGTCAGGCAGTTATAACCCAGATCCTCGAACGCCTCGCGCGGGAACGTCTCGTCGGTGGATTTGATTTCCTGCAGGCAGACAACGTCCGGGGCGGCAGCGCTGAGCCAATGTGTCAGCGGGGCCAGACGCGCTTTAACCGAATTCACATTCCAGGTGGCGATTTTCATGAAACACACCGTTTGTTGCGCCTTAACCGTTTCAGTGCGGAACGGTTTTACGCAGAGCTTCTTTATATCAGAAGATCGGGGCAAGGGGGGAATTGCAGAATTTGCTTTCCCGGATAAAAGCCCTAAGCTTAAGCCTTAAAGGAGGACGCATGTTGGTCCCGAAGATGAAACGGCAATTTCATATCCCAATGCCCCATCCGGCGGTGTTCACGGCGGCGTTCATTGCTGCCATGCTGTCGGACCCGTTATCGGCACTGGCCACGCGCTATCATTATGCGCAGGTCTGGGCCTGGGTGGTGGCGGCGCTGGTTGGTATTATCGTGGTGTATATCCTTGAACGGCTGTTCAAGCGGCTGTTTCGGCGTAAAGCGAGAACGGATGCGTGAGAACGATGTTCGCCGGTTGATGCCGGCCCCCGCCGGCCATTTGTTGGGTACGTTTTTTGTTCCGCCGCGCAATATGGCGTCTTTCGCCACGTTGCCCGATGAAAGCCGTGGCCGGCTTTATCCGGAAGACGAAAGCGCCACCCGCACCTGTTACGCCCGCGACCGTGACCGCATCATACATTCCACCGCGTTTCGTCGCCTGATGCACAAGACCCAGGTGTTTTTGCATGGCAAGGGCGACTTATTCCGTACACGGCTGACCCATTCCCTGGAGGTCGCCCAGATTGCCCGCAGCTTTGCCCGCGTACTGGCGCTGGATGAAGATCTGGCCGAGGCGATTGCGCTGGCCCATGATGTCGGCCATGCCCCGTTTGGCCACACCGGTGAAGAAGCCCTTGATGCCTGTGCCAAGGATATTGGCGGCTTCGATCATAATGCCCATGCCTTACGGCTGCTCACCAAGCTCGAACATCGCTATGCCGCGTTCGACGGGCTTAATCTGACCTGGGAAATGCTGGAAGGGCTGGTCAAACATAACGGCCCGATCACCGGGGCCAAAAAGCCCATTCCGGCACCGATTGCGCGTTTCGATGCGCTGTGGTCGCTGGAGCTGGCTTCCTGGCCGGGGCTTGAGGCGCAGGTTGCGGCGCTGGCCGACGATATTGCCTATCTCAATCATGATATCGACGATGGTATGCGCTCGGGCCTGATCAGTCTTGATGTGCTGACCGAAGCGCCGTTTGCGGGTGATGCCATGCGCGAAGTGCGCAAGCTGTACGGCGACATCGAACGCGGCCGTCTGGTCGGCGAGATGATCCGCATTCTGATGGGGCAGATGACCGCCGATCTTCTGACCGAAACCAAAAGCAATCTGGTGGCGCAGGGGCCGTGGTCGGTGGCGGATATTCGTAAGGCGGGTAAACCGCTGGCCGGTTTCTCGCCGTCGGTGGCCAAGCGGATGGCGGCCCTCAAGCGCTATCTGTTCATCCGGCTCTATCGCCACCCGCAGGTGATCGAACAGCGCGAAAGGCAAAAAATCCTCATTCGCGAGCTGTATCAGGCATATTGTCATGACCCAAATTGGTTGCCTAAAGATTGGGCGAGCCTTTGCGATAAGCCGGGGGATGCCATTACGGCGCGAATAGTCCGTGATTACATCGCTGGGATGACAGATAATTTCGCGTTACAGGAATATGACCGGCTCTTCCACAGCGAAAACACGCCCTAGGGCGTGCTCTATGTCGTCGAGCGCTAGCTTGGGTGCTAGATTAGACAGGTATCTGATTCGGATTGGTACGGGACACTGGAATGTCAGGCTCTAAACGCGATTACGATGAGCGCGACGATCTGCAGGTTTTTGAAACCGGCGATGATCAGGATTCTGAAGGCTCCAGCCTTCTGATGGCAATCGTCATTTCTTTACTGGTGCTGGCGGCGCTGGGGTGTGTGGTGTGGATCGCCTATAACAACGGCGTTGCCCATGGCCACCGCGATGTGGCGATGCAGGCGATGTCGGCGGCGAAAGATACGCCGCTGGCCACGGGGGATGCGTCTTTACCCAAGAGCCAGGCCAAGGCCGAAGGCGAGGGGGATGGAACATCTGCCCCTGCGGCCCAGCCCGCGCCGGTTCAGGCTGCGGCTGCTCCGGCCCCGATTACCCAAAGTCAACAGGTTGCTAATGCCCCGGCTGCCAAGGCTGTGCCACAGGCGACCAAGCCGCCGGCGCAACTGATGCCGCCGCGGCCCTTGTCACAGGTCACGGCCCCTGCGGCCCCGGTACAGGCCCCTGCGGCTACGACAGCGGCTAAAGCGCCGACGCGTTTGCAGCCGCCCGCGTTGCCCACCGCAAAAGCACCGGCCCAGAAGCCGGTTACGGCTAAGCCGGTGGAAGCCAAACCCGAAGCCAAGCCCGTGGCGGCGCCCAAGCCTGCCGCTGCCAAGCCCGCTGAAAAGCCTGCTGAAAAAGCTGCCGTGACTGAAAAGCCGGTGGCCAAAACGGCGGCGAAGGCGGGTAGCTATATGCTGCAGCTTGGTGCCTACAAGACCGAGGCCGAGGCGGATGCCGCCTGGAAATCCTATAAGGCCAAGCATGCTGCGGCATTGGGCGGTGCGGCCCCCGACATCCAGAAAGCCGATCTGGGTGACAAGGGTACCTGGTACCGTCTGCGCACCGGTCCGTTCGCCAGCAAGGATGCGGCGGGTGCCCAGTGCGACAAGCTCAAAGCCGATGGCGGCTCGTGCTTCCCAGCCAAGTAAATGAGGGGCTATTGTGGGTGATATTCGTACGCGGGTGATTTTTGGCTGCTCCGGTTTGCATCTGACCGAGGCGGAGCGGGCCTTCTTTTCAGATGTTCGTCCGTGGGGCTTCATCCTGTTTGCCCGCAATATTGCTGATCCGGCTCAGGTCCGGGCGCTGGTGGCCGAATTGCGCGCCACTGTCGGCGACATTTCTACCCCGGTCCTGATCGATCAGGAAGGTGGCCGGGTTGCCCGCTTAAAGCCGCCGCACTGGAAGGCGCGGCCCCCGGCGGCCAATTTCGGCGCTCTGCATGCCGTGAATCCGGAAGCTGGCCGCGAGGCGGTCTATCTCAATGCTCGCCTGATTGCGCAGGATCTGTTCGATCTCGGGATCAATGTCGATTGTCTGCCGGTGCTGGATGTGCCGGTTGAAGGGGCAGATTCCATTATTGGCGACCGTGCCTATGCCAACGATCCGGCGACCATCATCACGCTGGGGCGGGCGACCATCGACGGTCTGATCGAGGGTGGGGTGCTGCCGGTGATGAAGCATGTGCCCGGCCATGGCCGCGCCACGCTCGATTCCCATAAGGCGCTGCCACGGGTGTCGGAAACCGCCGAAGCTTTGAGCGCCAGTGATTTTGTCACCTTCCGCAGCCTGAATTACTGCCCGCTGGCGATGACCGCCCATGTTGTATACGAGGCGTTTGATCCACACCGCCCGGCGACCTTGAGCCCCAAAGTGGTGCGCGATGTCATTCGTGGCGAAATTGGCTTCGACGGCGTGCTGATGAGCGATGATCTGTCGATGGGCGCACTGGAGGGGCCGCTCCGTGCCCGCACCAAGGCGGCGCTGTTCGCCGGTTGCGATATTGTTCTGCACTGCAATGGCGATATGGCCGAAATGCAGGAAGTTGCGACCGAGCTGAAGCCGATTGAGGCGGCGACCGAGCGGCGCATCAATCACATTCGTGCCGTGCTCAAAACACCCGGTGATTTTGATCCCGCGCAGGCCGAGGCCCGGCTGAACGCCCTGATGGCCGAACAGGTGGAGGCCCCTTGAGCCAGACGCCGAACGATACGACAGAAAGCTTTTCGGAAATCGAGTTGCCGCCAGCGACACCCGACGAGTTGTTGACCGTTGCGGTCGATGGCTTCGAAGGCCCGCTCGATCTGCTGTTATCGTTGGCGCGCAATCAGAAGGTCGATCTGGCTAAGATCTCGATCCTGAAGCTGGCCGAGCAATATCTGGTCTTTATTGAATCTGCCAAGCGGATGAATCTGGAGCTGGCCGCCGACTATCTGGTGATGGCGGCGTGGCTGGCCTATCTGAAGTCGCGCCTGCTGCTGCCCCCGCCGCACGAGGTCGAGGGTGAGCCGAGCGCCAGTGAAATGGCCATGCGCCTGCGCTGGCGGCTTTTGCGGCTGGAATATATCCGCGATGTGTCGGCCCGTCTGATGGCGGGCAACCGGCTTGATCGCGATGTCTTTGCCCGTGGTGCGCCCGAACCGGTGGCGGTGGTCAAACGCGCGCTTTATGTCGACTCGCTGTACGACCTTCTGACCGCCTATGCCGGTGGTCGGGGTAAGAAATTCAAAGGCGGCAGTTATACGCTGCCCAACCCGCCGGTCATTCAGATTGAAGAAGCCCGCATCCGTCTTGAACGGATGGTGGGCAAGATTCCGGACTGGAACGGCTTCCTTAATCTGATGCCGACGGAATGGGCCGGTGGCACCCGCCGTGTGTCGGCCATCGCCAGTATGCTGCTGGCCTGTCTGGAGCTGACCCGCGACGGCCGCATGGAAATGCGTCAGCTGGGGCCGTTTGAAGAAATTTTCGTCAAGGATAGGGCGAGGGCCGCCACATGAACGAGACTGTACGACAAGACGATGTGACCGATGCTGTGGAAGCGGGCGATGCCCCCATTGTGGTTGAGACGGCAGGCGCCGATGTCACCCCTGCGGCAGATGTTGCGGCAGCCCCCGTGGCGGCGCCCCAAGGCGAGACTGTCGAAGCCGAAGAGGATGATGGCTCCGTTAACATCGAGCATCTGCGTATGGCTGAGGCACTGTTGTTTGCTGCCGGTGAACCGCTCGACGAGAAGATCCTGGCCGGGTCTTTACCCGAAGGTGCCAAGGTTCCGCGGCTGATTGCCGAACTGGAACGGATTTATGAAAAGCGCGGCGTAACCCTTGTTGGTGTCGCAGGAAAATGGCAATTCCGTACGGCGCCGGATCTGGCTTTTTTGCTGCGCAAAGAGAAGCCGGAGCAGAAGCGGTTGTCGCGTGCGGCAATCGAAACGCTGGCGATTATCGCCTATCATCAGCCGGTCACCCGCGCCGAAATCGAAGACATTCGTGGTGTGGCGCTGTCCAAGGGCACCCTCGATACCCTGATGGAAATCGGCTGGGTCAAGATTCGTGGCCGCAAGCGCACGCCGGGCCGTCCGGTGACCTATGGCACCTCGGAAGCGTTCCTGATCCAGTTCGGTCTGGAGAATATTGGCGTGTTGCCGGGCATGGAAGAACTGAAGGCGGCGGGCTTTCTGGAATCCATTCCGCCGTCGGGGTTTGATGTTCCGGCACCGAGCGAAGATCTGGCACCGGACGAAGACCCCTATGATGGTGAAGAAGAGGGGGACGAATTGGCCGAACCAATTTCGCCCGCGGATATGCCTTCCCCATTGTGAGTTTTGACTTTTCGTCGCACAATAGCGGTGGGAAAGGGCATCTTTGCATTCCGGTTTTTCCGGAAGGAGGAAGCCGCATGAAACGCATGAAAATTCTGTCCGCGTATCTTTCTGCCTCGTGTTTGCCAGCCATGGCGCTCCTGACGGCAGGGATTCTGCTGGCGGCCGGGGCAAGCTGGGCCGATCCGCCCGCCAATTCCCCCGCAAGTCCGCCGTCCGATGCGGCCGTTGTGCCAACGCCGACCCCGGCACCGCCGGTGCCCGCAACGGCCAAGCCGCATCAGATCTGTCTGGATGCTGGCAATATCGACCATCTGTCTTACCCCGATGACAAGACCATTGTGTTTCATATGCGCGGGGGCAAAGCCTGGCGCAATGATCTGAAACGCACGTGCCCGGGGCTGAAATTCGAACAGGCCATCGCCTATGAAATCCGCGGTGGCAGCATCTGCGGCAACATGCAGGTGGTCTATGTTATGCGGCGCTGGACGCCCTGCATGCTGGGTGCGTTCACAGCTATTCCGCCCAAGGATGCAGTAAAGGACGCCCCGAAGGACGTTCCCGCTGATGCGCCTAAAGATGCAGCACCAGAAAAATAGCGCTGTCTGAAGCGCCCCCGTCGGAATTACGGTCTGCATTTATAAAAGGGTCGCAGCTGCACGCTGGGGCCCTTTTTCTGATTGCGCTTTGGTAGCGCTCCCACTACTGTTAAGGGTATCGGCTTAGAAAACAATAACGGCCGATTCCGGGGCGGGAACCATCAGGCTTTGAGATCTGCGGCTCGTCCCCGTGCGTTTAAGGTCCATCGGCGTCAGGCCGGGGGCATGAAACAGGGCAGGAGATAGGGGACAAGACGCGTATGATGCAGAAACTTTCGGTGTCCGAGAAGGTCGGTTACGCCCTCGGTGATATGGCCGCGAATTTCATTTTCCAGGCCATGATTGCGTTACAGCTGGATTTTTACACCCACACCTTTGGCCTCAGCGCCGGTGAGGCGGGAACGCTGTTCCTGGTCGTCGGTCTGGGTGTGGCATGTTTTAATCCCGTCATGGGCATGATTGCCGACCGCACGGTATCGCGCTGGGGCAAGTTCCGGCCCTGGCTGTTATGGACAGCGGTGCCCTTCGGCATCATCGGTGTGCTCACCTTCACCACGCCTGACATCAGCCCGATGGCCAAGATCATCTATGCCTGGACGACTTATATCCTGCTGCGGGTGATCTATACCGTCAACAATGTGCCATACGCCTCGATGACGGCAGTGATGACCGAGGACCCGGACGAACGCACCTCGATCTCCTCCTATCGTCAGATTGCGGCCAATCTGGCCGGGTTCATCATCGCTTCGCTCGCCATTCCGATGGTGAAGTTCTTCGGCCACGGCAATGATGCGCTGGGCTATCAGCTCACCATGGGGTTGCTGTCACTGTTAAGCGTGATCTTCTTCATCATCGCCTTCCTTACCACCAGGGAACGCATCCAGCCCAATCCGGAACAGAAGAACGCGCTGGGGCAGGATCTGAAAGACCTGTTTGGCAATAAGCCCTGGGTCATCCTGTTTCTGGTCACCACCTTCTATTTCATTGCGGTGCTGATCCGCGGCAATGTCATGCTGCCCTATTTCCGGTTTGTTGTCGGCAATGTCGATCTGTATGCTTGGTTCAACGGTTTCGGTCTGGCGGCATTGCTGGTCGGGGTGGCCTGTTCGACCTTTGTCTCGGTCCGGCTTGGCAAGCGTGAGCTGTTCATCGCCTCGATGGCGCTGACCGGTCTGTTCACCATGGCGCTTTATGTGCTGCCGCCCCGGGCCAACACTCTGATTATTATCACCGAGGTGTTGCGCCAGTTCGCCTTTGGTCTGTCGGGCCCCATTCTGTGGGCGATGATGGGCGATGTGGCCGATTACGGCGAATGGAAAACCGGTCGGCGTGCTTCCGGCACGGTGACGGCGGCGGTGGTGTTCGCACTGTGGCTTGGCATTGCGCTGGGTGGGGCGATCGCTGGCTGGCTGTTCTCGTTCTATGGCTTTGCATCGGATGCCACCGTGCAATCGGCGGCGGCGCAGGGCGGCATTATGCTGACCGCCAGCTTCTATGCCGGTCTGGCCTTCCTGATCGCGGCGGGGTTCCTGTGCCTCTATCCCTTGTCGCGCGAGCGAAATCAGGAAATTGCCAACGAGCTGATCGAACGGCGCAAAAGCTTCGCCAAAGTCTGAAGCCGGGTGCGGGCGGCGGGAAAAATCCTGCCGCCCCCCCTATGCCATCATAATAAAAATCGAGGAAACCCATGTCCACTTTGCGTCCATTATCCTGCCCCATCGGTTTTAATGCCCAGCATTCACCCATGGGCGCTTTTATGAGCTTTACCTGCGGCAATCCCGGCACGCGGGGCGGCATTGGCCTGCAGATTGGTCAGCCCGCCGATCAGGAAATTTTTGTCGGCCTGATTGATGGTGACCGCTACAGCGATACACCGCTCCAAAGCCTGCCGTTTTATGTCGGTGCGGCCAGTACGGCTGCGGACGCCTTTTTGGTCGAGCAGGCGGGGCCCGCCGAACAGAATGTGCGCCCTGATGCGGTGCCGTTCGATCTGAAGGATGTCACCCGTCAGTATGGCTGGGCCACGGACCGCTGGACCGCGGGCGGGATGACATTCGCGATCTATTCGCCGTTTGGCAGTATTGCCGACCCCGATAAAGCCAGTGTGATGCAGATGCGCGCCGGTTTGCTGCCAGCCGTGGTGGCCGAGCTGACCATCGATAATTCCACCGGCACCAAGCCGAAAACCGGTATCTTCGCGCTCAATTATCCGCATCCCGGTCCGCGTATGATCACCGATGATCTGGGGCTTCAGCGCATTGGCTTTGCCTGTCGCCGGGCCGAAGGTGTGGCCGCCGAAGTCGTCGATGTCGTAAGCGGTGCCAGGGTGCAGCCCTTTGGCTTCATGCGTTGGTCGGCGACCGACGGTATCCGTGAAAAGCATAATCCGGTGCATCTGCTGGGTTCGTGCCCCGGCGTTGGTTTCGAAGTTCCGGCGGGCAAAACCTACAAGATGGTGCTGGCTATCGGTTCCTATCTGGAAGGTTTTCAGACCACCGGGCTGAACGGGCGCTATCTCTACACGCGCTATTTCACCGGTCTGGCGGATGTTTTGAGCGATGCGCTGAACCGCGCGCCCGAACTGATTGCCGAATCTGCCGCGCTGGATGCCAAACTGGCCGGGTCAAAGCTGTCGGCCGATCAGCAGTTCCTGATCGCCCATGCCACCCACAGCTATTACGGCAGCACCCAGCTTCTGGAGATTGAAGGCAAGCCGTTCTGGGTGGTGAACGAGGGTGAGTATTGCATGATGAACACCCTAGATCTGTCGGTTGATCACGTCTTCTGGGAACTGGATCGCAATCCTTGGGTGGTGCGCAATCTGCTGGATAATTTCGTCGCCAAATACAGCTATAATGACGAGGTTAAGGTCTATCAGGGCGATGCGGTCAATGGCGGGACGGACCGTCAGCTTGATCCGTCACAACCGCCGCCGCCGCCCGATGCGGCCCAGCTGGCGCGGCCCTATGACAAGGCGCCGGGCGGCGTCAGCTTCTGCCACGATATGGGGGCGCACAACAATTTCGCGCCACAGGGCCGGTCGAGCTACGAGCTGGCCAATCTGACCGGCTGCTTCAGCTATATGACGCAGGAACAGCTGTGCAACTGGGTGCTGACCGCGGGGTGTTACGAGGCCAAGACGCGCGATACGGATTGGCTTAAAGCCAATACCATGGTGGTCGATGCCTGTCTGACCAGTATGATAAACCGTGGTGGCGAGGTGGGCTTTGCCCAGTATGACAGCACCAAATGCGCGGGCGGGCAGGAAATCACCACCTATGACAGCCTGGACCATTCGCTGGCCCAGACCCGCAATAACGTCTACATGGCGGTCAAATGCTGGGCGAGCTATCGCACGCTGGCACTGTTGTTCCGCGATCTGGGCGATGCGGCCAAGCAGAAGCAGTGCGAAACCTGGGCGGAAAAGGTTGCCGCCGTGGTCGCCGATCAGGCGGTAGACGGGGTGTTGCCAGCCATCTTTGAAATGCACAATCCCGGCTATGCCTCGCGCATTCTGCCCGCGGTGGAGGGGTGCGCCTATCCGCTCTATTATGCCGAAACCGGTTATGCCGGGGTGGCGGCCGATCAGATCTATGCCTCGGCTGCCGAGAAGCGGATGTACGATGCCCTTAAAGTGCACACCGAAAAACTGCTAACCGATCCGCAGCGGCGCAATCTGTTTGCCGATGGCGGGATCAAGCTTTCCTCGACCAGCAACAATTCGTGGATGAGCAAGATCTCGATCTTCCTGCATGTGACGCGCAAGGTGTTCGGGCTTGATGCCGATCCCGCCGTGGCCGCCGTGTTGCAGAAGGCCGATGCCGCCCATGTCGGTTGGCAGGTGGTGGGCAGTGCCTATTGGGCCTGTTGCGACCAGATCGTGTCGGGCGAGGGCAAGGCCAGCCGCTACTATCCACGCATCATTACCAGTGCCCTCTGGCTGGGATGATGGTATTTCTGGTGTCCCACCACGGCTATGGTCAGGCCTGCGGTGGGTGCCGGGTGGGGGGCGTGATGCAGCCCTTGAAGTTTAAAGTGAGACAGATCATGCGGGTAAAAGCCTTACTGTTGCCGGTGCTGTTCGTGTCGGCGTTTTCCATCTGTGCCGCGGCGGCAGCCCCGGCCACGCTGAGCGGGGCGTATGGGGCAAGCTTCCACGTTGGCGCAGCGCTCAACGCCGATATTTTTTCCGGGAAAGACGGGCAGAGCAGCGCCATCGTCGTGCGTGAGTTCAACACCATCTCACCCGAGAACGCGCTGAAATGGGCGAGCCTTCATTCCACGCCGAACCAGTATGATTTCACCGCCGCTGATAAATATGTCGATTTCGGTGTGGCCCATCACATGTACACCGTTGGCCATGTGCTGGTGTGGCATCAGCAGACGCCGGACTGGGTGTTTCAGGATGCAGGCAAGCCGGTGTCGCGCGACGTGCTGCTCAAGCGTCTGCACGATCACATCTTCACCGTGGTCGGTCGCTATAAGGGCAGGATCAAATCCTGGGATGTGGTCAACGAAGCGCTGAATGATGATGGCAGTTTGCGCGCGTCGCCCTGGCTGAAAATTATCGGCGAGGAGTATATCACCATCGCGTTTCAGTATGCCCACGAAGCTGATCCGTCGGCCGAGCTGACCTATAACGACTATACGCTGGAAATTCCGGCCAAACGGGCTGGGGCGCTGGCGCTGATCAAAAAGCTCAAAGCCGCCGGGGTGCCGGTCACCACCGTCGGGATGCAGAGCCACGATACCTTAAGCTGGCCGTCCGCTGCCGATACCGACGCTGCCATCACCGATTTTGGCAAACTGGGTGTGAAGGTGGCGATCACCGAGCTGGATGTCGATGTGCTGCCGCGTGATCCATCCTTACGCGGGGCCGACATTACCGTGAAAATGGCGCAAAGTCCGGCGCTGAACCCCTATGCGGGCGGCCTCACCGATCTGGCAGAGCAGCAACTGGCCAGCCGTTATGCCGAGCTGTTCGCCATCTATTACCGTCACCGGGATGTGGTGAACCGGGTGACCTTCTGGGGCGTCACCGATGGTGGAAGCTGGCTCAATGACTGGCCGATCCATGGCCGCACCAATTACCCGCTGTTGTTCAACCGCAATGGTTCCGCCAAGCCTGCCTATGATGCGGTCATGGCGGTACCAAAGCCATAAGAAATACGCATAAAACAAAAACGGCGAGGGGGACCCCGCCGTTTTTTGTTGTGCCGTTTGGTAGTGGGTTTTAGTCCTCGCTAAGTGGCACCAGTGCGGCCTTGCCGTTCTTGATTGCGATAGCCAGCTTGCCGCTGCGCAAGGCAACCGCATCTTTGCCATAGAGTTCGGCGCGCCAGCCACTCAGCACGGCAAGGCCATCGTCTTCTTCGGCTGCCAGCGTTTCGATATCGTCGGTCGAGGCGATCAGGCGCGGGGCAACCCCGGCTTCCTCGGCTTTTAGCCGCAGTAACGCCTTGAGCAGATCGACGGTCGCTGCCGGGGTTTCATGATGGCGCTTCGGCTTGGTATCGGCCGCATCAAACACCATCGGCGGGGCATTGCGGCTTTCTTCCAGTGCTTCCAGCAGTGTCTTGCCCATGCGTGAGGCGGCAAAGCCCTTAGGCACGGCCCGGATCTGTTCGAGCATCTCGGCATTCGCCGGGGGATTGGCGGCGATCTCCAGCAGCACTTCGTCCTTCAGCACGCGGCCACGCGGGGTGTCACGGGTCTGGGCCTCACGCTCGCGCCAGGCGGCAACCACCGCCAGGGTGGTGAGGAAGCGTTTGCTGGTCGTGCGCGGCTTTAGCCGCCTCCAGGCCGTGGCCGGGTCCAGCACATAGAGCTTTTCATCCTGCAGGGCGCGGATTTCTTCGGCCACCCAGGCGTCACGACCGGTTTCGTTCAGTTCGGTGGTGAGCTTTTCATAGATCACGCGCAGATGGGTGACATCAGCCAGGGCATATTCGAGCTGGCGCTTGCTTAAAGGGCGGCGCGACCAGTCGGTAAAGCGGGCCGATTTGTCGAGCTGCACCCCGACCAGCTTGCGGGCGAGCGTTTCATAGGACGCCGCCTCGCCAAAGCCGCACACCATCGCCGCGATCTGGGAATCGAACAGCGGATGGGGGATGGCGTGGCCAAGGTTCCAGAAAATCTCGATATCCTGCCGACCGGCATGCAACACCTTGACGATGTTGGGGATGGTCAGGATTTCAAAAAATGGCGTAAGATCAATGCCTTCCGCCAGGGGGTCGACTATCGCCTCTATCCCCGGGGCTGCAATCTGCAGCAGGCAGAGCTTAGGCCAATAGGTCGAATCCCGCATGAACTCGGTATCGAGTGCGACAAAGGGGGCTGTTTTGAGTTCCGCCGTCAGCTCAGCCAGGGCTGCCGTGGTTTCAATGATGCGCATAGTAACAAGGCATAGCCGGATTCGGGCCGGGCCGCAAAATATGCAGCCCCGGGAGGCGATGCGCCGCATGCCGAATTTTTACTGCCGTGTGCGCGAGATGTTTTTGTCTCGCGCACAGGTTTTGGCATGGTCTCAGATGATAAATGTTGCGCAAAGCCCCAAATGGTCAGAAAGGTAAAGCGTGTTGCCTTGTGCCTGATTGTTGGCCGGAACCATGGCGATTGATTTTACAGTTTTGGCAAGGTCTGGTGCTGACCAGATATAGTCAACACGCTCCGACAGGGCTGGCGTCGCCCATGTGTAGTTAAGCCCGTTCGGGTCGAGCTTCGCCTGAATATCGACGAACCCCTTAGCGTTGAACAGATCAAAACATGCGTCGGATGGTGTAGCATTCAAATCGCCCACCAGAACAAACATCGATCCGCCCGTCTTTGTGACGATGAGTTCTAAAATTTGATCAGATGCTTCTATACGTGCAGTATCATCCAGTGGATAATGCGTATTAAGAACCGTAATCTTGGCATTTCCCTGTGTTTTGATGTCGGCGTACTGGACTATCCGGGTGTTGCCATCGGTGCCGTGGGGAATGCTGACAGAGCCTTCGTTACTCAGCGGCAGGGTTGAGAGAATGGACAGGCTTTCCCATATTTTACCTTCCGTGTATGTGCATTCAAGTGCGGTAAAGCTATTCCAAACCAAGCCCTTTTGATTGGCATTCAACAGGGTGATGATTTGCGCGCCCATATCCGCAGGAGTATCCGGGGCGGCAATAGAATGATTGCTCCAGTACTGGGGCGCATAGGTATTGAAGGCGTTGTTCACATTATACCGGTTTTCGGTCAAGCAAACGACGCTGGCCCCACTGTTTTGGATTGCTTGCGCGATATAACCAAGCCGGTCCAGCCAGCCAGGGTGGTCGTCGTAATTGGCAAGATTAAGCGTTATTAGTTTGAGCATTTTTCCCTCCACAAATTTTAGGTTGTACATACTATAACATACAACCAATAAGTGCAATTTGTGGAGGGAGAAAATCCTTATTCAGCGGGCAGGCCAACAACACGGCCGGGTACACCGCCGACATCCAGATAATGGGTGTTGCCCACCACCTGGGTCTTAACCACGGTTTGCAGGCCGTCGGCGGTTTTGGGCGAGGCGATGGTGCGCATCTCGACCTTAACCGGCTTGCCATCCTTGAGGGCTTCTTCCATCACCCGGCCGGTCAGGGTGCCGGGGCCATTCAGGCTGATGCCGAGCAGTTTGGCGGCGGTTGGTGCAACGTCCATATTCCCAACCGGTGAAGATACTTGCGCACCGGTCTTAAAGTCCGGCCCGATGGCCGCCATGAAGTTGCGGGTGTCGGCCCGGCTGAAGCTGCCATGGTTGCCGTGGCCGGTGGCCAGCGACGTATCAGACAGTTCTACGGCGCACAAAAGTTCACCCAGCGTACAGCCCTTGGCAACAAAACTGCGCAGAGCGAGAATAATCGTTGGCTGCGGAACCTTAGACGAGCCAATCATGTTGATCTGGCTCATCGGTACGGCCCCGGCGAAATCCCCCGGCTTGCCGTCGATAACGGCATCGTTAACGAACAGACCGCCGGTATAGGGTGCTGTCGCCAGCTTTGCGATCAGCTTGCTGGCGATGGCCCGGCGGTTCGGCCCTTCGGGGACATAGATGAATTCGGTATTGCCGTTGGAAACCAGAATGGCTTCCGGCTTTTCGGCACTGTCGCCAATCAGGGCATAACCGGTGGGGTGTTCGCCGCTGGCCAGATCGACTTCGGCATTGGCGCGCATCGGGTCGAAGATTTTGCGGCCGAGCCAATCGGCGACATCAAGGGCCAGAAAACCCGAGGGCAGGGTGCTGTTCGGAATTTCGCCATCTGCCGTGGGAATGCCTTTGCCGATGGTTGAAAAGCCATGGTCCGCCACCACAATAACGTCGGTATTGCCGTCGAGGCCCTGGAATTTCAGTGCATCAAGAATGGCTTTTAAGTCTCTGTCAGCGTTATAGATTGCGGAACGGTCATTGGTCGAATTGATGCCGGGAACCAGCTTGCCTTCGCTGTCGGCGGCGGCGTGCTGGGTGGCATCAGGGTCGCGCGACCAGTACAGCATGGCGAACGGCTTGCCGCTTTGCTTGAGGCGCGGGATCAGCACCTGGGTGACGGCATTTTGCTGATAGGCCTGCTGGGCCAGGTTGGGGGCAGATGTATCGGCCGGGGCGGCAAGGCCGGTCGCGGCTTTGATCTCGGCGGCGAGCGGTCCGCCGATGGTCGGGCTGAATTCGCTCTTGTTGGTCGATTCATCGATGAAAATGCCCACCGGGCCCTCAACGCTGTCGTTCTTGCTGTCGAGTGCGGGCAGATACTGAATGGCCAGCGGACCCTTCTTGCCAACCAGAACGGTGTTGATACCGGCCTGGCGCGCTGCTTGAAGAAGTGTCGTTTGTGCGATGTAATCATTAGAGAAATGTGATTTTATATCGCGCAAAATGCAGTTGTCTTCGACAAAGGCCAGCGGAGCGCCCTCGGCACATTTCACCGGGAAGCCCGTGTAAAAACTGTTGGCATAGTTGCCGGTATCGCCCGGCATGTGGCCAGTGGCAATTACCGCGGCGTTGACCGTGGTCAACGTCGGATAGGCCGAATGGCTCGACGTGAAATCGACCCCCTCGCGGCGAATCTTTAAAAAGGTCGGTCCGGTCTCCGGGGTGACGCTGTCATAGCGCAGTCCGTCGGCGACAAAGATAACGACATTACGCCCACTTACCGGTGCAGCCGCAGCGCTGTTCGCGCCTGCCGCGACCAATCCGGCCAGACCGCCTGCCAAACCAAAGCAAAAGCACCGGCTTAAAAGCCAATGTTTCATGACAATACCCCTTTCAGACTCGTTGCGGGCAGTCTATGCAGCGTTTGTGACACTTGTAACAAGCATTAAACCCTTGACCAGATGGCCGGAAAAGGCCCACATACCCGCCATTTCTGCGTGAAGATTAAGGAAGTAAGGAACAGCCATGCACGCCTATCGCACACATACTTGCGGCCAGCTTCGCCCCAGTGACGTCGGAACCACTGTCCGGCTGTCGGGGTGGGTTCACAGAAGGCGCGATCATGGCGGGTTGGTGTTCATCGATTTACGCGATCATTACGGCCTGACCCAGTGCGTGATCGAGCCGGATTCGAAGGCTTTTGCCGAAGTCGACAAGGTGCGCTCGGAATGGGTCGTCACGCTGACTGGTAAGGTCGTGGCCCGTGATGCCGAAGCGGTCAATCCCGATCTGCCCACCGGTGGGATCGAACTGCGCATTGAAGCCATTTCGGTCGAATCCCGCGCGGCCGAGCTGCCGCTGCCGGTGTTTGGTGATCTCGACTACCCGGAAGATACCCGGCTGAAATATCGCTTCCTCGATTTGCGCCGTGAACGGCTGCACAAGAACATCCTGCTGCGGTCGAAGGTCATCACCTCGATCCGCCAGCGCATGGTGGCGCAGGGCTTCACCGAATATCAGACCCCGATCCTGACAGCTTCCTCGCCGGAAGGCGCGCGCGACTTTCTGGTGCCTTCGCGCATTCACCCCGGCAAGTTCTATGCCCTGCCGCAGGCCCCGCAGCAGTTCAAGCAGCTTCTGATGGTGGCGGGCTTTGACCGCTATTTCCAGATTGCGCCCTGCTTCCGCGATGAAGACGCCCGTGCTGACCGCAGCCCCGGCGAATTCTATCAGCTTGATGTCGAGATGAGCTTCGTCACGCAGGACGATGTCTTTGCCGCCATCGAGCCGGTGCTGGCCGGTGTGTTCGAGGAATTTGCCGACGGCCGTACCGTGTCCAAGGCCCCCTTCGTGCGCATCCCCTACGATGAATCGATGCTCAAATATGGCGTCGACAAGCCGGATTTGCGCAACCCGATCGAAATCGTCGATGTGTCGGATATTTTCGACCGTGACGATGTCGCCTTCAAGGCGTTCAAGAACAAAACCGTGCGCGCCATTCCGGCCCCCGGTGCGGCAGGCAATCCGCGTTCCTTCTTCGACAAGATCAACGAGTGGGCCCGTGCCGAACTGGGCACCCCCGGCCTTGGCTATATTGTGTTCGAGGATGTCGGCGGCGTGCTCACCGGCAAAGGACCGATTGCCAAGTTCCTGCCCACTGAGGCGCAGGCGGAACTGGCGGCCCGTGCCAAGGTTGGCCCCGGCGATGCCGTGTTCTTCTCGGCCGATACCAAGGCGCTGCGTGCGGCCGGTGTGGCCGGTCAGGCCCGTATCCGTTTGGGCCGCGAACTGAACCTGATCGACGAGAAGCGCTTTGAATTCTGCTGGATCGTTGATTTCCCGATGTATGAGTGGGACGAGGACGAGAAGAAGATCATCTTCTCGCATAACCCCTTCTCGATGCCGCAGTTCGATCGTGAGAAGTTCCTGACCCTGGATGCCAACGACCGCGACACCTTGCTGGGCATCAAGGCGTTCCAGTATGACATCGTTTGCAATGGTATCGAGCTGTCTTCGGGTGCTATCCGTAACCATGATCCGGAAGTCATGCTCAAGGCCTTCGAGATCTCCGGTTACAAGCGCGAGGAGACCGAGGAAAAGTTCGCTGGCATGCTGAACGCCTTCCGTTATGGCGCGCCGCCGCATGGTGGCACCGCGCCGGGCATCGACCGCATCGTCATGCTGCTGGCCGGTGTCGATAACTTACGCGATGTCATCGTGTTCCCGATGAATCAGAAGGCGCAGGATCTGATGATGAATGCGCCGGCCGAAGCCTCGCTCAAGCAGCTGCGCGAACTGCATATCCGCGTCGTGCTGCCGGAAAATAAGTGAGCCCCCGGCGGCTGTATGTTTTATGGGGGGCGCTGCTCGTTGCGGGCTGCGCCTCTTCTTCCGAGCCGGTCAGTTTAAGCGACGGGCTGCATGCGCTGGTCGGTCAGAAGACTGACGCGGCGGTAACCCGGCTGGGCGCGCCGCCAAGCATCCATCACACCAAAGACGGCACCCAGTATGTCTGGACCGCCCGGGCGCCTTCCTCGGCACCGGGTGGCAAGCATGCGGCGGCCAACAATGCCCGTGGGGCGGAAGTTGCGGCGGCGCTGCGCTCCACCCCCAACGCGGTCACACCGCCACAGCCCTGCACCATCACCATGTCGGCAGACAAAAGCGACAAAATCCGTTCGTTCCGTATTTCGGGCGACGGTCATTGCGAATATTTTGAACAGGCTTTTGCGGGCAAGCCCTAAAGCGGCGGGGCCGCTTCGAGAAAATCGGCGACGAATTTGGTCTTCGGGGCAGATTTTAGCGCGTCCGGTGTACCGAACTGCTCGATCACGCCCTTGTTCATCACCGCGACCAGATCGGCGACGCTGAAGGCTTCGTCCTGATCGTGGGTGACGAACACCGTGGTCAGACCCAGCCGGGCGTGCAGGGCTTTAAGCCAGACGCGCAGCTCTTTGCGCACCTTGGCATCGAGCGCACCAAAGGGTTCGTCGAGCAGCAGCAGCTTCGGCTCGATCGCCAGCGCCCGGGCCAGCGCCACACGCTGGCACTGACCGCCGGAAAGCTGTGACGGATAGCGCCCGCCCAAACCTTCCAGTTGCACCAGCTCCAGCAATTGCTCGACCCGTAACCGAATATCGGCTTTGGTGGGGCGGGTGCGGCGCGGGCGGATTTTGAGTCCAAAGGCGATGTTGGCCGCCACCGTCATGTGGCGGAACAGGGCATAGTTCTGAAACACGAAACCGGTGCGCCGGGCGCGCGATGGCAGGCTTAACAGATCGGCCCCGTCAAACTGCACCGTGCCGGAGGCGGGTACTTCCAGCCCGCCCAAAATCCGCAGCAGGGTGGTTTTGCCCGATCCCGATGGTCCCAGCAGCGCGATAAAGGCCCCGGCAGGCGCGGTGAAGCTGGCACCGTTCAGCGCCGGATAGGTGCCGAAATCTTTGACCAGGGACTGCACAATCAACGACACAGGGCAAAACTCCTTAAAATCAATGGCGGTGGGCGGCGGCCAGTTCGTCGGCATAACGCCATTCCATCAGTCCCTTCAGCACCAGCGTCACCAGCGCCAGCAGCGCCAGCAGGCCGGCGACCGCAAAAGCCCCCACCATCTGATAATCATTGTACAGCACTTCGACCTGCAGCGGCATGGTGTTGGTCAGGCCGCGGATATGGCCACTGATCACCGACACCGCGCCGAATTCGCCCATGGCACGGGCGTTACACAACAGCACGCCATAGAGCAGCCCCCATTTGATATTGGGCAGCGTGACGTTCCAGATGGTTTGCCAGCCGGTGGCCCCCAGTGACAGCGCCGCTTCCTCTTCGGTGCGGCCCTGATCCTGCATCAGGGGGATCAGCTCGCGCGCGACAAAGGGCACGGTGACGAACAGAGTGGCCAGAATAATGCCGGGCAGGGCAAAGACGATCTTGATATCCCAGTCGCGTAACGTTTCACCGAGCCAGCCCTGCAGCCCGAAGATCAGCACATAGACCATGCCGGACACCACCGGCGAAATGGCGTAAGGCAGATCGATCAGCGCGGTCAGCAGACTTTTGCCACGAAAGTCGAATTTGGCAATCGCCCACGCCGCCGCCACCCCGAACAGGGCGTTCAGCGGTACGCTGATGACGGCGGCGATCAGGCTGATGCGGATGGCCGAAAGTGTGTCGGTCGTGATGATGGCATCCCAGGCCAGCCGCCAGCCAGCCGCCAACGCCTCGCTAAAGACCAGGATCAGCGGCAGCAGCAGGAACAGGGCAACGAAGCCAACCGCAATGGCGATCAGTAGCAGCCGCAAGGCCGGGGCTTCATCATGCGGGCCGGTGATGGGCTTCATTGGCGCCTCGCGGCAGCAAAGTGCAGCAGGTTCAGCACCACGGCGATCAGGAACGAGGCTGTCACCATGATGACGCCGATGGCGGCGGCCCCTTCGTAATCATACTGTTCCAGTTTGGTGACGATCAGCAGTGGGGCGATTTCCGAAACCGCCGGAATATTACCGGCAATGAAAATGACCGAGCCATATTCGCCCACCGCCCGGGCGAAGGCGAGCGCCGCACCGGTCAGAAGCGCTGGCGTCAGGGCGGGCAGCACGACATGCCACAGGGTTTGCCAGCGGCTGGCCCCCAAGGTGGCGGCGGCATCCTCGGCATCCTGATTAAGTTCGGCAATAACCGGCTGCAGGGTGCGCACGACAAAGGGCAGGCCAACAAAGGTTAGCGCCACAATCACCCCCAGCGGGGTATAGGAGACTTTCAGGCCCAGCCGCATCAGCGGTTCACCGAGCCAGCCATGCGGGGCATAGAGCGCGGACAGGGCAATGCCCGCCACCGCGGTGGGCAGTGCGAAAGGCAGGTCCACCAGCGCATCAATAAAGCGCCGTCCGGTGAAGCGATAGCGGGTCAGTACCCAGGCCAGGATCAGGCCGAAAAACGCATTGATCAGCGCGGCGATCAGCGCCCCGCCAAACGATAGCCGTAACGCCGCCTGCACCCGGGTATCGCTCAAGATTTCCCAAAAACCGCTAAAGCCAAGCGAGAGCGGACGCAGGAACAGCGCCATCAGCGGGATCAGTATCAACGCCGAGATGTAGAACAGCGTAAAGCCAAGCGTCAGGCCAAAGCCGGGCAGAATACTGCCGGTGTCACGCCGTTTGAAGAGCTGCGCAATTTTCATCTGCCGGGCTTATAGATTTGGTCGAAGATACCGCCATCGGCGAAATGTACTGCATTGGCTTTCTGCCAGCCGCCGAAGACGCCATCGACTGTATAGAGTTTAGCAATTTTGGGAAAGGTGGCGGCGTGGGCTGCCAGCACCTTGGCATCCCGCGGGCGATAGAAGTTGCGGGCCTCGATTTCCTGCGCTGCCGGGCTGTACAAAAAGCGCAGATAGGCTTCGGCCACTTTACGGCTGCCGTGGCGGTCGACATTTTTGTCGAGCAGGGCCACCGGCGGTTCCGCCAGAATGGAGCTGGGCGGATAGACGATTTCGAACTTGTCGCCGCCATGCTCTTTCAGCGCCAGATGGGCCTCGTTCTCCCAGGTCAGCTGCACATCACCTAAGCCCCGCTGGACAAAGGTGACGGTGGCCCCGCGGGCGCCGGTGTCGAGCACCGGCACATGCTGGTAAAGTTGAGCGACGAAGTCGCGGGCCTTTTGCGCATTACCCCCAGCGCGGTTCAGGCCATAGGCCCAGGCCGCCAGATAGGCCCAGCGTGCGCCCCCAGAGGTTTTCGGGTTCGGGGTCACCACCTGTACGCCCGGTTTGATCAGGTCGCCCCAGTTGCGGATATGCTTGGGGTTACCCTTGCGCACCAGAAAGACGTAAGTGGAAGTGTAGGGCGTGCTGTTGGCGGGCAGACGCTTCTGCCAGTCCGTCGGCAGCAGGCGGGCCCGGGTGGCAATGGCATCGATATCATAGGCCAGCGCCAGCGTTACGACATCGGCATCCAACCCCTCGATCACCGAACGGGCCTGCGCGCCCGATCCGCCATGAGACTGGTTGATCACCACAGTCTGGCCGGTTTGGGCTTTCCAGTCTTTGGCAAAGGCGGCGTCGATGTCGCGGTATAACTCGCGTGTCGGATCATAGCTGACATTGAGCAGGCGGATATCCCCGGCCATACTGGGGGCCACAACCAAAAGTAACAAGGCGATAAACTGGGCGATCCGGTGCATGGCGATTCCTCATGTCAGACACGTAAAATTAAACTCTACATTCTCTACAAGGTCAATATAGTTACCAAAAGCAAAAACGGCCGCTGCATTGCTGCGGCGACCGTTTGATAGGATGTCAGACGTGCGATGTTCAGAACTGGATCGACGAACGCAGCGCCACAGCCTGAAGACTCTGTCCGATCTGGTGGGTAGACGGGCTGCCCGAGGTTGATGTGCTGCTGAGACGGTTCACATCAATCCACATATAGTCGAGCATGAAGTGGATGGCATTGTTCGGGTACCAGTTGATGCCCAGCGTGACGTTCTTCTGCTCGCCGCCACGCACGGCGTTGACGAGGCTGTAGGTTTTTGTTCCCGCCGCTGTCCAGCCGGTGATGATGCTGGTCGGATCATCGGCATTGTCGTTGAGGTTGGTATCGCTGTAACGGGCCGCGATTTCCCAGGCGCCCCAATCGCCTTTCGACAGCGAGAACGGATGCGCCGGTCGCGGCAGAACAAAGGTGCCATTGCCCGGATTATAGGTCTTGCTTTCGCCGGTAATGATCCAGCTGCCCTGGACGTACCAGGCGCTGAACTGATTGTTCTTGTTGGCTTTGATATACTCGGTCGAGGAGGTCGCGGCGTCGCTGTAAACCGTATACGGAGTAGCGGCGCGGTTGACCTGCATGAAGTTATAGGCGCCCTGCAGATAGAAGTTCTGATAGTTGCCGGCGATTTCACCGCTTAAGGCGGTAAAGTGTTTTGCCCCCATTGCGCCAGTTGAAATCAGCTTGGTGCCGTTGTCATCAACCGATAATTCCGGTGTTGCCGCCAGGGTAAGCGAATGCATGGCTGTGGTGGTGCTGGTGGTGCCAGCCGCGAGTGAATCCGCCATTGTGAAGACATGCATCAGGCCCCCGCCAACCAGCAGGTGGGCATTGCGCACGTCGTCGTCAATCGCCATATACGAAGCGCGACCAACAATAGCGCTTTGCTGGTCATAGGTTCCGGTTTCAGCGATCTTCTTGGCAGTATAGGCCAGTGCGCCGAAGAAACGGCTGCCGGAATAGATGGCACCGATACCGAGACGGCCTTCCGAACCGGCAATACCGCGGATCAGATCGGTCGGGGTGTTGCGTTCCAGGAACATCAGGTCATTGCCGGTAAGCTGATCCTCAACGCTATAGGCCTGGTTCCAGGCGCCAACGCGAATGGCGAGGGGGCCCAACCCATCATACTGCAAATAGGACATGAGAATTTTGCCGGGGGTTTCGGTATTCGGCGAACCAAAGTCGTAGAGGAAGTTGTACGACCAATCACCAAACACCTTACCATACAGGCTCAATTGCGCCCGGCGGATGTTGCCGCCACTGGACAGATCCGTTCCGGTGCTGGTGCCCTTTTTGTTTTGCATGTAGTAGGCAAAGTCAGCCTGTGCACCAGCATGAATGTTGGCGGTAAACTGACCATCGGCGGTCGCAAAAGAAGGGCGGCCATCTTTTAAAGAGGCGATGACGTCAGAGCCCTGTTTCTTTTTTTCCTGAGCCAGGCGCTGTTCCGTGGCTTCATATTGCTTCTTGGCCTCGGCGTATTTTTCCGAGTTATGTTTCAATTCGGCAATTTCGGCCTGTAGCGAAGCAAGTTGCTGCTGCAAAGCCTCGATTTTGGCGTCAGTTGCCGAAGTTTGGTTAGTTTTATCCGCGCTTGCGGCACAGGCCGGTATGGTGGCCAGTGGGATAGCAAGAATTGCGGCAGCTAAGTTTATTTTAGGTAGCGCCATGGAATGGCTCCATTGTTTACAGATGCGTTTTTTTTGAGAGGGCGTTGGATGCGTGCATGAAACGTTCACGCGAAACCCAAAAAATATCAGCGCATTCTCGGCGTGACATTTTACGAAAAGCTCTGAACTAGTGATTAAAATCGCTGAAAATGCTGCATTTATGGTAAACGCATGCATAGAAGGCGCGATTTAAACGAGAGCTGGGCGGCTTATGAATAACAATTGTCGCAAGTCTGCGACAGGGTATAGCACGACCAAATTGGTACTCTCGTTGAGAGCTTTTCGGTTTCGGAACGGTTTGTGCAGCAATCCTTTTTTGTGTGATGGTCTTTGTACTGAATTTCAGCATACACAGTGTAATGCGAACAAGGACCGCGACGGGGTGTCGCAGTCCTTGTTTCGTAATCTGTACGTAATGAACAGGTAATTGCTACGTAACCTGACCGGATCAGAACGCAACCTGTGCGCGGAGCGCAACGGCCTGCAAGTCCTGACCGATCTGTTTGGTCGACAGAGATGCAGTTGTTGCTGTCCCACTCGCCAAACGATCAACGTCGATCCACATATAATCAAGCTGGAAGCGGATGGTGTTGTTGGGATACCAGTTCAGGCCCAGCGTGATGTTCTTCTGCTCACCACCACGCACGGCATTGATAAACGAATAGGTCTTAACGCCAGCGGAGGTCCAGCCCGTGATCAGGCTCGCCGGGTCATCCTCATGGGCATTCAGATCGGTATCGCTGAAGCGGGCCGCAATTTCCCACGCCCCGATATCACCCGATTTAATCGAGAAGGGGTGGGCCGGTTTCGGTAACCCGAACGAGCCAGTCGCCGGTACATATTGCTTGCTTTCACCGGTGATCACCCAGCTGGCCTGCACATACCAGGCGCTGAATTTATCGCTTTCCGGGCGCGCGCTGACCGTTGAGGACGAGGATGCAGATTTATATACGGTGTAGTTTGTGGCTGCGCGGGCAACCTGCATATAGTTGTAGGAGCCTTGCAGGTAGAAGTTCTGATAGTTGCCGGCAACTTCGCCGCTGAGCGCGGTGAAGTGACCCGCATTCAGCGCACCCGTTGAAATCAGCTTGGCCGAATTGTCATCAACCGAAAGTTCCGGGATGTCAGACAGGGTCAGCGTGTGGGTACCTACCGTGTTGGTTGCTGCCAGATCCGGCAGTTTCATGACATGGGTGAAGCCACCACCAACCAGCAGGTGGGCGTCGCTTTCCTTGTCATTGATGACCAGATAGGACGCACGGCCGACCAGTGCGCTCTGTTCATCATACTGCGATGTTTCGGCAATCTTGCTGGCGGAGTAGGCCAGCGAGCCGAAGAATTCGTCACCCGCGTAAATCGCCGCGATGGCCAAGCGGCCTTCCGAGCCAGCAACGTTACGGATGATATTGGTTGGCGAGCTGCGTTCCAGGAACATTAGCTGCGAGGACGAGGTCTGGTCTTCCACATTATAAGCCGGTGCAAAGGCGCCGATGCGAACCGAGAAGGGGGCCAGCCCGTCATACTGTAAATAGGAATACAGGATTTTGCCGGGGGTTTCTGTGCCCGCGCCGCCAAAATCATAGAGGAAGTTATAGGACCAGTCGCCGAACACCTTGCCCTGAATACCAAGCTGGGCACGACGGATATTGGCACCACTGGAAAGGTCCGGACCGTTGCTGAGGCTGCGGGCTTCCTTGCCCTGCATATAATAGGCATAGTCAGCTTGGCCATTGGCATAAATCGACGCGGTAAACTGACCATCGGCCGAGGTGAAGGTGGGCCGACCGTTGGTCAGCGTAACCTTGGCTGCACCCGACTGGGCTTTCTTGCTGTCCTCTGCCTGCTTGGCGAGTTCGTCATTCTTCTTTTTGACGTCAGCAATCTGGGCTTCGTTGCTCTTCTTGATGTCTGCAATCTGGGACTGCAACGTTTCAAGCTGCTGCTGCAGGGCTTGAATTTTGGCTTCGGTTGCAACGGGTTTGTCCGCAGCATGGGCCGATATAGCGATGATGGGGAGGGAAAGGGCTGCTGCCGCGAGCTTTCGCGTTGCATTTGCCATATTTTTTATCTCCACGATGTCCATAGGACTATATTGAAAGTTGTAACTTTAAATAAAGGTTATCATCTAGGTTACATTTCAAAAAATAGGAATTGTGGTGTTTGTGTTGTATTAATGCGTCATTTGTTGCGTGTATGTGTCTTTTTTGCACGCTTTTCAAACGTGACGGCTTGTAGAATGGTACTATTTTCCAGTATTTCAGCCGTAGAATCCCGGACTTCAAGCAGGAATTTGCGAATCGCACAGGCGGTTTCGTCGTCGCAATCGTCACATTTGCGGTAGGCGGTGCGCGACGCGCAGGGGCTGAGCGCCAGCGGTCCGTCGATAATCCGCATCACTTCGGCAAAGGATATATCCTCGGGCGCACGGCCCATGGTGTAACCGCCATATTTGCCGCGATGGCTGTGCACCAGGCCGCGTTTTTTTAATTCCAGTAAAATCTGTTCAAGAAATTTGCGCGGCACATTCGCCTCGGCGGCGATGTCGGCAATCATCATCGGTTCACTGTTGTCACGCGTCGCCAGAACGAACAGCGCATGTAGAGCATAGCGGGCTTTTTGAGACAGCATGGTCAAAACCGATATTTCCGATTGGGTTTATCGGGATATTGCCCGTAAAAATCAAGCACCCGGCTTTCGGCTGTCTGGCATCCGGCTGGCGGATGTGCCATCTTTCACGCCGATACATTTGGTTTGCTGGTTGGGGGCCGGAACGGCCCGGCAATCGGCTTGGCCTTGACGGAATCTGGAGTTGCCATGCCCCGCCTTGAAGACGAAGAAGAAAAGAAAGAGAAAAAGAGCGACGAACCGCAGGGTTCGCCCGTCCAACAGGCGCTGTTTAAATCGCGCACAGTCCTGATCTTCGGCGAAGTCGACATGAAAATGGCCGAGCGGGTGTGCGCCCAGCTGATGGCCTTTGCCACCGAAGGCGAGGGGGATATCCGTATCCTGCTCAACTCTCCGGGCGGCCATGTCGAATCCGGCGACACCATCCACGACATGATTCGCTTTGTCGGACCCAAGGTGAAGATCATCGGCACCGGCTGGGTGGCCAGCGCCGGGGCGCATATCTTCTTAGGGGCGGAAAAGGAAAACCGTTTTTGTCTGTCCAACACCCGCTTCCTGCTGCATCAGCCGCTGGGTGGGGTGCAGGGCCAGGCTTCGGATATTTCGATCGAGGCCGAGGAAATCATTAAAATGCGCGAACGGCTTAACCGCATCATCGCGCGGGAAACCGGCCAGACGTTCGAAAAGGTCGTTGCCGATACCGAGCGTAATTTCTGGATGGGCGCTGATGAGGCGGTCAAATACGGTCTGGTCAATCGTGTAATCACGAGCTTGGGCGATCTCTGATCGACGGAAATTCTGAGTTAAAGAAAAGCCCTTGCCGTAACCGGTAAGGGCTTTTTTTATTTGTCGTACGGGGGTGGCAGCCCCGGGTTTCTAGACTTCGGTGCGTGGCAACTGAATGCGGGCACTGAGGCCACTTTTGCCGTCATCGCGTTCGGCCAGCACGATTTTGCCGCCATGGCCTTGGGCAATCGAGCGCACCAGCGTCAGGCCAAGCCCGACACCGCCGGTCGCGGTATTGCGCGATGCTTCGAGCCGGACAAAGGGCTCAAACACCCGTTCCCTGTCTTCGGGTGGAATGCCGGGGCCTTCGTCCTCGACCCGGATTTCGATCACTTGGGCGCTGCCCAGGACCGAAACATCGGCTTTCTTGCCATAGGCGACGGCGTTTTCGATCAGATTGCGTACGGCGCGGCGCATTTCGTTGGGCCGACAACGCATTGGTGCCGGGGGGCCACCTTGCCAGCGTACTGGCAGGTCAAGATCGTCCATATCGGCGCAAAGGCTTTCGACCAGCGCGCTGACATCCATCTGGCGCGGCGTTTCCCCGCCGGTGCCGCGGGCTGCCGACAGCACCGCTTCGGTCAATGCCTGCAATTCGTCCAGGTTCTTGGCCAGCCGCCCGGCCAGTTCTTCATCCTCGACGAATTCAATATTGATGCGCATGGCGGTGATGGGTGTACGCAAATCATGCCCGACGGCTGACAGCAGATGGCGCTGGCTTTCCAACGTGCGCTTGACCTGATCGTTCATGGCGTTAAAGGCCGCTGCCGCGCGGCGTACATCCTGTGGGCCCTGTTCAGGAACATGGGCCGCTTCGCCGCCATGGGCCGCGTTCGATGCCGCCGTCGCCAGTTTGGCCAGCGGGCGTGTCACGCGCTGGGCGATATAGGCCGCCGCCAGCGAGGCAATCAGAATGGTGACAATGGCCGCCAGCAGTAACTGGGGGGGCAGGAAAAAGGCTGAGGGGCGAAAGAAGTGGGCCACCAGCTGGGTATCGGGCGACATCGGGATGATAATATAGAGCATCCTGCCCATGGATTCTGGCATTGGAATATGTGGATCGCCCGGATGCAGACCGGGAGGGGGGGCACCGGAATTCTCGGCCGGGCGTGGGGCGTGGGGCGGGCCCATGCCGTCCGGTGGCTGCAGAAGTGGAATCGGCGGCTTAAAATAGACCGCGGCGGAAGACGCCATACCCTCCGGCAATATGGACCGTAAATGCTGAGAGAGTTTTTGCTCGTCTTTAGACATGACCTGCGAGGGGATGTGGCCTTTGTGAACGCCAAGACCGCCCCAGAAATTGCCTGAAAACGCCCGCACAGCCGTGTCCCGCACATCCGGCGGGGTCTTGCTGAGCAACATGGCGGTTGACGCCGCCCGATCAATAAAGCGTTCCTGTTCCGCCGCTTCGTTATCGCGCTGATGGCCCAGACTGAACCAGATCACCACCACCACGTTGGAGATGATAACCGCCAGCACGGTGACAACGACCAGCTGGGTGCCCAGCGTGCGGGGCCAGAACCGTAAGGGGCTGCTAAGCCGTTTCATTCCGTAACCGGGTCCATCGCAAAGATATACCCACCGCCCCAGACGGTTTTGATGTAACGCGGATTTTTGGGGTCCGGCTCAATCTTCTTGCGCAGGCGGCTGACATGATTGTCGATCGAGCGGTCAAACAGGTCGGCATCACGCCCCTTGGTCAAATCCAGCAGCTGATTCCGGGTCAGCGCAATCTTGGGCCGTTCAATCAGGGCCGCCAGCAGGCGAAATTCACCACTCGACAGTGGGATCGCCACACCATCATCGCCGATCAACTCGCGCTGGCCGGTATCCAGGGTCCAGTCGCCAAAACGGACACGGGACGCCGACGGCGGTTTCTGCCGCGGGGGCAGGGCCTGGGTCCGGCGCAGCACCGCAGCAATGCGGGCAATCAGCTCGCGCGGGCTGAAGGGTTTGGCGATATAATCATCCGCCCCCATTTCCAGGCCGACAATGCGGTCGACTTCCTCACCGCGGGCGGTGAGCAGAATCACCGGGGTTTGTGTGCTCTCGTGTATCGAGCGGCACAGGCTGAGGCCATCTTCCCCCGGCATCATGATGTCGAGTACGGCCAAATCGATTCCTGAGCTTTTCAGAATCTTACGGGCGCTGGCGGCGTCCGGCGCCGTGGTGGCGCGATAGCCGTGCTCGCGTAAGTAGCGCGCCAGAGGTTCGCGAATATCACGGGCGTCTTCGACCACCAGAATGTGGGGTTTATTATCGTCTTTCATTGTGCCGTCACCTTTGTTCGTACTGTGCGGTGTTTGACGGCCTGTAGCAAACGCAAAGCTTGTCAAAGTGTGTCAGAAACCGGGTTTGACGGGCTTAGTTGTAATAATATGGGATGATGTCAGTTGGGTGAAAGCAAGGCTTCTTTGAACAGATTTCGTAGCAAAACGAAACTGTTACGGAATAAACTAAAATGATAATACGCAATAAAAATGATAAAAAAGCTGTCTAGTGGGTACTGCATTCTTACTTCACTTATGGTTGTATTCGTGTTAACATAATTTGCAACATCAGGTATTCAGTAGCCATTCGAGGGTGTGATGGATATGAGTCTCTCCGTTTCTGAAACGGCAAACACGGCGCCGTTGGCGCCGGCAGCCCATGCGGCGGCACAGGATAATGCAGCGCAGGAAATTACCGGGCAGGTTAAATGGTTCGATATTTCCAAGGGCTATGGCTTTATAAAACCGGCAAGCGGCGTGGAAGGGGATGTTTTGCTCCACCAGACATGTATCCGCCAATCCGGCTTTAAGACCGCGTATGAAGGTGCGCGTGTGGTGTGTGAAGCGGTGCAGGGGCCCAAGGGGCTGCAGGCACGTCGACTGATCTCGCTCGACAATTCCACGGCCGAGCTTATGCACCAGCCCATGCAACATACCACCCGCTATGTCCCTGTGGCGAGCGGGCCTGCCTTTGATGCCACGGTAAAGTGGTTCAATCGCGGCAAGGGCTATGGCTTCCTGTCGCGCGGGCCGGATACCCCCGATATCTTCGTGCATATGGAAACCTTGCGCCGCAGTGGCATTCGCGAGCTGCGTCAGGGCCAGAATGTGCGGGTGCGGGTGGGGGATGGCCCCAAGGGCGAAATGGCGGCAGAGGTCATCGTTCTGGATTCTTAAAACGGGCGCGTCTATGGTCGGCGATGGAAATCTTCCGTCGGTAGGGTAACTATGCGTCCGTTTTTGGCTGTTTGTTTTGCTTTTTTGTTCCTTTGTGCCTGTTCTCACGGTGGTTCGCATACGAACCTGCCGGTCGAGCAGATACAAATCATAGCAGCCAACAGCGCGCATAGCTTCTCGGTTGAAATTGCCGCTGACCCGGCTTCGCGGGCGCGTGGCCTGATGGAACGGACAGACCTGCCGCCCGACTCCGGCATGTTATTTGACTATCATAAGTCGCAGGACGTGGCGTTCTGGATGAAGAACACCCCGCTGCCGCTCGATATGCTGTTCATTCGGGCTGATGGCACCATTGCCGCCATCGTTGCCAGTGCCACACCCTATTCAGAAACCCCGATTCCTTCGGTAGAGCCGGTTCAGGCCGTGCTGGAGCTGAATGGCGGTCGGGCCGGCGAGCTTGGAATTAAGCCGGGTGACAAGGTTCTGTCGTCAATATTTGCAAAGAAGAAATGATACGGGTTGATGCGGGTACCGGCTTTCGTGTACCTGTTGCCTAACGTCGGGGCGTAGCGCAGTCTGGTAGCGCATCTGCTTTGGGAGCAGAGGGTCGGAGGTTCGAATCCTCTCGCCCCGACCATAAAATCAATAGGTTAGACCTCGCTGGCAGACCAAACCACGCGTCGTTCGCCCAGTTGATAGGGCTGAGGGAAGCCATATGCCTGAATGGCGTGCTGCAACGTGTGGCGATTCGAGAACAGGCCGCGCTGCACGAGATCCTTAAAGGTCAGGTACTGGTCGATCATGGTGCATCTCCATCCGGTCTGTGTATCGTATGGCTGTGTGGCATGATCCAGTAATGCGGGGCGTTCGCCCCATAGAATGGGCATATGTTTAAGGCATATTCTATGGGAGCATAACGCTGTGATACGTGTTTAGAAGGCAATATTGAGCTGGATTTTCCCGCAGTGGTCGATATAGCCAGCACGGAAATCACCGTCATAATTCGTTTTGAGGCTCAGCATACCACCGTGGAATAAGACCTGCCCGGCGTCGACCCTTGCGCCATTTGGTGCTAGGCGCTTAGTCGTGGATGTGAAGTTGTCGCCACTGAAAGCTTTGACATGCAGATTGTCCACTCCCGCGCCGTGTTCGCTGTAGGACCCATTATCCAGATGCAGCCAGTTGATGGTGGTCTGTGGCGTCTCGGTATCATTGGCGTAGCTGCTCGCCGCACCAGCATCGACAATAGTATAGCTCGTCCCTGCTGAGGTCTCGATTAGTGCCATTAATGCTTATTAAAAACGGGGTTTCTAAAATCTCGGGTCTGTCATTTTCTGGTTATAACGGTTTTTTCGGTACGAGATGAGATGCAATCCAGGCAATGGGTCTTATCGAAACGCGGGCTGAATGTGCGCAGCGTTGTCCGACAAATGCCGTTCTGTTCTGATACAATACTTCTGGTGTCATGCTGACACACGACTCGATTTGATATGGAACATAGTATTCGGGCTGTAATAACGGAGCTTAACTTCAAATTGATTGTTTGTCCCTATATCTCTTTGCGGGAAATATTGGATAAAACAAAATGGCCCGTCTTGAAGATAGCTTGCCGCCCTGGCAGCCGGAAAAATGCGCTACAGGCGAGATCGTTTTTAAGTGCATCGGGCGAGGCGTGGATGATGCCTTGCTGGATGCCTATCAGGCGGCCGATGCCACGTTGACCGCGTTACCGCCGGACGTTCTGGCGCGCGAACAGCGCAAATTCCAGCACATCGCCACGGGCGATTTGTCGGCGAACTACTTCAAGATCCAGGAAGAGATCACTAAGGATATCAGCGCTCGCACAACGCTGACGAATTATCTCGCCAACGTTTATCCGAATTATGCGGCGGGGCTGGTCAATTCTCTACTGGACAGCGATGCGCTGGACGAGGGGCGTCGTCCGGAATTCGTCAAAAGTTTGATGTATTCAGTGTTCACCGATGTCGCCGTTGTGGTGTATCACTTTGTGCAGGCCGAGCTGACTGAATTGACCATCAAGAGCATTGGTGAAGGTCTCTCTCTTCTGGCCAACGGCGATCTCACGCATCGCGTTGATGCCAATCTGACCGGCTCCTTCGCCAAGCTGAAGGAAGACTTCAACGCTGCTCTGGATCGCTTGCAGGACACCATGAGTAACGTGATGTCGACGACAAACCAGATAACCCGCGGTTCATCGGAAATCTCACGGTCGGCTAACGAACTTGCGCAACGCACGGAACAGCAAGCCGCCAGTCTGGAAGAAACTGCTGCGGCGCTTGAGGAAATCACCGCAACTGTAAAAAAGACGGCAGGTAATGCCCGCGAAGCGTCCAAGGGCGTGGCAACAGCCAAGCAGACCGCGGAAACGGGCGAGCAGGTGGTACAGACCGCGATCAAAGCGATGGATACGATTTCCAATTCGTCTAAGCAAATCACCGATATTATCGGTGTTATCGACGAAATCGCTTTCCAGACCAACCTGCTGGCGCTGAACGCTGGCGTTGAAGCGGCCCGCGCTGGCGATGCGGGCCGTGGCTTTGCGGTCGTGGCGCAGGAGGTTCGTGCGTTGGCACAACGTTCCTCGCAAGCGGCCAAGGAAATCAAGACGCTGATCAAAGCCTCAAGCGATCAGGTCACGCAGGGTGTCCGTTTCGTCGATGAAACCGGGCAGGCCCTCAAACGTATTGTCGAGCAGGTCGTCAATATCAACACGTTGGTCGGCGAAATGGCGCAAGCTGCCGAGCAGCAGGCTACAGGTATCGAAGAAGTCAATCAGGCCGTGACGCAGATGGATCAGGCGACCCAGAAAAATGCCGCCATGGTTCAGGAAACCACGTCTTCTGCGCGTGAACTGGCCAAGGAAGCCAATACCCTCGACAAGATGATGTCGTTCTTCTCGGTCGGTAACTAATGTCGGGGCATGTCCTGCGATAAGATGGGATGCCGATTGCAAAAAAACGCCTGCCCGGAAGTATAATCTCCGGGCAGGCGTTTTCATTCTCAGCGGTTACAGTCCGATCGAAACCCGCATGTAATAGGACCCGCCGTTAATACCGAACGGTGAGATGTGGGAATATTTGTCGTAATTGAGGTTCTGATAAACTGACGCGGCAATCTTGTCGGGATAGATGTTGAACAGATTGTTGGCACCCGCATCGAGCCGGATATGATCCGTCAACTGATAACCGACATCCAGATCGGTGATGACACGGCTACCGGTCCTCAGCATGTAATAGGGTTCCGACCAACCCTGCGCCTGTGTGGTGTTGGCGTACCAGGTGTTCCGCAGCGTCACATCCCATTGCCCCAGATGCCAGTTGGCCGCCAGCGACGCCTTGAACTTGGGTGTCGCTGTGGTGAGGTTGGTGCGCTGCACGGAATCGACCAGCGTCAGCCCGGCCTCGGTCAGCGCGGCTGACGCGGCATGAATATGGCTGATTGTGGTTTCGACATAGCTGAACGTGGCGTCCCAACGGATCTCGCCCCACTGTTCCAGCGGGGTGATGGTATTGGCGGTTACGTCCACCCCTTGTGTCCGGGTATCGACGCCGTTGGTAAAGAATACCGCGGCCGCATTGTCCGACGATACACCAACCGGGATCGACGCCCCGTTGGCCGTAATCGCCGCCAGTGCCAGATCACCATAGAGATACGCCGATTCAATGATGCGGTTATCGACATCAATGCGATAGGCGTCTGCCGTCAGATAGACCCCGGACAGCGGCTCTGCCACCACACCGGCGCTGTAGCTTACCGATGTTTCGGGTTTTAGATTGGGCGCGCCGAGGATTTTTGCGCCCGGGGTGCCGAGCGGTAACTGGATCGATGCTGCCCCTGTGGTCACCAGTGTGGCCGAGTAATATTGCTGGGCCAGTGTGGGCGCGTGGAAACCCGTGCTGGCGCTGGCGCGGAAGGCCAGTTCGGGGCTGATGTCATAGCGGGTGGCAAGCTTGCCGTTGATGCGATTACCAACCTGCTCATACTGTTCCGCGCGGCCTGCTGCGGATACTTCCCAGCTTTCGGTCGGGTGGATCGTCACATCGATATATTCGGCCGCACTGTTGCGGTTGGCGGTGACGGCGTCGGTAGGGCGGAAGCCGGGGAATGCCTGTGGCCCGCCTTCGTAATAGGAATTGGCTTCACCGGCCTTGATCTCATAGGTCTGGTAGCGGTCTTCAACCCCAAAGGACAGCGACAGCGGCGCGGCCAGCCCGATATTAAAGCCACGATGGATATCAAGATTGGTGGTCCATTCGCTGCTGTTAAAGCCACCGACAGAGAAGGCGCTTTGTGCATTGCCGGTATCGGCCAACAGGTCGGGGTTCACCGTGTGAATGTTATGCAGCGAGGAATTATCCCGCCCATAGGTGCTCGATAAGTCCCAGTTCCAGTCACCCTCACCGCGCAGGCCAACCGTGATGCTGAAATCATGTTCGTTGACAGTTTCCTGTGGCGAGAATCCGTCGGGGTACAGCGCATCGACGTCATCAGAAATCGTGCCCGGCTCCCGCGGATTTTCATAGGCGCGAGCCTGACGGGCGGCATAGGTGGCGAAGCTGTAGAGCGTTATGTCGGCCCCCAGCGGCTGGGTATAGTCGTAGCTGGTTGTAATCAGCACCGAATGCGGGTCGCCCTGCACCTTGGCAGGTTGCACGCCGCCGCTGTCTCCACTGCGGTTGGAAAAGCCATGTGAACGATAGCCGACGCTGACATGCAGCTGCCCATCGGTGCCGATGGCAAAACCATTATCGGCATCGGCCTGAAAAGTGGCCCCGTCGCCCTTGTAATAGGTGCCGCCCTGCACCGATACCGAGCCGGCATCAACATCATCCTTCAGGATGATGTTGACCACACCGGCAATAGCATCCGAGCCGTACTGGGCCGACGCGCCATCGCGTAATACTTCAATGTGCGAAATGGCATTCAGCGGGATCAGGTCCAGATCAACCGCATTGGAGCCCTGTGCCGGATCGGAGTCGGCGTAAATGCTTGCCGACAAATGACGGCGTTTGCCGTCCACCAGCACCAGCGTGTGGCTGGGGCTGAGCCCGCGCAACTGAAACGTCCGTGCCAGGGCACCAACGTCATAGCCAACTGCCGGGGCATTGACCGCGGGCAGGGTGTTCTTGAGTGCGTCGAGCACATTCCCGGTGCCGGTCGCGGCCAGTGTACCGACGCTGACAACGTCAATCGGGGTTGCGCTTTCGCGGGCATGACGGCCTTCTTCGCGCGTCCCGGTAACGACGACCACCTCGTTGGCAGCATCTTCGCCCGCGGCGGCTTCTGCAAGGGCGGGGATGGTGAATGCGCCAAGCGATGCCCCAACGAGCAAAGCCGTACGAAGGCGATTTAAACGAAGTTTAGTCATGGATGTCCTCAAACGTAAAACACATAAATCACTTAAAACGTGCATGAACCGGGCAGGGGGTAAGAAAATGCTGAAAGATACGAAGTGTGCGGACTTTTATCTGGTGACTATTTTTGCGGGTGTTGATGTGTGATGCGATCTGCGGATGATTGCCGCGGATGGCTATGCACAAGCCCCCAAAATGTCGTATCTGGCAGATATGCCCCCATGAACGTTCTGCATTTTCCTGTTAGGTCTTGGCGCGGATCGCAACGCACCCCGCGCGCTTAAAATGCACGACAGCAGCGCAGGTATAGTAACGCAAGCAAAAAAAGGCATATAAGATGCGGTTTATAAATATAATACAATGATGTTGTAGTTATACAACTTTATTTACGATAATTAATGGTCCAATTGGTATGGAATATTCCGCACTATGATGCCATACGGCAATGAGCGATAGGGCCTTGGTCTGCCAACCCCTGCCGGCAACCATCGCCAAATCAGAATTACCATCAATACCCACCGGTCTATGTCAAAGAGGGTTCCTAATATGAAATGCAAAACAGTATTGACCGTCGCTTGTCTGCTAATGTTGCCGGTAAGCGTCGCCACTGTGGCCGAGGCTGCCCCCGCCATCGCCACACACGCCACGGCACCGCTGGTTCTGATGACTGACTTTGGCCTTAAGGATGGCGCGGTCTCCGAGATGAAGGGGGTGTCTTATGGAGTTTCGCGCGATTTGCTGATTGCGGATCTGACCCACGAAATTCCTGCAGGCAACATCTGGGAAGGCGCCTATCGTCTGTATCAGACGGCACCGTACTGGCCCAAGGGGACGGTTTTCGTTGGTGTGATCGATCCCGGTGTCGGTACGACGCGCCGTTCGATTGTCGCCCATACTAAGGCCGGGCACTATTATGTGTTACCCGATAACGGCCTTTTGACGCTGATTGACGAAATCGAAGGCGTCGATGCGGTTCGCGTTATCAACGAGAAGGTGAACCGTCTGCCCGGTTCGGAGCAGAGCAACACGTTTTATGGTCGTGACGTTTTTGGTTACACCGGTGCGCGCCTGGCCTCGGGACGCATTACGTTCGAGCAGGTTGGTCCCCTGATGCCGGTCAGTCAGCTGGTTCGCCTCGACTATCAGCACCCGGTCAAAGACGGTGACAGTGTAAAAGGTATGATCCCGGCTCTGGATATTCAGTTCGGCAATATCTGGACTAACATTCCGCAAAATCTGTTTACGCAGTTCGGCTTCAAGCCGGGCGATCAGGTGAAATTCGAAATCTTCCATGACGGCAAGTTGGTTGACGCCGTTACGGCACCATTCACCAGAACCTTTGGCGATGTGCCGGTTGGGGCCCCGATGGTCTATATCAACAGCCTGCTGAATGTGTCTCTGGCTCTCAATCAGGGTAACTATGCGCACGATCACAACATCGCCTATGGCGCAGGCTGGTCGGTTCGTATCAGTCGCCCCTGATCTGGTTCTTACGATTTTATAAAGAAAACGGCTCATTCCCGGCGTGGAATGGGCCGTTTCTTTACTGCGGTGGTTGCGTGGCGACAAAATGTTCGGATTGCCCGTTATGCTGCCCGTTTTAACGCCAGCCTGCAGGCGCAGGATGGGCCAACCTGTCGAGCCGGTTCGTTGATCCTTCAATTGGCTGCATAAATTTTCTGTTTGTGACAATACGTGCATGTGTTTGTGGGTGTGGTTGGTGCAACACGTGCAAAAATCTTTCAGGTGGCGCTGTGCTCTGGTCTGTCAAGCTGATGGTGCGCGGTGCGTATGGGCGGCATCCTATTTGCAAGTGGTTTAGACTATGCCATCGTTACGCCCTGCCGGTTGAAGCGCGTCATCGGCATACGGAGAAAAAAGTATGATACGTTTGTTTTTATCCAGTCTGGCGTTGCTTTTTCTCGCCTTACCGGCCCAGGCTGCGGATAGTGCGGCGACAACCCACCATGACGGTACGTTTAACGGTCACGCCATCGGCTACAGTGCGACAGTTGCCTTAACCGGGGTTGCAGGTGCAGATGGTGCCGCCGCTGCCAGCCTCGGTTCGATCAGCTATGTCAAAGACGGTCATGATGCCGGGCGGCCGGTGATCTTCTTCTTCAATGGCGGTCCCGGCGCGTCTTCTTCGCCGTTGCACATGGCGCTAGGTCCGCGCCATATCGTTGGTGGTGAAGCGGGCCAGCATCTGGTTGATAACCCGGATAGTCCACTCGATTGCGCGGATCTGGTGTTTATTGATCCGGTTGGTACAGGCTTTGCGCGTCCGCTGCCCGGCAAGGATGGTGCAGCCTTCTGGCGGGTGTCTGCCGATGCAGCGGCGGTCAGCCATTTCATTGCTGACTGGCTGAAAAGTCACCAGCGCGAGGCCTCGCCGGTCTTTATCGCCGGTGAAAGCTATGGCACCAACCGTGCCGCCCAGATTGTTGCCACCCACAGTGGTTATACTATTCGTGGTGTGCTGCTGATTTCGCTCTATGCCGATCCGCAGGATGCCGATTTGCAGTCGATGACCTTACTGCCGAGCCTGGCATCGGTTGCGGCCTTTCATGGTCACAATGCATTGACCAAAGATCCGCAAGGTGCATTTGACGAGGCGGTAGAGTTTTCTCGCACGGTCTATCTGCCTGCACTGGTCGAAGGCAGTGCGATCCCAGCCGCTGAGAAACAGAAAATCGCAACAGAGGTTGCCAAACGTATTGGCCTTACGCCCGAGCTGATTGCACAAAAGGATCTGCGCCTAGATCCCTATGATCAGATGCTCAATATGCTGAAGGGGCAGGGGCTACGCACCGGGCAAAGTGATGCCCGCATCATCGGTAAGATCGCCGATTATGCCGACAAGAAGCCGCCCTTCGATGATCCGTCGATGTTTTCGCTTAAACCCGGCAGTTCGACCAAGGATATCGTGCAGGCCTATCTTACCGGGGAGCTGGGCTTCAAGACGACGGAAAGCTACACCACGCTCAATATGGAGGTGAACAGCAAGTGGCAATATGATGTCGATGACGCCATCAAAATGCCTGCCGCTCTGATCGGTACCGCCATGAAAAAGGATAAGGCGCTGCGACTGTTCTGGGCTGGCGGCTTGTTTGATTTAAGAACGCCACTGTATGGCGGTATCTATGCCCTGCGCCACGCCGGGATCCCGGCTAATCGCCTGACGATCCTGACACAGCCATCGGGGCATGGCGTTTACGAGGGCGATGAAAACCTCAAAGGCTTTACCAGAGCTGTGCGCCAGTTTGTAACTCAAAAATAAGCCTTTATTACATGAAAATAAAAACGACGCACCGCAAGATCTGCGATGCGTCGTTTTTATATACTACCCTTAAAGTTTGCAGGCGCTGTCAGCAACGTTTGCATTACGCACCCACTGATAGCCCGGTACATTGGCTCCATGGGGGGCATACGCGATGGTGATATCTTTGCCGGCACGGCGCACCGTCATTTGCATATGCTGGTGCCAGTGGAATAACAAATCGCTGACATTCGAGTACAGCAACACTTCATCGCCGTTTCTCAGGCCGGCTTTTTCTGCCGCAGATCCAGCCACCAGTCCGCTGACGATCTTCTTGTCACCCTGAAGGGAGCTTTCGCTGAAGCCCAGTTCAAATACCGGCAGTTGGGTTGGCTTGGCACTGAAGCAGGGACCAAGCATTCCTGGCGGCGGAATAATGGTTTTTCCGGCCACCATATCATCGTAATCACGCAGTGCTTCCGGGCCTAGTTTGGCGGCAATCATGTTGCGCCAGGTCGCAATGTCATAGGACTGCCCGGTTCTGTCCCGTTTGCTTAAAGCCTTGACGATACTGTCAAGACTGTCTTTCCCGCCGCTTGTACTACGGATTTTTGCATCAGTCACCGCAAGATACATTAGGCCGCGCCCATAGGGTACGCGTTGTGCCAGTGTTTCCTGCCAATAGTGTTTGGCCGCTTCACGGTTGGTCAGCTGCTGTAAGGGGTTGGTGTAATAAGCGGCGGCACGGTCGTTGAAGAAGGTCAAGAAATCATCGGCGCTCAACAGACCCGCGCGATAAGACAGTATCAGCGAATAATATTCCGCAGTTCCCTCGCTATACCAGGAAATGTCGCCATGGCTGCCGCTGAGCTCGGGCCAATTATGGGTCATCTCGTGGGCAAGCAGTTCTTTCAGGCCGAGATCGGTCAGTGCGATGCCGTCGCTGTAGCTGAACATGAAGGATTTGGTCAGTGCCGTGCCGTTCGATCCGCGATAGTGATTTTTGCGAATAATGATGCGGTAGGATTCGTTTTCATCATCGAAATATTTCGCCATATAGGTATAAAGCGCGTCGATAAACCCACCTATTTTGGCAACATCAAAGGAGGGGGTGCCCAGCCAGTACATGCCGAAATGGTTGCCCCCCATCGCCGGATAACTGCTTAGTGGCCCGGCAGTATAAAAGCTGTTGGCCAGAACATCTGCCGGGGCGGTTTTGCTAACGTCTCCTTCGCCAAAGCTCCAAACCCCGCGGCTGCCCGCTGGCATGGCGGAAAGATCCCAGTGCAGCGTGATATGATAAGCCATGTCGTTTTGCGGCAAGGCCAGAAATGTAAGCCCTGCACCGTTTAAGCCACCACTTTCCGCATGTAGATCAAATAGTGGTCCGGGCCGTGTGGTGGCGGATATTTTCCGCGGCAAGGCGCGGTAGTGGTAGGTGACGTCGCCAACACTGGCGCGGCTTGCATACCAACGCCGGCCATTGACGGATGGGGCAAAGGCGGAATCCTTATAGGATAGGGGTAGTGCGCCCTTGCTATCGATGGCCGAAAGCGTGTCGCCATCATAGTGCATGGCGGGAACTGAAACGATGTCGAGCGGCATGGCGAGAGCGGCGTCCCCCACTTTCAGGCTGGGCTGCTCAACGTTTAGTGTGACATCGATATAATCTACCGTCCCGTTGCTACTGTGGGGCTTTAAATTCAGATGCAAAAATGGCTCAGCCGCGGCGGGGGCCGCCATCAGCCCGGCCATCAGTGCCAACACAATTTTTATGCGCCATGGCAGCATGTCAGGCTCCTTCACGTTCAGGTTACTCTACCTCAAAATGCGAACGGGGCAGAAGCTGTATGCTTGCTGCCCCATTCATTATAAGCCCTCCGGCCGATCAGAAGTGTCGGCTGACAGAAATGCCGATTGTACGCGGTGTGATCGTTGCCGCGTTATAATCCCCCGTGCGGGTAACAACGTCACGTGAGGACGCCTGCATCAGCCCCTTCTGATCAAACAGGTTCTTGCTGTAGAGCGTGAATTCCCAATTGCCGGTATCAAAACCTGCGTGCAGATCAACTGTTCCATAGGCCGGCATGAAGAAGCGTTCGCCACCGGATGTCTTTGGGAACAGGCTGTAGCGCGAACCGATATAATTGAAGGTTGCTCCAACTATACCATCAATGCCTGTCATGATCGGAAATTTCTGGTCAGCCGACAGACTGCCAGACGTTTTGCTCGAATAAGGCAGGCGTTGTCCTTTGAGGCCGTACAGGCTCGAATTGTCGACATTCTGGGTCAGAATGGCGTCAGCATAAGAGAAGTTAGCCGTAATTGTCAGCCCGTCGGATGGTGTCAGGGTGCTGGAGAATTCGAAGCCACGGCTGCGGGCAGCGCCACCGTTCTGAACGTAGGAATAGCCGTCTGCCGTTGCCGCCTGAAGTTGGATGTTGCGCCATTCGATATTAAACAGCGAGACATCCAGCGTGAGCAGATCGGGCAGGATCACGCCTTTAAAGCCCACTTCGTAATTGGCCGTGCGGTCAGGCCCATAGCTGACTGGGGCATCGGGGGCAGAGTTTGGTCCGCCGGGGCGATAGCCGGTAGCAATGCGGGCATAGACCATCATGTCTTCGCTGATGTGATAGCGCGGCGTGATGGCATAGGTGAAGACGTTCGAGGAAGATGAACCTTGTTCATCGTCATCTGCCATCAGGCCGCCGTCGACCTCATGAAAATACTGATGTAGTGCGGCAATGCGGCCGCCAAGCTGCAGGTCAAAAGCCGGCGAGAAATGATAGGTGGCAGAAGCAAAGCCGGCATATTCCGTGTAGGAACTGGGGGCGTAGGCTGTGTCGAGCGACGGAAAACCAATGTCGGCCCCTGTTTTTGCGTCGACCGCATAAATCGTCTGATTGGACAGATAGGCTTCATGGGTGAAGAAGCCGCCGACCATCCATTCCAGATCGTCGCCCGGTTTAGAGGCTAGGCGGATTTCCTGAGAGAATTTGTTCGACTGAGAATAGTTCTTGATCGCCGTGCCGTAATCATCCGTCGATAAGCCAAACAATGGCAGATAATGACCAAAGGTCGCCGAAACGTCCTGCGGGCCATTAAATGCGGTACGGTTGAAGGCTGTGATGGCGGTAAAATAGGCAAAGCCGAGATTGGCCTTTAATGTGCCGCTATAAACTCCAAGATTCATATAGCCAAGGCCTGTGCCTGGAATGCGGCTCTGGGAGTAATAATCGCTGTTTACTTGCGAGCGGTCATAGTTGAGGTCGATACCATTGGTACCGCCGGATTTGCGCGTTTCAATAATGGCGGCCAGCTCATAACTGACATCTGGTGTAATCTGCCACAACAAGGCTGCACGGCCGCCAGTAGTTCGCGCGGTGTTGACGTTATGTTTGCCGCTTGTAATGTTATCGATATAACCGGGGTCAACGCGGTAGAAACTGCTGACTTGCAAGCCCAGTGTGTCTTCGATGATTGGCGTGGTGATGTAGCCGTGCATGCCATAACCGTAATTGCCATGGGCAACGGTATCAGCGGATACGCCCACTTCCCCCGACATCTCTGTCAGGCTGGGTTCTGTCGTAACATACCGGATCAGGCCGCCCATGCTTGATGCGCCGTAAAGTGAACCTTGCGGTCCACGCAGGACTTCGACGCCACTCAGGATGGCAGGATCAAGATCGGGGACTACGGTATCGTCAAGATTGGAGCCAATCGGAACGTCGTTGATAGTAATGCCAACGGTCGGATTGTTGCCGTTGCCGGTGGTGATGCCGCGGATAACCACGCCTGTGCGGCCATTGCCCTGCGATGAAATGCTGAGGCCCGGAATTGAGGACGCGTAATCTTCAAGATGTACACTGTTGGTCTGTGTCAGCTTATCAGCGGTTACCACAGAAATCGGAATCGCGACATCAATCTGGCGTTCGTTGGTTTTGGCGCCGGTAACAATAACCGTTTCCATCGTTTCAGAGCTGTCACTACCGGCAGCCTGTGCCATCTGTGGCAATAACAGTAAGGCGCTTGCCAGTGCCGTAGAAGCCAACAACGCTGCACTGGCCGAGCGATACGTAGCGGTTGTGGTAATGTGTTGTTTTATACGCACAGGGTACCCCCATCAAAAGACACGCCGATGGCAATCGGTATTATCGCGCTGACGCGCGGACCGTCTTTGCCGACACACAGCTATGGAAGTAGGCAAGTTGTGTGCCAGAATTAAAATGCATGGATACCCGGCAGAAATGAAAGCATCATGCGTCATCTGGCTCAGTGCGCAATAAAATGTGCTTTGTTTTGCCTAAAGTGCCAGCAGGTAAGCTTTGTGGCTGCCTTGTGAAAGGCAATGCCAGTTACTGGCTAGAAGGTTTATGCATAAAAACACGTATTGGGTGTTTTTTATCAGTGTAATTTATTGGGTGTGTTTAATCTTGTGGCAGCATACCTATTTTAGGTGTGCATATTTTTTGCGTTAAATGGCGGTAGGTGGAATATTTACGCTGCATACTGAGAAAAATATAAGGGCGGGGAGTTGTTTCATTCGCTCCCCGCAAAAGCTATGCATCGGCGCAACATTGATAAATATAAAATTCTCTCATTTGGTGTGTTGTTGCTGGCGTTTCAACAGAGCAAAAAAAAACGGCAACTCAGGTCAAAGCTTCGATTAATCGCTCGATATCGTCCATGCTGTTATAGACTGATGGCGAGACGCGCAGACGGTTGGGATAGAGTTGCGCGTTGATACCAGCCTTCTTAAGCGCGGGCGCAAATCGTTCTGCGGCATCTTTATAGGCGAAGGTCACAATCGGTGCGGTGGAATTGGCTGGGGTCATTGGTTGGAAGCCTTTTGCAGGCAGGGCTTGCTGCAATCGGCGGATCATCGGCACACGATGGGCCTGAATGCGTTCGACGCTGAGGTCGAGGATCAACCCAAGGGATTCTGCCAGCGCGATGATCAAACCATTGGCTACGGTGGCAACACCGAAATGACCCGACATGCCGCCAGCCTGAACATAATCGAACAGTTTTTGGCCTGGTGGGTCATAAGGAAAGGCATGATAGTTGAGATCGTCAAGCTGCATATAACCATAAAGTGTGCGCTGCATCCGTTCGACATGCTCGGACTTAACATAAAGAAAACCGGCACCTTGTTCGGCCATCATCCATTTGAAACCGGATGCGGCACAGAAATCGAGCCCGGTTGCCTTGACATCCAGCGGTACTGATCCTGCGGCTTGTACAATGTCGGCATAGACCAGTGCACCGCGCGAATGAGCCAGATCGCATAGTGCCTTCAAGTCGTGCTGAAAACCATTAATGTAGGAAACATAAGAGACCGACACCAAGGTCGTGTCGCGGCTAATCGCCTTTTCCATATCGTTTAGGTCAATGCGCCCGTCGCGCGCCGCTACGGTAACATGCGCCATGCCGCCTTTGGTCAGGCTCTCATATAAATAAAGTGAGCCTTCGAAATGCAGAATATCGCTCACCACTTTGGTGCCGGGCTTGCCCAACCCGAGTCCGCGGGCGACATAGTTTTCGCCATAGGTTGTGCTCGGCACCAAGATGACTTCATCCACATTGGCATTGATCAGTTTGGCAAAGCGTTCTGAGGCCAGCTTGCGCCCCGCTGGTGCTTCAGGCAGTGTCGATGGCGTTGTGATATAGGTACGCCGTTTGAGATAGGCCTCAATCACTTTGGCCGAGCGCACGGGTAGTGGATGTGTGTAAGCGCCATTGAGGTAAACGCCATCAAGGGGAAATTCATCCCGCCCCACCAGCGCCCCACCCGCTGGTACTTTTGTTCCTGCACCTGCGGCCTCAAGCAGCGGCAACGCACTCATAACACCCAACCACGACCGTCTGTTCAGATCCATTGCTGCCTCTAGCGTTGTTCTGAAGGAAAGCTTAGCCGCACAATGCAGCGGCATGCAACGGCGTAAGCTTTAGGCAGTGTAAAATCCCCCAGCATAAACCCTTCGCCTGATCGATGTTTATCACAAGCTTTATGCGTGACACACCGCAGGGTTGTTATCACATTTCTATATTAGGCTAGCATGCAGCGTATTTTGTCATAGAGTGTGCTTCGTCTTCATGTTCAGGGTTGGCTTATGCTTTTGAGGAAATTGACGACGTTTGGTGTGGCGTCATTTATGCTGGCGGCACTGATCGGCATCCCGCCGCTGCTGGCCGCCGAGCCGGTACCGCAAACTGTCAGTACACAGCATAATGCTGTCTTCGCTGGCAAACGCATTGCGTATGACGCTGTTGTCGAGCCCTTTGATATCGCTGGAAGGGCCGGGCACCCGGACCTGCGTTTGGTCGGGATATCTTACCTTGCGCATAAAGCCGGTAACCGGCCTGTTCTGTTTGCCTTCAATGGTGGGCCCATCTATGCCTCTTACGGGGTCCATATGGGGGCGTTGGGACCGAAGCGTGTCGTTATCGCCGAGGGCAAAGCGGATCCGGCAAATGCCCGTCTGGCAGACAATCCTGACAGTCCACTCGATTGTGCCGATATTGTGCTGTTCGATCCGGCAGGCACCGGCTTCAGCCGCACCCAAAATGGCAGTCCTGTGGATGGATATTTCTCGGTTGATGCTGATGCACAGCAGTTTGCCGACTTTGTTGCTGCATGGTTGGCCCGCCATCATCGTGACGGATCGCCGGTCTATATTCTGGGGGAAAGTTACGGCACCATTCGCGCCCCGGTCGCCGCAGCGCTGCTGCAGAAGCGCGGTATTACCCCGGCGGGCGTGATCCTGCTTGGTCAGGCGGTGAACATTATCGAATATTCGCAGCGGCCGGCCAATATCCTCAGCTATGTTGTTTCGTTGCCCACACTTGCGGCACTGGCGGTGCATTATGGTAAAGCGAGCACGAACGGCAAATCGTTGGCGGATTTCCTTGACGAGGTTTATCGTTTCGCTGGTGACAGCTATCTGCCTGCGCTCTATCAAGGTAAGGCCCTGGCGACAGAACGTCGTAAGGCTATTGCCGCGCAGCTTGCTGCCTATACCGGTATTCCCGCTGAGTTTTATCTGGCAAGCGGACTGACCATCACCAAAAATCAATTTCGCCGCGAGCTGCTGAAAGACAGCCATCAGGTGCTTGCCATGAGCGATGGTCGCTATAGTGCGCCAGCAGATCAAAAGACTGATCCGGCCGAAGGGATCGATGCGTCGTATTTCCGACTTGTCCGGCAGTATTTGCATCAGGATCTCGCCATTGCCGATAGTGACAGCTACACCGCCATGACGGTTGGCTCCGGTCATACCGACTGGTCATACGGGGCGGCGGCAACGCCATTTGACGATTGGCCCTATGACAAGCCGATCAGCGAACTGTTCGTTGCAAACCCGGCTTTCAGGCTGATGGTCGCCGGTGGTTATTATGATCTGCAAACCAGCATGGGGGCGGCGCGCTATCTTGTTGAACGCGCCAATTGGCCTGCAGACCGTGTTGCGCTGCATTTTTATCCCGGTGGCCACATGGTGTATTCGGTGCCAGAAAGTCAGCGGGCCTTTGGTGCCGATCTGCGACGTTTTATAACCTCGCCAGTCAAAGTCGCCCACACGGGGCGTGAGGGCTAGGGCGGTCATGATATGGGGCCCCACATGGCAGCTAATTGCTAACCTAGATCATTCTAATCGGGCGCAAGGGTAGATATTTTTTGGCCAACCCATTAAAACTGGTATCTCTAGGTTTACATGGCCCACTTGCTGGGTTGCCTCTTTCCGTGTGGCCCGTTTCTGTTCGCTTTTATAGGAAAATGACATGCACGCGATCATCGTTCGTCAGGAACCGAGTGTCACCCAGTCCGGTAAGGCCGCTGAGGCGCGCTGGCGCCTGAATTTCTCGGCCGATGCGCCCAAGACGACCGACCCGTTGATGGGCTGGACCGGTTCGTCCGACACCGTAACCCAGGTTGTGCTGCATTTTGCAACGCTGGAGGAGGCTAAGGCCTATGCGGACAGGCGCGGGCTGGCCTATGAGGTCCGGAATGCTGTGCCGGTAGCGCCCAAGCATAAGGCTTATGCTGATAATTTCCGCAGTGACCGTAAAATCGCCTGGTCGCATTAAAAAAACTATCGAATTTCTGACAAAATCCCCTTATTCAGGGGGGATTCGCCAGCCATGCGTGATTGGCAGCCAAACGTCTGGCTTTGGCCCCGTAGCTCAACTGGATAGAGCACCTGCCTTCTAAGCAGGTTGTTGCGTGTTCGAGCCACGCCGGGGTCACCAATGAAATCAATGGCTTAGGTTTATTTTTGTTGGGACTTGTATTGGTTGGAAATGCTCAGGGCCCCAATTGGGGCCCCAAAGCGTCAGCTTAGCCTGTTGGATACTGAGCTTGTTCTATGCTCATCCCCTTGCGACTCTGTATCCAAGTGTCGACTTCGTCAGCGTCCCACGTCACACGTCGTGCACCTAGCCGGTATGGTCTGGGGAAGCCATATTTATCGATTGCACGCTGTAGTGTAACGCGGTTGTTGAACAATCCTCGTGCAACTAGTGCTGAGTAAGTCAAGAAACGTCGCGGTATATCAGGCAAATTTCTCATTTGGTGCATGGTGGTGTGTCGTGTCGGTTGCTTTTTTTATAGAGGGCTAAGTTTTGTGTCTCCTCAATGGCGGGCACTTGGTGTGGCGCAGTCTCCAAGTGGGTTGGGCGTTGTCTCTAAATTCACGTGCCATTTAATGTTTGCGCGGGACCTCATTCTGCGCGCTTTTCCCCCCGCCTCGCCCGCGCGCTTTTCATGTCGGTTTTGTTGCACCCAAAACGCCCATCCGGGCAGGGGATAAAATTAGGTAATCCGTGCCTGATCAGGTGTCCCACTGGGGCTAAATCCGCGTTGCAGTTTGTTGCAGCATGATGGGTATTCAGGAATGTGTGTTTTGGTAGATTGTGTGTCGCGCAATTGATCTGGCTAGGTCGAAAAACAGATACGCGATTGCAGTGACGACCGTGAAGCGCAGTTTTTTTGTCGTGACCTTCAAATACGACATCTCCGCCTTGTTGTACCTGCTGCGTTTCGCTGTTGGCTGCATTTTGCTAAAGGTATCAAACAACTCGCATCTACAACCTTGAGTTTGCACTTATTGATGGTGTGCAACTTTGTGGCTTGTCATAGTTGCAATCCTGTCCATTTCATGTACTTTTAGTATAATAAAAGTGTGGGGTGGGGGATGCTGCGTAATTGCTATGTGTTTAGCTGCGCTGTGCTTGGGCAAAAGATACTTAAAAACACGAACGTAATTAGGCCGCGCACAATCCGGCTTAATAGATCCATAGCTGTGCGGTTTGCCGTCAGCGTGATGGCTGTGTTTGGGGTGTCTCTTTTGTCGCTGGCGGCTAGTGGCGCGGCGTTTGCTGCGAGCGCTCCACCGATGTCGGTTCCTGGAAAATTTAGCGTCAATTCCAGAGGGGCTGCAACATACTCAATTCCGATTACGACACCGCCAGGGACGGCCGGAATAGCTCCGGTGCTCTCGTTGGATTATTCGAGCCAAAGCGGCGATGGCATCGTTGGTCTTGGCTGGATGCTATCGGGGCTGGAAAGTATTGAGCGCTGCCCGCGGACCTTGGCACAAGATGGTGTGCATGGCGGGGTTAATTATGATGCCAACGATCGGTTTTGTTTCGAGGGGCAAAGGCTTGTTGCGGTAAGCGGTACATACGGCGCATCCGGCACAGAGTATCGTACGGAGCTCGAAAGTTTCTCCAAGATTGTATCTTACGGAACGTCCGGCACGGGGCCGACCTATTTTAAGGTCTGGACGAAGTCTGGCCAAATTATGGAGTTTGGCAATAGTTCAGATTCCCGGATTCTCACAACCTCGGGGTCGGGTACCGCCCGGTCCTGGGCGCTAAACAAAGTATCAGACGTAAAAGGCAATTATTATAGCGTTACATACATAAACGATACGACAAACGGTCAAACATATCCGTCAAGAATTGATTATACCGGAAACTCTAATACCAGCCTGTCGGCCTATAATTCGATACGTTTTGTGTACAACACTGCGCGTCCCGATAGTGCAACGCTTTACCATGGCGGGTCATATACAAAAACGACGGTGCTTTTAAGCAACGTGCAGGCCTATGCGGGCTCGTCACTGGTTTATGATTATCAGCTGACCTATGAGCTCGGTACGTCGACCAGGCATTCTCGGTTGACCACTGTGACTTTATGCGATGGTTCCGGAAACTGCCTCGCACCAACCACATTAGGATGGCAAGGAACCAGAGATGCTATATCCATTGCGGTCAATACATATGACTATAACTTGCCCAATGCGGTTTTGGGCGACTTCAATGGTGACGGGCTTGCAGACGTAATTTATACATCATCTACGGCGACAACGGATACATCCCCGGCAATTGCAACATTTGGAATGCATTTTGGAGCTGCGGATAGTGTATTTTCTCCGAATTTCTCATCACTTACAACATTTTCACCGACAGCGTCTTTTATAAAATCGTGTCCATATTCAGGTTGTACTCTATCCGGAGCGGCGCAGACTATGACTGCCATAGACGACACTGGGAGTGGCGTCCTAGATTTGATGTATGGTCAATTATATAAACGCTATGTGTATGAATATGCTGGCGGGATGGACGTCAGTATCGATGTGCTTGTTACACACCTGACCCAGAACGCTTTAGCAAATACGAATTCATTTAGCGGTGATAATATAGTCGGGTCACAGACATCATCTACCGATTTTAATTTGCCGTATAGCTATGCCGGTGATTTTAATGGGGACGGTCGTACAGAGTATGTTGGTGTTTTAAGTAGTGGAGATGGTACGTTTACAACGGATAGTAATCACCCATTACCATCTAACTTTTATACTTCTGGGTTTGATATGTTTTCGGGTGATTTCGACGGAGATGGTTGCTCAGATCTTCTGACGCAAAGTTCCAGTGATCATCTTATACGATATTATTGCAGCCCGAATGCAACATCGGCATCTGTGCCTTATTGGTCCGGCTCTCAGATTATTACTGGTGATTTTAACGGGGACGGTTTGACTGATGTTTTGGTTGTCCCGTCGAGTGGTTCTGGAACGTTATATTTTTCTACAGGGGCCGGATTGACGGACTCTGGTTTTACAGTGCCTAGCAGTTGGGCCGGAGCCTATAGTTATTTGCAAATGACGTTTAAAACAACTGGTGCCCATGAGCTACTGGCTGGTGATGTAAACGGAGATGGTAAGACTGATATTGTTGAAGTTTCGACTACGTCTATAAATATCTATCTGTCTACAGGAAATGGTTTCGTTCTTTCTTATACGCTCGCGGCCCCATCTTCTATTTCCGGGGTTGTTTTAGGTGATACCAATAATGATGGCATTCCCGATCTAAAAGTAGGTTTTACTGTTTACACCTTTTCGTATACGCCAGAGTTGCTGACGTCGATATCGAATGGGCTTGGTGCGACGACAACGATCACATATGATCGCCTGAACACGAATGGCAGCTTTTATACGAAGTGCCCAAACAATTCGAGTTCGTATATCTGTGGAGACAGCTACCCGACGCAGTCTGTCGACGGTCCGATCTATGCGGTCAGTCAGATCGCGACATCTAATGGTATCGGTGGTGTTTATAAAACATCCTATAGCTATGCTGGTTATAAAACGGATCTGAAGGGGCGCGGAAGCCTTGGTTTTGCGCGCGTTGTCGCAACGGATCAGCAGACCGGTATTGTACAAACAACGAACTACCATCAGGATTTTCCATATACGGGTATGGTCTCGTCGCAGACCAAGGTGGTGAACAGTGTCACACTGAGTTCTGTAACCAGTTCTTATGCAGATAATGGCCTTGGTAATGGCAGTGAGGGTGTTACACGACATTATGTGTCGCTATCGCAAAGTGCAGCGGTCAGTAATGATCTTGATGGCACCACCTTACCGACGGAGACTACAAGCTATACCTATGACAGTTATGGTAACGCACTCACGGTCAATGATGCGGTCTCTGATGGATCATCGAAAGTTACCACCAATAGTTACAGCAACGATGCAACGAATTGGCTCCTGGGTCGTCTAACGGGCACGAGTGTATCTCGTACAGTCCCGAGTGGTAACAGTGCGCTCAGTAACAGTGCACCGGCTGCCGCTAATGATAGTGTTTCGGCTGATACTAATATTGCAAAGACCTTCGATCCCCGAAGTAATGACAGTGATCCCAATGGTGATGCGCTGTCGATCATCGCTGTGAGTGCCGCCAGCCATGGCACCGTAGTCATTAATAACGGTGCCTCGCTAACCTATAAATCCGCGGCGCAATATGCTGGAAGTGATAGCTTTACCTATACGATTTCTGATGGGCATGGTCATATCGCGACAGCCAGCGTATCGGTAACGGTTACGGATTCTCCTCCTGTCGCGGCCGACGATGTTGTAGCAACGGATGAGAATACGGCGGTAACTTTTGATCCGCGCAAGAATGACAGTGATATTAATAATGATCCGCTGACTATAACGGCGGTTGGAACGCCGAGCCACGGCACGGTTTCGTATAGCGGTACATCGATAACGTATACGCCGACGACATATTATAGCGGGTCTGATAGCTTCTCCTATACGATCTCCGACGGTATGGGCCATACAGAATCGGCAACGATAACTATGCATGTTGCCATGGTGAACCAGGCACCTTCCGCTGCAAATGATAGTGTCACGACGAACGAAAATACGGCTGTGACGTTTAATCCGCTTAGTAATGACTCTGACCCAGATGCGGATACCCTGACCATTAGTGCTGTTGGTTCACCCAGCCATGGTGCCGTTACCAATAACGGTACGACCCTGACCTATACACCAAAGACCTACTACTATGGCACCGACAGCTTCACCTACACGATATCGGATGGTAATGGTCATACCGCGACAGCGACGGTGACGGTTACGATTGTAAATCGTGCACCAAGTGCGGCTAACGATACGGCTTCGACCAATAAGAATATTGCGGTGACCATATATCCGCTCAGCAATGACAGTGACCCTGATGGGGACACGCTTTCGATATCTGCGGTCGGATCACCCAGCCATGGCTCAGTCTCCAACAATGGTACGTCTCTGACCTACACCCCGGTGACGAACTATTCGGGAACGGATAGTTTCTCGTATACGGCGTCGGACGGGCAGGGGCATACGGCTTCGGCTTCGGTGACGGTGACGGTCAATTACACAAATGCAGCACCGTCAGCGGCAAATGACAGCGTTACGGTGAATGAGAATTCATCAGTAACGTTTGATCCGCGGTCGAATGATAGTGACGGGGACGGTGATACGCTGACCATATCGGCGGTTGGATCCGCGAGCCACGGTTCCGTTGTGAACAACGGTACTTCGATAACGTATACGCCGACGACGAACTACTATGGCTCAGACAGCTTTACCTACACCATATCTGACGGCAACGGCGGCTCGTCGAGCGCGACTGTTTCGGTAACAATATCCCGCGTCAACATTGCTCCAGTCGCTGTTAATGATAGTTGTTCGGCGAAACAGCAGGTTCCGAGTAATACGTATTATGGGACCTGCAACGTATTGGCTAACGACACTGATGCTGATGGGGACACTCTGACAATTGTATCTGTAACGCAGCCGTCAAAAGGGTCCGTTGGGTTCAGTGGGAATCTAATTGTATATGTAAATTCTAATGGCAGCTCGGGGTTTCCAGCAAAATTTACTTACACGATCTCTGACGGGAATGGTCATACCTCAACCGCTACAGTAACGGTCAATTAATAAAGAATGGCCTCGTTTTTTATTCTGATAATTGCATATGGGGGCGAGATGTTGTGTGAGGCTAGCAGAAGGGTTGTCCACTATCTGATAACTCTTAGTATGTTTTGTCTGTGCCTGGTTACGATGCAGGCCACATATGCCGACACCCAGTCTCGGTCATCGAGTTTTGCGTATGATACATCGTCTGGATTGTTGACGCAGGAAGTGCTGCAGCCTGACGACAGCAGTCACCGGGTTCAGACCGATTATACTTATGATGCCTATGGGCATCGTGTTACGGCCACGGTAAGCGCCTCTGGCGTTACGACGCGCAACACAGCCGCTGGCTATGACGGCCAGGGGCAGTTTCAGACATCGTCCACCAACGCGCTGTCGCAAAGCGAGAGCTGGACCTATGATGCCCGCTTTGGGCTTCCCCTGACCCATACAGACCTCAACGGTTTGGTCACACAGTGGAGCTACGATGGTTTTGGCCGTGTCACGCAGGAGACGAGGCCGGACGGTTCTAAAACCCTGTACACCTATATCAACTGTGCCAGTACCAGCTGCACACTCACGGCGGCGGCAACGGCGGTTTCGGCAATATCTTACGGTGCTGATGGCAGCACGATTACCAGCCCGCGAACGACCGTTTATTACGATATGCTTTCGCGGCAGATCGGCACCGAAACGCAAGGTTTTGATGGCTCGTCGATTTTAACCCAAACCGCCTATGATGCGAATGGTAATGTGGCGCAAACCAGTCGGCCATACTTTGCGTCGGGTGGTTCACCCAAATGGACCGTCAATACTTATGACGTGCTTGGCCGTGTCACGAAGAATGTTACGCCCAACGGTGGCTATGCTGCGGTCACCTATCACGGTCTGACGGTCACATCGACCAATGATCAGGGTCAAACCACCACAAAGATTGTGAATGCGCAGGGGCAGACAGCGGCCATGCTGGATGCGGGCGGCCATGCCACGACCTATATCTATGATGCGTATAACAACCTGACGTCCGTTACGGATCCAAACGGGAACACCATTACCAACGGGTATGATGTTCTTGGCCACAAGACCTCTATGTCTGACCCGGATATGGGCTCGTGGAGCTATGGTTACGATGCCCTTGGTCAGATGGTCAGCCAGACCGATGCCAAGGGGCAGACCACATCGCTGGCTTACGATGTGCAGGGCCGGGTAACCGCCCGTTCTGAAAGTGGTCAGTACTCAAGCTGGACCTATGGGGCATCCAGTGGCAGCCATAATGTCGGCAAACTTGTCGATGCCAGGTCGTGCACGGATTCCGGCTGCTCGTCGGTTATCTCCGACAAATCGGTCGCCTATGATGGGGTGGGGCGACCGGGCTCTACCGCCACAACGGTGGACGGCACGGGGTACAGTTACACTTTAAGCTACGATTCCGCTGGCCGCGTCTCAACGGTGACCTATCCGTCGGGTTTTGTGGCGCAGTATGTCTATAACAGCTATGGCTATCTGGCCCAGATCAAGGACAGTTCCAGTGGCACCACCTTGTGGACGGCGAACAGCCGTGATGCGGAACTGCATCTGGTATCGCAGACGGCGGGTAACGGTGTCACGACCAGCCAGACGTTTGATGCGACGACGGGGCTGCTGACCAATCAGCGTGCCGGTACGAACAATGCGGTTGCCGCGTATGACTATACGTGGGACACGCTGGGTAACCTGACCTACCGGTCTGATGATTTTAACGGCGTGTTCGAATATGCCTGCTACGACAGCCAGAACCGGCTGACGAACTATGCCTCAGGCACCGGGGTGAGCAGCTGCACATCATCGGGTGCCAAATCGGCGACATATGATGCGATCGGCAATATCACCTACAAATCGGATGTTGGCTATTACGGCTATCTGGTGACTGGCAGCCGCCCGCATGCGCTGGCGTCGGTAACGGGGACTGTGAACGGCACCGTGAATCCGTCCTACAGCTATGACGCCAACGGGAACATGACATCGGGTGCTGGCCGGTCGGTGAGCTACACCGCCTTCAATATGGCGGCCACCATCACGCAAGGCTCGGCCACGGTAAGCTTAAGCTATGATGCCGACCATGTGCGGGTGAAGATGGTCGCATCATCGGGCACGACGTACTACCTGAACGATCCGGCCAGCGGTGCGATGAGCGAGAAGCAGGTCTCCGGCAGCACGGTGACCTGGCACGACTATGTGCAGGCCGATGGTAAGATGGTGGCGGTAAAGTTCTCGGGCGGGATGGCGGCGGTGCGCTACTTCACCACCGACCATCTCGGCTCGGTGTCCGTGGTAACGGACGAGAGCGGTACGGTGGTCGAGCGTGATGCCTATGACGCCTGGGGCAAGCGGCGTGTGGCGGCGACGGGTGCGGATGATACCGCCTGCAGCCTGACCAGTCTGACGACGCGTGGCTACACCGGGCATGAACAGATGGACAGTGTGTGCCTGATCAACGCCAATGCCCGCATTTATGATGCGGCGCTGGGCAAGTTCCTGTCACCGGACAGCATGATCCCGGATCCGTACGACAGCCAGAGCTATAACCGATACACCTATGTCAACAATCGCCCACTCTCTGCGACGGATCCAACGGGGCATAATACTGATCCAATACCTTATGGGGATGTGCCTACTTGTACTTCATGTCAACAAGCGGCTCTAAACGAAGCGTTTATCGCGCAATTAACGCATGATTTTAGTGGGAGTGTAAGTGTTTTGGGATCAACGAGAACACTTGATACGTCCGGGGGGATCTCGACGCCTTCTGTAACTCAGCAAGCTACTGGGCAACTTCGTGTCATTACAGGTAACACAAATGCAGGGTTAGCGAAGTTTAATACAAAAAACATGAGTAAAATGTCCGCAGGTGGTTCTGCGGTGAAAAATTCTGATGGAAATGTAACAGAAACTGCAGCGATGGTATCCGGCAAGGAGAATAGGCTTACAAATGTTGTGTATAATGAGACCGCTAGCTTAAAGCCTGATCCTGACGCAAATGCAGGTGAAAAGGGTAGTGCAGAAGATTTAGCTGCCGGGCGTCTTGCAGTAGCCGAAATTGCAAACCGTGTAATTGATGATGGGTATCCTAACCGTGTGGCATCTTCAGTCCTTACAGATAGAGAGGCTGCTGCGTTGCAAAGTGGTAATCCCGGGGCTGTTAGTGCTTTCACGTCCTCGAAATTTGCTGCCGACCAGGCCCTTGCTGGATCTGACACCACTGATGGTGCTACCCAGTATAGGACCAGAGTTGGATCTGATGTTACGACCCCGGTTGGTAGGTCTTCTATTAATCCGGGAACCCCAGTTTCTCTGTATTTCGGCCCATTTGTTGAACAAAATCACAAAGTCGTTATTGTAATCGCTCATTAAGGAGGTGGGTTATGAAAAAAATCGTACATTTTGTTTTGTTTTATTTTGTTTTTTATTCGTCATTTTGTTTTTCTTATGGTGCAGGGGTGTTAAATATAAATGATAAGCAAGTTAAATTAATAACGGAGTCTGTAGAGGATGAGATATATGATTATGGATATTATAAAATGTTTTCCAATGTTGGAAATAATGTTGGATCTTTAAATGATTTTGTGGTTCGCGTTCAAATATATGTAAATCCATTATACAATTTATCAGATGGGTATGGTGAGGTAATTTATAACTATATGCCTTTTGGTGAGGTGTATCGTTTGTATTACTTAGATGAAAAAAAAGGAGTGGTGCTTGATGGTAACCCGCAAAATAATTTTCCACTGTCTCAACCAAGCCATAAAACCGTTTTTATGGAATCTTCCGAGGTATATAATATGAAATCGAAATGGTATAAAAAATATTTTTTTGTACATGTAAATCCTAGCAATGAAATCATAAATGAATCCATTGAAAGGCAAAAAAAACGCGTAGGATTTTCTGATTCTGAATATAAAATAAAAAAATAGATTTGTATTATTACATGCTAATATATTCTTTCATTAGTGGTTGCCGCGTATGACTATACGTGGGACACGCTGGGTAACCTGACCTACCGGTCTGATGATTATAATGGCGTGTTCGAATATGCCTGCTACGACAGCCAGAACCGTCTGACGAACTATGCCTCGGGCACCGGGGTGAGCAGCTGCACATCATCGGGTGCCAAGTCGGCGACATATGATGCGATCGGCAATATCACCTACAAATCGGATACAGGCTATTACGGCTATCTGGTGACTGGCAGCCGCCCGCATGCGCTGGCGTCGGTAACGGGGACTGTGAACGGCACCGTGAATCCGTCCTACAGCTATGACGCCAACGGGAACATGACATCGGGTGCTGGCCGGTCGGTGAGCTATACCGCTTTCAATATGGCGGCCACCATCACGCAAGGCTCGGCCACGGTAAGCTTAAGCTATGATGCCGACCATGTGCGGGTGAAGATGGTCGCGTCATCGGGCACGACGTACTACCTGAACGATCCGGCCAGCGGCGCGATGAGCGAGAAGCAGGTCTCCGGCAGCACGGTGACCTGGCACGACTATGTGCAGGCCGATGGTAAGATGGTGGCGGTGAAGTTCTCGGGCGGGATGGCGGCGGTGCGCTACTTCACCACCGACCATCTCGGCTCGGTGTCTGTGGTAACGGACGAGAGCGGTACGGTGGTCGAGCGTGATGCCTATGACGCCTGGGGTAAGCGGCGTGTGGCGGCGACGGGGGCGGATGATACCGCCTGCAGCCTGACCAGTCTGACGACGCGCGGCTTCACCGGGCACGAGCAACTGGACAGTGTCTGCCTGATCAACGCCAATGCCCGCATTTATGATGCGGCGCTGGGCAAGTTCCTGTCACCGGACAGCATGATCCCGGATCCGTACGACAGTCAGAGCTATAACCGCTACACCTATGTCCGTAACAGGCCACTCTCTGCAACAGATCCAACCGGGCATACGGATGTAATTAATGAAATTGTTCCAGGTGATGGTTATCGGGATAGCCCATCGATTACGGGTCTGTTTGCACAATATTTCTTAAGCGACATGGCAGTTGCTTCTGCAGGGGCGTCGCTCGCGTTAAATGGGGTGCTAACAGCATCTGGGTATGGGCCTACACCAACAGCGGCACAGGTGGCAGGCAGTGTTATTGCTGTCCGCGCAGGTCATGCTGCCAGTGGTGGGTGGCTATACAAGGTTACCTGGACGATCAATAACAGTGACGGTACAACCTCAGAGGCCAGCATGATTGTCGCTGGTGACGTTGATGCCGGTGGCTATGCGCACGTCTTACCATTAGGCAATCCTGATTTCGGTGGTGGTGAAATTGGGAGCCAGGATAGTTCGACTGGTGACACAAATGGGGGGCTACAAGACGCTGTTTTCCGAGGTGGAAACTCAGCACAAGTCACGCGCTTCTTCAATCTGTCCTATCGTCAACTGAGCGCAGAAGCGAAGAAACGGAAAGTTCCAGAAACGTGGATGGTCGGATTGGGGGCGTTCGAAAGCGGTTATTTGGACGATCACAATGTACGTCTGAACAATCCTCTTGGTCACACTGAAGCTGGAGGAAACAATATTAGGTTTCGATCTATCGACAGTGCCGTGGATTTATTTGATAGCCTATACGGCGAGCAGATAGAAGGTGCACGTAGCCCGCAAGATTTTGCGCGTCGTCTAGAAGGGGTTTTGAATGGCGTAAAAATGGATGGGTGGAATAAGTACAATTCTGTTAATCCCGTCTGGGAGCAACGCTTGATCGGTGTGATAAACTCGGTCGGCGCCCACCTAGATGCGTGGAAAATCGAATTTCTTCGTGAACTTTGAACGGGGCAGTCTATGAGAAGCGGAATCTTTATCTTTTTGTTTTTGGTCTCCAGCGCTGCTGCTTGTGCCCATGATCAGGCTTATAGAAACGATACCTACAAGTTTGGGATCTCTGTTCCGGAAGGTCTGACGGTTTGCAAAACTCCGGCACCGGGTGTGAACCATGGCATTGTTGTGTTGTTGGATAGTTCTGATTGCCTGAAGCAACAGGATGTCGCACGGATCGATTTTTTTGCCGCTTATAATGTGGCCTATGAAGCAGAAACAACAGTCGCTCTGGCGAAAAATATTTGCGAAAGCAAAGTCGGGGTGCCGTCTGATTTGAAGCGTAATGGAGTTGTTTTATATCGCTGTTCCACAGAGCCAGAAATTAAGCAGACCAAGTATTTTGCCGTGCGGCCAGAGGTTGGTAAGTGGGTAGGAGACTGGGTTGAATTTGACATATCGGTCTACTGTCCAAACCGAACGTGTGACACAGTGCTCGTCAAGCGTGTGCTCTCGGGGCTGCGTCTGAAGTAGCTGATGCGGTGAAGTTCTCGGGCGGGACGGCGGCGGTGCGCTACTTCACCACCGACCATCTCGGCTCGGTGTTTTCAGAACCACTTGCATCCTAACCCCAAAACAAACAACTCGCATCTACAACCTTGAGTTTGCACTTATTGATGGTGTGCAACTTTGTGGCTTGTCATAGTTGCAATCCTGTCCATTTCATGTACTTTTAGTATAATAAAAGTGTGGGGTGGGGGATGCTGCGTAATTGCTATGTGTTTAGCTGCGCTGTGCTTGGGCAAAAGATACTTAAAAACACGAACGTAATTAGGCCGCGCACAATCCGGCTTAATAGATCCATAGCTGTGCGGTTTGCCGTCAGCGTGATGGCTGTGTTTGGGGTGTCTCTTTTGTCGCTGGCGGCTAGTGGCGCGGCGTTTGCTGCGAGCGCTCCACCGATGTCGGTTCCTGGAAAATTTAGCGTCAATTCCAGAGGGGCTGCAACATACTCAATTCCGATTACGACACCGCCAGGGACGGCCGGAATAGCTCCGGTGCTCTCGTTGGATTATTCGAGCCAAAGCGGCGATGGCATCGTCGGTCTTGGCTGGATGCTATCGGGGCTGGAAAGTATTGAGCGCTGCCCGCGGACCTTGGCACAAGATGGTGTGCATGGCGGGGTTAATTATGATGCCAACGATCGGTTTTGTTTCGAGGGGCAAAGGCTTGTTGCGGTAAGCGGTACATACGGCGCATCCGGCACAGAGTATCGTACGGAGCTCGAAAGTTTCTCCAAGATTGTATCTTACGGAACGTCCGGCACGGGGCCGACCTATTTTAAGGTCTGGACGAAGTCTGGCCAAATTATGGAGTTTGGCAATAGTTCAGATTCCCGGATTCTCACAACCTCGGGGTCGGGTACCGCCCGGTCCTGGGCGCTAAACAAAGTATCAGACGTAAAAGGCAATTATTATAGCGTTACATACATAAACGATACGACAAACGGTCAAACATATCCGTCAAGAATTGATTATACCGGAAACTCTAATACCAGCCTGTCGGCCTATAATTCGATACGTTTTGTGTACAACACTGCGCGTCCCGATAGTGCAACGCTTTACCATGGCGGGTCATATACAAAAACGACGGTGCTTTTAAGCAACGTGCAGGCCTATGCGGGCTCGTCACTGGTTTATGATTATCAGCTGACCTATGAGCTCGGTACGTCGACCAGGCATTCTCGGTTGACCACTGTGACTTTATGCGATGGTTCCGGAAACTGCCTCGCACCAACCACATTAGGATGGCAAGGAACCAGAGATGCATTCTCTGTAAGTACGTCTGCAATGAATTCGAGCACGGACGGTCTTGTGTTTGGAGATTTTAATGGTGATGGCTTAGATGATTATATCGCTATGTCAGGTACTGATACTGTCAATGGAACGACCGCTGTTGCTACATTAAGTTTGCATACTGGGACCTCAAGCGGCCTTTTTACATCGTCTGATAATATCTCGACGTCGACTGCTACATTTACGCGTGCATATTGCCCATACTCTGGATGTTCGGTTACTGGGAAGGCACACCCATTACTGGCAATCGATACGACGGGAAGTGGTGTTGTAGATCTACTATTTGGGCAGATTTATTCGAACTATATATACGTAAATAATGGATCTGTAAGCTTTTACATATCAACGTATATGGTGCATTCTGTTCTTAACAGTAGCAAGGATGGTACTGTATTTAATACGAGTACTTTAATTGGCTCTGGGGAAAGTGGTACTACAAGTTGTTGCCATCCGGCATTTAGTTATGCTGGGGATTTTAACGGTGATGGTCGTAGTGAATATGTTGGCGTTTTAAGTAACGGTGATGGAACATTCTCATCGGATACAGCCCACCCCGCACCAAGTGCACTTTTTCAAAGCGGTGCGGGTGAAGTTTATACTGGTGATTTTGATGGTGATGGTTGCACGGATCTATTAATCCAAACATCAAGTGCCCACGGCGTCTCCTATTATTGTAATCCGATTACATCATCGACTAGCTTATCTGATTGGTCTAGCTCACAGATCGTTACGGGAGATTTTAACGGGGACGGTTTGACCGATGTTCTTGTAGTCCCTTCAAGCGGTAGTGGGACGCTTTATTTTGCAAGTGGTTCTGGTTTTGTAACCTCAAGTTACACAGTTCCTTCAACATGGATTGGTGCATACAGCTTTCTAACGTTATCCACGTCTAGCTCAGGTCATGAGCTACTGGCTGGTGATGTAAACGGAGATGGTAAGACTGATATTGTTGAAGTTTCGACTACGTCTATAAATATCTATCTGTCTACAGGAAATGGTTTCGTTCTTTCTTATACGCTCGCGGCCCCATCTTCTATTTCCGGGGTTGTTTTAGGTGATACCAATAATGATGGCATTCCCGATCTAAAAGTAGGTTTTACTGTTTACACCTTTTCGTATACGCCAGAGTTGCTGACGTCGATATCGAATGGGCTTGGTGCGACGACAACGATCACATATGATCGCCTGAACACGAATGGCAGCTTTTATACGAAGTGCCCAAACAATTCGAGTTCGTATATCTGTGGAGACAGCTACCCGACGCAGTCTGTCGACGGTCCGATCTATGCGGTCAGTCAGATCGCGACATCTAATGGTATCGGTGGTGTTTATAAAACATCCTATAGCTATGCTGGTTATAAAACGGATCTGAAGGGGCGCGGAAGCCTTGGTTTTGCGCGCGTTGTCGCAACGGATCAGCAGACCGGTATTGTACAAACAACGAACTACCATCAGGATTTTCCATATACGGGTATGGTCTCGTCGCAGACCAAGGTGGTGAACAGTGTCACACTGAGTTCTGTAACCAGTTCTTATGCAGATAATGGCCTTGGTAATGGCAGTGAGGGTGTTACACGACATTATGTGTCGCTATCGCAAAGTGCAGCGGTCAGTAATGATCTTGATGGCACCACCTTACCGACGGAGACTACAAGCTATACCTATGACAGTTATGGTAACGCACTCACGGTCAATGATGCGGTCTCTGATGGATCATCGAAAGTTACCACCAATAGTTACAGCAACGATGCAACGAATTGGCTCCTGGGTCGTCTAACGGGCACGAGTGTATCTCGTACAGTCCCGAGTGGTAACAGTGCGCTCAGTAACAGTGCACCGGCTGCCGCTAATGATAGTGTTTCGGCTGATACTAATATTGCAAAGACCTTCGATCCCCGAAGTAATGACAGTGATCCCAATGGTGATGCGCTGTCGATCATCGCTGTGAGTGCCGCCAGCCATGGCACCGTAGTCATTAATAACGGTGCCTCGCTAACCTATAAATCCGCGGCGCAATATGCTGGAAGTGATAGCTTTACCTATACGATTTCTGATGGGCATGGTCATATCGCGACAGCCAGCGTATCGGTAACGGTTACGGATTCTCCTCCTGTCGCGGCCGACGATGTTGTAGCAACGGATGAGAATACGGCGGTAACTTTTGATCCGCGCAAGAATGACAGTGATATTAATAATGATCCGCTGACTATAACGGCGGTTGGAACGCCGAGCCACGGCACGGTTTCGTATAGCGGTACATCGATAACGTATACGCCGACGACATATTATAGCGGGTCTGATAGCTTCTCCTATACGATCTCCGACGGTATGGGCCATACAGAATCGGCAACGATAACTATGCATGTTGCCATGGTGAACCAGGCACCTTCCGCTGCAAATGATAGTGTCACGACGAACGAAAATACGGCTGTGACGTTTAATCCGCTTAGTAATGACTCTGACCCAGATGCGGATACCCTGACCATTAGTGCTGTTGGTTCACCCAGCCATGGTGCCGTTACCAATAACGGTACGACCCTGACCTATACACCAAAGACCTACTACTATGGCACCGACAGCTTCACCTACACGATATCGGATGGTAATGGTCATACCGCGACAGCGACGGTGACGGTTACGATTGTAAATCGTGCACCAAGTGCGGCTAACGATACGGCTTCGACCAATAAGAATATTGCGGTGACCATATATCCGCTCAGCAATGACAGTGACCCTGATGGGGACACGCTTTCGATATCTGCGGTCGGATCACCCAGCCATGGCTCAGTCTCCAACAATGGTACGTCTCTGACCTACACCCCGGTGACGAACTATTCGGGAACGGATAGTTTCTCGTATACGGCGTCGGACGGGCAGGGGCATACGGCTTCGGCTTCGGTGACGGTGACGGTCAATTACACAAATGCAGCACCGTCAGCGGCAAATGACAGCGTTACGGTGAATGAGAATTCATCAGTAACGTTTGATCCGCGGTCGAATGATAGTGACGGGGACGGTGATACGCTGACCATATCGGCGGTTGGATCCGCGAGCCACGGTTCCGTTGTGAACAACGGTACTTCGATAACGTATACGCCGACGACGAACTACTATGGCTCAGACAGCTTTACCTACACCATATCTGACGGCAACGGCGGCTCGTCGAGCGCGACTGTTTCGGTAACAATATCCCGCGTCAACATTGCTCCAGTCGCTGTTAATGATACCTGTGATGCAAAACAACAAGCCCCGAGTACAACTTACATCGGGACCTGTAAAGTGCTTGCTAATGACACAGATGCTGATGGGGACACTCTGACAATTGTATCTGTAACGCAGCCATCAAAGGGGCAAGCTGCCATGGGGTCGACGTCAATCATTTACGGCAATTCCAATGGTAGCTCTGGAACGTCAGTGACCTTTACTTACACGATCTCTGACGGGAACGGGCATACCTCCACGGCAACGGTAACAGTAAAGATGTCATCTTGAGGTTATCTGGGACGTCTGGTGAGAAATGACGAAGGTTCCGCATATCCTGGATAGTGGTGCGGAATTTTCGGGGGGAAATAATAAGGCGTAAAGCCATTCTTGGGGGGCGTAATGTTAGAACAAATTGGTGATACCAAAAAAATCCCCCCGAGCCTTTGGCGTTGTGGACAGATATTGGTTGCGATCAGTATCGGTATTATTGGGCTGGTTCGGCCTGCTTTAGCCGACACCCAGTCTCGGTCATCGAGTTTTGCGTATGATACATCGTCTGGATTGTTGACGCAGGAAGTGCTGCAGCCTGACGACAGCAGTCACCGGGTTCAGACCGATTATACTTATGATGCCTATGGGCATCGTGTTACGGCCACGGTAAGCGCCTCTGGCGTTACGACGCGCAACACAGCCGCTGGCTATGACGGCCAGGGGCAGTTTCAGACATCGTCCACCAACGCGCTGTCGCAAAGCGAGAGCTGGACCTATGATGCCCGCTTTGGGCTTCCCCTGACCCATACAGACCTCAACGGTTTGGTCACACAGTGGAGCTACGATGGTTTTGGCCGTGTCACGCAGGAGACGAGGCCGGACGGTTCTAAAACCCTGTACACCTATATCAACTGTGCCAGTACCAGCTGCACACTCACGGCGGCGGCAACGGCGGTTTCGGCAATATCTTACGGTGCTGATGGCAGCACGATTACCAGCCCGCGAACGACCGTTTATTACGATATGCTTTCGCGGCAGATCGGCACCGAAACGCAAGGTTTTGATGGCTCGTCGATTTTAACCCAAACCGCCTATGATGCGAATGGTAATGTGGCGCAAACCAGTCGGCCATACTTTGCGTCGGGTGGTTCACCCAAATGGACCGTCAATACTTATGACGTGCTTGGCCGTGTCACGAAGAATGTTACGCCCAACGGTGGCTATGCTGCGGTCACCTATCACGGTCTGACGGTCACATCGACCAATGATCAGGGTCAAACCACCACAAAGATTGTGAATGCGCAGGGGCAGACAGCGGCCATGCTGGATGCGGGCGGCCATGCCACGACCTATATCTATGATGCGTATAACAACCTGACGTCCGTTACGGATCCAAACGGGAACACCATTACCAACGGGTATGATGTTCTTGGCCACAAGACCTCTATGTCTGACCCGGATATGGGCTCGTGGAGCTATGGTTACGATGCCCTTGGTCAGATGGTCAGCCAGACCGATGCCAAGGGGCAGACCACATCGCTGGCTTACGATGTGCAGGGCCGGGTAACCGCCCGTTCTGAAAGTGGTCAGTACTCAAGCTGGACCTATGGGGCATCCAGTGGCAGCCATAATGTCGGCAAACTTGTCGATGCCAGGTCGTGCACGGATTCCGGCTGCTCGTCGGTTATCTCCGACAAATCGGTCGCCTATGATGGGGTGGGGCGACCGGGCTCTACCGCCACAACGGTGGACGGCACGGGGTACAGTTACACTTTAAGCTACGATTCCGCTGGCCGCGTCTCAACGGTGACCTATCCGTCGGGTTTTGTGGCGCAGTATGTCTATAACAGCTATGGCTATCTGGCCCAGATCAAGGACAGTTCCAGTGGCACCACCTTGTGGACGGCGAACAGCCGTGATGCGGAACTGCATCTGGTATCGCAGACGGCGGGTAACGGTGTCACGACCAGCCAGACGTTTGATGCGACGACGGGGCTGCTGACCAATCAGCGTGCCGGTACGAACAATGCGGTTGCCGCGTATGACTATACGTGGGACACGCTGGGTAACCTGACCTACCGGTCTGATGATTTTAACGGCGTGTTCGAATATGCCTGCTACGACAGCCAGAACCGGCTGACGAACTATGCCTCAGGCACCGGGGTGAGCAGCTGCACATCATCGGGTGCCAAATCGGCGACATATGATGCGATCGGCAATATCACCTACAAATCGGATGTTGGCTATTACGGCTATCTGGTGACTGGCAGCCGCCCGCATGCGCTGGCGTCGGTAACGGGGACTGTGAACGGCACCGTGAATCCGTCCTACAGCTATGACGCCAACGGGAACATGACATCGGGTGCTGGCCGGTCGGTGAGCTACACCGCCTTCAATATGGCGGCCACCATCACGCAAGGCTCGGCCACGGTAAGCTTAAGCTATGATGCCGACCATGTGCGGGTGAAGATGGTCGCATCATCGGGCACGACGTACTACCTGAACGATCCGGCCAGCGGTGCGATGAGCGAGAAGCAGGTCTCCGGCAGCACGGTGACCTGGCACGACTATGTGCAGGCCGATGGTAAGATGGTGGCGGTAAAGTTCTCGGGCGGGATGGCGGCGGTGCGCTACTTCACCACCGACCATCTCGGCTCGGTGTCCGTGGTAACGGACGAGAGCGGTACGGTGGTCGAGCGTGATGCCTATGACGCCTGGGGCAAGCGGCGTGTGGCGGCGACGGGTGCGGATGATACCGCCTGCAGCCTGACCAGTCTGACGACGCGTGGCTACACCGGGCATGAACAGATGGACAGTGTGTGCCTGATCAACGCCAATGCCCGCATTTATGATGCGGCGCTGGGCAAGTTCCTGTCGCCGGACAGCGTGATCCCGGATCCGTACGACAGCCAGAGCTACAACCGATACACCTATGTCAACAACCGCCCGCTCTCAGCCACAGATCCAACAGGGCATATGGAGACTATTACGGTAACAGGGGAGCGCTGTGGCTCATGTTATGCGGCGTTGGGAGAAGCTTCATTGGCCGCATTAATATATTCGTTGGGTACTCCAACATTCTCAATGTCATATATAAATCTGGTTGCTCCCGCATCTCAGCAACAACTATTTGAGAATGTTAAATCTGCTATAGGTGGTGCACAGAAAAGCTACGCACAGTCTGGAAAGAATTTAGAGAACCAAAAGAGACGTTCTCTCTTAATTACAACGCATACAAATGCGGATGGAACGGTTACTGGCACTGCAGAAATTGTGGATGGCGATTCTGCTAGCTGGAACTCGATTATCAATGTGTTGGGTATCCCTAATTTTGGGGGAGGGGAAATCGGAAGTGAGCTTGATGAGATTGCTTATCAAGGTAGTCAGCCAGATTCAGTAGATAATTTTGTACATCATAACTCTAGGGTTAAGGTTGATTATAATTCCGGTAATAATACTTTAACGTTATCTGGTGGTGTTTATGATAACGGGACTGGAAGAGCTAAGAAGTTTATTGTAGCGGTGGAAAACGGGTGGTCTGGTGATTTCGAAGCGGGCAATAAGAAGATTAAGCTCGTTATAAGTCTGTCAATTTCTAGCGGTCCGTATTCTGCATTGGTGAGTTTATCTAATTGCTCAAATGATGGCTGTTTAAATGCAAATTATAAAGCTGACAAATCTGTAGTGGCTAGAGCAGAGCGTGCGGGAGGGTATATTCAATTTTCAGATAGTACAAATACAAGTACGTATGTACACGAATTTGGACATATTTTGGGTTTGTCAGACCAGTTAAATAGTTCTTCAATAATGTATTGGCTTAAAACTAATAGATATAATGCTTCTTCTGCGGATATACAAATAGTTTCTGAAGAGTATATGAAGTGGAAGTGATGAATTAATATATGGGGTCGTGATATGAGAAGTGTTATAAATGTGTTGTTGGTGTTTTTGTTTGCGTATCCATCTTACAGTGCATCGGTTATGAGCTATGACGATGTTCCTGCATTTGTACATGATGGCGTTAATAAGTTTATTGCATGCTCTAAATTAAATAATATAGATATAGTAAATGATAGAATTAAAGTTAATGGTATTCCGCAAGATGACAATTTTATGTTTTGTGGTGCGCAAATTATTTGGAGAGGTAGTCGAGTAATACATGAAGTAAAATCGTGTATTGAAATGATGGACGTTCCTGCTGTCGAAAAAATTCTAAATGATAGACATGACGGAATTGTTTTTGATAGGTATTTGATCAACTTTAATTGTCACTCAAATTATATGATTGGAGTAACGGTTGATGTGAGAAGTGGGCGTGCAATAGTATCTAGTGTTGGTGAGGTTGTGAATTGATTTGTCTTTCCTATGGCGCGCTGGGTAACCTGACCTACCGGTCTGACAATTATAATAGCGTGTTCGAATATGCCTGTTACGACAGCCAGAACCGGCTGACGAACTATGCCTCTGGCACCGGGGTGAGCAGCTGCACATCATCGGGTGCCAAGTCGGCGACATATGATGCGATCGGCAATATCACCTACAAATCGGATGTTGGCTATTACGGCTATCTGGCGACTGGCAGCCGCCCGCATGCGCTGGCGTCGGTAACGGGGACTGTGAACGGCACCGTGAACCCGTCCTACAGCTATGACGCCAACGGAAACATGACATCGGGTGCGGGCCGGTCGGTGAGCTATACCGCCTTCAATATGGCGGCCACCATCACGCAAGGCTCGGCTACGGTAAGCTTAAGCTATGATGCCGACCATGTCCGGGTAAAGATGGTCGCATCATCGGGCACGACGTACTACCTGAACGATCCGGCCAGCGGTGCGATGAGCGAGAAGCAGGTCTCCGGCAGCACGGTGACCTGGCACGACTATGTGCAGGCCGATGGTAAGATGGTGGCGGTCAAGTTCTTAGGCGGTTGTAGCTCTGGGCGATAAAATCTTAAATTTTATCAGGGCGTTATTGCTAAATCAGTTGGTGTATAGTTAACATACTTTGACACATATACCTGTATTCTCATGCGTAGCGATATTCGGCGAGTACTTCTGATAGACCAAACGGTTTCAACCTGCGGAGCCGTGCGCCAGCGGCTGCATAAGCGCTTGGTCCGTATTCTTATCCGATGCCCGCGACCCTTGCGCAGACCTTTGTTGAAGCCACGTCCACGTACGCGTGCCATCATCCGCGTAACCGTTCTGCATGTGGTCCTGCTGCTTTTCTTTTTACTTGGTTTGCATATCTATGTTGTGAAACCACCCCAAGTGTATGAAATGACACTCGGTGGCCCGGTTGGCGACAGTAGTAAGGCCAATCCACCTGAATTTATTGAACCGAGCCTGCCGACGGTTCTGCCGCCGGATATCCCAAGCGATATGACGATTGATGCCAATATCGGTGCCTCGGCGGCTGGGTCGCCGAACGTTACCAGACCGGCGGAGGCGATTTCTGAGGCACACCTGTTCCCGAAAGTGCCAGATGCTTTTAAAGGTATGCGGCCACAACCCGTTCGTTTGGTGTTGGTTATTGCTGCCAACGGTCAAATCTCTGATGCGCAGGTGCAGTCATCCTGTGGATCTGCGGAACTTGACGCTGTCGCGGTTGACTGGGTTATTCGGCACTGGCGTTATCGCCCCGCAATGCGCAATGGTATGGCGGTTTCGGAAAACACGACGGCGATATTACTATTTCACGTCTGATTGCCTGCCTGTTATCACAAACAATATAGGCACATTTTAAGTGGACTATAGCCAAACCTACATTCTGATTGGGCTGTTATGTGCAGCCCCTTTTATTGGTAGCTTTCTTGGTGTGGTTATTACGCGCTCTATTTCTGGCGGCAGCATTCTCTGGGGGCGGTCGCAATGTGATGTTTGCAGCCATCCCCTCTCACCAGCAGATTTGGTGCCAGTTTTTAGCTGGTTGGTTTCTTGCCGCCGTTGCAAATATTGCTCAGCACGGCTTGGGTGGTTTTATCCCGTCATCGAATTGGTTGCCCTCATTCCGGTTATCTGGTCGGCCATTTATATGAACGGTTGGCTACTTATAATGAGCTCAGTGTTAGGCTGGATACTCATCTGTCTGGCTTGGATCGATTGGCGCACATATCGGTTGCCAAACGGTCTGACTGGCACACTGATATTTCTGGGGCTTTTGTGCGCGTACTGGTTTGATCGTGATGATTGGTGGGCGCATCTGGCCGGGGTGGTTATCGGTTTTGTATGTTTTGCGTTGGTTGCTTTGGGGTATCGTGCGCTGCGTAAGCGTGATGGCCTCGGTCTTGGGGATGCCAAGCTACTGGCAGGGTTGGGGGCTTGGGTCGGCTGGACCGGTATCCCAACGACGGTCATTTTTTCAGCTGCGATTGCGTTGCTGTTTTTTAGCGTTCGTGCCGCCTGCAAGCGGTGCAGTGTGACTGATGCCTTACCCTTTGGGCCATTTCTGGCTGCAGCAGGGTGGTTGGTCTGGATGTACGGCAGTATTGAAATCAGTTGAGTCGTGTAAAAATCTCTCTATTAAGCAGTTTTATTGTGAAATTCATCTCTTTTTGTCACGGGAGTTTTTTAATATGTCAATTTTAATATGTGTGACAAAATGAGACATATTGCGATTGTAACAGCTATGTGACCTTGCCTCGTTAACTGTTTCGGGGTGGGGAATGCCAGTGTGTTTTCGTGGCGTACTGAGTTGCGTCTCAAAGTTACTTGTTAGAAAAATACAAGCAACGATTTGCCTTGCTATTGCTGCGTTCGCGACACCTGCACTGGCGGTTTCTTCTCCCTTAATGGCGGTTCCTGGGCTGTTTGATGTTAGCTCGACAGGTGGCGCAAGCTATAGCGTCCCTATTACATTGCCCCCAGGTACGGCGGGTGTGGTTCCGCAACTAAGCTTGGGATATTCCAGTCAGTCAGGTGACGGTTATGTCGGTTGGGGGTGGGGGCTCTCCGGGCTTCCATCGATAACGCGCTGCCCAAGAACCTTGGCGCAGGATAGTGTTCATGGTGCGGTTACATACAGTTCTACAGACCGTTTTTGCCTTAACGGTCAGCGGCTTGTTGCCATCTCCGGTACCTATGGTTCTGATGGAACCGTATACCGCACAGAAATCGATAATTTTTGGAAAGTCGTTTCCTACGGTACCGCAGGTAATGGGCCATCTTATTTTAAGGTCTGGACCAAAAACGGCCAAGTTATGGAATTTGGCAATACAACAGATTCAAAAATATTAGCCGTTGGTTCTTCTACGGCACGTGTGTGGGCTTTGGATAAGGCTACAGATACAAAAGGTAATTATTATTCTGTCACTTATGTAAATGATACAACGTACGGTCAATATTATCCGTCACGAATTGATTATACAGGAAATTCCAATACGGGGTTAGCAACATACAATTCTGTGCAGTTCTCATATACAACACGTATAGATACTGCGCCAACCTATCAGGCAGGTTCCCTGCAGCAAACGACAGTTCTGCTTTCTCATGTCAAAACGTATCAAGGGTCTAGTTTAGTATTAGATTATCAGCTTGGTTATCGTGCCGGGACGACAACTGCTCACTCCCGCCTAACATCAATTACACAATGTAATGCCTCTGGCTCTTGCTTGGCACCTACAACATTTGGTTGGCAGGGTGGAACTGGTACATTAAACGCAACATCCCAGACAAACACATCTATAACGTCTCAGTCTTTAACCAGCCAAGTTGCATATGGCGACATAAATGGCGACGGGTTAACGGATGTCATTTCTTCTACTGCCGATGTGACATGTATTGCTGCATACAAGAATGCATACATATCTGTTCCGATAACCGTTCTTCTTGGCAGTAATTCTGGGACGTATACATCTCAAAGTATAACGGCGTCTTATGGTGGAACTCAGCCAGGTAGTGGACCTTATTGTGGGAATGGTCCGACGTATAGATATGTAGTCGCCTTGATGGATTATAATGGTGATGGCGTAAGTGATTTTATACTAGGGCAACATTTCACCAGCTTAGGCACTGCGTATATGGTTGGTACCGTTAGCGGTATGTACTATTACAATATGCATAATAGTAACCTAAGCGCATTTTCTGAAGTTAGTGCCAATAATGTATCGTATTTTAATTACGGAAACCCGCCTACTACTAATGTTATCGATATTAATGGCGATGGTCTGGAAGAGTACCCAGGCTATGTTAGTAATGGTGATGGTACATTCACTGCGTCGTCTACAATAAGTAGTTCTGGGTATCCTGGTGATTTTAATGGTGATGGCTGTACGGATATGCTTGTCCAGGCAAGTGCCACACATGAAATAGAATATTCCTGCAATCCATCCGTTTCAAAGACTACCGTTACATATTGGTCTGGCGCCACCATCGTTGTCGGGGATTTTAACGGCGATGGTATGGACGATGTGTTGGAAATTCCAACGAGTGGTAATGGAACACTCTATTTGTCAACGGGTACATCGTTAGTTGCGACGAGTTTCACTGTGCCTTCCAGCTGGGATAGTGGCTATAAAATACTGGCCGGTGATTTTAACCATGATGGAAAGGATGATATTGTCCTAATCAAATCCGGAACGACTGGCGGCACTCATGATGTTTATTTGTCGACAGGGGCTGGATTTACTTTAGCGGCGTCTTTGACGAACTCTGCTAAGGGAACGTATCCGCATGTTGCTGATCTGAACAATGACGGTGTGCCCGATATTACTGCTGATAGCACGATATATACCTTTGACACCGTGCCCGAGCTTATGACGACCGTTTCAAACGGAATTGGTGGCACAACCACCATTTCTTATGATCGCCTGAATCGAAACGGAACTTTTTATACTAAAGGTTCCGATGCCAGTTACCCCACGAAAGACTATGACGCCGCAATGTATGTTGTGTCCGGTGTAGCTGTTTCGAATGGTATTGGTGGAACGCGTTCTTCAACATATGCCTACTCAGGCGCAAAGCGTGATCTCAAAGGGCGTGGTTTCTTAGGTTTTTCTACGATCACGTCGACGGATGTGCAGACTGGTATTGTAACCAAAACCACTTACCATACGGATTTCCCATTTCTTGGGCAGGTATCTTCACGCGTATCTACGGTAAATGGCGTTACCCTTTCGTCCACGGTCAATACATTCGCGGATACGTCGGAGGGAACGGGCACTGAAGGTGCAACCTATTACTTTGTCTATTTATCACAAATGGTATCGTCTGGTACGGATCTGAATGGTACCGCGCTGCCAACGACTACCGTCAGTTATACTTATGACAGCTACGGTAATGTGCTGACACAGGCGATTTCTGTTTCAGATGGTTCCTCCAGCACGACGACGAACACGTATACGAATGATACCACGAACTGGATTCTTGGCCAGCTGGCAACAGCTGCTGTTGCAAATACGGTCGGTTCTTCGTCGGTAACCCGGCATCAATCATTTACGCACGATTCTTCCTCTGGTTTGGTCACGCAGTCCGTTGTTGAATCCGGCGATACGTCACACCAGCTGACGACTAGCTACACCTATGACAGTTACGGTAACGTCACAGCAACGACTGTGTCTGGCTCTGGTGTATCGTCTCGCACAACCACAAACAGTTTCGATGGCTATGGCCGGTTTATGACTGGGGCGTGTAATGGTGCCAGTGAATGCCACGGTTATTCTTATGACGCAGCATCAGGTGGGGTGAGTGGGGATACAGATCCCAACGGTCTGACCACGTCAGTGACATATGACGGTTTTGGTCGCCCCGCTTTGGTGACTAAACCAGATGGCACTAAGGTCTCCACAAGCTACGCCTACTGTTCTGGCGTGAATAGTGGTAGTGCCAGTTGTCCAACCTATGGCGCGTTTGCGGCTATCAGCGTTCCTCAAAATTCGAGTAGTTCGCAGAATAGTGCTAGTACAACCGCTTATTATGATGCGTTAAACCGTCCGATTGCCGCAGATACTCAAGGCTTTGGTGGAGCCAGCATTCGTCAGGCAAAAAGTTATGATGCTTATGGCCGTGTATCTGCGACTAGCCGCCCATATTTCGTCAGTGGGGGAAGCGCTAAAAACACTACGTACAGCTATGATTTGCTGGGCCGTGTCGTAAGTGCGGTTGAACCGAGTGGAGCCACGACAACATACAGCTATAGTGGTTTGACGACGACGGTTACAAACGCAAAAAGCCAGGTAACGACTACCGTAAAGAACGCTCAAAATCAGGTTGCTTCAGTAACTGATGCCTTAAGCCATACAACCAGCTATACCTATGATGCCTTTGGTAATTTGGCTAAAGTCGTTGATCCATCCGGAAACATTGTTTCCAATAGCTATGACGTGCGTGGTAATAAGACGGCCTCGTCTGATCCTGACATGGGAAGTTGGGCGTATTCTTATAATGTGTATGGAGAGCTAACCAGCCAGACAGATGCAAAGGGGCAGACAACCACGCTAAGCTATGATTTGGCCGGTCGTCCCACAGCGCGAAGTGAAAGTGGGTTATACAGTACATGGTCCTACGGTAATTCGAGTTCTGGTCATAATGTCGGCGTTCCGACAGAGATGAAGGCGTGTACTGCCTCTGACTGCGGTACTATCACGGCTGATCGTACGTTTTCTTATGATGGCTACGGTCGTCCGGTGACTAGTAATTTGACGACTGGCGGAACGACCTATACCTACACCCTGGGTTACGACAGCAATGGTCAGTTGTCGTCTGTTAGCTATCCGTCAGGGTTCGTCGCGGCGTATACCTATGACAGTTATGGCTATATGACGAAGATTGCCGACGGCAGCTCTGGAGCTGCGTATTGGACTGCCAATGGTCGAGATGCTGAATTGCATCTGCTGAGTCAGGCTTTTGGCAACGGGGTAACGCAAACAGATACTTTTGATGCTAATACTGGGCTGATCAGTAATATTCGGGCTGGTTCCAGCAATTCCGTGGCGCAATTCGATTACACCTTCGATCTGCTGGGGAACCTTACCTATCGTACAGATAATTATAACGGTTTATTTGAATACGCTTGTTATGACAGCTTGAATCGTCTGACGAATTATACGGCGGGGGCATCAGTAACCAGTTGCACATCGTCGGGTGCCAAGACCGTTGCCTATGATGCTGTCGGTAACATCACCTCCAAGTCGGATGTTGGAACCTACAGCTACCCGTCGGCAGGTTCCGCGCGCCCACATGCGGTGACATCGATTACGGGCACAGTAAACGGCGTGGTCAATCCATCTTACAGTTACGACGCCAATGGCAATATGATTAGCGGTGGCGGGCGCACGGTGAACTACACTGGCTTCAATATGGCAGCTACGATTGCGCAGGGAACAACGTCTGCGGCGCTTGTTTATGACAGCCTGCATAGTCGTGTGCAGCAGACACTGACCGTCGGATCAACGGCAACCGTGACGACATATTTGAATGACCCCGCCTCCGGTACGATGAGTGAGAAGTCTGTCGTCAGCGGTACGACGACATGGCATGACTATGTCGTCGCCGATGGGAAGATCGTGGCGGAGAAATTCTCTGGCGGCACATCCGCAGTTCGGTACTTCGTATCCGATCACATTAGCTCTGTTGCCGTGGTGATGGACGAGAGTGGCAGTGTGGTTGAACGTAATGCCTATGATGCCTGGGGAAAGCGCCGTGTGGCTGGTACTTGGGCTGATGATGCGGCCTGTTCGCTTTCCAGTGTAACCTCGCGTGGGTTTACAGGGCATGAGGAGATTGATGCTGCCTGTCTGATAAATGCGAATGCCCGTATTTACGATCCCCTTATTGGGCGTTTTATGTCCCCGGATACGATCATTGCGCAGCCATATGATGGTCAGAATTTTAACAGATACACTTACGTTGATAATAATCCGCATACATTTACGGATCCGACAGGGCATGATAAATGTGACAGCCCGGTACCTGGCTGTGTATCGGTTAGTATCGGAGCTGGGTTATCTGCCGAGGCGGTAAATAAGATGAACTCCGCCATTTATTTGGGGAATTTAGGTGCAGTTCGGGATCTTGGGACTGGACTTGGGTTGTTAAATACGGCCAGCGAAACAGGATATTTATCGGAAGGACAGTTGCAGCAGTTGTCCTCGATTTCGACGGCTTATTTCGGTGGGGCAACTGCAACTAACGGTTATGTTAGCGAACCTTTGTCGGTTGTAGCCAGCACACATGCTGAGGTTTACAATAATTATCTTATGTACAGTAATGCGACAGTTGTTGTTGGGGATCATACGGGCACATTCGCCAGTAATGGTAATGAGTTAGCGTATGGTACTGTAGAATACTGGGGAGCTTCTAATTACGCTTCGATTATGAATGCCTCAGGTGTGTTGCAAAATATGCTAACGGTTCAAGACGTTCTGACGTCCGCGTTCATCGCGGTCGTCGCTCGTAACAATAAAGATGTTCGGAATGTAATTGGTGGTGTTGACAAAACGTTAGGTAGAATTGCAATCGGTTTTGACGTGGCTACAAATGGATACAGGGCAATGAAAGAGATTATGTCTGGCACAGACGCATCCCTTTCATTGTATCAAGCTGCGGGGCGTGTGTCTGTGGATGTTGGGGCAGGTCTCGGAGCTGCTTGGGTGGTGGATGTGGCCGGTGGGGCCGCTCTCGCGAACCCCGTTGGTTTGGCAGTCGTTGGTGTTTTGGCTGTTGGTTTGGCCGGATATGAACTCAATGAGAGTGGGGTTGGGGATAAAGTTGGAAACTCAATTGGGCAATTGTTATATGAAGGTCAGAACGCGTTAATTAGAAAGTGAATTGTTACTCTAGTATATAATGGGTGTTGTATGGAGTGCGGTGCAGTGGATAAAAAAATAATAGCGCATTTCTCATCAATGAGAATTGTTCTTCCTGTAATTTTATTTTCTTTTCTTATTTTTATGGTGACTAAGGAAACGTTTTTTGGAGAGATGTTTTCTAGGGTTACGCATTTTAATATTAGGACGCCGGTTTATATTTTAATATATTGTTCGTATATATATTGTGTGTTTTATTTGATTAGTATGCTTTATTGTGTTTTTTTTAAGCGTATGGCAGTCTTTTGGTTTGAAGATGGAAGTTTTGTTTTTTTAAATCGACTCGTTTTTTGCTTGTATGCTAATGATATTTTAAGTGTTGATGTGTCACGCATTCAGTTTTCAATTTTTTCAAAACGTAATGTTATTGTTTTCCATTTAAAGTCCGGCGGAGAAAAGTATCTCAATTGTACTGGCTTCGTTGAAGGTCCGGATGTATTAATAAAAGAAATTATACGCGCGATGTATTGATACGGTTTTGCGGAATGGTGCGCGCGTTTTTGTTTCTGGAGGGGTGAGCGTTGCTCATCGGGGGCGTGGGGCGTAGCGAAGAGTATATCCAGTTTCAGGAATTCCTTGTTGCGCATCAGCTTTTGTCATCTGATGCAGTAGAACGTGCGTGCAAAATTTCCCAGGAAAGTGGTGAACGGTTTGAGGCGGTCCTTACACGTCTTGGTATTTTACAAGAGACGGTACTGGCTAAGGCCCTAAGTGACTTTCTGGAAATTCCCCTCTGCGCAGCCGACCAGTATCCATCATCCCCCGTTCTTGAAGACCTGCTGAACCGAAAGTTTCTACAGGATGCTCAGTTCATCCCGCTGGAAGATCGTCCGGACGGCATAATCGTGGCGATGGTCCATCCGCTGGATGGCTACACGCGTGACGCTATCCGTTTTGCGGCAGGTAAGCCCGTATCTGCATCCGTTGCGCTGCCAGCTGACTGGGAAGCCGCTCTGCTGAGGCTTTATGGCGAAGGCCGTGCAGACGATGCCGGGTTGGCGGATCGGCTGCAAGAGAGTGCCGTAAACGGTTATGTCGATGATATTGACCGTCTAAAAGACATATCCAGTGATGCGCCGGTTATTAAGCTGGTCAACCAGTTGATCGGTGATGCCGTAGAAAAGCGCGCTTCAGACATTCATATCGAGCCGATGGAAAATAGCCTTTCTATCCGGTTGCGTATTGATGGGGTGCTGCATCCGCTTCCATCGCCACCCCGGCAGCTGGCGTCTGCGATTATCTCCCGCGTCAAGGTAATGGCGAAGCTCGATATTGCAGAGCGACGCTTACCTCAGGATGGCCGTATCGTTATGGCGGTGCGTGGTAAGGATATCGACTTTCGTATATCCACAACGCCGACAATTCATGGCGAAAGTGTTGTTCTGCGTATTCTGGATCGTGGGCAGCTGGCCCTTGATTTCAAAACGCTTGGGTTTGATGACGCTCTGACCCGGCGTATGCGAACCCTGCTTGGGATGCCACACGGTATCGTGCTGGTGACTGGTCCAACCGGCAGCGGCAAGACAACCACGCTCTATGCGGCGCTACTTGAACTCAATACGACCGATAAGAAACTGCTGACCATTGAGGATCCGGTCGAATACCATCTGGATGGCGTCAATCAGGTTCAGGTGAAGCCCCAAATCGGGCTGACATTCGCTGGTGCATTGCGATCATTCCTGCGCCAGGATCCGGACATTATGATGATCGGTGAAATCCGGGATCTTGAGACTGCGCAGATTGCTGTTCAGTCGGCACTGACAGGTCATCTGATCCTGACGACGCTTCATACCAATGATGCGACCAGTGCGATTACGCGTCTATTGGATATGGGGGTGGAGGATTACCTGCTGACGTCTACCGTCAATGGTGTTGCTGCTCAGCGGCTGGTCCGAACGCTGTGCCCGCATTGCCGGGAACCATACGCTCCGCTACCCGAAACGATCGATAAACTGAAATTGCTTTCCTATACTGATGATCGGGTAATTACCCTCTATCGGGCTAAGGGATGCGATCTGTGTGGCCATACAGGGTACCGTGGCCGCAGCTCGATCGTGGAAATCTTTGCCATTGATGACGCTATTCGACGGATCATCTTAAAAGGGGGCGATGCCGCAACACTCCAGGAAATCGCATTGTCGCATGGTATGGAAACTATGCGGGACCACGGCTTCCGGAAGTCATTAGCAGGCATAACCACGCTTGAAGAAGTCTTTCGTGCCACCGGGGCAGCCTAGGACATGACAGATTTTCAGTATAAGGCAATGGATCCAACCGGGCATGTCGTAAAAGGGGTTCTGTCTGCCGATTCTGAAGATATGGTCGTTCGGCGTGTCCGGGCGAGTGGGTTATACCCGATATCTACCCGGTTGGCAGGCTCGTCGCCTTGGCAGGATATCCTGCAACTAAATTGGAAGATTTTTAAAGGTACACCGTACCGTAGCTTGAGCGTCGCTACTCAGGAGCTGGCGTCCCTTCTTCAATCGGGTTTGGAGTTGGATCGTGCTCTTGGCGTTATCGGCGATTTGCGCGGTGCCGGTTCCGTAGGTATCGCGTTTCTAGATGCGAGAAAGCGCGTACGAAATGGCTCAAGTTTAGCCGAGGCACTAGCCCAAGAAAGCGTATTTCCAAAGTTTTATATTGGGATGGTTCGCGCCGGGGAGCTCGGTGGTACGCTTGGGGCAACGATACAACGCCTAGCCGATTACCTAAAACGCAGTTTTACTGTTCGGGAGGCGGTTTTATCTGCTCTGATATACCCGCTTATTCTTGTTATAACGGCAGGTGTTTCGATCAGTATTATTCTTTTCGTTGTGCTGCCCGAGTTTGAGCCGCTGTTTGCCAATGCAGGGCATTCCTTACCACTTCCTACGCAAATCGTTATGGGGATTGGTAATGCTCTAAGGCATTATGGTTGGATCCTGTTGCTGATTTCATTCGGCGGATGGATGCGGTTTCGGGCGTTGCTGAAGCGTGATGATTATCGGCGCTCGTTTCATGCCTGGCTGTTGCGCGCTCCTGTTTTTGGAACACTTATAACAGACCTGGAAATTGAGCGGTTAAACCGGAGCCTTGGGACGTTATTGAATGCGGGCGTCGCTTTGCCTAACGCCCTAATGCTTTCCCGCGAAGTTTTGTGGAATGATGAGATATCCAATCTTATCCATAGAACCGCCACCGGGTTGCGTGAGGGTGATACGCTGGCACAGCACTTGTCACGGTCTAAACTGTTCCCGCCGACGACGTTGGACCTTATTCAGATTGGTGAAGAAACGGGACAGCTTGCCGAAATGCTAATTAGGCAAGCGGATCTCAGTGAGCAGCACATCAAAAATCAGATAGATCGGCTGATTGCACTTATTGTTCCCACGCTGACAATCGGGTTAGGTATTGTTATTGCTGGCCTAATCTCGTCCATGCTGGTTGCAATCTTAAGCATCAACGATATAGCCCTGGGTTAAAAGTCATGAAATGCAAACACTATAAAAAAGCCATCCGGCGTTTCTTCAAAGCGGAGCATGGGTACACGCTTATGGAGCTTCTGGTTGTGCTGGCAATCCTTGGCTTGCTTGCTGCAGTAGCTACGCCCTATGTCACGCGCTATCTGGACGAAGCTAAGGTTCGGACCGCGAAAATGGAGGTTGCTAATATATCCTCCTCCCTTGATCTGTTCCGGTACGATGTGGGGCGCTATCCAACGACACAGGAAGGGCTTAATGCTTTATTGAAAGCCCCGCCGGGAGTGGAAAACTGGAATGGGCCATATATCAAAAAAACAAATGGCTTAAATGATCCTTGGGGGCATCCCTACGTTTATCGGAATCCTGGGGAGCACGGAGAATTTGATATTTCAAGCAACGGTGCAAAGGGAAATCTCAGTGGTGGTAAGCCAGAAATTGCCAACTGGTAGGCGTTGATTTCACATACATAATAATAAAATTCTGGTGGGGACTGGGGTGTTGTAATGTTCTGGGGTGGGGGGCGCTCAAATTATTTAGCAACGAGCAAAGGCTTTACGTTGCTTGAGGTCCTTGTTGCGTTGGCGATTATGGGAATATCGCTAACGGTACTATTTACAATTTTTTCTCAATGCATAGAGCGAACTCGCGAGGATACCCGTCGGCTGGAGGCGCGGAACCTTTCACAGTCACTTCTTTCGCAGGCTTTAAAATTACCTCCAGAAAAGATGGCTAATGCCACTGGCGAAACCGCTGATGGACTGCGTTGGCAGGTTAAACTGGCTAATTATGGTAGTGATGCGGATTGGTCCGCATGGCAAAGTGCACCTAAAGCCGTCATCGTTTCTGTTCGGTGGATTTCATACGGTAATGAACGCTCTATGACGCTAACGAGCTTGCGTCTTCTGCCAAGAGAGTAGGGCGCATGCTAAGAGTAATTAGAAAATACCCACAAAATTTAGGTTTTACACTTATTGAGTTGCTCGTCGCGATGACGTTACTGGGGCTGCTCACAATCGCTTTGTCCAGTAGTTTGCATTTTGGAACGCGGGTTTGGGAAAAGTCTGAGCGGTCGCTTATGGGGCAAGAAAATATTCGCGAACAGCAGATGATGCTTGCGGACCAAATTTCACATCTATACCCCCTTATGATTAAGGGGGGGGCTTCTGATGCACATGTTGCATTTTTAGGTCAGCAGGATAGGCTAACCTTTTATACCAATGCCGGAACTACATCTGGGAATTTGATACGCGTTGAGATTAAAAATAACGATGGCAATGACGGCATTACAGTTACCCGCACCTCAACACCCGAGTTGTCAACACTGAATGGTTCACAAACCATACTGCTCCGAAGAGTCAAGAATGTATCGATTTCGTATTTTGGGATACAGAAAGATAATGAGGCTCCTGCGTGGTTCCAAACTTGGGAAAATCAATCGCGTCCACCAGAACTCATTCGGATACGCATAGCATTCCTACCTGGGGGCGCGGCGGTGTGGCCGGATCTAATTGTAGCAACGCATGTGTCAGCGGATGTCGGTTGTAGTTTTGACGCGCTAACAAAATTTTGTGGGGGGCGATAGTGGCCGAAAGCGCATTCGAAAATCGTATTGAAACTAGTATCACTACGGCTCAAATAGTTTTGAAGCATTGGTCCGTAGAGTTGTGGACAATGCTACAGGAAATATCGCCCTGGAAGCTCGTAGATAGAAATCGTGAATGCATTATCACCTTTTATAATGATTGCATTTCAGTAGTCGCATTGATCGATGAAAAAACAGAAGAAATTGCTAAAATTCCCTACAGCAATTCGGTAAGCGCTACGGATGTCCTTTCGGTATCTCATATTATAAACGCCAACGGTTTGCGGCGTGATGTAACTGTTTTTATCCCAACGGACGAGACGCTGCGACCGACAATCAAAATGCCTGCAGTAAGGAATAGCGTTTTAAAGCGAGCACTGCCGTACGAGATTGAGCGCGTTACTCCACTACCTTTAGCGGATTTATATTATGATTTTTTAATCGGTGAAACTGAAAAAACATCCCATACGACGGATGTAACCGTAAGGTTGGTGAGGAAAACATATATCGATAAGGTCGTTAGTTTTTGTCGATCTGCTCGTCTCAATATCGCTGAGCTTGCGTTCGAGAATGATAAGGTGACGGCCAACCATACGACATTTCCTATCGATAAAACGGCGTACTTTAGAGCAGTCTGGAACAGGTATCGCTTTATTCTGTTGGCTATGGCTGCAGTCATATTATTTATAATGGTTTCTATTGCCGCGTATGAACGAGATAGCGCTAGGCTAAAAGCTATTGATGACCTGGTCGCGGATGCAGGTGACCGTGCTGCGAGAGTTGAATATTTACAGCACAAGATCGATGCCGCTACGAGAGAGTTAGGTTCAGCGACGGATAAGAAGAAATCATTTTTGTTCATAGCGGGCTTTAAGAAGCTTACGGATGTGATACCGGATGGCGCATGGATTTCGGAGCTAGAGCAAGACGGTAATAAAATTAGAATACAAGGTGCCGCTCCGTCTGCATCGATTTTGATTGGAGCTATAGATCATTCGGGATATTTCCGTAACGCGGCATTTGAAGCTCCGGTGGTTAGAGATTCCTCCAATAATACGGAGCGGTTTAATATTTCATTTGAAGTTGTTGGGGGAAAGTAATGGTCGATATTCCACCGATTTTCCTCGGGAGAAAAGCTGCTATTACAGCTCTACTTTTGGCTGTAATGATGGTTGTTGTTTTCGCGGTTGTTCCGTTCTGTGCGGCTTTTTATGCGCAGCGGGAAGAGATATCTGCATCGCTCCACAAGCTTGCCTATTACCAAGCCGAAATCGCAGAACGGTCATCGCGAGAGGCTGAGTTTAAGTCCGTAATTCAACGTGGTTCTACGAGCCCTAGTTTGTTTCCAGGCGAAAGTGCTTCGCTGGCTCAAGCAAAACTGCAAGGTGATGTCAAAGACATTGTCGAATCTAATGGTGGTGAGGTCAGAAGTGCACTGATCATTCCAAACGCACCTGCAAAGATGATCGACACGGTATCTGTGCAATATGAACTTTCAGTTCCCATAACCCGTCTTAAGGATCTGACATATTCTATTGAGAGCCATATGCCCTACTTGGTTGTTGATCACATCAGTATTATGGCACCATTAAATTGGTCAAACACTGACCCCAAAGCACCGGAGCCTCGGCTGCAAGTTCGCTGGACTGTAAGCGGATTCCGGTGGGCAGGAGGTAAGTGATGTTGGCTCAAAGTAGTGTTCAAAAACTTATAGTTAGCATCTGTTTCGCGGAGGTGCTGACGGTATCTTATTTTGCTATAGCGCCGCTGCCGGAGATCATTCCGCCAAAAGTGTCTCTGCCTAAAAGGGCCGATATACTTCAGGGAACGCCTTTTTTTATGCCGCCACCGAGTGATACGTTTTCATCTATTAATGATAGGCCGTTGTTTAATCCGCAACGCACACCATTAAAATCCGATGTCTTACCCTCAGGAGGTTCAGGAACCGAAGCGATTCCTTCCGTCGTCGTTGTCGGGGTTCTTTTGGATCGTCATACAAAAATGGCGTTTCTTAAATCGCAAAATACGATGTTTGCGACAACGGTTGAGGTGGGATCTGTCCTAGACGGCTGGGAAGTCACGGATATAGCCGAAGACCATGTAACGATACGAAATGGTTCTACGGAACATGAAATTCCGCTGAACTCTGTCCGTACGCAAAATCCTGCTACAGGAATGAATATTCCGTCAGCGCCGAAGCCCCAGACAAATTACACCGATATGCAAGTCAAGCCAATCACTGATCAAACCAAGGGCGGCACACCCATTAAGCCGCCATTTGTAAAATCAGAAAATTCGCAAATACCTCCGTCTACATCAGTTATCCCTGCTCCAGGCAATGATCCGCAGGTAAACAAGAATTAATGAGGCCGTTAATGTGCGCAGATAACCATTATGACCGCCCATATCGGGGGGCATCAAATAAATACATATGCAGTTTTATTCCTCTGGTAATTGTTCTTGCCCTGACCGGATGCGAAGTGGGTGATAAGGCTGCACCGACGTCACCTGCTGTATCAACGGCGACTTCACCTGAAAAGCCGGTCGCTTCTGTAGATCCAGATCCTAATCCACCTGCATCTGTGGTGAAGCCTGAACCAAAGGTGGAATTGTTCCCAGGGACGGGAAGTTTTGTTGGCCGCCAAGCTTCGGGTAATCGCGGAGGAGCAAGTGTTGGCACTCAGGGTGATATAACCCTGAATTTTATTGGTATGGACGTTCAGGATGTCGCTAAAGTTATATTAGGCGATTACCTGAAGCTCAATTATGAGATCGCGGCCAATGTGCAAGGCAGCATAACGCTGCAAACAAGCAAGCCGTTACAGCGGTCACAAGTGTTGCCGGTTCTGGAGCAAGTATTACGCCTGAATGATATGGCTCTGGTGCATACAAACGGCATATACAAAGTCGTTCCTCTCACCAATGCGCACAGCACTAGCGGCCCTATTAATGGCCCTGGTAGCCATGTGAGGGGGTATGGAATTGAGGTGGTTCCAGTTCATTATATTAGTGCATCAGAGATGCAAAAGTTACTGGAACCATTGGCCCCTGTACAGGGGACCATTCATGTTGATGCCGCCAGGAATATTTTAATTATTGAAGGCACTGAGGATGAAAGGCAGACGTTACGTGAGAATGTCGCGTTGTTTGATTCCGATTGGCTGAGCGGCATGTCTTATGCGCTCTATACTCCGAATTACACAGACGCAGGCGAGCTGACTAAGGAACTTGAACAGATCCTTGGTGGAACGAGCAGTCCTATTGCTGGTGTCGTTAAGCTGGTTCCCATTGATAGATTGAATGCCATTCTCGCGATATCGCCTCAAGCTCGGTACCTTGAGCAATTAAAGGCATGGGTTTCACGTTTGGATCGTCCTGGGCAGGGTAGCGACAAACGCGTATACATTTATTACGTCCAGAATGGTCGGGCTACAGATTTGGCCGCGACGATTTCAAAGGTTTTGTTTGGTACCAGTGGATCGCAATCTGCATCAGGCTCAAACAGTCGATCTGCTTTTATTGCTGACAGCACGCCGTCACAGCAATCCGTGATGGGTAAATCTGGAATGCCACAGTCGAACCAGGTGGCCCTGCCTACCGGTTCCATGACGAGTATGTCCGGTGCAACGATTACCGCAGACGAAACTAATAATGCGCTGGCGATTTTAGCAACGCCTGCTGAATATAGCGTTATTGAATCTGCACTACACCAACTTGATTCTGCTCCTATGCAAGTGTATCTGGAAGCTGTCATTGCAGAGGTAACTCTTACAAACGACTTTCAGTTTGGGGTTCAGTATTTCTATAACCCAGGAAGCGGTAGCAGTATGACGCTTTCAAACTCTTCAACATCTGCTATCGCGCAATCATTTCCTGGTTTTTCTTACCTGTTCACGCGTGGCAGTAACATCAAACTTATTTTGAACTCTTTGTCGACGCGTACTCATGTCGAGGTGATTTCATCGCCGCAGATTATGGTTCTCAACAATCAGACGGCAACGCTTCAGGTCGGTGACAAGGTTCCAATTGCAACGGAGCAGACCGTCAGCACAGTGACCTCCTCTTCCTCGATCGTAAACTCTATCCAATACCAGGATACGGGTGTCATTTTGAAGGTTACGCCCCGTGTCAATCGCAGTGGCATGGTGATGATGGATATCTCTCAGGAGGTCAGCGAAGTCACAACGACAACGTCGTCAGAAATTGATTCCCCGACTATCCAGCAACGGAAAATCAGTACAACGGTTTCAGTGCCTGAGGGGGAAACTTTCGCTTTGGGTGGTCTGATAAAAAACAATAAGACGCAATCGAAATCTGGTCTGCCTTATCTGCAGCGAATTCCGTACCTTGGTAGTATTTTCGGTGATAATGAGGATAATTCTACCAGAACCGAAATGATGGTTCTAATAACACCACACGTTATCAATAGTACGGATAAGGCCCGGGCGGTTACCGCAGAACTTCGGCGTAAATTAGCAGAGGTTCAACCTCTGCTTGATCAGGTGCATTAGTCCATGCTCAAAGCGTTGTTTCATGCTGAGCGGGGGTGGGCTCTGGTGTCGGTGTTATGGTGCGTGACCATCTTGTCTGCGATGGCCGTATCTGCACAGATGCTAACCCAAGCTTCCGCTCAGATGGAACAACGCTTTGAAGAACGCGCCAAAGCCGATGCGGTACTGGACGCGGCAGTTGCGCGTGCTGTCATTGGCATTAGTGATCAACGTGTTGAGAAGCGATGGCGTGTTGATGGAGCTCCGATAGATTTTCGCTTTCAAAATAATCAGATTGAGATCCGCATACAGGATGAGCTTAGTCGGATTGACCTGAATGCCGCAGATGGTTCTATGCTTAATCGGTTGCTGCTATCTGCCGGAGTACAAAATGATACGGCTCAGATATTAACAGACCGAATTTTGGATTGGCGCAGTCCGAGTGGTGTTCAAAGTGGTAGTGTTGCCAAGCAGGCAGATTATGCTGCCGCAGGAAAGCACTATTATATTCGTCATGGGCCATTCCAGAGTGTTTCGGAATTGCAAATGGTGCTCGGGATTACGCCGGAACTGTTTAAGAAAATTGAGCCCGCATTGACGGTCTATACGGGCCGCCCTGCATTCGATACGCAATTTGCGCCGGAAGAAGTGCTCCGTGCACTTTATTTGTATGAGCCAGGTAAGATCGAAGAAGTTATCAGTAAGCGGCAACAAAATAGCGATGACGGGATTGGGGCTCCCCCAGGCATCCTGAGTTCCGCAGCCACGCTTGCTGGGCGGGCGTTCACAGTTACTACGAAGCTATATATCGGCAAGCATCTTTACGTACGCAAAGCCGTCGTGGAACTGACCGGCGACAATAAACGGCCATACTTTTTTTTGGCATGGCTGTAAAAAGGGAAACGGGGTGCAGAGCGACCGTTCAATCATTGCGTTTGAGCGGTCGCGTCCTTGACTGTTTCTAGTGCTTTTTGATGATATATCTCGTCCGGTTAGGGGGGGGGATTGCGGTAGGGTGTCTGAATTGCGATGCTGAACTTAGCGCCGCATAGTTGGTTGTGCGGGCAGGGCAACGACCTCGCCGTCTTTGCCGCTGGTTATTATCCGCATAATTGTCTTCTCCAAGCGTTCGATCGCATCGCGCTTTTCGGCCATGTAGTCCCAGCGGTCATACACGCCTTCCACCCCTTTAATTTCGTGGCTTAAGACCCGTTCGCTGATGTCCGGGCGTATCCCGGCGCGCATCATCAGGGTTTTGGCCGTGCGGCGCAGATCATGTAGCCGCCACCACAGGGCTTTAATGTGTTCCTGGGCGGTTTCATCTGCGCTGTGGGTGCGGATAAGCCCGGTGATCATGACCAGTTTCTGAATGGCATCGTCATCGCCGCGGCTTTGCGCTGTTTCGTTCAGGGATTTCAGCATGGCGTTGTCGAGATAACGCTTGGCTTGGCCATAGCCCGAAAAAGGGGTTTTGCCATTGGTGGTGAACACCAGATCGCATTCATTGATGACGGGCAGCGCGCGAATGATCGTCTGCGCCTCTTGCGACAAGGGGATCTTTCGCATCTTTCCGCCTTTGTCACGGCTGGCCGGAATAGTCCAGACCCCGTCCTGGCTGATTTCTGAGCGCCGCATACCAGCAACGGCCGTTCTACGCTGAGCTGTTAGCAACAGCACACGAACGTAGGCGCCAAATATATAGGGGGTACCAGGCTGGCGCGTGTCGCGCTGGGCCGCTGCCCAGAATGCTCGGATCTCGTCGTCGGTCAGAATGCGTTCTCGGGCACGCTCCTTATCGCTGGTGCGGCGCATCCCCATCACAATCGGTGAGATGAAGTCGTCATCGCGTGCGGCATACCAGTTCATCAGCTTGCGCAGGCTACCTAGCGCACGGTCAGCCATCACCGGCCCGCCGATTAGTCGCCCATCTTTGGTTTTGAAGCGCTTTTCCTCAATGTCATCCATCATTTTTGCGATGTCGCGGCGCTTGATCTCAGCTATCGGTCGGGGGCCGAAGCGGGGAATCAGATACTGCTGGACAATGCGTTCGGCCTCTGGGCTGCGCGCGTTCTTGCGAACATAGCGCTCCAGAAAATTTTCGGCGATTGTCTCGAATGTATCCGAGGTGGTGCCCAATGCTCGGGCGGCCTCAAGCTGCGCATGCGGGGCGGTGATGATTTCCAGTAATTCTCTCGCACGTTGCCGGGCTTGGGCCAGTGTCATTGCTGGGTAGGTGCCAAGGATGTGGCGTGGGTTGTTGCTGGCGTGTTTATCTTGTCGCTTGCGAACTAAAAATGTTTTGGTTCCCCGATCTGTAATACGTACGCCAAAATTCGGCAGCAGCGCATCCCAGACCATGATACGTTTCCCTGCTGGGGCGTTTTTGAGGCCTTTAATCACTCTATCGTTGAGAAGTGTTTTTTCTGACATTTGTCGATTAATGTTTTGGGGCCCCGGTAGGGCCCCAAAATAAGCTGCTTAATAGGTGTTGCCAAGCGTTATCTCATGAAAACTAAAATTGGCATAATATGTTGATTATAAATGATATTATTTGGGCGTGGTGTTGTCTCTGGTAGTCGTTTGTATTTTGTTTGAACAAAACTTCTAAGCAGGTTGTTGCGTGTTCGAGCCACGCCGGGGTCACCAATAAAATCAATGGGTTGCATTATATTTAGTGCAATGGTCTCCCCACCAGTTTACGTTTGGGGCACCTGAAAACGCCTCCCCCTGCCGCGCCAGCACTTTTGAGGCACGCCCTATGAAACGCACCCTTATGATTCTGACGGCTATTCTTGCCGTGCTCATGTCGTCCTGCAGCTGGGCCGACAGTCAGTACAGGGTGTTGGTGCTGGCCGTGCCGAGCAAGTATCACTACGAATTTGTTCCGGTTGCACATGACAGCATGGCCCGTCTGGCGAAGCTGCATGCGTTCGATATGATCTGGGCCACATCGACCAAGGCGCTGGATCAGGATCTGCACCCATATGCTGCCATTGTGCTGCTGAACACCCCGACCGAGGAGATGAGCCCGTCGCAGCGGGCCAATTTCGAGGCCTATATGCGCAGCGGCGGCAATGCGGTGGTGGTGCATCGTGCGGCGATCCTGTTACCTGTGGGCAGTTGGCCCTGGTACGAAAAGCTGGTCGGGCGAACCGTCGGCACGCATCCGATGCTACAGACCGGAGTGGTGACGGTGGTGGACACGGATTTTCCCGCCACCTTTGGTGTTCCCCCCCGTTGGGTGTGGAGCGATGAATTCTATCCCTTATCCAACCCGTATAGCATCCGCATTACCCCGGTGCTGAATGTCGACGAGACGAGCTATGATCCGACCAAAATCTGGCCCGGTCAGGTCACCAAAGGGATGGGCAAGGATCATCCGGTTGCCTGGTATCATCGCGTTGAGAAGGGGCGGGTCTTTGTCACCACGCTTGGGCATACCGACGAGATGTATCGTGACCCGCATTATCTGGATCACCTCATGGGCGCTATCTATTGGGCCGCGACGGGCAGGGGGCTGCAGTGAACCGGTAAGCGTGATGGGGTGCGCCGGGGGGGGCTTAGAAATCCGGTGTTTGTGGGTTACGCTACGGCCTTTCAAGGAACGGGTGCCCTGATGGGGCTTAAATGGGAAATGTTATGAAATTAATCATATGCGTTGGTACCGCGTTGGTGTTCGCGTCCACATGCCTTGCTGCCACACTTCCATCGCCGCCGCCAGCACCGGTCGAAAACACCGTAGATGTTGTGCAGGGTGTCAAAATCGCCGATCCCTATCGCTGGCTGGAAAACTGGTCCGACGCCAAGGTGCAGGCGTGGAGCGCGGCACAGAACAGCCGCACCCGCGCGTACCTTGATGCCCTGCCCAGCCTGACGCCGGTCAAGGCCGAACTGACCAAACTGGTCTCGGCTTCCTCGCCCTCGTTCTATGGCTTTCAGCCGCGCGGGGTTGTGGTGTTCGCGACCTATTCCGATCCGAAGCTGCAACAGCCGGTGATCGTGACGCTGAACGCCAAGGCCGAACCGGCATCGAAGAAAATTCTGCTCGATCCCAACACGCTGGACCCCAGCGGCCATACCGCGATCGACTGGTACGAACCCTCGGCCGATGGCAGCAAGATCGCCGTATCGCTGTCGCAGAATGGCAGCGAGGCCGGCACCCTGCACATCTATGACGTGGCCACCGGCAAAGAAATTGAAACGCCGATCCCGCATGTGCAGTACCCCACCGCCGGGGGCAGCATGGCATGGGCCGCCGATGGCAAAGGATATTGGTATACCCGCTATCCCGGTGCCGAAGCCCCCGCCGAAGAACAGCATTTCAATATGCAGGTCTATTTCCACGAGATCGGTGCCGATGCGGCCAAAGACCCGCTGGTGCTGGGATCAAAGGACGGGCTGGAACGGATTTCCGAAATCTTCCTCGACAACACACAGAATCTGAACCGCATTCTGGTGCGGGTGCAGAAGGGCGATGGCGGGATCTGGTCTTATTACGTGCTGGAAAAGCATAAACCAGCCCTGCGTATCGGTAAGCCGGAAGACCAGATCGTCTATGCCGCCTTTGGGCCGGATGGCGGGGTCTATGGCATTTCGCGCAAAGGCACATCGAATGGCCACGTCGTCAAACTCGACACACCGGTGGCCGATGGTCTGGCCACGGCCAAAGTGCTGGTGCCGGAATCCGATGTCGCCATTGAATCGTCGGGCGGTTTGGACCTTGCCTTCTCGAAAGACCGGCTGTTCGTGCGCGACATCGTTGGCGGCCCCAATCAGGTGCGCATCTTCACCCTCGACGGCAAACTGGTGGGCAAGCTGCCACTGCCGGAAATTTCGTCGAACGGCGATATCGTCGAACTGGCCGACGGGCAGATTCTGTTCTCGGTCAGCAGCTTTCTGCGCCCGGTATATTACGATGCGTGGAACCCGAAAACCGGCGCGGTCAGCGAGACCGAACTGAAGGTCGATACCCCGGTGCATTTCGATGATGCCGAAGTAACGCGCGTTTTCGCCACCATCGAAAGATGGCACCAAAGTTCCGCTCAACATCATCATGAAGAAGGGCACCAAACTCGACGGCACCAACCCGACATTACTCTATGGCTATGGCGGCTATGGCGTGAATATGAAGCCGGGCTTTCTGGGTGCGTTCCGGCGGCTGTGGCTGGATGCCGGTGGCATCTATGTGCTGGCCAATATCCGTGGCGGCGCCGAATATGGTGAGACGTGGCATACGCAGGGCATGCTGACCAGAAAGCAGAATGTCTTCGATGATTTCCACGCTGCGGCGGCGTATCTGGCCGAACAGAAATACACCAGCCCGGCCAAACTGGCGCTGATGGGCGGTTCCAATGGCGGGCTGCTGATGGGCTCGCAGATTACCCAGCATCCGGCTTCGGCCCGCGCGGTGATCGCATCGGTCGGGATTTACGACATGATCCGGGTCGAGCTGGACCCCAACGGTGCCTTTAACACCACCGAATTCGGTACGGTGAAAAATCCGGAAGACTTCAAGGTGCTCTATGGCTATTCGCCCTATCACCATGTCGTCGCCAAAACCGCCTATCCGGCGGTGCTGATGACGACCGGGGCGACCGACGGGCGCGTCAACCCGATGCAGTCGCGCAAATTCACCGCCGCGCTGCAGGCCGCCACCAGCTCAGGCCATCCGATCCTGCTACGCACCAATATGCATGCGGGCCATGGCATCGGATCATCGATGGAAGACCGCATCGCGGAACAGACCGATATGCTGTGCTTCCTGTTCGAGCAGCTTGGCATGACATGGCATAAATAATCCAGCCGATGGGGCAGGTCTTAGGCCCGCCCCATTCGGTGGCTTTGTGCTTCAACTCATCGGCACGCTCGGAGTGAGGGATTTGAATAAGGGAGCCATCACGTAAAATTTGACCGGTCGTCGGTATTTTCGGCTAAGGTCTGGGCGCTTTATTTCCTCGTACCCGGATTATGCCTTTGCCCCCATTCACGCTGCCTCAGTTGCCCGTCACCGAATGTCTGCCGCACCTGCTTACGTCGCTGCGCGCACATCCCAACGCCGTGTTGGTCGCTCCGCCCGGCGCGGGCAAGACAACCTGCGTACCGCTTGCGCTGCTCGAGGCCGCGGGTAAAGCAAGCGGCCGCATCGTCATGCTCGAACCGCGTCGGTTGGCCACGCGGGCCGCCGCCAGCCGCATGGCCAGCCTGATTGGCGAGAAGGTGGGCCAGAGGGTTGGTTTTCGTACCCGGCTTGAAAGCGCGGTTTCAGCCGTCACTCGGATCGAGGTGGTAACAACCGGTCTGTTCCTGCGTCGCCTTGCCGGCGATCCCGGGCTGGAGGGCGTGTCTGCCGTTATCCTCGACGAAATTCACGAGCGCTCGCTGGAGGCCGATCTGGCGTTGGCGCTCAGTCTGGATGCGCAGGCAATGCTGCGACCGGATTTGCAGTTGATTGCTATGTCTGCCACGCTGGACGGTGCGCGGCTGTCCGCCATCATGAAGGCCCCCATCATCGAAAGCGCCGGGCGTATCCACCCGGTCGAGGTCCGCCATGCCCTGCGCGACATTGCCAGCCCGCGCGATCTGCCCGAAGCGATGGCACGCGCGATTATCGCCAGTCTGGCCAATGCGCCTGGCGATATCCTTGCTTTTCTGCCGGGGATGGGCGAGATACGCCGCACAGAAAGTGCATTGGATGGCATTGATGCCACGGTGTTGCCGCTGCATGGTGATTTGCCGCCCGCAGCACAGGAACTGGCGCTGACGCCAGCACAAGGCCGCCGCGTGGTGTTGGCCACCGCGATTGCCGAAACCTCGCTCACCGTACCGGGGGTGCGGATAGTTATCGACGGCGGTTTTCGTCGCGCCCCGCGGTTCGATCCGGCCAGTGGTCTGACACTGCTGACGACCGAGCGGGTCAGCCGCGCTGTGGCGGATCAGCGGACTGGCCGCGCCGGGCGCGAGGCCCCCGGTATCGCCATCCGGCTGTGGACCGCGGCGGCCGAGCGGGGCTTTCGTCCCTTTGACCGGCCGGAAATTCTGGATGCCGAACTGTCGGGGCTGGTGCTGGATTGCGCTGCCTGGGGCACGCCGCCAGGCGGTCTGGCTTTTCTTGATGCGCCACCCGAGGGCGCGCTGGCTGCGGCCCGCGCATTGCTTTGCGAGTTGGGTGCGATGGACGAGGGCGGCATCACCCCGCTTGGCGTGCGGATGAACCGCCTTGGTGCCCATCCGCGCCTTGCCGCCATGATGCTGGCGGAGGCAGAGCCATCACTGGCCGCCCGCGCCTGTGATATCGCCGCGCTTTTGGAAGGACGTGATCCGCTTAAAGCCGGACTGGATACGCCCGCTGACATCATGACGCGACTGGAAGCGATGGATGATCCTTCTGCCGCGGTGGCGCTGGGGGCCGACCGGGGTGCGCTGCACGGCATTCTTCAGGCCGCCCGGCAATATCGCACGCGGCTGGGGCTGGGCTCCACGCGTAAAGGGGCGGGCAATCCGGCCCCGCTGATTGCCGCTGCGTTTCCCGACCGGCTGGCGCAGCGCCGCAGCGAGGTGGGCAGTTTCCGCCTTTCGGGCGGCGGCGGGGCCAGGCTGGCGGTGACGGATGCGCTGGCCAAAGAAGAGTTTCTTGCCGTGGCGGCGCTTGAAATGAAAAAGACTCCACTTATTCATATGGCCGCCCCGCTCGATATCACGGCGCTGCCGCAAGCCCTTACCACGCGGATACAGCAGACGGTGGAAACCAGTCTCGATCCGGTCACCGGCAGCGTGTTGGCGCGCCGTCGTAAATGTCTGGGCGCGTTGGTGCTGGAGGAACGTTCTGCCCCGCCCGATGCAGACGAAGCTGCCGCCGCATTGCTGGCCGCCGTGGCCAGCGATCCGTCACGCCTTAACTGGACGGATGACGCGCGCAATCTGCAGGCGCGTCTGTCCCTGATGCATGGGGTAGAGGCGGATGTCTGGCCTGCTTCGGATGATGCGACCCTGATTGCAGATCTTGAGACGTGGCTGGGGCCGCATCTGCGGGGCCTGACGCGGCTTGGCGATGTTGCGGGCCTTGATATTTGTGCACTTTTGCTTGGGCGGTTGGATTGGTCGTTGCGCGCCCGGCTCGACAAGGAACTGCCGACGCATATCACGCTTACCGGCGGGCGGGCCGCGGTGGATTACACCCAGCCGGTTCCCGTCGCATCGGCACGCGCGCAAGCCTTTTATGGTTTGGCAGAAACGCCCAAGCTTGCAGGGGGGCGGGTGCCTTTACGGCTGGCGCTGCTTTCCCCGGCGGGGCGGCCGATTGCGCTTACCGCCGATATCGCAGGTTTCTGGAAGGGGGCTTGGGCAGACGCGCGCCGCGATATGCGTGGCCGCTATCCCAAACACAACTGGCCCGAGAACCCGCTGCTGCCCTGGCGGGGGGCTTGATGCTGTTTGGAGGACGGTTCTCTGGCCGTGGGGGGCATCGCAGATCGGCCCCAATTCATTCTTTGCAAAAATGTATGTTGGCATTGGCATATTGTCCCAGTCTGCACGGGTGTTGTGCCCTTTAATGCCCGAATTCCCGGGGTGGTGCCGGGTTTCCCAGATAGTGGGTTTTAGCGCTTATTGCTGTTGGTGCGGCCTAAGCCCAAATAATGTTTCGAGTTTTACCTAACTGGGCATATCTTTATACTTTCCCGGCGGCAGGGCAGGCAGATGCCGCCATCCCGCCGGCGGGGTGGGTGGGTGGCGTCTGCGGCGCGTCTTTCGTGAAACAGAAACCAAAACGCGATTGACGAAGCCGTAAAACGCTGCTTCAACCCGCCACCCATGGAGTGGGTGTCATGATTATCGGTTGCGATAGATGGTCGAATTGGTCTGGCAGCGTTGTCTGCAAGCCCAAGAAGCTGTTGTCCCCGAGGGACGAGGTCGAAGTGGCGGCAGGGCTACGCTGCGCCTGCACCGATGTGCGCGTGGCTGGCAGCGGTATGTCGTCGTCACCTTTATGCGAAACCAACGGGCTGATGCTCGACCTGGCCGCCTTTGATGGTCTGTATGGGTTTGATTTCGATGCCTCGGTGGCGACCATCGGGGCGGGCACACCGCTGTGGGATATTGCCAGTCTTCTTCACCGCGAGGGTTATGCGCTTAACAATATGGGCGATAGCGATCGTGGCACACTAGGCGGTCAGATCGCGGTTGGCTCGCATGGTTCGGGCTGGAATTTGCGTTCGCTGTCGGCCGATGTCGATAGTTTTACCCTGGTGCTGACCAGTGGTGAGGTGCTGCATTGCTCCGCCTCGGAAAATAGCAAGATTTTTACCGCTGGCCGGGTTGCGCTGGGGCTGCTCGGGGTGATGACCGAGATCGGCATGAAGGTCCGTCCGCGTTACAAGCTGGTCAAGAGCTATTTCGTGCACTCGGTGGACGAAACCTTCCGCCAGCTCGACGGTTTGGCGCAGGCTAACCGGCATTTCGAATTTTTCTGGTTTCCCCATAACGAAACCATTGTCTGCAAATCGCTCAACGAAACCACCGCACGCGCGCCTGAGCCGCGCAGCTCTGCCGCTATGCGGGCCCGTGGCGAACGGCCCAATATGAAATCCTTTGCGGTGACGGCGATCAACGAGCTGATGCGCCTTTCCCCGGTGGTTGTTAAACCTGCCCACCGCATTTTGCCGATCTTGCGTAAAAGTTTTGGCCGCGTGCGCTGGAGCAATGAAACCTTTCCCAGCCCGCGCGTTATGCGGTTCAACGAAATGGAATATGCGGTACCTTATGAAAAGGGGCCGGCCGCGGTGCGTGAAATCGCCGAGGCCATCCGCAAGAAAAAGATCGTCACCGGTCTGCCGCTGATCTACCGCATTGTCGAAGCCGACGATATCTGGATGAGCCCGTTTTACGGTCGTAAATCAGCGGTGATTTCTGTCCCGCAATATTACCGCCATGCCTCGCGTCAGCTGTTTGAGACCTGTGAAGAAATTTTCCGTCGTTATGACGGCCGTCCGCATTGGGGTAAGATCCACAGCATGACGGCTGCGGAAGCTGCCAGGCTCTATCCGCACTATGATGATTTCCGGGCGATGCGGGCCGAGCTTGATCCGGCTGGCAAGTTTCTGAACCGCCATTTGCGCGAGATTCTGCCGGTCTGAGAATCTCGGACACGACCGGTTCGGGATATTTTCTGTGTGCGGATAATCATTGAACGATTATTTCTGAGCGCCCCAGGTGGGAAGCGGCGTTTTTAGACGGTGTACGAAAATATCCGGACTTGCGACCTCTGCGCCGCTTGGTGGATACTTGTCATCATGTCTCGTTTTATGTCATTAGAGTAAAGAAGTTCGTTTTGCTCAACAGTTAATTGAGAAGTGTGCGCCGTGGCCAGACACCGTGAAAAAGATGCAGCGGCTTTTCGTGACAAGGTTTGCCTTGCTGCTATTCATCTTTTTGCCGAGCGTGGAATTGCCGGGGTGACCATGCGGGCGCTGGCCCAGGCCATGGGCACCAGCACGATGAAGACCTATCATTATTTCCAGGATAAGGATGAAATCCTGGCCGAGGTGTTGACACGCACTTTTAACCGTTTCGCGGATGTGCTGGATGGCGCTGGCGCGATCGAGGGCAGTGCCTATGAGCGGGCGCGTGCCAAACGCTACGCCTACGTCCAGTTTGCCCTGACTGAGCCGGAAAGCTACCGACTGATGTTTGAAATGCCCCATCCGCATGAACATGCGTATCCGCAGATGGCGGCGGCAATGGATCGTACACGTCAGAGTATGCGTAAAAGTATGGAAGAGCTTTTGGTTGCGGGCCTGGTGCAGGGCAATCCGGATTTCCTCGGTCACACCTTCTGGAGTTCGATGCACGGGGCCATCAGCCTTTATCTGGCGGGTAAAATGTCGCCCGGCATCAATCCGGATGATGTTGTTGATGTCGGCATTCTGGGGCTGTTCGGTTTTTTGTCGCCGCAAAATCCTCTGGCGGCGGAATATACCGAGAAATATCCAACCGCATAACTGTAAGCGCGCCATAGCCCACGTTTCAGGTTCTGCGCAGGCGCACGCCGGGCGAAGGGCGTTCGCGCAGGACTTCGCGACGAAAGCGGAACAGCTCGGCCGGGCGCCCGCGTAACGAGACGGCATATTGCCCGGTGCCTTCCACCAGGCCCTGATCTTCGACCAGCCGGCGGAAATTCTGTTTGTGCAGGCGCACGCCCGAAATAGCCTCGACCGTGCGTTGCAGATCAAGCAGGCTAAAGCAGGCGGGCATCAATTCAAATACCACCGGGCGATATTTCATCTTGCCACGCAGCCGGGCGATGGCGGTGGCCAGAATCCGGCGATGGTCAAACATCATCGGTGCCCCAAGTGGCAGGGTCCCTTGCGGTTCGGCCCGTCCGTCACGAGCGCTTTCGCGGATCAGTCCGGCCTCATAGAGCAGTTCATAGCGCTCCAGTACCTTTTCCTCGTCCCAGGCGGTGCCGTCATCGCGGCCAAAGCACAGGCGTACGCGGTCGGTGCGCAGATCCCGGCTTTGCCTGTCACCTCCTTCGGCGCACCACGCTGCCAGCCCCGGAACAATGGTGCGTTCGATAATGGCCGGTTTTTCGCCCCGCCAGTCTTCCCAGGGGAAATAGCGGTACCAGTCCTGCCACACCGTATCGGGGGCTTTGAGCGGACTGGAGCGGCGGGTCAGCGCCAGATAGCCCACCGACACGACGCGCGGGCCTTCACCCAAATTCAACGTGTGGCGACCCCGGTCGCCAAAGGTATAAAGCTGTTCGACATAACCGAGATCAAGGAAGGTCTGCTCTCCCACCCAGCCGCGTAGGCCGCTTTCCAGCGTGCGATGCTGGATCGGGTCAAATGGGCCGAAGGGCAGCGAATCCTCGCCGCTCGGCTGGCTCGATACCACCAGCACGCAGGGCCTTTCCTCGGCAACCGAAACCACGGCAGCTGACAGGCCAATCGCAACCGTAGGGGCGCTTTCGCTCATTTTCCCATTTTATCCAGTGGCAGTTCCACCCGGACTCCTTGCTCGACAAATTTCGGGCGGCCCATATCGGCCACCGCGTCGATCATCACGCCATCACGACCCAGCGCCGCGTCGGCCAGGCGGATCAGAAGGCGGTTCGGATTGGCGTGGGCGGCGCGGGCGCGTAAGTTGCGTGCGATGGCGTATTCTGCGCCTGTTCCCAGTTTCATACATAATAAAATATAGGCGGCGGCCATCGAACGGCTCACTCCGGCCCAGCAATGCACCAGAATCGGGGCGGTGCCATCCCAGTCGCGGCCAAAATCGAGCAACCGTTCAACATGTTCGATCGAGGGCACCACGCGCCCCTCTGCCGCTACGGTGATGTCCGACAGGGCAATGCGCAGATGGCGTTCGGCGGCAACACCGGCCGGGGTCTCGGGCTGGTAGGTTTCCGACAATATCGAGACCAGATGCGACGGGCGGTAGGTTTCGACCGTATCGGCCACGGCGGAAAGAGGGGTGACGAGAATCATACTCATAGAGCTATTCTTTCTGGCTGACAGTCTTTTGTCAGTATGGTGTCAGTTGACCAAAACTGTCGAGGAATGCTTGCTGCGCTGACGCGGTGGGCAGTGGTAACAGTTGCGGGGCCGTCAGGTCCCTGGGGGGGGCACCAAAAATGCTCCGGGCTTCGGCCGCGGCGAATCCCGCCAGCTGTACCGCCTCGAAATAGGCGGAGAGCCCGTCGGCCTTCTTAATCAGTCGGTGCAATTCCCCCGACACAGTAGGGGGTAAGCCAAAGCGGATATGAATTGCGGCCTGCAACTTTGCCTCGAGGCTTTTGTAATTGAACCCCACGGCGGCCTTGAACGGGCTGATCAGGTCGCCAATGACATATTCCGGCGCATCGTGCAGCAGCGCGGCAAGGCGGGCCTTATGGCCAATGCCTGGGCTAAGCGCTGCCACCAGCTGGCACACCAGTACCGAGTGTTGGGCCACAGAAAAGGCATGGTCGCCATGGGTTTGTCCGTTCCAGCGCGCCACGCGGGCCAAACCATGCGCAATATCTTCGATTTCGATATCGAGCGGTGAGGGGTCCAGTAAATCGAGCCGACGTCCGCTTAACATGCGTTGCCATGCGCGCGGTGGCTTGTTGGTCAAGATGTTCCCCCTCGTTGAAGGTTGCGTAATTTTTGTGCACGATATATAAGCGGGCACGGTCTGTGACGTAGTCATGACAGTGTCTAATTGATACTGTTGTGCAACACGGATAAGATCATTTACATCATATTAAGTGCTAATGAACGGGTAAGCTGTCCCTTATGCTGAAAAAAGTACTGAGTAAAAGCGGGGGCGTTGCCGTGCCTGTTGGTGGGCAATTGTGGCGTTTCGGGGCGGGATGCTTTGTTGCCGGTATGGCGACATCCTTCATCTTTCATCATTTAAAATTTCCGATCGCCTTTGGCTGCGTTGCTCTGGTCGTGGTGATGTTTTGGCTTGCGCCAATGTTCGGTCGCCGCGTGCTGCAGACCGATTTGCGCCTGCTGAACCGCGAGAAGAATTATCGCGATTTCTTCGCGCACGCCATTGAAGGCATTTTCCGCACCACGCCGGACGGTCACTATATTGCCGTCAACGATGCGCTGGCCCGCATCTATGGCTATGACACGCCGGATGATCTGTTGCGGGCGCTGACCAATATCGCCACGCAGCTCTATATCGACCCCTCGCGGCGCGAAGCATTCATGCGCCTGATGGCTGAAAACGATCAGGTGACCGATTTTATTTCCGAAGTCCGCCGGGCTGATGGCGCGCGGATCTGGATCACCGAAAATGCCCGCGCTGTGCGCGACTGGGCCGGTCATATCATCTGCTACGAGGGAACGGTCGAGGATATTACCGCCAAATTTGAAACAGAGCGCCGGATGCAGGAAGCCCTGCACGAGGCCGAGGCTGCCAACCGCTCCAAACGTGCCTTTCTGGCGACGATGAGCCACGAGTTGCGTACGCCGCTTAATGCCATTATCGGTTTCTCCGAAATCCTTAAGGACGAGATGCTGGGGCGCATCGCCCCGCCGTCATACCGCGATTACGCCAGCGATATTCATGTTTCGGGCGTGCGTCTTCTGGCCATCATCAACGATATTCTGGATGCCTCGCGGCTGGAAGGCGGCACGATCCAGATTGATCCGGCCCCTCATGCGGTTGCTCCGATTATTCAGGACGCGATTATTGTGGCGCGTAATCTGGCTGGTGATTGCCGGAATGTCGGCATTGAAATGGCTGACGGGGTGCCCGGCATCAATGTCGACGGCAAGCGCCTGTGCCAGTGCATTGCCAAGATCCTGACCAACGCGTTCAAATTCACCCCGGAGGACGGCGAGGTGTCGGTGCGCGCGGTGCTGGATACGGACGGGGGCTTGCGTCTTTCGGTCATTGATACCGGTATTGGCATGGACCCGAGCAAGATTGCTGCCGCGCTGCAGCCTTTCCGCCAACTTGATGGTACACTGGCGCGACGCTTTGGTGGTACCGGCTTGGGGCTGTCGATTACCAAGACCCTGGTCGAGCTGCATGGCGGTCAATTATTAATCGACAGCGCAGTGGGGTATGGCACCACAGTGACTATCGCGTTGCCTGCGGCACGCACGATATTGCCACAAGCCTGACCTCGCGCTTAAAATAGCCGAGATTTAACCGGAACCTCATTAACGCGGTTCCTTGGGATTAGGGGTATGACCACACAGTCTGCTTTGGTACTTTTTTCCGGGGGGCAGGATTCAACCACCTGTCTGGCGTGGGCGCTTAACAAATTCGGACATGTCGAAACCGTTGGTTTTGATTATGGCCAGCGCCATCGCGTTGAACTTGAGGCGCGCAACAAGATTCTGGCGAAGTTTCGCGAAGGTTTTCCCACCTGGGCGCCTAGGCTGGGCGAGGATCATATGCTGAACCTGGATCTGCTTAAGCAGATCGGTGGCAGTGCGCTGACGGACGAAGTCAAGATCGAGATGGGCGCCGATGGTCTGCCCACCAGCTTCGTGCCGGGGCGCAATGTTTTGTTCCTGACTGCGGCTGCAGCGCTGGGCTATCGCCGGGGCATTAGTGATCTGGTCGGTGGCATGTGCGAAACCGATTATTCCGGTTATCCCGACTGTCGTCTGAAGACCATCGAGGCTACTGCCAAGGCGCTTTCTCTGGCGCTCGACAAGTCTATTTATGTTCTGACGCCCCTGATGTTCATTGACAAGGCGGCAACCTGGAAGCTGGCTCAGCAGCTGGGCGGCGATAAGTTGATCAAGCTCATCGTTGAGGAAACCGTGACCTGTTATGAAGGGGATCGCGAACACAAGCATGACTGGGGCTATGGTTGCGGCGCGTGTCCGGCCTGTGATTTGCGGGCCCATGGTTATGAGCAGTATCAGAAAGAGCTGTACGGTTGAGCTATAAGATCAAAGAGATCTTTTGCACCTTGCAGGGCGAGGGCGCTCAGTCGGGCCGCGTCGCCGTATTCTTGCGCTTTTCCGGTTGCAATTTGTGGAGCGGACGCGAGCAGGACCGGACCAAAGCCACCTGCCGCTTCTGCGATACCGATTTCGTCGGGACCGATGGCACTGACGGCGGCACCTATCCGGATGCCGAAACGCTGGCCGCCAAAGTGGCGTCATTCTGGCCAAAGTCGGAGCGGGCGCAGCCCTATGTTGTCTGCACCGGGGGGGAGCCGTTGCTGCAACTGGATCCGGCGTTGATCCGTGCCTTGCATGAGCGTAGTTTTGAGATTGCCATTGAAAGCAATGGCACGCTGGCGGCCCCGGCGGAAATTGACTGGATCTGTATCAGCCCCAAGGCGGGCGCAATGCTGAAACAGACCATAGGCAACGAGCTAAAGCTGGTTTTTCCACAAGCAGATGCCATGCCGGAAAAATTCGAAACCCTGTTATTTGATCGGTTTTATATACAGCCCATGGATGGGCCAGAGTGCGAGGCGAACACCGCCGCCGCCATCGCATACTGTATGGCCCACCCGCAGTGGCGCCTCAGCCTGCAAAATCACAAGATGATCGGTATTCGCTGACATTTCGGCCTGATGCCGGATGACTGCTTTGACGCACCGCGACACCGTGGCAAGGATTTAGCTGCCTGCGGCCCTTTCGTTCCAGCGTTTCTGATGCAAGATGGAATTGTAGTAATTCAGAACGACTTTGCGCTCGTTGCTCTTGTTGAGGATAGCCGCCGTGCCCGACAGCCAGCCCACTACAGACCGTTATGTCAGTTTCAATGCGATTGATTTTGAGGGCAATGTGCACGCTGTGCTTGGCCATTTGTTCCGCTACATTGATGACCCGGCCAAGACCAATCCGTTCTGGGAACGCTTTAAGCAAAGGCTGGCCAAGGCCGAGGCCGACGCCGTTCCGGTAGCCGACCGCCTGCTGCTGCTGCATTCCCATGTCTATTACATGGTCGAGCTGTTCGAGGAGGAGGAGGACGAAGTCGCCCTTGCCGCCTTGCGTAAGCTGGAAGAGGAATGTTTTTAGGCCTGTCCCATTACCGAGGGCGTGGCATCGGCGGTGCGTTGGCTGCCAAAATTCGCCAGTACAAATTCAATAAAGCTGCGCAGTTTCGGCGTCATGCGCCGGTCCGGGGCATACAGAATATGCATGGGCCGGGTCGGGATAGCGTAGTCGGGTAACAGTGGCACCAGACGCCCGTCTGCGATTTCATTTTCTACCAGTTCGGTGGGTTGCAACATGATGCCGACACCGGCCAGCGCGGCGGGCAGCAATCCCTCGCCATTATCCATCATCAGTCGGCTGTGTATCGGGATCGTGATAAGCCCGTCCGGCCCCTCGAACGACCAGTGGGTGCGCAGTGAGGTATGTGAGAAGCCAAGACATTCATGTGCCTGCAAATCCTGCGGGGTATGGATGACCGGATGGCTGGCCAGATAGGCCGGTGATGCGCATAGCACCAGTTGATAGGGCCGCAAGGGGCGGGCAATCAGGCCGCTGTCAGTCAGATCGCCAACACGGAACACGGCATCATAACCTTCCTCAATCACATCGACATAGCGGTTGGCCATGGTCATATCGATGGTCACGTCGGGATAGGCCGCCATGTAATCGTGCAGTTTCGGGGCCAGTGCATGAATACCAAAGGTGACAGGCGCGTTGATGCGCAGATGGCCCCGTGGCACCGCACGGGTTTCGGCGGCAAGGGCTTCTGCCGCCTCGACCTCGGCCAGGATAATCCGTGCCCGTTCATAAAAGTTACGGCCGATTTCTGTCAGGCTTTGGCGACGGGTGGTGCGGTTCAACAGCTTCACGCCCAGCCGCTGCTCCAGAAGCTGAACATGTTTGCCCACCAGCTGGGGCGAGGTTCTGAGCGCCTCGGCGGCGGCGGAGAATGATCCTGTCTCTACTGCTTTGACAAAGAAGCTCAGGCTTTCCAGACGGTCCATTTACAACATCCTGTTGCGAGTGTTGCTATAAATTACTAATTTATCATGTTATGATGATGATTGTATAGCTCCCATCGTTCAAACGCAGTTCGCTTGAGGAGCAAAATAATGTCCATCGCAGTTATCGGTACAGGCAATATGGGGGCGGGGCTGGCCCGGCTTCTGGCAAGCCGTGGGCAGGATGTGGTCATCGGTGCCCGCGATCCGGCCAAGGCCGCCGCACTGGCCACAGAAATTGGCCATAACGTGCAGGGCGGTGGTATCGCAGCGGCGTTCCGTCTGGCCGACACCGTAATCCTGGCCCTGCCGTTCGTCAGCGCGGCCGACATTTTTAAAGCGGCTGGCGACGTGACCGGCAAGATTTTGATCGACATCAGCAACCCGCTGAATGCCGACTTCCAGAGCCTGTCCATCGGTCATACCACGTCGGCGGCCGAGCAGATCCAGGGCCTTGCCCCCACGGCTAACGTCGTCAAAGCGTTCAACACGATTTTCGCCCAATTGCTGCCACTTGAGGCCCGCAACGGCAAGACGCTGCAGGTGTTCGTGGCGGCTGATGATGCCGATGCCAAGGCAAAAGTCAGCACACTGATCGGGCAGCTTGGTTTTGAAGCCGTTGATGCTGGTGCGCTGGTCAGCAGTCGCGAACTGGAGCCGATTGGTATGATGAACATACGCTTCGGTTTCTTCCTCGGTAAGGGGCCGACGGTTGCCCCGATGTGGGGAAATGTCTGATCTGAAAACGCCTGAGGGGATTGGTCCCCTCAGGCAACCTGGGCTGCCATTATGCGAAAAATTCTTTTATGGGCATGTTGCCTGTTCGGCTTAGTCAGCGGTGTTGCCATGGCGACACCGGCATTGGATGTTCTTGGTAAAGATTATGTCTTTCCCAACAGGATTGATGGTCTGCCTGCGAAATTGTCGGATTTCAAAGATCTGCAGATCAACAGCTTTATCACCAGTGATGGCGTTAAAATCGCTTATTGGGAGGCTGGTAAAGGTAAGCCGCTAATCTTCATTCCCGGGTGGTCGGCCGACGGTACCGAATATATCAATGTCATGTATTTGCTGGAAAAGCATTACCGTGTCATTGTTATGGACCCGCGTAATCAGGGCCTGTCGCAGAATGTCGATTATGGCTATCGCATCGCACGGTTTTCCATGGATCTGAAAGAGCTGCAGGATCATCTTGGCATTTCGTCGGCGGATTATTGCGGCTGGTCGATGGGTGCATCAGTGCTGTGGAGCTATATTGATCTGTTCGGTACAAAAGGTATCCACAAAGCAGTATTTGTCGATGAACCGATTACCATCGTTGGGCATGCTGACTGGAGTGCCGATGAACGCCGTGATGCGGGGGCTATTGCCACCTCTCCAGATGATCTGACCACTGCGTTGCAAGCCCCATTGCCGACAAAACTTGATCCATCATCAACGAATTTTCTGGTCCGTTCCCAGCTGCAAGATTCCCCATACTATGTCAATTCGGAATCCTTCGCCCACACTTTTGTGCACAGTGATATGCGGTATATGGCGTTGGTTGTGTACAATCATGGTGTCAGTGACTGGCGTGACGTTTTGAAAAATCGGGTCAATGTTCCGGTGGCGTTTTTTACCGGTGAATACAGTGCCAACGTGCCCAGCCAACACTGGGCACAGTCCGTGGTCAAAAAATCTAAACTCTATGTTTATACTAAGGCGGAACAGGGCGATCACTTCCTGATGTTCAAGAACCCGTTCAAATTCACATCTGATTTGCAGGTATTCCTAAATCAGTAAGGAGAAAATACGCGATGAAATATTCCATGATGGCGGCTACAGCGCTGCTTGCCGCAACATGTGGTCTGGCAAATGCCGCTGATACGGCCACTTCCGAGCATACAGTAAAAGTTGAGACACTGGTGCAGAGTGATAAGGCGTGGAATGGAACGCCGTATGAGCGCTATGGTGCGGGTCATCCCGAGCTTACCGTACTGAAAATGCATATCCCGGCGCACACCACGTTACCGTGGCACACGCACCCTATGCCCAATGCCGCCTACATCATCTCTGGCCATCTGACTATTGAAGACAAGGCCACTGGTCAGAAGAAACGGTACAGTGCAGGCGAGGCGCTACCTGAGTCCGTTGATACGGTTCACCGCGGTATGACAGATTCGGAAGATACGGTTGTCGTGGTTACCTATGCCGGCACGCCCGGTACGCCGATTTCGGTTCCGGTTGCTGGCGGTAAGCCGGAATATTGATGCGCATCGTGTGATTAACTGACCGCCCCCCCCCTCCAACAAGAAGCAGGAGATCCCTATGCCCGTCGTTCGTGTTAGCTGGTTTGAAGGAAAAAGTGCAGCTGCCAAAAAGGCCGTTGCCGCCGAAATCACCGATAGCATCGTGCGTAATACCGGCACAGATCCGAAATATATCTACGTTATCTTTGAAGATGTTGCACCGTCCAACTGGGCCGGTGGCGGTAAGCTCTATGGCGAAGAACCCCCAACGTCGTAATAGTACTCTGTTATGACGTTTTCTCCCCGGTATGTGTATCTATCCGCATGCTGGGGAGAAGTTTTTTGCAAATAGAGCGGTTTAGCCGATCCACAAGCCTTCAAGGCGCACCTGCAACCCCTTGGGCGTGCGGTTGATGAAATTTACCAGCCCGCTATGGCGCCACTGCAGCATGCACATGCGCGGCTGGAAAAAATAGCGTCGGCCGATTTCGATTGTCACATTGCTTTCGGTAATCATGCCTTCATAGCCTTCGGCAATGTAATAGCCGATATCCTTGAAACCATGCTGGCGTGGACCTAACGGGCCGGTGACGCACCAAACCATCACGCCGGTGCGTTGATCGACTTCACGCACGATACCGCAATGGGTGATCGGGCAACCGCAGGACATGCCAAGCGGGCGGCCGATCATGATGTCGCCGACTTTTACATCCATTTCGCGGGTCAGCATCGGGTTATGCGGCAGCACGATCTCGCGCGGGCCGGGATCTTCGGGAAAATGTTCGAGATAGAAATCGAAATCCCGTCCCAGACTGTCCTTAAAGGTACGGATATGATCTGATACGGTGTGACACTCCCCGTAACAACGTGAATTTTGTTCCGGCTTTGCCGTGTCAGGAACCGAAATGGCGGCCTGTACAGGTGGCTGAGCCGGTGCCGCTTGAACTGGTTCGGCATAACGGTTTTCGGATATCTGGATGCAGCGGCGGATCATCTCTGGCTCGTTTTCCAGCCGTTCGGCCAGCCCGGCGCAGGAGCGGAAACCGCATGCGCCACAGTTTTTACCCGGCAGATCCTGAAGCCCTAGGCCCGGTGTGGTAATCATAATGGTTCTCCCGAAATTTTAAGCGCGGATGGAGGTGATCGAGCGTAGGCCCGCCACCGCATCAATCAGCACGTCGGTAAAGCGTTCGATTTCTGCCTCGGTATTGAATCTGCCCAGCGTGATGCGCAAAGCCCCGCGGGCGCGAAAGGCATCAAAACCAAGCGCGGTCAGAATATAGGATGGTTCGGCGGCATGGCTGGCGCTGCAGGCGCTGCCGGTCGAGACCGCAAAACCGGCTTCATCAAGGGCGAGCAGCAGCTTGATTGCTTCGCCTTCCTGACCGGAAAAGCCCAGCGCAACATGGCCGGGCAGGCGGCGATAGCGATGGCCGATCAGATAGGCGTTGCCGATATGTTTTTGTACGCCATCGATCAACTGATCGCGTAAGGCGACAATGCGTGCGGCATCCTTGGCCATTTCGGCGCCGGCAATTTCGGCAGCTTTCCCCAGACCGACAATGCCGGCGACGTTTTCGGTGGCCGAGCGCACGCCATATTCCTGCCCTCCGCCGAAGATGAAGGGCCGGAGTGTGACCCCACCGCGAACATAGAGCGCGCCAACCCCCTTGGGGCCGTACAGTTTGTGCGCAGAAATCGACAGCAGATCAATGGTTCCGTCTGAGAGGTCGAACGGAATCTTGCCCACCGCCTGCACCGCATCGCTGTGGAACAGCGCGCCTGCGGCATGGGTGATTTCGGCGAGTTCCTGAATGGGCTGAATGGTGCCGAGTACATTATTGGCCGCCATAATCGAAACCAGACGGGTTTCGGGGCGCAGCGCGGCGCGTAACGCTGCCGGATCAACCAACCCGTCGGGCGTTACCGGCAGCAGCGTAACCGCAATCCCTGTGCTGGCCAGATTCCGTAAGGTGGCAAGTACGGCCGGATGCTCGATGGCACTGGCGATGATGTGGTACTCGCCTATGGGCAGTGTCTTGGCAAAGCCGGTCAGGGCCAGATTGTCGGCCTCTGTTCCGCTGGCGGTAAAAATAATCTCGCTTGGATCGGCATGGATCAGCGCCGCCAGTTGCGCACGGGCGTGATCGAGCGCCGCGCGCGCTTCGCGCCCGATGGCGTGCAAGCTGGAGGGATTGCCGTATACCCCGGCCAAAAACGGTTGCATTGCGTCACGCACCCGTGGGTCAATCGGGGTAGTGGCGGCATTATCAAAATAGACCATTGCCATGGCTATTCTCCGCGATAGAACGTCTGATTTTCCAATGAGCGCACAACGCCAAAATGCGATTGCCAGCCGATTTCTTTCTTGCCGACGCAAATCGTGCAGGTGCCGACCGGCGGATTACCGCGCAGGCTCATGTGATCGGTGGCGTCCGGTGTGGCGGCAATCATGCCAACCAGCGGATCAATACCGATACCGCGCAGGGCGTCAGCCTCGCGCACCTTAACGGCTGGGGCAACATCCTGAATGCGGGCGCGAAAGACCTCGCGTTCGGCCTGTGAAATACGGTCGATCTTGGTCATTACTGCAACATCGGCCAGCGACAGCATCGGCCCGACCTTCAGCGGTAAATTAATGCCCGATGTTGCTTCCAGTACTATGATGCCGAGCGCTCCTTCAACATAGGGGGAGCAGCGCAGGCACAGCCCGGCGGTTTCAACCAGCAGAACATCAGCCATTTGTTTGTTCGCCCATCCCATCACGTCGGCCAACACCATGACGTTGCAATGGTCGGGGCACAGCTCGCCGGAATAGGTTTTGCGGGCCGGAATGTCGAACTCGGCAGCAATCTGTTCGTCTTCTTCGGCATATTGCACATCAAGCTTGAAAAAGGCGGGTTTCATGCCGCGTTGTAGCAGCTTACGGATGACGTGGCGTAAGACCGATGTCTTGCCGGTGGTGGCCGGTCCGGCACAAATAACCAGTTTCATAGCAACCCCTCTAACTCTTTTTCGGTGACGCGTTCACCACGACGGATCTTTTCGCGCAGGGCGGTCAGCATATCGTCAAGGCGGTTGACCGCCGGGGTCAGCGCCCGTTCGGTTGCACTGGTCGGCAGCACATCGGCGATGCGACCCTCGCGCATGATGATGCGGTAATCCGATAACAGCGCAATGCGCGGATCGTGAGTAACGAAGATGAAAATCTTGCGGTAGCCGCGCAGTAACTCGATGGCGCGGCTGCGATGAATGCCTGCGTTCTCAACCTCGTCCAGCAGCACAATCGGTGTGTTGCAGATGATAGTAGCATCGGCAATCAGGATCGATCGGGTCTGACCGCCCGACAATTCCGTCATGCGGATGTCGGGCTGAATCGGCTCGCCAGTCAGCTCGTTGGCAAATGAAAGAGTGCGGGCGATGGCCTCGGCAATCTCTTCCTTCGATGTACGGCGGATACGGGCGTGGGCAGTGAGAAATTCGCCCACCGGCAGATCGGACAAGAAGCTGGTGTGCTGGGTAATCAGCGCAATCGGGTTATGGGCCGGATCATCGCGATAGCTTTCGGGAGCCGGTTCATCGTCGATCAGCACTCGTCGTCCGGTCGGGGTGTCGGCATTGGCGAACAGCTCGATATCATTGATCAGCGTGGTTTTGCCCGAGCCGGTATGGCCGACAATACTGACCACATCGCCCATATTGAGATCAAGGCGGGGCAGGGCGTCGGTCGCGCCGTCGCGGCCATGCCCGGCCAGAAGCGAGATACGTGAAATCACAAAGACCTCCCTTTTTTGTGGGTTTAGTATATAATCCCTATAAAGTAAATAGACATTATAGATATGTGTCAAAACTGTGCGCCTGACCTATGGATTGGCTGGGGCTTATGGGCCGCTGGCAGAGGGGCTGCCTATCAATTGCAATAGAGGATGACAGGTATTTTATCATCCCCATCTTTAGTAAATAGTAACCAGTTTAAACGATCACGCAGTCTCATTTCTCAGGATTAAAGGTCGTAAACTAATCACGTGTATTTTCTCCGTTGGTGCACACGATCTGAGGGAATGATGCGGATACAGGATTGGCCAGTGAGCCGAAAAATCGTCATCGCCTTTTCTGTAATTCTGGCGGTCACAATCGGGCTTGGTGTGTTTGCCACCTATAATTTGGGGGTGGTGAACAGCAAGTCCGAGGATATTCGTACCAACTGGCTACCCTCGGTGAAGGCCATTGGCGAATTCCAATTCTACTGGACCCGTTTTCGCGCCAGCGAAGCCTCTGCCGGGTTGGAGAGGAATGAAGTCCAGCGCCAGGCTAATGTGAAGTTGCGCGAGCAATATAAGGCCCAGGCGGATGCAGCCTGGAAAATATATAAGCCGATGGTCACCCCTGGCGAGGAAGAAAAACTTGCGGCCAGAATTGAACAATTGCAGGCCGTTTATCTGCAGAAGCATGAGATATTTAAAGGCCTGATGGCAACGGACCCGGTAAAAGCCAGTTCTTTTTATCAGTTAGAGGGCCGTACATCGTTCGGCAATTTTAGCAAGGCCATTACAGATGACGTCGATTTTAATGCGGCTGGTGCCAGCCGGGTCGCTGAGGAAGGCAGTGCGGCCTATCACTCTGCTCGTACGCTGATTTACAGCGCCCTTGGTTTGGCGGCACTAATCTGTGTGGGATTTGGTCTGATCCTGGTGCGGAGTATTTCCCGACCACTTGGCATCATAACCGGGCAGATGGGCTTTCTGGCCAACGGTAAGCTCGATATCGACGTGCCCTATGCCGACCAGCAGGACGAAATCGGTCAACTTGCCGGTACGATGGCGACGTTTAAAGACAAGCTGATCACCGCGAAAAAAGAGCGAGAAAAAGCCGAGGCTGACCGTATCAAATCTGCCGAGGAACAAAAGCTGGCAGAGGCGGACGCTCAGCGCCACAGCGAGCAGCTGGTGGTCGATACCTTTGGTTCAGGCCTCAAGGCGCTGGCCGAGGAAAGGCTGGAATATCGTCTGACCGCGGATGTGCCCAATGCCTATGTCGGTCTGAAAGATGACTTTAACCGGGCGATGCAAACCGCCGAGAACAACCGCCGTCAGCGTGAAGAAGATGCCAAGCAGCGCGAACGGGATCGCATCACTGCCGAAGCCGCGCAAAAGGAAGCTGAAGAAGCCGCCCGTCAGCGTGGCATCGAACTGGTGGTCTCCAGCTTTGGTGAAGGGTTGAAGGCCTTGGCGGCCCGGAATTTGACCTATCGCCTGAACAAGGAATTACCAGTCGAATATCGTATCCTGCAGAAAGATTTTAACGATGCAATGTCGCTGATGGATACGGCGATGCAGGAAATTCACAAAAGCGCAGGCGAGATCGCCAATAATTGTCAGGAAATCAGCCAGGGTGCACGTGAGATGGCGATGCGGACTGAGCGGCAGGCTGCCAGTCTGGAAGAAACCGCAGCTGCCGTGAACGAAATCACCGCCACGGTGGCCAAATCGTCGGAAGGTGCAACACAGGCTAATACCAAAGCCAACACCGCCAGAACCGGCGCCGAGCACGGCAATGGTATTGCCGCAAAAGCCGTGGGGGCGATGCGCGAGATTGCCAAGTCGTCGGGCGAAATCACCAACATTATCAGCGTTATTGACGAGATTGCCTTCCAGACCAATCTCTTGGCGCTCAATGCTGGTGTTGAGGCCGCGCGCGCCGGAGAGGCGGGACGGGGTTTTGCCGTTGTCGCCACGGAGGTGCGTTCGCTGGCAGGGCGCTCTGCCGAGGCGGCCAAGGAAATCAAGGCACTGATCAAGAACAGCGAAACTCAAGTCGAAAACGGGGTCAAGCTGGTCGAGGAAAGCGGTACGGCGTTACAGCAGATTGTTACGGATATCACGTCGATCAGTCAGCTGGTTGGTGACATTGCCCATTCGCAACACGAACAGGCCAACGCCCTGGGGGAAATCGATTCCGCCGTCAGCGATATGGACAAATCCACCCAGCAGAATGCTGCAATGGCTGAAGAAAGTAATGCCGCTTCGGAAGCGTTGGCGGGCTTTGCGCGTGAAATGGAAAATCTGGTGGCGCGGTTCGAAATTACGGCCAGCAAAACAAGCACTGGCGGGGCCAAGTCTGCCCCCAAGTCCGTCGTGGTGCAAAAGCCCATTCCAACCGCCAGACCTGCGCAATCAAGACCCACGCCCCCCGCTGCGGCAAGGTCCGTTGGCAATACGGCACTTGCCCAACAGTCCAAAGCCGCACCAAAGGAACACGAAGAGGAGTGGAACGAATTCTAGCCCGCCCGTAAATATTTGATGGCCTGATCGCAGCCGAACAGATAAAGCAGGGTGCGTAGGGCTATGCCGCGCGGGGTTTTAAGGCCGGGATCCCGCGATAAAATCAGCTTGGCATCATCGCGCGCCGCTGCCAGCAGTTCGGCGTGGGCGGCAAGGTCGGCCATGCGGAAGACCAGTTGACCGCTCTGGCGCGTGCCGAGCATTTCGCCGGGGCCCCGTAGTTTTAAATCGGCTTCGGCAATGACAAAGCCATCGTCGGTCTCGCGTAAGGTCTTTAGTCGTTCGCGCGCGGTCTCACCCAGTGGCGGCTGATAGACCAACAGGCAATGCGACGCCGCCGTGCCGCGCCCGACGCGGCCCCGTAACTGATGCAACTGCGCCAGTCCAAAGCGTTCGGCATGCTCGACCACCATGATGGTGGCTTCGGGCACATCAACGCCGACCTCGATCACGGTAGTGGCCACCAGCAGCGAGGTTTCCCCGGCTTTGAAGCGTGCCATAGCGGCATCGCGTTCAGGGGCCTTCATCTGGCCATGGACCAGCCCCACCATCGGCCCCAAGGCTGCGGTCAGTTCCTGTGCGCGATCCTCGGCGGCGGCGAGGTCCACCTTTTCGGATTCCGCCACCAGCGGGCAGACCCAATAGGCCCGTGCCCCCCTGGCAAGCGCGCCACGCAGATGTTCGACCACCTCGCCAAGGCGTTCGGCCGAGATCACGCTGGTTGCCACCGGCTGGCGCCCCGGCGGGCGGCCGGTCAGGCGCGAAACTTCCATATCTCCATAAGCGGTCAATGCCAGCGTGCGCGGAATTGGTGTGGCGGTCATCACCAGCACGTCGCCACCCTTTTCCTGCAGGCTTAAACGTTGATGCACTCCGAAGCGATGCTGTTCATCAACTACCGCTAACCCGAGATCCTTAAACGTGACATCGCCGGTGAACAAGGCGTGGGTACCGATCAGAATATCGATTTCGCCTGCTGCCAAGGGCTCCAATATCGCGCTGCGGTTGGTCCGGTCGCGCCCGGTGAGTAGCCCCAGACACACCCCGGCTGCCTCGGCCAGCGGCGTCAGCGCCGCCAGATGCTGGCGGGCAAGGATTTCGGTCGGGGCCATCAGCGCGCCCTGCGCGCCTGCCTCGACCGCGTTCAACAGGGCCAGGAATGCCACAATGGTTTTGCCCGAACCGACATCGCCCTGTAACAGCCGCAACATGCGGGTGGGGGTAGCCATATCGGTTTCAATCTCGGCCAGCGCGTTGTGCTGTCCTTCGGTCAGACTGAAGGGCAGGGCGGCCAGCGCTTTGGCCTTAAGATGTCCGTCGCCTTTCAGAACGCGGCCCGGGACCTCGCGCATTTTTTCGCGTGTCAGCATCAGGGCAAGCTGCCCCGCCAGCAATTCGTCATAGGCCAGCCGTTGGCGCACCGGCATGTCGGGTGACAGATCGGCCTCGGTCGCGGGGGCGTGGGCTGCAATCAGGGCATCGTTAAAGCCGGGCCAGCGCTGCACCTTCTGATAGGCCGGGTCGAGCCATTCGGGCATTGCCGGCAGCTTGGCCAGCGCCCCGCGCACCGCCTTGGCCATCACTTTGCCGGGCAACCCGGCGGTTAAGGGATAGACCGCCTCGCGCGCTGGCAGCTCACTCTCCCGCTCGGGGGGCAGCACATAATCAGGGTGGGCCAGTTGCAGGCGGTTATTAAAGCGTTCGATCCGCCCGCTCACCAGCCGTTTGGCCCCCTCGGGCAGCAGCTCTTTCAGGTAATCGGCCTTGGCGTGAAAGAAGACCAGCTCGATCACCGCCGTGTCGTCAGAACAGCGCACGCGATAGGGTTGCGATTTATTGCGCCCCTGCTGATGGTCGAGCACGTTGACCAATGCGGTGGCGATGCGCCCGGCCTCGGCCTCGATCAGTTTGGGCCGATAGGAGCGGTCGATCACCCCGGTGGGCAGGTCAAAAATCAGGTCTACCAACCGGGGGCCGGCCAGCTGGGCAATCAGCTTCTCCAGCCTGGGGCCAATGCCCGGCAGGCTGCGGATTTCAGCAAACAGTGGAAACAGAATCGCGGGCCGCATGCCGGGCAGCATAATCGGCTTTTTTCGCCTGCTCAAAGCCCCTTGATGTTCCGCTGTGCACTTTTTGTTCCTGCCTCTGGTTTCCCGGTTCCGGTCGGGCTATACCGTGGTTATGATGGATCAGACTGCGGACCAGCCCGAAGATGCCGAGCTTATCCAGCGCCGCAAAAAGGCGCTGTTTCGGTCGCGTAATCGTGGTTTCAAGGAGGTCGATCTGATTTTCGGCACCTTTGCAACCCACGAGGCGATGACGCTGGCGCCGGAGGAACTTGATGCCTTCGAAGCGTTGCTCGACGCCCCCGATGTAGATGTCTATTCCTGGTTCACTGGTTTTGCCCCAGTCCCTCTGGCGTTCGACACACCGGTCTTTGCCCGGATGAAAACGCTGTGCAACCGTAAAGATCCGACGTGGAACGTATAGATTATATTGCCCGCCACAATGGCACGTTGGCCGTATCCGGCGCGCCTTATGGCTTCGATGCTTCTCTGGCTGCTACGGCTGCGCAACGCGTAACGACCCCGGTGTTGTTCGTCGCCATCGACGATGTACGGGCCGCTTCGGCGGCGGCGGCGATTCAATTCTTCGCCCCTAATGCCGATGTGCTGTCGTTTCCCGCCTGGGACTGTCTGCCCTATGATCGGGTTTCACCCAAATCGGATATTGTCAGCCAGCGGCTGGTAACGCTGGCCACCCTGGCGCGCCGACCGGAAAAGGGCGCAAAGCCCACCGTGGTGGTGACGACGCTGAACGCGCTGATGCAGCGCGTGCCGACCCGCAAGGCCATTATGGCGGCCAGTTTCGCCGCCAAGCCGGGCGACAAGATCGATCGTGAGAAACTAGCACTTTACCTCGCCGGGAACGGTTATATGCGCACCGGCACCGTGCGCGAACCGGGCGATTTTGCTTTGCGCGGCTCCATCGTTGATCTGTGGGCCCCGGGGGCTGATCCGGTGCGGCTCGATTTCTTCGGCGACACGCTGGAAAGCATCCGCCAGTTTGATGCCGCCAGTCAGTTATCATCGGGCAAGGTGGCGCGGCTTACCCTGTTACCGGCCAGCGAGGTGCCGCTGGATCCGGCCTCGGTCAGCCGTTTTCGCACCGGTTACATCGCAGCTTTCGGCCCGGCCGGGGATGACCCGCTGTATGAATCGATCAGTGCTGGGCACAAAGCGCCGGGCATGGAACATTGGCTGCCTTTGTTCCATGAAGAGCTGGAAACACTGTTCGATTATCTGCCTCATACTTTGGTGATGTTGTGCCATCAGGATGTGGAATCGCGCACCGCCCGCTTCGAGCTGATCCGCGATTATTATGAAACCCGTCGCCAGTTCCTTAAAGACGGCGATACACGGGCGGTGAAGGCGCCGCCCTATAAGCCCTTAGCACCGCAAAAACTCTACATCACCGAAGACGAATGGGATGCGGCGCTTTCCCGCCATCGGGTGCGCCGTTTGTCGCCCTTTACCGCGCCGGAAAGTGCGGTTTCGGTCGATGCGGGCGGTAAACTGATGCGTGACTTTGCTCCTGAACGTCAGTCGGGTGCCAATGTGTTTGCCGCGGCGGTCGATCATGTCCGCGCGCTGCAGACGGCGGGTAAGCGCGTGCTGGTCGGGGCGTGGACGGCCGGGTCCGCCGAACGTCTGGGTGCGGTCTTGTCCGACCACGGATTGGTGGCGCTGAAGCCGGTAAAGAACTGGACTGAAGCGTCGAAGATGGATGCTAAGGCGTGCGGGCTGGCAGTGCTGGGGCTGGAGCATGGCTTTGATGCGCCCGACTTCGCCGTACTGGCCGAGCAGGATATTTTGGGCGAGCGCATGGCGCGCACTAATAAACCGCGCCGGGCACAGAACTTCCTGACCGAAGCTTCGGCGCTGGCCCCCGGTGATCTGGTCACCCATATCGATCATGGTGTCGGCCGTTATGTCGGGCTTAAAACCATCGACGTGACCGGCGCGCCGCATGATTGCCTGGAACTGCAATATGACGGCGGCAAGCTGTTTCTGCCGGTTGAGAATATCGAACTTTTAACCCGCTATGGCTCGGCGGAAGATACCGCGGCGCTGGACCGTTTAGGTTCCGGCGGCTGGCAGCTGCGCAAGGCTAAGGCCAAGGCGCGGGTGCGCGAGATTGCCGCCGATCTGATCCGTATCGCTGCGGCGCGCGAGCTGAAGCATCTTCCGTCTACGGAAGTCCCCAGCGGTTTATATGACGAGTTCTGTGCCCGCTTCCCCTATGCCGAGACCGAGGATCAGGATCGGGCCATCGCCGATGCCATCGAAGATCTTGCCAAGGGGCGGCCGATGGACCGGCTGGTGTGCGGCGATGTCGGTTTTGGCAAAACCGAAGTGGCTTTACGCGCCGCCTTTGTTGCCGCCATGGCGGGGTATCAGGTGGCGGTGGTGGTACCGACAACGCTGCTGGCCCGCCAGCATGCCCGGAATTTCATCGACCGCTTCGCAGGATTTCCGATCAAGGTGCGTCAGCTATCGCGTTTTGTAACGGCTGCTGAGGCCAAGGAGACCAAAGCGGGGCTGGCCACCGGTGATGTCAATATCGTGGTTGGTACCCATGCGCTGCTGGCCAAGTCGATCAGTTTCAGCAATCTTGGGTTGGTCATCGTTGACGAGGAACAGCATTTCGGCGTCAATCACAAAGAACAGCTTAAATCCCTCAAAGCCGATGTGCATGTGCTAACCCTGTCGGCGACGCCGATCCCGCGCACGTTGCAACTGGCGCTGTCGGGGGTGCGGGACTTATCGCTGATCACCACGCCGCCGGTTGACCGTTTGGCGGTGCGCACCTTTGTGACGCCGTTTGATCCGCTGGTGATCCGCGAGGCGTTGCTGCGCGAGCATTATCGTGGCGGCCAGAGTTTCTATGTTGCCCCACGCATTTCGGACCTGGCCGACGCGATGGCGTTTTTGAAAGAGGCTGTACCGGAATTGAAACCGGTATTGGCCCATGGCCAGATGTCACCGACGCATCTTGAAGACGTTATGACGGCGTTTTACGAGCGCAAAGTCGATGTGCTGGTGTCAACCAACATCGTTGAATCCGGTCTGGATATTCCCACCGCCAATACACTGGTGGTGCATCGGGCCGATCGGTTCGGCTTGTCGCAGCTCTATCAGCTGCGCGGGCGCATCGGGCGGGCCAAGCAGCGCGCTTATGCTTATCTGACCACCCCTGCCAATCAGAAACTGTCGGATACCTCGGAACGGCGGTTGCAGGTGCTGCAATCACTCGACCAGCTGGGGGCGGGATTCTCGATTGCCAGTCACGATATGGATATTCGCGGCGCCGGCAATCTGCTGGGCGAGGAACAGTCCGGTCACGTCAAAGAAGTCGGTATCGAGCTTTATCAGGAAATGCTCGAAGAAGCCGTTTCGCAGATGCGTTCCGGTGATTCGGAAGCTGAGATCGCCGATCAATGGTCGCCGCTGATCAATATCGGGGCTGCCGTGCTGATACCGGAAGGGTATGTGCCCGATCTGACGGTACGCATGTCGCTTTATCGCCGCCTGTCGACGATTGATACCGGGGCGGATATCGATGCCTTTGCCGCCGAACTGGTCGATCGTTTCGGCCCGAGCCCGAAAGAGGTCAAGCATCTGCTCGAAGTAATGACGATCAAGCAATTGTGCCGTGCTGCCAATGTCGAAAAAATCGAGGCTGGGCCTAAGGGCGCGGTGATTGGATTCCGGGGCAGCATGTTCGCCAATCCGGCCGGTTTGGTCGGCCTGATCACGGCGGCGCGCGGTTCGATCAAGGTGCGCCCGGATCAGAAGATTGTCGTGACGCGTGACTGGCCCGAACCGGAAGACCGGTTAAAGGGCGTCAAAGCGGTGCTGACCCAGTTGGCGAAACTGGCGAAGGGGTAGTAATATAAACGCCTAATTCTTGAGGATTGTTCTCTGGCTGAGAGTGAATGGGTATGCAGTATAGAATAAAAATAGCTGCCTTATTTGGTCTATTCCTTTGCTCTACATCTGTGCAAGCCGCGGATGAATGGGTTTGTAAGATAAACTATGATAATGATCCCAAACACAAAATTGAAGGCCCAGTAGGTATTGAAAGCGGAGAACAGCTCGTTTATTCCGGAGATTTTACATCCGAGCCTAATCGGTATGATATTATTGAAAATACTGATGCGTACGTAGTGGCGGTTAGTCGTAAATCCCCAATAGTGCTTATAGCGATTATGGATCGTGAGAGAAATATTATAAAACTATACGCACGATCCGCCGATGGAAGTTATGAAGAGAGTATGTCCGGCATCTGTCATTCTCGCCAACCAGATTAAAAATGTAATTGGTTACCAAAACTCATCATGGCCGGATTAGGGACAGCCATAGTGATGTGGCAGCCTTCTATGGCATTTCGTTCCGGTAAGGGTGTGCCGGATAAATGCCGATGACGGTGACTTTGGAGGAGAAGAATTGTAGCTCCTCCAGCGCCAGACGGACATTATGGGAATCCGGGTGGCCTTCAATATCGGCATAGAATTCGGTGGCGTTAAACGAACCGCCAAGCTGGTAGCTTTCCAGCTTAGTGACGTTGACGCCGTTGGTAGCAAAGCCGCCGAGTGTTTTATACAGTGCCGCCGGAACGTTACGTACACGGAATAATATTGTGGTGATCACGCCGCGCCCATCATTGGGTGGATCATCCGGCTCGCGTCCGACGATCAGAAAGCGCGTCATGTTATTGGCGGCATCCTCGACATTGGCGCGCAGGGTTTCAAGGCCATAGATCTCGCCCGCCAGTGACGAGGCAATCGCTGCACAGCTTGGGTCTTTGAGTTCGGCGACATGGCAGGCAGAACCAGCGGTGTCGTACCACTGCTTTTCGGTCAGCCCCAATTCTTTGATGACCTTGCGGCACTGACCCAGCGCCGGGGCCTGACTGAACACCGTTTTGATATCTTCAATTTTTGCCCCGGGCAGGCCCAGAATCTGGTGGCGCACGCGGAAGAAATGTTCGCCCAATATGAACAGATTGTGCGAGCCTTCCGGCGGGACATAGCCCTTCACCGCGCGGCCGAAAAAGCGCACCAGCTGATGCACGTCGGCAATGCGGCCGTAGAGCGAGTTCTCCACCGGGATGACGGCCAGATCGGTCTGGCCGTTACGCACGGCATCCACTGCAGCCTCGAACGTTGGTTGGGCCACTGCCTCAGCCTGGGGCACCGCCTCACGCGCGGCGAGGTTGGCATAGGCGCCGGGTTCCCCCTGAAACGCAATGGTACGGGCACGTGAAACGGCGGTGTCGGTCATGCGGCTTCTTCTTTGGCAATGGCCGCACGGGCGGCGTCGAGATCTTCCTGCGTGTCGATGCTTAAAGGTATGGCCGGAACCCTGGCCACGCCAATGGTCAAGCCCGCTTCCAAAGCGCGCAGTTGTTCGAGCTTCTCGCGTTTTTCCAGCGCCGAGGGCGGCAGCGAGACAAAGCGTTTCAGCGCCTCGCGCTTATAGATGTAGAGCCCGACATGGAAATAGACCGGCCCCTTGCCATAGGGGGCGCGGGCGCGGGTGAAGTAGAGCGCCTTACCGAAATGTTCGGCCCCGTCCCAGGCCACGACCGCCTTGGTGGCGTTGGGGTTGGCGGCGAGGGGATCATTCTCGTCGATCTCTGCGGCCAGTGTGGCGATATCGGATCCGGTGGCGGCCAGCGCATCCAGCCCGGCCTTGAGATAGGCCGGATCAATTGCGGGCAGATCGCCCTGCAGGTTGATGACTGTGTCGAATTCAAATTTACGGTCCACCGCATTCAGCGCGGCAAAAATCCGGTCCGAGCCGGAGGGCAGGCCCGGATCGGTCATCACCGCTTTGCCACCCGCCGCATTGACCGCATCAGTGACTTCTTTTTCAGAGGCGGCAACCACCACCGGCCCCAGGTCCGCTGCCATAGCACGGCGCCACACCCGCACAATCATCGGCACGCCACAAATGTCAGCCAGCGGTTTGCCCGGCAGGCGGGTGGAGGCCATGCGGGCGGGGATCAGAATGATGGGTTTCATGATGATGCCTTGAATTTTCTTATGGGAATTTTCTTATAGTGCCGGAAAACGCGCCTTGGGTATATAATCCGACAGATGGCGCGATAACAGAGGCTTTCGTGATGGATGCTTGGGAATGGAATAAAATTGCGGCGGCGATCCTGTGCGCTTTGGCGTTGGTGATTGCCCTGCGTTTTGGTGCCGATGCCGCGTTTAACGTGGTACCGCTGGCCAGACCCGCTTATGTGCCCCCTGTTCCGCCACCACCAGCCCCGCCCGCGGCAACCCCGGCCAGCGCCCAGAGCAATGGCGATGGTGCGGTGGCCACGCCGGATGCGGCTGGTGGATCGGTTTCTGGTGGGGCGGCGCAGGCCAAACCGGGCAGTAAGAGTACCAAATTGTGATTCCTACACTGCTGACGGTTCTGCCAAGGGCCTGGGATGACCTGTGGCAGACCAGGCTGGCTGATGGCCGTTTGCGCCTGATCAAGCAGGGCATCGATAGCTATGCGCCGGACGAAATCGATTATGTGCTGAGTTTCCGCCCGCCGCCGGGGCTGCTGGCCAGCCTGCCCAGGCTTAAGGCCGTGTTTTCGATGGGGGCGGGCATCGATGGTTTTCTGCATGGCGGTGATTATCCGGTTCGGGTGCCGCTGTACCGTTTCTGCGATCCAACTCTGACCGTGGAAATGGCGCAATATGTGCTGATGTATGCGCTGATGCACCATCGCCGGGTGGCGCATTTCGCCGAAGGACAGAAACAGGTCGAGTGGCGTCAGGCGATAATGCCGCGCCAGACCCAGCAGACCCGGATCGGTGTGATGGGGTTAGGCGAAATCGGCGGCTTTGTTGCACGGCGTTTCGTCGAACTGGGCTTTAGGGTGGCGGGCTGGTCGCGTACTCGTAAAACTTTGCCGGGGATCACCAGCTTTGCTGGTGCGGGGGAGCTGGATGCCTTTTTCGCGGCATCCGACATTACGATCTGTCTGTTGCCGCTGACGGATGCGACCCGGGGTATTTTGAACGCGGCCGCTTTCACGGCCATGCCCCGTGGTGGCTATGTCATCAATGTGGCGCGCGGTGCCCATCTGGTGCCGGAAGATCTGATCGCGGCGCTGGATCGTGGCCATTTGGCCGGGGCGGTGTTGGATGTGTTCGAGACCGAGCCGCTGCCCAAGGATAGCCCGCTGTGGCATCATCCCAAAATCATTGTCACCCCACATATTGCCTCAATTTCGCAGCCACTTGTGGCCGCCGATTATGTCTGGGCCGGGATCGAGGCGATTGAGCAGGGCCGCATGCCTGATGGTGCCGTGGACATCGCCCGGCAATACTGAGCCATCGCAGATGGGGCTTTGAGGCTTTACGCGGCGCGGGCGGTTGATGCGGATCGGGTCGCACTGCTGACGATAAAGCCACTCACCAGTGTGTTCAGCTTCTCGGTTTCGGACGCCAGACTGACCGACGCGGCGTTGCTTTGTTCCACCATGGCGGCGTTTTGCTGGGTGGTGCGATCCATCTGACCAACCGCCTGGTTGACCTCCTGAACGCTGTACAATTGTGCCCCGGCCGCTTCTGCGATGCTGCTGATCAAGGTATCGATACGGTTGATCTCGGCAATAATTTCTTTCAGCGCCGTGCCGGTTTCACCGACATGTTTGACGCCGAAGGCAACATGCTCCCCGGATTCCCGGATTAGCATCTTGATGTTTTGCGCCGCTTCGCGGGACCGGCCTGCCAATGCGCGGACTTCCTGTGCCACCACGGCGAAGCCGCGTCCGGCATCCCCGGCGCGGGCGGCTTCGATCCCGGCGTTGAGGGCAAGCAGATTGGTCTGAAACGCGATTTCGTCGATGACGCCGGTAATATCGGAAATCTGCCGCGACGAATTTTCAATCCGTGCCATGGCTTCAACCGCAGTATCGACGACTTTATCACCGGTTTCCGCAGCTTTCTTAACAATGATGGTGTTATTTGCCGCGTCTTTGACGTTTTGGTTGGTTGCCTTGACGGTATTGGTGATTTCTTCCATCGCCGCAGAGGTTTGTTCCAGCCCGGCAGCCTGCTGTTCGGTCCTGCGCGCCAAATCACCCGAGGCGTTGGCGATTTCGCCCGCCCCTGATTTGATGCTGGCGGTGGAGTCGGTGACGGTCTGCATGGCGTGATCGATATTCTTGACAGCCAGATTAAAGTCGTCGGCGATTTTGCTCAGGGCACCCTCGAAATTTTCGGTAATGCGACAGGTCAGATCGCCCGCTGCCAGTGCGGACAGGGCCTTGCTCATCGATGCAACACAGGTGTTGATGATGCGGTCCTGAGCCGCCTTCTCCTGTTCGATGGCATCGCGATAGGCCCATATCGCCATATCCATATCGAGCATGACGGCGATATTGATGGCATCGATCACGGACTTCAGTCTGTCAGGATCATCATTGTAGGCGTCAATCGCCAGCCCATGCAGCATGCCGAGTACAAACTGATATCCGGCGATATACCAGCGCGGTTCCAGGCCGATTTTCTTATGTGCCATACCAATGCGGTAAACCGCCTGCATATGATCTTCGTCGATCATATGGTTGAATAAACGCTCCCAATGCTGGCTTTGAGCGGATTTCAGCCGGTCCGTCTGATTGCCGATAATGGTCGCCAGTGCGGGCTCAGCCTGCACGTGGTCGTAAAACTTATCCAGAACGTCTTTCAGCTGGGGTTTCACTACGCCCCAGAATTCCTGCAAAAGCCCGAGCTTTTGTTGGTCCATCCGGGCGTAGCGCAACCGTTCTGCAATCCGGAAGCGTTCAGACACGTCCTGCATGCTGGTCTCCTGGCTTTCTCACGCGAGATGGGGGCGCAGCGTGGGTGTAAGCAATGCGTGAATAGTGCCTGCCAAACATTAATAGAATTATACTGATGCGGGAAATCTGTTTTTATTAACGCATCAATGCTTGGTTGGTGTAATAAAAAAGCGGTTTCCGTTAAAAATACAAAATAAAATAATGTTAATGACTACAGCGTCAACCCATTAAATATTGATGATAGAACGTGACATTGTAGTGTCAGGCATCAAATACCGTCGTTAATCAAAGCGCTGTCGCCACGATGGTTCCGGCGCTTTGTGCGGCGGTCAAGCTGCGGGCGACATCGCCAAAGACCGGGCCCCAATCCCCATTATATTGCTGGCGGAACAGTCGGGCGCTGGGGTACCACGGGCTGTCGGCCCGATCCATCAGCCAGCGCCAGTCGGGAACCGCTGGCAGCAGGAGCCAAAGCGGTTTGCCCAGCGCCCCGGCAACATGGGCAATCGCAGTATCAACTGAGATCACCAGATCCATTTCGGCAATTAGGGCGGCAGTATCGGAAAAATCGTGCAAAACATCGCTATGACACTGAACAAAAGGCAATGCGGTCAGGATGGCGGCATCTTCCGAACGAATTTCCTTTTGCAGGCAGTGGAATGCGCATGGCAATCCCAAAAGGGGGGCGAACTGCGCCACGGAGATCGAGCGTTTTCGATCCGGCGCAGTGCCCTGTTTGCCAGCCCATGTCAGGCCGACGCGTAGCTCTTTGCGGGCGCCTAACTGTTGCTGCCACCAAAGGCGTTTGCCGGGATCGGCGGACAGATAAGGCGTAGTGCCCGGTATGGTGCCCAGCCGGGTTTTAAACGCACGCGGCAGGCTCATGGTGGGGCAATGCAGGTCGAAGTCAGGCAGTGTGCTACCTGCCTGGATCAGGGTAAGCTGTCCCGGCGCTGCGGTTTTGCCCAAACTGGCCAGCAGTGCAAGCAAGGTCCCGGGCACTTCAAATAGCACACGGGCGCCCTGAGCCAGTACCAGCGGGATATAGCGGGAAAACTGTACCGTGTCGCCCAAGCCCTGTTCGGCATGGATCAATATGGTCTTCCCGGAAATATCTTCCTCGCCCGTCCATAAGGGTTGTGTGAACGGACGCACCGCATGGGCCAGCGATGGGCTGTGCCAACGCCATTCATAGCCGTCCCAGCCATTGGCCATGTCACCACGCAGCAGGTCGATGATCGCCACATCCCAATGGGCATCGGCATCCTGGGGGCAAATTTCCGCCGCATGGGCATAACTGGCACGAGCTTCGTCAAAGCGCTTGAGTTCACGCAGGACATTCCCGCGGTTGATCCAGATATTGGTGTTGTGTGGGTCCAGTGTTACCGCGATCTCGAGATCGGCCAGCGCATCTTCAAAACGATACAGGTCTCTCAGTGTGTTGCCGCGATTGCCGTAAAGTATGGCTGCCTGCGGGTAAAGTCTGATGGCGTGGTCGAATGCGGTGAGGGCTTCTTCCAGCCGGCCTAGCTGGCGTAGGGCGTTGCCGCAGCTGCAATAGGCTTCGGGGAGGTTGGCATCGAGCGCCAGCGCGTGCTCGCCACTGATGATGGCATCTTCGTAGCGCTGCAGTTCATTCAGCACATTGCTACGGTTGCAATAGGCTTTGGCGTAATTTGGCGCCATGGCAATGGCATTATCAAAACAGAGCAGCGCTTCATTCAGTCGCCCGATTTTTTCCAGCCCGATACCAAGATTAGAGGCGGTTTGCGGCTGCGCTGGCGATAACTGCAACGACTGCGCCAGCAAGGCAACGCACGTATCGCTATGGCCCTGTTGCAGCTCTAATATACCGTACAGATTGAGTAATTTTATACTGGTGGGAAATCGCGGCTGATATTGCCGACAAAGCGCAACCGCCTGGCCAATATCGCCAGACTGCATCAACTGCATCGCCTGCTGAAAAATCGCTGTGGCACCAGTATCGGAAAGAGCATCCATTAAGGTGGCATCGCCTGAAGTATGCGATGCATTTAAAACAAAATGACGTCACGCTTCAATGATGTCTGACGCCATTTTGTGTAAAATACTGTGTTAATCTGACCATTGTGCCGGGGTGCGGTCCCAGCGGTGGGCGCGCAGGGCCGTGATCAGATCGGCGGGCAGGGGCCCCTTGGCGGCATAAGACTGGTTGGCCGCGACATGTTCGGGCTTGCGCATACCGGGGATCAACGTGGTCACTGTCGGCTCGCTTAAGATAAAGCGGATGGCCAGTTCAGGCAGGCTCATGTCTTCAGGCAAAACGGCCTTCAGCGCATCAACATGTTCGATGGTGCGCTTTAAGTTTTTCGGATTGAAATAACGGGCCCGCCAGTCCCCCGCTGGGAAGGTGGTTTCAAGGGTCATCTTGCCGCCCAAGCTGCCTTCATCAAGTGGCACACGGGCGATGACGCCGACATTATGGGTGCGGCAGGTCGGGAACAGTACATCTTCAGGGGCTTGATCGAAGACGTTGTAGATGACCTGAACGCTTTCGACCAAACCGGTTTCAATCGCTTTTATGCCGTTATTGGGCTGCCAACGGTTCAGGCTGAGACCAAAGGCGTTGATAATGTTGCGGGCCTTCAGTTCTGCCACGGTGTCCTGCCACTCGCCATCCTCTGCCCAGGCATCTTCCCAGACATGAAATTGTAACAGATCAACCGGGCGGCCAAAGGCGGCCTTGATCTTCTCGGCGTGGACGACAACGTGATCGTGCGGAAAAATATCGTGTAACGGCTTTTCCGGGTTGCTCGGCCATTTGCCGTCCGCCGGGGGGATCTTCGAGGCCAGCACCAGCGGTTTTTCGGAAAATTCACGGGCGATCTGCCCCAGCAGAGCATCACTGTGGCCTGCGCCATAGGCAAAGGCGCTGTCAAAAAACGTGCAATCGTTTTGTACCGAATGGCGTAAGGCGGTCAGGCTTTCATCGTCTTCCGAACCCGTCCAGCCGCTCATCCCCCAAAGACCGTGGCCCAGTTCACCAACGGAAAATCCACTCTTACCTAAAATGCGTTTGCGCATATTTCTTCCCCTCTAATCCCAATACCAATGCTGTTTGTTATTTTGTCAGTCATTTTCGGCATATTTCGGCGGCTATTGCAATCTCTGCGGGGGATCTGCGTACGCAAGGCTGCTATGCATAAAAAATCCCGGTCAACAAAATGTGAGCGGCTGTGCAAAATATGAAACATACGTAATGGGTAAAAAAAGCCCCCGCATGTGCATCACATGCGGGGGGTAGGTTAGTTGCTACAGCTACGAAGCAAAAATTACTTCTTGGCAGTCTTGGCTGGCGCCGGCGCTTCGACTTCGGCTTCGTCTTCGTCGCGTTCATAGGCTTCGACGAAGGGGCGGCCATAATAGCTGTCGAGCAGGAGCTGCTTGAGCTCGCTCATCAGCGGGAAGCGCGGGTTTGCACCAGTGCACTGGTCGTCAAAGGCCGCCACGGCGATTTCGTCAACCTTGGCCAGGAAGTCAGCCTCGGCAACACCAGCCGCTTGAATGGACATGGGGATGTCCAGTTCCTTTTTCAAGGCGTCAACCCAGGCAATCAGGTTGTCGACCTTGTTCGCTGTGCGAGCGCCACCGAGCTTCAGGCTGTCGGCGATTTCCGCATAACGGGCGCGGGCCTTCGGGCGGTCATACTGCGAGAACGCCGTCTGCTTCACCGGGTTGTTATTGGCGTTGTAGCGGATGACGTTGGTGATCAACAACGCGTTGGCCAGGCCGTGCGGAATATGGAACGCCGCGCCGATCTTGTGCGCCATCGAGTGGCAAACACCGAGGAAGGCGTTGGCGAAAGCCATACCGGCAATGGTGGCACCGTTGTGGACCTTTTCGCGGGCGATCGGATCCTTGGCACCGTTCTTGTAGGAAGACGGCAGGTAATCCTTCAAGAGCTTCAGGGCCGTCAGGGCGTGGCTGTCCGAATATTCGGTGGCCATGACCGAGACATAGGCTTCCAGAGCGTGGGTCACCGCGTCGATACCGCCGAATGCGGTCAGCGACTTCGGCATGTTCATCACCAGGTTGGCGTCGATGATCGCCATGTCCGGGGTCAGAGCATAGTCAGCCAGCGGGTACTTCATGCCGGTGGCGTCGTCGGTCACAACCGCGAACGGGGTGACTTCCGAACCCGTGCCCGAGGTGGTGGTGATCGCAACCATTTCGGCTTTGATGCCCATCTTCGGGAACTTGTAGATGCGCTTGCGGATGTCCATGAAGCGCAGCGCCAGGTCTTCGAAGTGCACTTCGGGGTGCTCGTACATGACCCAGATGACCTTGGCCGCGTCCATCGCCGAACCACCGCCAACGGCGATGATCACATCAGGCTTGAAGACATTCGCCTTGGCCACGCCCTTGCGGACGGTGGTCAGGGTCGGATCGGCCTGCACATCGCTGAAGACATCGACTTCAATGCCCTGCGCCTTGAGCAAGCTGACCGGTTCGTCAATGAAGCCACTGGTGAACAGGAAGCTGTCGGTGATGACCAGTGCGCGCTTCTTGTCAGCCAAATCCTTGAAGGCTTCTTTCAGGCAGCCGCGCCGGAAATAAATCGATTTCGGCACTTTATGCCAGAGCATGTTTTCCTCGCGTTTCGCAACGGTTTTCTTGTTGATCAGATGCTTCGGACCGACGTTCTCGGAGATGGAGTTACCACCCCACGAGCCGCAGCCCAGCGTCAACGAGGGCGCAATGTTGAAGTTGTACAGATCGCCGATGCCGCCATGCGACGACGGCATGTTGACCAGAATACGGGCCGTCTTCATGCGTTCGCCAAAGGTGGTAACGCGTTCCGGATGGCCGTCCTGATCGGTATAGAGCACCGAGGTATGCCCTATACCACCCAGCGCAACCAGCTCGGCTGATGTGTCGAGGGCCGCCTTGAAGTCCTTGCGGTGATATAGGGCCAGGGTCGGCGACAGCTTTTCATGGGCGAAGGCTTCGTCCTGAACGTTGTCAACCTCGGCGATCAGCACCTTGGTGTTCGGCGGGACCGTGATGCCAGCCATTTCGGCGATCTTGATCGCCGACTGACCGACAACCTTCGGGCTCAACGCGCCTTCGGGGAACACGGTCTGACGCACGGCGCCGATTTCGTTACTCGACAGGACATAACCGCCATGGGTGATGAAGCGTTCACGCACCTGCGGATAGACCGCGTCAACCACAACCACAGCCTGCTCGGAGGCGCAGATCATACCGTTGTCGAAGGTCTTCGACATCAGGATCGAGGCGATGGCGCGCTTAATGTCGGCGTGCTCGTCGATCAGAACCGGGGCGTTACCCGCACCGACGCCGATGGCCGGCTTGCCCGAAGAATAGGCCGCCTTCACCATGCCGGGGCCGCCGGTGGCGAGGATGAGGTTGATGCCTTTGTGGCGCATCAGGGCGTTGGACAGATCCAGCGTCGGCTCGTCGATCCAGCCGATGATGTCGGCGGGAGCGCCAGCGGCAACTGCGGCGTCGAGCACCAGCTTGGCAGCGGCGCAAGTCGACTTGCGGGCGCGCGGATGCGGGCTGAAGATGATGCCGTTGCGGGTCTTCAGGCTGATCAGCGACTTGAAGATCGCGGTCGAGGTCGGGTTGGTTGTCGGCACAATACCGCAGATCACCCCGATCGGCTCGGCGATCGTCATCGTGCCGCCTTCCTCGTCATTGTCGAGGATGCCGCAGGTTTTGGTGTCTTTGTACTTGTTGTAGATGTATTCCGACGCGAAGTGGTTCTTCGTCACCTTATCTTCGGCGACGCCCATGCCGGTTTCTTCTGCGGCCATGATGGCCAGCGGAATACGGGCATCAGCAGCAGCGAAAGCGGCGTTGCGGAAAATCTTGTCAACCTGCTCTTGGGAGAAGGTGGCGAAAACGCGCTGTGCCGCCGTTACGCGGGCAACCAGTGCGTCCAATTCGTCAGCATTCGTTACGGACATAAAAAAACTCCTGTCTTCCTGATGCGGCACCTTTGCCATAGGCATGCCGCGTTTTCATGACGGTGTCACACGCCGATACATTTCGGTGTCGCGTGCCTGGAAATTTGGGGGGGCAGAAGAATATGGCATCCCCAAATCGAGGGTTTCTCCTTTTCAATGCGAACATTTATTGTTTTTTCGCAGTTGCACCAACGCAATCGCAGCAACCGAAGCCATACGACTGCTTAATGCCTTAGATGCGGCTGAGATATATAGATTTTCTGGATTGCTGCAATGCCGCAAAGTGTGACATTCTATCCCGTGAATTTCACAAAATACTACAGTGGTGTAATGCCCAAGTGAAAGGCTAAGGATCGACATAGTGTCGATTGTGTTACCGTTGCAAAGGCTTGCGTCGGAAACGTAAATGGTGACCCTTGAATGGGCTGGCGCGGCAAGTGGATTTGGGTTGGTTGGCAGTCATGGCAGATGTGAGAGTGATTCTGGTATCGGCGGTGGCGCTGGTCGATGATGTGGGGCGGGTTTTGCTGGCTCAACGTCCGGCCGGTAAAAACCTTGCAGGCTACTGGGAGTTTCCCGGCGGCAAGCTGGAAGCCGGTGAGGCGCCGGAAGATGCGCTGATCCGCGAGCTGAACGAGGAGCTGGGAATCACTGTGGCGCGGGATGATCTCGAGCCGCTGACATTTGCCTCGCATCCTTACGATAAATTTCATCTGCTGATGCCGCTTTTTCTGTGTTGGCGCTGGCAGGGGCTGGTTGTGGCGCGCGAGCATAGTGCACTCGAATGGGTGGCGCCGGATCGGCTGATGGATTACGCACTGGCCCCGGCGGATATTCCCCTGGTGCCGCAGTTGCGGGCGCGACTTTAACAGACGACACCCATTAAATCATAAAATATCTGTAAAATATAAAATACTGTTGCCTGTGTGTGGGAAATACGCTGTTATGCCGCCCCATGAGCCATAATCCGTCCCATCTGCCATCCGCTGCCGCCCCATCGGGGGCGGGCCGGCGCATTAATGTCCACTATCGCGTGGTCGGCGATGCCGCCACCATCGAAGCGCGCGCCAAGGCCATTGCAGTTGAGCAGTCGGTCGAAATGCCGGTTGCTGCCATTGATGCGCCTGATGTCCTCGACAATATCGTTGGGCAGGTTGGCGGGATTACCGACCGCGGCGATGGCAGCTTTGACGTTCATATTGGGCTGGCGTTGGAAACCACCGGTTTACGGGCGGGGCAGCTTCTTAACATGCTGTTTGGCAACAGTTCACTGCAGACCGATGTCACCCTGATCGATGCCGATTTGCCAAACACGCTGGCGCAGGCTTTGGGTGGTCCGAATGTCGGTTTGAAGGGGGTGCGGGCCCGTGTTGGTGCCGTTGGTCGTGCGCTGACCTGCTCGGCATTGAAGCCGCAGGGCTTACCCGTCGCTGATCTGGCCCGTCTGGCCGCGCAAATGGCCGAAGGTGGCCTTGATTTCATCAAGGACGATCACGGCCTGGCCGATCAGGCCTACAGTCCCTTTGCCGAGCGGGTGCCCGCCATTGCCGAGGCTGTGGCCAAGGTGGTCGCCCATACCGGGGTGACGACATCTTATCTGCCGTCCCTGAACGGCACGCTGGATGATCTGCGCCAGCAGGTTGCGCTGGCGCGGGACAGCGGGCTGGAAGGGGCGCTGATTGCACCGATGATTGTCGGCGTTGACAGTTTCGTGGCCATTAAGCAGGAAAACCCGGACTTTGCCTTTATGACCCATCCGGCCTTTGCCGGGGTGGCGCGGATTGCCCCGGCGTTTCAGTTCGGTAAGCTGTTCCGCTTGTTGGGCGCCGACGCGGTGGTGTTTCCCAATTTCGGTGGCCGTTTCGGCTATACCCCCGAGGAGTGTCTCGAACTGGCACAAAATGCGGTGGCTGGTGATACCGTCCGTTCGGCGGTGCCGGTGCCAGCCGGTGGCATGACGCTGGAGCGCGTGCCCGAGATGCTGGATTTCTATGGCCCGGATGTGATGGTGCTGATCGGTGGTGCGCTGCTGATGGCGCGTAAGGATATTGCGCGTGAAGCGGCCCGCATTGTCGATATCGTGCGTTCAAAGGAAATAAAATGAGTGAATCCGTCCGCCGTTTCGAGGATTTTCGTTGGCAGGCCACCGATTTGCTGGCCTATAAGGAGGAGGGCACGGCCCCCTTCAAAGCGATCACCCGGCAGGTGCTGTTCAAGCAGCCTGAGCTGAAATCGGAGTTACGCTATTTCGAGGTGGCACCGCACGGTTTCTCGACGCTGGAGCGTCACGAGCATATGCATGGCGTGCTGATCCTGCGCGGGCGTGGCCGCTGCCTGAACGGGGATTTCGTCGGCCCGATCAACACCTATGATCTGGTCACCATTGCGCCGCAGACCTGGCACCAGTTCCGCGCCGATGACGAGCCGCTGGGTTTTTTGTGTATGGTCAATGTCGAGCGTGATAAACCGCAACTGCCCAGCGCTGAAGATCTTGCGGCACTGAAGAAAAATCCCGCCATTGCGGCATTTCTGGAAGATCGCTAACGCAACGAGCGCAAAAGTGGGAACCGGTTTTGCGCGCAAAGTTGCGTCAAAAAAGAATCCCAATAAACGAGCGCAAAAGTGGGAACCGGTTTTGCGCGTACAGTTGCGACATAGAAAAAGCGCGCCGGTGATGCCGACGCGCTTTTGATATTTTTTGTCGTGTGTCTTATTTCGCTTTGATGCGTGCTTCGGCCAGTTCGTCGGCTTCAACATGCGGGGGGCGGCCACTTTTGGCCGACTGGGCGAAAACATTGGCGATGGTGTCGGCAATCGCATCCACGCGGGGGGCGACTTCCTTCTCCGACCAGTTGAGGCATTCCGAGGCGACCGAGATGATGCCGCCACCATTGGCGACGTAATCCGGCGCATACAGAATATTCTTCTTCTGCAATTCATAGCCCATGGCGTCTGACGCCAGCTGGTTATTGGCCGCACCACACACCACCGGCGCTTTAAGCCGCGGCAGGGTTTCCGGATTGATCGCCAGACCAAGCGCGCAAGGGGCGTAAACATCGCACGACACGCCTGCAATTTCGTGCACGGAAACCGCGTGGGCCCCGAAATCCTGGACGGCCTGTTCGACCGCGACTTCATTGGTGTCGGCAACGATCAGTTTGGCACCGGCTTCGTTGAGAAAGCCGCACAGCGCATGGCCAACATGGCCGACGCCTTGCACCGCCACGGTCAGACCGTGCAGATCATTCCAGCCCAGACGTTCCTTCACCGCAACCTTCAGCGACAGAAACACGCCTTTGGCGGTCCAGGGCGAGGGATCGCCACTGGTGATACCCGAAACGTATTTTGTGGTGCTGGCGACGTCCTGCATATCGGCGACCGAGGTGCCGACATCTTCCGCCGTGATGTACTGACCATCAAGCTGTTCGACCATCGCGCCATAGGCCTTGAACAGTGCGGTGCGCGCGGCGGCATTGGCAAAGCTGGCGGGCGCCATAATGACGGCCTTTGCCCCGCCCAGCGGCAGGTCGGCGGTGGCGTTCTTGTACGACATACCGCGAGCAAGACGCATCGCGTCGGCCAGGGCATCTTCGTCTTTTTCATACTGCCAGACGCGGCAGCCGCCAGCGGCCGGGCCGCGTGCCGTCGAATGAATGGCAACAAATCCGCGTAAATTCACGCTTTCGTCAGCAAAGGCGCAAACCCGCTCGTAACCGTCTTTAGGGATGGTAGTAAGTGTCAGCATCAAGGTCTCCTGTGACGGCTGTGAGGCTACACCGTGTTGTTAAGAAATGTCCTTCCTATATTGCAGGAAATCCCTGTTGTAAGGTATAGTTCATCCCCATATTCGGCAATATTAGGGTACGAAAATGCATGAAGGGCTGGATGCGACCGATTTGAAGCTGCTTGGGCTGATGCAGAATGATGCCGCCTTGTCGGTCGCCGATCTGGCGGAAAAGGTCGGCATGTCGCAGTCACCCTGCTGGCGGCGGGTGCAGCGCTTAAAGGATGAAGGCTATATCACCCGTCAGGTGACGCTGCTCGACCGGCGCAAGCTTGGCCTCAACACACAGGTTTTCGCCCGCATCAAATTATCCGCCCATGGTCGTGCCAATCTGACCGATTTTTCCAAAGCCGTGGCAGCTTTCAGCGAAGTGATGGAATGTTACGTACTGATGGGCGGTGACGATTTCCTGTTGCGTATCGTCACCAAAGATGTCGAAGCCTATGAGCGGTTTTTCTATGACCGTCTTTCGCAATTACCCGGCGTACAGGAAATCAATTCTGCCATTGCGTTATCGGATGTTAAGGCGACCACGGCTTTGCCGCTGGAGCCGCTGGCCGTGGAAAAGCCGCGGCGCAAGGGAACGGCAAAAAACGAACACCGCGAATAAAGCGGCACAATACTCTGTGATCGGATTTTGCCTGCGTGGCGTTTGGGGCTGGCCCGCCCGCAGGCTTATGCTGACAACGATTCGGATTTGATTGGACTGGCATCATGCGTTTATGGCGGTTTGCAGCGGTTTTCCTTGCCCTGCTGGCAGTGGGACTGGCTTCGGGCCTGACGTCACCTGCCTTTGCACGCGGGGCGCCGGATTCCTTTGCGGATCTTTCCGGCCGGCTTTTGCCCACCGTGGTGGGCATTTCCACCACCCAGACCGTGCGCGGTGTGCAGAAGAACGCTGATTTCTCGACGCGTCTGCAGGATATTTTTAAGAAATCGCCGGGGACCAAGGCTTCGGTGCACCATATCACCTCGGTCGGTTCGGGGTTCATCATTGATGCGTCGGGTTTCATCGTCACCAACAACCACGTTGTTGAAGGGGCCGACAAGATAGAGGTTTCGCTTAACAATGGCGAAACTCTGGCGGCCAAACTGGTCGGCCGTGATGAAAAGACCGATCTGGCGCTGATCAAAGTGCAGCCCAAAAAGCCCTTACCGTACGCCCATTTTGGCGATTCCAACCGGGCGCGTATCGGCGAATGGGTTATCGCCATCGGCAACCCCTTCGGGCTTGGCTCAACCGTGACGGCGGGGATCATTTCGGCGCGCAACCGCAATATCGAAATCGGCGATTATGACGATTTCATCCAGACCGATGCCCCGATCAACAAGGGCAATTCCGGTGGTCCGTTGTTTGACATGGATGGCGCGGTGATCGGGGTCAATTCGGCGATCTTTTCCCCTTCCGGTGGTTCGGTCGGCATCGGCTTTGCCATCCCCTCCAATATGGTGCGCGATGTCGTTGCGCAGCTGCGCCAGTTTGGGGCGGTGCATCGCGGCTGGGTCGGCATGAATGTGCGTCAGGCCGAAAATGGCGGGGCGCTGGTGACCGGGGCCGCGTCGGGTGGTCCGGCGGCACTGGCGGGTTTGCGCAGTGGCGATGTCGTCATCGGTTATGACGGCAAAAAGGTCTCGGATTCGCGCGATCTGGCCCGCATGGTGGCGATGACGGCGGCGGGGCGCAGTGTGATGGTCGAAGTCCTGCGCGGCAAGGCGCGGATGAATCTGCGCCTGACGATACAGCCCTACAAGACCGCGCCCAAAGCGCCGCCGGCTAAGTTACGGCATTAGCCAATGATGTCCGCGTCGGTATAGCCCTGAAGATAGAGCAGGGCGCAAAGATCGCCATGGTCGATGCGGGCCCCGGCTGCGGCGGCGACCACCGGCTTGGCATGAAACGCCACGCCAAGGCCGCCCGCTTCACTGGCCCGGCCAATCATCGCCAGATCATTGGCGCCATCGCCCACCGCGAGCGTCTGGGCCAATGACAGACCAAGACGGGCGGCTTCGTCTTCCAGCGCGGCAAGCTTCGCCTCCTTGCCCAGGATCGGTTCGCCGACGGCACCGGTCAGCGTCTCGCCATCGTCGATCAGGTGGTTGGCACGGTCTTCATCAAACCCGGCGGCGGCGGCCACGCGGGAGGTGAAATAGCCAAAGCCACCGGAAACCAGCAAGGCACGGGCGCCGTGGGCCTTCATTGTCGTGAGCAGGCTTTTGGCACCGGGGGTAAGGTGGATGCGTTCGTCCCACACCGATTGTAAGGCGGCGAGCGGCAGACCTTTGAGCAGGCCGACGCGTTCGCGTAACGCGCCGGCAAATTCGATCTCGCCACGCATCGCCCGTTCGGTAATGGCGGCGATATGGCTTTTCAGACCAGCGAAATCGGCCAGCTCGTCCAGACATTCGGCGGTGATGATGGTCGAATCCATATCCGCAATCAGAAGTTTCTTGCGACGCTCGGCTGTGGCCACCAGATTGATGTCGGCCTTGACGTTTACGGCGTGTTCGCGGGCCTGGGTCAGGATGGTTTGGGGCTGGATTTCGGCGCGCGCGTCCGTCAGGGCAATATCGAACGCTTTTGCTGGCGACAACCAGTGTAAATCGCCGTATGAACGGAAAATATCCGCCAGCTTTTCCGCTTCGTTTCCAGCTTTTTGGGCCACCACGTTCAGAACATGCGCGACAGTCACTTTCCTTACCCCCATGATTGCGATGCGGTGCTTATCGCAGGCCCAACCGCCAGCGGCAAGTCGGCGCTGGCCCTTTCCTGGGCCCGGGCCATGGGCGGGGCGATCATCAACACCGATTCCATGCAGGTCTATGCCGAGCTGCGTATTCTGTCGGCCCGGCCCAGTGTCGCAGACGAAGCCGCCGCACCGCATCTGCTCTATGGCCATGTTCCGGTCAGTGAATGCTATTCCCTTGGCCGTTTCCGGTGCGAGGCGGCGCAAGCCCTGGCACAGGTTCGGGCCGAAGGTTTGATACCGATCTTTACCGGTGGGACCGGGATGTATTTTGCCGCCCTGACCGAGGGGCTGGCCGCCGTGCCGCCAACGCCGGACATGGTGCGGGCCGCGGCACGCAAAAAGCTTGAGAATATTGGTGTTGCCGCACTGCATGCCGAGCTTGATCGCCTTGATCCGCTGACGGCGGCCGGGCTGCGCCCCAGTGATCCGCAGCGGGTCTTGCGTGCCTATGAAGTGTTCATGGCGACGGGCACGCCGCTGGCCGAATGGCAAAAGCAAAATCAGCCGCCGGTGCTGGCGGGGCTGAAGTTGGCAAAGTTCGTGGTTGATCTGCCGCGCCCGGTATTGCGGGACCGTATTGCGCTGCGCTTTCGTCAGATGTTGGCCATGGGGGCGGGGGGCGAGGCGGAAGCCTTGCGCGGGCTGGACCCGGCTTTGCCCGCCGCAAAGGTGCTGGGTTTGCGCGAAATTCTGGCGATGGCCGACGGCACCATGGCCGAGGGGGAGGCGGTCGAAAAGGCCATCACCGCCACCCGTCAGTTTGCCAAGCGTCAGGCGACATGGAATCGCAACCGCATGGCCGACTGGCAGCGAATAGCGTTAAGCGCGTAGCTTAAGGTGGATTAACCTTTTGCGTGTTTTTGGTACGGGGTTGTATCAGATCTATCGGCTTCGGCCCCTCACGGGTTTTTTTATTACCCGGTTATGGCAGGTCAGCGCAGTTTATTTCTTGACGGCCCGGAACGGGGCGGTTATGGTCGGCCATCTTCTTTAAGGGTAACAGCATTGCTGATTGAGATCGTACTTATTAGGCCGCTTGACCGACTGGGATAACCCAGCTTTCGGAACAGCGGCTTGTACGAAAAAAGGGGCGGTAACGCCCCTTTCGCTTTTTCAAAATCCCAAAACACCAAAAATCCTAAACGTAAAAATCCGAGGATCGTCCCAAATGGACATGGCAGACAAAAGCGCATCCCAAGCTGAAGGCAAGATGCCAGAGAACCGAATGACTGGCGCACAGATGGTCATTCAAGCCCTCCGGGATCATAACGTTAGCCATATTTTTGGCTATCCGGGCGGGGCGGTACTTCCGATTTATGATGCCCTTTATGCTGCCAACGATATTACCCATGTGCTGGTCCGCCACGAACAGGGCGCAACCCACGCGGCCGAGGGCTATGCCCGCTCCACCGGCAAGCCCGGTGTGGTGCTGGTGACCTCGGGCCCCGGTGCGACCAATGCGGTGACCGGCATTGCCGATGCGCTGCTGGATTCCATTCCGCTGGTGGTGATCACCGGTCAGGTCGCGACACCCCTGATCGGCACCGATGCGTTTCAGGAATGTGATACCGTCGGCGTGACGCGGCCCTGCACCAAGCACAACTGGTTGGTTAAGGATATCAACGACTTACCGCGCATTCTGCATGAGGCGTTTCAGGTTGCCACCACGGGCCGCCCCGGTCCGGTGGTGATTGATCTGCCCAAGGATGTTCAGTTCAATACAGGGCACTATTTCGGTCCGGAAAAGGTCGCCCACCGCACCTATAAGCCGCAGACCGAGCCGGATATGACCGCGATCGCCAGGGCGGTGGAATGGATGGCAACCGCCAAACGCCCGGTGTTCTATACCGGTGGTGGCATCATCAACTCTGGCGAGGTTGCGGTGAAGGCGCTGCGTGAGCTGGTGGCGGCAACGGGCTTTCCGATCACCTCGACGCTGATGGGGTTGGGCTCGTACCCGGCGGCGGGGCCGAACTGGCTCGGCATGGTCGGTATGCACGGCACCTATGAAGCCAACAACGCCATGCATGATTGCGATCTGATGATCTGTCTGGGGGCGCGGTTCGATGACCGGGTCACCGGGCGGCTGTCGGCCTTTGCCCCCTATGCCCGCAAAATCCATCTCGATATCGACGCTTCGCAGATCAACAAGAATGTCCGGGTCGATCTGCCGATTGTTGCCGATGCCGGTAAGGCCATCACCGCGATGGTCAAGCTGTGGAAAGACCAGAAATGTAAGGCCGATCCCCATGCCATGGCCGACTGGTGGCGCAGCATTGATCGCTGGCGCGAAAAACATTGTCTGGGTTTCAAGAATTCCAAAACCACGATCAAGCCGCAGCATGCCATCGACCGGCTGTATGAGCTGACCAAAAGCCACGATACCTACATCACCACCGAGGTCGGGCAGCATCAGATGTGGGCGGCGCAGCGCTATCACTTTGAAGAGCCCAATCGTCTGATGACCTCGGGTGGCCTGGGCACCATGGGCTATGGTCTGCCCGCCGCGCTGGGGGTGCAGATCGCCCATCCTGACAGTCTGGTGATTGATATCGCCGGTGAAGGGTCGGTGCAGATGACCATGCAGGAAATTGTCACGGCCACGCAGTATAATCTGCCGATCAAGATTTTCATCTTAAACAATTCCTATCTCGGCATGGTGCGCCAGTGGCAGCAGTTGATGCATGGCGAGCGTTATTCCCATTCGAGTAACGAGGTGCAGCCCGATTTCGTCAAACTGGCCGAAGCCATGGGGGCGACCGGTTTGCGCGTTGATAAGCCGGAAGATCTCGATGCGGCGATTGAAAAAATGATTGCCGTCAAAGGTCCGGTCATTCTGGACGTTCATGTCGATAAGTTTGAGAATTGCTATCCGATGATCCCCTCGGGCGCGGCCCATAACGAGATGATCCTGTCGGATGCCGACGAAGAAGCCACCGAAGTGAGCGACGAAGGAAAGATCCTGGTCTGATGCTTAAAAACCAAAAAATCGAACGGCATACCATTGCCGTGCTCGTGGATAACGAGGCAGGGGTGCTTGCCCGCGTGGTGGGGCTTTTTTCCGGCCGTGGTTACAACATCGAAAGCCTGACCGTGGCCGAAATCGACCCGGCCTCGCATACCTCGCGTATCACCGTGGTGACTTCGGGCACGCCCGAGGTGCTGGAACAGATCCGCGCCCAGATCGCCCGCATTGTCCCGGTGCACCGGGTGATCGACTGGACACTGGATAAGCCCGGCGTCGAGCGCGAAATGGCGCTGATCAAGGTGGCCGGCACTGGCGAGAAGCGGGTGGAGGCGTTGCGCATTGCCGATTCCTTCCGTGCCCGCCCGGTTGATACCACCCACACCAGTTTTGTGTTCGAGATCACCGGTTCGCCGAACAAGCTGGACAGCTTTGTCGATCTGATGCGGCCGCTGGGGCTGGTCGAGGTTTCGCGCACCGGTGTTGCCGCCATCTCGCGCGGGCCGGATGCGATGTAACTCTATGAACGTGTTTGGGTAATGGCGCGAGCGAAGGCGTTGCCCTTCGCCATGGTGTGGCAATAAACATCTCGCGAATTGCTGCCTGCCGGAATAAAGTTGCTGCCGACGCCGTGACGGCAACAGAATGTGTATCGAACAAGGAGATATCATGCGTGTTTATTATGATCGGGATGCCGATCTGAACCTGATCAAGAACAAGAAGGTCGCCGTCATCGGCTTTGGCAGCCAGGGCCATGCCCATGCCATGAACATGCGCGATTCCGGGGTTAAGGAAGTGGTCATCGCGGCCCGTCCCGGCAAGTCCGCCAAGAAGGCGGAAGCCGCGGGCTTCAAGGTCATGTCGGTGGCCGATGCGGCCAAGTGGGCCGATGTGATGATGATGGTCACGCCGGACGAATTGCAGGCCGACATCTATAAGGACGAACTGGCCCCCAATATGAAGCAGGGTGCGGCGCTGTTCTTTGCCCACGGCTTCAACATTCATTTCAATCTGATTGTGCCGCGCGCTGATCTCGACATTCTGATGGTCGCGCCCAAGGGCCCCGGCCATACCGTGCGTGGCGAATTCGTCAAGGGTGGCGGCGTGCCGTGCCTGATCGCTGTGGCGCAGGATGCTTCGGGCAATGCCAAGGAACTTGGGTTGGCCTATGCGTCGGCCATCGGCGGCGGTCGTTCGGGCGTGATCGAAACCTCGTTCCGCGAAGAAACCGAAACCGATTTGTTCGGCGAGCAGAACGTGCTGTGCGGCGGCGTTGCCGACCTGATCCGCGCCGGGTTCGAAACCCTGGTCGAAGCCGGTTATGCGCCGGAAATGGCCTATTTCGAATGCCAGCATGAACTGAAGCTGATCGTCGATCTGATCTATGAAGGCGGCATCAGCAACATGAACTATTCGATCTCGAACACCGCGGAATATGGCGAATATGTCTCCGGCCCGCGTATCGTGACCGAAGACACCAAGAAGGCGATGAAGGCGGTGTTGACCGATATTCAGTCCGGCAAGTTTGCCCGCGACTGGGTGCTGGAATGCAAGGCCGGTCAGCCGTCCTTCAAGGCGATGCGCGCCCGCGCCCAGAACCATCAGATCGAGCAGGTTGGTAAGAAGCTGCGCGATATGATGCCCTGGATCGCCAAGAACAAGCTGGTCGATCAGGATAAGAACTGATTTTCCGGCTACGGAAGAAAATCGGCGGGTGGACCAGTTCCGCCCGCCTTTTTCTTGCCTTGTTTGATCGCTTGACTTAAAGGCCCGCAGCCCTGATAAGGGTGCCTGCCTGCTGATCGCGAGGTTGCACGACGCGCCGTTTGGCGCAGTCATCGCAGCAGGCCTGTTTAACCCATCCGTTTATTCCATCCGTGCAAGGGAAACGGCAACACGCTGGTTCCCGTGCGCCTTGAACGCGCGCGTCTTACGGCGTTTAAGGATATTTGTGACTGATACGACTTTTAACGATTTCGGGCTTGGCGAGCCGATCCTGCGTGCATTGGTTAAGGCTGGCTATGAAACGCCGACGCCGATCCAGGCCAGCGCGATTCCGGCGCTGATTCAGGGTCGTGATTTGCTGGGCCTGGCCCAGACCGGTTCGGGCAAGACCGCCGCTTTCTGTTTGCCGCTGATGCAGCGTTTGTGTGCCGCCCATGATGCCCGGACGCCGAAATCGGTCCGTGCGCTGATTTTGGCGCCGACGCGCGAGCTCGCCATCCAGATTGACGATTGCATTCGCACCTATGGTCAGTTCCTTCATCTGCGCCACACTGTGGTTGTTGGTGGGGTGGGGCAGAACCCGCAGATTCAGGCCCTGTCAAAGGGTATCGACATTCTGGTCGCCACGCCGGGCCGCCTGCTTGACCATATGGCACAGGGCAATGTCCGCCTTGATCAGGTCAGCGAGCTGGTGCTCGATGAAGCCGACCGCATGTTCGACATGGGCTTTGTCAAAGACATTCGCCGTATTGTCGCGACCTTGCCGAAAAACCGCCATTCGATGCTGTTTTCCGCCACTATGGCGCCGGACATCGAGGCGCTGGCCCGCGCGCTGCTGCACGATCCGATGCGGATCGACATCACGCCACCCAAGCGCACCGCGGAAAAGATCGCACAGCAGGTGATGTTTGTGCCGACCGCGGAAAAGCGCACCCGTCTGGTCAAACTTTTTGCCGATCCGGCTTTGGAACGCGTGCTGGTGTTCACCCGCACCAAACATGCCGCCAACCGCGTGTCGGAACATCTGGAAAAGGCTGGTATTCCGGCCTCGGCGATTCACGGCAACAAATCGCAGAACGCCCGTCAGAAGGCGCTGGCGACCTTCCGCGCCGGTGAAACCCGCGTGCTGGTGGCGACCGATATTGCCGCCCGTGGTATCGACATTGATGACGTCACCCACGTCATCAATTTTGAACTGCCGAACGAACCGGAAAGCTATGTGCATCGCATTGGCCGCACCGCGCGCGCCGGTCGTGAAGGCATTGCGATTTCGTTGTGTGATGCCACCGAAAATCAGTATCTGCGCGATATTGAACGGCTGACCCGCACCAAGATCATCGTGGCCGATGGCAGCGTGATGGCCGCCGATCAGCCGCCGCCAGCCCGTGGTGGTGTGGCCAACTATGTCCGCTCCAGCAAGCCGGCCGGTGGCAAACCCTTCGGTCATAATGGTCGCGGCAATGGTGGTGGCCATAACGGTGCCGGTAAGCCCAGCCGTGATGGTCAGCCCGCCCGTGTCCGCAGCGATGCGCCTAAGAAAGCCCATCGTGGTCAGGGCCCGCGCCGCAATGGTTCGGCCAGCGCCTGATACGGTTTAGTCTATAAAAAGGGCCGCACATCGTAACCGGTGTGCGGCCTTTTTTGTTTATGGCTTATTGTTTGTCTGTATTAGAGATTTACTACGTCACCATTTCTAGTGTTTAAGATTCGAATGCAGCAAAACAAAAGTTATGGTCGCTACCACTGCCGCCTTCATTTCCTGTTTTTATGTATGCTGTTCCGTCACAAATGCTATTTACTGGGTTTGCATTGTGATACGTTTGAATTTCTTTTGGTATTGAATCGAATGAATTCCAATCACCTGGTATCTCAGAAGAGAAACAGATTGAGTTTTGTGGAATTGTGTTTGATATATCAATACTAAAATAGCCGTTATCTACCCTTTCAACATCTAATTTTGATCCAGAATACATTGTTTTGTCTGAATTTATATCTCTTGCGACAACATTTTTTGTTGCGGCGTCTGTTTCTGCGTTATATGTTTGTAATGGGTCTACAGCAATAAAATTAAAGCCAAGATTATCAGTTTTTTCTCCATTCTTATTTCCGACTTCGATTAGTGCCGCATATCTTGTTGTTGATATTGTAATTGCATTGCATGTTGTTTTGTCATCTTTATTGTTGAGTGATGCGTCTGCAATAACTACTGGTGTATTTTTAAATGGTTTTGAAAAAACTATAATATAACAACCTTCGTCTATTTTAATTACTAGGAAGTCTGTGTATTTTTTATTTATATCTGTAGAGTTAACGTGCCCTACAATAATGTAGTTATTTGAATTATCTTCGTAATTCGTAACTGGTATTGATGATATGCTTGGATCAATTGCAATAATTGAAAAGTTTTTATTACATAAATTACCTTTGCCAGAATCATTTCCAGTAGCTATGCGGCATGAGTTTTTACTAACTGCGAGTACTAAGCAGTTTTGACGCGTATCTTCTCTTGCATTAAAACTATTCCAATTATCACTGTTTTCTTTTGCAAGTATAATAGGTGTGTCACTGAAATCTTGATTAAAATTAATATCATATATTCCGGTCTGAACGAGGCTGCAGCTTAGCATATTACCGTTTTTTACTGTACCATCAGCTTTTATTAGTGCACTAACAATTAAGCTGTTGTTTGTTTCTGTAGACATTTTTTCCTCCAAGTATGAATTATACTTATGTACATATAATTCACACTAAATGGTTGTATCAAGCCATTTCGCTCTTTCGATACAACTTGTGACAAGCGTTACTTTTGCCATTAAATTCTGCAATAATATTACGGATGCTGCTATTTTTTGTGATCATAAATTGCGCAGAGCCTTGAAATGGCGCCTGCTCGGCGTTATGGCATGCGTAATTTGTATCAATCCGGAGAAGTCCTATGCCCGCTTATCGTTCTCGCCTGTCCACCCATGGTCGCAATATGGCGGGGGCCCGCGGGCTGTGGCGTGCCACCGGGGTAAAGGACGGTGATTTCGGCAAGCCGATCATCGCCATTGCCAATTCCTTCACCCAGTTTGTGCCCGGCCATGTCCATCTGAAGGATGTTGGCCAGCTGGTGGCGCGCGAGATCGAGAAGGCGGGCGGCATCGCCAAGGAATTCAACACCATTGCGGTCGATGACGGCATCGCCATGGGCCATGGCGGCATGCTGTATTCGCTGCCGTCACGCGATCTGATTTCCGACAGCGTCGAGTATATGGTCAACGCCCATACGGCGGATGCGCTGGTCTGTATCTCCAATTGCGACAAGATCACCCCCGGCATGATGATGGCGGCGTTGCGCCTTAACATTCCGACCATCTTCGTTTCGGGCGGGCCGATGGAAGCGGGCAAGGTGACCTTGCATGGCAAGGCGCTGTCGGTCGATCTGATCGATGCCATGATCGCGGCGGGCGACGAAAAAGTGTCGGACGCTGATGTTGATGCGCTGGAAAAGAACATCTGCCCGACCTGCGGTTCCTGCTCGGGCATGTTCACCGCCAATTCGATGAACTGCCTGACCGAGGCGTTGGGCCTTTCCCTGCCGGGCAACGGCACGCTGGTGGCCACCCATGCCGACCGCAAAGAACTGTTTCTGGAAGCGGCGCGGCGCATCGTGACGATGACCAAAGCCTATTACGAAAACGACGATGAAACCGTGCTGCCGCGTTCGATTGCGACGTTCGATGCGTTTGAAAATGCCATCATGCTCGACATCGCCATGGGCGGTTCGACCAATACGGTGCTGCATCTGCTCGCCGCCGCCCAGTCGGCCGAGGTGCCGTTTACCATGCATGATATCGACCGGCTGTCGCGCCATGTGCCGCATTTGTGCAAGGTGGCACCGTCGATTTCGACCGTGCATGTCGAGGATGTGCATCGTGCTGGCGGTGTGATGGGGATTTTGGGCGAGCTGGAGGCGGCGGGCCTGCTGCACACCGACACCCGCACCGTGCACAGCGCCACGATGAAAGATGCGCTGGATGCGTGGGACATTATGCGCCAGCCGTCCGACGCGGTGAAAACGCTCTATCGCGCGGGCCCCGGCGGCGTGCGCACCACCGAGGCTTTCAGCCAGGCCAAACGGTTTGACGAACTGGATATGGACCGTGAAACCGGTGCGATCCGTGATCTCGACCATGCCTATTCCAAGGATGGCGGGCTGGCGGTGCTCTACGGCAATCTCGCGGTGGATGGTGCCATCGTGAAGACGGCGGGGGTTGATGCCTCGATCCTGAAATTCACCGGCCCGGCCAAGGTCTATGAAAGTCAGGAGGAAGTCTCGGACGCCATTCTGAACAACAAGGTCGTGGCGGGAGATGTGGTGATTGTGCGCTATGAAGGGCCGCGCGGCGGCCCCGGCATGCAGGAAATGCTCTATCCGACCAGCTATCTGAAATCGCGCGGGCTGGGCAAGAAATGCGCGCTGATCACCGATGGCCGTTTCTCTGGCGGCACCTCGGGGTTGTCCATCGGCCATGTTTCGCCGGAAGCGGCCGAAGGCGGCCTGATCGGTCTGGTGGAGGATGGCGATGTCATCGAGATCGACATCCCAAACCGTGTGCTGAAGCTCAATGTCGCTGAGGATGTGCTCGCCACCCGCCGCAAGAAGATGGAAAGCACCGGCTGGAATCCGAAGTCGCGCAACCGCGTCATCTCGCAGGCCTTGGAGGCTTATGCGCTGATGACCACCTCTGCCGACAAGGGCGCGGTGCGCTCGCTGGAACGGTTTAAGAAATAGCCCGAAGGATTATGCAGAAAAAAAAGCCCCGCGATGGTTTCCCTCGCGGGGCTTTTTGTTGGTCACAATTATTGCGCCGCTTTACTTTTCAGGGTGCGGTCGAAGAATTCCATCACCCGTTCGCTTTCACCGGCTTTCAGCGCCGGGTCGGCCAGCATATGGGTGCCGGGCAGCACGATCTGTTCGTACATCTTGCCCGCCTTGAGCAATGCGCCGGTCAGCTTCATGGTATTCTGGAAATAGACATTGTCGTCGGTTGCACCGCTGACGATCAGCAGCGGAATTTTCAGATCCTTCGCATAGCTCGTCACCGCGCTGGCGCGATAGCCTTGCGGGTTCTCCTGCGGCAGACCCATATACCGCTCGGTGTAATAGGTGTCGTAATCTTCCCATTCCACCGGCGGTGCGCCCGCCACTGCAGCGGCATAAACATCAGGCCGCCGCATCGCCGCGATGGCCGCGAAATAGCCGCCATGCGACCAGCCGATCACACCGGTATGGGCGATGTCCATCTGTGGCACTTTTTCGGCCAGCGCCTTGAGGCCGTCGGCCTGATCTGCCAGCGGCACGTCGATGAAATTGCCCTTGATGGCGCGCAGCCAGTCGCGGCCATGGCCGGGTACGCCGCGATTATCGAGCGTGACCACGATATAACCACGATCCGCCATGCACTGGCGTTCAAACGACTGGCGCGGGCTGGCCAGCACCATTTTCGCCGCCGGGCCGGTATATTCGGACACGATGACCGGATATTTCCTGCTGGCATCGAAATCGCGCGGCCGCACCACCAGCGCATCAAACCCGCGTGCGCCCACGGTCAGATATTCCACGCCCGGAATGAAGGGCGGGGCTTCGGCGGCGCTGGGAACGCGGGCGAGTGTCTTGCCGTCCAGCGTGCGGATGTCGGTGCCGGTGGTGCCGTCGATCAGGTCATAGCTGTGCGCATAAACGCTATGCTGGTCGCCGAATTCGGCACCGTTCAGGCCCCGGTCCGCCGCCAGCGCCACCGGTGTGCCGCCCGTGATGGCAGCGCGGTAAACCCCACGCGAAATCCGTTCGGTTCCGCCCGTGATGACGATGGTGCCGGTGTCTTCGTTGATGTCCTCGATCGCGTCAAAGCGAAATCCCGCCGGGGTTATCGGGCCGATCAGGCTGCCATCGGCGCGATGATGTTCCAGCTGCCAGTCACCCGACCGCTCGCTGGCCCATAGATAGCTGCCATCCTTCAGATAGCGCGGATAGCTGTCGCCCTTGGGTAGCTCGATCCAGGCGGCATCGCGTTCGGTCCATAGCAGTTTGGTCTGACCGGTTTTGGCATCGGCGGCGAGCAGCTTCTGCTCGGTCACCGCGCGGTTCATCACCGACAGGCTCAGCGCCCCGTGTTTGGCCCACACCACCCGGTTCAGATAGGGATAGGCCTTGTTGTCCCACGGCACCCAGACGGTTTTGCCGCCCTTTGCCGCCACAACGCCCAGCCGCACAATGGCGTTGTTGGTGCCGGCGCGCGGATAGCGGAACGCGGCGGGTGGGGCCTCCGGGTGCAGCGGGTCGGCGATATAGTGCATTTCGACCGGCGACAGATCGGCCTCTTCATAGGCGATAAACTGCGAATCCGGCGACCACCAGAAGCCATCGCGGCGGTCCATTTCTTCCTGTGCGGCGAATTCCGCCTCGCCATGGCGCAGGGTTTCGCTCGCCCCATGGGTCACTTGCACCACTTTTGCGGCGGCAAGGTCGATCACAAAAACCTCGCCATCTTTGAGCGCGGCGACCTTTTTGCCATCGGGCGAGAATTTGGGCGCGATCCAGCCTTCGCCGGGCAATTGCTTCGGCTTACCGCTGGCCAGATCAACGGCATAGAGCTTGCCGCTTAATGCCAGCAGCAGGGTTTTGCCGTCATGGGTCAGATCAAAGCCGACAAAGCCGCGCGCGGTGATGCGCATGCGCTCGCGCCGGGCCTTTTCGGCGACGCTTACATGTTCTTCCTGACCGCCCAGCAGCGCAGCGGGGGTAATCAGCTCGCGTTCGGTGCCGGTGGCAATGTCAAAGCGGTAAAGCCGCTGATTAAAATCGCGCGGGCCGCTGCGCAAATAGAGCACCGCTTTGCCATCGGGCAGCGGGGTAACCCGCGTCGGCGCACCCAGCGTGTAATTGCGCGTGGCGGCCAGTTCCTGAAAACAATTTTCTGCGGCGTGTAAGGGCTGCAACAGCATGATTGCTCCGGCAATCAGGGCCAGGACTTTGGCGGACATCAAAAACTCCGTAACGGATTACGCCGGGGCTTCGTCTGCCCCGTTTCGATGCGAGTGTGCTGTCCCCCGCGCCAGAAATCAAATCGGAATATGTGTGTGGGGGGGGGGCTATGAGCCGTTTCCTGCCGTGTAATTATTCGAGGCGTGAAGCCGATAATCGCGGTCTCATTGTGGTCGTCGGGTCAGGGTTAATCCGGCAGGCCAATGTGCGGGATCGGACAAGACGGCGTATTCGTTCTCTCTTGCGTCCGTAACCGCATCGAGACTCTGTAAAACGGAATCAACATGGCCGGGGTGGCACATGATTAGCGCATGCTTATCGAGAGGTTGAGAAAAACGCTCTAGCAGGCGGGCATAATCACTATGCGGAGACAAATTGTACACGCCACGAAAGCTACGGTTACCAGGCCGCCCAAGCCGTCTGCCGGTGCGGGAAAAACGCCATCCTAAAAGGCTGATGACCGATGCTTTGACCGGCGACACACCCCGCCGAGCGATGGACCACAGCGGCTCGTCGCAATATCGTACCCAGCAATCTGGTCGCAAGCGCTCGTTCATTGCTTCGAGGACTATCGGACCAATCCATGGCATTTGATGAACATGTTTATGCCCGTCAACGTAAGACGGTAGCCTGCCAAAAGCCGCAACGAACGCAGTAATCTGACGATGCAATTCATCCCGTATTTCATCTCTTACGACGTGACTGAACTGGGCCTGCCACAATAGTTTCCTTAACGTAGGTAAGCGGCCGGACAGTGCCAGCCGAGGCATCGGGCCCAAAGGTTGCATATCTGTTAGGGTGAGGTGTAGCCCAACTTCAATTCCGTCCGCCAGCGGTATCAGTTTTGCGGCTTCGTCCGGCCAGCTGGCGGAAATCGTCATACAGCTGACGGCACTTAGTCTGGATATCCGAACCAAATCGCGGATTGCAGCCCCGACCCCTGGCGACAGTCCGTAATCATCTGCGCATAAGATCACAGTTTCTATCCTAAATTTAATTGGTTTTTTGTTTTTATGTGTACTGATTAGATATGGCGATGTTCAAGTGGCTAATGACAAAATATACGGAAGCGATATAAGTCTTTAGCTCGTGGAGACTATCTTGGGGAAGATTATGGCTGCCACAGTGACGGTGGATGATTCATGCTGCACGCATCGTGAAGTGGGGGGCGATGCGTTAATTTCAATCGTTATCCCATGCTATAACGAAAGCGCAAATATCGACCCCTTGTTAGGGTGTCTCATTCCGGTACTTGAAGAAACCAGAATGGAATGGGAAATCGTTTTCATCAATGATGGCAGTGAAGATGATACCCTTCTGCGTTTGGTATCAGCCCGCAAAAAAAATCCACGGATTCGGATTATCTCCTTGTCGCGCCGTTTCGGTAAAGAAGTTGCTTTGACCGCCGGGTTGATAAATAGCCAAGGTAATGCGGTTATTCCAATGGACGCAGATCTTCAGCATCCGCCGGAAGTGATACATGATATGCTTGCCAAATGGCGCGCCGGCTACGAGGTCGTTTATGCCGTTCGTCAGCAGCGCCATGAAGGATCTTTGGTAAGGCGCTGGCTGGTTAAGAGTTTTTATTGGTTTTTCGACCGGCTTACAGGGATGCAGTTACCTCATGAAGCCGGCGACTTCCGCTTGATGGATCGTAGTGTCGTTGACATCATTAATCAGATGCCCGAGCGAAATCGATTTATGAAAGGAATCTACGCCTGGGTCGGTTTCCGCCAGACGGGCATTCCTTACGTCCAGGAATCCAGGAGCTTCGGTAAGTCGAAGTGGGGAATAAAACATCTGCTGAATCTGGCGTTTGACGGGCTTACGGCATTTTCAAATATTCCGCTGCGCATAGCCGGTGGTGTAGGCCTTCTGATCGCAGGGGGATCATTTTCTTATATGGTATTCAGATTGGTACGCGCCGCAATCGTCGGCATTGATGTGCCAGGGTATGAATCAACATTGGTGATTATTCTTTTTATGGGCGGCGTTCAGTTAATCACTCTTGGCATTATGGGTGACTATATCGGTCGTGTGTTTGACGAAGTTAAACAGCGGCCGTTATTTATAGTTCGTGAAAAGTACGGGTACGATGACGCTGAGGCAAAGCGATAACTTCTACTTTCGCCTCATGCCAATGGCATTATGTGAGCGTCTCGAAAATAAAATAGTGGCAGGATCGCACAAATCACACTCGTTTTTTTACGTGAGTGCGCGGCTCCCCCCCCCCCCGAACATCTGAGTGTCTTAATGTCTAAACATATCGATTTTTTTCGTAAAAACACCCCGCTGCGGGAGTTCGGAATATTTTTCCTGGTTCTAGCGGCGTTCAGCATAGTAACGGCCGCTTGGTTCCATATTTACATCGGGCATTTATCTACAATGTTGATCGGTCCGCCTGAGGATAATCAACAGGATTTCTGGAACAGCTGGTATGCCGTTATTGCTGCTGACTACAGGCATTTTTTTCAAACCTCGCAGATTCAATTTCCAGAAGGGACCCCTCTGAATTTTCATTCTTTTGCCTATCCGCAAGTGTTTGTTCTGGTGGCGTTAAGCCGCGTATTTGGCACTGACCACGCTACGCTTCTGACAATACAGAATCTGACGCTGCTTTCTTCGTTTCCGCTGACGGGGCTGGCAGGTTTTTATTTGTCGAGGCATTTTACACATAAAAATTGGGCAGCCCTGATTGGGGCCTATATTATTGCCTTTTCTCCCATGCATATTGCGCAAAGCCAGCATCATATAGGCGTAATGCATATCGAATTTATTGTGTTCTTCGTCTTATTCTATCTAAAAAGTTACCAGGGCAGGAATGCCTATTGGCTGCTTGCCGCTATTGGCAGCTATGCGCTGAGTGCGCTCTTCTGCTGGTATTATCTTATTTATTGTGCCTATTTTATTATTTTTCACAGCCTGTACCGCCATTACCGGCAGGGTATACCCTTGCATGGTTGGGAGATCCGTATACCGCTCATTTGTCTGGGAGGGGTATCCCTGATCCTGCTGCCGTTGCTGCTACCAATGCTTTTGCAATCCGGTTCACCCGATACGAGCCTTTGTGGTCATGGCACATTCGTTGCGGATATTGTGGCGCTGTTTTCTTTTCCCCAATATCATTTGTTTGGAGATTGGTTCGGGCAGCTTTATCCCAAAAATACCGCGCGCGCCACAGAGTGCGTTGTTTATCTGGGGTTGATTAATGTTGCGGTATTAACGTGGCTTACCTGGTCGAGATGGCGTTGTAAGGACAGTATTGTAGATTATGTTTTATGGAGTGGTGGGGTGTTTCTTGTCCTGGCAGCGGGTGAAACGCTCCATGCTTTTGGTCATCCACTGATTGTTCCAATGCCTGGTATCGTGCTGTCGCATATTCCATTGTTATCGATTGCCCGTGTGCCCGCACGGCTAATCGTATTCGTCTATATTTTTATGGGTATCGGGGTAGCTCATGCTTTTGTATTGGCGCAGCAGACTTTGCGCGGCCGGTGGGGGATATATCTGCTGTATGGGCTGGCGGGACTTATCGTCCTGGATTTTTGTCCGTCGCATCTGGAAATGACAGATGCCGTTTGTCCGGCTTGGCTTAGCGTCATCGATCAAGATAAAGAAAAAAACTTTGGGATACTCAATCTACCGCATTCCTATGAGGGGGGCGATAACGCGATGCTTTGGGCAACGTGTCATGATCGCCCGATCGTACATGCGGAAGTTTCGCGCTTCATCACGCCGAGCCTAATCGATGTATTAGAAATGCGTGACCTCGAAAAGCAGCACGAACAGTTACGCAAGGCTAACGTCAAGTACATCATTCTGGATAAGCGGGTGGTCTGGAGTAACACGGCACATTTTGGCAAATCCAATAAGTTTAAAACGGATGTGCGTTGGGGGGGGGCATTCCCGTGGGTCAGAATTACCAAAACGCCGATACGGCCACCAGAATCCGCCCCCATGTCTGCGTATATGAAGAATTATTCGGTGATCTACAGTAATGATACTGTAACACTCTTGCGGGTTTGATGTTATGGGCACATTCTGTGCGTTGCCCCGCTCAAATGTTCTTGCTATGTTCGCCCTATGTCAGGCGTGGGTATCATCAAGCTGAGGCCGGGCAAGGGGCAGGACGCCGCTTGTCTCAACTGGCTGTTTCTTGACCTCAACAGCTATTTTGCCTCGGTCGAGCAGCAGCTGGCCCCGCGCCTGCGCGGCAAGCCGATCATCGTCACCCCGGTGGAGTCCGACGCCACCTGTGCCATTGCCGCCTCGTACGAGGCCAAGGCTTTTGGCATCAAAACCGGCACCCGGGTTTACGAGGCCCGACAGATGTGCCCCGGTCTGATCTGCGTTCCGGCCCGCCACAACGTCTATGTCGATTTCCACCACCGCATCATCGACGAAATAGAAAAACACTTACACGTCAACAAGGTATCGTCGATTGATGAAGTGGCGTGCGAGCTGATGGGGCAGGAGCGCCAGACCGAAAACGCCATCGCCATCGCCCGGCGGGTTCAGGCCGACATCCTGAAAAACGTCGGCTGCTGTTTGCGCTCCTCGGTCGGGCTGGCCCCCAGCGTGCTGCTGGCCAAGATCGCCAGCGATATGATGAAGCCCGCCGGGTTGACCGTGCTGGGTGCCGACCGCTTGCCTGAAGCCATTCTGGGGCTGGATCTGATCGATCTGGCGGGCATCGGCAAGAACGTGAAGCTCCGCCTCTATCAGGCTGGAATATTTGATATAAAAAGCTTTTGGGAATTGACCCCGCCCGCGGCGCGGCGGGCCTGGGGCTCGATCAATGGCGAACGCTTCTGGTACGCCCTGCATGGCATCGACCCGCCCGACATTGTGACCGAGACCCAGTCGATCAGCCACAGCCATGTGCTGGGGCCGGAGCTGCGCCATGCACCCACCGCCCACATCGTGGTGCGTAAGCTGACCGCGCGGGCGGCCAGCCGCCTGCGCCGGGCCGGTTACAAGGCCGGGCGGGTTACGGTGTGGCTGAAAACCGAAAGCGGCGAGAAGCGCGAGGCCACCGTCGACATGGCCCATACCGCCGACAGTTTTGCCATTCTGGCCGCGCTGGAATTGGGCTGGGCGCGCATTGTCGCCCCGGACGAGGTGCTGGCCGTGCGTCAGACCGGGCTTTATTTAAGCAATCTGATCGAGACCGACACCATCGCCCCGGATCTGTTCGGCTGGCGCCCGGATGCCGCAGAAAGCCAGAAGCATCTTAAATTGTCGGAAGCGATTGATGCGCTGAACCAGCGCTATGGCCGCGACGCGGTGGCGATCGGTCCGCAGCCCAAATGCATGTCGCCCTATGCCGGGGCCAAAATCGCCTTTAACCGCATCCCCGAGCGCAAAGATTTTTCCTGATCTGTGACCCGAATTCGGGCCCGGATCAGTGCCGCAGGGTCAGCAAGCGGCGCCAGCACATCGCCTCGGTAATGAAGGCGCGCAACTGGGCAAGGGACAGGGTTTCGGAAAAGTCGGTAGCCGCGGCATAAATGCGATCTTCGCTGGCGCGGCAAGCGGCCTGGCGGGTTTGAGGACCTGTCGGCGGTGGGGTCGGCATGGCGTTCTCGATCGCTTTTGAATACGGTTACAGAGTATGCGCCAGTGTCTGGCTTTTTTATGAACTGAGTGGTCCGCATTCTATTCAATTTATGTATCGGGTTATTTCTTTTGCGTGATTTTTCCCTATTCAAAAAAGGTTCGTAAATAATCCGTATAACGATGCTGGTGATTTCGTCATAATTTCTTAAACATGCGTTCGGTTTAGCGGGACATCCTTTCATGAGTTCGATCGGTACGGTGGTGCCGGATTTCCTGCCTGAAGCTGCATCCGACGACGAATGGCGGGCAGGGCATCTGGCTTTAGCAATGCCGGCATTTCCCCTCAGCATGAACTGTGCCGAGGCCTATGAGCGTTTTCGTCTGTCGCCCGATCTGGCTGCGGCGGCGGTGGTGGATGGTGGTCAGCGCGTCGTTGGTCTGGTCAACCGATTGAAATTTCTGGCCCATTACGCCCAGCGCTATGTCCCCGAACTGTATGGCCGCCGCTCGATCCTGCAACTGTCCAATCAGGATGCGTTTCAGGTCGATGAAAACACCACCATCACCGAGCTGGCGACGATGATCACCTTCGATCACCCCGAAGCGCTGCGGGAATGCTTTGTGGTGACGCGCGAGGGGCGCTATCTCGGCATTGGCACCAGCGAGGCGCTGGTGCGCGCCAAGGTCTCGCTGCTGACCATCCGCGAAAAGCAGCTGCACAAGGCGCTGATGGCGGCGCAGGATGCCTATCGCTCCAAAAGCGCCTTTCTGGCCCTGATGAGTCACGAGCTGCGCACCCCGCTGAACGCCATTATCGGCTTTTCCGAGGTGTTATCCTGCGGTCTGTTCGGGCCGCTTGGCTCGACGCGCTACACCGAATACGCCAACGACATTCACAGTGCGGGCAAGCATCTGCTCAATCTGATCAACGATATCCTTGATCTGTCCAAAGCCGAGGCCGGGCGGCTGGAGCTGGGCTGCGAAGATATTGCGTTACCGGGCTTTTTCGAGGATTGCCTGCGCTTTGTCGCCGAGCGGGCGCGGGAAAACACCCTGACCATCAGCCATTATGTGCCGCCGGATTTCCCGGTCATTGATGCCGACCGCTTGCGGCTGAAACAGATCCTGCTCAATCTTTTAAGCAATGCGGTCAAATTTACGCTGCCCGGCGGTAAGGTTACGGTGACGGCGCGCATGGGCGGCGATGGCGGCATCATCATCTGCGTCTCTGACACCGGCATCGGCATGGCGCCCGAGGCGATACCGCAGGCGCTGGAACCGTTCCGCCAGATTGCCTCGCCTTTGTCGCGCAAGGTCGAGGGCACGGGATTGGGCCTGTCGCTGGTCAAAACCCTGATGGAGCTGCATGGCGGGCGGCTGGTCATTCAAAGTGCCCTCAATGTCGGCACCACGGTCGAGCTGCATTTTCCCGCCGTCCGTACCCGCAAGCTGGTGACCAGGCCGACGCTTCAGTAGTGGCTGACGATGGTGGCAAGGTCGGGGCGGGGGCGATCCTGGGGCATTTCGCTCATATGGCCGATGAAGATGAAGCCCGCAACGCGTTCGGCTTCCGCCAGCCCAAGCTTTTGCAGGATTTCCCGGTCATAGGCGTACCATTCGGTTAGCCAGGTCGCGACATAGCCTAGGGCATGCGCCGCCAGAATAAGGTTCTGGCACACCGCGCCAGCGGACAGAATTTGTTCCCATTCCGGCACCGGCACATCGCTTCGCGGGGTACTGATGACGCCGACGATTTCCGGGGCGCGCAGGAAGCGGGCGGCTTCCTGTGCCTGACGGTCGGGGCTTAAAGGTCCGCGGGCTTGCAATGTGTCCACCAGCACCTGGCCGACGCGCCCCCGGGCATCGCCACAAAAACGGATGAAGCGCCAGGGCGCCAGCTTGCCATGGTCGGGCACCCGGGTTGCGGCGGTCAGGATCTGCGTCATTTGCGCGTCGTCCGGGCCGGGGCCGGTCATGGTTTGCGGCTTGACCGATTTACGGCGGAGCAGCAAATCCAGGGTTTGCGGGATGTGGGGATTGAGATTGCTCATGAATTTTCTCCAACCGTTTATGCCACAATCTATCAGGAAAGTGTCGGGGTGATGCACAGGAAGGTTTGGCACGGCCGGTAAATCCTGTACAAGGTGAGTAGGAGACTTTCAAATGTCCGCAACGGTAGAAAAAATCGTCCCTAACGATCCGGCGCACAAGATGGCGTGTGATCCAATCTGGCGTGACCTGTGCAATCAGGCGGCGGAACTGGCGGCGGGCGAACCCGCCCTGGCCAGTTTTGTCCATGCCACCATTCTCAATCACAACCGGCTTGAGGATGCCTTAAGCTATCATCTGGCCAAGAAGATTGGCGGCGAAGACATCGATCAGATGCTGGTGCGCGAAATCTTCGACGAGGCCATGCGGGCCGATCCTGAAATCGGGGCGGCGGTGCGCGCCGATCTGTCGGCGGTATTCGACCGCGACCCGGCCTGCCACGCCTATATCGAGGCGTTTTTGTACTTCAAGGGTTTCCATGCGCTGGAAAGCTATCGCATTGCCCACTGGTTGTGGGGCGTTGGGCGGATCGGCCTGTCGCTGTTCTTCCAGAGCCGGATTTCCCGCATGTTCGACGTCGATATTCACCCGGCCGCCCGTATCGGTCGCGGCATCCTGATCGACCATGCCACGGGCGTGGTGATTGGTGAAACCGCCGTGGTCGAAGACGATGTTTCCATGTTGCACAATGTGACGCTGGGCGGCACTGGCAAGGCCGATGGTGATCGGCACCCCAAGATCCGCCGTGGGGTTCTGTTGTCGATGGGGGCCAAGATTCTGGGCAATATCGAAATCGGCGAATATTCCCGCATTGGTGCCGGTTCGGTGGTGCTGAAGTCGATCCCGTCGCATTGCACGGCGGTCGGCGTGCCGGCCAAAGTGGTCAATTGCATGGGGTGTGACCGGCCATCGCTGGAAATGAACCAGTTGATTGACGACCCTGAACTGGACATCAAAGCTGGTATCTAACTATACCGGCGGCGTAAAGGCGCTTGACCCGGATGCTGGCGGCATGGCAGTTCCAATGCCTTGAAGTTCCCCCGGTTCGGGGGGCGGCATCGGTGCCGTTTTTCTTTTGGTTCTGCGACAGGGCCGCCGTAAGGCGGCAGTTTTTGTGACGGCAGAAACTAACGCCGAAACGTCAGACGATGGAGGCTTTTTTGACGCGTACTGAACTTTGGCAGGTTGAGAAATATCTGCGTAACCTGTTCCGGCTGGACACCATCACGCTGGTCGAGCGGCCCAAGCAGGATGATTCCGTTGAAGTGCATATCGCCGGTGAATTTATCGGCGTCATCTTCAAGGACGAAGAGGACGGGGAGGTGTCTTACGCCTTCAACATGGCCATTCTGGCGATGGACCTGCCCAATCCGCCAGCGAATCGCAAATAAGCGCGCGGTAAGCGTTGCGCCTGCAGTTTCGCGGGGGCGGCCTTAAGGGTAATTCCCCTCTGCTTGCCAATCATGCTATAGCCTGAACCGCTGCCGCTATAAAAATGGTGGCCGTCATTCTTTCAGGCAGCATGATTGACTATAGGTTCGAGGTACAACATCGGTGGCGGGCGCATATCTCATCGATGAGACCAATACGGCAGTTGCCGATATTTTGTCCCGTCTCGAAAAACGTCGTAAGGCCAAGCGCCATCGCTTGCGCCGCTTGTGTGTGGCGCTTTTCGTAACCGCAGTCCATTTCGTGGTGATCTACTATCTGGTGCAGGTACGACTCAGCGCGCCGCCACCACAGAAGGCGCCCCCCCGCACCGAACTGTTGTGGCTTTTGCTGCCCAAGGCGTCGTTCTCGCGCGGAACCCAGAACGATCAGGAAACTGAGAAAATGATCCGCAACGCCTATAAGGCGGTGCAACTCATGCCTGAAGTGATCCGGCCGCAATCGCCCAACGCCATTACCGTCAATCCGGGGCTGGCCATCGGTCAGGCGTTATCGTGCGGTGCGGGTAAATTCGAATATCTCACGCCCGAAGGGCAGCGCCGCTGCCGCTATAAGCCGTGGGATTTTGTTTATGATCGTTATGGCTATGTTATTCTGGACCCCAGTGGGGCCCCGGCCCAGAAACAGCCGGAAAAGAAAGTCCGGCCCAGCGATGCCATGGCGCACGAACGTAACACCCGCCCACATTGCGCCAGTTACATCGATCCCAATGCCCCCTGCCTGGAAAACTACGTTCCGGGTGGTAACAACTAATCATTCGCACTATGTTCTCATCTATGAATACTGACATGACTGCTTCGGCTGCTTCCGCCGCGCATTTGACCGTGCGCCTAGGGGCGATTGCTGAAAATTTCCGCCTTGCTCAGGCGATGGCTGGCCCGGCTACGGCTGCCGCCGTGGTCAAGGCCGATGCCTATGGTCTGGGGGCGGGAACAATCGTTCCGGCTTTGGTTGCCACTGGGGCCGAGAATTTTGTCGTCGCCCGGCTGGAGGAGGCCATTGCGCTGCGCTGCCTGTCGGTGCGGGCGCGGATTTTTGTGCTCGATGGTGTGGCCGATGGTACCGCGGCGGCTTACGCCCGGTATCACCTGATCCCGTGCCTGAATTCGCTGGAACAGATTGCGCGCTATTCCAAGGCGGCGCTGGCGGCGGGCAGTGTTTACGAGGCTGCCATTCACATCGATACCGGCATGAACCGGCTGGGGCTTTCCCAGACCGATGTTTCGCTGCTGGCCGGTGAAAGTGCCAAACGGCTGGCCGGGCTGAATGTTGTGCTGTGGATGAGCCATCTGGCCTGTTCTGACGAGCCGGATTCGCCGATGAATGCGGCGCAGCTCAAACGCTTCAGGGCGGCGCTGGCACTGTTGCCACCGGCCCCCGCCAGTCTGGCGGCTTCGGGTGGTCTTCTTCTGGGTAAGGACTATCATTTTGATCTGGTCCGTCCCGGCATTGCGCTTTATGGCGGTAACCCGATCCCTTGTCGGCCCAATCCCTTTGGCGTGGCGGTGCGCTGCACCGCGCCGATTTTGCAGGTGCGTGAAACCCCGGCGGGCGAAACCGTCGGCTATGGTGCCAGTTTTCAGACCAAGCGGGCGAGCCGTCTGGCCATTGCGGCCTATGGCTATGCCGATGGGCTGATGCGCACCGTTTCCAACCGTGGCTTTGGTGCCGTTGGCGGCGTTAAGGTGCCGGTGGTTGGTCGCATTTCGATGGATCTGGTTATCTTCGATGTGACCGATCTTACCGTGCCCCCCCACGCCGGGATGGACGCGGAACTGTTTGGCGATGTTGTATCGCTGGAAGAACTGGCCGGTGCGTCCGGCACGATTTCGTACGAGATTTTGACACAGGTTTCACCCCGCGCCGCGCGCGTCTATCAGGAGGCCGCATGAACGTCTTTGCCGCCATCGGGAAAATCACGCTTGGCTTTTTGCAGGAGATCGGTCGGCTGTGCATGTTCACCGCCACCGCGGTGATCAGCATCGTGCGACCGCCGATCTATTGGTCGTTGCTGTTCAAACAGTTCATGCGCGTCGGCTATTTCTCGCTGCCGGTGGTTGGGCTGACGGCCTTCTTCACCGGCGGTGCGCTGGCCTTACAGATTTATATCGGCACCGCCCGTTATGGTGCCGAAGTCTACATGCCGGTGGTGGTGCTGATCGGCATCACGCGCGAGCTGGGGCCGGTGATCGCCGGTCTGATGGTGGCGGGGCGCGTTGCGGCGGCCATCGCTGCCGAGCTTGGCACCATGCGGGTGACCGAACAGATTGATGCGCTGACCACGTTGGCCACCAACCCGATGAAATATCTGGTGGTGCCGCGTCTGGTGGCGGCGGTGATCGCCATGCCGCTTCTGGTGGCGGTGGCAGATGCCATCGGCATTTTCGGTGGTTACGTCGTCTCTACCAGCAGTCTGGATTTCACCGGTACGATCTATTTGCAGCACACCATCAATGCCCTCGATTTCAAGGATGTCGCTTCCGGCCTGATCAAGGCGGCGGTGTTCGGTTTTCTCATCGCGCTGATGGGGTGCTATCACGGCTTCCATTCCAAGGGCGGGGCGCAGGGCGTCGGCAGCGCCACCACCAGTGCGGTGGTGTCGGCGTCGATCCTGATTTTGGCTTCCAACTACATCCTGACCAACATCCTGTTCTAAGAGATCGCCATGGCAAAAATCGAACTCAAGGGCGTGAAAAAACGCTTCGGATCCAAGGTGGTTCTGGATGGCGTCGATCTGACCATCGAGCAGGGGGAATCTCTGGTCGTCATCGGTGGCTCGGGCACCGGCAAATCGGTGACGATCAAATGCGTTCTGGGCATTCTGCGCCCCGACGAAGGCGAGATCTTTGTGGATGGCGAGCCGGTGACGCGCCTGCGTGGCCGGGCCCGCGAAGCCTATTTGCGTAAATTTGGCATGCTGTTTCAAAACGCTGCCTTGTTCGACAGTCTGCCGGTCTGGGAAAATGTCGCCTTTGGTCTGATCCAGGGCCATGGCATGGGCCGTAAAAAGGCGAAGGACATCGCCATTGAAACCCTGGCCAAGGTCGGGCTGACGGCGGATGTTGGTGCACTGTCGCCGTCGGAACTGTCGGGCGGCATGCAAAAACGCGTCGGGCTGGCGCGTGCCATTGCCACCAAGCCCGAGATCATCTTCTTTGACGAGCCGACCACGGGCCTCGACCCCATCATGTCGGACGTCATCAACAATCTGATCGTCGATATGGTCAAGGATGTCGGGGCCACTGCGCTGTCGATCACCCATGACATGGTCAGCGCCCGCAAAATCGCCGACCGCATCGCCATGCTCTACAAGGGCAAGATCGTCTGGGCGGGGCCGACGGTCGAAATTGATACTGCCGACAACCCCTATGTCGATCAGTTTATCCATGGTCGCAAGGATGGCCCGATCCAGATGGAAGTGCGCGGGTAAAAACATAATGGATATGCAGACATAAAGATTTCTTTATGTCTTTATTGACACCCATTGAGCCCGCCGATAGTGTCGGTGGGCTTAAGGTTCTTTTGGGCGTGCTTTTTGCTCAAAAGCTAAGAGGGAAGCCGGTGCAAGACCGGCGCTGCCCCCGCAACTGTCAGCGGTGAGCGACTGTTCAAAAGCCACTGGGGTATCCCTGGGAAGGCGGGCAGCCGTGACGACCCGCAAAGCCAGGAGACCTGCCTTACAGCAACAGATCGTCCACGGGCGGGGTGTCCCGGCGGGTTGCGCATGGTGTGCGTGCCGTGAACCGGTACGTCTTGCGCCCGCTTGGCCTTTGCTCCAACCATTTTGGAGTATTGCCGATGTCTTTGTTAGCTGTTGCAAGTCTGGGGGGGCCATCGATCGGCCCCAGACGCGAGCTGAAATTTGCGCTGGAAAGTTACTGGGCCGGAAAAACGGATGCCGAAGCGCTGCTCAAAACCGCTGCCGGTCTTCGTGCCGCGTCCTGGGCGCAGCAACAGGCGGTGGGGGTTGAAATTCTGCCCAGTAATGATTTCTCGCTCTATGATTCCATGCTTGATACCGCGGTCATGGTCGGTGCGGTTCCGGCCCGTTATGGCTGGCAGGGTGGGGCGGTGCCACTCGACACCTATTTTGCCATGGCGCGCGGCACCCATGGCCGGGCGCAGGATGTTGCGGCGCTGGAAATGACCAAATGGTTCGACACCAATTATCACTACATGGTGCCGGAATTTACTGCCGATCAGTCCTTCACGCTGTCCACCTTAAAGCCGGTCGAGGAATATCTCGAAGCCTGTGCGCTGGGGTACAATACGCGCCCGGTGCTGATCGGGCCGGTGAGTTTTCTGCGCCTTGGCAAATGCAGTGGTGCCGATACGCTCAGCCTGTTGCCGCGGCTGCTACCGGTTTATGGCGAGTTGCTACAGCGTCTGGCCAAGGCCGGGGCGAAATGGGTCCAGATCGACGAGCCGGTGCTGGCCACCGATCTGGATGCCGGGGCGCTGGCGGCGCTGGTGCAAAGCTATGCGGCGCTGAGCCATGCCGCCCCCGGTCTGAAAATTCTGCTGGCGAGTTATTTTGGCGATTTCGGCACGGCACTGGATACGGTGGTGCATTTGCCGGTGGCGGGTTTGCATCTTGATCTGGTGCGCGGCCACGAACAGCTGGGCGAAGTGCTGGCCAAAGCGCCCAGGGATCGGGTGCTGTCGCTGGGGGTGATCGACGGGCGCAATATCTGGCGCGCCGATCTGGAAAAGCTGATCTTCGGCTTAAAGCCGGTGCTGGCCGCCTGGGCACCGGAACAGTTGCAACTGGCACCGTCCTGCTCGCTTAAGCATGTGCCGATTGATGTGACGGTGGAAACCGAACTGGCCGAAGATGTCAAAAGTTGGCTGTCTTTTGCCGTGCAGAAAATGGGCGAGCTGGCCAGCTTGCACACCGCGCTCACGGCGGGGGAAAGTGCGGTGGCGGACAAGCTGGCGGCGGCATCGGCTGCGCTGGCGGCACGGCGGCTTTCCGCCACGGTGCACCGCGCGGATGTGGCCGCGCGCATGGCCCATGTCACCCCGGCGATGGCAACGCGCAACAGCCCCTTTGCCGACCGCATTGCCCGGCAGCAGGCGCATCTGAAACTGCCGGCGTTTCCGACCACCACCATCGGCTCGTTCCCGCAAACCGACGAAGTGCGTGCGGCGCGTGCCGCGCATGCCAAGGGAAATGTCAGCGATGCCGATTATGTCGATTTCTTACGGGCAGAAACCGCATTGGCGATCCGCTGGCAGGAGGAGGTTGGTCTTGATGTGCTGGTGCATGGCGAATTTGAACGCAACGACATGGTGCAGTATTTCGGCGAACAGCTCGACGGTTATGCCTTCACCAAACATGGCTGGGTGCAAAGCTATGGCTCGCGTTATGTTCGCCCGCCGGTGATCTATGGTGACGTCGCACGGCCCCGGCCAATGACGGTGGCGTGGGCGCGCTATGCGCAATCGCTGACCGAAAAACCGGTCAAGGGCATGCTGACCGGGCCGGTGACCATGCTGCAATGGTCGTTCGTGCGCGATGATCTGCCCAGATCTGCGGTGTGCCGCCAGATTGCGCTGGCGCTGCGTGACGAGGTGACCGATCTGGAAGCGGCGGGCATCCGCGTCATCCAGATTGACGAGCCGGCGTTACGCGAAGGGCTGCCGCTGCGCTGCGATGACTGGCAGGGCTATCTCAATTGGGCGGTCGAGGCCTTCCGGCTGGCATCCTCGGGCGTGGCGGACGAAACCCAGATCCACACCCATATGTGTTATGCCGAATTTAACGACATTATCGCCGCCATCGGTGCGCTGGATGCCGATGTGATTTCGATTGAGACGGCGCGCTCGCAAATGGAGCTGTTGTCGGCCTTTGCCGAATATCGCTATCCCAATGCGATTGGGCCGGGCGTCTACGATATTCACTCGCCACGGATTCCGGCGGTGACGGAAATCGTAACCCTGCTCAGCAAGGCTTCGGAACGGCTGAGCCCCGGGCAGATCTGGGTCAACCCCGACTGCGGCCTCAAAACCCGTCGCTGGGAGGAGGTCAAACCCGCCCTTTGCGCCATGACCGATGCCGCCAGACAGATGCGCGGTTAAGCCAAAAAAACACCGGATGGTTTGCCATCCGGTGTTTTCTTTAAGTCGCAGTCCTGTGGAACTTACGCCACGCCTGCCAGGAACGAAAGCTGGGCCTTGTCGGCACCGTCTTCCATATCGGTCAGGCGGATGGGGTAGTTGCCCGAGAAGCAGGCGTCGCAGAATTTATGGCCGTTGGGGTCATGAAAGTCCTGACCCATTGCCCGGTACATGCCTTCCATCGATAAGAAGGCCAGACTGTCGGCACCGATATAGTGGCACATCTCGTCGATGCCCATGTCATGGGCCAGCAGCTCATGCTCATTCGGGGTATCAACGCCATAGAAGCAGCTGTGCCGTGTCGGCGGGCTGGCAACGCGGAAATGGACTTCCTTTGCCCCGGCATCGCGCACCATCTGCACAATCTTTTTCGAGGTGGTGCCGCGCACGATGGAATCGTCAATCAGCACCACGCGCTTGCCTTCCAGCGTGGCGCGGTTGGGATTGTGCTTACGGCGCACGCTGAAATGGCGAATACCCGCCGTCGGTTCGATAAAGGTACGACCGACATAGTGATTGCGGATAATGCCAAGCTCGAAGCGGATGCCCGAGGCATGCGAATAACCCAACGCGGCAGGCAGGCCGGAATCCGGCACCGGCACCACAATGTCGGCTTCGATGGGATTTTCGCGGGCCAGTTCTTCGCCGATGCGCTGGCGCGCTTCGTAGACGTTGACGCCTTCCAGTGTCGAATCTGGCCGGGCGAAATAGATATATTCGAAGACGCAGAAACGGCTCTTCTGCGGCGCGAAGGGGAAGAAGGATTCAATACCGTCTTTGGTAATGACCACCACTTCACCCGGTTTAACATCGCGCACCAGTTCGGCCCCGATGATGTCGAGCGCGCAGGTTTCCGACGCCAGAATATAGGCCCCGTCGAGCTGCCCCAGCACCAGCGGGCGCACGCCAAAGGGATCGCGCACGCCGATCATCTTTTTCGCCGTCATGGCGACGACCGAGTAAGCCCCCTCGACCAGCTTCAGCGCATCGGCCAGCTTGTCGACGACATGGCTGCACACGCTGCGGGCGGTGAGGTGGATGATGACTTCGGTATCCGAGGTCGACTGGAAGATCGCGCCTTCCTGTACCAGACGCGCACGCAAGGCGCGGGCATTGGTCAGGTTGCCGTTATGGGCCAGAGCAATGGCACCGCCAGCCAGATCGGCGAACAGCGGCTGAATGTTGCGCGAATCCGAACCGCCTGCGGTGGAGTAGCGATTATGGCCAATGGCGAAGCTGCCGACCAGTTTGTCGGTATTGGCGCCATTGGCGAAAATGTCGCCCACCAGTCCCTGATGCCGTTCGGCGATAAAGCGTTCGCCGTCAAAGGTGACAATGCCAGCGGCTTCCTGACCGCGGTGTTGCAGGGCGTGAAGCCCCAGCACCGTCAGGGCACCTGCGCCGGGATGTCCGAAAACACCAAACACACCACATTCTTCGTGAAGATGATCGTCGTGAAATGAAAAATCGCCGGTCGGGCCTGTCATGGCTTGCCGCTGTTCCTTTTGCCGGATTCTTCGATGAGCTTGTCTAACGCCTCGCGATCCTTTTCGCCATAGCTGGTTTTGCGATGTTTTGTGTCTGTCGCGTCGGTTGCAGATTTATCCTGTTTTTCCGCGCTATGGCTGGGGCGCTTGCGGGGCATAGGTGCCATGTTGTCGGTGCGGTGCGTGCTAGACTCTGTTGTTTCTTTAACCTTTTCAACGGGTTCCGACTTTGGTGCGGGGTGTTTGACCGCTTCGTGCACCGGCTCGGCAGTCTCCGGGGGCGTGGCTCTGGGGCTTGCGACATCGTCGGCGCGTGCCGAACTCTTCTTATGCGTGTGTGATGGCGCGGGCGGGGCGGCAGCCACGACCGGTGGCGTGGCTGCCGCGGGTGCCTTGGCCGACGTGGCGTGATGGCCGGGCAGGGTGATGCCATGTTTCAGGAGCCGGTCAGGGATCAGCCGGTCGAGCATTTCACCCGATTTGCGAATGATCGGGTAAAGCTCGGCTTTGGTCATCCAGTCGGGCTGATCGGGGGGCGGCTCAACCGCGGCAAAGACCAGATAGATAATTCCGGCCACCGCCAGCCCGCGCAAGACCCCGAACAGGCAGCCTAAGATACGGTCAATCGGCCCAACCGGCGAGCGTTTGACGCTGCCCGACAGGTGAAAGGTAACGAACGACAGCAGCAACAGCACCGACACGAAAACCAGCAGATAGCCGGCAATGTCGTTGAGGCCACCGGAAAGATGGGGTTTCAGGGCGTCAGCCAGTGTGGGGCCGAAATACAGGGCCGCCAGCACCGCCACCACCCAGGCGATGATCGACAGGGTTTCGCGCACGAAGCCACGCAGTGTGGCATAAACCGCCGAAACGCCGACGCCGAGAACCAGAACCAAATCGAGCCAGTGAAAGGTCATACCTGTCCTTAAATCCCCCTTGTTTCAGGGGCTTTAGTGCCCGGAATCCGAACGACCAGAATCTGGACGACCAGCATTCGAACGGCTGCTGGGGCGTGGCTCACCACTGCCGGTAATGTCTAGCAGATCGGAAACCTGCCGGACAGTTTGTAACGTGATGCCGTCAATGACGGTTTTGATGCCTTCGGCGACCACAGCCCGAGAAAAACCCAATTTCGCCGCTTCTTTCAAGCGTAATTCACTCTGTGGTGCCGGGCGCACATCGCCTGACAGACCGATCTCGCCAAAAAATACCGTATCGCGCGGCAGGGGCCGCCCGCTGTAGGACGACATCAGGGCCGCCGCCGCCGCCAGATCCGCCGCCGGTTCGGTAACTTTCAAGCCCCCGGCGATGTTGAGATAGACATCATGGGCGCTGACGCCAAGGCCGCAGCGGGCATCGAGCACGGCCAGGATCATCGCCAGCCGCCCGGTGTCCCAACCAACCACGGCGCGGCGCGGTGTGCCGTAACCGGCTTCGGCGACCAGCGCCTGAACCTCGACCAGGATGGGGCGGGTGCCTTCCTGCCCGGCCAGCACCGCCGTGCCGGGGGTGTTGCCGTTACGGTCGCCGAGAAACAGCGCCGAGGGATTTTCCACTTCGCTCAATCCCTTACCGGTCATTTCGAACACGCCGATTTCATCGGTGGGGCCGAAGCGGTTCTTCACGGCACGTAAGATGCGGAACTGATGGCCGCGTTCGCCTTCAAAATAGAGCACAGCATCAACCAGATGCTCGACCGCCTTCGGTCCGGCGATCTGGCCGTCTTTGGTGACATGGCCGATCAGCAGCAGCACCGCGCCGGTCGCCTTGGCATAGCGCACCAGATCATACGAGCCGGTGCGGACCTGTGCGATGGTGCCGGGGGCGGCATCCAGCGCGCCGGTCCAGATCGTTTGAATAGAGTCGATCACCAGAATGCCGGGCGTGTCACCCTTGTCGATGGTGGCCAGAATATCTTCGACGTTGGTTGCAGCCCCCAATGCCACCGGGGCATCCGACAGACCCATGCGCGCGGCACGCAGGCGAACCTGCGCCGCGGCTTCTTCACCCGAGATGTAAACGCAGCGGCCCCCGGCGCGGGCATAGGAGGCAAGAGCCTGCAACACCAATGTCGATTTTCCGACGCCAGGATCGCCGCCAATCAGCAAGGCTGAACCGGCGACCAGACCGCCGCCACAAACCCGGTCAAATTCTTTCACTCCGGTAATGCGCCGTGGTGGTTCCTTATCCAGCGTCTTGAGGTCTTCCAGCTGAAAGGCGCGGCCGCGTTCGCGTTTGCGCGCCCCAGCCCCCAGTGGAGTGGGCGCGGCTTCTTCAACCAGCGTATTCCACGCCCCGCAGGCATCACATTTGCCAGCCCATTTGGGGGCAACCGTACCGCAGGATTGGCAGACAAAGCTGGCAGAAGATTTGGCCATAGCCCATACTCATGTTGAAGCGGCATCTGAACGATGTCTAATAACATATTGATTGGTTTTGAAAATACCAATTTATTTGGTGGTAATCAGCTTCTGACATTCGCCATGCCGGAAGCAGCTGGTCAGATGATCGTTGACCATACCAACCGCCTGCGCAAAGGCATAAACGATAACCGGCCCGCAGAATTTAAAGCCACGGCTTTTGAGGTCTTTTGACAGCGCTTCGCTCATCGGCGAGGAGGCCGGAACCTGCTTTGCGGTTCTGTAACGGTGGACAACGGGCGCGCCGTCGACATGCTTCCAGATCAGTTCGGTAAAACCGCCAGGCTCTTTGGCCTCTATCTCGATCCAGAGGCGAGCGGCGGTAATGGCGGCGGTGATTTTTGCCCGGCTGCGGACGATGCTGGCATCCTTCAGCAGCCGGGCAATATCTTTCTCGCCGTAACGCGCGACGGTTTGAGGGGCAAACCCATCGAAGGCGCGGCGAAAATCCTCACGTTTGCGCAAGATCGTAATCCAGGCCAGCCCGGCCTGAAAACCATCGAGGATAAGCTTTTCGAAAAGGGCGCGGGAATCATATTCCGGCACGCCCCATTCGGTATCGTGATAGGCAAGATAGAGCGGATCTTCGCCCGGCCAAGGACAGCGCCCGCGGCCCAGCGTGTCACCGCTCAAACTCACTTCTTTTTCGCCTTCTTACCGGCCTTTTTGCCAGCCTTAGGGGCGACCTTGGTGATCTTCACCGGTTTGGCCTTCTTCGCCGGCTTTACAGCCTTTGCAGGCTTGGCGGCTTTTTTTGCCAGCTTGACGGCTTTCTTGACCGGCTTTGCCACCTTGGTGGGCTTGGCCGCTTTCGCCGGTTTGGCTTTTTTCGCAGGCTTGGCCGCTTTGGCAGGCTTGGCAACCTTAGCCGGCTTGGCAGCCTTTGCCGCTTTGGCCGCAGCCTTTTTCTTGGCGGGTTTGGCCTTGGCAGGCTTTTCAACCTTAGGAGCTTCGATCAGCACCGCTTCAAGCCGATTGCCATCGGGGTCGATGACAAAGGCCGCATAATATTCCGGGCTGTAATCCGGGCGCGGGCCGGGGGCGCCATCATCCGTGGCGCCATGCGCCAGAGCCGCATCATAGAACGCCTGAATGGCATCCTTGCTACGGGCAACCAGGCTGAGATGGCTGCCGTTGCCAACCACCAGTTCCTGCTGGCCACGCGGCAACTGAATCCACAGGCTCGGGGCCTTGTCGCCATAAGCAATGGCGGTGGGCAGAAAGTCGATTACGCGCTTATAGCCAAGCGGGGCCAGAACGGCATCATAAAACTCGGCGGCACGTGCAACGTCACGCACACCAACAGAGACATGGTTCAGCATATGCGAATCCCTCATATTGCGCATATTTACTCTGCTACGCACACCGCTCGCGTCAAGCGAAAAGCCTGGTTTAGCCGTAATATTCTTCCTTTTTCCGTGCTTATGGATTGTTGGGGCGGTCCGCATGCGTGTGTCCGATTACCAATCCCGATTGCCAAGCCCGTGCAGCTGGCTTAATTCTAGCGCCATGGAAAACGCATTCGATCTGATTTTGCGTGGCGGTATTGCGGTTACGCCAAACGGCACCGCCCCCGCCGATATTGGCATCCGTGGCGGTAAGATCGCGGCCATCGGCAGCCTTGGCACCGCACCGGCCGCATCCGTTTATGACGCGCGCGGTCTTCACGTTTTGCCCGGTGCCATCGACACCCAGGTGCATTTCCGTGAGCCCGGCTGGGAAGCGCGCGAGACGCTGGAAAGCGGCAGCCGCGCGGCGGTTCTGGGCGGCATCACCGGTGTGTTCGAGATGCCGAACACCAGCCCCCCGACCACCACGGCTGAAGCGCTGAACGATAAGCTGGCGCGTGCCGCCGGGCGGATGCATTGCCATTATGCGTTTTATGTCGGCGCGACGGCGGGCAATGTCGGCGAACTGGCGACGCTGGAAAAATTACCCGGTGCGGCCGGGGTAAAAGCCTTTCTTGGCTCGTCCACTGGTACGCTGCTGCTCGCCGATGAAAAGGATATCGATGCCGCGCTAAGAAGTGGCGCGCGCCGCATGGCGGTGCATTCCGAAGATGAAGCCCGCCTGAAAGCCCGCAAAGACGGTTATACTGTGCCGGGTGATCCGCGCAGCCATCCGGTGTGGCGCGATGATGAAGCGGCGCGGCTCTCGACCGAGCGGGTGCTGCGTCTGGCCCGGGCGGCTCGGCGCAAGCTTCATGTGTTGCATGTTTCGACGGCGGTCGAGCTGCCGCTGCTGGCCGGGGCGCGGGATTTTGCCTCGGTCGAGGTGACGCCCCAGCATCTGACCTTAAGCGCGCCGGAGTGTTACGAGCGTCTGGGCACGCTGGCGCAGATGAACCCGCCGGTCCGCGGGGCGGAGGTGCGCGAGGCGTTGTGGCAGGCGGTGCGTGACGGGCTGGTTGATGTGATCGGTTCGGATCACGCCCCCCATCTGCGCGAGGATAAGGCCAAGCCCTATCCGGCATCACCTTCGGGTATGCCGGGGGTACAGACCCTGGTGCCGCTGATGCTTGACCATGTTAATGCCGGGCGGCTGAGTTTAGAGCGCTTTGTCGATCTGACCAGCGCCGGGCCAGCCCGGCTGTTCGGCCTCTGTGCCAAGGGGCGGATTGCGCTGGGCTATGACGCCGACTTCACGGTGGTCGATTTGAAACGTCAGGCGCGGATCGAAAATGCCGCCCAGGCCTCCAATTGCGGCTGGACACCGTTTGACGGTATGACGGTGACCGGTTGGCCGGTTGCCACCATTCTGGATGGTAAAATTGTCATGCAGGACGGGGCGCTGATCCAGTCGGGGCAGGGGCAGGCTTTCCGCTTTCTCTGAAATTGGTCTGATTTGACAACTTGAGGTGGGTGCAGTTTTGTCTTGCATTGCACCGCGGTTTGGGGTGGCTTAGCAGCCTTCTCGTCCACACCCGGTGTAGGGTTGTGGTACAGCCTTTAAGGGGCTATCCGGTTTGTCTGGCCGATTTGCGTCCGGGGCTGAAAAAAGATAGGAGGAATTTCAAGCGTTTGGCGTAGCCGTGCCCATGCTGGCGGCATTCGGGTTTGGGGTTATGCATTAATAATTTGACATTGCCCCCCCATGGGGCAGTGACGTGGTATTTTGTTGGTGATCTATCTTTACTGCCAGCGGATACTTCGGATGGTATGACAATTTGCCGGAAATTGAAGGTCTGGGCTGAAGCCCCAGCGTTCTCGGCGGCAAAATAAAATGGGGAGTAGGTCTGCTTTGCTACGACATCTGGATCGCATGGCCGAAAAAAAACGAGTTTAAATGGTGGGGTATATTCAACTCATTATCTCGGGTGCATTGCTCGGATTTTTTGCGGCGATTCCGATCGGGCCGGTCAATCTGATTTGCATCCGCAGAACACTGCATTTTGGCACATATTATGGTTTCATGTCTGGCCTGGGCGCTGCCCTGGGCGATTGCATGTTTGCCTCGATTACCGCTTTTGGCATCACGGCGCTGTCGCAACTGATTGTCGGTTATTCCTTTCCGATGCAGTTGTTCGGCGGGCTGTTTCTGATGGCTTTCGGTATTCGCACATTCTTTGCGCCGCCACCGCCCAATTTCCGCGAGCGGCTTAGCGCCCCGGTGAAATCGGCGCCGTCGCAGGCCCGCGCCGTGGCTTCCACCTTCATGCTGACGGTGTCGAACCCGGCAACCTTCTTTGCCTATACCGCCCTGATCGCGGGGGTGGGCATTTTCGCTGATGCCCGGACCAATACGAGCTTTCTGACCGCTTCCTTTGTGGTGCTGGGTGTTTTCGTCGGCTCGGCGTTATGGTGGTTAACGCTGACGACGGTTGTCGGGCTTTTGCATGCCCGCATCAACGACGCTATCGTGCGCCGGATCAACGAGGTATCAGGACTTCTGGTTGCCACCTTCGGGGCTATCGTCTTGCTCCATCTGGCCGGTCTCGATATCTTTTGACCCATTACGGTATTTAAGATGCATTCAGGAGAAAAGTTGATGAATCTGCTGCGTTTAGGATTGGTTGTGTCGGCTTTTGTCCTGTTCGGCGCCGGTTCGGCTCTGGCGGCTCCGGCGAAGAAGGCCCCAATCGACCCACAGCTCACGCCGGCGGCTAATCAGGCTTTTCTGGCAGCCAATGCTAAGAAGCCGGGCACAATCATCAAGCCGAGTGGCCTGCAATACCGTATTCTGCACAATGGCTATGGCGCGCGCCCCCATGCCAGCGATTATGTGACGGTCTATTATACCGGCGCGCTGATTAACGGTTCGGTGTTTGATGGTACCGAACCGGGTATGCCCGCCCGCTTCAAGGTCAATTCGCTGATCCCCGGCTGGGCCGAGGCGCTTACCCTGATGCGGGTCGGCGATCACTGGCAGATCGTGATTCCGTCCAACATGGCCTATGGCGAACGTGGCGCGGGCGAAAGCGTTCCGCCCAATCAGACCCTGGTCTTTGATGTCGAGCTGATGAAAGTGGTGCCGCCCAAGAAGCGTCCGGTCGGTCCGAACGACGACCCCGATAAGGTCGACGATAATCAGGATCTTGGTCCCGACGATTCGGGGAACTGATTTTCCCTCTTGGTTTTTACTGCCGCGGTAGCCAAAATCGGTTACCGTGGCTCGGGTGGTTTTAAGCACAGGATGGCGGACGGTGTTGGGCTTCCGGCAGCGTAAGGGGTTGCGCTCGATGCGCAAGGCCGACAAGACACGTCTGCCTGCCGGCGGCGGGGCGTGGCGCATTGCGCTTGCTCTGGTTCTGGTGGTGGGGGCCAGTGCCCTGTTCTGGGCCGGGCGCGATTATACCGTCACCGCCCCGGACTGGGACGGCTATGTCCGCGGTGTCACCTATAATCCCAGCCACGTTTATTCCGAGCGTGAGAATAAGCACATCACGGAAGCCCGTATCGACACCGATATGGCGCAGCTGTCGCGTTTCACCAGCCATGTGCGCACCTATACGGTGGCCGGTGGCATGGACAAGGTGCCCGATGCCGCCCGCCGCTATGGCGTGACAATATCGCTCGGCATCTGGATCAGCGCCGACCTTGAAGAAAACGAAGACGAAATTGCCACCGCTTTAAAGGCGATCCAGTCGAACCGGCGGGTGATCGACCGCGTTATCGTCGGCAACGAAGCGATCATGCGCGGTGATGTCACCACCGATCAGCTCAACGCCTATATCCGGCGCGTGCGCGAGGCGCTGCCCGCCCGCATCAAGGTGACAACGGCGGAAACCTGGTCGACCTGGATGCTGCATCCAGAGCTGGGCCGCTATGTCGATATCATCACCGTGCATCTGTTGCCATTCTGGGAAAGTGTGCCGGTTGGCGATGCGATGGGCTTTGTCGAACGCCATTATGACATGGTGCAGGAGGAGTTTCCCGGCAAGCCCGTGGTGATTGGCGAGGTGGGCTGGCCATCGCAGGGCCGTCCGCGCGGCCCCGCCGATGCAACGGTGGCCAATGAAGCCTTTTTCGTACGTAACTTCGTCAAATTCGCGCTGGATAAGGGCTATGATTATTATCTGATCGAAGCCTATGACCAGCCGTGGAAATCCGGCGTCGAGGGGGCTGTCGGGGCCTATTGGGGGCTTTACAGCGCCGATGGCACGCCGAAATTTGCCTTCACCGGGTTGCTGCGGTCTTTCCCCCAGTGGCGCAGTTATATGGTACTGGCTGCCATCTTCACGCTGGGTTTTGGCCTTTTGATCCTGGGGCGGATGCCCAAGGTGCGCCAGCGCGGCTATTTCGTGATGGGCCTTCTGGTGGCGGCGGTAATCTCCGGCATTCTGATGGTCATCGACGTGGTGTTATTAAGCTATGTCGACTGGATCGATCTTTTACTGATCATCGCCATGATCCCGCTGGTTCTGCTGGCGGCCATCGTCATCCTGACCGAGGGGGTGGAGCTGTCCTCCAGCCTGTGGCGGGTCGAGGCGCGGCGGGTGCCCGCCGCCATCCCGGAACAGGGGGCCCGCGTTAGCGTCCATGTGCCGTGCTATAACGAGCCGCCGGAGATGATGATCGAGACGCTGAATGCGCTATCGCGGCTCGATTATGATGATTTCGAGGTGATCATCCTCGACAATAACACCCCGGATGAAGAAACCTGGAAGCCGGTGGCGGCGCATTGCGAAAAGCTGACCGCTTTGGGCGGGGCACCGTTTCGCTTTTTCCATTTTGCCCCGGTGGCGGGCTTTAAGGCGGGCGCGCTCAACATCGCTTTGGCGCTGACCGATCCAGAAGCCCAATATATCGCCGTCATCGACAGTGATTATCAGGTCGAGCCGAACTGGCTGCGTCTGACGCTGCCGCTGTTTGCCTCGCCACAGATTGCTTTGGTGCAGGGGCCGCAGGATTATTCCGATGCTGGCGAAAGCGCCTTCAAATCGATGGCGTATGAGGAATATCGCGGCTTCTTCCGCATCGGTATGGTCGAGCGTAACGAGCATAACGCCATCATTCAGCACGGCACCATGACCATTGTGCGTAAAGATGCGCTGCAACAGGTTGATGGCTGGGCCACCTGGTGCATCACCGAAGATACCGAGCTGGGCCTCAAGCTGTTCGAGGCTGGCTATGGGGCCGCCTATCTGCCGCAAAGCATGGGCCGCGGTCTGATCCCCGATACGCTGAAGGCGTTTCAAAGCCAGCGTTACCGTTGGGCCTATGGTGCGATGCAGATCTTAAAGCGCCATGCTGCCGAGATTTTTCGTGGTCGGAGCAAGCTGTCGCTGGCCCAGCGCTATCAGTTCATCAGCGGCTGGCTGCCGTGGATTTCCGACAGTCTGGGGCTGATCGTCACCCTGATGGCGCTGATCTGGTCAGCGGCCATGTGGGGCGCGCCACGCTATGTCTATGTGCCGATGCCGGTGTTTTCGCTGGCGGCCATTGCGCTGTTTGCGGTCAAAACCGGCAAGACGCTGCTGTTATACCCCTCCAAGGTCGGCTCTGGCGTGATGGGGGCGGCGATGGCTTCTGTCGCCGGTCTGGCGCTGACCCATACCGTGGCCAAGGCGGTGATCTTCGGCCTGTTCACGAAAAGTCAGGCATTCCTGCGCACGCCAAAACTGGCCGATCAGGCCAAGCTCAGTCAGGCCTTACGCGGCGTCTGGCAAGAGACCATGCTGTTTGTGCTCTGTCTTCTGGCGATTGTGTCGGTCTTCGCCACTGGGCGTTATGACGATCCGGCGGCAATTGTCTGGGCGGTTATGCTGGCGGTGCAAAGTCTGCCTTATGCTGCTACCATCACCACGGCGGTGATCAGCGCCCGGTCAAACCGCAAGGTGGCGACCGCGCAATAAAGCCTTACGATGTGAGGTGCCGATGACGCGTTCTGTATTGGGTTTCGAGCTCACCCCGCCATCGCGGGCCGAAATCGAACAGCTGGCCTTGCGCCTTGATCCCGAAGCCCGGCGCATTTTACTGGGGCAGGGGACCGAGGCACCATTTTGCGGTGGCTTCGTCGATAACGCGGATGATGGCGTTTATGTCTGTGGCCTGTGCGGGCTGCCGCTGTTTGCCTCAGATACCAAATTTCATTCCGGCAGCGGCTGGCCTAGTTTTTATGCGCCGCTTTGCCCCGACCATATCGCCAATATCAAAGATCTCAGCCATGGTATGGTGCGGGTGGAAAATCGCTGTGCCCGCTGCGGCGCGCATCTTGGTCATGTGTTCGAGGATGGGCCACGGCCCACATTCTTGCGTTATTGCCTCAATTCGGCGGCACTGCGCTTTGTGGCGGCGGGGACGGTGTTGCCCGATCTGCTGGCCCGTGGCGCACCGGAAGGGGCTGCGTTTAGCGTTTAAGACGCTTCCAGCTTGACCAGCATATCGGCCAGCGTCTGTTCGGCCAGCACGGCTTCGGCGGCGGTTTGCATCTGATCAATCAGGCCCGAAATCACCTTGGGGGCGGCGCGGCCCACCGGACATTCATGGTTGCAGGCGGGCCGGGTGCCGGGGCCGGCGGGTTCGTCCACCGCAGTATAAATCTCGCTTAAGGTGATCTGGCTGGCCGGGCGGGTCAGCCATGCCCCGCCATAGGAGCCCGAACGGGTCTGCACCAACCCGGCGGCCATCAGCTGGGCCAGAATGCGGCGTACCACCACCGGATTGGCCCCGATGCTGTCGGCCAGCGTGCGCGATGCCTGGGCGCGCAGCGGCGCGTCGGCCTTCAGATGGGCCAGAAGCAGTAACGTATGCAGGGCTGTGGCGAATTTCAGACTGGTCATAGCTATAGGAATAGGGACAGTTACGCATCTTGCAAGGGCCAATCTTCACGGAAGTCCGGGGGCAAGGGGTAGAATTCCTGAACGTAAACCGTATTATGCGGGCACAGTCGATGAAGGGTTGCTAGCTGTGGTTGATAAAAAGATTAAGAAGGTCGTTTTGGCCTATTCCGGCGGTCTGGATACGTCGGTCATTCTCAAATGGTTACAGACGGAATACGGCGCGGAAGTCGTGACGTTCACCGCCGATCTGGGGCAGGGTGCCGAACTGGACGCGGCCCGCGCCAAGGCGGAAATGCTCGGCATCAAGCCGGAGAATATCTTCATCGAGGATTTGCGCGAAGAATTCGTTCGCGATTACGTCTTCCCGATGTTTCGCGCCAACGCGCTTTATGAAGGGATCTATTTGCTGGGCACCTCGATTGCGCGCCCGCTGATCTCCAAGAAGCAGATCGAGATTGCTGAGAAGACCGGGGCCGACGCCGTTTGCCATGGTGCCACCGGCAAGGGGAACGATCAGGTCCGTTTCGAGCTGGCCTATTATGCCCTCAAGCCCGATATCAAGGTGATTGCGCCGTGGCGTGAATGGGCGCTGACCAGCCGCACGAAGTTGCTGGAATTTGCCGAACAGCATCAGATTCCGATTTCCAAGGATAAGCGTGGCGAAGCCCCGTTCTCGGTCGATGCCAACCTGCTGCATTCCTCGTCCGAAGGTAAAGTGCTGGAAGACCCGGCAGTCGAGCCGGAGCCTTACGTCTATCAGCGCACCATCAGCCCGGAAGACGCCCCCGACAAGGCGACCATTATCGAGGTTGGCTTTGAAAAGGGCGATGCCGTCTCGATCGATGGCGTCAAGATGAGCCCGGCCACTATCCTGACCAAGCTGAACGAGCTGGGCCATGATAACGGCATCGGCCGCATCGATCTGGTCGAAAACCGCTTCGTCGGCATGAAGTCGCGTGGCGTCTATGAGACCCCCGGCGGCACCATTCTGCTTGCCGCCCATCGGGCGATTGAAAGCGTCACGCTTGACCGCGGCGCCGGGCATCTCAAAGACGAGCTGATGCCGAAATATGCCGAGCTGGTCTATTTCGGTTTCTGGTTCTCGCCGGAACGCGAAATGCTGCAGGCCCTGATCGACAAGAGCCAGGAATATGTCACCGGTTCGGTGCGTCTCAAGCTCTACAAGGGCAATGTCATCGTCATTGGCCGCTCGTCGCCCTATTCGCTCTATTCGCAGAACCTCGTCACGTTCGAGGACGATCAGGGTGCCTATGACCAGAAGGACGCGGCGGGCTTTATCAAACTGAACGCCCTGCGCCTGCGCACTCTGGCGGTGCGTAACCGCAAGGCGAAGTAACGTTTCGCCATTTTATCATTCTGAGCACGTCGAAGGATGATGTGCCGGGTTACAAAAATCGAAACAGCGCGGAAGATGCCTTCCGCGCTGTTTTTTTTGCGATTTACAGTAGAAAACACAATATCGCAGTTCAAACCGCGTAAAACTGTGGTTTAATGATACTAATAAACGTGTCAGAATTGGACCCGGATGTTTCCTGCTGAGAAGGAGTAAACATGCCTGAATTTTCCAGTCCCTTCAGCGTGTTAAAACACGACCGGCCCCTGACTGAGGCCGAATTGGTCCGCGCTTTGCGCTTTATGGTCTGCGCGGAATACGAAGCGACCCAGCTTTACGAGCAACTGGCGGAATCGACCGATAACGCATTGGCGCAAAAGGTCCTCAAAGACATCGCGGACGAGGAACTCGTCCATGTCGGTGAATTCCAGCGCCTGATCAAAGAACTCAATCCCGGCGAGGCGGAGGTTTACGCCCGTGGCGAGGCTGAGGTGGAGGAGGAATTTCTGGGCGGCCCCGCGCCCAGTGCGCCCCCACCGGCCAATGGTGTTGGTTTGGGTATCGGTAGTCTGAAATCGTGATGATGCGGGACAGGAGATAGTCATGGATATTCTGCGTAGAGCTTTAGCCCCGATCAGTGCCGAAGCCTGGCAGCTGATTGACGCCACCGCGAAAGACGCGCTCAGCACCAATCTGTCCGCGCGCAAATTTGTTGATTTCGACGGGCCGCATGGTCTGGCCTATGCCGCGGTACCGCAAGGCCGCCTGAACGTGGTGCAGGAAACCACGAGTAAGACATTAGGCTATGGCGTGCACAAGGTGCAGCCTTTGGCCGAAACGCGGCTCTATTTCGATTTGCCGCTGTGGGAGCTGGATAATATCGCCCGCGGGGCCAAAGATATTGATCTTGATCCGCTTCTGGAAGCCTGCCGTACGGTGGCTGGGTTTGAAGATGCGGCGGTGTTTAATGGGCTGGAACCGGCAGGGATTGCGGGCCTGCACACCGTGGTGGCGGGGCGGCAGATCCCGTTGCGGCTGGATGCCGACGCCGTCATTGATGCGGTGGGGGCGGCGCAAGGGCAGTTGCTGAAAGCCGGTGTGGCAGGCGGCTATAACTTCGTCGTCAATTTGGCGCTGCTGAAATTCCTCGCCCATCCGGTGGCGGGCGGCACGCTGCGCACACTGATCGAGGCCCAGATCGACGGCAAAGTGCTCTATTCCGCTGCGGTCAAGGATGCTATGCTGGTGGCCGCCCGTGGCGGTGATGCTGTGCTGACGGTTGGGCAGGATCTGGCCATCGGCTATCATACTCAAACCAGCAGCGCGGTGACCTTGTTCCTGACCGAAAGCTTTACCTTCCGCGTGATCACGCCGGAAGCGGTGGTGGGGTTTGTGCTTTCATAAAAGCCTGTTGATATTGGATTTTAAGGCCCGGCGGTTTTGTGCTGCCGGGTCTTTTTTTTCGCCGTGCCGGAAAAAGGGGGGGGGGGCACAAAAAAATACGACGGCAAAGTTATTTGCCGCCGCATTTTCACTGCTTCAGGATGGGATGTTTTAAAGCCACTGCACTTTAAGAATCTCGTAGGAGCGGGCACCGCCGGGGGCCGCGACCTCGACCGTGTCGCCCTCGGCTTTGCCGATCAGCGCGCGCGCAATCGGTGAGGAAATCGAGATGCGGCCAGCTTTGGCATCGGCTTCGAAATCGCCGACAATCTGATATTTTTTCTTGCTGCCGGTATCTTCGTCTTCCAGCGTCACGGTGGCGCCAAACTTGATCGCACTACCGGACAATTTTGACACATCGATCACGTCGGCGCGGCCGATCAGATCTTCCAGTTCAATCACGCGACCTTCAATGAAAGCCTGCTTTTCCTTGGCGGCATGGTATTCAGCATTTTCTGACAGATCGCCATGCGCGCGAGCCTCCGCAATGGCGCGGATGATCGCCGGACGTTCGATATTCTTGAGTTGGTCCAGCTCAGCCTCGGCACTTTTGTAGCCGCCGGCGGTCATCGGTATACGTTCCATGTCCTCAAAACCCTGATAAGAAGAAAACGACCTCCCGCCATAGTGCTATGGCAGAGCGGCTAAGCCCGGATAAGACGCAGCACCACCACGCGAGAGACGGTCTTAATTGTCCAAATGCGACGCGGGCGCTTCTGAACTGTAAGACTGCAGGCTGGCGACTTCAAGGGACCCTTCGCGTAAGGCTGAAATGGCCTCGGTTGCAGCCCGGGCACCCGCAAGGGTTGTGTAGTAGGGCACTTTCATGGTTAGCGCTGTCCGCCGGATCGAGGCAGAGTCGGTCAGTGCCTGCGAACCTTCCGTGGTGTTGATCACCAACTGGACATCGCCATTTTTGATGGCATCGACGATGTGGGGGCGGCCTTCCAGCACCTTGTTGATTGGCTTGACCTGAATTCCGGCCTCGCTCAGCACCTGTGCGGTGCCGCGGGTGGCGATGATCTCAAATCCCATTTTGACCAGGGCTTTGATCGGCGTCACGGCTTCAGGCTTGTCCGATTCTTTGACCGAGATGAAAACCCGGCCGGAAATCGGTAGCTTCTGGCCTGCCGCGATCTGGCTTTTGGCGAAGGCGCGGCCAAAACTGATGTCGGCCCCCATAACCTCGCCGGTGGATTTCATCTCCGGTCCCAGCACCGTGTCAACGCCGGGGAAGCGGGCAAAGGGCAGCACCGCTTCCTTGACGCAGATATGATCCGGCTTTTCCTTGGTCAGCGAGAAGCTGAGCAGGGATTCCCCGGCCATGATGCGCGCGGCAATCGCCGCCACCGGCTTACCAATGGCCTTGGCCACGAAGGGCACCGTGCGCGAGGCGCGCGGATTGACCTCGAGAATGAAGATATCGTCGCCCTGTGCGGCAAACTGCACATTCATCAGCCCGCGCACCTGAAGCGCCTGGGCCAGCGCAATGGTCTGACGCTCGATTTCGGCAATGATTTCAGGCTTGAGCGAATAGGGCGGGATCGAACAGGCAGAATCGCCCGAATGAACCCCGGCTTCTTCGATATGCTCCATAATCCCGGCAACGAAGACATTCCCGGCGGCATCGGCCAGCGCATCAACGTCGATTTCGGTGGCGCTGTTGAGGAAGCTGTCGATCAGCACCGGGTTGTCGCCCGAAATGCGGAACAATTCGCCCGACTGCACCGTGGTCTTCAGCGTGGCTTCATCGTTGACGATGACCATGCCGCGCCCACCCAGCACATAAGACGGCCGCAGGATCACCGGATAACCCAGCTTGGCTGCCGCCGCGACCGCTTCGTCCGGCGTCAGCGCGGTGGCGTTGTGCGGCTGCTTGAGGCCGAGCTTGTTGATCAGTACCTGGAAGCGTTTGCGGTCTTCGGCCAGATCAATGGCATCGGCCGAGGTGCCAAGGATCGGAATTCCGGCTTCGACCAGCTGGCCCGCCAGCTTCAGCGGGGTCTGGCCGCCGAACTGCACGATCACACCGGCCAGCGTGCCATTTTCTTTTTCCTTGGTGACGATTTCCAGCACGTCTTCGGCGGTGAGCGGCTCAAAATAGAGCCGGTCCGACGTGTCATAGTCGGTAGAGACCGTTTCCGGGTTGCAGTTGACCATAATGGTCTCGTATCCGCGCTCGGACAGCGAATAGGCCGCATGGCAGCAGCAATAGTCGAATTCGATACCCTGACCGATACGGTTGGGGCCACCGCCCAGAATGACGATTTTCTTGGCGTCGGTCGGTTTGCTTTCACATTCGACCACACCGCCCACCGGGCTTTCATAGGTCGAATACATATAGGGGGTCAGCGCCGCAAATTCCGCCGCGCAGGTGTCGATCCGTTTATAGACCGGGCGCACCTTGAGCTTAAGCCGGTGGGTGCGCACCGCCTCTTCCGTCTGCCCGGTCAGTTTGGCCAGACGCGCATCGGCAAAGCCCATCGACTTGATGTGGCGCATTTCGGCTTCGTCTTGCGGCAGGCCGTTTTGGCGGATGCGGTCTTCCTCGGCCAGAATGGTGGCGATTTCATCGAGGAACCACGGATCATATTTGGTGATCGCGGCAACTTCCGTCATCGGGAAGCCATAGCGTATTGCTTGTGCGGTCAGACGTAAGCGGTTAGGCGAGGTATGAGCCAGCGCGGCGCGGATGGCGTCTTTTTCGTTGGTCAGCTCGATCTCATCCAGACCGGTCAGACCGGTTTCAAGCGAGCGCAGCGCCTTCTGGAAGGATTCGGCAAAGGTCCGCCCAATCGCCATGGCTTCACCGACCGACTTCATCGAGGTCGTCAGGGTCTGCGAAGCGCCGGGGAATTTTTCAAAGGCAAAACGCGGGATCTTGGTGACGACATAATCGATGGTCGGCTCGAACGAAGCCGGGGTCACCTTGGTGATGTCATTGTTCAGTTCGTCGAGCGTATAGCCAACCGCCAGCTTGGCCGCGATCTTGGCGATGGGGAAGCCCGTCGCCTTGGAGGCCAGTGCCGAGGAGCGCGAGACGCGCGGGTTCATCTCGATTACCACCATGCGGCCGTCTTCGGGATTGACGGCGAACTGCACATTGGAACCGCCGGTCTCGACACCGATTTCGCGCAGTACCGCAATCGAGGCCGAACGCATGCGCTGATATTCTTTGTCGGTCAGCGTCAGAGCCGGGGCCACCGTGATGCTGTCGCCGGTATGCACGCCCATGGCGTCGACATTTTCGATCGAGCAGATGATGATGGCGTTGTCGGCCTTATCGCGCACGACTTCCATCTCGAATTCTTTCCAGCCCAGCACGGATTCTTCAATCAGCACTTCACCGGTGGGCGAGGCATCCAGACCGCTTTCGACGATCTCGAAAAATTCTTCACGGTTATAGGCGATGCCGCCACCGGTGCCGCCCAGCGTGAACGAGGGGCGGATAACCGCCGGCAAGCCAACGGTATCCAGCGCGGCGAGGGCATGCTGAAACGCTTCGGGCGCCAGCTCCATTACCGGGTTGTTCTGATCGTCATAGACGAAGTTGCCCGCAGAATCCTTTTTGTGGCGCAGATAGCCCTTCAGCGTGACGCCGCGCGGGACTTCCAGCCCGATCTTCATCATGGCCTGACGGAACTGTTCGCGGTCTTCGGCCTTGTCGATGGCGGCTGCCGACGCACCGATCAGCTCGACATCATATTTTTCCAGCACCCCGCGCTTGCGCAGCGACAGTGCCGTGTTGAGCGCCGTCTGCCCGCCCATGGTGGGCAGCAACGCGAAGACCCGGCCTTGCGGCACATTAGCCTTTTCCTTGGCGATAATCTTTTCAACGAAGCTTGGGGTGATCGGTTCAATATAGGTGGCATCGGCCAGCCCCGGATCGGTCATGATGGTGGCCGGATTGGAGTTGACCAGAACAACGCGATATCCCTCGGCCCGTAGCGCTTTACAGGCCTGCGCTCCGGAATAGTCGAATTCGCAGGCTTGTCCGATGACAATCGGACCGGCGCCAATGATGAGGACTGTGTGGATATCGGTGCGTTTAGGCATAAGGTTCTCGCGCAAAAAGAGCCGGCATATCTTGCGACATGTCGGGTGGCCAGCCGTATTGCAGGTTAAGGGGATCGTTTAGACGGGGTTTGGTCCAAGGGCAACCCTTATTTAGCTTCCGACGAAAACTTAAGGGTTTGCAAGGTGTGGAATTGCCGATTTATCTGCACAAAACCCGTTTTTGCTAACCGGCGTGACGAATCAAATCCGTGGGTAATAAAATTTGCCGCTACTTTTTCCGGGGGGGCGTTTCCGCCGTTGCCAGGGCAATCCGGCGTTTCAGGCCATCCAGACTGGTTAGGAATATTGCCCCTTGGGCCGGGCGCAGCTTAAAGGCCCAGTCGAAAGCCATGGCGTTGATGGTGGTGGCCTGTTTTTCGGCTTCCGGGCGGCCGGGGGCCGCACTGGCGTCGATGCGGGCCCAGTAATCTGCACCAATGCGAATGACCTCGATATTGACCATCAGGCCGTTAAAGGTGCGGATACGGATTTTGGCCGTCCGACTGGTGAAAACAAACTGGCCTTGTGGACCGGCATCGATGAACGGAATGTTGGTGAGCTTGCCCACATAGTCTGCCAGCGGCTGGGACGGGGCCTTGATGAAATTGGCCCGTACCGTGCCGAACAGATCAAAGGGCTGGCCGGGGGCGGGGCGGCGCAAAATGTAGGGCGGACCATAGAGCGGCATAAATTCGATTTGTGCCACCTGACGTTGATCTAGCGCGATGACATGACGCTCGAACCAGTCATCCAGACCGATATGCAAATCGCTGGGGCTGCGCACCAGCCAGCTTTGCTGTTCATTGGCCTTGCGCACGAACAGGGTAACCGCGCCATTGGCCGGTGTGTCGGTCCGTTTCCCGACGATCACATCGGCCAGTGGGTGGCCCGTGCCGTCAAACACGCTGATGCGGGTGCCTGCGCCATCCGGCGGGGCGTCCAGATCGACATAATGAAACCAGTCGGGCCGCGCGGTTTTCGGCTCAACGGTGGTCATCTGGGTCAGGGCGCTGAGCAGCCGCCGTACCGTATCGAACGAGGCCGGGTAATCACCGTGTTTGGTGAGGACCCAGCCGCGTAACGGCAGAAACGTCACATCGACAATACCGTCGCGTTTGGATTCGATGCGGATCGCGGTAACGGTATGCAGATTGGTGCTGAGGTCGGCAAACAGCAGATGTGGCGCCGTGCGCTGCGCGGCATGGCGGATATGCCATTGCACCGCCAACACCCCAAGCAGCAGCATGATACCGGCGGTTATGGCCAGTACCAGCAGCAGACGGGGGCGCTGAAACCGGGTCATGGCCGTTGTCCGGCGCGCCAGGTACGGCGGGCACGATGACGGCGCCAGCCCGCAACAATCAGTGCGAAGACTATCACGAAAACAGGCATCAGAACGATATTGATGATCGCCAGAACGTCGCCCAGCGCATCGATATCTTTCCGCAGATTATGCTGAACCTGACGCAAGGCCGTGCGGGTACGGATCAGATCATTGCGGAACCGGCTGATTTCGGTTTGCTGTTGTGCCCCGGTCTTGCCCCTGGCGGCTTTTTCGGCGTTCTGCAGATCGCGGATGCGGTTTTGGGTTTCCTGTAAGCGTGCGGCCAGCATTTCGGCTTCGCGACGGTATTGCGCCTCGGCATCGGCCTGCAACGCACGCACCAACGTAAAGGGTCGCTCGCCGCTGGCGCGCGTGCGCAGCGAAATCAGCGCATCCGAGCCGCTTAAATTGTCGATGATGTTGAGCACAAACGCGCCGTTATCGGCAAAAATATGCGGAGCATTCCCGGCGGCACCCGGATCGCGGATCCAGAAACGGTCATCCAGCAGATCGGTGTCGGCAACAATCACCAGATGGATGTTGGCAGCGGATTTGACCTGTGGTGCGCCGCCCACGTCGGGGGCATTTTCAAAGGCGCTGCGGGCCGGGCCGCTGACGCGTGCGGCCAGCACATAATGGTTGCCGCTGGTCGTCATGTTGCCGATCAGATCGTCGGGCATCGTGCTCATATGCACGCTGGCGGTATCGGCCAGTGCAGCACGGTCGGACGAAACGATCAGGGATTTCACCGTGGTCGTGGCGCCTTTGCGGGCAAACAGTGCCCCGGCGCTGGCGAAATTCATCGCCTGCAGATTGGCGCTGACCGGGTCCTCGGGATCAAAACCTTCGGTCACATGCAGCCATGCCGGATACAGTGCAAAGGTGTGGTGGGGATCGTTCGCGGTGCGAACTTTCTGGGCCTCTTTGAGGTCGAGCACTTCCTTGCCCGGATCAAAGCCAACCCCCCACGCCTTTAGCAAGGATGCCATATTCGAAGGGGCCGGCGGGGCCATCATTGGCGAAAGCCCATGCGCGGCGGTGGACCATTCACTGTCGGGATCAAGGAATAAAGCCACGCGGCCGCCTTTGAGCACAAACTGGTCAATGGCGTAGGTCTGCACGTCGGTTAAGGTGCCCGGCTGCACGATCAGTAACACCCGCACCCCGGCCGGAATGGCGGTGAAATCCGCAGGCAGCATCGTGGTATTGAAGGCCTGCGTCAGCTCGCTATAGACCGTCGCCGCCCGCCCGCTGGCCCCGCCATCCAGTGGCAGGCCCGATAAAATCGCCAGTCGCGGTTTTTCCGGATTGGTCAGCCGGTAAATCAGCTGGGTCAGATCATATTCGAGATAGGCTTCGCGTTCCGGCGCGAAATATCCGATGGCGGCGTGGCCGTCGATGCGGTTGATCCCCTCCAGGCCGAAATAGACCGTCTCGCCTGTCTCGGTGGCAACGGGGGTAATTCCGGCGGCGGTGGCCTGATCTTCCTCGGGTGTGAAGGGCTCGGGATCAATCCCTTCGAGCACGATCTTGCCGTGGCTTAAGGCGACATAGCGGGCCAGCAGATCCCGCACCCGCCCGGCATAGGCCCGGGTCTGCGGATAGGCATCTGCCGCCTTCTTGGAATAGAACAGACGCAGACGGATCGGTTCCTGCAAGCCGGTGACGACTTTTCGTGTGCCCGATGACAGGGTGAACTGGCCATTCTCGGTCAGATCGAGCCGCGCATCGGTGACAAAGGCATCAAGTGCAACGTTGAAGCCGACAAAAATCAGGATCGCCAGTAAAATGGCAATAAGTGCGCCACCGCGTCGGGAGGTCATCAGCGCCCCCCCCTTTTCATCTCAAGAATGGCGGTGTTGATCGCCAGGAAAAGCCCGATCTGCGAGACGAAAAACAGCACATCGCGCACATCCAGCACGCCTTCGGCCAGATTGGCAAAGTGGGTCAGGGTGCCGAAGCTGGCAATCGCCTCGGTCATGCCGGGTGGTGCCCAGCTGCGGAAGACATCAAGCACCATCGGCGAACCGGCCACGGTGAACAAAAACGTCACCGCCACAGTCAGCACAAAGGCGATAACCTGATTGGTGGTGGTGGCCGAGAGGCAGGCCCCAATGGCGAGATAGCCGCCTGCCATCAACAGGCTGCCGATATACCCCGCCGCGATGACGCCATTATCGGGATCGCCCAGCAGATTGACCGTCAGCCAGATCGGAAAGGTCAGCGCCAGCGCCAGCGCCGTGACCGCCCAGGCGGCCAGAAATTTGCCGGTCACGCTGGCCCATACCGGCACCGGCAGGGTCAGCAGCAATTCAATGGTGCCATTGCGTCGTTCTTCCGACCACAGACGCATTGCCAGCGCGGGCACCAGAAAAAGATAAAGCCAGGGGTGATAGCCGAAAAACACCGACAGATCGGCAATGCCGTTGTCGTAAAAATGACCGACATAGAAGGTGAAGCTGCCCATCGCAATCAGGAAAATCACGATGAAGACCGTCGCCAGCGGGGTGGCGAAATAGCCCGCCCATTCGCGTTTAAAAATGGTCAGAACCGCCCTCATGCCGCTTCCCCGTCATGGGTGGTGATGGCGCGGAACACTTCATCCAGCCTGCCGGCTTCGGCTGTCAGGCTGTGCAGCGGCCAGTTTTCACGTAATGCCAGCGCACCAATGCTTTCAATCAGCAGCGCGCCAGCTTTGGCAAAGGCGGTAATGTGCACCAAGCCGTCCGGGCTGGTGACGCGCTCCAGTCCGGCGACCTTCTCCAGTCCATGCAGGGCCGCTTCGATGCGTGCGACCGCATCCGCAGATGTCACCAGCGTGACGGCGTTACGATAGCGCGAGCGGGCAATCAGCTCGCCCGGCGTGCCATCGGCCACGACGTGGCCGTGGTCGATAATTACGGCGCGATTACAGATCGCCTCAACCTCTTCGAGAATGTGGGTGGAGATGATGATGGTTTTCTCCGCCGCCATGGTGCGGATCAGGCTGCGCACCGAGTGTTTCTGATTGGGGTCGAGGCCGTCGGTCGGCTCGTCCAGAATCAACACTGCCGGGTCATGCAGGATCGCCTGCGCCAGACCAACCCGGCGCTTGAACCCTTTGGACAGGGTTTCGATCTTGCGCTCCAGCACAGTGGTAAGTCCGGTCTGCTCGATGACCGCATTCAGACGGCTCTTGCGATGGACGCCCATGCCGCGGGCCTCGGCGATAAAGTGTAAGAAGCCCCGCACGGTCATATCGCCATAGGCCGGGGCACCTTCGGGCAGGTAACCGATCAGGCTTTGTGCGGCGCGGGTGCGGGTTTGCACATCCAGTCCGCAAACCCGGATACGCCCGGAATCGGCACGCAGAAACCCCGCCACCATTTTCATGGTGGTCGATTTGCCTGCGCCATTCGGACCGAGGAAGCCCAATACCTCACCTTTGACGGCGGTAAAGGACAGATCGGAAACCGCAGCAATGGCCCCAAACTTTTTGCTGACCTGTTCGATTTCGATCATGGATATGCAAATACAGATAAGCGCCTAACCAGCGCGCTTTCGCCACACGCATGCGTACTTAATGGCAAAGCCCGTATGCTCGCAACCCCACGCAAGGTTACTTATCCGCCATATGGTCCGCATGGCGGCTGTAAATTGGCCGGGATAAAGGGCGCTATATAAGAAAATGGCTCAGGGCAGGAATGCCGCGAGCCACTAAGTATGCAAAGGGAAGTTCAGGGGAAAGTAGTCGGTTGGCCGCGAGCCAGTCCATGACAGGGGGGCTGGGGGGCAAAATTGCCACGGAGGAGGCCCAACATGGCCAACCGACTTATGTAATATCCCAAGTAATCACGGCCAAGCCATGGTTCAAACATGGCACTTTCATGACTTTCGATGTTTTTTTAGGCGATTGAACAAAAACAGATCACGAAATGCTGAGCTTCGTGACACGAACACTAAAAAAAAGCCCCGACAGCGTGTGTCGGGGCTTTGATTCTGCGATGGCGCAAATCTTTAGCGGCGGTCGCCCAACAGCTGCAGCAGCATGATGAACATGTTGATGAAGTCGAGGTAGAGGCGCAGTGCGCCCATGATCGCCAGGCGGCCCACGGAAGCATCGTCACCACTGCCGCTATAATAGGTGTTCTTGATGTCCTGCGTGTCATAGGCGGTCAGGCCAGCAAAAATGCCGACGCCGACAACCGAGATGATCCAGCCCATCATGCCGGAATGCAGGAACATGTTGACGACCGAGGCAATGACAATGCCGATCAGCCCCATGAACAGGAACGAGCCGAAACCGGTCAGATCCTTTTTCGTGGTGTAGCCATAGAGGCTGAGGGTGCCAAACGTCGCCGCCGTGATGAAGAACACCTTGGCCACGCTGGTCTGGGTGTAGACCATCAGCAAGGTGGCAAGCGATGCACCGGTCAGTGCCGCATAAATCCAGAAAGTCGCCTGGGCCGCGCCTACGCTCATCTTGTTAATTCTGGCATAGAGCAGGAAAAACACGCCCAAGGGGGCAAGCGCTACGACCCACCGGAACGGTGTGCCAAAGAGTGTCTGCCCAAGCGAGGTCAGGCCGAGAATTGCCCCACTGGGGTCGGTGACGACCGAGGCGTTGAACAGCGCGTAGGCGGTAAGGCCCGTCAGCGCCAGCCCGATAGCCATGTAGTTATAGACGCGCAGCATATAAGCGCGCAGCCCTGCGTCGTACTGGCCGGCTTCGGCAGCCGCCGTACGGCTGCTGATGGTACGATAGTCATAGTCAGCCATGTCTAATCCTTCCTGCGGTGAAATAGCAGCTAGATCCCTAATATCGTGGTTCCGCGCGCCGGGTTCAAGCACGAGATACTGAAAAATTGCTAATTCACAGAGTTTTCAGCAGGATACGGTCGCTTATCACCGGTTTGGGGCGGATTTGTCGCCCGGATGCCTGTGGCTGGGGACAGCAAATGCCCCGGATACGGGCTGGGTGCTGCACTTAAGGGGCCAAACCGGGTATAGCTCAAGCGGGGATTCTCACAAGGCCTATGCGCTTTCATGTTTAAACGCCTGCTTACCGTTTCCGGCTTTACCGCCCTGTCACGCCTGACCGGCTTTTTGTCCAGCATGGTGATGGCTTATGTGCTGGGGGCCGGGATGGCGTCCGACGCCTTTATGGCGGCGTTTCGTCTGCCCAACACCTTCCGGTCGATCTTCGGCGAGGGGGCTTTCAATAATGCCTTCCTGCCGCGCTATGCCGCCATCAACACCCGTGAGGGGGCTGTGGAGGCCGCACGCTTTGCCGACGAGGTCTATTCGTGGCAGATCGCGGCGCAGCTTTTCCTGCTGATCGTCGCCATGGTGGCGATGCGCTGGATTATCGCCATTCTGGCCCCTGGCTTTTCGGCGCATCCCGGTCAGGCCCAACTGGCAGCCGAGCTGTCGCGCATCACCTTTCCCTATCTGATCATGACGGTGTCGTCGGTGCAGCTGTCGGCAATGCTGAACGCGGTGGGCAAATTCGCGGCGGCGGCGGCCTGGTCGATCCTGCTTAATTTGACCATGATGGTTTGCCTGTTCGGGGCAAGCTGGTTTCCCTCGGCCGCCCATGCGGCGGCCTGTGGCGTGTTCATCGGCGGTGTGGTGCAACTGGCCTTTATCGCGACCGCCGCGGCGCGTCAGGCATTGCGCCTGCATATCCGTCTGCCGCGCTGGACGCCACGGGTGAAGGAATTCCTGCTGGCGCTGGGGTCGGCCACGGTCGGCTCGGCCAGCGTGCAGATCAGCGTCTTTATCGATACTGTGATTGCCAGCTTTCTGCCAATTGGCGGGCTGACGGCATTGTATTATGCCGACCGCATCAACCAGCTTCCCACCGGCACACTGGCCATTGCGCTGGGCACCGTGCTGCTGCCGGAAATGGCGAACCTGCTGGCCAAGGGCGACCGGGCCGGGGCTGATGCGGCCCAGAACCGTTCCGCCGCCCTGGGGCTGTTGCTGACCTTGCCCTTTGTGGCGGTGTTCTTCCTGATCCCGGATGTCATCATGCGGGCGCTGTTTGCCCATGGCCATTTTGATGCTGCGGCGGCCGGGTTATCCGCGATGGCGCTGGCTGGCTATGGGGTCGGTCTGCCCGCCTTTGTGATGATCCGTTCGGTTTCGGCGACCTTCTATGCCCGTGGTGATACCAACAGTCCGATGCGGGCCACGCTGCTGGCGTTTGCCATCAATATTGCGCTGAAATTCGTCTTTGTCTGGGGCTTTGGTCTGGGCGTGGCCGGGATTGCACTGGGTACTGCAATTGGGGCCTGGATCAACGTGACCAGTCTTGTTGTTATGGCGCGGCGGCAGAGCCTGATCACCATTGGGCCGGTGTTTACCCGCTCGCTGATCCCGTCGGTACTGGCGGCGGTGGTGGCCGGGGCCGGGGCGTGGGTCGGGGCGTTGCTTGGCCACCACGTGGTGGCGGCGGGGCTGTGGCACGATCTGACGGCGCTGTTTGGTGCGATTGTTTTAAGTGTTGCCGGGTATCTTATGGTGGTGGCGGTGTTCCGCCATCGTCTGCCATTGCCCCGGAGGCGCTGATGCGTCTGTTCGTCGGTCTGTCTTTACCGCAAGATGTGGCGGATGCCGTTCTGGCGCTTGAAGGTGGGGTGCCCGGCGCGCGCTGGCAACACCGTGAACAGTTGCATATGACGGTACGTTTTATTGGCGAGACAGATGGCGCGACCGCCAATCTGATTGACGATACGCTTGGCAGTATCGTAGCTGCAGCCTTCCCCCTGCAGCTGAAGGGCGTCGGGTTCTTCGGCGGGCGCATGCCCCATTCGCTGTGGGCCGGGGTGGCGGACGAAGCGCCGCTACAGCATCTGAACCGCAAGGTGGAAATTGCTCTGCAGCATATCGGGCTGGCACCGCAAGGGCGCAAATACATTCCGCATGTCACGATTGCCCGGCTGACCGCCAGCCCGCGCAGGGCCGTTATGGCCTTTGCCAGCGAAAATGGTCTGTTTGCCAGTCCGGCGTATACGGTTTCAGCTTTTACGTTGTTTTCCAGTCTGCCCGGCGATCATGGCAGCCAGTATCAGGTGGAACGGGTCTATCCGTTGGCCCCGGCGCGAGTGTCTGGCACTTAGACCAGAAAATACAACACGCTGCCGAACACCACCCAGAACGCCACAACACCGATCATCGACAGCAAAAAGCCATGGCTGTATGCCCAGCGACCAAGCGAAAGCTTGCTGCAATTGGTACGGCCATTGTCGCAGGTGTCGTCGGCAATGCTCATTGTGGCGCTCCCATCGGGGCCGGCCTATCCGGTCCCCCTTCAATATGGGAGCTGATATCATCGCGTTCCAGCGTACGCCACAAAGAGGTCAAACTTGACTTAAGTGGCCATCAAAAGAATAGGAAAAAGGCCGTGCTTATCGTTAATACACGGCCTTTGAGGATCGTCTTTTTCGCGGCAGGCGTGTACAGAACAGTTAAAATTTAATCCCGACGCCAGCACCAATAAGCCAGGGATTGATATTGACGTGTGCGGTAACCGTGTCGGCTGCGCCGAACGATGCGGTGGTCTGCAGAAAGACCTTTTTGACGTCGATATTGAGGAAGGCACCGGAATCCCCCAGCGGAATATCCGTACCGGCCTGCAAGGCAAAGCCAAAGCCATCGGTGAGATGGAGTTTGCCCAGCGCGCCGTCCTTCGATTTGTTGTAAAAGAACGTGTATTGCGGCCCGGCGCCGAGATAGGGCTTCAGGAAGCCGATCTGGTCAAAATGGTATTGCAGCGCGACAACCGGCGGCAACAGATAGCTGCTGCCCAGATAGGTGCCATCCTTAAGATAGATCGAATGTTTATCGGTTCCGGCGATAACTTCGACCGCCCAGTGCGACGTGAAAAAATAGCTGATGTCGATTTCCGGGATGGTGGTGTCGGTGATGTTGACCAGCCCGGTGCTGCTGCCGACATGCGAGCTGACATCAGGGACAATTTCCAGGGCGCGTAACCGCACAAAAATGGTGCCGGGGGCTTCTTCCGCCGCTGCTGGTGTTGCCAGCGTTACGAGGGCTGTGGCGGCGCTTAAAGCCGTCGCTAACAGAATTTGCGTGTGCTTCATTACAATCTCCACATTCAACAATATCTTATGCAACTATGTATTTATTGACGTTAATGTAAATGTAAATTGATGATATATATCAAATTACGAATGTGGAATAAGTAGTTTTACCACTCTGTGTTGCGTTATAAACTCCATGGTTGTGCTGTAAAAGTTAGGGCTGCAGCCTACGCCACAGCCCCTAAAAATTCGTTTTTGAAAGTCTTACTGGAATTTACCGGCCTTACTGGAATTTACCAGTCTTACTGGAATTTAAACGAGACGTTGGCCCCGACAAAGCGTGGTGCCCCGGCGATAAATGTGGGAATGCCAAGGCTGTCGCCGGTGTTGCCAGCATCCTTGATGTATTTCTGGCTGAAGGCGTTGTCGATAAACAGCCCGATGCTCCATGGCTTGTCGTTGGGCTGGAAGGTAAGGCGGAAATTGAACAGGCCATATTGTTTCTGCACTTCATCGCGTGTGGTATCGGCCAGCAGATTATTCTGTTCCGAAGAGATATCGTTATCGTCGTCAAAATAGATTTTTGACTGCCAGGTATAGGTCGGCAGCATGGTGACGGTGCCGTCAAAAATCTTACGCCGCAGCGACGCACCGACCGATAACTTGTGGTCTGGATTCAGGCGCATCTGATTGCCGTGATAGAGGCTGTCGCCCATAAACCGCGCCCGGTTATAGGTGTAGGTGACGAACATATCAGCCCAGTTGGTCAGCACGATATCGGCGCTGGTTTCGATGCCATAGGCTTCGGCCTTGCCGGCATCAAAGCTGACGAAGGATTGGGTGGAACCGCTGCGGTCAACCTTGGTCGACTGGAAGTGGGTGTAGTCATAGATATAGGCCGCCACATCCAGACGCAGATGATTATCGAGCGTCAGGGTCTTGTAGCCGATTTCGTAAGAATCGACCTGTTCGGCGTGCACGCTGGAAAAATCCGGATCCGCATAGGGCGTGTCCGGCGAGGAGGCGCTTAACAGCTTGGGCCGACGACCGCGGGCATAGGTGGCATAAATGCTGCTGTTATCAGCCACGCTGTAGCGCAGCGCCAGACGCCAGGCTAAGCCGTTATCACTGTAATTGCGGGCGATCTTGTTACCGTTGCCGACGGTCGGCTGGGTCATGATACCGTAATCCAGCGCGCTGTCCGGGCTGGTGGCGCTGACGGCGGTCGATGACAACAGCTTGGCCAGTTCTGTGCTGGAGCCCATGACACTGCTCAAACCACCATTGAGGATGAGGCCGAGCACTGAACGGTCCCCGATCTTCGAGGCATAGGCGCTTTGCTTGTCGTCATGGGTATAGCGCAAGCCGACATCAAGTTCGAGATCTTCGGTCAGCTTGGCCGTGGCATCGCCATAAAGGTCAACGGATTTGGTTTTGCCGAAAAGCGTATATTCTTCCCAGTGGTTGGTTTTCATCTCGCTAGCCAGCGCCGAACCATAGGATGATGACAGGCTGGTAGCATAGCTTTTGGCATAAGCGCTGGCGACGGTGCTGCCATAGCTGCCGACCAGCGCATTGTAATAGGCCGAATAATAGCTCGAATAGAGCGAGCTGGCCAGATAGCTGGTCGCCACGGTTTTCATCGCCGTGTCATAGGCCGTGGTGGAATAGTTCTGCAGATAATTGCCCAGCGCCGCCTTGGTGGTCGAGGTCGAGTTGCCCCACATATAAAGGCCCAGCATCCCAAACTCGTCGAACTGTAGCGGCACCCGCTGCGAGGTGTTGTTATAGAAATAATCAACACCGGCAAAGGCCGTGATGCGTCCGCCATTATCAAAGTTGAGGCGCATTTCATGGCTGAACTGATCGCTGCGTTCATCTTCTGCCGCTTCCAGAATCGGTTTGGAGAAACCATCCGGGTCGAAGACTTCTTCAGAATCAAAGCGGCGATAGGCCGTGGTGGTCGACAGGGTCAGGGCATCATTGATTTTATAGCTGAGGAGCGCCTTGCCATCCCATACCGTGCGGTCAAGCCCGAGCCGCTTGCCATTTTCAAAGCTGGAAAGCTGATTAAGCGTGGCACCGCTGTTGTGCGCGGTTGTACCCTCGACAGTGCCGGTGGTGGGATCTGATGGCGCAAAGGTGCCGGATTTAAACGAGGTGCCGCTGGGGGAATCTTCTTCAAAATTGAAGATGAAATCCGCGCGGAAGGCTTCGCTGGGTTTCCACACCATGGCCAGCCGCGCCGCACCGGTATTGACCGAATTATAATTGGTGCCGTGGTTGAGGTTCTGGACATAACCATCGCGGCTTTTATAGCGGCCGGAAATACGCACGGCGAATTCGTCGGAAACCGGAATGTTGATGGCGCCGCCAGCCAGACGATAGTCGTAATCACCGATTTCGCCATTAAAATCGGCGGTAAATTTCTCGGTGTTGGCTTTGTTCTGAATGACGTTGACGCCACCGATCAGGGCCGCACGGCCAAACAGCGTCGATTGCGGCCCCTTGGCCGCTTCGACACGTTCCAGATCAAACAGTTCGATATAAGAACCACGCGTGGCGGTGATCGAAACCCCGTCCTCAAACACAGCAACGCGGGGTTCCTGGGTCGGATCACCCGAATCCGAGGTGATGCCGCGCATGACGAAGCCAGGGTTGTTGGGCGACTGGTTTTGCACCTGAAATCCCGGCACGAATAGCGACAGCTTATCGAATTCCTGAATGCCGACATTCTTCATGAAATCACTGGAATAGGCGGTGATGGCCAGCGGAACCTCGATCGGATTCTGTTCGCGCTTCTGCGCGGTAACGACAACGGTTTCCATTACCGTGGCGGCATCGGTATCGGCATAAGCGGCCGATACGGCCAGCGCGGCCAGAACGGCATAGGATACAAGGTGAAACCTTACGGACATGTGACTCCCCTTCAAGCGCAAAGCGCAAAAATCAGCGTTGCCATCGCTAGGGGAGGGCTGTGACACTATCGTGTAGCGGTTGTGTCACTCGCGTGACAACCAGAATTGAGGTGGCGTTGTGGTATTAAAAAAACACGCCCGTGGGGGCGTGTTTTTCAAATGCGCAAGCTGTCGGTGGTGAAAAGCTTTAAGGGAATTTCACCGTCAGGCTGGTGCCGACAAATCGCGGCTCGCCTGCAATGAAGGTGGGTATGCCGAAAGCATCACCCGTGTTGCCGGCGTCTTTAATGAATTTGCGGTTAAACAGATTACTGACGAAGAAGCGCAGCGACCAGGGCATCGTATCGGGCTGATAGCTTAAGCTCAGACCGAACAGGCCGTAATCACCCTGGAATTCATCGCGCTTGGTGTCGGGCAGATAATGCGAGGTCTGCTCCGAGGCAATGTCATTATCATCGTCGAAATAGATCTTCGACTGCCAGGTATAGGTCGGCATCAAGGAGAAGGTGCCATCAAGCGCCTTCTGGCGCAGCGTGGCACCGATCGACAGTTTGTGGTCCGGGGTCAGCCGGAAGCGGTTGCCGCGATAAATGCTGTCGCCGCCAAAGCGGGCATGACTGAAGGTGTAGGTGACAAACAGATCGGCCCAACTGGTGGCAACCCAATCGGCCGACGCCTCAACGCCATAGGCGCTGGCCTTACCGGCATTGGTGGTGACCTGCTGGGCATTTTGAATGACGGTGGTCTGGAAGTTGTCGTAACTATAGTAGTAGACCGCCATATCGGCACGAAGGTGACCGTCGAGCGTTATGGTCTTGTAACCGGCTTCATAGGAATCCACCGTTTCGCTTTTCAGCTTGGTGAAGGTTGGATCGCCATACGGGGTCGATGGCGAACTGGCCGCCAGCACATCGGGCCGCCGCCCGCGGGCATAGGTGGCATAGAGGCTGCTGGTCTCGCTTGCGGCATAGCGCAGGGTGGCGCGCCAGGCGAGCCCGTTATCGTGATAATTCTGGCTGATCTTATCGCCATTATTCGCCGTCGGCTGGGTAACGATGCCAAAATTCGGCAGAACCGAAGTCGGAATGGCGGCTTCATAACTCTGCGATAAATAATAGAGCAGGGCGTCGCGCACCGACGCACTCTGGCTCAGCGATCCCAACATGCCACCCAGAACCGAGCGGCCATCGGTCATTGCGGCATAGGCGCTTTGCTTGTCGTCGTGCGAGAAGCGTAAACCCGCCTGCGCTTCGATCTTGTCGGTCAGCCGCACGGTGACATCGCCATACAGATCAACCGATTTGGTCTTGCCATAGGTGGTGTATTGCTCCCAATGGGCACTGTCGAGGTTGCTGGCCAGCCCCGCAGCGGTCGTACTGTCGATGCTGCCGCCATAGGCCCCCGCCAGCGCCTGTAATTCAACCGGCGTATATCCCGCCACATAGGCGGCGGAGTTGTAATAGGCGGTCGGCTGCGGGTGGGCATAGGAAACCTGCCCGGTGAACAGTGCCAGCAGCAGCGGCTCGTCGATCTGAATCGGGATGCGCGAGGAATCGTTTTCGTAGAAATAGCTGACGCCGCCGAACCAGCTGACGCGACCGCCATGGTCATAATTGACCCGGATATCCTGACTGAACTGATCGCCGCGGGCGTCTTCAGCCATGGCGACGATGGGCAGCGCGGTGCCATCGGGATCGAACACTTCTTCGGATTCATACCGCCGATAGGCGGTGTTCGAACTGACGCTGTAGCTGTTGTTCAGATGGTAATTGAGAATAACCGTACCGCTGTACAAATTGCGGTCAAGGCCGAGTTTTTTGTTATGCTCGAAGCCTTCGGGGCTGGCCAGCGCGGCGCCGGTGTTGTGATCGGTGGTGCCCAGTACCGTGCCGGTGGTGGGATCAAACGGCACGATCTCGCCCGATTTGAAGCCCGTACCGCTGGGGGTATCGCGTTCAAAATTGAAAATGACATCGGCGCTGAAATCCTGCGACGGACGCCAGGCGATCGAGGCACGCGCCGCCCCGGTTTCAACCGAATTGAAGTTTTCGCCGCCGAGCAGGTTCTTGGTATAGCCGTCGCGGCTTTTGTAACGGCCCGAAAGCCGCACCGCCAGCGTATCGGACAGCGGAATATTCACCATGGCGTCGACCATGTGATAATCATAATTGCCGATTTCGCCGGTGGCCTCGGCCTCAAACTTGTCTGGATTGGCTTTGTTGGTGATGACGTTGACGCCACCGATCAGGGCCGAACGGCCGAACAGGGTCGATTGTGGCCCCTTGGCCACCTCCACACGCTCGACATCGAACAGCTCGAAATAGGCCCCGCGGGATTGCGAAGCCGAAACCCCGTCCTCGAACACCGAAACGCGGGCCTCCTGGGTGGAGTCGTTGGAATCCGAGGTGATGCCGCGCATGACAAAACCGGGATTGTTGGGGGACTGGTCCTGCACCTCGAAACCGGGCACGAACTGCGAAAGCTTGCTAAAATCCTGTAACCGGGCGTTTGCAAGGAAATCGCCGCTATAGGCGGTGAGAGCAAAAGGCACCTCAACCGGGCTTTGGGCGCGTTTTTGCGCCGTCACCACCACGGTTTCGATCTTGCCAAAATCTGCCCCGGCAGTGTCGGCCGTCTCGGCCCCGGCCGGAACCAGCAAAGATGCCAGTACGGCATAGGACACCCATTGAAACTTTCGCGACATATATCCCCCGCAAACAGATGCTGATTTCAGCAGCCAATGATGATGGTTCCGTGACAGCACTGCCTTGGGTGTTCTGTCAATCCTGTTTGGGGCGATCTTGTGGAGAAAGAAGCTATTAAAGTCAGAGTGTTGCAGGCACTCCATGGTCATATCGGTCACCACTGTGCAGGAAAAGTTCAAAGCGCCTGCCAGCGTGCATGTAACTGTCACAATTTTGAACGATTTTGCAGCCAACAAATCGCAAACGGTATTTATCACAAAAGGGCTGGTTTATGAAGTTTCGGATATGGGCTGCGGCGGCTGCCGCGTTGATGGTGAGCGTATCGGCCGATGCCCGGCCGGTGCTGATGGTATCGATTGACGGGTTGCGTCCGCTTGACATTATCGAGGCGGATAAGCGGGGCCTTAAGGTGCCCAACCTGAAAAGCTTCCTCAGCGATGGGGCCTATGCTTCGGGCGTGAAGAATGTGTTGCCGACGGTGACCTATCCAGACCACACCACGCTGGTCACCGGCGTGTGGCCTGCGGTCCATGGCATTGCCAACAACACCACATTTGATCCCGAAGACAAGAACATGGGCGGCTGGTACTGGTATTCGTCAGATATCAAGGTGCCGACCTTATGGGATGTGGTGCATGCCAAACATGAGGTGGTCGCCAGTCTGGGCTGGCCGGTCAGTGTAGGCAATCCTTCGATCGACTATAACATTCCCGAATATTGGCGCGCTGCCAATGCAGAAGACCTTAAGCTGATCGATGCCTTGTCAGTGCCGTTTGGTATTGGTGCGGTGGTTGGCAAGGCGGCCGGGGTTCCGGTTGCGGCGGCGTTTGGCGAAAAGCCCCAGCATGATGTGGCCAAGGCCAAACTGGCGGCGGCAATGATTGCCGAGGAAAAGCCGGAATTTTTCACCCTGCATTTAAGCAGTGTCGATGGCGAACAGCATGAATTCGGTCCCGGCTCGCCCGAGGCCCATACCGCCATTGAAACGGTCGATAGTGCGGTTGGCGCTTTGATAGCGGCGGCGCAAAAGGCCGAGCCGGATGTGGTTGTTGCCATTGTTTCCGATCACGGTTTTGCCGCCGTGGACAAGGAAGTCAATCTGGTCCGCCCGTTTGTTGATGCCGGGCTGGTCAAACTGGATGCAGACGGCAAGAAGGTCGTTTCCTGGCAGGTAATGCCGTGGAATGCCGGTGGTTCCTCGCTGATCGTGCTGGCCAACCCCGCGGATGAAGCGGTGAAGGCCAAGGTCAAAGCCGTGCTGGATAAACTGGCGGCAGACCCCAAAAGCGGTGTGGCCAAGGTGATTGACGCCAAGGGCATCGCAGCCTTGGGCGGTAATGCCAAGGCGAGTTTCTTTGTCGATTATACGCTGGGCTATTATGGCGGCGACAGCATCGTGGTGCCGATGGTGTCAAAATCCAGCCTTAAAGGGACGCACGGCTATTTCCCGACCCATCCGGAAATGCGCGCCACTTTTATGATCAAAGGCCCCGGCATCGCCCACAAAGCGCTGGGCGAGATCGATATGCGCGATATCGCCCCGACGCTGGCGCAGATCATGGATGTGTCGCTTCCCACCGCAATGGGTAAGCCCCTGCAGGTCGAGAAATAGGCTATATAGCTACTGTTTTATAGTTTATTGGTTTGAGCAGACGGGGCAGGCAGGTATGCCCCGTCTGTATTTTACTTTTTGTCTGCATGATGCTGCGGCGGGATTGTCAGCCCGTGTTCAAGTTTAATTTCAGGAAAAGATTGCAAACGCACCTGATGGCCGGATTGTGTACTGGACACTGCGGCCGCCAGCTTCTGCACAGCTATAGTCGTTTGTTGTGATGACTGGGGGCGTGGTGCAGCCTGTTTTTCAGATGATGTGAGCTGATTGGTACGATACTGTTTTGCCCAGCAAATCAGCCACACGGGTGGGATGGCAAGAGCAAAGAAAATTCGCGGCGATATGAATTGGGATCTGGCAGAATATATCATCAGCCAGAGAATAAAGATCACGCATCCCCCGAGCCATAACCAGCCAATTATGCCAGCGCATTTTGTTACTATATTTGCATGGGGAACTGTCATGCCCATCTCCTGCTACTACGGTATATTTTGACAAGTTTTGTATGGTCTTCCAATGCGACATCTTCTGATTGCATTTGTCATACCCTTGACACAGTTCACAACTCGGTCAATATCGGCCCAGTCCGGGGGCGCCCTGAAGTAACAGGGCTGAGATCGCAATGGCGCGGGTCCCTTTGAACCTGATGCGGTTAATCCCGCCGTAGGAAGAGGCGCTATGAACAAGCACGCTCCCATTGCACCCGAAGTCCAGCAGTCGATCACCCGTGGCAGCTTTCCCGGCTCCCAAAAAATCTATGTGAACGGGGTGCCGTTTCGCGAGGTGGCGCTGTCCGGGGGCGAGCCTGCCGTGCGGCTTTACGATTCCTCGGGGCCGTATACCGATGCCGCCGCCGAGATCGACATTGAAAAGGGCTTAAAACCCCTGCGGCGGGACTGGATTCTGGCCCGTGGTGATGTCGAGGAATATGACGGACGCCCCCCCCATCATCTTGATAACGGCCTGAAAGAGGGCGAGGCGGTGGCGGTGCCGCAGTTTGACCGCCATGGTTTGAAACCCTTGCGGGCCAAGGCAGGCCGCCGCGTCACCCAGATGCATTATGCCCGCGCCGGTATCATTACCGAAGAAATGAAATTCGTTGCCGTCCGCGAAAATCTCGGCCGCAGCGCCTTGCGTGACGGCCAGTCATTCGGCGCCGCCATCCCGGACGAGGTGACGCCAGAATTCGTGCGGTCGGAAATTGCCCGTGGTCGCGCCATTATTGCCGCCAACATCAACCACCCGGAAACCGAGCCGATGATTATCGGCCGCAACTTCCTGACCAAGATCAATGCCAATATCGGCAATTCGGCGGTCGCGTCTGGTGTGGCTGAAGAAGTCGAAAAAATGGTGTGGTCGATCCGCTGGGGCGCGGATACCGTGATGGACCTTTCCACCGGGCGCAACATCCACGCCATCCGCGAATGGCTGATCCGTAATGCCCCGGTGCCGATTGGTACGGTGCCGATCTATCAGGCACTGGAAAAATGCGGTGGTATCGCCGAAGAACTGACGTGGGAGCTGTATCGCGACACGCTGATCGAGCAGTGCGAGCAGGGCGTGGATTATTTCACCATCCATGCCGGTGTGCGTCTGGCGCATATTCCGCTGACCATCAACCGCACCACGGGCATTGTTTCGCGCGGTGGTTCGATCCTGGCCAAGTGGTGTCTGGCCCATCATAAGGAAAATTTCCTCTACACGCATTTTGAGGAAATCAGTGAAATTCTGGCTGCGTATGATGTGGCGTTTTCACTGGGTGATGGTCTGCGCCCCGGCTCGACTGCGGACGCCAATGACGCGGCGCAGTTTGCCGAACTCGATACGCTGGGCGAGCTGAACAAAATCGCACAGAAATACGATGTGCAGGTCATGATCGAAGGCCCCGGCCATGTGCCGATGCATAAGATCAAGGAAAATATGGATCGCCAGCTTGCCGCCTGTGACGAGGCACCGTTCTATACCCTCGGCCCGCTCGTCACTGATGTGGCGGCGGGGTATGACCATATTTCCTCGGCCATCGGTGCGGCGATGATCGGCTGGTTCGGTACCGCCATGCTGTGCTACGTCACCCCGAAGGAACATCTCGGCCTGCCGGATCGTGATGATGTCCGTGCCGGTGTGGTGGCCTATCGCATTGCTGCCCATGCGGCCGATATGGCAAAGGGCCATCCGGCGGCACGGATCTGGGACGACGCCATGAGCAAAGCGCGGTTCGAGTTCCGCTGGCGCGATCAGTTTGCCCTGTCTATTGACCCGGAAATGGCGGAAAGTTTCCACGACGAAACGCTGCCCGCCGAAGGGGCCAAGATTGCCCATTTCTGTTCGATGTGCGGGCCGAAATTCTGCTCGATGCGGATTTCCAAGGAAGTGCAGGACGAAGCCCGCAAGACGAATGACCTTTTGTCTACCGATCAGATCCGCGCGGCGATGGAAAAGAAGTCGGAAGAATTTAAAGATAAAGGCAGCGAGATTTACAGTCAGGATTACCTGAACAAAGTGTAAGCTGCAGATTATTGTCACCCACCGCTGCCGGGCGTAACCTTGCGGGCAGCGGAGGGGTGACATGATACCAAAATGGCAATGGTGGGCAATCGGCTGCCTGATTGCTATCGCGCTGATGCTGGATGTGCTGACAACACCGAACAGTTCTGTCTATTTTATGCTCAGCGGCAAATGTCGTGCCTGTCCGGTGCCTGCACCTTGTGCCGTCGGACGCGGTGTGCGGTTCCGGTGGTACAGATCTGACTGCCCGCCTGATGGGAACGGCTCCGCAACCTCGGTATGGTAAGACGGATAATCCGAAAAAAAAACGGCGTCAGCTTTTAAGGCCGACGCCGCAAGGTGGAGTTAGACGTTAAATCGGTTATTCTTTGTAACGCTCAAGCCAATGGGCATAGGGGGCGGGTAGCACCCAGCTCGGCTTATCGATCTTGAGTTCGCGCGCGGCAAAATAGGGCCAGAACGGGTTGGCCAGATGGGCCTTGCCCACCATGACGACATCAAGCTGTTCGTTGGCAATGCTGGCCTCGGCAGCATGCGGCGTACCAAAGCCCCAGGCGGAGGCCACCGGGATCTGCACTTCATCGCGCACGCGCTTGGCGACCGGGGCGAGGAACGAGGGGCCCCATGGGATTTTGGCCGTTGGGGTGTTGAAGCCGATGCTGACGCTGATCAGATCAAGGCCGGTCTGCTTGAACTTTTTGACCAGATTAATCGATTCCGTCAGGGTTTCTTCGTCGCGACCGTCATATTCAATAACACCGAAACGGGCCGTGAAGGGCAGGTTCTCCGGCCACACTTTACGAATGTCTGCCATGCTTTCAATCAGGAAACGGCCACGGTTTTCCGCGCTGCCGCCATATTGATCCGTACGCTGATTGGAATAGGGTGAGAAAAAACTCTGCGCCAGATAGCCATGGGCGAAGTGCAGCTCAAGCCATTCATACCCCGCGGCGCGGGCGCGCTTGGCAGCGGCAACAAAATCAGCCTTGATCCGGGTAATGTCATCCAAAGTCATTGCCTTGGGCACTTTGGGCAGATTGGCGCCAAAGGCCACCGCCGATGGGGCGATGGTCTGCCAGCCGCGCGGGTCCACCTCGGCAATATGGTCGTCACCTTCCCACGGCAGATTAGCCGATGCCTTGCGACCGGCATGGCCGATCTGAATGCCCGGCACGGCACCGGCAGCTTTGATCGCCTTGACGATCTTAGCATGGCCTTCAATTTGGGCGTCGTTCCACAGGCCAAGGCAGCCGGGGGTGATGCGGCCTTCCGGCGCCACGGCCGTGGCTTCAAGGATAACCAGACCGGCCCCGCCACGAGCGAGGCTGGCGTAGTGGACCTGATGCCAGTCATTGGTCAGGCCGTCGGTGGCCATATATTGGCACATGGGCGGCACCGCTATGCGGTTGCGTAACGTGACGTCCTTCAGTTTAAACGGCGTGAATACTGCCGACATACTCTACTCCTTCGGGGGGGGCTTAATCACAATCGGATCAGGGCTTTACCGCTGAAGCTGCGGTGCTTGAGGGCTTGCAGCAGTTCAGGCAATTCGGCAAAAGATCGTATTTCCAGCGTTTCCGGTTCTAGGCGGTCTACGGCGATATAGGCCAGCAAGGTTTCACCATCGGCGGTCAGCTGGGCCCAGGCGGCGCTGTCACCATGCTGATGGAGCGCGCCCAGTGCCACCTCATGTGCCGATATGGCCCGTTCAAAGGGGGGGCAGGGCCATCCACTGACACGGCCCTGAATGCAAACCAGCTGACCATTGGCTTTCAGCGCCGGGGCAAGGCGGGCCGCATGGTCTTCGCTTACGCAGTCGATGACGGCATAAAAAAGACCATCCTCGGGCTGCCAAGATTGCCCCTGTGGCAGCGGACCGGCAATGCAGGCCGATGCCCCCAGCGCACCAAGCCGTTCCCAATGCCGTGGGTTGCACATCACCGTAACGGTAAAGCCCCGCGCCATGGCATACTGCACCAGATAATTACCCACGCCACCACCCGCCCCACTGATCAGCAGCGCAGCCCCATCGGGGGCCGGTATCTTTTCGATGGCCTGCCAGGCGGTCAGGCCGGGGCAGGGAAAGCTGGCGGCGGCGGTAAAGTCGAGCGGCTTTGGCAGCCGCATCAACACCTCGGCCCGGATCGGGGTATAGGCGGCATAACTGCCGTGTGCCGTCAGGCTTTGGTGGTAGGCCACACGCTGGCCCAACCATTTCGTGGGAACACCGTCGGCCACCGCCACCACCGTACCGGCACCATCAACACCGGGAACGTGACCCGGCTGCCAGCCAAGGGCTGGGCCAAGCACTTTCCAGTCGACGGGGTTTAAACCGATGACGGCGTTCTTCACCCAAACTTCGCCGGGGTTCAGCGGTCGTGGGGCAATTTCCTGACAGCGCAGATCGCGCACCTCGGCACCGTTGTGCCAAGTCCAGGCCGGATAGGTTTGCGGTACAGTTTCGTTCGATGGCGGCATTGGGCGTCCCGTTCGCGTAAGCGTGTTGTGACACGTCGGTTATTGGGCGAGCAAAAGCCCGTAACGCGTGAGCAGTGCTTCGTCCGCGAACGGATTTTGTCCCGTAATCCGTTCGCGGTCCACAATAAGATGGGGCTGCCAGTGAGGGGCCTTATTCCTGTTTTCGCCAGCGAATGTCATTGCTGCCTGCATGTAATTGTGTCGTGCCATTGAGGGACTGTCTGAATACCCGTAATCTTGTAACCGTGACAAATATACGTACTGTGCGCTATAATAAGAAGTATCTGTAAGTTATGGTGTCTATAAGATATCGTTATGATAAACCCGCAGTGGCTTAAAACCTTCATCACGCTGGCGGAAGTGGGCAATTTTACCCGCGCCGGGCAACGGCTGGGCCTGACCCAGGCGGCGGTTAGTCAGCAAATTCGCCATCTGGAGGCGGAGTTCGGTGCGCTTTTCATCCGTCGCCCACGCCAGATCGAGCTGACCCCGGCGGGGCAAGCGCTACTGGTCTATGGCAGCGAGGTCGATCAGGCCACCCGTCGCCTGCACTGCCGCCTGACAGATGAAAGTGCCGATTATGGCGAGGTAAGTCTGATCACGCCGGGCAGCATCGGTCTGTATCTCTATCCTTTATTGCTGACCTGGCAGAAATCTAATCCGGAACTGATCATGCGCCATCGTTTCGCCCCCGATCAGGAGGTAATCGAGGCTGTGCTGGGCAAGAACTATACGTTCGGTCTGGTCACACATAAGCCGGAGGATGAACGGCTGGCTGCCCGGCCATTCTGTAAAGAGCCGTTGGAGCTGGTAGCGCCGGCCCACGAAAAGCCCTGTACATGGCAGGACCTCGCTAGGCTTGGCTTTATTGACCATCCTGACGGACAGGCCATGGCTGCGCGACTGTTCCGTCGCCGCTATCCCGGCAATCCGGGGGTGCACAGTTTGCCATGTCACGGTTTCAGCAATCAGATTGGATTGCTGCTGGAGCCGGTGGCACTTGGGTTGGGGTTCACGGTGATCCCGCGTTATGCCCGGCAGGCTTTTGGTAAGCCAGATGCCATTCGGGTGGTCGAATGTGGTAAGCCGGTGGTCGATACGCTGTGGCTTATTCACCGTTCCGAATGGCCGCTGCCGCAAAGGGCCGAACGCACCATTGCTTATCTGTCGCGGTGCTTAAAGGCTGTTGTGGCAGAGTAGGTGGTTCACTTAAATATACCATTGAACGTATTGCGCAGCTGGTTCAGATGCAGTATATGCGTTTATGCGCATAGGCAGTAATAAGCATGGATGAGATTGTAAACCTGATGTCGGCGCTGTCCGATCCAACCCGGCTGGGGGCGTTACTGCTGGTCTGGGATGGAGAGGAGCATTGCGTTTGCGAGCTGATGGAAAAATTGAATGCCACTCAGTCGCGCATGTCGCGCCATATGCTGGTGCTTAAACAGGCTGGGCTGGTGACTGACCGGCGCGATGCGCAGTGGGTGCGCTATCGCAAGAATTCACAATTGCCGACGCAGATTCGCAAAATCGTCGATGCCGTTATCTATGCTGCAGCGGCAGGTAGCGTTGGGAGGAAAAAAGTGACATGAGTGCGATCCGCCTTTATTGCAGCAGAATACCTAATGTCTGGTTATGGGGAGCCATGACGGCGGTCCTGTTGTGGGTTGTGGTTTATCTGTTACTGGAGCCGGTTGCACAATGGTTCGCATCCTTATTGCCGTTGTCCCATGCGGGGCCTCTTTATGCGGCGGTGGCATTTTTCCTGTTTGAAGTCCCCAAGGTTTTATTACTGCTGTCGTTGATTGTTTTTGCCATGGGGGTGGTGCGCAGCTTTTTTACGGCAGAACGCACACGAGCTTTACTGTCTGGTAAGCGCGAAGGTGTCGGCAATATTGCTGCGGCAGGATTAGGCATCGTGACGCCGTTCTGTTCCTGCTCGGCAATTCCTTTATTCCTTGGTTTTGTTTCTGCCGGTGTGCCATTGGGCGTGACCTTTTCCTTTCTGATTGCGTCGCCCATGGTCAACGAAGTGGCGCTTGGGCTTCTGCTGGCACTGGTTGGCTGGAAAGTGGCGCTGATCTATCTGGTCTTTGGCTTGGCGGTTGCGATTGTGTCCGGCTGGGTAATCGGGCGGCTGAAGCTGGAAGGCTGGCTGCAGGATTGGGTGCGTAATTTGCGAAGTGCCGAAGTGCCGATCCCCCGGCAACACTACAGTGTCGAGGACCGTATCCATGCAGGGATAACGGCATTGCATGACATTGTCGGAAAAGTCTGGTTTTGGGTTGTGTTGGGTATCGCCGTTGGGGCTTTCATCCACGGCTATGTGCCGTCCGGCGTGCTCGCGGCTATTATCGGGCGTCAGGCCTGGTGGTCGGTTCCGGCAGCTGTGGTCCTTGGTATTCCGATGTATTCCAGTGCAGCCGGGATTATTCCGGTGGTTGAAGCCCTGATCGAAAAGGGGGCGGCGCTGGGTACGGTTTTGGCTTTCATGATGAGTGTGACTGCGATGTCGCTGCCGGAAATTATTATCCTGCGCAAAGTCCTCAGTCTGCGTCTGATTGCCGTGTTTGTCAGTGTTGTTGGTGTCGGAATTCTGTTCGTCGGTTATCTGTTCAACATATTGTTCTGAGGGGTGGAATTATGAAACAGGTCAAAGTGCTTGGCTCGGGCTGCTGCCGGTGTTCGCAGACTGCGGACATGATCAAAGCTCAGGCAGAGACGTTGGGCATTGCGATTACACTGGAAAAGATCACCGACTATGCCGCCATTGCGTCATACGGTATCGCATCTACGCCGGGCATTATCATTGATGGTAAGGTGGTGCATGCCGGTGGGCTGCCAAAGGTAGATGATGTCGATAGCTGGCTGAAAGGATAATCCAATGTCTGAAGCAAAGTCTTGTGCATGCGCGAGATCATCAAAACTTATATTTTCTTGTTCTGGTGCTGCCGATGTTGGTGAAATTTCTGACCGGGTAGCTCGTGGATTGAATATGGAGGGGGTTGGAAAGATGTACTGCCTTTCTGGTCTGGGTGGAATGGTTGCCTCGATTATTCACAACACCAGAGCTGCGGAAAAGATTCTTGCGATTGATGGGTGCCCGCTGAATTGTGCCAGCAAAACACTTCAAACAGCGGGATTTGTGAACTTTCTCACACTCCGTCTGGCAGATATTGGTATGAATAAAGGAATGTCGCCTGCTTCGGATGCAGCGATCACTACGGTAGTTGAAAAGGCAAAAATATTATTAGCTTAAGCCATTAGGCTGGTGTGCATAACGATCTGGAGGGAACTATATGATTGAGCAAAAAAATATAAAGTCGATGACTATCTATCATAATCCGGCCTGTGGTACGTCGCGCAATGTGCTGGCATTGATCCGCCGCGCGGGGGGCGAGCCGACCATCATTTCTTATCTGCAAACCCCACCTTCGACGGATGTGTTGCGTTCGCTGATTACCCGCGCCGGGCTTACGCCGCGTGATGTTCTACGTAAAAAAGAAGCACCGTATAAAGAGCTTGGTCTGGATAAACCTGATGTCAGCGATGCGGATATTATCAGCGCAATGCTGGCTCATCCTATTCTGATCAACCGCCCGCTGGTTGATACGGGGAATGCGGTGCGCTTGTGCCGCCCATCCGATGTGGTGCTCGATCTTTTGCCGAAACTGCCGGGCGTTGATTTCAGTAAAGAAGATGGTGCGCCTTTCCTGCGTGATCGCCTGATTGGGGGAAGTGATGCCGGTTTTACCGCTGCATTACAACAGGCTGCATTGCCGATTGATGATCTTGGCGAGGCTGGGCGCTCTTTTTATGCCTATCATACACTGGGTGGTACATTGGCCGGGTATGGTGGATTTGAAGGCTATGGTGACGATGCTCTGATCCGCTCCATTGTCGTACCCGAAGCGTTGCGTGGCAAGGCGGTTGGCCGCAATCTTGTCGCGTTGCTGCTCTATCGGGCGTTTCTGGCCGGGGCGCGGCGGGCATGGTTGCTTACCATTTCGGCTGCCGATTACTTTGAGATGATCGGCTTTAAACCCGTTGCACGCGATGCGGCGCCACAAAGTATCCTTTCGACCCGGCAGGCGCAAGGGCTATGCCCGGTCAGTGCGAAATTGCTTTGCCGCAATATCGGATTTTAGGAACCATCATGTCAAAATTTGAGCGCTATCTTACCCTTTGGGTCGCCCTGTGTATTGGGGCCGGAATCGTACTTGGCCAGCTTCTACCAAGTGTTTTTCGACTGATCGGTGCGGCCGAACTGGCGCGGGTCAATTTGCCGGTTGCGGTATTAATCTGGCTAATGATCATTCCGATGTTGCTGAAAATTGACTTTGCCGCTTTGCGCACTGTCGGGCAGTATTGGCGCGGTATCGGGGTAACGCTAATCGTCAACTGGGCGATTAAGCCGTTTTCTATGGCGCTGATGGGGTGGCTGTTTATCGGCTATCTGTTTCGCCCTCTGCTGCCTGCCGCACAAATTGACAGCTATATTGCGGGTCTTATTCTGCTGGCGGCGGCACCCTGCACCGCGATGGTATTCGTCTGGTCAAATCTGTGTAAGGGCGAGCCGCATTTCACCCTGTCACAGGTGGCACTGAATGACAGCATCATGGTGGTGGCTTTTGCGCCGATCGTCGGATTGTTGTTGGGGCTGTCGAGCATCCGTGTCCCGTGGGATACTTTGGCCCTGTCGGTCTTGCTCTACATTGTTATTCCGGTGCTGGTGGCACAAATTCTGCGCCGTCTGATGCTGACAACGGGTGGGGCGGGGGCTTTAACCCGCTTGCAACATGCGCTGGGGCCGGTATCGCTGGTTGCCCTTTTGGCCACGCTGGTGCTGTTGTTTGGCTTTCAGGGCGAACAGATACTCGCACAGCCCATGGTTATTGCGCTTCTGGCCGTACCGATCCTGATCCAGGTTTATGGCAATGCCGGTATCGCCTATCTGCTCAACCGTGCGGTGGGTGAAAAACATTGTGTGGCGGGGCCTTCCAGCCTGATCGGGGCCTCAAATTTCTTCGAGCTGGCAGTAGCCGCCGCTATCAGTCTGTTTGGCTTTCATTCCGGCGCGGCGCTGGCCACAGTTGTCGGTGTGCTGATCGAAGTGCCGGTGATGCTCACCGTCGTCTGGATTGTGAACCGCAGTCGTCGTTGGTATGAGGCGGGATATCACTGATCCCTCCAGCGTGTAACAGGGCTGGTGTGACACAAAATGCTGATGACGGATGCTGATTAATTCTGGTGCAAGAACCGATATTCCGGCTTTTTTCAGCCCTTGGTTTCTGAGCCGCATCCATCAGGGATCGGTTTGCGTGCGCAATCCCTATTATCCCAGTCAGATCACACGGTATCGGCTGGCCCCAGATGTTGTCGATTGTTTGTTATTCTGCACCAAGAACCCACGACCGATGTTACCCCATCTGGCCGAGCTTGATGCGTTTTCGAGTTATTGGTTTGTCACCATCACGCCTTATGGTCGGGATATCGAACCCCATGTACCGCACCCTGATCAGGTGATCCGGGATTTTCGAATTCTTTCGGAAAAATACGGCGCGCATCGGGTTTGCTGGCGCTATGATCCGATCTTTTTCCATGGCCGCTACGATTTTAACGCTCATCTGGCAGCGTTTGAAAAGATGGCACAAGCCTTATCGGGTTACACCGATGTCTGTGTTATCAGCTTTATCAGCCTCTATCAGAAGACCAAGCGGAACTTTCCCGGTATTCTTGCAGTCAGTGCAGAGGATAAGATCCGCCTGGCCGAGGCTCTGGTGGCAATCGCTGCGCGTTACCACATTGCCATCAAAACGTGCGCCGAAGCTGCCGATCTGCGCGGTTATGGTGTCGATATGTCCGGCTGTCTTGCAAAGTCGGTGTTGGAAAAAGCCGTGGGCGCCGGATTAAAAAACATCCACGCAAAAGCCAATCGTGCCGAATGCGCCTGTTATCCCAGCCGCGATATCGGTGCTTACAACACATGTCTGCACGGCTGTTTGTACTGCTATGCCAATTACAATCAGGAAGCTGTCCGGCGAAACTGGGCTCTGCATGATCCGAATTCACCTTTGCTGATTGGAACAATCGGAAAGGCGGATGTTGTGCGTGATGCCGACCTGGCGTGCTATGCCGACACGCAGCCGCTGTTATTTTAGGCGTTTAGGAGGTGTTTTGCTGGCATGCAGGATAAATCTATGCCGTACAACGTGGCAAAATGGCATAGGGTGGATAGCAATACTTGACGTATTTAAAAGACATATCATACTGATAAGCGACAAATTGGTGTGTGGTCCACTTGCTGTTTGTGGTAAGGGCTACGGTTCGGTATACGACAGCTGGATAGATTCATGAAAGTTCAGAATAATCTTTCTTTTATACGCAAGCAGCGTGGTTTGACCGTTTCCCAGACGGCCGCATTGATCGGGGTAACCCGCCAGACGGTCTATGCCATAGAAGCCGGTAGCTATATCCCCAACACGTTGGTGGCATTGAAGCTGTCTGCAGCATTCTGTGTTGCCGTAGAAGATTTGTTTTTCCTGAACAGCCTAGAAGACGAGCTCAGTAATTGTGATACAGCCCATGTTCTGCCTGGGGCGGCAATGGCAGAGGTGGGGCAGCCGGTTCATCTGGTGAAAGTTGGCAAGCGCCTTATTGCTACGGATTTGGCAACATCGCGTGATTTCCGTCATCCCCCGGACGGTGTCGTGGTTGGTATGGAGCCCGCAAAAAAAGCAACGGTAAAGGTGCAGACCTTTCCGCAGACGGATCGCACACGCAAGCGATTGTTGGTTTCTGGCGACGATCCGGCCTTTCAGGTGCTTGGTCACCATCTGCAACTGTCGGGGATTGATCTTATTACAATCGATAAGCTGAACAGTAATCCGTTTGATCTGCTGCGTCACGGTCTTACCCATATTGCATATCATTGCGTATCTTCTGAGCGTGACCAGATGGAGGGGGCAAAGCTTAGTCGGACCGACTTACGCAACATGTCGATTATCGGATTTTATTCGGCGCAGGAAGGCATTGCCGTTGCGGCAGGAAACCCTAAGCATATCGCAACAATCGATGACTTCATCCGTTCTGATGTAATGATTATTAATCGTGAGCCGGGAACGCGGTGCCGTATGCTACTTGATGAAGCCCTTAATAGTGTGAAAAAGCGCGACCGTATTAATGGTTATAATCATGTTATACAGGGCCATATGCCGGCGGCCTGGCATGTTCATATGCGTAAGGCTGATGGCTGCATTACGACGCGGCAGGCCGCGAAAGCCTTCGGGTTGGATTTTATCCCATTATCACAGCGGCATTGTTCGCTTGTTATGCAGAAAACGACCGTCAATTTGCCGGAAATCATCGAGATGATAGACATTCTTCATCGGGCAAGTTTTCGGCGTGAGCTGGAGCTGTGTAACGGATGCGAAGCCGTATCGGCGGGACAAATATTATCGGCAATGCCAACATTATAAGTTATGCTGGCATTGTCCGTGCGATGTAAATACTGCTGTGTCGTTTATCCAATCCGATATTTGAGTATATCATCGGGCATAGGGACTTCAGGCAGATTGCGCGGGTCCGGCTCTGGCAGCAAAACCAGGTTTTGGATTGGAATAACCCCGGCCCAGGTCGGGAAGTTATAGTCTTCCTCATCATCAAGTGGTGGGCCGACGCGGACTTTACAGGAGGCCTCCGCAATAGAAAGTGATGCAACGGCGGTTGCCTTAATCTCATGCTTATGAACCGGGCGCAGGCGTTCCCATTGGTTAGGGATTAAGCCGTTGACAAAACGCCGCAGCTTTTCCTCTTTTACAGTATCGTCCTCGATCAGCTCTGCCCGGCCCAGCAGCATGACCGAGCGGTAATTACAGTTGAAGTTATAGGCCGAACGCGCCACCACAAGCCCGTCATACGATGCCACAGTGAAACAGATGTCTTGTTGAGGCAGCGCTTTAAACATTCGTCCGTCTTTGGAACCATGCCAGTAAACCCGATCTCCTTCGCGCCAGAAGAAAGTTGGGGTTACAAATGGTACCCCGTTCATATTGCAGCCGATGTAGGCCATCGGTATAGCATCGAGAATGGCGGTAACTGTCGCCCGATCATATTGTGCCTGCCAGGCATATCGCTGGCAACGGGTGCGTTCGCTGGGGGCTTCGGCATTTAGTCTGTCAGAGGACATAATAAAACCATCCTGATTGTTTTTTCGATCTGTCTGCCGCAAGAAAAGTGCCAAAATGATTGGTGAACGGGCTATTATTTCACGCAATTTGAAATTTTGAAAATTGCTATCAAAATAACTTTTGGTTGTTTGGGTAAATTCTACGCGCCATTGCCTGATAAATAATCAAGACGCATATAAACGACAATGTCGCTTATAACGCGCTATGTGCTTGATATACCTACAAACATTTCGAAGCGGGTAAGGTAAATTGTACTAATGGTAAATGGCCTTGAATTTGCAAGTGTGCAGATGGGCAATTCGCCCGGAAGCGAAAGGTGGTGGTGAGATTTCTACCCCCGTCTACGACATCGGCAATATAGGCGAATTCGATAGCGAGTTCGGTCATTGTTTCACGGGAGAGTGCCGTGTCAATGTCCTGCCGATACTCTATCGTATCAGCCAGATTATCATCGACAATGCAGATCTTGCGGCATCTTTGCCCGTAATCCTCAGTGTCATGCAACAGCAGATGAAGATGCTGTGTGGCATGGTTACGCTGTACGATCGCGGCAGTGGCACAATCTTCATCCATGACAGTTTTGGCCTAACCGAGGAGGAGAAAAGTCGCGGCATCTATGCTCCCGGTGAGGGTATTACTGGCCGGGTTGTTGAAACCGGCAGCACGATCATTGTGCATGAGCCACGCGATAATGCCTATTTTGCTGATAAAACTGGGTCCCTGGCCCGCAAAGGACATCGCAAAGCAGCGTTCTTCTGCATTCCCATCATGCATGCCCATAAGGTGCTTGGAACAATTGGGGCCGAACGCCACTATATGAATCCACGGCTGCTTAAACAGGATGTCGAAATCCTATCGATGATCGCTGCGATTATCGCGCCGGCTGCCGAACTCTATATGATGGAAAATCTCGAAAAAGTCCGGTTAGAAAATGAAAACCGCCGTTTGAAAAACGTTTTGAAGGAGCGTTTTCGACCCTCCAATATCATGGGCAATTCTAAGCCGATGCAGGATGTTTATGATCTTGTATATAAAGTAGCCGGGGCCAAAACCACTGTACTTGTTCTGGGCGAGAGCGGTGTCGGCAAAGAGCTGGTTGCCAACGCCATACATTATAACGGCAGCAATGCAGATGGTCCGTTCGTCAGTTTCAACTGTGCCGCTCTGCCGGAAAGTATTGCAGAAAGCGAGCTGTTCGGTCACGAAAAAGGTGCCTTTACTGGCGCGGTCATTATGCGTAAGGGCCGGTTTGAGATGGCTGATGGCGGCACGATATTCCTTGATGAAATTGGGGAATTATCACTTTCGATGCAGGCAAAGTTACTGCGTGTGCTCCAGCTTAAAACGTTCGAACGTGTCGGTGGTAACAAGCCGGTCAAGGTTGATGTTCGCATTATCGCGGCAACCAATCGAAACCTGGCTGAAATGGTTGATAAAGGCACCTTCCGCGAGGACCTGTATTACCGCTTGAATGTTTTTCCCATTATCGTGCCGCCACTTCGTGAGCGTGGCAGTGATGTGATTACGCTGGCGGACTATTTCGTTACAGCTTTTGCTAAGGAAAATAACAAATCTGTCAAGCGTATATCAACACCGGCAATTAATATGCTGATGAGCTATCATTGGCCGGGAAATGTCCGCGAACTGGAAAATGTTATTGAGCGTTCGGTGCTGCTAGCGGATGATGATGTTATTCATAGCTACAATTTACCGCCATCGCTACAAACATCAGCCGAAAGTGGTACGGCCTTTGGTGTTAGTCTGGAATCCAAGCTGCGCTCGGTCGAGTATGAAATGATTGTTGAGGCTTTGAAAAATACCAACGGCCATATTGGCGAGGCCGCCCGTGAACTTGGCCTTACCCGTCGATCACTGGGCGTGCGGATGGATCGTTATAATATTACCTATAAATCTTTTCGCACTGCAGACATTAGCAAATAATCTCGTGCATAAGAAACGCCCCGGCCACGTCGGGGCGTTTCTGGTTATTTATGCCGTCGCCAGAATTTTCATTTGCGGTAAAAAAACATCGGAATTTCATTATCTGTTAAATTTATCCATCATCCGAATGGGGCATTCCTTATCTCGGATGTAGCAGGTCCCGCAACCGTCTTTTTACCTTCTACGGCAAAAACGATATTATAATCTGACGATAGATACAGCCTGCGTATATTTCGGTGACTACAGAGCACAATAATCGTGACCATATAGCCGCGTCACAATCTGGCATGGCCTTTGCGATCAGATAGTCAGGATGATGGATCATCCCGTCGTCGTCAGTATCGCAAGGGAGATCGAAGAATGACTCGTAAAGTTGCTATTTATGGAAAGGGCGGGATCGGCAAATCCACCACAACCCAGAACACCGCTGCCGCCTTAGCCCATTTCCATGGCAAGCATGTTTTTATCCATGGCTGCGACCCCAAGGCGGATTCGACCCGCCTTATTCTGGGCGGTAAGCCGCAGGAAACCGTAATGGATACATTACGGGTGTACGGGGCTGAGAAAGTTACCCTCGAGAAGGTCGTCAAGACCGGGTATGAAAATATCCGCTGTGTTGAATCCGGCGGCCCGGAACCGGGTGTCGGTTGCGCAGGGCGCGGGGTGATCACCGCTATTGATCTGATGGAAGGCAATGGTGCCTACACGGATGACCTCGACTTTATCTTCTTTGATGTGCTTGGTGACGTTGTCTGTGGTGGCTTTGCTATGCCAATCCGCGATGGCAAGGCACAGGAAGTCTACATTGTTGCCTCGGGCGAAATGATGGCTGTCTATGCAGCCAACAATATTTGTAAGGGGCTGGTGAAATACGCCAAACAGAGTGGTGTGCGCCTGGGCGGTATCATCTGCAACAGCCGCAATGTGGATGGAGAAAGAGAATTCCTCGATGAGTTCACCGCGGCCATTGGTACCCAAATGATTCATTTCGTACCACGCGATAACATCGTACAAAAAGCCGAATTTAATAAAAAAACCGTTGCTGAATATGACGAAAACGTCAATCAGGCTAACGAGTATAAAATTCTGGCGCAAAAGATCATCGAAAACGAAAACTTCGTTATTCCAAAGCCAATGGCGATGGACGAACTCGAAAAGATGGTTGTCAAGTACGGCATCGCTGACTGACCAGGTTAGAGCGTCAGTTTGATCTGTCAGGCTGGCGCTCGCAACCGATGAAATGCTGATTGGTATTTGATTTTGATGACCGGTTCCGCATGGACTGCCGGGTGGAGGAGAATTATGCCTTATCATTTGTTTGACTGCAGTAAGGTTATTCCGGAACGAAAACAACATGCGGTAATCAAGGGTGCCGATGAGGATCTGACGTCTTGTTTACCGAAGGGGTATCTTAATACCATTCCGGGAACGATTTCGGAACGTGGCTGCGCGTATTGCGGTGCCAAGCACGTCATCGGCACGCCGATGAAAGACGTTATTCACATGAGCCATGGACCGGTTGGCTGCACCTATGACACATGGCAGACCAAACGCTACATCAGCGATAACAATAATTTTCAGCTGAAATACACGTTTGCCACTGACGTAAAAGAAAAAAATATCGTCTTTGGCGCTGAAAAAATGCTGAAACAAAACATCATTGAAGCGTTTAAATCATTTCCCGAAATTAAGCGCATGACAATTTATCAAACCTGTGCCACGGCGCTGATCGGTGATGATATTGAAGCTATTGCTCAGGAAGTCATGGAGGAGATGCCGGAGGTCGACATCTTTGTTTGTAACTCGCCGGGGTTTGCCGGGCCAAGCCAGTCGGGCGGTCACCATAAAATCAATATTGCCTGGCTGACACAGAAGGTTGGTACGGTAGAACCTGAGATCACCAGCGATTACGTTATCAATTATGTTGGTGAATATAATATTCAGGGCGATCAGGAAATCATGATCGATTTCTTCAGCCGCATGGGTATTCAGGTTCTGTCAACATTCACCGGTAATGGCAAATATGATGACCTGCGTGGTATGCACCGGGCCAAGCTTAATGTGCTCGAATGTGCCCGTTCTGCTGAATATATTTGTGACGAACTGCGTAAGCGCTATGGCATTCCGCGCCTTGATATCGACGGGTTCGGTTTTGAAAACCTAAGCAATTCGCTACGCAAGATTGGGCTATTTTTCGGTATCGAAGACCGAGCAGAGAAAATTATTGCCGAGGAAACGGCACGCTGGAAGCCCGAACTGGATTGGTACAAAGAGCGTCTTAAAGGCAAACGCGTTTGCTTATGGCCGGGTGGTTCCAAGCTATGGCACTGGGCCCATGCCATTGAAGCTGAAATGGGTGTTAAGGTCGTTTCGGTATATACTAAGTTTGGCCATCAGGGGGATATGGAAAAGGGGATCTCGCGTTGTAGCGAAGGCGCATTGGCGATTGACGATCCTAATGAACTCGAAGGCCAGGAAGCCTTACGGATGCTGAAACCGGATGTGATTTTTACCGGTAAGCGTCCCGGTGAAATCGCCAAGAAGATGCGTGTACCCTATCTGAATGCCCATGCCTATCATAATGGCCCTTATAAGGGCTACGAAGGCTGGGTACGCTTTGCCCGAGATATTTACAATGCGGTGTATTCGCCACTGCATCAATTGTCCGGGCTTGATATCAGCCAGGATGAGATTTCCACCGATCAGGGTTTTGTCACCCGTCGGATGCTATCGGATGTCAACCTGCCGGATGAAATCAGAAACGACCCGACACGGCATGAATATAGTGGCAAGCTAGACTGCGTCACCCATCTGCGTGAGAAAACCTATCCGGCATTCGATCTTACCGTAACAACCGAGGCGGCGGAGTAAGTGCCATGGATGAAGATACAAAAGATAAAATGGACCAGTTGGTCGATTACATCATGAAAAACTGTCTGTGGCAGTTCAATTCCCGTAGCTGGGACCGGCGAAACCAAAACGCCGGAATTTTGGGCAAGGCGACACAGATTTTGTGTGAGGAGCCGGTAGAAAACCCGACCTTGCAGGAGCGCTGCTATTGGGTTGATGCGGTCTGTCTGGTGCGCGCGTATCAACTACGTTTCCCGTGGCTTGCCCAGATGAGTAAGGATGCGGTCAAGGCTTTGATGGCGGAAGTGCATAAGCGCATGGATTGGCTCACCATCGACGGATCGCTCAACGAAGAACTGACTGTGCAACATTACTAAGGAATATTTCCATGTCCTGCGAAGTAAAAGGAAAAGACCGGGTCGGTGTCATTAATCCGATCTTCACCTGCCAGCCGGCAGGGGCGCAGTATGCCAGCATTGGCATCAAGGACTGCACCGGTATTGTGCATGGTGGTCAGGGCTGCGTGATGTTTGTTCGCTTGCTGATCTCGCAGCATTTGAAAGAAAGCTTTGAAATTGCCTCATCTTCGGTACACGAAGATGGTGCGGTGTTCGGGGCCTGCGGTCGGGTCGAGGAGGGCATTGATGTTCTGCTCGCCCGTTACCCCCATATCCGGCTAATTCCGATCATCACCACCTGTTCAACCGAGGTGATCGGTGATGATGTTGATGGTGTGGTCACCAAGCTGGAAGAGGGGCTGCTGAAAGAAAAGTATCCCAATCGTGAAGTATACCTGATGGCAATTCATACCCCCAGCTTCGTTGGCTCGATGGTTTCGGGTTACGACGTTGCGGTGCGTGATTTCGTCAAACGCTTCGCCGAAAAGACTGAGCCAAACAATAAGATCAATCTGATTACCGGTTGGGTCAATCCTGGCGATGTCAAGGAACTGAAATCTCTGCTTGCTGAGATGGAAGTCGACGCCACCGTGCTGTTTGAGATTGAAGAGTTTGACTCGCCGATTATGCCGGAAGGCGAAGCCTTCTCTCATGGCGGCACCACGATCGAAGACCTTAAAGATACCGGAAATGCTTCCGGTACCATTGCGCTTAACCGTTATGAGGGTGGCAAGGCGGCGCAGTATCTTGAGAAAACCTTCAAAATGCCGACTATCATCGGGCCTACCCCTATTGGCATTCGCAATACGGATACTTTCCTGCAAAACTTGAAGAAAATGACGGGCAAGCCTATTCCGGCGTCGTTGGTCAAGAAACGTGGTATTGCACTCGATGCGTTGACCGATCTGTCTCATATGTTTCTGGCGGATAAAAAGGTTGCGATCTATGGCAATCCGGATCTGGCGATTGGTCTGGCGGAATTTTGCCTGGATCTGGAAATGAAGCCGATGCTGGTGCTGCTTGGGGATGATAACCCCAACTATGGCGATGATCCCCGCGTCAAAGCGCTAAAAGAAAATGTCGATTACGACATGGAAGTCATCACCAATGCTGACTTCTGGGAACTGGAAGATCGGATCAAGAACAAGGGGCTCGAGTTGGATCTGATCCTGGGCCATTCCAAAGGACGTTTCATCTCGATCGACTATAACATTCCGATGGTGCGGGTTGGTTTCCCCACGTATGACCGTGCTGGCATGTTCCGTCATCCTGTTGTCGGTTATGGCGGGGCAATCTGGCTGGCCGAGCAGATGGCCAATGCGCTGTTCACCGACATGGAATACAAAAAAGATCGCGAATGGCTGCTGAACGTCTGGTAGGGCTGAAGTTAGGGGTGGCGAGATGAAAATCGCGGTTTATGTTGATAGCAACGGCATGGTCGCCTCGCCCTATGGTGAAGGGGCAGTGGTTCTCTTCACCCAAACGCCTGAGGGGTGGCAGAGCCATAAAGTTTTTGACTTTGCCATTACCTCGGACATGTCTTTGGCAGATGTGAAGCGTGCGGTGCAATCACTGGCACTGCGGTTAGAAGATTGCCGCGTTTTCCTGGCCAGTGAATCGCGCGGCTTATTGTATTCCATTCTGGAAGACGAGTTGGGTTTTCACAGCTGGCGCTCGCATGGGTTGGCAAAAGCACTGCTCGATGAAATTGCCGCGCTGGAGATTAAGCGGCAGGCCGCTGCCAATGTACAAGCCACGGTGCCGCAGGCGACGTTCTGTGGTTCGGGGTGTGGTGGTGGTCGCCGCACTATTGGTATGGCGGATGAGTGCACACCCGTGGTGCCCGTGGCGGCGGACCCGGTCGGGGATGGTGGCTGGCGCATTGATCTGTCCGGGGCATTGGCAGCACATCCGGCGCTAAATTCCCGGGAAATTCTGATTCCGCTGCTTGAAGCTGGCAACTTCGCCTGGCTGGAAATTCTATGTGATCACTTGCCGCGCTGGTTTTCTCAAAAGCTTACTGATCTTAATCTGCGGGCAGATATTGACGCAACCGGCACGGGGCTGCGGGTACAGATCTTTCCTAATCAATAGGAGTGGAATATGGCTCAGGGTCGCATCCATCTTGCCAAACCAATTCTCTATTTTGCCTATGGCAGCAATATGAATCCGGCGCAGATGGCTATTCGCTGTCGGGGATGCAAAAAGGTAGCTGTCGCCCGACTTTCAGGGTATCGGCTGGATTTCTTCGGTCATAGCCAACGTTGGGATGGTGGCGAGGAAACCGTGATTATCGCCCCCGGCGAGCGTGTCCTTGGGGTGGTTTATGAATTATCTCACTCGGCACTAGACCGGCTTGATGCCTGGCAGGGGGTGCGGCTGGATGGCTCCGGGCGGTATTTTCATTCGCCTGCCGAGGTGATCGGATTAGACGGCAAGGTTTATCCGGTGTTGATCTACCGCAAAGATATTCTGGGCGAACCGCGCCCACCCAGCACTGAATATCTTGCATATATTTTGGCCGGGGCCGAGGAACAGGCGTTACCGACGGAGTATATTGCACGGTTGCGGGCAGTCCCGTCTCAGTTGGCACGCTATGTCGTTCCGAAGACCGAGGATGCGGATCGTCTGCTCATGTCGGCGGCAAGCTGTGCCTGCTAAATACGGTTGATATGGACGCGATAATTGCCGCCGATGACGAGATATTCGCCTTCGCCTTTGAGCGGATAAAATGGCAGTAGCGTGTTGAAGAAGGCGATCTTGGCAACCGGCACTTCAACCGTCAGCACGGTTTCGCCGAAGCAATCCGCCATCTCGCGGTCGGCGGTGAACGAGACCAGATTGTTGAGCCTTGCCACGGCAGTCTGTCGGTCGATATGTTCGACAACCTGATGGCCATCAAAGCTGTTGACGCCGCGATAAAGCGTCAGATGGCTTTGCCCGTTTGTGACATATTGCGCCATCGCCCATTGGCAATATTCATAAAGCAGGTCGAGCTGGCTTAAGATCGAATTGCCATGGAAGGGCGTCATCATCTTTTCGGCGACATAGTCCATCCAGGCGGTGTCGGCAAAATCGCAGATCATGTCCTTGTGGAAAGTGGGCACCAGGCCGAAACGGCTTTCAACCCAGCTTTTCAGTACTGCCCCTTCAGGCCCATTGGAGTCATAGCCCCAGCCGACCAGCAGGCGTAAGAAGCTCGAGCGGAACGGTTTGGTCTGGCGTTCTTTGCTGTGCGCCTGCGCATCCTCGGCAGCCTGTTCCGCCTCAAGGCCATACACCGCCGACATATATTTGTAGAACGCCTCGGCGGCATCGCTTAGGCTGTCGGAAAAATCCAGCATCTCAAAAAGCTTGCTGTTGGTCTCGCGCGTGCTGGCAATGTGCATGGCGCTGGGCACGGCATTGAAATCCGGGCTGCCAAGATGATTGGTCGCAATGCCAACCTGATTGACTCTGTGTCCAAGCGGTAAAACCATACGCCATCGTGCCACGCGAAGGCGAAGCCATCAACGGTACACCGTGACGCGAGGTAAGGGCACTTTAAGGTCACTATGTGGTGGAAACCGAGAGCCCTATGCCAAAGTCACGCTTGGTATGGTATGGTCTGCGCCTAACACGCTGGCAGACGAATACCGGCTGGCGTGAACCAAAGGAAAGTTTATGGACAAAATTAATCTGACTGCGATCGCTAGCCCCTTGTGGTGGGAAACCTTACCGACAGGCGAAGTGAGGGGGTATTACGGTGCAAAGCCTGGGGCGAAAACCTCAAATGGCTTGGATTGTTTTGCCAAAACAGTCATGGGCGAGGTCAAATCCGTCCGTTCGGGCAGCGGCAAAGTGCGGTGGGGCTGGCAGCTGGCAGAGGTTACACCGGATCTTTTGGGTACGTTGCCTAAATTATCCGGTGATTGTGCCCGGAAACCCAATGCGGTGCGGGCCGCCAAGCGCGCCTGGACTAAGTATCTTGAGGAAATCATTTTGTCAGAAGTCCCTGCTTGACACCGGGGTGGCTACACCGCATCCGTTTGCGATGATTATGTTTGCGCCTGGATGGCACTACCATCCGGGCGCTTTTTGTAAGGATCGGCTGATTAGGCAGATATGCAGGAAGGTTAATTTGATCCCGTGGCGAAAGAATGCCAGATTTGTTGCCTGCAACAGAATGAAAGTCGTGGTTAGCGCGTGTTTCATATGAACGGACTATTTCAAAGCGCCCGAAACTTTCTGCTGTGGGCTGTGGTCTGCGCCTGTTCCGGGGTGCTGTTTTTCCTGAAATTTGATACCACCATCGCGCGGGTGGTTTTCCCCTATACAAGGCATCTCGGCACGGTGTCGGCCGGGTTAGGCGGTATGGTCCTTGTGTCGGCAGAAGCCTTTATTGCTTTGGTGCTGTGGTGCATATATGCGGTCCGTGGGCGCCTTCCCCTTTTAGGGAAGGCTGTCGCACTTGCCTGCATTAGCTCCGTTTGTGCGTATGCGGTCAATTCACTGGTTCTGAAGATGTTTTTCGGCGTGCCGACACCGACTGAGGTGGTGGGCGGTGCTGTGCATGCATTTCATTTTCTGCAAGGCTCACCCAAGAGCAGCTTTCCATCCGGGCATATGGCTCTGGCGGGAGCTTTTGCCGGTGTTTTAATGCAGCTCTACCGCAAGAGCCGCGGACCGTTATCGACGTTACTTGCCATCGCAGCGGCTTTGCTGGTGCTGGGTGACTGGCATTTCGTCAGTGATGTTATCGGCGGTGCATTCGTCGGCATTTCAACAGGCGTCATCACGGGAAAAGTGTGGCTTCCCCGTAATAGGAACCTTCCCCGTGAGGGGCTTTAGTCCTGCGATTATGTCCGGTATTTCCAGTAAGCCGGGGTGCCGAAGTTCATCCTGAGTGGTGGTAACCTGATAGTCGGGCAGGGCCGTACCAGCTTTTCCTCAAGCAGATGTTCGCCGAATCAATACGTTATTATAAAATAATGGCGGATGGGGTGGGATTCGAACCCACGGAAGGTTTCCCTTCGCCGGTTTTCAAGACCGGTGCCTTAAACCGCTCGGCCACCCATCCGCGTTAACGGTGCAATGCCCGATAGTGTGAATGTCGTCAAGCGTCTTTACAGTTTTGGGTGACACTCTTCGTAATTGGTGTGGCTTGCCTGGGAAGTTCGGGGGCAAATACGGGGCGGGCTTGCGGCTTTTTGGGCCTTGGTTCGGTTCCAAAACAGGCACTTACACGTTTTTGCGCTTTGCGCTCGCAGCTGCCATCGTTTAGCAATAGGGCCATGGTGGAAGATATGAGTCGCGCGCGACAGCAATTAGCAGTTGTCTCATTTGTCTGTGCTCTGGTGGCGGGTTGCCAGACGGCTCCGCCCCCTGCGCCGCCGGTGCATGCGCCCAAACCTGCTGCGGTGTACAAGGTCGGTGCGCCCTATCAGATCGGCGGCACCTGGTACTACCCGCAAGAGCAGCCGGATTACGATGAAACCGGCGTGGCCTCGTGGTACGGGCCGGGCTTCTACGGCAAAACCACGGCCAATGGCGAAGTTTATGATGCTGGCGATCTGACCGCGGCTCATCGCACCTTACCGATGCCGGTCAATGTTCGGGTGACCAATCTGGAGAACGGCAAATCAATGGTGCTGCGTGTCAACGACCGCGGCCCCTTTGCCAAAGGGCGCATCATCGACGTTTCTGAACATGCTGCCCAACTTTTGGGGTTCCATCAGCAGGGCGTGACCAGGGTACGTGTCACCTATCTTGATGTGGCCGACATCAACGGTAAACCGGCCGATACCACGCCGGTCGGCGTTGCGACCGCTGCCAAGGCTGCCCCGCAAGGTAAGATCGAAAGCAGTGGGCTGGATGCTGTGCCGGGGGCCAAAGTTGCCCCCAGCCATCAGGCCCCGCCCAAAGTCGTGGCACAGGCTGCGCCGCCGCCCCCCGCGCCCCATCCGACCGGGCAGGTGAGTGAGGTGCCGGTGCCTGCTACGACCCATTTGTATGTGCAGGTTGGTGCCTTCGCCAATCATGAAAACGCCCGCCGTCTGATGTTTAAACTGGGCGCCGGGGTGCAGATTTATCCTGTCATGCATGGCAATACGACGATCTATCGCCTGCGTCTTGGCCCCTTTGATCAGGATAGCGATGCTGAAGCTGCGTTGAGCCGTGTGATGGCTTCCGGCAGTCAGGACGCACAGATTGTTGTTGATCAATAAGTCTTAACAATCATTCGTCGGGGCATTGGGGTAATCTTTCTTCTGGTCGTGATCTTTTGGAGTACGTAATGCGACGTTGGTTTTTGCTTTTCCTGTCGGTTTTTGCCCTTTTGGCGGCCCCTGCGGCTGCCCAAATAGACACGGTTGCCGAACATGCCGTGCTGATGGATGCCGATACCGGTCAGGTGCTGTGGCAGAAGGACGGCTTTGCCCCGATGCCACCGGCATCGATGAGCAAGCTGATGACGCTGGAGCTTTTGTTCCAACGCCTCAAAGATGGTCGGGTCAAACTGAACGATACCTTCCTGGTTTCGGAACGGGCGTGGCGCACCCAGGGTTCGCGCATGTTTGTGCAGGTCGGCAGCCGGGTGACGGTGGAAAACCTGATCCGCGGTATTATCATTCAGTCTGGTAACGACGCCTGTATGACGGTGGCCGAGGCTTTGGGCGGCACCATGGAAAATTTCGCCACCATGATGAACCAGCGCGCCAAAGAGCTGGGTCTGAAAAACTCGCATTTTGTCAATCCCGACGGGTTGCCTGATCCGGCTGGCCAGATGATGTCGGCCTATGATCTGGCGGTACTGGCGCGGCATCTGAACCAGGATTATCCGGCCTACTACCACTTCTTCAGTGAGCCGAGCTTCACCTGGAACAATATTCAGCAGCATAACCGCAATATGTTCCTGTTTAAGTTTCATGGCGCAGATGGCCTGAAAACCGGTCATACCGATGCGGCGGGCTATGGCGTGGTGGCCTCGGCCAATGTGAATGGCGAACGGCTCATTCTGGTGCTGAACGGCCTGCGCTATCCTGATCTCGATAAGATGGACCCGCGCAAAGGCGATCTGCTGGCCGAAAACCGCCGTGGCGAAGAAGCCGCCAAGGTGATGAACTTGGCCTATATGGAGTTTCGCCGTTATCCGCTGTTCAAGCAGGGCGAGGTGATCGACAATCTCGAGGTATGGGGCGGCTCGGAAAGCAAGGTGCCGGTCACGGCGGGCAAGGCGCTCAGTGTGATGCTGCCAGTCGAAAACCGGTCGCAGATGAAAGTGGCCTTGCACTATAACAAGCCGCTGATGGCGCCGATTACCAAGGGGCAGCAGGTTGGCACATTGGTGGTAACTGCACCGGGCTCCTCGCTTGAGGTGCCGGTCTATGCCGCTGAAGATGTTTCGCATGGCGGTATTTTTAGCCGGATCCGGATGGGTTTCACCGGTCTGTTTGGCAAGCATTGATCATGGCAATTCCGGGCCATTTCATCACCTTCGAAGGCGGCGACGGATCGGGTAAAACGACCCAGATCAAAGCGTTAGCCGCCGCCCTTGAAGCACGTGGCGTCGCCGTGACGCTGACGCGTGAGCCCGGTGGTTCGCCCGGGGCCGAGGATATCCGTAACCTGCTGGTCACCGGAGCGCCGGGCCGCTGGGATCCGCTGAGCGAGACTTTGCTGCTCTATGCCGCCCGGCACGATCATGTCGAACGGGTGATCAAACCGGCGCTGGCCGAAGGACAATGGGTGCTGTGCGACCGTTTTTCGGACTCGACCTATGCCTATCAGGGGGCGGGTGGCGGCCTTAATCGCGAAACCATCCGGCGCATTGAATCGGTTTCGATCGCGGATTTTAAACCGGAATTGACCCTGGTGCTGGATCTGCCGGTCGAAGTCGGCCTTGGGCGCACCCAGAAGCGCGGCGATGACGAAACCCGGTTCGAGCAATTCGACGTCGCTTTTCATGAGAAACTGCGGCAGGGTTATCTCGAATTGGCCCGCCGCGGTCGCGAACGCTATGTTGTTATCCCGGCAGACCCGGCGGTGGACGAGGTATCGGCCTCTATATGGCAAGCCGTGGCCGATAAGTTCGGGCTGCAATAAGCGTTTTACAGGCGGATTTCTGACGATATGGCCAAAAAGGCGGTACAGCAACCGGTACACCTCGATTGTGTCGAGGAAGCGCTGCATCCGCGTCTGACACACCGCCTGATTGGTCAGGACGGGCCGCTGTCGGTGATGGCGCGGGCGATCCGGGCTGGTCTGCCGCCCGGTGGCTGGCTGATCAGTGGTCCGCCCGGTGTTGGCAAAGCGACGCTGGCGTACCGCGTCGCGCGCTATCTGCTGGCCTATGGCGCTACGGATAAAGGCCCGGCGGATTTGTCGGTGCCGCCAAATCTTCATGATGCCCAATTGATTGCAGCGGGATCACATCCCGGCCTTCTGGTGCTGCGCCGGGGTGTCAACCCGGATACCGGCAAGCCAATGACGGTCTTGTCGGTTGACGAGGTGCGTAAGCTGGGCAGTTTCTTCGGCATGACGGCAGGGGCAGGGGGCTGGCGCGTGGCGCTGATCGACACCGCCGACGATATGAATGATGCCGCCGCCAATGCCTTGCTCAAATTGCTGGAAGAACCCCCGGCCCGCGCCATGATCCTGGTGCTGGCCCATGCGCCGGGGCGGATGCTGCCCACCATTCGGTCGCGTTGTCAGAAGATAGCCTTGCGGCCCTTAAGTGATGCCGCGATGGATGCCGAGCTGAAAAATCTCGCCCCTGATATTCCGGCCGAGGAACGCGGTGGTCTGATCGCGCTGTCCGGTGGCTCGCTGGGTGCCGCGTTGCGGCTGGCGGGCAGCGATGGGTTGATGCTGGCCGATGCCGCCAATCGTCTGATCGACGAAGCCAAGGTGCCCAACGTGTCGGCACTTTATACGCTGGCCGAGAAGGTTGGCCGCATTGCTGATGGCCAGACCATGCTGGGCGATTTTCTGTTGCAATCGTTGAGCCGCCGTATTCGTAGCCGGGCGCTGACCGATACATCGGATTTGCGCCCGTGGCTTAAAGCCCATGAAGAGATTGCCGCCCGATTTGCCCGATCCGGGGCGCTGCATCTTGATCCACGCCAGTTGCTGCTGGGTACGGCGCGGCATTTGAGCGGGGCTTCGCGGCGGGCTGGGATGTTGTGAGGATTATGCCGAAGATTATAGACAGCCACTGCCATCTGGATTCCGAACAGTTTGCCGATGATGTCGATGATGTGGTGGCCCGTGCCCGTGCGGCTGGGGTTGGCGGTATGCTGGCCATTGCCACTAAGCTCACCACGTTTCCGCCAGTTCTGGCCATTGCCGAAAAGCATGACCTGTGGTGCTCGGTCGGTATCCACCCCGAATATGCCCTGACGGATACCTTAAGCGGGCCGCAAGAGATCGAAGCTTTTTGCGATCATCCGCGTGTGATTGGGATTGGCGAGACCGGGCTGGACTATTTCTACAGCCCCGAAACGGCCGACGATCAGATGAAGAACTTCCGCCATCATATTGCGGCGGCACGTAAAACCGGATTACCGCTGATCATCCATACCCGTGCTGCCGACGAAGCAACTGCGGACGTGCTGCGGGCGGAAATGGCTGCCGGGCCGTTCACCGGCGTGCTGCATTGCTTCTCCAGCGGGCGGGCTTTGGCCGAGGCGGCGCTGGAGCTGGGCTTCTATATCTCGGTCTCGGGTATCGCCACCTTCAAGAAAGCCGACGCGCTGGTGGAGATTTTGCGTGATGTGCCGCTCGACCGGCTGCTGGTCGAGACCGATGCGCCTTATCTGGCACCAATCCCCAAGCGCGGCGGGCGCAACGAACCGGCTTTCGTGGTGCATACGGCGGCCAAACTGGCCGAAATCAAGGGGGTTACGCCGGAGGTGCTGGCGCTGACCACAAATGATAATTTCTTCCGGCTGTTCCGTAAGGCGGTAGCATGAGTGCGGTGTTGAAAACGACGATTTTAGGTTCTGGCTCCTCTGGCGGTGTGCCACGGCTGGGCGGGCCTGATGGTGCGGGGATGTGGGGGGCGTGCGATCCGAACAATCCGAAAAACCGCCGTCATCGTTGTTCGGCCTTGTTCGAGCTAGGTGGGGCAGGTGGCACCAGTATGTTGGTCGATACCTCGCCGGATATGCGCGAGCAGCTTCTGATGGCGCGGGTGACCAATCTGGATGGCGTGGTCTTAAGCCACGAGCATGCCGACCAGCTGCACGGAATCGACGATCTTCGTCTGGTCTATCATCTGACCAAGCAGCCGGTGGATGTTTACACGGACCGCATAACTGCTGATGGTGTGGCGGCGCGCTTTGCTTATTGCTTCACCCAGCTGCCCGGCAGCTACTATCCGCCGATTGCACGGCTGCATGTGCTGCCGGAACCTTTCGAAGATTTCGTTATAAACGGGGCAGGGGGTGCCCTTCCCGTTCGGACCTTTGCCCAAAGCCATGGCGCGATCCGGTCGCTTGGCGTTCGGGTTGGCCCCGTAGCTTATTCCAGTGATGTCAACGCATTGGACGAGGATGCTTTCGCAGCGCTTCAGGGCGTGGAATGCTGGATTGTCGATGCGTTGCGCTATACGCCGCATGTCAGCCACGCCAATGTCGAGACAGCGCTGAAATGGATTGCCCGGGTCAAACCAAAGCGTGCGGTGCTGACCAATCTACACGTCGATCTGGATTACGAAACGCTACGGCGTGAACTGCCTGAGGGCATTGAGCCAGCCTATGACGGTATGGTGATTGAGACCGCACTGTAATTGGCTGTTTAAAAAAGAAAAAGCCTCATGCCGATATCACTGCATGAGGCTTCTGTTCGCGGCTATATATAATGTCAGGGCTGATCAGCGACAAAGTCCGGGTTGGACAGGATGATTTTATTGTCGCCGACATCCAGCAGCACTTCCTGAAACAGCGTGCCGCCTTTATCTTCTTTGCTTCCGAACGAGGTTAAGCCACCAGCTTCCTGCCAGGAAAGATGGATCATGACGATCCAGTTCTGGTTGGGGAGTTTCTCAAAGGAAAAACGGCCACTGCCATCACACAGGGTCGTGTGGCTGAACTTCAGGGCCGAGCGATTGTAATTTTCCGGCAGCCCTTTGCCCAGACCGATACTGGTTTCGGATTCGACATTGTAGCCGTTGGCTGGCAGCAGCGTGACCTTGCTGCCGGCACAGGAAATCAGCCGGCCGCTGGGCATTTTGTAAAACGCTTGCCCCATGAGGTTAGATGGACCCGTGCCTTGCCAGACCCGAAAGGTGTCTTCGATGTAGGGTGAAAACACTTGAGGCTCATCCGCGGCACAGCCCGCCAGGAATTGTACGGCACCCAGCACCGCAGCAGCGGCCCAAAGACGACAAGCTTTCATGGTAAACACCTTACGAATATCGAACCTTGCTCTTATCCCTAAAACGGTAATGTTTAGGTTAAGAAAGTGATTTTTCGATACGATATAGCCCTAAAAAGACATCCACCTGTGTCACAGGTCCGGATTTTGGGCTTGAAAAAGCGCAATTGAATTGAAGATCCTGTGAAGAATGGCTGATTTTTCTGGTTGGCAGCGCCTGAAACCAGTCATCCGGCTTGTAATAATTTCCCATAATATATCTTATACGTAATTTATGACTACGGAACGCCATACAGTTATGTTCAACTGCAGGTGCATATATTGAAATTGGTGGTAACCCTATTTGACTGTTATCGCGCAAATAAATGAAATTACTTATTCATTAGTGCGCATTATCAATCACGATATTGTCAATTGTAATACTTTTCGGTTGACGCGAGTGCAGCGCCCGGCACTATCTAATCCCCGACAGGAATATGGGCAAAGTCGCATAAGTGTGACGGCAGGCCCGATCTACTGAAGGATTGATTTTCTATGGTGCGTTTTCCCCTTCGAGCCGCCCTCGCCGTTTCCTTGATCGCCGTGTATGCGGGGTGTGCGGATGCAGCACCGCGCTGGATGGAGGCGCTCGACCGTGGCGCGGTGGCCGTACCGGCCATAGATGGCGGCAATCTGGTGAGCTGGCGCCTGCTGGCGACGGACGCGCCAAGTACTCAGTTCGATGTCTATCGGGATGGTCAGAAGCTCAATGCCAAACCGCTGACCGGTGGCACGAACCTTGTCGACAAAAATGGGACGCCGCAGTCGGTTTATGTGATCCGAACCCGCCTCAAGGGGAAGGATATCGAGACCAGCAAGCCTGTTCCGGTCTGGGCCGAGGGGTATCTCAGCATCCCCATTCAGCAACCACCTGCGGGCATTACGCCGGCTGGCGAGGCCTATACCTATACCGCGCACGAGGCCAGTGTCGCTGATCTGGATGGTGATGGTCGCTATGAAATTATCCTGAAATGGGATCCTGTCGATCCGACGAAACAGCCCGTCACCGTCCCGTCCAATGCCCGGGATAATGCCTTCGATGGTTATACCGGGCCGGTCTATATCGATGCCTATACACTGGACGGCAAGCGCCTGTGGCGGATCAATCTTGGGCGCAATATCCGCGCCGGTGCCCATTACACGCAATTTCAGGTCTATGACTATGATGGTGACGGGCGTGCGGAATTGGCGGTGCGGACCAGCGACGGGACGGTTGACGGCACTGGCAAGGTACTTGGCGACCCGAATGCCGACTGGCGTGAAGCCGGTGGTGAAGTCTCGTCTACGGACCGTACCGGTGGCCGGGTCAATCCAGATGGAAAGATGGTTGCCCCTTTACAAGGACGTATTCTGAAAGGCCCGGAATATCTGACGGTGTTCGACGGCCAGACCGGCAAGGTGCTGGCGAGCGAACCTTACTGGCCGGCGCGTGATCCGCGCACCGATGCGCCAACCCCCGCTCAGATGAAAGAGATCTGGGGCGATGGCTATGGCAACCGATCTGACCGGTTTCTGGCGGGCACCGCCTATCTCGACGGGCAGCGTCCCAGCATCATCATGGGGCGCGGCTATTATGCCCGCAGCACCATCGCGGCCTGGGACTTTCGGGACGGCAAGCTGACACAGCGCTGGGGTTTCGACAGTTCGGCGCCGGGTAACGAGAAATTCGCCGGTCAGGGTAATCATCAGCTCAGCATCGCCGATGTAGATGGCGATGGCCGGGACGAGATTATCTATGGTTCAATGGCCGTGGACGACAATGGCAAGGGCTTATGGAGTTCGGGGCTGGGGCACGGCGATGCGATGGCGGTCGGGGATCTTGACCCTACCCGTCCTGGGTTGGAGAAATTCGGCTCTCATGAGGATTTGCGCCATAATGGCGGCATCGGTTCGGCCATGCTCGATGCCCGTACCGGCAAAATCCTATGGAGCACTCCGTCGGATAGCGATACCGGGCGGGCGGTGACCGCGGACATCGATCCGAGATTTCCGGGCTCCGAAGCGTGGGCCAGCAACAGCGACATTCTCTATACGGCTCAGGGCAAACCCATTGAAGGTGTTGTGCGCCCAAAGGAATTGAGTTTTGCGGTCTGGTGGGATGGCGACGACCTGCGCGAACTGTACGACCGGAACAAGATCACAAAGTGGGACTGGACGACCGGTAAATCGCATGTGCTGCTTGAGGCAACCGGCGCGCTGGCAACCACCGGAACGAAAAACGTGCCTGTGGTTTCGGCGGATATTTTTGGTGACTGGCGCGAAGAAGTCGTGTGGCACACGCCGGACGAAAAATTCTTACGCATCTACACCACGCCCTACCCCACGCCCCGGCGTCTGGTGACGTTGATGCAGGATGCACAATACCGCGTCGCCATTGCCTGGCAGAACACCGCGTACAATCAGCCGCCCTATCCGAGCTTCTATCTTGGTGCAGGTATGAAGACGCCACCGGTTCCTGAGATCATCACCCGCAAGGTAGTTTCGAGCCGTGCTGACAGTAAGTAACGCGGCTTTTTTCCAGCCGTATGGGTAAGGAAATGGACGTTCGAAAAATCATCTTTGTGATTACCGCCATCCAGTCCCTGGCTGCGGCGTCATCAGCGGCGCTGGCGGAAACTATGGATACCGCCCCCGGCGCACCCAGTGCGGCGCTTCTGGCGACCATGACGCCCGCCTCGGTTCCGCATCCGTTTAAGGATGTTCCGGTTGCGCCCGCAGAAGCCCCACCCGCGACGCAGTCGGCCTATGTCATGACGGCGTTCACCAACGCCAGCCAGTCGGCTATGAACGTCTATGACAGTGCGGATGGTGCACATTTCTTTATGCGAAAAGCGCCAGCCTATAGTCCACCTAAGGGGGACCTCATCCGTGACCCGAGCGTGATGAAGCATACGGATGGCTGGTATTATGTCACCTACACCACCGGCTGGTCAGGACAAACCATCGGGCTTGCCCGCAGCCGTGATCTTCTGGACTGGCGTTTCGTCTGCAATATTGATGTTCCGGTTCCCGGCGTGACCCAGGTATGGGCGCCCGAATGGTTTATCGACAGCGATGGGACCGTCAATATCATCCTGACAATCGGCAAGTCGGGACCACAAGGTACATTTGAACCCTATCGTATCACGGCGACCGATGCGGGGCTGGGCGCATGGACCGCGCCGAAACCGCTCGGGATTGGTCCCAATTATATTGACAGTTTTGTGGTCAAGGTCGGTGCGACCTATCACAGCTTCATCAAGAACGAGACGACCAAGTTCATCGAGCATGCGACCGCGACATCGCTCGACGGTCCATGGACCATGGTCGGTGTTGGCGATTGGGCCGGCTGGGGGCAGTTTTTCGAAGGCCCCGCTTTGACCCGTCTGCCTGATGGCGGCTGGCGGATCTATTTCGACGCCTACATGGTCAAACAGAACTGGTATTCGGACAGCCATGACGGTTTCAGGACCTGGTCGCCGAAAACAGAACTTGTCGGTTCTGGCACGTTGCGCCACTTCACGGTCCTGAACCAGCGCGTTGGTCCCGCCCCATCCGTAGTTCCCTAATTCTAATGGGGCGACAAATCCATCACCATGGCGGCAGCGTTTCTAAGGCTTTACGCAACTGGTTTAATTCATCCCGCGCCAGTGCCTGCATTTCCGGAGACGGGTTTTCATCTTCAACAATCAGGTTATCAAAATCTGCAACAGCTTCGATGGAAACCACATTCATATGCCGAACCCGATCAATCATCAGATTCCGTGCTGCAGCAAATAAAAAGGGTTTTACTGCATTGGGGCGTTTCTGCGTCGCGGCCTCGTAAATGCGTACATACACCTCCTGCAAAATGTCTGGCACCTCATCTGCCGCCCGCCAGTTTCGTAACAAAAATCTGGTCCGTACGGTTTCGTGCGGCAGAACCTGCCGGACAAACCAGTTGTCCAGATCCGCTTTTTCGGCGGTTGAAACCTGCCCTCCCATTCCCCCTCCAGGCAGAAAATCCGGCAATAGCTCTTTTGAGCTTTATGACGGCCTGATTGACGTTTCCCCTGCCCTGCGGCTGGCCGAGCCATCCGTTCCGCAAAGCTTGTCTATTAAAAGACGTTTTGACAGAAATAATCCTAGGATATTTGCGGTCTTTTAAATTTGTATAAATCGCAGGATAGCCACAGTCGATCCGTCTTATGTAGCGGGGAGGAAAAATAATGTCACAAAGTACCATGCCAAGACGGCAGTTTCTGAAAACCGGTGCGATGGGGGGATTGGCCCTCGCCGGGGCCATGACCGAGGCTTCCGCACGAGACCGCTCCGACACCAAGCCTGTGCTGACAGCGCATGACTGCCCGGATACACGGGCATACTGGTCTGATCTGCTGTATCGCTTCGCCAGCCCGGTTTTGTCGCAGATTGCGGTTGGAAAACTCAAACAGACCATGGTGGTGGAAACCAGCCCGATATGGGATGGCCGCAACCGGGATGTGGCTTACCTTGAATGCTTCGGGCGGCTGATGTCGTCCCTTGCGCCGTGGCTGAGCTTGCCGGATACCGCCGATGCGGAAGGAAAGCGCCGGCACACACTGCGTCAGTGGGCGCTGGCCGGATATGCCAACAGCGTCAATCCCAAAAGCCCGGATTACTTTCTGTGGCGCAAGGAAGGGCAGCCGCTGGTCGACTCCGCCTATTTTTCCAATGCCTTGCTGCGGGCACCGGACGCGCTGTGGCATCCACTCGACAGCACGACCAAGAAACACATTGTGACCGAGCTGAAGGGGCTGCGCCGGGTGGACCCGCCATACACCAACTGGCTTTTGTTTGCGGCAATGAATGAAGCGTTTCTGCTGTCCATCGGCGAGGATTACGACCCGATGCGCATCAACCTTGCTGTGCGCAAGATCAACGAATGGTATGTCGGCGATGGCTGGTACAGTGACGGGGAACGCTTTCACACAGACTATTATAATGCCTATGTTATTCAGCCGATGCTGATCGAAATTCTGTCGGTGCTGGTTAAAACGCATACCAGCATCAACGGGGTACGAACCAAGGATCTTTATGATCTTGCGGTTCAGCGTTGCCAGCGTTTCTCTGAAGTTCTTGAGAGAATGGTTTCACCGGAGGGCACATTCCCGCCGCTGGGGCGGTCAACGACCTATCGCACGGCTGTGTTTCAGCCGCTGGCACTTCTGAGCTGGCGTAAGGAGCTCCCGCCCAGCCTGCCCGAGGGGCAGGTGCGTGCCGCGCTGTCCGCCGTACACCACAGGATTTTTTCCGCGGCCGACAACTTCACCCCGGATGGTTTCCTGACCCTGGGGTTCGTCGGGCACCGGCCGGAAATTGCCGACAGCTACAGCAACAGCGGCAGCATGTATGTGACCGGGGAAAGTTTCCTGCCTCTTGGGTTGGCGGCTGACGACAGTTTCTGGACCGCGCCCCCACAGCCATGGACAGGCAAACGCGCCTACGCCAACACCCCGTTCCCGCGGGATCATGCCCTAAAAGATTAACCAGAGATTCCCCCAATATCGCATAGATCGGGGCGCTGAAGCTCTTGCGTTACGCTAATGCACCCCGTTGAATGCGGCTATGACGAATCCTGAAAAGCCCCAAAACATTCATCCCTCGCAGGATATCGAAGCCTTGCTGGCCCTGATGCGGGCTTTGCGTAATCCAGAGACCGGCTGCCCGTGGGACCGCGAGCAGACCTTTGCCACCGTGGCGCCCTTCACCATTGAAGAAGCCTATGAGGTTGCCGGTGCGATTGAGGATGGCGACACCGACCATCTCAAAGAAGAGCTGGGCGATCTGCTGTTTCAGGTCGTCTTCCACGCCCGCATGGCCGAGGAGCTCGGGCTGTTTTCTTTTGGGGATGTGGTCGAAGGACTGGTCACCAAAATGATCGCCCGCCATCCCCATGTTTTCGGCACGGAAGACAAACCCGAAGATTCCGCCGCCCAGACCGAAGCCTGGGAAGCGCTCAAAAAACGCGAGCGTCAGGCCCGCGAGATGAGCATTCTGGACGATGTGCCCCGTGCCCTGCCCGCGCTGTTGCGCGCTGCCAAGCTGCAGAAGCGTGCCTCAGCCGTTGGATTCGATTGGCATAATGCCCGCAAGGTGCTCGACAAGGTCGCCGAGGAAGCCGCCGAGGTGGTCGAGGCCGCCGACAATGGCACCGATCAGGCCCATATCGAGGAAGAGGTCGGCGATCTGCTCTTCGTCATGGCCAATCTGGCCCGGCACTTGAAGGTCGATCCGGAAAAGGCCCTGCGTAGCGCAAATGCAAAATTCATTCGTCGTTTCAATTACATAGAACGGAATATTAAAGCACAGGATCGCCGTCTGGAGCAGGCTTCCCTGGATGAAATGGAAGCCTTGTGGCAAGAAGCCAAGCTGACGGAGAAATAACCGGCGGCCTCATAAGGGAAAGATGCTTCCCCTTATGAGGTACAGCCCGCAATCCCTTATACCCGTTCGATCTTTCCGAGGAACTTGCGTTCGAAGCGCTCGGCTTCCTGCGGATGGGCGCCAAGGCGCAGGATCGTCTCGCCCGAGGCACCAAACGCGCGCTCCAACACCTGGCCATGGCGATACGCCCAGGCTAACCCCTCGCCATCACCGGAATCGAGGTTGAGACGGAAGTTGATGTTGCTGCTGGTAAGTATCGCTTCGAGCTGACGCAGGAAGGCGTCCAATCCATCGCTTGTACGGGCAGAAACCGGCACGGGATCATCGCCCAAAGCACCCTTATTGTCCTTCTGGCCGTCGCTGCGGGCCAATAAACCATTACGAACGTCGGGCTCTAACAGGTCGATTTTGTTGAGAACTTCGACAAAGGGGCGCCCCTGTCCCGGCTCAACACCAAGCTCAGCCAGAACGTCGAGCACATCGGTCTTCTGTGCCTCGCTTTCGGGGTGCGAGCAGTCGCGGACATGGACAATGATGTCGGCTTCCAGCACCTCTTCCAGGGTGGCGCGGAAGGCTGCCACCAGTTCATGCGGCAGGTCTGCAATAAAGCCCACCGTATCGGACAGCACGGCGCGGGTTCCCCCGGGTAGCTTCAAGCCCCGCATGGTGGGATCAAGCGTGGCAAACAGCTGGTCCTTGGCGAAGACCTCGGCAGCCGTCAACGTATTGAACAAAGTCGATTTGCCAGCGTTGGTGTAACCGACCAGCGCAATCACCGGGAATGGCACGCGCTTGCGCGCCTTGCGTTGCAGATGGCGGGTACGTTTAACCCCTTCCAGCTCGCGCCGGATCTTGGCCAACCGTTCGCCAATCAGGCGACGGTCGGTTTCAATCTGGGTTTCACCGGGGCCGCCCAGAAAGCCGAAGCCGCCACGCTGACGTTCCAGATGGGTCCAGGACCGCACCAGACGCGAACGCTGATAGCTTAAATGCGCCAGTTCGACCTGCAAACGGCCCTCCCGGGTTCGGGCACGCTCGCCGAAGATTTCCAGGATCAGCGCGGTGCGGTCGAGCACCTTGGTGTTCCAGGCTTTTTCGAGATTGCGTTGCTGCACCGGCGATAGCTGGGCGTTGACCACCACCAGCTCGGGTCCCAGGCCACGCACTGCGGCGGCGATTTCGTCTACCTTACCCGACCCCATCAGGGTTGCGGGTACTGCGCGGGCCAGCGGTACAATGAAGTCAGCGCTGACTGTTACGCCAACGGCAGCCGTCAGGCTGACAGCTTCTGCCAGCCGTTGCGCTGCATCGCGTTCGGCGGTTTCGCCTGATTTTTGGTTTTTCGGTTCGATGTGTACGACGAAGGCCGTGCTAAGTTTAATTTCAATGGCATCTACGGCCTTGTCGTCTTCGTCAGTTTCGGAACTTATGCGATATCTCCCGCGATTTCCTGTTCCTGCAACTGGACCGGGCCCATCGGCATGACGGTCGAAATCGCATGCTTATAGACCAGCTGGGCCTGCCCATCGCGGCGCAGTAGAACGCAAAAATTGTCAAACCACGTTACATTGCCCTGCAACTTGACACCATTAACCAGAAAGATGGTGACCGGCAGCTTGGCCTTGCGAATGGCATTCAGAAAGGTGTCTTGCAGGTTTTGTTGTTTTTCGCTCATTGATTTTTACCCGTCTCATTTTTGGCCGCCATTGAAAATATAGGGGGCTGGCGGCAGTGCCCCGCAGCATAGAGCATTATCCTGCCGATAGGAAACCACTTTTCGATCTGGCTGGATGATCGCTTGCGCTGATAAACCTATGGAATAAAGCTGTCCCGGCCGGTACCGGTTGGGCCAACCCCCAACGACTTCAACTTACGGTGCAGGGCCGAGCGCTCCATTCCGATAAAGGCCGCCGTGCGGGAAATGTTCCCGCCAAAACGGTTGATCTGAGCAATCAGATAATCCCGTTCGAAGATTTCGCGGGCTTCGCGAAGCGGCAGTGAAATCACCAGATCGCCCTTACCTGCCCCACTCAATGCTGAGCCGGAGCCCAGATCCGAGGGCAGCAGGTCTGCCGAGATTGCCTGGGCCGGATCGTCGGTGGCCAGGATCAGCAACCGCTCGACCACATTGCGCAGCTGGCGGACATTGCCCGGCCAGTTATGGGCCTGCAGTACCGCCATGGCGTCATCGCCAATTTCACGCGTCGGCAGGCCGGACGCTGCCGACAGCCGTTTCATGAAATGAGCGACCAGCTGAGGAATATCATCGCGCCGTTCGGACAAAGACGGCACGCGCAGCGGCACGACATTCAGGCGGTGATAGAGATCCTCGCGGAACTGCCCCGAAGCGATCAGCTGGCGTAAGTCCGATGCGGTGGCGCTGATCACGCGGGCATCAACCTGCACCCGGATGGTGCCGCCGACACGGGTAAAGGTCTGATCAATCAACACGCGCAGGACTTTGCCCTGGGTCTCCAGCGGCATATCACTGATTTCATCGAGGAATAACGTGCCGTTATGGGCCAGTTCCAGCAAGCCGGTCTTGCGCGGCCCTTCGGCAGGTTCGGTGCCGAACAGTTCGGCCTCGATGCGATCCGGCTCCATTGTGGCGCAGTTGATGGCTACAAACGCGTTACCGGCACGGCGTGAATGGGCGTGGATCAGGCGCGCGAGCATTTCCTTGCCCGAACCTGGCGGGCCGGAGATGAAAACCCGGCTGTTGGTCGGGGCAATCTTTTCGACTGCCTGTTTCAGCTGTGACATCACGGTCGAGGCCCCGATCATCTCGGTCTCGTCACCTGCCTTCAGCTTCAGTTCCTGAACCTCGCGCTTGAGGCGGGCCGCTTCGAGTGCACGCCCCACGACATGGATCAGCCGGTCGGCCTTGAACGGCTTTTCAATGAAGTCGTAAGCGCCCTTTTTGATCGACGAAACCGCGGTTTCGATGGTGCCATGGCCCGAGATCATCACCACGGGCAGATCGGGCTGTTCGCGTTTGATGGCGTCGAGCACCTGAATGCCGTCGAGCTTGGAACCTTGCAGCCAGATATCTAGCACCACCAATTGCGGACGGCGCTTGCGGATCGCGGCCAGGGCCCCATCGCTGTCACCGGCGGTGCGGGTTTCAAAGCCTTCGTCGCTCAAAATCCCGGCGATCAGATCACGGATATCCTCCTCGTCATCGATGACAAGAATTTCAGACGCGATCGGTGGATTTTGCTTGTTCATCCGCAACTCCTTCAATCATGGCTTCTGTCTTCATTACGGCCAACGGAAACGCCAGAATAACGCGTGCGCCGCCATCCTCGCCGGCATCTTCGAGTAAAATCTCGCCGCCATGGTCTTCCATAATCTTGCGCACGATGGCGAGGCCAAGACCTGTTCCTTTAACCCGGGTGGTGACATAGGGTTCGGTCAGGCGATGCCGTTGTTCCGCCGGTAAGCCGATGCCGTTATCGGTCACCCGAAATTGCAAATGCTTGTCGGTGACCTCGATGGCGGCATGAATGCGCCCCGGCGTATCGTCTTCGCCCTTGTCAAGGCGGGCCTCAATGCCCTCGGTCGCATTTTTGACGATGTTGGTCAGTGCCTGCGCCACCAACCGACCATCACCCTCGAAATAGAGCATTTTCTTGGGCATATCGGTTTCGAAATGTATCGCCTGATGGGCCTCACGCTGCAGGATCACCGCCTGCTGCATCAGTTCCTGGGCACATTCGCGCCGCATCACCGGCTTTGGCATGCGGGCAAAGGACGAGAACTCGTCCACCATGCGGCCAATATCACCAACCTGACGGATGATGGTGTCGGTGCATTGCTCGAAAATCTCACGATCAGTTTCGATCTGGCGACCATAGCGGCGTTTCAGCCGTTCGGCTGAAAGCTGGATCGGGGTCAGCGGATTCTTGATTTCGTGGGCAATGCGGCGGGCGACATCGGCCCAGGCCGCCGTGCGTTGCGCGGAAACCAGATCGGTGATGTCGTCAAAGGTGGCGACATAGCCACTGCCATCGGCACCGCGTTCACTGACCACCTGCGCATTAAGGGCGCGTGCCGTGCCATCGCGTTTGACGCTGACCTCGCCACCGGCCCGGCCCGAGGGTTCCTGCATGGCGCGACGGATCAGTGCGGCCATTTCCGGAATGGCTTCCGAATAATGCTGGCCTTCCAACTCGTCAGGGGCGGCATTGAGCAGCCGTGCGGCTGCGCGGTTGACGATGGTCAGATTGCCGTCGGCATCCAGACCGATCACCCCGGCGGAAACGCCCGCCAGTACGGTTTCGGTAAACCGGCGCCGTTCGTCGATTTGCCGGCTGGCATCAACCAGCGCGTTATGCTGGCTGTCGAGTTGTTCGGTCATGCGGTTAAAGGCTTTGCCCAGCATGGCAATTTCATCGTCGCCATTTTCGACCTCGACCTGGGCTTTGAGGTCGCCTTCCGACACCCGGCCTGCCGCATCGATCAGGCGCGAGATCGGCCTTACCAGCCGGTTGGCGGCGGTAAGGCCCAGCCAGATTGCCGCCAGCAGAATGACCAGCGAAACCACACCATAGAAGGCCGCGAACAATAACTGGAAGCGGGAACGATCCCCCTCCAGCCGGCGATATTCGCTGACCGCGTCCTTGGTGCGCAGGTAATAATTGAACACCTTGGGATCGACATAGCGCTGGATCAGCAGATTGGCGTCTTTTAAGGCGCGCAAATGGATCAGCGCCCAGACGATGCCGGTTTCCGGGTCAACCCCGATGACGGTCACGCCCTGCTCGGCCTGCTGGATATCTTCTGGTTTGGGCGGCTTGGGATCGTCGAGCTTTTTGGGTTTTGATTTGGCCAGAATAACGCCGTTACTGTCGACAATGAAGGATGCCAGCAGACCATGGTCCTTAGTCATTTCCTCCAGTCGCAGCATCATCAGCGGCACGTCAACCCGCTGCGCCTTCAGATCGATGATGCGCGTGTCGTTCTGCAAGCCGGTCGAAATATCGTCGGCGTCTTTATAGATGCCGTTGGCGCGCTCCAGCATATAGAGCCGGGCGACATTGGCCGCACCGTCCAGTGCCGTGCGCACATGCGAGGAGAACCAGGCTTCAACGCCCCGGTTCAGTGTAACGGCGGCAAAAATGGCGACCAGAATAGCCGGTAATACCGCAATGGTACTGAAGGTGCCGACCAGTCGGGCATGCAGCCGCGCCCCGGCCCGGCCAGAACGGCGTTCCCGCCACAACAGCAAAAAACGCCAGCCGATCATGCCCAGCAGAATGAGGACCAGACTGACATTGACCATCAACAGGCTGATCAGGACGGCCGGTGTTGGCGTAAAGGGCAGTTGCCCGGTAATTACGCCATAGGTCAGCACCCCGGACAGCACCACCAGCAGAGCTACCAGCAGCGCAAGCCACGAAGGGCCGGCAATACCCTGCCCCACCTGTTGGTTCAATTTAGCCAGAAGCCTTGAGTGCTTTTTAAAGACCATGCCACTCGCTGTCGTGCAGAGGTAACACTCTGCAAACTCTGTTTCGATTTTGATCGAGTGTAGCTATATAGCTACTTGTTGCAAGAATGCAGCGGTGCATTTTTACAATAATGTTTTGACACATGTGTCAATATCATACAAAAGCCGCTTTTTTGCCCTTTAAGGCGGCAATATAGCGGCTTTTGCAGTAAAAATGTGCGTTTTAGGACTATTCCGATTTCAGTCCCTTGATCACTTCCAGACCAAGATCGCGAATCTTCTTGCGCAAGGTGTTGCGGTTAAGCCCCAACAAGTGGGCGGCCCGAATCTGATTACCCCGCGTGGCCCCCAGGCAGATCGATAACAGCGGGCGCTCGACCTCTTCCAGAATCCGGTCATAGATGCCGGGCGGCGGCAGCCGATCGCCATATTCGGCAAAATATTTGATCAGATGGCGTTCAACCGAGGCACTTAAGGTCAGCGGCCCTTCTTCATCCTTGGTCGAGGTCGATTGGGCAGGCTCTTTCAGCTCCACCGCAACGGCTTCGCCGGTGATCGTATCACCAGACTGCAAAACGGCCAGGCGACGGATGAGGTTTTCCAGCTCGCGCACATTGCCGGGCCAGCGATGATGGCGCAGCAGATCGAGCGCTTCGGGTTCGAGATGTTTACTCGGCAGGCCTTCGTCTTCGGCCTTGCGCAGGAAGTGGCGGGCCAGATCGGCGATGTCGTCACCACGTTCCCGTAAGGGCGGCAGGCGCAGCGGCACGACATTGAGGCGGTAATACAAATCCTCGCGGAACAGGCCCTGCTGAATCAGTTGGCGCAAATCCCGGTTGGTGGCGGCGATGATGCGCACATCGGTGCGGATCGGCACCCGCCCCCCCACCGTGGTGTATTCACCCTGCTGCAACACGCGCAGCAGACGGGTCTGGGCTTCCAGCGGCATATCGCCGATTTCGTCGAGGAACAGCGTGCCGCCCTCGGCCTGTTCAAACCGGCCAATGCCGCGGTTGGTGGCCCCGGTGAAGGCGCCGCGCTCATGACCAAACAGCTCGCTCTCGACCAGCTCTTTCGGAATGGCGGCCATATTCACGGCAACAAAGGTGCCGTGACGGCGCTTACCGTAATCATGCAGAGCTTTTGCGACCAGCTCTTTGCCGGTGCCGCTTTCCCCCATGATCATCACGGTCAGATCGGTCTGGGTCAGCCGGGCGATGACGCGATAGATTTCCTGCATCGCCGCCGAACGGCCAATCAGCGGCAGCCGGTCTTCGCCGGGTTCGGCGGTCATGTCGACCCGCCCCTGCGGGCTGGCCAGTGCCCGCTGCACCACCGCGGTTAATTCCTTTAAGTCGAACGGCTTAGGCAGGTAATCAAAAGCGCCACGTTCGGCAGCCGTAATGGCGGTGAGGATGGTGTTCTGTGCGCTCATCACCACCACGGGCAGATCAGGACGGGCCCGCTTGATGCGTGGGATCAGGTCAAAACCGTTTTCGTCGGGCAGCACCACATCGGTGATGACCAGATTGCCATCGCCAGCAGCAACCCAGCGCCACAGCCCGGCCGCGGTGCCGGTGGTGCGCACATTATATCCGGCACGGCCCAAAGCTTGGTTGAGCACCGTGCGAACAGCAGAATCGTCATCGGCAATCAGAATGGTGCTCTCAAGCATGGGTCGGTCCTTGGTCTTCAGCCGCTTGCGCGGCCATGGGCAACAATATGCGGAAAACGGTTCGGCGCGGCACGGATTCACATTCGATCACGCCGCCATGGTCACCGATAATCTTGGCCACCAATGCCAGCCCCAGCCCGGAGCCGGTGCGCTTGGTGGTGACAAAGGGATCGAAAATATAGGGCTGGGTATCGGGCGGAATGCCGGAACCGTTATCGCGCACAGTAACTTCGAGCGGCAGGCTTAACCGCTCGCCCGAAACCGCCGAACCTAAGCGGACGCCGGGGCGATATGCCGTGGTCAGCGTGATCTCGCCGCCGGTTTCGGGCAGGGCATCAACGGCATTGCGTACCAGATTGAGAAAGACCTGAATAAGCTGATCGCGGTCACCCGCCACCCGCGGCAAGGAGGGGTCAAACGCCTCGATAAAGCTGACATCCTTGGCAAAGCCGGTTTCGGCGATGCGGCGCACGCGGCCCAGCACCTCGTGAATATTGACCGGATTGCGCGGCAAGGCGCGGGTGTCACCAAAGGTTTCCATGCGGTCGATCAGGGCACGGATACGATCAGTTTCTTCGCAAATTAATTGGGTCAGATCGCGTTCGTTCGGCGGCAGGTGTTCTTCAATCAATTGCGCCGCACCACGAATACCCGCCAGCGGATTCTTGATTTCATGCGCCAGCACCGCCGCCATGCCATGCATTGAGCGCACCGCACCGCGATGCATCAGCTGGCGGTCGATGCGCTGGGCCAGACTGCGTTCCTGCAGTGTGATCAGGATCGCCCCGTCACTGTCTGGCAGGGGGGTGATGGTCAGATCGGCATGGCGTTCGCCGTGACGCGGGGTCGACAGATCGACATTGCGCTCAGCGATCGAGCCGCCGCGTTCCCGTGCCTGTTCGATCAGGGAAAACATCGGGCTGCCGAAAGGAATGACGTCCGCCAGCTTCTGGCGCGTCAAAAGGCCAGCCCCCATGTCGAAAAACTGTTCTGCAGCCTGGTTGACAAAGGCAAATTTCTGGTCCGAGCTGATAACAAGTATCGGCATCGGCAGAGACCCTACAATTTGCCCGGGTGCTGGACTATCTAATTGCTTTTTTAAAAAATCAGCCACGAACGCCTCATGCACAATACTTAGGCATCATATATCTATGATGAGAATGTGTGCAACAGCCATTGGCTGCGTTTCCCAGAAAAAAACGTCACTGCGGCGAAAATACATAGGCAAATATTCTTATTGTCTGGCGCGGGCAGCTCTACGACAAAGCTCGCAACACAAAACCCAACGAGTCGGGAGTGGCAATGCGTATAGCCGTCTTAATTGTGGCCGCGGGAAAAGGCGAAAGAGCCGGCGGGATCGTGCCCAAACAATATGCCCTGCTGAAAGGTGCACCGATTCTGACCCGTTCGATTGCCGCCTTTGCGGGCATCGATGACGCCGTTATCCAGGTTATGATCGGCCCCGATCAGGAAGCGCTGTATCAGGATGTAACAGCGGGGCTGGCCCTGCCCACCCCGCTGACCGGCGGCAAGACCCGTCAGGAAACCGTGCGGCTGGGGCTGGAGGCTTTGGCCGCATCTGCCCCCGATATCGTTCTGATCCATGATGCCGCCCGCCCGCTGGTGCCGCAGGCTGTGATCGACGGCGTGATCGACGCGCTGAAAAGCCACGACGCCGCCGTGCCGTTGCTGCCAGTGGCTGATACGTTACGCAAGCTCGACGGCGGCAAATGGGTGACGGTGCCGCGTGACGGGCTATTGCGCGCCCAGACACCGCAGGGGTTTCATTTCGACAAGATCCTTGCGGCGCACCGGCGCTTTGCCGACACCGAAGTGACCGATGATATGGCGCTGGCCGAGCTGGCGGGGCTGGAAGTGGTCGCGGTCGATGGCGACGAAATCAATATGAAAGTAACCCAACCGAAGGACTTTATTGTGGCCGAAAATCTGCTCGCCGGGAAGGAAATGTCTGAATATCGCACCGGCACCGGCTATGACGTGCACAAATTCACCGATGGCAATCAGGTCTGGCTGTGTGGCGTTTCGGTGCCCCATACCGAAGGCTTGCTGGGCCATTCCGATGCCGATGTGGCACTGCATGCGCTGACCGATGCCGTGCTGGGCGCGATTTCTGATGGCGACATTGGTTCGCATTTTCCGCCCACGGATGAACGCTGGCGCGGTGCGCCGTCATGGAAGTTCCTCGATTACGCCAACGAGCGGGTCAAGGCTAAGGGCGGTGCCATCGTCCATTGCGATGTGACCATTATTTGCGAGCGCCCCAAGGTTGGCCCGCACCGCGAGGCCATGCGGGCCAGACTGGCAGAAATCCTGCATATCGATATCGACCGCGTTTCGGTCAAAGGCACCACCACCGAAGGGCTTGGTTTTACCGGGCGGCGTGAAGGCATTGCCGCTATCGCCAGTGCAACGGTGCGGTTGTGAGCATCAACGCCTTTCTGGCCACGCTGGTTGTCGGTAAAAGCCCCTATGCCCCCGGTACAGCGGGCAGCCTGCTGGCGGCACTGATCGCGTGGCCGATTGCGGTGCATTACGGTGCCTGGGTGCTGGCCCCGGCGGGGCTGATTGTCGGCCTGATCGGAATCTACTTTGCCGGTGCCTATGCCAAAGAATGCGGTATTGAAGATCCGAAATCCTGCATCATTGACGAAGTGGCCGGGCAATGGATTGCCTTGTCGGTGGCACCGGTGACGTTGCTGGGTTTTGTCGCGGGCTTTGCACTGTTTCGCTTTTTCGACATCCGCAAAGTCTGGCCGGTTGATGTGGCCGAGCATTTGCCCGGCGGCCTTGGCATCATTGCCGATGATATTGTTGCCGGGATCATGGCGGCGATGGCGGTGTTCATCTTCACGCAAGCGGGGTTCGTGAAATGATCTTCTCTCCGGCGCTTGAGCATATGGCGGAAACCGTGCTGGCCGAGGCCCGCGCACACGGCCTTAAAATTGCCACGGCGGAAAGCTGCACGGGCGGGCTGATCGCCGGGCTGCTGACCGAGATTGCCGGTTCGTCTGATGTGGTCGAACGCGGCTTTGTCACCTATGCCAACGAGGCGAAGGTGGAGATGATCGGCGTGCCGCAGGACACACTGACCCGCTTCGGTGCGGTGTCGGAAGAAACCGCACGTGCCATGGTGGCCGGGGCGCTGATGCATTCCCGCGCTGATGTAGCGGTTGCAGTGACCGGTATTGCTGGCCCCGGTGGTGGCAGCGATGAAAAACCCGTTGGGCTGGTGCATATCGCGGCCGGGCGTAAAGGTTTTGCCATCAGCCACCGTGAATGTCGCTTTGGCAATCAAAGCCGAAGCGCTATAAGGCTAGCCACGGTGGAGGCCGCGCTAGCGATGTTACGGGATGCGTTATTCCCGTAACTGGGAGAATAACGGTGCGTACACGGATTTTCACCCGTCTTTTCGCCGCAAGCTTTGCCCTGATGACCGCCCCGATATGGGGCCAGTCCCTTCCCCCCGCCAATGTAAAGGGTGCGGATGTTGCCCCGATGGGCAAGCCACAACCGATCAATACGCAGGGTGTTAAGCAGCAATGGCTGGACGTTGTTTATGCCAACGCCTCGCCGGCACAAAAGCTCGACATCTATCTGCCCGATACCGGAACCGGGCCATTTCCGGTTATCATCGCCATTCATGGCGGCGGTTTCGATAGCGGCGACAAACGCACGGGCGAGGTTAATCCGCAGCTGACCGGCCTTAGCCGTGGCTATGCCGTGGTCAGCGTCAATTATCGCTTAAGCCGCGAGGCGGTGTTTCCTGCCGCGATCTATGACATCAAGGCCGCGGTGCGTTTCCTGCGCGCCAACGCGCAGCAATATCATCTGAAAGCCTCACGCATGGCCGCCTGGGGCGATTCCGCCGGTGGCAATCTGGCGGCATTATTGGGCACGTCTGCCGGGGTTGAAGCGCTGGAAAACCGCGCCATGGGCAATGCCGCCCAGCCCAGTGATGTGCAGGCCGTGGTCGATTTTTATGGGCCGACCGATTTTGCCGCGATGGACGATCAGTTTGAACAGGCGGGCATAACCCAGCATATGCAGCATGGCTCAAAAGATTCATCCGAGTCCCGCTATATGGGCTTTGCGGTTTCGTCCTATCCCGACAAAGCCAAGCTGGCCGATCCGACAGGATATATTTCGTCACACACCTGCCCGTTCTTCATCGAGAACGGCACGGCGGACCCCGTTGTGCCCGCGCAGCAACATGTCGATCTGACACTGGCGCTGAAAAAGGTCGTCGGCACCGGCAATGTTACCCATATGGTGCTCTATGGCGCGGGCCATGGCGGACCACAGTTTGAAGACCCTGCCAACCTTGACCGAGTTTTCACATTTTTGGATCGTAACCTGAAATATACCGCAAGCGAGATGCCGTAAGGCGTGCAGGAACGGATGCGTCAGGGGCAGAAGTTTTATGCCCCTGACGATGGTTTAAGTCCGGGCTTGACGCAGCAGCCAGTCACGGGCGGATTTGATGTAGAAAAACTTTCGCGCCGATCCCATGTGATCGACACCTTTGAAGGTTAGGAAGGTGATGTTACCCCCCTGCCCGAGATAGTGATCAACCTCGGATGTCAGCTTCTTTTGATCTCCCACGGGAAAGATCAGCGCCGGGTCCAGCAGTGTGCCTGGACGCGTGACCTTTGCACCGGCCTTTTCCCACACCGGCACGCATTTTTCGTTCCACGGAGTGGCCTTAGCATCCTCGGAACCGGTGATGATCAGTAGCTTCTGATCGGCCAGGGTAACGACATCCTCGGGCCGCTGCTGGCCCGCGATGATCAGACCGGCGGCAAAGGTTTCGGGATGTCTGGCCATCAGCCAGAGCGAGGTCATCGCCCCCATCGACCAGCCGGTGCAATAGACGCGCTTCGGGTCAATCTTCAGCACCTTGTCGCGGCGGTCAGCAAGGTTCGGGTTGGCGTAATTCCACGTATTTTTCAGCAGGGACTGCACCAGCCGGTAGGTGTTCTCGACATCGGCGGTGTGCTCCCAATAGTCGTTCATCGTCGTGCGTTCGTAGCGCGGAGTGATGACAACACATTCTTCCTGCGCCTGCTGCTCGGGCATACCCCAGATGCTGGCAATACAGGTCTCGGTCAGGGTCTCTTCGCAGGTGCCGTCATAGCTTGTGCCGGAATGGGTGATGGCCAGGATCAGCGGGTAGGATTTCTTCTCGCCACCCGGTGCGAGGAAGGATTTCGGCAGATAGATGCTGTATTCCAGCCAGGCCGCGCGGCTGTCATCCCACCACCAATGGTTCTGTTCCCAACCATCGATGTCGGGGATGCTCACGGCATTGCCGCGGCGCCCGGCGTTGCTCCACACCTTGTCGGTGGCAGCATAAACTGCGCCCTTTGCGGTGCGCACGTCCTTCACCTGTGTAAGCGTGACCTTGTCGCTGTCGGTGGTGGGGATACTGAGATCCTCGCTATGGGCGAATTCGGCGATCACGTAAGGGCCGGGAACGCTGGTGCGGTCACTGCGCCGGGCCGCAGACGAATTGGTGTAGACCGCTACGGCAGCGCGCGGCACGGCAGGCTTAGACGTGCCATCCTTGCTCGGCCCCGCAGGCATGCCGGGGAAATAGCCGTCAGCGGCGGGGACGACAGCCGCAGCATAGCTATCCAGCGACAGACTGGCGGGGGCGATATTGGTATCGTAGCGCGCCGCGATGGCATAGATCTTCTCGCCGCCGCCGGTCACTTCGCTGACCGCTGTTATGCCTTGCAGGCCCGGTCTCATCGGTTTGTCAAACGCGCCCGGCATGGTCGATGCCGCCATGAAGCCAGTGCCACCCTGGGCGCTTGCCGCTTGCCAACAAAGCCCCGTCACCGAAGCTAGGGCAACACCTGATGACAGGAAATTGCGTCTGGAGTAGTGGGGCATGTCTGGGTCCTCATCCGCTGGTGAAACAGAAGCGGTCCGTGAGCAAAACGCTATCGGGCCTTATTTGTAGATATGGTACCGAATACAGGCCGTGTGTCCAGCCAGCAAAAACGCGACGTGGGGCTGGCGGCCACTTTCGCGTGATGAGACGCAAATATGCGCCATTCAAAGGATCGCAATACTTCAGAAACCTGTGCCAATTCTGTATCAAAAGGTACTATACAGCCTGTATGGCATACGGCATTGTGTAATCGCATATAATGGCACCACATATGATTATCCCCGGACCGAAGAACAGCATCACCGATATTCCCGGCTTAAAAGTCGGCAACGCTGAAGACGCATCCATCCGCACTGGCGTAACGGTGCTGATGGGCGATGCGGCGTTTGATGCGGTGGTCGATGTGCGCGGTGCGGCGCCCGGCACCCGCGATTGCGATACCTTGCGTGGCCCCGGTATGGGCTTGCCGGTCGAGGCGATCACGCTGTCGGGTGGGTCAATCTATGGTCTTGATGCGCCCGGTGGTGTCATTGCGCATCTCAATGAAATGGGCCGTGGTGTCGCCTATGACGAAGGCGTAGCGCCATTGCCGCTGGTGCCGGGGGCCATCCTCTATGACCTTGGCAATGGCGGCAATAAAACATGGGGCGATACCCCGCCCTATCGCCATCTGGGCCGGATGGCGGCGCAAAACGCGGCAGTGGATTTTTCCCTTGGTAATGCCGGTGCGGGCTATGGCGCACGCGCCGGGGCCTATAAGGGCGGTTTGGGCAGCGCTTCGGCCGTGACCGGTGACGGCATTACGGTGGGCGCGCTGGTGGCGGTGAACGCTGTGGGCTCGCCCATCATTCCGGGTACGGATTGCTTCTGGGCCCATCTGTTCGAACAAAACGGCGAATTCGGTGGCCAGAGGCCCGATGGCCGCCAGATCGAGCTTGATCTGCCGACCGACTTAAAATCCTCGCCCACCATTGCGGCCAACACCACCATTGCCATTGTTGCCACCGATGCGGCGCTGTCGCGCAACGCGTTGCAGCAACTGGCCGTAATGGCAACCGACGGTTTTGCCCACGCCCTGCGCCCGGTGCATACACCGTTTGATGGTGATCTGGTGTTTGCGGCCAGTACCGGGGCCAGGTCGGTGGCGGAATCCGAAGCCAATGCGATTATGCGCCTTGGCATGATCGCCGCCGACACGCTGGCCCGCGCCATTGCCCGTGGGGTGTATGAAGCGCAGACCCTGGCCCATCTGACCAGTTATCGCGACCGGTTCGGCGTTTAAGCCTTGAAACACAAAAGCCCACCGCTGGATGCGATGGGCTTTTGTGTTTTATGTTTTTATAGTGCGGCAAAAGCCTGATCGAGATCCCACAACAGATCCTCAATCGCCTCGGTTCCGATGGAAACCCGTAAACTTCCGGGTGTGATCCCGGCGGCCAACTGCTCTTGCGGTGAAAGCTGCGGATGGGTCACCGAGGCCGGATGCACGATCAGCGATTTGGAATCGCCGACATTGGCCAGGAACGAAAACACCTTGACGGCTTCGGTGAATTTGCGCGCGGCATCATCACCGCCCTTCAGATCGAACGAGAAAATCGCCCCCGGTCCTTTGGGGTAATATTTCTGCGCCAGACCATAATAGGGGCTGGTGGACAGGCCAGCATATTGCACCCGCTCGACATGCTCGTTTGCGGCCAGATGGCTCGCAACCCGGGCGGCATTGTCGATCTGGCGCTGCATCCTGAGCGACAGGGTTTCAATGCCCTGCAACAGCAAAAAGGCGTTGAACGGGCTTAAGGCCGCGCCCATGTCGCGCAAATATTGCAGCCGTGTCTTCATGACAAAAGCGAAGTTGCCGATACCAGGAAAATCGTGCCACTTGTCCCAATGGGTGATGCCAGCACAGGCCCCGTCCGGCGTGGTGAAGCCGGGGAATTTGCCATTGCTCCAGTCGAAATTGCCACCGTCGACAATCAGCCCACCGATGGTGGTGCCATGGCCGCCGATATATTTGGTGGCCGAATGGACAACGATATTGGCACCATGCTCGAACGGTCGAAACAGATAAGGCGTAGCAAAGGTGTTATCGACGATCAGCGGAATGCCCGCCTGTTTGGCAATGGCCGCCAGTGCCGGAATGTCGATGATATTGCCGCCGGGGTTGCCGATGCTTTCGGCAAACAGCGCCTTGGTCTTCGGGCCGATGGCGCGCATAAAGCTGGCCGGATCGTCAGGGTCGACAAGGTGAACCGTGATACCGTGGCGCGGCAGCGTATGGGCGAACAGACCGAAGGTGCCGCCATATAAGGTACGGGCCGCAACGATCTCGTCGCCCGCCGCACAGATGTTGAGGATGGCATAGGTGATCGCCGCCATACCGGAGGAGACCGCCAGCGCCGCCGTGCCGCCTTCAAGGGCAGCAATGCGCGCCTCCAGCACCGAGCAGGTCGGGTTGCCTGTGCGGGAGTATTCGTAATCCATACTGTCGAACGTATTGATTGCTTTGGCGGTGTCAAAGTCGCGAAAGGTGAAAGAAGTACTTTGATAAATCGGCACCGCCCGCGCGCGGAAATCGCCGTCCGGCGTCTGGCCGGCATGCAGTTGCTGGGTGTCGAAGGCGAATTTCCGGTTACTCATGAATAATCCTCGTTACGGCGGTATTACGCGAAGTACTTTTCCGGATCGATCCGGTACTGGTCAAGTGATGTATCAAGGTCAATGCGCAGTGCGCTGTTGAACAGGTTGTTGACGATCATCAGAGTGCCGAACACGGTCAGATCGACGATCTGAGCCGGGGTAAAGAACTTTTGCAACTTGGCGTATAAATCGTCGTTAATGCGATTGGCATCCTTGGCGAGCTGACGGCCAAAGGCGATGACGGTTTCATCCCGTTCGTCGAGCTTCAGGTTATCGGGGTCTTCGCCCCAGCCGACGATCTCGCGGTGCATGAAGGTGGCGCACAGCTCGCAGGCATTGGCGCGCGAAATCGCATCGCAATAGAGCACGGCCAGCCGTTCGCTTAAGAAGGGCTTCACTTTGGCGAACAGCTTATACCATTCCAGCACCGCATGCAGCGCTTCGGGCGAATGCAGCAGCGCCGCCTTCATGTTGCTGACTTCGTGATGCTTGGACAACTCGTCGTAAGCGGCTTTGAGGGTGGGGTCTTTGGTGTCGGCGGTAACCGGCGGAATACGGGACATGGCAGTGACTTCCCTTTAGTGGTGATTGATAAAATCGGCTTCGGTGGCAAACTCTTCATTCAGGGTTTCCACCACAATGGCGGCAATGCGGTCGATTTCAGCCTCGCTCGCCGTCAAAGGCGGGGCCAGACAGATGATGTCGGTCAGCACGCGGGTGCACAGCCCCCGCTTCATGAACTCGGCTTTCAGGCGGCCGGAAAAATCGGCTTTGTCGTCAAAACGCTGCTTGCTGGTACGGTCGGCCACCAGCTCGATCCCGGCCAAGAGGCCAAGCCCGCGCACCTCGCCTAAGTGCGGATGCTGGGCCAGACCATCGCGGATCGCCCCGCGCAGACGGTCACCCAAAATGGCCGAACGCTCGACCAGATTTTCTTTGACCAGCACATTGATGGTCGCCAGCGCCACGGCGGCGGCCACCGGGTGCCCGGAATAGGTATAGCCGTGCCACCAGCGCTTAGCCTGATCGGCATGGTCGAGCACATCCTTGATGCGGCCCGAAACGCCGATGCCACCCAGCGGGATATAACCGCTGGTGATGCCCTTGGCGAATTGCACAATGTCGGGTTCGACGTTCCAGTGTTGCAGGCCGAACCACCGCCCGCTGCGCCCGAAGCCGGTAATGACGTCATCGCTGATCAGCAGCACATCATAGCGGTCGCAGATTTCGCGGATGCGGGGGAAATAATCGTCCTGCGGCACGATGATGCCACCGCCACCGCCCTGAATGGGTTCAGCAATGAACGCGGCAACGGTTTCCGGGCCTTCGCGTAAGATCGCTTCTTCCAGCAGATCGGCGGCCGCCTGCCCTTGCGTTTTGCCATTGGTATTATCGCCAAAGCGGTACGGGTATGGTGATGGAATATGCGAGAAGCCCGGCAGGCGCGGTCCGAATGGATCAGAGAATTCCGTCACCCCGGTGGCGCTGGCCGAGCCAACGGTCGAGCCGTGATAGGACAGTTCGCGGGCGATGATCTTGGTCTTTTCCGGCTTGCCCAGTGTGCGCCAATAAAAGCGCGCCGTGCGGATCGAGGTGTCGGTAGCATCCGATCCGCCATTGGTGAAATAGAAGGCCTGGATCGAGGGATAGACGTAATGGGTCAACAGCTCGGCCAGCTCGACCACCGGCCGGTGGCTGGTGCCGGCATAGGCGGTGGCAAATTCCAGGGTGTTTAACTGCTTGGTCGCCGCCTCAATCAGCTCGCGCCGTTTGTGGCCGAGATTGACGTTCCACATCGAACTTAAGCCATCGAGATAGCGTTTGCCGTCGGCGGCAATCAGATAGCTGCCCTCGCCGCCCACCCAATATTGCGGGTCACTGTGGTCGTTGGGGTGATGTTGCGGATGAATCAGATGGGCCCGGTCGGCCGCAATCAGGCGGGCAAGGTCTTCGGGTGCAATGGTCGCGTTGGTCATGAGGCAATCCCACATACACGATGCGTCTGGGCGCACCGGCGGATATGTTTTTTAAGGAATGGAAAAGGGATCGTTGGGGCGGCGACGCCTGAAAAACGCTTCAGGCCATCGCCTGGCTTCGAGGGTCCGCCGCACCGGCAACCGCCGTGCGGAAAAGGGCAAAGCCTGCCATGCCATCAACCGCATCCCAGCAGGCTGCAAAGCAGCGCTTCATGGCGTCGGCGGACATTGGGGACATCGCTTTAATACCCACGGCTACATCACCGGCTGGATGGTAATCAGTTTATACATACGAAGCAAGGCGTATTATACATTAAACACTTCATATTGGTGTTAAATGCGCAGGTGGCGTGTTTTGTGTGTTCAAACCGCTTTGCCCAGGGCCCGGTTCAGGTTGGGGGCCGCCGCAACCAGCCCCGCCGTATAGGCCTGGGTTGGCGCCGACAGCAGCTTGTTGGTCGGGCCGCTTTCGATGATATGGCCACCCTGCATGACAATCAGCCGGTCGGTCACCGCGCGGGCCTGATCCAGATCATGGGTGACGAACAGATATGACAGTTGAAGTTCCTGCGATAACCGGTTCAGAAGGCTGATAATTTCACTTCTGGCGGTGGCGTCGAGCGCTGACAGTGCTTCGTCAAACACGATCAGCGCCGGCGAAATGATCAGGGCGCGGGCAATGGCAATGCGCTGGCGCTGACCACCGGAGAACTCCTGCGGAAAACGCCCCGCAGCGTCTGCGGGCAGACCAACCAGCTTCAGTACGGTGGCGACCTTTTCCGCTTTGCGTTTTGCGGGCATGTGCCGGTCGATAAGATAAAGCGGCTCGGCAACAATCCGGCCAACCCGGTGGCGGGGATTAAAGCTCGACATCGGGTCTTGAAACACCGCCTGAATCTGGCGGCGCAAATCTGCCAGATCGGATCCCCGGGCGTGGTGAATGGCTCGGCCGGTTAGGCGCACCTCGCCTTTGCCCGGTGCCAAAAGCCCGAGCAGGATACGCAAAAGCGTGGATTTGCCACTGCCGGATTCGCCGACCACGCCAAGGCTTTCGCCGCGATACAGATCAAAGCCAACACCATCGACCGCTTTGGGCACATCAGCACGATAGCGGTGGCAGACATTATCGACGACCAGCAGCCGTTCTCCGGCAGGCTGGCTGTGGCGCACCGGCGGGGTGGCCGCCTCGGCAATCAGGCGGCGGGTGACATCGCTTTTGGGGGCTGAGAAAACGCTACGGGGCGGGCCGCTTTCGACAATGCGGCCATCTTCAAGCAAGGCAACGCGGTCGGCATATTGGGCGACAACACCAAGATCATGAGTGATCAGCAGCAGGCCGCAATGATCCTCGCGCACCAGACTGTGCAGCAGCTCAAGAATTTGCGCCTGAATGGTGACATCCAGCGCGGTGGTCGGCTCGTCGGCGATAATCAGCGCGGGCGATGCCACAATAGCCAGCGCAATGGCGACGCGCTGGCGCTGACCACCTGACAGTTCATGCGGATAACGTTCGGGGCCGACGCCCGCCTCGGTCAGCCCGACGCGGGCCAGAATGGTGGCAACGCGTTCACGCGCGTCTTTGCGGCTTGGTGTGCCATGGGCAAACAGGGTTTCGGCAATCTGATCGCCGATGCGCATCACCGGATTAAGGGCGGTCATCGGCTCCTGAAACACCATGCCGATCTTACCGCCACGCACTGCGCACATCGCTTTTTCGCTGATGGTGCAGAGGTTCTCGCCATTCAGAACGATCTGGCCGGACAAACTGGTATGCTCGGGTAACAGCCGTGCAATCGCCAGCGCGGTGGAAGATTTTCCTGAACCGGATGTTCCGGCCAAAGCCAGAATCTCGCCCCGCTCCAGTGTAAAGTCGAGCCCGTCGAGCACGGTGCGCGGGCCATAGGTCAGGGTCAGATTTTCGACGCTCAGTAAGCGCATCTCTGCCCCCTATCGTTGCCGACGCGGGGCAAAGCGTTCGGATAGCCCCTCGCCCAGCAGATTAAAGCCCAGTACAGCGGCAAAGATCGCCAGCCCCGGAAACAGCGCCAGATGCGGGGCAATATCGATCAGGGTTTGCGCCTCGCTCAGCATGCGGCCCCAGCTTGGGGCGGGCGGCTGTACGCCAAGGCCGATATAACTGAGGCCCGCCTCGGCCACGATGGCCATCGAGAACTGGATCGCCGCCTGTGCGCCAACCCCAACGGCGATATTGGGCAGGATATGCTCCCACGAGATCCGCAAGGCATTCTTACCCGCTACCCGTGCGGCCAGCACATAGGGCTGCTGCCACTGCACCAGCGCCAATCCGCGCGCCACCTTGGCAAAAACCGGAATGTTGAACAGACCAATGGCGAGCACCGCATTGATCGCGCCCGGCCCCAGACTGGCCGACAGCAGCACGGCCAGCAGCACGGCAGGAAAGGCAAAGACAATATCGCTGGCGCGCATCAAAATCTGATCGATAAAACCGCCATGGGCGGCGGCCCACAAGCCGATGGGAAGGCCGATCAGCGCGCCACAGGCCACCGCGCTCAAAGCAACGAACAGCGAATTGCGCCCGCCCCACATTAAAAGCGACAGCACATCGCGCCCCAGCACATCGGTGCCAAAGGGATGGGTCCGCGACAGGCCCATCAGCCGCTGTGCGATATCAATGTTGTGCACGTCATAGGGCGTCCAGACAAAGGAGAGCAGCGCCAGCGCCGCGACCAGCACGGCCAATGCGGTCCCGCTATATAATTTGACTGTACCGGGTTTCATACGCGCCCTCCCCGCCGGGCAATGCGCGGATCGACCACGGCATAGGCAATATCCACCACAAACGACACCAGCACCGTGGCCGTCACCAGAACCAGACTGGCCCCTTCAACCACGATGAGATCGCGCTGGGCGACACCTTGTGAAATCAACCGGCCCAGACCGGGTAACGCAAAGACATTCTCGACAATGATGGCACCTGCAATCAGAAACGAGAACTGCATCCCCATCACGGTCAGCGCCGGCACCATGGCATTGGGCAACCCGTGGCGCCACAGCGCGGCAAAGGCGCTGAGCCCCTTGGCCCGCGCTGTGCGGATATAATCGGCCTGCAGCGCCTCCTTCAGCGCGTTACTGATGACACGGGCCAGAATAGCCCCTTGCGGAATGGCCAGTGCCAGCGCCGGTAAGCTGAGCGCCTTTGCCGCGGCCCCGCCATTGCTCCAACCGGGGAAGCCACCCGCCGGAAACCAGTGCAGGCCGACCGCGAAGACCAGCACCAGCAAAAGCCCCAGCCAGAAATCCGGCAGCACCACACCAATCTGGATCAGGCTAGCGCTGATGATGCGGCTCGGGCGTGCGCGCCAGGCGGCCAGCACCCCCAGCGGCACCGCAATGACAAATGCCAGCAACATGGCGTACAGCGTCAGTGGCAGTGACAGCGATAACCGCTCGCCGATCAGGGTAGCGACTGGCACGCGGTAGGTATAGCTCTGGCCAAGATCGCCTTGAGCGACCGCTACAATCCAATGGAAATAGCGGGGCCAGAAAGGCTGATCGAGCCCCATACTGCCCCGCAACGCAGCAAGCGCCTCGGGCGTGGCCCCGGTGCCCAGCATGTAGCTGGCCGGATCCCCCGGCAGCACCTGCAAGGCGAGGAAAATGACCAGACTGGCGATCAGCAAGGTGATCAGCATCAGGCCGATGCGGCTGGCAACATAAAACACACCAGCCCGCCACCACGCCCATAGCGCCAGTATCAGCACCAGCGCGGCCAGCAGCGTGGTGCTCCACGCCAGCGGGCGATGGCCTGCTGCCGATGCCGCACCCAAAGTCGCTGACGTAAAGTGCAGCGCCGTCAGATCATTTGAAGGCACCATGACATTGGTTTGAAAACCGCTTAAGCCCGCCTTGTGTACGGTAAGGCGCGGCAGTTCAAACAGAAAGCCGTTGACCGCATCATCGGCGATTTTGCGCTGGATCGCCTGTAACAGGACAAAGCGCTTGTCAGGGTGGGTTTCGTTTTTGAGTGATGCCAGCAGGCGGTTAAAATCGGCATTGTCATAACCGAAATAATAGCCCGGCTTGCCATAGATATCGTAATCCATCGGCTCGATATGATTGATCACGGTCAGATCAAAATCATGATCGGTGTAAACCTGAGCGAGCCAGCTCGCCCATTCAATATCCTCGATCTTCACCCTGATGCCGATAGCACCGAGTTCTGCTGCGATGATTTCGCCTGAGCGCCGGGAATAGGCCTGCGGCGGCAGCTTGATCGTTACGGTAAAGCCATGGGGAAAACCGGCTTCGGCCAGCAGCGCTTTAGCTTTGGCAGGGTTGTACGGATACCGCCCGGTCAGATCGACATACCCGGCATCCTGCGGCGCGTAATGGCTGCCGATCGGCGTGCCATAGCCGTAATAGGCCCCATTGATGATGTCGCGCCGGTTCAGGGCATAGGAAATCGCGCGGCGCACACGGATGTCGGTAAAGGGGGCGCGTTTGTTGTTGATGGCGAGGATCACCTGCCCCTCGGTAGTACCAACGGTCACCGCCAGTTTCGGGTCCTGACGGAAGCTGGCGATATTCTCCGGGGCCGGATAGTCGGGAAACAGATCGACATCGCCCGAGCGGATGGCGGCATAGGCCCCACCGGCATCGGCGATGAATTTGAACAGCGCCTCTCCAATGGTCGGTTTCGTGCCCCAATACTCGGCAAAGGCAGTAAGGCGCACCGATGCGCCGCGGCGCCAGTCGGCAAAGACATAGGGGCCGGTGCCAACCGGATGGGTGGCGTTGGTTGCCGCCGTCTGTGGCGCAACCATGCTGAGGGCGGGCAGCGACAGGGTAAACAGCAGATCACCGTCCGGCTTATTCAAAATCATATCGACGGTATAGGGATCGACGATGCGCACCACCTGCACCGCCGCCAGCGCCGGTTTTAAGGGGTTGAGCGAACCGGCAGCCAATGCCCGTTCAAGGGAAAACCGCACCGTGCTGGCATCAAACAGGGTGCCATCGTGAAAGCGCACGCCATGGCGCAGAAAGAAGCGATAGTGCAGCCCGTCTGGCGCGATCTGCCAGCTTTCGGCCAGCAGCGGCTTTACCGTGCCGTCAGACGCCGTATCGGTTAAGCCCTGAAAAACATTCTTATAGACGATTTCACCAATGGCGGAATCGACGCTTGCGGTGGGGTCAAGCCCCGGCGGCTCCAGCTGCAGCCCGATGACAACACGTGCCGCCGGATTGTCAGCTTTATACGTCGCTGCGGCGGGTTGCACCGCCGCAGCGACAATCAGAAACCAGAATACGGCGTGAAATAATCGGCTCAAAACAGATGCCTTACTATTTATGCGGTGACAAAGCCGTCGTCTGGGGTGCGGCAAGTGCCGACAGGAAGGCCGTCACATCGGTGGCGGTCTGATCCGGTATTTCGATCTGCGGCAGATGTCCGGTACCGGGATAGACAATCAGCTTAGACCCAGCGATGGCATCATGGAAGCCGTGACCGTTTGCTACCGGCGTCAACGGATCCACCGCCCCCCACAGGATCAGCGTCGGGGTCTTGATGGTTTTAAGCTGCGCCAGGATAACCGCCTTGTCGGGCGGGGCAATCCCGCGCGCCAGTCCCGAAATCAGGATATGGCGGTGGCCCGGTGCACGCTGCAATTCCGCCCAGCGGTCAACCAATTCGGGGGTGATCGCTTCCTTATGGCCCAGCTCGGTTTTCAACGAGTCAATAATCAGCGGCTTGTTGTCGATATTTTCGAGGAATGTCCGCCCCCACGAATACCGTAAGATGCGGAACGCCAGTGGGGCCTTGCCGGTTTTGGCCGTATCGGGCAACCCGGCGGAATCGACCAGGATCAGCCCGCGCACATGTTCGGGATGTGCCACGGCATAGTTCCACGACGCCAGACCACCCAGCGAACTGCCACCAATGACAAAGCGTTGCAGATGGAGTTTTTCAACCAGCTGGCTGATGACATCCCCACCGAAGACATAGTCTTCCGGCGCGCGGGTCAGCCCGTGGCCCGGCAGGTCAATCCGGATGATATGATAGTCTTTGCCCAGCTTTTTGACCCAGCCGTCCCAGGTCCACAAATTATCACCGCCGCCATGAACCAGCAGCAGCAGCGGGGCACTTTTACGGCCTTCATCGCGGTAATGCAGGCGCACGCCATCGGCCAGATCAACATAGCGGGAATCCGCATTGGCGTATTTGGCTTCGAGCTTTTCAAACGGGATTTCCGGTCCGCGCAGATAGAGCCAACCGCCAACAATAACGACCAGGAGCAGTACGAGTGCCCCGATAAGAACTTTGAGCATAGCATCCTCGGCAAAAGCAAAGGTGGGGGATTTCTTGACTCCCCCCACTGGTTATTGTGTATCAATATTTATAGGCAAGGCGGATGCCGGCGGTGGCAGGTTCCCCGGCCGCAGCAATATTGATATTACTGATGAAGAAGTTGCGCTCCAGATCATATTTCTGATTGAAGATATTGCGGCCATAGATGCTGACCTCCCATGGTCCCGACTTCGGCGTCAGCGTCAGGCTGGCATTGGCCAGCCAATAGGACGCGATGTTATAGGTCGAGCCCAGCAGCAGCGGTTTGCGCTTGTCGTGGAAGCTGTAGTTGACTTCCGGCTGCAGGCTGTAGGCCCCAAGATCGAAGGTATAGGCCACGCTGCCCGAATAGCTCAGCGGCGGGAAACCGACCGACTGCCCCTTCTGGCTCTTATAGACCGAGGTGTTGGCCGCCGTGCTGGCGGTAATGTCGAGGAAGTTATCGAACTTATCAAACTTACCGGTTTTATAGCCAAAGCTCTGGTTGATCAGAAGCTCGGGAATGGGCCGCCAGGTTGCTTCCAGTTCGCCGCCATAGATATGGGATTTTTCAGCATTGACGATAGCGCCGATCGCGCCATAGGCCGTGGTGTAAATCGCCGACTGGATCTGCTGGTTGCGGTAATCGTAATAGAACACCGAACCGTTCAGCTGCAGCGTATCGTCGAGCAGGTTGGTTTTGAAACCGCCTTCATAGGACCACAGGGTTTCGGGCTTGAAGGCCGAAACCGCACCGGAAGATGGTACGTTATAGGCGGTAAAGCCGCCTGACTTCACGCCCTTGCTGGCACTGATATAGAGCAGCCCGGTATCGAACGGCTTATATTCGAGCGAGACCTTGCCGGTGACGGGTTTGCTGCGCAGTGATTTGTCGGCCGGGGCGCTGAAATCAATCGGATCACCGCCCACCGCAACCACTTCGGCGGTGACATAATTCTTCTGCTTGCGCACCTCGTCTTCAACCCGCACGCCGCCGATCAGTTTCAGCGTATCGGTGAAGCGGTATTCGGCCTGCGCAAAGCCGGAAATCGACTGCACATACTGCTTATACGATGTCACCGTATCGAAGGCCCACAGATCCCAGAAATCCGAAATGAAGTGATCGTCGAGCTTTTCGTTGGAATAATAGACCCCGGCCAGCCAGGAGAATGCTCCCTCGCTTTTGGATGACAGGCGGACCTCCTGCGAGAACACGCCGGACTTGGTGTTGAAATAGATTCCGGCATAGGCGTAGGACGACGCATCCCAGTCATTATATTCCCGCCGATGCAGCGCATTATAGGCCGAAATGCTGGTCAGATCGGCAAAGCCGAGATCAACAGTGGCATGTAGGCTGACACCCTGATTGATCGAATTGTGGAACGGCTTTTTATCCTGCGCAATGCCGACCAGATTGGCGAAGGTGGCCGAGCTGCCCCAGCCTGTCGCCGTGCGGCTGGTATCGGCAGTCAGGCCATAGCTGGGATAGCTGCTGAACAGATAGAGGCCGTTGGGCTGGGATTTGTCATAGCCCCAGTTGCCTTCCAGCAGCACATTGATCCGGCTGTTCGGGGTCCATTCCAGCTGACCGCGCAGGCCCAGCGTATTCTTGTTGTCCAGTTCGTCACCCGTGGTGCGGTTTTTTTGCCAGGCCCCGCCCTGATCGGTTACCGCCGCCAGACGGAATTTCAGCCCATCGGCCACGGGGCCCGCGACATAGCCTTCGGCTTTGAATTCGCCGTGGCTGCCATAATCGGCACTGATGCCCGCGCTTAAGTCGTCCGTCGGCCGGTTGGTGATGAAGTTGATCGCGCCACCCGTAGTGTTGCGGCCGTAGAGCGTACCCTGCGGCCCGCGCAAGACTTCAACGCGCGAGACATCGAACAAGAGGCCCTGTGTCGAGGCTGGCACCGGATAGGCCACGTCGTCGACATAGACGCCAACCGTCGAGGAGTTGTTGGAGCCGTAATCGTCAAAGCCAACACCACGCAGACGAAACTCGGGCTGACCACTACCAAAGGCGGGCACGGCCTCGAAGCTCGGGATGGCATATTGCAGGGCGTTCACATTATCGATGTGGTGCTTGGCCAGATCACCCGAGGTGAGCACACTCAAGGCAATACCGATATCTTGCGCCACCTGCTCACGGCGCTGGGCCGTGACGGTCACGGTTTCGATCTTGTCGTTGCTGCCATCAAGAACCTCGGCCTCGGCAACCTGAGTATAGTTCTGGGCGGAGGCTTGGCCTGCTGCCAGTAACGTCAAAGCCAGAGCTGTAGACCCCAGAAGAATACGCTTCATCACACCACCCCTTTAATTAACACAACAAATACGTTGTTGTGGTGAAATGTATTAATTACCATTTCGGCACGCAACAACAATTACAATTACACATTTAAATGTGTAATTAATGTGTGTTATTTGCGTAACAGACAGGCATGCCTATACAATTCGCAAAATAGCGGGGGCTTATTACACAGATCCTAACGCAAGTGCAGCGTAAACTTTACGCTAGGTCAATTTTTATAAATACTGTGACCCGGCGGTTCACTTGCGACGTTTTACGCGTTTTTTGTCGCCTACACGCGATACGGGCCTGCCACGATGATAGCGTGGCTTTTCGCCCTCGCCACCCCTGGCACCGGCCTGAGTACCAGCCTCAGCCAGATCAAAACGCATTCCGCCGGTCAGCGCACTGGCCTCGGCCAGCTTCACCATCACCATATTGCCAATGGCATAGGTCTTACCAGTACGATCCCCGATCAGCGCCTGCGCGGGTTCGTCATAGCGGAAATATTCCGCGCCCAGCATGCGGGCTGGCAGCAACCCCTCGGCCCCGGTCTCGCTCAGACGCACAAACAGACCAAACCGTGTGGCACTGACGATACGGGCCTCGAATTCAGCCCCGACCCGGTCGGCCATATAGGACGCAACATAGCGGTCGGCGCTATCGCGTTCGGCCATCATTGCCCGCCGTTCGGTCACCGAAATATGCTCGGCAATACCGGCCAGCTGATGGCTTTCGCCCTCGGTCAGGCCGCCATCACCAAAGCCGTGGGCACGGATCAGCGCACGGTGCACAACAAGGTCGGCATAGCGTCGGATGGGCGAAGTGAAATGGGCGTATTTCGCCAGGTTCAAACCAAAATGGCCGACATTCGCTGCAGAATACACCGCCTGCGCCTGACTGCGCAGCACGACATCATTCATCACCTGCTCATGCGGCCCGCCCTTGACCCGCTCGAGGATCTGATTGAAGGCGGCGGGCTTAATCACCTGCCCCTTTGCAAACGGAATTCCCAGCGTGTGCAGATAATCGGCAAAGGCATGCAGCTTTTCCTGAGACGGAACATCATGCACGCGATAGATCTGTGGCGTGTGATGCTTTTCGAGCGCTTCGGCGGCGGCGACATTGGCCATCACCATCAGCTCTTCAATCAGGCGCATCGATTCAAGGCGGTCTTTGAAACCGATGCCGGTGACCTTGCCAGCATCATCAATCCGTATACGGCGTTCCGGCAGATCAAGGTTCAGCGGGCTGCGGGCTTCGCGCGCCTTGACCATGATGGTATAGCAAGCCCACAAATTGGCCAGTGTTTGACGTGCGGCCTCGGGGATTTCGACCGGCAGGCCGTCAAACGCTTTCTGGGCCTCGGCATAGGTCAGCCGGGCCGCCGAACGCATCAGTCCGCGCATAAACGTATGTTTGCGCAAGCGGCCAGACGCATCAAAATGCATCCGTACCGCCATGCAGGCGCGGTCTTCATCGGGACGCAGCGAGCACAGATCGTTCGACAGCTCTTCGGGCAGCATCGGCACCACCCGGTCGGGGAAATAGACCGAGTTGCCGCGCTTATAGGCTTCCTTGTCGAGGGGCGTGCCGGGGCGCACATAATGGGCCACATCGGCAATCGCCACGATGGCATCAAAGCCATCCCCGGCAGGCTCGGCCCACACCGCATCGTCAAAGTCGCGGGCATCTTCCGGGTCGATGGTCACCAGTGCGATTTTACGAAGATCCGTGCGTTTAAATTCGCTCGCATCGGACGAAGCTGTCTTCAGGGTTACGGGTTTGGCTGCCTTGGCCTCTTTGATGACATCCGCCGGAAATTCCATCGGAATGCCATGGGTGTGCACGGCGATCAGACTGATCGATTTGGGCGCATCCAGACTGCCCAACCGCTCAATCACCCGCGCCCGGGGCAGATGCGCATTGCGCCCCACCGGCTCGGCCAGCACCAGCTCGCCCACCAGTGCCCCGTTCAGATCATTCGGAGAGACAAAGTAATCGTTGCGGGCTTTCTTATCGACTGGGATCAGGCGCATGCCGCCTTCGGCTTTGCGCAGCACCGCCAGAAGACGGCTTTGTGGCGTGGCCAGACGCCGGATGATCCGGGCGGTAAAGCCTTCGTCCAAACGGCTGAGCCGTGCCAGCAGTTTTTCACCAACGCCGACAGTTTCCTCGGTGATCAGGGTGATGCGGGGCGCTGGCGTCTCGCCTTCCCAATTGAGCGGACGGGCGAACAGATCGCCATCCTCGTCACGATAGGTTTCCAGCACCAGCACTTCGGGCAGCGCACCCGGCTCCGCATAGCCGCGCTTGCGGTTTCCTTTTACCGCGCCCTCCTCCTCAAGCTGTTTGAGGACATGCTTAAGGTCAATGCGGTCGGAACCTTTGACCCCCATCATGCGTACCAGATCGCGCTTGGTCGCCCCGGGATTGGCGGCCAAGGTTTCTAAAACCCGCTCTTTTGAAATCAGCGAAGATTTTTTGTGTGGCGTTTTTCCGGGGCGCTTCACGCTTTTTTGCCTGCGGACTTAACCGTTTTCTTTGCGGCAGCTTTTTTGACCGTCTTTTTGACCGTAGCTTTTTTTACGGTCTTGGTGGCGGTTTTTGCTGGAGCCTTCTCGGTGGCCTTCTCGGGGGCCTTTGTCGTTTTGGCAGCAGCCTTTTTTGTCGTCGCCTTCTTCGGCGCGGCTTTTGCCACTTTCTTAGGGGCGGCTTTCTTGGTGGGCTTCTTCTTGACCCCACCCTTGGCAGCGCGCGCGGCAATCAAAGCCAAAGCCTCTTCCAGCGTGACAGCCAGCGGGTCTTTTTCTTTCGGGATGGTCGCGTTGACTTCACCATCGGTGACATAAGGCCCGAAGCGGCCCTTCATCAGCTTGATGTCTTTACCCTCAGCATTCTTGCCGATTTCTTTTAACGGCTCCGGCCCACGGAAAGAACGGCCACGGGCTTTCTTCTCGGCCAGAATGGTGACCGCGCGATTGATGCCAACGGTGAAGACATCTTCCGGCGTCTCCAGCGAGGCATATTGCCCGTCGCACGCCACATAGGGCCCAAAGCGACCGAAATTCGCGGTGATCGGCTTCTGCAGTTCGGGGTGAATGCCAACCTCACGCGGCAGCGACAACAGTTTGATTGCCAGTTCCAGATCGACATCCGAGCCTTGCGTGCCTTTCGGAATACTGGCGCGTTTGGGCTTTTCAGCATCGCCGAGCTGGACATAGGGGCCAAAGCGGCCGCTGCGCAGCGAAATTTCTTCGCCGGTATCGGGGAAAAGCCCCAGTACCTTGGGCTCGCCACTACCCGCTTCTTCTGCCGACTGGCCAAGCTGGCGGGTGTAGCGGCATTCAGGATAGTTCGAACAGCCGACAAAGGCCCCAAACCGCCCCAGCTTCAGCCCCAACCGGCCATTGCCACAGGTTGGGCAGACCCGCGGGTCGGTGCCGTCTTCGTGCGACGGGAAGATGTGCGGGCTGAGCACTTCATCCAGCGCGGTGATAACGTCCGAAACCTTGAGGTCTTTGGTGTCGCCGACAGCGGCAGAGAAATCCGCCCAGAATTCGCGCAGCAACTGCTTCCAGTCGAGCTTGCCTTCTGAGACCTGATCGAGCCGCGTTTCCAGATCGGCGGTGAAATCATATTCGACATAGCGCTTGAAGAAATTGGCCAGAAACGCCGTCACCAGCCGCCCCTTATCTTCCGGCAGGAAGCGGTTGCGGTCCATGCGGACATAGGCCCGTTCGCGCAGCACCGACAGGATCGAGGCATAGGTCGACGGCCGCCCGATACCAAGCTCTTCCAGCTTGCGCACCAGACTGGCTTCGGAATAGCGCGGCGGCGGCTCGGTGAAATGCTGTTCGGGCAGGACTTTGTCGACCTTGGCACCCTCGCCCACCGTAACCATGGGCAGGCGGGCACCATCTTCGTCCGCCTCGTCATCGCGGCCTTCCTGATACAGGGTCAGGAAGCCGTCAAACGCCACCACCGAACCGGTGGCGCGCAGGGTGATCTGTTTATCGGCAGACGTGACATCAATCGTCGTGCGCATCAGTTCGGCGCTCGGCATCTGGCTGGCTACCGCGCGCTTCCACACCAGCTCGTACAGTCTGGCCCCATCTGCATCGAGATATTGGGCCACTTTTTCCGGCGTGCGGGCAAAGCTGGTCGGGCGGATTGCTTCATGCGCTTCCTGCGCATTCTTGACCTTGGAGGCATAGTGGCGCGGCACATCGGGCACATATTTGGCGCCATAGCGCTCGCCAATCATGGTGCGCGCTTCGGCAATGGCCCCGCCATCCATAGTGACGCCGTCGGTACGCATATAGGTGATCAGACCGACGGTTTCGCCACCCAGTTCAACACCCTCATAGAGATGCTGGGCAACCTGCATGGTGCGCTTGGCCGAGAAACCGAGCTTGCGGGCCGCTTCCTGCTGCAAGGTCGAGGTAATAAACGGTGGTGCGGGGTGGCGGTTTACCGGCTTGGTTTCAACCCCGCCAATGGCAAACTGGGCCGCCCGGATCGCGCTGACCGCCGCATCGGCAGCCGCCTGATTGCCAATGGTCAGCTTGTCGAGCTTTTTACCGGCCAGCTGCACGACATGGACCGAGAAGGCCCCACCCTTGGTCGCGACATCGGCGGCAATCGACCAATATTCCTGCGCGTTAAAGCTTTCGATCTCGGTTTCGCGTTCGCAGATCAGGCGCAGCGCCACCGACTGCACGCGGCCAGCCGAGCGGGCACCCGGCAGCTTGCGCCACAACACCGGCGACAGCGTGAAGCCCACCAGATAATCCAGCGCGCGGCGCGCCAGATAGGCATCGACCAGTTCGTTATCGATCTGACGCGGGTTGCGAATGGCATCAAGGACCGCGTTTTTCGTAACGGCGTTGAACACCACACGTTCAACCTTGGCATCGCCCAGCGCTTTTTTCTGCTTGAGCACTTCGAGCACATGCCAGGAAATTGCCTCACCTTCGCGATCCGGGTCAGTGGCCAGGATCAGCTTGTCGGCCCCTTTGAGCGCGTCGGCGATTTCCTTGATCCGCTTGGTGCCACGATCCTCCAGAGACCAGGTCATGGCGAAATCGTCTTCCGGTTTGACCGAACCGTCCTTGGACGGCAGGTCCCGGATATGCCCGAAGCTGGCCAGTACCTTATAATCAGTTCCGAGGTACTTATTGATGGTTTTGGCTTTAGCTGGGGATTCGACGACAAGAATATTCATCAGGTGCAGTACTCTTTAGCTCTGTCTGTAGGGCCGCCTATCGATTGGCGAATAAGCTGGGCCCTGCGCTGTGCGACACTGTTAGATGCGATGGAGCCTTGTCAACGCATGATTTTTCAGTGCCCCTCATACTTAAAATTGTAAAAACCGCTTAAAACAGCGAAATTGTAACTTGCAGTTGCAATTGACGCCTGTTTACCTTATTATGACACACAACAACTTAAACGATGGCTCGGTACAATGTCTGATTGTAACGGTAGTTTAAACGGCTCTGGCGGCGTAAAGTCCCGGCGCGTATCTAAGTCTGGGCTGCCCGATCAACCCACGATCAGCCCGGCGCAGTCGGCAAGCTATACCGAAGGTATGCTGTGTGCCCTCGAAAAAATCGCATTGGCCCATAATCAGCATATTCTGGCACATTTGATCGCCCTGGCCGCGGTGGAAGCCGGTATGCTGGCAAACCCCAAGAACGGCTACTTTTAAGACCACGACACCTTGTTTCCGGGATGGCGGGCGATTTTTCCGGCCAATTCCAGCTCAAGCAGCACGGTCAGCACCGCCCCTGCCGGGTGGTTGCAAAGGCGGATCAGCTCATCAACCGCGACCGGGGCCGGTCCCAGCGCCTCGTTAACGATGCGACGGATTAGCGCGATCTCGTGTTCCGGCCATTCGGTCACCTGTTTGGGGCCCTGTTTTGCGCCGATAAGCCCGCCACCCGCCCCGCTGGCCGGATCATTAAAATCACTGCGCAGCATTGGGGCCAGCACGCCCAGTACATCCGCAGCACACTCGGTCAGTGTGGCCCCCTCGCGAATCAGTTTGTTGGCCCCCTTTGCCCGGGGATCGAGCGGCGAGCCGGGTACGGCAAAGACCTCGCGGCCCTGTTCCAGCGCATAATGGGCGGTGATGAGCGAGCCGGAGCCTTCCGCCGCTTCGACCACGATCACCCCGCGCGCCAGCCCCGAGATGATGCGGTTGCGCCGGGGAAAATGGCGTGCCTGCGGGGCCATACCCAACGGCATTTCTGATACGATGACACCCTGCGCCTTGATCTGCGCATAAAGCGCGGCATTTTCCGGCGGATAGATATCATCAACGCCCCCCGCCACCACGGCAACGGTACCGGTGGCCAGCGCCCCGTCATGGGCGGCGGCATCAATGCCCCGGGCCAGACCCGACACCACCACCAGTTCGGCGGCACCCAGATCGCTTGCCAGACGCCAGGCCAGCTTACGCCCCAGCGCCGAGGCATTACGGGCCCCGACCATCGCGACCATCTCCCGCCGCATCAGCACGCCATGGCCGAGGATCGACAATATTGGCGGTGGGGCTTCCAGCGCTTTCAGTCCGCGTGGGTAATCGGCTTCGCACGATGCCAACATTCGCCCGCCCAGACGGGCCAGCGCCTCCATCTCGCGCTCGGCCTCGGCTGCCGGGCACGGCTTCAGCTCGCCCCCGCCACGACGGGCAAGGCGTGGGGCAGCCTCCAGTGCGGCTTCCGCCGTACCACAACGTTCAATCAGATGGGCAAAGGTCACCGGGCCGATTTGGGGCGTGCGCGTCAGCCGCAACCAGGCAAGCCGTTCGGTAGTGCTGAGTTCGGGCATGGCAAAACCAACAAGAAGGCAGCGTATCGGTAAGCAACAGAATTACAAGTAAAGGTAGTTTCATCATGGTGCAAGACAGCCCCGGCAAACAATCCTATGCTCCTGCCGGAAACACATCATTGTGCTGTGCCCATGCTCAATGTTCATCCGGCTGCCGCCGACGGCTTTGCCAGTGCCGCTGACACCTATGCCAGGGCGCGCCCCGAATATCCCGCCGCAATCGATCCCTGGCTACGCGATACGCTGGGTTTAGGCGAAGGGCGTACGGTGCTGGATCTGGGTGCGGGCACCGGCAAATTCACCAGATCCCTGCTGACAAGTGGGGCACGGGTGATTGCAGTCGATGCGGTGCCAGCGATGCTGGAACAGTTGACCGCGCGCTTTGCCACCGTTGCAACCCATGTGGCTATTGCAACCGAACTGCCATTGCCAGATTTGTCTGTTGATGCAGTGGTTTGCGCGCAGTCCTTCCACTGGTTTGCGACGTCTGAAGCCCTTGCGGAAATCCACCGTGTGTTAAAACCCGGTGGCCTGTTGGGGCTGATCTGGAATGTCCGGGATGAAAGTGTTGACTGGGTTCGGTCCCTGACCGAGATCTTCGCCGCCTATGAAGGCGATGCTCCGCGCTACCGAACCATGCAGTGGCAGCAGGCCTTTGCGGATGCCGCTTTCGGACCGTTATCAGAATGTGTTTTTGCCAACGACCATCACGGTCCGGCGGAACAGGTGATCCTGGGGCGGTTTCTTTCGACCAGTTTTATTGCCGCGTTACCGGATGCAGAACGCGCCATTGCCACAGACAAGGTCCGCGCCCTGATTGCGGCCACGCCGGCACTACAGGGGGCAGACGCGGTCTTTCCCTATCGCACCCACGCCTTTCACTGCCGCAAAATCGGCTGACGATTTCAGGCCTTTTCGATGCGTCGGCCGATGCGCGGCTCAACACCCCGCCACAGCCGACCGATATTCTCATGATGGGTGGCGACGATCACCACGGCCATAATCAGCCCCAGCAATGCGGCCGAGAATTCCCCGAACCCGATGGCATAGGCCGGGGCCATCAGCGCCGCGACCAGTGCCGCCAGCGACGATATGCGGAACAGCAGTGCCATCACCAGCCAGGTGACAAGCATCGCCAGCCCTGCGGGCCAGCACACCGCCAGCATCACCCCCAGCGTGGTCGCTACGCCTTTGCCGCCCCTGAATTTGAGCCAGACCGGAAAGATGTGGCCGACGATAGCCCCTAACCCGGCGATATAGGCCCCACCGGGACCAAACAAAGCCCCGGCAACCAGCACCGCCGCGGCCCCTTTACCGCCATCAAGAATAAGGGTTGCCGCTGCCGCCCATTTCTTGCCGGTGCGCAACACATTGGTGGCGCCAATATTGCCGGAACCGATCTTGCGCACATCGCCTGCCCCGGCCAACAGGCTGAGCAACAGGCCAAACGGAATCGTGCCGAGGAAATACCCGAGCGCCAGTGCAATCAGGCCGGGGATAAGTGCGATCGGCGCGCCGACAGTCATGTGCTGACTTCCTTGGAAAGATCGAAGACGGAAACGCCGTCAACAAAGCTGGCGACGGCACGGCCACGGAACAGACGACCATCGAACTGGGTGTTACGGGCCCGCGAATGTAAAACGTCCTGCGTCACCGTGAAGGAGCGTTCCAGATCAATCAACACCAGATCCGCGGGGGCGCCTTTGGCAATCTTGCCGGTCCCCAGACCAAGCAACTGGGCCGGGGTCGCGGTTACCGCCTTCAGCAGATCGGCCAGCGAAACGCCCTGATGATGCAGGCTGAGCACCACCGGCAGCAAGGTTTCCAGCCCCACCGCGCCAAAAGCGGCCTGCGGGAAGGGTTGGCGCTTGGTATCGGCGGCTTGCGGATCATGGCTGGAGACGATCACGTCAATCGCCCCGCTCAACACCCCTTCGACCATGGCCTGACGGTCGGCTTCAGCGCGCAGCGGCGGCTTGACCTTCATGAAGGTATAATACGGGCCGACATCGCGTTCGTTCAGCACCAGATGGTGGGCAGAAACCCCGCAGGTGATGGGCAGGCCGCGTTTTTTAGCGGCCATAATGGCTTCAAGCGAGGCTTTGGTCGAAATCTGGCCGAAGTGATAGCGGGCACCGGTCATCTCGACCAGGCGAATATCGCGCTCGACAATGATGGTTTCGGCCAGCGGCGTCGCACCGGCAAGCCCCAGACGGGCGGCAAACGCACCAGAGGTGACCGACGCCCCCCGGGACAGATCCGGGTCTTCGGCATGGCCGACCACCAGCGCGCCAAAGGTGGCGGCATAGTTGAGCACCCGGCTCATCACCAGACTGTTGGACAGGGTGCGATCGCCATCGGTAAAGGCCACCGCGCCCGCTTCACGCAGCAGGCCCATCTCGGTCATTACCGCGCCATCCAGATGGCGGGTCAGCGCCGCCATCGGCGCGACATGCACTTTGGCGGTCGCGGCCGCACGGCGTTTGATGAAATCGACCAGCGATGGCTCGTCAATCACCGGATCGGTGTTGGGCATGACGATCATGGTCGTCACGCCGCCTGCAGCCGCGGCAAGGCTGGCAGATTCCAGGGTTTCGCGATGCTCGCTGCCCGGCTCGCCGGTGAAGACGCGCATATCGATCAGACCGGGGGCCAGAATTTGCCCCTGACAATCGACGATCTCTGCGCCTTCCGGACGGGGTAAGTCCGCACCGAAATCGGCAATCCGGCCATTTTCGACCAGCAGACTGCCTTTGACATCCAAACCGCTGGCCGGATCAATCAGGCGGGCATTGGTGAAAAACAAAGCCATTATGCGCCCTCGCCTGTTCGATACCCGCTCGGTTCAGTCTTTTCCGGCGGCAGGCCCCGTGACAGGGCGTCAAGCACTGCCATGCGGGCGGCAACCCCCATCTCGACCTGTTCATGCACCAGACTGACATTGATGTCGTCGGCCACAGCAGAATCAATTTCGACACCACGGTTCATCGGGCCGGGATGCATCACCAGTGCGTGCGGTTTGGCAAAGCTGAGCTTTTCGCGGTCCAGCCCCCAGAAATGGAAATATTCCCGGGCCGACGGCACGAAAGCGCCGCTCATGCGTTCGTTCTGCAGGCGGAGCATCATGACGATATCGGCGTCTTTCAGCCCGGTGCGCATATCATTATAAATGCCAACCCGTTCGTCCACCGTGGCGGGCAGCAGGGTCTTGGGTGCCACAAAGCGCACCGTAGCGCCCATTTTCAGCAGCAGGTGAACGTTGGAACGCGCCACCCGGCTGTGCGAGACGTCGCCACAAATCGCCACCGTCAAACCATCAAGGCGACCGAAATGCCGCCGCATGGTCAGCGCATCCAGCAGCGCCTGCGTGGGGTGTTCGTGACAGCCGTCGCCAGCATTGACCACCGAGCAATCCAGCTTGCGCGCCAGCATCTCTGCCGCACCGGAATCCTGATGGCGGACAATCAGAATGTCCGGCCGCATCGCATTCAGGGTGGTGGCGGTGTCGATCAGGGTTTCGCCCTTGGTCACCGACGAGGTGCGCACCGACATGTTCATCACGTCGGCGCCAAGGCGTTTGCCGGCCAGCTCGAACGAGCTTTGGGTCCGCGTCGAGGCTTCAAAGAACATATTGATGACCGTGCGACCCTTAAGCCGTGTGGTCTTCTTCTCTCGTGCCCGGCCAAGAACGGCATATTCTTCCGCCAGGTCGAGGAGCGCCACAATCTCGCCCACCGAAAGATTTTCGATGCCAAGCATGTGGCTGGTTTTTAATATGGGTGCCGTGTTCATGGAAACCTGGCTTATAGGCAGCAACGGGGGTGGGGGCAAGCGCGTCAGGCGAACTGTTTACAATATTTTAGACAGATTCGCGTCAGCCGCCATAGACCAAGTGTAAGTCCGTTACATTCCACCCCTGATGCGCAAAACCGTTAATTTTGTGCAGAATAGACATGTTTTCCCGTACTTTACGCAAAAATCCGCCGGATCGACAGTAATCTGTCCAAGTGGCTTGCCATGTCGCGGACACGCTGGTAAAGCCTCTCGGCTTCCAAGGAGCGGGCGCGCAGTCCCGGTTTCCCAATGGCGCGCTCCTCTATAATAGAAGGATCGTGCGCTATGAACTTCCGTGAAGCCCTGACTTTTGATGATGTGCTGCTGGTGCCTGCGGCTTCAGATGTTCTGCCCACCGAAGTCGATACCCATACCCAGCTGACCAAAACGATCCGGCTCGGCATTCCGCTGATCTCCTCGGCCATGGATACGGTAACCGAAGCGCCAATGGCCATTGCTATGGCCCAGATGGGCGGCATCGGCGTTATCCATCGCAATCTTGAGATTGAAGAACAGGCCGAACAGGTTCGTCGGGTGAAAAAGTTTGAAAGCGGCATGGTGGTCAACCCGGTGACCATTGCCCCCAACTCCACCCTGTCAGAAGCCCTGATGCTGATGGAGCGGCATCATATTTCCGGCATTCCGGTGGTGGAAGGTGCCCATGGCACGTTGGCGGGCAAACTGGTCGGCATTCTGACCAACCGCGATGTGCGTTTTGCGACCGACCCCAGCCAGGCAGTTGACGAGCTGATGACCAAGGATGGGCTGGTCACCGTCAAAGAAGGCGTGCACATGGAAGAAGCCAAAAAGCTTCTGCACAAGCACCGCATTGAAAAGCTGCTGGTAGTCGATGGCGATTACCGTTGCGTCGGCCTCATCACTGTCAAGGACATCGAAAAGGCCCAGAAATTCCCGCAGTCCTGCAAGGACGAGCGTGGACGTCTGCGTGTTGCCGCCGCCACCACCACCGGTGAAAAAGGGTTCCTGCGCGCGCAGGCCCTGATCGATGCCGAATGTGATGTCATCGTCGTCGATACCGCCCATGGCCATTCCAAGGGCGTGCTGGAAGGCGTGGCGCGGATCAAGAAGCTTGCTGGCAAGTGTCAGATTCTGGCCGGGAATGTCGCCACGGCCGACGGTGCCAAGGCGCTGATCGATGCAGGCGCCGATGCGGTCAAGGTTGGTATTGGGCCGGGCTCGATCTGCACCACCCGCATTGTGGCCGGTGTTGGTGTGCCGCAGCTAACCGCCGTGATGGATGCCGCCGAAGTCGCCCACAAGGCGGGTATTCCGGTGGTCGCCGATGGCGGCATCAAATTCTCCGGCGATCTGGCCAAGGCGATTGCTGCCGGTGGTGATGTCGGCATGATCGGCTCGCTGCTGGCCGGTACCGAAGAAAGCCCCGGCGAAGTGTTCCTGTATCAGGGCCGCTCCTACAAGGGCTATCGCGGTATGGGCTCGCTGGCCGCCATGGCACGCGGTTCGGCCGATCGCTATTTCCAGGGCGAAGTTAAAGATGCTGGCAAGCTGGTTCCGGAAGGCATCGAAGGTCAGGTGCCGTACAAGGGTTCGGTCTCGCAGGTTGTGCACCAGATCATCGGCGGCCTTCGCGCTGCGATGGGCTATACCGGGGCTGCCAGCATCGAAGACATGCACAAAAAGGCCCAGTTCGTACGCATTACCAACGCCGGTATGGCCGAAAGCCATGTCCATGGCGTGACGGTAACCCGCGAAGCGCCGAATTATCCTGGCGCGGGCCAGTAAGAATTTGTTTGGACGTTAAACCAAAGACAAAGGCCGGAACGAAACCGTTCCGGCCTTTATTTTATTTATATCACAATAGCTTATCGTGTTACTTTAAACGATTGCGCAAAATCGGCCAGATCCCGGCACACATCATAGCCATGCTGTTTTGCCCAGGATGCGTGTTCTGCCCCCTCGCCGGTTTCGACCAGAAACCCGGTGGCGCCAACCGCATCGGCCAGCTCCAGATCCGACAGTTTATCGCCGACGACAAAGGAATGCGACGGATCAAGGCCATGCTCGTGCGCAGCCCGGTCAATCATGCCGGGGCGCGGTTTGCGGCAGCTGCAGTCGTCCTCAGCCACATGGGGGCAGAAATACCAGTCGAGGATAGAGATCCCCTCCTCTGCCAGTAATTCGGCCACCCGGGCATTGACCGCGATGGCATCCTGCGCGGTAAAGCGGCCCCGGGCGATACCTGACTGGTTGGACACCACCACCAGCGCATAGCCCATGTTGGCCAGCGCCTTTAAGCCCGCCACAGCACCCTGCTCCAGCTCGACGCCGGCCGGATCACACAAGTAATGCTTATCAACAATGATGGTGCCATCGCGGTCGAGAAAGATAGCGGATGTGCCAATCATATCGGACACGTCATACGTAACCCATTTCTGCCTCGACCGCACCGCACAGCATATGGCCGATCAGGATATGACATTCCTGAATGCGCGCCGTTACCGGCGACGGTACAATCAGGGAAATATCGCAGACATCCGGCAGCTTGCCGCCGGTGCCGCCACCAAAGCCCACCGTCACCAGCCCCATGTCACGGGCCAGCTTCAGCGCCTTCAGCACATTCGGGCTGTTGCCCGAGGTCGAGATGCCGATGGCAACATCGCCCTTGCGGCCCAGACCTTCAACCTGACGGGAAAACAGATCCTCGAACCCGTAATCGTTACCGATGGCCGTCAGTGCCGAGGTATCTGTCGTCAGCGCAATTGCCGCCAGTGACGGACGGTTCTTGCGATAGCGCACCACCAGTTCGGTGGCCAGATGCTGAGCATCGGCTGCGCTGCCACCATTGCCGAAGAACAATACCTTGCCACCGGATTTCAGACTGGCCACGCTTGCAGCCACCAATGCCGCAAACGGGGCACGCAGACTGCCCTGCACCGCCGTTATGATCGCGGCATGATCGGCCGTTTCGCTATCGAAAAGCTCTTCTACAGCAGTCATCCTATGCTCCTGTTCAGACCTTCTGGCGGTCGATGCGGGAAATGATTCCGGTGGTGCTCTGCCCCTCGGTCAGATTGACCAGAACGACCTTGCCGCCATAGCTTTGCACGAAATCGGCCCCGACCACCTGATCAATCCGGTAATCGGCGCCTTTGACCAGCACATCGGGGCGAATTTTCTCGATCAGCTCTTTCGGGGTTTCCTCACCGAACAACACGACCATATCGACCGAAGCCAGCGCACCCAATACCACGGCGCGGGCCCGTTCATCCTGCACCGGGCGGGTCGGCCCTTTGAGCCGCTGTACCGATTCATCCGTATTCAGGCCGACGATCAGCCGGTCGCATGCCCCGCGCGCCTGCGCCAGCAGCGAAACGTGACCGGGATGAATTAAATCGAAACAGCCATTGGTGAAACCGACACGTAAGCCCTGGTCGCGCCAGGCTTTGACCTGGGCCTGTGCTTCAGACAGATCGGCATTCTTGGCCACCATCTGGCCGATTTCTTCCTGACGGTACTCCGCCATCAGTTCCTCGGCCCGGACTTCTGCCGTGCCGCGCTTAGCCACCGCAATGCCGGCCGCGGCATTGGACAGATCCACCGCTTCGGTCAGATCGGCCCCGGCCGCCAGCGCCAGCGCCAGTGCCGCCACTACAGTATCGCCAGCACCCGAGACATCACTGACCTCGCGGGCGGCAACCGGAACATGGCGGATGGGTTTACCCCGCTCGGCCAGGCTCATCCCGTCGGCACTGCGGGTGATGACCACGGCGCCAAGAGCCGGCGCGGCGGCCAGAATGGCCCCGGCCATAGCTTCGGCGGCGGCATTGTCGCGCCCCGTAATGCCGGTGGCCTTGGCCGCCTCGCCAAAATTGGGCGTGATGACACTGGCCCCGTCATAACGGCTGATGTCGTCACTTTTGGGATCCGCCACGATGGGCTTGCCCGCGGCGCGCGCCAAAGCGATCACCTCGTGCAACACCTCTTTGGTCAGTACGCCCTTGGCATAATCGGACAGGATGACGAGGTCAGCTTTGGCAACCTGCTCGGCAAAGCGGGCAATCAGGGCTTTGGCCGACGCGCCCAGACCATGGCGGACCTCGCTGTCGACGCGGACGATCTGCTGGTTTTCGGCGACCAGACGGGTTTTGGTCGTCGTCGGTCGCTCGGTCACAACCAGCAGCTGGTTATCTATGCTGAGATTCTGCGCCAGCAAATCGGCCAGTATGCGGCCATTGCTATCGTTGCCCATCACCCCCATCAGGATGGCCTTGCCACCCAGCGAGGCAACATTGCGCGCCACATTGGCCGCCCCGCCCGGCATGGCATATTCCTTGACCACAGACAGCACCGGCACCGGCGCTTCGGGCGAAATGCGCTCCACCGCGCCATAGATGAAGCGGTCGAGCATAACATCGCCCAGCACAATAATGGTTTGCCGGGTAAAAGACGCGACGAGTTGTAAGGAACGTATCTGTGTCATTGGCGACCAAGCATCTCTCAAGATCATGCTAAGCGATAGCAACAGGCTAACATTTCAGGCGCGATTAGTGGCAAACCAGAGCGTACCTTGCAAGCCTATGCTGAAAAGTTTGCAATCCATGTTGTATCTTGCGGATGCGATGACAACAGCTTGGCCCAAAAGTAAAGCTGTGCCTTAATGACGTTCATGGCGGATGATTTGCAACGCGAAACGATGCAGTATGACGTGGTCATTGTCGGCGGTGGACCGGCCGGGCTGGCAGCGGCCATCCGGCTGAAACAGTTACGGGGCGATGCGGTCAGTATCTGCCTGATCGACAAGGGGGCCGAGATTGGTGCCCACATTCTTTCCGGCGCGGTGCTTGACCCCGGCTCGCTATCGGCGCTGCTGCCCGATTGGCAGGGTTTGGGCTTTACACATACCCCGGTCAGCGAAGACCGCTTTTATTACCTCACCGCCCGGCATCACGTCCGCATTCCAGAAATGCTGTTACCGCCACTGATGCATAACCGGGGCTGCTATATCGTCAGCCTGGGCGAGGTCTGCCGCAAACTGGCCGAACGGGCCGAAGCGATGGGCGTAGAGATTTATCCCGGCTTTGCCGCCGACCAGATGCTGTTTGGCGCGCATGGTGAAGTGACCGGCATTATCACCGGAGATATGGGGCGGTCGCGCGATGGGGCCAAGAAAGCAAACTTCACCCCCGGTATGGAACTGAGGGGCCGCTATGTGTTGCTGGCCGAAGGTGCCCGCGGGTTCTTAAGCGAAAAGATTATTGCCCGGTTTGATCTGCAGAAAGATTGTGAAGCGCAGAAATACGGATTGGGAATTAAAGAGCTCTGGCAGCTTACCCCGGATCGGCATCGCCCCGGACTGGTGTTGCACAGCATGGGCTGGCCACTGGACGATAAAACCGGTGGGGGCGCCTTTATGTACCATTGGGGCGACAGGTTATGTTCGTTCGGTATGGTGGTGCACCTCAATTACCGTAACCCGTGGCTCTCCCCCTTTGATGAAATGCAGCGGGCTAAACTGCATCCTGTCCTGAAACACTTTTTCAAGGGGGCTAAACGCATTGGCTATGGCGCGCGCGTGGTCAGCGAAGGTGGTTATCAGGCGGTGCCGGTTTTGAGCTTTCCTGGCGGCGGATTAGTCGGTGATGCGGCCGGGTTCCTCAATCTGCCACGCATCAAAGGTATTCATAACGCCATCGCTTCTGGCGTTGCCGCTGCCGAAGACGCAGCCACGGCACTGGCCCATGGGCGTGGTGGCGATGTCCTGACCGGTTATCGCGATGGGTTTGCTCTCGGCGCCATAGCGGGTGATTTGAAGCCGGTGCGCAATGCTAAACCGTTATGGTCACGTTTCGGCACCTGCATTGGCGCAGCCCTGGCTGGTATCGACATGTGGTGCCACACGCTTTTCGGTGTTGGGCCTCTTGGCACGATGACGCTAGGGGCCGCCGACCACCTGCTTACCCCCGCATCGGCAAGCAAACAGCGCCCGACAGTGAGGCCCGATGGTGTAGTGACGTTTGATCGGTCGAGTAGTCTGTACCTGGCCAACATGGCGTATGAGGAAGATCAGCCCGTGCATTTGCATCTGGCCGATGCCGATGTGCCGCTCAAAAAAAACTGGCCGGAATACAAAGAACCCGCCCAGCGCTACTGCCCGGCGGATGTCTATGAAATCATTGAAACAGATAATGGTCTAAAATTTCAGATCAATGCCGCCAACTGCCTGCACTGCAAAGCCTGTGAAATCCAAGACCCGGCACAAAACATCCACTGGGTTCCGCCCGAAGGCGGGAGTGGACCAAATTACGGACCGACGTAACCTATGCGCGTAAGAAATTGGCCGTATCGATAATCTGCTGGCGTAGCGTACGGTTAGTGAAGCCAAACGACGACAACAGTGCCTGCATAGCCGCGGAATCCCCGACATAATAGTCATCGGCGCTATCGCCCAGCGCGGGGCGGCGGATTTCCTGACAGTCAGGCTGTAACGTCTCAAGAACCAACTGCGCCAATTCTCCCACTTCGACGGCGACCTCGCCCGCCGTATCGAAATGATAGCGCTGCCCAGCACCACCCTTTTGTAGACAGGTCAGAATGAGGCGCACCAGATCATCGATATGAATGTAGGAACGAACGACACGATGATCGGCCCGCAGTGTCACAGGTCTGTTGTTCAGGGCGTCACTAATGATGCAGGCTAGCGCATAAGAACCCGTTTTATTGATATAGGGGCCCGCCAGGTTGAAAACACGCGTAATAACTGCTGGGCAGCCGATGGTATCTGCAACCTCAGTAAAGCGCAGCTCGTCGTGGTATTTCATCACGCCATACGGATTATTTTCGAGATCTTCATCAATTTTATGCTCGCGCGTATAGACCGCACCAGATGATGGAACGAAGACCCCGCGCGCCTTAAGGCGCAACGCAGCCTTCGCCACCAGATCGGTTATTGCGTTATTGGCTGCAATATAGTCCTGCAGCGACATACCGCTTACTCGGTCACGTGTCAGAAATGCGTTATGTAAGACGTAATAATCGCCTGCTGGCAAATCGTCAATTTTGGCCAGTTCATGGCAAGATACTCTCTGCCCATTACGCAAAACCAATTCCCGATCACAACTTGCGAAAGCATGAATTCGACCAGAGAAGGTCGGCCCGAGCTGTGCAGCGAGATAATCGAGCGTGGCACTGCCGATCCAACCGGTTGCTCCGGTTACGATGAAATGAGCCTGTTCCGCAAAGGCAAACATATTGATTCCAGTATTTCAGGTCATGGTAAAAAATTGCCGGACCGGAGGAAATCCTCACAAATCCGGCAACAATTCGGCTCAGACGCTCCGTTTATTTCTGCGCGACGAAGGCCGACATTTTCTCAATAATGTAATCGAGATGTGTATCCTGCAACGCTGGAAATACGCCGATCCAGAAGGTGGCGTTCATCACAAGATCGCTGTTGTCGAGCGAGCCAACCACGCGATATTCACGATCTTTCATATAAGGCTGACGGATCAGGTTACCAGCAAACAAAAGACGGGTGTGAATCTGCTGATCGTTGAGATAGTGTACCAGATCGTCACGACTGAATGGCGCGCCAGGCTTGACGGTGATCGGAAAACCAAACCAAGACGGATCTGACTTCGCAGTCGCTTCCGGTAGAATGAGGAACTCTTCCAACGGCTTTAACGCCTGCTTGAGATAGGCGAAATTATGCCGACGCGCAGCGATGAAGCCCTCGAGACGATCCATCTGTGCCAAACCGACTGCGGCCTGCATATCCGTAATCTTTAGATTATACCCCAGATTTGAATAGGTATATTTGTGATCATAGCCCTTGGGCAGATCGCCGAGTTTCCATTGATAACGCTTCTTACAGGTATTGTCTTTGCCTGGAGCACAATAGCAATCGCGGCCCCAGTCACGTACAGACTCTAATGCGCGCTTGATCAAACCATCATGTGTGAAGACCGCCCCGCCCTCACCCATAGTGATATGGTGGGCCGGATAGAAACTTAAAGTGCCGACATCCCCGAAAGTACCGACATGCTGACCATTATAGGTCGCCCCCAAGGCATCGCAGCAATCTTCAACAACAAGAAGGTTGTGTTTTTTTGCCACTGCCATGACAGCATCAATGTTAAAGGGGTTGCCCAGTGTATGTGCCACCATGATCGCGCGTGTCTTTTCACTGACCGCCGCTTCAAGCATATCCGTGCGAATATTGTAAGTCGGAATATCTACGTCAACAAAAACCGGCACGAGACGATTCTGGATCACGGGATTAACCGTCGTCGGAAACCCTGTGGCGCAGGTAAGGACCTCGTCACCAGGCTTAAGCTGGCGGGCACCAAGATGTTTCGTCGTCAATGCGCTCAAAGCAATGAGATTAGCAGACGAGCCAGAATTGCACGTCAGCGCAAAACGGCGTCCTATGAAAGAAGCAAGGCGGGCTTCGAACGCATCGTTGAAGCGGCCTGTAGTCAGCCAAAAATCCAGCGAGGCATCGACTAGGCTCCGCATTTCTTCCGCACCATATACCTTACCTGAAACCCGCACCGGCGACACACCGGGTACGAAAGGTTTCGGGGTATGGGCAATCTCAGCGTAACGCTCAACCAAATCCAAAATTTGCGCCCGCAGGCGTTCGGCTTCAGTCTGATCAGCGTTTGCCGTTTCGTTTTCGGTAGCCAAAGAAAACTCCATTATAAAAAACTGACGGAAGACAAAATTTATACAAGTACCGGCGATGCCGCATAGATATCCATCTGCCGACGCGTAAACTCGGCCATATCTGTGCCATCCTTATAAGCGCGATACCATTCAACCGTATGACGCACAGTGTCAGCGAAACCCCAGCGTGGGCCCCACCCCAGATACGTTCTCGATTTGATTGAATCCAGTTTAAGTAATGTCGCTTCATGCACAGCATTGGGATCGGGCTGAATGACCAGCGCATCTGGTGCACCCCACGTTTCGCAGGCAAGGCGGGCTAGTGCGCCGACATTCCTTTCGCTTTCGGTATTGGGGCCGAAATTCCACCCCTCCCAGGCAAAGGGACCATGGCTTACCAAACGCTCGGCGACTGCAAGATAACCATGCAGTGGTTCCAGCACATGCTGCCACGGACGAATGGCATCAGGACGACGAATGACGATCTTTTCGCCTGCAATTAAACCGCGCGCCAGATCAGCCATAATTCTGTCCGCCGCCCAGTCACCACCACCTATGACATTGCCAGCACGCACCGACGCGATGGAAGCACCGCCCATAGAGGGCTGGAAATAAGAACGGCCATAGGCTGATGTCACCAGTTCGGCGCAGCCTTTGCTGCTGCTGTAGGGATCATAACCGCCCATAGCATCGGTTTCGCGATAGGGCCAGATCACCTCGCGGTTTTCATAGCATTTGTCGCTGGTAATAACGACCGCAGCCTGTACTGAATGGGTTTTCCGCACGGCTTCAAGTACATGCACAGTCCCCATGACATTGATGTCGTAGGTCTCAACTGGTTCTGCGTAGGACAGACGCACCAGAGGCTGTGCGGCCATATGGAAGACGATGTCCGGAGCAAAATCCGCCATCGCCTGCTCCAGCGTTGCGGCATCACGAATGTCACCCACATGATGGGTGATGCCTGCATCAGCTTTTACAATCGTGAACAGACTAGGCTCTGTCGGCGGCGGTAAGGCATAGCCTGCAACCTTGGCCCCAAGACGCTGCAGCAGGAGCGTCATCCACGCCCCTTTAAAACCGGTGTGACCGGTCAGGAAAACCTTTTTCCCAGTCCAGAATTCCTTAGCCATCAACGATCACCAGACCTTCCACGGCGCTTTGCCGTTGTCCCATAAGGTCTCCAGATGCTGCTTGTCACGTAGTGTATCCATTGGTTGCCAGAAACCTTGATGTTCATATGCAGCCATCTGTCCAGCGGCAACAATCCGTTCCATAGGTTCCCGCTCCCAGATTGTGGTATCGCCATCGATATAGTCGAGAACTTTGGGAGACAGCACAAAGAAACCACCATTTATCAATCCACTCTCATTTAATGGTTTTTCTTCGAACCGCTGAACTCCACCATTCTGAATTACCAGTGCACCAAAGCGCGCCAACGGGCGCACTGCAGTGACCGTAGCCAGTTTCTTCTGCGTCTTGTGCAGGGCAATCAGCTTATCAATCGGCACATCTGAAACGCCGTCACCATAGGTGAAGCAGAAGCTTTCTTCATTCTCAATATATTTGCGTACCCGGCGCAAACGCCCACCAGTCATTGAACCTTCACCGGTTTCGACCAGCGTTACCTTCCATGGCTCCGCATAACTCTGATGCACGGTCACGTTATTCGTCGCAATGTCGATCGTCAGATCAGAGGACTGTGTTCGGTAATTAAGGAAGAATTCTTTAATTTTGTAGCCCTTATATCCCAGGCAGACCACAAAGTCATTGATACCGTAATGGGAGTATATCTTCATGATATGCCACAGGATCGGGTGCCCACCAACCTCCACCATTGGCTTTGGTTTTGTCTCAGTTTCCTCGCTTAAACGCGAACCAAGTCCGCCGGCCAGAATTACGGCTTTCATGACACCAACTCCCTAATATTTTTGCAGATCAATACGCTTTATATCTCAGCGTTTCGCCAGAACATTTTCGACTGCATCGGGTAAATCGGAGAAACGGTCAATTTTTTTCTGGCAAACAATCGCGTTGATGTCACCAACCGGATAACCAAAGCTAACAAGGATAAAGGGAAAACCTGCCACTGCGGCTGTTTCCGCATCCACTTCGCTGTCACCAACAAAGACGATCGCCCCACCTTGATAGCCGATCCGCTCCAACGCTAGATCTGCCAGAAAACGACTGGGCTTCAACGTGTGTCCCGGTGCACCACCAGCCACACCATCAATCAGATGGTCAATACCAAGATCTCGGATCAGTGGATTGGCGATATCCTCCCGCTTATTGGTGCAGAGGGCTATTTTGTATCCCTGCTGCCGCAATGCCCGCAATGCCGCCGCAACACCAGGAAACAAATCCGATGGATTTCCCTTCTGCTCACGAAGTATGCTGCGGAATTCCGCAATGTCGGTTTCGGGATTCCCGGCCTTATCCCCTAACGCGCCCCGTATCATCGTCTCACCGCCCAAGCTGATCCAGCTGCGCACTTCGGCATCTGATACCGGCGCGCCTCCGCGGCGTTGCACGAAAACATTCAATCCTCGTGTGAGAGATGGCGCACTATCGATCAGGGTGCCATCCAGATCAAACAGGATGGCGCCCCGCACATTCGAAGCATCAGGACCGAGTGACATTCTGCGACGTCCTGATCTGCTCTTCGGTAATGTTATCTGATGCCGGATCAAGAGGAACCAACATATTCGCGCGGAATTCATCTCGCGGCAGAAGTGGCGACATGTCTTCCAAAGGCATTGAACGCATGGTGCCGTCCGCTTGCGGAAGTGCTGCAGATTTGGGCCATAGGGCTTCATTTCTCATCAGCTGCACGTCAACAAGTAACGGACCACGTTTGGACAGCGCAAAACGCACACCATCGACCAGTTGTGACGCGTCTTCTATACGGAAAGCTTCGATACCGAACGCCCTCGCGACTTCCACAAAATCCGGCATTCCCAACCGGCCTTCAGGTCCGCAAGCGACATAGCGACCGTTGAAATAATTACGTTGGGTGTTACGGATTGAGGCATAACCACCGTTGTTCAGCACAAACAATTTCATTGGCAGGTTCAGGGTAAAAAGCGTCTGCAGTTCCTGAATGTTCATCATCAGGCTGCCATCGCTTTCCACCGCGACGAACGAGGATGCACCAGAAGCAACACCCGCGCCGATCATGGTAGGTAGACCGTACCCCATGGCCCCAAGACCTGTGTTGAGAAAAATCCGTTGCCCAGGCTTAGTGGCAAAGCCAGTATAAAAAATCTCAATCGCCAGACCAGAACTACCAGTAGCAATTAGCGTGTTTTCTGGAATCTCGTCAGACAAAACCTTGGTAATATGATAATGGCTGATCGGACCACTCGTCGCAAAAGACTGACCATCATTAAGCGGATAACGCTTTTTCCATTCCGTGCACTGTGCCAGCCAACCTGAACGATCAATCGATGTAAGCTGTTTTTTCTGTGCAATGAACGCCTTAAAGAAATCGCCCGCATCAGCCTTTATCGCCTTAGCGATGTTCATTTCCGGAGAAAACTTCTTTAGTTCGTTCTGATCAATATCAATCAGAATTTTTTTGGCATTGCGACCGAACTTTTCCGGATTGTACGCAGTCACCAGATTATCCAGACGCGCACCAACAACCAGCAGCAAATCGCTGTTCTGCACAGTGAAATTAGCGCCGCGCAGCGCAACTACGCCTGGTTTACCCATCGCCAGAGGATGTGTTTCCGGCAGCAGATCCATGGCGTTCCATGTCGTCAGTACAGGAATGCCGAGCATCTCGCAGGTCTGACGGAAAACTTCGCCAGCATTCGAAAGACGAACGCCATGCCCTGCCAGCAGAACAGGCCGTTCAGCCTTATTGAGCAAATCAATCACACTGGCGATCTGCTCAGCCAGATCCGAGGCAGGCGCAGCTTCGACCGGCGGCGTGACCCCTTCTAACTCATCCCAATCAATAAGAGACGCTTGCACATCAAGCGGAATATCGATCCATACCGGCCCCATGCGCCCAGACAACGCCTCATAGGCAGCTTTTTCCATATGATAACGGATGTCTTTGGCATCCATTATCATAACGGAATATTTTGTGATGGGTCGAACGACGGAAGCAATATCTACTTCCTGCACCCCCATTTGACGTACACCGCGGTCCCCCACCAGATCAGAGCGCTTAGCCTGGCCGGAGATAATCATCAGCGGGATGGACTCTATCCAAGCACCTGCGACGGCGGTAAGAGTATTAGTACCGCCAGGCCCCGTTGTCACAAGCGCACAGCCGAGTCCCCCGCGGATACGAGCATAGGCTTCTGCAGCAACCGCTGCAGCCTGCTCATGATGAGTAGGAACAAAACTGATATTTGGATTCTGCCCCAGCGCATCAACAAGATACATCGCCCCACCGCCAGGAACCAAGAACACCTTGTCGACACCCCGCGATGCAACGAAATCAAAAACGCAATCCGCTAACCGTTTACTCTGAGACATAACCATCCCTTAGAATTCCTACAAAAAAACTGCCTGTCTTCCTGCGTTGGCAACCTTAAATGCCGACGGATACACCGCCGGCATTTGCTCTGTTACGACATCCAGTAGGTCAAGAATGTTTTCCGCCCAGCATACTGACCGATTGTCGGGTCTGTATAGAACGTATCATCTTTAGCGTAGGTTGAGGAAATTTCCTCAATAATCGCACCGCCATTCGAAGTAAAACCATGACGAACTTCGCGTTCGACTGTCACGACGCCACCAGCATCTACCGTCTGTGACTTGCCATCCAGCGTAATGGTGACGTCACCATACAGAACATGGAAGGTCTCTTCCTTGAGCTTGTGATACTGTTCCGGATGTGTTTGCCCCGGAAGCACAATGATCAAACGCTTGCAGTACTCGCGATTAACTACGGTAATAACCGTGATACCATACTTATCAAACTGGTCTACCCCATAGTGGTGCGATATTTCGAGCGCAACTTCCCCTGGCAGCTTGATGTTGGCGTCTTTTAGTATCGCCTTCACCTTCTGCACAATATCATAAATTTTTTCGCGCTCTTCGACCTGCCGACTATTCTCAATCGTCACGGCGCCATTTTTCTTAATGTCTGCAGTCGCATAAAATTTGGCGTATTTCGACCAATCTTGCGCGAGCACACACCCTTCCGGAGCTGGAATTGACATAAAAACATCTTCCAGCGACAACGCTTCGCCAGCCTTGACATCCCGCTTGACGAAAACGCCACGATGCAACTCACTTAAGCTCTTTTTTTCTGCAACAGTAGATTCCGGACGAAAACCTTCGGCACCATTGATCAGGCGGGCAAGTTCCGCAGCTTTTAACCAGGCTCGCACCTGATCAGGATTCGCTGAATAGCTATTCAGCGTGATTGTTTCCGTCGGCACACCAACATGTTTTTCGAAAATGGAGCAGCCTTTAGTAATCGCCATAGAAACTGGCAACGTCTCTGTTGGTGCCTCATGCGTTGAATATCCAATACGCACTCCAGGATAACGCTGTTGCAGGTATGCAAGTTGGTTGAGCTGCAGCTTTTCGTTTGTGGTCGGATATTCTGCGACGCAGTGCATCAACACGAAATCTTTTTCACGATGCTTGAGAAATGCCACAACATTATCGATCTGCTTGATGGATGCACCGCCACAGGAAATAACAATTGGCAAATCCGTTTGCGCTGCCTTTTCAAGCAACGGCCAGTCCGAGAACGAGCAACTGGCAATTTTGAGAATGTCATAGCCGTCCGCAACAATCTCGTCGACAGAAACTTCGTCGAACGCCGTGCACATACTGATGAAGCCCGATTCCTTAATTGCATGCAGTAATTTTAACCGTTGTACTTTTTCAAGGTGCGTCTCGGAAAAGCGCTTTACTAAGCGAACATCATAACGACCACGGTAGTCGGGGTGAATAAACGTTTTAATATCGCGATATTGCAGCTTAAATGCAAAATTAAAATTAAATTCTTTGGCGACCTCTGCAAAATCATGAACAATACGAACTCCATGGTCGATATCGCCCATATGGTTATTGGCCATCTCTAAAATGAACAGCCAATCAGGAATCAACCCTTTTGTATGAGTCTTTTGTTCCATCTCATCCATCTTTCTTTCCACAGTTACTTACTCCGTCAATTAATTAATGACGCCAACAAAAAACACATATAGATAGACTAACAGTCTCACAACTACCACAGTTAACAATTAGAAAACAAACATATTTTACTCTTAAGGTGACAATAAAGGCTATGGTACCACATCCGTAAAGTCTTGAGGAGATTTGTGGTTGGACGGTAGTTGAAGCGCCATTCGCACTCCTTGAGGAAAAGCGGAAAGCTGTGGCGGGGTATGCTATTATAACGCCGCAGATGTCGTTTGGCTTGGTCCCAAAAAATCTCGATGCCGTTGATGTGGTTCTTCTCCTCGACGAACTTTTGCTGTGATTGATGCGGAGGTGATGGAACTCGGAAGCGCCGAGTACGTCGTAGCTGCAAAGCCTGTCGGTATAGACGATACTGTCAGGCTCGACGGTCTGAAGAAGGCCCTGGCCGAACGGATGCTGAATGCCGAGATGGACCATCATCTTTCGACCGGCAATCAACGTTGCGATCCGCACTTGATCGCCAAATATCAACGGCGGTTTTCCGGCTTCGACGACAAGATCGTCTCGATGTATGCTCGCGGTATGAGCACGCGCAAGATCACGGGCCACCTGCACAACTCTACGGCATCGACGTCTCGCCCGACCGGATCAGCGCGGTAACCGATGCGGTTCTGGATGAAGTCGCTCTCAGGCAGGTCGGCCCCCTGGAGCCGGTTTACCCGCTATTTCGGCGAACAATCGATCCACCGGATCGATTACAGTTCCGCCTCAATCTTCGATGGGATCAAGGATATTTTCGGCCTTTGGATTGAACTAAATGAAGGCGCTAAGTTCTGGTTGCGGGTCATGAACGAGATCAAGAACCGTGGCGTCGAAGATATTTTGATTGCCGTCGTCGATGGTCTGAAGGGCTTTCCCAACACCACCGTGCAGACCTGTGTCGTCCATCTGTTGCGCCAGAGCCTGAGCTTTGTCTTCTGGAAAGATCGCAAGGCCGTGGCCGCCGCGTTGAAGGACATCTACCGGGCCGTGCTGGCGGCGAGCCTGGGGCGAGGCCATTCCGGCGAGGTACGGCGATTGCTCTATACGACCAATGCTATTGAATCGATGAACGCGAAACTGCGGCGCGCCGTCCGCGCCAGAGGGCACTTCCCGAACAAAAATGCCGCGATGAAATTATTGTTTCCGGTCTTGAACCGAACCGAGAAAGAATGGACCTCGCCTGCTCGTGCGTGGTGCATGGCAAAGGCTAAGTTCGCTATCCTCTTCGGGACGCGCTTCACAAAGGTAATGGCCTAATTATGTTCAACCGCCCGCACGCACAAGAAATTACTGACACTCCCTGAATACTTGCCGCTAACCGGCTACGGCGCCTATCTCTAACCATCTGTCTCTCACAAGGTTTTTACCTTATCTGCGCCTACCCTGTTACTTTTGAAGTCGTGGGCAGCGCATTTATAATGCGTTTAGCTTCAAAAAAAACGACTTTGGGAGATATGTTTTTTATACAAACCATATTATCGCATCCTTTACGGTAGCACGGAGCGCATGGCGTAGCATATGTAATAATGGTAGCTTTAGGATTTGCTGCCCCCCATTGTTTGGGATTATTCGTCCCTGTAAACAAGCAGACCGTAGGTATTTCGAACAGAGCACCTGCGTGGGCCGCAGCTGTATCTGGACAGACAATTAAGGATGCGTGTGCTAAGATTGATAGAAAATCATTCCAATTTGTTTGACCAGCTAGATTAGTAACTCCCTCAGTTGAGCCTAACACACGGCTCACGATAGAAGTTTCGCGGCTCCCCGCTCCTGTAATTACTACCTTATAGCTCGCTAGTTCAGCATCTTGCTGAAACAGCTCAAGCAGCACCCGCCAATTATTGTCCCCCCAATCACGAGTAGTTGACCCGGCCCCAGGATGTATAACAATATACTTACTTTCAAGATTAATAGTGTGCGGTAAATGTAAAAAATCATGTTTATTCAATGCAGGCTGTAAATCCCCCGGTTGCTGAAACCGTTTAGCATTAAGCACCCTTAAAATATCTCGATTATAATCCGACATAAAACGATCTTCATCTAGCCAGTCAATGTGGTGTGTTAAAAAAGGCCAAAAACCACATGATGAAAAACCAATTCGACAAAAAATAGATGCCAAATAGAAAAAAAAATTTACTGTTGGAAAAAAAGGATATGCATTAATTGCTATGTCATATTTTTCACTTCGGATATTGCAAAGCGCTACCTTCCTAGTAGTGAAATAGTGTCGAACTTTATTAAACCAACACGTATTTGATCGGTTAAGCATCCAGTGATCAACAATATGGACCCGATCTACTAAACCACTAACTTTTGCTACCTCACTCCCCCAGCTACCTACTAGCATATCTATCTGCGCATTAGGGTATAATTCACGAATAGCACGCGTGAGACCAAACGTAATAATGACATCACCTGCATGCGCCCAATTAGCGATCAGTATTTTTTGGGGGTGCAGAGGAATACTTACATTACCTCTCAATTTAAAAAGAAGGTTTAAAACCGTATCAATAAAAAACATTACCTCGGATAATGGCACGCGTCGGAACATGTACTTTCCACGCATTGATTTTTTTCGCCAATGATCTTTTTTTAACTTAATAGAATGCCAAAATAGCACTTGATTTTCCTCATCTTAGAACCAGATCGAAAATAGTTAATCAACCTCAATAGGTTATGCTTCTATAATTTTGCAAAAACACAGTCTAAAATAAACGGTTGTGGACTGAGATTACAGCCCGCTAATATCGACGAGAAGGCTTACAGACGAACATAAAAAAAGGGGGCCGGTAGACTTGGTCGCCCTAAGGGGGGGGAGTCCCAAGGTTTAAAGCAAGATATTATCCTTCGCATAGAAGGAGCCATATGGAACAAGTTCTACTTGGCGTCGCCACAACGACAACTGCGGTGCGTCGAGCGATACAAAAATAGTCAAGAGAGCCTGAGAACGCATGAACCGACCATCAAGGATGGCCTCTGTCAAGCGCTATCACTCTGCAAGATCTGAATAAATGAGCCGAAAGGCTTCATCTTAAATCCACTCCACAAAATGCCGGGACTCAACACTTAGAACAACCGAGGTCGCGAGCCGTTGTGAATGATTATCTGTATACAAAATCGACAGACTATCAGTAGGCCAATATCACGAAAGACTACCTTTGGGGTATACAATCGCTTTTATAGAAATCGATTGCCGATCATGCGATATCGTAAATTACGCACTGGCGCTAGGCCTTGAGTGAGGCATTTTTTATTTATCTTCCACAACGAGATGCGTAAAGCGCTCTACACTACCAACGCCAAAGAAATCGCTGTCTATTTTTATACTAGTATCAACCTATGCAGGCTCTGCCCGAAAATCGTTATTTAACTCTAACCTGGCTAGAAAAAATATCCTTTTTATACAGGATAAATGACACTAAACACACCCAGATTAAAAATGATAAACCGATACTTAAAGCGACGTAATAACTAAGACCATGAGAGACCGGCATTAACGAAGCATATGGAGGTATTATTAAACTTATTGCAAATCTAGGATCAACTTCAAGCATCATTTTCAATTGCTCTTGCCCAGAAATAACTGATATCAACGCTTCACGTTTATCTGTTAGAACTTCATCTGCTGTTAACTTATTTAAATATCTCAATCTAGAACAAACATTATCATGCAAATCGCCTCTTATAATATTATCGGCCTCCGCTAATATTAAATTTAGTAAGTATACAGCGGTATCATGGTTTTTATATTTTAATGTAACTGTTTGATATGAGGAACCACTAATAAGAGAAGATGCTTTTGACTTTTTATTAGTAGTAGAGGGTTCTACGCTTAGACTACGCTCCAAAAAAGAAACTACATCATCTACATCAGGAGTTTCCTTTGTTGGAACACCTATTTTTTCTTTAATAATTGCAATATAATTACGGTTACCTTTTTTCCAACTGTGTTTATTCTCATCCCATTTTTCATAATATAAAATTTGTAAAATGTGATCTTTTTGTATTAATACATTTGCAAGTTTAGTAGACGTTAGTAGCTGCAAATATTCGTTAAAATCATCGCTATTATTTGAAGAGCCGCCAAGTATTTTTCTTGCTATACTCCCAGACGATATTGAATTACTGTTACTAGACATAAAATAATCTGTTGGAGATTGCCTAGGTGGCCCAATAACTGCAGATGCGGAATAAATCATAGGAGTAGAATAGTATATGTATAGAAAAAGAGAAAATATCGGTACTAATATTAAAATAAACAAATGAATGTTGCGCAAAAGCCCCTTTAATATAATTAATAATAATGAAATATTCATTTGATTCTCCACTGAGGTATCCTTTTTTTATCGGAATACAACATATCACTCTATGTTTCTTGAGTAACAGAATTTAGTACGCCTATTAGGCAGGATGCCATGTATAGCACTTATACGGCCACACATGAGCCCTAGCAGGCTGTTGAAGAAGTCACACTCTCAATTCCTTGACGAGTCTTATCAGAAGTGCTGCCAATTCAAGCGCTTCTTCTTCACCTAATTCGACGGGATCGCCGTGTGGGTCACATGTTTTGATGTGAACCGAACCTGTTTGCTCGATCCAGAGGGGGATATGGTCAGCAATCGTATAGATCGTTTTATCTGTTGCCATTGTTGCCTCCTGGAGCGGTGATCAATTTCGGAAGCCGGACGAGATTGTAGGCCGCTGCCGCAAAGGTGAAGGCCCATCCTACCTTCTCCAGCCCGCGATGGCCTTCATCCAACCGAAGCCTTCCTCGATCCGCTTGCGAATGCCCAGGCTGACCGCATATACGGGGTGACACGTCGTGCGTCCATCAATCGCCGAGTGGCGGCTGGTGTTCCGGGCAATGTGCGGTGTCACGTTGATCTCGCGCAACTCCATTACAATGTCGACGGCATCAAAGCCTTTGTCACCTCCCAGCGTGATCGCATGCGGTCAGTCCGCTCGTGGTTCTCCATCTCAAGGAGTGACCGATGAAGCACTGCTTAGCTTCCATGCCAGCCCCCTTGCGCAGAGCATGGCGTCGGAATCACTGGTCGAGGCATGGGTCTCGTTGTCGCCACCGTTCCTGGGCTTGAAGCTCTTCATGCTCGCCCAAGCTTCCACCAAGGTGCCGTCAACCGAGAAGAGTTCTGAGGACAGCAGCTTTTTTGACTTTAGGCAACGCCAGGATCGCGTTCAGGAACTTCACCGCTATCTTACCTTCGAGCAACCGATTGTGGTTGATCGAGAACACCGAATAGTCCCACACCGGATCATCGATCTCTAGCCCAACGAACCCGCGGAACAGCAGGTCGAACTCCAGCCGCTCGGAGCAGATCGTATAGAAGGCCTGCAGCAGTAACGCCCGCAGCGGATGGCTCTTCGGCACCCGAGTCTAAAAATCAACGTAGGAAAATAGTGATCTAGACAGTTCGTCAGCCCCACGCATTCTTCAATCCCCGGCGCAATCCAACACCGAGAGAATCACTTAAACGCGATTCTGCTAGTGGTTTTCCAACAGCCTGCTAGGGTTCGGACCTATAAAAGTTGTATTTGATTGAACGGAAATATGATTCAAGGTCTCTGATTTTGGATCGCGCGTATTTCTGGCTGACGCCTGCCGGCCCATCGCCTTCCTGCTGACGGGCGGCAACCAAGCCGACTGTACGGCGGCAGATGTTTTGCTTGATCAGTTGCCAGAAACCCGCCTGGTGCATGGCGACAAAGGCTATGACAGCGACAAGGTTCGACGAAAGATCGAAGGCTCCGGAGCGGCGCCGAACATTCCGCCCAAGGCGAACCGACGCTGGAAGAACTGCTTCTCGCCCTATCTCTACCGAGACCGCAACGCCATCGAACGGACCTTCTATCGGCTCAAGGACTTCCGACGCCTCGCCGCCGTCTGCATCGTCGCTACCCTCTGCTACTGGTTAGGAGTCCGAACCCTAGGACGCAAGAAAAAAACGAAGGAGAGGGTTCTTAGTATTTTCCGTGCTGTTTTTTTTCACCTTGCAAACTAGATTGAAAAGCAACGGAGAAAACCAGACTGGAATTGCAATATAAGATATGAGTATACCAAGAGGAACTCCAATCACTCCATATTTCTTTGCAAGATACCACTCACCAAAACCAGCAATAACGGCTTGCAATGGTGTCAATATAAGCGCTGGGACAAGCACATTCATGCTAATAACAGCTGTATGAAAACTTCCTGTCCACAATATACAAATTTGTAGAATTGTTAGTAAAAATACAAACCAAATTGTTGCATTTATACCTTTACCAGGAGCCAACAAGTTGATCAACCACTCACCATTAATGTAAATAAAAGCACCAAAAATAATCATAATAGTTATCGATGTTATAATAAAAGATCTAAGTATACGTTTCATTTCAGTCCATTCTTGTTTTGCGGCGAATGCAGAAAAACGGGGCCATAAAATACCAAGCGGTGTGGTGATAAGAACATTAATTGCATTAAATAATTTCATATAAATTCCGTACACAGATATATCGTGCGATGACAAACATTGCGAAATAATAAAAGTGTCTGTAGAGACTGTCATTAATGTCAGTAAATTCAATCCTAAAAATTTTAAAGACACTAAACTAATATCTTTCAAAAGAGAAATCTTTGGAAGTATGAATTTCAGCCCTTTACATGAATATATAAGAGAAAACATACCAATGATAATTTGAGGGATATATGTTAGGTATAATATTGACATAACAGATCCACGTATAAAACCAAATGACAAGAAAAAAAGTAGTATAAAAGACACCGATGTTGAGCACATATAAAGAAAATAATATAAATTAACATGCTGCTCAGCAAATAAAAGTCTACAACCGATATTTCCTACACCAATAAATGATAATATAATAGCAGTATATGTTAGCATTAATATGTGGTCACCACCCTTTAGCGCAGATAAGTACCCATCAGCTATCATTGGGCATATTAATACGGACACAGAAAAAAATACGACAGATAAAACGATATAACATAATACAGACAAACTTTTTATACTATTTAAATCTTCCCCCTTAGCAATAGATACAGAAACAGAATTCATAATACCATAAGAAAATCCAAAATCTGAATTGTTCAACCATGACATCAAACCAGTTAATAGTATAATTGCAGCATAACCATCCATACCTAGTGAATTCATAGTAATACGAACAGAAAAAAATTGAAATGCCATCTGAAGTATTCTAGATGACCAACCAAGGGTACTATTTTTTAACAAACTAGATTTTTTATACTTCTCAAAAAAAATAAATATTATACTCTTCACACAAAACAACACTTTATATAATTTAATCGACATTAAAGCCACCAAAAAAAACCAATGAAATCTGCGCAGCATTTACAATATCTACACAACTATCAGATATTATTATTTTTTTTCTTAAATTTCTTCTGCAAAAAAAGTGTCTAAGTAAAAAAAGTCCAATGTGTTTTAAGTATTTCCATTGTGACATCAGTAGTAAAATTTCTCTAAAAGCATGCAAGGATTCTTTATTTTTGGGGTTATCATTTAGAACCTCTCTCAAATGGCGGAATAAAAATTTATGGCTAATCTTTATATTATTAATACCTAATTTTGAAAGAACTTTTAAATAACTTTCAAGAGAAAAATTAGAAAAAGACACATTCTTAATTGGCGATAGAAATAAAGAACTGTCATGGTGGGTAATTAAACTTCTTCTATCCCTGCCCTGGATCTGTCCATAGTTATTTAAAAACCGAATTACACCAATTGGTCTTGGGATGTAGTCGTAGAATGTAACAAAATTCATTGCTAACCCAAGCCCAACATCACCAAATGGGTCCACAAGATACGTGCCGTATGTATCGCACAATTTGACTAACAAATTACGACTTAAAAAAATAAAACTTACGTGGCTTTCTGGCGTGTCAAGTTCAGTACCTTGATCAACTCCCCGAATGTAAACCCCACCACAATTATAAGAGTTCCAAGCCAATGATTTTTTAAAATCTAGTCTTTGCTTTGTAAGGTCTGTCCGTATAATTGGAGATAATAGCATCCTTGATTTTTCATAGAAATACGTAATCCCACCAACTACATAATCAGCAAGATTCTTTTGTGATGCAATATATTTGAGTGCACCAGGCACCATATAATCATCGTCTGCCATCATGTTAAAATAATCAAATTTCTCTTCTAAAATATGTCTGCAAATAATGCGGCCATGTTCAGTACCAGTAACATGTTTTTTTTGTCGAATTAATTTAATTCTCTTATCTTTTAACCTATCACCAAGCGCTTCTTCAGCTGCGATATCAGATAAATTATCTGATACAATGATAGTCCAGTCTTCGTAATTTTGAGATATGACACTATCAACAGCATTTAGTAAAAGGTCTGGCCTGTTATAGGTGGGTATTGCAATTAAGAAATGCATACTAGCTACTCCGTAACTTTTTTACATTTTAGCCACTTAACAACTTTAATAAAAAAACTCAGTCCTGGTAAATACATAAAAGGTATACATATAAGCCAAAATTCAAGAAGATCGCCATAATCTTCTCGTAATATTATATACGTTTTTTTTCTATTAAATATCTTACGACTACGCTCATAATGAATACGTCCCAGCGCATGATTTATTAGTAAGCACCTCTTTCTACTTTTAAAAAAAACGTTAGGCATAGCGTTTTGCTCAATCGCATAACGCATTGTCTCAACACCGCCATGTAAAAACCATAAAAAATAATCATGTCTAAAATCACCATCTTGTCTAGTTTGTAAACATGGTTCAGATAGTACTATTCCTTTTGGAAAGGTAGAGATACCTACGTATCTGTCAACCTGTATTGACATCCCCCATTGTGAGAAATGCTTATATTTATCTAATGGAACAATATTAAAAAAGTCTCGCCGTGCAACCCATAGACTTATGAATCCCATAATCATTGCACTTATAACGTTAAGACAGTCTTCTTTTGTTTCAATTATAATGTCATTTGTTATGTTAAGTACATTATGTATTAGGCATTTTTTAAATTTAGGATCAAAAACATTAAAGTTAAGTATTAAGTAATCGGGACTTGATTTCAATTGAGTTATAATACGTTCCAGCACACCAGGTATTAATATATCATCATCACCTATCATATGTATGTACTTTCCACTACAAAGTGTAGGCAGCAAATAAAAATTTCCTTCCCCTCCAATGTTTTTATCATTATAGTTTACATAAATAGGAAATTTATTTTCTAAAAAATTCAAATATTCTATTGTTCCATCATTACTATGATTATCAGATACAATTACTTCAACCCTATTCCATCCTATGTATTCGGCTTGTGCTATAATTTCAGGTAATGATATTTTCAGCCAATGCAATCTATTATATGTAGGAATAGCAATACTTAGTAAGGGAGTGTCAGTAATTTCTTGTGCGTGCGGGCGGTTGAACATAATTAGGCCATTACCTTTGTGAAGCGCGTCCCGAAGAGGATAGCGAACTTAGCCTTTGCCATGCACCACGCACGAGCAGGCGAGGTCCATTCTTTCTCGGTTCGGTTCAAGACCGGAAACAATAATTTCATCGCGGCATTTTTGTTCGGGAAGTGCCCTCTGGCGCGGACGGCGCGCCGCAGTTTCGCGTTCATCGATTCAATAGCATTGGTCGTATAGAGCAATCGCCGTACCTCGCCGGAATGGCCTCGCCCCAGGCTCGCCGCCAGCACGGCCCGGTAGATGTCCTTCAACGCGGCGGCCACGGCCTTGCGATCTTTCCAGAAGACAAAGCTCAGGCTCTGGCGCAACAGATGGACGACACAGGTCTGCACGGTGGTGTTGGGAAAGCCCTTCAGACCATCGACGACGGCAATCAAAATATCTTCGACGCCACGGTTCTTGATCTCGTTCATGACCCGCAACCAGAACTTAGCGCCTTCATTTAGTTCAATCCAAAGGCCGAAAATATCCTTGATCCCATCGAAGATTGAGGCGGAACTGTAATCGATCCGGTGGATCGATTGTTCGCCGAAATAGCGGGTAAACCGGCTCCAGGGGGCCGACCTGCCTGAGAGCGACTTCATCCAGAACCGCATCGGTTACCGCGCTGATCCGGTCGGGCGAGACGTCGATGCCGTAGAGTTGTGCAGGTGGCCCGTGATCTTGCGCGTGCTCATACCGCGAGCATACATCGAGACGATCTTGTCGTCGAAGCCGGAAAACCGCCGTTGATATTTGGCGATCAAGTGCGGATCGCAACGTTGATTGCCGGTCGAAAGATGATGGTCCATCTCGGCATTCAGCATCCGTTCGGCCAGGGCCTTCTTCAGACCGTCGAGCCTGACAGTTAACGAAGCACGAAGATGATCTGCTTCTCATCCGCCAACGAAGTATCCCATGTGACAGTGGGATACAGGGCTCTACCCTGTGCATTTATCCCTTTGAAGCCAGATCAGATTACTCATCGCGGTACTCCTTTGCACCGCAAATGAATCAGGCAGTTAAATATCCATCGCAACAAAAATTAACGGGTCCTTAACCTAATTATCTGGATTAAAAAAGCTCTATTACAAATAGAGTAGATAATCAAAGAAATAGAAATCGCAGTAACTCCATAATAATAAGATGCACCTCTAACAAAGTGTGCATAAAATGAGAAATAGAAAGCTAAAAACACAAGATTATACATCCCACCAACATTTCTTTCTTTAATTTCTTTAACAAATCCGTACATAGAAATAATGACAAATATAAAAAACAATATACCCATCTCACATATCCCTTTAAATAAGAGAGACGCGCCATCTGCTGAATTTAATTCATAAGTATAATCTGAAAAATATGAAATAATTGATTGGGGTGCCAGTATTTCCATATTTAAAAAAGCAACACCTAACGGGAAGTGGCCTATAGCATAAGACGTCATCTGAAAACCTTTTATAAAAGCTAATACAGAATACTGACTATCTACGACAGATTGCGCGATAGCTCCTGTAAAAACTCCTCTAAAACGTTCTGAAAATTGCGGCACAGCTAAAATAGAAGCAAAGAAAATAGCCAATGCACTGAATGCTAATAAAGCAACTTTTATGTTTCCTGAAAAAATTTGCTTAATAACAACTATAAAAAACGATAGCCCCAAAATCATAAACAAAGTCGATGAAGGGCATAATACAAACAATCCAACAATCAAAAATATACCAGCAGATCCCATGTGTTTTTTATATAATTCATAATTGTATACAAGCATAAAAATATATGGCGATAAACCAAGTGCAATATGTGATGGCTCTTCAAAAAAACCTGACAGAGACTTTGTTCCAAAAAAATAATTTCTTTGTGTGAATCCTGGTGATACTGGGATTCCTACAAGATCTAACAACTGCTCAATAGCGACAGATAAAAAAATACACCATAATAATATACGCAACCACTTCCCTAACCATTCATCTGAACAATTTTTAAGTCCTAAAAATGCTTCTTTAGTTACAGGCATAATAAATGAAAATGCAAATAAACCCATCACTCCCTTTACTGTAAAAATGAAATTACTTTGCAAACACTTTAAAAATTCGTATGTAATTAAAAACATGAAAAGCAACACTATTTCTTTTACTACATCTTTATTTAACATTAAAAAAATAACAAATGTAAAAAAAACATATAGTGGCACATTGTTAAAAACTGATAACGGAATAAAAAAACCTGACGTCACCCACACACAACTTAAATACAACGCAAAAAACACAACTTTGAAATCATGTGTTTTATTTGTTTTAAGTAATAAATCCGGGTTAACCATCCATGGCAACCTTTTTCAATAACTGTAATGTTTCGCTTGCTGTTAGAGACCAACGAAATTTTTTTGACTGCGCCAGCCCTAATTTTATCAATTTATTCCGAGTGTCATTCTCAAAGAATAGGCATTTTACCGCTTTTGCGATTTGGGAAACACTATTTGGATCTATCAATATACCTGCATTACCTACTACTTCTGGTATTGCAGAGCAATTACTTGAAATGATAGGCGTACCACACGCCATCGCTTCTAGGGGTGGTAAGCCAAAACCTTCGTACAGAGATGGGTAAACGAATAACTGTGCCCCCGCCAAAATAGCAGGCAAATACTCATCCGAAATATGTCCAGAAAAAAATACTCTTTTCGGTAAATTATCCATTTTCATTTGAGGGAAAACCCGTTTTACCCCTACATTACCAACTAAAACAAGGTAAACGTCTTCTGGTAGTGAATCAACAATCTCTTTCCATGCATCAATTAGTCTAGAAATATTTTTCCTGGGTTCAATAGAGCAGACGCTCAATATATATTTTGAAGACGGCAGACCGCACGCGTACAAAGCTTTATTAATAACTTCTGGTGATTGCGGACAAAAACGGTCATCAACACCATTATAAATAACTGATACACGATTTTCAGGTATCCTAAGCTCGGAAATTATTTGGCTCCGAGTAAAGTTCGAGATCGCAATTATATGCGCAGCATTCCTAAGTAGTCTAGGCAACATATAGCGGTACCATCCACCATAGCGCTTACTGACCCATTCAGGATGGTCAATAGCTACCAAGTCATGAACTGTTACTACTTGTCTTCTAAGCGATATAGGGCCTGAATTCGTTGGGCTCCATAATAAACGATCGCCTATTTTTGAGGGTAATATAAATTGTTCCCACAAATGGCCGATGATCCCGCGCTGAAAATGCGATGGGAAAACTATATCAATATCATTTCGTACGTGTTTTTGAATTTCGGTAATATAACGCTGCACACCTGTTAAGTGAGTTCCAAGTGAACGCGTATTACAAATGACGTCAGCCATTACACACCATTATTAGAAACCGAAAAAGTAGATGAGTGTCAGGAGTTGCAACCGTGCTATTGTGTATTTTATATCACTGTGGCCACACGGAATGGTGGCTCAAACAATCGAAGCTCTATCTTCACATCACGTCTCTGGATTAATCAATTTCAATAGATACTGTCCGTATCTATTTTGTTTTATTGGTGCCGCCAAACGTGCAATAACTTCAGTATCAATCCATTTCTGTATTAACGCGACCTCTTCTGGACATGCAACCATAAGCCCCTGCCTTTTTTGTAAGGTGGCGATGAAGCTCGCGGCATCAAGCAAACTGTCATGAGTGCCGGTGTCAAGCCAAGCATACCCACGCCCCATTGTCTCTACATGCAAATCGCCGACTTCAAGATAGCGACGATTAATGTCAGTGATCTCCAACTCTCCGCGAGTGGATGGTTTTACTTCTGAAGCAATATCGCAAACCTTTTCATCATAAAAATATAGGCCTGTGACAGCAAAATTAGATTTCGGCTTTATAGGCTTTTCTTCAATGCTGATAGCATTGTGGTTGGTATCAAATTCGACTACTCCATAGCGTTCGGGATCCTGCACGTGATAGGCAAAGATACTCGCACCGCATTGACGTGTATCAGCCACAGTAAGCAGCTTCCCAAGATCATGGCCGTAAAAGATATTATCACCCAGCACCAATGCACTTAGGTGCCCGTCTATGAACTCTCGACCAATAAGGAAAGCCTGAGCCAGCCCGTCTGGTGAATGTTGCACCGCATAAGAAATATGTATGCCCCATTGACTGCCGTCTCCTAAAAGATCGGAAAAACGGGGGGTATCTTGTGGCGTCGATATCACGAGGATTTCACGAATACCACTGAGCATCAAAGTTGTCAGCGGATAATAAATCATTGGCTTATCATAAACTGGTAACAATTGCTTTGATACCGCCTGTGTTGCTGGATAGAGCCTAGTACCAGCCCCGCCAGCCAAAATGATACCTCTGCGCGCCATAGCTAAAGCCCCCCCTTAACAATTTCTGTTAGCACGTCATCAACTCCATCGTGCCAATCCGGTAAGGTGATACCAAACGTCATCTGGAGCTTATGGGCGTCAAGACGTGAATTGAAGGGGCGCATTGCAGATGTCGGATAATCCGCTGTGGCAATTTTTTCAACATTTTTAGGACAAGCCTTAATAGACAAACCATGATACGTGGCAGCTTGATCGATCACATAACGCGCCAACGCATTCCAATTTGTCTCACCGCTTCCAACCAAATGGTAAAGTCCCCAACGTGGATCAGCTGCGGGCACATCCTGCATTTGCTTGAGTATATCACGCGAGATTTCAGCCAACAGCTTAGCTGACGTCGGAGCGCCGAACTGATCGGCGACAACACGCAATTCTTCATGCTCTTGCGCTAAGTGCAGCATCGTACGGATAAAATTCTTGCCGTGCGCACCAACAACCCAAGATGTCCGGAAAATCAGATGCTTGGGCGCCTGCGTTGCTGCAATTTCACCGTCGCGCTTTGTGCGACCGTAGACCGAGCTGGGGTGTGTCGGGTCAGTTTCGACATAGGGACCAGTCTTCAATCCGTCGAAAACGTAATCTGTAGAATAGTGCACAAAGATCGCCCCTAATGCAGCGGCCTCGGCAGCAAGCACACCGGGTGCTATGGCGTTGATGGCCACAGCACTGGCTTCATTTGTCTCGGCCTTGTCCACTGCGGTATAAGCGGCAGCGTTGACGATAATGTCAGGGCGGAGCTGGCGCACCAAGGAGCGCAAAGACTCGGGCTGCGAAAAATCAACCTCCGGGAAATCGAGCGCGACCACCGTACCTAGGGTGGGTAGCGTTCTCTGCGATTCATACCCGAGTTGGCCGTTGCAGCCCAGAAGCAGGATAGTCTTCACCTCAAGCTCCGTACTGGGTGGCGACCCATTGGAGATAGGTACCACTAACCACCCCTTCCACCCAATCCTGATGGGCGAGATACCATGAAACCGTCTTGCGAATACCGGTTTCGAAGGTTTCCGCCGGCTTCCAGCCAAGCTCACGACTGATCTTGCTAGCGTCGATGGCATAGCGGCGGTCGTGACCGGGGCGATCCTTCACATAGGTGATCTGCTCGGCATATGGTTTCCCGTTAGCGTGCGGTTGCAATTCATCAAGAATTGCGCAAACGATTTTCACCACATCAATATTGGCTTTTTCGTTATGGCCGCCGATGTTGTAGGTTTCGCCGACACTACCCGACTCCAACACACGAATGATTGCATGACAATGATCCTCGACATACAACCAGTCCCTCACCTGCATGCCATCACCATAGATTGGCAACGGCTTACCGGAAAGCGCGTTGAGAATAATCAGTGGAATAAGCTTTTCAGGAAAATGGTAAGGCCCATAATTATTGCTGCAATTGGTTGTCAGCGTCGGCAGACCGTAGGTGTGATGCCAAGCCCGCACCAGATGATCACTTGACGCCTTACTGGACGAATAGGGGGAGTTTGGTTTGTACGGATTGGTCTCAGCAAAAGGCGGATCATCCAGCGACAAGGTACCGTAGACCTCGTCTGTGGAAACGTGAAGGAAACGGAACGCGTTTTTTTCTTGCGCGGGCAACTCGCTCCAATAACTCCGCACCGCTTCGAGGAGGTTGAGCGTTCCCACGACATTAGTTTGTATGAAATCGCCAGGACCATGGATCGAACGATCAACATGGGATTCAGCAGCGAAATTCAATACGGCGTGCGGCCGATGTTCGCTCAGCAGTCGACCGACCAGCGCACGATCACCGATATCTCCATGCACGAAGATATGACGCATATCGTCCTTCAGATCGGCCAAATTATCAAGATTGCCTGCGTAGGTCAGCTTATCCAAATTGACGACAGCTTCCTGCATTTGCCTCAGCCAAACATGGACAAAATTACTACCGATAAACCCGGCACTGCCAGTGACAAGAATGGTCAAAATTTAAACCCTTCAGCAGGCGAAATCAGGAATTTAACTGGGTGCGTATTCGGTAATAGGTCAACGCATCCTTGAGGTGAATGCGCTGGGATTTACTGGAAAATATATCCATCAGCCCGCCATGGCTGGCACGAACACCATCAGCACGCGCGATTACGGATCTGGTTACGGCGTTTTTTTTTCCAATATTTTTCAGGCGTCGGCTAATTTCGATATCCGCCATAAACAGGAAAAAGCGCTCATCCAGACCGCGAACCACATCCCAATCGGCCCGCCGTAACATAACGAAGGAAGACTGTGCCCAGTCAGGATACACCAACTCCGGGCCATTATCAGTCCACAGCGGGGCCAGTAAGTCATCATCACCATACCTGCCGGGACGCAGGCGACGCAGAACTTGACGTAAAAAAGATGGGTATCTGCGGGCAACTTCTACCCGGCTGCCATCATCATTTTTCTGCAGCGTAGCGAGAAGTCCAATGTCTGGCCTTGCATCAAGAATGCCTGACATTTTTTCCAGAGACGCCGGATCTTCCAAAATAATATCCGGGCTGACTAGTGCAATAAAATCAGACGTACCAAGCGTACGGACACCTAGATTGACTGCTTTTGTATAACCTAGATTTTCCGAAGCTATGATCAGTTGTGCCGGAGGTGAGACCGCTCCAGCCAAAATGGAGGCTTCTGCGGCATCTACTGAATTGTCAATGATACAAATCCGGCAAACATTAGCCAGTGTTTGCCTCTGCAACGCGGCAAGACTTTCCGAGGCTCGGGTAGCTTTATGATAATTAACGATGATAATGGAAAACAAGTAGATACCCTAGGATACAGATTGCCTAATTTCTACGCTACCGCCGTTTGGGTGAAAGCGGTGGCTCTCATCCATTACGCAATAACGTTAACAACGCAAAGGGTTACCCCACTGCGGAAAGTAATTCAATCCTAGTAGACACGGCAACACCGCGCCCCATGAGATCCAGCAAAACACGCACACGCCCCTGTTCATCAAGGGCTTCAAGCCGTCCGACAAAATCCGTAAACGGACCTTCAGTTAACTTCACATCCTGCCCCACCACGAACTGCGGCGTAAAATCGACTACCCCTTCACTATCCGTGCGGGACAGCAAAGCCTCGACAATGCCAACAGGGACCGGCTCGGGATGTTCATCCTGCATGATAATGCGCGCCACGCCAAAGGTGCCGTTCACACTGCGCCAGCGCTCCTGCTCGATAGCAAGATTCAAAAAAAGGTAATTGGGAAACAGTGGCGCCAGACGGCTCTCGACTTTGCGGGCGTGCCGGATAGTTTTACGCGTGAAGGGGCAAAATGTGCGAAATCCCTGCAGGCGCAGATGGAACAGCGCCCGGCTTTCGTTGTGAGGACGCGTGTGCACCACATACCAGCGTGCATCGCCCCACTCAGCTTCCGCATCTACCATCTTCACAGACAGCTCTTCCGGATTAGCACTTGGGCAGTTCAACGGATCCGTCAAAACCGCCCCCAAATCGGTTTACACATTTCCGCGCCCCAAACAGCATGGCGACAGGGAAAATGCAACCTTAAATTAGAGAGAAAAACACGTAAAAAGAACCACATAGGGTATACGATTGTATCGCCGCGCAACGCGTCGTCAATCGTTTACGTCTTAAGAAAATTGGCCCCGCGCAGCAGCATGGCAGTCTCAGTCAACGGCAGACCAACGATGGCGCTATAGGAGCCACAGATCGCTGCGACAAAAGGCGCAGCCCGCCCCTGAATGGCATAGCCACCCGCCTTACCGACACCCTCGCCACAGGCAAGGTAGGCACCGACTTCAGCGTCCGACAGGCGGCGGAACCGAACGGTACTGGTCACCACACGGTGACGCGCCTTCCCGTCCGGGGAAATCAAACAGATTGCGGTGATGACCCGATGGCGGCGGCCTGATAGCAGGGTAAGACACGTCTTAACCTCGGCCGCATCAGCCGCCTTGGGCAGGATGCGGCGACCACAGGCGACCACCGTATCGGCGGCCAGCACAAAGCCGCCACCATCCGGACGTGCAGCCACCGCCTGCGCCTTGGACACAGCCAGTCTGAGCGCCAGGTCTGCCGGTTTTTCCAGCGGCAGCGGTGTTTCGTCGAGATCCGCTGCGATGACAGCATCGGGCACAATACCTACCTGGCCCAACAACGCCACACGGCGCGGGCTGGCACTGGCCAGTATCAGTTTTGACATCGCTTCGTTCTCGGCAGCCTGTGCAATGACGAGGGGTTACTTAAACCGATAAGTAATCCGACCTTTGGTGAGGTCATAAGGCGTCATCTCAACCATCACCTTATCACCGGTTAGCACGCGGATGCGGTTCTTTCGCATCTTGCCAGCGGTGTGGGCAATGATCTCGTGGCCATTTTGCAGGGTGACGCGAAAATTCGCATTCGGCAGCAATTCGCTGACGACACCTTCGAATTCGATTAGGGCTTCTTTAGGCATTCGTTCCCTTGTAGGAGACTGTAAAACCAGGCGGGAGAATGCACCTAACCGCGTCAAAAGCAAGGCTTTTAGACTGCGGCAGGCGAATTATCCCTTTAAATGCAACATACAGATCAGTGTAAACAGCCTTCTTGCGGTCTCCAGGTCCATTTCGACCTTGCCTGTCAGCCGTTCCATCAAAAGTTTCGAACCATCATCATGCAAGGCGCGTCGCGCCATATCGATAGCTTCGGTCTGCTCCGGCGTACGTCCGCCGCCGTCAGCAAAGGCAAAGCTTTCACACATTCGAAAATACTGCGCGATGATTCGCCGATAGGGCGAAATCGACAGCAATGCTGTGCCATGCGGTGTGCCGTCCTGCAGGAACAGATTAAGCGCTAACCGGTTATCTTCGATGCCGATGGTCAGTTCATAGGGGCCACCGGGGGACCCCACCGGGTGAAAATGATTATCCGCCAGCAGGTCACGAATCGCGACTTCCCGCTCGGCCTCAATTTCAGGCGTCAGGCGCCCCTTCACCCGTTCGTCGAGTGCGACCGCCGCAATGCGAAAATTCCCGCTCATGACCGCCCCTTTGGCTGCTATCCCCGTGCCGCCGGCATCCGGATGCCGATCGATCGGGCATGGGCATCAAGCCCCTCGCCTTCAGCCAGCGTCATAGCTGGCCGCCCCAACACCGACAATGCTTCGGGCGATACCGCCAGCAAGGTAGACCGCTTGAGGAAGTCGAGCACCGACAGGCCCGAGGTAAAGCGTGCTGTGCGCGCCGTGGGCAGCACATGGTTGGGCCCGGCCATATAATCGCCCATGGCTTCGGGCGTGTAGCGGCCCAGGAAGATCGCTCCGGCATGGCGGACATGGGTCAGCAACGCCTCGGGGTCTTTGGTGGCAATTTCCAGATGCTCTGGCGCAACCCGGTTGGCGATCTCTGCACCAGCTTCCAGGTTCGGCACCACAATAATGGCGCCGTTATTGGTCCAGCTCGCCTCAGCAATGGCACGGCGTGGCAGCTGGGTCAGCTGCGCCGCCACCGCGTCTTCAACCTTGTGGGCAAAGGCGGCATCATTGGTGATCAGAATACTCTGCGCCGAAACATCATGTTCGGCCTGCGATAACAGATCGGCGGCAATCCATTCGGGGTTATTGGCCCCGTCGGCCAGCACCAGAATTTCTGACGGCCCGGCAATAGAATCTATACCGACCTGCCCGAACACCTCGCGCTTGGCCGCGGCGACATAGGCATTACCCGGCCCGACGATCTTGTCGACCGGGGCAATGCGTGCCGTACCATAGGCCAGCGCCGCCACCGCCTGCGCCCCGCCGATGCGATAGATCTCTGACACCCCAGCCCGGCGGGCAGCTTCCAGCACCAGCGGCTGGATTGCCCCACCACTGGCTGGCGTGACCATGACAATGCGCTTAACACCGGCGACCTTGGCCGGAATGGCATTCATCAGCACCGAGGAAGGGTACGCCGCCGTACCACCCGGTACATAAAGCCCGACACTGTCCAGCGCGGTCCAGCGCCAGCCCAGTTTTGCCCCGGATTCATCCAGATAGAAGGCATCCTTGGGCAACTGACGGACATGATAATTTTCGATGCGGCGGGCCGCCAGATCCAGCGCCTCGAGCGCCTCGCGGGTGCAGGATTTCTGCGCCCCCGCCAATTCATCGCCGGAAAGCCGGATCGTATCCGGAGTCAGTTCCACATGGTCAAAACGGGCGGAATAGTCGATCAGAGCAGTATCGCCACGCAGGCGCACATCGGCGATGATGCTGCGCACCGTGGTGGCGACATCCGCCCCGTTTTCGCGTTTTTCCGCCAGAAGCGCCGTCAGCGATGCTTCGAAATCCGCATGAGCGGCGTCAAGCCAGCGAGCCATGTTTCCCATTCCCTGATAAAATTACGCTGCGAACGAAAGCCCTCAGGCGTCCACTTCGTGGCTGGGCCGCCCACGGGCCGCCCATTCACTGCCCTCGTCCGCCAGCGCGGCTTCCAGACATTCGACCTCAAGACGGATCGCACCACCACCGGCAAACACCAGTTCGATGGTACCAGCCGGATCCCCGGCCCCCTTCGGGGTAAAGCGGATCGCCAAAAGCTCGACCACCGCACCCGGCGCACCCTGGCGCAAATTGCTGCATTGGGCAGCCAGCACGCCTTCGAAATGCAGTCCGGAACGGACGCGGACATTTGTCTTCTCGCCCGCTTCCCATTTGAAGCGGCTGAACAGCCCAACAAAACGGTGCTGCTTGCTGAGGTAGGTCAGTTCGCCCACCACCGCCACGGCATCTTGCAGCTTGGCCGAGATAACGTCCAAATCCTCGGCGTCGCGTGCCGCCAATACCAGTTCGCTCATTCGTGCAGCCTTTCGACAACAGCCCCGACACGGGAAAGCTTTTCTTCCATCCGCTCGAAACCGCGATCCAAATGATAAACCCGGTTCACGATTGTTTCGCCTTCAGCCGCCAGCCCCGCCAGAACCAGCGACGAGGAAGCCCGAAGATCGGTTGCCATCACCTGAGCACCTTTAAGACGGGGCACGCCACGCACCGTAGCGCTTTTACCATCCACCTTAATATCGGCCCCCATACGGGCCAGTTCCGGCACATGCATGAAACGGTTCTCGAAGATCGTTTCCTTTATATGGGAAGTCCCATCGGCAGTTGCCATCAGCGCCATCAATTGCGCCTGTAAATCGGTGGGGAAACCCGGAAAGGGTTGGGTTTCGACCGACATGGCCCGCGGTCGCACCCCGTTTCGGGCCACTTTCAGGCCGCGTTCGGTGGTGGTGAACTCCGCGCCCGATGATTTTAGGATTTTAATCAGCGAGGCAATCAGCTCTGGCTGCGTTCCCGTCAGCTCGACCTCGCCACCGGCAATTACCACCGCCAGCGCATAGGTGCCGGTCTCGATCCGGTCCGGTAACACGGAATGCGACGCATGATGCAGCGCGGGAACACCCTCAACCGTAATGGTCGAGCTGCCCAGCCCTTCAATCTTCGCCCCCATAGCAATCAGGCAATGGCCCAGATCGACAATTTCCGGCTCACGGGCGGCGTTTTTGATCACGCTCTTGCCCTCGGCCAGACTGGCGGCCATCAGGGCATTTTCGGTCGCCCCCACGGAAACCAGCGGGAACGAAATTTTCGCCCCCTTCAGCCCCTGTGGCGCACTGGCGATGACATAGCCCTCGGTCAGCTCGACCTTGGCCCCTAACGCCTCCAGCGCCTTTAAGTGCAGATCCACCGGGCGGGCACCAATGGCGCAGCCACCGGGTAACGACACCTTGGCATGGCGCGCACGGGCCAGCAGTGGGCCCAGCGTAAAGAAGCTTGCCCGCATCTTGCGCACGATGTCGTAATCGGCGGTGGTCGAGGTTAGCGCGCCCGCATCCAGCTTATAGCTGCAGGCCACACTGTCCCATTCCACGGCCACGCCAAAGCCTTTGAGCAGCGCAGCCATCGACCGGATGTCGGCCAAATTCGGAACATTGGTCAGCGTCAGACCTTCTGCACTGAGAAGAGAAGCCGCCATCAGCGGCAAAGCCGCGTTCTTGGCACCGCTAATGGGAATCTCGCCGTTAAGACGGGCCCCACCCACAATCCTGATTCTATCCATAAGTCCTCTTGGCCATACGCCCACTTGGCCTTAACGCCACCAATGACTAGCCGGGGGTTGCTTTCGAACCGGCGGCTTACGAAGCCGGCCCTTTTAACGCGGGCTGCGCCGCGGTCAAACCTGATTCCGGGGGGGTACCCTCTGATTCTGTTCCTGAACCGGTCAGGACAGGGTCAGATGGCACGTTTTGCGCGAGTTCCCGCACCCGACTTTTACGTTTTTTAAGATTTTCACGCAGTGCCGCGGCCAGTCTTTCAGCATTTTCTGGCGATGAACCCAAATTTCTCAAAAAAGACCCCTTTTCTTTTCTATTCAGCTTAGGCTATAGCACCGCGTCCGCGGAACGGGGAACCACTAAAACCCCGTTCGCTAAAGCGACAGTGCCGGTGTAGCGTAGTGGTAGCGCAACCCCTTGGTAAGGGGTAGGTCGTGAGTCCGATTCTCACCACCGGCACCATCTTTTTCAATTAAAACAGATGGTTAGAAATTCCGCTTTCGTTCTAAAAACGAACGAAACGGAATTTAGGCGAAGAACAAAGCATGATTTGCACCCACGATCCGTGCAAAATCCGTGCAGTCCTCCCCCCCCCTCCCTCACCGCTCAGAGCGTAACAGAAAAACCGCTAACGGGATCGCCAACGGCTTTAAATGTATTTGGCATCACGGAAGGCAGACAGCATTTCACATACTCAATTCCATTACCCACTCGGCACGGATAGATGTTATGGCAGCTGGCGTGATCTGCTCATACAGATTACTCCGTATCGTGCCGTTGATAGTAACATCAACACTATCAAAAGAAACAACATAGCAAGCCTTATCGCCACCGCGAGCCTTACATGTCTCAACGCCTTTGATTTTTGATATGTCGTTTAGCGATAGTATCCATTGGCTACAGGTCAGTTTTTTGTGCTCATCGCACTTCTCTGGCATCAATCGCCCGAACTTCACCGCATCAACAGCCATATGAAACATGTTTACTGCGCGAACAGCATCTTGGTCACTCGGAACTGAGAACCAAGTTGCTAAATCATCTGGGTTATGCGTGTCGCAGGGGATTTTTTTATAACTAGTTCCTGTCCCGAATTCAGGAACAGGCAAGCGCTCAATGTGATATACACGTTGAGATACAACGCCATCAGGCCTAGACTGCCCTCCTAACTTTTTCCCATATGCATCAAACACTTCCTTTAATCCGTACTGAAGCGTGACGCGGTCACTGCGGCACGTATAGCGAAATTCTGTATCGCTTGGCTCAGTGTAAAATATAGCGCTTGCTACATTATGGCTGCTATCAATCGTGAACGTACCGGACGGCTTAAGCAGCGACAGAAGATCATGAGTTGCAGCCCGCCTCGCCTCGTCGGGTGATAACGCCAACAATTCTTTGGACCTATCATCCTGTTCGCCTACAAGACCCGAGACAATCTTTGTTTTTTGAGCGTGAGCCTCAAACAGTATGAAGAAGAATGCGCTAAATACGGTAGCCGCGAAAAAACAACGTTTCCCAATAATCATCTTCCTGCCCCCCCCAAAAAAAATATTCCATCAGCAAGAATACAGATAGGCACGCCACTACACCACCAATAGCTGTACAAAGGCGCTTAACACCCAACAGAAAATCCGCTGACGGGATCGCCAGCGGCTTTAAAAAGCCCCTTAACGGGGCGCTTTAAGAAAGAACCATACGAATGCCAGCAAGCAAAAAATCGGCGCCAGCCCAATTAAAATAATCCATTGGGATTGAAACGGTTTCCATTCACCACAGTGGGGACAGCGAGGCGATTTTTTGTTGACGTATTTACCGCAGGAACGACACGGAACCTCTATTGTTTCAGGCCAGCCCTGGGATGCCCGTTCTGCCAACCGGATAGAACAATATACGAAAAAACTGTCGAACAGAATGACCAAGAGAGCACCTGCCCCTCGCGTTCCATGCCCATAGACCAACGGTGGCAAATCCGAAACGAAGGCAATGCCTGCCGCATGCAGTGCAGCTAGACCAACGACGACGAACCAGTACCAAGCATGGTTCCTCAGATCGCGAAAGTACCAAGCCACCCCAGCTATTGAAAGAAAGCTTACAAACGAGAAATCAAGTTTTCCTTCGTTAACGTTTCCCCATAAGGCAATTGAAAAATATACAGAAAACAGCGCGATACCAATTCCCCACCAGACTTTTTTAGATATGCAATCAAAGGCACCGCTACGGTCAACATCCCTCATCCCTGCCGCTCCCCTTAATTAGATTGAGGAATGTAAGACGCTGTTTATATTTTACCAGTGATGTTTTGTTCGCTTGCGCAAAGGCTGGGCTAGCACAGATACGTGCACCGAATTTGTGCCCAACGCACCGTACGAAAAAGGCGCCCGAAGGCGCCTTTTTACTTGTGTCAGTCGAAGGTTTCACCGTCGGCGAGCAGACGCCCGTGCTGGTCTTTTTCGGCCAGGATCGGCTGCCCGGTAAGCCCCCAATCAATTCCAACCGTGGGATCAGACCACAGCACACTGCGTTCAAATTCCGGATGATAATAGTCGGTCGCCTTGTACAGGAACTCGGCCGTCTCGCTTAAGACATAAAAGCCATGTGCGAACCCTGGCGGGATCCAGAACTGCTTCTGGTTTGATGCGGAAAGCACCACCCCAGCCCATTTGCCGAATGTCGGCGATGAACGGCGCAGATCTACCGCCACATCAAACACCTCGCCGGCTACGACACGGACCAACTTTCCCTGCGCATGTTGGATTTGATAATGCAAACCGCGCAAGACACCCCGCACCGAACGGCTATGATTATCCTGAACGAAATCGGGCTTCAGCCCGGTCGCTTGTTCAAACGCACGTGCATTATAGCTTTCGAAAAAGAAGCCACGTGCATCGGCAAAGATCTTGGGTTCCAGTACCAGAACACCCGGCAACTCAGTCTGCGTAACGGTATAAGGCATAACACTAAAGTCCTTGAAATTACACTACAGTTTCAAACTCAGGCGTGCTTCGGCGGAAGCAAGCCAACCATGGTCCGGACGTGGGCGATCATCCTGCACCCGACCAATCAAGCTGAGCTGCACATCGAAATCGCGCCATTTCAGCGGCAAATCCGTCCGACTCTCGGCCATATTGATAATGACGGGGCCGGTTGAAACGACATTATAAGCGTTGGTAGTGTTTGAAAGCGCAGGCCGATCAATCTCGGCATGATGATAGGTGAAGCTGTAGCTCGTACCATCATCGCGCTGATAGCTGGTCTGTAACGACAACAGACGCGAATTACTGTCCAGACTGAAACCCATAGAACGACCGCGATAGCGCATGCCGTCAGCATAGCGACCATTGTTGTAGGAAAAGCCCGACATCGTACCGCTGCCCCACAGATCGTAGGTCGCAACACTATCGGCATATTCCAGCGTCATCCGTCCGGTACCACCCGGAACCGGCATCCAGCCGCTGGCACCATACAGATGACTGGTACCGGAATGCTGGATCGGGTTGGTATCCTCGTTCATGAACTGAACATAGGCTTCATAGGCAAAATCCTGATAGCTGTTGCTATAGCGGATATCGATATTACCCTGATCGTTACTGTTGTTGACGGTCTTGTTGTCGTTGAGCAAACTGAAATAGTCTTTAAACGGTTTGCATTCATGCCCCGAACCGCACAGCTCCGTCGTGCGCGCCAGACCGATTTCCAGATGTGGTATCGGATTGAAAGCCACCCGTGCCCCGACATAGTCGGTATTTTCCGCCACACGCGGCCCGTCAAGCAAACCGACAAACACCTCCGCCTGCCACGGCCCCAGCCAGCTCAGCCACGGCGTTTCAAAGGCTTCGGTTCCGGCGCGGGAAATGCCGATCTGCGGCATCGGGCGGGCATTATTGGACAGCGACATCGCCGAGAACCAACCCGGCCCCCACCAATGGGTTTTATAACCGGCGTAAATCACAGCACCACCGATGCGTTGCGCAACATAGGTGTCATCCAGCGCAATCGACTGCCGATCCGTGCCGAACACGCTGCGCCCGCCGACCGACAGATTGAGCGCCGTGGTGTTCCACATATATCCGAGGGCAACATTACCACTTAAGCTGCTCTGGCCCTGGGCGGCAAAGCCCTGCACCAACCCAGGCTCGCTGGCGGCGTCGACTGTTGCCGTGATCGTCTTACGGTGTAATTTTTCCTGTGCCTGCGCCTTCTTAAGAACCCTGTCGGCAGCGGCACGCACATAGGCTGGCTGATCCGCCAGCGTACTCCCCCGCTCCAGCCGCTCCATAATGCTGGCCCACGGGATCGGCCACTGCATTGTCACATCATCGATGACCCCGGCCGATGCCAGAATTAGAATGTCCGAACGCAAAGATGCATCCCCAACCTCGGCCCACGGCCCGGCTTTGGCGGCCACCACGGGCATCGCCAAGGCAAAACAAACCGAAAAAACCGCCTTTGCCCCAACCAAAGACTTTGCTTTGCGCATCTTTTCCCTCTGAATATCGCATTTTCCACGCCACAGGCGGCCATACCATCGGCCAAGCGACGCGACGCTAAGGTGGCAGATTACACAAACTTCGCGCCACACAACATAGCAAGCTCAAATACTTAAGGCCCGGAGGCCATAAACACAAACGCGTACCACCTTCGAGGGGAAATCCCCCTTTTGCCCCATAAAGCCTACCCGCACCCATAGCAGCAACGCCTTTACCACATGTATTTTCCGACCAGAACCTGTTAAAAGCCGGACATAAGGTCATCTGTGGGGGGATCAACATGCGCCGTTTCACCATCATCGCACTGGCAGCGGTCAGCCTTGCGGCGCTATATCCGCAAACGCTGAGCGCCCAGACCATGCCACCGAACATGGCCGCGGCCGAGCCGTCGGTGCCGACGGTAAGCGTCAGCGCGTTTCGGAAACTGACCAGGACCAAGACGGCGTATTTTCTGGTGGATGTCCGCCAGCCCGACGAATTTGCCGCCGGGCATATTGATGGCGCCATACTGATGCCGCTGGATCGGTTGCCCACCGAATACACCCGCATCCCCAAGGGGGTGAAGCTGGTGGTCTACTGCCGGTCCGGCCATCGCAGTGCCCAGGCGGTATCGTTCCTGCGCCGTAACGGTTACGACAAGGCCGTCAGCCTTGATGGCGGATATACGGCCTGGTCAGCGGCACGTTGAGCGGCATTAAGATCAAGCGATATTTCCGAGAAGATCTTCAGATCCTCGATCAGAATATGCTGAATAATATACTCAAACATCAGGAAGTGAAACAGTTCTGCGGTGTCAATCTTGCTTGCCCGGAAAAGGTTTTTCAGATCTTCCAGCCGTTTCAATAAATAATAGTGCATACGGATATGGTTCTGCACCGCATAATTTTCTACCATTTGCAGCAAAAACTCTTCATCCGCCAGATGGTCTCGGACCTCTGTCAGCAGGGGCTCCAGCAAAGCCAGAACCGCCTCTTTATTGCTTTCCGAAGCACCGAGCAGGAACAGCATATTCGCCTTTTCGAAGATCGCCTGATGCTGCGCATCAATATTGCCAATGCCGGTTTCATAGCTCTTACTCCAGCGTAATTGCATCATATGGCAAACATCCTGAGCACCACCGGTCAGAATGTTATCGAAATTTTCGATGGCAATCCGATTATTCCCGGATAATTTTGCTGTGTTTAAAGCTGTTTCGGCACGATCATACCATAAATCCCATGTATCGACGGAACGACAAATCGCGACCCCAAGACTGACCGTTGCGTGATAGCCAAACGGCAATTTTCTATCGGCAAAGCCAAGACGCAATTTATCGGCCAGCATAGCGGCATCGGTAAAACCGGTGGAGGGCAGAATGATGGAAAAGGTTCCCCCTTTCACGCGACCGATAATATCCGTTGCCCGAAGCATTTCACGGACGACTTTGGTAAAGGCAAGGATGGTATCATCACCCGCACGATGACCAAATTGCCGATTGATGGATTTTAAATCTTCAATATCTGCCAGCAACAGCGCAACCGGGTGGCCATAACGTGCAAGCCGCATACGCTCTTTTTCAGCCACTTCAGCAATACCAATGGTGTTCCAGCAGCCGGTCAATGGGTCTTTCATCGCGGCGCAGCGTAACTGATGTTCCGAACGCTCCTTGACCATGAGAACAAAACCATTCGACACCAGCAACATGGCGACGAGTACCGTTATAAAGGTCGTGGTCTGCACCAGGTTGGTCTGAAAATGTGCGGCCAGATTCTGCGGATTGAATAACGCCGTACCGATCCGCCATACAAAAATGGCAGTCAGACAGCCCATACTGAACAGGATCATATTTCGGCCGCGATGTGAAAAGGTGAACCTGTGGCCGATCAGATAAAAACAGATCACCAAACATTGCGCCGCAAAAATACCGTTACCGGCCATGACGCGGATCGTATAATTCGGCATCACGAAATAATACAGCACCATCATCATGATGGTTGGTGCGACAAGCAGAAAATAGTCAATGGGGCGGCACAGGAACTTTAAGATCGCCCAGAGAAATAAGGAGTAGGACAGCGAAATCAGACCATTGGCGATAATGATCGAAAATAAATCCGGTATCTGCCCACGCAAGACGAACAGCGCATAAGCGGCACCATGCGCCAGAAGTGCGGCGGCGCAAATTTGCAGACCGTCTTTGTTATTGCGCCCCGCTGCATAATACACAGATGACGCCAGTGTCACACACGCACAAACAACCATCCAGAAGACCGATGGCATATGCATAATACGCACTCCGCCATACTTGCCGGACGAATATTCTCTAAATACGCACAACCCACAAGCGAGAGCTTTAGAAAAAGCCTGTAGTTTTAACAGGCTAATTAACAAAACATAAATTCATTCCGGCGATTTACAAAAAAAGGGAGAGTGTGGTCACACCCTCCCCCAAGTCCATGGAACGCATGTATTCGGCGGATTTAGCCGTTTAAATGCAACGCGTCGGCCAGATTGACGTCAAAGCGGAAGCCGACCAGGAAGGTGTTCGGCAGGTTCTTCGCGCGGGTCGTATCGTCCATCTGGTCCGGATGGATGATGTACTGAATGTTCGGCTGTAGCTTGATCTGCGGTGTCAGATAATAGCTGTAGCTCAGCTCCATCATCATCTGATCCCAGTGCGGCGAACCGGTGCCGCCCGCGGCCTGACGTGTCAGGAACAGGTTCTGGATCTCGGTGCTGGAATAGCCCTGACGGGTGAAAACAAATGCGACGTTATCGTTGGGGCGCGATTCCAGCGGTCCCTTATAGGAAAGCCCGATCATCTGGTAATCGTTTTCGACCAGATGGCCATAGCCTTTGCCCATCAGGGCGCCAAACAGCGTCAGCCCGCGATGGCTGGTCGTATCCGGCCGCCAGATCATCTGTTCAAAGCGGGCGAACAAACCGACGCGGCCGTTATGCGTGGCATAGGGCAACCCGGTCTGTGCCGCGGCATTGCCGTTTTCGTCACGCAGCGGATCGGTATAGGTCGAGCTGTCATACCAGCCACCGATTTCATATTTGCGCGGCAGCGTGTCGGTTTCAAACGTCGTTTTATAACCGAAATTAAACGGCGCGATGACGCCGGTGGCACCATCCATGCTCCAGTCCGTGCCGTGATCGCTGTCCACCGTGCGCTTGGGGTTCACCTCATAGACACCGGCGTGAAAATAAATTTCCTTGGTCAGCCAGGCCGTTGCCTGCGCTTCCCAGCTTGATGTCGGCCACCAGGTGAAATTACTGGTCTTGAACACGAAGGTCGGGTTGCCGCAAGCCGAATTGATCTGGAAATACTGGCACAGATCGGAGCCCAGGAAGCTGATATTCGCCGGGGCATGGCCAATTTCCAGCACCAGCCGGTCATCGAGCAGTTTCTGGACAAGTGAAACCTGCGCCAGACGGGTGTTCTGACCACCATAAATTTCCTGCACCGACGTGCTGTTACCAATACCCTTTTCCGACAGGTTTTCGCCATGGCGGTTGGTGGCATAGACGTGCAGCGTCGCGCCGGTCCAGCCCAGCGCCTTGTCGAGATCGACATCCGCGCCCAGCATGATCTGACCGGCATAGGCACCACGTTTATCCAGACCACCATCCACCACTTCCGCAGCTTCACCTGTGTAGCTCATCTGCCAGGTGACGGAGTCCAGATGGGTGTTTACGTCGGCAGCAACGGCAGGTGCCGTGAACATCGTGGCTGCACTTAATAGTAAACAAACTGAAAACGTTTTCAGTCGAGGGTACAGTACGGGATTCAACATGTGCGAGGCTCCTGGGTTGTTTTTATTCTACTTTTTGGGGACAGCGTTTAACGTTTAGTCCTGCCGGCGCAGCGTCAGGCGTAACGCTACGGCCGAGACAATGGTACCGATGATGATCGCCAGTGCGTACATCAACACATGGCTGACGGCGTTGGGGATCAGCATAACGAAGATGCCGCCATGGGGGGCACGCAGCTCGGAACCGACCGCCATGGAAAGCGCACCGGCCACCGCGGAACCAACGATCAGCGGCGGGATAACCCGCAACGGATCGCGGGCAACAAAGGGCAAGGCGCCTTCGGTGATGAAGGCAAGGCCAAGCAGACCGGTTGCCGGGCCGGACTGATGCTCCGCCGACGTGAAGCGGTTCTTAAACAGACGTGTGGCCAGAAACAGTGCCAGCGGCGGGGTCATACCACCGGCCATGGTCGCCGCCATCGGGGCAAAGACATTGCTGGTCAGCAAGCCGGTCGAGAAGGCATAGGACGCCTTGTTAACCGGACCGCCCATATCGACGGCCATCATACCGCCCAGAATGGCACCCATCGCCCAGGCAGTGCTGCCCTTCATGCCCTGCAGCCAGTTGGTCAGCCAGGCCAGAATTTCCGCCGCCGGGGTGCCGACAACATAGACCATGGCGAGCCCGGTAATCAGTGTACCGAGCAACGGCAGCACCAGCACCGGCTTTAAGCCATCAAGGCCTTGCGGCAGTTTGATATAGCGGTTGAGGTATTTGACGGCATAACCGGCGATAAAACCGGCCAGAATACCACCAAGGAAACCGGCACCGATCGAACCGGCCAGCACACCACCAATCATACCGGGGGCCAGACCGGGGCGGTCGGCAATCGAAAAGGCAACATAACCGGCCAGTGCCGGCACCATCAGGCTGAAGGCTGCCTTGGCACCAATTTCAAACAAGGCGTAGGCAAAGGTGCCTTCGGTCTTGCCGGCATAAATACCGCCAATGGCGAACGCCAAGGCGATCAGCAGACCTCCGGCCACCACGAAGGGCAGCATGAAGGACACGCCGGTCATCAGATGCTTATAAACACCACCGCTCTGGCCTTTATTGCTGTCAGCGCTGCTGGCCTGCTGGACCTGCCCCTGGATCTGGGCTTCGGCCAGCGCCTTTGTGATCAACGCGCGGCCATCACCGATGGCGGGCTTGGTGCCACTGCTAAACAGCCGCTTACCGGCAAAGCGCGACAGCGCCACCTGACGGTCGGCGGCAATAATCACAACATCAGCGGCCGCGATTTCGGCGGCGGTCAGCGTATCGTTGGCACCAACCGACCCTTGCGTTTCAACGCGAATGTCATAACCGAGCTTCTTGGCCCCCTGCACCAGCCCTTCGGCGGCCATGAAGGTGTGGGCGATACCGGTCGGGCACGAGGTGACCGCAACAATGAAGGGCCGCTCTTTGGTCAGCAACGCCCCGGCAGAGCTATCGGCCTTCATATCGGCGAGGACTTTAGCGGCATTTTGTAAGACCGCTTCCAGGGTAACGCGATGCACCACCGTTGCCTTGGGCAAATCGCCCGCCGGCGCACCTACGACCAGCAAAAGATCGTACGACGCCGTGGCATCCTGTGCACCGAGGACGGCGCCTTCAACACGCACTTCGATAGCCAGATCCAAACCAACAGCCGCTGCGGCCTTGCGTAAGGCTTCTGCCGCCAGCAAACTTTGTGTGGTGTGTTCAGGATCTCCGACAATGACGGCAAAACCCATCTCGCGTCTCCCTAAATTTAAGCCTCGACAACCGTCGGACTATTTTTGAACCCAGTTATTGGCCTCTTCGGCAACGACTTTTTGTGCCAGCGCTTCCACCTCGGACCGCGGCGGCAGATGCGGCCCAACGCGATGCAGCTTGGCGGCAGCAAAAGCGGTCGACAGCCGGGCAATACGTTCCAGATTTGCCCCTTCGGAAAGGGCCGCAACGATACCGGCAACCATGGCATCACCGGCCCCGACGCTGGAAACCGCATCGACCCGTTCGGTGCGGGCATAGAGTGCCCCTTCCGCGGACAGGAACACCGCACCGCCCTCGCCCATCGACACCACGACCAGCCCGATACCCCGGGCCAGCAGCCGTTTGGCTTCGGCCAGCAGGCCCGCGTTATCGAGCGGGTGGCCAGCGGCGGCACTCAGTTCTTCGCGGTTGGGTTTGATCGCATAGGGCATCGCGTCGGCCCGGGCGAAAACCTGTTCCAGCGGGGCGCCACTGACATCCAGCAGCACCCGTGCACCACGGGCCCGCCACTCTGCCGAGATGTCCGCCCAGACATTGGCCGGAACACCAGCGGGCAGACTGCCGGACAGCACCAGTAATGTGGGGTTCAGATGGTGCAGCTGGGTATTGATCGCTTCCAGCATGGCGGCATCAATCTGCAAACCCGGCAGGTTGATATCGGTGGTGCGCCCGCCCGGCTCGGTCAGTTTAATGTTGAACCGTGTGCGCCCGGCGATGCGTAAGAAAGCATCTTCCACGCCCTTGGTCGCAAACAGGGTCTGAAACACTTTGGCGTTTTCTTCACCCAGAAAACCGGTGGCGGTGACCGGCACGCCCCAGTCACCCAGACAAGCCGCAACATTGACGCCCTTGCCGCCCGCATTGGTCCCGGCGCTTATGGCGCGATGCACCTCGCCGGGGACCAGCGCATCCAGACCGACCGTCATATCAATGGCCGGATTAAGCGTCACCGTGACGATCTTGTTCATGCTCATCTTATTTGACCTCCAGCGCGCGCACTTCGGCAGCGGTTGCCAGCGTCAGGGCTTTCTGTGCCAGCGCCTGCAGATCCGACAGATTGGCCTTGCGGATACGCGCCTTGACCGAAGGGATTTCGCGCGGCGTCATCGACAGCTCTTTGACGCCAAGACCGGTGAGCAGCGAAGCGCCGAACGGATCACCCGCCAGACCGCCGCAAACGCCAACCCAGCGCCCGGCCGATGTCGCCCCTTCAATCGTTTTGTTGATCAGGCGCAGCACCGCCGGATGCAAGGCATCGGCTTCGGGGGCCAGATCAGGGTTCTGCCGGTCAATCGCCAGCGTGTACTGCGTCAGATCGTTGGTGCCGATCGAGAAGAAATCGACATGCGGTGCCAGCGATTCCGCCATGATCGCCGCGGCGGGCACTTCGATCATGATACCCAGCGGCACCTGAGGCGCATTCAGCTCTTCGCGGATACGGTCACAGATCCGACGCACCGACTTGATTTCACCAAGCGAGGTGATCATCGGGAACATGATCGACAGCTTACCATCGGCATCCTTGGCCGCACGATAGAGCGCACGGATCTGCGGCTCCATCAGCTCGGGCCGCCGCAGCAACAAACGCGCACCACGCACGCCAAGGAAGGGGTTCATTTCCTGCGGCAGATTAAGATGCGGCACCTGCTTGTCGCCACCGATGTCGAGCGCCCGCACGATGACCGAACGGCCTTCCATAGACTTCAGCATGGCGGCATAGGCTTCATACTGTTCGTCTTCATCCGGCGTTTTACCGCCTTCAAGGAAAAGAAATTCCGTACGCATCAGCCCGACGCCTTCGGCACCCTGTGTCAGGGCAAAGGCGGCCTGATGGGCCTGATTGATATTGGCGGCAACGTCGACGCTGTGACCATCCTTGGTTTTAGCTGGCAGCGCACGTTCCTGATTTTCTTTTTCCTTGATCGCCTGCTGCTCGTCGATCCACGCCTTCGCCGAAGCAAGATCATCCGCCGACGGCTTCAGATACACCCGTCCGGACTGACCATCGACAATGACCGTATCACCATCTTTGACAGCCAGCGCGGCAGCGCCCGCCGCAACCACCGCCGGCAGACCGATGGTCCGCGCCAGAATGGCGGTGTGCGAGGTCGGCCCACCCAGCGATGTGACCAGCGCGGCCACCTTGCTGGCATCCAGTGCCGCCGTGTCGGACGGCGACAGATCTTCCGCGATCAGCACCACCGGCTCGCTGGAACTGACGTCGATTTCATCGCGCTTAAGCGACGGGTCGAGCTGGGTCAGAACCCGGCGGCCGACATCGCGCATATCCGCCGCACGCCCGGCCAGTATCGCATTGCCCTGCGTGGCGAGACCTCTGGCGGCTTCTTCGACCGCGGCGTTCCACGACCAGGCCGGACCATGGCCTTCGACCATTTTCTGACAGGCTTTGGTGATCAGATCGGTATCACCCAGCAGTTCGCTCTGTGCACGGAAGATCCCGGCTTCGCTGGCACCAACGCGCCGTGCGGTATCATCGGCCAGCGACCGTAACTGGGCGCGGGTTGCGGTGATGGCTTCTTCCAGAAACGCGCCACCATCGGCCAGATCCACCGGCGTATCTTCAATTTCAAGCGCTTCGGAGACCAGCTTACGCACCCGGCCAATACCAAGACCGGGGGCCGCCGACACGCCCGAAATGGTGACGAGTTTGTTCGGCGGATTCCAGCCAGCCACCGGCTTGGCGGCACGTTCCGCCGCCAGCGCTGCCGACTGGATTTCATCCGCCGTCAGGCTGTTCATGGTGATCTTCAGCGCCTTGAGGGCGACTTCGGCATCTGCGCCCTGCGCCGAAACCGTAACCGATTCACCCTGACGCAGACCAAGCTGCAGCAATGCGACCAGCGCCTTGGCATCGGCCGCTTCGGCCCCATGGCGCACCTTGATGCTGGCACTGTAGCGTTTGGCGGTTTCGACCCAGCGCGTCGCCGGGCGGGCATGCAGCCCCGACGGATAGGGAACCTGCCAGTCGAAATGGTAAGGATAATCCTCGGCCGGGGCCTGCCCGGTGGGCTGGCCCGAACTGCTGTCATCTTCAATCAGCGCGGTGCGGATTTCTTCACCGTTAGAAGTGACGAACAGCTGCTGAAGCCGCTGTTCGTCCTGCAGCAGGCGAGTGAGGCGCCTGAGCAGCGTTAAATGGGAATCGGATTGTGCGGCAATGGCCACGACCAGATGCGCCTTCTGGCCATCGTTCCAGACGACCCCTTCGGGCACCTGCAACACAGCAATACCGCCGGTTTGCACCATATGGCGGTCTTCACCCAGACCGTGGGGAATGGCCACACCATTGCCCAGGAATGTATCGGCGACCGCTTCGCGTTTGACCATCGAGCCGGGATATTCGGGCGCGACACAGCCAGCGGCGATCAGCATCGCGCCAGCCTGTTCAATAGCCTCGGCTTTATTGGCCGGTTTGGCCCCCAGCTGTAACAGAACGGTGGGCATCTGGCCCTCGGGAATCCTGGCGGACATGCTTTGCGCAACTCCCTGGAATTTATATTTCGGACTGAATGAAAACGTTTTCATACCTTACAGGTGGACTGAAAACGTTTTCAGTGGTATTTGTCAAGTGGGTAAAACAGCATCGTGCTATGCAATCGCAGACTACCCGGTATCCCTAGAAGCAATGAGTGCAAGATGACCAAATTCCGCTCCTCTACGCAGGTTCCGGTGCCGAACACAGCACAACTGGCCACGGCGGTCGGTATCAAGGACGTCGCCAAAGCCGCCGGGGTTTCCCCTGCGACAGTTTCGCGCGTTCTGGGGCATGGCCCCGTCAGTGAAGAGTTGCGGTTGAAAGTTGAAGATGCCGTTAAGGCGACCGGCTACCGCCCGAATCTGTCGGCCCGGCGCCTGCGTTCTCAAAACACCCGTACCATCGGATTAATCGTTGCCGACATTCGTAACCCTTTCTTCACCGCGGTCAGCCGTGTGGTCGAGGATCTGGCCTATGCCAGGGGCATGCGCGTGGTGCTGTGCAATACCGACGAGAACCCGGAGCGCGAAGCCTTCTACCTGCGCTCGATGTAGGAGGAACGCGTCACCGGCCTGATCGCCACGCCGACCCAGACCATGCTGAAACGGCTGATGAAGGCCGAACCGCTCGACATCCCGATGATACTGGTCGACCGCACCCTACCCGGCGGACGCTTTGACAGCGTGGTGATCGACAACCACCAGACCGCCACCCAGCTGGTCGAACATCTGATCGCCACCGGGCGGCGGCGCATTGCCGGGCTGTTCGGCAATTCCAGCAGCACCGGCCACGACCGCATGGCGGGCTATTGTGACACGCTGAACCGCCACGGGCTGGAGGTGTTCGCCCATCCTGTCCGCCCCTATGCGCAGGAAGCCGAAAAGCTGTTTCCCGAAATCTGGGCGCAGGACCGGCCCGACGCCATCATCACCTCGAACAGCGTGCTGGGTTCGGGCCTGATGCGCGCGGTGCATAATATGGGGCTGAAATGTCCCGATGATGTTGCACTGGCTTCGTTCGATGACGAACCCTGGACCAGCCTGATCGAACCCGGCCTGACCGTGGTGGCCCAGCCGGTCAATCAGATCGGCCGCGATGCCATGCACCTTTTGTTTGACCGCATCAGCGATCCCGGCGCCCCGCCACGGACCGTGCAGCTGCCCGGCCAGCTGATTGCCCGCGGCTCAACCGCACCGACCCACCAGAACGTCGCCACACCGGTTCCGGCCTGATCTTTCGGGGACGTGCCCCCCGAGTCCTCATCTTGAGCCCGTCGAGGGAGCCCACACAAGGCTGGCGAAGCATGTTGGAACTTCTCCTCCCCTGTATTTACGGGGGAGGTGTCTGGCGTAGCCAGACGGAGGGGGCGCGCGCCCCACGTGAACAGATGCGGCTGGGGCGAGACGGATTTAAGTGCCCCCACCTTACCACACCCCAAGTCCTCACCCTGCCCCACCCCGAGTCCTCATCCTGTATCACCCCAAGCCCTCATCCTGAGCCCGTCGAAGGATGAGCCCACCACCGCACACGCCTGTCATCGCCTTACGAAGGCGAGCGTGAAGCGAACCTTGAGGAAGGGGACCCAGGTCTTAAAGACCGATGACCCCGCGAAAATGCGCATATGCGTGTTCTGACAGAACCGACCAGACGGAACCACCTGGGTTCCCTTCCCTCAAACGGACGTGCCGTCCGTTCTCGCCGGGAATGACAGGCGACAGCAAACAGCGCCACTGCGCCCGGCGAGTAGCAGTTGGTATAGCCAACACTGCTGCCCGCAAAGCTGTGCCAGCCCCCAAAATTTACTGAGCCTTTTCCCAATCACCGTGTAATCGCTGAAATTTCAAAACCTTGTCTATGACAAATTTGCTTTGTGGGTTTTCATCAGACTTCCATATAAAAACACCAGTTATATCCATTAAAAAAAACGTTCCATCCTTATCATAGGGAGCAGGATAGTAATCATAGCTATGATTATTGTATAACTCTTTATCGAAATTGCTCAAACTTTGATCCGGATGTTCGCCCCTATAATAAAATGGAGGGATATATAGATCAGGGCAACGACGATCTTTCAGCGCACCCAGCTCATACAGATCTGTCATCAAAATAGCTTGTAGCCGAACATGCTGGCCGGACATCTTTTCCGCAGACTGGAGCAAGGAACATATGTCTGTCTGCACTTCAGCCGCAGGCGCGAGATTCCCCAAGGTCAAAAAAAGAGCAATACAAAAAAGAGTATGTCGCACCATCATTTGCACACACATGGAGAAAAATACGGACATATTTTTACAAGAAAAACTACCATCATCTATGCTATGTTAATTATTGTTTTTTGGTTTTGCAGCAATTAATCTATCTATCTCTATAGAATACGGATAAAGACTCCAAGTCCATTGCCCGTCTTTGTATTTTCTGAAAACACCACTCACAACAACATCTATACGCGCATACCGATTGCGGTCGAGCTCGTGTGACAGGGTCTCCTTTGCAGTTTCATCATAAGAATAATTATCCGCATCATTCACTTCAACCGAAACATTAGGACAATCACTAGAAGAAAAAACAAAACCATGAGGTATTCTATGGAGCGTGCCCTTAGTTGTAATTCTGACACCATCAAACAAGGACGATTTTGAAATGACACTACAGATGGGTTTTGCGTCGCTCCAAACGTCCGCACCATAAGACGCAACTAATGTCACGCCGCCCAAAGCAATAAAACATTAAATATATTTCTTTTAGTCTCATTGCGGATACTTACCCATCAGCAGGCATTATTATTAATTTCATGGGCTGGATCGGCCTGTAAGAACCGGCCCAGCGCCGGGGCGTAATATCTCGCCCTATAATAGTACAATCCGGTTTCGGGGTCGAGACGGCGGCCGGTGTATTTATAGGCCACCCCAGACGTCGCGGTGCCACCCCCAAAGCTGTCATAGGTGTACGGCCCCTCGGCCACCGCACCCGACGTATCGCTCATCGCGACCACCTGTCCAGCTTGTCCCGATGAAAGAACGTCGTGGTGCCGTCGGCCGCCACCCGTGCAACCGGCTGATCGACCGCCGCCCCCGGCACATAGCGGTATGTCAGATTGCCCGATGCATCATATTCGGGAATCTCGTCATCGCCAGGCTCTCCAAGAACTTTGAGACAACATAGGAAGCGCTATTGCCTAGTTGGGAGCTCAATAGGGGTTAGCCTTCTCCTAGCCTTGTTTATTCCAAAAATACAATTCACCAAATACCGAAATTACACACACAAAAAATGCAATCTTAATATAAAGTAATGCCTGCCTAACAAACTCCGGATCGACAATTGAATCCCATCCATCAATAAGATATTGGATGATACAGATCGGAGCTAAAATCAGCACGGATGACACAGACATCTTAAAAAAATGCTTAAATGCCTTTTTCCACATTTCATCCCCATAAGAACATACGATCAACGGAATTTGATACCTAATTACACGTTTGTGTACCAGATGTAGTCGTATAACAACTCTTGTGTGGTTGGTTTCTAACTTGTTGAAATTTTTCTTGGACCTGATTCACGATTTGTTTTTCGGTCTACTTTGTTATGCCACTAACTGACTTCTTGAAAACCGTTGCCATAGCACGCACCAGCGCCGGGGCGTAATATCTCGCCCGAGAACAGTACAATCCGGTTTCGGGGACGAGCCAGCGGCCGGTGTATTTATAGGCCGCGCCAGACGTCGCGGCGCCACCCCCAAAGCTGTCATAGGTGTACGGCCCCTCGGCCACCGCGCCCGACGTATCGCTCATCGCGATCACGCTGCCCCGCTTGTCCTGATGAAAGAATGTCGTGGTGCCGTCGGCCGCCCCCCGCGCATCACGAATGATGTTATCCGCACATTTCTGTAGTGCGCCTTCCCGGCACGATCCAGTTTTGGTATCGATGTTCTTATCGTCCGCTGATAAAATTGGACCTCGTAAAATATCTGTTTTTACCATCAACCAGCTTCCATTTAACATGCGTAGGAAACATCACAACCAACGTTCCCATTTTTTGGTGCTACTCATGACAAACATATCAGAAGCACGAAAGGCATCTTCGACTGCACCTGTTAGCCTAACAGTCATCCCATCGTCTCCCCTGCGCCATACGTTAACAGGAACCACGATTGACTGTGCATTTACCGGACAAAAGACGACCGTAAACACAACAATTAGTACACTGACGATACTACAAAAGAGGATACTTTTTTTCACGTATCACAACATCTGGCATAATAACATCTGGGCGGGCCTCATGAATGTTTCGCAATAACATTCGTACACCAGACAAAGTAAAATGTTTAAGTGATACATCTATGTACTGTCGCACTGTCCGTTTTTGTGAACCATAAACCGTGACTTTGCCATAAATTGCAATGCGCCGGAATGGTCGCCCGTCCCCATGAATTGGTAACTGCACCTCATATGTAATCTTCTTAATATCTTGATACGCAATAAACATCGGTTTTGAACCGCTAGACTTTTGTAAGATGCCTTCTGGTAAAATACCTATTCTATATACCCATAAAAAATAATGATTACCTAATACAAGCAACCACACAAAAATGATCGCATAGAACGGTATTGCGATATGTTGTTCCAGATACAAGAAAATATTTGCTATTGAAATAATTGCCGCTATCACAATCAACGGGATATATGGCAGCACCTCCCGTTTTAGCAATATCGGTTTTATAACAGACGGACTACTTACATCCATATCCAGTCACCTTACAAAGCCCAGATGTTGCAGACTTAGCGACAGCCTCAACCGTCGATGATGCAGCATTTTCAGGCTATCTGCATGTGGCAAAACCAAATGCCGGGGCGTAATATCTCGCCCGATAATAGTGCAATCCGGCTTTGGTAGCGAGACGGGATCACTATCGTAATTTACAGGCACAACCCTTGGCGGGCAGCGCGATCACCCCAGCACAATTTGCCCGATCAGGAAAACGTTGAGGCCTATGACCAGCACTGCGGCGGCGGTGGCGGCGACCGTCACCTTTGGGCTGGCGGCGAAGCGGCCCATCAGATCGGCACGGCGGCTTAAGCGGATCAGCGCAAACATCGGCACCGGCAGCACCACACTTAAAATCACCTGACTGATGACCAGTGCGTGGGTGATGTCCCACCCAACAATGGCGACGACAAAGGCTGGCAGCATGGTGACCAGACGGCGCACCCAGATCGGAATGCGAAAGCCGACAAAGCCCTGCATGATCATCTGGCCCGCCATGGTGCCAACGACAGAACTCGAAACACCCGCCGCCGTCAGCGCGATCAGGAACAGGCCCGCCGCCGCGCCACCCAGTGCCGGGATCAAAGTGCGATAGGCGGTTTCCAGTGTCGCCACCTCGCCCATGCCATGAAAGGCATGCGCGGCCATGATGACCATCGCCAGATTGACGAACCCGGCCAGCCCCAGCGCCACCAGCACCTCGCGATTGGAATAACGGATCAGCCGCGCCTTTTCGCCGTCGAACGCCGCCGGGGCGCGGGCCTGTGTCAGCCCGGAATGCAGATAGATGGCATGGGGCATCACGGTGCTGCCGACCACGCCCACCGCCAGCAACAGCGCGCCGCTGTCGGCAATGTGGGGCAACACAATGCCCCGGCCTGCGGCGGCCCAGTCGGGCGGCGCGATCACCAGCTCCAGCACATAGGCGATGGCGATCAGCGCGACGAAGCCACCGATCACCAGCTCCATCGGGCGGAACCCTGCGCGGTCAACGCTTAAGATGGCATAGGTCAATACCGCCATCGCCGCCATCGCCGGGATCAGCGGAATGTGGAGCAGCAACATGAAGCCGACCGCACCACCGAGAAACTCGGCCAGATCGGTGGCCATGGCGGCAACCTCGGCCGCGCCCCACATCATCAGCCGGACCGGACGGGAAAAATGATCGCGCGACAGCTCGGCCAGATTACGGCCGGTGACGATGCCGATCTTGGCCGCCATCGACTGAAACAGCATGGCGATCAGATTGGCCGCCACCACCACCCACAACAGCTGATAGCCGTAACCGGCACCGGCCTGAATGTTGGCAGCGAAGTTACCGGGATCGAGATACGCCACCGAAGCCACCACAGCCGGGCCGACGAAAGGCAGCATCGCTTTCAGACCATGACGGGACCCGTTCAGAGTCTCGTTCATGGCCGCCACGGTGCGGGCGCTGATATCCGTGGAGAGTGTTGCTTCACCGGTGCTGGATAGTCTCATGGCGATCACCGCCTTCAGTGCGAATTAGAACTGTTATAAATAAATCTATTTGAGAGTCATTCGCATGTCAACCGGTAAGACGCGCTATCCAGCATTTGGGCGCGTCAGGCATAAGAAAACGCACCACAGGCCGGTATGTGATGCGTTTTCTTGTAATAAAATACGCTGCGGCTGAAATAATAGTGCGTCAACTACCGCGCTGACGCAGGATTTCAATCAGTTTTGGGATTTCGTCATGCAGATCACCGACCAGTGCAATATCGGCAATCTGAAAAATCGGTGCTTCGGCATCTTTGTTGATGGCCGCAATGCAGCGGGCGCCCCGAATACCGGCGACATGCTGAATGGCACCCGAAATGCCGATGGCAATATAGATATCCGGCGCAATGCTATGGCCGCTCTGGCCGATCTGGCACTGGTTTGGGGCATAGCCGGCATCGACCGCCGCCCGCGTGGCGCCAACCGCCGCCCCCAGTTGCTGGGCCAGCGCCTCGACAGCGGCAAAGCCTTCGCGGCTGCCCACGCCACGGCCCGCCGCCACCACAATGCGGGCATTCTCCAGATCGTTGGTTGAGCGGTTTTCCGATAGAAAACAGGCTGTTTTGGCAGTGGTGGGCAGCGCAACATCCACCACCGGGGCGGCCGGTTGCGCCCCCGCCGCCGCAAAGGCACTGGCGCGAATGGTCAGCAATTTTTGCGGCGCGGTGGTCGTGACGGTCTGCAAAAGGGTGCCGCTATAGATCGGGCGGACGAACCGGTCCGGCGCTTCGATCGCGATAACATCAGAAAATTGCGGCATTCCTAATCCGGCCGCCACACGCGGCAGCACCGCCCGCCCCTTGGCGTTGGCCGGGGCCAGAACCGCGTCGTACTCCGCCGCCAATGCCAGAACCGCGTCGTACTCCGCCGCCAATGCCAGAACCAGATCCGCCACCGCCTCGGCAGGCTGGTGGGCCAGCCCCGCGCCCTCGGCCAGGCGCACCCGGGCTATACCAGCCAGCGCGGCAGCGGCCTCAGCAGCGGGCCTAACACCCTGCCCTGCAACAAGAATCTCGATCGGTGTGGCAAAGGCTGCTGCCGCCGTCACCACCGCCGCCACCGCCGGATCAAGGCGGCCATCGTCTAACGTTGCCAGAACCAGAACCGTCATAACGCCACATCCTCTGCCATCAGCGCCGCAACAAAGGCGGCGGCATCCGCCACCGTCTCACCAGCGACGCGCGGTGGTGGCTCGTGCAGCGCAACCGACTGCCATAACGGGGCGGCCGGGGTTGCAAAATCGGCCAGAACCCTTTGTTCCAGCGGCTTTTTCTTGGCCTTCATTAATCTAGGCAAGGATACATAACGCGGCGTATTCAGATGCAGATCGACACTGATGAGTGCCGGCAACGGCAACGCCAAGGTTTCACTGCCGCGCTCGGTTTCACACACCACTGTCAACCCGGCCTCGTCCCGCGTGATGGCCGATGCCCCCACCGCCTGTGGCCAGCCCAGAATCTGCGCCAACATAGGGCCGGTCTGACCATGATCGCCATCAATCGCCTGTCGCCCGGCCAGGATCAGATCAAACGTCTCGTGCCGCACCAGCGCCGCCAGCGCCGCAGCAACGGCCAGGGATTCCGGTGCCGTCTCTGCTTCAATCAGGATGGCACGATCACAGCCCAGCGCCAGCGCGGTGCGCAGCACATCCTGTGATGCCGTGGTGCCGATGGTCACTGCCACCACCTCGTCGGCCCAGCCGCGTTCTTTAAAGCGCACGGCTTCTTCAACCGCCGTTTCGTCATAGGGGTTGAGCGACATCTTCAGACCATCGGCCTGTATACCGGTGCCGGCAGCATCAATCCGCACGCGCACATTAGCATCGACAACACGTTTGACAGGAACAAGGATCTTCATAACAACCACCGAACTCCCTTGAAGCAAAACGCAATACCGCACCCTGATAGCGTTTCTGAACAGGAATAGGTACTGTCACATAATCGAAATTTGTGATGTACCGTGGAAGCCATGACCAAATCTATCCTGATCAATGTCGGTGCTGCCGAGGTTCGTGTTGCCGTCGTCGAAAACGGCCGCTTACAGCAGCTGTGCTGCACCCCGATATTGGAGGATGGCGGACGACATGGTGCCAGCCGGATCGGCGACATTTTTCTGGGCCGGGTCACCAAGCTGGTTCCGGCCATTCAGGCCGCCTTTGTCGACATCGGAATGGAAAAGGCGGGTTTTCTGGGCGCACGGGAAGCGTTGCCCCTGGCACAGGGGCGCGACATCGCCCCGGAAAAGGGCATCAGCGGTTTCATGCGCGAAGGCGATACCGCGTTGGTACAAATCGTCAAAGACGTCATTGGCGAAAAGGGGGCGCGGCTGACCGCCGCCGTGACCCTGCCGGGGCGACTTCTGGTGCTGACGCCGCAACAACCCGGCATCGCGGTTTCACGCCGCATCACCGACGAAACCGAACATCGCCGTCTGGAAGCGCTGGGCCAAAGCCTGCTGACCCAGGAACCCGACGCGCTGATTGATAATGCGGGCTTCATCCTGCGCACGAGTGCTTTTGGTAGCACTTTCGATGCGCTATGGGAGGAAGCTAAAGCGCTGAGTGCCACATGGCTGGCCCTGATGCAGACCAGATCGTCCACCCGGCCGCCCCAATTGCTCTATCGTGACTGCGGACCGGTTGAACGCGCCCTGCGCGATCTCGTTCATGAAGACACCGACCACATCATCTTTGATGATGCCAGAGCCGCCGAGAGCGCCCGCGCTTATTGCCGCCAATCCATGCCCGCGATGGAGGGGCGCATCACCCTGTTCAGCGGCCCCGGCGCGCTGTTCGATCGTGATGAGATCGAAAACGACATCCTTGCGCTGGCCCACCGCCGGGTGGCACTGCCATCAGGGGGCTGGATCATGCTGGAAGGAACCGAGGCGCTGACTTCGGTCGATGTCAATTCCGGCCACTACACCAGCGGAAACAGTTTAGAAAACAACAGTTTAAACGTTAACATGGAAGCGGCGCGTGAGATCGGCCGACAGGTCCGCCTGCGTGGGATTGGCGGGGTCATCGTGATTGACTTCATCCACCTGACCGAACCGGATCATATGGCCAGCGTCACTGAAGCCCTCGAGCAAAGCCTGACCTGGGATGGCAGCCCGGCCATCGTTGCACCACCCTCGCCCTTCGGTCTGGTCGAAGTGACGCGCAAGCGTGTGCGCGAACCTTACGAAAAGCGAATTGCGGAGCCTTGCCGCCATTGCCATGGCGAGGCACATCTGCGCCGCCCCGCCGCCATTGCGCAGGATGTGATAAGGCGTATAGAAGCGGCCGCGCAGACCGCCCCCGGTGCCACCATTGACGTGACCGCCGCGGCGGAAGTCATCGCCTGGCTCGACAGTCAGGAAGCGGCGCTGCGCCCTGCACTGGCCCGCAAAGGGGCTATTACCGTTCAGTTCACCGCCCGCGCTGGCGGCGACAGAGAGGCTTTTGATGTCGAAACCGTTACAAGATAGCAACGCAGCGTGCCCAATCTGCCATAAGCCAATGGTGTCGGAATACCGGCCATTCTGCTCCAAACACTGCGCTGATATCGATTTAGGCCGTTGGTTTTCAGAAGGTTACGCCATTCCGGCCGTCGAAACCGACGACGAGGATGCCGAAACCGACGACAGTGAAAAGCTGCCGTAGGGTTAGACTTAAAGGACAAGTCAAGGTAGTTTCCCCATCCAGGGCATCTAATATGGGGAAACGCATGAACAGAGCTATTCCGGCTCTTTTTTTTACGCCATTGCTGTTTGGCACGGCTGCAAACGCTACAGGTTTTGCCTTGCGCGAGTTCAGCCCTGCCGCCCTGGGCACGGCCTATGCCGGGGCAGCGGCCAATGGCGAACATGCCTCGGCCATATTCTATAATCCGGCCTTGCTGTCCGGCGTAGTCAGCAGTGACAGCTCGGTATCCGCAACCGGCATCCTGACCGATACCGATGGCGATTACCGCGCCACCACCGCCGCCGGAACCGCCGTCAGCGGAGATGCCACTCCCACCGGCTTTGTCACCAGCACGCGGTCCCGGCGACCGCATTTCGCCTGCGCCTGACCGATCAATGGACCGTAGGCGTTCACTTCACCATGCCTTGGGGCATGCTGTCGAAATATAACGACAACTGGGTCGGGCGCTATTACGCGATCAAGAGCGAAATCCAGACCCGCAACACCACCGTGATGACCGCCTATCAGATCAGCCCCGAACTGTCGGTCGGCGGCGGGCTGCAGGTGCAATTCATGAAGGGCTATCTGTCCAAAGCCATCGATTTCGGCACCCTGGGGTACGAATATGGCTTTGGCACCAGCCCGGGAAAGGACGACGGCTTCGTCGTACTGAAGGCCAACGACTGGGGCTTTGGCTATATTCTGGGGGCCAGCTGGAAGCCGCGTCCGGATCTGACCATCGGACTGTCCTATCGTTCGCGCATTGCCCAGACATTGGCGGGGACCGAGCATTTCACCCTGGATGGTGCCGGGGTCGGTGCCTATCTCAAAGCCGAAACCACCATGTTTTCGACCACGGGCGTTCATGCCAGAATCGATACCCCGGCGGTGGCGATGGCCAGCATCAAATGGGATGTCGATCCCCGCCTCAGCCTGATGGCCAGCACCGACTGGACCGGCTGGTATTCAGTTCAAAGCATTCTGGCCGAGGCGGACAACACCGTGCAAGGCAGCGACTATACCGCCATGGACTGGAAGCCGAGCTGGTATGGCGCGATTGGTGCGGAATATAAGGCAGACGAAGATTGGACCTTGCGGATGGGCACCGCCTATGACGCTTCGCCCACCCACACTGCCACGCGGATTCCCGGCATCCCGGACTCAAGCCGAATCTGGCTGACCTTTGGCGCGGGCTATCGCTGGAACGAACATGTCGATCTCAACCTCAGCTACACGCGCATGTTCAATGGCCGCGCCACCATCAATCTGAATGCTGCAGACGCAGGAAACGCCCTGCGCGGCTCGCTTTCCGGAAAAGGCGGACTGACCATTACCCTGATCGGGCTCGAACTGGATATCCATTAAGCAAAAATCCGCAGCCGGAATTAAGTTAAAAAAAGTTGTCGGGGGCGCTGGACATGCGCTCCCGACTTGCCTAAAAGACGCCACCTCAACGCGGCTGAATCAGCCGCCGGGGCCCAGGTAGCTCAGTCGGTAGAGCAGAGGATTGAAAATCCTCGTGTCGGTGGTTCGATTCCGCCCCTGGGCACCATTAATTCCAAACAAAATTAAATCGTTATTCGGCGGTCTTCACCCAGACGAAATTTCTGCCTGACGCATAGGCATACCAACTTCCGCGCGGACAAAGAGCCGTTGGCACTGCGTTCCTTTTCGGGACTACACTGACCTATTACATCGGTAACAAACCCTGCCCGAACGATAGATTGCAACCACCTTCCCGCGCCCTCACCACACCCAGACGGGCTTTACGTTTCTTGATTTTTCCAGGATACGCACTGGAGAAACAATGGTAGTGTTCAACCTATACAGGTAAGAATCATATGGGGGCCAAATGCACAGTGCCGACCTTTCCGCCGGAAAGGCAGACGCATCCACCCGGTGGCATTTGGCCGGATACCAACTTTTATTATGGTTAACACTTATCAATCTTATAGTGTGGGCCATCGCAGTTGCTGCCTTTCACCGCTTCCCGCTGCTGCTGGGCACAGCCCTGATCGCCTATAGCTTCGGCCTCAGGCACGCCTTTGACGCCGACCATATCGCCGCCATCGACAACACCATTCGCAAGCTGGTTGCTGGCGGGCAGCGCCCCATCTGCATCGGTCTCTACTTTTCCTTGGGCCATTCGACGGTGGTCTTTCTGCTTTCTGCCGTCGTTGCCACCTGTGCCAGCCTGGCGATCCACACCAACTACGTTGCCTTTGCCCATATCGGTGAAGTCGCTGGCACGCTGATCTCTGCCGGGCTGCTGTTTGCCATTGGTATCAGCAATGCCGCCATTCTCACCGGGGTACTCCGGGCGCTGACCAAGGTGCGGCGCGGCGCGGTCTATGCCGAAGATCAACTTGAACAGCTGGTGACGGGGCGCGGCCTGCTGGCCAGCCTGTTCCGGCGGGTTTTCGCACGGGTCGGCAAAAGCTGGCACGTCTATTTCATCGGGCTGCTGTTCGGGCTTGGCTTCGATACGGCAACCGAAATCGGCCTGATCGGCATGTCGGCGGCAGAGGCAACCAAAGGCCTGCCGCTGCTGTCGATTATGGTCTTTCCGCTGCTATTTGCTGCCGGAATGGCGCTGGTCGATTCCATCGACAGTGTGCTGATGGTCAGCACCTATACCCCACGCATTGCAACCCCGGTCTGGAAACTGACCTACAACGCGATTGTCACGTCTCTTTCTGTGGCCACGGCCTTCGCCGTCGGCGGCATCGAACTGGCTCAATTGCTGCAGGACAAACTGGCCCTCACCGGGCAGATGGGGCAATGGGCCGAAACAATCGGCCGATACATGGGTTGGGCTGGGTTTGCCATCGCCGGTTTATTTGCCGCCATCTGGGCCATTACCCAGATTGGTATGCGGTACACCTCTGAAAAATCCGCGATTGCCAATGGAATCCTAAATCGCAAATCTGATTAAGCGTTACGATTTTACGTGCTTACCGCGTAGCAGTTTTCGTTTTGTGTTGAGTGCAAACACATAACCGGTGCGGTGAAAATGCCCGTTATGTGTGGTGTCGAAGTGCATTGCTCTGAACACGCTAGGCCGCTCCACGGCATGAGGCAGAGCCCCACTTCAATGCGTCGAGGCGCAGCCATGCTGCATAAAACTGTTCCGTGCGAGGAGATATGCCTATGACCGTGGGCCCCACAGACATCGAGCTGACTGACCGGCCAAAAAACAGCACCGATAGCACCACCGAAACATTCTATGATGTCATTCGGCGTCAGGGAATTTCCCGACGTGCCTTCAATGCATTCTGTGCCATGACGGCCGCATCGCTTGGGTTATCCCCGTCCTATGCCGCCGACATTGCCCATGCCATGGAAACCAAGCCACGCATTCCTGTGCTGTGGGTGCATGGGCTGGAATGCACCTGCTGCTCGGAAAGCTTCATCCGGTCGGCCCACCCGCTTGCCAAGGATGTCGTGCTGTCGATGATCTCGCTGGATTATGACGACACGCTGATGGCCGCCGCAGGCACCCAGGCCGAAGCCATCTTAAGTGAAATTACCGCGAAATATAAAGGCAATTACATTGTCGCAGTCGAAGGCAATCCGCCACTGAATGAAGATGGCATGTATTGCATCATCGGTGGTCGCCCCTTTGTCGAGCAATTGAAAGAGGTCTGTAAGGATGCCATGGCCGTGATTGCCTGGGGTTCCTGCGCCTCGTGGGGCTGCGTGCAATCAGCCCGCCCCAATCCGACCGGCGCCACCCCCGTGCACAAGGTCATCACCGACAAGCCGATCATCAATGTGCCCGGTTGCCCGCCGATTGCCGAGGTGATGACCGGGGTCATCAGCTACATCCTCACCTTCGGCCGTCTGCCCGAACTGGACTCGCAGAAGCGACCCAAGATGTTCTACGGCCAGCGGATTCACGACAAATGCTATCGCCGGCCGCATTTTGATGCCGGACAATTTGTTGAAAAATTCGACGATGAAAATTCCAAAAAAGCCTATTGCCTTTATAAAATGGGCTGCCGTGGACCGACGACCTACAATTCCTGCTCCACGGTGCGCTGGAATGATGGCGTGTCTTTCCCGATTCAAAGCGGCCACGGCTGTCTTGGCTGTTCTGAGGTCGATTTCTGGGATAATGGCCCGTTCTATCAACGCCTGCAGAATATTCCACAATTCGGTATTGAAGCGACAGCCGACGAAATCGGCGGCACTGCTGCCGTTGTGGTTGGTGCCGCAGCGGCCACCCATGCCGTTATTTCGGCCCTGAGCCGCCTGCGCAAAACACCACCGGATACCCCACAGCCCAAACCTGCCGACAGCGATAAGACCGAGTGAGGGAGAACAAGATGACCGTACAAACGCCGAACGGCTTTACGCTCGACAACAGCGGCAAACGCATTGTCGTCGATCCCGTCACCCGCATTGAAGGCCATATGCGCGTCGAAGTGAATGTCGATGCCAACAACATTATCCGCAATGCCGTCTCGACCGGCACGATGTGGCGCGGGCTGGAAGTAATCCTGCGCGGGCGCGATCCGCGCGACGCCTGGGCCTTTACCGAGCGGATCTGTGGCGTGTGCACCGGCACCCACGCCCTCACATCCGTGCGTACAGTCGAAAATGCCCTCGGCATTCAGATCCCGGAGAATGCCAATACTATCCGCAATCTGATGCAGCTGACGTTGCAGGTTCACGATCACCTTGTCCATTTCTATCACCTTCATGCACTGGACTGGGTCGATGTTGTCTCGGCACTAAAAGCCGATCCCAAGGCAACATCGACACTGGCGCAATCCATCTCGTCCTGGCCGTTATCATCACCGGGATATTTCCGTGATATTCAGGCGCGACTGAAGGCATTTGTCAGTTCCGGGCAACTTGGTCCCTTCCGCAACGCCTATTGGGGCCACAAGGCCTACAAACTACCGCCGGAAGCCAATCTAATGGCGGTGGCGCATTATCTCGAGGCACTCGACTTCCAGAAAGAGATCGTCAAGATCCATACTGTGTTCGGGGGCAAAAACCCGCATCCCAACTGGCTGGTCGGCGGGGTGCCCTGCCCGATCAACCTCAATGATGTCGGCGCATCGGCCACCATCAATATGGAACGGCTCAATCTGGTCTCCACCATCATTGACCAGATCAATGCTTTCGTCGATCAGGTCTATATCCCGGACCTTCTCGCCATTGCTTCCTTCTATAAGGACTGGCTTTATGGCGGAGGGCTGTCGGGCAAGGCGGTGCTGTCCTATGGCGATATTCCCGATCACGCCAACGACTATACCACCAAGAACCTCATGCTGCCGCGCGGTGCCATCATCAATGGCAATCTGAACGAAGTGCATGACGTCAATCTGCGCGATCCCAATGAAATCCAGGAATTCGTCACCCACTCCTGGTACGCCTACCCCAATGAAGCCAAGGGGCTGCACCCATTCGACGGCATTACCGAACCACATTTCGAGCTTGGCCCTAACGCCAAAGGCAGTAAGACCAATATTGAGGCGCTTGACGAAGCGGCGAAATATTCCTGGATCAAGGCACCGCGCTGGAAGGGCCACGCCATGGAGGTGGGGCCGCTGGCACGCTGGGTTATTGGTTACGCCAAGGGCATTCCCGAATTCAAGGAACCGGTCGAAGCGACGCTGAAACAACTTGATCTGCCGGTATCGGCGCTGTTTTCCACTCTGGGCCGCACTGCCGCCCGGGCGCTGGAAAGCCAGTGGGCGGCACGTAAAATGCGCTATTTCTTCGACAAACTGATTACAAACATCAAAGCAGGCGATTCCGTCACGGCGAATATGACGAAGTGGGAACCCGAAAGCTGGCCCGCCAAAGCACAGGGGGTTGGCTTCACCGAAGCGCCACGCGGGGCCCTTGGACATTGGATCAAGATTGAAGCAGGCAAAATCGCCTCCTATCAATGCGTTGTTCCGACCACCTGGAACGGTGGCCCGCGGGATCCCAGTGGCAATATCGGTGCTTTTGAAGCCTCGTTAATGAACACGCCGATGGCCGACCCGACGCAACCGCTGGAAATTCTGCGGACAATCCATTCCTTCGACCCGTGTCTGGCCTGTTCGACGCATGTCATGAGTGACGATCAGCGCGAACTGGCAAACGTCACCATCCGCTAGGAGGGATAAAATGAGCGACACACGCGGCCCTCACAGCGACGCGAAGGATTATGCGGCGGTGGACGGCCCCATCGGCACACCGCATGACGCCATCTATGTCTATGATCCACCGCTGCGTTATTGGCACTGGATCAATGCGGGCTGCATCACGGTGCTTGCCCTGACCGGCTATTTCATTGGTAGCCCACCACCCAGCCTGACTGGCGAGGCTTCGGGGCACTTTTTGTTCGGTTATATCCGCTTTGCCCATTTCACTGCCGGGCTTCTGCTGGTTGTGGCGTTTCTGGCCCGTATCTTCTGGGCCTTTTACGGCAACTTCTATGCCCGACAGATTTTCACCTTACCGGCTTTTGACAGAAACTGGTTCAAAGAGCTGTTTTACGAACTTAAATGGTATCTGTTTCTGACCAAATGGCCCCGCAAATATATCGGGCATAATCCTCTCGCCCATCTGTCTATGGTTTTTCTGCTTGTGCTGCCGATAATCTTCATGATCTTCACCGGGCTGGCGCTCTATGCCGAGGGGCTCGGTGTCAAAAGTTCGCTCTACACCCTCACCCGCGCGGCGTTCTGGCTGTTCGGTGGTTCCATGCAGCTGCATACCTGGCACCATTGCGGCATGTGGGTCATTGTCACCTTCGTGATTATTCACATCTACACCGCCCTGCGCGAGGAGGTGATGAGCCTGCAGTCGATGATATCGGTCATGACGTCGGGTTGGCGCTATTTCCGCAACGAAATAGGCAAATAATATGAACACAGCAACTGCCGATACGTTGATTTTAGGCGTCGGAAATATTCTGTGGGCGGATGAAGGCTTTGGTGTGCGGACGCTTGAACATCTGGCGGAAAAATACACCTTGCCAGAAGACGTCACCTTGCTTGATGGCGGCACACAAGGTTTGGCATTGCTGCCTATCCTGACCGCCCATAAACGGCTGCTAATCCTTGATGCCGTCGATTTTCATGGTGAGCCCGGGGAACTGTCGCTTAAGCGCGATGGTGAGATTGCCACCTTCATCGGCAGTCATGCGGTCAGCCTGCACCAAACCAGCATGCACGACGTGCTGGCTCTGGCGGGGCTGCTTGGCGCCGCACCACAAAAGATCAGCCTGATCGGGGTGCAACCCGTGGTGCTGGAGGATTACGGCGGCAGCTTGTCAGATAAGGTAAGGGCCAGAGTGGGCGAAGCTGTTGAACTTGCGCGGGGGGAGCTTACACGCTGGGGGATCGCCGTCACACCCAGGCAAGCAGGCACGGACCCTGGTCTGGTTGCACCGGCATTGCGGCTTGCTGCCTATGAAGCGGGCAGACCATCAGCCAGCCTTGCCTGCCGCAGCGGTGATGCGCGTGTTGTCGGAATAAGGGATTAGACCATGTGCCTTGGCGTACCCATGCAAGTGATGACCGTATCACCCTATCAGGCGATTTGCGCAGCTGATGGCGAAAGCCTGAGCGTCAACACCGCATTAATTGATAATGGGTTGCGACAGGGCGACTGGCTGCTGGTACATCAAAACCGTGCCATCCGGATATTGACGCCAGAAGATGCCGCAACGATTACCCGTGCGCTCAGGGCCGTGGTTGCGGTTGCAAGAGGAGAGCCGTTTGAAGAGTATTTTTCCGATCTGATCGGCCGTGAACCACAGTTGCCCGCGCATCTGATACCACCAAACCATCCAGAGGATGCGCCATGACACTAACCGCTACCGCAAATACAACCGCTTTACACTGCGTTGAAGCAGATATTCTTTCGGCATTACAGTGCACTACGCCACAAGACGACAGCACCATCGTCAGTTGCATGCATTTACATACTTCAGATCGAAAATTATTGGCAGAACATCTTGGCAAAGGGGAAGTCATCATTCTGGCTGGTGCAGATGGTGCCACAGAGATTACCGAAACGATTTATCCCGGTGTGTGGCACAGCATAACGCGCAGCGATACCAACGAAATACGTGAAGAACATCTGGAAATCGGTGCCATACCACGCATCGTACGGACGATAAACCTCGCCTGCAGCACCGAACCCGCTTCACGGCGAACGGTGCCCAGTGAAGGCATTATGAACGCACCGTCTGTTCTTGCCGAGGTAATGGCGCATGCAAAAGCATGGCATACAGGCTGCGCCAATCACGTCATCAATTTCACCCTGTTACCGATGACGGCTGAGGATATGGCATTGGTCATCCAGTCACTCGGTAAAGCACCGCTGGCCATACGAACAAAAAATTACGGGGCCTGCATGATTTCCTCTACTGAAGTGCGACATGTCTGGACCGTACAATATTATAATTCCGAAGGAAAAATCATTTTAAACACGGTGGAAGTTGGCGATGTCCCCACCGCAGCACAGGCCGCACGCGAAGATTTTGAGGATTCTGCCCGTCGTTTTGCCGATAGGATTGCCGACATTTAACGGCAGGGTTTTGCTCTGGTCGTTTCGTTACGGGGGGAAATATTGACGCTAAACCATTCAAAAACAAAATCCGGTGATTTTTTTCCGTTAAACCGTGATGACGCTACTGCAGGCCGTGTCTGTTCTGCCTATCGTGCAGCAGATAGCACTATGCGGGATTTTTCTTTTTATAATACTGCTATTGGTTTTTGTGCAGTTGGCTTCTGTGCAGATGACAATGCCTGCACAGGCATTGCGGTTACACCGTGGGGCATGATGCTTCTTCGCGTGTTACCGCCTGCACAACGAACCTTGCCGGATGGTGAGACGGTAACGCGCCATTACCCCTCTGGCGATTATGACTTTATTACGGGCCATCTTGATGGTGTTGGGGCGGTTGAAACCTGCCCATTATTTTCATCCATGCTAAGTTTTTCAAACCATTTGGACGCCTGCGAAGCCGCAGAAAAAGCCTTGATCGCTCTTTTTGAGCCGCCTGCGCACCCACCTCTTGCAAAAAACAATCTGCTAACCCGCAGAGCCTTGCTTGGAAGAGCAATACCATGAGCCCATCCCGCAACGGCGATAACAAATATGAAATCCATATCAGTCTGCGTGATGGGCGTATCGTTGCGGCCAAAATCTTACCAACGGGAATGATAAACCCACAGTTTCTTGCCATTGGCATGCCCTATGAAGATGTTCCGACCGTTTTATCTAATGTATTTGGCGTTTGTGCTGCGGCACATCGCGCCGCAGCATTGGGTGCCATTGAGCAGGCAACCAAGGACAAGCCGGATGAAACCGCTAAGCGGCAACGTGCCCATGCGGTTTTAAGCGAACGCCTGATAAATGGCTTGTGGCGACTGGCGATTGATTGGCCCCATGCATTGGGATTGGTGGAGCGTCCGGCACTGATCGTTGCGTTAAAACATCTGCTGTTGCCCAATATCCCACGCAAAGCCGCACAGATCGGCATAAGCGAAATATTGGCAAAAACCGAAAAAGCCACACTTGTGCAAGTCATGACGGAAGCGGTCAACCAGTCAGATACGGGAAACGGGCATTTCTTATCTGATCTGATTGGTGGTGCCACGCAGGAGCCGGAAAACACACTGAACAGTCTTTTGGCATTGATGGATGGTGCACCGCCGAAAGCCGAATGGTGGGGCGAAAATGGCATTGTGCAAACCTCGCGCGGGCTTCTTATTCACACCGCCAGCGTCTCGATGGATCGCATCCGCGACTATGCCGTGATTACCCCGACAAGCCGGATTATGGCGGCGGGGGGAACATTAGAACGCATTCTTGTCGGCCTTGACGGTAGCGCACTTTTACGCACCGTCAATGCGCGGATTGCCTTACTCGACCCCTGCGCCGAAACCGATATCCGCATTGTGGAGGCAAGCGATGCATGAAATCTCGCTCTGTCAGGGCATTGTCGATATTGTACGCAGTGCGCAAGCCAAACACGGTTTTTCCTATGCCCGCCGCATACGCATTGAAATCGGTGCGCTTTCCTGCATCGACCCGGTGGCGTTACGATTCAGCTTTGTCCCGGCAGCGGCCGGAACCCCGGCGGAAGGGGCGGAACTTCTGATCGACGAGCCATCCGGCACCGCCTGGTGCATGGATTGCCAGAAGGCCATCACCCTTTCCGAGCGGGGCACCCCCTGCCCGACCTGCGGCGGTTATAAACTTATGATCCAGAGCGGGGATGAAATGCGTGTCAAAGATATGGAGGTTGTCTGATGTGCAGCACCTGTGGTTGTTCGGCAAATAGCGCGACTTCGCACCATCATGGGGATGGCCATCACCACCATCACGACCATGCCCATGACACAGATGGCGCGCTTGAGGTGACAAGCCCGGCACGCCTGATCGCCATAGAGGAGGATATTCTTTCCCGCAATGCCGCAGTGGCTGCCAAAAACCGCGCCCGGTTTACTGCACAGCATACTTTTGCCCTAAACCTCGTTTCCAGTCCGGGCGCAGGTAAAACCAGTCTGCTGGTTGAGACTTTGCGCCGGATCAAGGGCGCGGCTGCGGTTATTGAGGGCGATCAGGAAACCTCGGTCGACGCGGCTCGCATCCGGGAAACCGGACATCCGGCTTTTCAGATTAATACCGGGCGGGGCTGTCATCTTGATGCTCAAATGGTTGAACATGCCAGCGATCACTTAAACGATTTTTCTGACGGCTTTCTGTTCATCGAAAATGTCGGCAATCTGGTTTGCCCGGCAGGCTTTGACCTGGGCGAGGCCCTGCGTGTCGTCATCGTCTCGGTAACCGAAGGGGAAGATAAACCGCTCAAATACCCCCACATCTTTGCAACCGCTGACCTGGTCATTGTATCGAAAGCAGATCTGCTGCCGTATCTGGACTGCAATGTCGATACGCTGCTGGGTAACGCCCGCAAGGTCAACCCGCGCATTGCCAGCATGGTGCTATCGGTTAAAACAGGGGACGGCGTTGACAACTGGCTGCAGTGGCTTAAAGCCGCCCGCGCTATGCGCGATGCAGCAGCATGAATGACCGCCCCACCCAAATGGTGGCACAGCAAACCCTGGCGCGGCAACAGCTGCACATTACTGGTGTGGTGCAGGCGGTGGGGTTTCGACCGTTTCTCTACCGACTGGCAATCCGGCTGGGCTTAAGCGGTTTTGTGCGCAATGGGGCCGATGGCGTATGGGTTGAAATTGAAGGCCCGGCAGCGGCACTTGCAGCATTTGCCGCAGCCTGCCACAGCGAAGCGCCACCGCTCGCCCGGATTGATGCCATTGTGATAACGGCACTGCCGGTAAACACAAACGAAAAGACATTTGCCGTAATGCAAAGCGATACGGTGGCCGATGGGGCCTTGGTGCCGCCTGATGTCGCGCCCTGCCCCGCCTGCATGGGCGAGGTGCTTGATCCGGCCAACCGCCGCTATCTTTATCCCTTCACCACCTGCACCGATTGTGGCCCGCGCCTGACAATTGTTGAAAGCCTGCCCTATGACCGCGCCCGCACCACCATGGCAGATTTTCCGCTCTGCCCGGAATGTGCGGCGGAATATCACGATCCGGCTTCACGCCGCTTTCATGCCGAGGCTATCGCCTGCCCGCAATGTGGCCCGCATATATCACATAGCATCGCGACGATGGTCGCTGTGCTGGCCGGTGGCGGCATTGTCGCCCTCAAAGGCCTGGGCGGCTACCATCTGGCTTGTGATGCAACGAACGAAGCGACGGCGCTGCGCCTGCGTCACCATAAGGGGCGCGAGGCCAAGCCCTTTGCCGTAATGGTGGCAACACGCGAAACCGCACGCTGTTTTGCCACTTTAAGCGAGGAAGAAGCGGCACTACTCGCCGCGCCGGAACGGCCGATTGTCATTGTTGATGCGATACCCGGCACGCTGGCACCATCGGTATCCTCCGGTTTGTCCAGCGTCGGGATTATGCTGCCGTCCAGCATGCTGCATGTTCTGCTGTTACGACAGGCGGCAGTGCGTGGTCTTACCGCGTTGGTGATGACCAGTGGCAATCTGTCCGGCGCCCCGGTATTGACCGAGGATCAGGCCGCCGTCGACATTCTGAGTTCTGTTGCAGATCTGGTGGTCACGCATAACCGGCGCATTGCCAATCGTGCCGACGACAGTGTGATGCGCATGATATGTAGCCCGGCCTATGTGCGCCGTTCCCGTGGCAGCGTTCCAACCCCCATTGCGCTGCCGACAGACGGGCCAGACGTGCTTGCCCTTGGTGGCCAGCTTAAAGTTACCGCCTGCGTGGCAAAAGGCCGGCTTGGCCATTTGTCGGCCCATATCGGCGATATGGATACGCCCGCAGCGGTTGATGCCCTGGAAGATGCCGTGCACGGCCTGATCGCCCGCACCGGGGCGCAGCCACAGGCCGTGGCGCATGACCTGCACCCGGATTTTGCCACCACACAATTGGCGCAGCGTCTGGCCAGGCAATACCACTGCCCCGCCATTGCCGTGCAGCATCATCACGCCCATGCGGCGGCTGTGGCCGCCGAAAATGGGGTTGAGGATTGCCTTGCCATCACACTGGATGGTTTTGGTTTGGGGCCAGCAGATTGTGCCGTGCGCGCCTGGGGCGGTGAAGTTTTGGCGTATCACGGTGCACGTTTCCGGCGTCTTGGCAGCCTTAATCCTCTGTTGGAACCCGGCGGTGATGCGGCAGCCCGCGCGCCCTGGCGAATGGCGGCGGCGGTGCTGGTGCAGCTTGGTCAGTCTGTCACCGCACGGTTCCCCGATCAGCCGCAAGCCCCCGCACTGGAACGGATGCTGCAACAAGGTGCCATAACCCAGGCAACCAGCAGCGCCGGGCGTTTATTCGATACCGCAGCGGCCCTGCTGGGCCTTTGCAGTGTCAATCGCTTTGAATCGGAAGCCGCTATGCGGCTTGAAGCGTTGGCGGCAGAGCCGCGCGTATTACCCGATGGGTTTGCCTTACGGGAAACATCCGGCCTCTGCCTGCTCGACCTCATGCCGCTGCTGACCCATCTGGCTCAGGGCTGCCCGGCGCAGGAAGGGGCCGCGCTGGTCCACGGCACACTGGCGGCGGGCCTGACAGAAATGCTGGCGCGCACAGCACCAATGGGGGCAACGGTTGCGCTGGCGGGGGGCTGTTTCTTAAACCGCATTCTGACGAATACCTTGCGGGATCAGTTAATTGCGCGTGGAATGCATGTTCTGATGGCGCGTCAGGCCCCGTGCAACGATGGAGGCCTGTCACTGGGGCAAGCCGTCGTCGCCCGCGCCCGCCTAGCCGCCGCGCAGATGGGAGGGGAAGATGTGTCTGGCCATACCGGCTGAAGTGCTGAGCATAGAGGACAATGATTGCGCCCTCGTGACCATTGGCGGCATTCGCAAAACCGTTTCCACCGCGCTGCTGGACGAGGTTACGGTGGGCGATTATGTCCTGGTTCATGTCGGCTATGCCTTATCACGCATTGACGAGGCTGAGGCACGGCGCACCCTTGCCGCCATTGAACGGATGGGGGCACCGGCATGAAGCATATTGATGAATATCGCGATCCACAGCAGGCCAGACGGTTGGCAATGGCCATCGCCCGCGAAGCCTGCCCGGAACGCCACTACCGACTGATGGAATTTTGTGGCGGGCACACCCATGCCATATATCGTTATGGCCTGCAGGATCTTTTACCGCCCAATGTGGTGATGGTACATGGCCCCGGCTGCCCGGTCTGTGTGCTGCCGACCGGGCGGCTCGACATGGCCATCCGCATGGCGCAATTGCCCGATGTTATTTTGTGCAGCTATGCCGATATGGTGCGGGTGCCGGGGGCGCAGGGCAGCAGCCTGATCAAGGCCAAGGCGGCCGGTGCGGATATTCGCATGGTCTATTCCACCACCGACGCCCTGACGATTGCCGAAGATAACCCGGCCAAACAGGTTATTTTCTTCGCTATTGGTTTTGAGACCACCACACCGCCTACCGCACTGGCGGTCAAAAGTGCGGTGGCGCGACGGTTGAAGAATTTCACCGTCTTCGTCAACCATGTTCTGACCCCGGCGGCCATTGCCGGTATTTTCACATCGGCGGGCGATAACAAGGTCAATGTTGATGGCCTGATTGGTCCATCGCATGTCTCGGTCGTGATCGGCACCAGACCTTATGAACCCCTAGCTACCGCGTGCCAGCGCCCTATTGTTGTAGCCGGGTTTGAACCGATTGATGTTCTGCAATCCGTTCTGATGCTGATCCGTCAGATCAATGAAAATCGTGCTGATGTAGAAAATCAATATATCCGTGCGGTTACGCCTGCGGGGAACCTCAAAGCGCAAAAACTGATGACCGAAGTCTTCACGTTGCGTGACCGTTTTGAATGGCGAGGACTGGGATGGATTGACAAAAGTGCCTTACAGCTGGCACCGGCGTTTAGCGACCTTGATGCCGAAAAACGCTTTGCTGTTGCCTATATTCCGGCAGAAGAAACCAAATCCTGTGCCTGCCCGGAAATTTTGCGCGGACAAAAGCGGCCGGAAGAATGCAAACTGTTTGGCCGTGCCTGCACACCCGAAACACCACGCGGTGCCTGCATGGTTTCAGCCGAAGGGGCTTGTGCCGCACACTATACCTATGGTCGGTTTCGCACGGTGGCAGCATAATGACCTTTGATAAAGCGCAGTCAAATATCGGAAAATATATCGACATGCGCCATGGGGCCGGTGGGCGTGCCATGGCGGATATGATCGCAACGATTTTTAAACCCGCCTTTTCCAACAGCATTCTGGCACGCGGTGAAGATCAGGCTATTTTACCCGCACCGACCGGGCGCATAGCACTGACGACCGACAGCTTTGTTGTGCAACCGCTATTTTTTCCCGGCGGCGACATCGGCTCGCTCGCGGTGCACGGTACCGTCAATGATCTTGCCATGGGTGGGGCTAAACCTTTGTGGCTTACCGCTGGTTTCATTATTGAAGAAGGTTTTCCGTGCGATGATTTATGGCAAATCGCGCGATCCATGGGCGAAGCGGCAAACCAAGCCGGGGTGCAGATCGTTACCGGCGATACCAAGGTGGTCGAGCGTGGTAAAGGCGATGGCGTATTCATCAATACAGCCGGTGTGGGCCAGATACCCAATGGCCTTGATTGGGGCGTGCATCGTATCCGCCCCGGCGACAAGGTGCTGGTATCCGGCACGATTGGCGATCATGGCGTGGCCATCATGGCCCATCGTCAGGGCCTCAGCTTTGAAACCACGATTTTGTCAGACAGTGCCGCACTGAATGGTTTGGTGGAACGCATGGTCATGGCGGCCCCCGATGGCGTGCATGCCTTGCGCGACCCGACGCGCGGTGGGGTTGCGGCCACGCTGAATGAATTTGCAGTGGCAGCAAATGTCGGCATCAGTCTTAACGAAGCTGCCATTCCTGTGCGTACCGAAGTTATAGGGGCTTGCGAGCTGCTTGGGCTGGATCCGCTGAATGTCGCCAATGAAGGTAAGTTGATTGCCATCGTTGTCCCCGAAGCGGCAGAGCGCATCCTAAACACGCTGCACACAGATGAGCTGGGCCGCGACGCCCGGATTATCGGTGACGTTTGTGATGGCCGCTTTGTCCGCATGCGGACCCGCATTGGGGGCGAGCGACTGGTTGCATGGCTGTCCGGCGATCAGCTACCCCGGATTTGCTGAGTGGCACGCCAGGAAATCTTCGTGGTCCGAAATGGTCTGACGCCGCGCAGCTAACCTAATTCATATGCGCAGTAATAACATCCATCAGGGGATGAGGGGTACGTGGAATATTGCCTGCCTTTGCCTGCCCCATAAAATCGTAAAACTGCCTGGAGGTAAAATCCGCCGGGATTTCGTAATCCATGCCATCCCAGCCATCCTCGCGGAAGGCATAGAACGCCCAATGAGCTGATCGGTTGTTCAAAATATCGAGTACATCACCAAGATAGGCACCACAGTCTGCCCACTGGCGCATACAACCAAACTCACTTACTACCACGCGGCTTTGCGGCACACCGTTAGCTGCCGCCCACGCGAACGGGCCGGCAAGGTATCGCGCCATGACCGCCTTATTCCACACCAGCTGTTGCGGCCCGAACCAGGCGGAGATACCCGGATAGGGATGAGCCGTATCTGTGGCGCTGGTCGCTTCGTAAGGCTCGTACATATGAAAGGCATAAAGCACATTATTGTCGGCAAGCGGCTTCGGCCAATAGCTAAAACCCCAGGCATTCGCCGACCAGCCACTATCAACCATCACCGGGGTGACTGGATCGATCTGGCGAATGGCCGCAATCAAAAAAGTATAGAAACCCGGCAAATCATGGCTGGTGCCATGATATTTAGCATACCAGGCCTGACGTACATCTGCGGTGGCCTGTGCATCCAGACCCAGCGGCTTTTCAGGCATCGGCTCGTTGATCAAATTATACCCCGCCAGCGCCGGATGGTTCTTTACCGCCAGCGCCAGATCACACCAGAACGCAGCCGACTGTACCCAATAGGCATGATCGTTCCACAGCCGGTCATCAGGCCTACCACCGTTATGCTGATTCCAGCGATTACCGGGCAAGGACAATGGTACCAACACCACTTTAAGGCCCGCGTGATGGGCAGCATCCATCACCTGAATCAACGTTCTCAAATCGGCAGGTGGTATGCCGTTGTAATGATCGGCATCACCAATCAGAAAATCGCGCCCGGCACCATGCCATTTTGAAAACGCCAGACGAACCCAGCTTACCCCCGTTGCTTTCAGGGCACGGAAATAGGCTTCGTCCGGTGGGGTGCGGTTAAAGCTGTTGGCGCCATGCTGCGGCGTATTCCAGATTGTGATATTGCCTGCGTGGGCAGTGGTACAGCATAAAAGCCCGACTGTAATGACGATTGCGGTGATACATTTCATCAAATCGCCCCATCAATACCGTATGGTGACTTTCAAGTGCAGCCAGATATTATGAAGATTAGCGCAATACGACCGATTTTACCACCCACGGCCAAGCGCATGAAACTTACCGTCTCGGATCAAATTTTTTATTGTTTTCGGCCAGACGGATACGATGCATTATCACCTCACCACCTGCTTCAACGGTAAAACTTCAACAGCCGCCGTGCGGCCCAGCACAAGGTCAATCCCCGCCGGACGCTCATCAATGGCAATGCGTACCGGAATACGTTGCGCCAGCCGGATCCAGCTAAACGTCGGATTGACATCTGCCAGCAGGTTTCCACCCGTCGCACGATCACGATCCTCGATACCACCAGCGATGCTGAGGACATGACCGCTTAAAATACGGCTTTCGCCCATCAGGTGAATGCGAACCGCATCACCCACGTGGATGCCATGCAGTTTTGTCTCTTCGAAATATCCGTCAATATGAATGGAGTGCAGATCAATCAGTGCAAACACCGGCTTTCCCGAAGTAGCATAACTACCGGGTCGCAAACTGAAGTTTGTAATTATGCCATCAACAGATGCCTTAACGGTCGAGCGCGCCAAATTAAGTTTTGCCGCAGCTACATCAGCTTCAGCCAGACGTACTTCAGCACTAAGCTCATCAACCTTTTCCTGCCCCTGCTCAACATCTTCTCTGGCAACAAGATCGTCAAGTTTCGCATTGCGGTGCGAGACGCGCATAGCTTGGGTTAAAGCAATCTGTTTGGCATGCAGCGCGGCTTCAGACCGTTCTGCTTCGATCTTAAAACGTTCGCGGTCGATTTCAAACAAAGTGTCACCCGCTTTGACATGCTGATTATCAATGACAAATACCTTTGTCACCAAACCAGTAACATCTGGCGATACCAAAACAATGTCTGCACGAATTTTACCATCTGGCGTACGGGGCGACACCTCGTAATAGCGCCAAAGTGCAACCGAGATGCCAATAGCGCAAACAGCCGTTATGATTGTCAGCGCCATTCTTCTGTATAGAGACCAGTTCATTGCAGCACCTTTGGCGTTTTAAGAAAACAGAGATACGATTAAATCCGGAATAAGCAAACAAACAATAATTCCATAAAGAATAAGAAAAATAGCCGTATCAAAAAGGCCCGCATGCCATATCCGGCGATATAGCCCCATCCTGTTTAGCAACATTCCAATTGGCTTAATCGCGGCAAAACTACAGATCAGTGCAAGCATATAGGGATGTATCAAAATACCGTAGAAATCATACTCTCTAATCATGCCAGTCTATCCCATACATATATGCCCAAGCGTGCGGAAACAAATTGCAGCGCAGTCCGGTTAGCGCATTAAAAATAGTCTCTTTAAGACGGTTTGAAGATAACGACGACAATGTTGCAATTTGTCCATCGATCTGCCGCAGCAAGCTTTCGGGTGGATCTACAAAATTTCCACCGGATGCCAGCGTATCGAAATACCGCCCTACTTCACGCAACAACGCTTCCGCGTCAGCGCTTAAGTCATCGGGTAACCGTCTGATAGCACGCGAAAACCTTATAATGTTCAGGCCTGTCCGCATCTCGCCCATCGCATTGACGGATTTCAATGCCTCGGATGACTTTATGACATCGACATACGGTGCCAGCAGCCCAATACGATCAACCATTAAACTGAGCCAAACCGCGCTGCTCATTTTTCGGTCACCGTGTGCAAGCGCTGCAATATCTGACCATGTCGCATGCAGAACTGAATAAATGCGTTTGCGTGCACTGAAACGATGGAGAATCCCAGTTGCAGCAACAACACCTGCAATACCGACAAATTGTGCCGCGTTGAAATTAAGAAAGTTTTCAAAATCCGGCGAGAAATGCCGGGTCAATGTAAGGCTTGCACAGAAAGGAATAACAAACGACATATAGCTTCCCCCAACCTTCGGCAGAGCAAGCAGTGCACCAGAAACCAATAAAACCGGGGCAAGTACGAGCGAAAGTGTTGGAAAACTATGCACGTGCGGTAAGATGAGAAACAAATAGATTCCCGCCGCCAGGCTTCCTAATGTTGTGAAATACAAACACTTTTTTTGTGCGGGCACAGGGTTTGCCATACTGGCAAACAAGCAATATGTCACCCCGGCCATCATCACAGCCGTACTTCCTTCCGGGCGCCCGGAATATATCCATAGCAACGATCCGATAAAAATGATCCCGAAGCACACCAGCGATGTGTAGACAGCAGAAGAAGAATCTGTGTGCAGCACACGCGGACCATGAACCGTGCCAACGGTTGGAGAAAATGACCGGATGGCATTCTGATCGGAAAACAAACGGACCAATTTCCGGCACGAAGCATAAGCATCGACAAGCTCGGATAGCCGCGATGCGATATTAAAAACCAGCATGTCGCGCCAGCTTGGGGGACCCTTAATCAATTTAAGCGCTATGCATTTCTTTTTTATATTGACTTTACCCGCATCAAGCTCAGCTGCCGGCATCTTAAGCCAGCCCGAAACCTCACTCAGCAACAGTGATAGCTTTTGTGGTAATGGCCCGTTTTCTTCCAGTCGTTTCAAGCGATCTGAAACGCCGGTGATTATCGGAAAAAGTAGAATTAATTTATTTTGAATGGCACGGGTAACGTCGCTTACTTCCTGTGGCTCATGTGTGTCGAAAGGAATATGGGTTGCTGCCAGATGCAGATCTGTAATATCAGCCGCAAGCCTTATACGCCCCCGCCGACGCACGGCATCTTTTTTTCGCGCGAGTGTATCAACGACCCACGCCTGCAAATCCGTAACCGTATCAGAAAACTGATGTGACAGACTCTGTCGCAGACTGCGTGGAAAAAACACTGTGTGGAACAGGGTAGAACACATCACGCCGATACAGATTTCTTCAACCCGCGCAACCGCAACATCAAATACAGATATCGGTGCACCGATAATCGGAAAACCGACGAATACCGTTGTGTATCCTGCCAGCAAAAAAATATAGGAGCGTGGCGTGCGATCCAACAACGAGAAAAACAGACAAATTCCAACCCACAATGCAATGACCATTGATAGCAAGGGCGGTGCGTTAGACAGCGGTGGGATAATAAACACCATCATCGCCGCCCCCAGCACAGTACCGATTATTCGGTATATGGCTTTCGAATATACGGCACCGGTAAAAGGTTGGCTGGCAATATACGCCGTCATCATCGCCCAATACGGACGGTCCAGATCACAGCATAAAGAGACATACAGTGCGAGCATAGCCGCACAGTAACTGTTTACTGAGAAAATAATTTCTCGCTGACCGATACGCATAAATTTTATCTGCAGCGCTATTTCTGATGCGTTTTGTGTGATGACAGCGCAGCTTGTAACGCTGTTGCCACACGGACCGCCGCATCGACATCAGATGGCGCAATTTTAGCAAACATGCGATTGCGTACGGTATCGAGAACGTGTTGGGCATCCTTGGCCAGCAGTTCGCCCTTTGCTGTCAGTTCAATATTATTGATCCGTTTATCGCTGGGATCGATCCGCCGTGTAATCAGACCTGATTTTTCAACCTGATTTAATAAGGGCACCAGCGAGGCTGCCGTCATATCAAGCTGATCGGCAAGATATTTTTGCGAGCAATTACCATTGGTATGGCTTAGCAATGTCACGACCAGCGCCGTTGAATGTGACAGTTGACTGTTTTCTAGTTCGGTGTTGGCAAAATGACGATAATTCTTTGCCAACGACATAATTCGCACAATGAATTCCCGTTGTGCCTTTTTATCACTTGTGCCCTGCATATGTTTTATACCAGACAAATACACGCTACGAATTCGTTAGTTAGCTAACTAACTTTAAAAAATCAATAGCTATACAGGCACTTTTATTCCGCTGACCTGGTCAGCGGCGCATATAAACAACTCAAGATTGCTTTCGTGTAAAAATTACCCTGATGCTGACCAGAGTATTGCCAAGCATTACCTTACAGCCGACAGCTCAAGCGCACGCGTTATGGTGATTTATCCTTCGCGGTTGCATAACGGCGGGCCAGCATGGCGCATACCATCAGCTGGATCTGATGAAACAGCATCAGCGGCAGCACAATCATGCCGACGGTGGAACGCGCGAACAGAATGTTGGCAATCGGCACGCCGCTGGCCAGACTTTTCTTTGAGCCGCAGAAAACAATGGCAATTTCGTCGGCACGATTAAAGCCGAGACGGCGTGCCCCAAAGGTCGTGATAACCAAAGCCACGGCCAGCAACGCCGCGTCAAGCACCAGTATCACGACCAGATCAGACAGCGCCAGCGTATGCCAAAGCCCATGGCTGACCGCTTCACTAAAGGCGCCATAAACCACCATCAGAATGGAACCGCGGTCGACGAAGCTGAGCATCTTTTTATGACGCAGCGCCCAACCGCCAATCAACGGATGCATAAGCTGACCAATAGCAAACGGCACCAGCAGCTGCATGATAATAGCCTGCAACGAGCTCAGCGAGAATCCGCCGGTACCATGCGCACTGAGCAGAAGCCCCGTTAGGATTGGCGTTAAAAACACCCCAAGCAGACTGGATGCCGACGCACTGCATATCGCTGCCGGTATATTGCCACCCGCAATCGAGGTGAACGCAATGGAAGACTGCACCGTCGATGGCAGACAGCATAAAAAGATGATGCCGGTAATCAGCAGTGGTGACAGAAAGCTTGCCCCGGCCATACCAATCACAAGCCCAAGCAAAGGAAATAACACGAAGGTTGAGACCAGAATTACGATATGCAAACGCCAGTGGGTGAACCCGGCCAGCACCGCCTCACGCGACAGCCGCGCGCCATGCAGGAAAAACAGCAAGGCAATGGCGCAGTCGGTGGCAACGTCAAAATTTGCGGCCGCTTTTCCGGTGACCGGCAAGAAGGTGGCGATAACCACCGAGGTTGCAATTGCGAGCGTGAAATTGTCAGGCCTGAAGCGCGACAGACGGGCGAGAAATGTCATACTAACTCCAACAGCCACAGCCATGTGCAGCTTTATCGTGCGATCTTTTCCGGCCGTCCTAGCATCTTTAAGCCGTCAAAAGAATTCACACGTCTGTAATGTGGACAGGCTCATTTTCCTCACCATTGAACAGCCATTTTCGTCAACATTTCGCCAAGGAATGTTATAAAAGCCCGTGTTTTGGCAGCAGGCCGGCGTGACGGATGCGTCACGGCATAAATCGCGCCCATATCGGGCAATTCCACATCAAGCGACACCTCAACCAATTCACCACGTGCCAACGCCGGCGCGGCCAGAAACCGTGGCCCCAACACCAGCCCCATTCCGGCGATCGCCGCCTGAACCAGCGCCGTACCATGATTGGCGATCAAAGCCCCATGAACCAGCACACGGATTTCGCCCGTTTTACCGAACCGCCACGTATCCGTGCTGACGCCGGGCGAGAGTGTGTAGCCCAAACAGGCGTGGTCTTTAAGGTCAGCAACCGTATGCGGCACGCCATGCAGCGCCAGATAATGCGGTGCCGCACAGATAACAAGGCGCACCGGGGCCAGCTTACGGGCGAGCAAACGGCTATCGGCCAGCTGGCCAATGCGGATGGCCAGATCCCAGCGTTCCTGCAACAGATCGACATAGCGATCATCAAGCCCAAGATCGACCGTCACGGCGGGATGGCGTTCGGTAAACTGCGCCAGTAACGGCACAACATGCATCAGACCAAAGGCCGATGGCGCGCTGAGCCGTAAGTTCCCCTCTACCATAAGGGTTCGGCTGGAAGCCTCTGCGTCGGCTTCCCCAAGATCGGCCAAAATACGCTCGGCCTTATCGAGATAGGATGCCCCCGCTTCTGTCAGCGATAACCGCCGCGTCGTCCGGTGCACCAAACTGACACCTAGCCGATCCTCCAATGCGCTCAGGTGGCGCGCAGCCATGGTTGGTGACAGCCGCATCTGGCGGGCAGCAGCCGAAAGCCCACCCAGCCGCACGGCCCGTACGAAAACCTCGATCCCGGTCAAACGATCCATCATGACTTTATACTACCAGTTCAAAGTGATTGTCATAAACAGCATATTATCACACGCAGTGTGATAAACTACATCTTCTGGCGAAAGGAGTTCCCACCATGACATCCATCGCCACACCAGCCCGCGTCCCCTTATCCGCCCAGTACGGCGCCACCCTGCTACGGGTAAGTCTGGGCGGGCTGTTTCTGGCCCATTTTGGCCTGAAGCTCTTCATCTTCACCCCGGCAGGAACGGCCAAATTCTTTGCCAGCCTCGGCCTGCCGCCGGAACTGGCCTATATCACCATGGTGGCCGAACTGGTCGGCGGCCTGATGCTGATCCTGGGAATTTATGCCCGTGTGGCGGCGCTGGCGCTGATCCCGCTCATTCTGGGCACCATCGTTACGGTGCATGGCGCCAACGGCTTCTTCTTCAACAACCCCAATGGCGGCTGGGAATATCCCGCTTTCTGGTCCATCGCGCTGCTTGTTCAGGTGCTGATCGGCGATGGGGCATGGGCCGTGTTGCCCACCCGCCTGCCCCGCAAGGCATAAACACCAGCGTAATTTTGTTCAACCAAGGTCTTAAACGATGCGCACTCAACCGGTTTTCTATCTGCCGCATGGCGGCGGCCCCTGCTTCTTCATGCCAGATCCCACCGGACAATGGACCGGTATGGCGAATTTTCTGAAGAGCCTGCCGGAGCAGTTGCCGCAAACGCCAAAAGCCATTCTGATTGTGTCCGGGCATTGGGAGGCTGATGGCTTTGCCTTCAGCGGAATCGATCGCCCCGGCCTGATCTATGACTATTATGGCTTTCCGCAGCACACCTATTCTCTCCCCTATCCGGTGCCGGGGGCCCCGTGGCTGGCCCAGCAAGCCGCGACCGCGCTCAACGCGGCTGGCATCAAGGCCAGCATTGATCCGGTGCGCGGTCTCGATCATGGCGTATTCATCCCCATAAAGGTCGCCTTTCCGGATGCTACGGTGCCCGTGGTAGAGATGTCGCTCGATCATGGATTGGACCCGGCCCTGCATATCAAAGCCGGTGCGGCCTTAAAGGCCTTACGCGATGACAATGTGCTGATCCTGGCCACCGGCATGAGTTTTCACAACATGCGCGGCTTTGGCAATCCGAATGCTACCGCCCCCTCGCAAGCCTTCGATCAATGGCTGACCGATACGCTGGCCTTGCCATCGCCGGAACGTAACGCAGCCCTGACGGACTGGGAACAGGCCCCGGCGGCGCGAGTATCGCATCCGCGCGAGGAGCATCTGATCCCCGCCATGGTGGCCGCCGGTGCCGCCGAAGGCCCCGGCACACGCATTTATAACGAACTGGTGCTGCGCACCGCGTTGTCAGCCTTCCGCTTCGATTAGTCTGCGAAAAAGGGGCGGACGCGAAAGCGCCCGCCCCTGTACGGCATCTTGGCATAAAACCTTATTGCTCGGCGAAGCGCTTGACCAGACGGTACTGGAACTCGCGTCCATCCATCAGGGCCTTAACCCCGACCCGCTCGTTCAGACCGTGGATGTTGCCCTGATCGGGATCGACGAAAATTCCTTCAATGCCATAGGTCGGGATCCCCGCCGCCGAGGTATAAATACCATCCGTCGCCCCCGCCATCAGCACCGGCAGCACCGGCGTGCCGGGATACAATTCGGCCGAGACCGCTTTCACCGGCCCGATAATGTCCGCGCCCAGCTTCGGCGCCGGCGTTGCCGGACTGAGCGGCCCGAAGAAGGCGATGCTAACCTTCGGATTACCAATTACCTTGGCAAGGGTTTCACGCACGGCCTGCGGGCTGGTACCGGGGAAAATCCGGCAGTTGATATTGGCGCTCACCTTCTGCGGCAATGCATTGGTGGCATGACCGCCTTCGATCATCGTCGCCACACAGGTGGTACGCAGCAAAGTGTGATAGGTCGGATTCTGTGACAGCAATGCGTCGGCGGCCTTGTCGTTAGGGTTGGCGACAATGGCGGCCATGGCTTTGCCTTCTGGCCCCTTGGTGATCTTAGCCATCTCGGTAAAATAGCCGCGATTGGCATCATTCACCGTCACCGGGAATTCATAGGCCGCAATTTTCCGAAGCGCCGCCGCCATATCATAGATGGCGTTATCGGGCCGCGGACGCGAGGAATGGCCACCCGGATTGACCGCAGTGATGGTGTAATCCTGATAGACCTTTTCGGCAGCTTCAACATCAAGGGTGACGCGCTTGCCCTTGTCGTCGAGTTCACCCGAGCCGCCTTCGTTGATGGCAAAAGCCGCATCGATCCAGTCGCGATGCTCCTTGGACAGATATTCAGCCCCGTTGAAGGCACTCGACGTTTCTTCGCCACAGGTCAGCGCCATTTTAATGGTGTGTTTGGGGGCATAGCCTTCGCGCTTATAGCGGATGAGCAGATCGGTGAAGATGGCGGCCATTGCCTTATCGTCCGACGTGCCACGACCATAGAAATACCCGCCCTCTTCGATCAGGGTAAAGGGGTCACGCGTCCAGTCGCTACGCTTGGCCTCAACCACATCAAGGTGGGCAAGCAGCAAAATGGCCTTTGCCGACGGGTCACTGCCCTTCAGCGCCGCCACCAGCCCGCCATCCTTGGGATGCTCAGGGGTGGCAAACAGATGAATATCGGCATCGCTGTAGCCCGCCGCTTTCAGGCGTGCCGCCATTCGTTCGGCCGCCAGGGTGCAACTGCCCGCAGACAGGGTCGTGTTGGTCTCGACCAGTTCTTTATACAGGGAACGAAAATCCGCTTCACCCGTATCCGCCGCCCAGCAGAGCTGCGTGGCAATTGCGGCGACCGCCGCCAGGCACCAAGAAAAACGCATGATAAAAACCCACTTTCAGTAGCGTTAAGCATAGTATCGCCGTGGCAAGCCCCCGCAATGCCCCATACATCCCAAACCGACATTTTCCAGCCACGCACACCAAAGGCCGCACCTTGCGGTCCAAAGGGCAGACAAACCTGCATAAAGAATAAGCAGTCTGCGCCCAGCCATGGCGCACGTGACCAGAATACGGCCCGGTTTGGCTTAAGCGCAGGACGCCACCAAAGCGCCGTGCCAAAACAAGACAAGCCACAGTAAATAATCTACCCAAGATAGCATTTGACGCACTTATCGAAAAAACAACTCCCGCACCTCAACCTTTGCGTTGTTAAAACGTTACCTCAACCGTTCGGTTTTTATATGAAGCGTAATAAATTCTGCAAACAGTAACCCAACTAAATTTTCTATATTTGAATTTTCAACCCATGAATATTTTTAAATACCGATTTTTGACCATTCTATTTACTATTTATGTACCCATCGTGCGGCAAGGTCGGCCAGCAAGTTTTTACACGTATGAATATGCACAGGAGGGATATACCGATGCGTTTCTCGTTCGGCCTGCATACCGTTTCGGCCAAAGCGATCAGTCTGATCGTCGTCATGATCATCATCAGTATCGCCGCCTGCGCCGCGTTCATTCTGAACCATTTCAACAAATTGCTCGGCACCGACAGGCTTGAGGAAAATCTCGCCGCCGCGGAACAGATGATTAATCCCGACCAGCAACCCTACTCTCTTGAGAATGGCGTTCTGAAGGTCGGTGATCATGTGCTGAACAACGACAATGCCACGACAGACAACATCGCCCGGGTTTTCCACGGTTCGATGTCGATTGTCGTCGGGCGGGTCCGTGTGGCGACATCGAACAAAAAGGCCGATGGCACCCGCGCGGTCGGCACCAAGATCAGCGCAGAAGTCGCAGAAAAGGTCTACAGCTCCGGCAAGGTCTATAGTGGCGCCACCGTTGTGGCTGGCGAGCCGCATCTGTCAGCCTATATGCCGCTCAAAGATAGCAGTGGCAAAATCGTCGGCATTCTGGCGGTCGGTTATATCACAACCGAATTCATGAAGACCTTTTACGACGCCGTCACGCTGACCTGCATTGCCGGTCTCGGCCTGATCATCCTGTGCGGCGGTCTGGGCTATGTCGTTTTCCGCTATCTGTTTGCGCCCTTCAAACCGCTGAGCGAGCTGATGAGCGATGCGCAAAAGGGCCGTTACACAACGGATGTTCCCTATACCGAGCGCAAGGACGAGTTTGGCACCCTGGCTGAAGTAATTTTGCAGTTCAACCAGTCGATGAAGGCGCAGGAAGCCCAGCGCATCAAAGCCGAAGAAGAAAAAAAGCGCGCCACCGAGGAACAAAAGCTGGCCGAAATCGAAGCCCAGCGCCGCAGCGAAGCCCTTGTCGTCGAGACCTTTGGCGAAGGGCTGAAGGCGATGGCCGAAGAACGGCTGGATTACCGCCTGAATGCGACCCTGCCCCCCGCCTATCAGGCGCTCAAAGACAATTTCAACCAGGCGATGGAGACGTCAGAACGGAACCGCCGCGAACGCGAACAAGCCGCCAAGCAGCGCGAGATCGACCGCGCCAAAGCCGAGGAAGCGCAGAAACAGGCCGAAGAAACCGCCCGGCTGGCGGGTATTGAACTGGTGGTGTCCTCGTTCGGCGAGGGACTGGATGCGATGGCGCAGCGCAATCTGACCTATCGGCTGACCAAGGCGCTGCCGGAAGAATATCGTGTGCTGCAACAGAACTTCAACGATGCCATCGGCCAGCTGGAAGGGGCCATGCGTGACATCAATAAAAGCGCCAACGACATTGCCACCAACTGTCACGATATCAGCGAAGGTGCCCATGGCATGGCCAGCCGCACCGAGCGCCAGGCGGCATCGCTGGAAGAAACCGCTGCCGCCGTCAATGAAATTACCGCGACGGTGGGGAAATCCGCTGACAGCGCCGCGCAAGCCAGCCAACGCGCCATCGACGCCAAGAAAGGTGCCGAGCACGGCAACAGCATTGCCAGTCTGGCGGTCGATGCCATGCGCGAGATTGCCAAATCGTCCGGTGAAATCTCCAATATCATCGGCGTCATCGACGAGATTGCGTTCCAGACCAACCTTCTGGCGCTTAATGCCGGTGTCGAGGCAGCGCGGGCTGGCGAAGCAGGTCGCGGCTTTGCCGTGGTGGCATCCGAAGTGCGGGCCTTGGCCCAGCGTTCCGCCGAAGCCGCCAGAGAGATCAAGAAATTGATTAAAGCCAGCGAAACACAGGTCGAAACCGGTGTGAAGCTGGTCGAAGAAAGCGGCGGCGCACTGCAGAAGATCGTCGAGGATGTTGCGTCGATCTCAACACTGGTCGGGGAAATCGCCCATTCGCAACGCGAACAGGCCAACGCACTGGGCGAGATCGATTCCGCAGTTTCCGATATGGATAAATCGACCCAGCAAAATGCCGCCATGGCCGAAGAAAGCAACGCCGCCAGCGAGGCCCTGGCCGGTTACGCCAAGGAAATGGAAAGCATGGTCGGCCGCTTTACCATCACGCACTGACACCCGCCTAACAAAAAAGCCCCTGGATGTATCCCTGGGGCTTTTTTTATTGTTATTGGCGCGCCGCGAACCATGTTTCCAGCCGCCGGATGGCATCTTCGGTTTCCTCGGTCGTGACCGCGAAACTGAGGCGAATATAGTGATGGCCATCGACCGGATCGAAATCGATACCCGGTGCCGTCGCCACCCCGGTATCGAGCAGCAATTGCTTGCAAAATCCTAAGCTGTCATCGGTGAGATGGCCGATATGGGCATAGATGTAAAACGCCCCGTCCGGCGGGGCAATTTTATCAAGGCCCAGCCGCGGCAGGGCCTGTAGCAACAAATCGCGATTACGCTTGTAGACCAGAACCCGCTCTTCCAGCTCGTCATGGCAATCAAGCGCCGCCAGCGCGGCATGCTGGCTGAGCGATGGCGCAGTCAGAAACAGATTGCCGACAAAAGCGCGGGCACGGCTGACATAGGCCTCTGGGGCGAGCAGCCAGCCCAGCCGCCACGCCGGCATGCCGAAATATTTCGAGAAACTGCCGACCACAAACGCATCCGGATCATAACGCAGGATCGTCTGCGCCGGTTCGACATAGCTGAGCCCATGATAGATTTCGTCGGAAATCACCCCAATGGCGCGCGCACGGCAAACGCCGGCAATCTTCTCCAGTTCATCCGCCGGGATAATGGTGCCGGTCGGATTGGCCGGGCTGGCGACAATCACACCGGCCGGGGCCGGTGTCAGCGCTTTAAGATGGCCGGACGCCAGCTGATAGCGCGTGCTGGCATCACAGGCGATTTCATGCGGCTGCAGATGCAGCGCCTTGACCGTATTGCGATAGGCGACATAGCCCGGGCGCGCCATCGCCACCGTTTCGCCAGCGTCAAAGCGCACCGTCAGCGCCAGCACCAGCGCCGCCGAGGCCCCGCAGGTCAGCACAAAGCGGTTGGGATCGAGATCCAGACCATAGGCCTGCCGGTAGTGCCGCGCCATGGCATGCTGTAAATCCGTGCTTTCCCAATAGCCCATGCTATCGCTGTCGAGCACGCGATGGGCCACCTCGATGGCCTTGCGTGGCGCACCGGCGGAAGGCTGACCATACTCCATATGTATGACCGAGCGGCCCTCAGCTTTCAGTTCATGGGCCAGAAGATTGATCTGAATGGCGTAAAACGGATCGATGGTAACCGGCACGGGGAAAATCCATTCGTAAAAACAGGTAACCGGATTTCCTTACGCCTAACCGGCTACGGACTTAAAGGGGTATGTGCCTGTTCAAAACGCCCACATACAGGCAGAACGCGAATACCGGTAACACAAAGTTTACAGCAACACATTGGAAATTCATAACAAATCCGCATTATCACCATTTCATATGTCGCACATGGCACTTGCTATCGCAGCAAAATGTGAGCGATAACATTCCTCACCGCAGGATTGTCCGGCTTACAGGCCGACACGCGCCAAGAACACTCTGGGAGGGAATATTGAACAGACCGCAACTTCATATAGCCAGTGCTTTGCTCTGTGCTGCCGTTTATAGCGCGACGCCGGGCCTTGCCGCCACGGCAGCCGCCCCCGCCAGCCCCAATGATGGCCGCAGCATCAGCGCCGATATGAACGCGGTCAAAGGTGCGCGTGATATGAGCTGGCAGGACTGCGTTGGCGCCGACCATCCCGGCATTTTGCTGCGCACCGACAACCTTGCCCAACTGCATTTGGCCCATGACGAAACCGGGTTCAAATATATCCGCTTTCACGGCATTTTTTCCGACGATATGGAGGCCTATCGCGAGGTTGACGGCAAACCGGTCTATAATTTCGACAAGATCGATGCCGTCTATGATGCCATCCTCAAAACGGGGATGAAGCCCTTTGTTGAATTAAGCTTCATGCCGCACGATCTGGCCACCAGCGATAAAACCATTTTTTACTGGAAGGCCAACGGCTCGCACCCCAAGGATTATGGCAAGTGGGCCGACTTCATCACCGCCTTTACCCGCCACCTGCAGCAGCGCTTTGGCGTCAACGAAGTACGGCTGTGGCGCTTTGAGGTGTGGAACGAGCCTAATCTGGACGGCTTCTGGGCAGGTGGCGATCAGGCTGCCTATTTCAAGCTCTATGACGTGACCGCCAATGCGATCAAATCGGTCGACAGCCTGCTAGTTGTTGGTGGCCCGTCGACCGCAGGGGCGGCCTGGGTGCCGGAATTTCTGGCCCACGCCAAAGCCGCTGGCACACCCGTTGATTTCATCACCACCCATGCCTATGGCGTGGATGGCGGTTTCCTTGACGAAAAAGGCGAAGGCGATAACAAGCTGTCTCCGAACCTGAATTCCATCGTCAATGATGTGGTCAAGGTTCGCGGGGAAATTCAGACGTCGGCGCAGCCCGGCTTACCGCTCTATTTCACCGAGTGGAGCACCAGCTATAACCCGCGCGATCCGGTGCATGATGCCTATCTCAGCGCGCCCTTCATCCTCGACAAGCTCAAGCGCACCGAAGGCGTGGCCCAATCGATGAGCTATTGGACCTATACCGATCTGTTCGAAGAAGCCGGCCCGCCGCCGACATCCTTCCATGGTGGCTTTGGTCTGATCAATCGCGAAGGGATCCGCAAGGCAGCCTATTTCGCCTATAAATATCTCAACGAACTGGGCCCGCAGGAGCTCAAAAACAGCGATAGCCGCTCGTGGCTCACCCGTACCGATAACAGCTTTTCGGGCCTGATCTGGGATTACACCACACCCGACCAGAACGAAAGCAACCGGCCCTATTTCCGCAAATTGCATCCGGCTACCGCCAAAGCCCCCATTGCGCTGAAGGTTGCGGGCCTGAAACCCGGCAAATATACGCTGAGCCTGCACCGCACCGGTTACATGGCCAACGATGCCTATTCTCAGTATATCGAATGGGGTCGTCCGGATAATCTGACCGCGGATCAAATCGCCACCTTGCAGCGGTTGACCGACGATAAAGCGGAAAGCCAGACCACGGTTACGGTCAGCAAGAATGGTGTTTTCAATAAGCGGATCGCAATCCGGACCAATGACGTGGTCCTGATTTCGCTTCAGCCGCAGCCGTAAGCAATAATCCGGCTCTTTACTTGCAATGCCCTGTCAGCGCACCATGCGTTGGCAGGGCATTTTCAATTCCATGACAGGAATATGGTGAAAGACATGACAATCGAAAACATTGCGGCCACCGAGCTGGCACACATGATCGACCGTAATGACGTTTTGCTGATTGATGTACGTGAAGAACACGAATTCGCGGCTGGCCATATCGCCGGTGCCGAACTTTTTCCGTTGTCGCGTTTCAATCCCTTTGCCCTGCCCGATCCGCACGGCAAAAAGGCCGTTCTGTATTGTGCGGCGGGGGTACGCTCGGCCAATGCGGTGGCCGCCTGCGAGGCCGCCGGAATTGCCATCAGCGCCCATTTAAGCGGTGGCATCCACGCCTGGGTGGCGGCGGGCCTTCCCATCGAAGACTGATTTGCCGTTACGACAGGGCCTGATCCAGATCGGCAATCAGTTCATCGGCATCTTCCAGCCCGACCGAGAGGCGGAACGTCCCCTCGCCAGTCCAGGCGCGATAGGCTTCAGCCTCGTCCCCCTCAAGATGAAACGACGTGCGCAGCAAATCGTCTGTCGGAATATAGAAGATCAGGCTGCGCGTTTTACCCAGTGACACGGCATAGGAAAACAGCGTGATCCGTTCGGCGATGCGCCCGGCCAGGGCTTCGCCATCGTCGGCGCTGAACGAAACCATACCGGAAAAATTCCGCATCTGTTTCTGCGCCAGCGCATATTGCGGATGGCTTTCCGATCCGGGCCACCAGGCTTTTTTCACCCGCGGATGATTTTGCAGGAATGCCGTCACCTTGGCAGCATTGGCTTCATGCAAAGCCATACGGGCCGGTAAAGTCTCCAGCCCACGCAGGATCAGCCAGGCGGAAAACGGGCTGATGACCCCGCCGAAATGAATCGCAGCCATCTTATGCAGATCCGCAATTTCCTGCTGACGACCAATCACCACACCACCCAGTGCATCCCCATGACCGCAGGCATATTTGGTCAGCGAATGCACAACATAATCCGCCCCCAGCGCAATCGGTTTGGTCGCCACCGGGGTCGCCATAGTCGAATCCACCGACAGCGCCGCACCATGGTTGTGCGCAAGGGTGGCCACGGCTTCAATATCGGTCAGGCGTAAAATCGGATTGGCGGGCGTTTCAACATGGATGAGTTTGGTTTCAGGCCGTAACGCCGCCGCCACCCTGGCCGGGTCAGAGGTATCGACCGGGGTCACCGCAATGCCGTAGCGCGGCAGGATTTCCTGCGCCAGCTCGGCCACCCCGGCATAGCAGACATTGGACAGCACCAGATGGTCACCGGCCTTAAGCTTGTAAAAGAACAGACCAGACACCGCCGCCATGCCGCTGGCCAGCGCCAGCGCCGCCTCGCCGCCCTCAAGCGCCGCCATGCGCTGTTCGAGTAGATCGACCGTAGGATTCCGCCAGCGCGAATAGACCAGCGGCACCGTGCCGTTTAGACTGTTGGCGGAAAAACCAACCTCGTCCGGGCGGACGTAGAAACTGGTGGCCAGCTCCAGCGGGTTCATCACCGGCGCGCCGGAAGCCTTATCTTCAAAACCGGCATGCAGAACAAGGGAAGACTGTTTCATCGCGACCAACCTGACCAGTGCCACCGGGACACATATTACAAATTTAAATCGTTATTATTTCCATCACCCAGCGTAAACCCGTTGTACGACCAAACGCAAACCGTTTGGGCATAAAAAGACCGGCCCACATTTGAAGCGGACCGGCCAGAAGCCCTTTCAAACAGTTTACTGGCTGATTTCCGCCAGCAGCGCCTTGTGGAACATGTCGGGGGCCTCGATCTGCGGGGCATGACCATAGCCATGGAAAACAATCAGATGGCCATTGGGAATTGACCGGATCACTTCCGGGCCCAGTTTGTCATAATGGCCTAAATTCTTACGCACTTCGGGCGAAGCGATGTCGCTGCCGATGGCGGTGGTATCGGCATCCCCGATCATCAGGGTGGTGGGAACCTTCAGCTGGGGAAATTCATAGATCACCGGCTGGGTAAAAATCATGTCGTAAATCAGTGCAGAATTCCACGCCACGCGGGCGTGTCCCGGCCCCTGGTTAAGCCCGGCCAGCATATCGACCCATTTGTCGAATTCCGGTTTCCATCGTCCGACATAATACACGCTCTGCTCATATTGATGCACCGATGCGGCCGACAGCTTCAGCTCGCGCGCATACCACTGATCCACTGTACGATAGGGCACCCCCTTGGCTTTCCAGTCTTCCAGACCAATCGGATTGACCATTACCAGACGCTCCACCATATCCGGATACATCAGGGCAAAACGCGCCCCCAGCATACCGCCGGTCGAATGGGCCACCACCACGACACGGGCAATCTTCAAGGATTGCAGCAGCGCCCGTGTATTCTCGGCCAGCTGTTGGAACGTATACTGATAATATCCGGGTTTTGATGAACTGCAGAAACCGATCTGATCCGGGGCGACAACACGATAGCCTGCCTCAGTCAGCGCCTTGATGGTGGTTTCCCAGGTGGCACCGCAGAAATTCTTACCATGGAGCAGGACTGCCGTGCGCCCGTTACCATGGCCATCCGCAGGCTGCACGTCCATATAGCCCATCTGCAGCTGCAGCCCCTGCGAGGTAAAGGCAAAATGCTGTTGTGGATAGGGATAGCGAAACCCTTCCAGCTCGGGCCCATAGCTTGCCTCGGCAGCGCAGGCCGGGCCACCGATACACAGTGCGAGTGCAAGCATAAAGCCAAGATGCGTTTTCTGTGCCATTGCAGATCCTTGATTTCGAATAGGTGGAAAACGTCCTAAACCGGTACAGCCCCCGCTAAGTGCGGCAGGATAGCCCATAGGATTGTTGCGGAAAGCCCCCCAACTTTCACGAAACCGTCAAATGCAACACCCAAAGTCCCACCTGCTCAATCGCAGGGGGATTTTATGACTGACATTAGCCTAACGGCTGAACCACAGGCCCATAGTGGCAAGCCACAGCTGGACCATCAGCGTGATCCGGTCACCACGATTGTCTTCTTCGCCTTACTCGCCGCCGGAATTGGCTACGGTATTCACGGTCTGGTTTATGACATTCGCAACGCGAATGAAGTGCTGGAACTGGGCGTTTTCGCATTATTAGGCGTGGCGCTGCTGATTGCGCTCGGCTTTGAATTCGTCAACGGTTTTCACGATACCGCCAATGCCGTTGCCACGGTTATTTATACCCATTCGCTGCCCCCAGTGGTGGCGGTGGTTTGGTCAGGGCTGTTCAATTTTCTCGGTGTCATGGTTTCAACCGGTGCCGTCGCCTACGGCATCATCGCCCTCCTGCCTGTAGAGTTAATTCTGCAAGTGGGCAGCAATGCCGGCTATGCCATGATCTTCGCCTTGCTGATCGCGGCCATTGTCTGGAACCTCGGCACCTGGGCGCTGGGGCTACCCAACAGCTCAAGCCACGCGCTGATCGGCTCGATCATGGGCGTGGGGCTCGCCAATCAGCTGATGGCCCCGGCCGGACATGCCACATCGGGCGTTGACTGGAACCAGGCACTGAATGTTGCCCGCGCGTTACTGGTCAGCCCACTGATGGGCTTTATTTTTGCCGCCCTGCTGTTGGTGGTGATGAAAATTGCCGTGCGTAAAAAAGCGCTTTATGAAGAACCCAAAACCGCTGCCCCGCCGCCGTGGTGGATTCGCATTCTGCTCATTTTTACCTGCACCGGGGTTTCTTTTGCCCATGGCGGCAATGACGGGCAAAAGGGTATGGGGCTTATTATGCTGATCCTGATCGGCGCAGCCCCCACCGCCTACGCTCTTAACCGCACCATGCCCGATACCAGCACCCCGGCCTTCACCCAGGCAGCGCTATCGGCCCAGCATGTCTTTACCTCTCATGCCAAAGGCCAAACGGTTGCAACACCAGATTATGCCCGCCGGATTGTTGGTGCCGCCTTGCGGGATAAAAAGCTCGACCAGCCGCAGGTCTATGCCGGGCTTGCCACCTTATCGTCGGATATTGCCAAAAACGTCAAAAACTATAAGACGCTGGCACATGTTCCCGCATCGGCAACACCAAACTTACGTAATGACATGTACCTCACCGCTGACGCCATCCGCCAGTTGCCGACACAGGGTGCCAATTTCTCCAAATCTGAAACTGCCACACTGAAAAGCTATACCGGCGATCTGCAATCGGGTACGCGTTTCATTCCATTGTGGGTGAAGGTGTGCGTGGCGATTGCGCTTGGCCTTGGCACCATGGTCGGCTGGAAACGCATCGTCGTCACGGTAGGCGAACGTATTGGCAAGCAGCATCTGACCTATGCCCAGGGGGCATCGGCCGAACTGGTGGCCGCGGTCACCATCGGTGCGGCCGAGGTTTATGGCTTGCCGGTTTCCACCACACACATTCTGTCCAGCGGCGTGGCCGGCACCATGTCTGCAAATGGATCCGGCCTGCAATGGAGTACGGTGCGGTCGATCCTGATGGCCTGGGTGCTGACGCTTCCCGCCGCCATGATGCTGGCCGGTGGGCTGTATTATCTGCTGCGCCAAATCGTTTAGTAAAAATTCCGTTCCATAAAAAAAGGCCTGCGGTCTCAAACCGCAGGCCTTTTTCGTTAGGGGATACTCAGTCCGGCAATACCGTGACCGGTGTCGACGTCTGATTGAGGAGTTCAACACAGACCGACGGCTCGAACATCCGCCCCAGCAACGACATATGACGATGGCCGATATAGATAATATCGCAGTTTAATTCTTTGGCCGCGCCAACAATCGCCCGCGCCGGCGAACCATCGGCAACATGGCCATCGGCTTGATAGCCACGCTCGGTAAAGAACGCAACGGCTTCGTCGACCACGTTCTGGGCATTTTCGTCGACAACCTTATAGGCCGGGGCCCCCGTAGCAGCGGCAACTGGAATTGTGGCGACGCACAGCGGGTGCAGCACAGGCTTTACGGCATAGTTCGACAACAAGTCCGCAACCTGCGCCAACGTCTTGTTGGTGTTCGAGCCGCCATCAACGGCCAGCAAAATATTTTTAATCGTCATACCTATTCTCCACTGCAGAACATGTTGCCAATGGCTGCAAAAAACATTCATTTACAGCGACTTGCGCTATAGTCAGCCTAAACGCCGCCTGCGGAAAAAGTCAAACCGGAAGTTCTTTAACCGGTCCGTACCCGTATGCGTTTTAGGGCGATGGACCAGAAAAAACACCACCGGCAACACCACAAGCGTCAAAACGCTTGAGCTGGCCATGCCGCCAATCATTGGCACCGCAATGCGCTGCATCACCTCGGCCCCCGTGCCATGCGACCACAGAATGGGCACCAGCCCGGCCATGATCGCGGTCACGGTCATCATCTTGGGCCGCACCCGTTCGACCGCCCCGCTTCGTACGGCCGCAGTCAAAATATCAAGGGTAATCTGCCCATTTTGCGCTTTGGCTGCCTTAAGGGCATGATTGAGATAAATCAGCATCACGACCCCGGTTTCCGCCGCCACCCCCGCCAACGCGATGAAGCCGACCGAAGATGCCACCGACAGGTTGAAGCCCATGGCAAACATCAACCAGACGCCGCCGACCAACGCAAACGGCAAGGTTAGCATCACGATCAATGTATCTGACCAGCGGCGGAAGTTGAGGTAGAGCAGCAGCATGATGATGCCCAGCGTGACCGGAATAACGATGGTCAGCCGCGCCCGGGCCCGTTCGAGATATTCAAACTGTCCGCTCCAGCGGACATAGGCACCGGGCGGTAATGTCACGTCTTTTGTGACCTCGGTCTGGGCATCCTGCACATAGCCGGAAAGATCCCGGCCAGCAAAATCGACGTAAACATAATTCACCAGTTGCCCGTCCTCGGTGCGCACCATGGCGGGGCCTTTGGCACGGGTAATTCTGGCAACCTCGCCCAGCGGCACCGCACCGCCGGATGGCAGCGAGATCATGGTATTATCCGCCAGCGCATCGGGATCGGAACGCACATCGCGCGGGAACCGCAACACCACGTCATAACGCTCCCGCCCCTCGACCGTTGTGGTGATGGCGGAAGCGCCAACCGCTTCGGATACGGCATCAAGCACATCATCAATGGTCAGGCCGTATCGGGCGATTTCGCTGCGGTCCGGCGTAATATCAAGATAGTAACCGCCATTGACCCGCTCGGCATAGGCGCTGGTGGTGCCGGGAACCCGGCGCACGGCAGCCTCAACCGCCCGCGAGGCCCGCTCGATTTCATCAAGATTGCGGCCAAACACCTTCACCCCGACCGGGGTGCGGATGCCGGTGGACAGCATATCGGTGCGGGCCTTGATCGGCATGGTCCAGGCATTAGAAATACCGGGAAACTGCAAAGCCGCATCCATTTCACTGACCAGTTTGTCGATGGTCATACCCTTGCGCCACTGATCCTGTGGCTTGAGGTTGATCACAGTTTCAAACATTTCCAGCGGGGCCGGATCGGTGGCGCTGTCGGAGCGCCCAGCCTTACCCCAAACGGTGGCGACCTCCGGAAAGCTTTTGATAATACGGTCCTGCTGCTGCAGGATGTCACGCGCTTTGGTGATCGACAGGCCGGGCAGTGTCGTCGGCATATAGAGCAAGGTGCCTTCGTTCAGCGTCGGCATAAACTCGCTGCCCAGACGCGTGGCCGGATACAGGCTGACCAGTAAGACAAGTGCCGCCAGCGCCAGTGTCGGCCACGGCCGCTTCAGCACGGTATCAATGATCGGCCGATAGAGGCGGATCAGAAAACGATTGACCGGATTGGCCGCTTCCGGCGCAATTTTGCCCCGCACAAACAGTGCCATCAAAGCCGGCACTAAGGTGATCGACAGAAAAGCCGCCGCCGCCATAGCAAAACTTTTGGTAAAGGCCAGCGGATGAAACATCCGGCCTTCCTGTTCCTCCAGCGCGAAAATCGGCAGGAAAGATACCGTGATAATCAACAGGCTGAAAAACAGCGATGGGCCAACTTCGGCCGCCGCCGCCGCCAGCACCCTGACACGGCTTTCATCAGGTCCGGCATGCTCCAGCCGTTTATGGGCGTTTTCGATCATCACAATCGCCGCATCAACCATGGCGCCAATGGCAATGGCGATTCCGCCCAAACTCATAATGTTGGATTCAATACCCAATGCCGCCATAGCAATGAAGGCAATCAGAATGCCCACCGGCAGCGTAACAATCGCCACCAGCGCGCTGCGTACATGCAGAAGGAAAATAAAGCACACAAAGGCAACGATCAGACATTCCTCAAGCAGGGTGCTTTTTAATGTCGATATGGCCCGCCCGATCAATTCCGAGCGGTCATAAACGGGAACAAGGCTGACACCGGCAGGCAGGCTTGGCATCAATTCGCCAAGGCGCTGTTTTACCGCCGCAATGACAGTCAGTGCGTTGGCACCATAACGCTGCACCACGATCCCCGAGGCCACCTCGCCCTGCCCGTTCAGTTCGGTCAGGCCACGGCGCTCGTCCGGCACAATTTCAACATGGGCGACGGCGTCCAGCGTCACCGGGGTGCCGTTTTCCGCCTTGAGCATGATATGGTCGAGGTCATGCGGGCTTTTCAGATAGCCGCGCCCCCGGATCATGAATTCCGTCTCGGACAGTTCCACCGTGCGCGCGCCAACATCGGTGTTGGAAGCCGCAATGGCATCACGGATGGTCGATAGCGTCAGACCATAGCTGCGCATCCGGTTAGGATCGACGATAACCGCATATTGCTTCACCTGACCGCCGACACTGGCCACCTCGGCCACGCCTTCGGTTTTGGCCAGCCCATAGCGCAGATGCCAATCCTGCAAACTGCGCAGTTGTCCAAGATCCTGCGTATTACCGGTCAGGGCATATTCATAAACCCAGCCCACGCCGGTGGCATCGGGCCCAAGCTTCGGCGTCACGCCGGATGGCAGCTTGCTGGCTGCACCATTGAGATATTCCAGCACCCGGGCACGGGCCCAATAGACATCGGTACCGGCATCAAAAATCACATAGACAAAGGACGTTCCGAAAAAGGATGCCCCCCGCACCACCTTGGCATGCGGCACACTGAGCAACGCCGTGGTCAGCGGAAACGTCACCTGATCTTCCACTACCTGCGGTGCCTGACCATCATAATCGGCAGTGACGATAACCTGGGTATCGGACAGATCCGGAATGGCATCGAGCGGAATGACAGAAAGCGCATACACGCCCGCCATGATGGCAACGATAGCGGCAGCCAGCACAGTCCAGACATGCGCAGCCGACCAGTGGATGATGCGGGCGATCATTGGGCGGCTCGTTTCGGTTGGAAGCCTTGCAGGGCGGTTTGCAGATTGCTTTCGGCATCAATCAGGAAATTACCGGATGTGACCACCTGATCGCCTTCACGCAAACCCGCGCGCACCTCAATCACGTCACCGCTATGCACACCAAGCCTGACCGGCCTTGGTTCAAACACGCCGCCCCCCAGCGCCACAAACACCACCGTACGGCTGCCGTCATCAATCACCGCTGAATAGGGCACGCTGAGAACCGGGCTATGGCCCACCGCCGCATTGATGCGCACATCCGCATACTGACCAAGCCGCAACAGATCCCCGGCATTTTCCACCGCAATACGGGCTTTGACCGTACGTGTCGCACTGTCGAGTTCCGGGTATATTTTGAGGATCTTGCCGGAGAATTTGGCATCGGGTGCATCACGGAACAAAACCTCAGCACTCTGGCCCACTTTGACCTGAGGCAGATCGCGCTCGCTGATCTGGGCCAGCACCCAGACCCGGCGCATATCGGTGGTGCGGAACAAGGTATCGCCCGAGGCAAAACGCATTCCGGCAATGGCAGGCTTATCGGTTACGGTGCCGCTCATCGGCGCCACAATGGTCATTTCGCGTTTGGGAATCCGTGTTTTGGCCAGCGCCGCAATCTCAAAGCCCGGCATACCATATTCGCGTAACACTGCGGCAGCCTGCGCCGCATATTTATCGCTATGGCTGTCCAGCGCGCCGATATAATCGGCTTCCTTGCTCAGCACATCGGTGCTGTCGATCCACACCCGCATCAACGGCTGACCAACCCGCACCGTGTCACCGGTCTGCGAGACATACATCTTCTCGATAAACCCGCTGAAACGGGCGGTCAGCACCCCCTGACCATTTTCATCCGCGGCCACCTGCGCGGGGGCCCGCACCAGTTTGCTTAAAAACTGGCGGCGCACGGTGGAAAGGCGCACCCCGGCCCGCTGAATTTTCGCTGCCGTCAGGCGAATGGTACCGGGTTTCTGCATCACCTCGTCGGCGTAAACCGCGATATAGGGCATCCCCATCCCGTCTTTTTTCGGTACTGGCGACGTATCCGCCAACCCCATCGGGTTGCGATAATAGAGGATCTTTCGCGCCGCGTTGGGGGGCGGCAGCGCCGCCCCCTTTTGCATTGTCATATGTGGCGGTGAGGCCTCGGCCTTTTTCATCACGGCCGTAACCACGACCGATCCCGAAAAGGATTGCCCCCCGACAGTGCCGGACACAATAACCGCCCAGCGCCCCGGCGCGTAAAGATTGGTTTCCACCAGCACCACACCCGCGTCTTTGGATGGGATGGCTTTGGCGGGCGTGGTCATATCCTTCATCTTGTCGGGCCCCATATCGACCCGCAGATCTTTGACCGTCACCAACCCGGCGACCGGCTTGCCGTCATCACCCAGAATTTGCACCCGCAACCGGGTAACAACGCCCGAGGGGGCTTCGGCAGCCAGTAATTTCAGATGCGTGGCCGCAGATGCGGGCACAGCACCGGTCAGCGCCAGCACAAGGCTGAACGCCGCCCAAAACAGTTTGGACATAGATACTCCTGATACAATCGTGACTTCCGGCAAAGCCGCAAGCGGCTCAGCCGTAACGAACCAGCGATTGCTCAGGCGATCGGGGGGGGATTGTGCGGCGGATGGGTGATGCCGCGCACAGACATCACGATACTGGCAGGGGCATCGGCACGGGCCGAGTGAAACACCAATACCGGATGGCTGTCCATGGCACTGACACCATAACAGCCCAACATACCGGCGCAGATCAGCATCCCTTTGCAGGGGGAAGGCTGGCCGGGCAGAACGTTCGGGCTGGCATCATGTCCCGTCATCACCATGGCGGAAGCCATCATGGCCATATGACAGGGCGGCATAACCGCATGCGATGGCTGAGGCGCAGACGCCACCGGCATAGCCATGGTGTTTGGTTCTGCGGCGAACAGAAACAACGCCGCAACCACAAACGCCATCCAACGATGCCAAGGCTTTTTCTGCCACATCCGGTTAAAATAGGCTTTTTGGATGCCGGCTTCAACCCCCCCACCCCAGACTTAAAGCATTCCGGGACATTTCAAGGTAAATTCAACCCTTGGCTGGCTTGCGCACCAGGCCAGCTTGCGCACAAGATAGCCTTCGTATTTCCACCCGCCCCTGCCGGAAACCCGGGCATGGGACGTCAGGCGGTCACATTTTCTGACCTTTGCCACACCAAGGAGATTTTCTATGCAGAAGCGCAAACTCGGCCATAGCGGGATCGAGATTTCCCCTATTGTTTTCGGCGGTAATGTCTTCGGCTGGACGATCGACGAAAAGACCAGCTTTGACGTGCTTGACGCCTTTGTTGATTACGGTTTCGACGCCATCGACACCGCCGACAGTTATTCCATCTGGGCACCGGGCAACAAAGGTGGCGAATCCGAAACCATCATCGGCAACTGGCTTAAAGCCCGCCCCGGTATGCGGGACAAGGTGAAGATCTTCACCAAAATCGGCTCTGACCTCAAGCAACCCGGGCAAAAGGGACTTTCACAGCGCTGGATTCTGGAGGAAGTCGACAATTCCCTGACCCGGCTTGGTATTGAACAAATCGATCTGTATTTTTCGCACTGGCACGATCCCGAAACACCCTATGAAGAAACCTTGCGCGCGTATGACACGCTGCTCAAAAGCGGCAAGATCCGTGCGATCGGGGCCTCCAACCACAATGCGGCACAGCTTGGCGACGCTCTGGATGTCGCCAAAACCAAAACACTGCCGCCCTATCAGGTGCTGCAGCCGGAATATAACCTGTATGACCGCAGCGGCTTTGAAGGTCCGCTGGCGGATCTGTGTGCCAAAGAGGGGCTTGGTGTTATCACCTACTACAGCCTCGCGTCGGGTTTTCTGTCGGGCAAATATCGCGGCGAGGATGACCTGAAACAAAGCGCCCGTGGCGGCGGCATCACCAAATATCTCAACGACCGGGGTTTGAAGATTCTGGTGGCGCTGGACGCCGTCGCCGCCCACCACAATGCCAGCCCGGCGGAAATTGCACTGGCCTGGCTGCTGACCCGCCCGGCGGTTACCGCACCGATTGCCAGTGCCACCAAGCGCAGCCATGTTGAAAGCTTTGCCAAAGCCGCCGCCGTGCAGCTTACGGCGCAGGATACGGCACTGCTTGAAAAAGCCAGCGCCTGAAACCCGCTATAACAATATTTGGGAGAGGAACCCTATGACCCGACAAACCTTGACGGGACTGGCAATCAGCATGGCGGCGGGCATCGGGCTGGCCGCCTGCACCACCAATGGCGAGCCGATGGCCAATGCTGCCACCGCGCACGGCCCACTGGTGACAATTACGGATGGCACGCTACTGGGCACCCGTGCCAGGGGCGTTGAGGTTTTTAAAAGCATCCCCTACGCCGCGCCACCGGTTGGGGATTTACGCTGGCGTGCGCCTCAGGCTGTGCAACCCTGGCAGGGTGTTTATGATGCCACCCGCTTCCGGCATGACTGCCTGCAACAGCCGGTCTCCTATGACTCGGCCCCGTTACACGCCCCCTTCAGCGAGGATTGCCTGTTCGTCAATATCTGGCGACCCGCAACACAACTGACCGGAACAAAATTGCCTGTCATGGTGTGGATTTATGGCGGCGGTTTCGTCAATGGCGGCACATCTTCCCCCACCTATAACGGGGCCGGTCTGGCGGCACAGGGCGTGGTACTGGTCAGTTTCAATTACCGCCTTGGCCGTTTTGGCTTCTTCGCGTTTCCGGCTTTAAGCAAAGAGCATCCTGACGAGCCTAAAGGCAATTATGGCTATATGGACCAGATTGCCGCGCTAAAATGGGTCAAAGCCAACATTGCCGCCTTTGGCGGTGATGCCAGCAATGTCACGATCTTCGGTGAATCGGCCGGTGGTGGCTCCGTGCACACCCTGCTCACGTCCCCCATGGCGACCGGATTGTTTCACAAGGCGATTATTGAATCCGGTGGCGGTCGCAGCGCTCTGATGGGGCCACGCAAAGTCTCGGAAGATTTACCGACGCGGCCATCGCTTGAAACCATCGGCATCCATTTTGCCAAAGCCAATGGCATTGAGGGCACCGATGCCGCCGCACTGGCCGCTTTGCGCGCCCTGCCGGGCGAGAAGATTGTCGCGGGCCTCAGCATGTCAAGCCTGATGCAACCCGCTGGGGCCGAGACCTATGGCGGCCCGGCGATTGATGGGCGACTGGTGGTCGAAGATCCGCAAACCGCCTATGAAGCACACCGCAATGCGCAGGTACCGCTGATCATCGGTGCCACCAGTGCAGATATTGGTTTTTATACCGCCAGAACTGTGGAAGGGGCCGTTGCGCCTTTTGGCAAAAACAAAGACAAAGCGCTGGCCGCCTATGACCCGGACCATAGCGGCAATCTCCGTCTGATTACGGCAAAGATTGGGGCCGACAAAATGATGGTTGAGCCAGCCCGCTTTACCGCACGGGCCTTCGCGGCGCAGGGCCTACCGGTTTATCAGTATCGCTTTTCGTATGTTGCCCCATCGGCAGCGGACGCAATGGCGAACGGACCGGCGGCACCGTACATCGTCAACAAAGGTGCGCAGCATGCCAGCGAAATCCCCTATGTGATGAATACGGTGGCGGATGTGTTCGGCGACAGGATTACCATTACCGATCAGGCGATGGCCAATGCTGCCAGCGCCTATTGGATCAACTTCGCCAAAACCGGTAATCCCAACGGGGCTGACACTGCCACGGGTGCGCCCCTGCCCAACTGGCCGGTTTATGATGCGACCAGCGACGAAATTCTCGACTTCACGCAAGATGGCCCCAAAGCCGGACCGGACCCGTGGAAGAGCCGCCTTGACCTGATTGCGGACTGGACAAGTCAGGAAAAATAAGGCCAATACTATAGCGTAAACCGGGATCGGCCGCCTTTAACGGGCGGCCGTTTCTGTTACGGACGAACAGGAGACAGGCCATGACATCGACACCCCATTCGGACGCCACGACGGCGAACCCGCAACCGTGGCGTGACACCGGTTTAAGCCCGGATGCGCGTGCCCAAAGCATGCTCGACGTTATGACCGAGGCGGAGAAGTTTCAGCTGGTCTATGGCATGATGCCGGTCAAACTCGACTTTGTGAAGAACCAGCCACCAATCCCCACCGAAGCGGTTGGCTCGGCCGGTTATGTGGCCGGAATAGCCCGCCTTGGCCTGCCCGCCTTACAGGAAACCGATGCCAGCCTTGGCATTGCCAACCCGGGCAATGTGCGCCCCGGCGATCAGGCGACGGCCCTGCCCGCCGCCATCGCCACGGCGGCCAGTTTCGATCCGGCCATCGCCTATGCCGGTGGTGCGATGATCGGCAATGAAGCCTGGTCTAAAGGCCTCAACATTTTGCTGGCGGGCGGCATCAATCTGGCGCGCGATCCGCGGGGTGGGCGCAACTTTGAATATCTTGGCGAAGATCCGCTGGTGGCGGGCATGCTGTGCGGTGCGCATATTCGCGGCATTCAGGATCAGCATGTTGTTTCCACCATCAAGCATTTTGCCCTCAACGATCAGGAAACCAACCGCAACTTTATTGATGCTGTCATAGAGGAGGCAGCCTTTCGCGAATCCGATCTGCTGGCCTTTGAGATCGGTATCGAACAGGGCGCGCCCGGTGCGGTGATGGGCTCCTATAACCTGATCAACGGGGCCTATGGCTGTGGGCATCCCCACCTCATCAATGACGTGCTTAAAGGTGACTGGGCCTATCCCGGCTGGGTCATGTCGGACTGGGGCGGCGTGCACAGTCTTGACTATGCCATGAACGGTCTTGATCAACAGTCCGCCGCAGAATTTGATTCCGAACCTTACTTTGTTGGCCCACTACAACAGGCCATCGCGGATGGGACATTTCCGAAAGATCGGCTTGATGACATGGTTCGCCGTATCCTGCGTTCGATGTTTGCCGTGGGGCTGACGGATCACCCCGCCACTAAGACCACGATCGATTTTACCGCACATGCCCAACTGGCTCAGGACACCGCCGAAAGCGGCATTGTTCTGCTGAAAAATCAGGATACTCTTCTGCCACTGTCGCCCGTGGTTAAACGCATTGCGGTTATTGGCGGCTATGCCGATTTCGGGGTATTATCCGGGGGCGGATCATCACAGGTCGTACCCGACAATGCGCTGCATGTGCCATTGGGCGGTAACCGGCTCGACGGGCTTCCCAACAAGATGGTGTTTCATCCCTCCTCGCCACTGGCGGCCATCGAAGCGCTGGCACCGGGGGCTGAGGTCAAATTCTGTGATGGCCGGTATAGCACCGAGGCAGAAAAACTTGCACGCTGGGCCGACGTGGTCGTGGTCTTCGCCATCAAATGGCAGACCGAAGGCGTCGACGCACCGGACCTTAGCTTACCCGATGGACAGGATGGGCTGATTACAGCCGTGGCCAAAGCCAATGCGCACACGGTTGTGGTGCTGGAAACCGGCAACCCCGTCACCATGCCGTGGCTCGATCATGCGGCGGCGGTGCTGCAAGCCTGGTATCCCGGCATTCGCGGTGGTCAGGCCATTGCCAACGTGCTGTTCGGGGTGGTCAACCCCTCGGGTCGGTTACCACTGACATTTCCGCGCGGTCTGGATCAACTGCCCCGCGCGGAAATTGCAGGCGGCGACAGGTTCATGACCATTTTCGGTGGGGACTTTGACCCGGCAAAAGCCATAAAAGTACCGCATACGGAAGGTTCGGATGTCGGCTATCGCTGGTTTGCCAGAACAGGGGCAACGCCCTTATTCCCCTTTGGCTTTGGCTTAAGCTATAGCCAGTTCGACTATAGCAATCTCATCGTAAGCGGTGGCGCGACGCTGTGCGTGCATTTTGACGTCACCAATACCGCAGCCATCGCCGGCAAAGATGTCCCGCAGCTGTATCTGACCGATGCGGCGGGCCGCACGCGGCTGCGCCTGATCGGTATGACCAAGCTATCCCTTGCCCCCGGCGAAACCCAACGGGTTACCCTGACGGCGGACCCGCGCCTGATTGCCAATTTCGATGCCGCGGCCAACAACTGGCACATTCCTGCGGGCCGCTATAGCGTCAGCCTTAACCGTTCGGCCACGGATGTGGTTCTGATCGGTGAAGCCAGCCTGAACGAACAGCGTATAAAGCCATAAAAATTGCACCGGCCCCACCATAAAGGGGGCTGGTGCAGATTGCCTCAACAGACCGTGCGGGCCCAGTCGAGATATTTCTGCAGCTGCGCCGATGCGACCGACAAATTCGCATAACTCGGCTGCGCAGTCGCGATCGCTTTAAGCGATTTGATTTCAGCATCCAGCTGCAAGCGGGCAGCGACGATCCGGCAAACCACTTCGGACGCGCCGGTTTCCAGGCGATCCCCCATGACCTCGATGATTTGCAGCATATTGGCGGCAAACCAGTGATGCGGATGCCCAGAACATTCGGCAATCGCGGCCAGAGGCAGTTTTTCATCTAATGCGGCCAGATAGATGGCATGAGCCGCCGCCCCCAACGGGAGGGTGGTCGCAGACATATCTCGCCCGCTAATTTGCTGATGTGACATCGAAAACTCGTCTTAAGTTCGTTCCCGGCGGCACGGCATCGTGTCGTTGGTGCGTATCGTATTCTAACACACCTCTCCACAGTCTTAAACAAGATACTTAATGTTTTTACATCACAATTAATCTAATCAATATCTACTGTTATATATTTAGGTTAATTTCTCATTGCACCCCAGGGCGTCATCCTGTATGGCATGGCCCGCGCTTTATCGCGCGACAATTGACATTTGCACTGGATCACGCACGCAAACATAGCGTGTATCCTGATGCGGTTTACGTCGGTTTGTTTGTGCGGGACCGATGCCCCGGACAAAAGCGGCCACGCGGCCCTGCCGATACAAACTTTAAGGCAGTCACATGGCCGGTTCTTTGTTGGTCTGCGTCGCAGCGTTTCTGATGACAGGCTGCCTTGCGGTCTTGCTTGCGGGCAAGCCCTGGGCCTCGACGGCATGCTATGGCGCCTGCGCTGTGATTTGCGCTGTCGCAATGGCCTCGGTGATGGGCCTTCATGCCGCGCCTTACGACATCATCCTGCCGCTTGGCCTGCCCTGGATCGGCATGCATATCCATGTCGATGCCTTGTCGGCGGTTTTTTCGGGCATCGTCAATATGGGTGGATTGGCAGCAAGCCTTTTTGCCATCGGCTATGGCCGCCACGAACGCGTGCCAGAACGGGTGCTGCCATTTTTCCCGGCCTTTCTGGCTGGCATGAATCTGGTGCTGCTGGCCGGTGACGCGTTTTCGTTTCTGATCTTCTGGGAATTGATGTCCCTCACCTCCTGGGCGCTGGTGGTCAGCCACAGCACCGTGCCGGGGAATTTACGGGCGGGGCTGATCTATCTGGTAATGGCCGGCATCGGCACCATGCTGCTGATGATGGCATTTGCCCTTCTGGCCGGGCCCGAAGGGCATTTCAGCTTCGCAGCCATGCGCGGCCATATGCAGGGCGCAGCAGCGGCGTGGGTTGTGGTGCTGGCGCTGATCGGGGCCGGATCGAAGGCCGGGCTGTTCCCCCTGCACGCCTGGCTGCCACTGGCCCACCCGGCAGCCCCCAGCCACGTCTCCGCCCTGATGAGCGGCGTGATGACCAAGGTCGCGATATACGCCTTCATCCGCATTGCCTTTGATCTGGTCGGCCCCGTCGATTGGCGTCTGGGCATGGTGGTGATTGCCATCGGCGCGGCAACAGCGTTTCTGGGGGTGCTCTATGCCCTGTTGCAGAACGACGTAAAGCGGTTGCTGGCCTACTCGACAGTCGAAAATGTCGGCATCATTTTTACCGCGCTGGGGCTGTCGCTGTGTTTTCGGGCCAATGGCCTTGGTGCCGCCGCCGCGCTGGCCCTGACCGCCGCCCTGTTTCACGCCTTCAACCACGCCCTGTTTAAAAGCCTGCTGTTCTTCGGTGCCGGTGTGGTGCAGGCCGCCACGGGCACCCGCGATATGGATAAGCTGGGCGGGCTGATCCACCGCATGCCAAAAACCGCCATGGCCGTTCTTGCCGGTGCCATGGCCATTGCCGCCATTCCACCGATGAATGGGTTTGCCTCGGAATGGATGGTGTTTCAGTCGATCTTCCTCAGCCCGGAATTTCCGCAATGGGGGCTTCGGCTGATTGCCCCGGCGGCGGGGGCCATTTTAGCGCTGGCGGCGGCGCTGGCAGCGGCGACCTTTGTCAAAGCTTTCGGCATCAGCTTTTTGGGCCGTGCCCGCAGCGCTGCCGCAAAAGACGCCCGCGAGACCGATCCGGTATCCATCGCTGCCATGGCTCTGCTGGCGGTGTTGTGTCTTGTGACCGGTCTGGTGCCATCGCTGATCCTTGCCCACCTGCACAATGCGGTGCAGCTGCTGACCACCGCCACGGTACCGGCGACCCATTTCTGGCAACCACTGTTGCCAGCGCCGGGCCATACGAACGGCTATGGCGGACTGATGATTTTCATCAGCCTGGCCGCAGCCGTGGCGGCAACCGTTTTATTCTTACGCTATTTTTCCAATCGCACCATCCGGCGCAGCGCGATCTGGGATTGCGGCCACCCCGAAGACATTGTGCAAAGCCAATATTCTGCATCGAGTTTTTCGCAGCCCCTGCGCCGGGTTTTCGCCTCGGTTTTGTTTGGTGCGCATGAAGAGGTTATGATGCCACCGCCGGGGGATATTTCGCCGGCGCAGCACAAACTCACCCTGCACGATCCGGCCTGGAATGCCTTATACGCGCCGGTTGAAAGCAGCGTGTCGTGGCTGGCGGATCGCGTCAACCCACTGCAATACCAAACCATCCGGCGCTATCTGACGATCGTTTTTCTGACACTGGTTCTTTTACTGACGGTGCTAGCGATATGGTTCTGATCGGCGCGCTGGGCCTTGAGATGGTCCAAATCTTCCTGATCCTTGCACTGGCCCCCTTGTTCACCGGCCTGGTGCGCAAAATAAAAGCACGGCTGCAACGCCGCATCGGCCCCAGCCTGTTCCAGCCCTATCGTGACCTTGCCCGCCTGTTCCGCAAGGAAACCGTCGTCGCGAATAACGCATCGTGGCTTTATTTTGCTGCCCCGGTCGTCATTTTTGCAGCAACCTGGGTAGCCGCCACACTGGTACCAACCCTTACCTTCAGCGTCGCCCTGACACCGATGGTCGATCTGATTGCACTGTTTGGGTTATTGGCACTGGCCCGTTTTGCACAGGCCCTCGCCGGGCTGGACATCGGCACCAGCTTTGGCGGTCTGGGTGCCAGCCGCGAGATGATGATTGCCGCGCTGGCGGAACCGGCGTTGCTGCTGCTGATTTTTACGCTGGCGCTGCTCACCGGCTCATCACGGCTGCCGGACATTGCCCATTTTGTGCAATCGCCCGCCGTTGGATTGCACATCTCGCTGCTGCTGACTTTTGTCGGCTTTGGCATCATTGCCATTGCCGAAAGCGGTCGTCTGCCGGTCGATAATCCCGCCACCCATCTTGAACTGACCATGATTCACGAAGCCATGGTGCTGGAATATTCCGGGGGCCATCTGGCGCTGATCGAATGGGCGTCCTCGGTAAAGTTGCTGCTCTATGTATCGCTGATCGCGGCCATCTTCCTGCCCATTGGCATCGCGCAAACCGGCGATGGTTTTATAGCGCTGGGAATCGCGTTGGCGCTCTATCTGCTGAAGCTCATGCTGGCCGCGGGCATAATCGGGGTGTACGAACTTTCAGACGCAAAAATGCGGGTCTTTCGCATACCCAATTTTCTTGGCACCGGCCTGATGCTCGCCCTGCTGGCGGCCCTGCTCAGCCTCGTCTCCCGGATATTTTAACATGGTGACAAACAGTTTCGACATCTCGAACTTTCTCGCCGGTTGTCTGGTTCTGCTGAGCTTTCTGCAGCTTTACCAAAACCGCCTGCCACCGATTATCAATATTTTTGCCGGGCAATCTTTAGTGCTGGCTGTCTTTGTTGCCTGGCAGGCCCATGTGCAGCATGCCCCGCATTTGCTGATTACCGCGTTCATTGCCCTCGGCTTCAAGGCGGGTATCATCCCCGTGGCGCTGCATTGGCTGATACGCCATCTTGGTATTCACCGCAGCGTTGAAACCGTGGTCGGTACCGGCCTTTCCATGATGGCAGGCATGCTGCTGGTTGGTCTGGCGGTCGCTCTGATGATGCGGACGGCGGTTTCCGCAGACCTTATTGTGCGCGAGGATATGGCCTTTGCGTTATCGGTGGTTCTGCTTGGCCTTTTGATGATGGTCACGCGCCGCAATGCCGTCAGTCAGGTCATCGGATTCATGTCGATTGAAAACGGTCTGGTATTGGCCGGAACCGGTGCCAACGGCATGCCTTTTGTTGTCGAGATCAGTGTGGCATTCTCGGTTCTGGTCGCCTTCATCATCTTTGGAATCTTCCTGTTCCGGATTCGCGAACGATTCGATACTGTTGACAGCGCCGTGATTGACCGCTTCCGGGGGGACCGGCGATGAGCTTCTTATCCCCCGCTGACGACCTTCTGTTCATTCCGGCGATTGCCGGCATCCTGCTGCTGTCGGTTTCCAATTATCGGGTGGGGGCATGGCTCAATATTCTGGCCTCGCTCATGACACTTCTGGCAGCGGGATGGATGCTGATCGACCATAGCAGCCCCGCCGGGCAGATGATTGCGGTGGACGATTTATCGATCAGCTTTCTGGCCCTGAATGCGCTGGTCGGTTTCACCACAAGCTGTTTTGGCAAAAGCTATATTGCGCATGATGTCGAGACCGGGCGCTTAAAACCCTCCACGCTGCGCTATTACCATGCGCTGTATCAGCTTCTTGTCTGCGCTATGAATCTGGCACTGCTGACCCGCATTGCCGGGCTGATGTGGGTTGCCATTGAAATGGCAACGCTAATCACCGTGGTGATGGTCGGCATCTATCGCACGCACGAGGCGTTGGAAGCCGCCTGGAAATATTTCATGCTTGGCGGTGTTGGTATTGCGCTGGCGCTGTTTGGCACCATCATCGTCTATCTGGCGGCGCAGCCCTTCACCGGGGCGGGTCTTGCCGCCATGAGCTGGGACAATCTGGTCACCCACGCTGCATCGTTCGATCCGCTGCTGCTGGACATAGCCTTCGTCTTCATTCTGGTCGGCTATGGCACCAAGGCCGGTCTGGTACCGCTGCACGCCTGGCTCCCCGACGCCCATGCCGAAGGCCCCACGCCGATTTCGGCCATTCTGTCTGGCCTGCTGCTCAATCTGGCGCTCTATGCTATCTTGCGCTTCAAGATTATTCTGGCAGCCAACCCGGCGGTGTTCGCCCCCGGCCCGATGATGATTGTGCTGGGCATGGCATCAATTTTTATTGCCGCGCTGATGCTGTATCGCCGCCGTGGCATCAAACGCTTCTTTGCCTATTCCTCGATCGAGCATGTCGGCATTATCACACTGGCATTTGGTATTGGTGGCCCGCTGGCGAATTTTGCCGGTCTCTTGCACATGGCGATGCATAGTCTGGCCAAATCCGGACTGTTCTTTACCATCGGCCATATTGTCCGCATTAAAGGCTCGCAGAAATTTGCCGATATCCGTGGGCTGACCATCAGCCACCCGGCATTGGGCTGGGTCTTCGTTGCTGGCGTTATCGCCATTGCCGGTCTGCCGCCTTTTGGCGTGTTCACCAGCGAATTTCTGGTGGTGAGTTCCGCCTTCACCTGGCACCCCCTATTGGCGCTGGCACTGGTGGCAGGCTTACTGATTTCACTGGGTGGATTAATTCTGCGCCTGAACGATACCGCCTTTGGCAGCCCAAGCGGCAGCCTTATACCGGACCGGGTTTCGCTGTGGCCCGCCCAATTGCATTTCGCGCTGGTGCTGATTGCCGGGATCTATCTTCCTGGCCCCGTCACCGCCTGGTTCCAGCATGTCGCCAAGCTGTTGGGATAGGACACGCCATGACAGAACAAAACCAAAGCGTTTCTGCAAAAAACACCCACTGGCCACGAACCGAGGTCCGCTGGGAAGAATGGCAAACGGCTGCGCAGAATATGGCCGATGGCAGCTATTCGCTCGTCGCGCACTGGGCCGAGCCTAATCTGGTGCATGCGGCCTTACGGGATCCGGGCAACGGACAAACCGGCATTATCAGCGTTGCGGTACAGGATGGCCATTACCCGGCACTGGGGCGCTATCACGCCCCCGCCATCCGGTTAGAGCGCGCCATCGCCGATCTGACAGGGTTGGTGCCCGACGGGGCCCCGGATACGCGCCCGTGGCTTGACCATGGCAACTGGTCCGGCTCGGCCGCCACAGCGCGCGAGCCCTATGCCTTTCTGACCGCACAAGGCGAAAGCCTGCATCAGATTCCGGTCGGCCCGGTGCATGCCGGCATTATCGAGCCGGGGCATTTTCGCTTTACCTGTAATGGCGAGACCATTGTGCGGCTGGAAGCCCGGCTGGGCTATATGCATCGTGGGTGCGCGGCACTGATGGTCGGGGCACCGATTGCACAGGGCGCGACGCTGGCCACCCGCGTCTCGGGTGACAGCACGGTGGCGTATGGGCTGGCCTTTGCCCAAAGCGTCGAAGCCGCGCTGGGCTGCACCGTACCGCCGCGCGCCGCCCATTTGCGTGCCGTGATGCTGGAGTGGGAACGCATTGCCAATCATTTCGGTGATGTCGGGGCCATCTGCAACGACGCCGCCTTTCCCCTGATGCTGACCCATTGCGGCATTTTACGCGAACAAGCCTTGCGCCTGGCGGCAAATGTCTTCGGCCATCGCCTGATGATGGATTGTGTGGTCCCCGGTGGTGTCGCCACCGACATTGGCGCCGATGCGATTGAGAAAATCCGGCATGGCATTGCCGCTTTCAAAAAACGCCTGCCTGCCATCGTAGCGCTTTATGAAGATACCGCGTCTTTACAGGACCGAACGGTACGCACCGGCATAGTGCGCCAGAGCCTGGCCGAGCAATTTGGTGCGGGCGGTCCGATTGGCCGGGCGTCAAACCGCGATTTTGATGCCCGCAAAGCCTTACCGTTTGCGCCCTATGACCAGCTCGACTTTCAGGTGCCGCTTTTGTTCCGTGGCGATGTTGATGCCCGTATCCGCATCCGTTTAAGCGAAATCGCACAAAGCCTGTCCCTGATCGAACACTTGCTCACCACCCTGCCCGGGGGGGAGGTTCGCTGCCCACTGCCTGCCGGTGCAGGCGAAGGCGCCGCGCTGGTGGAAGGCTTCCGTGGCGACATTTTTGTCTTCCTACGGATCAACCCGGACGGCACCATTGCCCACTGCCACGTGCGCGATCCGTCCTGGTTTCAATGGCCGCTGCTGGAAGCCGCCATCGAAGGCAACATCGTGGCGGATTTTCCACTCTGCAACAAATCCTTCAACTGTTCTTACGCGGGGCCGGATCTGTAAGATGCGCAAACTGCTGTTCGAAAGCCTGGGCGCGACAGCCCTGACCGAACCACCGCCCGCCCCGGACGCGGCGGCGCTGGCTGAACTTGCCGACACGGTGCAAAGCGCAGCCCGCCGCACGCTGGGTCACAGCCTGTCTATCCGTCAGGTTGATGCCGGGTCATGCAATGGTTGCGAGCTGGAAATACACGCACTCAGTAACGCCTATTACGATCTGGAGCGCTATGGCTTTCATTTCGTCGCCTCGCCCCGCCATGCCGATGTGCTGCTGGTAACCGGTCCGGTCACCTGCAATATGCGCGTGGCGTTGGAGCGGACCTATGCCGCCATGCCTGCGCCTAAATGGGTGGTGGCGGCTGGCGATTGTGCCCGCTGCGCCGGGCCGTTTGCGGCCAGCTATGCCATTGTCGGGCCGGTCTCGGCGGTTCTTCCGGTTGATGTGCATATTCCCGGTTGCCCGCCAACGCCGCGCGCGCTGCTGGCCGGTCTGCTCGCCCTGATGCCGGGCGCATCGCAATAATCACCGGCATATTCTGGCTTTTCAATCCCCAAATGACAACGGCGCCCACCACATGGGTGCGCGCCGTTATCTTTTGGCTTACGAATGAAGTGCGAGCCTTCACACCACCTTCAAGCGCAGGACGGTAAATGACCGCGGCTGCAATTTCTTACGGAAATGATTGCCTGCAACAGGGACAACCGTCTCCGTCGGCAACACCGCCTTGGGATCGCTAAAGCTGTTCTCAACATTCAGGCTGGCACCACCCAGCACGATCTCGGTTGCCAGTGGCGCAACCTTCGAGGTCAGCTCGATCTGCACCTCTGCCGGAACATTTGACGGATTGACCAGCTTGACGATAATCTCGCCCGCCGCGTTATCGCGCACCGCACCGGCATAGACCGGCAGTTCCGCGGTCTCGCCATCATTTTCCACCGGTACCGTTTCATCACCACGGTAATGGCAGAACAGCTGCTGCACGTAATAATTCGCTGTCGGCACCACCTGCAGATTATCAACCCAGATCAGATCCGGCGTCCACTGCCAGGCCTCGGTATGGGCAAAAAGCGGCGCGTAGGAAGCGATGTGCACCACATCGGCATTACGCTCCATACCGATCATGAAAGCCGCTTCCGACAAGGCACATTCGAGGCTGTTGGTATTCTCGACACTGACCATCTTGTCGCTCTGGGCCGCGTATTCGCCGAAGAATACCTTCGGACCATTGCGGTCATAGCTGTCATAGCGATGGGTGTTGCCAAAGAACCAGGACGGCGTGTCATAACAATGCTCGTCGACAATATCGGCCTTCAGTTCACGGAACTTGGGCCAGAGATACTCCGTACGCTCATCATTCGGCAGTGGTCCGCAGGCGGCGACCAGCAAAATCTCGGGATATTTTGCCTTAAGCGCTTTGACGAACAGTTTATAGCGCTCGATATATTGCGGGCCCCACTGCTCGTTACCGATACCCATGACCTTCATATTGAAGGGTTCGGGATGGCCAAGCGCCGCACGCCGCGCACCCCATTCCGACGAAACCGGACCATTGGCAAATTCGACCAGGTCGAGCATGTCCTGAATAAAGGGCTGGATTTCGTCCAGCGGCACCAATTCACCGGAATTGAACTGACACGCCATGCCGCAGTTCTGAATCGGCAAGGGTTCAGCACCAATGTCTTCACAGAGCTGAAAATATTCAAAATAGCCCAGACCGAAAGACTGGAAATAATCCGGCGCCGGACGATGCAAGAACTCGTAATTCCAGCGATTAATCGTAAAGCCGCGTTCTTCCACCGGTCCCAGCGTATTCTTCCACTGATACCGCTTATCCAGCTCGCTGCCTTCAACAATACAGCCACCCGGAAAGCGCAGGAAACCCGGCTTCAGATCGGCCAGTGCCTGCACCATGTCCGCACGTAAACCACCCGGACGCTTCTTCCAGGTGTTTTCAGGGAACAGCGAAACAAAGTCGATATCCAGCGTCCCCTCGCCTTCCAGCAACAGGTACAGCTTGGCTTTTGCATCGGTCGCCGAAGGGCGCAACACCGCCTTCACTTCAGCCCAGTCACCAGAGAAATCAGACAAACGTTCGGTCGCCAGCACGGCACCATTGCTGCCGTACAGCTCAACCCGCAGCGTCGCCGCCCCGGAAACCTTGCGGACCTGAAGCGAGAAATTATAGGCCTCGCCACACTTCACACCAATGCCACGGAAGCCTTCATTGGCGACGCCGAACACGTCGGTGCCTTGCGAGGCAATCCGCACATAATGCGGATTGGCGCCATTAAAGGGATCATCGCTCAGAACTGTCAGTGTGCCGCGCGCCTTGCTGGGCGAAATCTTCTGCCAGCCCATCAAAGCATCGGGGAATTCAAACCCACGATTTTTGATAAGCTCGGCGTAAAGCCCGCCGTCCGCCCCAAAGTTGATGTCTTCGAAGAAGATACCCCAGATGTAAGGGTTGATCTTGACGCCGCTCTGATCGGCTTTGATTTTAATCGTAGTCATGCGGATTCCTGAGTAACTTTAGCGCGGATGTTTTCGTTGTAGTACGTATCGGTAATGAAATAGCCGTACATGAGCAGCCCCATGATAAGCTGAAACACGCCGGATATTACCGTCATCGAGAGTGCAATGCCGTTCAGGGTAAACTGGCTCTGCACCACATTGGCGTGATACTGGAAGATCATCAGCAACAGGGCGGTTACACCGGCACCAATCCCCATGCCAACCTTCTGTGCAAAGGAGATGCCGCCAAAGGCAAGGCCCGCCACCCGTTTGCCGTCCTTGACCTGACCATAGTCGACTGCTTCGGAAATCGTCGACCAGAACACCGGCCCCTGCAGATCGACAATGAGGTTGATCAGGAAATAAATCACCAGTGCCGGCAGAACATCATGCTGACCAACCGCAAAATACATCACAATACAGAGCAGAAACGTGATGATCTGCGACCAGCGAAAAACCTGTATCTTACAAACGAACTTGGTCAGCAGCGTGGAAACGATCATGGCAAGGATGTTGCCGATAATACCAACGCCAACGAATGTTGATTGCAGCTGGGCATCACCGCCAAGGTAATATTTGGCATAGTAGAGACCAAGCGAGCCGCGAATGATGTAACCGGTGGTGCCAATCACGCAGGCCCAGAACAATAACTGCCACTGGCTGTTGTGAAACAGCAGCTTAACCTGTGTCGAAACCGGCATATGCACGGTTTTATGCTGCACCCGCTCCTTGGTGGTGAAGAAGCAGAAGAAGAAGATCAGCGTCGCCAGCCCTGCCATCACCATCATGGCAACATGATAGCCTTCGGCAATATGTGCCTGTCCCCAGCGGGCAGCAAAAATCGGCACGAAGATGTTGACCATCAGCGACGCGCCTTTGGCAAAGAACAACCGATAGCCGTTAGCCGACAACCGTTCCTGCGGATCTTCGGTAATCACGCCCGGCAGCGAGATGTACGGAATGGTGACCATGGTGAAAATCACCATCATCAGCGTATAGGTGCCATAGGCCCAGATCAGCTTGCCCATATACGGCAGATCCGGGGTGGTAAAGGTCAGCGCGATTGACAGACCAAACGGTATGGCAAAGGCGAACAAATACGGCCGATAGCGCCCCCAGCGCGTGGTGCGACTGTCGGTATAGATGCCCATCGCAACATCGGCAAACGCATCAATGATGCGCGGCAGGAAACCCAGCAAAACCAGATCCGCGACGTTCAGCTTATAAACGTCGGTGTAGAAAAAGGTGATGATAATCGCCAGCGCCGACCAGACGATATTGACGGCGGCATCACCACTACCGAAACCGATTTTTTCCAAAATCGAAAGCTTTGAACTTTTCATGATCTGCCAGATGTTAATTGAGGCCCCATTTGCGGCTGCCCCAAAGGGTTTCTTCCCAGAATTACGATCTTATAGGGCAACGACTACTTTACCAGAACACTGCGGTAGGTATCGATTGCCTTATTGTCTACGCTTGGCCAGTCACTGCTATCCCAGTTGAGCTGCAGAATCTTCAGACGGTGAAAATCATTGTCGGCCGCTTCATAGGCATGCATGACGACATACTCTTTGCCATCCAACGCATAGACACCTTGCCCGCCCCAACCGGCCCAGTTTTTATTTTCCGCCAGGAGGGGCGTGCCGCCACCTTTGGCCATGTCGCGGCCAGCCTTATCAAGATACGGACCAGTGATGTCTTTTGAACGCCCAACCGCTACACGATAGGTGCTGTTCTTGCCGCGGCAGCACAAGCCGGTCGAAACAAACAGGTAATAATAGTCGCCCTTATGGAACAGGAACGGCCCTTCGATTTCGCCATCCCCAGCGGATTTTTCATCGACACCGGCACCACGCGGACGGGCAGCAATCGAATGCCATTCTTGTGGCTCGGCCAGCCCGGTCCAGCTTGCGTTCAGCTTCACCAGCTTGATACCCGACCAGAAGGAACCAAAGGTCATCCAGGCCGTGCCGCTTTTATCGGTAATGATATTGGGGTCGATGGCATTCCACATGTCCCGCCCGGCAACCGAGCGGATAACAATGCCCTGATCTTCCCATTTATAATCAGGCGACGACGGATCAAGCGTCTTATTTATAGTCACGCCAATGGCAGAGTCATTTTTGCCAAAGCCAGAAACGGAATAATAAAGGTAATATTTGCCGTCATGCCGGATGACATCCGGTGCCCAGATATGACCGCCGAAGCTGGCAACAACACTATGCGCCCATTTGGGTTCAGCCTGGAAAACACGCCCGCGTGGCGCCCATGTCACCCTGTCTGTCGAGCTATAGGTGGTGATCCCCGGCCCCGTGCTGTAAAGGTAATAGGTGCTGCCATCTTTGGCCAGGGCGGGATCGTGGATATCCACCTGGTCGGTAGCCGCGGCAGACAGCCCGCCACCGAAAATCGTACAGGCCACCGCAGCGGACATCAGAACGCGAAGAAATCGGATCATGCTTACACTCGGGCGCAACGCGAAGGAAAAATCACGCCAGCCCGCCTCCCCTCAACAGCGCTCTGCGGCGCTTATTTTGTCAGACAATTAATTTTAGGCTATTTCTCAGACAAGTGCAAGGGCGTGAATCCGTGGCGCATTGTCCAACAGATACCCGCCATTAGGGCGACAATCGACCACCAAATCGTCCGAAACCCAAAAGAAAATTACACGCGCCCGACCGAAAGATAGCGAAACCCCGCCTCACGCATCATATCGTGTCCGTAGATATTGCGCAGATCGATCATCAGGGGGCGCTTCAGCAGGGCTTTGACCTTGTCCAGATCAAGGGCGCGGAACTGGTTCCACTCGGTCAGGATCACCACACCGTCCAGCCCAGGCTCAAATATCGGAATAATGCCGTTCTTTAAGCCATCAATCTTGCCCGCATCCTTGTCAACGCAGGTGACGTTGTGGCCAAACTCTGACAGACACGCACCAGAAACCAGCCCGACATACCCTGAACCGATCATCACAATCCGTATATACATTCCTCTCCACAAAATTGATAAAAAACATAGCACACAAAATAAAATTTTATGTGCGCAGCATATACATCGCAACGCTCAAAAGAAACAAATCAGTACAAAGATAATAATAAGGAATAGGCATTGTCATTTGCAGTCATAAACCTTGGCATAAAATCCAATTACGCATGACGTAAACACCACAATGCACCCACTTGACCCATATCATAATTTGACGAATATAATGACTTGCAACAGAGCCCCCAAAACAATGCACGCATTTAAAGCAATTATCGGCCTTATATTTGTGCAAACGCTCCTCAGCGCCGCTGCAATAGCAGATCCCTGCGCACACACAAACGTACTAGGGACATCCGGTACACTTTCCATACATCAGCAAGAATGGCCAAAGTTTGGAAAAAATTCGCAGTACCCAATATTACCACTGAAACCGCACCAATATATATTAACATTTGATGACGGCCCTTTCACATCGACAACGCCTGCCATACTTGCAATATTACGAGAACAGTGCGTCAAAGCAACAATGTTTATGATTGGACGTAGGGCTAGCCAGAACCCAACATTGGTAAAGGATGCATATGCAGATGGTCACACCATAGGCAGCCACAGCTGGTCACATGCCATACTGCAAAAACTGCCTTATAACGCAGCAATAACAGAGATTGTGCAGGGCTATGAAGCCGTTGAAACAGCTGAGTTTAGCAAACCACTCCCACTAATCAGCCCAAGACTATTCCGCTTTCCAGATGAACGAGACACCTCAGACTTACTGGCGTGGGCTCAGAGCCATAACATTGCTGTTGCAGGTGTCGATCTAACCCCGGCAGACTGGCGGAACGATCCACCTGATGTAACATTTGAACGCTTTAAAAACATGCTGGATCATGTTGATCGTGGAATTATTCTTCTGCATGATGGCTTGCCGAATACAGTGCAACTCCTACCAATGATCCTTGATGAATTACGGGCAAGGCACGCGACAATTGTTCACTTAACGGTACAATGATGGACAGACGCAATTTTATTCTTGGCCTTGGATCGCTACCGCTGACAACCGGGCCGGTTTTAAGTGAAACAGGTTATGTAGCACTTAAAGATCTCGCAGCGCGCAAAGGCTTATTGTATGGCGCGGCGATAAATTTACATACCGTCACCAATGATCAGTCCCTGGCAAATCTGATTACAAGAGAATGCAACGTCATCGTTCCCGAGTGGGAAATGAAATGGATGGCTACCCAACCCGGAACTGGACTGGAAGATTTTTCCGCTGCAGATAAAATAGCGCAGTTCGCAATGTGCAATAACCTACTTTTGCGTGGGCACACCCTGGCTTGGGGGGCCAGCATACCGGAATGGGCAAAAAACATTCTACGGGCTGGTAAAAACAAAAACGTATTGCGCGATCATATCACAAAAGAAGTTACACACTTCTCAAAATCTGTATTTGAATGGGATGTTGCAAATGAAGCGATAGAACCGATGCACCGACTTCCCAATGGGTACCGGAACTCCCCACTCTATCGCGCCTTTGGTCTAGATTGGGTTACGGAAGCCCTTATAGCTGCGCATACAGCTGCACCCGATGCAGTCTATACTACAACGATTACGGCTTAGAAGAGGCCAATAAAACATGTGATATTAAACGGGAAGCCGTACTGAACATGTTATCCCGTTTATTAAGTCAACACGTCCCCATAAACGGTCTCGGTTTACAGGCACACCTGACAGCCGGCAAAAACTTTGATGCAAAAAAAACTCTCTGGTTTTCTGTCTGATGTCCGCCAAATGGGACTCAAAATAAAACTAACCGAGCTTGATGTTAACGATCGAAAACTTCCTGATGATTTTCATTTGAGAGATCAGCTGGTTGCAGATACTGTTTTTCCAGTTGTGGAGACCGCACTCGAAAATCAGGCTGTTACGGGAATTCTGACATGGGGTTTGACAGATCACGACAGCTACCTCAATCGCCCCCCCATACGAACGCCTGGAGGCCGGGCATCACGTAGCCTGCCTTATGATGACCAGCTTCGCGCCAAACCATTTCGGGCTGCACTTGCGCGCGCCTTCAGCGCCGCCCCCGTCAGGCCACAACCTGCACCAAGTCCCGCTCATGGCAAAAAATGCCTTGTACACGCAAAATAACCAATAAGACAGCTGAGTTTTTGATGTCACCTGCAAGCATTTAAACAAAATATACGGCTAATTTCAGTATCACACCATATGAGAAGATGGCACAATCATTCCGTAGCTAGTGGGTCATTAAAATGACAGAACAATCTCACTTAACCCATAAGAAAACACTCTCTCGTACCGAGAAAATCATCCGCCTCCTTACAAGCAGTGTTGACCCACGTGCATATTTTCATTTTTTTCGAATGTTAAACTTTTACAATTACACACACGTGCAACCTCGTCGTAAAATCCATATGGGTACAGGATGCGCGATTAGCCCTGATGTGATATTTACGCACGGAGAGCTAATCAAGCTTGGTAATAATACCAACATCGGTTCACGTTGCCAGTTACGTGCCGGCCCTAGCCATGGCCAAATTATTATAGGCGATTACGGGCTGCTTGGCCCCGAGGTTGCAATTATCGCTTCACAATATCGCTTTAACGATGGCGAACCGGTAACCAAGCAACTAATGGATGAAGCTGATGTTTGCGTTGGCAGAGATGTATGGATTGGCACAAAAGCTATAATTATGCCCGGCGTTACAATTGGTGACGGTGCTATTATCGGAGCGGGAGCTGTGGTTACACATTCCATACCAGCACGTGCGATCGCTGTCGGAGCTCCTGCGCGAATTATTGCAGCACGGAATGTGAAGATCTAAGCTTCCTTAAAACATTAATCCCTACATGTGATACGCTTGGAGATGAATAGTTCAACACGAGAATAAGAGTTAACCAGCAACCAGCAACCTGCATCGGGAATGGAAAAATAGACTCTGTATTACCTTGAAAAATAATCTGTACATATAATGTGAAAGACAAGATTGTTCGCGCAGATTTTGGGTCAACGATTAATTCCCACACGACGATACTACCGATGTATGCAAGCAGTGCAACCCAAACACAAACCCCAATTACACCACCAGATAAATAATTTTCTAAATATGTATTATGTGCCTCAGCAACACTCCATAACCCCTGCTGCTCTAGCAGATGGTCTGAACCGACAAAACGCCACCAAAAGCTATCAAATCCATAGCCAAATAGCGAATGCTGCGTGGCAACTTGGTGGATGAATGCCCATAGAACACTCCTCCCCGTCAAGGTCGGGTCGCGTCCAATAAAGGTCACTATGGATATCGTAATCTCTTGCGCATTTAAAAAAATTACTATGAGCAATGCCCCAGCAACGGCCAGAAGCCCACCTCGCCCTGCTTTGCTGCGAATGATTGACAGAATGTAGCAAACCCCTACTGCAAACATAGCGATTGCAGCAGCAACTATAGATGTTGCAGATCGCGACAAAAACAGCAGAGCAATAGAGCCGACAATAAGCCCAAGTGTAAAAAGGCGCCTTTTATAACACTCTTTGGAAAAAAAACATGCAATCAATATTGCAAACATATTTGTCGAAATAATACCAAATTGGTTTTTTCCTGAAAACACTCCTCGTAAAGCGCCAGTATAGCCGCGGGTTTCGAAGCCATATACTGGAAATAATACAGCAAAAGAAATGCTACATAAGAAAAAAACTGCACAAATCCAGCGCAATCGTAAAAAAGTTTTACTCTCATCAAAGTCATAGCAAAGCGCCATCCCGAAAATGAGCTGCATAAGATAAACCAGATATGATCGGAAGCTGCTTGAGAAACTATCACACCATAACAATGTTATACCAAAAAAAATACTCAGTAGCCAAATCGGCATAGATGCCACCACGACACGCGATAAAGCTTTATAGCTATATAAAATATATATAATTCCAATAAACAGTAGATATCGTGGATACCCATAATACCTTGCTACAGATGACTGATCATCGGTTAAAATAAATTGCAGTTCCCCTGTATACGTCCATAACAAAGCACCATTCATCATCATAAAAGCGACGAATAATATTATTCGGATACCCTTTTCTGACAAAATTTTTGAATAACTAGATGCGGAATAATGTATCACTCTCGCGGTTTGAAGTATCGGCATCGCCTAGCCCCTAGCATCATGAGTACGTTTACGCCGCGCAAGAATTTCAACGACAATAATAAAAACCGCCGCTAGACCAGTATTAGCTGCCAGATTTGCGAATATCACACCGGATACGCCGTAGCGACTAGCCCCATACCAACACGCGACAGCAATTGAAATTACACCGAACATTAATAACAAGGTACGCAAACGCTGCCGATCAGCACCCGACAACGCATCCGCGAAAATGTATTGTATACCAATCAGTACTACCAGCGGAGACAGCCATTCAATAATATGACGACTGTTTGCAAAACCGTGACCGAGTGCAGCAGAAAAATACCCTGCAGCAGACAAAACAACAACGACAATAACCAGCGCAATGGCCAATATAAATGGTGCTAGCCGCTGCGCATAACGTTGCGTATCAACAATACCATTTTGTCCATGACGGAAATAGCGGGGATATGTCATACGGACAACCGCATTAATGGGAAGATACGTGAATTGAATCAAACGTGCTGCGACACCATAAGTGCCAAGGGTTTCTGCATTAAAGCTGTGGCCAATTACGATACGATCCACATTGGTTTGCAGTGCGCGCAAAATTTGCGTTCCCGCAAATGAGAAGCTAATTTTATAGTTTTTTACGCCCTTACTAAATTGGGGATAACCAAAACGTATTGCGACATCGATGAGCATAATCGCTGGCACGATCAATCCGTATGCAAACTGCCAAGGCCACCAAGCCTCAAGCCCAGCCAAACCAATTATAAAATATACCGCAACAACCAGAAGCATGCGCGATATCGCAGCAAATAATCTATATATATTGGCAATTCGAATTGCCTCATGTGCGATAGCAACATGTTCAGCCAATCCTGACGCTCTAGCCGACGTCAACTCAGAAAATGTCAACGCAATAATAATGTAGTAGGAAACATTGAATTTAAATATAAAATGTTCCAGCATCACAGACACTAGACACACGATTGGCAGTGTTATCATAATCATTATGAGAGCATTGCCATAGGCTGCACGGTAAGCAGATTTGCTACGAGCCACATCACGTATTAATAAATCACCACAGCCCAAACCTACAAATTCAACTGCGATTGTAACAATAGAAGCGATAGAAACTATAATACCATAACCAATCACACCTATAACGTGCGCCAATAAAATAAATGACACCATCTGAAATATTGCCATAAGTAGCAGGCTGCCAACAGACTCCAACCATTTTGAAAGTACCGTAGCTGAGAAATGCATTCTTTTAATTATGCTTGCTATTAAAATCATAATATAACCTACAAACTATGGCTTAGAAGCATAGTCATTCCAACAAAAATTCTAAATAAATATAAAAACTGTCGTTTTTTCGGCGAAAGGAAAATTGCCTTACAAACCGAACTAACCGCTTTAAGAGGGGAAAACACCTGGCGTGAATATACATCCGCCATACATAACAAATGCTCTGATTTTATTTTTTTTAGCAGCGACGGATTGCGAACCTGATCGTAAATTTTTTGGAACATTAATTTGTGGCCAACAACATTCAGATAGCTCGCTGATAACCGACCACCACCATCAAAATGATATTGAGCCAAAATATCTTTGACCACCTCAATCCTGCCAATTTTAGCAATTCGGATCCACAAGTCCCAATCTTCGCAACAGGGAAGATCCATACAAAATCCATTTACACTGTTAAAGGTAATCTTACGAACGATCCCAGTCGAAGTCCCAAGACAATTGCGATACAAAAGTCGTTCATATGACACAGCCTGCAAATTAGAACTACTACGTGATAATTTACCCTCAATACAGTAGCTATAGTTAGAAAAAACGGCAACGGTTGACAGATCATGTTCCAATAGAGGGACTTGTTTTTCTAACTTATTTGGCAACCACTCATCGTCGGAATCCAAAAAAGCAATTACCTCCCCCGTAGCAGATGATGCACCAAAATTGCGGGCACCTGCAGCCCCAAGACGTTTGTTAGGGGTTAATATACGTAGCGATGCAGTACCATTAGCAGCAGCTATAGCGACTGATGCCGTATGATCTGTAGACCCGTCATCGACTATTATAATTTCGCTTACCGGATAGGTTTGATCAATGACGCTGCGGATTGCACGAGCTATCACTTTCTCACGATTATGAGCAGGTATAACTACCGAAACACGCATACATCCCTCCCTATCATTACCGGACATCCGTCAACATTTTCATTTCAGACATAACATCAGCCATGCGCTCTATGTCAAAAAATGAACGTGCTTGCTCTCTCGACTTCAATGGTACAGTAGCACCTATCAGTGCATCCAGGATCGCGGTAGCAAACGCTTTCTCATTATCAGCCACGCAGTATTCGAGCTTCACAATTTCAGGAAGACCACGAACCCCAACATGAGTGGTTACGAGAGGTCGATCAAAAAATAACATTTCAACTGATTTAACATTGATACCACTACCTGACAGAACAGGATTAATCAGTACACGCCCCGCGCACCACACATCTGCAGGATCTTCAACATTCACCATAAGATTTATATTTGGGGTGCTTTTAAGAAATTTCTCAAATTCAACGGCAGGATTTGATCCAGAGATTAAACAAGTAATATTGGGTTTTTGTAGGCGCAGATGTGGCAATACATTTTCAACAAACCACTTAATGCCAGCTACATTAATTGAAGAACTCAGGGAACCGATATATGAAATATCAAACCGCGGTAACTCAGTACGCCTGTTTTGCTCCATAAGCGTTGGCAACCAACGCCCATTTTTTAAGCCATTTTTTTTCCAGAAATTTAAATCATCCTGTGAAATATCATAAAAAATTGTTGCGCCTTTAAGCGTCTTAAGTTCAAATCGCTTTAGACCAATCAGATTTATCCAGCTACGGAATGATTTTATCCCCTTTCCAGTTTTCGCTAACTGAAGCTGGTACTTGTGCTCACGGTTGTGAGATCTGATAAAATAGTTTTTTTTATCACTTCCGACTATCTTTTTTACTAGCGGCGCAATCAAAATATTATCAAGCCAAATAGCTTCTGGATTAAAACGCTTAAACGCAGATTTCAGTTCAGAAAATCCCTCAATAGTCTCAAGCCTTGCCGACGCCCCCATCGGCAAAAATAATATTTTCATTAGCTTGAAGGAAAATGGCAATATTCCACGTTTGTAAGTAAAAATATGTAATTCATCGACATGCGATTTTACAAAATTTATAGAATCCGCAGTTGGACGATCTGCCAATTTTGCAGACTGCCAACAAATCAGTTGAATGCTGCAACCTAAACCGCGAAAAGCGCAGATCCGGTTCCAAACGTCAACAACTCCCCCCATTCTGGCGGGATATGGAAAATCACCTGCAAAAATAGTTAGTTTCATTACCCTGCCTCACTTAGAATTTTACCACCCTTAGTCCCAGACAGCCTAGACAATCTTGGAACCATATATTGTTTTAGGTTCAGAGAAAGCACAGGTTCAAGAATGGTTTCAAATGTTTTAGAAGGATGATTTTCATCAAAATATAGAGGATGACTGTTATGTACAATTTGGCACATACCATGTCCACATATACTATCTTGCAAATTTACAACTGCATCTAAATTATAACGATTTTCGGCAATAGTTTCGATTAGTTCAGCATACTGCCTATCATATGCATTACGGCTATAACGCAACTCGATATGTTTATGAAGCATATCGGCCCGAGCAAGAGTATTCGGCACATCTAATCTCGCACCAGGTAACGGCATCAAGAACACAGTTTTAATGCCTAATCCGTGTAGTGTGGATAAGGTGTCACTTAAAGATTTTTTAAAAACAGCGTTACGAGAAACGACATCAATAGTTTTATTACCACGATATATAATATCGGTATTTGCCTGAGGACCAATAATACCTCGCCAACTAGCAATTATGACTACTATTTTTATTTTTTTATAAAGCAAAAAACTTTTTAAGTTTTCATTTAATGCCTGACATGGCACTGAATAATTCACCCTCTCCACACCGAACAGTGGCGAACACCCTAAAAAGTCTGCGATATATCCACCATGATTGTTTGCAATAAGAACATTATTAAAGGCGTCTTTCATTGCCCAAGCGTGTGAGTCTCCCCAAAATAAAATATCTCTATCTGTATTTTTTTTCCCAATTGCACACAATCCACGCCCGAATCCAAGAGGAATATCACTACAAAAATCCTCGCCGTATCGCCGATCCGTAGCTCCATCAGCTAACAGATGGGATCCTTCTGTTAATCTTTGCGGCAGACCATGACTAGTATAAAAAATAGTTCCAATTACAATAGTAACAACACCCGCAACTACAGCTCCCTGAAACAGTGCAATTCTAGAATTTAATATATTCTTTTTTCTGAAAGGTATTTCGACGTACCTCCAAGACAAAATAGCTATTATAAAACTCGCTGATAAAATCACGAAACGCTCATACAGCAGAGGTTCATGCAAAAGAAAAAAACGACTTAACACCCAAATTGGCCAGTGCCATAAATATAGTGAATACGAAATTAATCCGACAAAAACCAAGGGACGAAATGATAAAAAACGAGTAAAGAAAGAATTTGTATTACATCCAGCCCAAATTAAAGCCGCAGACCCCGCAACGGGTAAAATTGCTGAAAAGCCTGGGAACGGAGTGTTATGATCGTAGCCAAACACAGCAAATAAAATGCAGCATATTCCACCAAACGCGCCAATGGATCCACTCAAGCGCCCAGCAGACGGGACAGCACCAACGGCTAGGAGCGCTCCAACCAGCAACTCCCACCCACGCAGTGGCATAAGATAAAATGCACTGGATAGCGCATTAAAATGCATAGCTATTTCGCTTGCTATAAGCGAGGAAGCCGCCATCACAAAAAGCGATAAATTAAGAAAAAAACGCTTCTGTACGTATTTATAAATAACAACGAGAATAAGTGGATAAAAAATATAGAATTGTTCTTCTACAGCCAATGACCAGCAATGCAATAAAGGCTGCGTTGACGAGGTCGGATCGAAATAGCCTTGTTGCAACCAAAATAATAAATTTGATGAAAAAAATATTGTCGCAATTGCAGACTTTCCTAGACCTGTAAGTTCTGTTGGCATACATATAAAAAATGCTGCAAAAAAAACTACTGCGAACATAAATAAAAGTGCGGGTAATATCCGCCTAGCACGGCGCTCATAAAATCTCACAACATCAAAACGCCCGACATGGGCATCAGACATAAGAATTTGCGTAATTAGATATCCCGATATAACGAAAAAAATATCTACACCAACATACCCCCCACTAAAACCAAATAAATCTAAATGATATAGCACTACGGACAATACCGCTACAGCCCGCAAGCCATCAATATCGGAACGGTAGTGTGTAGGAGCAGTAACTCGAACTAAGGCATTTTTTTTTATTGATGGCCACATAATGCCATCTCTCTAGAGGTGGGAGCATCACCATCATCAGAACGGATTAAACAACCAAACTTTCCAACAATAATATTTTTTTTGATTACAACTGCAGGATTACCGGCAACGATGGTATAAGGCTGTACATTTTTTGTTACAACAGAACCAGCACCAACAATAACCCCGTCACCAATCTGAAGCCCAGGTAAAATAATAGCGCGCGCGCCGATGAAGCAGCACTTTCCAATATATGTGTCCAAATGCAATCCACGAGACATATCATGTGTGAGTATGGCAGCACCAAAAGCTATATAACTATCAGATGCAATGTGTATACCGTGAGGGTTTGTTTTATCAAATCTAGCGCTGCTTGAAAAAACTACAGTTGGATGAATATCCATCCCCCAAATCTTCACATAATACAAACGGCGCATACGTACTATAAACCTTTGCAGCCATAACAACTGGTTTAAACTATGCATGCTGAACGCCCCTTGCCAGTTTTTTAAGTCTAATCGCCTCTACAAAACCATCCCTTAGCGCTGAAACGTATGATGAAAGAGTAAGCTGATTATGAAAAACCAAATAGAGGCCAACAAGGATTTTACGAAAAAACTCCCAAATCGATCCATTACGAATATACTTTGCGATAACAAATAATGAACTGCGATAATATCGTCCACGATACTCATTACTCTTGCTACGATGACCAATTACAGCTGCGTCAATATAAAAAGATTCTGTAGATAGAACAAAGGCTTTAATTGCAAAATCAAGATCTTCCGATCCGCCCATTTGCGTTCCAATGCCTAATTTTTCGTCGAATTCTTTAATCTTCGACATAACATTTCCACGTATGAATATCGTATTAGATGACGCATTACGTATTACGCTTGAAAAAATTGCAGGCTTAAAACTTTCTTTGCTAACAGTACTACAGTGCATCGGATCTGCATCATATCTGCAAAAAACAAAATCTTGCGATTGATTATGTACGAAACTACTAGATATAAACGTTATAAGTTCGTCCGTATACCAACAATCATCGTCTGGAAAGGCAACAATTGTATCAGAACCAAATGACGTATCCTGCGCGGCAGCACGTAAAAGCTTATTACGAGCAGCAGATAAAGATATAATACCATCGACAGTGCAGATTTTTGTATGCTGAGGTACCCTAATTGGGGGAACATAATTACTACAATTTTGCAGCAATATATACACATGCACATCACAACCTAGCGGTAGACGTATGGAAGCACATGCCACACTATCCAGCATGCGTGACAAGAGAGCTAAACGATGTGGATCAATTACACAGGTGGTAATAAGCAAAACTTTCATCTGGTGATCCAATTATGATTTTCGATGCTCTGATGTCGTCGCAATATAACTTTTTAATGCATACAGCAATTTATCCGATGCAGATGAAGATATTTGTTTATTACCAAACAGACGATCTGAATTATCAAGAAGCCTAATCAAATCATCGACATTTTCCGCAACATATATACCGCTATACCCTGCGAATTGCCGTACCGTTGCTAACTGATGATCATTACGATGTTCACCAAGACTAGCTTTGCGCGGCATTATAATGAGCGGTTTTCCAAGCTCTAATGCACTGATGATACCGCCCATCCCTGCATGAGAAACAAAAAGATCTGCATCGCGCTGGAATTGCGCATACTCATCAGGAGAAATATGTGTATAGCATTTAAGTGCTAAGGAATTATACGTAGAAGGACCCACCTGAGCGACAACGTCATCGCGATTGCGGCTTAGGGCCCAACCATCTACCGCCGCAATTAGACGATCAAATGGCAGTTGAGTGCCAACAGTTACGAAGATCACAGTATATCCCCCATGCAAGACAAACCGCTATATTTGGGGACTAAATGCGGCCACTGCGTCAGCCATAGATCTGCACAACGCTTTGCAAGCATGCCAGACATAGATAGTTTTTCAACATTTGCTATTGAATCAATCCATATTGTGTGAGCCCCAAGCAGCTTACCAATATGGAGTGCAATGAGCCCAGGTGCAGCTCCCGTTGATATAATAATCTCAGGGTTCTGGCGAATAATTAGCCATATTAGCTGGAATATTAGAACAATCACACCAAACGCATCCTTTCTTGATGCGTCCCGGACAACACACATTTTTGCACCAGATACCATTGCTTCACTATCGCGCAACGTCGTTACATAACAAACATCATACCCCTCGAATGCAGGCCTTAGTCGAAGAAGCTGCGTCCAATGACCACCGCCGGAAGCAACTGCGAGAATCTTTGCCCGATGTATATTGAGATTTGGCATATTACACCCCTATATCGATGCTTACCGATTGCCCGAAAATTACATCCGATTGAACAAGACACTCACAATACCTGCCCTTCGGCATCGAGATTTTAGATGCAGACTTACAGGTTAATATGCACCATCACGCTTAAGCAGCACGCCAACGGTCTTAATCAAAATAACTACATCAGACCAAAGAGACCAAGCGGAAATGTATTTTTTATCAGCGGCTGCACGATCCGCAAATGTCGTATTACTACGCCCACTAACCTGCCAGAGCCCCGTGATACCTGGACGAACCTGGCAATATAATATGAGCGGGCTACCATAATACGAAGTCTCACGAGGCAACAAAGGCCGCGGACCAACCAAACTCATTTCGCCAAGCAAAACGTTTAACAATTGCGGTAGTTCATCGAGACTAGTTTGCCGCAAAAATCGCCCTACATTAGTAACGCGCGGATCATTCTTAAGTTTAAAATTCGATGCAATATACTCACGATATTCTGGAGAGTTATCACGCGTCCATTTTGCGAGTAGGTCTTCAGCATCTGCCCTCATTGTACGAAATTTTATACAGCGGAATTTCTCACCATGCCGACCAACACGCACCTGTGTAAAGAAGACACTTCCATGCTCAGCTTTAATCAATGCCGCAACGACGACGAATAGCGGGAATAAAAAAATTAATAGTATTGCCGATGAAATAAAATCGAATACGCGTTTTGCATTTTGCCCAAGCCACCAACTCACACTTCTGTCAAACCCGATCTGAATGACCGATTTTTGAATTACCCCTGAATCTGACCAGTCGCTCATGTCGCATAGACCTCGCATTTGCACCCATCACATAGATGGAGAACGTTTAACCAAAACTGGAAACACCAACCTTTACGAACGCGAAAAAAAATTACGGCACGATGCACATCTATACAGTTTGGCTCCCCAAAACAGAAAAACACCAACGCAGCAAAATAAAAAACTACACCTGCTAATACCCATTTTTAAATTATGTACACATCAATAAATTGCTTTTTATACTATAAAGCACTTACTTATAATTTATTTATATCAAATTTTACCAGTAAGTGAACCGTTTTTTATGACCGGTATGTTGCAGATACCCCACCATAAAAAAATAAAAACCATTAGCCGTATTTGCAAGATAGTCCGCGCACGAATTTTACTCGACGCGCACATTTTTTAGGCGCCAAATTTACATTCACAGCAGGCATATCATAAATTTGTTAGCCCTTGTGAATTACGTGACGAACGAGATTGCGCAATTCCAACCCCTAACAATATAGCAAATAGCATAGATACCGCAGGCAGCTGGAGGCTAAAGTCTACGGTGGAGTGAACAGCTACAAGGATCCCAGCAACCCCACCAACTAATGGACAGTACCGCATACGCTTACGCTTAAAAAACCCAACAAAACACAACACAATCCCCCAACTTAAAGCCAACCACCACGCACAGGCAGCTGGCAGACCAACCCCAGCAGCGAACTCCAGATAGTCACAATGAGCTTTATCCATCACAAAGGGGAATATCTTCAGGGCATAGAGTGGAAATATGTCCTGAAAGCTGCCAAGTCCTATACCAAGAAATGGAGAATCATGAATCATTCTGATGCCCCCCCCCCACAGAGCTAACCTAACCTCGTCCGTAGTTTCGGGATCCTGCAGCAAATTCATACGACTTATCAGCGTATCTCCACTCAAGCCGACGAATAAAAACAATGCCATTATACAAATAACAACTGCAATTAACGCATTTCCAATGAAGCGTTTTTTTATAAAAGCAACGAATGCAATGCCTACCATTGCAATGAGTGCAACCAACATCGCTATAAACCCTGCACGCGATGCAGAAGCGATTACTCCTGAGAAACAGAGAATCGTTGCAAGAAAAGCTTTGGCACCACGACCCAAAATAAACTGAATGACCGAAAATGCTCGCAGTCTAATAGATCTTACAGCAACAATGGATTGGCTTCCCTCTGCAGTAAGCTTAGCAACGGCTGCTACAGTTCCAAGACCACAAAATGTTGCAAAGCTGTTGTGCAGAACAAAAGGGCCAGTAACATAACGATGCACACTCGGTGTAGCATAAAAAATATCATGCGCATTATAGCCAATAAATGCAATAAAGAAGCCAAATGCGGAATAAATTGTAACAACCGTAACAGCCGCCTTTAATAATAACTCCGCAAACTCTATCTGCCTTGACATGTCATATGCCAGCCAGAAGCTTAAAGCATAGCATAATAATTTAAGTGCCTCAGCCTGCGTACGCCACGGATTAACCGATACGCTTGCGTCTACAGGTAACCGTAACGTGTCGGCGGCAATCGTCCATAAAGGATGAGCCCAGGAAGATGGAACAACCGGCAGCGATTGTATCCAAGCCCACAAAATAACCAGAAATACGAGACAAAAAGGAACTGCAATACGCTTTATACCTATGACTATATCATTAATTCGGCTTGAAGACGATAGAAGCCACAAAATTACGCAGATAGAAACAAGCAATGCCTGCACACCGGCAGCCCATTCAATAGCCCCCCCCAGCGGAAATGGCACCCAGCATAAAATTGCGATAAAAAGCCATACACATGATGTCCGCAGGGAGCTCATCCGAGAGACAAAATAATTTTTCTCCATATTTCACCCAGCCTTTGTTCTACGCAAATAACGCTGTGTAGCCAGCCATCGGTTCATTTCTCGAACATCGTCAGGTCTGTTCTTAAACGCCAATTTTATAATTTGCACACCATCTGCAGAAGCTAAAACGGCACGCAACTGATCGTGCAAAAGCGGAACATCCCAAAGCATTTGAGCTTGCTCTAGCGTATTTTTTTTTGTTTCAAAATTTAATTCGGTCCAAAGTACAGCCGCATCTCGAACACGAATTCCAATTAACCAATAGTCTCGTGGTGCAAGCATCATTGCTGTAGATAAATATGCTGCAGCTTTCTTTTTATCGTTTTTTTGATAGGCTTCAGAAAGAAGCAGCCATCCTCTAGCCGATGCGGGCTGATGCTTCAAACCGCTTTCAAGAATTTTCACCTGCGTTAGAGGTGGCACCCCCAAATTAGCTGCGGATTCAGCACGAATTATTTCAGCTTCTCCATTATCCCCAGCAGCATTTTTCAGAGCAATCATTGCATCACGATATGTGGACGGCTGTACAAGCTTATGCATAATCAAATAATTTGGAATTGGGATTGCTTTTTCAACAGCAATACCATCAGCAATATGGCTCAGCGAAAAGCTACCAAGGAATATTGCCGGTAACAACAAAAGCAATACCGCACAAAATATCTGGAATGACTTCATAGTTCTAGTCGCTATAATATTTTGTGTAGTTTTGATAGTTTTGGTAACCGTAATTATAATAACGGAACCGCTCACTATCAGCCCGCCCAAGTACGACACCGGCAATATTTGCCTTCACATCAATTAATAAGCGTATGGCATTTGCCGCGGCCACACGGGGTGTCGTTTCCCAACGAACAACAAAAAGCACAGCATCAGCTAGCCGGCATAAAATCCGTGTATCATTAACAGGCAAAACCGGTGCAGTGTCGATGATTACCAAATCATAGAGCTGCTTCAGCTCTGTAATTATTTCGGCAATAGCATTTGAAGACAATATTTCGCTTGGTGTTGCTGAGGGCAGCAGGCACGGCAGAACCGCACAATTACTATATGGATCCTTGCTGATATATTGTTCAATAGGCTCCTTTTCGACTAAGGCCTCTAGAATACCTTTTTGAAAATTACCACCATCCATTAGTTTATGAACATTCGGACGGCGCAAATCGGCATCCAGAATGATCGTTTTCAAACCACTACGTGCTGCGATCCGTGCAAGGCTTAGAGAAATTGTCGACTTCCCCTCACCTGGTACAGATGAGGTCACAATGATTACCTTTGGTGGATGATCCACATTCGATAGTGACAAGCCTAAATGCAGACCGCGTACAGCTTCTGCAAATGATGACATTGGCTTATCAATAATACTTTTAGCTGCATTGACGGCTTTTTTGTCAACATCAACCAACTCTGGCGTGGTAGAAAGCACTGGCAATCCAAGCATACCCTCAACCTGACTAGATGTCCTAAAGCCAGAATCAAGCCGTTCAATAATGAACGCAAATATCAATCCGAACAAAACACCTGAAGGTATTGCCAAAAAAATCACTAACATCTTATTGGGAAAACTTGGTGACGACGGTACTTCAGCATTGGTAATGATACGCGCATCTGGCGTCTGAATACCTTCCTGGTTCTGTGCCTGATTTAGACGTCCAAGAAAGGCTTCATACATGGCGCGCGCCGACGTTGCTGCCGACACTAAGGCTGTCAGCTTGACAGAAGTCTGGTTTTGCCCTGCGCCCTGGCTCTCCAATTCTTTCAGGCTGGATTGTAGCGATGAAACACGAGCTTCCGATGCCTCCACATCACTCTTGACCGACAAAACAATACGCTGGATTTCTTCATTAATTTTAGCATCAAGGTTTGCCTTCTGCGCCTGCATATCCAACATCTTTGGGTGGCGTGGGCCATACTTCGATGACATATCTGCGATTTGTCGTGTTAGATCAGAATCCTGCCCACGCAATGTTGAAATTAACGGAGATGCAACAACCTGTGGGGCGTTAGCAGCCTGCCCAGTATGAGCAAGAGCCGCTAAACGTCCATAATTTGCCTGTTTTTCTGCAAGCTCTGTTCGAGCGGATACGAGTTGATTATTTAAATTTGCAATCTGCTGCTCGATTACCGTCACACCATTGGCTGTGGTGGTAATGTTATTATCTGCTTTGAATTGCTGTACCGCAGCCTCAGCTGCCTGCGCTTCTTTAGACAGATCAGAAATTCTGCCACTTAGCCATGTCGTTGCCTTACGTGTTGCCTCAAATTTTGCTTCCAACTGATCTTCGACATATGCGTTGGCAATAGCATTGGTAATACGCGCGGATTTTACCGCACTTTCTGACTGAACTGAAATCTTAATTGCAGTCGAAAGTCCAATTGGAGTAACAGCAAGATGGCCTAAAATAGTTTTAATTGCTGCGCTACGTTCAGGATTATCATTCAGTACATCATTCTGCGTTTTCGAGCTCGGAAACCAATTCGCCGGATTGATTAGACCGATGGTTTTAGAGATCCAACCTTGCTTTGGATTAAATTCAGGATCTTCTGTGAGTTTGAGTTTATCAACAACACGACCAACCAATTCTTGCGATGTTAAAATCTGAACCTGATTTTGGACTGTAGATGGGTCTGATGGCAGCCCGGAAAGTACCGCAGACGTATCCTCAACACTGTTCTTTCTCTGATCAAGAATTACAACGGCGCTAGAGGAATAAAGTGGCGTAAGTTGCATGACAATCACAATGGCTAATGCCACGATGATTACCGCTGTACCTAATATAATCTTTTTCCGAACCTGGATAACACGAAGAAAATCGATCAAACCAGCCCCTTCAGATTCATGTAATCGATCTTCATCGATGTGAGTGGGGGATTTAATTAAAGATCCAATTTGCATATGCAAGACGGTCATCCTAACGTTTGCGATACATCGCACTTTACATTTAAAAACTGATGCAGCTCACCTGCATGCATTGTGAAATAACTAAGATAATCTGCTACATATTAATGCAACAGATTATCTTTACCGTTCACACCATGAACATTCTCAGACGTGAAGCTTGAGATTAAGATTTATCGTATTGTCACTAAACCCAGCCCCAGAAACGTTCGCACTACGCTTGCTGTAGAGATAGTCAAAGTTCAAGCTGGCGTAACTGTTTACGAGGTAACTAAGTCCGCCACCGCCACTTGGATATGAATAAAGCCGCGAAGTGCCGACAAAACGTGTTTCCATAAACGAGATATTGGCATGCGCTATGACATTACGAAGCACTTCATAATCAGCCGTTAGTTTTGCAGATTTATTGTCGGCAACCGAGGCCCCCGTAATCGTTACATCGTCTAACGTGCGCTTACCACTCAGATGAATTGTCACCAGAGGTGTGGCGTACCAATCGAGTTCCGCGCCATAGTCAAGGCCGGAAATGTTGCTAAGTGGAGTGGTGACATGCTGAGAGAAGTTTTGTTGGATATAACCAATAAAAACCTCACCGCTTACCAGATGTGTTACCTGAAAATCCAACCCGCTATCAACATGAAAGCCATGAGAGGATCGATGCAGCCCCGACCGATCGTAGAAATCATCGTAGTCACGTTCATCATAGCTGGCTTTGACAAAACCTGAGTACCCAGGCGAAAAATCATAAAACGTCTTCGCATAGGCCTGATAATTGTTTTGGTTTCGGTCCGCATTGCTTAGCACACCACCGCCGACACGCGGGGTCGTCTGCCAGTCATAGCGATCAAAGCTCACCCCAAGACCGAAACCTAATCTGTTAGGCTGATAGGCAGATGTTACATCTGCGTGGGTTTGAAAGTAACGGTTTGGTTTTGCCTGATAGCCAACGGTATTGGGCGATGACAGCGGTTCGTGATTTTCACTGTAATAGGAATTAATAGATGCAATAGCTGCGCGGGAGATATCGTACCGCCCGTCACCACCGACCTTAAAGTCTGTCAGGTTTTCTTTTGTATACTGGGTATACAGAAAGCTTTCACTGCCAGCGTAAATTTCAACAAAATGGCGCCCCCAATCAGACTTGAGATAGAGCGTCGGTGTAAACGCCGTATAAGTATCAGCGCTTTTCTCAGGCAGACGAAAAACATTATCGTCATAGGTTCCGGTAACGGCCAGTGTTGGAAATAGCCTAAAACCGGCCAGCGGGATACCCTTGGCATCATATTCCGGGCGCGTTCTGTCCATCACGCTACTATCTTGGTCAACAACGCTTTTGTTGCCAAACGCTGGAGTGTCGGTTGCGAAACTGCCTGGAGTAAGTGCAACCACAGCAACCGTGCAGCTCACTAACAATGCAGAGTGGGTCCGTTTAAGCATAGGTCTCCTCACGACTGGCCAAATGCCGTCGGCATATGAATTTAATGTTTAAACCGTCTGTAGTGCCTATTTAGTGCAAGAAGGATTGAGGCACGTGCCACCACCAACACCGGCACCAGCGCCAGCTGTAAAGCCACCGAAGGCATTACCGCCATTACCGCCAGTCAAACCGCCGCCCGCTTCTGCAGTTGGCGTCGCACCAGAACCAGCAACTGATGCCAGTTTCGCCTGCCCATTTGCCAACGCGGTTGACTGGAAGGCAGCAACCTCCTGAGCACGGCCCACATTGGCGACCGTTTGAGCGATTGCCTGAGCAGCCTCAGCATTGCTTGAAGCAATCGCTGTAGCAGCCTGCGCCAAGCCACCGCCAATCGACGACGCGCTGGCACCGGCTTGTTCAGCAGTGCTAATTACGGCAGAGGTAATCGCTGCGGCCGCTGAGTTGCCGTAAATCGCAAGCGCGTTTGTAACAGCAGATGAGATAGCCGCCGTGATCGCTGCCGTATTGCCATTTGCTGCCGTAATGGCTGCGCTCAGTGATGACTGGATAGAAGCAACTTGCTCTGTAGTCAGAGCCGCGGAGTTTTGTGCATATGCAGGGACACTTGCCAGCACGATTGCCGCAACAACGGACGTCCCCAAGCTCGTCACCATGAACGCAGGAGCGAGAAATTTACGGAATTTCGTGTTCATTGCATTCCCCATACGACAGATTATCAAAACAATACGCGCTTAGCGTGCTTAGTAAAATAAGTGCCTATAAAGTGGAAATTAAGCAAGTACCCACGTGTATTATTTTACTAAAATTTTATATTTTTTAATATAACCCATTAAAAAATAAGGATTTTTTCCATAACTGCCGCCCACTAAATAGTCAGGATGCTACTTTTTTCGCCAAAAAGTAGCATTCCCCATTCCGGGATTAGAAAATCCTTTCGGGTACACGGACAATATCACCGGGCATAATTTTTGTTTTGGCATCTGCAGGCATGACTTCTTCTTTTGATTCCCCATTATGGCGGACATAAACGTCATTACTATTAGCGCGATAGGTATAGCCACCAGCAAGCGCAATGGCGCTAAGCACGGTCAACCCGTTCTCATAAGGATATTCACCAGGCTTATTGATTTCGCCCATGATGTAAAATGGGCGGTAGTTAAGGACCTCAATGTTGACCTTGGGATCTTTGAGATACCCATTAGAAAAAGAGGAAACAACTTCGGCGGTAAATTCATGCAAGGTTAAATTTGCGGCCTTGACCTGCCCGACCAATGGAAGCTGAACTTGGCCCGTACTGTCGACAACAAATTCACCGCTGAGATCGGTTTCGCCATAAACCGTCACCCGGATTTTGTCACTGATGCCAAGCCGATAATGCTCATCAGAAATTGCTGCGCCCACCATAACGGGCGCAGCAACCGCAGCTGTGGGCACAGACGGCACATCCGCGGCTTGAGGTGCTGGGCTCTGGCTTGTCTGGCTCGGTCCAGGAAGACCAACATTCTGCGCATACAGGGCAGATACCGACAAACAAACCGATAACAAGCCTATGATGAGCCCACTGCATAAGGGCAGCTTATTTTTCGTCATCGAATTACCAAGTCCTTCTTAAACTTACGAAACGGCAATTGTTGTGTCACATGTTACGGATTGGAGGATCGGTGTCACGAACACTCAAAAAACGACATGCAGCCCCCTCCAACACCGCTGCAGATAAGCAGCCCGTTGAATACGCACCGGTATCGACACCAATACGGAAAGCGCCTCGCGCAGGAACATCCTGCGGCGTATGGCCGTGCACGACGACTTTTTTTAGTGGAATATCAGACTGCAAAAAAACATCGCGGATCCAAAGCAAATCATCAGGTACCTGCTGATCCAGCGGAACGCCAGGGCGCACCCCAGCATGGGCGAAGTAGTATCCACCAACATCATAATGATCTTTCAGGGATACAAAGAACTGGTGATGTGTCGGTGGCAACTTTTCAGCAAAAATCTGCCTGACAGCCTCGTACGCATCATCATTATCAAAGCGCGGCGGATAGACACCATAGCTTAACAACGTTTCCGCAGCGCCAAAATTACGCCAAGAGCGATACAACATCGCATCGGATAAAAAATCCAACACGGCCTGGTCGTGGTTCCCACGCAAAAAAAAGATTTCCCAATCTGGTACGTTCAGACTGCTCAGCCGTTCAATGACCCCTTTGGAGTCTGGCCCCCGGTCAACATAGTCGCCCAAGAAAATGAGAACGTTCCGCATAACCACACGAGAAGCGTCGGATGTAATTGATGACAACATGCGATCCAACAGATCTAATCTGCCGTGGATGTCCCCAACGGCGTAGACACGCTTCCCGTCAGGTACCCGAAATTCCTCAGACCTACGGCCAAAAAGCCAGGATAGCCCCCCGATTGTCTTCTCCGTTCAACATACCACGTACCAAAGCTAACACCGCAGGTTGACCAAAACAACGCCCCCAAACGACAACGAACATAATACGAACAAAGCAGCTGTCACAATCGTTAAAACTTACATCAATTTAAGATATTCTTTTATTAAAAATAACGTATAACACATTGAAAATAAAAAGAAAAAGCGAGTCCTAAATCTAACAATGTAGCAAAACAAGGCGTGTAGTTTTCCTCCCCATGAATATGGGGATGACCACCATGCGCCACACACTGATAAAGTTTTCCATGGCACTTGGATTGGCTTTCATGATGGCAGATTTTGCCAATGCAGGCTCTGATTCTGTTGCCCTGCCAGATCAGCAAAACCTGACCAATACCGCATTCTTTATGCCTGAAAATGGCCCCTCAGCGGTTATCCCCTTTGGCTACATTGATTTCTGCACGCGCACTCCTTCGGAATGCCTGGTTCATGCCAATGAACCGGAGAAGATCACCCTTGACGATTCCAACTGGGCTGCGCTGCAAAACATTAATGCGTCGGTGAATGATGCCATATGGCCGGAAGATGACCTCAAGCATTATGGCCGCGCCGAATATTGGACCATCCCTACCGACGGTTATGGCGATTGCGATGACTATGCACTCACCAAAAGGCACGAGCTAATTTCTAAAGGCTTCCCAGAACCGGCACTACGGTTAGCAGTTGTCATCACGTCGCATAATCAACGGCACACGGTTCTGACAATATCAACGGATCGCGGAGATTATGTGCTCGACAATCTGACGAACAGCGTCAAGCCTTGGAGCAGGACTGGCTATATCTGGATCGAGCGGCAAATTCCCAAAAAACCGTTTAGCTGGGAAGTTGTTGGAGCGAGCACCACGCAGGTTGCCTCATCAAACAGCGCCCCCACGAGCCAGACAGGCAATTAACCGCCTCTCAGCGGCTCTTAGAGCCCACTAAGCAGCCACTTGAGTGTTGTGGGGGGGGGGGCATTTGGTGCGTGCCTCTGTAACAGCAGCACCACGAACGCACACAAGCACCAGATTGAAACAACCAGCATTTGTCGAGATGCTGGATTTTATACTTTTATTTACCTAGAAAGGAATCAATTATAGGTTGATACTAAACATGCCTGATTTAAAAGACAAATAGCCTGATACCGCCCCCCCCCTAAGCAATTCTTGTGCTGATAAAACGCACAGATAGCCAGAACAAACGACAAAGCGGAGCCAATGAAAAGAAACGTCATTGCCATTGTCACCGGCTACACAAAAACCGACGCTCTGAACAAGGTCAGCTTCGAGCAATTACGCAAATTACGAAGCGCAGGCGTCATAGACCGCATTATCTATGTATCCTGGGATAGTCCACGCCTCGATGATTTGTTCAGCACGATTGCAAAATTTCCCGATATTGAAATTATGAGAGTTCCAGAGCCGAAAATCGAAGGTGCCCCACTACAAAAGAGCATCATATATCAAATACGCAACCTCGAAGCGGCGCTGCAATTTATCAATGATGACGATGCCTTGATATTAAAAACACGTCCCGACTTTGTTTTTGCAAACGAGGATTTTATCAAACAAAAAATTCTGGACTTTGATAAAAACTGCGCGCCATCAGATCTGCCAAAGCGGTTAAAGCTACAATCACCTAAACCCATTTTTGAGCGAAAAATATGGGTGCCATGGGCCAGCGCATCAGAACCACTTTTTATCAGTGATGCGGTTTTTCTTGGCCTAAAACGTGACATAGATAAACTAGCAGATCGTGCAGCCGAACCGTTTCTGGAAATCTTGTGGGATGAACGCTGTGACCGAATTTCACATATCTGTCGGTTTCTCAATATATTTCAAAACGACTACCCCTTACTGCGTAAGTTTGGTCAAAACATCCGTTATTTCATCAGCACTCTGGATTACCGGGATTATTTTGCCTTTTTCTGTAGAAAACAACCATTCTTTTGGCGCCTTGCCGTGCTGAATGCCTGGCTACTGGAAACACATTTTCACATCGACGGCGGGCATAATGGTGATCTGATTTTCTGTTCACATCATGCCAACCTGTTTGGTAAAATCACAACAATTAAGGATATAAAATTTGAACCCCCACTTACAACAATTGATCTGTGGCGGAAAAACATAACCGTAGGATCACTAAAGGTATGCTGCGAATATTCCGTTACAGTCCTTGCAGATGATAGATGGCAACACGCATTATTTACACGAAGTCGAATTGATAATTTTAGTCACTCCGATATAATTCGCATACTGAAAGAATCCATCAGCTATGACCCGAAAACCATAAAAAATATGGAGGCTGATTTTTACAATGAAGCTGACCGCATTTATAAAAAATATATAACTGATAACCCCGGCGTTCTTAGCGATGATGGCGTTATCGAGCACCCAAGCCGCAGTCGAAAATTGTTAGAAGAAAAACGCATTGCCGAAGCTTTACGAAATGTCAAACAAGCCTAGAATTTAAAGATGCATGTAAAAATTTAGCGCTGTGACAGAAAAATAAACCTTTATACTGCAGCGCTTTATAAGATTTTTATATCCCGAACATTGTTTGCTTTAATCGGCATTACTGTCATGCCTTGCGCAATAACCCCATTCAGTAACGGACATACATACAGTAAATTATTAAATGATAAAGCATCTGCATGTCTCACAGAGTGTGATAGCGCAGAAAGCAAAACTCCAACAGAATGAAAAAAATACACCCCCGCTGAAGCATGGTTTGAAATAACCACTTTTTCACGGCAGCGGTTAACGCAACCATGTTGATCATATTCCAGATATGAATATTTTTGATCGTCCGACAGAAATGTTACAGCAATACCGCCAATATTGGGCGCAGCGATAAAAGATTGAATTAAAGCCATATCACAATCAAAAAGTATGTCACATAAATCAACCACGATTGGCGTATCAAATTTCCTTATCAATCCAAGTGCGCTTGCCGTACTAAGCGCGGCACCTGCGGTGTAATCCGATAAAAAAACGACCCTACACCCGGAATACCAAACAGAAAGACGATCTGATGCGAAACGACGAGACATCTCACTATCATGTAATACAAAAATCAGATCTTTAGCTTGCAAAAAACCGCACAGCCACCACGGCCTGCTTTCCAGTGCACGGCGCAACAGCGGCATTTCATCAACCAGATATTCTGACTTAACCGTACCATCGCTCCGCTCAAAATCAGGCCCAGCAAGCGGAATAATTCCAATCATTTTACGCACCCACTTTCAAATTGCTCATATAGAGGTTAAGATCATCCGGCGTCCCGATGCCGTGCATGGATGCCTTCTCAATCTCATAAACGCCAATCTTCAAACCATTTTTAATGGCGTAATTATACACTGGGCATGTATAAAACTCATTATTGATACGATCATTCTGCGCGATCATATCAATGGCACTACGAACAAAATCCATACCACGCCGAAAAAAGTAAATTCCTACAGTGGCAAGATCCGATATAGCGGCTTTTTCTGCGACCTGTACCACCATTCCACCATCACCTAATTTAGCAAATGACCATTTCGTTTTTTTCTCGGGATCTTTAAATACCAAAATAGATCCATCCAGATCACGTTCAAAACAGTCATCAATCATGTCATTTATATCAATATCAATAAGCTGATCAGAGTTTGCGATTAAAAGAGGTTTGTCGTTATCAATGCTGCCTCTGGCATGCAATACGGTACAAGCGGTTCCCTCGGTCAACTTATCAATTGCAACGATTTCGACACCGTCATTGCGTAGCTGAGAAACCAGCCCCCCCCTTGATACAATATGATCCTGACGCAGGATTACCGTAGTTTTCGCATTGCGTACCCCTAAATTTTTTCTAACCCGCTCAATCATCGGCAGCCCGACGACATCTATAAACGGCTTAGGATCCTTATATCCAGCGTCTACAAACCGACTACCATTCCCGGCAGCTGGTATCAGGACCTGAACAATTTTGCGGCGCGCATCAATTTTTTCTAAAATATCCGTACATGCTCTTTCAAAGCTTTCAATTTGCTTGGGATGATAAAAGCTATAGTAACGTTCATTTGGGAGGTTAAAAGCGTAGATTTTTTTTCCGGCTAAAACGAGCTCGTTTAATGAAGACGATATATAAAATTGCCCGTTATGATCTTCATTATACAAAATTGCCGACTGTGCGGATTCAAAGAAATCTCCCGCTTTTTTAAAATAGTAGAATCCAGCAATGGCATTTTTGCTAATGACACTTTTTTCAGCGGCATAGGTAATGCGGCCATCATCTTTAATCTGAACATATGACCAGCGTGGATGAATTGAATCAAATGTAATCACACCACCATCAGCGTCAAGAGATTGAAATTTATCAATATAATTTGAAATTTGCGCATCGATCAGTTGATCGCTATTTGCAATAATGAGTGGCTCATCAAAAGGAATATTGTCTATGGCATCAAGGCAAGAGCATAAGGCACCACCAGTTCCCCGGCCAAGCGTAATTGTTTTTGACAGACCGTCGGTCAGCAGACTGAACACTTTCTCGTAGGAATAGCTTACAGCATCCTCTGTTGAGGTAATGAAGAAAAATTGGGCTGATTTTGCCACGGTTTTAAGATTATCAATAACCCAGGCGATCATCGGCCGCCCACCGATTTCAATCAGCGGACGCGGATAAGCAAATTCCTCTGGCGGAAAGAACGGACTTTTACCAGCAATTGGAATGAGAATATTCATGCTGACACTCCTTCCGCATATGCGATTTCAGCCTTGACGCGGTCATACGTTACGTCATTCACGGAATTAACACACATGACGTAGGCGCCACTGCCCCTTGCAGCGCGGATACCGTTTTCATTATCTTCAACAACCAAGCATTGGTCAGGCTGGAAACCAAGTTTATGCATAGCTGTCAGATAAATTTCCGGATCAGGCTTGGCTTTGCTGACATCTTCGTTTGAAAGAATAACATCCATATATTCGTACAGAGATGATAGCCGCATCATCGTCTCGACAGACTGTCGCACCGCATTTGAGCAAACGGCAATTTTATACCCTTCCCTGCTCAGCGCCCCAAGGGCAAAGCGGTGGATAAATTGCGGCTTGCAGGAAGTATAGACTTTCTCGAGCGTATAAACCTGTTTCAACCGATTGATAAAGGGGATTAGCTTTTTCGGCAAACCATGGGTTTGCGCAAGAATCTCAAGTTTAGTCTTAGTTGGTAACCCGTCATAAGTCGTCAGGTGCGCTTCCCGTTCGATGGTAAAACCAAACAGCTCGAGCGCACGATTTAGTGCCTGATAATGCCATTCTTTGGCTTCAATCAGAACGCCGTCCATGTCGAACAATATCGCTTTGATCATGGTTATCACCCAACAAGAAAAATTGTTTTGCGTCTTCAGGGTAATCTGTACAGATCATTATAGCCGAACATCTCGTGTTATAGTTTTCACTACACCGCAACGCATTTCGCCAAACGGACCACGCTTCAAGATGCGGTTTCCCATGTAGTTCAGGGGAAACAAGTGCCACCGTTTTATTTTCATTTATAAAATAGAGTATTTTATTTTCATCCGCCCACGGATTTTCAAAGGCATCAACCCAAACGCCCTGGCATACATCCAGCCGGCAGGGTAAGGCTTCATATTCGCTATGGCGGGTAAAAGTTATAATTTCAGAATTGTTATAAGAGAGCATGTCAGGTACGGACATGTCGAAAACAAAACACGTTTTATGCATTTGGTGCTCTGTCAACAGATGTACTATTTCAGGTGCCAGACCATCCGCTTTGATATTGATCGCCATGCGCCCCGGTGTGCCACATTTCTGATAAAGATCTAGCACCGTAGAAAACCGAAGACATCCAGCACGCGGCGGATCATGCGACACAACCAGCGTTCCATCCAAGTCACGCACATCTAGCTCGACGCCAAAACCAGCTGTGAAAGCCCGTTCAAACGCGGCAAGAGTGTTCTTTTCTTCAGCACTCTGCCAAAGACCGCGATGCGCTAGAATGATCATGGATGCCCCATAAATCCTGATCTGTGAACGTGCGGCCCCAAACGCACCGCGCCCGGCATAAAACACCTGTTTCAGCGCCACCGCCGAAACACAGAACACAGGCCGTACGATATTAAATGTTTTAAAATATTAATCAACTATAGCGTGCCAAGTACCTCGAATGGATCTATGCCGGCTAAAACGACTAGGGCCGGGACAATCCTGCAGATCATCCCGGCCCCATTATGATAACACCGTGCAAACGCCAGCCTTAGCCGCTATTGCGCAAGCCCGCAGACACACCATTGATCGACATGTGGATAGCATGGCGGGTCTCTTCGCTTTCGTCACCGGCACGGCGGCGGCGCAGAAGATCGACCTGCAAATAGTTCATCGCATCGATATAGGGCCAGCGCAGGCGCAATGTGGCCAAAAGATCCGGATCATGCTCGAGCAAAAAGCTTTGCCCGGTAATGGCCAGCAGCACCTCGATCGTCAAATGCCATTCACTTTCAATCCGCCCAAAGACGGTCTTTGCCAGTGCACCATCCTGAACCAAACCGCAATAAAGCCGCGCGATCGGCAGGCTGGTCTTGGCCAGAGCTTGCTCCATATTTGACAAGGTGGCACGGAAAAAGCGCGAGCTTTGATACAGCGCCTTCAGACCATCCACGCCGACATCCTGCGCTGCCGTACCGAAGCCGTACCAGCCGGGCAGCATCACCCGGGACTGAGACCAAGAAAAGACCCATGGAATAGCCCGCAAATCCCGAATTCCTGCAGCGGCAGAGCGTGCCGCCGGACGGCTACCGATATTCAGCTCGGCAATTTCATGAAGTGGTGTGGCTTCACGGAAATAACGGTCGAACCCTTCCACCCCGTAAACCAGCGACGTATAGGTCTCGAACGCCTTCTGGCTGAGGCGCGAAAAGACCTCACGCCCGGCATCTTCAGCCGCGTCCTGCGTATCCTTGAGTTCCGAAATAATGGCGGCGGCAACAATCGTCTCCAGACTCTTGCGACCAATTTTGGGATCGCCATATTTGGCCGCAACAACTTCTCCCTGCTCGGTAATGCGGATACCTGCGCGGTTTGCGCCGCGGGGGAGCGCACGGATAGCCTCTTTATTAGGCCCGCCTCCACGACCAACCGCCCCACCGCGGCCATGGAAGAAGCGCATGGTGACGCCCTTAACTTTGCCCAAGGCGACCAGTGACTCGATACCGGACTGGATCTCCCAGCTGGAGGTGAAATAGCCACCATCCTTGTTGCTGTCGGAATAGCCGATCATTACTTCCTGTACGTTGCCCTGAACGGCCAGCATCTGCCGCGCCAACGGCAGATCGAAATAGGCCGACATAGTCGCAGAACAGTCCCGCAAATCCTTAATCGTTTCGAACAGGGGAACGATGCGCAGGCTAGCGCGGCATGGGGAGCCCACGCGCAGCAACCCGGCTTCGCGCATCAGCACCGCAACCTCAAGCAAGTCCGAAACATTTTCGGCGTTGGAAATCTCGTAGCGGCCAACAGCCCATTCACCGAAGCGCTTTTTAAGCGCCGCAGCACGATCTGCGATATCCAGTTCACGCTGTGTTTCGGCGCTATAGGCCCCATCAGGCAGACGCAGCAGGCGCGGCGAAGACAGCTCCCTTAAAAGCAGCGCAACGCGATCCTGTTCCGAAAGTGTGGCATAGTTTGGCTCGACGCCTACCGAGGCCAACAGCTCGCCAACGGCACGGGCGTGCACAGCCGAATTCTGGCGCAAATCCATTGTCGCTAAATGGAAGCCGAAAACCCGCACGGCCGTGCGTAAATAGCCCAAAGCCCCTTCAGCCAGATCAGCATCCCCGTTTTTGCGCAGAGAATCCGCAATAATCTCCAAATCTGCCGCGAAATCTTCTGGCGTCAGATAGGGTTCATCCTCCCATTTGGGCGGATGCTGCCCCGCATCCCCGACCAGCACCTTACGCGTGGCCGACAGCCGCGCGTAACAGGTCGATAACGCACGGCGATAGGGCTCGTCATGCTGATGCAAATAGGTATGTTCGGCACTGGCCATCAATGCCTTGAGCTCGTCCGTGACACCAACATAGGTGTCTGAAAGCGATAGCTCGTGGCGCAGATCGTTCAGCTCTTCGAGATAATAGTCGATAACCGTCTCGGCCTGACGCCGCATGGCATATTCAAGCGTATCGGCGGAAACAAACGGATTACCGTCACGGTCGCTGCCGACCCAGGTTCCAGGTTTCAGAAAAGCCGGGCTTTTATCCGAAAGACCGAACAAACGGCCGGCCTGGCAAACCACCCCGGGAGCTTCACGCAGGAACGTCCGCGCGAAAATCTGTACCGCATTCTCGATCTCGTCCGTCACCCGGATGCGACTTTGGCGCATCATTCTGGTTTTCCACAGAATGCGGATTTCGCGCTCGATCTTGCGGTCGATCTCTTTCTTCTTCCAATCGCCTTCCTCGCAGCGATCACGATCGATCAGCAGGCGGGACATATAGGTCTCGCGATCCAGAATACTCTGACGCCGGACCTCGGTCGGATGGGCTGTAAGAACCGGGGCCATGACGGTATTCTCAAGATACCGCGCCACCTTTTCGGTTGGCAGATCCCCCATATCCTTCAGTTTTTGTAGATCCCCCTCACCGGTTGCGCTGCGTGCGGCGTGGGTTTCTGCGACATTCGTCAGGCGCGCAAAAATCGAAAACGCGCGAATGAGAAGCAACAGCTGCTTACCGTCCAGCTCCGAAAGCGTTTGGGACAACTCGGAACCGAACCCTGCATTTCTATGCTCTTCAATGGCTTGTCGGCGGATAGCCTCAACAAGGTTCAGATCCGCCGTGCCCTGTTCAAGACACGCGGGATCGGTTCCATATTGTTCGATTATGACTTTGCCTAGAAGGTGGCCCAGAAGACGAACGATTACCCAACTTTGGCCGTTGGGATAAGACTTTTCATCAGAATGACTCATGGCAAGGCGAATGTTGCGGCCTTTCCCGTAAAGATCAAGGGGCTGTCTCAGATAAGATGGTTAAAAATGACACAAAATAGAACGCAAGCACAGTCGCAGTGCCACACCCAAACCACGTATGGATAGACGGCTGTCCCAAATCCTGTTCTAAGAAATGAACAGCAATAAAGTTTCTCCCCCCAACACCTGACCGGATAAGTGTCAAATCAAAATATTAAAATAACAAAACAAATACAATATGTTAGAACAAAATCACAAACTGTAACCTTACTTTACCAAGGTGACACCCTAACTGCAAAGCCGCCGCATCAATGCACTTCATACAACGATAACAGGCTGAGACATCTCTGGGTTGCCATACTAACCGGTTGAGCCAAAACGCAGAGAAAACGAGCAAAATCAGACCGATGCGATGTAACAGCACACCAAAGCGTCATCGGTTAACTTTCCGACCCAGCCATCATGCTCCAGCAGAACACGGGCCTGACTAACCGATAGAGGCTGACCATTAAGCTCTAGTGTCGCGATACCAGTGCAGACACCGTACGGATTCTCGACGACGATGTCATAACGGCTAGTGCCGTAGCGATAGGTAATCTCGAACTTGGGCCATGCCTTCGGGATACATGGGCTCATGCCCCCTCATCCGGGGAGACATATTTATACCCTAAAAAATGCATCCCGAGGAAATCGTCCGTAGGACCACCAACAAATGCAGGTTGCCCTGTCGGGGGCCCGTCTTCTGTCGGGGTCCCGAGATGGTAGACCTTGTCGGCCAACAGGGCACATTTCAGTTGCTCGAGAATATTGTGAATATCCGGTTCAGACATGTCGCCCCCAACAGTCAAAAAAGATACAACCTTATCACCTCAGTTACCGTGCGATCTTCAACACCTTCACGCTTTTGCCCATGACATATGCAAGCAACTTACCGTCCGGACTGAAAGCGATGTCTTTCAAACCTACAGAGTCGTAGTTTTTTTCGGCTAGAAGCTGTCCGGTCTCAGTATCCCAAACTAACAATCTTCCAAGCCCAAAAGCCCCTTTTGTGGCGACCACGAGCCTTCCGTCACCACTGATAGATACGCCTCCCACGGTACCGCTCGGACCAATGTATTTTCGTTTCAGCCTGACTGTTTCACCGTCGAAGGCGCGTACAAGTTCCGGAGCCGGATCCGAATAAGTCCGAAGTTCTGCATTTTTCACTCTCGGGCCGCGTGGAAACAGACTCTGTTCCACCTCTGAGGTCCCCCCGACGACGATATCGCCGGTCTTTTTATTAAGGGCAATTGCGGTAACCCCGAGCTGAAACGCCTGCACCTGAACCATCGACTTTCCATCAAGAGACCACCCCACCAGCGTCCCTTGATGCGCAAACCAAAGCCGACCACGATCTTCGTCCAGAACAAGACGCCCACTGGTAAAGCCCCACCCCGTTTCCGGAACGCCCTCTTGGGCAATAAATTTATTCGTAACGGCCCCGGTGCGCGTGTCGAATGCAATCACCTCATTCGTCTCGCCGGGAATCGCATAAAGCGTCTTGCCGTCGTGGCTAAGTGCCATGTCCAAAGCCATAGCATAACCGCCAGACAGCGGTTCATGGTATGTGAATGCGCCAGAGATGGAACCGTCGCGCGTGTCAAGTATCGAGACGGATACGTCCCGTTTCACTGAGCCGCGCGTCACTGCGGAAGCGGTATACAAATGTGTCCCATCAGACGAAAACAGCAACCTGCAGCAAGGCGGGGGATAATCGCTTGCCAGTTTCTCGATCGCCCACATCGTACGGCCGGTGGCGCGGTCGATCAAAGCCACCTGCTTATCTTCATCATAGGAAACGGCCAGACGGCGGCCGTCCGGGCTCCAGGCGATCGACACGACAGTGGACGGAAAATCATAACTGGCAATTTCATCGTTCAACATGGCACTATCCCGTTTGAGGGATTTTTCCCCATCTTGTTTTAAATGGCGGGCATAGCTCTGCTCAAGATCCGACGACGCGGCAAAACACGCCAACGTGCCCCCGCACGGCAGCAACGGAAGCAGTAAAAATAATACTGTTTTGCAAGTCCCATTCATCGCTTTTCCCCCATCTTCCGCCTTCGTAGCTCGACGCAATTCCAAACCGCTGGACACAACATGTCGCCCAACTGTCACGGCAGCCGGACCCACAGATTTGCTGTTTGCATAATATTCCCCACAGACCTGCGCAGCCCAAGCCTTGCCGCTAAGTTCGCCCCTAGCTTATGAGCATGCCCCCAACACTAGACCACGAGAGTTAGAAAATTCTGACTTCTTTGGGCGAGTGGCTGGGGCCGATGATGCCGACGCCCGGACAAGCTCTCTCGGCGTTCGTACGCTGTCGCTACTCACTATTGCCGATATATTGTGTGGACGCACCTCATTGTAGTCTCTACGCAAAGCCTCGCATTTTCGACGCGCTTCGTCGAGGCTCAAAAACCAGTTTGCATTCAGGCACTTCGCCTAGGCCTCATTCGGATGTGTGGCGCCCAACGATCCTCATGCTATTTCTCCCGAACTAATGTTTTGATGGTTTGGGCCGCATTTGCAGGCCCGATTCGCAATATAACCGCCAGATGCGTATGCATTGACCTTACATCATTCTCGTCGCAGCAAAATGTGTATTCACCGATATCCATAACGCACTCACGTTTCGGTAATCTTCTTGCCCCGTTGCTTCAGATCCGCAGGCTCGGGTCATCGTGCGTGGTAATGATAAATCGATCTCACAACTCAAAGCGCGTGGCAGGCTCGACAAATGCTCACTTGCCACGCCACAAATACATGATCTACCATCTGCCGCTTCAGGGCAGGCTTCATATTTTTCAGCGGATGACGTCCTACAGCATCGCCTTGCCAGACGAAGATCGGCCACCAGCTTCTTCAGCTTACCATTCTCTTCTTCAAGCTGCCGCAACCGCTTCATCTCGGACGGCATCAGTCCACTTTACCGTTTGCGCCAGTTATAGTATATCGCCTCCCCGTTTCTAACCTCACGACACACCACCGATATGGAAAATTCTCCGTCCGGCCAAGAACTTAAATTAGAATTTTCTAGTTTTAGATGGTCCAGTCTCCGGAAGACAGGTCAAAACATTTTTTTATTTTTACGTGCAGCTGGCGCGAGATATCCAATTGGTTAAATCAGCCGCACTTAAACTATGACTATTGACGACCTCACTCGACTTATTCCAAGCCAACGTCAAAATATGATCGGACGTTGGCATCGACTGCCATAGTGCCCAGCGCTGTGTTAGACCCGTCGCACTCATTTGCTCTATACGAATTTCAGAAACGGGTTGGGAAAGCCCCACACCTTCAGCCTTGACGACGGCTTCTTTTGCTGTCCACAAAGTAAGAAATGCGCGTTTCCAGTCAGGAGCGGCGTCAAGTTCCGCCCGTTCTTCAAGTGTCAGCATAAACTGCATCGAGCTACGCGACACATATGCCCCACCTAAAGCTTCAACATCAATACCGACGGTGGCGTGTAATGATATCGCCAGCGCAATCAGGTTTGTCGTGTGAGATAGATTGAACTGCGGTGCAGCCTTATGTGATAAAAATGGCTTGCCAAAACCGTTTGTATTAAATTGCAATGTTTTTGCGCACTGGTTAGAGAACGTTTCCGCCAGTACAATCCGTTTTAAAGCATGAGCGGCAACGAAGGCCAGACGATCCCGCGGCTGAAAAAAACTATTAGCACGCAAAATCTCTGAATCATCTAACACCGAGAGCCATACAACAGGTGCGCACTCGACCTCTGTCAGATCAATGCTGTAAACCTCAGGCACAGATTATGACACGATGTCAGGAGACACCGACGCATTATCTCCACATCGGTCATTCTTATTTCTGGTGTCAGAAGCAAAAAGTACGATCAGGCCTACGAAGGGGGTAAGAGCCAATGAACAAAAAAAATACCCCCAAAAGCCAAACTTTTTATTTCGGCCAAACCAGCCAATAATAAGACTTATTACGATAGCAAACAGAAAAAGTTCCACGACAAAATCTCCACCCCAACGGACAGAACGACCATCTAACGCTCAGCCTATCAGCTTTCAGTCACAGAACACACCACAACGGAAGGCGAAAACCATCCGGATCAGGAACGTACAGAATGAGACAGGCTTAACTGGCAGCCTTTTGCTGCTGAGCCTCACCACGCAAGTTCGATGCAACATCCTTCCCCGCACAGAACTGTTCGGTGAAAGTTTTTTTCATCTTACCTGCATCAAAATCCAGAATAGTGCCGCCAGCCTCGTAATGCTGGACAAACACTTTACCAACCGCATAGGTCGCAGCCCCTAACATAACAGGCATGGTAACCGCACCAGCAGTCTGCCCGATTATGGGGACAAACTTCAGCAGGCTGATGACCACCCCACCAGCAGCGACAGGGAAAAGCCCACCAAGCAATGACGTTAAAATTGCCTTACTTCTATCTTGCTCAAACGGGACACCATATTCGATGGAAAGCTTTTTAATCAGATTGAGCTGAACCGCCAGCGCCCCGACAATGTCGACCACGGGGATGGGAACCAAGCCAACCCCCATCGACGACAAAATGTGGTTCTTCGAAAGTGAATCCACACGCTGAGCCCGAACAACCGGATCAACAGGGGTACTGTCTGCGGTATCTGCAGGACTTTCATTGGCTTTTTCGGACATAACGTCGGCCTCTCATATTTCAAAGGGCAAAAACACACATCAAATCACCTATACGGATGACACCTAATACCACAAAATACAAAATTAAACTATACCGAGATTATTGATATTGTACATTAGTATTCATATAAATTTACATAATACTCTATAGATATCATACCCTTATATATTTATAAAATTGAAAACACACCTTCCGTTACAATTATTAGTATAAATTTCTTTTTTCTGTTATTTTTTGAGAACATCTTACCCTGTAGGTCCAAATTAACATTTACTTTCGGGGAAACGGACCCAGCCATAGCAATGTCAGAGATTAAGTCATATCACCGCTCACCAGACACAATACATACAAACGACGCTGGTCCTTGTAAGTGTTGGCCACCACTACGATTTCAGGATTGCTTCGAGGCCATAGCGGACCAACAGCCCAACGAACCGGCCATTATCTCCGATACGGTCATCATGACTTATCGGGATATAGAACTCCGGGCGAATGCCCTTGCCGGCACCCTCAACACCCAAGGCTTGGAACACGGGCACCCCGTTGGGGTCCTGACCGAACGATCTGCAATGCTTCCAATCGCGCTTTTGGCGATTCTTAAAGCTGGGGGCGTCTATGTGCCAATGGCGGCAAACCTTCCAACAGACCGGCTCGTCAACATTGCCCAGCAATCAGGTATGCAGCATCTCATTGCATTGGATGGACTGCCCCCCCCGACCGAGCTTTTGAATCGCCTGAACCAGACGGCAAAACACGCCGTTACCATCCTTCGTCCTGATGATCTCCGCGCAGGCCACATAGCGGGTAACGCAGCACGGCCCAGAACCGTGGGCAATCCGACAGATGTTGCCGCCATCCTATTTACATCCGGATCGACCGGGCAGCCTAAAGGGGTCCAGCTACAGCACGACGCAATCATAAATATGGCCTATGGGCATATAGAGGCTCAAAAGATTACCTCAAAGGATCGCGTTTTACTTGCCACGGCGCCAGGTTTCATATTGGGCCTGCGCGAAGTCTGCACCCCCTTATTGGCAGGGGCAGCATTTGTCCCCGCATCGCGTGATCTGCTTGACGAGCCGACAAAACTTCTTGAAATGATGTCTCGTCACCGGGTTAGCATAGCGCACTTCACCCCATCCTATCTGCGTTTGTTTGGTGGCGCCGTCCCAACAGGCCTGCGATGCCTGATTACCGCGGGTGAACGGCCAAACGCCGAAGATGCCCGCAGCTATGCCCGCACAGTAGAGTATTGGAACATACATGGGGCAACGGAAGTTTGTGGGACAATCTGTATGATGCGGGTTGATCCGCATGGACATGGCCAGATTCCAAGCGGTCGCCCATTTGCCAACACCTCCGTCCACCTGCTTGATGCAGATGGGCAAGACGTCCCACAGGGTGAGATTGGGGAGATCTACGTTGTCGGACAAGGTATCGCCCGGGGCTATATTGGTCAGCCGGATCTGACCGCATCAAGTTTCGTTCAAACCCGCTATGGCCGAGCCTATCGCTCACGCGATTTAGGCCGCTGGACGCCAGAGGGAAATCTGGTTGCCCTTGGCCGTGCCAGTGATGTGGTCAAGGTTTCTGGGCAATCAGTCTCACTTGGCGAAATCGAGCTGACACTGATGCGGCATCCCGAAGTCCATCACGCTGTCGCAATTCAGCATGATGGGAAGATTATTGCATTTGTTAAGGGTGCGGCTTCGATACCGGCACAAATAGAAATATGGCATGCGTTTCTTGGGAAAACTTTACCGTCCTATATGCTGCCCGCACGGGTTCTGACACTCGCCGACTTTCCGACTAACACCTCGGGCAAGGTGGATCGCCAAGCCCTTTTGGCACTTGCCACATCTGCACAAACGGTCACAACGGATCCATGCCAAGATCCCCCGACAGGAGAAACGGAACAACACATAGCTGCGGCCTGGGAGGATGTGCTGAATATTCGCCCGATACAGCGTAATGATAATTATTTTTCGCTAGGAGGAACAAGTCTGTTGGCCATCGCCATCAGTCAACGCCTCCTGACATTAGGCCATAATGTTGCAGCCCGAACCATTTTAACGGCCCCTACCATTGCCGCATTAGCCAAGACAATAGCCCAAACATCGATTCCTACGCATGATTCAGCCTCTGCGCATACGGAAGGTGCCGCGACAAAAGGGCAGGAAGATTTCTGGATTTCAGCAACACTTGGCCTTGCTACCACCGGGGCTCAGATCACCCGTATATTGTCCATCAAAGGAAAAAATCCAACCGCAGATCGCTGGAAAAAAGCTTGGGCACAATTAGTCACGCGCCACCCAGCTCTGCGTACCGCATTTTTTACTGCACCTGACGCCTCAATCAGGTGGCGGACAATATTGGCTACGGATATTCCACCCGATGCGGGCTTTTCAATTGACCACGTCCAGAGCGCAGACGATGCCCGGCGCTGCATCGCTGCGCGGGTGGAGACACCATTTTCCCTGACGCAGCCACCGCTGGCCCGCGCAGGTCTGGTGGAACTGAACGAGAATAGTGAAACACTGTTTTGGTTTACCTTACACCATGCGGTAGCCGATGGCCTTTCCGCGCGTATACTGCAAGAAGAAATGCATGCAATTCTGCTGGACCGCCCGCTGTCAGAGTGCCTCGATGGGACAGCAATTGCGGCCCAAGCAGAGCAGGAATATCTGGCATCCCCCATTGCGACGCAAGACAGCCTCTTTTGGCGCAACAAACTGGATGCACTCGCACAAGAGACAACAGAGCCCGTCTTCGGCGAGTTGCCTACAGACAGCAGCCGACCGGTCCAGCCGAGTGGAAAAACTGCGCCCCGCCTTACCGAACGGCTCGATGTATCAACGGTTGCCACACTCACCCAGCTGGCACAATCGCAACAAGTCGGGCTGCATGCCCTTCTTCTGACACTTCTGGCTGCGGAAGCCCGCCGGCGTAGTGGACGATCCACCCTCGTTCTCGGTAGCGGTGTCTCCGTTCGCCCGGCATGGGCCGAAGCAGCCGTTGGATATTTTGTTAACGTGCCACCACTGGTACTGCATGGTGACGAAACGCTGCCGCTTGCTGCACATATTCGCAACACCCAAGCACAGCTGACCGAAGCTTTAGAGCATGCATCTTATCCTACCGGCATGATTTATCGGGAATTTCGTCAACGTCACCCCAACGCCCGGTCTCCGGCACGAACATCGCTTTTTGATATTTCACTCACAGCAAATTCATCCCGAAGCTGCGGCAACCCAACAACGGATTTCTCGCTTACCCCCCGCCCACTTCCAGGTGAAGTCAGCGCCCTTGCAGCCGGACTTGATCTTGCCTTCAGCCATGAACCACTACCCGATAGTGGCGACGTTGAATTAGCCCTGGTGTGGAACCCGGACATCTACCGTCAGGAAACCGCACAAGCGTGGTTAAGTGGATTTGCGGCGTGGGCACGTTGGCTGGCCGAAGTCCCTGCACGGATAAACGTCCCACAGCCACCTCTGCTACCGGAAGAAGTCAAGAAACTTTCCCAATGGGAATATGGACCGTCAATACCCCGCCCGAATATGCGTATTCACGAGGTATTTGAAGCTTTTTCCGATCAGCATCCTGATGCCATCGCTATCGCCACGGAGACTAGCGAATTAAGTTTTTCGGCACTTGATGCTGAAGCAAACCGTATTGCCCAAATTCTCATCCGACATGGCGTTTCACAGCATCAGCCGGTAGCCATTCTCACAGAATGTTCGCCCAGCCTGCCCGCGGCGATTCTGGCCGTGTGGAAGGTTGGTGCCGTTTATCTTCCACTTTCGGTCGAACAACCACAGGAACGCCTCGCCTTCATCGCCAAAGATGCTGGAGCCAAGATTGTCATAGCCCTTGACGGTCTTATCGTACCATCCGAGATAACGGATACCGTAACGCGTGTGCTACGGCCGGAATCTGAACCACGAAGGATGGCAGAGCGCCCAAAGCGTGCCGGATCCCCACAAGATAGCGCCTATATCATCTACACCTCGGGAACAACCGGGCAACCAAAGGGTGTCGCCCTGCCACATGAAGGTGTCATCAATGTCGCCTGCACCTCGGCCGAAGCCACGGGGCTGACACATAATGATCGCGTTGCCCTTGTTACGACCCCGGGGTTTGATGCCTCGATTTGGGAGTTAAGTATAGCACTGGTGAATGGACTGGCATTGGTACCGGTGTCACGTGCCTTACGTGATGATCCATGGGCGCTAAAGAAAAAATATCACGCATGCGGCGTTACCGTCGCCTTTCATACACCATCTTATTTACGGATTTCCAAAGAGACGCCCTTTGAAGGATTGCGAATACTAATAACCGGTGGTGAAGCCCCCAACCATCAGGATGCCCGCGACCACGCATCCTATCTCGACATCTGGAATGCCTATGGTCCAACCGAGACCACCATTATTGCCAGTATGGAGAAGCTTTCGGCCACACCCCAAACCGACCGACCATTATCTACGGGGCACCCCATCCCCAACGCCCGTATCTCTATTCGCAGTGATACTGGTATGACAGCCCCCCCCGGAGCTGTTGGAGAGGTGTGGCTTGGTGGCGTCGGCCTTGCACAAGGATATCTCAATAATCCCGTGCTGACTGCAAAACATTTTATTGAAACATCTGAGGGGCGTTTTTATCGCACGGGGGATTTGGGTCGTTGGACCACAGATGGTCGGCTGGAGCTGCAAGGTCGCATGGACCATCAGGTAAAATTACATGGCCAGCGCATTGAACTCGGTGAGATCGAAAAGACGCTGCAGTCCCACCCCAATATTGCAGAAGCCATAGTGGTGATGGCCGTGGGGGCAAGTGAGACCAAGACACTGCATGGATTTATTCGGCTCAATACAAATGCCGCCATGCCTAGCGAGGACGACTGGCGGACACATCTTAGGGCACACCTGCCACCGCATATGATTCCGGCATCCATTACCGAGGTGGCATTATTTCCTCTGACACCATCCGGGAAACTCGACAGAAAAGCCCTGCTAAATCAGCTTACACTATTAAAGAAAAAAACAGATCAAAGTAAAACACCGCCCAAAACCCCATTAGAAATCCGCATTGCAGCAGTATGGCATGATCTACTTAATGTCACCGTTAAGCGTGAAGATAATTTTTTTGCGTTAGGGGGAAACAGTTTGCTTGCGGTGACACTGGCGCACCGTCTCTCTCAAGATTTTGAACACCCCATTTCGGCCAGAGATTTATTTGCCGCACCGATCTTGTCTGACTTCGTCCAGCGTGTTGCAAAAAACACCACATCCACTCACGCATTGACAGAGCGGTTACCCGAAAGTGACCACGCAACCGAAGGCCAGAAGGAGTTCTGGGTTGCCGAAGCAGCAGGCCTTGATACGCGAACATTTACGATTCCGTTGATCCAAATCGCTGTGGGGAGTACCCAGCCAGTACATTCCTGGCGCACCGCATGGGCAAAGCTTGTGGCACGCCACGAATCCTTACGTACCGCATTTGTTATGGCCGCAGACGGCACACTCCATCGTATAATTTCTCCGCCGACAGATGATAACGTGGCTTTTGATTATGCCACCCGCCCCGATACATCTTCAGCGTTGGTATTTATCCGACAATGCCAGCAGGTCCCCTTCTCTATGGCATCTCCCCCCTTATGGCGTGTAGGGATTGTTGCAATCGAAAGCACTGGTGAACAAATGTTCTGGCTTGCCCTGCACCATTCAGTGGGCGATGGGCAATCTGTCGGCATTCTTTCGGCGGAATTGAGTGCACTGCTGCGCGGCGAAAATCTACCAGAAATTACAGGGTGCTTTGCCCACACGGCAGCACGCGAAAATGCGTATTTAACGGGGCCTGAAGCCAGTGATGATGCACAATATTGGAATTTTGTGCTGGCCCAAGTGTCTGACAGCGCCTTTGAGGAAGGGCAACTCGACACGGCCCGATCAAGCACGGCAGCACCAGGAACGCACCGTTTTGAGGCATGCCTTGATAACCGTACAACTCAGCATCTTAAAACCCTGGCTCAGAACCACAACACAAGTCTACATGCGGTTATACTGGCGCTTCTGGCTTGGGAAGCACGGCGACGGACCGGACGCAACGATGTCATTGTAGGGACAACGACATCGGTCCGTGAAACCGCTGCAGATGGCAGAAACGTCGGATATTACGTCAATATGTTACCCATAGTGGTTCATATGCCGCAAAATCTCTCGTTTGGAGCCCTTCTCAATCAGACGGGTAGAAAGCTTTCGGATGCGCTGACACATGCACGCTATCCCTTCGCACGAATTTATCAAAACCTGCGTATGCAGCGCTCAACTTCCCGCCACCCTGCCCGCTATCCCATCTTTGACATTGCGGTAACGGAAAACCCTCCACAAAACGCTGCGCCGACATCCATAGAGCTGACGCGGCTTTCCAACGCTCCTTATGAATATTGGCATGTATCTCCCGGCGAAGACATGGTTTTAAGCCATGAGCAATTAGCTGATGGTCGATTAATACTGCAATGGCATGTCAATGCGGCCATCTATAGCCGTGAAACAGCAGAGAGCTGGTTTACGTCACTGCGTGACTGGGCCGCATGGTTAACCATGGAGCGACAGGTAGAAAATCCACTGCCCAGCATTTTGCCAAATGAAGCCGTCAAACTCGACAAATGGGAATATGGGGCAAAGATTCAGCGCCCCCCCCTTCGCTTTCATGAAATTTTCGAACAACAGATCGATTTAAAACAACAGAATTCCGACACACACATAGCCATATTAACGCAAACCTTTCAGCGGACATATGCCGAAGTAGAATGTGACGCGAACACTCTGGCTCACGCCATGATCAAACGCAATGTAAGACCCGGTGACACGGTTGGCGTACTGACCGGGCGATCCACCGCACTTACATCCACAGTTCTTGCCATTTGGAAAGCCGCCGCAACCTATCTGCCCTTATCTGCCGATTTGCCAGCGGAACGACTATCCTTTATGGCAAGAGACACCGGCATCAGGCATCTGATCGCACTTGATGGTCTTAAGGTACCAGCCAAACTTGCCGAAACCGTTTCAAGCGTCTTGCGACCAGAAGTGCTTGAGGATGGATTTAAAAACACTCATACCCACCGCCCACAACTTTGTGGATCTCCGGACGATATAGCCTATATTATCTACACATCCGGGACGACCGGTCGCCCTAAAGGAGTGCGGATCAGTCACCGGTCCTACGTTAACATGATCCTAGGTACCGGTGAGGCGTATGGCCTGACAACTGATGATCGCAGCTTGATATTTTCTTCTCCATCCTTCGACGTATCTCTGTCGGACATAGGATTGCCACTAGCTTTCGGAGCAACTGTTTGCCCTGTTTCTTATGATATTTTAAGCGCACCTAATCAGTTCCGAACATTTCTAAACGATCTGAAGATTACTGTTGCGGATATCACGCCTTCCTATCTCAGATTATTTGACGGTGCGGCATTACCATCAGTACGCATTCTTGTCACAGGAGGCGAAGCGCCTTATCCAATAGATGTGCAGAGATATGCTGCCCGCCAACGCTATTACAACGCCTACGGACCAACAGAGAATACCATCAGCAGTACGATGGCCATTTTATCTGCTGAACCACAAGCATTCGTATCCGGTGGGTGCCCACTTCCCAACACAAGCATTCATGTTTGCGATACTAACGGAAATCCAGTTCCCCCAGGTGTAGTAGGAGAGTTATGGCTTGGTGGCACAGGCCTTGCGCAAGGGTATGTCGGACGTCCCGATCTGACAGCATCAACCTTTATCCAAACAGCATGGGGTCGCCGTTATCGTACCGGTGATATGGGACGCTGGCACACAAACGGCAACCTCGAAATTATGGGCCGAGTTGATGATCAGGTAAAGCTCAATGGCATTCGTGTAGAACTTGGTGAAATTGAATCCGCACTTGTGACGCATCCTGACATTGCACAGGCCGTTGTGATATTAGATCACCGGGAGGGACACGAACATAGTCTGTGGGCTTTTGTCAGCCCACGCCCAGGCAGACACGCCCCATCAGAAAACAGCTGGCGAGACTATCTTGCAGATCGTCTGCCGGGCTATATGATTCCATCCATGGTGATAACCGTTACGGCCATACCACTATCAGATTCTGGAAAAGTGGATAAAAGCGCCCTAAAACGCCTACTCGACCGCCAGCATCGAAGCAATGCAGATTCTTCGCCTGAAGAAGGTTTAGAAAGTAAAATTGCGGGTATTTGGCAAGACCTGCTAAAAGTTCAAAATATCCGCCGCGATGATAACTTCTTTTCTCTTGGCGGGCACAGCCTTTTAGCCATCGCCATGATACACCGGATGGAAACGCTTCTCGGGTATCCGGTTCCGGCAAGAGATCTTTTTGCAGAGCCAACACTGCAGGGATTTGCCAGGCGAATTAACCAGACACCCCCATCCGGCCTTTGCGAAACACCCACGGATCTTGCGACGCAAGGGCAGCGTGAATTTTGGGTTGCGGAACAAGCAGGTCTTGATACCCGTGGCTTTATCATACCACTGAGCATGATTGTGCAGAATGCCGAAAATATTTCGGAATCGCAATGGCATGCGGCATGGGCTGCCATGATTGACCGTCATGATGCACTACGTACAGGATTTCGTATTGATGAAGCCGGTACACTCCGTCGTTTCACGGAAACAGATGGAAATGCTGAGCTTGAAATAACCGAACAGCCAGATCTCGATGCGGCCCTTAGTTATAGTCAGAGCCGCCAGGGCAAAGCTTTTGTGATGAGTACTCCGCCCTTATGGCGTGCAGGTATTGTACGCATCCGCCAAACCCAACAGACCCTATTTTGGATATCGCTGCACCATTCGGTCGCAGATGGGGTATCGTTGGGTATTCTGACAAACGATCTTACTAAGCTATTACAAGGACAAACGTTACCACCACTGTCGTTGTCTCTTGATCAGGGGGCGGGGCGTGAATCCACTTACTTATTAAGTCCTGACGGCCAAACCGATTTCCAGTACTGGCGACAGACACTTGCAAAACATGGGCGTGAATCAAAAGATACGACTGCGTCATTCGACGAATGGCCATTGGATTTTGCTCGCCCCGATGGGCGCACTGCGCATACAGCTAAAGGAGCGCATACCTTCCGCATTCCACTGGATGCAAACGTTGCAACACGCCTGCGGACTTTCGCAAGTAAAAATGGGGCAAGTCTGCACGCACTGTTTCTAACGCTAATGGCATTAGAAATTTCTCGGCGTTGCGAGCGATCGGAATTTCTGCTCGGGACAGCAGCTTCAACTCGGGAAACCACCCAGGAATCAGAACTTATCGGTTATTTTGTCAATATGTTGCCTGTTTCATGCCGAATAGACCGAGCCGCGTCTGTCGAACAAAATCTGCGTATGATGCAGGCCGCATTGGCTGATGGATTACAGCATGTTCACTATCCATTTGCGCTTATATATCAGGATTTTCGACGCGATCACACATGGGCCCCGTCTCCCGCACGTTATCCCCTGTTCGATTTTGCTGTGGCTGAAAATCCAGGCGAAGTGCCCCCCCGTGACGGTATCGCGTTTGTAGCACCGCCGACTTTATCGGTGGAAAGTTACAGCCTCCGTCCCAACGCCCCAGCGCAGGATATGGTGCTGGTTCATGAAGGCCGCTCTGATGGCAGCCTGATGCTGCAATGGTATGTCAATGCAGCCCTATACGAAAAAGAAACCGCCGAAGCTTGGATCAACGCACTGGCTGGATGGGCCGATTTCATTACCCGACCAAGCCGCGCAATTGAAACGCCGCTGCCTGCCTTACTTCCTGTTGAAAAATCTTTGCTATCACAATGGGAATATGGGCCTGCATTAGCACTGCCTGCAAGCTTCCCCGCGCAGTTTGATACCTGGTGCAAACGTACCCCAGACAGCCCAGCCATTATTAGCGAGCAGGGCAGCACAAGTTATGCTGCGCTTAACGTCCGAGTGACGGCTTTAGCGCATGCACTGAGAAAAAATGGCATAAAAAAAGATGAGCCTATTGGCGTTTTTACACGCCGCTCAATCCATCTGCCAGAAATTGTCCTCGCAATATGGAAGGCTGGTGCATGTTATGTGCCATTAGCCACGGACCTTCCTGCCGACCGCTTGGCCTTCATTGCACAGGATGCAGCGCTCCACCAAATTGTGGTTTCTGACGGCCAAAGCCTTCCGCCAGAACTCGTCAATGCGGGATATGTGGTTCTTCGTCCAGAAACCTTATTGCAAGAAACCTTCAATGATAACATCTGCGACACGACAGATAGTAAGCCAGAAGATTTCGCCCCAGCTTATATCATTTATACTTCTGGTTCGACTGGAATCCCAAAAGGGGTAGTACTCTCTCATCAAGGCCTAAATAATCTTGGCGTTGCGCTTTCCAGTGCTCTTGGTATCAAGGCTAATGACCGCGTACTGCTAATGGCATCGCCTGCCTTTGACGCCTGGATTTCGGATCTTGCTATGGCATGGTCCGCAGGAGCTGCGATAGTTCCAGTCGTTCGCAGCGAGATGGATGACATTGAAGGTATGCGACTTAAATTATCGCGATTAGAAGTTACGGTTGCGACCATGCCCCCATCCTATCTGCGGTTATTCGAGAAAACAGACTTCTCTAGCCTGCGGATGCTGATGACGGTTGGTGAACCGCCAATAACCGCGGATGCCAAGCACTATGCCACGCGTCTTCGCTATATCAATGGCTATGGCCCAACCGAGAATACTGCAGCTGCAACAGTTGGCGTCCTTGTTCCAAGCATGCCAAAACTAACGGCAGGGAAGCCACTGGCTAACACTGAAGTGCATATTTACAAAAAAAATGGAGAACCCGTTCCACCGGGAACAATGGGGGAGATCTGGCTCGGCGGTAAGGGGGTAGCCTTGGGCTATCTTAATCAGCCAGAACAGACAGCTGCAAATTTTGTACAAGCCTCGAACGGTCGACTTTATCGCACCGGTGATTTAGGACGCTGGACCCAAAGCAGCGATTTACAAATCCTTGGCCGTACCGACAATCAGATTAAACTACGTGGACAGCGGATCGAGCTAGGAGAGATCGAGCATATCATCAACACTCATCCAGACGTGAGCCAGTGTGTCGCGCTGGTGGGAAGCAATCCCAATGGCCGTCAAAGTCTTTGGGCTTTTGTCTGCCTATCCTCTGGGGCTGTCGAACCTAGCCAGAACACATGGCATGATTTTCTGGCAAAAAAATTACCCTCCTACATGCTGCCATCATCAATTATCAGGGTATCTGCCATTCCGCTAACTTCTGTGGGAAAAGTTGATCGATCCGCACTTCTCGGTCTGATTTGCGGTCCAAATGCAATTTTCAACTCAACTGAAAAGTATCAGAAAACACCACCACTCAACGAGAAAGAACAACGTATTGCCCAAATATGGTCCGAGCACCTTGAACGCCCAATTATAAACCGTGAGGATAATTTTTTTGATATTGGGGGCGATAGCTTACGTGCCATTGCAGTCGTCAATCAGCTGCGCCGTACATTCCGCTGTGAGATCGTCGATTTATATGAGCATCCGTGTTTGGCAGATTTTACAGAAATCTGTCAGCACCGCCCCGCGCAACTACGAACACTTATTCAGTCCGCAACGCATCATTGGCAGGACTATCACAACACCCTGTCCGACTACGAAGCCGAACGTACCACTGCACTGGCCCCCCAATGGGATGCATACAAAGCAAAAAATATTGCCTATCAGAAAATTGTACCACAAAACCGGCGCAGCTACGAACAGGTTCTGTTAACGGGGGCAACCGGATATCTTGGTTGTTACCTGTTACGCGAGCTTATGGCACAGAAAAATCGAAGCGTTACCGTGCTGGTACGAGGGGCTGATGACAGTGCAAGCCGATCTCGTTTGGGGGATGTTCTGCGCTATTATTTTGGTACCAAACAAGCCACGGCTATACAAAATGCACCACAATTGACAGTTCGGGCCGGAGACCTGCGTCGCGACGATTTAGGGCTTGCACCCCAAACATATGAACAGATTTCCCGTGAGACACAAGCAATTTATCACTGCGCTGCTAATGTAAAGCATTTTGGTCATTACACGGACTTTTCGGATGACAATGTCAGCGCTACGGCCCGTCTGTTGAAACTGGCTGCCCGGCGTAGCGCCAATCCAGCAGACTTCCATTTTGTCTCGACGCTTTCGACGTGTGGAAAGGCCCCAGAGACAGGATTTCATCTATTCACGGAATATGATGAGGTTCCTGATACTCAGGATAAAAACTATTATATCCGCAGCAAGCAAGAGGCCGAGCGTCTGGTTGTAGCCGCCCGCCAAGACCTAGCCAACGCCACCATCTATCGGGTCGGAAATGTGGTATTTGCGGCTGAAGGTGGCCCGCTACAGCGCAACATTCAGGAAAATGCATTTTTTCGTCAATTAGCAGCATTCCTGCGCTTAGGTATGGTTCCTAATGACTCACATTTATGGCTTTGCCATGTAGACTTAGTCGCGCGCGGATTAGTCTTGCTTGCAGAAACCAGCACACTGGCAAATGAAATCCATCATATTGAAAATTCTCACCGGGAAACCCTCGCAACATTTATTAGGTCTCAGCAGACCATACAGGTTGGCAGCTTCAACGATTTTCTTAATAGACTAAGCGCCGCAATTGACAATCCAGATATCAATACGGCCCTGACAGAAACACTGGAGAATTTTGGCCTCTATCGTGGGATTTCACCACAAGCCCAAGCCAGACGTTTGGAAACCGTATCCACACGAACGCAAATGCTGCTGTCACAGCTCGGGCTTAGCTGGCCAAAGACACCCCCAAGCGGACAGGCGACCCTACTTCGCCACGCAGCGCAGCTTTTCACCAAGAAGATATCGTCCCATGTTATCTAGGAAGGCAAATTTATCTGCCAATTCTGGTAAAACATTTCCGAAAAATCTACTATTGGTAGATTTTTAGACAACTCTACACTACCATATCAATACACTACCCGCCGCCAGCACGAACCCATTTACACCCGAGACTTTATAATGAATGCACCACTGCGCTTCGGGATTCTAAATTTCCTACAGCGGGAAACCCAAGCCCTTAATAAAAAGCTGATTATACTGACAGCGGCGTCTGGTATTGCCAATGCCATGAATCTGGCCGTGATCAACGCGGCGGTCGAATCCATGCAAAAAGGTGGGCCATCCTGGCAGCATTTTCTATGGTTCGGATTATCCCTCACACTGTTTGTTTATTCTCTGCGCTATGTACTTTATGAATCTACACGGATTGCAGAAACGGCCATATGCAGCGTTCGCGTAAGGCTTGCGGATAAGATACGTCGATCTGACCTTCTGGCATTAGAAACGATTGGCGAAACGGATATTCACGCCCGAATAAGCCGTGACACGGCAGCTATTGCGCAGGCTGCCCGCCCCCTATTTGCTGCGGCACAATCGGCTGTAATGATTATTTTCACTATGGCGTATATCGCAACGATTTCACCGGTTGCGATGCTGTTGTGTCTTGCCATCATTGCTGGCGGGGCGGGAATGTATCTCAAAGATCGCAAGGGCTACGAAGATGGCTTGCAAGGATCTTTGAAACACGAAGATGAGCTTTTTAATGCCCTAACCGGGTTGCTTAAAGGGTTTAAGGAACTTCGCATTAATCATACGAAAAGCGATGACGTATTTAGTGACTTTGAGCAAACTGCCAATCGTGTCCGAGACGTTCGTACCCGTGTCATGCTTTTATTTTCGAACAATATCGTTTTTATTGAGATGTTTTTCATTATTTTACTTGGATCTATTGTTTTCGTTCTTCCGGTACTTTCGAATTCATTCTCCGGATCTGTAACAAAAATTGTGGCGGCCATTTTATTTTTCTTTGGCCCTCTCGGAAACGTCGTCACAATGATACCAATGATTTCACAAGTGAATGTTACGATTGATAATCTGCAACGTTTAGAAAAAACATTGGACGCCACATTAGCAAAATCCGCAAATTATGAAAACGCCCCACTGAGGGATATGAGCACTTTTAAATCTATTCATTTTGATGGCGTTTACTTCACGTACCACGATCCAGATGGAAATGCCACCTTCCAGGTTGGGCCAATTAATGGTGAGGTAAGACATGGAGAAGTGCTTTTTCTTATAGGCGGTAACGGTAGTGGAAAAACTACTTTCATGAAATTATTTACTGCACTTTATCAGCCAGAAAAAGGTGCGATACGTGTTGATAGCGAGCAAATTGGTCCGGCTAACATTCAGTCCTATCGCAACCTATTTTCAGCGATTTTTTCAGACTTTTATCTGTTCGATAAACTACATGGATTGAATAAATCCGCACCCGAAAAAGTTAATGCGTTGCTTAAGCTTATGGAAATATCTCATAAAACTGCATTCTCTAATGGTTATTTCACCAACACACACCTTTCAACAGGGCAACGTAAAAGACTGGCACTTGTCGTTTCTTATTTGGAAGACAAATCGATCTATATATTTGATGAAGTGGCGGCCGACCAAGACCCACACTTTAGGGGATATTTTTATGAGACTTTACTACCAGAACTCAAAAAAAACGGAAAAACCGTTGTCGTCGTAACTCACGACGATCGTTATTATCATATTGCAGATCGCGTTCTTCAGATGGATTACGGAACTTTACGAGACTTTGAAGCTTCCAAAAAATCAGGCGTTTCTAAACGCACTTCACTAATTCAGCGCACACCTAAAGCGCCTCCTCAGGAGGGTAGCGAATGAAAAATATTCTAAAATGGTTTTCCGAACAGCATCAAAAAATTAAAGTCCATATCAAAAGCCAAGCCCATTATTGGATCGTTGCAGGATTCATGATCGTTTTTGCTGCGATATTTTTTCATGATTCCTATCTTGTTTCGATTCACTCCGGACAATTAGGGGTGTTATGGCGCCGTTTAGGTGGCGGTACAGTCATCGATACAATATATGGAGAAGGCATTCATGTGATTTTACCCTTTAATAAAATGTATGTTTATAATGTGCGCAGACAGCAGTTTAACGATACCATTAACGCACTGACTGTAGATGGCTTAAATGTCCGTGTGCAGTATTCCGTCCGATATTTTTTACCTGCAGAAACCCTGGCGCTTCTGCATCAGCGATTTGGTCCGAATTATGTAGATGTTGTGGTTCGACCAGAAATGCGCTCGGTTGTGAGAACGGTGTTTGGGCAATACAAACCCGAAGAAATTTATACCGCGCAAAAAGCTATACAGGAGAGGGTCAGCGAGCTTGCCAAAATCAGATTAGAAGCACGCTTTATTGATTTGGATGATGTGCCAATTGAAAGCATTGCGCTACCTTCCCGAATTACACGTGCCATTGAAGATAAAATGGCTTACCAGCAGATGGAGGGTGAGTATGTTTATCGCTTATCTATCGCCGAAAAAGAAGCCGAGCGTAAGCGTGTCGAATCTGACGGTTTAAAAGTCTACAACGATACGCTTAATAAAAGCCTCACCCCATCTGTATTGAGCTGGTACGGCGTACAGGCGACCCAGGAACTTGCTAAATCTCCGAACGCAAAAACCGTCGTCATCGGAGCGGGACACTCAGGTCTGCCGATCATTCTCGGGAAGGATTGACAGCATGAAGAAACTGCTCTTTGGGGCGGTCACACTCGGTGTGCTGGTCTATTTTCTATCTCCCCAGTGGCTATCTCTTGATAAAATGGGGGAGCGACGCTTTGCCAATCTTGAAAAGCGACAAAATGAATTGGTGGTTGGCGTAAGTTGGCCAATCTCTGTTCGACGTGACGGAATGGTTCAGGGTCTTAAACTTGCACAAGACGAAATTAACGCACAGAGAGGTTCTAATATCCCGCCAATTCGGCTGGTAATTCGTGATGACAAAAATGACTGGAATACGGCTAGGAAAATTGCGCTTGAATTTGCCAATTCCCCAGAAATGAGTGCCGTTATCGGTTACGATGAGGATAGCATAGGCATACGAGCCTCCTCCATTTTTGAGACAAGTCGCCTATTACATATCATGGTGAATATCAACAACCGTGCAATGACTATGCATGGTAACAAGTATATTATTCGAACAGTTCAAGCGACCGATCAAATTGCAAAATTTCTTGCCGTTTCTTCTCAGCTGGGACGAAAACCGCAAAGATACGCAATGGTTTGGGAAGAAGATGCCTACGGAAAAGACATCGCGTACCAATATCGCATTGCTCAGGATGCACTAGGAAGCCAATTGGTTTACCAAGCACCCTACCCAACAAGCCATTCCGATTTCAGATTGACCGTCAATAAGATAAAAGAATCTAAACCAGATATTATTTTATTTACTGGACAAGATGCCGATACAGCAGACTTTCTTCATAAAGCGCAGCTTGTTGGGATTACCACACCCATTCTTGTCGCCAGTGATCTAACAAAAAATATTATCGATTTATCCGGAACAGCCATTAAGCGAGCCAACTTTATTGGGCTCTATGATGTTAATGGACTGACGAAAAAAAATAGAGATTTTGTTGCAAAATACAGGTCGCGTTATGGACAAGATCCCGACACATCTGCCGCACAAGGATATGACGCGCTACATATCCTTGCTGAAGCCGTTACGTTGTCCGGATCAGAAAACCCATTAGATCTTGCATATACCATTCGATACATGCCGCACTGGGTTGGTGCCAATGGGGATTATCACTTTGATGGTAATGGTGAGTTGCTGGATAAGCCTCTCTCCATAGAGCGTTACGAAGAAATAAAATCCCAGAAGTAGCGACAAACGAGCCAGAATAATAGCCATAACAGTAAAAGCGTTACAATTTCATGCTGGATACACATCAAGCACAAATCGCTAATAATTTAAATCCTGGCCTAGGAGGGTCTCCCAAATGCCCAACTACAATAATCTCGAAATGCATGGTGAAGCACATACCCTTCCAAACTTCACCCCAATTATGATCGATAATGCGCTGGTAGATTCTCTCAACCTTCCCTACCCTGTTCCTGCAGAAGTACGCGCAGCTTTGGCAGCTGGCTCGAAGCGCTATCAGACGCTCTTCGATAATAACGCACTTCAACCAAGCTCGACCTATCTTGAGGCTGAGACGGATTCAGACCAAGAACTTGAAATTCACAACTACACGAACATCTGCCCGACAAATGTTTTTGAAGTAACTCCGTCGGTAGGGTCGTGCTCGATATCCTGTCAGTATTGCCTTGTGACAGATGGCAATCAGTGCAAGCAGATAACTGTTTTCACAAACTACACGGAAAAACTAAAAAAATCGCTTGAGAGAAACACTAACAATTCTGTTTTCTATTATTTTTCACCCAAAACTGACGCCTTTAGTGAGCCACATCTTGTCTCTGGCGTTGCTCATGATATTTTACGAACGTTCATTAATCATTATGATCGTCACCCTGACTCATCCGTTCGTTTATTCATCTGCTCCAAAGCGGGTATGAAGCAGGTTAGTGTTACGCATCGTGGAGATACGATTTTATCACTGGCCGGCAAACTGGCTGGTAACGCGCAATGGAATGGCTCAATCGGAATTATGCCGCAATATCTGCGCAATATTCTCGAGCCACATGCCGGTACAATTGCAGATCGCTTAGAGGTAATGCAACGCTGCCAGCAATTGGGCTTGGTATCGAGTTCAGTATTATGCCAACCGCTAATCCTGCCTTACCTGACACCAGAATGTGTTGAAGAATACATTTCTGCGCTGGCCGCCGCGGGGGTTGTCAATATCAAGCCAGAATTTTTAACGGCTGATCTGGCAAATCTTTCCCTTATTGCACAATATATAAATCACTTTGACCCTGCATTACTGCCTGAGTTTTTCCAATCTTACCTGATGGAAGAAAATCAGACGCATATAAAACAGCGTTCACGCTTAGCCCCTGAAAAATCTATTTGTGTTGAAAAACTCAAACTGATTCAGGAAACAGCACAGCGTCACGGCATCTCTATTAGCATTTGTAATTGGGTCAGGCGTGAATTATCTCAAAAGGCAAATTGGATTAATACCATTGCCAAGGATACCGGATCCGTCAGCAACGGATACGCCTGCCTTGGCTATTACATTCGCTTTTTTGAAGGACAAAAGAAAAAAACTTCGGCAGGTGCAAGTGCAGAATAAAGTATAACCATCGCCTAAAATCAAAGTGCATTTACCTTGGGCCGGTCGGTTTTAAGTAATATGCCGGCCGGCCCCACATAAGGCATCTCCGGGCGTGATACGAAGATGCCCCCACGAAATTTTAAGGTGTTACAACTTTTGACCGGTGATGCAGGACTGGGCGCCATTCAGTGCTGCTGACCAACGAAAAAGCTGTCACCACCAAGAAGCATAAGCACGGCACAATCATCGCATACTGCATTGACGATGCACCGGAGATCAGCCCCATTACCGGTGGGGCCACCGCCCCCCCAATAATTGCCATCACCAAAAATGACGATCCGGGTTTAGTGAGCGGCCCCAAACCGCGGATAGCCCCGGCAAAAATGGTCGGGAACATGATCGACATGAAGAAGCTGGTCGCAGCCAGACACATCACCCCGGTCCAACCGCCGACAAGGGTCGCCCCCAATGTCAATGCCGCTGCGATGGCGCCATAAACCGCCATCAACCGTTCTGGCATAATTGTCCCCATAAGCGCCGTACCAATGAAGCGCCCAACCATGAAGGCAAACTGCGACCAGAACAAAACCTCAGCTGCCTTAGTAACGGTAATGCCTGGCACGGCATGCTGGGTATAGCGTATGGTAAAACTCCACACCCCGACCTGTGCCGCGATATAGAAAAACTGCGCTGCCACGCCAAACATAAAGCGGGGATGATGCAGAAGCGGCTTGAACCCGCCCGACACGCTGCCCTTTTCCACCCGGGCAGTCGCAATTGGTGGAAATTTCACCAGATAGATGACCAAGGCAGCCAACAAAATACATCCGGCAATCACCAAATAAGGCCCGACAACCGCAAAGGATAATTGCTGCGCAGACTGGCTCTCATCGGAAAGAATGAAACAGCGGCCGACAAAAACACCAGTCAGCACCCCAAGTGGATTAAATGCCTGCGCGAAATTCAGCCGCCGCCCAGAGCTTTCCACGGAACCCAGTGCCGCAACCAAAGGGTTGGCCGAAGTTTCAAGAAAAGCCAATCCACTTGCAATGACCAATAGCGCCATCAGGAAAAAGCTATAAGCATGCATACGCGCTGCTGGCAGGAACAAAAACGCACCTAAGGCAAAAATACACAGCCCAAACACTACCGCCGCCTTATAGCCGAAGTGACGCGAGAATATTGCCGCCGGGATCGCCAGCAGAAAATACCCGCCATAAAAAGCCGACTGAACCAGACCGGTCTGCAGGTCGGTCAGCACAAAAGCCTTCTTGAACTGCGGAATCAGAATGTCATTGAGACTGTTGGCAATGCCCCAGGCAAAAAACAAACTGACAATCAAGACGAACGCCAGCGTATAACGCTGAGCCTTGCCCTGCGCACCATCGGTACTCATGCGTGTCCTCCCTGACCGAATTTTCCGGCCTTATTTTTTGTTTGCCGCTCCTTACGCGAGCGGCGTTACGCCCTTCTTCAAAATAATATTGCCGTACTTGCCGGTTTCCCCAGTGATCACCACAGCGAAAGCCGACTTGGCACGCTCGTAAAACGCAAAGCGCTCTATAAAGTTAGTATCTGGCGCATCCGGCGCGAAATGGTCGATTTCTGCACGGTAAGATGCCAGCAAGTTCTGATCGAGACTGTCGCCCGGCACCGGTGCCATCATGATAACAGGGGCTGAAACATAGGCATCCAGCACGAACAAAGGCAGGATGGCCGCCAGCAATGGGGCCACCCGCACCCCGTCAGCACGCAAAACACGACGATTAAATGTCTCACCGGGGAAATGCGCATCGGCCAGCACAATCTCGTCGCCATGGCCCATGCGGGCGAGCACGGCCAACAGATCTGGCGAGATCAGTGGTGAAATACCTTTCAGCATTTTGCCCATCCTCAACCGTACAGCGGGCCATAGGCGGCACAGGCGCGATAATCTGCCCCCACGGGCTCCATGCCAAACATGTTCCAAGCGCTGGGGCGGAAAATCTCAGCCTCGGCCACATTATGCATGGCAACCGGAATGCGCAGCATCGCCGCCAGCGCCATCAGATCACCGCCAATATGGCCATAGGAAATCGCCCCGTGATTGGCCCCCCATGCCGCCATGACATGATAAACTGACTGGAACGGTCCGCCCCCAGTCAAGCGCGGCACGAACCATGTTGTCGGCCAGGTTGGGTCGGTCCGCTGGTCGAGGGTATCATGCACCACCTTGGGCAGGCTGGCACTTTGCCCTTCGGCAATCTGCAACACCGGGCCAAGACCATCGACCAGATTCACGCGCACCATGGTTAGCGGCATGCCGCCCCGGGTGGCGAAATTGGTCGAATACCCACCGCCACGGAAATAATCGACATTGGCCGGACGGAACTGCGTTGCCTTCAGACAGGCAGCCATATCGGCGTCGGTGACATCCCAGAACGGCTTTATGGCCGGGGCCCCCCCCACCATCATCTCGCCAGTGGCATCCAGACAGGTTGCCCCCGAATTGATCAGATGGATGACACCATTGGCCGCCGCCCCTTCCGGCTGCCAGCCGCTGACCCGGGCAATCGCTTCCGGGCTCCAGAAGGTGCGCACATCCGAGAATATCTGCGCCCGCTGGGTCAGCAGATAGTTGAACAACATGCCGACACCGTTAAGGCAATCATTCTCCGTCGCCAACACGAAGGGTGTCCTGGGCCCGTTCCAGTCAAACGAAGTGTTGAGCATGGTTTCAAGGAAATCGCCGTTGGGCATGAAGTCGGTCCACTGCCGTTGGCCCTGAAACCCGGCCAGAATGGCGTGATGGCCGTTGGATTCCTCGTGCAGCCCCATTTCGGCAAGCCTTGGGTTACCAACCATCAGATCGCGACCGATCATCGCCATCTGCACACACTGTTCCCATTCGCGTTTTTTGAGTTCCGGGCTATGCTGTTTTTCCGGTGGGTTGATATCAGCCCCTTCGGTGCAATGGGCTTCTACCCAGCCCATCGCCTTTTTAAACTCGTCATGATCGAAGATGCCAAGCTGCAGGCGGCGCTGAACCTCGCTCATATCAATGCATTCAGGGCGAATGCCGAGATATTTCTGAAAGAAGGCCTGATCGACGATCGAACCGGCGATACCCATCGACACCCCGCCGATGCTTAAATAGGCCTTGCCGCGCATATGCGCCACCGCCAGCGCCGCACGGACAAAGCGCAGAATTTTTGCTTCGACATCGGCAGGAATGCTACGGTCGGCCTGATCCTGCACATCGCGGCCATAGATGCCGAAAGCGGGTAAGCCTTTCTGGTTATGCGCCGCCAGCACCGCGGCAAGATACACCGCACCCGGACGTTCTGTACCGTTGAAGCCCCACACCGCTTTAGGAATCTGGGGATCGAGATCCATGGTTTCCGAACCATAACACCAGCACGGCGTGACGGTGATTGTGGCCCCCACATTGAGGTGGGCGAATTTGTCGGCGCAGGCCGCAGCCTCGGCAAAGCCGCTGATGGTGCGATCGGCAATGACGCATTCCACCGCCTTGCCGTTGGGATGGCGCAGCGTTTTGCCGATCAGTTCGGCCACCGCATTTGCCATGCCCATGGTCTGGGCTTCCAGCGTTTCGCGCACACCGGCCCGCCCGTCAATAGTTGGGCGAATACCGATTTTGGGCAGATCACCGTCGAAAACAGAGTTCATAAAATCCCTCCAAGGTTCTTATTCTAATTTATCGCCACCCCGTTCGGGCGGCACGACGGCATTGGCCGGATCGAAGACAATCTTCGTCAGTTCGTCCGGCTGTTTGCCGTAAGTTTTGAAGCGCTCCAGCACCACCGCCATGTCCGGGCCAGACAGCGTGACGCCACAACCAAGCATCCGCGTCGCGATATAGGTGCGGGCGAGGTTTTCCACCTCTTCCAGCAGACAGAAAGCCTTTTCGATGGTGGCACCCAGCACGATGACGCCGTGATTGCCAAGCAGGCAGGCGTTGCGCGGCCCCAAGGCGTCCAGCGCCATCTCGGACAGCTCCGGCGTGCCGAAGGGCGCATAGCCCGAGCATTTGACGACATCGCCGCCCGCCGCCGCGATCATGTAGTGGATCGGCGGAATATCGAGGTGGCAACAAGCCAGTATGGCGCAATGGGGCGCGTGGCTGTGCAGCACAACATTGGCATCGGGCCGCGCCTTTAAGATGGCGTAATGAAAACGCCATTCTGAGGTCGGAATGTAATTGCCGTAATAGCGCGCCTGCCAGTCCATCTCGACGATATGTTCGGGCTCAAGCGCCTCATAGGCCATGCCGGAAGGCGTAACCAGAAAGCCTTTACCGATGCGTGCCGACAGATTGCCAGCCGAACCGACATTCAGTCCGGCCGCATTCATGCGCAGGCAGGTGGCGATCATTTCACGGCGTAAACACAATTGGTCCGTCATACGAGTTCCTGATGATTGGTACAGATTTTATCGAAACGTGCGACTGCTGCGTCCAGCCCCGGCAAAGGGATCGGGTCGCAGCGGGTTGGGGCAAAGCTGTCGCGCACCAGGCGGCGGGCAGCGGCGGCATCGGCCACCACGCCCATCGAAATCAACTGCGCCAGCCCATTACCCAGCGCGGTGGCCTCCCCCGGCCCGGCCCATACGGTAAGCCCGGTCGCCGCCGCGCACAATCGGTTGAGCAGATCCGCATGCGCACCGCCCCCCACGACATGCAATTGGCGGATGGCCCGGCCGGTCAGCGCGGATAATTCAGTAATTTTGCTGCGATAGAATAAAGCCAGACTGTCATAGGCGCAGCGCACCAGCTCGTCCGGGGTTTGCGGCACTGCCTCGCCGGTTTCGCGTGCCGCCATACGGATTTCAGCAATCATATCCGGTGGGGCCAGAAACCGCGCTGCGGCCGGATTGATTAATGTGCGCATTGGCGTAGCCTCAGCCGCCGCCAGAGCCAGCGATGCAATGTCGGCCCCGCCGAGTTGACGGCTGATTTCCTGCACCAGCCACAGACCGGTAACGGTTGATTGCACGCAGAAGGTTCCGCCAAACCCCGCCTCGTTTCCGATGCCTGCGGCCAAAGCTGCGGGCCCGGTAAACGGCACCGAGGATTCGACACCCAGGATCGACCATGTGCCACTCGACAAATAAGCCCAGTCATCCCCCACCGCCGGAACGGCCAGAATGGCCGACTGGGTATCGTGAGAGGCCGGGGCGATCACCTGAGCGTTAAGCCCAAAGGGTGATCGCACCGGCCCTAATGCCGTGCCAGGAGCAACCAGCAACGGCAAAACGGTATCGGATAAACCAAGATGACATAAAATCGGTGACAGCCACCCCCCATCAAGCCCCAGCATCTGGCTGGTCGATGCGAGGGTCCGCTCATTCGCCGCCACACCCGACAGCCAATAATGGACATAATCGGCGGTAAACAGCAGGCGGCAGGCCGCGGCAATATCCTGTGGCACCTCATCCTGCAAGGCAGCCAACTGATACAATGTGTTGAACGACATATTGGGAATGCCGGTGGCGGCATAAAGATCCGCAGGGCCAATATGGGCCGCGATCATATCAATCTGCCCAGCACTACGCGGATCACGGTAAGAGACCGGCGCCCCGATCATCTGCCCGGCACCATCTAGAAGAACATAATCGACACCCCAGCTATCCGCCCCCACACTGGCATATGGTACGCCGGAAGCCCCTGCGGTGCACAATGTCTGCTCAAGCCAGGAAAAAATCTTCGGATAATCCCAGATCAGATGGCCACCCTGTGAGACCGGGCCATTGGCAAGACGGGCAAGCTCCTGCAGATGCAGCCGCTCGTCCACCAGCGCGATATCAACCACGCGGATGCTGGAAGCACCGAAATCGAGTGCCAGACAATGGACCATAGGTCCCTTCCCGCCCTTACAAAGCCCAGCAGACAGCATGGCAAACAGCCAAACGGTCTGCGGTATAATTTGCGTTTCCCGATCCTGCCCGTGTATCCGGGCTATGGATTATTATGGTTAGGATAGGATCGACAAAGCCGCCAATAAATGGCTATTGTTGGCAGTGATATGGATATTATTGGCTTTCACATATGCGCCACGCCACCTTACCAATCCCTCCATCAGTGGTCGCCCCGGCTTTCTTTTCGGCGCAGGTCGCCCACTCGCGGCGGTTTTACTTCGGCATGGCCCCAGCCCCAAAAGCCCTGACGGTTGCCTGTGGCGGTTTGGAAATCTGCGCCCCTGACTATGCCATCCGTCGTGACGGCTTGCCCTTTTTTTGTCTGGAATATGTCGTCGCTGGCAGCGGCTGGCTAAAACTGGGTGAGGAGCAGAACGCACTGTCCGCCGGACGGGTTTTTGCCTATGGTCCCGGCACAGCGCTGGAAATTGGCTGTAAAGCCACTGATCCGTTTAGCAAATACTTTGTCTGTTTTTCAGGCAACCGCGCAGAAAAAATCCGATCATCCATTTTACCCGGTCCGGATCATGTGGCACAGGTTTACCCGTCCCATGCTCTGGCCCCCTTGTTCGAAGAGATGATCCAGGCCGGCGTGCGCGGGGGGAGCCAGAACAGCGAATTATGTGTCCATCTGCTCGATTGCCTGGCGTTGAAGATCGCCGCCTCAGCAGCACCGCTTACCGGGCCGGAGACCGTGGCCTTTGCCACCTATCAACGTTGCCGCCGCCATATCGAACAGAATTTTCTCTCATTGCACAGCCTGACCGAAGCCGCCGCAGCCTGCCGCGTGACTGAAGCCTATCTGTGTCGCCTGTTCCGCCGCTATGAACAGACCAGCCCCTATCAGTTTTTGCTACGCCTAAAGATGCATCATGCCGCTACGCTGCTGCAGCAATCGGATGCGTTGGTTAAACAGGTAGCGGAAAGCATCGGATTTTCTGACACCCTGCATTTTTCACGGGTGTTTCGCAAAACCCTGGGGCTACCGCCGACGCGGTTTCGTGGCGTGCGTTAAATCAATGACCACATCAGTATTTAGACAATCGCGTTATGATCCCGGCAGATCATACCGCGATACGTCAAAGCATTACCCCAGTACGCGGGCGATGGCGGCCTGTGCATCCTGCTGAATTTGCTTAAGGTGCTCTGACCCCTTAAAGCTTTCCGCATAGAGCTTATAGACATCTTCGGTTCCAGAGGGCCGCGCCGCAAACCAGCCATTCTTTGAAACGACCTTGATGCCGCCGATAGGCTGATCGTTCCCCGGCGCACGGGTTAATTTCGCTTCAATCACCTCACCAGCCAGTTCCTTGGCATCGAATTGAGCTGGCTCCAGCTTTGCCAGCAGCTTCTTCTGTTCGCGCGATGCCGGCGCATCAATCCGTTGGTAGTTAGATTTTCCCAAATCACTGGTGACAGTATCGTATAACTGGCTCGGGTCACGCCCCGTGCGCGCAACAATTTCCGCCGCGAGCAAGCCGAGGATCAGACCGTCTTTATCGGTCGTCCATACCGATCCATCCTGACGCAAGAACGAAGCGCCCGCACTTTCCTCGCCACCGAAACCAAGCGATCCGTCAACGAGCCCTGCGCTGAACCATTTAAAACCAACCGGAACCTCAACCAGCTTACGCCCGAGTTTTGTGGCCACACGATCAATCATTCCGCTGGAAACGGCTGTCTTACCGACAGCACTATCACTGCGCCAACCCGGGCGATTGGTGAAAAGATACGCAATCGCGGCGGCAAGATAGTGATTGGGATTCATCAGCCCACTCGACGGGCAAACAATACCATGCCGGTCTGCATCGGTGTCGTTGGCAAAGGCGATATCAAATTTCTCGCGCATCGCAATCAGGCTTGCCATCGCATAAGCCGATGAACAATCCATACGAATCTTGCCGTCCCAATCGAGGTTCATAAAGCGGAATGTCGGATCGACGGCATCGTTCACCACGGTGGCGGCGATCTTGTAGCGTTCGATGATGGGCTGCCAGTAATGGACAGCGGCACCCCCCAACGGATCGATCCCAATCCGCACCCCTGCAGAACGGATCGCCTCAAGATCAATCACGTTTTCAAGATCAGCGACATAGGGCGACGTATAATCATGACGTTGAATGCAGGCCGCTTTACAGGCCCGCTCATAAGGGATACGTGCCACACCTACGAGTTTTTTTTCCAAAAACGCGTTTGCCGCCGCCTCGATACCCCGGGTAACATCGACATCTGCCGGCCCGCCATTGGGGGGGTTGTATTTGAATCCCCCTTCATCCGGCGGGTTATGCGACGGGCTAATCACAATACCGTCGGCAAGGCCCGTTTCGCGGCCGCGATTATAGGCCAGAATGGCGTGAGAAATCACTGGCGTCGGGGTATAGCCGCCATGCTCGTCGATCATCGTCACCACGCCATTGGCGGCCAGAACCTCGATCGCACTGACGAAAGCGGGCTCGGATAAAGCATGTGTATCCATACCCAAGAACAACGGACCATCAATACCGGCCTGACTACGATACTGGCAAACAGCCTGAGTAATCGCCAGAATGTGCGCCTCATTAAAAGAGCCCGCCAGAGCCGCACCACGGTGCCCGGATGTACCGAAAGCGACACGTTGCGAAACGATTTCAGGATCAGGCACATGCGAAAAATAGGCAGTCACTAACCGCGGAATATTAGCCAGCAGCGCCGCCGAGACAGTTTTGCCTGCGAGTACATTGATATTTTCCGCCATTTCACCCTCAAATCATTGGTAACAAGGCAATAATATCAACGGTAACGTTCAAAATCCAGTAAGCCGTACTATATTGGTGCAGCACTTAACGACGCAATTAACCTATAGGTAGCAGTTGTAATGGTTACGCCGGGGCGGTCATATTCGCTCTTAGTTTCCTAAGGCTGTGCTGCCACGGAAGTGCACTTCTCAGCTATATGGCGCTGGTGGCTTGGATAACAAGACGACTTCCTCGGCACGATGGCTCAGAAAAACATTTCAAGCCCCACAGCAGGAAATGTATTAACAAACTATAGGCTGCTCTTGCTAATACCAGAAATAAGCGCATCCTCATCACGCCTGCGTAGCTGTCGCAATACGGACCTCGCAGCATAGCACATTTCAACATTTAGAATTGATTAGAGTGCACTACCCATCTTTCAACATTTACAGGGGGTATGATGCGTCTACTACTGATTAATCCAAGAGCTCCGGATAGTTTCTGGAGCTTTAAATGGGCCGTTCACACAGTCCTGCCCGGCAAACGTGCGGTCAACCCGCCACTGGGCTTGGCAACCGTTGCGGCTTTATGCCCTGCCGATTGGCAGGTTGAAATCATTGATGAGAATATTGAGGCCGTACCGCTTGCACCGGATGCAGACATTATCGGCATTGGGGGCATGGGGGTGCAAGCCCCCCGCCAACGTGAACTGATCCGCTATTACAGAGAAAAGAAATATTACGTCACCGTAGGTGGTGCGGCAGCTTCACTGAACCCCGAAAAATATGATGGCCTGGCAGATACGGTTGTTGCTGGTGAATCTGAATATATTTGGCCGGAATTTTGCCGCGACTTTATCAACGGTTGCCCTAAAACATTGTACCGCGAAACCGGAACAGTAAATTTGTCGGATTCTCCGGTACCGCGTTTTGATTTACTCAAACTTTCACTTTACTCAAATGCCACGCTACAATATTCGCGCGGATGTCCATTCACCTGTGAATTTTGCGATATTATTGTCATGTTTGGTCGCGAACCACGGATGAAAAGCAGCACTCAGGTTGGACATGAATTGGATGCCCTACGCCAACTTGGTGTGCACAGCATATTTTTCGTTGATGATAATTTTATCGGCAACAAAAAAAAAGCCAAGGATTTGTTATCTTTTCTAGTCGAATACCAGAATGTGCATCACTATAAATTTTCCTTTGGTACAGAAGTTTCATTAAATCTGGCCCAGGATGACGAGCTATTGCGGCTGTTCAAAGCGGCTAATTTCGGTTGGGTTTTTATCGGAATTGAATCCACCGATCCAGTCAGCCTGACGGAGACAGGTAAAAAGCAAAACCTGCGTGAAGACATTCTTACATCCGTGCGACGAATTTACTCACAGGGCATTGATATCCTTGCTGGCTTTATTATCGGCTTTGATAATGACACATCTCAAACATTTGAAACCCAATACCGCTTTATCACCGATGCAGGTATTCAATCAGCCATGATCGGTCAATTGACGGCTATGCCCCACACGCCACTCTATGACCGCATGGTTCGTGAAGGCCGATTACGTGAAGTTCATGACGATGCCGATAACACACAATTATTCACCAATATTATCCCAAAAAATATGAGTGATGATGACATGTCCCATCATTACCGTGGCATCTATCGCTCATTACTTAGCGATGCAGGAATAGGAAATCGTATCCGCAATAAAATACGCTATTTTGGCATACCCAGCTATAGTGGCGGCTATACGAAACTTCAAAGTATCGGCATTATTTTTCGCCTCATACGCCACGGTATTATCCCCGGTGGATTTAGCAGAATTTTCTATTTTATGCGCTCGTTTCCAATCTTAAATCCCGCGCTTATTCCCCTCGTCATCTCTGATTGGATTACAGGGTTGTCGATGCGCAATTTTGCCAGGGATCACCTCTGGGCCGCACCAATAGACTACGTCACAGATACAAACTTACTCAATTCTGTACAGGAAATTATCGCCCGCAGACTTCAGTACGGTAAAGTTTGGGTAAACCATAAAACATCGAAAGCCATACCCAATCTAACAATTCAGCTTGATGCCGCTCTCAATCGTCGTTTTTTCAAAAACGCGACACCGATTTTGCATCACTTGATGAAGCAGTCCCATGTTCACCTTACACTTTCTGCTCAAGCTATGCCGGTACGACAGTTAAAACAGTTCGAGCGTCTTTTAATGAAGCTTGAAAATTATGGTGACCGCATTTTCGTTATCATTGATGAGACACTTTGTCGGCAGATAGATATTGATTTATCGATATTCAATCTAATGCTGATCCCATCACCAGAACTTATTCCGACGTATATCCCAATTCAAAAATATGGTTGGAAATCGTATATATAAAACACCCGTTCATAGGCAGTGCATTTATAAGCGCCGCCTATGATTTTCTGGGCGTTATTTTGGCTAGCATGTCGGTTTCATTTCCTGAATTTTCATCAGATGGTCCACTGATGATGCAGCAACTGATTTATTTTTCTGAAATCGCCCGACTTTAACCCCCCGCCTTCAGATTGACCTGGCAATCATTTTGGGCACGTTGAAGATCGCGAACGTCCTATCGGTTCTACCTCATCATAATGATCGGGGCCTGTACGGCGACCATCATTGACGGCACCAAATTGAACAGGATGAAGGGATACGGATCAAATGGCCGCCCCATAAGTGTGATGGAATTTATGTAATCCATATCGTCGGGCGAGCTGACCAAGCGGTGCACATAGCAATGCAACGCGTTTTAAATTCCCCAACGACGGCACATAACTGTTGCTGGCATTGTGCGGTGGATCGCTACAAAACTTGTAGCACGCGTATTTGATAACTAGGTAATGATTACAACGGCCCCGTCAGACTAAGCCGCTGTTCCATTTTGTCCGCCAAGCGATGGGCAATTCCAGCTCCACCGACAGCCTGATTGCCTTCACTAGCAAATCTGAAGCCTGAAACGGATTACCGCCCCGTGGGGCATCGGGGCTGGCATGGGCCAAATATATGTAAGGAAATCAATTGGCTGGGGGACTAGGATTCGAACCTAGACTGGCGGAGTCAGAGTCCGCTGTCCTACCGTTAGACGATCCCCCAACGGCCAGACCATATCGGTCGGGGCGCACCGTTTAGCCCATGGCGGCGGGCCCTGCAAGTCTTAACCAGCATTTTTTGATAAAAATATCAGCAGCATTCACCACCATAGCCCCCGGACGCACAGCTCCCCGGCAAGGCTTAACGAAAGGGCGATCACCTTAACGACCGACAAAAACGGGCGGTACGGGCGTTTTTTTAGCCAAGTGGGGCCCTTGGCAATGGTAATTGCGAAATCAGCTACGCTATAACTGTCACAATTGCGTGGGTGGGACGGTTTTCAAAAATCAGGGTAACGGCCTTACGCCTTTCGCGCCGCTGGTGCGCAAGGCAGGCGTGTGCGCATATTGACCATCAGCTACGCTTATATGTGAGGCAAGCATTTGGAGCCGGTAATTCGCGCAAAAAAAAGACGACGCCGCAGAAAGAAAGCGGCGCGCGCATTGCTTGCGGCGATTGATCTTGGCACCAACAACTGCCGCTTGCTGATTGGGCGGATGACTGACGATAATCTGAACGTCGTCGATTCGTTTTCGCGCATTGTCCGCTTGGGCGAGCAGATGGCCCAGACCGGGCGGCTGTCCGAACCGGCCATGCGCCGCACCCTGGATGCGCTGAAGATTTGCGCCGCCCGCATTAACCGCCACAAAGACATCCGCGTGCGCGCTGTCGCTACCGCAGCCTGTCGTCGGGCGGCCAATGCGGGCGAGCTGATCGCGCGGGCCGCGGCGGAAACCGGCTTGCAACTTGACGTCGTATCAGCACAAGAAGAAGCACGCCTAGCGGCGCTGGGCTGCGCCCCGCTGGTGGGTGATTCTTATCAGGGTGCATTGGTGTTCGATATTGGCGGTGGCTCGACCGAAGTCATCTGGCTTATGCGCAGAACTCTGCCAAGCCCAGCCCTCGCCCCCCATTCGGCGGAAAACCCGGCCTTCACAGCACCACATCTGACTAAGATCGAGATGGTGCATTTTTGTTCAGTCCCCGTCGGGGTAATGACACTGGCCGAATCTGAACATCTCGGCTACGCAGAAATGTATGCTATGATGCTGGAACATTTTGCCGCCATGCGGCGCGAGATGGACGGTATCGGCCCCTTCGACGCGACAGCCCATCACCTGCTCGGCACATCCGGCACGGTGACGACTTTAGCTGGAATTGCGCTGAAACTGCCGCGTTACGTACGATCAAAGGTTGACGGCACCTGGCATGACAGTGCCGCCATGTATGACATAACCCAATCACTGATCGGGCTGGACCGCCCGGCACGCACTACCATTGGCTGTGTTGGTGAAGAGCGGGCAGATCTTATCATTCCCGGCTGCGCGATCTATAACGCCATCCAAGCCACTTGGCCCTGTGAACGGTTGCGTGTTGCCGACCGGGGCCTGCGGGAAGGCATTTTGCGTGATTTGCTGAAGGAATAATAAGCGTGAGAGGAAGTGATTTCGGATCGGACCGCAGCAGCGGACGGGTACGTGTACAAACGGCCCGCCGTCGCAGTGCCGCATCGACCCGCTGGCTGGAACGCCAGCTTAACGACCCTTATGTGGTGGCGGCCAAGACCAAGGGATACCGCTCGCGGGCGGCCTTCAAGCTGAAGGAATTGGACAGCCGGTTCCGCCTGATTAAACCGGGGATGCGGGTGCTGGATCTGGGCGCCGCCCCCGGGGGCTGGAGCCAGGTCGCCGCTGAACTGATCGGGGATAAGGGTAAGATCGTCGCCGCCGACATTCTGCCGATGGAGCCGATTGCCGGGGTCGAGATTTTCCAGTGTGACCTGCTCGATCAGGACACACCGGACATGCTGAAAGCTGCCATGGGCGGGCCGGCCGATCTGGTCATGACCGATATGGCATCGCCCACCACGGGGCACCGCCAGACCGACCATATCCGCACCCTTGCTTTATTTGAAGCGGCGCTGGATCTGGCCGAAGAGGTGCTGGTGCCGGGCGGAGCCTTTATCGGCAAGGTCTTTCAGGGTGGCACCACCAACGAACTGTTGATTCGCGTCAAGAAGCGTTTTGCCGACGTCAAACATGCCAAGCCGCCGGCCAGTCGCGCCGAATCGGTCGAGCTATATCTCGTCGCTCTGGGCTTTCGCCCGGAAAAGACGGAAAAGTAAGATCGCCTGAGATCAAATATCCAAATTGGAATCCTGCGCCACCAGACCATGGCGCAGGATTTTTCGCATCACGGTGGGCAGGCCGACCTCGTCCAGCTTATCCTGAGGCTGCCAGCGCCCCAGATTGCCGCCACGCCCGGATGCATCGCTAAGCTTGGCCCGCCAGACCTCGACCTCCAGCGCAAAATGGGTGAAGACGTGGCGAACAGTACCCGGCACTTTGTGCCAGCGCGCGGAAAAGGGCCTCGCTGCATCAATCTCTGTCTGGCTTGGTGACGGCACCTCAAGCGGCGTCATCGGCGGCTGCCACATTCCGCCCAGCAATCCTTTTGGGGGGCGTTGCAGCAGCAGCACCCTGCCCGCGCCATCTTCCACCACAAAGGCCACCGCCCGGCGCTGTGGTTTGGCCGATTTGGCCGCCCGAGCGGGCAGTGTTTCTGCAATACCTTGGGCAAATCCGGCACAATCTTTGGCCAACGGGCAGTCAGCGCACAACGGCTTCTGGGTGCAGACCATCGAACCCAGATCCATCAAACTCTGGGCAAAATCGCCCGGTCGGTCAGCCGGGACCATTTTGTCGGCCAGCGCACGAATTTCGGGGCGCGCCGCCGGAATGGGGGTGCGAACGGCATAAAAGCGGGCAATCACACGTTCAGCATTGGCATCGACCGCAGCCGCTTTCAACCCAAAGGCAATCGCGCCAATGGCCCCGGCGGTATAGGCACCGATACCGGGCAGCGCCGTCAATTCTTCAATCGTATCCGGAAAGAAGCCGCCACGGGCCGCTACGATACCCGCCGCTTTGTGCAAATTACGGGCGCGGGCGTAGTAGCCCAGCCCCGACCAAGCGGCAAGCAGATCGTCAAGCGGTGCCATCGCCAGATCCTGAACCGTTGGCCAGCGGGTGATGAATTTTCGGTAATAGGATTCAACCGCCGCCACAGTGGTCTGCTGCAGCATGATCTCAGAAAGCCAGACCTGATAAGGCTCTGGCCGGTCATGGCGCCAGGGCAGATCCCGTTTGTTTTTGTCGTACCACGCCAAAAGCCGTCTGACGGCGGTTGCGATTGCCATCGATGTCCTCTTGCCACCCGCGTTAAGATCGGGACTATAGTGGCCCGCCCAACGGAGGACATAGCATGGCGTACTTATCCCGCAAACGCATCGCAATAGCGGCCGTTACCGCAGTCGTGGTAATTGGTGCCGCTGCAGGCGTTTTCTTCTGGAGCGGTGATAACAGCGCCAATGCCAGCACCGCCGCCACCCAATACGGCATTTTAAAAGATGACCGCACCATGGGCGCGCCTTACGCCCCTGTGGTGGTTATCGAATACGCTTCGCCCGCCTGCCCGCATTGCGGTCATTTCAATGAAACGGTGATGCCGCGTTTTAAGAAAGACTATATCGACAGCGGTAAAGTGCTCTATGCGCTGCGTGTTTATCCGATCACCTCGGTCGATGGCGCGATTGAAGCCGTAGCGCGCTGTCTGCCGCCGGGGAAATATTACCCCTATCTCGATCAGGTTTTCCGCAATCAGTCCAAATGGGACCCGGAATATAATGTTGCAGACCCCCGCCCCGGCCTTTTGGCGGTTTCGGCCAAATTTGGCATGAATGAAGCCAAATTCGACCAATGCGTCTCCAACACGGAAGCCATCGACCGCGTCAACCGCGTCGCTCAAGATGGTCAGATGCGTTACAATATTGAATCCGTGCCGACCTTTGTCATTAATGGCGAGGTGGTTCAGCTTGATACAATTGACTATGACCACTTCAAGGCGAAAGTCGAAGCGGCACTAAAGAAGCACTGAAGCGCGGGATACAAAATGCAGGCCGGGTTTCGGGCGTGAAAGGGTGAAACACTCTCATTTTGGCATGCTTAACCACCGACCGGCCGCAAATTAACTGTGGACAAGTCATGGGTGTACCGTTGCGTCGGCGGCGCGCCATCCGGCAGGATTGCGCATGCAGAAAAGCGCCATGACAGCTCATCGCACCACAAAGCCGTCCCCCGAGACGCCACAAGAGGCGCAAAGGAGAGGACGTATCGAAGCCCTGTCGGCCGACGGTTCGGTCATTGGTCAGGCTGGCTTTGTTCGTGCGGGGTTTTCCGACCCTGCCCTGGTGCTGCACTGGAGCGAGATTGCCGGTGCCGATGTGGCCAAAGTCTGCCTGCCGGTGCGGTTGTCAGGTGGGGTGCTGACACTAAAAGCTGAACCGGGCGCGGCGGTGTTCCTGCAATACGAAACCCGCCCCCTAGCGGGGCGGATCAACGATTATCTGGGGCGGAATGCGGTAACAAAGCTGAAATTCGTGCAAGGCCCCCTTGCGTCACCGCCCCCGCAACCGTTACGTCGCCGCTATGCCGACCAAGTTAGCCCGGACGATCCGGTTAACAGATATGGTGGGCCGGACGATGTACGGGCCGCCCTGGTCCGGCTGGCGCGCGCCCGACGCGGCAAACCAAGTACAGGACTTTAGTGATCTTTAGGCGATTGGTAGGAGTTTAGGAAATGGCCCTTAAGGACCTTATCGACAATGCCTTGCAGGCGGCGGAAAGCGAAACCCGTCGACAGACGCTTTCTCAGGTTCTGGAACTAGCCGCAGCGGCAAAAGCCGATTACGGCGACAGCGAGATTTTGGCCGCGCTGTCCAAACTGATCACCGACCGCGAACAGAAGGCGGGCCAGTTCAACCAGACTGGCCAGACCACGGAAGCCACTGCCGAACGCAGCGAAATCGGCGCGTTACGAGAGATCTTACGCCAGAGCGGCGCAGCAACCGCCCCCGTCCTCAAGAAATCCGCGGCCAAGAAGGCCGCTGTTCATGCGGTTGAAAAGCCCAAGGATGGGCCAATTTCCCGCCGCCAGATCGTCATGGCCGCGGTAGCGGGCGTAGTCCTGATCGCCGCAGCGGTGGCCTATATTCTTTTGGGCCGTAATGCCGATACCGGCAATGGGCTGCAAAATGCCGGGCCTCAGAAGCTGACGCTGTATGCCGATGATATGATCATGGGCTCGCCCAACGCGCCAATCACGGTGCTGGAATATGCTGCACCGTCCTGCCCGCATTGCGCCCACTTCAATGAAACGGTGATCCCAAATCTTAAGCGGGATTATATCGACACCGGCAAGGTGCGCTATGTGCTGCGCGTATTCCCGATCAGCCCGGCGGATGGTGCTGTCGAAGGCATTGCGCGGGCCTGCCTGCCCAAGGAAAATTATTTCCAGTTTATGGATCTGATGTTCCGTAACCAGGAAAAGTGGGACCCGGAAAACGGCATTACCGACGTGCGCGGCGGTATTATCTCGGTGGCCAAAATTGCTGGCCTCAGCCCGACGCAGGTTGATCAGTGCATGGCCGATGCCAAATCGCAGGAACGGCTCAACCGCAACGCTGCAGAAGCGCAGAAGAAATACGACCTCAACGGCGTGCCCGACATCATCATCAATGGAGAGCTGTGGCGCGCTGGCGGGGCGACCTGGGAAGAGCTAAAGGAAAAACTGGATACACTTCTGGCCAAGAAGTGAAACTGGCACGACGCAAAAAGCGCATATGAACTGAAAATGGGACCTGTTTCTTGAAGTTCGAACGCCTCAGATTATCCGGTTTCAAATCTTTTGTGGAACCGACCGAACTGCTCATTCAGCCGGGGCTGACGGCCATCGTCGGCCCCAATGGCTGTGGCAAGTCCAATCTGTTTGATGCCTTGCGCTGGGTGATGGGCGAACATCGCGCCACCTCGATCCGTGGCACGGAAATGGACGACGTGATTTTCGCGGGGTCGTCCAACCGCCCTGCCCGCAATATGGCCGAGGTGATGCTGACGGTCGACAATTCTGACCGTTCGGCCAACCCGCCCTATAATGAAAGCGACACGATCGAGATTTCCCGGCGGATCGAACGTGAAGCCGGTTCGGTCTATCGCATCAATGGCCGTGATGTGCGCCAGCGCGACGTGCAGCTGTTCTTTGCCGACGCATCGTCGGGTGCCTCATCGACCGCCTTTGTACGTCAGGGTATGATCGGCCAGCTGGTCAGCCAGAAGCCACAGGCCCGCCGCGCCGTTCTGGAAGAAGCCGCCGGCATTTCAGGTCTGCATCAGCGCCGCCACGAAGCCGAAATCCGCCTGAAAGCCGCCGAAACCAATCTGGGCCGCCTGACCGATGTTATCGGCGAAGTCGAAAGTCAGGTACAGAGCCTCAAACGGCAGGCGCGTCTGGCCTCGCGTTACCGCAATCTGTCTGGCCATATCCGCAAAGCCGAAGCGCTGGCCTTTCACCTGCGCTGGACAGCGGCCAAGCTTCGCACCGAAAAGGCCCGTGAAGCGCTGGCCGCAGCCATGGCCGTGGTTGAAAGCACCACCGCCACCGCCGCGATCGCCAGTGCCACACAGGCCGAAACCGCCGAGATACTGCCCCCCTTGCGTGAAGCTGAGGCGGAAAAGAACGCCATTCTGCACCGGCTGGTGTTGCAGCGCGAAGCATTGGATGCCGAAGAAAAACGTGCACTGGAACTGGCGCAGTCGCTCCATCAGCGACTGACCCAAACCAGCCAAGACCGTGACCGCGAAAATGCGCTGGTCAAGGACGCCGAAGCAGCCCTTTGCCATTTAAACGCCGAAGAAACCGAACTTAAAACCGCGCAGGAACAATCGGGCACCGAACTTGTCGCCGCCGAAAGCCGCGCGGCGGAGCTGAACGAAACGCTCAACGATGCCGAACGTCTGCTGGAAAAGCTGACCTCGGAACTGGCCGAGCATAATGCGCGCGAAGGCAGCCTGTTGCGCGCCCGTCGTCAGGCCGCCGATCTGGCAGAAGCCTCGGGACGCCAGTTATCACAGGCGCAAAGCCGCCTCGATACGGCGGCGGCGGAAGCCTCGGGCGCACCTGACGTCAAAACCACCGAAGAAGCCGTAGCCGAAGCCCGCCGAGTGGCCGAACAGGCCACCGCCGCTGTGGCCCAGGCGCGCCAGCATTTACAGGAAGCTGAAAAAGCCGAACAGGCTTTGCGGGCGCCGGTGGAAAATGCCGAACGCGAAGTCAACAAACTTTCTGCCGAAGCAAAAGCCCTCAGTGATTTTCTGCGCTCAGGCGCCGGTGCGGGCAAATGGCCACCACTGGTCGATGCCGTTACCGTGGAACCGGGCATGGAAGCCGCGCTGGCTTCAGCGCTGGGCGATGATCTTGAAGCCCCGCTTGATGAAGCAGCCCCACATCACTGGCGCAATCTGGGCGACTATGACGGCTTAAGCCCCCTGCCCGGCGGCGCGATCCAGCTGTCGAGCTTTGTCCAGGCCCCCGAAGCGCTGGCCCGCCGTCTGGCGATGACCGGCGTGATCGAACCCGATCAGGGCGCCGAGCTGCAGAAGCTGCTCAAACCCGGTCAACGTCTGGTCTCCAAACGTGGGGATCTGTGGCGCTGGGACGGTTTCCGCGCATCGGCCGATGCTCCGTCGGCAGAAGCCGTGCGGCTGGCGCAGCGCAACCGGCTCGCCGCCCTGCAAGGCCAGATCGAAACCGCCAAAAAAGCAAAAGACGAAGCGGCCGCAGCTTATGCAGCCGCCCGCGAAGCCACCGTCACTGCCCGCACAACATCACGCGACGCAGAACAGAACGAGCGCAATTTACAGCGCTCGATCATGGCGGCGCAGGATTTGGCCACCAAGGCCGCCCGGGCTGCAGCTGAACGCGCCTCGAAACTGGCGTTCTGGGAAGCCGAAATCCGCCGCATCACCGAAACCCGCGACCGCGCACTTGAAGGTGAAAAGCAAGCGGCACAGGGCCTTGCCGAACTGGGCAACAACGCCGCCCTGGTCCAACAGAACGCCGAAGCCCGTCAAACGGCAACCGAAGCCCGCGGTGCCAGCTCGAATGCCCGCGCCCAGCTTGAAGGCTTAAAACGCGATCAGGAAACCCGCGCCCGCCGTTTGTTGGCCATTGCCAACGAAAAGACCCGCTGGGAGGAGCGCCGCACCGCCGCCGCCGCCCAGATTGTCGAGATGGATCGCCGCGTCGGAGAATTACAGAACGAACTGACCACGGCCGAAGCCCAGCCCGCCGCCATCGCAGAAAAGCGTGGTGCGCTGATCGAAGCCATTGCCACTGCCGACAGCGCCCGCAAAGAAGCCGCTGACAAGCGCGCCACCGCCGAAGCCACACTGACCGATGCCGACAAGCGCGCTAAGGCTGCCGAATCGGCGGCATCAAGCGCCCGCGAAGAACGCGCCCGAGCCGAAGCTCTGGTCGAAGCGGAAACCGCCCGTCTGGTCGAGCTGGAAACCCGCATCCGCGATGAGCTCGAGATCGAACCTGAAGGTTTGCCCGAACGTGCCGAGATTAAAGACGCTTCTGAACTGCCGCCGCAGGATCAGGCAGAAAAGAAGGTCGAGAAACTCAAAGCCGAGCGTGAACAGCTTGGCGGCGTGAATTTACGCGCCGAAGAAGAAGCCACCGAAGCGGAGAATCGCCTCAACACCCTGATCGCCGACCGGGACGACCTGACCCAGGCGATTGAAAAGCTGCGCCGCGGCATTCAAAGCCTTAATCGTGAAGGCCGCGAACGGCTGTCGGAAGCCTTTGACAAGGTCAACGTGAATTTCCAGAGCCTGTTCGCCAAACTGTTCCAGGGCGGCGAAGCCAAGCTGACCTTCACCGAATCGGATGATCCGTTGCAGGCGGGCCTTGAAATTTACGCCCGCCCGCCGGGTAAGCGGCTGCAATCCTTATCGCTTCTGTCAGGTGGAGAGCAGGCGCTGACCGCACTGGCGCTGATTTTCGCCGTCTTTCTGGTCAATCCCGCCCCAGTCTGCGTACTCGACGAAGTGGACGCCCCGCTCGACGATGCCAATGTCGAGCGGTATTGCGCCATCATGGACGAGATGAACCGCCTGACCCAGACCCGCTTTCTGGTCATCACCCACCATGCACTGACCATGTCGCGCATGCATCGGCTGTTCGGCGTTACCATGAGCGAGCGCGGCGTCAGCCAGCTGGTTTCGGTATCGCTGACCGAGGCCGAGCGCGTCGCCGCCGAGTAAGTTTATCCATTGGTTAATGCCAGACGCCCCTACGCCCATGTTGCGCAGGGGCGTTTTTTCATGCAATGCATCGCGCGCGGAGGATCGTTACCAATGGCCACACGCTGTGGGATTAACTTTTTGTCCGTGCTGGTCTAGTGCAAATCGCCGCGCCCCTCTTTTTTTGAAGCATTTCAGCGGGTTGCGGCAAAGTGCTCCAGCTTGACGCCACATAGCAGTAACCCTATGGTCCCATTGCTTTCGAGCGGTTGCGAGAGTTTAAGGCCAAGCGTTAATGCGGAAAGGGGGGCCAATGTCACCCGACCAGCCTGACGATATAAAAGCCCTAAGCGAGCGCATTGCAGAAGCCGAACGGAAACGTTCGCCGGAGGTCAAATCCTCCCCGACGACGCCAATCGGGATAGCCTCCCGCTTCGGTATCGAGTTGGTTGTTGCCTTTGTTGTCGGTGGCGCCATCGGTTGGGGAATAGATTGGGCCTTTGACCATTGGTCGCCTTGGCACACGCGACCGTGGGGTATAGTTGTGCTGACGTTGATGGGGGCGGCTGCCGGCATTCGTAATGTCCTAGCCGCTGCCAAAGAGATAAACGCCGAATTGGCGGCAAAGGATTGGGAGAAATAGCGCCGTGGCGATGAAACCCATGGAGCAGTTCGAGGTCGCCCCTATGTTCAGCCAGCATCCGCTGCTGAATATTGGTGGCCACGAGATCTACTTCACCAACCAAGCCTTCTTCATGTGCATTGTGGTGGCATTTGCCTCGCTGTTTCTGACCCTGTCGGTCAAGAAAAACAGCCTGGTGCCCTCACGGATGCAGTCGATGGCCGAGATTTCCTACGAGTTTGTCCAGAACATGGTCAAATCGACGATGGGCAAAGAAGGACTCAAGTTCTTCCCCTTCGTCTTCACCCTGTTTATGTTCATTCTCTTCTCCAACTTCTTCGGGCTTATCCCCTACACCTTCACGGTGACCAGCCAGATCGCGGTAACCCTCGCGCTGGCGTGCTTCGTCATCCTGATGATGGTGGTGGTGGGCTTTGCTAAGCACGGATTGGGCTTCTTGATGCTCTTCGTGCCGAAGGCTCCGTTCGCACTGCAGCTTTTGTTGGTGCCGATCGAGGTCATTTCGTTTCTGACACGCCCCGTCAGCCTGTCCGTTCGTCTTTTTGCCAACATGTTGGCAGGACACACCATGCTTCAGGTGTTCGCGGGCTTCGTGGTGCTTTTAGGCGGTGCTGGCGGCATACTTACCGTGCTTGCGGTAGCGCCGATGGCACTGATCATCGCCATCTTCGCTCTGGAAATGCTGGTCGCGTTCTTACAAGCCTATGTCTTCGCGATCCTGACCTGCATTTACATGAACGAAGCGCTTCACCTACACGGTCACTAATTTTCGGCATTAATTACGGCCTTAATCTAGGAAGGAACATCATATGGAACTTCAGGCAGCTAAAATGATTGGCGCGGGCCTTGCCTGTATCGCGCTCGTCGGTGCCGGCGTCGGCATCGGCAACGTGTTCGGCAGTTATCTGTCCGGCGCCCTGCGCAATCCGGGCGCGGCCGCCAGCCAGACGACCAACCTGCTGCTCGGCTTCGCGCTTTGCGAAGCGACCGGTCTGTTCGGCCTTGTCATCGCTCTGATCATCCTGTTCACCTGATGCAAGCAGCCCCCGCCACATCAATGGGAACCGTTCAACCGCACACTAGCGGTGGGTTCCCTCCGTTCAAGACGGAGTCCTTTCCCAGCCAGTTTTTCTGGTTGGTGATCTGCTTCGCCGTTTTGTTCGTTGTGTTGTGGCGGATCGCCGGGCCTCGTATCGGCGCGGCGATCCAGGCGCGCAAAGACCGCATCGATGGCGATCTGGCCGCCGCCGCTCAACACAAAGAAGACGCAGAAGCCGCACTTGGCGCCTATTCGTCAGCGCTGGCCGAAGCCAAAGCGAATGCGGCCAAGCTGGCCGAGCAAAACCGTCAGGCCATGAACGCAGAAGTCGAGAAAGCTAAAGCTGCGGCGGAAGCCGAAGCCAAAGCCGCTACGACTGAAGCCGAAAAACGGATTTCCGCGCTTCGGACGCAGGCTGGTCATGACATCGACGCAGCGGCCGTATCTGCCGCAGCCGAGATTGTGTCCCGCCTGATTGGCGAGACGGTCACGACGGATGAAGCGGCTGATGCCGTCAAGGCGGTGCGTTCATGAGCATCTTCGCTGAAGCAGAATTCTGGGTTGCCTTAGGTTTCGTCATTATCCTTCTGGTGTTCTGGAAGGTTGGCGCCTTTAAGATGGTTGCAGGTCTGTTGGATAAACGGTCCGCCACCATTGCCAACGAGCTTGAGGCAGCCAAGAGTTTACGTGCTGAAGCCGAAGCCCTTTTGGCCAGTTATAAGGCCAAGACGGCTGACGTGGATAAAGAAGCCGCCAAGATCCTGGCTGATGCCAAGCTCGAGGCCGAACACTTTGCCGCCGAATCCCGGATTCAGCTCACGGCTCAGATCGAACGACGCGGTAAGCAGGCACAGGAGAAGATTGAGCAGGCGGAAACGCAGGCCCTGTCGGAAATCCGTGGCCTTGCCGCCGACGCCGCCGCTGCGGCAGCTGAGAAGCTGATCGCTGCCCGGCTCGACGAAGCCCATTCGGCCGCGCTGATTGCGCAAAGCCTTAAAGTTTTGCCCGGTAAGCTCAATTAGCAAGCTCAACGAAAACGCATTACCACAACAAAATAAAAAACCGCGGGGAAGCCATTCCCTGCGGTTTTTGTTTTCCATCACACCGTGGCGCAAATGACCTGAGCCCGGGGAATTCCTCCAAACTGTAGTAGAGTCTGACCGTGTGGAAAGGGTCAGACGATGAAGCGCATTCGTTTCACCGAGGAACAGATTATCGGGGTCCTGCACGAGCAGGAAAGTGGGCTAAAAACGGCAGACATTTGCCGTAAGCACGGGATCAGTGAAGCGACGTTTTACAACTGGAAAGCCAAATATGGCGGGCTTGAAGTTTCGGAAGCCCGTCGCCTGAAGCAGCTTGAGGAGGAGAACCGCAAGCTGAAGAAGCTTCTGGCCGAGGCGATGCTGGACAACGCCATGCTGAAAGACCTGACGGCAAAAAAATGGTAACGCCCGCTGTACAGCGGCAGACGGTGGCTCATCTCAGTGAGGTATACGGGGTGAGCCAGCGGCGGGCGATCCGGGTAATCGGGGCAGATCGCAAGAGCGTGCGCTATCGCAGCGTCCGCCCCGACGATAGCGCGCTGCGCGTCCGTCTGCGGGAGCTCGCCGCCCAACGTCATCGCTTCGGGTATCGGCGGCTTTTATTGCTTATTCGCCGGGATGGTGTCGTGGTGAACCACAAGAGACTGCGGCGGCTATACCGCGAAGAGCGGCTTCAGGTGCGTCGGCGCAATGGCCGTAAACGCGCTTTGGGAACACGATCCCCTATGGCGATCCCCCAGGGACCGAACCAGCGCTGGTCGATGGATTTTGTCAGCGATCAGCTTAGTGATGGCCGCCGGTTCCGCATCATGACGCTGGTCGATGACTTCAGCCGGGAATGCCTGGCCCTGGTGGCAGATACGTCTCTTTCTGGTGCCCGGGTTGCCAGGGAACTGGATCGCGCCATACTCCGGCGCGGCAAGGCTCCCTGCATGGTGGTCAGCGATAATGGCACCGAGTTTACCAGCATAGCCATCTTAAGCTGGTCGCAGGAAAGGCGCATCGAATGGCATTATATTGCTCCCGGCAAACCGACACAGAACGCCTTTATCGAGAGTTTTAACGGTAAGCTCCGGGACGAACTGCTGAACGAGACTGTGTTTCGCTCGCTCAATCATGCCCGCGCCGCGTTGGCTGAATGGCGACAGGACTACAATAACTGCAGGCCGCACAGCGCCACTGGCAACTTGCCGCCTGCGATTTTTGCCAAACTCAGCGGACCCAATACGCAACGGGACGGGCCGCTTGAGCAACCGCTGGGCTACGCGCCCCGTCCCGTTGCATCTCCGGGCCTTCTGGGCTCAAATGATGATCTGCCCCCAGCAAATTGGATCGAATTGAGGTAGAGTTTTTCTGCAGCTTCCACAGGGCTTGGGAGGAGCAGAAGACAATGAAAGCAGCGAAGTTCACGGACGCGCAAAAGGCGTTCATATTGAAGCAGGGATCTGACGGAATGCTGGTCGCGGACATCTGCCGCAAGGCCGGGATTAGTCAGGCGACCTATTTTAACTGGAAGAAGAAGTACGACGGGCTATTGCCGGACGAAATGCGTCGGCTGAAGCTGTTGGAAGATGAGAACAACAAGTTGCGGAAGGTGGTCGCCGACCTCAGCTTGGACAAAGCCATGCTGCAGGACGCCCTCCGCCGAAAACTTTAAAGCCTGCCCGGAAGCGGAAGCTGGTCGACGAGGTGTGTGGGGAGTGGGCGGTATCCATCCGGCGAGCGTGTCGTGTATTTCTATTTGACACTTCGACCTATCACTATGCATCGCGTCGGTCCGGGCAGGCTGAACTGGAACTACGGATCAGGGACATATGTCAGACCCGTGTGCGTTACGGTTACCGGCGCGTGCACGTGCTTTTGCGCCGCGAAGGATGGACGGTCAATGTCAAGAAGGTGTATCGCATCTATTGCGAATTGGGCCTGCAAATGCGGCCTAAACCGCCGAAGCGCAGAGTTCGGGCAAAATTGCGTGAGGACCGCCGGGCGGCCACGCATCCGAACGAAACCTGGGCGATGGATTTTGTCCACGACCAACTGGCCACGGGACAGAAGATCCGGATTTTGACGGTTGTTGATACCTTCTCGCGGTATGCCCCGATTATCGATCCGCGCTTCAGCTACCGAGCTGAAGATGTTGTCGCGACACTTGAACGGGTTTGTGCGCAAGCGGGCTATCCATCGACGATACGGGTAGACAACGGCAGCGAATTTATCTCACGGGATCTGGATCTGTGGGCCTACGCTCACGGCGTCACGTTGGATTTCTCCCGGCCGGGGAAACCCACGGATAACGCCTTCATCGAGGCGTTCAATGGACGGCTCCGGGCCGAATGTCTGAACCTGCACTGGTTCATGAGCCTTGCAGATGCCCGGGAAAAGTTGGAGGATTGGTGTAAGTACTACAATGAGCAACGCCCTCATGGGGCAATCGGGCAGAAAGTCCCGATATCATTGATCCGTCGCGATGGCATACCCGAGCCCGCCATGGCGATATAGCCGGAAAACTCTAACCTCCGGCGATCCAACGTTTGGGAGCAGATCAATGAGGAACGGGCTCTACTGCCACTTGGATGAAAGATGGGGCTCGGGTCACAAAACGCCTTAAAGCCCTAGGGATTTTCGATCTTTGCAATGCCAGCTTCATTGATGGTAGCGGCATACTGCAAAGCGTACGTCTTGATCAGCTTCTGATCACGCAGATATTCCCAGGCAGCAATCGCCTCCTTCTGGCCAATACCGAGCTGATACACCACATCGGGCACATAAACCGGCTTCAGTTTGGCGCGCGCATCATAGAGAAGCTTCAACAGCTGCTTCGCATTATTTTCGACCGGTATTTCCAACAGCATGGTAATTCCTCAACCTCTGGCCATTTCGGCCGGGATACTCCGGCAAAACAATTTAGCAAAAAAACCGTAAAAAACCTCATATAATGTTTTGCACTTATTAGCCAGATCTATGGTTTTCCCCGCCCAAGACCTAATTTAGGGTGCGGCGTGCAGACCAGCTGGCCCGGCACATAGGCTTCAGCCAAATGCTTTTTCTGCGCAGAGGCTTCATTTTTAGGAAACAGCCCTGCCATTGTCGTCACTGCAATGGCTTCATCTTTACAAAGATAGCCATTGTCAAACAGAAACAACGGCAGGGATTCTTCAAACATCCCACCATAGGGGTAATGCCAGTCATCTTCAGGATCGTAGTGGCGGATGACGGCCTGCCAACCTTCGGCGAATTTGCCAAGCCGCGCCGCATCTGCGGCATACCCGGCGCAGGCCGGATTGCTCTTCTTGCGACATTCCGCATCCGCCGCGGCCATATCCTGGCGATACAGCGCATCGAATTTGTGCGAAGCTGATCCTTCGACCAGTACACCATCGTGAAAGAAGAAAACCCGCGGTGGCATCCAGCTACAGGCAAAGCAGCCGAACTGATAAGCGAAACGATCATCCGTCAGCACAAAATCCGGGACATGATCGCCGTTGATATCCTTGGGAAATTCAAGATCTGCCATTTCACGGCCCGCTGGCAGAGCGAAAGCCTTCCATCGTCCCTTCTTCTGCAGAACGACCGTGCGGCTGGTGCAGCAATGCGCCCCACCGGAAAAGGTCGATACCAGCAGCTGAGGATCCGGCAGTGACGGATCCATCACACCGGCCGCAAACTGGATCTTGCCGAACGATACGGCGAAAATATCGTGGAACACGGGACCTTTGCCGGTTGTGGCGCTAAGCGCGACCTGATCGCCATCGCTGGTGGACGGCATCGGTTTGATGCTCCATGACAGCGTCCCGACACGAAAGTTTTGTGGTTTGCTGGTATCCGCGTCAACAACCACGCCCGCAGGAAGCGTCTTCACCCCGGCAGCAACCGCACAATTTGCCATCATCGGGATCACGAGAACCGGCCAAAGCCCGGTGCAGAATTTCAGGATTCGCATAATCACTCTTGCGGTGCAGACCCTCGCCCCTTTGGGTCTGCGCAGCCATGAGGTTGATACAAAAATCCCCCGGACGGCATTTACGCTGTCCGGGGGCAACAGATCAAACCCCTGCAGGCTTTTTCTTTTTCTTCGGCTTCGATGGCGCCTGAGGTTTGGGCTGCACCAAGCCCGTGATGAATTCAAACTCCAGCTTGTCGGTCTCGCGGTCCAGCAGCACCCGCACGGTGCCGCCATGCTGCAACTGGCCAAACAAAATCTCGTCGGCCAGAGGTTTCTTGATCGCGTCCTGAATGACGCGGGCTAAAGGCCGGGCGCCAAACGCATCATCATAGCCCTTGTCACCCAACCAGCGTGTAGCTTCTGCGGTAAGTTCAAAAGTCACATCACGGTCGATTAGCTGGGCTTCCAGTTCGAGTACAAACTTCTCGACCACTTTGTCGATGACATCATGGCTGAGTGCCCCGAAGGCAATGACCGCATCCAGACGATTACGGAATTCCGGGGTAAACAGCTTCTTTATCGCTTCCTCGTCCTCACCTTCCCGCTTGCCACGGCCAAAGCCGATGGCATTCTGGGCCGCGTCTGCCGCACCGGCGTTGGTGGTCATGATCAGGATGACATTGCGGAAATCGATCGACTTACCGTTATGGTCAGTCAGCTTGCCGTGATCCATCACCTGCAACAGGATATTGAACAAATCCTGATGGGCTTTTTCGATTTCGTCGAGCAGCAGCACGCAATGCGGATGCTGATCGACACCATCGGTCAGCAAACCACCCTGATCGAAGCCGACATAGCCCGGTGGGGCACCAATCAGCCGCGAAACCGTATGGCGCTCCATATACTCGCTCATGTCGAAGCGCATCAGCTCGACACCCAACACCGAGGCCAGCTGTTTGGCCACTTCGGTCTTGCCGACGCCGGTGGGACCAGAGAACAGATAGCACCCAATCGGCTTTTCCGCCTGACGTAACCCCGCGCGGGCCAGCTTAATCGCCGAGGTCAATGCCGAAATGGCCGGATCCTGACCAAACACCACGCGTTTGAGATCGGCCTCCAGCGTGCGCAACGATTCGGCATCGGTCTTGGAGACCGATTTGGACGGAATGCGCGCCATCTTGGCCACAACATCCTCGACCTCGCGCACACCAATGACCTTCTTGCGCTTTGGTCCCGGCAGCAGCATCTGAGCGGCGCCGACTTCGTCGATCACATCGATCGCCTTGTCAGGCAACTTGCGATCACTGATATACTTGGCCGACAGCTCGACCGCCGTTTTCACAGCCTCAGCGGTATAGCGAACCTTATGATATTCCTCGAAATACGGCTTCAGCCCTTTCAGGATCTTGATGGCGTCGGGAATGCTCGGCTCGGCCACATCGATCTTCTGGAAACGACGCACCAAAGCGCGGTCCTTCTCAAAATACTGACGATATTCCTTATAGGTGGTCGAACCCATGCAGCGCAGCGAACCGGCCTGCAACGCGGGTTTCAGTAGATTAGAGGCATCCATCGCCCCGCCCGAGGTCGAACCGGCACCAATCACCGTGTGAATTTCGTCGATGAACAGAATGGCGCCGGGCACCGCCTCCAGTTCCTTGACCACGGATTTTAAGCGCTCCTCGAAATCGCCGCGATAGCGCGTGCCGGCAATCAATGCCCCCATATCCAGGGCATAAATTGTCGCTTTGGCCAGCACTTCGGGCACTTCGTTCGAGATGATTTTACGCGCCAGCCCTTCGGCAATGGCGGTCTTGCCCACACCGGGATCACCGACAAACAACGGGTTATTCTTCTGACGGCGGCAAAGGATCTGGATGGTACGCTCGACCTCGGCCTCGCGCCCGATCAGCGGATCGATATGGCCACCACGGGCCTTTTCGTTGAGGTCGATGCAGAAGCTTGTTAAGGCATTGCCCGCCTTGCCCGTGGGGCCGCGCGGCTCGGCCTCATCCTCTTCTTCATCGGCACCCCGCACGGGGCGGGCCTGGGTCATGCCGGGCCGCTTGGCGATACCATGGCTGATAAAGCTGACAGCATCGAGCCGGGTCATATTCTGCTGCTGCAGGAAATAAACTGCATGACTTTCACGCTCGGTGAACATGGCAACCAGAATATTGGCACCCGACACCTCGTCCCGCCCGGAATTCTGCACATGCAGTACCGCGCGCTGGACCACACGCTGAAAGCCGGTGGTGGGTTTGGCTTCCTCGTCACCATCGACGATGAGGTTAACCAAGTCTTCGTCGATATATTTGATCAGCACCTGCCGCAATATCTCCATGTCGACATTGCATGCCTTCATCACTTGTGCGGCATCGGCATCGTCAATCAGCGACAGGAGGAGATGCTCCAGCGTGGCGTATTCGTGATGGCGCTCGCTGGCCAGGCGAATGGCCCGGTGCAAAGCAAGTTCGAGACTGCGCGACAGGGAGGGCATGGGCTACTCCTTTTCGATGGTACACTGCAAAGGATGTTCATTGCGCCGGGCGATTTCGATCACCTGGGCAACCTTGGTCTCGGCAACTTCAAAGGTATAAATACCGCATACGCCCACCCCGCGACGATGGACTTGCAGCATGATGTCGATGGCTTCGTTGCGGTTACGGCCGAAGATGCTTTCGAGGACCTGAACCACGAAATCCATCGGCGTATAATCGTCGTTGAGCAGCAACACCTTGTAGAGGCTTGGGCGTTTAGTCTTGGGCAGAACCTGTGCAACAGCGCTGCCGTCGGGGGGATCCCCGCCTTCACCCTGATCAGACTGGCTCTTACGACCTTTGCTCATTTGTATGCCCATTCTAATGCTTGTTTTGAATTAATATAAAGATGCATCTGGAATTTTTTAACGATACGCCTTTACCCTGACACCCACCTTATCGTGCGGTTATGATCGGTCCACCATGATATTGTGCAAGCATGAGCGAAGGAATTCAGGAAAAAATGTCTAAATGTCGGCTTTTTTTAGAAAATGCAGTTAACCTGCCGTTACAAGGACTTGCGCGCTTCGCCATGATTTGGTCCTATTGTTGAAGTGATTTGGTTCAGGCCAAACTTTTGGCCAGCTTGTAGGGGCCAGCCGCTTAGTGCAGAACATTTGTTCTAAAGGTTTTGACTAAACGGTGTCGACCAGTCTGAAATCGGGGTACGGAATGGCGGAAATCTCGCGCGGCCGCCAAGGCCATGGCGCGAATAGGTTGATTCTTACGGTCCTGGCGCTTCTTTTCGGGGCGTCTGCCCTTTGTGCAACTATGGGGGTCACCCCGGCACAAGCCAAAAACCATGCCATACGTCGCCATGGTCGCATTGCCGTGGTCGGCCGGTCCGATCCCGGCAAGGATGCCGCTCTGATTGTCGACGGCATCAGCGGTAAGGTACTTTACGCCCGCAATGCCAACGAAATCCGCCACCCTGCGTCACTCACCAAGATGATGACGCTTTATCTGCTGTTTGATGCGTTGAAAAACGGCCAGGTCGCGATGGACACCACGCTGACCTTCTCGGCCCACGCCGCCAGTCAGCACGCCACCAATATGCATGTCGCCCCAGGCGAACGAATGGATGTCGAAACCGCGATCAATGCGCTGGTTGTCCGTTCGGCCAATGATGTCGCCGTTGCGATCGCCGAAGCGCTGGGCGGCAGCGAACCCCGCTTTGCCGAGATGATGACCGCCAAGGCCCAGAGCTTAGGCATGCGCAACACGGTGTATCACAACGCCTCGGGCCTGCCCGATCCGGGGCAGATCACCACCGCCGCCGATCTGGCGACGCTGGCCCGCCATTTGGCCTATGATTTTCCGCAGTATTTCCCCTATTTCTCGCATCGTGAGTTCACCTATCGCGGTAACCGCTATCCTGGGCATGACAATCTGCTCGGCCGCTATCCCGGTGCCGATGGCATGAAGACTGGCTATACGGACATGTCAGGCTTCAATCTGGTGTCCTCGGTCAGCCGCAGCAACACCCATATCATCGGCGTTGTCATGGGCGGGCCGACCGCCGCACGCCGCGATACCGAAATGATGCGCCTGCTGGATGCCGCCTTTGACGACATAGCCCATTCGCCGCGTCTGGTCGCCCACGCTCAGCTGCCGTGGCAGACCGGTCAGTCCCGGATCGCGGGCCTGCAGCCGCCGACACAGGTCGCTTCGGCTTCTTCGCAAAAGGGCTTGTGGCGCGTCGATCACGACGGCCAGATCACCCCACTGCCCCGTGGCCAGTATGCGCCGCTGAACGATGTCCGTGGTGGCCACGCCAGTGATGCAGAAGATGAGGATGCCGCCGAAACCCGCACCGCACTTGACGCCCTACGCCCGCGGCCGCAGCCCCCGACTGACAGCAAGACCGCTGACAATAAACCGGCAGAAACTAAGGTTGCCGCTTATATGCCGCGCCCGCAGATGGCACCGCGCCGCGCCGCGCAACGCGCTGCCCGCCCAGACGTAGTCGATGCCAGCAAGGCACCGGAAACCGGCATGCATGACTGGACCATCCAGATCGGCGCCTATAACGATTTGAATTTGGCGCGCAGCCAACTTGCCGCCTATGCCGACAAATCGCTCGATGTGCTGGGACAGGCGCAAAAGATCGTCGTCCCGTACCAGTCGCCCGACGGTCATATGGTCTATCGCGCTCGCTTTGGTCCGTTTCAGGAACGCGAGGCCAAGCAGATCTGTACCCGCCTGAACGAACGTGGCCAAACCTGCTTTGCGGCGGTCTCAACACGGTGACCGCCCCCCTCGCCATCAAGAACGAAATTGCTACGCTTCGGGCTGCGGTTGCCGCAGCGCGGGCCGAAGGGCGCCGCATTGGCTTTGTTCCCACCATGGGGGCGCTGCACAAAGGGCACCTATCGCTGATTACCGAAGCCAAAAAGCATGCTGACTGGGTGGCGGTCAGCGTTTTTGTCAACCCAACCCAGTTCTCGCCGACGGATGATTTCGACGGCTACCCCCGCACCTTGGACGACGACGCGGAATTGCTCGCCGAGGGCGGCGAAGCCGATCTTTTATTCGCCCCGACGGCACGCGAGATGTATCCGAAGAATTTTGCCACTGGCATCGTCGTCGGCGGCCCTGCCAAGGGGCTAGAGAGCGATTTCCGCCCGCATTATTTCTCAGGTGTCGCGGTTGCGATCACAAAAATGCTGGTCGCGGTGATGCCCGACATCGCCCTGTTTGGCGAAAAGGACTATCAGCAGCTTCTCGTCGTGCGCCAATTCGTCCGCGATCTGGGCCTGCCAATCGAAATCGCTGGCGCGCCGATTGTGCGTGAGGAAGACGGGCTTGCCTATAATTCCCGTAATGCCTATCTGTCGGCCCAGGAACGTCAGGTAGCAGCCCAGCTTTACCCCGTCCTGCAACTGGTCGCCGATGCGGTCCGTTCCGGTAAGCCTATCTCGGTAGCTGAAGAGGCCGGGGCCAGCGCGCTTAAGACTGCGGGCTTCTCCTCGGTCGACTACGTGGCGGTCCGCGATGCAGAAACCCTGACACCGCTGGAAGAATTCAACCGCCCGACCCGCGTATTGGCGGCGGTCAAAATCGGTCGCAACCGGCTGATAGACAACATCGCGGTTTAACCTTAACCACAGAGCTGTTAACGCTTCCCGGCTTAAATTTAAGCAGTCGGAAACGCTGCTTGAAATTCGCCAAATCCGTGTACGGAATGGTTTGTGGATAAGCTTAAAAGCCGCAACGGCTCGTAAGTCTGGCTAGATGTTGTGATAGAGAATTCTTGACAAACTTCCGATAGTACGAGAACAAATGCTGATACCAGATCGGTTAGTGATTCGGGCGCCGTTCGTTCTTGCTGCGTTCGGCACGCATTTTAGGCGGTTGAGCCCCAACATCAGACAACGCCCGGCATGCCCGACCGCCCAGCACCCCGTAAAATTTTAACCAGATCTCTTAACGCCCCCGGCACCACGACCACACCCAAGGCCCATAGCGGCGTCATCATCAGCCCCCAATAAGATGTATCGGGCCGACCAACGACCATAAAACCAGTGACATAGCCGATGGTAATCAGCGCCAGCCGCCCGCCCATTTTAGGCCATGCCCAAGCCCCCAACAGCATCAGCGGCAGCACTGAGGCCACCACGGCGGGGGCAGATGCGATAAATAGCCCGTTCCAGCGCGCCAATAACAAGACATAAGGCCAGCCTCCCAACCCGACCCAGCCCCCCGAAGCCCGATCACCCGGCAGAAGCAATTGCCCCACAGCATGGGCGTGCCACAGCATGAAACCGGCAAAAAGGATCAGCGCGGTACACCAGCACAATCCCTCGCGCCACCGTTTCTCGTAAAAACCGCACAGCGCCATCACCACAAGATAGGGCAGCGCCAATTCGCGCACCAGAACCGCCACTAGCCCGATAACCACACTATAGCCCCAACGCTTGGTGTCGTGCAGACCCAGGGAAAGTGCCACCAGCAGCCCGGCCCAACATTCATGAAACAGATACGCCTTCTGGGTAAAAGCAAACATAGTGGCAAAGAACAGCGTAGTGAAAGTCAGCGCCGTCAGCACGGGGCTGCCAAAGACGCGTTGCACCCGCCAGCACCACCCCCCCATCACACCAAGCCCCAGCGCCCACAGTGGCACTGGCCGCAATGGTTCCGGCAATCGGGCCAGAAACAGTGCCAATGTGGGTTCGCGCACAGTCCAGATCGGTGTAACCGTATAGCCCCAGTGGCGCTGCTCACGCACGGCGGCGACGTGGTAGGATTCGCCCGCGGCAACATCATCCAGAATCCGGCTGTAGAGCTGACCATCCCCGATTCCGCCCCGCTTTGGGGCGTTATAGCGCGGTGCCGCCACGCCCAATATCAACCCCAGGACGATAACGACGACCAATATCGCCAGCACACAGGCGGCTTTCAGGCGATTAAACACGCAAAACCCGGTCTCTGGCACATACTGGACACTCATATTAACCTCCTTCTTGCGCTATTTTTCGCACCACTTGGCTGATTCTCTTCGGGGCTCAGCGTCGAATATTCGTTTAGCCGCTTGCATCGATCCACCAAACTATCCATCTTCCCCGACCCATGATGAACAGCCAACACACCAGTCGCGTTACAGCCGTACTTGGCCCCACCAATACCGGCAAGACCCATTTCGCCATCGAGCGCATGCTGGCGCACAAGTCAGGCATGATTGGCCTGCCACTGCGCCTGTTGGCTCGCGAGGTCTATGACAAGGTGGTGCGCCTTAAAGGCGCCGACACTGTCGCCCTGATCACCGGCGAGGAAAAAATCGTTCCCACCGGGGCAAAATATTACGTCTGCACGGTCGAGGCCATGCCGGTCGATCTTGGTACCGCCTTTCTGGCGGTCGACGAGATCCAGCTTTGCGCAGATCCTGAGCGCGGCCATGTCTTTACCGACCGGTTGCTACATGCCCGCGGCACAGAAGAGACCCTGTTCATGGGCGCCGATACTATGCGCGCCATCATCCGCCGCTTTGTGCCCAATCCCTATTTCCTGTCACGCGCCCGGTTTTCCGACTTGGCCTATACCGGCCCCAAAAAACTGACCCGGTTGCCACGCCGCTCGGCAGTGATCGGTTTTTCAACCGACGATGTCTATGGCATCGCCGATCTGATCCGCACCCAGCGCGGCGGTGCCGCCGTAGTGCTCGGCGCGCTGAGCCCGCGTACCCGCAATGCGCAGGTAGAACTGTATCAGTCGGGCGAAGTAGACTTTCTGGTCGCCACCGACGCCATCGGCATGGGCATCAATATGGATGTCGATCATGTCGCCTTCTCGGGCTTAGAAAAATTCGATGGTATCGCGACCCGCCCGCTCAGACCTGAAGAGCTGGGACAAATTGCGGGCCGTGCCGGTCGTCATATGAATGACGGCACCTTTGGCATTACAGGCGACGCCGAAGGGCTCGACCCGGAAACCATCAGCCGCATCGAAAACCACCATTACGACCCGGTGCGCGTGCTGCAGTGGCGCAATTCGGCGCTCGCCTTCCATAACATTGATGCGCTGGTGGCCAGCCTGGAAGAGCCGCCCCCCGAACGCGGGCTGGTCAAGGCCCGCCCGGCCAGTGACTATCGGGCGCTGAAATCTCTCGCCGGTGACGACGCCGTGCGCGCCAAAACCACCACCACGGCCAATGTCCGTCTATTGTGGGATGCGTGCCAGCTGCCCGATTTCAACAAGATGAGCGCCGAAGAGCATGCCCGTCTGGTGCGGACAATCTTCACTTATCTTGCCTCGGACGAAGGTGTCGTCCCTGAAGACTGGTTCGCCACGCAGGTTGCCCGACTTGATGTCATCGAAGGCGATGTCGCGACGCTGTCAGGCCGGCTGTCGCATATCCGCACCTGGACCTATGCCGCCAACCGCCCCGGCTGGCTTAAAAATGCTGCCCACTGGCAGAATGAAACCCGCGCCGTGGAAGACCGCCTGTCCGACGCGCTGCACGAAAAGCTGACCCAGCGCTTTATTGACCGGCGAACATCGGTGCTGATGCGCCATCTGGCCGATGACGAGAACATCACCGTCTCGATCGACGATTCCGGTGGGGTTGCCATCGACGGTGAAGTCATCGGCAAACTCGACGGCTTCCAGTTCACCCAGGCCCCGTCAGACGGCGGGGTTCACAAGCGCACCCTGCATGTGGCCGCCATGAAGGGGCTGGCGGGCGAATTTGCCGCCCGCGCCGCCCGGCTGGCCATTGCCCTGGATGGCGATATCAGTTTAAGCGACCGGGGTCGGCTGTGGTGGGAAGGCGCGATTGTTGCACGCCTGACCGCAGGCCCGACACCGCTGACGCCGAAGATTACGCTTCTGGCTGACGAAAACCTGCATAATGCCGACCGCGAGGCAATCCAGCGCCGGCTTGATGCCTGGATTAAAAACCGTATCGACAGTCGGCTGGAACCCTTACGCCAGCTTGAAGAGCGCATTGACGCTAAAGTTGGCACGCCGGAAGCTATTCCTGCCGAAGCACGCGCCGTCGCCCATCAACTGTGCGAAAACTTTGGCGCTCTCGACATCAAGACCCTGCCCGAGGATGCCAACAAGCGCCTTCTGATCCGCGCGCTGAAACCGCTGGTGTGGTTTGGTCGTCGCTCGGTCTATATCCCCAAGCTGCTGCGCCCAGATGCGGCCAGCCTGACCGCATTGTTATGGTCAGTGTGGAACCATCTCGAGCAGATACCGGCCCTGCCACGTGCGGGTCTGACCAGCTTCGTCAACGAGTCTGAATTGCCAGTCGGCTTTCTGGCCGCAGCAGGCTTCCGGGAAGTGGCTGGCCGCGCGATCCGCCTTGATATGCTGGAACGGCTGGAAGACACTTTGGAAAAAGCCACCATCGACGGCACCACGGCTGAAGGCCTGATGCCCAAGCTGGTCTCACTGATCGGATCGGGTAATGAAGAGCTGATCGCGGTGCTGAACGAATTGCACTGGCAGCGCACCGCCGTGGCCGCACCGGAACCTGTTGCCCCTGTGGCCCCGCCCCCTGTGGAAGCGGAAACCGAGCCTACACCTGACGCCGAAACCGCCCCGGAAAGCCCCGTGGCCGATGTGGGGCAAGCCATTACTGAAGAGCCGGCACCACCAAGTGCCGCCGCCCCCGCACCGCAACCGGTTGCGACCGGACCGGTGCATGTTTTCCGCAAAGTGATTGCACCGCCCAAACCGGCACCGCGCTACAAGGGCAAGCCGGGCGGCAGGCACACCAACACCGATCAGCGCAAGGACGCCGCTGAGGCTGACAAGCCGCAAGCCAACGCCAAACCAAACCGCAGTAAGTATAAAGGCGAAACCAAGCACGAGCAGAAACGCGAGCCCAAGCCGTTCCGCATGCATGTCAATCCGGACTCGCCGTTTGCGGAACTGGCTAACCTGTTTAAGAAGTGACCGTGCAAAATGGCGCCGGGTCGGATACGGCTCGACAAATGGCTTATGGTGGCGCGGCTCGCCCGTTCACGGGCAGCCGCCCAGATGCTTTGCGAAAGTGGCCTGATACGGCTGAACGACCAGCGCGTCACCAAAGCCGGTCGCTCTTTGCACGAAGGCGACATCCTGACCGTGCCATACGGGGCGGATGTTCTTGTTTTGAAAGTCATTTGCAATGCCGAGCGGCGCGCTTCGGCCACACTGGCACGTAATCTTTATGAAATAATCGAAGGGTGAAACTTTGAGGGGGCTGCCCCCTTGATCCAGCCCGCGGCCAGTCTTATGCACTGAATCATAATTACTTATTGGAGTTCTACATGGCCTACGTCGTTACCGATCCCTGCATTAAATGCAAATATATGGATTGCGTGGAAGTCTGTCCGGTAGACTGCTTCTACGAAGGTGAAAACACGCTGGTCATCAATCCTGATGAATGCATTGACTGCGGCGTTTGCGAACCGGAATGCCCGGCCGAAGCCATTTTCCCCGACACGACCCCCGGTCTGGAAAAATGGATGGAGATCAACGCCAAATATGCTGGCGAATGGCCAAATGTCACCCACAAGGGGACACCGCTGCCCGACGCCGACAAGTTTAAGGCTGAGACCGGGAAGCTTGAGAAATATTTCACCCCCAATCCCGGCAAAGGCGATTGAGGATTAGAATATTCCGTCAGATATCCCTTTATTGGTGCAATATTTCCGATAATTAACCCAATCCCCGTGTTTTTACACGGGGATTCAAAGCTTTGCCCAAATCGACCTTTCATTTTTTAAGAAAGTATGATAGGGTTCTTTCTGTTCTGAATTAGAGAAAGCCGTGCCGTTCCGGTTTCTGGGGAAGCCGGAGACGACTATTTTCATGTGGAACGTACCTTAAGCGGTTTTCGTGTCGCCCGGGTTTGTCGGGCGATGTAAGAAAGTATCGCAAAGCGGAAATGGAAATGACGACTGCAAAACCGACTGTGACCCAAGCTCCAGCCAAAAAGGTTCCTGCGAATTCGAACAGAAAACTCGAATTCAAGGCCAATGATCATGTTGTATATCCGACCCATGGCGTCGGCCGCATCATGCGCATCGAAGAGCAGGAAGTTGCTGGCACGAAATTGGAGCTGTTTGTCATCACCTTTGACAAGGACAAGATGACGTTACGCGTCCCTGTCCAGAAAGCAAAGGCGGTGGGTATGCGTAAACTCTCCACCCCCGACATTGTGGCAACCGCGCTCAACACCCTTAAAGGCCGCGCCCGCGTCAAGCGCACCATGTGGTCGCGCCGCGCCCAGGAATATGAAGCCAAGATCAATTCCGGCGATCTGGTCTCCATCGCCGAAGTGGTGCGCGATCTGCATCGTGCGTCCGGCCAGCCGGAACAGTCTTATTCCGAACGCCAGCTTTATGAAGCGGCCCTGGCGCGCATGGTGCGCGAAGTGGCAGTGGTCGAACGCATCGACGAAATGGCGGCGACAAAGCGGGTTGAAGGCGTGCTTCTCAAGAAAGCCGCCTAACGCGTTCATACATTTGACGAAAAAGGCGGCATCCTTACAGTTGCTGCCTTTTTTTTATCCGTTTCATACCCCACGCCCCCGCAATCATATACGGGCAAGAGAAATATTACACTGCCAACATGACCGTAAAATCTGCACGGCATTGACCCGCCCATTTTGCAGGCACATCATTCTGGCGTTGAGATCAACGGCGGCGTGAGTATCTGCTATGGGCTATCGTTACAGTTTAGCTGGAACCGAGTATCAGTTTGCGGATCTGCGTGCACTGATGGCCAAAGCCACCCCGCTGCGCTCCGGCGACATACTGGCCGGCGTTGCCGCAGAGACGGCGGAAATGCGCGCCGCGGCCCAATTCGCCCTTGCCGAACTGCCGCTTAAAACCTTCCTGAATGAAGCCGTTGTTCCTTATGAGGCAGACGAGATCACCCGCCTGATCGTCGACAGCCATGACTACGCGGCCTTTGCCACCATTTCACACCTGACGGTGGGCGGGTTTCGTGACTGGCTGCTGTCGGATGCGACCGACACCACCACTCTGACCGCGCTGCAGCCCGGACTGACGCCCGAAATGGTAGCTGCGGTCAGCAAGATCATGCGGCTACAGGACCTCATCGCCGTAGCCGCCAAGACCGAAGTGGTAACGCGGTTTCGCAACACCATCGGCCTCAAGGGCCGCATGTCAACACGGCTGCAACCCAACCACCCGATCGACGATGCCAAGGGCATTGCCGCCAGCATTCTGGACGGGCTTATGTATGGCTCGGGCGATGCTGTGATCGGCATCAACCCCGCCACCGACAGCGTCGACAATATGATCACCCTGCTCGAGCTGATCGAAACGCTGCGGCTAAAAACCCATGCGCCGATTCAGTCCTGTGTGCTGGCCCATATCACCACCGCAATGGCGGCGATGACGCGTGGTGCACCGGTTGATCTGGTGTTCCAATCCATCGCCGGAACCGAGGGGGCTAATCAGGGCTTTGGCATCTCGCTTGCCATGCTCGACGACGCCTATCAGCAGGCCTTATCCATGAAGCGCGGCAGCATCGGCAACAATGTGATGTATTTCGAAACCGGTCAGGGTAGCGCGCTGTCTTCCGGCACCCATGGCGGCGTCGATCAGCAAACCATTGAGGCCCGGGCCTATGCCGTGGCACGGCGCTATCAGCCCCTGCTGGTCAACACGGTGGTCGGCTTTATCGGGCCGGAATATCTCTATGACGGCAAACAGATCACCCGTGCCGGGCTAGAAGATCATTTCTGCGGCAAGCTGTTGGGCCTGCCGATGGGCTGTGACGTCTGCTACACCAATCATGCCGAGGCCGATCAGGACGATATGGATGCTCTTCTGACGCTGCTGGGCGTGGCGGGCTGCAATTATATCATGGGCGTGCCGGGTGCCGACGACATCATGCTCAATTATCAGAGTACGTCGTTTCACGATGCGCTCTATGTCCGTCAGGTTCTTGGGCTAAAACCGGCACCGGAATTTGAAGACTGGCTACAAACCAGCGGTTTGGCCGATATCTCGGGCCATTTGCGGTTTGATCCGGCGACCAGCGCCATTCCCCGAGCCCTGCCCGCACTGGGTCATGCCGCATGAGCGAACAGCCCACACACACACCAACACTTTCCGCGCAGAACGATCCCTGGGGCGAGCTGAAAAGCTTCACCGCCGCCCGCATTGCCCTGGGCCATGCTGGCAGCGGATTGCCAACTGCTGCACATTTGCGTTTTCAGCTGGCCCATGCCCGCGCCCGCGATGCGGTGCACACGCCGCTTGATACCGCCGCGCTCGCCGCCACCTTCGCAGCGGAAGGCTGGCCAACACTCTGTGTCACCAGCGCGGCAGCGGACCGCATGACCTACCTCACCCGGCCCGACCTTGGCCGCCAGTTATCACAAAGCGCAATCGACACGCTTTCCGAACCGGTAACCGCACCGGATGTGGCGCTGGTGGTGGCCGACGGATTATCCTCCACCGCAGTAACGGCCAACGCACAGGCCTTTATGGGGGCACTCTTACCTCTGCTGGCAGCCGCCCAACGCCGTGTCAGCCCGCTTATCATCGCCACGCAAAGCCGCGTTGCCCTTGGCGATCATATCGGCGCCCTAATGCAGGCCAAACTGACGCTGATCGCGATTGGCGAGCGCCCCGGTCTGTCGGCGGCGGATTCCCTTGGCGTTTATATCACCTGGAAACCAGAACGCTGCCGCATTGAATCCGAGCGCAACTGCATCTCGAATATCCGCAGTGGTGGACTGCCACCGGAACAGGCCGCCGCCCAGGCGGCCCAACTGATCGACAGCATGTTCCGCTATCGCAGCTCTGGCGTGGGGCTCAGCGCCCGTTTAGCCCTGCCCACCACCTAATTTTGTCAGCATGCAAATAATATATGCAGCATATTATTGTGCGTATATTTTAATCATATCGTACGAATTCAGAGCAGAAAATCTCCTCCAGAAAACCCTACAAACAGGCAGGTCATTGGTTTTACTGCGAAAAACCAAAAGGCACAAAGCTTGCTGTGTAATGGCGTGTCAGGGGGCGAACCAGACCTGCCACAATGACAGACTGGTTCGGTGGGGGCCTTGACGGCGGTAGCCACAGATTGACCGGCTTTGTGGCTGTCCCCAAAGAGGGCTAGCGGTCGCGAGGAACACCATGTCAGCACCAGATACGCCTAAAACAGCTTCACAAATCGAAGATGACGTTAAAACGCTCCATACACTGGGTTATTCGCAAGAACTGTCGCGCCGTATGCGCGGTTTTTCCAATTTCGCCATTTCCTTCTCGATGATCTGTATTCTGGCGGGTGGGCTCACCTCGTTTCAGACCGGATTTTCCGCCACCGGAGGCTTTGGTATCGGCGTCGGCTGGTTGGTGGGCGGTGTGTTCTCGCTGATCGTCGCCGCCTGCATGGCGCAAATCGCCTCGTCCTACCCCACAGCGGGCGGACTGTATCACTGGTCCTCCATTCTGGGCGGCCGCGGCTGGGGCTGGGCCACCGCCTGGGTCAATCTGGTCGGGCTGATCTTTGTGGTCGCAGCGGTCAGTGTCGGTGCCTATACGCTGATCAAAAGCCTGGTGATTACCGGTGTGCTGGGTTTTGATACCTCGGCCTGGGGCATCAAGGAACAGATCATCGGCATCTGCGTGATCGGCGTCACCCAAGGGCTGTTCAACCATTTCGGCATCAAGCTCACCACCAAGCTGACCGACTTTTCAGGCTATCTGATCTTCACCGTAGCTGCGGCAGTTACCCTGGCCATGCTGTTCAGCATTCAGCATTTGGATTTCACGCGCCTGTTCACCCTGGTTAACAACACCGGCGATGCCGGTGGCGGCGTTTTCCCGCACACAGATAATATCTGGCTTGCCTTTGGTCTGGGTTTGCTGCTGCCGCTGTACACGATCACCGGATTTGATGCCTCGGCCCACACCTCGGAAGAAACCATCGATGCCCGCAAATCGGTACCGCGCGGCATGATCAACGCCGTATTCTGGTCGGTACTGTGCGGCTACATCATGGTGTGCTCGTTCGTGCTGGCTATGAGCAATCCGGTTGCCGCTGCCAAGGATGGCGGCAATGTCTTCTTCAATCTGATGGCAGGTCTGCCGATCGCTACCATTTTTAAGGATCTGCTCTATATCGGCATTTCGCTGGCCAACTATCTCTGCGCGCTGGCCTGTGTCACCTCGACCTCGCGCATGATCTTCGCCTTTGCCCGTGATGGTGGCCTGCCCAAACCGTTCCGCAAGGTCAGCACCAAATGGCGCACCCCGACCAATGCCGTCTGGCTGACGGTCGTGCTTGCGGTGGCGGCAACGCTGTATTCCCCGGCTTATCTTGCCCTGTCGGCGGGCTGTGCGGTGTTCCTGTATATTTCCTATGTCATGCCGGTAGCGGCAGGCTTCTTTGCCGAGGGCAAAAGCTGGACGGCGTTTGGCCCCTTCCGGCTGCATGCCTTTTCCAAGCCAATGGCGGCAATTGCCGTTCTTGGCGTTATTCTGGTGACCTATCTCGGCCTGCAGCCCCCTAACGACATTGTGGTCAACTATGCGCTGGGCCTTGTCATTCTGCTGGTCGGTGGCTGGCTGCTGATCGAACGTAAGCGCTTTGCTGGCCCACCGATGGGGGAAGAAATCGGCCGTCGCCAGCAAGCGCTGCGGGACGAAGAACTGGCCGTCGGCGAAGGTGCACCAGCCGAATAAAACACGCTGCACGCAATCACTTTAAATCCACGTGCGGGCGAAGGGATCGCCCGCACGTTTTTTATTCAGACCACCAGAGCACTCAAAAAACACAGCCCCGTCAGCAAAACCTGAGTAACGGCAGCCCACCACAGCTCCCGCCGTGCCCGATCTGTTGGCCGGGCAAAGCCCCATACCAGTGCCAGCACAAAGACCGCGTAGAAAACCGGCGCTGGTGGCAAAGTGCCATAGCCCATCATTTGCGCCACTTTGGCAGCGGTCAGCACCAGCGCAATTCCGGCAATGGTACCGCAGGTCCAACCGATGGTTAGTCTTTCCAACGCCTTGGTCGATTTTGTGTCGATACCACCATTACGACGGCGACGGGTTTCAACCCACAACCGATTACCGGTGTAGAACAGAAACGCCCCGGCCAGCCCAAGCAGGAAATAGCCCCAGCGCACCGAAAGCCCACCGTAATTGCCAAAATGCAGCGCAAAGAACGCCGTCAGTGTGGCATACCAGCCGTTCTGATGGCCAGGCAGATACTCACTTTGCAAAATGGTGCCATCATACGGATCAACAACCGCAAAACCTTCCGTGATGGCGCGCACACCATAGCGCGGATCGACGCCCCAAACCCGCAGGCTCATCGGCCCGCCACCAGAGGCTTTGACGGGAGCTTTCGGTCCGCCTTTCACACCAACAGTCTTGCCAGCCGGCTGACCGCGCGAACCGGCGTGCGGCCCGCTGCGCATCTGGGCATAATCAAGCCGCGTCGGGGTAAAGCCGGGCGCGGTTTGCTTTAAACGCGTCAGAATTGCTTCGGGTGAAAGCAGTGGGGTGCCGGGGGCATGATGCACAACAGCAGGTTTGTCCCACAGCCGGTCGATCTTGCCGCCATACAAAGCAATATTCTGTGCACCATAGAACAAACCATGGAAGGCAAAGACCAGCGACGTCAGCGCCATAACGATGTGAAACGGAATGCTGAACAGCCCAAGCGCATTGTGCACATCAAGCCATTTGCGTTTGATATTTTTACCCAGCCGCATGGCAAACAGATCATTGACCAGCGACGGCAGCAACACAATCACCCCAGACACCAGTGCCAGCGTATAGAGCAGGCAGATGATGCCGACAAAGATCATCGCGGTGTCAAAGCCAAACGGCAGCCCGATCTGCTGATGCAGCACATCGATAAACTTTGCCGCCGCACTTTTGGGTAGCATCGCAACCACCAGCGTGCCATCCGGACCAAAGCCAGCACCGAAGCGCGCTCCGCCCCCCTCGCCATCGGGATCGGCAGCGGGGCTGTGATGATCCGATTTTTGCCAGATCAGCCGGGCCGGGGAAGCGGCATCCGGGGCCAACACCACACTATAACCATGACGGGCTTCAGGATGACTTTTCAGCGTCTCGGTGATCAGGCGCGGCGTTACGGCCAATGGCGGTGCGGCAGGCAAAGACACGGCGGGCGCCAACCAGCGGTCAAGCGGTGCCTCGAACATGGTGACGGCACCGGCGAAAAAAGCGGTGAACAGAAACAAGCCGCAAAGAATACCGACCCAGCCGTGAACGTCCTTGTACAGACGAACAATATCGCTACGAACTTTCATGACACCCGAATGCGTTAAAGGATCAGCAAAATGGCGGCGAGCAGCACGGCTGAGCCACCGAGCCAGCCCCAAGCGCGCACACCATTGCGAAACAAAAAACAAAAGGAAATAACCACAGCCCACACCGGCGCCATCAGCCACATGGCCAACTGCAATTTGCCAGCCCCGCCCCCGGGTACCAGATGGTAAAACAGTCCACTGGCCACCAGCGCCACGGCGAACCCGGCGATAACACCGGCGCTGAGCTTACCCAGCCAGTTACGGCTCGACAGTGGCGCACTCATGCCCCACCCCTGCGGCAAAAATAGGCGATGGTCATGGGTCCCAGGGATCCCAACACCATCAGCCACACAGCCAGCATGTATGCGGCGGTCAGCATACTGACAGCATTGCAAAGCAGTCCGTAGCTAACGACCAACGCAACAATGCCAATCACAGCGAACGACCGCCCCGCCACCGGCGCAGACAGTAATTTCTGATGCTGTGAAGACAGATAAAAACACGCCACCCCAACAAGGCCAGACAAAGCCGCCAGCCCCACAAACAACGCCACCATAAACACACCCTCAAAGGCCAAATTGCCTCATAGCAATTTGCGAATAATACACAAATGCGACACATGTGCAATTGATAATGAATTTCATTTCCAGTATACGCCACGCCCATCAAGAGCGTTAACCCCATGGGCAGCGGCCTGACTAGCAGGGATTTGAGTTTCAAGGGCGTTCAGGCCGCCAGCGGGATGAGGAATTAAGTATATGAAAAAGTTTCGTTTTTTAGCTGAGTGCAGTCTACCGCTGCTCGCCGCCACGATGATGTCTGCCCCCACGCTAGCCGATACGGCGACCGGGAATGTGCAGGAAACCGTGGTGGTCAACGCTTATCGCGCCGCGTCGAGCATCGAAGCGTCAACCAAAACCAACACGCCGCTGATCGAGGCGCCGCAGTCGGTTTCGGTGGTCACGCGCGAAGAGCTCGACGCCCGTGGGGTGCAGGATCTGAATGAAGCACTGCGTTACGATGCGGGCGTTCTGTCGGAAAGTCAGGGCATCGACAGCCGCGTCGATGATTTCTACATCCGTGGCTTTGATGCCGGTAGCTGGGGCGACAATGTCACCCTCGACGGTCTGCGCGCACCGCAGGGCAGCCAGTGGAACCGCACCAAATTCGACAGCTGGGACATGGAGCGCGTCGAAGTGCTCAAAGGCCCGTCAGCGGTGCTGTATGGTCAGGTTGCTCCCGGCGGCATGGTCAATCAGGTTTCCAAAACGCCGGTCCCCGATCAGATGCAGCAACTGCGCCTGTCGGTTGATGCGTACGGCAAATATCAGGGTGCCTTCGATGTCGGCGGCGCGGTGACGGATGATAACAGCGTGCAGGTCCGGCTGGTCGGGCTTTACAGCAACGGCCCCAGCCAGATCAAACACACCAGTCAGCAGCACTGGTTTCTTGCACCCAGCAGCAAATTCATCATCGACAACAACACCCGGCTGACACTGATGGGGTTCTATCAGCGCGATGGTGGTGGCAGCACCTTCCAGTTCCTGCCCTATGCCGGCACGATGACCAAGACCGCCTATGGCTATATCGGTACCGATACGTTTCTGGGCGAGCCCAAATGGAACCGCTATGACCGTACCATCGGCACGCTGGGCTGGCAGTTCGAACATGATTTCAGCGACAGCTGGTCGTTAAGCCAGAGCGCGCGTTACACCCATGTTGACTCGCTCTATCGCACCACGGTGGCTGGCACCGCCACACTGACCAACGACCGCATGCTGGGCCGCCGCGCCGTACAGGGCACCGGCGATTCCGAAGGCCTTACCGCTGACACCCGTCTGACCGGGAAATTCAGCACTGGTCCGCTGGAACACACTGTACTGATTGGCTTTGACTGGCAGCGGGCGCAATGGGACGGCTTACGCCAATCGGCCAAGGTTTCGACCACGGCCATCGCCATCGACGTGTTCAACCCTGTCTACACCAATTATGATTTCGCCTCAGTGCTAGTCAACCAGATCTCGCAGGCTGGCACCGACAATCAAAGCGGTCTCTACGCTCAGGATCAGATTGCCTATGGTCATTGGCGGCTGACGATGAGCGGCCGACAGGACTGGTTCCTCAACAAGACCTATAACCGGCTGACCGGCGATCTGACCAAGGTCGAGGACAACGCGCTGACCAGCCGCGTCGGACTGCTTTACCTGTCCGATATAGGGCTGGCCCCCTATGCCAGCTATGCCGAATCTTTCCAACCGTCGAGCTATACTTCTGGCGACAATTACCAAGACAAAGCCTTTTCCCCGGTCACCGGCAAACAGTTTGAAGCTGGCTTCAAATATCAGCCCAAGACCATTGATGGCATGATCACCGTGTCGGCCTATGAACTGCGTCAGCAGCATGTTGCCACCGCCGACCCGAATGAAAGCCATGACTGCGGTTCCGGTGCGGGTAGCTGTTATGTCGAAACCGGCGAAGTGCGGGTGCGTGGCATCGAGCTGGAAGGCCGCCTGACACCCATCACCGGTTTCAGCATCATCGGAGCCGTTACCCATATGGATTCGGAAATCACCAAATCCAATGACGGCACCGCAGGTAATGACATGATCCGTGTACCGCAGTGGCTGGGTTCGATATGGCTCGACTATAGCTTCGGCGCGGGCTGGCTTGACGGCCTTAGTCTGGCGGGCGGTTCACGTTATGTCAGCCAGACCTTTGGCAACACCGCCAACACGCTCAACATTCCGTCCTATGGTCTGTGGGATGCGGCGCTGCGCTATGATCTGACCAAGCTGGGGCTGGATGTCGCCGGAGCCCGTAAGATGCAGTTTTCCATCAACACCAGCAATCTGACCGACAAGCGCTACGTATCGACCTGCACCGCCACCACGGCCTGCTACTATGGCAGTGGCCGCAGCATCATGATGTCGCTGCAACTGGGCTGGTAAGGCCGTTACCTATTTTTTCCCTCTGGCATTTCCGCAGAAGTGCCAGAGGGCTTTTTTGCTGTCTGAAACTCTTGGGGAATACTATGGCACCGAAACATCGGACCAGCGCGTTATTACTGTCCGTTAGCACGGTTGGTCTTCTGGCTGCACCGGCATTGGCACTCGATGAAAACGCCGTACAGGAAACTGTGACAGTTAACGCCTATCGTGCGGCCAGCTCGATCAGTTCATCGACCAAAACCGAAACCCCGCTAATCGAAACAAGTCAGTCTGTTACGGTCATCAGCCGCGATGAAATGGATGCGCGCGGCGTGCAGGCACTCAGCGAGTCCCTGCGCTACAGTGCGGGCGTTCTGACCGAAAGTCAGGGTAACGACGCCCGCAATGACAGTTTCTATATCCGTGGTTTCAGTGATGGCAGCTGGGGCGATAATATCCTGCTTGATGGTATGCGCCTGCCACCCGGCAGCGACTGGTATCGCACCCGTTTTGACAGCTGGAACATGGAACGCATTGAGGTGGTCAAAGGGCCATCAGCCGTGCTCTATGGGCAGGTCTCGCCCGGTGGTGTGGTCAATCAGGCCAGCAAAACACCCGTTGCCGGTCAGATGCAGAACCTCAATCTTTCGGTTGATGAATATGGCAAATATCAGAGCGCGCTGGATGTCGGCACCGCCCTTACATCTGACGGCAAAGTGTTGGGCCGTTTTGTCGGGCTGTATAACAATGGCCCCGGCACCATCAACGATACCAATCAGCAGCGCTGGTTCGCCGCCCCCAGCCTTAAAGTAGCGCTGGGTGACAGAACCGAGATTATTCTGCAAGCCTATTATCAGAGTGACAGTGGCCGGGCCGAATTTGCCCTGATGCCGTATGTAGGTACAGTCAAGAAAACGTCGGGTGGCTTTATCAGCAACCGGACCTTTCTGGGTGACCCGAAATGGAGCCGCCTTAACCGCGGCGAAGCCACACTGGGCTGGCAACTGACCCACCGCTTAAACGATAACTGGCGCATCAGTCAGAGCGCCCGCTATGCCCATCTGGATATTGATTACCGCAATGTGCAGTACAATGGCGCGGGCCTGACCAATGCCACCACCATGCCGCGCCGCGCCATGAAGGGGGCTGGCGGCAGCGAAACCTACACCGCCGACACGCGGATTTCCGGCACCTTCACCACGGGGCCCATACAGCACACGTTGCTGGCGGGTTTTGATGTTCTGCATGCCCAATGGGCGCGCAACCGCTATTTCGGGGTGGTGTCTGCTTCAAAAATTGCCATCGATATCTTCCACCCGGTCTATGGCACATATGACTATGCCTCGCTGTTCAAAGCATCGGCCAACCCGACGCTCAATCTGCTGGATATCGGCCGTCAGGATCAGTTCGGGCTCTATGCGCAGGACCAGATTTCTTATGGCCACTGGCGGCTGACGCTCAGCGGTCGTCAGGACTGGTTCCTCAACAACAGCTATAACTATGTCTCTAGCGTCCGCACCAAGGCAGAAGACAACGCCCTAACCGGGCGCGCCGGTCTGCTGTACCTGTTTGATTTTGGTCTTGCGCCCTATGCCAGCTATGCCCAGTCCTTCGAACCATCAGGCCGCAGCACATCGGACAGCTACACCCATCAGGCATTTTCCCCGGTCACTGCCCAGCAGGCCGAAATTGGTTTCAAATATCAGCCCAAAACAATCGACGGATTGCTGACGATTTCGACCTATGAGCTGAAACAACAGCATGTCGCCACGGCGGACCCGGTGCAGAGCCATGATTGCGGCACCGGTGCAGGCACATGTTATGTCGAAACCGGCGAAGCCCGTGTGCGTGGCATCGAGGCAGAAGGCCGGATCTCCCCTATTGCCGGGCTGAACCTGATCGGCGCCATTACCCATATGGATTCCGCCATCACCAAAGCAAACGACACCACCAAAGGCAACGACATGATCCGCGTGCCACAATGGCTGACATCGTTCTGGGTTGACTACAGCTTTGGTGCCGGATGGTTCAACGGCCTCAGCCTGGCGGGCGGCACGCGCTTTACTGGGCGAACATATGGCGACACCGCCAACACGCTGGACATCCCCTCCTATGCCTTGTGGGATACGGCCTTGCGTTATGATCTGACCCGGCTTGGCATTGACACAGGTTCGACACGCAAAATGCTGCTGGTTATCAACGCCAGTAATATTGGCGATAAACGCTATGTCACGACCTGCACCTCGTCTGCCTATTGTTATTATGGCAGCGCGCGACTGGTCCGCGCATCAATCCAGATCGGCTGGTAATAAACAAAAGGCATGCCCCACCGGGCATGCCTTTTTCTTTCGGCTAACAGATAACATTGCGGATGAACCGCACGATACCGTCGCCGGCGTTGGCATAGCTGTAAGGCTGGGCGCTGCTGTAAATGGCAAAATCATTCGCCGCCACCATCCGCACCACGCCTGACAGTTCCAGCCGCAACGTACCCTCGATGACAAAGATCATCTCGTGCCAGCCCTGCGGGTCAGGTTCGGCGGTATAGCTGTCGCCCACCCCGAGCGACATCATCCAAAGCTGGACCTCGCTGTGTGCCGGTGCCGCCCCCAGCAACACCGCCTGACTATCCGCCGACGAGCCCCGCCAGGCCAACGCCTCGATCCGCTGGCGGTGGCGGGCCGGGTCACTGACGATATCGACAAAATCCACCCCAAGGGCCAGCGCCAGCTTATCCAGACTGGCCAGACTTATGTTTGCGCTGCCAGCTTCCAGCCCGACGATCATGCGGCGGCTGATCCCCGAAGCCTCGGCCAGTGCGGTCTGGCTCATGCCGGTTTGGGCCCGGATTCGGCGCAAATTGGCGCTGACAAAGGCCAGAACGTCCTGTGGGGCGCCGGGTTTGGGGTCTGGGTTGCGCAGTATATTGCTCATATGCTAAGAACAATCGTGTTTCGGATGTAAGATTAGCAATGCCGCGCCTCTCCCGCCAGGAAATCGTCCTTATTGGTATCACAGTTCTATGGGGTACCACCTATCTGATTGTGCACACCGCAATGCTCTATTGCGGGCCGAGCTTTTTTGTCGGCGTGCGCTTCATCACCGCAGGGGTGGCATCGCTGTTCCTGTTCCGCCGCTCGCTGGCCCACACGACCAAACAGGAAGTCGCTGTCGGCTTTGGCATCGGCATCATCATTCTGCTGGGCTACTTTTTTCAAACCCTTGGGCTTAAAACCGTTACCAGCAGCCAGTCTGCCTTTATCACCGCGCTGTTTGTGCCGTTTGTGCCGATGCTGCAATGGCTGCTGTTCAAACGCTTCCCCAACCAGATGCGCTGTATCGGCATTATCACGGCCTTTGCCGGTCTGATGCTGCTGACCGGAGCCAAGGCCCAGGGGATGACCTTCAGCATGGGGGAATTCGTCACCCTGCTATCGACCATCGCCTTTTCGGCCCAGATTGTACTGATCAGCTATTTCGCCCCAACCGTCGACAGCCGCCGCGTGACGATTATCGAGCTGTGGGTTTGTGGCGTGCTGTCACTGTTGCTGATGCCGGTCACCGGCGAAGCCATGCCCACCTTTTCGTGGATCTGGCTGGCGGCAGCGGTGGGATTAGGGCTGGCCACATCAGGCATTCAGCTGGCCATGAACTGGGCGCAGAAAACCATCAACCCGACGCGGGCCACACTGATCTATGCCGGGGAACCGGTATGGGGCGGCATCGTTGGCCGCCTGGGCGGCGATCGCCTGCCCCCACTTTCCTTTGTCGGGGCAGGCCTGATCGTCATTGCCGTCATTGTCAGCGAACTGAAACCTTTTCGCTGGCGTAAGTCTTAGGGGCAGGACTTAAGCCGCCATCTGGCGACCGGCAGCCCGATGACCAATCTGGAAACGAGACACCAGATCGGCCATCTGGCGGGCATATCCGGCCAGAGCTTCGGCGGCAGCATTGCTTTCTTCGGCCATGGCTGCGTTCTGCTGGGTCGACTGATCCATCTGACTGACGGCACTGTCGATCTCGCCCAGCGCATTGGCCTGTTCGCGCTGCGACGAGGCCAGTTCACCCATCAGGCCGCTGATCGCTGCGATATCCTCGACAATCTTGCCCAAGGCACCGCCACTTTCTTCGACCAGTTTGACCCCGGATTCGACCTGGGTCTCGCTGGCATTGATCAGCGTCTTGATTTGCTTGGCGGCTTCGGCCGAACGCTGCGCCAACGCCCGCACTTCCGAGGCCACCACGGCAAACCCACGTCCGGCCTCGCCGGCACGGGCGGCTTCGACACCCGCGTTGAGGGCCAGAAGATTGGTCTGGAACGCGATCTCGTCGATCACACCGATGATCTGCGAAATCTCGCTCGACGATTTGGCAATCGCCCGCATAGCACCGACGGCTTGGTTCATCACGGTATTACCGCGCTCGGCATTCTGCTTGGCACCACCCGCACGGCTGTTGGCCTGAACCGCACCTTCGGCTGAACGGTTGACCGTCGAAGTGATTTCATTGACGGCTGCCGCGGTTTCTTCCAGTGCAGCCGCCTGCCGTTCCGTGCGCATGGCCATTTCCTGCGCACCATTGCGAATTTCCCCGCAATTGTTGGCAATATCCGAAGCGCTGGCATCGATTTCGCCCATAGCAGATTCAAGCTGATTGAGCGCGTTGTTGAAGTCGCTTTGCAGGCCGCGATATTCTTCCGGCATCTGTTTGTTGATACGATAGGTCAGATTACGTTCGGCCAGCGCTTTCATGCCTTCACCGAACGACGACACCACCAGTTCCACACCAGCCAGACGGGTGGCTTCCTCGGCCTCCTTCTGGGCCTTCTCGTTGGCGATACGGTCAAGCTCGCGCTGTTTAGCGGCTTGTTCGCGTTCAATGCGGTTGCGTTCCGACGTCGCAATGGCGGCGTTGAAATTGTCTTTCAGGCCGATATAGGCGTTAGGCACCTCGGCGGTCAGCCGGAAAGACAGGTTTTCTTCGGCCAGCGCTTTGAGCCCCTCGCCAAACGTACTGACCACCAACTGTTCGGCCTGATGCATGGCATGGGCTTCAGCTTCTTTCTGTGCCGCTTCAGAAGCTATGCGATCGGCCTCGCGTTGTTTGGCCGCTTCTTCGCGCTCGATAATATCCAGCTTCATCTGAGCAAGGGTGGCAGCGATGCGCCCGGTCTCGTTGGTATCGTCGAGATAGGGTACTTCGACGGTCTTGTCGCCCTGTCCTAACCGGGTCATCGCCTTGTCAAGTTCGGAAAACCGCTTGGTCAGCCCCAGGGTCACCGCAATGATCAGCAGGATGGACGGGATCACAAAGAACAATGTCACCAGCAGCGTCGTATACATGCTGCGGCGCGCACCAGCGACATGCTGGCCAGTTAGGCGAACGAAATCTTCACCAGTTGCCTGCGCCAGCGCGGTAAAGGCCTTACTGAAAGCCAGCCGATACGACATGAAGTCGATATCTTTTTTATCTGCAGATGTATTGGCGGCAACATCCATGGCCGCCTGCTCCAAGTTCGCCGCCGCATTTTTCAAGGCATCCAGCTTGGGCTTGAGCGCAGCCGAGGTCTGACCGGTTTTGTCATAACGAAAAATGGAATCGTAATCGCTCATCAGGCTGCTTTTGCGTGACTTATAACGATCGATAGCCATTTTGATTGTCATACTGCGGTCAGCACTGGGCGGCAATTTGACCGCCTGATACATCAGATCAATCGACACCAGCCACAGCGGAAAATCCTTAGTATAAGAAAAACCGACATAATAACTGTCGGAATTAGGGTCGAGCTCGATACCCGAATTGTTGGAAATGCGCACCGTCAGGGGGCCGACAGCCTTGCGCCGCAAAGAGTTGTTCGGTGCCTCGATCAGGTCCTTGGCCTCTTTCGCCGTATCAAATTCGGCGTCATAGACCTCGTGCCCTTTCATCAGCGCATCATTGGCTTTTTGCGTCTGCAAATTTGAGCTTTGGACATAGTCCCAGATCATCGCGACATAGGACGCACCGCGCAGCTCTTTTTGCTGAGCATTAATCGCCTCATTGCCATTCATAACGCCGATAATGGCCACCGCAAAAGCGAAGATGACAAATAGCGCACCAACAACGGATAGGCGTAGCCCGATGGATAAGCGCTGGTTGATAAAACTAAACATTGCGGCACCCCACAGAGTTGCGCGCACAGATATATGCTTTCCGGCCTTTATAAACTTTGAATAGTAATGGTTATCAATCTCTTATAGATTTCAAAACGTCTTAACCTATACGAAGACATTCAATTTAAGCAATTTAGCCAGCTACTCGCGGCGATAGGGCAAATGCAGCCCTATAAAGGTCTGTTTTTCCGAGATTTGTGTCGCATACAGACATGCCCCGTCACGTTTTGGCCGTATCTCTTGGTAAAGATAGCAACCATACAGGGTGGTGCCCCAGCGTATCCGCATGAGGTTTGACTACGCCTGATCAATTGCTTAAAGCCGGAATCTAATAACCATTACAAAGTGTAACGAGGGTATTGGTGGTACAGCCGTTCGATCTCTCACAAAAAACGCTCAACCGTTCCCCGCTTGATGATCCCCGCTTGCTCAGCGGCCCATTTTGGGGCGAATTGCGCATATTCCTGGCGGTGGCCAAGGCCAAATCCTTCAATAAGGCGGCAGAAGAGTTGCACATGAGCCAGCCCACGGTGAGCCGTCAGGTTCGCCGACTGCAGGATCTGATTGGTTCGCAACTGGTCGTCTCGTTACAAAACACCATCAAACTAACCCCGCAAGGCAAAGAGCTGGCAGAAGCACTCATCGCGCTTGATGAAAAGCTGTTTGAAATTTCGCAGGAGCTTAAAGCCGAAAACAAGGAAGCCGAAGGGCTAGTGCGTGTCAGTGTCACCGAAGCGCTGGCCGGGTTGTTCATCGCCCCCAAGCTGTCCTGCTTCTCCGCACGCCACCCCAAGATCCAGCTGCACATCCGCAACCCCAGCAACCTGACCGCCTTTCGTGATAACCTGACCGACATCATGATCGGCTATACGCCCGGCGGCAGTGGCGTCACATCGACACCGCTCGGCTATATCCACCTGATTCCTCAGGCCAGCCGCGGCTATATCGAGCGCTATGGCATGCCGACGCGCGCCAATCTGGAATCCCACCTGTTCATCGATACGGAATACTACACCGCTAGGACAGAGGTGTGGCAAAGCTGGCATAAAGCGATCGCCCGTGGCGACATCGCCCATTATTGCGATAACTCGTTTGCTTACGGATTATTGGTCAAGTCGGGCATCGGCATCGGATTACTGGGCAGCTATGCGCTATCCGACCCCGCCCTGCTGCCGCTGGAGCTTGGCGTACATGTTACCCTGCCGATACATGTACTGGCCCTGGCCGACCGGCTGCAGGCCAAGCCCGTGCGCCTGGTCTATGACTGGCTACAGGAGATTTTCAGCCCCGACATCCCCTGGTTTGCGCCGCAGCTTACTTTGCGCGATCTACCGGTAGATTTGCTAGCAGCGACGACAGAGCGTCTTCTCGCGGGCCCTCACACATCTCGGCATCCGACAGAATAAAACGCCGGATATCCTCGGAGAAATTCATATAAAGATTGCCGATGTCTTCGCACAGTTCGGCCAGCTCGGGCAGCACTTTATTGTCGCCACTCAGCAGCCGCTGGATCGCCAGATTGTGCACCTCGTTAATCTCTTTGAGGTAATCGAAATAGCGCCGAACCGATTTTTCCCGGTCCATGCGCGGCCCGCGGGTATTCGGTGTCCCGGTTTTCTTTGGATTAAAACCCTCGGCTTCCAGGCGCGCGTCAACCATCTTTGCTCCATTCATATCTTCAGTGTCTTTCTTCGTATTTGGCCGCGTGATCCCAGTCCCCCTCGGTGCGGAACAGCACCGCCGGATCCGTTGCCATGGTGATAGCGTTTTCCGGAACATCCAGATGCTTGATCATTTCGACATGTGGTTCGCCATGATAGTAGGCTGGGGCCTTACCGGGCACCGGTTCAAAACCCAGTAGCGTACACCACATCCGGGCATAGGTCGGCGAAGCATGTGTGATGACCTGAGTATAACCCTTGCGTGCAATGTGGGCGAAGACAAACGCCGCCGTCATCTTCAGATAGCGGGCGCTGCGATAAGCTTTGCGAAAACCTGTACGCTCGATCTTGGCAAAATCGCCAAACCAGCGGATCCGCAGGGCCCCGATCGGTTCGTCCTGGTAGTAAACGATAACATGGGTCGCCTGTAGGTCGTTGCCGTCGAACGCGTGATCGATCGGCAAGCCGGTATCTTCCATGAAACTTAAAGCCCGTATGGCATAAGCATGCTGCAACTGCTCCAGGGTCGTGACGATTTCAATCCTGACCGCATTATGCTCACGCACGTCGCATCCGTTTATTGACATCGTTTAAATTTAGCCCCATCCCATTCTGCAATGATTTTCGGCTATTTGACGCGTCTTGCGCAGATGCTGGAAATTTGAGCCACTCTTCATAAATGTTGAGCGATAGATGGAACCGCACGCGTCACTTGCGAATTTGGTCGAGCAATGGTGTAGCGAAGCCGCCAGCCGATGGGGTGACGACTGGTCCAAAATCGCGGCCCATATTGCGGCATGTTATGCGGCGCTTGATGCCCCGCAGCGCCAGGCGCTCGAAGCAGAAGCCGCCATTACCCTGGCTAATTTGACGACACATACCGACAGGGCATCGGATCGCAGTCAGTAGACTGGCCAATTCCTCCTTGTAGGGAGGAGCGCCACGGCATGCCCCGCCCCGAGCCAAGCGATGTGTTTTTAAGCATTCCGCAAGGCTGCTTAAAGCCGCGCCACACCCGGCACCATCCGGCTTGCACAGCACCTGCACACCCCCTACTGTCTCGCAGGGTCTACATGTGGGGTGGGAAAATGAGCCTTGATTCGGCACCGCAGGGCACACTGCAAACAGCGTTGGAGCATACCCATCGCCTGTTGGCACATAAGCCCGCTTTGGCGGAAGAGCAGGCCCGCGAAATCCTCAAAAGCCTGCCCGGCAACCCGGATGCAGAATTACTGCTGGCCATGGCGCTCAAAGAACAGCACAAGCCGCAGCAAGCCCTCGCCATTGTCGAGGCACTGGCCGTCAGATATCCCTTTGCCGCAGCAGTGCAGTATGCACTGGGGCTCATCAAGACCGACCTTGGCGAACAGGGGGCCGCGCTGATGGCGCTGCGCGAAGCCACCCGGCTTGATCCCGGCCACGGCGCGGCATGGCGTGCGCTGGGCGATCTCTACACCCTGACAGCAAACCCAACAGCTGCCGATGCGGCGTATGCCCAGAATGTGCGCGCCTCGATCCGGGACCCCGATTTGATGCAGGCGGCCGGTGCACTGTGCGAAGGCCAGCTTGATATCGCAGAACGTCTGTTGCGCCCCTTTCTCAAGGAACATCCGACCGACGTGGCGGCAATCCGCATGCTGGCGGAAATCGGGGGGCGGCTCGGTCGCCTCGATGAAGCCGAAGCTTTGCTGCAACGTGCACTAGAGCTGGCCCCCAGCTTCGATGCCGCCCGCCACCACTATGCCATTATCCTGCACCGCCATAATAAGCCGCTGCTGGCGCGCGAGCAGATCGACACCCTGTTACAGCACGATCCGCGCAACGCAGCGTACCGTATTCTGCAAGCCTCAATCCTCGCACGGCTGGGTGAGCATGAACAGGCAATTGCCGCCTATCGTGCCGTGCTGGCCGATCACCCCAAGCAACCCAAGGCGTGGATGAGCCTGGGGCACACCCTGAAGGCGGCGGGCCACAGCGAAGACAGCATTGCCGCCTACCGGCGCAGCATCGTCGAACAGCCCTCGCTCGGGGAGGCCTATTGGAGCCTGGCCAACCTCAAAACCTTTCGCTTTGATGCGGCAGAAATCAGCGCCATGCAAATGCAATTGCAGCGCCACGATATTTCTGCAGAGGATCGCCTGCATCTGCATTTTGCCTTAGGAAAAGCGCTGGAAGATGCGCAGGACTTTGCACCCGCGTTCCAGCACTATCAGTCCGGCAATGACTTACGGCGCAAGGATCTTGAATACCGCGCCGAAGATACCGAAGCCTTCTGTGATCGCCTTAAAACGGTCTTGACGCCGGAATTCTTTGCGGCGCGCACGGGCTGGGGCTGTCAGAGCGCCGATCCGATCTTCATCGTCGGCCTGCCCCGCTCCGGCTCAACGCTGGTCGAGCAGATTCTGGCCAGCCATTCGGCGGTCGAAGGCACGTCCGAACTGCCCGACATTATGGCGATCGCCCGTAGGCTGGGCGGTAAGGACACACGCATTGAGCTGTCCGACTATCCCAACTGCCTGAACGCGCTGACAGCGGCAGACTGTGCCACCTTAGGGGAGGAGTATCTGAGCCGCACCCGGATACAGCGCAAAACCGCCCGTCCCTTGTTCATCGACAAGATGCCGAATAATTTCCTGCATAGCGGGCTGATCCATCTGATCCTGCCACGGGCCAAAATCGTCGATGTGCGCCGCGGTGCCATGGCCTGCTGCTTTTCCTGTTTCAAACAACATTTCGCCCGCGGTCAGGGCTTCACCTATAGCCTTGATGATATCGGGCGCTATTACGCCGCCTATGTCGGGCTGATGGCGCATTACCACCACGTGCTGCCCGGGCGCATCACACCGGTGCGGTATGAAGATCTGGTTGCCGATCCCGAGGCGCGTGTCCGGGCGCTGCTCAGCGCCTGCGGTCTCGACTTCGAGGATAGCTGCCTGCATTTCTACAACAATCCGCGGCCGGTACGCACTGCCAGTGCCGAACAGGTGCGCCAACCGATTTACAGTGATGGAATCGATCACTGGCGTTCGTTTGAACCATGGCTAACCCCGCTAAAAGATGCGCTTGGCCCTACTTTGGCTGAGGATTATTGCTCAATCTGAACAAGAATTGAGCAGGTAGCAGCGCAGGAATTATGCAGCCGTACAAATGTATATGTTTATTCTGCAACACATGCGCTTAATGTCTCAACACGCCCCGTTTTGAGGCAGGTAAGCGCGCCCCCACATCGTTGACCCCTCCGGCTGCAGCGCCCTCAATCGGGTTGTTGGGAAGACGAAGTACCGGCCACGGCCGATACGCCAAGCGCCATAGGGGGATTGATGGCTCGCATATATTCAATACCGCGTAACCGCAAAACGCTGCTGGGGACCATCCTGCTGGCCAGCACGATGTTGTCGGGCCTGCCCGCTCAAGCGCAGAATGTCGCCATGGCGGACACCAATACGGTTAACGACGCGGTGGGTTCCAAGGGGCTGGAAACCGTAGTGGTGACGGCAGAAAAACGCAGCGAGAATTTGCAGAAGGTGCCGATCAGCGTCGAAGTCTTCGGCGAGCAAAAGCTGGAAGACATGCATATTTCCAACTTCCGCGATCTGGCCCGTTATCTGCCGAGCGTATCCTATTCTGCAGGTGGTCAGGGCTCGAGCGGCGCACCGGGCTTTGCCACCGTATCGATGCGCGGCGTCACCAACGGTAACGACGGCAACCATTCCGGCCCGCAGCCGACCGTTGGCATCTATCTCGACGAACAACCGATGACCACCATCGGCGGTGCGGTTGACATTCCGGCCTATGACATTCAGCGCATCGAGGCCCTGGCCGGCCCCCAGGGCACACTGTATGGCGCCAGCTCGGAAGCGGGCACCTTACGCATCATCACCAACAAGCCCGACACCACGGATTTTTCGGCGGGCTATGAAGTCGAAGGCAACAGCGTCGCCCATGGCGGGCTGGGCCAATCGGTCAACGGCTTTGTCAATCTGCCCATCACCGAGAAGGCGGCCATCCGTCTGGTGGCGTGGGAAGAACATGATGCCGGTTATATCGATAACGTCTATAGTGAACGCACCTATCCGTCCTCGGGTATCACCGTCAACAATGCCGAATACGCCAAGAAAGACTATAATACCGTCGATAAATTGGGTGGGCGCGCGGCGCTGAAAATCGACCTCAACGACAACTGGACGATTACGCCCAGCATCATGGGCCAGCGTGAAACCAGCCATGGCTTCTTCGGCTATGATCCATCGGTCGGCACATTAGAGGTGTCGCATTACCACCCCGAAGTGATGCGCGATAACTGGTATCAGGCGGCCCTGACCATCGAGGGTAAGATTGCCAATTATGATGTGGTCTATTCCGGCGGTTACATGACCCGCCACGTCCATACCGAGGCCGATTACAACGATTACGCCTATTGGTATGACACTCTGGCGGGCTGGGGCTATTACTACACCGACAACAGCGGCAATCTGGTCGACCCGTCGCAATATATCGTTGCCAATGATGGCTTCACCAAGTTCAACAATGAACTGCGCATTTCCTCACCCAAGGAAGACAGCTTCCGCTGGGTGTTTGGCCTGTTTCAGGACCGCCAGACCCATAGCATTTTACAGAATTACAAGATTGATGATCTGGGGTCGGATTATTCCGTTACCGGCTGGCCCGGCACAGTGTGGCTGACCGATCAGATGCGGGTTGATCGGGATCAGGCCGTTTTTGTGGAAGCCTCTTACGACATACTGCCCAACCTGACCTTTACCGCCGGTGTCCGCGGCTTCCATTATAAAAACTCGCTGGTGGGCTTCTTTGGACTGGCCGCCACCATGAGCAGCCATACCGGTGAAGCGGGCTGCTTCAGCGATGCCACGGTCATGAAAGGCGCCCCCTGCACCGATGTCGACAAGTCGGTCAAGGAATATGGTGAGACCCACAAATTCAACCTCACCTGGCACATCAATGAAGACAAGATGGTCTATGCCACCTACTCCACCGGATTCCGTCCCGGTGGCGTCAACCGCTATGGCTCGCTGCCGCCTTACAAATCGGACAAGCTGACCAATTACGAAATCGGTTGGAAAACCAGCTGGCTTGACGATCAGGTCCGCTGGAACGGCGCCGCTTATATCGAAGACTGGAAGGACTTCCAGTTTGCCTTCCTTGGTCTCAATTCACTGACCCAGATCACCAACGCCGGACAGGCCGAGGTCAAGGGAATTGAAAGCGATATCAGCTGGCTGGTGACGGATTCCTTCACCATAACGGGATCGGGTGCCTACACCGATGCCAAACTAACCCAGGTTTATTGCGGTAGCCTGACGGCGTCGGGGGCGGCCGACACCAGCTGCACCAGCGCTGAGGCCAGTGCCCCAAAAGGCAGCGCCCTGCCAACTGTGCCAAAGCTCAAGATGAACCTGACCGGGCGCTACACATTTAATCTGTTCGGATTAGCCTCGCACTTACAGGGGGCGATGGTCTATCAAAGCGGATCGTGGCCCGACCTGCGCACCCGCGCCACCAGCCCGGCCACCGGCGAAGAAGTCAATATCCGTGACCTGCTTGGCCGCATGCCCGGCTTTGCCACCTTCGACTTTGGTTATGGCGTGCAGTACGACAACATCTCGGTCGAACTTGATGTGCGCAACGCCTTCGACAAGCTGGGCCAAATCTATCGCTTTGCCGCCTGCACAACGCAGGTTTGTGGTAATCAGCCCTACATCACCACGGTCACGCCACGCACCATTGCACTGCGCATAGGTCAAAAATTCTAAGTTTGTCTAGGGTATAACAGCAGCAACACCCGGTCATAGACCGGGTGTTTTGCTTTACAACAGAATGCACGAATTCAGCGAGAGCGAGGCCGGGGCTTGCGGCTTTTCCCCCGTACCGGCCCGGATGGCGAACCACCCGCCGGCTGGGTATAGGGCACCAGCTGATGCTTGCCCGGCCCGATCAGATCGGCGCGCCCCATCGCCTTCAGCGCCTCACGAAGCATCGGCCAGTTTTCCGGATCGTGATAGCGCAGGAAGGCCTTGTGCAGGCGGCGTTGACGACCGCCCTTGACCGCATCGACTTTTTCCGACGCTCCATGGCGCACCGGTTTCAGCGGATTGAAACCGGTGTGGTACATGGCGGTTGACAGCGCCATCGGCGACGCCAGATAGGTTTGCACCTGATCGGGGCGATAGGCGTTGCGCTTGAGCCAGAGCGCCAGATTGAGCATGTCTTCATCGGTTGTACCGGGATGGGCGGCGATGAAATACGGGATCAGATAATACTTTTTGCCCACCGCTTTGGCCGCAGCATCAAACATCTGTTTGAAGCGGTCATAGGTGGCAATGCCGGGCTTCATCATATGAGCCAGCGGCCCCGGCTCGGTATGCTCCGGCGCAATCTTGAGATAGCCACCAATGTGATGGGCGACCAGCTCGCGGATATATTCCGGGCTTCGGACCGCCAGATCATATCGCACACCCGACGCCACCATCACCTTGCGGATGCCCGGCAAAGCCCGCGCCTTGCGATAGAGCCGGATCAGCGCGTCATGACTGGTGTCCATATTCTTGCAGATGTCGGGATAGACGCAGGATGGCCGCTGACACACCGCTTCGGCCCGTTTATCCTTGCACGCCATGCGATACATGTTGGCGGTGGGGCCACCGATATCCGAGATGATCCCGGCAAAGCCTTCGGTCTTGTCCCGCACATGACCGATCTCGCGCAGGACGGAATCCTCCGAACGTGACTGAATGATGCGGCCCTCATGCTCGGTAATCGAGCAGAAGGCACAGCCACCGAAACAACCACGCAGGATGGTCACCGAATTACGGATCATTTCCCACGCCGGGATGCGCGTGCCGTTATAGGCCGGGTGCGGGCTGCGGGCATAGGGCAGCTCGTACACGCCATCCATTTCCACGGTGGTGAGCGGAATCGGCGGCGGGGTCAGCCAGACGTCACGCCCGGATTTTTCATCGCCGTGGCGCTGCACTAACGCATGGGCATTGCCGGGATTGCTTTGCTTGTGCAGCACACGACTGGCACGGGCATAACTTTCGGGGTCTGCCACCACCTGCTCGTAGGATGGCAACCGCACGACGCAGGTTTCAATTGGTCCGCGGGTTTGCTCCGGTGCATCGAGATCATCCGCATGCAGAACGGTCCAGCCATCAGGCACCGTTTTGCGGGCAAAGGCCAGTCCGCGCAAATCGGAAAAATCCTGATCCATGCCATGGTCGGCAATGCGGTGCGTCACATCAATCAACGCCCGTTCGGCATTGCCGTATAAAATCAGATCGGCCTTAGAATCGAGCAGCACCGAACGACGGATCTTATCGGACCAGTAATCGTAATGGGCAATCCGGCGTAACGAAGCTTCGATCCCTCCCAGCACAATCGGCACGCCGGGGAACGCTTCCTGACAGCGCATGGAATAGACAATGGCGGCGCGATCCGGCCGCTTGTCACCTTCGCCATTTGGGGTGTAGGCGTCGTCGTGGCGCAACCGCTTGTCGGATGTATAGCGGTTGACCATGGAATCCATATTGCCCGAGGTTACACCAAAATAGAGCGCTGGTTTGCCCAGCACCCGAAAGGCATTGGCGTCTTTCCAGTCGGGTTGGGCGATCACCCCCACCCGGAAGCCCTGCGATTCAAGCAGCCGCCCGATCAGTGCCATGCCAAAACTGGGGTGGTCGATATAGGCATCACCAGTGATCAGAATGACATCGCAGACATCCCAACCCAGCGCGGCCATTTCGGCACGTGACATCGGCAGAAAGGGCGCCGGTTTCATGCCCTTGCGATATTTCGGGCGGGAAAACAGCGGCACCGGCGGTTTACCGATGTCCAGGGGGGCATCTTGCGGAGGCATTTTTGTTTGGTCGGGCATCATTATGCGCCGTGATACCACGGATTGGCGCAAATGCGAGAGGCTGCATCGGTTTTCGGGCCTTGTCGCAACCCTGAAAAATACGAATGTGTTTTATGTGGTTAAAGAAATGCTGGCACTGGCGGCCAATACATTACACACCAATAAAATCAATTGGTTACAAAAAAGGTAGCCCGCACAGGATATCGCCCTGGTAAAGCAGATCTCTGGCGCAACCTGCGTTTACACCACGTGACCGACACGGCACCGGTCGGTCACGCAGCCTTCTCGCTTTATCCGTTATGCCGCAGTGTGGCGCGCCAACCGGTCAAGGTGAACGAAATGCGGATGCTTGCGGGCTTCCTCGCTGCGGCGGATTGCGGGGTTTTCGTCGATCACGCTTTCCGGCTCGATCACCCAGACAGCAGCCAGATCGGCATCTGGGCGCTCGGCCCTCAAACGGTTATACTGCTCCTGAAACAATGCGCCGGTGATGTGGGCCTTGATCGGCCGCCCCTTGATCTGCACCGCCCGCGCCCCCTGCCCAACCAACAGAACCGACACCGTTTTATCAAACCAGATACTGCGCACCATATTGCTGTTGCTGCGCGAAGATTCCAGCTGTTCGAGGTAGTACAGATTGCCATCCTCGCCAAGCTGCAGCGATTGCTTGACCACCGCATGGGGCACGCCATCGCCCCCCACCGTCGCCAGAACTTTCACCGTTGCCGGGTCCTGCAGTAATTCGACGACACGTTCATTGAAAATCAGTTTTTTCATTTGCTTTAATCCGCGTAATGCAGCCGGGCCAGATCGCTGTCGGAATGATTGCCGCAGCGGCGATAATCGTCAAAATCCACACTCAAATTATATTTCAGGCGTAGATTTTGCAGCCCCTGCGCCAGACGAATAAAATAATCGAGCGACGGCGATTTCTGATCGGCAAACTGTGATCCGGCCTGCGGCATCCAGATGGTGTGCACGGTGGTGACGCCCTTTTCGGCCAGCGATTCTGCTTCGTCGAGGGTTGATTTCAACGCCTCATCTTCCGATGTGAAACCATTCGGACCAGCCAGTTCCACCCCACCGACAATACCGGTGCTGATATTACCCCGACCGAAGATATCGACACCACGGATCAGGCGGTTCTTCCATTCCTGATAGCCGACCCAGCGCGCCTTGCCAGGGCAGATCCAGTTGAACTTTTCTTCGTTGAGCACTTCAATATCGGCGGTAAAGCTACCAAGTCCAGTCTCTTCGCGTAGGCGCCGCAGCTGCCTTTCGTTATAGGAAGTCGCCAGCAGCTGACTAGGAAAACGCTGTGTAGAAAAGGTTTCCGCAATCGCATGCAGGATACTGATATAATAATCGACCTCCAAATCACCGACATCTGCCCCCTTGACCATAGTGCCTCCGGTAATATGGATATTGGTAAAGCGCCCGCCTTCTTTCAAGGCTTCGGTGAAGCACTCCTTGACATCCTCGGGATTAAGCCGGGTCGGCAAATGGTAGGCCGCCCGCAATTTCTGATGCACATTGGGAAGGCTGCAAAACTTACAGCCCTGCGCATCAACATGATAAAAATAGCAAAAACTGGTGACGAACAGATCGAGCCGCTGCGGGCGGGCCGACACCACCTCGCGCATCAACAGCTCGGAACTGGTCTTCAGATCATAATATTTCGGCTTTGGCCATAGATCGACGTCCTCGACGATCTCACCATCATCGACCAGCACAAATTTGCCGTCGACATAATCCACATCATAGGGATCTTTTTCAATCGATTGTGGCATCACCAGCAACGTCGTGCCATCGCGCAATAACAACGAATGGGGAAAGCGGTGGCCTTGCCAAGTGTAAAGCTGATGGATCTCGGGGTTCATCGCCGCCAGGGTGCGCTTGGTATAATTTACACCCCGGCGATGGACATCAATTTTCCGGGCGATGAGGCGCGGGAAATCGGGATGCTGCGCCACGACATCATCGAAGCTTGGCTCGATGCGATATTTTAATTTTCCAACGGCAGACATGAAAACCTCGCTGAGGATTATAGCCGCTTGCCGTTGCTGCGACGGGCATATTTACGATCACGCCTGCGCAATCACGACAAACTATATGTAGATTATTCGAAATAACGTGATTGCAATCCAATAAAATTGATTTCCCAATATATTTATGGATACTATGCATCCATGCAGATGCGCCAAATAGAGGCTTTTCGCAGTGTCATGTTAAGCGGCGGTATTACCGCCGCAGCCAACATGATGCATATCAGCCAGCCCTCGGTAAGCCGGTTGATTGCCGATCTGGAATACGCGATTGGCTATGCTTTATTCGAACGGCGTGGCCGCCATCTGGTGCCGACTAAACGCGCTGAAATTTTCTTTGATGCCGTACGGCAAAGCTTTACCGGGCTTGATCTGTTAGAGCAGGCGGCACGGCGCATTGGTGCCCACCCGGTCGGCACCATTCGAATTGCCGCCCTGCCCGCACTAGCTGGTGGCGTGTTGCCGCATGCCATCCGACGATTTCGCCAAGCCTTTCCCGATATCAAAATCACGGTCGAGGGTCAGAACCAGCGTGGCGTTGAAGACCGCGTATTTCTTGGTCAGGCGGATATCGGTCTGGGTGTGCAAACCACGCACAAGGACGGCCTGCGCGCCACAGCGCTGGCACAGGCGGAATATGTCTGCGTGCTGCCACCGGGGCACCGCTTAAGCGCAAAAGAAACAGTAACCGCCGCCGATCTGGAAGGCGAAAGCATGATCGGCCCTATGCATGAGGCCGACGCGCTGTGGGATGCCATCGATCGCATGCTGGAAAGCGAGAGGGTCACGGTCAACCGCCCGGTTGAAAGCCAGATGTCGTTTCCATCTTACTGCTTCGTGGCCGCGGGGCTGGGGCTGATGATTGCCGAGCCTTTCACCGCCCCGTTGTTTGCCCGCGATGGAATTTGCCTGCGCCGCTTCCGCCCCCGCATTCAGGCGACTTTTACCTTCATTGAATCGGGCACCATTGGGCCAGCGTCTGAAGCCGTCGTCACCCTGCGGATGATTATTCACCAGGCATGCGCAGCGCTATTGGCTGAAGTTGATCAGCTCTGCCTAGACCCGGCTGTGCCCCCTCTATCGGCAAAAACAGATGCAGCACGAACGGGGCTGCAGCATAAGCCGCCGCAGTAAGTAGAAAAATCGGCAAATAACTGCCGCCCCGCGCCAACGCCAGTCCAGTACCCTGTACCATCACCATACCGGTGACATTGCCCCAGAAGGCTGCCACCCCCGTCACACGGCCTACTTTGGTTTCCGGCATGACATCGGTGATCACACCGAACAAATTGACCGAGAAAACCTGATGCGAGGCCAGCGTGAGACCAAACAAAAGTACCGCAATCCATAGATTTCCGGCAAATGGCACCCATAACACGGCGGGAACTGTCAAAGCCGCGGCGGTCATAATCGGGCGACGGCAAGCTTCCATACTTTGCCGCCGCGACAGATGGGCTGGCAACCAACCACCGAGCAGCGAGCCCGCCGATGACAGGCCATAGATGATGGCAACAGGAACCGCCAGCGCCAAAACACCAAGATGATAGCTGCGATGCAGGTAATCGGGAATCCAAAACAGCAGCAACCACCAGGCCTGATCCGACAGCACCTTGGTACCGCTGATGGCCCAGGTCCGCCGATCCAGCCAGATATCGCGCCACCGCACAGATGGCTCTGTAAGTGAGGCCGTTTCCTGCCAGCGCCAACGAACGCGCCGGGCCGTAATATACCAGGCGGCAGCCCAAACCAGCCCACAACCACCAGCCAGAATAAAAGTCAGCCGCCAGCCCAGCGACACCGCCATATGCGAGATAGACAAGGGAATGATAATGGCGCCTACACAGCCGATGCCACCGATCAAACCGAAATACAAAGAGCGCTGACCTGCATCGGCAAACAGCACCGAGAGAGTTTTAACCGTAATCGGTGTGCCCAAAGCCTCGCTCGCCCCTAATGAAAACCGGGCAGCAAGGAATTGGCCAAAACTTGTCGCCAAGCCATGCAACGCCGCAGCAATGCTCCAGCTGCCAACCGCAAAGGCGTTGGCATATTTTGGCTCGACCCGATCAACGAACCAACCTGCAAAAGGAAATGCCGCCGCGGCCGCAAGCTGGAATACCGCTACCAGTGTGCCGTAACCGGCATCGTTCCAGCCCAGATCGACTTCCATCATCGGTTTTAGCAATGCAATAATCTGGCGATCGGCTTGATTGAGAATGCCGGCCGTCAAAAGCAGAAATAACAAAATCGTCCGTGCGGATTTCGACATGATACCCCACTTTAAAAGAGTCGCGGCCGGGGGCTTATTACCGGCCCCATAACCAGTTCATCACCCTGGCCGCGTGCACCCCCACGTGCTTTTAAAATCCTTGTGAAGATTGATACCGACATAGCGGCTATCATCACGCGGTACCCAACGGGTGACGTAGCCGGCGCTGCCAGAGGCCGCCGTAGCACCGGTACTTTGCAGATAGGATGCGTAATGATGGTTGAGCAGATTCTTGACGGTGAAGCTTATGCTCCAGTCAGAAATATGGTTTTCCAAACTGATGTCGGCATTCCAGATCCCGAAAGATTTTTCGATCGTATCGGGCGACTCGCTCAGATCGTACTGAACCTTACTTTGCCAGCGCGTATCGGTGCCGAAATCCAGATCAAAGCTGCTACTCACAGGGTAGCGATAATCGGCCCGCAAACTGAACTTCCAGGCTGGGGTGAAGGGTAAAGGCTGTCCCTCAATTGCCCAATTGCGCCCAACAATGGCGGTCTTATCGACATAGGCATTGGTATAGGCCAGCCCGCCAGACAGCGTCAGCCGGTCCAGTGGCGATGCCGAGAAATCGGCTTCAATACCCTGGCTCAATACAGTTCCGGCATTGACCAGATTTGTCACCACCGTGCCATTAATCAGGTTGGGAAAGTTTGCCTGAAAGTCGTGGAATTCGGTGTGAAAGGCCGCAAGATTGACGAGCAACCGATTATCAAGCAGCTTTGATTTCAGGCCGATTTCAAAGGAATCTGATGTCTCGGGATTGAGTACTTTACCCTGCGTCGCCGGCAACATGTTAAAAAACACATTATAGGCTGGCCCCTTATAACCACGGGCGTAGGAAACATACCCTGACACATCATGGTTGATATCATATTGCAGGCCAAAATGGCTGGCATAACCGTAATTGATGGTTTCATCATGGTGATACGCGGATGAGACATTGATGCCGCTATCCGCCGCCGTTGATTGACGCTGATGATGATACCCTAAATCATCACCGATCAGGCGCACGCCAGCGATAGCGCGAAAACTTTGCGTCAGGTTGGCCGTTACTTCCGCAAATAAAGAATAATTATCGTTTTTTGTGCCATACTGTGCGATGCCGGTGTTGACCTTACCGGTGCCAGCTGCCGTATCCTGACGCTCATATGTCTCGGTATCGATCGCGTGCAAATAATAGCCGCCAGCAACATATTCGATCAGCGCCCCCTTGGGCGAGGCAATCCGGAATTCCTCGGAATACTGATCAAAATCAAGCCAGCCATAATCAACGATCTGCTTGATATAGGCGGAAGCGGACGTAATGTCGTTATCACCGACCTGATGGTTATGCCATTTGCGATAGGCCGAAATCGACGTCAGGGTATAATCGCCCAGTAACCAATCGACTTGCGCCGACACACCGGCATTATTGTCGATGACATAGGTCGGCTGGTTGGAATTGATGCGCCGGTTATCATCGCTGGCCACCACAGGTGCAATCAGCGCGACATAAGACGGATTCTTCGTCACCACACCGCCCGGATAGCTGATATTGGTGCTGGCGAAGGTCGCGGTTCCCGTCGAATTGGTATAGAGATAATCCGCCGCCAGCAAAATGCGCAGCGTGTCGTCGGGGGTGAATTCAAGCTTTACCCGGCCGCCATATTTGCGATAACCGTTGACCGTATGATCATTATAGACGTTGGTGACATTGCCATCGAAATTGCCAACCAGCAGACTGGCCAGGGCATTGACTTTGCCCGGCAACAAAGTGCCTGAAACGCTGGCGTTGGCCCTTAATTCGTTTCGTTCGTAATAGGAAACTGTAGCGCCAGCGGTAAAATCCTCCGTCGGATTTTTGGTGATGATATTGACGACACCCGCAGATGCATTCTTGCCGAAGAGTGTCCCCTGCGGACCGCGCAACACCTCGATATGATCGACATCCGCCAGATCGAAGGTGGCCTGACCGGGGCGGACCAGTACCACACCATCGACCACGGTAGAGACCGAAGGCTCCGCCCCAGGCGATGTCGTCACCGTACCAACACCGCGGATAAACAGCCCCTGATCCTTATTCGAGGAACCATCGCGGAAATTCAAACTGGGTACCGCAGTGGCAATAGCATTAATATTGTTGAGGTTCTGGAATGCGGCCTGATCGCCATCAACCACGGTCACCGCCACCGGCACTTTTTGCAGGGGCTCGGGCCGACGCGTCGCCGAAACAATCACCGTTTCTTTTGCATCCTGCCCCGGCACAAAGCCGCTATAGGTCGTAGACGCATCAGCCAGCTGCACCGGCGACGCGGTAGCACTATCGTCGACATAAAGCGCATCGGCATAGGCAATGTTGGCATAGCTGGTGCTGCACGCCGCCAGACTGCCCAAAAGTGATAACGCCAATCGTGGTCTGCGTTTATACGACCGAGAAAAAAGCACTGCGGATAAATACGTATTTTTGCGCACAGTAATCCCCTATGGCGGGCAGGCTATGCCCGACCGTCAGAAACTGATGTGCCGGCGACAGCAATTCTCTGCCGTATCCGCGAACGCGACACGCCTTGGCACATCAGTACGTATTGTTACGAAATTGGTCGCCCGCCTTAAGCGGGGGCAATCCTCTGGCCACGGACCTGCTCTGCCGGATCTGTGCCGGCAAACCGTCTGGTCCCATGGCTATCGATCAAAAAAGTCGACACATCCCAGCACCCCAGAAAACACGAACCCCTTTTGTAGACCGCTCAGGCGTTCAAAAGGCGTCGTGCGCGTTAATCCTTGATGATGCCACCACACAGCATTTCATCAAAAAAACGCGGATGTTTTTGGCCCCATGCCCGGCCACACCGGCCGATAATTCACTCTGCAACGCAATAAGTACACAATCTCTATATTACTAATAGAGAAATGTCAACGCATATGTGTGCAATGACATATTTAACTTATTAATTATGTATAACATGACAAACGTTAAAAACACGGTGCGGCCCAAAGGATCGCACCGTGCTAGGCGTTGGTAATAATCGTCGGTGTCTTACTTGACCACTTCGACCGGGGCAACTGAACCCGACAGCTTTTTCAGTTTGTCGTTCCAGGTCAGCACCGTCTGTGTCACACCACGGCCGGTTTCATAACCATAGGTATGGCCATCATCGTCATAGAGCGTGAAGCTGGCATTAGCACCAGGATAGACTTTGATTTTTGCGATGGTTTGCTTTTCGGCGGTGGACTGCACATCCGAACCGAACGGCACGATCGAACCCGCCTTGACGAACAGCGGAATGTGATCAATGGGGGCTGCAGCCACAATCCAGCGCCCCCCCTTTTCCTTTTTACCGGTCCAGTAATCGTACCAGTCGGCACCCGCAGGCAGATAGACCCGCACCTTGGTCTGGCCCTGCTCGGTCACCGGAGCGACCAGGAAGGACGATCCAAACATATATTCGGTACCCAGATTGGCAACGTTCGGGTCACCTGCAAAGTCCATCCACAGCGGACGCATGAACGGCACCCCCGTGTCATAGGTCTGCTTGGCGCTAGCATAAATATAGGGCATCAGCTGATAGCGCAGCTTATCATACTGGGCCAAAATCTTCTCGGCCGCGGGGCCCAGCGCCCAGATTTCGGTGTGCTTGCGCGAACCGTGCACACGCAAGGTCGGCAAGAAGGTGCCGTATTCAAACCAGCGCACGAACAGTTCGGGATAATCGGCATTCTTGCCGACCACATCTTCCGCACCGGCAGGATCGACCAGTGGCGAATGCTTGGCCGTACTGGTCTGTGACAGGCTCTGCCAACCGCCGATGTCGTTGCCCCAATAGGCAATGCCCGAAGTGACCATATTGAGGCCGGTGGGGACCTGACGCTGCAAAGCTTCCCAGGTCGAATTGATGTCCGACGACCAGGTCAGGGCCCCGGTGCGCTGCGACCCAAGATAGGAAGCACGGGCTAAAATCAACACCCGCTCGTCTGGCTTTGCGCTGCGCATACCGTCGGCAAAGCCTTCGACATGCATTAGCGGGAAAACATTGTGATACCGATCACCGGAACCAATCGAATAGAAGAAGCCATCGGGCACCAGATCCGGCTCGGTCTCATCCAGCCAAGGGTAATCGAAACCGTGGCTCAGGATATTATCATGGGCGTGTTCCCAATACCATTTGCGCGCATCCGGATTGGTCGCGTCGATCAGGGCGCCAGTACGATCGGAACGGAACGGCAGACCGTCTTGTGTCTTGCCATCCTTATCTTTAAGGAAATAGCCCTTCTGGTCCAATTCGGCGAAATAGCGACCGGCGCGCTCGTAACGCGGCCAGATCGACACGACCGAACGCATACCCTTGTCGTGCAGTTCCTTATTCATCGCATCGGCGTTGGGGAACTCGGCCGGATTAATGTCCATCTGGCCCATCTTGGTCCAATAGAACCAATCTACCACCATGACATCGAGCGGATATTTCTTTTGGCGATAGGTATTGGCGACACGCAGCACTTCGTCCTGGCTGTCATAACGCGCCTTGGACTGGATCAGGCCAAGGGCAGCCTTAGGCGGGATCGGCGTCTTACCGGTCAGTCGGGCATATCCGGCAAAGATGTCTTTCGGCGTACCAGTGATGACGAAGAAGGAAACCCGCTCGCCAACATTGGATTGGATGTGGGTCGAGCCATGAATGCCCGCCGATACGATGGTATCCGACGGGTTATCCCAAACAATGGCGTAGCCCTTGGATGAATACAACACCGGCACGCAGACCGTTTCGCCAGCGGGCGCGTCATACCAATGCTTGCAATCGATAGTGCGGCCCTTGAGATCCAGAATACCTTCCTGGTTCTGACCAAGGCCATAGAAATGCTCGTCCGGGGCGGCAGCAAAGCGGGCACCCACCAGGAACGTCTTCTCGCCCGCCACTTCGTGCGGCGCCATGTCCCAGCCCGTCATGGCGAGAATCTTCTCACCGGCAGCATTGGTGATTGTGGCCTGCACATCCGGCAGATCGGGCGCGAAATAGTTTTCCATCATGCTGCGGGTATGCAGCTTGATAGTCGGCACGGTGAGCTTCAACGCGGTGGAGGCAAAGCTATCACCGCTCGCGTCTGTTGCCTGATGGAAGGCGGAATTGTCGGCGTGATTGGCAAGGATTCCGTATCCCGGCCCGGACTCGGCCTTCTTCCTGTCGACCGCAATGGTGACATGGACGACGTTGGGGCCGTAAGCCTCCACCGTCACATAAGCGCCGTTGCGCTCCAGAACGGCAATGGGGGCGCCAAGCGCCGGGATCGCCGCCATGCCTGTCACAGCCAGAACTGCTGCGAGAGTCGCCGTAAACCGCATGAGATATCTCCACCCACAATTAATATGATAATCGGTTTTGCAATCGACGCCGCTCTTGTCAAGAGTGATGGCGCCTGGCCGGTAATGTCATGCGGCACAGCATAAAGACGGCCTTAAGCATCCCGAAATGGGGCAACCGCATAGCCAATCGGACTGGGCCCCGCAACCAACAACGTTGCATAGGCACAAACACAACCAAAAATACAAATTTCTACCAGGCATGTCAGGAGGGAATAGTATGCCGCACATCAACCAGGCGCCGCGGGGGGGGGGGGGGCGATAAGACCTTGCTAACGTGTCGCTTCCAACAGCGTAATTTTCACCACAGGAACATCGTAGTGATGCTGCAAAGGTTCGCTAAACCGTAATCCTGTTCCACAGCCAGGATAGTATCGCCAGAATTCAGCGTGTTGTAACCGCCGATCAATGAGATTGCGAAATCTTCGCTGCTCAGCGTACTTCATGGCCAGATGACAAAATACGCCACGTTACGGACCGCAGTTTTGTCTATTGTATAATTAAAGAAGTCATTTATTTTGTAATGGCATACTGCATCAAGTGGTATGAAAACAAAGGCTGCTCTGTAGTCTATGGAAACATTTCCCGGCCTGGTATTTTGCGAGCACTGCGACAGCGTATACCGCCGTCTTACACTATCCCGTGGCGAAAAGGCCTGCTGCACAAACTGTTCCGCGGTTTTGTACCGCGCCAGCCATCTGGATATCGACAGCTGGCTGGCACTGACAATTGCAGCCGCGATCCTGTTTATCATTGCCAATGTTTGCCCGATTATCCGCATCAGTTTGCAGGGGCTGCACAGCGAAGCCACGCTCTGGCAATCGGCCACAGCGTTGGCGCAAGGCGCCGCCACACCAATCGCCGTTCCCGCCGCGCTTGCGATCATTATAGCGCCGTTTCTGCAGATTAGCCTGCTAGGCTGGGTTCTGTCCTACGCACGCGCGGGTCGCCGGGCCCCCGGCTTTGCCTTGGCCATGCGTGGGCTTGCCCAATTGCGGCCGTGGAGCATGATCGAGGTTGGGGTCTTGGGCATCCTCGTCGCCGACATCAAGCTTTCCAGTTATCTGGAGGTTAAGATGGGAGCGGGTGTTTTTGCCCTGACCGGTTTAATGGTCCTGCTGATCCTGATCGCCAATCGCGATACGCATCGGTTGTGGCAGACCTTCGAGCGCGATCTGCCCCACCACCCGGCAGCCAATACAGCCCAAAACGCCCGCCAGATGGGTGTCATTGGCTGCCATAGCTGTGGGCTGGTGTGCGAAGATACCGCCGCCCCCGCCCGCTGCCCGCGCTGTGGTGCACGTCTGCACCGTCGTCAGCCGGAAAGCCTTGCCCGCGGTTGGGCCTATCTGCTTGCAGCGATGATTTTTTATGTTCCGGCCAATCTGTTGCCGGTCATGTATACCAGCATGTTCGGCAGTGGCAGCGACAGCACCATCATGCGCGGTGTCGTCGAATTCTGGAAAAGCGGCTCCTATGGCGTGGCGTTGGTCATTTTTATCGCGAGCGTAGCCGTGCCTTGTATAAAATTTCTGGCACTCGGCCTGCTGCTGTTTACCACCCAGCAACATAGCCGCTGGGCGATGCGCGAGCGGGCCCGGCTCTATCGCATGGTGGAACTGATCGGTTACTGGTCGATGCTGGACGTATTAGTAGTTGCCGTGGTTACCGCACTGGTCCGTTTTCAGGGGTTAAGCAATACGGAACCCCGCGTAGGCATACTTTTTTTTGGCATGGTGGTAATCCTCACCATGCTGTCTGCCATGAGTTTCGATCCGCGCCTGATATGGGATACTGAAGAAAATGAACCCTGCAGCGACACCAATGCCCGAAGCCGGTGATCCTGCCATTGCGCATACGCGCTGGCGCATGCCGCTGGTCTGGCTGGTCCCGGTGGTGGCGGCATTAATCGGAGTATCGATGCTGCTACATGCCTGGCTTGCAGTGGGACCAGAGATCACAATCACCTTTCAGACCGCCGCGGGTCTTGAAGCAGGGAAGACGCCGGTTAAATACAAAGACGTCACAGTCGGCAAGGTTACCAAAGTGGCTTTAAGCGAGGATAGCAGCCATGTGGTTGTTACCGTGGCACTCGACAAAAATGCCGCCAGTCTGACGCGTAAGGATACGCGCTTCTGGGTCGTGCGCCCGCGCATCGGTGCCGGCGGCGTGTCCGGCGTCGACACGTTATTTTCAGGGGCCTATATCGCGGTAGATAGCGGCACGCAAAAGGCGACGAGTAAAAGCTTTAGCGGACTTGAAACACCGCCGACCGTCATCGCCGGCATGCCTGGAAGATCCTTTATACTTTACACCGATGATCTCGGATCCCTGGATATCGGTTCACCCATTTATTATCGACATATCCGTGTTGGCCGCGTGGCCTCCTACCAGCTCAATAGCAGTGGCAGGGGTGTCAATGTCCGGATTTTCATTGATGCCCCCTATGACCGGTTTGTCACCACAGACACCCGGTTCTGGAATGCCAGCGGTGTAAACGTCACCCTTGGCGCAGACGGCTTCAAAATCAATACACAGTCAGTCGCCACAATCATCGCTGGCGGCATTGCCTTTGCGCCACCGCTGAATGACCGGGGCCTGGTCGCGCACGAACACACCGAATTCGTCCTGGATAAAGATCAGGAAACCGCCATGGCACCGCCCGACGGGCCCGGCCAATATTTCCAGTTGCGGTTCAATCAATCGCTGCGCGGTTTATCAATTGGTGCACCAGTCCAGTTTTCAGACATCAATCTGGGCCGGGTGGTCTCGATCAGTCTGGACTATGAAGCTGATAAAAAACGTTTTCCTACTGTTGTCGGCATTATGGTCTATCCGCAGCGCCTCGGAACTGTTTTGAAGAAATTGCACACCCAAGGCGGTGACAATGAGCAGCAAGCCGCCCAAGCGATGCGCAACATGGTCGACCACGGCCTGCGCGCACAAGCCCGGCCCGGCAATCTCTTGACCGGGCAGCTTTATATCGCGCTGGATTTCATCCCGGATGCACCAAAGGCATCCTTTGATGTCAACGCCCGCCCCCTCACCTTGCCAACGGTGAACAGCAGCATTGAGCAGGTGCAAGAAGATCTGGTCAGCATTGTCAGCAAGATTAATAAAATCCCGTTCGATACGATCGGTAAAAATCTCAACAAGACACTGCAACAAATGAACGGTCAGGTGCTGCCACAAACCACAAGAACGCTGCAACAGGCCCAGCAAACCTTGGGAAGTGCCCAAACCATGCTGGGTGAGGACGCGCCGCTGCAGCAAAATCTGAACCAGACCTTGCTGGAGGTGCAACGTGCGTCGCGTTCGGTGCGCACACTGACCGATCTGCTCGGCCGACACCCCGAAGCGTTGTTGCAAGGCACTCCCGCCGCGGATGCACCCGAGAAACCTCAGAAAACCACCACACCCGAGGAGCCCAAACAATGATCCGCCCAGCGCGCTTTAGAGGGCTTCCTCTTTTTACGAAACCGGTGACGTGCGCGGGCCTGCTGGTCGCGCTGCTTGGTCTTACGGCCTGTTCCTCCGCGACAACCCATTACTATACATTGCAGCCACCATCCGCGATTACGGCACCTTCCGGTCAGCCTGTGCCATTTCTCATTGATGTCCTGCCGGTCAACATTCCCGCCACGCTCGATCAGCCGCAACTTGTCGTACGACAAAGCGATAGTACGCTTGCATTGCTCGATACCGAACGCTGGGCAAGTTCATTGGACGATGAAATCCGCGCTGCGTTGTCGGCAGAACTGACAAAACAGCTCGGCACCCAGGATACGGCCGGTCTGTCCCGCCCCGCCGGAAAACCGCTAATGCGTATAAAAGTTCAGATCCGTCAGTTTGATGCCTGGCCTGGGCAGCGTGTCCAGCTTAACGCAGGCTGGAGCATCATCCCGGCAGAGGATGCCGACAAATCCGCCCTGACCTGTTTTGGCCAGTTCGATGCAGACACCCCCGGGGGGTACCAAGACATGGTGCTGGCGCAGCGGCACGTCGTCATTATGCTGGCAGACCAGATCGCTGCCGATGCACGCAACCGGGCCCGCACGCCGATGGCAGACTGCTCACACTGACAAATCCATCTCCATACCGCCCCCATACCAATACATCCCTGCCAGGTATCCCGCACCTGATAAAAGTGCCGGGCTGACGCGTAATTACACTGACAGATCAACGTTTACTAAGGCGGGTAATGGAAAAATTTAAAACTAAAGAAAGAATTCCGACATTAATACGAAAGCGACACCCAAAAACACTTACAGGTGTACACATAGGATGCATTAAAATAGAATTTTATCGACTACACGCATTGTCAAATTTCTCCTCAACCAGTTAACTTGCATACACACCCCGTTAAGTTGCGTAACACGTTTTGGGGAGGGGGGGGACAATGCCGAAAGTATCGATCACCCCATATCCGGAATATTGGGCTTTCATCAGTTATAGCCACAAGGATTCCGCATTCGGGCAACATTTACACCAGCGCATAGAGCATTATCGGTTGCCACGGCGGTTATGGGGCCGTGTGACGCCGCAAGGCATAATTCCCAAGCGGCTCACACCAATTTTTCGTGATCTTGATGAGCTGCCAGCGGCAGACGACTTAAGCGCAGAAGTCTATGCCGCACTTAAGGCCTCCAAAAGCCTGGTGGTGGTGTGTTCGCCAGCTGCCGCAGCGTCAACATGGGTTTCCCGCGAGGTGGTGCAATTTCGTGCGCTGCATCCCGACCGCCCGATTCTACCGGTGCTGGCGACAGGCGAACCGCTCGACGCGTTCCCGCAAGAACTTCGAAAAATACATACCACCGGAGAGAGCGTCGAACCGCTGGCCGCAGACCTTCGCGACCACGGCGATGGCCAGACGCTTGGTATGCTGAAGCTCATTGCCGGCATCACCGGCATTGGCCTGTACGAGCTTATCCAACGCGACAGCCAGCGTCGTTTGCAGCGGGCGATGGCCGTTACCACAATGACATTGCTGATCACAGTCCTGATGGTGGTCCTGACGTTTTTTGCCCTGAACGCCCGTGCAGAAGCCGTACGACAAAGCACAGCCGCCGAAGGTCTGGTGGAATTCATGTTGACCGACCTGCGCACAACGCTGAAGGGGGTGGGCAGACTGGACGCAATGACCGCCGTCAACCAACGTGCCTTACAATATTACAGCAGTCAGGACACAGGCCGATTGACGCCGGAATCGCTGGAACACCGCGCCCGCCTACTTCATGTCATGGGCGAAGACGATGAAACGCGCGGCAATCACGCTGCAGCGCTGGCAAAATTTGAGGAAGCACGACGGATGACGGCGGCGCTGTTGGCGGCAGCTCCTCATAATACGGATCGTATTTTCGATCAGGCCCAGAGCGAATTCTGGATTGGCTATGCCAATTATGCCCAGAAAAAATTCACCGAAGCGAGGACAGATTTTCTGGCCTACAAAAAGCTCGCTGACCAGCTCGTAGCGCTCGATCCGAACAATCCGAAATTTATCCGCGAGGCAGGATATGCCGAGGGCAACCTTTGCTCGATTGCTTTAAAGCCGCCTAAAAATCCAAGAGCTGCAATTGAATATTGCACCACTGCGCTGGCACATATGGAAGCTGCGGGAAGGCAAGAAAAAGCAGACACAGAATACGCACTCGATCTTGCTAACCGTCATGCCTGGCTGGCCGATGCATACCTTGCCAATAACGCCCCCGACCAAGCGATGAAACACCGGCTTATCCAAGAGCGCATCCTCAATGGTATTATGCAGACTGATCCAAGGAATATGGAGGTGAAAAGTTATTGGATCGCTCTTCAGCGCGTCTTGGCCTGGATGGAAACAAACGCTGGAGAACAAAAGTGTGCCTTGGCTCGCCTTCGACGGGCAATGACGATATCTGAACAGATGATCACCTTCGATCCCAATAACAAAAATTGGGTTCAACAAAGAAAAAAACTCATTTCAGACATTGCGGAATATCCGCGAAGAGGAAAAAAACATGAGTGACGTAACAACCGCAACCGTGGTGGATATCAGCGAAGAACGGCCGATACAGCCCTGGTCATCGACTGAACCTTTACCATCTTATGAAACCCGGGTTTATGTGCTGAGTATGAAAGCCGAAAATGGCTATATGCAGTATTATTTTAAAGACCGCCCCACAACGCCAGATCCGACGGGTGACGGGCCATTAGCAATCCGTGTCCCACAGGATTGCACGATTGTCATCAAACTGGACGATGCCTGGAAATGGGAATTCCGGCACGAAAATGCCATTATGATCGGTACCTTCGAGTATCCAGATCCGGCACGATACTTCAACCTGGTTCAGGATATTGTAGATGATCGCTGCATGCAGGTGCAGTTCAATGCCCAATACCTCGACAAGGATGTTGTCAACGATGACCCCTATCTGTTCTACATCAATCTTGATCAGGTCATGCCGGACGGGACGTCGGCACCAGCCTTGGCGGTCCGAATAGATCCGGATATCATGAATCCCGGCGATCACCCCCCGATAAAGAAAAATTGATGTCTGTCTGACACGATGGCAGCGGCACACCTAAATCTGTGGTATATTTCATAGGTGCCGTTTCCAGCTTCTTCGTGCATTCCGGCAGAGAAATACCTCTGCCGGAATGCATACAAATCTGAATCTCTTTGGCGAAAGCGCACACCTTTGAAACCGCAACCATCTCTCCAATCTATTATCGCTTATGCGCGTTCCGGTGCGATGGATTATGCATGGCGGTTATTGTGCGATACCGGGATCGATCGTATCAATGAAAGCCCCGATATTCTCACCGTGCTGGGTCGCTTATTGAAAGATCGCGCGCTCAGCGTGTGCGGTACGGAACGCAATCGTCTTTTTCTGGAAGCGGCTAATGCCTATAGGCGCGCCAGCGACATCAGCAAAGCGACCTACCCGCTGATTAATGCGGCGACATTATCTTTATTGGCTGGCGAGTGTGAACAGGCTCGAATATTGGCGCATCAGGTTCTGTCGCTCACGCAAAGCGATATGGGAAAATTAGAAACGCCCTATTACCGTGCGGCCACCGAAGCGGAAGCTTTACTGCTGCTCGGGAATATCGCCGGAGCTAAAGCGGCATTGAAGGAAGCCATGACCAAGGCACCGCAGGCCTTCGCAGATCATGCGTCGACATTGCGGCAATTCTCTTTGATCCTGTCGGAGCTTGGTGAGGACAAAGCATGGCTGGAGCCGTATCGTCCGCCGCGTAGCCTTCACTATGCCGGCCATATGGCGATGGCAGTAGACGATGCAGATGTCGGGCGGCAAATACGCCAGTTCATACATTCGGAACATATCGGTTACGGCTATGGCGCGCTGGCCGCAGGGGCAGACATCTGCATTGCCGAGGCTTTACTCGAGGTCGGCGCAGAACTGCATCTTGTCCTTCCCCTGGAACCAGATTTGTTTCGCAATGTATCGGTGTCCCTCTATGGCGATAGCTGGGCAAAACGATACGACCAGATCCTCGTATCGGCCGACAGCATCCGATCCGTTGGAACGCCTCCGGAACAACTTTCCCCATTGGCGTTGCAGTTAGCCGCCGAAGTGGCAATGGGCTGTGCGGTCATGCAGGCCAATGCCCTGATGACCGATGCCGTTCAACTTTTAATTCTCGATCAGGAAACCGTAACGAAACCTATCACCGGCAGTAGCACATGGATTCGGTCGACCTGGGAGAAAAATGCCCGACGCCAGCACATCATTGTATCACCGAAGACCCGCGTAACTGACACATGCAATAGCGCCAAGCCCCATGCACAAAGGTCGAACAGCCTGGCGGCAATGCTGCGGATTGCACGCCCCAATACCGATCCGTTGCCGCTATCGACGGATATCGTACAACGACTTTTCGATATTTGGGCACAGGGGCCTGTACCGTTGTTTCCACCGCGTTGGGTGGGGGACGCAGTAACCGTAGCGTTTAGCACGCCAACCGACGCAGCATATGCGGCGCAGACCGGTATGCATGCCTTAGCCGATGTGGCAGACATATGCATTGCAGGGCATTACGGTATTGTGGAATTGGCAACCGATCCGTTTGGCAGTGGAACGGTTTTGCTCGGCCCAGCGGCGGCTTGGCTTGGACGCATCGTGCGGACAGCCCCGCCCGGCACCATCTATCTGACAGAAAACTTTGCCGCTGCGCTTCATATTGGCTTAGTACAGACGCAACCAGGCGTCGAATATGTCGGTGAAGTATCGAGCCCCGGCGTCAGCAACACGGCACGTCTGTTCGCACTACCCCATCAGTCAGCACGCACACAAACAGTCTAATACTCCGTTCACATTTTTAGGTAGCTAGGAATGGTCGACATGGGAAAAGACACACCCAACCCGTTAGACAAAGCCCTTGGAACCCGCATTTGCCAATTGCGGCGAGGCCTCGGCTTATCCCAGAGCGAACTTGCCCGTGCGATCGGCGTGACTTTTCAGCAGGTGCAAAAATACGAGCGAGGCGTCAACCGCATCAGTTTTTCGCGTCTGGTAGGAATCGCCCACGCACTGCAATGCAGTGTCCCCGGCCTGATGGACAATCTCGATAAAACAAACGCTTTGGTATTGCCGGATAAAAACATTACCAATCTGTTCGAGATCCCGGGGGCGACGGAGCTTCTGGATGCCTATACGGCGATCTCGTCAGACCAAACCCGCCGCAGGATACTCGATCTTGCCAGGCAATTATCAAGCACCGCCGGGCAAGACTGACCCAGCGTGCACCGCGAAGATGCGTACAACCGTCAGTAAATATAATTAAACCAATGTGTTAGAAAGTTGTTGGTGCGGTCGAGAATTGTTTAACAATCAAATAATTTCAATATGTTAAATAAAGGTGCGGGGAATTTCCTCCCCACTGATTTTATTGTGTTATTTTAAGCGCCACCCGCACCCCACAGCCCAATATTGACCGCCTCAACGTTATAACGTACGTTATAACAAAGGATGGAGAGTGTCATGTATGCGCTGAAACTTCGCCAAGTCGGTAGTTCGACCGGTGTCGTACTCCCCAAAGAGCTGCTGGCCCAGATGAACGCCAAGCAGGGAGAAGAGGTCTACGCCACCATAACGCCGGACGGCTTGCTGCTGTCTGCGCTCAACCCGGAAACCCGTGCCCAGCTAGAACTGATCGAGGCAGGGATGGACGAGTACAAAGACGTCTATGCGTTTTTGGCCAAATGAGCATTGTCTGGCTCGATACCCCCGCCCTACTCCTCGGCCATCGCATTGGTTTAGCCCGCTTTGGCGGGGCTGACGGCATTCGAGATCTGGGCGGACTTGAAAGCGCCCTAGCTCGCCCGGTCAACAAGCATAATCTAGGCGGCGTGACCGACATATGTGAACTGGCGGCCGCCTATGGCTTCTGCATCATTAAGAACCATCCTTTTGTGGACGGCAACAAACGAGCCGCACTTACGGCAGTGCTGGCCTTTCTGGGCCGCAACGGCTTTCATCTGAAAGCCCCACCGGTAGAGCTTGGTGTGATTATGACCGGTCTTGCAGCCTCTCAGGTCAGCGAAAACGCCTTTGCCGACTGGCTCAAGCGCTATGCGCTTTCTCAGGATACAAACGGGTAGCCACGCCTATGTGAAGGTCGCGCGTCATCCTGAAAAATCAGCACATTCCGGCCTTCTTACAGAGAACAAATAAGAATATAAAAAGAACAAAATGAGAACGTACAGCTATATTTTCCCAAGGTTTTCCCAACTCGCTTTGAATGGAACCAACGGGAAATTGGCGTTGCTTTGCAGCGCACCGCAAGTCATTGATTTTAATAGTGGCCCCGTAGCTCAGCCGGATAGAGCTAAACCGGCACGGCACGCGTTTTCCGCTAAATTCCAACGTTTTCGCGTCCTCAAATGGTCGTTTTAGGTCATTTGTTGGATCGACGAAATTATCGACATGGTGACAGATGACCCAGAATACGGGAACGAGATGAAGGACACCGGTGCGTTCCGCAAAATGCGGATTGCTGGATGCCTGGACCGTTAACGTAGATTGGCGGCGTCGTAAACCCGATCTGAAACAATCAATCAATTATTCTGTGGTAAAGCTTTCTGAACCTTGAGCCATATGATGCGTGTTCAGGATGGTCACCATTCGTCCGTCATAAATGGCGATGCCATCAACGACACTAGAATGATGGTCACCAGCAATATGGGGTGTGGGCTGAATATCGGCTGCCGGAAGCGTGATAATATCCGAGACCGCATCGACCAGAATGCCCATGACGTGGTCATCTGTTTTGATCACAATAATCACGTTAGTGGACGAAACCTCAGTTTGTCCCAACCCGAGCTTGGCTTTCAGATCAATCACCGGCAACACATTGCCGCGTAAGTTTATCATGCCGCGGACATAATCCGGCGCATCGGGCAGGGTTTCCGTATCGGTCCAGCCGCGGATTTCACGAATGGCCATGATATTCGAAGCAAATTCCTGTCCATTGGAAATGAACGTGATGAACTGCCGGATATCATTCTGTTCGACATTTTCCATTATCAACCCTTGCTACAAATAGCGCTATAAAGCCTTCATCTGTCCATACGGCAACGGCCAAATGTTGGTTAGAATTCTGTCCACTCCTCCTTGTGCTTATCCGCAACCTTAGGTGACGTATTTTTGACTAGCGCCACGTTTCCAACAACCTTGGCCTCAGTCGTTTGGGCCGACGGAGCTAGCCGGGGTTTCATCTGCACAACAGAAGAAAGTGCGGGCTTAGAGACCGATACGCTGCTGTCCGGTTTGCTTCCAGAGATTTCGAACCGGGACACCAGATTTGCCATTTCGCGCGCAAAGCCAGCCAACGCCTCTGAAGCGGCATTACTTTGCTCGGCCATCGCGGCATTCTGCTGGGTGGACTTGTCCATATCGCCGACGGCGGAATCGATTTCCCCCAGGGCGTTGGCTTGTTCTTTTTGCGAATGGGCAATGTCACCGACCAGCTGACTGATCGACGTGATGTCCGTGACGATCTGCTGTAACGCCGTTCCGCTTTCCTCGACCAGCTTGACCCCGGTTTCGACCTGAGTTTCGCTGTTCTTGATCAGCGCCTTGATTTCCTTGGCCGCCTCGGCGGAACGACCGGCCAGCGAACGCACCTCGGTGGCGACCACGGCAAAGCCCCGGCCCGCTTCTCCGGCGCGCGCAGCCTCGACACCAGCATTAAGCGCCAAGAGATTGGTCTGGAACGCGATCTCGTCAATAACACTGATAATATTGGTGATTTCGCTCGAAGATTTGGCAATTTCGCGCATTGCAGCCACGGCCTTGGCGGCAATATTATTACCATGTTCCGCACCGACTTTGGCTGTGTTGGCCTTGGTATTGGCCTGTGACGCGCCTTCTGACGATTTGGCCACCGTGGCAGTGATTTCGTTCACGGCAGCTGCGGTTTCTTCCAGACTGGCGGCCTGACGCTCGGTACGCTGCGCCATCTCTCGCGCACCCTGGCTGATTTCCTGGCAATTACCAGCAATCTCACCGGCACTTTTGTGGATTTCCTGCATCGCAGTTTCCATCTGCGACATTGCATCATTGAAATCCTTCTGCAGAACGCGATATTCGACCGGCAATTCTTTGTTCAGGCGATAGACCAAATTCCGTGCGGCCAGCGCCTTCAACCCTTCGCCAAAGCTCGACACCACCAGTTCAATACCACGCTGACGGGCCGCTTCTTCAGCTTCCTTTTGCGCGGCTTCGGCAGTGATGCGATCCCGTTCGCGCTGCTTGGCATCTTCTTCACGCTGACGGCGGTTATTCTCGGCGGTTTCCATCGCCTGATTAAAGTCCTGCTTCAGCCCGACATAAGCGTTCGGCACCTCGGCGGTCAGGCGATATTCCAGCCGTTCCTCGGCCAGGGCTTTAAGGCCCGAACCAAAGGTATCGACCACCAGCTGCTCGCTATGGCGCTGGGCTTCAGCCTCTGCCAATTTTTGTTCCTCGGCAGATTTGATGCGGTCGGCCTCGGCTTTCTCCCGTTCATTTTTTGCCGCAACCAGCTTGTCCTTGAAAGTCGCCATAGTGCCAGCAAGCTGACCGATTTCATCCTGCTGGTCGGCATAGGGCACATCGATATTGAGCTTACCGTTGGCCAGAAAGCCCATCTGGCCGGTTATGATGCTGAGCGGTCTGGAGATACCCCGTACCAGGATCAGACCAAACGCCACACAGATCAACGCCGCCAAACCAAGGGCACTATAAATCAGCGTGCGGGCTGACTGATAGGCCGCGCTACCTTCATCGGCAACCTGCCGAGCACCTGTCGCGTTGAGTTCAACATCATCGGCAATGGCTTTGGTAAAGGCATTGAACGCATTGCGATCTTCCCCATGGAAATACGCGCTTGCAGCAGCGGGGTTTGTTTTCGTCAATTCCTCGAATATCTGGTTTTTCTGCAGATATACCGCTTGAAGCTCTTCAATTTTAGCCGCCAGCCTTTCTTCCGCGCCGGGTGTGATCATCGGCTTGTAGCGGTGCCAGGCCTCGTCGGCTTTAACCTTGTATTGGTCTTTTAGATTATGATCAGCTTGCCGCACCTCCTCCGGGCCCTGCATGGCTGTGGCGGTTTCGGCAGCGCGATAGCGTGCCCAATAAAATTGGTACTGGCCAATCACCTGCACAGAGGGCAACCAATTGGTACGAACGTCTTCGGCCTTACTGCTCACCACGCCAAGATTATAGGTGGCAAACACACCCAGTCCGATCGTGACCGCCAGAATTACAGAAAAGGCGATGACGATTTTCCGGCTCACTGGCCAATCCTGTATCCGCATAGGTCCCTCGAAATCAGTATCAACAGTAGAATATACGTAGATGCTTTAGGACTTTTAATGATGATAAATAGAGATCGTAATCTTTCCGAATTGGTTACTTTTCTCTTAATGCACGGGTGGTCTCATACCCTGTCATGACCTGATGCAATTAACCGTCACTGAGCCTGAATCGATAAAAACGTGTCGGCGAGACACGGAATTAAAAGCCCGTTAGTGGGCTGCCACAATTGCCAGCCCCGGCTATAGGCATATGACAATGCCCGCTGAGCCCTGAACATAAAGAAGCCGCCTGCGACATCTGCAGGCGGCTTCTTTGTTGCATGGAATAGTGGGAAGTTAAATATTGCTATAATTTACTTTGCATAAGGATTGGGAGGCCATAATCACCACCCGGCGTAGAAATTACATCACCTCACCTTTAGTTACGACAGAACCTAGTATGTGGTTGTAACGCTACTTCTGAACAGCACTATGCGCATCGATAGTAAAGCGCGCCACCAGATCGGCCATGTTCTGAGCATACCCAGCCAGAGCTTCGGCTGCTGCGTTGCTTTCCTCTGCCATAGCGGCATTTTGTTGCGTCGCTTGGTCCATCTGGCTGACGGCACTATCTATCTCACTCAGCGCAGTAGCCTGTTCACGTTGCGAGGAAGCCAGCTCATTCATCAACGTATTGATTACGGCAATATCATCGACGATTTTACTAAGCGCAACACCGCTTTCTTCCACCAGTTTGACACCAGTTTCCACCTGGGTCTCACTGGCATTAATTAGCGTCTTGATTTCCCTAGCTGCGTCTTTTGAACGCTGGGCCAAGGCGCGAACTTCTGATGCTACTACGGCAAAGCCGCGCCCAGCATCACCCGCACGCGCCGCCTCAACGCCAGCGTTGAGAGCCAGCAAGTTTGTCTGAAAAGCAATTTCGTCGATAACGCCAATAATTTGGGAAATTTCACCCGATGATTTAGCGATCGCCCGCATGGCGCTAACGGCATGGACAACCACTTCATTGCTACGCACGGCATTCTGTTTCGCGCCAGAAGCCCGGCGGTTGGCCTGCACAGCACCTTCAGCGGACTTTCCAACCGTCGAGGTGATTTCGTTGACAGCCGCCGCAGTTTCTTCTAGCGCTGCCGCCTGTCGCTCGGTTCTCTGCGCCATTTCCTGCGAACTGATACGTATCTCGCCACAGTTATTGGCAATATCAGCCGCACTGGTGTCAATCTCAGCCATTGCCAATTCAAGCTGAACCAACGCATTGTTAAAATCATTTTGCAGGCCAAGATACTCGTCCGGCAATTTTTTGTTGATACGATAGGTCAGATTGCGGCTTGCTAGCGCCTTCATGCCTTCGCCGAAAGATGATACCACCAGTTCAACGCCAGCCTTACGAGTTGCCTCTTCAGCTTCCTTCTGCGCTTTTTCGTTGGCGATACGATCGATCTCACGCTGTTTGGCAGTTTCAGCACGTTCGATACGGTTACGCTCCGACGTGGCTATGGCAGCATTAAAATTGTCTTTCAGCCCGATATAGGCCGCAGGTACATCGGCGGTAAGCCGAAACGACAGCTCCTCCTGAGCCAACGCTTTGAGGCCTTCGCCAAAGGTGCTGACAACGAGATGCTCTGCCTGGTGCATGGCGGCTTCTTCAGCTTTTTTCTGCGCAGTTTCTGCCGCGATGCGGTCTGCGTCGCGTTGTCTGGTTGCCGCCTCGCGATCAATAATATCCTGCTTCATGCGTGCAAGCGTAGCTGCAATTCGTCCGGTTTCGTTGGTGTCTTTGAGATAAGGCACATCAACCGTCTTATCGCCTTGCCCCAGCCGCACCATTGCCTCGTCTAGCGCGGAGAACCGCTTTGCCAGACCGACCGTGATCAGAATAATCAGCAGAATAGAAGGAGTCACAAAAGCAAGCGTTACGCCAAGCGTGCTATACATACTGCTGCGGGCGTCATCCACATGCTGACCAACTAGCCGTACGAATTCATTACCAAGCGTGTGGGTCATATCGACGAAAGAGTGGCTGAAAGGCATCCTTAAAGCCATAAAGTCGATATTTTTGTTGTTAGATAGATCAAGCGCCGCACTTTCAAGTCCTGCGGAAGCCTGCAACATTACATCGTATTTTGGTTTAATCGCTGCAGTCACCTGACCACTTCGGTCATACTTGAAAGCCGCCATAAAATCGCTGGTCACATTAAGTTTGCGTGCCTTGTAGCGATCTAAAGCCGAGCGTATCGCCATTGTGCGCTCGGGTGATGGCGGTAGCTTAACCGCTTGGTAGACGGTATCGATTGCCGCCATCCACTGAGGCATATCTTTCGTATACAGATAACCGAGATAATAACTGTCAGAATTAGAATCGAGTTCAATGCTGGCGTTGTTTGATAACTTAATCATCAGTGGGGCAACAGCTTTACGCCGCAATGAATTGTTGGGAGAAACCAACATTACCGCGGCTTCCTTGCCCGTATCGAACTCAGCATCGTATGCGTCATGTCCCTTCATAAAATCCGCATTGGCTTGCTGTGTTTTTAAATTCGAGCTTTGGACATATTTCCAAATCATCGAGCTGTAGGAAGCGCCCCGGAGTTCTTTTTGTGCAAAGGTGACGGCATTCATGCCATTTTTTATGCCTATAGCAGCCACTGAAACCGCGAAGATCGCAAACAAGGCCCCGACAATGGAAAGGCGCAGACCGATTGACAGACGTTGATTGATAAAATTGAACATGGCAGATCCCCCAAAATTTAGGGCACCTTAGCAACTACTACATTTAGAACACCTAAAAAAATATAGTTAACATAAAAGCATAGGACGACACAACAAACTAAACCATAGGTTTATATTACAATGTAGAAAAGATATATTTCTCTAAAGCCAATACTACACTACAAATTAACAAAACAAACATTCATAAAAATGTTAAAATACGCCGTAAGATATTTTATGTATTTCAAATAAATATTTTATACTTAAAAAAAGTCAGTTGTTATAAAAAAATGAATTACCGTCTGGTTATGAAATAAGGATGTTATTTACCTAACAAACCGATAGTTCTGCAAACCCAAAAACAACCATTGAGTTATATGTTCAAAACTACAATATAGGGGAGTGACTGTAACAGAAATGGCAAGACCCCCTTCCGAATCTAAAGCCCGGCTCCCCCCATAAAACGGCCGGGCTTTTTTTATCAATCACCTGCATATGTATGATCGTTTGAGAAATGATATCTTCAGGGCACCGCAATAAGTGTGACTCATAATATTCTGTACAAAGATGTTATACTTACCCATCCGGTTCACACTGCAGGAGCGTGACGATGTATGAAACCAAGGTCATTTTCGTTGCTTTTGCAAGCGAAGATAAAAGTAAGCGCGACATACTAAAAGCACGACGACTTAACACAGCATCGCAAGTTTCCTATATTGACGTTCTATTAAAGTACCCAAACGAACCAAGATGGCAGGACAAAGTTCGCTCCCGGATACGTAGATCTGACGGTGTTATCATGCTCATCAGCAAGAACACCCAACTCTCGATTTGTCAAACTTTTGAAATTACCTGTGCAAAAGAAGAGAAAAAAAATATTCTCGGCGTCTGGGCCTATGACGACGATCACACTGAAATCCCGGACATCAACACCATAGATTGGGAATGGAATCGCATACAAGATTTCTTTGATACCATCGGACAACCTTGTGTCAGAGTAATTAAATGACAACCCCACCACCACTACCGGGGTTGAGGTGTCATATGCGCAACAGCGTACCAGCCAGGATATAGTAGAGTGAGAAGACGGATATATCGTCCCATGACTGATAATAAGCGCCAACATCAAATCATTGACTTAAGCGTGATTGAACACGCCGATGACAGACTGGGTTAGAGATGGTCAAAATAAGCATGGTGTAAGTGCTACTTCGAGAGCCACAACGAAGACGCGATGTTTCGCCGGAACCATCCGTGCCGAAGGATAGACAGACCATATTCCCAGATCTACCAACCCCGCCCCTTCGAACGTAACGGTTTCCAGGCGCCCTCGGTGTGCACCCTCACACACGTTCCATTCGGTAAGCATTGTTATACCCTTGCCACCAAGGCACGCCGCTAGAATACCTTTGATGTTGTTGGTGAAAACGTAAACCAACCCGCATCTGCGGCTCTCGCCGGTCAGGGGCAGACAATCGTGCGCTCCCCCCCCCCCCGGAGGGGGCCATACGCCAAACCATCTTGCGATTAGGCTGCTGACACGCAACTGGGCAGTGCGGATAACGAGCTCTACACCCGGAAGGCACCACGTAATGACTACTAGGGGTGATTTTTAATCAGTGGCGATGGCAGCTTGCAGCAGCCGCGTAATTAACGCCCACCGTGTGCGAAAGGATCACTTCCAACCATCTGAGCATTGAACAGATTTGGATAATTTTCATCTTACGCGCCTAATTTAATTAGCATTAATCGTTTCCGCGTATCATGTGACTGCGCCTGAGCGTTGCGTATCCTCGGCACATAAAAAGAAGGAGATACGCCATGCCATTCATTGAGTGGAAAGACGAATACAATGTTGGCGTTGAATCGATCGACGCACAACACCAACTGCTAGCAAATATAGTCAACACACTCCATAACAGTGCAGTAATGGGCATGTCAGACGACTGTTTTTCTGGACTTTTCAGCAGCTTGCTCGAAAGTGCCTTCATGCATTTCAAACATGAGGAGGATTATATTGAGGAGACGGATTACCCCGGAGCCGAACAACATAAACAAAAACATGAAGAGCTTCGACAACTCATCGCCCAATACCGGGAGGAAGGGTCGAACCGGATAGATCCCAAAAAATCTCTCGAAATAATGAAACATTTACAAACTTGGCTGATGGATCATGTTGTGGATGAGGATAAAAGGCTCGGTCTTCACCTGAATGGCCAAGGGATTCATTAATCAAAGCGATTACTAATAACCGTTATGAATAGTTCTTCAGCTATATCTGTGAGATACCGCATCTGAATAGCCCCTAGAAGTGTAGACGCATTGCCCCCCTAAAAATGAGGCAAGGAGGACTCTGGAGGCACCGAGGAGCGCGACATACTAAATGGGAGCCGGATATGAAATCGATCTGGGGAATCAATTTCCCGGCGTAACGCCACCGCGTATTTCGCCAGAGATGCCAAGTGAGATACGCGTTCATTGCCGAGCATCGCCCGAGGTTTTCGATTCGTGTAATGTGCCGGTGTCTGCGCATTCATCCGAGCGGTTTCTAAGCCTGGCTGAAGCCCCCGCCCTGCAAGCGAGCCCGGGAAGATGCTCGGCAGACGGAGTTGTTCTGGCAGGCATGGACCGCCAGCGGCAAGGTTTATGGCTATCGCAAGCTCCATGACAACCTGCGGGAACAGGGCGAGACGTGTTACCCAAACCGCGTTGCTCGCTTGGCCAAGCTTGCGGGCATTAAGGCGTTGATCGGCTACAAGCGTCGCCCGGGCAGCTATGGCGGAAAGCCGCCAGTCATCGTCAACAAATCCCTTGCCCGACAGTTCAATGTCGGAACTCCAGACAAAGTTTGGGTGACGGACATCGATGCCTTGGAAGAAGCTAAGCGCACCTTCGGCCTGCCGCATACCATTCGCGTCGACAACGGCTGCCAGCTCACTTCGAAAGAACTCGACCTGTGGGCTTATGCCAATAGCATCACTCTGGACTTTTCCCGGCTAGGCAAGCCGACGGACAACGCCTACGCGGAAAGTTTCAATGCCACCGTTCGGCTCGAGTGCCTTGGCCAGAACTGGTTTATGGATCTGGACGCCGCCGTCCTAAAGGTGGAAGAATGGCGCCGTGAGTACAACGAAGTGAGACCCCATAGCGCAATCGGTGATAGCCCCCCGATGTCTTTGATCTGCAAGCCTCGGCAGACCGCCGCGGCATCAAAACCGCCGGAGTTTCTCTCTTAATCCGGTCTAACTTTCGGGATGCGCCCACATAGCCGAAAACTCTAACCTCCGGCGGTCCAAGCTTTGGGGAGAACTCCGAAAAAGCCGACGGATAATGCATTCATTGAAGCATTCGACGGGCAGCTCAGGGCCGAATGTCTGAACCTGCACTGGGTCCTAATGAACCTAGTTATACGATTAAACTTCGGGCTACGGCGGCCAGCTCGTCGTTCCCATAAACTGTCAGAAAGATCGCCGCGGCCCGATCCGCCGCCGTGGTGATTTCTTCCAGGGTAACACTGTCTCTGACACCCCACAGACGATAGTCGTGCAGGCTGCCCTGGCACAAATCGAGCAGTAATTCGGCACCTTTTCGGGGATCAGCTTTACGCAGCAAACCATGGTCCATCGCCATCTGCAGTAGCCCGGCCATGCGGTTCATACCTGGCCCGTAACCGGTTTCATAGACCGCCTGTCCCAGTTCGGGGAAACGAGCCGATTCCGCCACGATCAGTCGGTACAACGCCACCATGTCATCCTGCAACACAACGTCTATAAGGCGACGGCAAAAGAGACGAACACCTTCAAACACGTCCCCGTTAATATCGTTAAAACGGAACAGCAGATCCATCAAACGAATGCTCTCCGCCTCAGAAACGGCGAAAAACAGATCCTTCTTGGACGGAAAGTAATTGTACAGCGTCGCCTTGGAGCCGCCGACCTTGGCCGCGATCTGCGACATGGATGCGGCGGCATAGCCGTCACTCAGAAAAACCTCTCGGGCGATTTTCAGTATCGCAGCCCGCCGTTCATCCTTGCCTGCCCTTATGTCTGACATATCGCTAAACCTTCATGACCGTACCGTACAGTTATCCCTTGACAATCCAAATATCTAGCCCCAAATTCTGTCAACGAGTCCGTACCGTACAGTACAGTACAGTACAGGCGCCACACACTGAGAGATGTTGTGTCCAATGCTCCCCGATCCCCTTAAAATGCCCTATATGAGCGGCCATTCTACCCAAAGCGCAGAACACTGCACTGCCGCACATACCTTTTTAAGGGGACGCAAGGGCGGCGCGCTCCCCCCAACCTGCGCCGCCCTTGCTCTTCTTCTTGCTGGCTGCGCGCCGGACTTAGGCCCCCTGCCGAAAATGGCTGAACCGGCCAGCTTCACCACCACTCAAAGCTTTCAGGCCGCACAAACCGACTGGCCAACGCAAAACTGGTGGAAGACGTATGGCGATGCCCAGCTTGACGGGCTGATCGAAGAAGCCTTGCAGGGTTCGCCAACCTTAAAAATCGCCTCCGCCCGCCTGCGGGCGGCGGTGGCCGAAGCGGGTACCGCCGAGGCTGATCTGTGGCCGACACTGAACGCTTCCGGCAATCTGACGGAAAGCAAAGTCAGCTCCAATCAGATGGGCAAAGACCAGCGCAGTTTTATGCCAAAGGGCTGGCATCACGAGGCCCAGATCGCCGCCGGGCTGCAGTATCAGCTCGACTTCTTCGGCAAAAACCACGCCGCGCTGGCCGCCGCCACCTCCGCCGCCGAAGCGGCCAAGGCCGATGAGGCCGCCGCCCGTCTGCAGATTTCCACTGGGGTGGCCACAGTCTACGCCCAGCTTGTGCAACTATTCGCAGACAAACGTCTGGCCGAAGAAGCCCTGCACCAGCGCGAGGAAAGCGCCACGCTGACAAAAAAGCGCTATGCCAGCAGCCTGGAAAACGATGCTGCGGTGTCGCAGGCCGAGGCACAGGTCTGGGGTGCAAAGGGTAATCTCGACACGGTCAGCCGCCTTATCACGCTGACACAGAACCAGCTGGCAGCGCTGCTAGGTAAAGGTCCTGACCGCGGTCGCAGCATTACCCCCACGGCAGGCAAAACACTGCTCCCCAGCACCGGACTACCGCAGACTTTGCCCTTGTCCCTGATCGGGCGCCGCCCAGACATTGTGGCAGCGAGAAAGCGTGCCGAAGCAGCGGCTTCATCCATCAAGGTGGCCAACGCCAGCTTTTATCCCGAAATCAATCTGGTCGGTCAGTTCGGCGTGCAATCACTTGATGCCAAATATCTGCTCACCGCCGCATCCGAATTCGGTTCTTTTGGCCCTTCGGTTACACTGCCGATCTTCGATTACGGTCGTCTGGATAGCCAATATGGTCAGGCCCGGGCCGATTACGATGCGGCCGCCGCATCATATGATGCGACACTGACTGACGCCTTACGCGACGTCGCCGACGCCTATACCAACCGAAGGAGCGTTGAGACCGAAATCCTCCACGCCCGCGGGGCGCTTAAAGCTGGCGAGGTTGCCTATCGCGTCATCAGAATCCGCTACAATGCGGGTCTTGCGCGCTACATCGAAGTGCTTTCAGCAGAGACGGATCTGATCAATCAGCGCCGCACAGTTTCCGACCTCGAGACTCAGGCATTTTCCTATGACATCGCTCTCATCCGGGCGCTCGGCGGCGGCTACAACGCCAACAGCAATCAGGACGGCAATCCCGTCTCCACCAACAAAGCTGACGGCGCCGCCGTCGCCGACAAACGTTAAAGGAGTTTTCGATGGCATCCGGATTTGATCCGATGGGCTGGCTCAAGGGTATTGATCTTGCCGATCTGCCCGAAAGCGAACGCAGAAAGCAGATGCGCAGTCGCCAGTTTGCCGCTTTCGCAGTGGTACTCGCGCTTATAGCCGGCTGCGCGGTGCTGTGGTGGCTGATGATCGGGGCACGCTTTGTCTCGACCGACAACGCCTATGTGCAGGTATCCTCGGCGCAGGTAACCCCGCTGACCTCGGGCACGGTGCTGGATGTGCCGGTGCACAATGCGCAAAGCATCAGGAAGGGTGATGTGTTGATGACCATCGATCCGGCTGATGCGCAGCTCGGCTACAATCAGGCCGAAGCCGGCTATCAGCTTACCATCCGCAAGGTACAGGGGTATTTCACCGCGCTGGATGCCCGCAAAGCCGATGTCGATCGCGCCCGTCTCGACTATGACCGCCGCGAGAAGATTGCCAAAAGCGGTGCGGTTTCCGGCGATGAAATCGCTGCCGTACGCAACGCCTATGAATCCGCCAAGGCCGGTCTGGCTGCAGCCGAAGCCCTGACCCACGGCACCGACGTGATGAGCCACCCGGAAGTGCTGGCCGCCAAGGCCGCCCGTGACACCGCCAAGCTCAATCTGGACCGCACCGTAGTGCGTAGTCCGGTCGATGGCGTGGTCACCAGCCGTTCGGTGCAGATCGGTCAGCGCGTGCAGGCCGGCACCCCGGTGATGGTGGTGGTGCCGATTGCACAGGTCTATGTCGATGCCAACTTCAAGGAAGACCAGCTGGCCAAGGTGCGCGCCGGTCAGCCGGTAGTACTGACATCAGACCTCTATGGCTCCTCGGTCAAGTTCCACGGCCGTGTTGCAGGTCTGTCGGGCGGTACCGGTTCAGCCTTCTCGGTCATCCCGGCCCAGAACGCCACTGGCAACTGGATCAAGGTCGTCCAGCGCGTCCCGGTGCGTATCGAGCTTGATCCCCGGGAACTTGCCGCACACCCCTTGCGTGTCGGCCTATCCATGGACGCCACCATCGACGTATCGAAGTAATCTTATTGAAAACGGAGTGCACCCTTGAGCAGTGCCACTATCGGTAGCGACGAAGTTTTTTCCCGGATCGACTCCCCGCGTGTCGGTCGCCAGCCAACGGGTATCGAACTTGCCGCCGTGGTGGTGGTACTGTCGCTCGCCAATTTCCTGGCCATTCTCGATACCACTATCGCCAATGTACTAGTCCCGCACATTGCGGGTTCACTCGCGACCTCGCCGTCTAACGGTACCTGGGTCATCACCGGCTATGCCGTGGCCGAGGCGATCATGGTGCCGCTGACCGGGTGGCTGGCCAGTCGCTTCGGGCCAGTACGGGTATTCACCACCTGCATCGTCGGTTTCGGGGTTTTCTCATTGCTGTGTGGCATGGCAACCTCACTCAACATGCTGATTACTTTCCGTGTACTTTTGGGCGTATGCGGCGGACCGCTGATTCCACTGTCGCAAACACTGTTATTGAAAATCGTACCAAATCGACACACCAACATTGCGCTAACGGCGTGGTCGATGGGGTCGATTTTGGCCCCCGTAGCCGGTCCGGTGATCGGCGGCTTAATCGGCGACAACATGTATTGGGGTTGGGCCTTTTATTTTAAAGTGCCACTGGCCTTCGCCATCGCGTTTCTCGCTTGGCGCATCCTCACCCCCCACGAAACCCGGGGGGTAAAAGCGAAAGTGGATTTCGTTGGGCTCGGCCTGCTTGTGTTGTGGGTCGGCGCGCTTCAGGTCATGCTCGGTAACGGACAGGATCTCGACTGGTTTAATTCCAGCTTTATCATCGGTCTTCTGGTCGTCACGCTAATTGGTTTTATCAGCTTCGTTATCTGGGAGATGACTGACAATGGACCGGTGGTCGATTTGCGGATCTTCCGCAACCGCATCTTCGCGGTGTCAATGGTGGTAATCGGCGCCGCTTTCGGTACCATGTTCGGCGGTATCGTGCTGTTGCCGCTATGGCTACAAACTTCCATGGGCTACACGGCGACCTGGGCGGGTTACAATTCGGCGCTGTCGGGGGTCACTATGTTGATCGCCGCCCCCATCGCCACCACATTGATGGCGCGCATTGACACCCGTTGGGTGGTGTTTATCGGCTTACTGTTGAGCGCCGCCTCAAATTTCATGCGCATTGGTTACACCGACCAGATTACCTTCTGGCAACTGATGTGGCCGCAACTGGTATTCGGCGCAGGTATGGTGATGACCGTAGTGCCGCTAATCGAGATGTCTACCTCTTCACTCGACGACAAGGACATTGCCAACGGTTCCGGCCAATTCAATTTTATTCGTACGCTGGCCAGCGCCATATCGACCGCAGCGGTTACCGCCGTGTGGTACAATCAGATAAAATCGAGCAAAGATCAGTTAGTCGGTGCATTGCATGACCCATCGGCGGTGCTGCATGCCGCCGAAAGTGCAGGCCTGCAACCGGAAATGGCTCGCAACCTGCTTGACCAGATGGTGCAAGGACAAAGCATCATGCAGGCAACCAATACCACATTCCTGATACTCGGCCTTATCACACTGGCCGCGGCAGGAATTGTATGGATCGCGCCCAGGCCGCCGAAGCGGATGGGCACCATTGTGAGAGGGCACTGACATGGATATAGTTACCGCAGCATACACCGATAAGACTGCATCTCGCCCTACCTATCACCACGGCGACCTCAGGAATGCCCTTTTAAGCACCGCGCGTATTATGCTTGAACGCCAAAAAAGTGCGTGTCTCAGCTTTCGTGCCGTGGCGCGAGAGGCGAATGTCAGCCATGCTGGCCGAAGTGGCGCGCGAGGGGTTCCTCGAGCTGCGCGATGCCTTATCGGCCGTGCCGAACCACACCGAGCTAGACAAACGGTTTTCCGCGCTGTGCCGGATATATCTTAGATATGTCGCCGATCATCCGGCGCTGGCCCGGCTGATGTTTGAATCGCAGATTCTGGCGCGAGCGAAATATCCCACTCTGCGCACCGCCGCCCGTGCCATAGGCGAGGAAATCGGTATCGTACTGGGCGATACCACCATTGGTATTTCGGTGTGGGCAGCCCTGCACGGTATTGCCATGCTGATGCTAGAGAATGTCACCGATCTGGGACACGCCCCTGCAGATATCGACGCACAGATCGCATATGCCGAAGCTATGCTGCAGCATCTTGCACAGCGACAGGAACGATAACCGCAAGGCACATCAGGCTGCAACAAACTGCAACGCGGATTTAGCCCCACCGGGACACCTAAACAGGCCCGGATCACCTGATTTCTCCCCCTGCCCGGAAGGGTGTTGCGGGTGCAACAAAAGTGACACGAAAAGCGCGCGGGCGAGGCGGGGGGAAAAGCGCGCAGAACGGGGTGCCCCCCCTGCCCGACTAGCCAAGCCCCTTCAAAGACGCCATGAACGGCCCAGACAGCCCGCCACACCCTCGGCAGCGACCACCCACCTCTCACCAGTGACCAGAAATTACACGCGCCCAGGTTTCACCTCCAGGGCTTGTCGCGCCAGCGGTTGTCCAGAGCACGTGTTGGCTGTATGGGTATGGCACGCAGGCGGCGCTGTCCGCCCGCGTGAACCTTGAGGACTGGATGTTAGAGCTTGTGTGATACGGCTCTCTGAATTTCAGAGAGCCTCGTGAATTGAAAAGCCACTGCGGGCGATACGCCCACGGTATTGTTTTCACGTCTGTCACACGAGACATCATGAACATCTCACGAAACGAGCAACGTGCGCTGCACGTTCTGGCCCTTGGTAGCCTGATCCTGCATGAGCGGGGCAATGGCCCCAAAATCATCGCCGTCACCTGCGTCACGCGCGAGGGAATGATCCTTACTGACTGCGACCTGGCAGTCTTCAACCGGTTGCGGCGCAAGGGGTTGATCGAATCCCGGTTCGGTAGCCCGTACCGGATCTCGAAACGCGGCCGGCTTTCCGTCCGCGCGCAACTTGATAATCAGGGGGCATGACATGCTGATCCGCAATGAAACCATAAGCGATATCCCGGCGATCAGCCAGCTTATCACGGAGGCCATGCTGTACTTGCCGCAATCCACCGGCACTGAGGCGGGCATCGTTGAGCGCCTGAGGGTGGAGGGCGCCCTCACCCTCTCACTGGTGGCCGAGGATGTAGGCGTAATGACAGGCTATCTGGCCGCCTCGGCGGCACGGATTGGAACGCAGGATGGCTGGGGTCTGGTCGGTCCGCTGGTTGTTTTGCCGTCACGGCATTGCCAGGGTATCGGCACCGCCCTGATGACCGAAGCACTCCGCCGATTGCAGGCAACCTGCCGGGGCGCGGCGCTGGTGGGCAACCCCGCCTATTATGGCCGGCTGGGCTTTCGGGCGTTCCCCGGCCTCGGCGTAACCGGTTGCCCGCCAGAGGTGGTTCTGGCCCTGCCGTTCGATGGCTGTGAACCGCGCGGCGAACTCATTCACCACCCCGCATTCGGTCTGAGCCAACAGGCATAACAACACGGCCGGATTGCCTATCCGAACACGTATTAAACTGCAAAGCGCGGGCACCACCTGCCCGCGCACCGCCCGCAACGATACGGATACCGTCACGCAGGATCCGGCGCAGGGTCTAGCCCGGCATAGGTCTGGCGGATAGTTGCAACTGGCAGGAACATTTTCAGCGGAGCATCCGGAAACGACCGAAAGCCATGGCGGGCATACCATGCTACCCGCCCCTCAGCTGCACCATCGTCATTGATGACATCAAGAACCATGGCGTAAGCCCCGGCGACCTCCGCAACCTTCAGGGCCTTCTGTTTGGCGTGATCGAGCAGAATACTGCCCAACCCGGCCCCCTGACTGCGTCTATCAATGGCAATCATCGACAGATAGACCGCCGGCAGCATGTTGTGTGGTGGCGTGGCATGCGGCTTTAATGCGCCAAGCGTATCCGCGCAAAGGCTGTAAACGTTGATCGCATGATAGCCAAGCACGCGGTTTTCACCGGGGTGAACGGCCACATAGACCCGGACCAGATCACCCTTCTGCTGCTTTCTGGCGGTACGCAAAATGAAGTTATTCAGCCGGGACACACCACAATTGAATGCGCTGCGATCATGTGCGGCGGGATCAAAGATGCGGATCTCAATCGGACTTTGATCTTCACCAATACCCTCAGTCGGCATGAACGACCCGCTCACGATAGCGGCGGGCGGCACGAAGCGCAGCGGGCGTAGGCGACGGTGGGGCATCAAGCGCAGCAGCAAAGACCGCCACGTCGACGGGTGACATGTCATAGCGGGTCTGGGCGGCCAGAACGTCCTCCGCCTCCCGCGCAATCGAGCGGCGCACAAAAGCGGAAACCTCGACCCCGAGGACGGCTGCAGCGGATTCGACACGCGCCTTCAACGCGCCCGGCAAACGGGTCCGCAGCATATCATCATTCTGCGCCCGGTCTTCAGGCGCAGGGGGGAGGTTCAACATGGCACACTCCGCTAACAGAATCCCAATATAGGACGTATTAATGTAGCAACATTGTAGCTACAAATCAAGATGCAACCATAAGAGCCACAAAGTAACAGACATCACAACCCTGAGACGGTAACCTTATACGGGAGAATTTCATAAAATCAGATTCTGCTTTGTATCTTGGGGGTTAGCATGAGTGAGATTGACCGCATTTCGGATTTACTGCGCAGGCAGGTTGGTAAAAAACGCCCGCCGAAGTGCTGGAGCGACTTCATCGCCACTCTGCCGGAAGACGATGATGCTGATCCTGCGGCAGAGCGGATTGAGTTCGACGTCATCGGAAACCATTTCATCATCCGTTATGTCGATCGGCAGGAGCAGGAAAGCCGGCGCCGCATTCAGGTGCGCGGGCTGGGCTATACCGGCGAAGAGCTATCCCTTACCGCCTACTGCTTTGAGCGCCAGGCAATACGGGTATTCCAGGCCAGGCGCATCGCCGAAGCGACCAACGCCGAAACCGGCGAAGAATTTGACCACCCCTTTGAATATTTTTCGGCCCTGTCAGCCAAGAGCCCAACGGCCGAGGCGCTGGAGCGCTCCACCCCAGGCATTCAGATACTGGCCGCCCTGGCAATTTGTGACAGCCATCTACACGACGAAGAAGTTCAGGTGATCATGCGCTATGTCGATGAACATGCCACATCCGGCAACATTGATTGGTCTGTGGTCGAAGCTTATATCCGCGCGATCTGGCCGGACCTGAACGCCTTTGATCATGCCGTCAAACGCCTGAAGTTTCAGGGGCACGACGAAATCCGCCACGTTGTCAAAACGGCCAAGAAACTAATCCTTGCCGATGGCATCCTCCGTCAGGAAGAGATCGAGCTGATGACCGCGCTACAGGAAGCATATCCGGGATAACCTATAAGCCACCAACGATCTTGCGGAACTCACGAACGTACACATGGTTAGGGTACAGGTACTTTCTGCGGAACTTCCACTATGTGCCAATTTCAGACGTTCGTCGTGTGGGGATACGGTGGCTTGAAGCAAATTACGTTGGGCGAAGGATCGAATTAGCGATGGCTCGAAAGGCGATTTCGAAAGAAACAGTGCGAGTTCTTTTCTCAAAGACCGGAAATCAGTGTGCGTTTCCCGGCTGTACGCACCCTTTGGTCGACGATGACAACGATTTTGTTGCACAAATTTGCCATATCGAAGCAGCCAACGCGGGTGGGGAGCGGTTCAACCCGAACATGTCGGACGACGAGCGTTACGGTCCTTCAAACTTATTGGTTCTTTGTCACCGACATCACGTTAAGACGAATGATGTGAATGTGTTTACCGTAGAAGTCCTCAAAAAAATGAAAGCGGAACACGAGGCAAAATGGGCGGAAAGAGCATTCCAAACTCCTGACGAAGTCATAGAGCGAATTGTCGAGGAGGAACTCATCTATATACGCAATTTGGAGGTGACGAACGCACTCTGGTGCTCTTCGTTCGACTTGGCCATGGTGTTCAAGTTCGATAGGGGACCGCTTGAGTGTCTTGAGGATATTTCAAACGGCGTCCAATGGTTCAGCAACTTACTCTCAGATCTATCGGAATTCAGCCAAAATCTTCCTGGTACTGTTAGGCAAATGCTCGTCAAACTCGGTTACGATCCAGAGAAGTTCGATTCGATTACGTATTACGAAAGTCCAATTCACAACGCATATTGGGAAGCCCTCAATCTCGGGGTGCCAAATTTCTCAAGCCGGATTGCGTTCAGCATTCAGATGTTGGAGGTAATTCTATTATTCCGCCTACTGAGGGAAACTCCAACGAACCAAGAGATAGCCGACCGGCTCACCACCGCAAAGGCCAAGCTCAAATACCTTTCAGGCCACTTAGGTTACGTCGACTAGTGCTGGTTCGGTGTGGACAATTGCTAGGGCGATAAACGTCTGGAATTGGCGCGATTGAGACCTTCGATTAGGAAAGTCCGGTGAACCGGTAGAGTGTGCCCCGAAGCAGGGCTTAACCAGCCTAAATATGCTTCCGCTTAGCGCTAAAAGCGGACATGGTTTCTGGTGCGTCCATGCCTTGGATTACCAGCGATTCCGGCCCAATCCTGAGATTGGCCTTGGCTAGGGACGCTACAGAGCAACCTTGGCGTGGCATACCCCAAACATCATGTAACGCTGAAGCTAAAACGTAGTAAGAGTGTCATTGTGACAAACAGCAGCGATAGTTTCACTATGGGTAATGAACAAGAGACGGAATTTACGCGCAAAGAGGCATTCGCCAAGATGCAAGAGCTATTTGGGGAACAGCAAAAGTGGTCGTCTCTTGCTGTGAGCCTTGATGACGTCGCCAAAGAAAATAAAGCACTTGTTCGGGACCTAAGCGGCTATGACCCAATAATTGCTGTCCCGCTTATTGCGAGCCTCCTGACCATACCAAAGTATCAATCAAACTGTCTTAGGCTTGAACTTCTCGCTATTTTGGCTTGGAGATACTGCCAAGGTAAAAAGAAGGCCCACATTGGTCAAGCTGTGCGTTGGTTTTATGCGATTGGAAAGTCCAAAGCAGCCTTCGGGGAGGACCCGGCAGAAGACGTCTTTGCGTCGCTAGTTATTGGCAATACTACAGACTACCGCATTCTTGAAGGGCTCTGGGAATCCGCCGGGTTTTACACCCAGATAGTATACGATATTGTGCAAACGATGCCGAACACAGGTCACTGGGCAAGCATAAAGAAGTGTGTCGATGCAATCCTGACCATTTCTGAAATTGTATGTGAAAATTCAGGTATTGCGCGCTATCAAACAGGGGATGACAAGCCGCAAAAGGCCTTGTCCAGGCGTTACCTTCCAGGACGAAGTGCCTTAGTTAAAACTGTGCGTGTGCCCTTCGAAGCTCTGGATGCGCGGAGCGTTAAGCCCGACGATATCGCCCCATTTCTATTCGATCCGAAATGGAAAGAAGAAATAGGTCAGCAACAAGCATCTCAGACGACTTTGCACATAAGACCTCTTGCCATTCTTGATAGCGAAGCTGTGACTGTCGTTCTTCCGACCAGTCTATCGATTGCTATGCGAGAGTACGTGATCAGAGAAATTTTTAGAAACGGCCTAGAAGACGCCTTCGACAAAATGTTGGCCAATAGGTTTTCCGCATTGCTGTACGACACACCATTGTTCGGGGGGCCAACAAGAGCTCCCGTGTGCTGGCGCAAAGTCAATCAGCACCAAGTCTCCGCATTCGGTTTTCAGTTCGATGAGGGCCACTTCATATCCCTCCACTTCTTTTTGCCAAGCATTCGAACGCATGTAGATGGAGGTTTTACGGGCGTCTTCAAGGATGACGGAAGCGTAACTAAAGCCCTTCAAGAAGACATGCTGAAGTCAATGGACTGCTTCGAGAAAAAAGAAGGCTTCCAAGCAGGCATGACGCTACTAGTTGGCGGAGGCTGGGGCATGGGCTATGAGACGCGCCACTTCGATGTAGAACGAGAAAACTGGCATTTTGAATCCATCTCGATTGCGGATCTCGCTTGCGTCAGTTGGATGTCAGATATGAAGCCTGAATATTTCTGGCGTATTCAGGATGGTTTGCTGGCGGTAGAGAGACGAGGCGTCAACATCGTCAATCTTAACGGTGTTCTCAATCTGATAGGATGGGTACGACGCAACAATGGGCATTTCGTCCCACATGCACAATTGCCGCCGGAGCCCATCACGACAGATCGGCCTTTGATGCTCACCCCACCGCTAAACATGCTTAGAGATGTCAGAGCAGAAGCATATAGCGAATACGACAAGCATGGTGCCAGCGATGAGGCTGGCAGGCGCCATGTAGTGCTGAGACCTTTTCCAGTCTCATTTTTTGAGAGCGAAGGGGCAAGAAAGCTGTATACCTCTATGAAGGATGTGCAAGATGGCAAGCTTACATCTTACTTTGAAGGTAATGCGCATCTTTGGCTGAGTGTAAGCACTCCCAACTCTTCCGATAAAAACATCGAATACGGACTTTGGAAGATGGCCAGTGAATGGTTGCACCGGATCGGATCAGTCATTGACCGAGAGCTTGAAGAAAAAATCACATCTACGCCTTTGCGAATTAATCTTGTGTTTCTGGATTCTGAGATCCCTGAATGCGACAAGGCCAAACCAAAACGTACTGAATTAGAGGCGTTGTGCCGTGTCGAGATGCTTCATGAAAAGCATTGCGCGACCGCAACCTTCAAACAGGGCTTCATTGACGGGTTCCGAGTAGCCGAGAACATTGCTGAACGTGTCGTTGCAAGAGTGATGCTGACTGGGTTTCTTGAGATGATAATGGGGACAATTCCTGAGGGGATGCTCGATGACTTAGAGAACGCCGTGGTCCCGAATGATGATGCAAGAAGTTTCCATTTCTTCCAGTCGCAAGGATTCATGGATTACGTCCGTCAACTTTTGCCGGAAAAATTGGTCTCGGTAGATGAAATTGATGATGGCATTGCTAGGCTTGGCCTGGCTTGGCGAGTAAGAAATCCCGCAGATGGCGCGAAGGTTGAAGGTCAGAAGGCGTGCACCTTATTTCTAAACAAGGTGGTCGACTTCTTGATAGACGACATAAAGAGTGAACTAGAAACACTTCCAAGGCGGAAGTTCATGAACATTCTCGTTAGGAATATCGAAAAGGCAAACACAGAGGAAGACCACTGGAGAAGAACATCCGCAGCTATCTTAGGCCTTCACGGCAGAAGCGCAGAAACACTTCGGGAGTATGCTCACCGATCCTCAACATATGCAGCCGCAGAAATTGCAAGTAAAGTTCTTACGGAGATGGGTGTCTGCATGTGCCCAATTGAAGGCACAACGCGCCCGACCGAACTGTCGTTAACTCGACTCATATCAAAAGCGCTCCTGGTCGTGCACCTAGGAGGACTGTCAGATGCCATCAGATTTAACGCGCTTCAACCAGAGTTAACCATTTCAGGGCTTGGGGATATCCTTTTCAAAAATGACTTTGGTGAATTGGTTGTCGAACCGCTATTAGAACGTGTCTTGGGAGACCGTTTTGTTCAGATCGCGCCAAAACAAAAGCAAAACTATGAGGAACCGAAGGTCGTTCCAGAAGCGAAAGATGTAATCAATCAGCAATTTTTGGACCTTTGGGCGGCAGAGATGGGATTTGATCTTGATCAAGCGCGCCATATCATTGAAAGCCTTGAGGACATCGCGGTTAAAAAACAAACTCCGACCCTAGAACTAAGGAGATCAGAGTTCATCCAAGCTACCGTTGGCGACACAGTGGATCAGAACGCTACCGAGGCCTTTCTGAAACAGTTTTGCCTTGCATCGCGACCAAGGTGGGATCGAGTACCCAAAGGTTTCGACATCAAGGATATCTATCCGTGGAGATTTGGACGCAGGCTATCCTTTGTAGTACGGCCAATTGTTCAACTTGATGACGCGGACGATCCCCTTCTATTGATGCCGCCCTACTCATTGCGGAAGGGCTTTGCTTATCTCTTTTCTGGAGCCTACTCGGGCAGTTTCGACCAGACTTTTTTCCAAACACCAGAGATGCGAAATGACTGGTGGGGTGCCGCCAATGAAGGTCACCAGTTCGAGGCGTCCGTAGTAGAGCAGTTTACCGAAAACGGGTGGCAGGTAGAAGGCAACGTACCATTAACAAAAATCCTGAATAGAAAGCTCGATATCGACTATGGTGACGTGGACGTTCTAGCTTGGCGTGAAGATCGAAACAACGTACTGATCGTGGAATGCAAGTCCCTCCAATCCGCTCGGAATTATTCCGAAATTGCTGAGATGCTCTCGGAGTACCAAGGCCAAACAACAACCCACGGGAAGCGCGATAAACTGAAACGCCATCTGGATCGTGTAAACTTGCTTTTGCAAAACCAAACCGAGCTTGCGCGCTACATCAAGAAGGATGACGTCGAAATTGTTTCATGCTTGTGCTGCAACGGAACTGTGCCGATGCAGTACTCCAAGATCAAAGCTTTAGAAATGACTTGGGTCGGCTCAGTCGAAGAGTTGATCAAAAACGGCAACAGTTGACCAATGTTAGGGTCTGGTCTCATAACCAGAAGCAGACGGTAGTCACGAGCTGAACGGCAGCGAGGAAGTTTCTGGCCAGCTTGCAGTATCTGGTGGCAATGCGGCGAAAGTCCTTAGGCCTGCAAAACGTACGTTCTATGGCGTTTCTGTCGCGATAGAGCAGCGGAGAGAAGCGGGGCTCTCATCGCCGGCCCGCTTTGGCGGAATGTTCCGAAAATGCTTTATGTGGACACGGCCTTCCGCAAAGGACCACAAGCAGCCGCACAAAAGCCCGGCCATTTCTGACCGGGCTTTGTGTTTGTGGAGGCGAGGATCTGACAGTTACCGCTGCATCTCGCAGGTGATGCGGCGGACGGCATTGGCGAACCAGCGTTCCTCAATCTCAATGCCGATGAACATACGGCCGGCACGTAGCGCGGCCACGCCGGTGGTGCCACTGCCCATGTAGGGATCAAGGATCACCTGCCCCGGCTTGCTGGCATACTCGATCAGCTGACGCATGACCTCGACCGGCTTCTGGGTCGGATGACAGTGCGGATCCTTGCTTTCCGGCCCACGCAGTGAGCCACTCCACAGATAGCGGATCATGCGGGCCGGCTTTGCCAGGGATGACCAGGCGAGCTCACAGTCGCTGAAGTTCATCGGCCGCATACCAGGGCGCTTATCCCAGACCAGCCAGCCCCGGCTGTCCGGTAATTTACTGGCAAAGTTATTCGCACCGAACAGAACGGTGGGCACTTTTGCCTCCAGCATATGCTGCGGATCGAAAGGCTTGTCGTCGCCGACGATGCCCTTCACATCCCGCCACAGACTGCTGTTGGTACTGGCTGGCTTGTAATTGATTCCATAGGGCGGATCCGAAACGATCACATCGAAGCGGCCCTGCAGTCCCTTCATCACCTTCTGCGTATCACCCAAAATCAGCAGAGTATCGCCGATTTTCTTCACCCGGCGTGCGCCGGCAATGGTTACTCTTGCACTCATACAGCCTCTTGCGTACCCCTGCGCCGCCCGTGCGCGGGTGGCGGGCCGGCATCACCGACCGGGGGTGTTTTCGGGGCGAGGTCGCACTCGCCGGGTTCGGGCGTTACAGCGCCCAATCCCCCGCCATTGACGCATGGCGGGCAGCGTTTCAGGTGGTGACGGGCTTTGGTGTTGCTTCCTCCTGCCCTGTCAGATCCGGCATTGGTCCTGGCTCACTCACGTGCTGGCGGGTGCTGCCCGCTGTACGGCGAGCGCAGCATAGGCGGCACGGAAGTCGCGTGGCGGGCTGCTGCGCTGGCCCTGACGGTCCGGAGCCGGAACAGGTGGCAGAGCCGGGCTCTGCAGCTGTGTCGCGGGTGCCTGTGGCCCGTTGAGCGACAGCTTAGCCCGACGCAGACGGCAGGTGTCCGTCTCCCGCAGCCGGTCGCAGATCGCCAGCAGCTCCGCGATGGTCGGAAAGAACTTCGCCGTGCGCCGGTGCTCAGACACCGCCTCGGACAGATGGCTGACCGAAAAGCCCTTCAGATCAAACTCCGCCTGCAGGAAGAACTGATCCCAGCTGTCCGCACCGGCCCGCGTGCCACGCTGCACCGGCATGTGGCTTAAAACCCGCAGCAGCGCCGTGCAGACACCCCGTGGCGCCGGGGTAAGCCGGGCTTCCAGATTGCCTACCACGGCCGTCAGATCCGCCCGCTCGGCCTCCGTCGGCGGCACAAATACCCGCCGTGAGGTGTTGGTCGCCCGGTCATGCTCATACCGGAAACTCGACCTCCCCTCCGCCGTACATCCGGGCAATGAGGCGACGTGCGGCGATATCCGCCGGATGTTGGTTTGCGGATCCGTCAGGGGTACCACGGTTGTCATATTTGCCCTCCATCAGTTGCGTGAATGCGCCTTGCTGCAGAAAAAAATCGAGATCGGGTGTCCAGCTGGCGTGCGCCTTGTCACGGCCGGTATCGCCCCGCAGGAAGGGCGAGGCCCGGGCCCGGTCCATCGCCTGCTGCCAGCCCGACAGGCCACCGGCATCGCGCAATCTGGCCTTCAGCATGACCCGGCGCCGGGGTGTCATGAGCTGCGCCACCGGCCAGCCCACCGCGGTGGCAACAGCGTTGTAGGCATTCACAGCCTCGTCCAGATCGCTGACAGGCGTGATCGAAGCCTGGGCTCTGTCCGGGACCATGGCTTTGGCCTGGACCAGGGCTGCATCTGGCTGTGACGGAACCTGGCTGGCTCCTGGCGGTGTTGTTGGTGACGGGTATGGTTCGGGCTCTGATGCGGGAAAATGCTCAGAAAAATCTCCGGGGGATAGTGCGGGTGCGACGTCCGCCTGTGGCGGCGCGCACACATCCGAACGAAGTGAGGATGTATCTTCTATAAATTCATCTTCAACTTCATCTTTACCTTCACCTTCATCTTGTAACTTCATCTTAAAGGGCATTTTGCCTGTGACATCCTGTGACGTCACAGTGACATCGGGGTTTGTCACCGTGACATCCGCCTTTGTCACCGTGACATCGGGCATTGTCACCGTGACAGGCCCCTGCCCGCCAGATCCCGGGCCAACTTCATCGCGTAAGCTCCGGGCCAGATAGGGCTCGATATCCGTCAGATAGGGAACAACGGCCGGATCCTCCTGCGACAGCCAGCCGACGAAGCTTAAGGGCGGAGGCGCAGGCTTCTTTTCTGTCTCGGCACGGTGGCGGGCCTGCCGGTTGCGGGACTCTTCCCGGCCGAACTTGTAGCCGATACGCCGGGCCAGAGCCTCCAGCGCCTTCTCGGCTACAGTGGGATGGTAGAGCCGCCCGTCTGCGCACAGCACCCAGCCATGCAGGACTTCCGCCCGGACATCCTCCCAGTCACGCGGATGGCAGCCTGCGGCATCGGCCAGCACATCATCGTCATTCTCGATCGAAGCGGCCGGGCGCTCATGGAAGGCCCGCATCCAGAGGTTCAGCATGTAGAAGCCGAGTTCGGGGCGGCGCTTGGCCTTCAGCCAGGCTTTCGACTTACGCAAGCGTTCGATATCCAGCATCATGCCCGGCAGATCGGACAGATCGAGGCTGGCCGGCACCAGGGGCCGGGGTAGCGCATCATTCATAGGATCTGGCATAGGATCTGGCCTTTTGTCATACCGCAGACGGTGCCGGCTGCCAGCCGGGCGGACGCCAGCCGGGACGCCGGCGCAGATACCAGCACATCCTCAGACATGGGTACCTGCCGGCACGCTGTCCCGGCAGGACGGAGGCAATGCGGGGTACTGGCATCATCGGACAAATGTCCGGGAGGAACGGATTGTATACGTGACATGGGTCACAGCCTTTCCGGCAGCCGACAGTCAGAGGCTGTCACTGGATCAGGGGAAGAAACACAAACGGCAAAAGGTTCCGGGGCAACTGGCACCTGCGGTGCGGGACCAGCCGGAGCCCTCGGTACAGGCCACGGCACAGGAGGCGACCGGGACGGATGCCATGGCCTATCCGGCCATCTGTGCGACAGCGCCTGCGGCGCGCGCAGATCCGAACGCAGGGAGGATGTGGCTACCCCGCCTGCAGCATCCGTCAGCGGAGGCATTCCCCCACTGGTGGGTAAGGGGTTCTCCACCGGTTCCCCACCAGTTCGGTACGGGCTCACCACCGGGACGGAACGCACCATGCCTGAACCGGTGATACTTCCGTACCAGACCGGAAACAGACCGTGGCAGGTCATCATCTCCGGTCGCGGACACTTGCGGTAATCCCGGATGACAGCAAACACCCTGGCAGAATGTCCGTGTAACAACAGATGATCCGCGCGTGACACGGGGTGATTTGCGTGTGACAGAGCCGGTTTTACCTGTGACACTGGCACAAACGCCTGAGACACAGCCCGGTTTTGCTGTGACATGCCGGAATGTTCGTGTGACATCGGCAGGCATTGCTGTGACACAGACCTTTGCGGGTGTGACACTGGCCCTTTGAGCTGTGATAGCTGCGGCCCCAGCCCAGGCGACAACGCCGCGGAGGCAGATGCGTCACCAGATGCGCCAGCAGGTATGCCGGCGGACGCTGCGGAGCCTGTCAGATCAGCTGATTGGCCGCTTCCAGCGCCTGCGCCAGCAGGTCCTCTACCGCCCACAGGGTGTTCTCCATATCCCGTGGCGGTAACAGATAGCGATGGGCGGTGTCGTCGTAAGTCGACCGGATGGCCGAGACCGTGCCTGAGATCTGCGACAGACGCGCCATCAGCTGGTCGATCGGCTGCACAGCAATGGGCTGTGGTGCCGGAACAGATGCGGACATGGGCTTCTCCGGTAAATTCGCTAAAACAGGGCACCGGCGGGTTACAGGCGCTGCAGATATCCCGGCGCATGGTGCATCACCCGGCTTTCTGCGCAGCGGCACGCGGAATATGCCGCCAAGCCTCGCCCCAGATACAGCTGAGCCTCTGGCTGCGACACAGCGTGCCAGCGCCACAGGACCAAACCGGATATGAACGGATCCCCTCATCAGACATTACGCCCTGCCCGGCGCCACAAGGCGCCTCAGCATCAGGTCAGGCAGTGGGCTGCAAAGATTACGAGGTACCCGCAACGCCAGCACAAGGCGCAGATGCCGCTGACGGGCCAGTTCGCGGGCCGTTGTCCATGCAGGGGCCCACGCCGGGCCGGACGGGAGACCAGTCACTGGCACAAAGCCATGCATCAGGCCGCGGCGCATCGGTGCCGGGGTGCGGAGCTTATCTGCCATGACGGCCTCCTGCGGTGATGGTGCCACCCTGCGCCCGCAGGCGGTTGCGCAAAGAGGTAACATCCCGGTGCAGATCATCGACCACCGGCAGTAAGGCGGTCTGCTCGGCCTCATCAATCCGGCCATCTTCCAGTGCCGCCATCAGCAGCTCAACCAGATGCGTCACATCCCGGTTGGCAATAACCGTGTATTCGCTGATCGACTTATCCGCAGCACCCGCAGCCGGCACAAACGAACCGCCCGCCAGTGTGGCCAGATCCTCGGCAAAGGCTGTCACACGCTGGTACTGCGTCATCCGACGCGCCTGATCCAGGGACAGGTCACTGCGCTCGACCAGCGGATCGGTATAGCCATAGACCACCGATAAGGATCGCTGCAGGAAGTCTGCCACGGCCTTGGCACCACCGCCCTGCCCGACCGCCGCGGCAACCACCGTCTTGGTGTCGCCATACACACGCGGCTTCATCGGCTCAAACGCCATAACCGAACCGGATGGTTCCGGCTGAAACCGCCGCGAAGGGCGGCTAGCTTTACTTCCGGACATCACAAGGGCCTCCATACGATAAGCTAAAACAACAAAAGGATGCCTCCGGCGGTACGGCGTGCGGGCCATACCGCCGGAGGGTCTGGCTCACAGCGTGAGGGGGAACGCGTGAGCCAAAGGCAAACTTAAGAAACAGGGATCAGACCCGGTCATGCGGACAGACCTCCACAGGCTGGACCGACAGCGAGAAACTGCTGATCCGCAAAGCCGCCAGCCCACGGTGCCAGTGCGCTGCAGCAAGGTGGCAGCGTTGAGCACAGCGCAGGCAGGCAAAAGCCCAGCGGCAAAACAGATGGGTGCGGGGGAAAATGCGCCGGTGGATACCAAAACACAGCGTAGCGGCAGCGATACAGATGCCCTTACCAACAGAGGCAGACCACGCCCGCAGGCGGAGGCTCTGCCGCATCTGCCAGACGATCAGGCAGCGTAGCGGCTCAGTCCGCACCGACACCTCACGCACGAGCATCATCGCCCACGGGCCATACGCCTCGTCAGATAACTGCACCCCTGCCCGATCCTCACGGCTCATGCGGGGGCTCCTGACTGGTCTGAGGATTGGGAGTTAGAAGTTGCTAATGGTGCCGCAAGCGACATCCAAACATGCCATGGCTTTCCAGAAATCATCTCAAGCCTTTTTGCGATAGCCATCGTTACATGTCTGCGACCAGAACAAAGGTCTGAAGCATGCCCCTTGGAGCAATTAAGACGGATTGCAAACTCACCAACCTTCAATCCAAGGCTTGAGCGGAGCTTCGCGATTTCGTTTGGGGCGTTGTTATTACTCATAGCCAAACAGTTCGCACAGTGCGAACACTTGTGCAAGGGAAAAGTTCGCTATGTGCGTAACGACCATTAACAGCGCATCGCTTATTGTTCGCAACATGCGAAACGACACAAACACTCAGCAAATTCCTCGTCGCAATTGGTTTGCGAAGGAATGGATTGCGCATAAGGGATTAAAACAGTCAGATATCGTTGCCAGAACGCCATTTAATAAGGGGCAAGTTAGTGAGTATGTGAATGGAAAACGGCGATGGAACCAAGACGTACTAGAAGAATTTTCTAAAGCTATCGGCGTTGATTGGGACGCACTTTTAAGACATCCATCAAATTCAAATAATGAAATATTAGAAATACTATCTAAATTGACTGACAACCAAAAGAAGCAAGCGATTATTATTATAAAAACACTTTCAAACGAAAACGGAAAATAGATTATACATTAAAAATGACACATAATGATACACAATATATTTAATTACGTACATTTTGAGATTCATTACTTATACTTATTTTGTATGCACTACAAAATCACAGGTTTATCACTAGAAGAAAACCACAAGATAGAACTCCACTAGCAATTGTTTGATTCTGCTTAGCAGACTTACAGTTCTGCAATGGTTCGCATAATGCGAATATATTTGACACGAATGTTCGCACTATGCGAACATAATTCTCATGAACTGTTCAATTTACAGGTAATGGGAAATCAAAATGGTCCATACCGCCACCTATCACACCCCAACGCTGACAGGGGAATACGCAAGGCAGACTGCGGCCCCTCACGATGTCTCCCACCTCAGTCATGAGGTGGCAGCATGAAGCCCGTCAAATTCACACGAGATCCCGTTACAGCCGAACTGATCCGCAAATGCGTAGCGCGTGCGGTACGCCTTTATAAGGCCGGGGGCAGAACCTGCGATAAACTCTCCCTTGAGATGGATCTGTCTGCCGCCAACGCAAATGGCTGCCCGATCGATTTCGGCAAACTGCTGGCATTCGATGATTTCAGCTTCCTGCATGACATCACAGGTATTCAGCACCATGTCAGCCGTATTTCGGGCCGCATAACCGGCTGCTTTGTGCCGCGTTCAGCCCGGAGCGCACGGGCATGACAGGTATTACCGCACGCGATGTGATGGACGCTTTAGGGCTTCTGGTTCTGTTTGTTTCCGCATGGTTCATGGCGGAGGCACTGGAGATACTTGCCGCGGCGGTGACAAAATGAACGCACCGATCACCCTGCATGTTGAAGCCAGCGATAACCACTTCTCCGCATATCTTGAATGCGCCGGGAATACACGTGTCCTGACCGAGGAAGATTTTCAAATCCTCACCGACCGGCTGGCCGACACCGCATTGCCACCAAGACCCATTCTGCAAAGTTTTATGGCACCAAACAAAGCGGGAGCGCACACATGAGACGATACCGCCCCACACTGCTCACACCATTAGGCCGCGCAGTGATAGCCACAGCATTGAGCGCAGCAGTTACGCTCTACGCCACTGGCATAATTATCACGCGCATAGCGATGCCACCGCACGACACCACACAAACCGTTATCAGCGAGGCGGACCATGACTAACCGCGTTGCACGATTTACCAAAACAGATATTCGCAGAGCCATGGCAGCCATACAGGATGCGAAAGGAACGTGGGCGATCGAAATTGATCTCGATGGCAAAATCCGCCTTGTACCATCAATGCCTATAATGCCGGAAAGCGTGCAGTCCGTTCCGCCTATTTCATCACGCAGGATCATGCTCTAGTTATGGATATGCCCCGCCCGCGCCCTATTCACCTGCACCGCTATATCACCAGACACGGCAAAACAGTTTGGTATGTTCGTTCCAGCCAGCCTCCGCGCAAGAAGATCCGCATCTGGAACGCATACGGCACACCGGAATTCGAACAGGAATATCTGGCTGCACTGGCAGGTGAGAAAACACCGAAAAATAAAGCGCGATACAAATCGACAGGCAGCTTAGAATGGCTTTACGACCGATATCGCGAAACGACATCATGGCTGGATCTGGCACCAGCTACGCGGCGGCAGCGGGAAAACATCCTCGGCAACATTATGAAAGCCGCGGGGCACGAGCCATTTGCCCAAATCACGAAACTGGACATTGAAGATGGCAAGAACCGGCGCCGGGAAACACCATCACAGGCACGCAACTTTCTTGATGCAATGCGAGGCATGTTCATCTGGGCAGTATCCGCAGGCATAACAGATAAAGATCCAACAGCAGGCGTTACCTACCCCACACGCAAGAAGACCGAAGGGTTTAAGGCGTGGACACGGGAAGACGTCGCCCAATATGAAGCCTACTGGCCGGAAGGCACCCGACAGCGTGTCTGGCTACACGTACTGCTCTACACGGGCGTCCGAAGAGGCGACGCGGTAACGCTGGGGCGTCAGCACATTCGGGATGGCATGCTGGTGTTTATCACCGAAAAGGGACGCGACAAGCGCCGTATAGAATGCGCGCGGCCGATCGAGCCTGAACTGGCAGAGACCCTGCAAAAAGGACCGATCAGCGACCTTGCGTTTATTTGTGGCGAGCGCGGAGAACCGCTGGTCAAGGAAAGCTTCGGCAACATGTTCAAGGCTGCTTGCGTCGCCGCAGGCATCAAAGACAAATCAGCCCATGGCCTGCGCAAGCTGTCGGCCTCGATCTGGGCTGAACGCGGCGCGACGGTCAACGAACTCATGGCACTATTCGGCTGGCTGACGCCGCAGATGGCTGCACTTTATACAGAGAAGGCAAATCGCAAGCGTCTTGCAGCGGGTGCAGCTGCGCGTCTCACAGGAACAGATGCGCGATACTCTATGGCCCCACCCGTTCAAAACGTGGGGCCAGAACGAAAATAAATTCAATATTTTCAAGGGTTTATTTTTAGTTTGGTGCGGTCGAGAAGATTCGAACTTCCACGAGTTGCCCCACTAGCACCTCAAGCTAGCGCGTCTACCATTCCGCCACGACCGCAAATCTGCATGGGGTGGCGCGATGTAGCACATGCTCTACGCCTTTGTGAAGGCAGGAAAACGATCTTGGTGTCAGATATTTTCAAAAAAATGCCGCAGCGAGGGCTTAGCCCTTCATTTTACAAGCACTTGTTATTGATAGGTTTTCAACAATTCACTGATTGAGACCGATATTTTCTCGCCCTGAAGCACGATTTCTCCGGTCGCAACCGGTTTATCGTTGGCCAAAATCAGCACCGGATCGTCCTGATGGGAATCAAGTTCGATCACCGCACCGCGGCCCATGCGCAACAACTGATGCATGGGAATGACGGATTTGCCCAGCACCACCGAGATTTCAACTTTGACATTGGTAAGATTGGTTGCCATGCCGCATACTTCTTTCGTGGTAGAATGATCCTTATGCCAGACATGCTTTATGGCGCGTTAACACCGGACACGACAATGCTTAAAACCCACGAAACAGCACCGGAATGGAAAATCAGCCTCGGTGCAACTGATTACCCGCAGGCTGTAGCCACGATGGAGGCCCGCGTGGCGGCCATCCGCGCACAAACGGCACCGGAGCTGGTCTGGCTGGTCGAGCATCCACCGATCTACACCGCCGGCACCAGCGCCAAGCCAGGCGATCTGATCGATTCTCGTTTTCCGGTCTATCAAACCGGTCGGGGCGGACAATATACCTATCACGGCCCGGGGCAGCGCGTGGCCTACGTTATGCTTGATCTGCACCGGCGCGGTGGTGGCCGGCCGGATGTCCGCGCCTTTGTCCATGATCTGGAGGAGTGGTTGATTCGCGCACTGGCTCTGCTGGACGTGGTTGGCGAGCGCCGCGAAGGGCGGGTCGGCATCTGGGTTGCCCACGATGGGCGCGAAGACAAGATTGCCGCCATTGGTGTGCGCATCCGCCACTGGGTCAGCTTTCACGGCGTCAGCCTCAACGTCGCCCCGCATCTGGAGGATTTTTCCGGCATTGTCCCCTGTGGCATTGCCGATCATGGCGTCACCAGTCTGGCGGCACTGGGTCGGCCGACAAGCCTTGCCGATGCCGATGAAGCGCTGGCCGAAGCTTTTGCCACGGTGTTCGGTCCGGTCGATTTCGCACCGATCAGTATGTCGGACGGCGCGTAAACCCCGGGCTTTGCGGCGGGCTGGCGCGGCGCAGATTGAGATGGTCAACACGCGCAGGTGCCGGGGCTTCATGCACACATGTATAAACAAACGTGTCCACCCTGGTGGTGGGGCCGTAAACCAGAATCTCGACCGAACCATCGAACCGGTTGCAAACCCAGCCATTCAACTCCATACGCTGGGCCAGATCGGCGACGAAGGCCCGGAAACCGACACCCTGAACCCGCCCCTCTAGCTTCAATTGAACGCAGTCCATCTTTTCGGCATTTACAGGCTCTTCATTGTCCATAACGTATCTCCGGATATGGTTACCGTCCCTACGCATCGAAGCCCGCTATCTTATATAGTATCACATGAACACTGAAACTGCCGCCAGGATCGCCCTGCCCGCCCGCTTAAGCAGGGCCTTGTTTCGGACCCATATCGAGACCGGCATTTGGGTCGGCTTATCCATGGCCTTCGTCGGCCTCAGCGTCGGCATTGTGTTCGGCCGGTTTCCTGCAGTGCTGGCCTGTTCCGGGGCTTTAAGTGCCAGTGTGGTTGATCACCCCGGCCCGCTCAAGACCAAGTCGATCCTTTTCTTCATGGTCATTGTCAGTTCCAGCCTGCTCAACGCGCTGACGCTTTTGACCGCCCACACCCCTTTTGTCATGGCGGCGGTAATTGCGGTCATCAGCTTTGTCATCGGGCTGATCTCGGCCTATGGCCGGCGCGGCATTGCGCTGGGCGTCGGCCTGGTGCTGGCACTTTTGTGCGGCATGATGGTGCCGTTAAAAGGCCCCTTGTGGCAGCACATGCTGACCTTTGCCGGTGGCGGCGTTGCCTATGCCTGCTTTTCCCTTGCCGTCGGGGCCTGGCTGGAAGACCGCAACCGCCGCATGCTGCTGGCCGAGGCATTGCGCTCCTTTGCGGGCTACCTTACCGCCAAGGCCAGCATCTATCACCCCAACGTTCCGATCTATCCGGCGCTGCAAAAGCTGCTGGAGGCCCATTCCAGCCTGATCGAGCAATTGCAGACGACCCGCGACATGGTCTTTGTCGGCGCCCGCAGCAAACGGCGCATGCGCTGGATGGCGGCGATGATCACGCTGCTGGATGCCTTTCACACGGTTTTATCAAGCGACGCCGATATCGAAACCTTACGTCAGTCGATCAAACCGGCGATCATGCACCGCCTGAGGATTCTGGCCACCGGCATGGCCGATGATTGCCAAAAACTGGCCCTTGCGCTGGTGATGCCCGGCGCCGCGATTACTTTTTCAGGCCATGAAGCCGAATTTCAATTGCTCTATGAAGAAATCGGCCTTTTGGAAAACGCTGTGACCGTCGGGGAAGAACCCGCAGCCACCTCGGCTGTACGTTCCACCGTGCACAAACTGGAACGGGCGGTTTCCTATATGAAGCGGCTGACACTGGCCATTACAGCGCAAGCCGATGCCGAAACCCTTCTGCCCAAGGTCGATCTCAGCACCTTCATCTCCAAAGACACCATCAGCCCGCGTCGGTTGCTGGCGCAGTTCACCTTCTCGTCACCGGTGATGCGCTATGCCATCCGCTTCACGCTGGCCATGACCTGTGCATACGGCGCCACACTGTGGGTTTCCACCGTGGCCCATGCGGGCTGGGTGCTGCTGACCACCGCACTGATCCTGCGCGCCAGTTACAGCGTCACTAAAAAACGCCGCAATGACCGCATTATCGGCACGGTGATCGGCTGCGTGGTTGCCGCCATTCTGGTGCGATTACTGCCACCGGCATGGCTGTTTCTGCCCACCTTCGTCACCGTGGGCACGGCCCATGCCTTTGCCCCGGTCTATTTCGTTGCAACCTCAGTCTCGGCTTCAGTCACCGCACTTTTACAACTCTATTTCCTCGCCCCCGAAAACCATTTCGTCTTTTTCGAGCGGATTATCGACACCCTGATCGGCGCCGGTATTGCCTGGCTGTTCAGCTATCTTTTACCCAGCTGGGAATGGAGCAATGTCCCCAAGCTGGTGCGCCGTATGGTCGATGCCGATCGCCGTTTTGTGCTGCAAGCCGTGCGCTTTAAACGCAACGATCAGAATTACCGGCTGGCCCGCAAGCGCGCTCACGATACCTTTGCCAACCTGTCGGCAACGGTCCGCCGTCTGTCGGATGAACCGCAAATGGACCGGCGGGCATTTGTTGCCCTCAACGACCTTCTGATCGCCAACTATATGCTGACCAGTGAAATCGCCTCGATGCGGGTATTGTTCCGTATGCGCAAAGATGAACTGACCGAAACCGCCGAACCGCTGCTGGCCTGGGCGCGCGAGGATGTCGATACCACCTTGAGCACCTTCATCGGCAAAAATGAACCGCACGGCCACTTATCGCGGAAAAATCTCGGGGCGTCATTGGGTGGCACCAACGCCATCATCGCGTTACGCCGCCGCCTGGTTCATCTGGACCGCGCCGCCCAGCGGGTGGCAGCGCGGGCATCGCGGGCTTTAAGCGAAATTCAGAAAAACAAATAACCGCATACCACCAAAGCATAAAAAAGGCCGCCTGCAACAGGCGGCCTTTTAAGACTTTAACAATACAGACTTACTTCTTCGCCTTGGTGGGATGGGCTTTGGCCAGTGTCGCCTCGCGCGCGGCGCGGAATTCACTGGTGGCCCCCCATGTCGGCCAGTCGGTGCTGTTGGCCAGCGCCAGACCGGCGGCATAGACCGCTTCAGCATCCTGCATCGGGGCCGTCATATCCCAGGCCGGATTAAACTCGTCCGTCGGCTTATGATAATGGTTCTGGACATAATCCTCGGCTGCGGCCTTGGCGGCTTCCTTACCACCAACGACGAAGTCCGCTCCGGCCCCAGGGGTTACCGATGGGACGCCGACCTTGGCGAAAGCGAAATGGTCAGCCCGGAAATATCCACCATGCTCCGGCGTCGGATCGGGGCTCAGCGTGCGGCCCTGCGCCTTCAGCGCCGCAATCATATAGGCGTCGAGCGTGTTCTGACCATTGCCCGGCATCACCATGTCATGCGTACCGGCTGACGGCATATCACAATCAAGGTTGAAATCACCGGCGATATTGGCCAGCTGCCACAACGGATGTTTGGCGAAATATTCCGCCCCCATCAGCCCCTGCTCTTCCAGTGTTGGGAACAGGAATGCCACGGTCCGATCTGGCCGGTTGCCATGGGCGATGGCTTCGGCAATATCGAGCACCATCGACACGCCCATCGCGTTATCGAGCGCACCGTTATAGATCTTATCCGGCCCGGCGATATCCGGCTTGATGCCAAGATGGTCCCAATGGGCGCTGAACAGCACCGCCTCACCCGGACGCTTGGCACCGCGCAGGAAGCCAACAACATTGCGGGTGCTGACATATTTGGTGGTGGAATGGGCATCGACCGTCATGGTCTCCCCCTTCAATTCAACCGCCTTGAAGCCGGGCTTATTTGCCGCCGCCTTCAACGCGGCATAATCCAGCCCCGCCTTGGTGAACAGGCTTTGCGCGGTTTCCAGATCGATCCAGCCGCGAATGGCAAGCTGCGATGCGTTTTTGTCTGCCGTCAGCAGCCAGGAAATCGGCCCCGAATTGGAGCTTTGCACCACGCCGAAGCCATAGGCCGCGGGCTTGGTTTCATGCACGATCAGCACGGCGGCTGCACCATGACGGGCCGCTTCCTCAAACTTGTAGGTCCAGCGACCGTAATAGGTCATTTCCCGGCCCTTGAAGAATTTGGCATCGGGACTGGCATCTTCATTACCGGGATCATTGATCAGTACGACAACGGTTTTGCCCTTCACATCAACGCTGGCATAGTCGTCCCAGCCATATTCGGGGGCCACCACGCCATAGCCGACGAAAACCAACTGCGACTTATCGAGCTTGACGTTTTCCTTGGCATAACGCGGCGACCAATAAACAACATGGTCGGGGAATTTCAACGGCAAGGCACCGGTTTCTGTATCGATGCTGAGCGACGATTTGGCCCCGTCAAGGGTGACCACCGCCGTCGGCACGATCTGGAAATAGCTGCCATGATTGCCCGGTGCCACACCGATGCGCTTCAATTCATCGGCAATCCACTGGGCGGCGGCTTCACCACCCACCGCACCGGGACCACGGCCTTCAAAGCTGTCATCCGCCAGCGCTTTGTCACGGGCCGCGATATCCGCCTTGGTGATCTCTGGGCTGGTAACCGGATGTTCAGGATAGGCAAATGCCACCATCCCGATGAACGGCAGAACCGCCGTTGCGAATAAGAAACGTCTAAGACGCATATCTTCCCCCTATAAATTCGGCCCCATGCTACGAGCCGCAAAACCCAAGACAACTCTTATTTTTGTGAAACGACATCCGCAGGCTGTAAGGGCGGACGATCTTCAAGAATTTGCCGCAGACGGAACAATGCTTCGCCCAGATCTTGGGCAAGGTCCGCCTTCCATACGCGCAAAATGGTATAGCCCGCCGCCACCAGAACATGTTCGCGGGCAACATCCGGGGACGGGCGCACATCGCCATCAAAGTGTTCACCAGGGTGGCCCTCGACCAGCTCAATCACCAGCAGAATATCATGCTCGACGAAATCGAGATGAAACGTCTGAAAAATCGCATCGCGGCGAAAATGATAGCCCAGCGGGTTAAGCTGCTTCAGCGCTGCCCATAACCGAATTTCCGCTTCCGTGCGCACGCGCTTCATGACCGCGGCCCCCGGTTTGCAAACAGGGCAGCCAGATGCGCACGGGTTTCAGCCGGTTCAAGCACGGTATCAACCAGCCCATGGTGCAGGCCATAATCTGGCGAGAGCAAATCCCGCGTATACGCATCCAGAAACGCCGCTTTATCCTGTGGTTTGATCAGCCGCGCGGCGGTTTCAGCAGGTACGGCTGCCATTGCGGCAGTGGGCCAGGCCAGTACATCATCCACCAGGGGCCGGGTGGCAAACAGTGCATAGGCCGCGCCATAAGCCGCGCCGGTTATCACTGCAATCTTGTGGCAGCGGGCTTGCGCCATTGCCCGCATCACGTCGCGGGCGCCGATGGCCAGTGCGGCCTGTCCGGCATCGGGTTTGAAACCACTGCCCGTTACCTTCACCAAAAACGGCCAGTCCATTTTATCGCATAGGCGCACCAGCGCCGCGGCCTGCAACAGATCCGCCCCATCGAAGCCGTCCTGCAGCGTCACCATAGCAACGCTTTGCCCCAGAATGCGCGCCAGAGAGCAACGTAAGCCCCCCTTATGCAGAACACTCTCCGTACCGGAATCGATGATCTGCTCAGGGGCCGCGCCCGAAACATCCACCGCCGCATCCGCGCGGGTGAACGCTATCAACGGGCGTAAAGCGGCAAAGCAACTTGCGACATCGGCAAAATGCTGATGATACACGCAGGTATCCGGCGCACGGCTTAAGCGCAGACCGCCATCCGAAACCGTGAACAGGATATCGCAGACTTGCGGAGCCAGCGCATCGCCACCAGCACACGGCCCGGTCAAAACCGCAATGGAGAAACAGCGACTGCGGGCCAGATGGGCCAGCACCCCGGCATAGGCGGCCACGGCCACACCGCCATCCTGAATCCGCGCCCCGCCGCCATGATAAAACCCGATCAACGGAATTTGCCCGACTTCGGCCCGTTCCAGCGCATCAAGCCAGAGCCCGGCGCGGACCGCATCGGTGGAACCGCCGCAGACGGAAAAATCGCTGGCAAAAACCAACACCGCCACACCACCAAGCGTCGCCCACCCCACCGTGCCGGCCGCATCCACCGCGTGGAAGCTGCCGGGATCGGCAAGCCGGATGAGATCAGGTGGCGCAAAGATCATGATGCCATAGCAGCCCTTAAAAAGCGGCCATAGGCGGTTAAATCGGCCAGCAGACCGGCGGCGCGCGCCTCAGCTTCCTCATCCCGGCCCCAGCGCTCGGCCTGATAGTCTTCATCAAGCCGCGACAGGGCAAAGGCCGCAGGAACATCCAGCTTACCCTCGGCCAGTGCCAGCGCCAGCACCAGCGAACCGGTCAGCGCCGCCGCACCATGCAACGCCGTCAGCACGAAAACATTCTGGGCCAGAAGATGAGCGCGGAAAATTGCCAGCGTCTCTGCGGGCTGATCGAACGGCACCACACCAACACCGGTGCGCAAACGGGCACCAAAGCGCTGTTCAACCCATACGATTAACGGGTCCCAATGGGCGCTTTGGCGCGCCACCAGTTCGGACGGATGGTCAGCGCGGTAACAGATCAGATCATTGGCATAGGCCAGAAGCGCCTCGGCCACTTCGGGCTGCTTGACCGCAACCCGGTCGATGGCGGTGTTGGCGCATTTGGTCAGCTGCAGCGCGCTGACATCAAATTCTTCCGGCACAGTGCGCCATTCCTCGGCCAGAATTTCCGCCAGCGACTGACTGGGCAGCGACAAAGGGGCCTTATCCGGGGTTTTGATCGCCCGGCCATCGAGGAAAATACCAAACCCGTCAGCGCCCCCGCTTAAAGGGCCGACACTGACGTCACGATAGAAACGCTTCATGATTTCTTCCGCTTACGGACAAACGGATCGATGGTGTTTTCACTATCGAACCCGAACAACTCCCAACTTTTGAGCATATGGGGCGGCAGCGGGGCAAGCACGTTCAAACGTCCGCCGTCCGGGCGGGCAATATCAATGCTGCGGGCGTGCAGATGCAACTTATTTTCCAGCTCGCCCTTACCGCGCACCTCGGTCCCGCCATATTTGAAATCGCCCAAAATCGGCGTGCCGATGCTGGCCATATGAACGCGGATCTGATGGGTGCGGCCGGTCAGCGGCTTCACCGCCACCCAGGCGTAATCGCCCGCTTCGCCCATAACGACATATTCGCTGATGGCCGCCTTGGCCCCATCGGTCTTTTCGTTGGTCACCATCATGCGTTCATCACGCCCGCGCGGCCCGTGACCGCCTTCTTTGACCAATGCCGCTTTGATCAGACCGCGTTTCACCTTCGGAATACCGCAGGTCAGCGCCCAATAGATCTTCGAGGCGTCGCGTTCCGCCAGCGACTTCGACAGCCCGGCCGCGGCCGGCACGGTGCGCGCCACCACCAGCACGCCAGAGGTGTCGCGGTCGAGCCGGTGCACCAAACGCGGGCGCTGCTGTTTCTCGAACATGAGCGAATCCAGCATCCCGTCGATATGGCGGGTCAGGCCCGAGCCACCCTGCGTTGCCAGCCCGGACGGCTTGTTCAGCACGATCACCGAGCTGTCGATATAGATGACCAGATCCTGCAAGGATTCGCCGGTCATATCCGGTTCGGCGCTGCGGGGCCGCACGGCCAGTGTGGTATCGCCGAGCTGGGGCGGCAGGCGCACGGCCTGGCCGCTTTGCAGCCGGTCGGCGGCCTTAACCCGGCCACCATCGACCCGCACCTGCCCGGTGCGCAGGATCTTTTCCAATCGCCCATGGGTCAAACCGGGATAATGACGCTTGAACCAGCGATCAACGCGCACGCCATCCTCGTCATGAGCAATGGTCACCACCTGTGCCGTCGTTTTGGGCTTGGTCTCCGGGGGGGCCGGAGTCTGGGGGGGCTGGGGGGCTTTAGGAGCCGGAATGTCTTGGGCTGGCAGATCTTTCACCCGCAGACTTTCGACCGGGGCTTTCTTAGCCGGAAACTTCGGCGCCAAAGCCTTTGGGGCGAGCGTGGCGTTCTTTGGTCCGGGGCTCTTTTGGGCCGGGACTTTTTTGACCGATGCCTTCTTGGTCAAGACCTTCTTGGCCAATGACGTCTTAGCCACCGGCTTTTTGGCTAGCGCTTTGGCCTTACGGGCCGGAGCCTGTTTTTTACCGGTCCGCGCCGTTTTTTTGTGTTCTGTTTCGTCCATTGATTGACGCTCCCGGCGTTTGCCGTTAAGGCTCGGAAATGATGGGGATGGGGTCCCCCGATAACCGCTCTTAAGGCTGATGACTCCTGCCGTATGAACAGGATCGCGGCGGTTTGCAAGCGCCGCCGCGCGCTTTAAGGATCCGTTACCATGCCATTTCAGCTTTATCTCGTCGTCGCCCTTGGTGGGGCGCTTGGCACTATCGCCCGTTTTGGCCTTTCCGGGCTGATTGCCGCCGGGTTTGGTGAAACATTTCCCTGGGGCACCCTGATCGTCAATATCAGCGGTTGTTTCATTATCGGTTTTTTCGCCACCCTGACCGCCCCGGATGGGCGACTATTCGTCAGCGGCACCACCCGCCAGATGGTCATGACCGGCTTTTGCGGCGGTTATACCACCTTTTCTTCGTTCAGCCTGCAAACCCTGAACCTGATCCGTGATGGCCAGATCCTGCAAGCCGGAGGGAATATCGCCGGATCGGTGACCGCCTGCATGATCGCGGTGTGGCTGGGTTCGGTGGCAGCCGCGCTGCTGAACCAGGTCAAAGGGGCTTAAAAACACACGAACCGCGCGAGCTGGCCATAGTACGCATTTTACTGGTTTTCGGCACCATGCCCTGGGCATGGCAAGCGCGAAGTGTTGACGCACCAGCAAAACCATACTTTAGCCACGCTTCACGTTTAGATAAAATCACCGGACGGAACGCGCATAGCGCGCCAGCGCAGACATGCGCCCCGTCTGGAAAGGATAAAATGCATATTTTCTCACCGGCTCAACTTCTGGGCTATGTTGCGTTTGTACTTGGCGTTGCTTCCTTCCTGCAGAAAAGCGACAAAAAGCTGATTATTTTTAACGCCAGCGAATGCGTTATCTATACGCTGCATTTTTTCCTGCTCGGCAATCTGACCGCATCCGGCAGCGCACTGGTGTCCGCCGTCCGTTCACTGATTTCCCTGCGCTGGCGCGCCCCGATCATGGCGGCGTTATTCATCCTGTTTAATCTCATCGTCGGCATGACCGCCGCCAGACACTGGACCGGCTGGTTTCCGGTGGTGGGCAGTTGCGTCGCCACATTCGGATTATTTTTCATGCGCGGCGTTGGCCTGCGGCTGATGTTCCTGACATCAACCGCCTTCTGGATTGCCAACAACATCCTGTCCGGTTCGATCGGCGGTACCGCGCTGGAACTGACCATTTTCGCGACCAACGGCACCAACATCACACGCATGCTGCTGCGCGAACGCCGGGTCAAGCGTCAGCGCGCCGAAAGCCTGGCCGAACGGCACGCGCGCACGGCCGTCGCCAGCCAATAGCAGGATCAGGCGTTCACCAGACTGGCGGCGCGTTTTTCAAAAGCGTGTGAGATTTTCTTGACCGATTGGGCAAAAACCGCGCCCATGGCCGCCTCGAATAGCGGATTACGAAATTCAAAGGTGATCGAGAAATCCACCTCGGTCCCGCCCGCCTGCGGTATAAAATGCCACAAAGTATCTAACTGGCGGAATGGGCCGCTCTGCTGCGTTACCGCAATGCGATGCGCCTTGGGGGTCAGCACCACGCGGCTGATATAGCTTAGGCGTAGCGGACCGGAGCCCGCCGTCATCTCGGCCCGCAGGATTTCTTCCTCGCCAACCATCTCGCGCGATAACAGCTTCAGCCCCTGACACCCGGGCAAAAATTCCGGATAGCGCTCGACATCGGCCACCACGTCGTAGAGCAAATCCACCGCATACGGAACAAAGCGGGTTTCGCGATGAACCGCCATTAAACCGCCGTCCGCCCGGCCCGTGCCACTTTCAGGGCCGCAAAATCCTCGTCAGCATGATAGGATGACCGCGTCAACGGCGTAGCCGAAACCACCAGAAAACCTTTGGAACGGGCCACATCGGCCAGCCCGGCGAATTCTTCCGGCGACCAGAATTTGGCCACGGCAGCATGTTTCCGGGTCGGCTGCAGATACTGACCGATGGTGAGGAAATCGACATTGGCACTGCGCAAATCGTCCATCACCTGCATGATTTCCTCGCGGGTTTCCCCGAGGCCCACCATCAGACCCGATTTGGTGAAACCTTCGGGGTACAGCGTCTTGGCCCGATCGAGCAGCCGCAGCGAATTGTAATAGCGCGCACCGGGCCGGATCGGCAGATACAGCCGTGGCACGGTTTCCAGATTGTGGTTGAACACATCGGGGCGGGCCGCCATCACGGTTTCGATGCAGCCATCCTTGCGCAGGAAGTCCGGCGTCAACACCTCGACCGTGGTCGCGGGGCTTGCCGCGCGAATGGCTGTGATGGTGGCGGCGAAATGCCCGGCGCCGCCATCGGCCAGATCGTCACGATCCACGCTGGTGACCACGACATGGCGCAGGGCCAGCCGGGCCACCGCCGCGCCAACGCGCGTCGGTTCTTCGCTATCGACCGGACCGGGCATACCAGTGCGCACATTGCAGAAGGCACAGGCCCGCGTGCAGGTATCGCCCAGAATCATCATGGTGGCGTGCTTGTGATTCCAGCACTCGCCAATATTGGGGCAGCCAGCTTCTTCGCAGACGGTATTCAGCCCGCCTTCGCGCACAATGGCATTGGTTTCAGCATACCCCGCCCCGCCCGGCGCTTTGACGCGGATCCAAGCGGGTTTGGGCGACACCGCGCTATCAGGGCGGTTCGCCTTTTCGGGATGGCGAAGGCGGCGGCGGTCTTGGGCCGCCTGATCGAATACGACAGTCATGCTCTGGCATATACCGCGTTGCAGGTTGTCAATCCATGACATTTAGAGCCTATTCGCTATGTGGATATAGCATCTGGCCAAAAACCGACGGCTGGTTTAAGTACACGTTCCAGCCTGACCTGACGAAGCGCCCCGGACCTTACCGGTTAGAAACAGCTCAACCGGTATCATGACAAGAACAAGGCGGATTACCGCCACCGCCTACGGTAAGGAGGATTCCTTGGCAGCCACCGCCATTGCCAGCACCGGCGAAGAACTTTTACCGACCCATTTCCAGCGGGCGCAAAAACCTGTTTTCCAGGCACTGATTGACGCGCGCAACCTGTATGGCGGCGCCCGCCCCGCCGTGGTGGACGGTGATGAACGCATCGCCAGCTACGACGACATCATCCGGGCGGCGCTGGCATTGGGCAATTCCCTGCGCAAGGGTACGGCCACCAGCGAAGCCGTCGGTGTTATGCTGCCCACCAGTCTGGTCGCCGTGGTGTCGTTTTTTGCCCTTTCGGCCTTTGGTCGGGTGCCGACGATGCTGAACTTCACCACCGGTGCGGCCTCGCTCAAAAGTGCGCTGCGCACCGCCGAAGTCAAACGCATCATCACCGCACGCAAATTCATCGAAGTGGCCAAGCTGGAAGCGCTGATTGAGGCGCTGTCGCCGCAGGCCGAGATCCTCTATCTGGAAGATGTGCGCGAAGGACTTTCGGTTTTTGACAAGGCGGTGGCGGCGATCGGCCAATATGCCCCCGCCATGATGACACAGGGACCAGCCCCGGCGCTGGTATCGAATCTGGTGTCGCGGGTGACATCGCCCGGTTTTGTCGCCAATCTGGTCGGCAAACGGCCGGTTTATGACCAACCCGCCGTCATTCTGTTCACCTCGGGCACCGAGGGCGAGCCCAAGGGCGTGGCGCTGTCGCACCACAATCTGCTGGTCAACATCGAACAGATCCGCAGCCATCTGGCGCTCTATCCGACCGACATCATCTTTTCACCGCTGCCAATATTTCACTGTTTCGGCCTGACGGTCGGCGCGCTGCTGCCGCTGTTGCTCGGCATGAAAACCGTGCTGCACCCCACCCCGCTCAAGCCGCACGAGATCGTCACCCGGATCAAGGAAGCCAGTGCAACCATTCTTCTGGCGACGGATACCTTCATCTCGCAATACGCCCGTGCCGGCGAGCCGGGCGACCTAAGTTCGCTGCGTCTGGCGATTTGCGGGGCCGAACGGGTGCGCGACGAGACCCGTCAGTTGCTCCGCCGCAAAAATTCTATTGAAATTCTTGAAGGCTATGGCGTCACCGAAACCGCACCGGTGGCGGGCGTCAATCAGCCGGGTGCCAACCGCCCGGGCACCGTCGGCCATCTGCTGCCCGGCATGCAGGCACGGCTCGAGCCGGTGCCCGGGATTTCCAATGCGGGCCGCCTGTACCTCAAAGGTCCCAATGTCATGCTGGGCTATATCCGCCCGGAACGGCCCGGCATGATCGAGCCGCCCGAAGATGGCTGGCATGACACCGGCGACGTTGTTCACATCGACGAGGAAGGCTTTGTCGCCATTCGTGGCCGCTTGAAGCGCTTTGCCAAAATCGGTGGCGAGGCGGTGTCGCTGGCCGTGGTTGAAAACTGCGCTTCGGCGCTGTGGCCGGACTTTGCCCATGCCGCCGTTTCTCTGCCGGAAGGGCGCAAAGGCGAGCAAATCGTATTGCTGACCACCAATCAGGATGCCACACGGGTTGCCCTGCTCGGCTGGGCGCAGAATCACGGTGTGCCGGAAATTGCCATGCCGCGCCGAATTATTCCGGTCGAAACCATTCCCGTGCTTAGCACAGGCAAGACCGATTATGTTAAGGTCGAACAGATGGCGCTGACCGAAAAACCAGCGAACTGAGTATTTTCAAAAGCTTAGCGTAACAAAACAGGAGAAAACCGCCCCAGGTCGCTTTATGTGGAACTTAGTTGTAACTCCACTATAGGCCACTCTTGCATATTGTGAAGTTCATGCTAGATTGAACTTCGCAATAGTGTGGAGGGCGGAAGAGAGGCGTGTGCAGTGAGTGAAGAATCCCAATACACGCGCAAATTCCGTAAGGAACTAATGGCCGGGCTGTCGTCGCTCGTCCTTCTGGCTGTGCTCGCCCGGGCCGGTCGGGAGATGTATGGATACGAAATCGCCAAAGCCGTAAAAGCCGAAGGCGAAGGTGGGCTGATCTTTAAGCAGGGCGCGATCTACCCTGTGCTGCGGTCGCTGGATGCGCTGGGGCTGCTATCCAGCCGGGTCGAAGCCTCGGCCTTTGGGCCACCGCGGCGCTATTACAACATCACCGACGACGGGCGCAAAGCCTTGTCCGAATGGCAATTTGCCTGGCGCGATATGCGCGAATTTGTCGACGATGCCTTGAAAGTGGGGGCAGCAGAAGCTGATGCATTCAGACCAAGCGCTTAAATCCGCGCCAGAAACGGTTCGGGCCTATCTGACCCAGTTGCGCCACGCCCTTAAAGGGGCGCCGCGTGGGCTGATTGCCGACGCACTGGCCGATTGTGAAGAGCATCTGAATAACGAAATCGCCCAGAATCCGGATATGACGGAAAAGGCGGTACTGGCTTCGGTGATTGAAACCTACGGCAGTCCGCAGGAAATCGCCGATGAATATCGCAGCATGGAAGCCACGCTGTCGACGCCGTTTCCCAAGGCGGAAAAGCCCGTCGACGCCCCGCACCACAAGGGCGGTTTTTTTGGCATTATCGCCGATCCGCAAAGCTATGGGGCGCTGCTCTATATGATGATGGCGCTGATCACCGGTGTCTTCTATTTCACCTGGTCCGTCATCGGCATCGCGATCACCACCGGCTGCGCCATGCTGATTTTCGGCATCCCCTTTGCCCTGTTGTTCATTGGTTCAGTCCGGCTGATCAGCCATGTCGAGGGACGTCTGGTCGAAGGACTCCTGGGGGTTCGTATGCCGCGACGGATGCCTGCCGCCTTGTCACGCGATGAAACGCTGTGGGCGCGGATCAAAGATGCGCTGACCGATGTGCGCACCTGGACCTCGCTGTTCTATCTTCTGGCCATGCTGCCGCTGGGCATTTTGTATTTTGTGCTGACAATTGTTGGCCTAAGCCTGTCGCTGGGCGTCACCGGCACGGCGATCTATTCGCTGGCCACCAACGAAAGCCACATCCAGTTTGATCTGATCCCATGGGTCGATCATCTCCTGCACACCGCGCCGGGCCTTGTTGTGTTGGCGCTGATGGGCATGCTGCTGTTCTTCTTCGTGCTGCACATGGTCCGCGGGTTGGGCTGGCTGCATGGCCGCATCGCCGAAGGGCTGCTGGTCAGACTTTAAAGTTTCGCGGTATTGTCGGGATCGATGCCCTTTGCCAGCGCCGCAAAACGGCTGGCAAAGGCATCAAGCCCGACTTCGGAAAACATCTGCCGCATCATATTCTGCCCGGCTTCGGCCAGCGCCAGACGCTTAGCCTCATCCCCGCGTAAATCTTCATAGACTGCCGCCAGATTGGCAAAATCCCAATCCACCGCGCGATAGGTTTCGCCATCGCGGTACCGGTCGGGCCACACCCGCATATGGCCCATATCGCACATCATCACCGCTGCACCGGTCAGCCAGGCTTCATGCTCGCGAAAGCAGATCTCGCCATTGCCAAAGCAGCTCAGCACGATTTTCGAGTCACAGAGCCGGGCGACGAACTCGCGCCGCGGCACCTTGCCAGCGAAGACAGCTCCCGGCAGCCCCCGCACCTTCTCCAGCGCCAGCTTACGCTGAAACGCCACCGTGTCACGGCCATAGCGGCCAGTGCTGAACATCACCGCCATATCGGTGTGGCGCGCCCGGTGGGGGCTGATGGCATGGCCCACCGGCGGTGGTGGCGGCACATCGGCGGCGAGCCACAGCGCTTTGTGCACCGCCTTGTCCAGCCGCCCAAGCAGCCCCAGCCGCGGATCGCGATAATCGTAAGCCACATCCCAGCCCACCACCACGCGCGGGGCCAGCGTCAGATCAAGGGGGGTAAAGCCCTCCTCCTGATTGTCCATCCTGGCATTGACGTGATCCTCAATACCGTAGTGGCGATGGTAGTAATCTGAGAAGATTCTTCCGCCATAAAGTGGCTGATTGTATAATTTCATGTCCTTTAACAGACATTGCCGGACATAAAGCGAAACGTAGGGCAGCACTTCGAACTGTGGTGTGCCGGTGGAATCGCGTAAATCAAACCAGATCAGCCTGCCGGTCTTTGCCGCAATCGCCGCCACCGATGCGGCACGGGCCACCGGGTCGGTCATGGTGCCGAACAGCTCGTCGTGGCGGCGTGAGGTCAACATTAAAACATCGCAATCGAGCACATCCGGACCAATCCGGTCATACATTCGTACGCTGATGCCCATGTCGGCAAGCCGTCCCCGGGTGAGACTGGCCGGATACCAATGATTTTTGCGCCGTTTACCATCGACAATGTGAACCCGCATACCCGACCCTCTGACACTGCCTTTACCCCGCCCCGGCCTAAATGGCTGGCAAGCACGAAGCAAAAAAAGCGTTAAATCCCTGTAAATGGTTGACGTCGCATTATGGTATCTGGCTATATGTGTTGCCGTTTAGCAAGCGTCGAAAAATATTTTCGGCGCATCTTCCCTGCCACAGGTATCTTCCCGGGGAGGGCGTGCCCTGATTTGGGCCTTGTAAAGTTTAAGGAGCAACCGTGGACCGCCGCAACGACCCGATGTCTCTTTTTATGGCTGAATCTGAACAAGCGTGGTCGGCCCCCGCTGCTGATGCTGCCGCTTCGACATCTTCGCTTAATGCGCGCTGGGCCTTTGTTACCACCTCGTTGGCAGCACTTATTGTCGGTTCCATGGCGTTTCTGGCGATGCAGACCACCATGCCGACCAATGCGCGCGGCTTTGAACGGCCCCGCGAAGGCTTCATCCCTTATCATCTGTTCCAAAATCTGACCCAGTCGGGCAGCGCGCTGATGGCCTCGCTCGGCCATCGCGATCAAATCAACAAACAGGCGGTGCCGGTCGGTCTGGCCCCCTTGCCGGCCCACAGCGATACCACACCGGGCGTCGAAAACCGCTCGCTGACGCTCGATTCCGGCGACACGCTGGCTGGCATGCTGGAATCTGTCGGCGTCAACGCCAACGAAGCCAACACCGCCATCGAGGCGATGCGTAAGGTCTATGACCCGCGCAACCTGCGCGCCGGGCTTTTATTCGACCTTACACTGACCCAGGCCAAGGGCGATAACGGCGACATGGTCACCCAGCTGACCAACCTGAAATTCTCGCCGTCGATCGAGCATGATATTACGGTAACGCGCGCTGCCGATGGCAGCTTCAGCGCCAACGACGCCGAAAAGAAGCTGGTTGTCCAGCAGCATCACGCCGCCATCACTATCGATTCCAGCCTCTATCTGTCGGCCATGCGGGCCGGTATTCCGGCCGATGTCGTAGTCGAAATGATCCACATGTTCTCGTACAAGGTGGACTTCCAGCGTGACATTCACCCCGGTGACAGCTTCGAGGTGTTCTACGATTATTATTACACCCCGCAGGGCCAAGCCGCCCGCGTCGGCAATATCTCGTTTGCCCGCATGAAACTGGCCGGGCGCGAGGTCAGCCTCTACCGCTTCCAGTCCGACCCCAATTCACCGCCGGATTATTTCGATGCCAAGGGCCAGAGCGCCAAGGGCATGCTGATGAAAACCCCGGTTGATGGTGCCCGTATCACGTCTGGGTTTGGTATGCGCTTCCACCCAGTGCTGGGTTTCACCCGCATGCATAAGGGCGTCGATTTCGGCGTGCCAATCGGCACCCCTGTGATGGCTGCCGGTGGCGGCACCGTCGCCTTTGCTGGCTGGATGAACGGCTATGGCAACTTTGTGCTGGTCAATCACGGCAATGGCTGGTCGACCGGGTATGGTCACCTGTCACGCATTGGCACCGGTATTCATATCGGCAGCCATGTCCGTCAGGCACAGGTCATCGCCGCCAGCGGCATGACCGGCATCGCCACCGGACCGCATTTGCATTACGAAATCCGTCTTAATAATCAGCAGGTTAACCCGCTGACGGTGAAGATGGCCGATGGTCGTAAGCTGACGGGGCACGATATGCGTCTGTTCGAAGAACTGCGCGACCGCGTCAATGCCATGATGGCCAAAACCAAACTGGAAACCAAAATTGCCAGCACGTCAGACAACGCCAAACCGGCTGCAAAGTAAGTCCGACGAAGCACCCGATAAATAAAAAAGCCCGCCTCACGCGGGCTTTTTTAGCACCGTAAGAAAATCTCAGCAGCGGGGCAATTCTTCGGTCGGCAGATAGATTGCCTGACCGGTTTCATCGAAACGCCCCACCGAGACCGTAACATCGGATGATGTGCCGCCATGACCGATCTGCTGCAACAGCAACCGATAGGCATCGGTCAGCAGTGCCATCATGCGGCCATCGCCACTCTGCCCGGTATCGCTGTGATCCGGATCAGGCCGGGCCAGACCGATCAGTCGGCGGTAGGTGTCACGCACATCCTGAGCCGTCACCAGTGGCCCCAAACCGAACAACAGCCGAGCCTGTTCCAGAGCTTCGGGCTCGACCACCGAAATCTCCACAGTGGCGAAGCTATAGGGCAATGACGGACCGGTACGGGTGAATTGCAGGCGGTCACCATAGGCGGCCTGCAGAGCCTCCAGACAGTCTTCCAGCACTGCAATTTCATCCATCCGCACTAGCAGAGCCATTTGCAGCACGACGGCATCGGTTTCCATCGTGCGTAGGATGCTATCTGTGGCGGCGGCTTTCAGCGCCCCACCAACCGCCTGCGCCAGCGCACTGCGATGGCGTTCCAAGGCCTCCTTGACCAGCCGCCCCAGCGCCGCGCGCCAGACATCGTCACGCAAGGCCATTGCCGAGCGTTCTTTCAGCCGGGCAATCGCCGGTTCGGTGGCGACTTCGGCATAGACCAACTCCAGATCCCATTTGACGGTGATCTCAAACTGCACGCAGTTTTTCAGGCGACCGAAGGCATCGGCAAAGGCCCGCCGCCCACGCGACAGGCTGGCGCGCACCGAGCTTTTATCGGGCAGAGAGGTGCCGAATTTCACCGGTAAAAGTGGTGCCGAACGCCGGATGCGGTCGATAGTTCCCTGATAGGTAGCAAAAAGGCGGGCCCGGTCGCTCAGTTCAACACAGCTATCGTTCTGACCCGGCAGACTGCACACGGAACCCGATGCCGAAACCACAGCGGCAAAACCACCATCAGCAACCGTATCAAGGCTGCCACAGGACACCTGACAGATCGTTTTGGCACAATCGGATTCGGCCGGAACGATGGCATAGACGGTCACCGGACCGTCCTGCGGCTTAAGTATCCGTTCAGCTTGCATCGCACCTATCCTTAATTTTTGCCCTGAAAATCCGAGCCACCGTTTCAAGCTGTCCCCGCTTCCTCAACCACGTCCGAACGCAACAACAGAGCTGCCGAGTACTGCCGCAGCGCCACCAGCTCGCGGCAAACCCGGCAGTCGAAATCCCCGGTCACATGGACGACACAGGGTATGACAGCGCCAGCATCGTCGACAATTAATTGGGCTAATCGCTGCCGCTCAGACACCGCTGTCGCCGCAGAAAAAGCCCGTAATACGGCCCCATACTGCCCGTCGCACCGACCAAACAGGCCGGGTTTGCACAGCTCCGGAGGTGTCACTGACGGCGTCATCGAACCCCTCGCTTAAAGCCGCACCCAGTAGACTGAAAATCCGTGTGCGGCAGATTACGAGTGATTCTTTGGCTACTATCGATATGGTTTCCATGTCATTTATCAATTCACTCATTTTTCCGCCTAAGGATCAATTAATCCGCCCCCGTCATAAACCATACTCCGTTCGCGCCAATTTGACTTATCGCGGATCATCGCTAGTATTTTTGGCGTTTTGTGACTGCGGTGTCATGAAATACCGCTACAGGATACCAGTCCCCATCAGCCACGGGGGCACGCGGCGAGCGAACCACACTAGACTGCCGAGGGGCTTAAAAAAACTATGCAACAGGGAAAACAGGCCGTCGCTATCGGCTCGATGCTTGCGAGCGCTACCATGACCATCGGCAAGTTCGCCATAGGCATTGCCACCGGTAGCTTAGGTTTGATTTCCGAAGGTTTGCATAGTTTTTTGGATCTGGGCGCCACGATACTGACCTATCTGGCGGTACGCGTCAGCGATAAGCCTGCCGATGCCGAACACCCCTACGGTCACGGTAAAGCCGAAAGTGTCGCCGCGCTGGCTGAAACCATCCTTCTGTTCGTCACCAGCTTCTGGATTGTGACCGAGGCAGTCCACCGACTGATCGTCGGCCACAGCACCGTTACGGCCAATTGGTGGGCGGTTGGGGTTATTGTGGCGTCGATTCTGATTGACCTGACACGGGCACGCGCCCTGACCAAAGTGGCCAAAGCGACCAAAAGTCAGGCGCTGGAAGCCGACGCCCTGCACTTCTCCTCGGACGTTTTGAGCAGCACGGTGGTGCTGATCGGTCTGGGCTTTGTTGCCATTGGCTGGCCGATGGGCGATGCGCTGGCTGCCATTGGCGTGGCCGTTTTTGTCTGCCGCGCGGGCTGGCGGCTCGGGCGCAGCACCATTGCCACGCTGATCGATGCCGCCCCCCAAGGCGTCACCGAGCGGCTCAACAAGATTGTCGCCACGGTCCCCGGCATTGCCGCCATCGAACGTGTCCGCGCCCGGCCGGCCGGCAGCACACTGTTTGCCGACATTGATGTTGCGATCGGCCGCAGCCTGCCGCAAAGCCATGCAGTTGCCATCCGCCAGGCGATCTGCGAGGCGATCAAGGCCGAGATGCCCGAAGCAGAAGTCGCCGTGGCCATGCACCCGCTGGCGCTCGACAGCGAAACCGTCCGCCAACGGGTCCAGACCATCGCGCTGGAGCAGGAAGCCGCTGTACACCACATCACCGCGCTGCAAGCTGGTGGCCGGCTGACGGTCGGCTTTGATCTGGAAGTCGATGAATACCGCCCATTAAGCGAAGCCCATGACATTGCCACCGCCCTTGAAGTTGCCATCCGCGAGGAATTTGGCGCCGATACCGAGGTTGAAACCCATATCGAACCGCTGGAAGACCGCGGCCAGGATGGCGAGGATGTCAGCCCGGACGAGCTTCAGCGCATCGCCCTGCAGCTGGGCAGCCTGATTGGCCATAGCGATATCCTCAGCGAGGCCCATGATTTGCGGGTGCGCCGCACCCCGATCGGCCTGATTGTGCTGTTCCATTGCCGCGCCGACGGAAACCGCACCGTTGCCGACGTGCATGAAGCCGCAGATATCCTGGAACACAAGCTGCGCCAGACCCATCCCGGCATCTGGCGCATAGTCGCCCACACCGAGCCGAAAAAAGGCTGATAGCGGACATGGTGCCAAGCCTTGTTTTTTTGCTACGGCATCGCTTAAATCCAACCTATGGATAAGCCACACTACCGGCCGCGTTTTGGCTATGACATTCGAATTAAACAAGAAACGGCAAAGCCGGTGTCGCGCCCCTGTGCGGTACCCGGCTGTGCCGAAGAAGGCGTATGCAATCTGCCGGTCAGCCCGCATAACCCGGCGCGGCAGTGGTTGTGCCCCTATCACGCCCGCGCGCATAACGAGAGTTGGGACTTTTTCTCCGGCATGAGCGAGGCGGAAATCCTGCGTTTTCAGGAAGAGGCCATTGTTGGCCACCGCCCGACCTGGCCGCTGGGCAAGCGCGCAGCCGGTGTACAGCCCCGCAGCGCCGCAAGAAACGGCTCCTACGTCTTTGAAGACGGCAATATTATTTTCAACACTGGCAACAAAAGACCAAGTCCGCGCCGTCCGCAGCGCATATTGACGCCCTTACAGCGCCAGGCCTTTGAAATACTCGAGCTCGACAGTTCGGTATCCTTGAACGAAATCAAAGCTCGGTATAAGGAATTGGTAAAGCGGTTCCACCCTGACGCCAATGGCGGTGACAGGGCAACGGAGGAGCGCCTGAAGCAGGTCATCAAAGCCTATGGCGTGTTGCGCGCCAGTGGTATGGCATAGCGGGTGTTCTTTGCCGCAGGCGAACGGACAGTTGGATTTCGAACAATGACAGCTATGCCTCAGGGCCTCGATACCGCGTTGGTGCCTGACACCACCGTCGATGTGAAGCAGACGTTTGGTTTTGATGCCGCCATCAAGGTCCCCGCGTTTTCCACCGCGTCGGAATATGTTCCCGACCGTGACGAGACCTATCGCTTTGACCGTGACACCACGCTCGCCATTTTAGCGGGCTTTGCGTATAACCGCCGCGTCATGGTGCAGGGCTATCACGGCACCGGCAAATCCACCCATATCGAGCAGATTGCGGCGCGCCTGAACTGGCCGTGCATCCGCATCAACCTCGACAGCCATATCAGCCGTATCGACCTGATCGGCAAAGACGCCATCGTGCTTAAAGATGGCAAACAGGTCACCGAATTTCGCGAAGGTCTGCTGCCCTGGGCGCTGCAGCGCCCCGTCGCGCTGGTGTTCGACGAATATGACGCCGGTCGTCCCGATGTGATGTTCGTCATTCAGCGCGTGCTGGAAGTGCAAGGCAAGCTGACGCTGCTCGATCAGAACAAGGTCATCAAGCCGCATCCGGCATTCCGCCTGTTCTCGACCACCAACACCATCGGGCTGGGCGATACCACCGGCCTCTATCACGGCACCCAGCAGATCAATCAGGGCCAGATGGATCGCTGGAGCATTGTGGCAACCCTGAACTATCTGTCGCATGCCGATGAAACCAACATCGTGCGGGCCAAACTGCCGGGCTACACCAGCAGCGAAAAGCAGGGCGTGATTGACGCCATGGTGCGCGTTGCCGACATGACGCGTAACGCCTTCATCGCCGGTGACATCTCGACCGTGATGAGCCCGCGTACCGTCATCACCTGGGCCGAAAATGCCGAGATCTTCGGCGATATCGGTTTTGCCTTCCGCCTCACCTTCCTCAACAAATGCGACGAGCTGGAACGCCCGGCGGTCGCCGAATTCTACCAGCGCGCCTTTGGCGAAGACCTGCCCGAAAGCGCGGCCAAGGTTCTGGTCGCCTGAGGATGCCGTTTTGCCCGTGCCGGGGTTGCCATAGCGGCCCCGCGCGGGGTGCCTTTCACGCCCGTCGTGCCATAGGATACGCTTTTCACCATGCCCACCGCCACATCCGCTGATCTGTTCAAGCAGGCCGTGACAACCGCGGTGCGGGCGCTTTCCGGCGAACCGGAGGCGGAGGTCAGCTACACCTCGGAGCAGCCATCCTTAAGCGGCAAGAAGGCCCGCCTACCCCTGCCCTCGCGCAGCCTGCCTGCGGGTGAAGTGGCGCTGGTGCGCGGTGCGGGCGATGCCTGCGCGCTTCGGCTCGCCTATCACGATGCCGCCTTAAACGCCAAACTCTGCCCGTCTGACGCCGATGCCGCCCTGATTTTTGAGGCGGCGGAACAGGCCCGCGTCGAAGCCATTGGTGCCTGCACCATGAAGGGCGTCGCGCAAAATCTGGCGGTCAATCTGGAAGCACGCTGCAGCGCACGCGGGCTGGCCGGGGTGCGCAGTCAGGAAGATACCCCACTGGCCGAAGTCGTCGGCCTGATGGTGCGCGAACGGCTGACCGGCGAGGCCCCGCCGGTATCGGGGCGCAAAGCGGTGTCGCTGTGGCGCGATTTTGTCGAAAGCCGCGCCGGTCGCCAGCTCGATATGCTGGCCGATGTGATGCGCGATCAGACCGGCTTTGCCCGCATCACCCGTGCGGTGCTGAGCAGTCTGGAAGTGGGCGAAGAAACCGAACAATCCTCGCCCGCCAACAATCAGGATAATCCGCCCGACGCGCCGACCGAACAGGAAGGCGGCGACGGCGATGGCGAAGGCGATCAGAGCGACGGCGGCGAAGACAGCGATACCAGCACGGACAGCGCGCCGACATCGGCTGACATGCGCGATGATGAGACCGACAGCGAAGGCACACCCGATCCCTCGGCCGAGATGAAGCGCTGGCTGGCCGAGCAACCGTTCCGCGGCCGCGACTGGGGCTATCGCGCCTATACCACCGAATTCGACGAAGAAGTGCTGGCGGAAAATCTCTGCGACGCCGAAGAAATGAACCGGCTGCGCGCCTTTCTCGACCAGCAACTGACCACGATGCACAGTGTGGTGGCGCGTCTGGCCAACAAGCTGCAACGGCTGCTGCTGGCCCAGCAAAACCGCAACTGGGATTTTGATCTGGAAGAAGGTCTGCTGGATGCCGCACGGCTGACCCGTGTGGTGACCGATCCGCTGCATCCCCTGTCGTTCAAGTGGGAGAAGGATACCGATTTCCGCGACACCGTGGTGACGCTGCTGATCGACAATTCCGGTTCCATGCGGGGCCGCCCCATCATGGTGGCGGCGATGTGTGCCGACATTCTGGCCCGCACGCTGGAACGCTGCGCCGTCAAGACCGAGATTTTGGGCTTCACCACCCGGGCGTGGAAGGGTGGCATGTCACGCGAGAAGTGGGCCGCCGCTGGCAAGCCTGCCACGCCGGGGCGGCTCAACGACTTACGCCACATCATCTACAAGGCGGCGGATGCGCCGTGGCGGCGGGCGCGGCCCAATCTTGGCCTGATGATGCGCGAAGGCCTGCTGAAGGAAAACATCGATGGCGAGGCCCTGATGTGGGCCTATACCCGTCTGGCCGCCCGCCCCGAGCAGCGCAAAATTCTGATGGTGATTTCGGATGGCGCGCCGGTTGACGATTCCACCTTGTCGGTGAACCCGGCCAATTATCTCGATGTCCATCTGCACAAGGTCATCACCGAAATCGAAAGCCGCTGCGGTATTGAACTGGCCGCCATCGGTATCGGCCACGATGTCACCCGCTATTACAGCCGTGCGGTGACCATCGTCGATGCCGAACAACTCGGCGGGGCCATGACACAGCAACTGATTGGTCTGTTTGAAGAAGAAGCGGAACGGGGCAGCGTGCGCCGCCGCACCGCCCGTACATCCTAGGGCTTTTCACGCCGCAGCGCGAAAAGCTCACGGTCTGAAATTCTGTCATGCCACCCCCCCCACAAATTCGGGATGTGGCCCATGTAAGCGTGGCGTTGTGCACGCGCCTTCTGACCATTTACCAACACGGTTACCCCCTTGGGCTGCCGCGCGCCAATGCCAAGGAGCCTGCATGAAAGCAATCAGACGAGGCCATCTGCAAAACCCGATCGGACGCCGGCAGTTCTTGCGGGGCGGTCTGGCAGGGCTTGGCACCATGGCGCTTGCCGTGCCGTCCTGGGCCGCGGATAAACCCTCGCTGATGGCATCACCCAACAATCCGATTGTTCCGGCGGCCAAACTCAACCAGATCGGGTTTGCCCCCCAGGGGCGCAAACGCTTCAGCTTAAGTGAAACCACCGGCCGCCCGGTGACGCGCTTTGCGATTGAAACCACCGACGGCTGGACGCTGTATCGCGACCGGCTGGAACCACGGCTGTATAATTTAAGCGAAACTGCGGGCGAGCATGTCCGTTGCGGTGATTTTACGCCGCTGACCCGCCCCGGCACCTATCGTGTGGTGGCAGATGGCCACCGCTCAGATCCCTTCACCATCACCGCCACGCCTTACGGCGATGTGCTGCATGATGCCGCCCGCGCGTTTTATCTGATCCGCGCCAACGCACCGCTGAATGATCCGCTCACCGGCATCCGCCACCGCGCCAGCCATCAGATCGATCACAATCTGCGGGTCGGCGGCATGCGGCGCGATCTGTCTGGCGGCTGGTACAATGCTGGTGACTATGGCAAATGGACCAACATGGCCGCGATCAGCGCCAGCCATATGATGTGGCTGTACGAGCTGCGGCCGGATACTGTCACGACGCTGGATCTGGATTTGCCCAATCCCTATCCCGGGGTGCCGGACATGCTGGCCGAAGCCCGCTGGGGGCTGGAATGGCTGCACAAGATGCAGAACCCCGATGGCAGCGTGCTGCACAAGGTCGATACCGAGCCGGATTTTGCCTGGGGCTGGATGCCGGAAAACGATCCCTTTTACCGCCATGCCAGTGGCATTGGCAGCCTGAACGCCGGGGTCTTTGTCGGGGTTATGGCGCAGGCGGCACGGGTCTTTGCGCCCTTTGATGCCGATTTTGCCGAACGCTGCGGCCATGCCGCCCAAATCTCGTGGCGCTGGCTGGGGGAATATCCCAACCTGCCCACCAGCGACCCCTATTACAGCGACCGCGATGCCTGGCAGGAAAAGCTCTGGGCCCTGTGCGAAATCGCCCGCCTGACCGGTGACAAGGACCGGCTGCACCGTGCCACGGCGGAACTGGAACATCGCGGCGTCACCGCGGTGTCGTGGACCGCACCGCACATTCTGGGTGCGCTGACCTTGAGCCAGATGCGCGGCACGCGGGGCGCCGATGTCGCCAGAGCCAGCATTTTCGCCGCCGCCGGGGTGATTGGCGGGCGGGTATCAGCCGACGCCTATGGCTTTAGCAGCGTGCGCAGCGATTACGACTGGGGCTCGGCCGAAAACGCCCTGAACGATGCCAATGCCTGTCTGCTGGCGGCCGAGCTGACCGGCGTGCCCGAGTGCCGCGATACCGGCGTGCGGCTTATGGACTATGTTCTGGGCAACAACAGTCTGGGCTTATGCATGCTGACCGGCCACGGCACCCATAACATCAGCCGCCCCTATCACTGGACCTATCGGACCGCTGGCATTGTCATGCCGGGCTGGGCCAGCGGCGGGCCCAACGCCGTATTGTCAGGCGGCGATTTGCTACTGGAAGCTGTCATTAACCGTGGCGTGCCCCCGGCCAAATGTCTGGTCGATGCCTGTGACGATGACGGTTCCTGGGCCAGTAACGAAGGCGAAACCAGCGAAAATGCCGCACTGGTCATGGCGCTGGGGCTTTACGATTTGTAACCGCACGATTTGTAACGGCGGGCCAGTCTGCGATATGACAACCGCCTATCCCGCGAAGGGGCATAAGGGAAGTATCATGAAGATCGTCATCACCATCATTGGCAAGGACCGCGTCGGTATTGTTGCCAAAGTTGCCACCGCACTGGCCGAAACCAAGGTCAACATTCTCGATATCAACCAGAACATCGTCCATGGCTATTTCAACATGGTGATGATCGCCGACATGGCCGCAGCGGAAATTTCGCTGCAGGATCTGCAGCAGCAGTTCAAGGCCTTGGGCGAAAGCATCGGCGTCGAAATCAAGATTCAGCACGAAGATATTTTCAACGTCATGCACCGGATCTGACCGGCGCGTAACGCATGCGCTAAACGCCCAACGTTCATCCAGTAAAGGTTTTTATTATGTTGCTGACCAAGGAAATCATCGAAACCGTCCGCATGATCGACAAGTACAAGCTCGATGTGCGTACCATCACCATGGGCATCAGCCTGCGCGGCTGCTGCGACAGCAACATCAAAACCTTCTGCCAGAACGTCTATGACCGCATCACCACCCAGGCCAAAGCGCTGGTCGAGGTTGGCGAGGATATCGAAGCCGAATTCGGTATTCCCATCGTCAACAAACGCATTTCGGTAACGCCTATCGCCATCGTGGCCGAGAGCTGCCGCACCGACAGCTATGTGCCGGTGGCCGAGGCGCTTGACCGTGCCGCCCACGAACTGGGTGTCAATTTCATCGGCGGGTTTTCGGCACTGGTCGAAAAGAAAGCCACCGAAGGCGATAACATCCTGATAGCCTCGATCCCGGAAGCTTTGGCGCGCACCGAACGGGTGTGTTCCTCGGTCAATATCGGCACCACCAAGGCTGGCATCAACATGGATGCGGTGCGGGAAATGGGCCGCATCGTCAAGCGCACCGCCGAGCTGACCGCCGACCGCGATGCGCTGGGCTGCGCCAAGCTGGTGGTGTTCTGCAATGCGGTCGAAGACAACCCCTTCATGGCGGGCGCGTTCCACGGTGTGGGCGAAGGCTCGTCCACCATCAATGTCGGCGTCTCGGGCCCCGGCGTGGTCAAGCACGCGCTGGAATCGGTCAAAGGCATGCCGTTCGACGACGTGGCCGAGACCATCAAATGCACTGCGTTCAAGATCACCCGCGTCGGCCAGCTGGTGGCGCAGGAAGCCTCCAAGCGCCTCGGCGTCAAGGCGGGCATCATCGATCTTTCGCTTGCCCCGACCCCGGCGGTGGGTGACAGCGTGGCCTATATTCTCGAAGAGATGGGTCTGGAAAGCTGCGGCTGCCCCGGCACCACGGCGGCGCTGGCGCTGCTCAATGATGCGGTCAAGAAAGGCGGCCTGATGGCGGCCCAGGCGGTCGGCGGTTTGTCGGGTGCCTTCATCCCGGTCAGCGAAGATGCCGGGATGATCGCGGCGGCTGAACGCGGCAGCCTGACCATCGAAAAACTCGAAGCAATGACCTGCGTCTGTTCGGTCGGCCTCGATATGATTGCCGTTCCGGGTGACACCACGGCAGAAACCATCTCGGCCATCATCGCCGACGAAGCCGCCATCGGCATGATCAATAACAAGACCACCGCCGTGCGTCTGGTGCCGGTGCCAGGCAAAGCCGTCGGCGACCATGTCGAGTTTGGCGGTCTGCTGGGCCACTGCCCGATCATGCCGGTCAACCGCTTCAAGGCCGATGCCTTCATCGCCCGTGGCGGACGCATTCCGGCCCCGTTACGCAGTTTGACAAACTAATCGCTCACGGCCCGCCCGCGCCTAATGGCGCGGCGGGTGCGGCGTATGCGGCAGATTCGACCGCCACGCCGTAAGTCATGGCTTTATCAATCACCAGTTTTAGTATTGAAAACTCAATCATAACAGCACAGTGCAATTGTTACGATTTACAGTTAAAAATCATTCGCGTTTTATTGTAACGGGTTTGTTCTGTGTCTGAATCCATCGATACGTTAGATCTATCCAGCCTTATCTCTTATGCCCGCATCACACCGCGTACCTATCAGTTGATGCAAGGCTTCTGGCCACAGGTTCGCACCGCGCTGCGCCCGATCCTCGATGATTTCTATGACCATGTCCAAACCGATCCGGTCATGGCCAGGATGGTGGCGGGCAACACCGAGCGCTTAAAAACCGCGCAGGAAAATCACTGGGAACGGCTGTTCACCCACGCTATTGACCGGACCTATCTGCAGGCGGTCTACCGCATCGGCATGGCGCATGTGCGCATCGACCTCAAGCCGCACTGGTACCTGACCGGCTATCAGATTCTGCTCAACCGCCTGATCGGGGTGGCGACGCAGACCTGCCCGCCCGAGGTTTTGACCGAAACCCTGCAGGCGCTGGTGACGATGGTGATGTTCGATATGGATATGGCGATCTGGGCCTATCTCGACGCCATCGAACAGGAAAAGAAGCAGCAGGAAGCCAAATTCGCCGAAGACCGCAGCCTGATCGGCGATGCGCTGGTGGCGCTGGCCGAGGGCGATCTGACCTATCGGCTGGATGATGGTATTGCTGGCGAGCTTGAGCAGATCAAAGAGAATTTCAATTACGTCTCGGCCAGCTTAAGCGATAATATGCGCACGGTGATGCAATCAGCCCGCGCCATCCGCAGCAGCGCCAGCGAAATTTCGGCCTCCTCGGATGATCTGGCCCACCGCACCGAAACCCAGGCCGCCGGTCTGGAAGAAACCGTCGCCGCACTGGTGCAGATCACCAAGAATATCAAGGATACGGCAGAAAGCGCGGCGGAAGCGGCAGACAATGCCGCCAAGGCACAGTCGGTGGCCGAAAATGGCGGTCAGGTGGTCAATCAGGCCATTGCCATCATGGCTGAGATTGAAAAATCCTCGCGCCAGATTGCCGACATCACCGGCGCCATCGACGAGATCGCCTTCATGACCAACCTGCTGGCGCTGAACGCCGGGGTCGAGGCGGCGCGCGCCGGGGAAGCGGGCCGTGGCTTTGCTGTGGTTGCCACCGAAGTGCGTTCGCTGGCCGGTCGTTCGCGCGATGCGGCGCAGAGCATCAAGAAGCTGATCCACGATTCCAGCCAGCAGATCGCGGCGGGCGTCAAATCGGTCGGCGCATCCGGTGCGGCACTGAAAGAGATCATTGAGGAAGTCGGCCAAATCAACGCGCTGGTCAACGACATTGCCCGTAACGCTGGCCAGCAGTCGGTCGGCGTCGACGAAGTGAACATTGCCCTAAACCAGATGGATCAGGTCACCCAGCAGAACGCCGCCATGTCCGAAGAAAGCGCAGCGGCCGCCAAGAATCTGGTGCTGGAAACCACCGCGCTCGACGCAATGGTGCACAATTTCCGCGTCGAACAGAACTGATATTATCCGCCCAGTGGTGCGCCGGGATAAAAGCGGCGCACCTGACTGGCCAGCCGCCAGGCCAGCCCCCGCGCCAGATATTTCGGATGCGGCAGATACCAGCGGCGCACATCGCGCTGCCACACCGCCACCACACCATCTTCGGGATCAATGCGCGAGCCCAGACGGATAAAACCGTTCTTGGCCAGCACCCATTGCGAAACCAGATTGTCGACGCGGGTTTCCGCCGTCAGGGTGCGTAAGGTCGGATTGGTCCGCGCCCGGGCAAGCAGTGCCGCCACCATGGCCTGACCATAGCCCAGACCACGGCGGCTGGCGGCAATGCCATAGCCGAACAGGGCCTGACCATCGCCATCGGGGGCGTGCAGCAAACTGGCCAAACCCACAACTTCAGGCCCCGCCACCACCAACCACGAGGCGCGGCAACCGCGCCGCCGGAGTGATGCCGCAAGATCCCGCAGCATGCGCAGCGTCTCGACCGTCTCGACCCCGCCGGGGGGCAGCACAAGACCTTTTGGCCCCGGCACCTCGCCCAGCATCCAGGCGAAATGGCGGTCGGTGGCGACGATCAGCTTGGGCTTCATGGTTCGCCCTTTTCACGAATCTGTTGGCAGATGCCATGCTCCTGCCAAACCGCCGCGAAATCCATATGCAAACGCCGGCCTTAAAAGACCGGCGTTCAACAAAGATACAATCACGGACGCGCGAACGATCAGCTGCGATAGGAGCCGTTGATGTCGATATAGGCGTGGGTGAAATCACAGGTCCACACCGTGGCCTTGCCCTCGCCCAGACCGATATCGGCCCCGATTTCGACTTCCAGACCAGACACCGCCTTGGTCGCGGCCGCCTCGTCATAATTCTTGGCGCGTGCCCCGTGTTTGGCGACCCAGATCTTGCCGAAGCGGATGGAAAGCTTGTCACGGTCGGCCATTTCGCCCGACTTGCCAACCGCCATAACCACGCGGCCCCAGTTGGCATCGTTACCGGCCACCGCCGTTTTGACCAGCGGGGAATTGGCAATCGAAAACGCGATTTTCTTGGCGGCAGCGTCGCTTTCGGCCCCGGTCACGTCGATGCGGATGAATTTGCCCGCGCCTTCGCCGTCCTTGACCACCTGCAGCGCCAGATCAAGCAGCACGCCATGCAGTTTTGCCCGGAAATCGGCCAGCTTCTTGTCGCTGGCCCGCGCCACCGGGTCATGCGCCGCGCCCTTGCCGGTGGCAAACAGCAGCAGCGTATCGCTGGTCGAGGTATCGCTGTCGACAGTGATCGAATTGAAGGTGTCTTTGACGCCTTCCGACAACAGCTCCTGCAGCACGGTCGCCGGCAGGGTGGCATCGGTGACCACGAAAGACAGCATCGTCGCCATGTCCGGGGCAATCATGCCCGCGCCCTTGGCCATGCCGTTAATCGTCACCGTCTTATCACCGATCTGCGCCGTGGCGGTCGCCATTTTGGGAAAGGTGTCGGTGGTCATGATCGCTTCGGCCGCAGCACGCCAGGAATCCGGCGCCGCCTCAGCCGCCAGCGTGTCGAGGATGGCGGTAATGCGCTCGGCCGGCAGCGGCTCGCCAATCACACCGGTCGAGGCCATAAAGACCTCGGACGCCTTGCACCCCACCGTGGCTGCCGCCGAACGGGCAACATCGCGCGCCCCTTCGAATCCGGCCTTACCGGTAAAGGCGTTCGCGTTCCCGCTGTTGACCACCAGCGTACGCGCCACACCACCGGCAAGCGATGTCTTGCACCAGTCAACCGGCGCGGATGGCGCCTTGGATTTGGTGAATACGCCCGCCACCTGTGTGCCGGGGGCAAACACCGCCATCATGACGTCGGTTCGCCCCTTGTAGTGGACCCCCGCCGCCCCGCTGGCCAGGCGCACACCGGCAATCGGCGGCAGCCTGGTAAAAACCTTGGGGGCATTGGGGGAAACCGGCGGTTTTACCGCAGCGGATGCCTTAACTGCCGAGACCGCCTCGTCAGCCGTATTTTTGACAGAAATCTTACGGTCCTGCGTCATAATGCTTTCGTCCCTGAACCGAAGTCGGGGTTTGGCCGGAATCGCACGATTTGACAAGGGGGGATGTCGTTCTTATCTGTCGGTAGATGGATTTTTGGGCTATGGCGTATTCGCCATATACCCGGCGTGCAACTATGGCGGCGATGGCCCCCGGATAGGGGGCATGGCCCCTATTGTTGTGCGACGGTAAAAATACGGGCGCAACACTTTACGGCATCTGGATTCGAGCAGAGGGTTTCATGGTGAATTTCGGCACACTGGCGCAGCGGCTATTTGGTTCGGCCAACGAGCGCAAGATTAAAAAATTCTGGGACAAGGTGGCCGAAATCAATGCCTTGGAGCCACGCTATCTGGCGATGACCGATGAAGAGCTGACCGCACAAACGGCAGTCTTCAAAGAACGTATCGCCGCGGGGGAGCCCCTGGAAGACCTTCTGGCCGAAGCGTTCGCCGTGGTCCGTGAAGCGGCCAAGCGCACCTTAGGTCAGCGCCATTTCGACGTTCAGCTGGTGGGCGGCATGGTGCTGCACTACGGCAATATCGCCGAAATGAAAACCGGTGAAGGCAAGACCCTGGTCGCCACTTTGGCGGTTTACCTCAATGCTCTGGCTGGTGAAGGCGTTCACGTCGTCACCGTCAACGACTATCTGGCCAAGCGCGATTCGGAATGGATGGGTCAGGTCTATCGTTTCCTTGGCCTGACCACGGACTGCATTGTCCATGGCCTGACCGACGAAGAACGCCATGCCGCCTATGCCGCCGATGTCACCTATGGCACCAACAACGAATTCGGCTTCGATTATCTGCGCGATAATATGAAGTACTCGCTGGACACCATGGTCCAGCGTGGTCACGCCTATGCCATCGTCGACGAAGTCGACTCGATCCTGATCGACGAAGCCCGCACCCCGCTGATCATTTCCGGCCCGACCGAAGATCAGACCGAAATGTATCGCAAGGTCGATGCGCTGATCCCGTCGCTGATCCCCGGCAAGACCAAAGCCGAAGGCAAGGATAATGGCGAGGATGAAGAAACCAACAAGGGTGACTTCGAACTCGACGAGAAACAGCGTCAGGTCACGCTGACCGAAGCCGGTAACGAGCATATCGTCCAGCTTTTACGCGATGCCGAACTGTTGGAACGCGGCGATCTCTACGACATCGAAAACATTTCGCTGGTCCACCACGTCAATCAGGCCCTGAAGGCGCATCATCTGTTCCAGAAGGACCGCGACTACATCGTCAAGAATGGCGACGTCATTATTATTGACGAATTCACCGGCCGCATGATGGAAGGCCGCCGCTATTCCGAAGGCCTGCATCAGGCCCTGGAAGCCAAGGAACATGTCACGGTTCAGCCGGAAAACGTCACGCTGACCTCGATCACCTTCCAGAACTATTTCCGCCTTTACGACAAACTGGCCGGTATGACCGGTACGGCGCTGACCGAAGCGGCCGAATTCATGGACATCTATGAACTCGATGTCATGGAAATTCCGACCAACAAGCCGGTGCAGCGTATCGATTCGGATGACGAGGTCTATCGCAGCGTCGATGAAAAGAACGAAGCCATCATCGAGCTGATCAAGGAATGCCATGCCAAGGGCCAGCCGGTGCTGGTCGGTACGGTGTCGATTGAAAAGTCGGAGCAGCTGGCCGAGCTGCTGAAAAAACGTAAAATCACCCATAATGTGCTGAATGCCCGCTATCACGAGCAGGAAGCCGCCATTGTGTCTCAGGCTGGTAAGCCCGGCGCGGTGACCATTGCCACCAACATGGCCGGTCGTGGTACCGACATTCAGCTCGGCGGTAATGCCGAAATGCGCATCAAGGTCGAACTGGGCGGCATCACCGATCCGGAAGAACTGACCCGCCGCGCTGCGGAAATCCGCGCCGAAGTCGCCGCCGACAAGGAAAAGGTGCTGGCCGCCGGTGGCCTTTACATTATCGGCACTGAACGGCATGAAAGCCGCCGTATCGACAATCAGCTGCGTGGCCGTTCCGGCCGTCAGGGTGATCCCGGTGCCTCCAAGTTCTTCCTGAGCCTGCAGGATGATCTGATGCGCATCTTCGGTTCGGAGCGCATGGATGCGGTGCTGACACGCCTTGGCCTGCAGCCGGGCGAAGCCATCACCCACCCCTGGGTCAACCGGGCTCTGGAAAAGGCGCAGCAGAAGGTCGAAGCGCGCAACTTCGAAATCCGCAAAAGTATCCTCAAATACGACAATGTGCTCAACGATCAGCGCAAGGTGATCTTCGAGCAGCGCAAACAGATCATGTCGACCGATGATGTCAGCGGTGAAATCAAGGAATACCGTCTGGAAGTCGTCGCCGAGCTGGTTGAACGCCATATTCCGCCCAAGGCCTATGCCGAGGCGTGGGATGTTGATGGTCTGCACGAAGAAGTGCTGAACACCTTCGACCTCGATTTGCCGATCAAGGCATGGGCGCAGGAAGAAGGCATCGCCGACGAAGAAGTGCGCGAACGTCTGGTTAAGGCAGTCGAGACCAAGGTGGCCGAGCGCACCGCCAACTTCACCCCCGAGCTGATGCGCTATGCCGAAAAGGCCGTGCTGCTGCAGACGCTGGACCATAACTGGCGCGAGCACATCATCAACCTCGACATGCTGCGCCAGTATGTCGGCCTGCGTGGCTATGGCCAGCGCGACCCGTTGAACGAATATAAGGGCGAAGCCTTCGAGCTGTTTGAAAATCTGCTCTCCAAGCTGCGGATCGATGTCATCAATCAGCTGATGCATTTGCGGGTTGAGACCGGCGCGCCGGAGATGCCGCAGGACCAGCCGATTCAGATGCAGGAAAGCCGCCACAATCCCTATGCGGACGATGACAGCGACGAGCTGCCAGCGCTGCCCGGCGGTCAGGCGACGCATTACAATCGCCCGCGCGATATGGCGGTCGATCCCAACGATCCTGCGACCTGGGGCAAAGTTCCGCGTAACGCCCCCTGCCCCTGCGGTTCAGGCCGCAAGTTCAAGCATTGTCATGGGGCGCTGGGGTAAAGAAACGGGAAATACCGGTTACGATAAAAGGGGGCCTTATGGTCCCCTTTTTAGTGCCAGCATCACTCGATGCGGCGAAAACCGCCCGCCGCCAGATAGAGCAGCCCGGCAATGGCGCTTAAATCCAGCGCATACAGATAGCGGTAATCGCAGGCGATCGAGATGGCGAAGAAGCTGGCGCTAAAGACCAGCGAGCCAGCCAGATAGCCCGCCATAGCCAGATCCGCCGGGCGGCGACGCATCAGACAGAAGCACAGGCACAGCACAACAATCAGGCCATAGAGCGGGTGCCAGAAGACCGGGGTGTGGCTGAGCCAGGCCCCCAGCGCAAATAAGGTCCAGTCACGGCCATCCATCCGCTCCTGCAGGCCAAGCTGGCGTAACGCATCCGCAGGGCCCCGCGCGCCAACATAATAGGGATGACATTCGTCGACATGCTGCGGCGAGAACAGCCAGGAGAACACCTCGGTCCGCTGCCGGGTCCAGGCAATGGGATGCTCGGTCACCAGCAGGCGCCACTGCCGCGCCATCACATCATAAGGCGTGTCCTCCAGCGCGGCGCTGTAAGCGGCATCGGCCACCAGCGTATCGTTGCGGGCAGGATTATAGAGCTTCACCCCAACGCGGATGGCGTTTTCCATCGCCGGATTTTGCGCCTTCAGCACATCCAGCGGATATTCGGGATGGTGCGCGATCATCCCGGTAATGTCGTAAGCCTGCAAAATCCGAAACTGCGTGGCGGTGGCGGGCGTACCATCGTGATGTCTGGCAAAAGCATTGTTGGCCAGCCGCGCCCCGGCGGCGAACAGCACAAAAAAGCATAAGCCTGTCGCGATTGCGGCCCGGCGTGACGCACCATACTGCACCGCAATTCCGCCCAGCGCCGCCGCGGCAAAGAACAGGTACAGCACGCCATTCTGGCGGGCCAGAATCGTCAGAACCATGAACGCGCCGCTGATCAGCAGCAACGGCCAGCGCCAGCCGCTGCGCCAGCGCGCCGCCGCCAGCCCGAGCGCCGCGAACCCCGCCAGCGCCGCATTGGCGAACAGCACATCCTTCAGCACATAGCCCTGATAGAGCAGCAGCTGCGGTAACAGACAGACCAGCCCCGCCACCACCACCGCCCACCAGGACGGCCGCCGTGGCAGCCACACCAGCGCGATCAGCGCACCAAAGCCGACCAGTGTCTGCACCAGAATAAACAATGCTGCGCCGGTCAGGACATGATCGGCCAGACCGAGCAGCCACGACATCACCGGCGGGTGCCAGAAGCTGTAGACCCCGGCACGGCCTTCCATCAGTTGCAGATAGGAATCGTAGACATAGGTGCCGGGCCATTCGGCGATCAAGGATGCCAAACACCCGATCGCCAGCAGGAAGGTGGCAATCAAACGCGGTACAGATCGCCCCCTCAAGCCTTCACCTCATCGGATCAAATCACGGCCAATCGCCAGGAACTTATTGCGCCGCTGAGTACGCAGCTCGTCCGGTGGCAACACCGACAACTGCTGCAAGGTTTCGGCAATGGTATCACCCACCGCGGCAATGGTTTCCGCTGGGGCGCGATGGGCGCCGCCCATCGGCTCGGGGATAATCGCGTCGATAATGCCGAGGCTGAGCAGATCTTTGGCGGTGATGCGCAAGGCGGCGGCGGCATCCTGCGCCTTGTCGCCACGGCGCCACAGGATCGAGGCGCAGCCCTCCGGCGAGATCACCGAATAGACCGAATTTTCCAGCATGAAGACTTTGTTGGCGGTGGCCAGCGCCACAGCGCCACCCGAGCCACCCTCGCCGATCACCACCGACACAAAGGGGACGCGTAAGCCCAGACAGGCTTCCGTGGTGCTGGCAATGGCTTCAGCCTGACCACGTTCTTCGGCGGCGACACCGGCATAGGCGCCCGAGGTATCGACCAGCGAAATCACCGGCATATTAAACCGCTCGGCCAGCTCGAATATGCGCTGCACCTTGCGATAGCCTTCAGGGCTGGCCATACCGAATTTATGCTTAAGGCGGCTTTGGGTATCGGAACCCTTTTCCTGACCGACCACCGCAACCGAGCGACCGTGGAAACGGCCAAAGCCCGAAATGATCGCAGCATCTTCGCCGTAAAGCCGGTCACCCGCCAGCGGGGTGAAATCTTCAAACAGGCTGACGTAATCGACAAAATGCGGCCGTTCGGCATGACGGGCGACCTGCACGCGCTGCCACGGGGTCAGGCGCGCATAAAGGTCTTTCAGCATCTGATCGGCACGCTGCTGCAGGCGCACCACCTCGGCATCGATCTGCACCGTGGGATCGGTCTGCGCCAGTGTGCGCAGTTCAACGATCTTGCCTTCCAATTCGGCTACCGGGCGTTCGAAATCGAGATATTGCATAGTGTGTTCCGTTTTTATCCTACAGCCCCTGCCTTATGCGGCTTTATCATATTTTGCCGCTGGCAGAGTGTAAACTTGTTGCGCGGAAAGTGGCAATTTCCTTACGCTAAGTCAACTAGCGCGACACCCCTGCCATTCACTAATCCGGGCATCACACGACGTAACAACCTGAAAGGGCGTACTATCTGCCGCGATCCGGTAATGCCGCGATATCGTCCAGACTGCGCCCCGCCGGTTCGGGTAACCTGATCAAGGCCACCAACGCAATGGGCAAAAGCACCATCACCGACAGAATGGCCGGACCATGACCACCGAAACGGTCATAAAGCAAGCCTTCCAGCGCCATGCTGACCGCGCCGGACAGAATGCCGACGAAATAACGCAGGCCCGAAACCGTGGCACGATAGGCGGTGGGAAACAGCTCGGCCGACAGACCGGCAAACAAAGCGTCGGCGCACAAAAAGCCGAAGAAGCCCGGCGCCCACATCAGCGCGGCATAGCGCCAGCCCGTGCCGCTATAGAAGATGCCATAGCAGATCACCGAGATCAGCGCCGACGCCACCGCCACTTTGCGGCGACCCAGTTTATCGCTGACCCGCCCGGCCAGAATGTTAAACACCGCCGCGATCACCCCGCCGACCACGGTCAGCAGTGTGGTTTGCAGCGGCGTGAAATGCAGCGTGGTCTGTAAATATTTCGGCCCCATACCGACGGCGGGCCACAGGGCAAAACCAAACGCCCCCACCCCGATCAGCAAAGTGATCAGGCGCCTGGGATGCTCGGACAGAATTTTGCGGATCATATCAAAAGCTGCCGCCCGTTTATCGGCGAACCCAGCATCGCGCTGGCAGGTCTCGAAGGCCTGGGTCTCGGGCAGAAAGCGGCGCAGAAACGCCACCAGAAAAATGGGCAGCGAGCCAATAATATAAAGTGAGCGCCAGCCATACGGAATATAGGTGATGGCGGCAAAGATCAGCGCGGCAATCCCGGCCCCGGCATAATCCATCGTCGCCAAGGTACCGGCCGCCCAGCCACGGGCCCTGGCCGATACTTCCTCGGCCACCATGACAAAGCACAGCATTTCCTCGGCGTAACCGAAGATGCGGGTGACAAACTGGAAGAACAAAAACTGCTCGTAATTCTGGACGAACCCCGTGGCGAGCGTCGCCACCGCCTGACCGAAAATAGTCACCAGCAGCAAGCGCCGACGCCCCATCAGATCGGCCGTCCATACCAGCGGCAAAGCCACCAGCGCGGCCAGACGGAACATCGAAACCGTAATACCGATGCGGTTTTCCGGAATGTGCAGACTGTCCTGAATTTGCGGCAGCGCCAGACCGAAGACATTCATATCGTAGCCAGCAAACAACGCGGCGATCCCCACCAGCAGGAACACCTGTTCCTGCGCCTTGGTCATGGTGCAGGGCGGGCGCAGGCCCGGTGGCAACCAGGAAAAACGCGCCGTATTTTGCATGGCGGGATCAGATGCGGCCATCAGCGTTACAGTACCTTCGGTCAAAATTTAAACGACACTTTATATAGAGGCGCGGCACAGATCGGCCCAGTGGCCGCCGACCAGATCACACAAAGCCTGTGGTGCCATACAAACCGCCGCGTTGGTGGCCCCGGCCGCGGGATAGACCGTGTCATAGCCCTGTAGCGTCTGATCAAGGTAAATAGGAAAATCCTCTTTCAGCCCGAAGGGACAGACGCCGCCAACCGGATGACCGGTCACCGCTTCGACCTCGTCCAGCCCCAGCATCTGCACCTTACCAGTAAAGAAGTGTCGGCACTTCTTATTATCAAGGCGGGCATCCCCCGCCGCCACCACAATGGCGACACGGCCATCGGCAAGACGCAGCGCCAGCGTTTTGGCAATACGGCCCGGGGCAACATTAAAGGCCGCCGCCGCATCCGCCACTGTGGCGGTGGAACGCTCCAGCACCATCACCTGCACATCGCTGCCCCGTTCGGTCAGAAATTGCCGGACCTGTTCAACACCCATTACGCATCAACACCCTTGTTACGCCAGCCGCAGCCGATCCAGTGCCCCTTGCAAGATATAGGCAGCAGCCATCTTATCGACGACTTCGCCACGACGCTTGCGCGAGGTATCAGCCTCGATCAGCGTTTTCAGCACGGCTGCGGTTGACAGCCTTTCATCGCAAAAGGCAATGGGAATATCAGAACGTGCGGCAAAATTGCGGCAAAAGGCCCGGGCCGACTGCGCCGATGGCCCCTCGGACCCGTTCATGTTGAGCGGCAGACCAATCACCAATCCGCCTACGCCCATTTCCGCGATGATCTTGTCGAGAACCGCCGCATCGGCAGAAAATTTGCCGCGTTTCAGGGTCTGCATCGGGGTGGCAACCGTCAGTGTGGTGTCCGACAGCGCCAGACCAATGGTCTTTTCGCCCAGATCAAGGCCAAGCAGACGCACGCCCACAGGCAAGGCCGCTTTTAATTCGCTAAGAAGAATAAGGCTCATAAGGCGCACTCATAGCAGAATGCATCACGAACACACGATTTTTTTGCCCGCAGGCAGCGCCATGGCAGGATAACCTGCAATATGTTTAACGGCAGATCAGGGCTCTGTGGCGTAGAGCATCTCATGCTTATAAGAGATAAAAATGCGAAACCGGCTGAGTTCGTCAGACCCCAGTATCATATCCGACAGCCCACCCGCTTCATTGACGCCGTGGATCATATATCCCGTCTCGTGGTAGCTTTTGATCTGGCTTTTCGCCTGATCCTGAAAAATGAGCACCGGTACCGGGCCGACCTGTAACGCATCCAGCGTCAGACTTTGAAACACATGCTGGAAAACATGCCGCTGACCGGCCATGATCACATTGGCCGCAGGCGTCTCTTCCCCCCCGATTTCGAGCCCGAAAACATCCTGCGCCACATCGACATCAAGCAATGTCCGGTTGGTGCCAGTGTCCAGCAAGGCACTGACCTTCTTGCCGTCGAGCATCATCGGCATATAGATGTACCCCGCGGCACGGATATGCAGCGCGATGCCCGGCACGGACGTGGGCCAGGGCACGACCGCATTTGAACACTGTGGCGGCGCATAAAAATCAACATATCCGGCCTTGAAATTGATCTCCAGATCTGTCCGGGCCAGGAAATCCGCTCCCAGCAGACCATCAAACCGTCCTTGCGGATCAAGTGGGCCAGGCGAAACCAGCATATGCACACCCAGGCTCTGCCACGATCCGATCGCAAATGTTTTGACGCTTGTCTCGGTCTTAATATACCGCCCCTGAATATTGAGGAACCGTCGCAGCAAAGCGGGGCGTAGCGCCAGATGCAGCCGTGCCGCCGCCGCTGGCGTCAGCACAGACACCGGCGAGCCTGTATCGAGCAAAAAAAACAGCCGGTTGCCGTCCACCTCTACAGGGATCAGTATCCGCCCCCCTGCATCTGGCAGCATATCCAGCTTTGCCAGCGGGATTAACGGACATGCCCCGACACTTTGACGTTCATTGTCAGCAGCCCCCGCAGACAGTGCTATGCCCATGGCCAAAAATATGGCCGCACACCCAAAACGCATAATGCTCCCCCAATGCACGCCCAATACCGGGGTGAGGCAGATACATTCATGGGTGCACATTGCCGCACACACGCAAGGGGATAACCACCGCCTGCACGCCCGAAAGCTTCGACGGCAAATTTCGCCTTACGATCCGTGGAGATAACGATCAGACAGCCCAGGATGCTACACGTCGCCACATCTACCAAAAATTGCGCCCCTTTCAGCGCTGCATCTCGTTTGAACAATCCGTGCAGGGAGTTGCGGCTTGCCTGATCGCCCCCCGCTTGGTAGCAAGGAAGCGCATATATTAAAGGTCGGGGAAAATGGCCGTCGATCAGAATACCGTCCGGCGTATCGCCAAGCTGTCCAAGCTGGCGCTGCCGGAAAATCGTGTCGAACCCATGGTCAAGGAGCTTAACGGCATCCTGGACTGGGTTGAGCAACTCAAAGAAGTCAATGTCGAAGGGGTGCCGCCGCTGACCTCGGTGGTCGAGCAGCGCCTGAAAATGCGTGAGGACGTCGTCACTGATGGCGGCCATGCCGATGCACTTATGATTAACGCACCGGGTGGCGAAGATCATTTCTTCGTCGTGCCCAAGGTGGTGGAGTAACAGATGGCCTTACCGTCCGATCTGACCGAACTGACATTGGCCGGGGCGCGCGATGCGCTCAAAGCCAAACAGATATCCTCGCGCGAGCTGACCCAGGCGTTTTTAAAGCGTATGGAAGAAGCCCGTTCTTTAAACGCCTATGTGGTGGAAACGCCGGACAAAGCGCTGGCCATGGCCGACGCGTCCGATGCGCGCATTGCCAAAGGTGAGGCCCGCGCGCTGGAAGGCCTGCCGCTGGCAATCAAGGATCTGTTCTGCACCAAGGATGTGCGCACCACGGCGTGCAGCAAGATCCTGTCCAATTTTGTGCCGCCCTATGAATCAACCGTCACCCAGAATTTGTGGAACGATGGCGCGGTCATGCTGGGCAAGACCAACATGGACGAGTTTGCCATGGGCTCCTCGACCGAGACCAGTTACTGGGGTCCGGTGATCAGTCCGTGGCGGGCCGATGGCTCGGATGCCAAGATCGTTCCCGGCGGTTCGTCGGGCGGTTCGGCGGCCGCGATTGCCGCCCATCTTTGTCTGGCCGCAACCGGCACCGATACCGGCGGTTCAATCCGCCAGCCTGCCGCCATCACCGGCACCGTCGGCCTGAAGCCGACCTATGGCCGCTGCTCGCGCTGGGGCATTGTCGCCTTTGCCTCGTCGCTCGATCAGGCCGGGCCGATGACGCGCGATGTGCGTGACGCCGCCATCTTCCTCAAATCGATGGCGTCGGTGGATGAAAAAGATTCGACCTCGGTCAATCTGCCGGTCCCCGATTACGAGGCCCTGCTCGAAGGCGGGGTCAAGGGCCTGCGCATCGGCATCCCCAAGGAATATCGTGTTGATGGCGCCCCGCCGGAGATCGATGCCCTTTGGAACCAGGGCGCGGAATGGCTGAAAGCCCAGGGTGCCGAGATCGTCGAGGTCTCGCTGCCCCACACCAAATACGCCCTGCCGACCTATTATATCGTGGCACCGGCGGAAGCCTCCTCCAACCTCGCCCGCTATGACGGCGTGCGCTATGGCGTGCGGGCCGAAGATGTCCACGACATTGCCGAGCTCTATGAAAAGAGCCGCGCCGAAGGCTTTGGTAAAGAAGTCAAACGCCGCATCATGATCGGCACCTATGTGCTCTCCTCGGGCTACTACGATGCCTATTACCTGCGCGCCCAGAAGCTGCGTTCGCTGATCGCGCGCGACTTCGCCAAGGCATTCGAGAAGTGCGACGTGCTGCTGACCCCGGCAACCCCGGGCCCGGCCTTCCCCTTTGGTGCCAATGCCGATGATCCGGTGGCGATGTATCTCAACGACGTCTTTACCGTGACGGTCAATCTGGCTGGCCTGCCCGGCCTGTCGGTTCCGGCCGGTCTGGCATCGAACGGGCTGCCGCTTGGTTTGCAGTTCATCGGTAAGGCCTTTGACGAGGCGACCTTGTTGCGCGCAGGCCGCGCGCTGGAAGTGGCGGCGAACTTTAGCGCCAGACCCAAAGATTGGTGGAGGGCGGCATAATGAGCGCCAGCACGAAATATATGCAGGGCTCAACCGGCCCGTGGGAAATCGTCATCGGCCTTGAGGTCCATGCTCAGGTTCTGTCGCAGGCCAAGCTGTTCTCCGGCGCGGCCACCGCGTTCGGTGCCGATCAGAACAGTCAGGTCAGCTTCGTCGATGCGGCGATGCCGGGCATGTTGCCGGTCATCAACAAGTTCTGTGTCGAGCAGGCGGTGCGCACGGGCCTCGGCCTTAAGGCACAGATCAACCTGTTCAGCGTCTTCGACCGCAAGAACTATTTCTACCCTGACCTGCCACAGGGCTATCAGATCTCGCAGTTCAAGCAGCCGATTGTTGGCGAGGGTGAGGTCTTCATCAATCTGGCCGATGGTTCGACCGCCCGCGTTGGTATCGAACGGCTGCATCTGGAACAGGATGCCGGTAAGAGCATTCACGATCAGAGCCCCGATTACAGCTTCGTCGATCTCAATCGTTCCGGCGTTGCGTTGATGGAAATCGTTTCAAAGCCGGACATGCGTTCGGCGGAAGAAGCGGCGGCCTATGTTAAAAAGCTGCGGGCCATCGTGCGCTATCTCGGCACCTGCGACGGCAATATGGACGAAGGCTCGTTACGTGCCGACGTCAATGTTTCGGTGCGCCGCCCCGGTGATGAACTGGGTACGCGTTGCGAAATCAAGAACGTCAACTCGGTCCGCTTCATCTCGCAGGCCATCGAATATGAGGCCCGCCGCCAGATCGATATCATCGAGGCCGGTGGCGTTATCAAGCAGGAAACCCGGCTGTTCGACTCTCATGCCGGTGAAACCCGCTCGATGCGGTCCAAGGAAGAAGCGCACGATTATCGTTACTTCCCTGACCCCGATTTGTTGCCGCTGGTGATTGAACAGGATTGGGTCGATGGCATTGCCGCCACCCTGCCCGAGCTGCCCGATGCCAAACGTGAACGGCTGATTGGTCTGGGGCTGTCAGCCTATGATGCCACCGTGCTGGTCGGTGAAAAGGAAGTTGCCGATTATTTCGACGACATGCTGAAGACCGGTATCGATGCCAAGGCCGCGGCCAACTGGCTCGCCAATGAATATCTTGGCCGCCTTAACAAGGCCGGGCTTGCCATCACCGATGGTCCGGTACCGGCCGCCAGCAATGCCGCCATCGTTAAGATGGTTGCCGACAGCGTCATCAACGGCAAGACCGCGAAGGACGTTCTCGACATCATCTGGGCCGAAGGTGGTGATCCGCAAAGTGTCGTCGAGGCACGCGGCTTAAAGCAGGTGACCGACACCGGGGCAATCGAGAAGGCGGTGGAAGCCGTCATCGCGGCGAACCCCGATAAGGTTGCCGCCGCACAGGCGAAGCCTCAGCTGGTCGGCTGGTTCGTCGGACAGGTGATGAAGACGACCGGCGGCAAGGCCAATCCGGCTGCCGTCAACGCCATCCTGAAGACCCGTTTAAACCTGCCCTAAGCGGGTGATTCGGAGCTTGGCAAGCCGCCGGACCAAAAAAAAGCCGGCGGCTCGCCCCATCATCCGTAGACTGACGACCACCTTTTAATTCAATAAAAATCGCATTTTTGTGAATTTTGACTAGACCTATTTTGCCCCTTTTCAAGACGGTATTGCAAAATTAACCCCAACCCACTCATATTACTGGCGTTTTGGGGGCGAAGTTCGCCGACCCTGACAACTGCTAAAGGAGTCGTAGCTCATGCCAAAAGTTGCCACGAAGAAAGCCGTCAAGAAGGTTGCCAAGAAGAAGGTAGCCAAGAAGGTCGTCGCTAAGAAGGCCGTCAAGAAGGTTGCCAAGAAGGTCGTCAAGAAGCGGGCCGTCAAGAAGGTTGCCAAAAAGGCCGTCGCCAAGAAGGCCGTGAAGAAGGTCGCCAAGAAGGCCGTTGCCAAGAAGGCCGTCAAAAAGGTTGCCAAGAAGGCCGTGAAGAAGGTCGTCAAGAAGCGGGCTTCCAAGAAGGCCCCCAAGGCTGCCGAGTAAGCGTATCGGTACCGCCCGCCCTTTGGGGCCGGGCGATTTCACGGTACTCCCGCCTAGGCGAAGGAGTGGCCGATGACTAAGGCAAAGGCCGCAGCACCCTGGTGATACAATCCGTATCCGATGGGGTCTGCGGCCGGCCTATATCTGGACCGCAAGACAGATCCGGGCGGCAAAAGACCGTCCTACATTGAATTTGATCAATGTCAGCCCCGCCAGAAACGCTATCCTGCCTGCCACAAAACGACAGCACCATCACCCATCCGCGGGCGGACATATGGCACGGCAGACACAGATTGCCCGGCAAAACGGCCAACAAGACGAGACGCCACCACACGCCGCACAGGATGCGCTGTCGCTTGGGCTGGCCGCATTCGGTATCACCACGTTGCTGGCCAGCCTGATCAATGCCGGGCTGCTGCCGCCATCCGGTGAGACCGCCGTGCTGCCACTGGCCATGACGCTGGGTGGCACCACACAGCTGATTGCCGGGGCACTGGCCGCCCGACACCGCGATCATTTCGCCACCACCGCCTTCATCGCCTATGGTGCCTTCTGGTGGTGGTACGCCATTTTGTCGATCTGGTTCCGCACCGGCTTTGCCGACATGAACGACGCCCGCCCCACCATCGGGGCCACCTTACTGTTGTGGGGCGTGCTCGCCCTTTGCCTGTGGGTGGGCAGCTTTAAACGGACGCGACTGACAATTGCCATCTTCCTCTTGATTGCCATCACCTTCTTTGTGCTGGCCGCAGGGCTTCTGCTGGTGGCACCATGGCTGACCTGTATCGGCGGCTATTGCGGCATGATCTGTGGCGCGCTGGCGCTCTATGGCAGCTTTGCCGCCATTACCAACGATAGCTATGGCCACCGGGTTCTGCCACTGGGATAAAAAAAGAGATGCACGGCGCGCCGCACATCTCTTTTTGACGAAGATCAATTTTAAGTGCTGACGGTTAGTTCAGCGTACGCCCGATCTGATCGAAGGTCATGTCATCCAGCACGGGGAACTCGCGCCCGGCAATAATCAGCCCAAGCTTGCTGGCACTGACCTTGACCGTTGAACCATCCAGAACCTGACCGGCCAGCAGAAGTGTCGCAAGCGGATCCTGCAGACGGCGCTGGATCACCCGCTTCAACGGGCGGGCACCATAGACCGGATCGAAGCCCGCTTCAGCCAGCCAGTCACGCGCGGCATCGTCAAGCTCGAGTTCGATCTTGCGCTCGGCCAGCAGCTGACGCAGCCGCCCAAGCTGGATATCGACAATGCGGTTCATGTCGCCGCGCGCCAGACGATGGAACAGAATGATCTCGTCGAGGCGGTTGATGAACTCGGGCCGGAAATGGCTGCGCACCGCCGCCATCACCGCAATCCGCGCGGCCGCCGTCTCGCCTTCCGAGAGCATCTCGGTGCCAAGGTTCGAGGTCAGGATGATGACCGTATTCTTGAAATCGACCGTGCGGCCCTGACCATCGGTCAGCCGGCCATCATCAAGCACCTGTAACAGCACATTGAAGACATCGGCATGGGCCTTTTCGACCTCGTCGAACAGAATGACCTGATAGGGCCGACGGCGTACCGCTTCGGTCAGCACCCCGCCCTCCTCATAACCGACATAGCCCGGCGGGGCACCGATCAAGCGGGCGACCGAATGCTTCTCCATAAACTCGCTCATATCGATACGCACCATGGCGCTGTCATCATCAAACAGGAATTCCGCCAGCGCCTTGGTCAGTTCGGTCTTGCCCACACCGGTTGGCCCCAGGAACAGGAACGAACCAATCGGTCGATTGGGGTCCTGCAAACCGGCACGGGCCCGGCGCACCGCATTGGCCACGGCGGTCAGCGCTTCGCCTTGTCCGACCACGCGTTTTCCCAGCACGTCTTCCATATGGATCAGCTTGTCGCGTTCACCGGCCAGCATCTTCTCGACCGGAATACCGGTCCAGCGCGAAACGATGCCGGCGATATGTTCGGGCGTCACCGCCAGATTGACCAGACCGGCGTGCTTCTTTTCCTCAAGCGCCTTCATCTCCTGCTCAAGGGTGGGAATAACACCATGCTTGAGCTCGCCCGCCTTGGCGTAATCGCCACGACGTTCGGCAATCTCCAATTCCTGCCGGGCGGTGTCGATACGCTCTTTAATGGTGTGGGCCTGTTGCAGCGATTGCTTCTCGGCCTGCCAGCGGCTGGTCTCGACCGCCGACTTTTCCTCCAGTTCGGCCAGTTCCCCTTCCAGAATTTTGAGCCGATCCTTGGAAGCCTCGTCGGTTTCTTTCTTGAGCGCCTCACGCTCGATCTTGAGCTGGATGATGCGGCGATCCAGCTCGTCGAGCGTTTCCGGCTTGGAGTCGACCTGCATGCGCAGACGGCTGGCGGCCTCGTCCATCAGGTCGATGGCTTTGTCGGGCAGGAAGCGGTCCGAGATGTAGCGGTTGGACAGTTGCGCGGCGGCAACCAGCGCGGCATCGGCGATGCGCACACCATGATGCAGCTCGTACTTCTCCTTGATGCCACGCAGGATCGAGATGGTATCTTCCACCGTCGGTTCGGACACAAAGACCGGCTGGAAGCGGCGGGCCAGCGCGGCGTCCTTCTCGATATATTTGCGGTACTCGTTCAGCGTGGTGGCACCAACACAGTGCAGCTCGCCACGGGCCAGCGACGGTTTAAGCAGGTTAGAGGCATCCATCGCCCCATCGGCCTTGCCCGCACCGACCAGCGTGTGCATCTCGTCGATGAACAGAATGATCTGGCCCTCGGCAGCGGTAATTTCCGACAGCACGGCTTTTAAGCGTTCCTCAAACTCGCCACGGAACTTGGCCCCGGCGATCAGCGCGCCCATGTCAAGCGCCATCAGTCGCTTGCCGCGCAACGCCTCGGGCACATCGCCATTAACGATACGCAATGCAAGCCCCTCGGCAATGGCGGTCTTGCCAACGCCTGGTTCACCGATCAGCACCGGATTATTCTTGGTCCGGCGCGACAGCACCTGAATGGTGCGGCGAATTTCTTCATCGCGGCCGATCACCGGATCCAGTTTACCGGCCCGGGCGATCTCGGTCAGATCGCGGGCATATTTTTTCAGCGCGTCATAGCCGTTTTCGGTGGTGGCGCTGTCAGCGGTGCGCCCTTTGCGCAGATCGGTAATCGCTTTATTGAGGCCCTGCGGTGTGACACCGGCAGCTTTCAGAATACGGCCCGCCTCGGTCCCCGTGGCCAGCGCCAGGGCCAGCAGCAGATATTCGGCAGTGACAAAACTGTCACCGACCTTTTTTGCGGCCTCCTCGGCGGCATCGAACAGCCGCGCAGTCTCGTTAGCCAGATAAATCTGACCCGCACCCTGCACCTTGGGCAGCTTGCTTAACGCGGTAGCAACGCCGGTGACGACATCTTCCGGTCGCCCGCCCGCGGCGGCGATCAGGCGGGCTGCCAGCCCTTCTTCGTCATCAACCAAAACTTTCAGTAAATGCTCTGGCGTGAAATACTGGTGCTGTTCGCGTAAAGCGAGGCTTTGCCCCGCCTGCATGAAACCGCGCGCCCGTTCGGTGAATTTTTCGATATCCATTTTTTCCTCATCAGCCCTGGTCCCCCACCCCATCACAACAGGCGGCAGGAAACCGTCCACCGTCACGGCCCGCTGAGGCACCGTGACCATTCTTATTTGGGTAGCAATGGGTTAAAGCTCAAGGGTAAGACTGATTTGAAATACGCCCTTCAGGACATTATATACGCTGCCCATGAGCAATGAATCCCCCAATGCCGTCGTCAAGGTCGGCCGTATCGAAATCGGCAACGCCAAGAAACTGGTGCTTATCGCCGGTCCCTGCCAACTGGAAAGCCGTGAGCACGCCTTTGAAATGGCCCGCGCGCTCAAGGAAATCACCGAACAGGTCGGCATCAGCCTCATCTATAAGACGAGTTTTGATAAGGCGAACCGGACGTCGGCCAATGCCCCGCGCGGCATCGGGCTGGAACGGGCACTGCCGATCCTGAAACAGATTCACGAGCGCTTTGGTCTGCCGGTGCTGACCGACGTGCACGAGCGCGATCATTGCGCCGCCGTCGCCGAAGCGGTCGACATCTTACAGATTCCCGCCTTCCTGTGCCGCCAGACCGATCTGCTCGATGCGGCCGCACGCACCGGCAAGGTGATCAATGTGAAAAAGGGTCAGTTTCTGGCCCCGTGGGACATGAAGAATGTCATCGCCAAACTGACCGGCGCAGGCAACCCCAATGTGCTGGTGACCGAACGCGGCACCTCGTTTGGCTATAATACGCTGGTCAACGATATGCGGGCGCTGCCGATCATGGCCAATTTCGGTGCCCCGGTGGTGTTCGATGCCACCCATTCGGTGCAGCAGCCCGGCGGGCTGGGCGCCGCGACGGGGGGCGATCGCACCATGGTGCCGTATCTGGCCCGGGCCGCAGTTGCCACCGGTGTGGCGGCAGTGTTCCTGGAAGTCCATCAGGACCCGGACAATGCCCCCTCAGATGGCCCCAATATGCTCAAGCTGGAAGATCTGCCCGCACTGCTCAAAGAGCTGGTGGCAATTGACGCCATCGTCAAAAAGCGCGTCTGATTGGGTATTACAGATACAAAAAAAGCCCCGCATGACATGCGGGGCTTTTTGTTTGTCCGCGTTTTAAGCGGCAAAGCCAAGCCCGATACCGATCAGGCTGAGCAATAACAGGCCAAGACTGGCCAGCGCGCCCAAGCCAAAACCGGGGCCACGTTTGGCCGGGTCTTCCATATAAAGGCTGGCATAGAGCACCCGCCCGATAATCCACACCAGCCCAAGCGCCGCAGGCAGCCAGGGCAGCGGCGTGAAGAACAGCGTTGCAATCCACAACAGCGGCAGAAACACCGCAAGCTGTTCCAGCGTGTTCATCTGCACGCGGAAGGCCCGGTCGAATTCAGCATGACCGCTGGTCGCCGGGGCCTTGATGCCGTGTTTGCCGCGCATCCGCCCGACATTAACCGAAAAGGCAAAGTAGATAATGACGGTCAGCACCGTGATGGTGGCGCTGAATAAAATGCCAAGCGAATGCATATTCATCCTCCGGTTTGAAAATTTGATTTAAATTGCCGATAGATCAGCCTTACTGATCGCCGCAGCCGGGCGACGTTCACCCACTTCGATACCACGCGTATTAAGGATGGGGGCGCGGACAAAGGGCTGAATATCCGGCCCCGCCACACCCAGGCCCGCCAACACCGCGGCCATCACGGTCTCGCAAGCCCGCGCGCCACCATCGTCGATTTTCAACGCGACGCCAAGGCCACTTTCGGGAATAAACGCAGCATAGACGCCTTCTGCCCCGGATTTGACCGCCGCACGGCCATGACAGGCCCGCATAAAAGCGCTACATGTCCGCCCGGTGCCGGCGACCAGTTCCGGGAAAGTCGTCATCGCACTGAATATCCGCACGGCGCCTTTGGTTTTACCACCGGCCATCCGGGCCAGCGCGCGCGAGAACCCCGTCAGCGACAGACAGAAATTCGGCGCGGCGCAACCATCGACGACATAGGGCAGATTTTCCACCCCGGACAGCCGCCGCAGCGTCGCCGCAATCTCTTTTTGTACAGCATGATCGGCATGGATATAGCTGACCGGCCCGGCACCCAGATGCTGGGCCACGGTGAGAAAACCGGTATGTTTGCCGGAACAATTGTTATGCAGGCTGGTCGGAACCTCGCCCCGCGCAGCCATCTCGATCCGGGTCTTTTCATCAAAGGGGGGATGGGGACCGCAGGCCAGATCGGCCTCGGAACAACCAATACGCTTTAACCACGCGGCGATGCGGGAAATGTGCATCGCTTCGCCAGAATGGGACGAACAGGCCAGTGCGACCTCCTCATCGCTGACGGAAAAATGTTCCGCTGCGCCGGTTTCGATCAACGGCAAGGCCTGTATAGGCTTGAGCGCCGAGCGCGGCGCGGTGAGCGATTGTACATCGCCGCGGGCAAAACGGATCACACCATCGGCGTCGGCTATGGCGAGCGAACCGCGGTGAACGCTCTCAATCAGGCTGCCGCGGGTAATCTCAACCAAAATAGGGTTGGACATAACGGGCTCCAGCTTTATTGCATACTTGACGAGAAGATGGGCTTACCGGCACACGAGTGCAAGGCTCGAAAGGGAAAAGCAGCTATGCGTGGTTATTTTGCCGTCGGGGTCGACGGAATTTCGAAAGCGATGAATCTGGGCAATCTGATCCGAATTGCCCATGCCTTCGAGGCGAGTTTCTTCTTCTCGGTCAATGCGCGGGTCAAATTCTCCGATACCGAGTCCGATACCTCGCGCGCATCGCTGTCGATGCCGTCCTATAATTACGATACGGCCGACGAAATGCGCCTGCCGGTGGGCTGCAGCCTGGTCGGGGTCGAGATCACCGAAGATGCGGTCGAACTGCCGCGTTTTCGCCACCCGCACCGCGCCGCCTATCTCTTTGGGGCGGAACGCAATTCCATATCACCGCAGATGCTTAAACGCTGCGAGTTTGTCGTCAAGATTCCGATGCGGTTTTCGATCAATGTCGGCATGGCCGGGGCCATTGTGCTCTATGATCGTCTGGTCAGTCTGGGTGGCTATCCCGGTCGCCCCCTGATGCCAAACAAGCCCGACAGCGCGCTTATTCCACCGCCGCACACATGGGGCGCACCGCGCGTTCGCAGCAAGGAATAAGACCAATTGGCCGCAGCAAAGACAAATATGGGGCCGGATGGCCACACTGATGCCGTGACGTTTTCTTGAAATTAACCATGGCACACGCTCACATCTTTGTTTTTTCTGTATTCGCCATGGACGTATCGGCCGGGCGACTTTATTCTCCGGCCGCACGAGGAGTTACGATTCAATGCCCGCAATGATGCGTACGATTTCGTTTTTAGCCCTGACCGGTGTGGCCTTTACGGGCAGCCTGGTGGCGGCTGGTTTTGCGCCCGCCCTCGCGGCAGACAAAAAACCCACTTTGATCGCCACGTTGAAAAACTGGTCGGCCTATAGCTGGAAAACGCCGGATGGTAAGGTCTGCTATGCCATGGCCAAGGCGGCATCGACCAGCCCGGAAAAGGTCAAACGCGACCCAGCCTATATCATGATCAACAACTGGCCGGGCCGTAAGTCTACCGGCGAGATCCAGGTGGTTCCGGGGTATCTCTATGACGAGAATGTGCCGATCAAGGTGACGGTTGGCAAACTTTCGGTCGATTTCTTCGCCAAGAATGACGGCGGTGCAGGTTCGGCCTGGATCAAAGATACCGCAGACGAGCCCAAATTGCTTGATGCCATGCGCAAAGGCAGCCGTCTGACGGTTACCGCCGCAGCGCGCAAAGGCGGCAAGACCCAGGACACCTACTCGCTTGCGGGGCTCGGCGAGATGGTCGATAAAGCCCGCAACGCCTGCGGCAAGTAAGGAACAGCGTGCAACCATCCCTGATCGGACTTTCGCCACAAGCACTGGCAGCGGAACTTGCGGCGGCCGGCGTGCCGCCCAAGGCGTTGTCCATGCGTGTGCGCCAGTTATGGAACTGGATCTACGTCCACGGCGAAAGCGATTTTCCGGCCATGAGCAATCTGGCCAAGGATTTCCGCAGCCTGCTCGAAAACGCTTTTACACTGGCCCGTCCCGAGATCGTCACGGAACAGATCTCGAACGACGGTACCCGTAAATGGCTGCTGCGCGGCCCGGATGGCCAGGAATTCGAGACGGTTTATATTCCGGAATCTGACCGCGGCACGCTGTGCGTTTCGAGCCAGGTCGGCTGCACGCTCAATTGCCATTTCTGCCATACCGGCACCCAGGCCTGGGTGCGCAACCTGTCTCCGGCCGAAATTGTCGGCCAGATCATGGTGGCGCGCGATGTGCTGGAGGACTGGCCCTCGACCGGCGTTAGCCGCCGCGTCACCAATGTGGTGATGATGGGCATGGGCGAGCCGCTCTATAACTTCGACAATGTGCGTGATGCGCTGAAAATTGTCATTGATGGCGATGCACTGGCGCTGTCGCGACGCCGGGTGACGATTTCGACCTCTGGCGTGGTGCCGATGATCAAACGCGCCGGGGAAGAGCTTGGCACATCGCTGGCGATTTCGCTGCATGCGGTGCGTGATGACGTGCGCGATGTGCTGGTACCGCTCAATAAAAAATATCCGATCAAAGAACTGCTCGACGCCTGCCGCAGCTATCCCGGTGTGTCCAACGCCCGCCGCATCACCTTCGAGTATGTCATGCTCAAAGGCATCAACGACTCCCTGACCGATGCGCGCGAACTGGTCCGTCTGGTCGCCGGGATTCCGGCCAAGATCAATCTGATCCCGTTCAATCCCTGGCCCGGCTCGCCCTATGAATGTTCCGACTGGGCGCAGATCGAAAAATTCGCCGAGATCGTCAATCGGGCTGGTTATGCCTCGCCGGTGCGCACCCCGCGCGGGCGCGATATTCTGGCGGCCTGCGGTCAGCTTAAAAGCGCCTCGGTTCGCCAGCGGGCCAGCGCAAGGGTGGCAGCCGTGGCCGCGCCACCGGACACGACCACCACGACAGACGAAAATTAGCTTTCTCAAAATGAAACGATTTAAGGGGCCAGGCGCAAGTCTGGCCCTTTTTTGATACATGCCCTGATGGGGCGAAGTGCGCATCGACTCCTGACATGAATATGAATTATTCTTCACGTATTACGGGTAGAAAAAGAGTTTCATGAAACCGTCAAAGCTGGCTTTTATACACCCGGTCAGAAGAAGGGGCATTTGTCATGGTCAGTGTATCCCATTCCACGGTTGATGCCTTCTGTGGCACCTGGTGTGGCCAGACATCGATCTTTGGCAAGGTCGTGCATTTCTCCTTCTATGTCGGCTTATGCGAGGACGGCTTTGCCGCCACATTCGATTGCCGCGAACCCGGTTTTGTCGGCATGGCGGTGCGCCAAACCAGTTTTCAGCGCAATGTGGTCTATTTTGACCTCGGCAGCTTTGAAACCTCGTTCCGTGGCGTGCTTTCGCCGCTCGGCGATGAAATCTCCGGCTTTATCAGCCAGGGGGCCTATCGCTTTGCCCTGACCCTGACCCGACCGGTGGAAACCAGCCATCCGGCTGCAAACAGCGCTGACCAGCTGCAAAGCGGCCCGGCGTTTGACAGCGACCTGCAAGAATATAAACAACAGGCACTTTCTGTATAATTAAAAACATTATCTGATCTATCACTGTACAAAAAATATTTTGTACATATATACTTCTGCAGAGAACAAAGCTGTCGATGCAGGAGTACTCTCATGTCTGGCACAAAACCCGGCCGCGGTCGGATATTCGATTCCATTACCGAAACGATTGGCAATACCCCACTGGTCCGCTTAAAGCGCCTGCCCGCCGAAAGTGGTGCCAAAGCCGATATTCTGGTCAAGCTTGAGGCCTTTAATCCGAATTCCTCGGTAAAGGACCGCATTGGCGTCGCCATGATCGAGGCGCTGGAAAAAGCCGGCAAGATCTCGCCCGAGAAGACCGTTCTGGTCGAACCGACCAGTGGTAACACCGGTATTGCGCTGGCCTTTGTCGCCGCCGCCAAGGGCTACCGGCTGATCATCACCATGCCGGAATCGATGTCGATTGAACGGCGCAAGATGCTCGCCTTTTTCGGGGCCGAGCTGGTGCTGACCGAAGCCTCCAAGGGGATGAAGGGTGCCATCGCCAAAGCTGCCGAAATTGTCGAAACCGTACCGGGCGCGGTCACACCGGGCCAGTTCGACAATCCGGCTAACCCCGATATTCATCGCCGCACCACCGCCGAAGAAATCTGGAACGACACCGATGGCGCGGTCGATGCCATCGTCGCAGGCACCGGCACCGGCGGCACGCTGACCGGCATTGGTCAGGTCCTGAAACCGCGCAAACCAGGCATCAAATTCTTCGCCATCGAACCGGAAGATTCGCCGGTTCTGTCGGGCGGCAAACCCGGTCCGCACAAGATTCAGGGCATTGGCCCCGGCTTTGTGCCCCCCATTCTGGACCGCAGCGTGATCGACGAAGTCATCACGGTTTCCAATGAAACCGCGCTGGAAACCGCCCGCCTTGCCGCCCGCCACGAAGGCATTGCGGTCGGCATTTCCGCCGGTGCGGCGATTGCCGTGGCGCTGGAAATCGGGGCACGGCCGGAATTTGCCGGCAAGACCATCGTGGCGATCGCACCCGACTTTGCCGAGCGCTATTTGTCCACGGCGCTGTTCGACGGCATCGGAGCTTAAAACGCTTCCAAAACTCGTCCGTAAGCGGAAAAAGAGTTTATCTGCAAAACGCCGGCCATTGCGCCGGCGTTTGCTTTTTTAAGGCCGGATTTTGCAAATCTTTTTATCCCTCATGACAACGGGGTTGCCACAGAAACGTCGTAATGCAATGAAAACGTCCGACAAAAGATACTGCCAAAATCGTCTTGTTGGGGAAATCGCTGTCATGCGAACTGGTTTTGCATTTATCGACGCGGTTATCGGGCGAAACCGCCGGAATAGACTGCTCGCACCACTGATCGCCTTAAGCGTTGCCGCGCCATTATTGGTGGCCCCGGCCATGGCGGGCAGCTTCCCCTGGACCAACAAAGACCTTTCCGCCGACCGGCGCGCCGATCTCGTGCTGGCGCAGATGACCGAGGATGAAAAACTTCAGCTTGTACATGGTCACGGCTGGGGCGCGCTGAAGGATCAGCCGCAGCCCGGTTCCAATGGTGGGGCCGGTTTCGTGCGCGGCATCCCCCGCCTTGGCATTCCCAATGTTGATATGGATGATGCCGCCATCGGGGCGCGGCTTAGTGCCTATAACGGGCGCTACTCGACTGCGCTGCCCTCGGTACTGGCGCTGACCGCCAGCTGGAACCCGGAAACCGCCTATCTCTATGGCCAGCTGATCGGCCGCGAACTGCGCGCCCAGGGTTATAACGCCGCCCTTGGCGGGGGCGTCAATCTGGCCCGCGATCCGCGTGCCGGACGTGGTTTTGAATATGCCGGCGAAGACCCGCTGCTGGCTGGCACCATTGTCGGCCGTCTGGTCAAGGGCGTGCAGTCACAGCATGTGATGAGCACGATCAAGCATTATGCCCTCAACGATCAGGAAACCTTACGCGGCAGCGGCAATGTGGTAATCGACGAAAAGGCGATGCGCGAAAGCGACCTGATGGCCTTTCAGATTGCGCTGAAACAGGCCGAGCCGGGCGCAGTGATGTGCGCCTATAACAAGGTCAACGGCGATTACGCCTGCGAAAATGATTTCCTGCTCAACAAGGTGCTCAAGCATGACTTTGGCTTCAAGGGCTTTGTCATGTCGGACTGGAGCGCCACCCACAGCACGGTGAAGGCGGCACTGGCTGGTCTGGATCAGGAACAACCCGATAGCCCGTATTTCGGTGACGCCCTCAAAGACGCGATTGCCAAAGGCGATGTGCCGACCGCCCGCCTCAACGATATGGTGCACCGCATCCTGCGCAGCATGTTCGCCAGTGGCCTGTTCGATTATCCGGTCAAACGCAGTGTGGTCGACCCGTTCCGTGGCCGCAGCGAAGCCCAGACCATTGCCGAGCAAAGCTTTGTTCTGCTCAAGAACACCAACTATATTCTGCCGTTCAAGTCCAATATCGCTTCAATTGCGGTGATCGGTGGCCATGCCGATGCCGGCGTGCTGGGCGGCAGTGGATCGGCAATTGTCGATCCGCCGGGGGGCGATGTCGTCCCGGCCGACAGCAAGGTGCCCGACTGGCTGCGGCCGGTCTATTACCCTTCGGCCCCGCTGCAGTTCATCCGCGCGCGTGTGCCCAATGCCAAAATCGACTTTACCGACGGCCAGAATATCGAGGCGGCGGCCAAACTGGCGGCCAAGTCCACGGTGGCAGTTGTTTTCGTCACCCAGCATATGGCCGAAGGCCATGATGCCGAAAATCTGTCCCTGCCCGGCAATCAGGATGCACTGGTCGCCGCGGTGTCCTCAGCCAACCCGCACACCATTGTGGTAATTGAAAGCGGCGGACCCGTTGCCATGCCCTGGCTTGATCAGGTCGATGCCGTGCTGGAAACCTGGTACCCCGGCATTGGTGGCGGCGAAGCCATTGCCGCCACGTTGTTTGGTGATACCGCCCCCAGTGGCCGCCTACCGGTGACCTTCCCGATCAGCGACGCCGATCTGCCCCACCCCACCATTGCTGGCACCGGGCTTGCCAAAAAGAGCGAGATCGACATTCCGTATACGGAAGGTGCTCTGGTCGGCTACAAATGGTTCGCGACCGAGGAAAAACCGGTACAGTTTTCCTTTGGTTACGGGCTGACCTACACCACCTTTGCTTATGCTGACCTACGTATTGATACCAAATCCTCGTCGGTACGGGTGACGTTGCGCAATATCGGCCCACGCACCGGCACCGACGTTGCGCAGGTCTACGCCCTGCTGCCCGGTGATCCGCAGTATCCCCGTTTGGTCGCCTGGTCTCGCGTCACACTGGCACCGGGGGAAAGCCGTACGCTGCTTATGCCGATCGATCCGCTGGTGCTGTCGCGCTACGATCTGTCCGACAATGCCTGGCACATCGCCCGCGGCACCATCCATTTTGCCGCCGGGCCGTCCTTCGGCTTCCTACCGCTGCAGGCCGATGCCACGCTGCGTTCACGCTAGGGGCAGGCAAATCCGGTTGCGATGTTGACGCGAAGACGGTATCTTTCGCGTCAAATGCAGGAAAATCTGTGTAACTGGGGCAGATTGACGTTTCACATACGACCCCACCGCAACCGGCTCGACGCGCCTCGCGCGCGGCGGGAAATTTCCACATGGTGGGGCTGATGGAATTTCCTAGTCAGGCGGAATATGTGCTCGATTGGTCACCGGCGCTTGGCTGGTCCTATGGGCAGTTTCTGGCAGCCAAGAAATTTGACTCCACCATCCGTTTTGCCGTTCAGGCCAAGCTGCAGCCGTTGATCGGCCATCCGGCAGAGCTGGAAAAACGTGGCTACCAAACCGGCACGCCCCCATCCCCGGATTTTGTTGAACTGATCCGTAACGAAAGCGGACTGGAGCAAAACGCCCGGATCGGCACTGCGGATACCGCATCAGCCTTGCGCTGGGGCTTTACCCAGCCCGCCATTGGGATGACCCGCTTCAACGACTCTCTGAAGGAGTTGAAAGAAACTTTAAGCAATGCCGCGCAAGCCTGGGCGTATGAGCAATTCACCCGCGCCCGGGACGAGTATAATCGTGGTCAGTATGCCCAAGCGCTGAACGGTGTGACCCAGGCACTGGAAGGCGGCATGGGCCATGCCGGATTTCCATCAGAATTTCGTTTTCATTTTCTGCTCGGGCGCATCCGCATTGGCAGCTGGTTTGGCGATTACAAAAACGATGATCCGACCCTGATCGATGCCGTGGCCGCCGAGACCGCGTTTCTTGACGCCGCCCGGCTGCGCAAACAGGCCCGCACCCCGGCCAGTGTGCACATCAATGAAACACAGCGCCAGATCGACAGTGCCGAAACCGATACCGGTCTGATCCTGTTGTGGGCCGGGCGCGCCGCCTATATCGCCGGGGCAACGGATCGCGCCATCAGCCACACCCGGCAAGCCCTGAACGCTTTATCGCCTGCGCTGGTGTCCGTGTATGCCGCCGGGCACTATCAATTCGCCCGATTTCTTTGCACCCGCGGCGGGCTTACCGACCTCAGTGCCGCAACCGACGCCTTGAAAAAAGCCTTCTACAGCGCCCCCGGTCTGGTGGTGGAAGCGGCGGGCGATCCCGAGTTTCTTGCCCGCCCACAGCTGCTGGAAAAAATTCTGGCCGATCAGGTGCACGACACCCAAAAGCGCGTTGCCAAACAGCGCAGTGATCTCGACGTGCAGCTGAAGCGGCTGCAGACATTTCGCCATGATGAAACCCCGGCCGAGTGGCTGCTGGCCGAAGAAACCGCCGCTTTACGTAAAGCGCTGGAGGAAAGCGCGGCCGGTGCCGCAGGCGGGCTGTTTGATCTGGAAAACGCTGGTGCCCTGCTGACCGAGGCAATGCCGAAAACCGGTTTTCTGTTTGGCCTGTTCAAAACCCGTTTCGCCAAGGACCGGCTGCAGAAATGGGAAAGTCAGGATATTACACGCGCCGCCAAAGATTCTGTTTCCTATCTCAAATGGTGCGAGGAAGAATATAAAAAGGCTGAAGCATATTATCGCCAGAATGGCGGCTTCAACCGCGATGGCGGTGCTGACAAGCTGGGCTATGCCGTGATCTGCCTGCTCTTATCGATCTATATGTTTTTCGCCCAGGCCCGCTGGGGTGGCCACGCGATCATTATGGCGATTTTATCGCTATCCGCGTCACTGTGGTTTTTCCTGCTCTTTCTGCGTATCAAACTCGGTTTGGTTGATGGCTATGAAAAATATCGCGCCTGCCGCAGCGAACTGAATGCCGCACGCCGCGATGCCACCCGCAAAGATGATGCCGCCGCCAAAGCCTGGCTGGCCTATCAACGCACCATCGATCAGCTTTCAGAGATGCGTGCGCCTTTCTAGCCCACTATAGTAGGTGGAAACCGACGGGCAGGCAGGTCAGTATTTGCCGACGGGACCGGGCAGGATCACCGGTGTTTTGCTTGTAAAACCATACTTTTGTACTATATTATTTTTAGGTATTTGGGATACCGCTTTTAAAGCGAGATATGGAGATAAAAATGAAAATTGCCGTGTTCGAGGCGGAGGAACGCGAGCGCGCAGCCTTCAAGAAACTCAGCGCCAAACATAACGTCGTCTTCGAGAGCGAGCCGCTGCGCCCCGGTATGATCAAGCATCAGGATGCCGACATCATCACCACCTTTATCTATTCGGAACTGAATACCGACGTCATCAAGCAGTTTCCCGATCTTAAACTGATTGCCACCCGCTCCACCGGTTTCGAGCATATTGATGCGGCCAGCTGCAAAGCGCGCGATATCGCGATTTGTAATGTGCCGTTCTATGGCTCGAACACTGTGGCCGAACATGTTTTCGCACTGCTGTTATCGCTCAGCCACCGCATGCCGGAAGCAGCAGATCGCGCCCAACGCGGCCATTTCTCGCCCTTTGGTCTGCAGGGCTTTGACCTTGCCGGCAAGACTTTCGGCGTGATCGGCACCGGTGGCATCGGCCGCAATGTGATCCGCATTGCCAAGGGCTTCGACATGGATGTCATCGCCTTTGATGTCTTTGCCAAAGAGGAAGTCGCCCAGGAAATGGGCTTCCGTTACGTCTCGCAGGATGAGCTGTTTGCCCAGTCCGACATCATCTCGCTGCATGTACCGTCGATGCCGTCGACGCATAACCTGATCCGTGAAGAAACCATCGCCAAAATGAAAGACAGTGCGGTCATCCTCAACGTCTCGCGTGGCGATCTGATTGAAACCGGCGCGCTGATCAAAGCGCTGACCGTCGGCAAGATTGCTGCCGCCGGTCTCGACGTGCTGCCGGACGAACCGATGATCCGCGAGGAAGCCTTGCTGATCAATTCCATCCTCGGCAATGAAGACGAGCTGCGCACCCTGGTGACCAACCATGTTCTGCTGCGCATGCGCAACGTCATTGTCACGCCGCACAGCGCCTTCAACACCAAAGAAGCGGTGGATCGTATTGTTGCGACCACGGTTGATAATATCGCGGGCTTCTTAAGCGACACGCCGCAGAACATCGTCAGCCTGAAGGGCTGAAACGCCTCCCACCGCCTGGGATGATCTTCCGCTCCACGGACAGCCGTGGGGCGGAATTTTTTATGATTTGTTTTTTCGGCTGAGCGGATGGGCATGGGCCACAGTGGCGGCCAGCCGGTCCTGCGCCAGATGGGTATAGATCTGGGTGGTGGCAATATCGGCATGGCCCAGCATGGTCTGCACGCTGCGCAGGTCCGCCCCGCCTTCCAACAGATGGGTGGCAAAAGCATGGCGCAGCACATGGGGCGACAGCGTGTCGGGATCAATCCCGGCCTCGACCGCCAGCTCTTTGAGCAATTGATGACAGCGTCGCCGGGTCAGATGATGCTCGGCCCCGCGCGAGCAGAACAAAAACCGTTCCGCACCACGACCAGCCTCGCCTTCGGGCAGGAAATGCGCACGACACGCCAGATAGGCCGCAACCGCCCCCATCGCCTCGCCATTGAGCGGGGCAAGCCGCTCCTTGCCGCCCTTGCCACGCACCAGCACCATGATTGGCTCGCCGTTTTGCCCGGCGGATTGGGTGCCGCGTAACGCCGCCAGCGGCAGTTCAACCAGTTCCGAAATGCGCAAGCCCGATGCGTAGAGCATTTCGATAAGGCACCACAGACGGGTGGCTTCAGGCACTTTACCCGCCCCCTTTGCCGCCTTGTTGCGGGCGGTAAGGATCAGGCTTTCGACATCGTCGCGGGATAAAATCTTTGGCAACGGGCGACCGCGTTTGGGCGTATCGAAGGCGGTGGCAGGGTCGTCGGGCCGGAAACCCTCGGCATAGAGGAAGGTAAAAAACTGCCTCAGCGCCGAAAGTTTACGCGACTGGCTGGTGCCCGCCAGCCCGGCGGCGGACAAATGGCTAAGATACTGGCTGATATCATCGCGCCCGGCAGCAGCCGCGGCCATCCCGCGGCGGGCCATATAGGCGTTAAAATCGGTCAGATCGCGGCGATAGGCGGCCAAAGTGTTGGCACTGGCACCGCGCTCGGCGCTCATCATATCGAGAAAAGCCTCGATTTGTTCGCCGCCGGGTCTGGCTTTGGGGGCTTGCCGTTTCACCGCCGCAGGCCCTTAGCGGGCGAAACGTCCGTCAGGCAGAACTTTTTCTACCGACTGCTGCAAAGGCGTAATGGCACTACCATAAATCGCCAGACCGATAACCATCAGGATCACGATGGCGCCGATCACGATGGCGATCTTGCTCCCCAAACCGGTGCTTTCCTGCATTGCCAAGCTGCGCATATCTACCTCACCCAAGATCCATCGCGGCCCTGCACCCAACCGTCGGGATGCTATAGTTTAAGGCGCTGACGGATTCGGATAGAATCTATACAAGTCGACTGTCAAAAACATCTGTTTTTGTATGAATATCAATATCATGTGTGGGGTTGGGGAATGTCGTTGCATAAAATCGTCGCCCTGGTGGGCATGATGGGGGCGGGGAAAAGTTCGCTGGGACGCCGCCTGGCCCAACGTCTGAATGTGCCCTTTTTCGATGCCGACATCGAAATTGCCAAAGCCGCCGGGTGCAGCATTCCTGAAATATTCACCCGCTATGGTGAAAAAGCCTTCCGCGATTGCGAACGCAAAGTGCTCAGCCGGTTATTGACTGAACCGCCCCACATTCTGGCCACTGGCGGCGGCGCCTTCATGGACGCCACCACGCGTGACCATATCCGTACGCACGCCGTTTCGATGTGGATTAAAGCGCCGGTTGAGGTGCTGGTTTCCCGTGTTCAGCGCAAGGGTGGCGAGCGGCCATTGCTGAAAGAGGGCGATTTATGCGAAACCCTCACCCGTCTTCTGGCCGAACGCGAGCCCTTTTACACCCAGGCCGATCTGACCGTGGTCAGTGAAAATGTCCCCCATGGCGAGACCGTCGATCGCATGGTGGAGATTTTGAAGCAGGTCGGCATTTGCGAGGAAGCATGAACGAGACCATTGCCGTATCCCTTGGCGCGCGCAGTTACGACATCCATGTCGGCCCCGGCCTGCTGGCAACGGCGGGTGAAAAGCTCAAAAGCTTTGCCCGTGGCGTGGTCCCGGTGGTTACCGACGAAACCGTCGCCGGGCTCTATCTCGACCGCTTCACCGCCAGCCTCAACGCCGCCGGCATTGAAAGCCACCCCATCATCATGCCGCCGGGCGAGGCCAGCAAGAGTTTCGCCGGGCTGGAGAAACTGTCCGGTGCGCTGCTGGAACTGGGTGTTGACCGTGGCGGGCTGATCGTGGCGCTGGGCGGCGGGGTGATCGGCGATCTGACCGGCTTTGCCGCCGCCATTCTGAAGCGCGGCGTCGATTTTGCCCAGGTGCCAACCACGCTGCTGTCACAGGTCGATTCCTCGGTCGGCGGCAAAACCGGCATCAATACCGAAGCGGGCAAGAATCTGATCGGGGCCTTTCATCAGCCCCGCATTGTGCTGGCCGATACCGCGGTGCTGGCCACCCTTTCCCGCCGCGAGCTGGTCAACGGCTATGCCGAGGTCGCCAAATATGGCGCGCTGGGTGATGCGGGCTATTTCGACTGGCTTGAGGCCAACGCCGAAACCGCACTGGCGGGCGATCCTGCCGCCATCGTCCATCTGGTTTCGCACGCCTGCCGCATGAAGGCCGCCATCGTCGCCAAAGACGAACAGGAAGCGGGCCTGCGCGCCCTGCTCAATCTGGGCCATACTTTCGGCCATGCGCTGGAAGCCTCGACCGGGTTTTCCGATCGGCTCAAGCATGGTGAGGGCGTGGCGGTCGGCATGGCGCTGGCCTTTAAGATGTCGGAACGGCTGGGTTTATGCCCCAAGGCGGATGGGGAGCGCTTTATCGCCCATCTCAAAGCCGTCGGCCTGCCCTGCCATATCGGCGACATATCCGGTCCGCGCCCCAATGTAGACGAGATGCTGGCGCATATGCAGCATGATAAAAAGGTCAAAGACGGTAAGATCAATTTCGTCCTGTTACGGGCCATCGGCACGGCCTTTGTTACCAACCGGGTGCCGCCGGATGTTCTGCGCTGGATTCTGGCGGCAGGGTAAGCGTGAAAGGCTAATTCCATGGATATAGCGATCCTGCTGACCTGTGTCGGGCTGTTGCTGCTGATGGCGCTCAGTGCCTTTTTCTCGGGTTCGGAAACCGCGCTGACCGCCGTTTCGCGCGGCAAGATGCTGCAACTGGAGAAGGACGGCTCGCGCGCCGCCGGCAACGTCAACAAGCTGATGCACAGCCGCGAGCGCATGATTGGCGCCCTGCTGCTCGGCAATACCTTCGTCAATATCCTGGCCTCGTCACTGGCCACCGCCGTATTCGAGCACAGACTGGGCCACAAGGCGGTGGCGATCATCACGCTGGTGATGACGCTGCTGATCCTGATCTTCTCGGAAGTGCTGCCCAAAACGCTGGCCATTGTGCGGACCGACCGCTTTGCCCTGACGGTTGCCGGAACAGTGCGCAAGGTGGTGGCAGTGCTTGGCCCCATCGTGGTGACGGTGCAATTTCTGGTCTGGCGCCTGCTCCGCCTGATCGGGGTCCAGCACCATGTCGCGCAATCGGCGGAACTGGCCCATGACGAGATCCGCGGCACGGTCTATTTACGCCATCAGGAAGGCACGGTGGAGCGCGAAAGCCGCGACATGATTTCCGCCGTGCTCGACTTGAGCGATCTGACCGTCAGCGATGTCATGTGTCACCGCAAGAATATGGTGACGATCTCGGCGGACCGCCCGCTGGCCGAGATCGTCCGCGCCTTGACCACCACCCAGCATTCCCGCATTCCGGTGTGGCGCGATCAGCCGGAAAACATCATCGGCGTGCTGCACACCCGCACGGTGGTGCGGGCGGTACTGGCCAACCGCGGCTCGCTTTACGGCATCGACATCAACAAGATGATCCGGCCGCCCTTTTTCGTGCCCGAAACCACCTCGCTGGAGGAGCTGCTGGCCTCGTTCCGCGAGCGGCGCTCACACTTCGCCCTGGTGGTCGATGAATATGGCGTCATCCTGGGGCTGGTGACGCGCGAGGACGTGCTCGACGAAATCTTCGGCAAACTGCCGGATGAAGGCGTGACCAAGATCCAGTCCAACATCCACCCGCAGGCCGATGGCTCGCTGGTGGTGGAAGGCATCACCCCGATCCGCGATCTGAACCGGGCGTTCGACTGGAACCTGCCGGACGAGGAAGCCACCACCATCGCCGGGCTGGTCATTCACGAGGCCCGCACCATCCCCGATGCCGGACAGCGCTTTGCCTTCTATGGTTACGAGTTCGAGATCCTGCGCCGCCAGCGCAACCAGATCACCGTCCTGCGCATCATCCCGCCGGGGACGGCAGACTGAACCGGGGGCAGCCGATCACGGCAGCACCTCCAGCCCCTCCGGCCCGGCCAGCACGATCTCCGGCCCGTGATAGCGTTCGACGATCCCGCGCACGCGCACCCGCCGACCGGCCAGAACCATCGGGTCAAGATGGGCATGGCGGAAGCGATGCATGTCGGCCGGGGCGACGGTGACGGTGAAATCGGTTTTCCAGTCCGCCCCGAAATTGAGAAACACCCGGCCATCTTTTTTGGTCACGGTCAGGACGCGCCCTTCGATAACCTGAAACTGCCCCGGCAGGGCACCTTCCGGCGTCTGCACAGCATAGGCCGGATCGGCCCACAGTCCGGCACGGTGCAGGCGGGCACTTTGCTCAATCGCGTAAAGTGTCGTGGTGCAGGCCGCACCGGGGGCGGGGTCAACCCGCGCCAGCCCGCGCTCGATCAGGTCGCCCTGCAGCCAGATGCCATCGGCCACCGCCTGCACCGGCTGGCGGCCATAGCGGTCGGGGTCCCCGACGGGATAGAGCATCAAGGGGGCGCGGGTCAGTTCTTGCAGCCGGGCGGCGGCGATGCCCCCCCAGCGCGACGGCGGATCGAACTTCATCCCCGGCAACACGACCCCTGCCAGCACGGCCTTGCCCTGGGGTAACTGCAGCACCGCATCGGCCCCGGCGCGCACCGGCACCGTCAACGCCGGATCCCCCAAACAGTCCGGCAACACACCGGCGGGTAATACACCAGGGATGCCACCGGGTGTCACCGCGGCGACCGGACTGATGGCAAGCAGTAGAACGAGTGCCGCACAACGCATCGAATTCCCCAGACAGCGCTTAAGCGCCATCACACATCGGACGGCGCGATATTGCAACGTGACAGAAGCGGGGTTTGGTTTTATGAAGCGACATGTCCAACGCGCATGTTACCATTGTCTGCAAGCCGGACGCCGACGGTATCGCCGCGGCAGCCGACGCCCTTCAAAAGGGCGCGCTGGCGGCGTTCCCAACCGAAACCGTTTATGGCCTGGGCGCCGATGCCACCAATGGCACGGCGGTGGCTGCCATCTATGCCGCCAAGGGGCGACCCAGCTTCAACCCGCTCATAGTTCACGTTAAGAACGAAGAACATGCAGCTGAATATGTTGAACTTTCTGAATTATCTAAAAAACTGATCGATGTTTTTTGGCCTGGTCCGCTGACGTTGGTGCTGCCCCGGCGGGCGGACTGTAAACTTTCCCTTCTGGTCAGCGCGGGCCTGCCCACCGTGGCCATCCGCTGCCCCGATCACCCGGTGGCGCAGGCGGTCATCGCCGCCTCGGGTCTGCCAGTGGCCGCCCCCAGCGCCAACCCATCGGGCAAAATCAGCCCCACCACCGCCGCCCATGTCTATGACGGGCTGAACGGCAAGGTCGCGGTCATCGTCGATGGCGGACCGACCGAAATCGGTGTTGAATCAACGGTGTTAGGCTTCGATGCTGATAAAGCCGTCCTTTTACGGCCCGGCGGCCTGCCCCGCGCCGCGATCGAGGCCATTACTGGCCCGCTTCTGGCCCCGGTGGCTGGCGTTATCGCCTCGCCCGGCCAGCTCAGCAGCCATTACGCCCCCAGCGCCGCGGTGCGGCTGAACGCCCGCGATGTGCGCCCCGATGAAGCCTTGCTGGCGTTTGGGCCTCATCCGCTCGCCGGGGCAAGCCGGACGCTCAACTTAAGCCCCACCGGCGATCTGTCTGAAGCGGCTGGCAATTTGTTCGCCATGCTCCACACCCTCGACGAAGATGGCACCAGAAACATCGCCGTGATGCCAATCCCGACCGAAGGCTTGGGCGAGGCGATCAACGACCGCCTCAACCGCGCCGCCGCACCCAGAACTTAAAAAGCCAGCCGCCCCTATTTCTTGCCCTTTGGGGCCGGGATGACCGGTGGTTTACCTTGCGAGCCATAAAGATCGTCGAGGATCTTTAAGTTGGTCTGCCCAAGCTCGGCGCGATACACCTGCACATTCTCGACCACGCGCTGGACATAGTTGCGGGTCTCGCCAAAAGGAATGCGCTCGATCCAGTCGACCGGATCGACGCCACTCTGGCGCGGATCGCCATTGGCTTTGACCCAGCGCAGCGCGTTGCTCGGCCCCGCATTATAGGCCGCCACCCCAAGGATCAGCGAACCGTCCCAGTGCCCGAGATAGCCTGAGAACATCGTCATGCCGAGCTGCATGTTATAGGTCGGATCGCGGGTCAGTTCGTCCAGCTTGAAGGGCAGCCCGGCGGACTTGGCATATTGTTTGGCCCCCGACGGCATCACCTGCATCAGCCCGCGCGCCCCGGTCGAGGACACAGCGGCAATGTCAAACTCGGTCTCCTGCCGGATCAGGCTGAGCACCAGCGCGGCCTCGGGCGCGTCACCGGTGCCGCGGAACGCAGGCACCTTAATCACCGGATAGGCGTAGCTGGGAAATGCCGCCCCGTCATACCCCGCGGCCTTGGCCACGCGCACCGCAACCGGGCGGAAGCCTGCCTCGGTCAGGAATTGGAGCAGCCGCTTAGTCCGCCCGACATCCCCACCCGAGGCCTCATAATAATGCAGCGCGAAGCGACGTAAGAGACCGGGCGACCCCAAATCGGCCAGCACCCGGATGGCCTGGATCTGCTCGTCCTTTTCAAACTGGGCGGCGGACGGTGTCCGGGACGGGGTCTCGTGCACCGTCAGTACTGGGTTCGCGTCGATCCGCGACAGCGACAGCATGCCGTAAAACGTCTCGGGGTGCTGCGCCCCGACATGATAGGCCGCCCACGCCCCCGGCAGATCGCCAAGGGCTTCCAGCGCCCGCCCCTGCCAATAAGCCCCGCGCGCCACACTGATCGGGCGCGAGACATTGGCGGCGACATTCTGAAAATGTGTCAGCGCGGTCTTGGGGTCGTTCAGCACTCGAAGCGCAATCCAGCCAGCCAGAAACTGGGCGTCGGCAAATTCCGCACTATTTTTGGGCTGGAACCCCGCCCCTGCCACCAGCTTGTAGGCCCCCCGGCCATCACCATCCTGTAAGGCCTGACGCGAGGATGCCGCCACCTCGACCCAGGTCTGGCTGGCGTGATCCCGGGCAAAAGGGGCCAGCGCAATCCGCGCCAGCAGCGCGCGGGCGGTTTCCATGTCACTGGCTTTGCGGGCCATCATGGCCCGGTCATAGAGCAGCGCCGGATCGTCGGACAGCTCGGCCGGCAGCCCCGCCAGCAAGGCCCTGGCATCCCGCCGCCCACCGCGCAGAGCCAGCCGCACCGCCGCGATGCGCGCCGTGGCACCATCGGTCCGCGCAGCCTGACGCGCAGCCGCCTTAATCTCGTCCCGCCACAACAGGGAATCGAGCCGGGCCTTCTGGGTGGCGCCATCGAACAGATCGCCATACTGGCGCAGGATGGACGCTTCGGTAGCGGCATCAAAACTGCCGTCGATCCAGGCCGACCGGATATGGGCCTGCCCGGCATCGGTCTTGCCGGTGGCAAGCTCGGCCTTACCGAGCTTCATCCTACCGAGGGCACTTGTCGGCTCGCGCCCGGCGAACCATGCGACGACAAAGGCCGGATCACTTTCCGGCAGCACCGTCTCGGCCCGGGCCAGCAGGGTTTCGCGCATCGGCCAGCTGGGATTGTTTTTAAGGAAGCCGTCGATCTCGGCAAACGGCGCGCCACTGTTGGTGCTGGTCAGATAGCGCCATTCGATCAGCTTAGCCGCCACGGCTTCGTGCCCGTTGGCCGCCAGAGCGCGGGCCTTGTTCCAGTCCCCCCGGTCGGCGGCGGCGAAGGCCTGGACATACAGTGCCCGTTCGCTGGCTGTAATATAGCGGTAAGGCGCCGGGGTGCCCCCCCGGACCAGCTCGGCAATAGCACTGAAAACGCCGGGGGCGGCATCACCGTCTTGCGCATACAACGCGGAACTGGACAGACACAGGGCCGAAAAGGACAGCAAGGGGACAGTAAACCAGGAAGATCGGGGGGACATCGGCTCCAGCATCGCTAATAGCAGATATGCAATTTCTGCATGTAATTTCTACAGAGGACTATCGTTATAGTGCGTGTAGCGGCGCACCAGGCGTCAACTTAACCCAGCCGGCAAAGCCAATTCCACCCTAACCCGCCGCTTTGGGGGTGAAACTTTGGCGCAAATCTCTTGCTCTGGCCGCCGCGGACTGTATTTTGTCGGCACTTTTCATTTCCACATTTTGTGACAGGCACGACCATGGCATTCGCCCCGCATGACTTCAAAGGTTCCTTCCCGGCCCTGATTACGCCGTTCAAGAACGGTGCTGTCGATGAAGCGGCCTTCCGAAAGCATGTCGCCTGGCAGATTGAACAGGGCTCGAGCGGTCTGGTGCCCTGTGGCACCACCGGTGAGTCGCCCACCTTAAGCCACGAAGAGCATATGCGCGTGGTCGAGCTGTGTGTGACTGAAGCAGCGGGCCGCGTGCCGGTAATCGCCGGGGCTGGTTCCAATTCGACCACCGAAGCACTGAAACTGACCCGCTTTGCCAAAGATGTCGGGGCCGATGCGGTGCTGTCGGTGACGGGTTACTATAACAAGCCGTCGCAGGAAGGCATCTACCGCCACTATGCCACCATTGCCGAGGCGGTCGATATTCCGATCATCCTCTATAATATCCCCGGCCGTGCGGTGGTCGAAATCTCGGTCGAGACCATGGGCCGGCTGTCCAGGATCGCCAACATCATCGGCGTCAAGGATGCCACCGCCAACCTCGCCCGCCCCTTACACGAGCGTGAGGTCTGTGGCCCCGATTTCGTCCAGCTTTCGGGCGAAGATGCCACTGCGGTTGCCTATGTCGCGGGAGGCGGCAATGGCTGCATTTCGGTCACGGCCAACTGCGCCCCCAAACTGTGCGCCGAGGTTCAGACCTTGTTACAGGCAGACGATTACAAGGCGGCGCTGGCCTTGCAAATGAAACTTCTGCCCTTACATGATGCCATGTTCTGCGAACCCTCGCCTGCGGCGGCGAAATACGCTACCTCTCTGCTGGGCTTTGGTTCGGATGAGGTTCGTCTGCCGATGATGCCCGCAACCGAAACGGCCCGCGCCCGCGTTACCGCGGCGATGAAATCGCTCGGGCTGATCTAGGGCCCGGCCCCCACTGCCTCATCCTTCGACAGGCTCAGGATGAGGAAAGCAGGCCAGACACGATAGAAGCCCCTCATCCTAAGCCCGTCGAGGGCTGAGGAAGGCAAGCGAGACACAATAGAAGATCCTCATCCTGAGCCTGTCGAAGGATGAGGGAAAATACAAATTCAATGCATATCCTCATCCTGAGCCCGTCGAAGGATGAGGATCTCCGACAGACGGCTCCGGGAGCTTCATGGCAAAAAAAAGAGACGACGACGGTTGCAAAGTCGCCGCCGAAAACCGCAAAGCCCGATTTTCCTACGCCATCGAAAGTAACGTGGTGGCGGGCATCATGCTGACCGGTTCCGAGGTGAAGTCCCTCCGGAACGGGCGGGCAACGATTGCCGAATCCTATGCCACGATCAAAGACGGCGAGATGTGGCTGATCAACGCCAACATCCCGGAATATGTTCAGGCCAACCGCTTCGGACACGAGCCCAAACGCGTCCGCAAGCTTCTGGTGCACCGGCGCGAGGCCAACAAGCTTGCCATTGCCATGCAGCGCGAAGGCATGACACTGGTGCCGCTGAAGCTGTTCTTTACCCCCAAAGGCATCGCCAAGATCGACATCGGCGTGGCCAAGGGCAAGAAGCTGCATGACAAGCGCGAGACCGAAAAAGCCCGTGACTGGCAGCGCGACAAGGCCCGCCTGATGCGGGACAAGGGGTAATTTCTTTCTCTCACATCCGTTATGTCATAACCTCGCCTTGCTGCAGGCACTCCGAGGTCACGGACCATGTTTTCGCATGTACATATAGGCGTGCGCGATTTTACCCGCGCTTATGCATTCTATTCTGCACTTATGCCTGTTCTGAACTGGCCGCTTAAATTTGTCGAAACAGACAGACAGTGGGCCGGATGGCACCCGAAAGGTCAGGACCGGCCACTGCTGATCGTCGGGGTACCATTTGACGGAAACCCTGCATCCGCCGGGAATGGCCAAATGGTGGCATTTATGGCCGCATCACGGGACTGTGTTGACCGATTTTACGCTACAGCCATGGCCCATGGCGCGACCAATGAAGGACCACCAGGCCCCCGGCCGGAATATCACAGCCTTTATTACGGTGCTTATGTACGGGATCCTGATGGCAACAAGCTTTGTGTCTGTAACCACGATGGCCAGCAGAACAATCCGGAATAACCCGATCACCCCACAGCCATAATTTCCTGACACGGCACCACCTTCACCGGGCCATTGACGGCGATGAAGTCCGCCCAGACATAATTGTGGTGGGCGATGATTTGCGGGGCCTTTAAATGCGGCCGATCGGCGGTGGTGTGACCGTCCGACGGCACCCAGACCGGATAGCCCTTGGTCGCCGCTGTGCGCACGGTGCTGTCGAGGCAGAAATCGGTGGCGCAACCGGCAAAGATGATGCGGTCAAACGGCTTTGCCTTCAGCGTTTCGTCCAGCGCCGTGTGGAAAAAGCCATCGCAGGCGGTCTTGCCGATATAAATATCCCCGGCATCTGTGATCAGCGAGGCAATGACCTGCCAGCCGAGACTGTCCGGCACATAGATCTCGTCATCCTCATGCCGAATCCAGATGACCTGACCGCCCTTCTCCCGCACGCTGGCGGATAAAGCATTGAGCCGCCCGACCAGTGCGGCCACATCATAGCGCGGCACCTGCATGGTCGCATTCTGCATATCGACGATGACCAAAGCGTCCATTATTTTCCCCTCAAACACACAGACGGTGTGACCATAGCAGCTTGATAGCCAAAACAAAACGGCGGAAAGGTTGCCCCTTCCGCCGTTTTTCATTAGCCCCTCATCCTTCGACTAGCTCAGGATGAGGACGGTCTTTCAAAATCAGAACGCGTGCGCCAGCACCGCCAGCAGCAACAGCGCCACGATGTTGGTGATCTTGATCATCGGGTTGACGGCCGGGCCTGCGGTGTCCTTGTAGGGGTCACCGACGGTGTCGCCGGTCACCGCCGCCTTGTGGGCGTCGGAACCTTTGCCACCAAAATGGCCGTCCTCGATGTACTTCTTGGCATTGTCCCACGCACCGCCGCCCGAGGTCATCGAGATGGCGACGAACAGGCCGGTGACGATCACGCCGATCAGCATGGCACCCAGAGCGTTGAAGGCCTGGACCTTGCCGGCAATGGCGTCAACGATCACGAACAGCACGACCGGCGACAGCACCGGCAGAAGCGACGGGATCAGCATTTCGCCGATGGCTGCCTTGGTCAGCATGTCGACCGCGCGGCCATAATTCGGCTTCTGCGTGCCTTCCATGATGCCGGGCATTTCCTTGAACTGCCGACGCACTTCTTCGACCACAGCACCGGCGGCACGACCGACCGCCGTCATGGCAATACCGCCGAACAGATAGGGCAGCAGACCACCGACAAACAGACCGACGATCACCCAGGGTTCCGCCAGCGAGAAGTTCAGCTTGGCCAGATCCAGACCATAGAAGAACGAACCCACCGTGGCATTCTGGGTGAAATAGTGCAGATCCTGCGTATAGGCCGCAAACAGCACCAGCGCGCCAAGACCAGCCGAACCAATGGCATAGCCCTTGGTCACTGCCTTGGTGGTGTTGCCGACCGCGTCCAGCGCGTCGGTCGTCTTACGCACATCGCCTTCCAGACCGGCCATTTCGGCAATGCCACCGGCATTGTCGGTCACCGGGCCAAAGGCGTCGAGCGCCACGATCATACCGGCCAGCGACAGCATGGTCGACACCGCGATGGCGATACCGAACAGACCTGCCAGCAGATAGGAGGCAATGATACCAACGCAGATCACCAGCGCGGGCATTGCGGTCGATTCCATCGATACCGCCAGGCCCTGAATGACGTTGGTGCCGTGACCGGTCTGCGACGACTTGGCGATGATCTGTACCGGATGATAGTTGGTTCCGGTATAATACTCGGTGATCACGACCAGCGCGCCGGTGATGAGCAACCCGACCAGACCGCAATAGAACAGACTTTGACCGGTGAAGTGCAGGCTGCCAATGGCAAGATCCGCACCAATACCGCCGGGCAGCAGCGTGTTCATCAGGGGCCACAGGCCAATCAGCGACAGAACGCCGGTGGCGATCACACCCTTATACAGGGCGCCCATGATATTGCCGCTTTTGCTGAGGCGGACAAAGAAGGTGCCGATGATCGAGGTGATGATGCACATCCCGCCAATGGCGAGCGGCAACATCATCAACGCCGCCCGAGCAGCACCGGTGAAGTAGATCGAGGCCAGAACCATGGTGGCGACCGTGGTCACCGCATAGGTTTCGAACAGGTCAGCGGCCATACCGGCGCAGTCACCAACATTGTCACCGACATTGTCGGCAATGGTGGCGGGGTTGCGTGGGTCATCTTCCGGAATACCGGCTTCGACCTTACCGACCATATCGCCGCCGACATCCGCACCTTTGGTGAAGATGCCGCCGCCGAGACGGGCGAAGACCGAAATCAGCGATGCGCCGAAGCCGAGGGAGACCAGGCTGTCGACGATGATGCGGCTCTGTTCCGGGTTGTCGATCGACAGACCAAGACCGCCGGTCAGGAAGGCATAGTAGCCCGCCACACCGATCAGACCGAGACCAGCGACCAGAAGGCCGGTCACGGCGCCAGCCCGGAAGGCCAGCGTCAGCCCGGCACCCAGGCCGTGGCGCGACGCTTCGGCGGTGCGCACATTGGCGCGGACCGAAACGTTCATGCCGATATAACCGGCCGCGCCCGAAAGGACCGAACCGATCAAGAAGCCAACAGCCATCTGCCAGCCCAGACCAAGCCACGCCAGCACGAAGATGACCGCACCGACGATGGCAATGGTGGTGTACTGACGGTTCAGATAGGCCGAAGCGCCTTCCTGAATGGCCGCAGCAATTTCCTGCATACGGGCGTTGCCCGCACTTTTGTTTAAGACCCAACGAACGGTAAGTGCGCCGTAAATAAGCGACAGCAAACCGCACGCTAGAATGATGGTTAGTGTACTCATAGCTTCCTCGTTTCCGATTTACCGAAAATTACGGCCGACGTAGCCCGCCGGGTTCCCGAGCGGAGGCAAATCCCCCCCCGCATGAAATTCTGGCACGGGAACATGCCAAAAGGATTTTAGGCTAAAGACCCGCAGCTTCCCGCTTTACTGCACATGGCCCCATATTACTGCACATGGGAAGAGGTACCTGATTGCGATACCGCACCGCCCGCCTCGGGCGCGTGACCATCTTTTGGTTGCCCCGGTCCTGGCGCAGCCCCCTCCGTCGAGGGCACGAAAAGCCCTCCGCCCGGTTTGGGATGAATCGGGGAAAACTTCATATCGACAAAAACCAAGTCGGACACTTTCTTAGGCCCAGCGATCCGTCGGGCAATGGCAATCATGCGGTCGTGCAACGTGTGGGCATCAACCTTGGTCTGGTCGTTTGCCATACCAACAGCGGTTTTGTAAACGTCCCTGACAAAGGCATCCTGAATTATCGCGACTTTATTGCGGATATCGGGCAAATCAGCCGGGGTCGGGGCCATCAGCCGATAAGAAATATAATGGAATCCAATCAGCGTATCGCCGCGATTGGCAGGGGCGACCAGAAACGGCATGTCGAGCCCATTGGGCGGTGCCGCACTACGCTTACGATCCGTTTCTACGGCCAGAGATGTTTGCACCACGCAAAGCAAAGCCAGCAGTAAGACGAGTACCCGACGCATCACCGACATTCCCCTAGATTCGCGAACATGGCTCTTTTGTCCCCACCTTATATCAGAAATGTCGGTATCCGGCGCGGGAAACCGCGATTTCACCAGCGCTTCCCATCAAAAAAACACCGGCACCTTCCGACACCCGTCCGATACGACACACCCCAAGCGCCGCCGCGTCGAGGGGGCCAGCGGTAAAGGCGATTTCATAGTCGTCGCCAGCGGTCGCCGCACGCAACACCGCATCCTCGCCCGCGCCCCACACACGCCGCAGCGCAGGCGAAAGCGGAATAAGGGCCGCATCAACAACGATTTTCACGTGGGAGACATCGGCAATATGGCCAAGATCAGCGATCAGCCCATCGGACACATCCAGCGATGCGGTGACCACATCACGCAAAGCCAGCCCTTGTACCAATCGCGGCGTTGGCACCCGATACCGATCGATCAGATAGAGCGCGGCATCATCATCCGCGTCGAGCTGTCGCACCCCATGCGCCACATCTTCGGGGGCGGCGGACCGCCGGGGCGCAGTCGCGCCCTGTAAAAGCTCCAGTCCAGCCCCGGCATCCGTTTCTTGCGCTCGCGCGGGTCGCACGCTGTGCGACGGCTCCGCGGGGGCGGCGGACCGCCGAGGCGCAGTCGCGCCCTGTAAAAGCTCCAGTCCAGCCCCGGCATCACCAATAGTGCCGGTGACATAGACATAGTCGCCCGGTTTCGCCCCGCCCCGTCGTGGCATCGCCCCTTTGGGCACAAAGCCAAGCGCGGTGATGGCAATCATCAGCGGACCCGGGGTCGATGTGGTATCACCGCCCAATAAAGGCAGTGAAAATTCCGCGCCATCCAGGGCCAGCCCATGGGCAAAGTTTTGGAGCCAGTCAAAATCGAGCCGCGCCGGCAGCGATAACGCCAGCAAATAACCCGCAGGCACCGCGCCTTTGGCCGCCAGATCGGACAAATTCACCCGCAAGGCTTTTCTGGCAATACTTTGCGGCGGGTCCGTGGCCAGAAAATGCACCCCCTCGACCAGCGCATCGGTGGTGATCACCATCTCGTGCCCCTCGGGCGGGGCGATCAGCGCGGCATCGTCCGTCAGCCCCAGCGCGCCGGGCGCGGTGGCCAGCGGGGCGAACAGTTGGGCGATCAGATCGAATTCAGATGGACGGTCCACGCGAGATAGCTTTTCGTAAAAGACGGCCTTGGCATAAACTGCTTTGCCGCAAATGTCAGCGCACCGGCCCCGCATTTGGGTGTTTGCACAGAGACTTGTGCCGACAGAGACACACACCGTAGCACCTTTTGATTTGTAACAAACATTGTCATGGTGTCAAAACAGGCTGTAGTGTCACCTGTGAGCCGGATGAGGCAGACCAACCCATGGCATATCTGTATTTCCTAAAGCCCCAGACCTGTCTGGCGCTGAGCCTGCTCGCATTGCTGCCCGGCATTGGGCAAAGCGCCCAAGCGCAATCCACGTCACCGGAGTCGCCGCCAGTGTCGTCGCCATACGAACCACCGCCGCCCCCACCAGCCTATTGGCCGGGGCCCTATTACGGACCGCCGCCCTATACTCCCCCCCGCCCGGCGAAGTTCCGTCGCAAGGTCTGCCGCGTCGATGGCGGCTGCCGCGCCGTCTATATCCGTAAAATACCGTCCGAGGCCCTGACTTGCGAGCAGGCTGGCGGCGTGCCGGTCTTTCTGGATCTGGGGCCGGATGTCAGCCCGCGTTTTGCGCGATGTGACCGGCCCCGGCCACGGATGAACAACGACCACCCGTAATCAAGGCATAAAAAAACGGGGAGGGGCCGCACCAGCAGACGGGCGATCCGCGAATCGGTCCCAAGCCCAACAATCAGCAACAAGAGTTGATTTTAATCGGCACGGCTGCCAGTGTACCGAGAATGCCGGGAGCGCTCCCACAAACAAAAGAAGCACTAATACGCGTAGGGGGGGGAGGTGCCATGACGAAAAAGCTGCTGAATTGGTCCATTCTGTTGTTGTTTACCCCCACGGCCTGGGCCGGGGCAGAAACACTGTCACCGCTGCGTCCGACGGATGCCATCACATTTGCTGCACAATCCACCCCAGGCGCAGTACAGCTCTATGACCATGCCCCCACGCCCATTATAATCGATGAGGGCGATAGCAAAACCGTAGCGATTGCTGCCGGATTATTAGCAGAGGATTTGGGTCGCGTCGGCGGTACGACCGCGAACGTATTGCATAACATCAAGACAGCGCCCAATGGCGGCGAAGCCGTCATCATCGGCACGCTAGGAGCCAGCAAGCAGATCGATAGGATCGTAGCTGACAACAAGATAGATGTTTCGGCGATCAGTGGGAAATGGGAAACCTATCTTATTCAAACCGTCGAACGGCCCGCCCCCAACATACACCGCGCCCTTGTCATTATCGGCAGTGATCGGCGCGGCACGGCCTATGGCGCGCTTACGCTTTCGAAACGCATTGGCGTGTCGCCCTGGTACTGGTGGGCAGACGTGCCAGTTCCCCATCGCAATGCTGTCTATATCGGACCGGGACGGTTTTCTGATGGCAGCCCTACCATCAAATACCGCGGGATTTTCCTGAACGATGAAGCCCCCGCAATGAGTGGCTGGACACAGGAAAAATTCGGCGGCTTTAACAGCAAAATGTACGTCCATGTTTTCGAGCTGTTATTGCGGCTGAAAGCCAATTACCTGTGGCCCGCAATGTGGGGAGCGGCCTTCAATGTGGACGATCCCGAAAACCCAAAACTGGCGAACGATTATGGCATCGTCATGGGAACCAGTCACCAGGAACCCATGCTGCGCGCGCAGGGCGAATTTGATCACCGTTTTACCGCGGACAAATGGAACTATGCCACGCACCCCGATGTCTTACACGACTTCTGGCGCGATGGTGTAGTGCGCAACAAAGCGTATGACAGCATCATCACGATGGGATTGCGCGGGCGCAACGACGCCGAAATGATCCCGGGTGCAAGCGAGGCACAAAGCATAGCGTTATTGGAAAAAATCTTTAATGATCAGCGCAAAATCCTCGCCGATGACGTAAATCCTGACGTTTCCAAAATCCCTCAGCTCTGGTGCCTCTATAAGGAAGTTCAGAGCTATTACGAGCATGGCTTACGCGTACCAGATGACGTCACACTGTTATGGAGTGACGATAATTGGGGTAATCTTCGCCGCTTACCTACAGCAGAGGAACGCAACCGAGCCGGCGGATCCGGTATTTATTACCACTTCGACTATGTCGGAGGTCCGCGCAATTACAAATGGATCAACACCAATCCACTTGGCAAAATCTGGCATCAGATGACCCTGGCCCATAGCTATGGTGCCGACCGGATCTGGATCGTCAATGTTGGCGATCTCAAACCAATGGAACTTCCCATCGACTTTTTTCTGACCATGGCATGGAACCCTGACGCTATGACCGCAGAGACTGAACGCCACTTTGTACAAAGCTGGATGGCGGCCCAGTTTGGCCCTGCCCGTGCCGACGAAATGGCCGAACTTTATCGATGGTATGTGACCCAGAACGGCCTGCGCAAACCCGAACTGCTCAACACAGATCCAAACGGTATTTACAGCGAGAACTATGATGAAGCGCAGCATGTACTGGATACTGCCCGCACCATGCGCCAGAAGGCGGCCGCACTTGCGCATCAAATCCCCACAGCGCAACGCGATGCCTTTTTCGAACTGATCGAATATCCCGTTTCGGCCACCGCAGTCGTCAACGAACTGTACATTCTGGCAGCACGTAATCGCCGCCATGCCGCGCAGGGTGATAGCGTCGCCAATGCGCTGGCCAATGATGTACGCGCCCGGTTTGCCGAAGATGCGGCGCTGACTGCGCGCTATAATCACGATCTGGCCGGAGGAAAGTGGAACCATATGATGGATCAAACCCATATTGGTTACACCAACTGGCAGGAACCCAAACAAAACATACTACCGAAACTGTTTTCGGTCGCGGCAGACAGCAATCCGAAACAGCAACCGGCAAGCGCAGAAAAAATCTGGCCCGTCACACCATCAGATGCCCACGGTTTTATCGAAAAAAACGGCATCGTATCGATGGATGCCGCCCACTTCACCGACCGAAAAGACACCCCGACCGCCCGATGGCAGACAATCGATGGTATGGGGCGCAGTGGGCTTGCCGTAGCGATCATGGCACCGCCGGACGTGACACGAATAGCACTGCAGGAGGCACGGCTGTCCTACGACTTCACCACCGTAAGCTGCGGCTACACCAGAGTATTATTCTATGCCTCACCGACATTGCCGGTAGTATCGGGGCGGACATTGCGCCTTGAAGTACAGATTGATGACAGAGCGTGGCAACGGGTCGATTTTGCCGCCGATACCAGTAATGGTACCTGGCAAAACGCAGTTAAAAACACCATACGCATAGCGGAGACCACGCTAAATTTAGACAGCCCCGGCAAGCACAGACTTACCTTGCGCGCACTAGATCCCAATATCGTGCTGCAAAAGATTGTCATCGACGAAGGCGGTCTGCAACCCAGCTATCTCGGCCCGCCGGAAACGCGCATCAAATGATACCAAATAAAACGAGACGTTACCGCCCCGTTTTATTTGTCATTTTGTAGCGATCAGAATTCCAGCTTAACGTCCGTGCTGGGCAGGCCGAATTCCGCCGGGCGCTTCTGCCGCGCCAGCGTATCCAGCGAAGCATTGACGAAAGCCGTTTCATCCGGCGTACAGAACCCGCGCGCCAGATCGACATATTCCGAAATCACCGCTTTGGCCGGCACTTCGGCCATACCGATCAGTTCATACATCGCAGCACGCAAAATGGCGCGCATGGTCGAATCGACCCGCGACAGCTTCCATTTTTTATTGAGCGCGCCAGAGATCGACTGGTCGATCTCCTCCTGATGGCGCGGTACGCCATGGACTAAAGCGGTGAAAAATTCCTCATCCGGCAGACCAAGCGCCGTCACTTCGGGCTCGGAACCAAAACGGAAAGAAACGAATTCTTCCTGCACCGAGGTCGCATCAACCCCGGTCATCTCCATCTGATACAGTGCCTGAACCGCAGCCAAACGAGCAGCATGACGCCGCGAAATAGCATCAGCGGTCACGACGGGCCCCCATACGATAGCGCAGTTCGATCAGTGCCAGACAGGCATCAACTGCACCGCCGCCTTTGTTCATCTGGGCCGGATCGGCACGGACCATAGCCTGCTCTTCGGTATAGGTGGTCAGAATGCCGTTGCCGATGCACAGGCCGTAATTGACGCCCAAATCGGTAAGGGCACGGGCCGACTGGGTCGCCACGATGTCGAAATGGTGCGTTTCGCCACGAATGACACAGCCGAGCGCGACAAAGCCATCATAGCTGCGGCCACCACGGCCGCCACCCTTCACGGCAAAGTTGATAGCCGTGGGAATTTCGAGGGCACCCGGCACCGAAACGCAATCAAATTCTGCGTTTGCCTTGAGCAGTGCGGCCTTTGCCCCCTCCATCAACAACCGAGAGATGTTCGGATAAAACGGGGCCTCGATCACCAGAATATTGGGAACCATATCGGATGTCCTTTCCCCGGGGACAAAGGGTTGCGAAGACTGCACGCTACTCAAATCCTTTCCATGACCGGGACGCAGGACTACCCCGCCCGGTAACGCCAAACAGAACACGGCCTTTTTGAAGCTTAGCCTCAGACCTTTAAAATACTTTACTTTAGCCGGATCGGCCGGGTTGCCACGATATTGAGGTCGAAACCATCCAGCGCCACGACACTTTTCTCCGGCGTGTCGGTCAACAATACCATGTTCTTAATGCCAAGATCGAGCAACATCTGCGCCCCAACCCCAGCTTCCTTGACCCGGCGACGGTCGGCATCTTCCTGCGCCCGGTGCAAAAGCTGATCGGAAACAAAGCTTGCCCGCGCCGGACGCAACAAAACCACCACGCCACGGCCCGTTTCGGCAACCACGGCCATTGATGCGGCCAGCTTATTGCCACTGCCGGCTTCAGCCAGTGCATCGGTCAGCGGATTCATAGCGTGCATACGCACCAGTACCGGTTCCGGCCCGGAAATATCGCCCTTCACCAGCGCAATATGTTCGGCATATTCATTGGTGTTGACATAAACATGGGCCTGCCACGCACCACCGACATCGCTTTCAAACGGCACCGCCGCGAGTTTTTTGACGAAACGGTCGTAGCGGCGACGATAGGCAATGAGATCGGCAATGGTGCCGATTTTCAGACCATGCTTACCAGCAAATTCGATGAGGTCGGGCAGACGGGCCATGGTGCCGTCATCCTTCATGACCTCGCAAATCACGCCGGACGGATTAAGCCCGGCCAGCCGCGCAATATCGACCGCCGCTTCGGTGTGACCGGCACGCACCAGAACGCCACCTTCGCGCGCGGTCAGCGGAAAGACATGGCCCGGCACCACAATATCTTTCGGCCCCATCGCCGGATCAATCGCCACGGCAACGGTGCGGGCGCGGTCTTGCGCGGAAATACCGGTGGTGACGCCTTCGGCCGCCTCGACCGATACGGTAAAGGCGGTGCCAAGCGGCGCACGGTTATGCGCCGTCATCTGCGGCAGCTTCAATTCATCGGCACGGCCCTGGGTAATGGCCAGACAGACCAGCCCACGGGCATGGGTCGCCATAAAGGCAATCGATTGGTCGGTACACATCTCTGCCGGAATGACAAGATCGCCTTCGTTTTCGCGATTTTCATCATCCACCAGAATGATCATACGCCCGGCTTTTGCCTCGGCAATCAGTTCTTCAGGGCTCGACAAAGCACGGGGGGAAACAGAATGCATCTTCAACCTTTCATCAGCCGCGCCATGTAGCGGGCGAGCGGGTCTATCTCGATATTCACTGTGTCGCCGACTTTCAACGAACCGAAGGTAGTAACTTCCGCCGTATGCGGAATAACATTGACGCCGAAACGCCGCCCCTCGGCTTCATTAACCGTAAGCGATACACCATCGAGTGCCACCGAGCCTTTCGGGGCGATGAATTTGGCCAATGGCGCCGGCGTCTTAAAGATGAAACGCAACGATTCACCCTCGGGCGTAATCGAGGTTACTTCCGCCACACCATCAACATGACCGGTGACAATATGACCGCCAAACTCGTCACCAACGCGTAAAGGCCGTTCAAGATTAAGTGTGCGCCCCGCTTCCCATTCCCCCATTGTCGTTTTGGAACGGGTTTCTTCCGATGCCGAAACCGAAAACCAGCGTTCGTTCTCAGACCCCTTGGCCACCACGGTCAGACAGATGCCGGCGCAGGCAATCGACGCCCCCATTGGAATGGCATCAACATCATAGTGGGTCTGAATGGTCAGGTGGGTATCGCCGTGCTTTTCGATGTCACGGATAGTGCCCATATCGCTTACGATACCGGTAAACATAACGGTCGTCCTCTTCATCAGCTCGCAAATAGAACCTACTCTGGGCGGGCGAAGCTTTCCAGCAGGTCGGCAGCGATATCTCGACGGCTTATACGGTTAAAACGCGGGACTTCGCTTAAAGACAGTGCGCACAGCGCATCAATGGCACTGGTACCACCACCGCCCAGTAGCATTGGCGCGGTAAAAAGCTCCAGCCGATCAACCAGATCACGGTCTAAAAAGGATGCCGCCACCCCAGCGCCCCCTTCAATCAGCAGGCGGGTAATGCCGCGGCGCGCCAGCTCGGCCAGAACCGCCGCGCAATCGGGCCGACCGCGCGCATCACGTGCCACTTTGACAACATCGACCCCATCGGCCGCCAATTTCTGATCGTCGGATAAAGTAAACACCAGCAAAGGCCAGCGCCGCGCGGTTTTAACCAGTTTCGACCAGGCTGGCAGACGCAAGCCGCTGTCCAGTACCACCCGGACGGGGGTGCGATCCTCCATCCCCGGCAGGCGACAGCTGAGTTCCGGATCATCGGCCAGCGCGGTGCCGATCCCGACCAGAATGGCATCATGACGTGCCCGCAGCAGATGGCCATAGCGGCGGGCACCGGGGCCGGTGATCCACTGACTTTCGCCACCGGCGCTGGCAATCTTGCCATCCAGCGATGTCGCCAGTTTCAGCGTAACCAGTGGCCGCGCTGCGGTTTTGGTCAGAAAGAATCCCTGATTGAGGGCCCGCGCTTCGCGCTGGCAGACCCCTTCGGTTACCGCGATGCGGGCCGCGCGTAGCATTGCGAAACCTTTACCGGCCACCCGGTGATCGGGGTCGGTGGTGGCAGCCACCACACGGGCAACCTGCGCATCAATCAACGCCTGGGCACAGGGCGGGGTTTGACCGTAATGGGCGCAAGGCTCCAGCGTAACATAGGCGGTGGCGCCCTTGGCCGCGGCCCCCGCCGCAGTCAACGCCTGCGTTTCGGCGTGGGGGCGACCGCCCGGCTGGGTCCAGCCGCGCCCGACAATGCACCCGTCAGCAACAAGGACACAGCCTACGGACGGATTAGGAGCCGTGCGTCCCAGACCACGCTGTGCAAGCCCCAGCGCATGTCGCATATGACGAAGATCCACAGAAGGGATACTCATATAAAATTAAGCCCATAAGCTGCCGAAACCAGAATAGCATTAGACGTTGCATGAAACACTACACCGGGACGTAAAGAGCCAGTATGAATAGCCCAATAGGACATAACCATACCATCACCCCACAGCTGAAACACATACCAAACACCCTGCACACCGGGAAAATGCACTAGAGTACCATGCGCCAGTGAAAAAATAAGCGATGATACGGCAGCGGCGCGCCAGACAGGCATTTTCTGACGCAACCAATCGAGAACAAAACCACGAAAAAACAGTTCTTCAACAAGTGGCGCAGCTACGCTTATCTCAACAAGCGCCACAACATACTCCAGAGCAGTTCGTGGCTCATGCCCCCGCATACTGCTGGTGAAATCTGCACCCGTAACAAATTCGAGCAACGCACACAGCAGGATGATTGGGAGCAAAACTGCCCATGCCGATGCGAACGCCCACCACAAAAAACGGGTGGAAACAGGGGGAAAGAAACGTCTGATCCTATCAGGATATGACGGCACCCCTGACTGAGAAAACGCTATTTTGAAAGATGTAGCTGCCGGGTAGAGACTAAGCTGCTTTGCATACCCCCAGACGAAACACCCCAAAACGAAATAGAAAACAATCCCACCCAAACTACCCAGCAGCACCGCGTTACGGCGCAGCAGGGCATCAATATGGATAAAATAGTCGTATCGAGCAGGCCCACCGGATGGAGCCGCCGCATAGCTCAGTATGCGGAACAGAACAATTCCTACAACACATACCGCAATCGCGCATATCAGGCCACCCAAGAAGGCCAACAAGACATCGCGCCACCGGATAGGCACGGGCAGATCACGATGTGCCACCGTGAAGAACTGCCCACACGCAATACGCATATCAGGCCCCCTTGGGACCCGGTTCCTCGCCGGCAGCGCCCGCGGTGGTGATCTGACCAAGGAGATTTTCGAAATCCTTGGCTTCGCGGAAGTTTTTATAAACCGAGGCAAAACGCACATACGCCACTTTGTCGAGGCTTTGCAGCGCCTGCATCACCAGCTCGCCGATCATCGGCGAATTGATCTCGTTCTCGCCCAGACTTTCCAGACGACGAACGATCCCGGTGATCATGCGATCAACCCGTTCCTGCTCGACCGGGCGCTTACGTAAAGCGTGGTTGATCGAGCGTTCGAGTTTATCGCGATCGAAAGGCTCGCGCCGTCCATTTTTCTTGACCACGATCAGCTCGCGTAACTGCACCCGCTCGAAGGTGGTGAAACGCCCGCCACATTCAGGGCAATGACGTCGCCGCCGGATCGCCGAATTGTCTTCGGACGGACGGCTGTCTTTGACCTGAGTATCGTCGTGACCGCAAAATGGACAGCGCATGATAATGCCTTTCTAGCCGTTAACCGGCCCAACCATAAATCGGCCTAACCGTAGATCGGAAAGCGGGCGCACAGAGCACGCACACGATCCCGCACGGAAGCTTCCACCGAAGCATCGCCACCTTCGCCATTCTGGCCCAGGGAGTCGACAACCTCGATGATCCATTTGCCAATCTCGCGGAACTCCTCCACACCAAAACCACGCGTGGTGCCCGCGGGCGTCCCCAGACGGATGCCCGAGGTGATGGCCGGCTTCTGCGGATCAAACGGAATGGCGTTTTTGTTGCACGTGATATAGGCGCGATCGAGTGCTTCCTCTGCCGCCTTGCCGGTGACGCCCTTGGGGCGCAGATCCACCAGCATGACATGGGTATCGGTGCCGCCCGAAATGATGTCGAGCCCGCCTGCGTGCAGTGTCTGGGCCAGCGCCGCCGCATTATCGACGATCTGCTTGGCATAAGCCTTGAACTCGGGTTTCAGCGCTTCACCAAAGGCCACCGCCTTACCGGCGATGACATGCATCAGCGGGCCGCCCTGCAGGCCGGGGAAAATCGCCGAATTGAGTTTTTTGCCCAGCGCCGCATCGCGGGTCAGGATCAGGCCGCCACGGGGGCCGCGCAAGGTCTTGTGGGTGGTCGAAGTGACGACATGGGCCCAGTCGAGCGGATTGGGGTGGACGCCGCCGGCAACCAGACCGGCGAAATGGGCCATATCGACCATCAGATAGGCCCCGACTTCGTCGGCGATCTTGCGGAAGCGGGCAAAATCAATCACGCGCGGATAGGCCGAACCGCCGGTAATGATCAGCTTTGGCTTATGTTCCTTGGCCATGGCTTCGACTTCGTCCATGTCGATGCGATGGTCCTGACGGCGCACGCCATAGCCGACCGCATTGAACCACTTGCCCGACATGTTGACCTTGGAGCCGTGAGTCAGATGCCCGCCCGAGGCCAGCGACAGCCCCATGAAGGTATCGCCTGGCTGCAACAGGGACAGAAACACCGCCTGATTGGCCTGCGAGCCTGAATTGGGCTGAACATTGGCATAGGTGGCACCGAACAACGTGCAAACCCGCTCGATAGCAAGGGTTTCGACTTCATCGACGAACTCGCAACCGCCATAATAACGATGGCCAGGATAACCTTCGGCATATTTATTGGTCAGGACAGAGCCCTGCGCTTCCAACACCGCTTTACTGACGATGTTTTCAGACGCGATCAGTTCAATCTTTTCTTGCTGACGATGCAATTCCCGACCGATCGACGCGAAAAGATCAGGATCGACATCGGAAAGACTACGGGAAAAGAACCCGGAATTGTTCTGCTCTGAACCACTGGCCATATCGAAACCCCATTTGCCTTGACCAAAAACACCGGCGTAATGCCGTTATTACGGTGGCTGGCGGCCTCGAATGCAAGCGACCATGCGCAGCCTAAAGGGGAAGTACCCTGCCCGCGTCACTAAATCTAGAGCAAAACTCGATAAAAAACGCCATGTATCGTTTTCTGCCAGACAATACCGCGGATCCAAGGCGAATCATGGCAACAACCGCCAGGCCGTGACAAATTGAAATTAACCCGCAGTCGGTTTTACGGATACAAAGAGCGCGGCACCGCTGCCTTCAAATGACAAAAAACATAAAGCCAAGTTACGACAAACATTAATTATTACGAATATTTGACCATAAGTCAGCGATTGATACAAAATAAGATTTGATTCCGGATCGGATATGGCTAGATAGAGAGAGCGAACCGGATTTCGCCAATAGACAAATGCAGGGATAATACTCGATGGCCACGCACGATATAGATGATAACAAGTATGACGAGATCCTCACCTTGACCGGTGAAATCGTTGCTGCCTATGTCAGCAACAATCCGGTTCAGGCCGGGGATCTTCCCAACATTATTAAAAATATTCATGCCACGCTGGGCAGTCTGACCGGTGCACCAGTTGCCGAGATCCCCACCGCGCTGAAGCCGGCAGTCCCCGTCAAGAAATCGGTCACGCCGGAATATCTGATCTGCCTGGAAGACGGCAAAAAGCTGAAAATGCTGAAGCGTTATTTGCGCTCGCGTTACGGCCTGACGCCGGACCAGTATCGCGCCAAGTGGAACCTGCCGGCGGATTATCCCATGGTGGCTTCGAACTATGCTGCACAGCGTTCAGAATTTGCCAAGAAGATTGGCCTTGGCAAAGGGGCGCAGCCGCCCAAGGGCAAACGCCGCTAAGTATCGGCCGTACAGGCCCCACCCGGGGCTTTGCCGTACCAGATAAAACAAAAAAGCGGACGCTGTTCAGACAGCGCCCGCTTTTTTGTTTCGCATCCGGTAAGGTAACAATAAATCTATGGTCTTTACTTAGGTCTTATTCTTGGCCTGAACATACTGAAGCTTGGCGACCGCATTTTTAATCAAGACCTCACGCGGTGTTGTGCGGGGACCAAAAATGCACACCTCGGTCCCCGTCACACTATCAATTGCGGTGGTCTTGACCAGCGCCCCCTGGACCAGAAATTCGATATAAATATCGCGCCCCGGCGCCGAAATGGTTTTGCGATCTTCCGCCAATGCTTTAGCTCACCCGTGGCAAATGGTGGGTGTTCCAGACAACGTCCAGCGCATCGACCAACATCTTCATCATCTCGGGCGTATGCACCGGCGACGGGGTAAAGCGTAAACGCTCGGTACCGCGCGGCACGGTGGGGAAATTAACCGGCTGAACATAGATCCCGTGGTCGTTCAGCAAGGCATCGGCGACCGATTTGCACTTGGCGGCATCACCGACCATCACCGGCACAACATGGCTCGGCGAATTGATCATCGGGATACCAGCATCCTGCAGCAGCCCCTTCAGCCTGGCGGCATTGGCATGCAGCGCCTTGCGTTCAACATCACTTCCTTTGAGATGACGAATACTGGCAATTGCACCCGCCGCCAGCACCGGAGCAAGAGACGTCGAGAAGATAAACCCGGGACCAAAAGAACGGATTGCATCGATCACTTCGGTCTTGCCGGTGATATAGCCCCCCATCAGACCAAACGCCTTGGCCAGCGTGCCTTCGACGATGTCGATGCGGTCCATCGCACCATCACGCGCCGCCACACCGGCACCGCGGGGCCCATACAGACCGACGGCATGGACTTCGTCGATATAGGTCATGCAGCCATACTTTTCTGCCAGATCGCAGATCGCATGGGTCGGGCCGAAATCGCCATCCATCGAATACACCGCCTCGAAGGCAATCAGCTTGGGCGCAGCCGGATCGGCCTCGCGCAGCAGTTCTTCAAGATGGGCCAGATCATTATGGCGGAATATGCGCTTTTCACCATGGCCGCGACGGATCCCCTCGATCATCGAGGCATGGTTAAGCTCGTCTGAGAAGATGATCAGCCCGGGCAGCAGCCGGTACAGCGTCGACAGCGTGGTATCGTTGGAGGCATAGCCGGACGTAAAAGTCAGCGCCGCTTCCTTGCCATGCAGATCGGCGAGCTCATGCTCCAGCTCGATATGATAATGCGTGGTGCCGGAAATATTACGCGTACCGCCCGCGCCCGCGCCGGCTTTATCCAGCGCCGCATGCATGGCGGCAATCACGTCAGGATGCTGTCCCATACCAAGGTAATCGTTGCTGCACCACACCGTGATCGGGCGGGTGCCACCACTGGTAAAATGATCGGCCGCCGGGAAATTGCCGCGTCTACGCACCAGATCGGCAAAAACCCGATAGCGCCCCTCGCGCTTCAAACCGGCAAGGGCCTCCTGAAACCGCGAAAGATAGTGATAAACCATGTATCCGTCTCTCATCCTGAAGGGAGCGAGCCGCGTTAGCTCACAAGTCTGGCGGCACATTAGACCAGCGTCTGCCAACGATCCATCCGATTTGCGTCAAAAACGCCCAATTACACCGATTGCACGATCACAAACCTCAAAACGCATAAAAAAACAGCGCGTCCGATATTTTTTATCGCAACGCGCTGCCGCTACACGCCAGCCCCCAAGGGAAAACCGGCAGATAAAAGACCTGAAATAAGAATCGCAAAACCTCTCTACGTGCGACAAGAGCCGTAAAACATGCGGCCCCAGGCACGTAAAGCCAGGCTTAAAGACGGAAACGCACCTGATCGATCCAGAATCGTTCAACCCGCTTCAGGCTGGTATTCAGTCCATCAAGATCCCCGTCGGTGACATTGCCAACCGTTTCCAACGAACCGAGATGGCGCTGGAACAGTTCGCGTAACATGTCACGCACCAGTTCCCCCTTGCGGGTCAGGCGTACCAGCACCGAGCGGCGGTCCGTTTCGGAACGCGAATGGTGCACATAGCCCAGATCAACCAGCTTTTTCAGATTATAGGAGACGTTCGAGCCAAGATAATGGCCACGGGAACGCAATTCCCCCGCCGACAATTCCTGATCCCCGACGTTAAACAAAAGCAACGCCTGAACGCTGTTAATCTCGCGTTCCTCACGACGGTCGAGCTCGTCCTTGATGACGTCGAGCAACTGGCGATGCAAACGCTCCACCAAATTCAACATCTCAAAATACGGGCTCTTCGGCGGGCGCTCAGCTTCCGGATCGTTTGACGTCTGCGTCTGCGCATTTGCCACTGCATTCATCGTATTACTTCCTGTTCCCCAGTCCGTCACAATCAGCCCCGATACAATTCAATCCCGTCAGAATCTTAAGTCCCGCCAGAATCCACCCGACGTAATTAAGAAAATGTGTAGTTCGGCACCCGTTAACGATATGTAAAATTACCTGAGAAGAGAACTATGATATTCATAAAAGGAGAATATAATATACTGCAATCACTATTAAAATACATCCCAACATCTAACAATGAAAGTAGGTAATGGCCCCTTAAGAAGACACGGCCAACTCACCTTCTGGTAACGGTGCAAAACAGGCTTCGACTTCAGCATCGGTCACCGCATCCGGCGCCGCAGCCCATTTAGGATTATTATCCTTATCAATAACGGTTGCCCGAATACCTTCGCGGAAGTCAGGCAAACGCTTTATCCGGCAGGCCACCCGGTATTCCATCTGCATGCAGGCATCGAAATCGAGCGTACGGCCGGCGTGCCAGGCATGGAACGCCACCTTGACCGACAAGGGCGAACGCGACCGGATCATGGCCGCCGTTTCACGGGCAAACGACGTGTTGTTGCGATCCAGCGCACTGAGCACCCCTTCGACAGTGGGGGCCGCAAAAGCCGCATCAATCACACCGCGCTGTTTTTCGATGGCCGATTCCAACCCGGCGCTGCGGGCACGGCGCAACAGATCGCCAACCTCGTCACCGCTGGCCAGTGCATCAATAAAATCTGGCCATTTCTTCTGTGGCAGCACATGGGTGATCAGACCAAGATACAGCGCATCAGCCTGTTTGGCGCGCGCCCCGCTCATCGCCATGTAGAGCCCGGTCAGCCCCGGTGCCCGCGACAGGAAATAGCTGGCCCCGACATCGGGGAAGAAACCAATGCCGGTCTCGGGCATTGCACAGACCAGATTTTCCGCCCCAACGCGGAAAGTGCCCGGCACGGCAATGCCAAGCCCGCCGCCCATGGTAATGCCATGCAGCAAGGCCAGATGCGGCTTGTGATAATGATGGATATAGGAAATCAGCGAATATTCATCGAACCAAAAATCTTCCGCCGCCCGATCCCCGGCCACGGCCGAGGCATGGAACATGCGGATATCACCGCCGGCGCAGAAAGCCCGTTCGCCTTCACCACACAAAATCACCGCGCCGATCGAGTCATCATCCCCCCACGCATCCAGCGCCTCGCGTAAGGACCGGATCATGCCATGGTTAAGGGCATTGAGCACCTTGGGGCGATTGAGCGTGATAATCCCGGCTGCGCCGCGACGTTCGAAGAGAATGTCATCCATCATGTACCGTCCTGTTATCTCAAGCTTTAGGAATAGGCGGCCTCCACGTCAATCGATGCATTGCCGCGCCCCGCGTTAGGATTATAGTTTAAGGCAAAATCCTCAAACTGGCCGTTTCCCCCTTTTAGGCCGCCCATTTGCAAAAGGAACTTGTCGATAATGTCTGCAGTTTCGCCTGAGTTTCCCGCCATTCGCATGCGTCGCACGCGTGCCCAATCCTGGTCACGCGCGCTGTGCGCTGAAAACACACTGTCCGCAGCGGATTTTATCTGGCCGATTTTCATCATCGATGGTGAAAACAAAACTGAAGCTGTCGCAACCATGCCGGGCGTATTGCGCTACAGCGTCGACAAAGCCGTGGAAGCCGCCAGGGAAGCGGCCGATCTGGGCATTCCGGTTATCGCCCTGTTCCCCCATACCGACCCGGCACGTAAAACCGCCGACGGGCGCGAAGCCTATAATCCCGATAATTTGATCTGCCGCGCCACCCGCGCCATCAAAAAGGCGGTGCCGCAGATCGGTATTCTGTGCGATGTGGCACTCGACCCGTTCACCACCCACGGCCATGACGGACTGATCGAAGGCGATTATGTCGTTAACGACGAATCCGTCGAGGTACTGATCAAACAAGCCCTCGCTCAGGTCGAAGCCGGCTGTGATATCATCGCCCCTTCCGACATGATGGACGGGCGCATCGGTGCCATCCGCGCCGCACTGGAAAGCCACGGCCACAAAAACACGATGATCATGGCCTATGCCGCCAAATATGCGTCAGCGTTTTACGGCCCGTTCCGCGATGCCGTCGGCTCGTCCAAAGCGCTGATCGGTGACAAGCGCACCTATCAGATGGACCCGGCCAATACCGACGAAGCCTTACGCGAGGTGGCCCTCGATATTAGCGAAGGCGCCGATATGGTGATGGTCAAACCCGGCATGCCCTATCTGGATGTGCTGGCGCGGGTCAAAGCCACCTTCCACATGCCGACGTTCAGCTATCAGGTGTCAGGCGAGTACGCCATGCTGATGGCAGCGATGAATGCTGGCTTTCTGGATCCTGACCGCATCATTCTGGAAAGCCTGATGGCATTCAAACGCGCCGGCGCCAATGGCATTCTGACCTATTTTGCCGTCGATGCGGCCAAACGGCTGCGCGGATAATTTCCCGGCTCATCAGCCAAATACGAACAAGGGGCGCATTTGGCGCCCCTTGTGCTATCCGGCACATTCCACGGATGATTTTCAGTTGGCCACTTCATCGAGATCCGGCGGCAGGGGCAGAACATCAATGCCCTCCTCGGCCAGATCGGCGGCCTCCTCCAGCGTCGCCTCGCCATAGATCTGGCGCATTTCCTTGTCGCCGTAATGAATGGCGCGGGCTTCTTCGGGAAAGCGTTGGCCGACATCCTCGCCATTATCGAGGACATATTTGCGCACGCCCGCCACCAGTTTGCGTATCTTGTGCATTTCATCGGCATTGAGGCTGGGCTTTTTCGCCCCGGATAAGGCCGGTGCCATCACCGATTTTTCGACCTGATGGCTACTACAGAACGGGCACAGTACATTGCCGCCGCTCGACTGCTCATCGAACGCGGTACTGGAGGCGAACCACGCCTCGAACTCATGGCCGTGGTCGCAAGTGAGGTTATAGACGATCATGCTATAAAAATGGGGGTAATGGCCGTCTGGCGCAAGGGGGGATTACATGTTGCGGTGAACAACTCCATACCCACATGCGTTCGCACCCAGATCACAGAAAAGCCCGGTCGCCGATCAAACTCGGCACCCGTGCACGCGCGTCATAAGCCAGGGCCGGATTGATGTCGGCCATGATGACGCCGGGGCTTTCGCCCCCCTCGGCCAGCACCTCGCCCCAGGGCGAAACAATCAACGAATGGCCATAGGTTTGCCGCCCGCCCGGATGGCTGCCGCATTGCGCCGGGGCAATAATGAAAGAGCCGGTTTCAATGGCGCGGGCCCTGAGCAGCACATGCCAGTGGGCACTGCCGGTGGTTTTGGTGAAGGCCGCCGGTACGGTGATAAAAATCGCCCCGGCCTGCCCCAGCGTGCGATAAAGCTGCGGAAACCGCACGTCATAGCAAATCGAAAAGCCCACCCGGCCCCACGGCAGACGCGTGTTCACCGCCCGCGCGCCACTTTCGACCGTGTTTGATTCGCGATAGCGCTCGCCCGAAGGCAGGCTGACATCGAACAGATGGATTTTATCGTAGCGGGCCACGATCTGCCCGTCAGGGGCAATCAGCAGGCTGCGGTTGACGGTTTTATCGGGGCGGATTTTGATCGCCAGCGAACCGATTAGCAGCCAGACGCGCAACTCGGTCGCCAGGGCAACCACCTTAGGCAGCAGCGTATCATCGCTTTCGGAAAAGCTCTGCGCCAGCTTGGTATCCGGATCGGGGGCCATCAGCAGGGTATTTTCCGGTGTGGCGAGGAACTCGGCCCCCGCCGCCCGGGCTTCATGCGCCAGAGTGTAGAGCGAATCGAAATTCCCGGCGCGGTCAGCGCCGGAATTCATCTGCAAACAGGCCGCGCGAAATTCCGTCATTGCGCCAGAAGGGGATCAAGACCGCCAGCCTTGTCGAGGGCGTAGAGATCGTCGCAACCGCCGATATGCTGATCGTTGATGAAAATCTGCGGCACCGTACGGCGACCACCGGCTTGCTGGGTCATGGATTCGCGCAAAGCGGCATCATCGGAAACATCGACTTCCTCATACGCGACGCCCTTCTTGGCAAACAACGACTTGGCGCGCACGCAATAGGGGCACACGCGGGTGGTGTAGATCTTGATATTCGCCATAGCATCCTAACCTTTGTTGACACATGAGCTTATATAATACCCTCGGGGGTGCGGACAACGCGCGCCACCGCCAGCACCGATACTTTTTCAGCACCAGCCCATTTCAGCGCCCGGGCGCAGGCATCAACCGTTGCCCCGGTGGTTAAAACATCATCAATCAGTAGAATATGACGGCCCTGCACCGCGGCACGATGGACCACGGGCACCACAAAAGCCCCACGAACATTGCGCCTTCTAGCCTTGGCCGAGGGCATCTCGCCCTGACTTTTGGTCGCCCGCCGCCGCTGCAACAGTAAGGGCGCATAGATCCGTCCACTCTGGCGAGCGATAAAACGGGCCAGTTCCGCCGCCTGGTTATAACGCCGTCGCCAGAGCCGCATGGGGTGCAGCGGCACCGGCACAATCATATCGGCGGTATCGATCAAATCCTGTCCGCTGCGCAGCATCCAGTGCGCCAGCATCGGGGCCAGATCGAGCCGGTCGGCATGTTTCAACGCCAGAATCGGTGCCTTACTGGCATCGTCATAGCGCAGCACGGCCCGGGCCATGGCAAAGGCTGGCGGATGGGCCAGACAGGCCCCACACACCGCCGCCGCGCCCGGATCAACATCGAAGGGTAGCCCGCACACCGCGCAGACCGGACCGTCGAGAAAATGGACTTCTTTCCAGCAATCCGGGCACAGGCTGGCGCGATTTTCCACCGGCGTGCCGCAAATCAGACATTGGGGCGGAAAGATCAGACGAACCAGAGCCTGAGCAAAGTCATACAGGCTGGCACCGCCCAGCCCCCGGGACCAATTTTGCGACGGGTTTTGCAGACTGCTCAATTGCGCCCACCTCTCGTCTTGCTATCTTAGCCGTTATGACCGAGTCAGCCCACAGGACATTAGAGCCCATCTTCGATTCCGTGCGTCGCGTCCGTCAGCGCGCCCGTGCCATGGCCCGGCTCAATACCGAACCGCCCGTTTTATGGCGCGAGGCGGCCGAAGGTATTGCCGACCGACTGATCCCCACCACACGGCATTTTACCCGCGGGCTTCATCTGGGGGGCTGGCAAAAGGGTTGGACAGCCGAAATCGCCGCCTTTGCCGACAGCTGGCAGCCGGGCAGCTTTGACAGCCACGAGGCCCTACAGGCGGAAGGGGAATTCGACCTGATCGTCAGCCTGCTCGATCTGCACAGCCTCAACGACCTGCCCGGTGCGCTGGCCCAAATTCGCCAGCGCCTCAAACCCGACGGGTTGTTCCTGGCCGCACTGTTTGGCGGCCAAACCCTGCAAGAGCTGCGCGAGACTTTGGCCGAAGGCGAAATCGCCACCAGCGGGGCCGCCATCCGCCGCATAGCCCCCTTTGCCGAGGTGCCCGATCTGGGCAAACTGCTGCAGCGGGCCAAATTTACCATGCCAATCGCCGATTCTGAGCGCACCACCGTGCGCTATCGCGCGCTTGGTACGCTGATGGCAGACTTACGCAGCATGGGCGAGACCGGCTATCTGGCCGCCCCCACCCCGAAAGCCTTCACCCGCACCATCTGGGCCGCCACACAGGCATTCTATGCCCAACGTTTCAGTGTAGACGGGCGTTTTGCGGCCACCTTTGACATTGTCTATCTTACCGGCTGGGCCCCACGGGCCAAAGCGCTGCGCCCCCAGCCAGCAGGGCCGTTCAAGCCACAAAGCGCCACCAAAATCCGCATTGCAAAAAAACCTACTCATTAGCTTGAAATTACCGACACAGGTTATATGTAACAAAGTCTGTTACATACGCACACGAAAGGCAGTTTCATGACGAAAGTTGCAGTGGTTTATTATTCCGGCTACGGCCACACCCACGAACAGGCCAAGGCCGTTGCCGAAGGCGCGTCCACGGCCGCCGGGGTCGAGGCCAAGCTGTACCGCATTGAAAGCGCCACCCAGGATTTCAGCCCCATTATTGAAGAACTGACCAACGCCGATGCCATTATTTTTGGTGCACCGACCTATATGGGCTCAGTCCCCTATCAGTTCAAAGCCTTCATGGATGCCTCGTCGAAAACCTATGCCACACGCGGCTGGGCCAACAAACTGGCGGGCGGCTTCACCAACTCTGCCAGCCAGAACGGTGACAAGCAGACCACGCTGATCCAGTTGTTCACCTATGCCGCCCAGCAGGGCATGCTGTGGGTATCGCTCAACCAGCCAGGCGGCAATAACAACACCAAAGGCTCGCCGGAAGATCTTAACCGCTTAGGCGGATCGATTGGGGCGATGGCGCAAAGCCCGGCCGATGCGGGCCCCGATGTCGGCCCGACCGCATCCGACAAGAAGACTGCCGCCGCCTATGGCAAGCGCATTGCGGAAGCGGCGCAAAAATGGGCCGGCAAATAATTTTAAGACGTATACAGATCAATAAAAAAACGCCGCCCAGTGGGCGGCGTTTTCGTATCTGATATTGGCGGATGACTACATCGCCCGCGAACCGTAAGCGTGTTTGTAAAACACGTGGTTACCAATCTGCACCGTACGGGTGAGATAGCCAGCCCAATCCGGTTGTACCGAAATAGCGTGGTAGCTGGTGGCGCCCCCGGTGATATCGTTAAGATGCTCTTCGTTGGTTAGAATCTTCGCGGCAAGAAGCTGCGAATTCATCCACACCGATGCGTTCTTCTTTTGACCGATCATGCCGTTACAGGTGAACGAGAACTGGCAGCCCGGTTTATAGGCGCCCTCATAGACCACGGCACAAATTGAATGACCATAGTTGCCAGTGCGCAAACGATGGAAGATCACTTCCGCCACCGCCTTCTGCCCACGATCACCTTCACCGCGGGCTTCGTAATACAACGCTTCAGACAGGCAACGATGTTCCTTCAATAAATTCTCAAGCACTTTGTTCTCGGCGGCCGAGGCAAAGTTTGTCCGTTCCAGCGGCACGGCATTGGCCGACGCATCATTGGCCATCGCCGGCATTGCGGCGCGCACCTGATTGGCATCGGCATTCTGTAACACCATAGCTGCCGGCGAAACGGCGGGGGCAGAACGGGAATTATCCGCACTCGGATGATATGCGGCCGTAGCCCCGACTGCCGCGCTGGCAGCTGCCAACACCATGGCCAGAGCACCAACGAGGATCTTGTCTGAACGCCGAAGAGCTTCACTGCGTTTCTTGGTCATAGGGTCTTACTCTCCACGGATTGAGAAACGTAAGTCCGGTGTAAAACTCCCAATGGCTCACAACTCCTACTGTTTTCAAGGCTGTTTTTGGCCAAGAAATTCGTCATCGTCAAACAAAAAAATCTTACCGCGTGACACTGCGTCACGCAAAACACTGAAAAACATAGGGAATCCCGGCATTTGCCGGGGTTCCCATTCAAGTTATAAGCGAATTGCAAGCATTATTAATTGAGGTCTTTTTGCGATTTTAACGCCGCTTGCGCCGCGGCAAGGCGTGCAACAGGTACACGATAGGGTGAGCAAGAGACGTAATTCAAGCCAGCTTCCTGACACAACATAATCGATTCAGGATCACCACCATGCTCGCCACAAATACCAATCGAGATATCAGGACGCGTTTTACGACCGCGTTCCGCTGCAATTTTTATCAGCTCGCCAACACCATCACGATCGATGGTGACGAACGGATCGTGCATCAACAAACCCTTGACCTGATACTCGGTCAGGAACGGACCAGCATCATCACGGCTGACACCCAATGTTGTTTGCGTCAGATCATTGGTACCGAACGAGAAGAACTCCGCCGTCTCGGCCAGATCACCCGCGCGCAAAGCGGCGCGCGGCAACTCGATCATCGTTCCGACCTTATATTTCGGGAGTTTTCCGCGTTCCTGTTTTACCGCCACCGCCACTTTATCGATCACCGATTTGGCGAAATCGAGCTCGGCTTTGAAGGCCACCACCGGGATCATGATCTCGGCATGGACATCGCCACCATCGGCTTCGACATTGAGTGCGGCTTCAAGAATGGCCCTCGCCTGCATCGCGGTAATTTCCGGATAGGTGATACCCAACCGGCAACCACGGTGACCCAGCATCGGGTTCATTTCCTGTAGCGCATTACATTTGGCTTTGAGCTTCTCAACCGACACACCCGCAGCAGCCGCAACCGCAACGAACTCTTCTTCCTTATGCGGAACAAATTCATGCAGCGGCGGATCAAGCAACCGAATGATGACCGTTAACCCGTTCATCGCACGGAAAATGCCTTCAAAATCACTACGTTGCATTGGCAACAGCTTGGCCAGAGCCTTTTCACGTTCTTCCAGTGATTCGGCGAGAATCATCTGTCGTACTGCAATGATACGATCCGCATTAAAGAACATATGCTCGGTACGGCACAAACCAACCCCCTGCGCACCGAAGCCAATTGCCGTTTCGGCATCTTCAGGCGTATCGGCGTTGGTGAATACTTTCAGTGTACGGACTTCATCCGACCACAGCATCAGGGTTTTGAAATCGTCGGTCATTTCGGGCTGCTGTAACGCCACCCGCCCCTTGTAAACATGGCCGGTCGACCCATCGAGGGTGATGATGTCGCCACGCTTAACCACGATCTCGCCGATGTTGATCAAACCGGCATCTGCGTTGATGCGCAATTCGCCCGCACCGGCTACACACGGCCGCCCCATACCACGGGCCACAACGGCCGCATGGCTGGTCATACCACCACGCGCGGTCAGAATACCTTTGGCCGCATGCATACCTTTGATATCTTCCGGGCTGGTTTCGGTGCGCACTAAAATGACGTCCTTGCCTTCTGCCGTACGCGCTTCGGCTTCTGACGCCGTGAAGGTCACCTCACCAATCGCCGCACCCGGCGATGCCGCCAACCCCGTTGCCAGCTTGATTTTCTGCGCTTTGGGATCGAGTGTCGGATGCAACAGTTGATCCAGCGCTGACGGGTCGATCCGTGCCAGCGCCTGCTTCTTGGTGATCAGCCCTTCTTTGACCTGATCAATGGCAATGCGCAAAGCCGCCCGCGCGGTCCGCTTACCGGTCCGACATTGCAGCATAAAAAGCTTACCTTCCTGAATGGTAAACTCCATATCCAGCATTTCGTGGAAGTGGCTTTCCAGCTTGTCCGAGATGTTTTTCAACAGCTTATAATTCTCGGGCATCGTCTCTTCCATCGACGGATTTTCGTGATGGGCGCGGTCGCGATAAATCTTGGAAATATCTTGTGGCGTACGAATACCAGCGACGACATCCTCACCCTGCGCGTTGATGAGATATTCGCCATAGAGCAGATTTTCACCGGTTGACGGGTCGCGGGTAAAGGCGACGCCGGTGGCCGATGTATCACCAAAATTGCCATACACCATGGCCTGCACATTGACGGCCGTGCCCCAGTCTTCCGGGATTTTATTGAGCTGACGATAGGCCTTGGCACGGGGAATTTGCCAGGAACCAAACACGGCCCCAATGGCGCCCCAAAGCTGTTCGTTGACATCATCCGGGAACGGACGGCCAAGCTCTTGCTTGACCAGCGCCTTATAGCGTTCAACGACAACTTCCAGATCACCGATGTCCAGATCGGTGTCGTGCATCAGACCTTTGGCGTCTTTCACATCGTCGAGGATTTCCTCGAACTTGTCATGGTCGATACCGAGCACGACATTGCCATACATCTGAATGAAGCGGCGGTAGGAATCATAAGCAAAACGCCGATTGTTGGTCGCCCGGGCCAGCCCTTCCGTGGTGGCGGGATTAAGACCAAGATTGAGCACCGTATCCATCATACCCGGCATCGAAATACGCGCACCGGAACGCACCGAAACCAGCAACGGGCGGCTGGGATCACCGAGCGATTTGCCCATGCGATTACCCAACAAATCGACCGCCTGTTCGACCTGATCGGTCAAATCAGATGGATAGCTACCATCATGCTGATAGAAATACGTGCAAACTTCCGTCGTTGCGGTAAAGCCTGGAGGTACGGGCAGCCCGAGGTTACTCATCTCTGCCAGATTGGCACCTTTGCCACCGAGCAGATTGCGCATTGCGGCATCGCCGTCGGCTGTGTTCTCTCCGAAATTATATACCCATTTGGTCATAGTTTTTTTCCTATCCCTGAACTGGTTAGTCACAACAGAACCAATGGTTTTCGGCTACTCCCTGCAAACCCTGGGGCAAGCAGGGATTTTCGTGCTCTTATTATCAGCGCCTGTTTGACGCTTGTGCCATTATATCACGCTCGTCACACCCGTGAGAAATGCGCCCACGGCGCGGGAGCCGTGCAGGAATATTCGCATGTTCCCGCTTGAGTGCAAAGCGTATCTGATACACGTAACGATATTTACACCGATACTAATCGCCTTATTTTGACACACACTACCGTACCAACACCGCACCATCCTAAGACGATGGGGAAGCCCTTTGGCAAAGGTCCCGTTAGCGCACGGCGACAGGAAGGCCGGCGCGGAATGGTAATAAAAGTTAAAGCCCGCGCTTAACCAGCATTTCCTTAATCGAGGCAATGGCTTTGGCCGGATTAAGCCCTTTGGGGCAGGACGCCGTACAGTTCATGATGGTGTGACAGCGATACAGCCGGAACGGGTCTTCCAGCATGTCGAGCCGTTCACCGGTCATGTCGTCCCGGCTGTCAACGATCCAGCGGTAGGCCTGCAGCAAGGCCGATGGCCCGAGATAGCGCTCGGCATTCCACCAATAGCTCGGGCAGGCGGTCGAGCAACTGGCGCACAACACGCACTCGTATAAGCCATCAAGCTCTGCGCGGTCCTCAGGGGCCTGCCGCCACTCCTCGTCCGGGGGGGCGTCACGGGTCTGCAGCCAGGGCATGATCGCAGCGTACTGGGCATAGAAATGGGTCAGATCGGGCACCAGATCCTTGACCACCGGCATATGTGGCAACGGAAAGACCTTGACCGGGCCGGACACGTCGGTGATCGCCTTGGTGCAGGCCAGCGTGTTCTGGCCATCGATATTCATGGCGCAGGAACCGCAAACGCCCTCGCGGCACGAACGACGGAAGGTCAGCGTCGGATCAATCTCATTTTTGATCTTAATCAGGGCATCGAGCACCATCGGCCCGCAGTCGTTGAGATCGACGTAATAGGTATCGATCCGCGGATTACCGCCCTCGGTCGGGTCATAGCGATAGATGCGAAAGGGTTTTACGCCCTTGGCGCTTTTGCCGACGGCGTTCTTGGGCCCGTCCCAGACCTTGCCCTTTTTCGGCCGGCTGCCTTTCGGCAAAATATATTGCGCCATGATCGCCTCCTATTATGGGGTGAAAATGCTACGCAGCCCCGATCTGTTCAAACACCCAGGTGATCTCTACCGGGGCACCCTGCATTTCGCCAGTGAGTACTAACTGCTCGCACCGCCGGGGGGCGGGGCCACCGAAATAGATACTCTCCTCCACCGCCACCGGCAGCGAGGTGCGAAAACGCCATCCCTCGCCATTAGGCAGTTTCAGCAGGACATCGCCGCTTTGCGCCCGTGACAGGCGCACATCGGGATGGATATGAAAGCGTACGACAAACCCCGCCGCACGCGGCTTACGCGCTGGCAGAATACGATCAACCCCGGTCAACGCCAAGCCCTGCTGTGACAGGGTCAGTTCGCGCTCGATCGCCACGCCAAAGGCGCGGGTATAACCGTCATGCCCGGCCGAAACCGTCCAGCCACGCACGCTCTCGCCACGTTGGGAAACGGTACGAACCGGCCCGCGATAGAGCCGGGGACCCAGTGTCCGGCGCAGCCAGCCCGGCTGCAGCACCTGCGCCGACGAGGTATTGGCCAGTGTCACCGCAGAATGGGCGGCGGTAGATTTCAGCACATCTTCCCACGACGTGTACCCTGCCCCACCCGCCGTGCCGCAATTGACCACGATGCGTTGGGCACCCGAGCTCAGCTCGAAACTGAGGCAACCGGCATGGGCGCGCCCCGAGAACACCCCGGGCGGCACCCGACCGCACTCGACCAGCGCCAGGGTGTGACCGGCGCTCAGGCGGTGATAGCCGGAATGATGGGCCTGCAACGGCGGCTTGGCGCGGGCGTCATCCTGCGACAACAGCCAGCTGATGGTGCGCGGATCGCTTTCCGCCCCGCCATTGAACAGAGCCAGCGCCCCGTCACCATGGCGGAAGAAGCGGATCATCGGCGCCATACGCTCCATCGCGATGCGCATGAAGTCCGGCCGCTCAACCCCGCGGGCCGCCAGGGCCTCGCGCAGCATGACCAGAAGCCGATAGATCTCAGCCAAAGCCTCAGGGCTGCGGCTGATATGGCCGCCATCTGGCAGAATCTGGCGGATAATCTCCGCCTGCAGCCGGGTCAGCCCCAGCGTCAGCCGCCGGATATTACCGCCATCGTCCAGACACAGACCAGACAGCGCCACCGCCACCGCCGTCTCAAACCGTGGCACACCATCGGGTGCCTCCAGAATGATACGGGCCAACAGCCGGGTCTGTTCGCGCAGGCTGACAAACAGCTGCGAACGCCACATCAGATCGGAATTGGCAATGGTAAAGCGGCTATGGGCAAAAATACGGATCAGGCGACGGGCCAGAATGTGCGGGCGATAGGCCGGTTCGCAATAGCGTGGATAGCGATGCAGCCACTGGGCAATCAGGCTGGTCGCCATTTTACGGGCGGGCTCGCCACCGGCCGCAGCCAGCGGCGGCAACCAGGCAAAGGCATGCAACTCTTCCGCCCAGGACAGCGACGGTGCCTGATAATCGAACACCGAACTGCCGATGGCCTCGACCGTCTCGCCACCAAAGGTAAAGCGCCCCTTGAGCAGTGCGTTGGCATCGTCCAGACGGCGCGGGGCGACATCATTGGGTGCCAGCGCCAGGGTATCGCACAGCTGGCCTTTAAGCAGGCGACGATAGAACCAGCGCCTGCGATACCAGCGCCGCAGCGTCGCCAGCGGAACACGGCACAGGCACTGCACAGCCTCGATATAATAGCCCGGCGGTGGCGGCGGACGGTTAATTTTACCCGCCATGGTCACCCCCTCAGTGCGGCGATTGCCGCCTGATAGTCACCGCCCGGGGCACCAAACACCGCCGTACCTGCCACCAGCAGGTCGGCACCGGCCGCAATCACCGCCGGTGCGGTCTTGGGCGTGATGCCGCCATCAACTTCCAGCGCGATAGCGTGGCCGGTCTTGCGAATTCGTTCAGCCACCGCCGCAACCTTTTGCAACTGACTATCAATAAACGCCTGACCACCAAAACCGGGATTGACTGTCATCACCAGCACCAGATCGACCAGATCAAGGCAGTAATCGAGCACGTCTACCGGTGTACCGGGGTTGAGCGCCACCCCGGCCTTTTTGCCAAAGGACCGGATGAGCTGCAGCGTGCGATGGATATGGGGGCCGGCTTCCGGGTGCACGGTGATACCATCGGCCCCGGCAACGGCAAAGCTTTCGATGAAGGCATCAACCGGGGAAATCATCAGATGCACATCAAAGGGAATTTTCGCGTGTGGCCGCAAGGCCTTAACGATTTGCGGGCCGACGGTGAAATTGGGCACAAAATGCCCGTCCATCACGTCGACATGGATAAAATCGGCACCCGCCGCCTCGACCGCCGAGACTTCGGCACCCAGACGGGCGAAATCTGCCGCCAAAATGGAAGGAGCAATGCGAACCGCACAAGCCATGTTTCGCTACGAACCCACTCTTTAGCTATTGCGAACGAATACCCCCACGCGTTCTTTTCGCGTATGGGACCGCGCAAGGGATTCTCCCGCCCCTAGCAGTTTCATAAAGGAATTGTCGCGACGCGAAAACGATATTCTTACGCGACACACACTTACAACGGTATTTTACCCCATAGTATGCACAAGCGCGGCCTAAATTCGCGTCGTGAACCTTGCGGCAAATTTGGTGGCGAGATGACGCCGCTCGGTCAAAATCAGCACAAACGGCGCAATCCACACCAATCGGGATTGATAGCGGTCATGCGGACCAGAGAACATCCCGCACACCAATGCATTGCCCAGAAGCGCAATGAACAGATAGCCCGGCAGAATTGCCCGCCCCCACTGCCGGCGCCGGATCGCCCCGCTCAACACGAAAATCAACCAGATCAGCGACGCGAACAAAAGCGGCACATGCACCACATTAACGCCGGAAAACCAGATTTTTCCTTCCTGCTGGCGGGCATGCAGATAGGCCTTGGCCTGCCCCGGCATGAAATGGGCAAAACCATCATTCAGCACCCATTCGGTCGGGCTGATGCCATCACCGGTGCGGATCATGAAGAACTGACGGACCGAGGCCCACAGCCCCGAGCCGAGGATTTCGAGCGGATAGCGTTCGAGGCTTTCGCGCACCAGAAATTCATATTCCTCGCGCGGGCCGTAGAAACGTCCAATTTTATTAAAAGGCGTATAAGGACCCCACAAATAGGAATCCGCCGTCTTGGGCAGGTAATCCTTGTAGGGGCAGAGCTGCAGCTTGTGGGTAGGGCAAACCGCATACAGGGTCTTTTTTGCAGTACCATCACCGATCAGGCGGGCGGCAAAGAAAATCGTGCCTGAACGGTTGAGAAAAATCTTGCCGGTCAGCGTGTAGTTCGCCGCCATGGTCAGCGCGATGGCCAGAAACACCGTCAGCGCAGGCAGCAGGGGATTGGCCCGCGGCAGCCGCACACGATGGCGCAGCAGTAACGCACCCAGCACAAAGAGGATGGTGACCAGCGTCAGCCCGCCCGCCAGACCAAGATGGGACGGATGGGCCCCAATGGCCAAAGCCCCGACCAGCATCGTCAGCCCGCTGCGCAACCAACCCATCTGCCGCCGCCGAAAGCCAACCAGATATAGTGTCAGCACCACAACCGGGGTCAGACAGTCAGGTTCGACCTGCCCGGCGATCCAGGCGATACCGGAAAACAGCGTGATCAGCACGCCCAAACCCAGCATGGCCCACAGGCTGGTGCGCGGGCGCAAACTGCGCGCCAGCTGTACCATAACGAACGAGATGATCAGGCATTGCGCCCCGGCAACGAACCACAGGCTGGTGCGCCCCTGCACATAGCGCAGGAACAGCGAATAGACCGGGGATCGTTCTGGCACAAAGACTTCGGCAAAACCTTCCAGCATGTAGGCGCCGGAATCAAAGAACAGCAGCGGAAAGCCATTCCACAGCGCAGCATGCAGCAGAACCGGCACCAGCAGCACGATGGCCAGCAGTTCGTACGGCCAATAGCCGATCGGGGCCCGGGCAAGGGCCCGTGCCAAATTGCGCGTTAAACTTTGAAGACGCGGCCCCAAACTGGCGGAGCTCACGCCCACGGACGGACTTATATTCATGTCGTTGTTGTTAAAGATTCTGCTTCAGAGACTTAAACCTGCCGCAGACCGGATCAAAGCGCAAACCCTGATCTGTACTACCATTACGAAAAGCTGTGATGAAACCAGGACTAGAGGTTGACAGCCGCCCCGCGCCCCCTACACTGCTGCACGTTCCAGGGCGTTTCATCCTTTCACGAAAAACGATGAAGCGCCCTAACCTTTTTATATTGGCGCGCGTCCGGCCCGAAACCCGTAAAAACCACGTTTCGGCAAAGCGCTGTGGTTTATATTGGCGCGTTTTGTCCGAAACCCGGGAAAATCGCTTTTCGGAAAAAGCGCTCTGGCACAGGGGACCTTCATGGCGGACTTTCGGCAAAAAGCCGTGCCTTCACCGCTTTCGCCCTTCCTGACGATCTTTCGCTGGCCGATCACCATGGCGACCTCCATCATCCACCGCGTTACCGGGGTGGGCCTGGCGGGCGGCGCGATCGTGCTGGCCTGGTGGCTGGTTGCCATCGCCGGTGGGCCCGAAAGTTACGGACAATTCTATCGTCAGGCGATCACACCGCTGGGCAGGGTGTTTCTCTACGGCTTTGCCTGGGCCCTGAGCTATCACTTTTTCAACGGCATCCGCCATCTATGCTGGGACTTCGGTCGTGGCTTCGAGATAAAAAACGCCAACCGCTCGGGACTGATTGTCATTGTGGCATCGGTTGTGGCGGTGATCGCGATCTATCTGATCGTCCATTTCGGCCTTACGGGGTACTATGATGAGCCTTGAAACGCCGCTGCATAAGGTGCGTGGTCTGGGGTCAGCCCATTCTGGTGTCGGCTCCTTCGCCTATCAACGTGTTACCGCACTGATCCTCATCCCGCTGACGCTGTGGTTTGCCATCACGGTGATCGGCCTGATCGGTGTCCGCGAGGTCTCGGCCCTGATATTCCTGTCCAGCCCGATGCATGCCATTCTGATGGCGGCGTTCGCACTGGCGGGGCTGTCGCATCTGGCGCTCGGCCTGCGTGAGGTCATCACCGATTATATTCAACATGGCGGTATCAAACTGATCCTGCTTTTGGCGGTGTATTGCTTCTGCGCGGGCACGGGACTGGTCTGCTGTTTCAGTCTGTTGCGCATTTCTCTTTAAAGCGTCTTGTACATCAAGGCGTCTTGAGACGGGGACCCGACATGCACGCATATCCTTTTACCGATCATACCTTTGACGTGGTGGTGGTCGGCGCCGGTGGCGCCGGATTGATGGCGACGCTGGAATGCGCCCGCCGCGGCCTTAAAACGGCCTGCATCAGCAAGGTTTTTCCTACCCGCAGTCATACCGTTGCCGCCCAGGGCGGGGTCGCCGCCGCGCTCGGTAATATGGGCGAGGATGACTGGCGCTGGCACATGTATGACACGGTGAAAGGGTCAGACTGGCTCGGTGATCAGGATGCCATTGAATATCTGTGCAAGAACGCGCCCAGCGCTGTTTATGAGCTGGAACATTACGGCGTGCCGTTTTCGCGCACCGAAGAAGGCAAGATTTATCAGCGCGCCTTTGGCGGTATGACGGCCGATTTCGGCAAAGGCACCGTGCAGCGCACCTGCGCCGCTGCCGACCGCACCGGCCACGCCATTTTGCAAACCCTCTATGGCCAGTGCTTGAAGCAGAAAGTCAATTTCTTCATTGAGTATTTCGCCCTCGACCTGATTACCACCGATGGCGCCGTACGCGGATTAATGGCGTGGAATCTGGCCGATGGTTCGATCCACCGCTTCCGCGCCCATCGGGTTATTCTGGCCACCGGCGGTTATGGCCGGATCTATTTCTCCTGTACCGGGGCGCACACCCAAACTGGCGACGGCAACGCCATGGTCCTGCGTGCGGGCCTGCCGGTGCAGGATATGGAGTTCATTCAGTTCCACCCTACCGGTATTTATGGCGTCGGCACGCTGATTACCGAAGGCGTGCGCGGCGAAGGCGGCTTTCTGACCAATTCGGAAGGCGAGCGTTTTATGGAACGCTATGCCCCCCATGCCAAGGACCTGGCCTCGCGCGATGTGGTCAGCCGTGCCATCACAATGGAGGTACGGCAGGGCCGGGGCTGTGGCCCCAACAAGGACTATGCCAATCTGCATCTGGCCCACCTGCCCGCCGAACTGATCGCCGAGCGGCTGCCCGGCATTGCCGAAAGCGCCCGGATCTTCGCCGGTGTCGATGTCACCAAAGAGCCGATCCCGGTGCAGCCCACCGTGCATTACAATATGGGCGGCATCCCGACCAACCACTGGGGCGAGGTAGTCACGCTCAAAGACGGGGATCCCGAAACCATAGTGCCTGGTCTGATGGCGGTGGGCGAAGGGGCCTGTGTCTCGGTCCATGGTGCCAACCGGCTGGGCTCGAATTCGCTGATCGATCTGATCGTCTTCGGCAAGGCGGTCGGTCAGCGCTGCGAGGAAACCCTGAAAGGGCACGACCTGCCCCACCCCGACCTGCCCAAGGATGCCGGGGATGAATCGCTTTACCGTTTTGACCGCTTACGCAATGCCCGGGGCGGCACCCCCACCGCCCAGATGCGCCTTGCCATGCAGAAGGCGATGCAGGAAGACGCCGCCGTTTTCCGCACCGAAGAAACCATGGCCAGCGGTGTGAAACGCATCCGCGATATCTACGCCGGGTTGCCGGATATCAGCATTTCCGACCGCTCGATGATCTGGAACAGCGATCTGATCGAAAGCCTGGAATATGAAAACCTCATCGCCCAGGCATCGGTAACGATCAATTCTGCGCTGGCCCGCCAGGAAAGCCGCGGCGGCCATGCGCGGGAGGATTTCCCCAAGCGCGATGATGAAAACTGGATGAAACACACGCTGTCCTGGTTCGATGCCCGGACAGGTGGTGTCTGCCTCGACTACCGGCCCGTGCACACCTATACCCTGACCGGCGAGGCCCAGTATATCCCCCCTAAAGAACGGGTATACTAACCCCAGATTACACAGGGTTTACAACCACCACCGCGCTGTTCAGCGTCCGTTCAGACTGGTAAGTCCAATCTGGCGCTCTATGTTACGTGCATAGGGTCAACCGGTTAAGGAGCATGACTATGACCATAAAGTTTCGGGCCGCCGCCCTGGCAACCGCGATGGCTGTCACCATGATTGGCGGCAGCGTTCTGGCAGCACCAGCCAAAAGCGCGGCCCCGCCGGATCAAGACCCCTATGGCTATTATAGCAAATATGACCATGACGGCTATTACGACCGCGATGGCAATTATGTGCGCTATGCCGATCAGAAGCGCCGCCCCCCGGCCCCGCCGCCGCAAGCCAGCAGCGAGCCGCCTCCAGCCGTAGTCTATGAAGATACCCAGTATGCCGAGCAATGCCGCAAGAGCAACAATGCCGCCGGAACTCTGTTCGGCGCACTGGCTGGCGGCCTGATCGGCGGCGCGGCCAGCCATGGCGGTGGCGGCGCGGTGGTCGGCGGCGTCATCCTGGGCGGGCTGGTCGGCAACGCACTGACCCGCGATATGCCGTGCGAGGACCATCCCCGTGCCATGCGGGTCTATGCCGAAGGGCTCAACGGCCCGGTCGGCGGCACCTATCGCTGGAGCAATGATGACGATTACGGCGATTTTGTCCCGCGTGAAGAGTTTGTCCGCCGGGGCTACACCTGCCGCAGCTTCACCGAAACCAGCTACATCCATGGCCAGCGCTACACCCGCTCGGGCACAGCCTGCCGGATGAACGATGGAAACTGGCATTTCGACTAATGGCCCAGTTAAGCATAAACACGTTTAGGATAGGATGGGCGGCGGTGGATTGATCGCCGCCCAATATCACGTTAAGCCAAGGTGCAGTTCAGTAAACTTTTTCAAAGCCGTGTTGGACTATCATAGGACCAGCAGCGCGGCGCGGATCGTAAAACCATGGCGGATAGTTGGACCATCAATGTCGGCGGGCAGATTTATGGCCCCTATACGACGCAGGAAATGGGCAGCTTCACCAGCGAAGGAAGGCTGGCCCCCTATTCTCAGGTCGCCCCCAGCGGCAGCAACGACTATCACCCGGCCAACAGCTTTGCCGAACTGGCTGCGCTGTTCATGGCGGTGGGGGCCAGTCAGACCACCCCAGCGGCCACAGCTGAGGATGCTGGCGGGCTGGCCCGCTATGTTATCGTCGCTGACATGAAATCGCGCTCCATCGCCGGGATCGAAAGCGAGATTGCGCAGTTCGGCACGTCCTATCCGCTCACATCGCAATCTTGGCTGCTGGTCAGCGAAAGCCCGCTCAATCTGGTCCGCAATGCGCTGATGCAGCAGATCGGCAATGTCGATCATCTGTTCATTGTCGACATCACACACAATAAGGCAGTGTGGTTCAATTACGGCCCCGAAGCCGAAAGCCGCATCCGTCAGGCCTGGCTCAAGGTTTAAAACACATACTTCCAGTGTGATCGCCGCTATTTTGGGCGCGGGGCCGGTTCTTTAGCCAGCCCCCCAATAGATCCGCCTGCACGATTAACCATGGCGGCAATTACTGTGCCGCCATGGTGCACATGTCGCAAAAAATACACCTCCAGAACGTGGGCTTCTTGCTAAGATTCTTCCTGTCAGTGTGATTCTCATTGTTGGAGCAACCTGCGCAAAAGTGGAATCCGGTTTTGCGTCTAACGTTGCGACAAGACAGAGAACCAGAGCGGCAGACTGATCGCATATGAACGACCGTCGCTCTGGTCATTGGGTTTCTCATTTTGGCGACGGGGGGCAATGAGCAGACTTCGCCGCGGACATACCAAACAAACGGAGCTGGGCCATGTGGCCCTTGGTGCCCCGGTACACTGCCATCACCCCAAAAATCTGACCATATCGCTGCGCAAAAACGCGTTGATCTTCAACGCCATTTCCATCGAGGGTATCCCATGGCCAAGCGTCAGGCGCGCTATAAGGCGCGTGTGTTTTCCTATGCCCAAAGCGAAAATGTCCATTGTCTGTTTCCGCCCACGGTAACCCGCCGCGAAAGCGAGCCCCCCACCCGCGACCGCAAATATGTCAAAAACATCCGGGCGATGAGCGCCGTTCAGCAAGCGCTGATCGACGCCATCGATGAAAGGGCCGTGGTGCTGGCCTTGGGCCCTGCCGGAACCGGTAAAACCTATATTGCCATCGCCAAGGCGGTGGAGGCGCTGGAAGCGGGCCGCATCTCACGTGTGGTGCTGTCACGCCCGGCGGTGGAAGCGGGGGAAAGCCTGGGCTTTCTGCCCGGCGATATGCAGGAAAAGCTCTCGCCCTATCTCAGGCCGCTCTATGACGCGCTGACCGAGCGGCTCGGCACCAAGCGGCTCAAAACCATGCTGGCCGAGGGCGTGATCGAAATCGCCCCGGTCGCCTATATGCGCGGGCGCACACTCAACGACTGCTTCGTCGTCATCGACGAGGCACAGAACTGCACCTACACTCAGCTCAAGATGCTGCTGACACGGCTTGGCTGGCGCTCGACCATGGTGCTGACCGGCGATCCCGATCAGACCGACCTGTTACCCGGCATCTCGGGACTGGCCGATGTTGCCAGCAAGCTTGAGCAGATTGAGGATATCAGCGTAATAAGGTTAGGCGAAAACGATATCGTTCGCCACCCGCTCGTCGCGGGGATGCTGACGGTACTGTAACTGTTATTGCGTGGCACCCGGAAACCGCGTTTTTCCGGGTGCCACGCGCTTACAACCGAAGCGAAATCATGAGTTATTCCGACAATAGTGGCCTGGATGGCGAAGAGGTTTTTCGTAAGCGTTCGGCCTGGATTCTGCCCCTGGGCGTGATGGTGACCGTGTTTGTGCTCGCCGCTGCGATGCTGCTCTATTACCTTGCGCCGGGCGGGGCGGATCTGTTTCGCGAACCCATCGCCCCGACATCCGGCACCACGGATGTCGAGCTGATCCTTGCCGGAAAACACTTACGTATCCCCGAGAACTATCTGGAATATGCCAGCACGCGCAAAGGCGGCACGGTGCGCAAGATCGACTTTTTCGCCCGCGCCCCGCGCATGACGGGCTGGTCCAACTGGCGCTCGGAAGATTTCACCGATAACAGCCCGGATTCCCCGATTGTCTTCCTCACCTTACGCGAGGATAGCAACCGCCTGAGCGAAGCTGAGCGTCTGAAACGGGTCTATGGCGACTATCTCATCCCAAATTCGGCCCACCCCGGCCCCTTTGGCCTGACCCAATATGGCGTCAAAGCTGATACCGGCTATCGCGGAGATGATTTCTATGTCGGCGAGGGCAGCAATGGCCCCATCGTGCTGCGCTGCAACCGCCAGAGCGCCGCGGTGCCCAGCCCCAATTGCCTGCGCGAAGAACTGGTCGCTGGTAAACTGGCGCTGACCTACCGCTTCAAACGCACCCAGCTGGCGCATTGGCGCCATATCACCGAAGATATCGACACGCTGGTGAACGGCTTTCTCGCCCCGGCACATTAGGTCACAATCCAACATACAAAAAACACCCCGATGCATCAGCATCGGGGCGTTTCCTTTTAAGCTTGGAACAAGCGCTTACTTCGCGACCAGACCGCGCTGAACCAGCAGCGGATGGATCAGCGGATCACGGCCGGCAAAGGCGTGATACATCTGGGCCAGATCTTCCGAATTGCCTTTCGACAGGATCATATCGCGATAGCGCTGACCGTTTTCACGGGTCATGCCACCATGGCTCATGAACCAGGCATAGGCATCGTCATCAAGCATTTCAGCCCACAGATAGGCGTAATAGCCCGCCGCATAGCCATTACCCCAGATATGCAGGAAATAGCTTGAACGATAGCGCGGCGGCACCTCGGCCAGCGCCAGCTTGGTGTCTTTCAGCGCCTTGGCTTCAAAGGCATCGACATCGGCCACCTTGGAGCCTGCCGCAATCGTATGCCACTGCATGTCGAGCGAGGCTGCCGCCAGCAGTTCCGTCAGCATATAGCCCTGATTGAACTTGGCCGCTTTCTGGATCTTGGCCACCAGCGCTTCAGGCATCGGTGCCTTGGTCTGATAGTGCACGGCATAATGCTTGAACACATCCGGATCCGAAGCCCAATGCTCGTTGAACTGCGACGGGAACTCGACAAAATCGCGCGACACATTGGTGTTGGCGATGGTCGGATAGGTCTGGTTCGAGAACAGACCATGCAGCGCGTGACCAAATTCATGGAACATGGTGGTCACGTCGTCGAACGAGATCAGCGCAGGCTGCCCCGCCGCCGGTTTGGCAAAGTTGGCGACGTTATAGACAACCGGCTTGGTGCCCAGCAGCTTGGACTGGCCCACCAGATTGCTCATCCAGGCGCCACCCTGCTTATTGTCACGCTTGAAATAGTCGAAATACATCAGGCCGATGGAGGAGCCGTCCTTATCGATCACCTCAAACACGCGCATATCGGGGTGATAGGTCGGAATGTCCTTACGCTCTTTGAAGCTGATGCCGTACATCTTGTTTGCGGCATAGAACACGCCATTTTCGAGCACATTATTGATCTCGAAATAGGGCTTCACCTCGTCCTGGTTCAGATCATACTTCGCCTTGCGCACTTTCTCGGCGTAATATTCCCAGTCCCACGGCGCCAGTTTGAAGGTGCCGCCGGTCTTTTTGATCATCGCCTGAATGTCGGCGGCTTCGCCTTTGGCCTTTTTCACCGTGGCCGGCACCAGCTGCGCCAGCAGCTTATCCACCCCGGCCGGGGTCTTGGCCATCTGATCGGCCAGCGCTAACCCGGCAAAAGTGTCAAAGCCCAACAGCTTGGCCTTCTCGGCGCGCAGTTCGGCAATCTGGATGATGGTGGCGCGGGTATCGGCATCGTCACCACGCTCGGCACGATTTACCGAATGTTCGAACAGCTCAGCACGCGTATCGCGATTTTCCAACCGCTCCAGTACGGGTTGCTGCGTGGTGTTCTGCAGCGACAAAACCCACTTGCCTTTCAGGCCACGGGCCTCGGCTGCCGCAGCGGCCGCCGCGATCTCACCATCGCTCAAGCCCTTGAGCTTGGCCGGATCATCAATCACCAGTGCGTTATTCTTAGCCGCTGCCAGCAACTTCGTCGTGTAGGACGCACCAAGCTGGGCCAGCTTACCGTTAATTTCTTTCAGGCGGGTCTTGTCGGCCTCGCCCAGCTTTGCACCGGCAAGCACGAACTGCTGATAGTACACTTCAACCAGATGCACCGCATCGGGGGTAAGCCCGAGTTGGTTGCGCTGGTTGTAAATCGCCTCGACACGGGCAAACAGCTTCTCGTTCAGATAGATCGCATCGCTATTGGCGGTCAGCTTGGGCGCCTCGACATCCTGAACCTTCTCGAGCGCCTCGTTCGAGTTGGCACCGATGACGGCAAAAAAGACCTGCGACACACGGTCCAGCAGACGGCCCGACTTTTCCAGTGCCACGATGGTGTTATCGAAGCTCGGCGCGGCAGAATTGTTGGCGATGGCGTCAACATCGGCCAGACGCTGCTTCATCCCCTCTTCCAGGGCTGGTTGATAATCGCTGTCCTGAATCTTATCGAATTCAGGCGCCTCGAAAGGCAGCGGGCTCTTTTCCATGAAGGGATTGCTGCGTACCGGCGCCTGGGGCGGCGGTGGCGGCGGCACGGCGCAGGCTGTTAAAAGCAGCGCCCCGACCGCCGTAACGGTCAACATTGGCATCCAAGACATGAGTGTCCTCTTGTGTTAAGATCGCGGCCAGCCCTGACGGAAAAGCCGGCCAGGCCCGCACCCCTTTGGGGCCGAACCAGCTGGGGCGAGAGATTACCGGCAGGCAGATGGATCTGTCTGCAAGAAAATCAGCAATTGACCAGACGCTTTACCATCGTTACAACCCCCAACCTCAACGGATCATGTAGGAAAGCCTATGCCTAATATCGCCTCCGCCAAAAAGCGCGTCAGCACAGCGGCCAAACGCACAATTATTAATCACTCCCGCAAGATGCGCATCGGTACCTTCGTGCGCAAAGTCGAGGAAGCTATTGTTTCCGGCGACAAAGCTGCGGCGGTGACGGCTATGAAGGCTGCCGAGCCTGAAATCATGCGTGGCGTCACCAAAGGCGTGCTGCACAAGAACACCGGCGCCCGCAAGGTTGCCCGCTTGACCAAGCGCGTCTCCAAGCTGTCGTAATCCTTAAGCTAATACGACGACACTCCTACGCCCCGCTGCCAAGATTTTGGCAGCGGTAGGCGTGTTTTGTCATTTATCAATTACCTTAACCATCCGTGAATACATTGGGTTTTATTTACAGAATAGCAAAATGTTACATTAACTAGAAATTGTAACACAACCTACAGGCAGTACTTTTGGTTAAGTGACTGATTCGTTTTGCAGAAGTGTCACCGTTCATTTTTCCGTATAAAGAACATACGCTTAGCTACCCACAGGAAAATATTTTTTACGGTTGATTCGTTCCCGTTCCCTTTTTATCCTCTTGCGGTCAGACAGCCATTGCGCATATGTTTGACTTGCGAAGGACGACAAGAGAACAAGTCATGTTGAAGAGAAATACCAATAAAAAACTCCGAAATGACTGTTCTCGTGGGATTTTTCCGTCACGTTCCAGTAAAGTCTCTTAATTACTAAAGTTAACCGTGCAGTAATCGAGCATGTACGGTGCGTGATTTCTATTGGGGGAATGCGATGACGGATACAGGCATTTTCTTGGCGTCACACGGTGATGCCAGAACCGGCGTCATTGCCGGTGTGCAGACCGGGGGCAAATTACAGTCAATGTGAGAATTTTGTGGCGCTTTAGTATCAAGCGCCGAAGGAGGAAGCCGTCATCGGACCGTAAAGGTTCGCGGCCATACGTATCAGTTAAGTAACAGCTTCATCTCAGCACATTCAGCAGCATTACTTCGAATTTCAGCACTGGGGGCATGTCGCGTGATGATGCTTGGCAAAGCAGCGGATAGCATAATGGGACATTTTGTAGGAAAACCGGCCAGTGTAAATTGGCAGAACGTCTGGGGCAGCGCGCGTGAGCGTTTACGCCGCGAACTGGGCGATCCGGTTTTCGATGCCTGGATCAGACCTTTGACGCTGGAAGGTTGCGATCGGGATGAACTTCGGATTGGCGCCACCAAACCCTTCGTACGCAACTGGGTCGCCAACCATTACGTCGCCCGGATTGAGCGCGCCTTCATCGCTGAGGGGGCTGAACCGGCCTCGCTGTCGATTGTTGTGGCTGCCCGCCAGCCCGATGCCAAGCCGGAAATTGTCCGCGCTGCCCCGGTTCAGCTGCGCCCGGTGAGCGTGCCCAACTATACCCCGGCCCCGCCGACGGAAGAACCGCCCACGGCCCAGCAAGGCCTGTGGACCCGGATGCTGCACCCCCAGCAAACCTTTGATACCTTTATCCCCGGCCCGTCGAACGAATTTGGCTACAGTGCGGCCCGCACCTTTGCCGAAGGCCGTGGCAACGAATTTCTCCTGCTCTACATCCACGGCAGCTTTGGCTTTGGCAAAACCCATCTTCTCAATGCTGCGGCGCTGGAATTCCGCCGCCATGACAAGAAGGTGCTGTTCCTGCGCGCCGAAGACTTCATGCGCCATTTCCTGGGTGCGCTTTATCGCAAGGATACTCTGGCCTTCAAAGAAGAGCTGCGCTCGGCCGATGTGCTGATCATCGATGATCTGCAGCATATCTGCCGCTCTTCAGCTACCTCGTCGGAGTTCCTGTTTACCGTCAACGCCTTTGCCGATCTGCAGCGCAAGGTGATCATTGCTGCCGACCGCGCCCCTTCCGCGCTGGAAGGCCTTGGTGCCGATGTCCGCTCGCGCATCATGGGCGGGCTGGCGGTTGAGTTGAAGAAACCCGATCGGGAGACCCGGCTCAATATACTAAAGACACGCGCGGTGGATTTCATGAAGCACCGTCCGACGGTGTCGATCCCCGGCGATATTCTGGAACACATTGCCGAAGCCGATTACTCGCCGCGTGAAATGATTGCCGTGCTGACCAAGCTGTGCACCTATGCCGATCTCACCAAGAAGCCGGTGACGATGGAGATGGCCGACGAGACCATCGGCATGCGTGGTACCGCACCGTCCGCCAAAACCTCGATCGAAGACATTCAGCGCAAAACCGCCGAATTCTATAAGCTTGAAGTGCGTGATTTCCATTCGGCCCAGCGTGCCCGCCGTGTTGCCCGCCCCCGTCAGGTGGCGATGTATCTGGCCCGCAAGCTGACCACCCGCTCGTTGCCCGAAATCGGCCGCCGTTTTGGCGGGCGTGATCATACCACCGTGCTGCATGCCTGCCGCCGCATCGAAGCCTTGTGCAACGAAGACGCGATGTTCAAGCAGGAAGTCGAATTCCTCAGTCAGATGCTGTCCAAGCATCTGTAAGAGATAAAAAATCAGGAACGCCCTAAAAAACGCGGCTCTTTAAGGGCCGCGTTTTTGTTTGCCCGCCTTATACGTCCGCGGCCTAAGATGCGCGCTTGACAGTTGCAAACATCCCTTGTGAAACTCGTGAGATGTTTTTAACCGGCTTCAAGGAGCACAAACGATGCGTAGCACGCGGATGGATGCCAGAGCGGCGGCGATTGTAGTAACGGCGCTTTTGTCCAGTGCAGCCCTGACCGGCGTGGCCGCCCAGGCGGCCCCGGCAGCCAAAACTGCCCCCGTAGCCAAAACCGGCAATGCCGACGCCCAGCTGATTGCAGCGGCCCAGAAGGGTGATCTGGCACAGGTGCATCAGTTGCTGGCCGCCGGTGCCAACGTCAATGCCAAGGCCGCCAATGGCACCACCGCGCTGATGATCGCCGCCCAGTATGGCAAGCGTGACGTGGTCAAGGCGCTGCTCAAAGCCAAGGCCGATGTTGCGATCAAGCGCGCCGATGGTGTCACCGCCCTGTTCTGGGCGGCACAGCTCAATCACGCCGATGTCGTCAAGGATCTGTTGGCCGCCAAGGCCGACCCCAATGCCAAAAACAGCGATGGCGACACGGCTTTATTTGAAGCGACCCAGAATGGCAATCTGGCGCTGGCCCAGGCGCTGATCCACGCCAAGGCCGACGTTAATGCCCAGATGTACAACGGCTATACCCCGCTGATGACTGCGGCGACCGGCGGACAAAGCCCCATTCTCAAGCTGCTCATCGCTTCGCACGCCAATATCAATGCCCGCGCCAAGGATGGCTCAAGCGCGCTGATGCTGGCGTCCTATTCGGGCTATTACGACGTCATCGCCGATCTGATCGAAGCCGGGGCCGACATCAATGCCAAGCGCCCCGATGGCCAAACGGCGCTGAAACTGGCCATTGCCGGGGGCCATAGCGAGCCGATCAAATTGCTGAAGCAGAAGGGCGCCAAGTAAGCCCTCACCTGCAGCGAATCAGCATGACAAGCCAGCCCAAAGACCACCGGATTCCCGCCGGGCGCGTACAACAGCGTTCTAGCCTTATCCGACGGTCTTTGTTATGGTTTCCTACTTTCGAGTCTCGTCACTGTAATGGCACACAGATGCCCCTGCAGGCAGGCGGACCAAAGGCTTCCAAGGCCCCGGAAGGTTTAAGGGGCGGCATTTCGTGAACGGGCGGCAGACCCATGAAGATTAACGTCGAACGGGGCGCATTCCTTAAAGCGCTCGGCCATGTCCAGAGTGTCGTCGAACGGCGCAACACCATCCCGATTCTCTCGAACGTAATGATCGAGGCCAGTCAGGGGCAGATGAAGCTGACCGCGACGGACCTTGATATCGAGATCGTCGAAACCATTCCCGCCGACGTGATCAAGCCCGGCTCGATCACCGCACCAGCGCATATTTTCTATGACATCGTGCGCAAGCTGCCCGATGGTTCGCAGGTTCAGGCCGAACTGTCTGATACCGAAAACAATCGCCTGTCGGTTTCGGCCGGTATGGTGCGCTTTGAGCTGGCCTGCCTGCCCAAGGAAGATTTCCCCCAGATGGCGGCGGGCACACTGCCACACCGTTTCCGCCTGGGTTCGGAAGAGCTGCGCTGCCTGATCGACAAAACGCGCTTTGCCATCTCGACCGAGGAAACCCGGTTTTACCTCAACGGCATTTACGTCCATGCTGCCAAGGATGGCGCACAGCCGACCTTACGTGCGGTGGCGACCGACGGCCATCGTCTGGCCCGCTATGAGCTTGAGCTACCCGAAGGCGCCAGCGATATGCCCGGCGTGATCGTGCCGCGCAAGACGGTGAACGAGCTGTTGCACCTGATCGACGATGTTGAAGGTGCGATTGAAATTGCGCTGTCCGACACCAAGATTCAGTTCTCGCTCGGCGCGGTTGAACTGACCTCGAAGCTGATCGACGGCACCTTCCCCGATTACCAGCGGGTTATCCCGGCGGGTAACGACAAGGTGCTGGTGCTGGATGCCAAGGAATTCGGCCTGGCGGTCGACCGCGTCTCGACTATCTCGGCCGACAAGACCCGCGCCGTGAAGCTGGCGGCATCGACCGACAAGGTGACGCTGTCGGTGGTCAACCCGGAATCGGGCACCGCCACGGAAGAACTGACCGCGACCTATAGCGCCACACCGCTCGAAATCGGTTTCAATGCCCGTTACCTGATCGACATCACCGGCCAGATTGAAGGCAAACAGGTCCGTTTCCTGCTGTCCGACGCCGGTTCGCCCACCGTGATCGAGGATATTGACGATCCCCGCACGCTGTATGTGCTGATGCCGATGCGGGTGTGATGACACCTGACACAGAACCATCTGTAACCGCTGCCGGGGTCGATGCCCCGGCAGTTGCACATCATCACCCCAGCCCTGATCATCCCGGCTCAGATCACCCGGGCCTGGCCGTCAAAGAACTGCGCCTGACCAATTTCCGCTCCTATGGCGATGCGGCCCTGAATGTCAGTGGCCGCCCGGTGGTGCTGGCGGGCGCCAATGGCGCGGGTAAGACCAATGTGCTCGATGCCCTGTCGCTTCTGGCCCCCGGGCGGGGCTTACGCGGGGCCAAGCTGGCCGAACATACCCGCCGCGGCCCGATTGTAACCGGGGATGCCACCGAGGCTGGGGCGACGTTGTGGGCCGTGTCGGCCAGTGTCAGCCGTGGTGCAGAAACCTTTGACATCGGCACGGGCCTGACCATCGGCCCGGGCGGCGGCGAAAAACGCGTTGTACGCCTCAACGGTGCCCCGGCGGCCAGCTCTGCCGACCTTGGTGAGATTGTCCAGATGGTCTGGCTAACCCCTTCCATGGACAGGATTTTTACCGAGGGGGCGAGCGGTCGGCGCAAGTTTCTGGACCGCCTGACGCTGGGTTTTGATGCCGGCCACGCCCGCATCGCCGCCCGCTATGAAACCGCCATGCGGGAACGGGCCCGGCTTCTGAAATACGGCCCGCGCGATCCGGTCTGGCTCGACGGACTGGAGGCGACCATGGCCGAAACCGGCGTCGCGCTGGCCCGGGGCCGGGCGTCGGCGGTTGCCCGGCTCAACGCCATGCTGACGACGCGGCGTGAAGCCGGGGCTTTCCCCGCCGCCGCGCTCAGTCTGGAGGGGGACGCCGACCGGGTGATTGATGAAGCGGGTGATACCGCGCCCCAAATCGTGCGCAAAAAACTGGCGGCCAACCGCATCGGTGATGCCGAGGCCGGACGCACAGGATTTGGCCCGCATTTGAGTGACTTAAGCGTACGCCACACCGCCAAACGGGCCGAGGCGCGCGCCTGCTCCACCGGCGAGCAGAAGGCGCTGCTGATTTCTATCGTGCTGGCCGATGCGTGGGAAATGGCCGCCACCGCCGGTCACCCGGCCCCGGTGCTGCTGCTGGATGAAATAGCCGCCCATCTTGACCGGACGCGGCGCAAAGCCCTGTTCGACGAAGTGCTAGCCCTTGGCGCACAGGCGTGGATCACCGGCACCGACATGGCGCTGTTTGAAGACCTTGTACCCTACGCTGATGTCTTCACGGTCGAAAACAGCCGGTTCACCAGGGGGTAACCCGCGGACAGATCATTACCGGCGACGTTACAACTGTGTAAGTATATTTCAATAACCCGTATTTTATTTGCGCGAAACGCCCTGTTTTCTGTGTTTTTTGCCGGTAAAAAGTTCATCCCGGCATACCAGCCCCACAGACGCGCCGGAACGCACGCCATCTGCCGATGCTGTCACAGAGCTGCTGCGTGGAAGCCGAAAATTTGGTGTGGGTCAGCCTGTAAAAAAAAGCTGCGGCAGCACGTGCCGCCGCAGCCACCGATGCAGTTATTTTGGGGTTATAACACACTGGCTCGGTTTAAATTTTAAATCATCATTCGTCCATTTCAGCTTGTCGGTTACGTCACCCATCAAACCTTTCATAACATCCTCATCCTCGGACAGATCCATCCACGCTCGTTGAAGGGACAGAGCAAAATTAATCTTTTTAAGATCCACCCACATCAAAGCCGGATGGAAAGTCAGATCGACGAAATAGCGCATATCGGTTGGATCGGCGATGGTACGGAAACGGGTTAGCGACGCATACGGAACAAGCGAATTCTCAGTCGTAAAAGGCTGTGCGACATTGCGCATGACAGACTGAAGTTTCAGCACCGTCTCCATGATACTTTGTTCTTCATCTTTTAAACTCAGTGAATTCTTTACCTGAGATATCGGCAGATTGCGCTGCAGGAACGTGGCGCGGACGAACCGATCATCGGAAGCGCTGGTCGCGGGGATCGGCCAGCGCCCACCGAAACCGATATAATTGTGCAGATTGGTTTCCTGATCGGGATATGGTGGCGAGTTTGTCATCACCGCCGGATATTGCGGATTCTTCCATTTAGCCGGATCAGAATTTTCGATATAATAGTAGTGAATCTCGCCATCATTAACGATTTCTATAACGGCGGAATCGCCGCTGGCATCAGCGACCGCTATATGCATAGTGGCGGGCTGATCTCCGTTAGGCCTAGGGATCATGCCGCTTTCGATCTGAAATTTTCCGCTCTTCATCTCATTGATGACAGCTTCGACCGATGTAAAATTATCGAGAAAATATTGCGCACCAAGAGCCAGAGATAATCCCGGCACCCCGGTATCGCAGTGCGCATAAGAGGCTTCGGTCAGCCACAAGGCATTGATCACCAGCCCCTTCTCGTTCATGCCATCGGCCACCCCCATATTGAAGGAACTGATGACGACACTGCCGTATTTTGATGTCCACGTGAATTTACCGCTGCCGAGGCCGGAACGCGTAATATGTCGCGGAAACGCCCATAGCTTAGAATGCATATCCTCAGGCCAATCCATATTGCGGCCAACCACAACTTTCTGATTGGCATCTTTCCACAGCACACGCGAGCAGGCGGCGCCGGGTATAGCCGTGACCATTGCGGCAGCTATCGCCACCGCAGCAAAAAGCAGATGTTTGGTTTTCATGTCGGTTTCTTTCGCAGTCAGAGGAAAACGCAATCACTCACGACGGCGCGACACTAGAATGCGATCACTGGAGAAATATGACTTACGTCAAAAGAGGTGCTGCATCTTTGCTGCTATGGATAACAGCCCCCCCTGCGATGGGTAAATATGATCTGATATTGGGTCAATGCAGCCAAAATGCCGTCAGTTTGCGGCGAACGATAAAATCCGTACAAAGATCATACCTTAGCGGCGCTGACTCGCTCCCTTGCGCCGCACGGGTTTGACGGGGGCGCGGGCAGCCGCCGCCATCCCCAGTCGGGCCCAGCGCAGCATCTCGTCCGGGTCAGCGGGGGCCGCATCCGGAATGGCGTAATAGGACAGCGCCACGGTACGCGGCTCGCCACCCCGGCTGGTCTGATAGGTCAGCGGACGAAGCCCTTCCGCTTCAAACAGCGGGCGGGATATATCATCCACTTTGATGAAGATGGCATCATCATCCACCAGCGCGAACATGCGCCCGGTGTGAAACAGTGCGGTGCAGCCAAACATCCGCCGCGGACTGACCGGCCCAAGCGGTGCGATACTATCCATCAGGTATTCGATAAATTCACGCGGGATCATGTCAGGGCACACCAAATTTCGGCCAAGACTAGCCCATCAGCGCCATGACAGACAGGGGGGAAACGAAGCTGATGCCACCACCCTTACGCAGCGCGTTTTCGTAACAACCCCCTGATGACTGCGGGGATATGCGGCGGCTTTTCAGGAAAATACGATCTGGCAAAAGCCGCAGGCCCTCTATAGTCTGAAACGATGAGCGAACTGGCCCCCGGTATTACGCGCATCCCGGCGCGATCTGAAGAGATTTGCGACGGCGTGGTCCATGCCATCGGTGTGTTGTTCGCCCTTGTGGTCAGCCCGCTTTTGTTGTGGCATGTCAGCGGCCTTGCGGCCCGGATCAGCCTGACGGTGTATTGCTGCGGCCTGATGGCGATGCTGGGGTTTTCAGCGGCCTATAATATGACGCGGCGCGACCACCCTTTGAAGAAAATTCTGCGCCGCATCGATCATGCCGCCATTTTTATCATGATCGCGGCCACCTATACGCCGCTGGCCGTCAACCTGCTGGCCCCGCCCTGGGGCGCGGTGATCCTGATCGCGATATGGTCGTCCGCCATCCTTGGCATGACCATCAAGCTGGCCTTTCCGCATCGCTATGAAAAGACCGGTATTGCACTGTATTTGCTGATGGGCTGGATGGTGGTGGCGGTGATCGTGCCGCTGTACCATGCCATGGTGCCGGTGAATTTCTGGCTGCTGATGGCAGGCTCGGCGGTCTATTCCCTCGGCGTGCTGTTCTTTGTGTTCTATCGGCTGCCCTTTAACCGGGCCATCTGGCATGGACTGGTTCTGTTGGCCGCAGTGCTGCAATTTTCCAGCCTGTGGGGCGAGTTTGCCCGTTAGCATTGGGTGAGGACAACGTGGTTACCATTTAAGGATGATCCATTCGCAGAGTAATAATAAAAAATCGCAGCATCTGCGTATTACTCGACTGATGAGCAACGCTCTAAAGAGTTTCCGCACTGATTTGGGGAGGCTAAATTGGATATAACAAACTGGTTAGTTCCAATTTTTTCGTTACTTGGTGCAGCTATAGGTGCCAGCATAGGGGCATGGTTGCAAAAGCGGTATAGCCAACCAATCGAAGAGCGCAAGCAGCTGGCGCTTCAGAAAGGGCAAGCCTTTACAGATTATTTTCGATCTATAGCCGCATCTGCACACGGTGTGCGCAATAGAGATATTTTATCAGCGGCTGCTGATGCTAAAGTTCGAATTTGTCTCTACGGCTCTTCAGATGTTATCGAACGTTTGAGTAAGTATGATGAGATAGGAGCCAATACAGCCGCCCCTGGAGCTAAAGAGATATTAATCTCCCTGCTCAAATCTATGCGAAAAGATATAGGCGGGGATGAGCTGAGTATTCCCACAAAAACTTTAGAAGTTGTCATGTTTGGCAAGTGAAGTTCAGCCGCCGCATTCTACGCCAAGGCGGGCACTGCCCGCCTTGGCGTACGGCAATAGCCTTATGCCTTCACCGAAAAATGCTGTCTGGCTTCGGCTTCAATGGCATCAAGGTCGGCGCGCATGCCCGCGACGACAGCTTCAACTTCTGCCAGCGTGTGGCATTCCGTACTGAGCGGAAAACTGCCAAAGCACCGGCCGGTAAACACCTGTTTGGCGTTGATGCAGTAGGTATTCTCGTCTTTTTTATTTTGCCATTTCGGCGTCAGTACCAGAATTCCGGCCTTATTCATTTTAGTCTCCGCAGGGTTTTAGAAAATATTTTCAATATACCGGGGCATTATAACAGACTTACTTTCGTTTCGGTTGCGCTATTGACGGTATCGCATAATAAAAAAGGCGGGCTGAGCCCGCCTTTTTTGCATCATGGATGTGTTAAGACTTAAACGTCGAGCGAGGCGTTCAGCGCATTTTCCTGAATGAATTCGCGGCGCGGTTCGACCACTTCGCCCATCAGCTTGGTGAACAGATTGTCGGCATCGTCGGCATGTTCGACCTTGACCCGCAAAAGCGTGCGGGCGTTTTCATCAAGGGTGGTTTCCCACAGCTGCGAGGGGTTCATCTCGCCCAGACCTTTGTAGCGCTGCATCGCGAGGCCCTTGCGGCCCCAGTCGATCACGGCTTTCAACAGCTCGCTCGGCGAGCAGATTTCGAGCACCTCTTCCTTGCGGGTGAGCTTGCCGAATTTTTCGTAATAGGTGCGCAGCTCGTCGGCCAGCTTGCCCAGCTTGCGGGCATCCGAGGAGGCGATCAGATCGCCGTCAATCGCCACCGATTCACGCACACCGCGCAGCTCGCGCCAGAATTTGAGACCGCCATCGGTGGTCGGCTCGCCAAACCAACCTTTTTCGGTTTCGTCGGCCAGCGTGTCGAGACGCGCGGCAATCTTTTGCGCGATCGCCTTGGCCTCGTCCGGGTTGACCAGACGGTCAGGATTGAACGCCCCGGCGATCGCCGCCTGTTCCAGCAGGAAGCGCGAATAATGCGGCGGGAAATTGCCCAAAACCTGCGACACCAGACGGGCCTTGTCGACCAAAGCTGCCAGATCGGCACCGGTCAGCACTTCGCCATTGAACAGGGTGAACGTCGCCCCGGTGAGACCTTCACCGATGAGATATTCTTCGAGCTCTTTTTCGTCCTTGATGTAGCGTTCGGACTTGCCACGCGTCACCTTGTAGAGCGGCGGCTGTGCAATGTAGATGTGGCCGCGTTCAATCAGCTCCGGCATCTGACGATAGAAGAACGTCAACAGCAGCGTGCGAATATGCGCGCCATCGACGTCGGCATCGGTCATGATGATGATCTTGTGATAACGCAGCTTGTCGGCGTTGAATTCCTCGCGCCCGATGCCGGTGCCGAACGCCGTAATCATATTGGCGATTTCCTGGCTGCCCAACATTTTGTCGAAGCGGGCGCGTTCGACGTTGAGGATCTTACCACGCAACGGCAACACCGCCTGATTGGCGCGATGGCGGCCCTGCTTGGCAGAACCACCGGCCGAGTCACCCTCGACCAGGAAAATCTCGCATTTGGTTGGATCGCGTTCCTGACAATCGGCCAGCTTGCCCGGCAGCGACACGCTGTCGAGCGCGCTTTTGCGCCGGGTCAGCTCGCGCGCCTTGCGGGCAGCTTCACGGGCCAGCGCCGCTTCCATCACCTTGCCAACCACGTTGCGGGCTTCGGTGGGATGCTCTTCAAACCACTGACCCAGCTTGTCAGTGACGATATTTTCGACCACCGGGCGCACTTCCGAGGACACCAGCTTGTCCTTGGTCTGCGAGCTGAATTTCGGGTCCGGCACCTTGACCGACAACACGCAGGTCAGACCTTCGCGGCAATCATCGCCCGACAGATCAACCTTGTCTTTTTTGCCGACCATTTCGCCGGCATATTTGGTCACCACGCGGGTCAGCGCGGCGCGGAACCCCGCCAGATGGGTGCCCCCATCACGCTGCGGAATGTTGTTGGTGAAGCACAGCATGTTTTCGTGATAGCTGTCGTTCCAGGTGATCGCCGCTTCGACCGTCATACCGTCGCGCTCGCCCATCATATTGACCGGGGTGGGGATCAGCGAATTCTTGGTACGGTCGACATAGCGCACGAACTGTTCCAGCCCGCCGATATAGTGCAGCTTGACTTCCTTGGGCTCGACCCCGCGCTTGTCGGAAAAATAAATCGTGACGCCGGAATTGAGGAAGGCCAGCTCGCGCAGGCGATGCTCCAGCGTGGCAAAGTCAAATTCGGTCTTGGTGAAGGTGCCGGTGCTGGGCATGAAGGTCACTTCGGTGCCGCGCTTATCGCCATTGGGGCCGACCAGCTTCAGGGGGGCTTCGGCATCGCCATGGCGGAAGCGCATATAATGCTCCTCCCCCTCGCGCCAGATGCGCAGATCAAGCCATTCCGACAGTGCGTTGACCACCGAAACGCCGACGCCATGCAGACCGCCGGAAACCTTGTAGGCGTTCTGTTCGAACTTACCGCCAGCATGCAGCTGGGTCATAATGACCTCGGCCGCCGAAATGCCTTCTTCGGAATGGATGGCGGTGGGAATGCCGCGGCCATTATCGCGCACGGTACAGGAGCCATCCGCGTTGAGGATCACGTCGATGCGGTCGGCAAAGCCGCCCAAAGCCTCGTCGATGGCGTTGTCGACCACCTCGTACACCATGTGGTGCAGGCCCGAACCATCATCGGTGTCGCCGATATACATGCCGGGGCGCTTGCGCACCGCATCCAGTCCCTTCAGCACCTTGATGCTATCGGCGCCATAATCCTGGGATTCCTGATCCGACAAGTCACTCATAGTTCTTAGATCCATTTCTGCGGCGAAAAAGTGTTTTTTCGGCCGTACCAAACTTAACCGGCGGCGATACCGATTCCGGCACCGATCATTACCACGGATGCGGCGCGATTGATGCGTTTGCGTGCCCGCTTATCGGCCAATTTTTCGCGCATGGTTGCGGCGCAGGCCGCATAGGTAAACATGATCGGTGGCATCACCAGAACGCACACCAGCAATAGCTGAAAATATCCGATAAGGCGAATTTGCCCGATATCGACCACCGCCGGCAAGAGGGCGGCGAAAAATGCAATCGCCTTGGGGTTGCCAAGCGAGATGCCCAGTTGCGAGAAGAAGCTCTGCCGGGGGCTTTCGGGGCGAAAAACCAGCGTGGCTTCGACCGGTGCCCGCCAATAGCGCACGCCAAGATAGACCAGATAGGCCCCACCGGCGATTTTAACCAGCAAAAATGCCTTACCCATGCCCTGGGCCAGCACGGCCATGCCCAGCACCGACAAGGTGATGAAGAAGATATGGCTCACCAGCACGCCACCAATGGCGGGTATGGCGGATTTTAAGCCGCTGCCGAGCGAGCGGGCAACAATCGACACCACCCCCGGCCCCGGAACGGCGATGAACATGGCATAGATGCCGCAATAGACCAGAAAGGCGTGCAGATGGAGCATCAGCTGACCGCCACGCCCACCCCTGCCCCAGCCATGATGACGGCGGCCCCCCGGTTTAGGCGGGTGCGGGCCTTGACGCTGGCCAGAACACCGCGCAACCGGGCGGCCAGCGCGGCATAGGTGAGGAAAATCGTCGGGATCAGCACCAATGTTGCCACTGACAGCTGCAAATAGCCGATCAGGCCGACATGGTTGACGTCGATCACCGTGGGCAGCAGCGCGACAAAGAACGCCATCGCCTTGGGGTTACCCAGCGTGACCATCAATTGGGCCGTAAAGCTTTTGCTGGCGGTCTCCGGCTCGATATCGGCCATGTCCTTGACCGGGGCGCGCCAGTAGCACCAGCCCATATAGATCAGATAGGCCGCGCCAGCCAGTTTGACGACCAGAAACAGCCCGCCAAGGGTTTGCGCCAGCACCGCCATGCCGAACGCCGACAGGGTCATATAGATCCAGTCACCCAGCACGGTGCCAAAAGCTGCCGGAATGGCACTGCGAAAACCGCTGCCCAGCGCACGGGCCACAATGGCAATGACGCCGGGTCCGGGAATGGCAATCGCGATGGCGTAAACGCCGCAATAGAGCAGAAAAGCGTGTAAGGAAATCATGGTGTTACAGTGGTGCGGGCGGTGGTCGGTGTCAAGGAGGCGGACAGCATACCTTTTTGCCGGGCAGGCAGAAAATGCCCGGAGAAGGTTGCCCGCGTCCCTTATGGGCGGTGGGGCTGGCCGGAATTCGTGGATTTCCCGCCAGGGTATAATTTGTGCATGAAGCCCCCCCCGAATGATGGGAGCGTCATGATGAGCAATGCATTTTACCTTTCTTTCACGGGTACGCAGTCTGCAGCTTCGTTATCCGCAATGCAGGCCTTTGAAAAACGCTGTGGTGTAGGTGGGCTGGAAAATCTGACCAATGTCGATTTTTCCGGTCTGTTGTCATCCCAGATGCAGGATGATCTGGAAACGATGGAGCAGACCAACCGCATCATCACCGGGCCGGAAGATCTGGCACGGACCTATTTTGAGTATGATGCGATCTCGGCCGAGATCAGTCCGAGAATTGCTGATGGTACCAGCATCCCCTACAGCCTGACGGCAGATGACTATGCCTTCCTGAAACAGGCAACGGGCTATAATTACGTGACGATACAGGGTTACGGTTCAATGTGGCTCGACGACAATGGCAACTACGCGAATATCACCGAGGCGCAGTTCTATCAGTTTGGCGTTCTGGCCGACCGCATTGATACTGCCCGTGGTTTCGGGGAGCTTTCCGGTGGCATAACGCAGGGATTTATCAAACAGGTTATCGCCAATATGAAGCAGTGTAGTTGCGGCATCAGCGCAGAACTGGAAGACCGTCTGTTGAGCCTGTTGCCAGACACGGATTCTGTTTTTCCGCCGCAAACGGTGTAGTTCTGATCTGCAGGGGTGCTTTAAAATCGTGATCCCCGCTGCCGGTATGACAGCGGGGAATGTCCGTACCAATCCTAACGATAGACCAGCCCGCCATCGACCAGAATGCCCTATAACAGCTACGTAATTCGGATGTACTGGCAGAAGACATTCCCACTGCCGTACTAAGTTTTAATTCCTATTCCTTACCATTTTTATCAAATATAAAACAGCTTTTGCCCGCTTGGTAACGGAACGTAGAAATTTTGCCGCTTATACATAAGGCCAAGCACCGAACCGGTCCCCGGTCTTTCAAAGTCGTATCACGTCATCAACTTCATATGTGTTTGGTTCGGAGCGATCCGGGTTGGGCTTTGCCGTAGAACGCGGCCGGAAATGGGTTTTCCGGTTTAGCGCTGGGACACGCTTGGAGACATTGTATGGAAGTGAGCGGAACGGAACATGACGAGCTTCTGACGGCGTATATCCGTGCGCATCGTCCGGCGCGGATTTTCGTTCAGGGCTACAAGGCGGCCTATGCGCTGGTAGCCGTTTGGGAGCACCGGCTTTATCTGGTGTTTGAAGGCGAAGTTGCAGGTCACCACATCCTTGGCGTGCTGCAGGAAGCCGTTAAAGCAGGCTTGCTGCCAGATGATAATTTTTCTGTCCTGGTCAACATGATGACCTTCACCGGAGCACTCGACTGGGCACAGATGGCCAAGATTTCCGATGTCATGCCCACAGGGACCTGCACCACCAACAAGAATGCCTATGTCGTGCGCGACGTCATTACCGCCTCGCTGACCAAGATCAATGCCACGCGCTTTCCACGCACCCAGCATCACGCCTTCCACGATGAAACCAAGGCGCTGGCCTGGCTCGGCTGGGACTGAGACCGAGCTTTGCATGCGCCCGATTGATCGCACCGGGTAAAGCAGTAATAGTGCGGTAATGACACACCCGCCCCACGGCCATCGCATCGGCCTGATCCAGATTCACACCGCCGTTCTGATTGCCAGTGGTGTGGCGTTGTTTGCCAAATATCTGCCAATTGGACCTAGCGGCCTCACCGCAGGCCGCACCGCATTTGGCGCCATCGCGCTGATGCTGTTTGCGTTTGCCACCGGCACGTCGTTGCGCATCCGCGACCGGCGCGATTTATTCCTGCTGATCCTGTCGGGCATATTGCTGGCCACACACTGGTTTGCGTTCTTTCAGTCGATCCAGATTTCCAGCATTGCCGTGGCGCTGATTTCCACCGCGACATTTCCGCTATTCACCACATTCCTGGAACCGCTGTTCTTCCACGAGCGTTTGCGCAAACGCGATATTGTCACCGCGCTGGCCACCTGCGGCGGGCTGGTGCTGGTCGCCCCCGGCTTCGATCTGGCCAACCATGTCACGCAAGGGGCGCTGTGGGGCGTGTTCGCCGCCTTTGCCTATGCCTCGCTCACCCTGCTAAACCGGGGCTATAGCCGGCGCCATGCGGCGGCTACGATCTCGTTTTACCAGCAGGCGGTCGCCGCGCTTTGCGCCCTGCCCTTTGCGTTTTCGGGCTTTGTCGCCATCCCGGCAGGCAGCGTGCTGCATGTCATCGGGCTGCTTATCATCCTGGGTGTGGTGTTCACCGCGCTGGCGCAGGGGCTGGTGGTGGCCAGCCTCAGGGTCATCAAAGCGCAAACCGTCGGCGTGCTGTTCGGGCTCGAGCCGGTCTATGGCAGCCTTTACGCGTTTCTTCTGCTGGGCGAGGTTCCCACCCTGCGCACCGTCATGGGCGGCGCACTGATCATGGCGGCGGGGATCTGGACATCCCTCGCCCGCCGATAAAGCTATACCGGGTCATAACACAAACGAAAACCTCGCCGGCAGCATCTGCCAGCGAGGTATCGAAAACTGTATACGTCAGAAGGACTTTAAGCGGCGGCGGCGACAGGGGCGGCCTTGGCTTCAATCTTCTTGACGATTTTGCGCTTCAGGTCCAGGGCGCGCGGCGACAGCACGTCGGCCTTGGCCTTGAGCAGGAAGGGATCGAGACCACCGATACGATCGAGCGTACGCAGGGTGCTCATGCAGATGCGCAGCTTGAAGCTCGCACCCAGGAGTTCACTGGCCAGCGACACCACCTGCAGGTTCGGACGGTAAATCCGCTTGGTCTTGTTGTTGGCGTGGCTAACGTGATGGCCGACCAACAGGGCTTTTCCGGTCAATTCGCAGCGGCGAGACATGGCATGCATCCTTGAAAGCTAAATAGGCAAAGGAGGCGTCCTAATAAGTGCGGGCGGGCGTAAGGTCAAGGGCAACCACCATCAATTTGAAGAAAAACGCCCTAAATGCACGAAAGGTTAACTTTACAGGCCGATTTGACTGCCTATTGTCGCCTGTGTCACCCTGTTACGAGGCCCAAATCCGTGTCCTATCCCCCCAATACGATTCGCCGTTACAGCCGCGTTGCCGGTTTGGTGCTTAGCTTTACCAGTCTGCTGGCAGCCCCGGCGCTGGCGGCAGGTGGTACCAGCACATCTCAGGGGATGGCTCAGGGGCCGGCCACCAGCCTGGAAATGGCGATGTCACTTTATGCTGGCGGTATAAGCCTGGGTAAGGTCGATATGGACGCCAAGTTTACCGGCACCCCTGCGGCGGGCAAATACCATGTTGTCTCCAACCTGCAGACCAGCGGCGTGGTTAACGTTTTCTGGCAATCGGAGATTCAGGCCACTGCATCGGGCAAGATCGAGGGGCATCTGCTGGCCCCCGAACTCTATGACTCGTTCTATACCGGCCATAACGAGAAGCATCAGGAAGTCGCCCTGACCTATGAAAACGGCTATCCCGCCCGGCTTTATACCAACCCGCCCTATCCGATCAAAGGCTACGAGGTAAAGCCAGAGGAGAAGAAGGGCACGTTCGATCCGCTGTCAGCAATGGTTTACATTGTTTCGGGCGCGGGTGCGGCGGGGAACCCCTGTGCGGTGACCGCCCCGGTGTTCGATGGTCGCCGCCGCTATACGGTGAGCCTGAGCAAGGTCAAGGATATCGAGATCAAGCTCGACAACGGCCTGTACAAAGGCCCCGGCGTACAATGTGAAATCATCTATAAGCAGATTTCCGGCTACAGCCCGCGCGTGCTCAAAGACGCCAACTTCCCCCATGTCTATGCCTGGATCGCCAGCTTCAACGCTGGTGGGCGAACCTTCAATGTGCCGATGCGGGTATGGGCCAAGTCCCCCTATGGCATCGTCGCGGCGGTGACGACCTCGCTTAAAATCAATGGCGCCACACCGAAATAACAACCAAAAGAAGTAGTCGACAGGCATTCCCCTTCCGTCTTACTCTGTGCCTAAAAGAGACGGGGGAATCATGCAATATCGTGTACGCTGCGCGGGAGCTGCCGCGCTGGCCGTGATGTGTTTCACGCTATCGGCACAGAGCCAAGAACAGGGACAAGCGCAATCGGCAACGCCCGCGCCAGTTAACCATCCGCCGATAGAAGCCTTCGCCCAACTGCCGGAACTATCACAGCCAGCCCTGTCGCCCGATGGCAAACATATGGCGGTCATCCGCCCCTACAAGGGGCGTCCTGTTGCGGTCATCTATGATCTGGAACACATAGAACACTTACCAAGTGTCATCCCTTATGACAAAGGTTTCATCTCTGCGGTACAATGGGCGCGCAACAACCGCCTGCTTGTCACCATCACCCAAAATCTCCGGGTCAGAGGGGACGACGTCAACGTCTGGGCCCGATTGATTGCTATCGACAGCGACGGAAAAAATCCGGTCATGCTGCTCAGCAAGATGGATGACAGCAATTATAACTACAACGTCGCAATTATTGATGATTTAAACAGCGACGATCCCGACAGCATCGTTATGCCGCTGACACGGTTTAGCGCCTATGATGGTAAAACCTATCGCGCTCTGTTCACTGTCAACCTGAACAGCGGTTATTCAAGCCCTCTCGTTCAAGGCGGACATGATACCAAAAGGTTCTTCATGGATGGCCATGGCCATGTTGTCGCCAGACTGGATCGGACAGAATCCCCGCTGGCAGAACACCTTTATCTCTACGAAAAGGAAAAATGGGTTGAGACCGCCAGCTTTGGTGCGGAAAGTGGAAGAACGTCAGGCATTGTTGGCCTGAATGAAACCGGTGATGGCTTTGTACGCATCATTACCAGCGAGAATGCGGCACCAACGCTAGCGTTAGAAAATGCACCGCTAACCGACAGCAACAAAGCATCCGTTATTTTTCAGGACCCACGTTACGATATTGACGAAGTCTTGACTGATCCATGGACCGACCGTGCCATCGGCGTCAGTGTTATCGCGGACACACAACAAGATCAGTATTTCAATCCGGAAATGAAGGCATTACAGCGTGGCCTTGAGGCCGCGTTCCCGGGGTTAGCTGTACACGCCGTAACCTGGGATGCCACAAAACAAATGGTTATCGCCGCGGCGGAAGGGCCGCAGATGCCACGCCATTACTTCTTGCTTGACCGCAAAACACATGTCGCCAAATCAATCACCGGAACATATCCGGGGTTGGAAGCCGATCAGCTTGGCAGTGTAAAACCTTATCCCTACAAAGCACGCGACGGGCTCGCCATTCCGGCCTATCTGACCCTACCGCCGGGCAAGGCCCCCGAAGCGTTACCAACGGTCATCATGCCCCATGGCGGGCCGATGGCGCGCGACGCCATGGGATTCGACTGGATGGCACAGTTTCTTGCCAACCGCGGTTACGCCGTGCTGCAACCCAATTTTCGGGGATCATCCGGGTACGGACAGAAATTTGAAGAAGCCGGATATGGCCAGTGGGGCCTGAAGATGCAGGACGATATCACCGACGGGGTGAAGAAGCTTATTGCCGACGGCATTGCCGACCCCAAACGCATCTGCATTGTCGGCGGCTCCTATGGTGGTTATGCCGCATTGGCGGGGGCCGCCTTCACGCCGGAACTTTATGCCTGCGCCGCCAGTTGGGCCGGCGTTACCGACCTGCGTCAATTCTTAAGAACCCGCGCGACAGATTATGGCCAGGATTCCTGGATGATCTCAAGCTGGTCGCATTATATTGGCGACCGCAGCGACGATGCCGACAAACTGGATGCCGTCTCGCCCGCGCTGCATGCCGACAAGATCAGGGCACCAATACTGCTGATGCACGGTACAGACGACAGCACCGTGCGCATTGATCAGAGTGAGGATATGGCCGCTGCGCTCAAAAAAGCGCATAAAACCTATACTTTTATTCCGATTAAAGGCGAGACCCACTATTTTCAAACCGCCGAAAGTCGGGTGCTCTATCTGACCGAGCTGGAAAAATTTCTCAAGGCCAATATCGGTAACTGACGCAAACCCCGTCGCCACGAAATGCTGTGGCGACGGGTTTTTCGCACCATTCTTACGGATCAAGCGCCGCCAGCAGCGGCACCACCGTGGACGAAACCGGTGTGGCAATGCCATATTTAACCGCCTTGCGCACGATAACGCCGTTGCGCGCATTCCATTCCATCGCCCGGCCCGCCATGCGGTCGGCATAGATCGAATTGCTGTTACCCGGCTCGCGATCAGCCTCGGTTAAAAAGGCGGCAACCTGCCGGTCGATCAGATCTGTCGCGATCTTAGCCCCTTCGGCCTGAGCGACAGCGACACATTCGGACAGGATGGCCCGCGCCAATCCGGTAATGCCACGCTTGCGGAACACGCCCATGGTCTGACCGGTCAGCGCCAGAATAGCCCCCGGCGCGTTGACGCACATTTTTGTCCAGGCGGCGGTGATCCAATCCGCCGACACCTGTGCATTTATAAAAGTACCACCAAATAACGCAGCGAATTCCGCACTGGGGGGATCTTCTGGTGCGGTCAGGATAGCGCGGCTGTGCCAGACCACCGTGCCGGGCGCGGTGCGATCCACCGGCAGATTGACCACCACCGGCACCACCGCCGCATCATCGGCGACATAGGGCCGGACGGCCTCGCGATGCTCGACACCATTTTGCAGCACCGCCAGCTTTTCCGCCCCATGTAACCAGGGTGCCGCCGAGGCCACCTGATGGGCTTTGACGCACAGCAGCACCCAATCGGGTTTGCCTTGCTCGCCAGGGTGCAGCACGGTGCGGACGGGATAGGTTTTCACCGCCTCGCCACGTTTTTGCAAAGACAGCTGATCAAAAGGGTGACGCACACAAAACGTAACCTGATGACCAGCCTCGATCAGGGCTGCGCCAACCACGCAGCCAACGGCACCGGCACCGACAATGGCGATCTCGGCCATGATGACCCAGCCCCTTCCTTTCGGATTTCCAGGGGGTAGTCTAGCCGAATTCTTCTTTTACGGGAAGCGCTTGACCGATTTACGAAAGGATGCCGCCAATTCAATATGGTTTGACCACAGGAACTGATCCACCGCGATCAGATCGGTCAGCCGATAGCCGCCCGCGATCAGAATGGCCGCATCGCGGGCAAAACTCGCCGCATCACAGGAAACATAGGCCAGATAGCGCACCGACGACGTGGCCAACACCCTGGCCTGCGCCTCGGCCCCACCCCGTGGCGGATCGAGACAAACACCGTCATAGGCCTTCAGCTCGCGCTCGGTCACCGGCTGCTTGAACAGATTGCGCTTTTCCACCGTAACCGGCTTGAAACCGGGCTGACGTGCCGCCACCGCCAGAGCGGCCAGATGGTCGCCCTCCAGTTCAACGGCATGCACCGAAACCTTTTGCGCCAACGGCAGGCTGAAAGTGCCACAACCGGCAAACAAGTCGGCGACCTTCCTGGCCTTGACCAGTGCGGCCAGAACAAAGCCCTGCAAAGCCTGCTCGCCGGGCAAAGTCGGCTGCAAAAAGGCTTCCGGCGGCAGGGTTACTGCCGCAAGCCCCAGTCGCACCGTTGGAGGGACAAGAGAAATCTGTGCCACGCCATCGCGGCTGAGACGGGCAATTTTCAGCTTCTGTGCCCAGCGGGCCAGCAGCGCCAGCGTCTCTGTATCATTCTTGCGCGCCCAACGCAGCGAGACATCCATGCCGCCGTCCAGCTGGGTCAGCTTCAGTTCGGCACTTTCGCCGTTGTGCAGCAGCTCGTCCAGCATCGCACGCAAACCGCCGATAAAATCGACCAGCGCCGGGGTCAACACCCGGCATTCCGTCATATCGACAATGTCATGGCTGCGGGCGGCATGAAAACCGATTTTGGTGCCGGCCTCGGTTTTGAGTGCCTTCACCGTGGCACGGCGCCGACTTTGCGGCGGCACGATCACCAGATCTTCCACCTCGGCAGCCACGCCGGAACCGGCGAGCGCCGCCGTTACGGCCGCAAGCTTCAGTGCACGATACTCGGTCTGCGACTTATCCTGAAAGGCGCAGCCGCCACACACGCCAAAATGGCGGCAAAGGCTCACGCTTTGACCGCCGCGACGAGGAATTCGGTATTGCCGCCACCGCCCTTGATCGGGCTTTCCATTGTGCCCAGCACCTTCCAACCCGGCTGCGACGACAACCAGGCCGACGTATCATGCACAGTATCTTCCTGCGCCTGTTCGTCGGTGACGATGCCGTTCTTGCCAATCAGCTCACGACCAACCTCGAACTGCGGTTTGATCAGGGCGACCAGAAAGCAACCCGACTGGGCAAAATGCAGCGCCGGGGCCAGTACCAGCTTGAGACCGATAAAGCTGACATCGGCAACAATGCCGTCCAGCGGGCTGGTGACCTGCTCGGCGGTCAGAAAGCGGGCATTAACGCCCTCCAGTTTGACCACGCGCGAATCATGCGCCAGCTTTTCACGCAGCTGACCATGGCCGACATCGACCGCGAAAACCTTATCGGCCCCACGTTCCAGGAGGACCTCGGTGAAACCACCGGTTGACGCACCAATGTCAATACAGACCCGCCCCTGGGGCGAAATCGAGAAATAATCAAGCGCACCAAGTAACTTCAGTGCGCCACGTGAGACATAAGGGTGGGCCCGTTCATAGCTCACGGCGGTACCCGGTTTTATCGTTTGAGATGCTTTTTGCACAGTGTTTCCGTCGATAGAGACCTTCCCGGCATGAATCGCGGCTTGCGCCTCAGCTCGGGTCGAAGCGTAACCATTCTGTACCAGATAAACGTCGGCACGTAAGCCCGTCATGCAATCTGACTGATCGATGCGGCTTCATCTTCACGCCCCAGCGCACTTAACACCGCCGCAGCGATGCCGTTGGCATCAAGCCCTGCATCGGCATACATGCGGGCCTGGGTATCCTGGCACTGGAAACGGTCAGGCAGCGTCAGCGGGCGGAATTTGACCTTGTCGAGCAAGCCTTCCCACGCCAGGAAATGCATCACCTGAGTGGCGAAGCCGCCAATGGCGCCCTCCTCCACCGTCAGCAACACTTCATGTTCACGGGCCAGACGGCGGACCAGATCACGGTCAATCGGCTTGGCAAAGCGGGCGTCGGCCACGGTAACCGGCAGACCATAGGCCGAAAGCTTATCGGCCGCAGCCAATGCCGCTTCCAGACGGGTACCCAGACTGAGGATCGCGATGGAATTACCTTCGCGCACAATCCGGCCCTTACCAATGGCCAGCGGCGTGCCCACAGCCGGGCGCTGCAAGCCCATCCCTTCGCCACGCGGATAGCGCACCACACTGGGGCCATCATCAATCGCGGCCGCGGTGGCCACCATATGCATCAGCTCGTTTTCATCCGACGGCGCCATCGCCACGATACCGGGCAAAGACGTCACAAAGCCAAGATCGAAAGCCCCGGCATGGGTGGCGCCATCGCTGCCGACCAGACCGGCACGGTCAAGGGCAAAGCGCACTGGCAAGGACTGGATCGCCACATCATGGACCAGCTGGTCATAAGCCCGCTGCATAAACGTGGAATATATCGCGCAGAACGGCTTCATCCCCTCGGCTGCCATACCGGCTGCAAAGGTCACCGCATGTTGTTCGGCAATACCAACGTCGAAGAAACGATCCGGGAATTCCTTAGCAAAACGGTCAAGGCCGGTGCCCGACGGCATTGCCGCGGTGATGGCGCAGATGCGCGAATCCCGCTGCGCCTCGGCCACCAGAGCCTCTGAAAACACCTTAGTATAAGACGGTCCGCGCGAGGCCGGGATCTTCTGTTCACCGGTCAGCACGTTGAACTTGTTCACGCCGTGATATTTGTCAGCGCTTTTTTCGGCGGGCGGATAGCCACGCCCCTTCTTGGTGACGACATGCAGCAGGATCGGCCCATTGGGCATATCGCGCACATTCTCAAGCACCGGGATGAGATGGTCGAGATTGTGGCCATCGATCGGGCCGACATAATAGAAACCCAGTTCCTCAAACAGCGTGCCACCAGCCAGAAAGCCACGGGCATATTCTTCGACCTTGCGCACGCGATAGGCCAAGGGTGCCGGTAGTACGCTGGCCGCCTTCTTGGCGAATTTCCGAATCCCGCGGTAGGACCGACTGGAAACCAGGCGGGCCAGATGGGCGCTCAGCGCGCCGACCGGCGGTGCAATCGACATATCATTGTCGTTCAGGATGACGATAAGGCGGGCATCCTGCGCCCCGGCATTATTCATCGCCTCATAGGCCATGCCGGCACTCATCGAACCATCGCCGATGACGCAGACAACATTATGCTTCTCGCCCTGTAGATCGCGGGCAACCGCCAGACCAAGGCTGGCCGATATAGAAGTAGAAGAGTGGCCCGCGCCGAAAACGTCATATTCGCTTTCGCTGCGCTTGGTGAAACCGGAAATCCCGCCACCCTGACGCAGGGTGCGCATACGCGCCCGCCGACCGGTGAGGATTTTATGGGCATAAGCCTGATGGCCAACGTCCCAGACCAGTTTATCGCACGGCGTATTAAAGACGTAATGCAGCGCCACCGTCAGCTCGACCACACCAAGGTTAGACCCCAGATGGCCGCCCGTTACGGAAACCAGATTGATCAGCTCTTTGCGCAGCTCATCTGCCAGCACGCGCAAATCGGCCCGCGACATGGCGCGCAGCTCTTCCGGCGTATTCACTTTATCAAGGTGCGGAGTATTGTTTGTTGCACCCATATTATGTCTCTCCCTACCTGCGCCCGCCAGCAGCGCAAGTCTTGCATTAATAACGTTCCCTTCCCGGCAAGAAAGTCAGACTTTCTCCGAAACAAATCAAGGCTGGGACGGAGGTCAAGCCGGCTGGCCCTATCTGTTTTCCCGATCCGGAACCAGAATGTCACACTTTGATGTCACACTCAGATGTCACAATAGGGGTGATAAGGTGACTTTTTGGTTTAATCAAGGCTGGCTGGCGCGCTAACCGGGGCACCACCAGCACTGCCGACAATTTTTTCAAGGCGTAACGAGGCATCCTTAAGCTTTTCTTCGCAATAGCTTTTCAGGCGCTGCCCGCGTTCGTAGAGTGCAATCGACTCTTCCAGCTCTGCCTGCCCGCGCTCCAGACGTGAAACGATTGATTCGAGCTCGCGCAGCGCCGCCTCGAAACTCGGCATATCTTCGTTTGGTACTATATCGGCCACCGGCACACTCCTGACGCTTCAACGCACACCTTATTACCCTTCAACGTGGCGTCACGCAAAGCCCTCATAATCCCGAATCCCGCCGGGGAGATTCCCTGCACTACGCGATACATTTGGTAATTGTGATATTTCAACCGCCAGCAATACGATTACTTTTTAACCACATCGATTACCATACAAGCACAACGTATCCTCTAAGAGTTGTAACCTATTGTTTTTAAACAATTTTCTACTCACATCCAAATACGTTGTAAAAATTACAATTTTGCATTATATTACGTAATTAAGTTTTCCAAAATTGTGCCTAAAGTTTAGCTTAGTGTCCAGTCTGCTGCTTTTTGCAGCATATATGCAACATGCACGTTTTACCATCACACAGGCATGCAGACAACTTTTGACGGCACCCGAAGGCACAACCTAACCTCGTGAGTAATGGGTACTGTTTTGCAACGACGAATTGCTTAGCTACGGCCCCTCGAAGTGGGGGGGGGCCGTTTACCCGAAACTTTATGACATGGGGATACACGTGCAAAAATCTCATCTTAAATTCCGTTCAGCGCTTTTAGTGAGCGCAGCAACCCTGGCGGCAGTTGGCCTGTCAGTGGCGAGCATGAACGCGGCAGACGGGGAACTGGAAACGGTCGTGGTGACCGGTTCCCGCTTACCCTCGCCAAACCTTTACAGCGCAACGCCAATCACGGCGATCAGCCAGGATGAAATTAAATATCAGGGCACGACCAGCGTCGAAACGATGCTCAACAGCCTGCCATCGGTATTTGCAGGCCAGACTTCGGCCGCATCAAACGGCGCATCAGGCACGGCGGAGGTCAATTTACGCGGCCTTGGGGCCTCCCGTACACTGGTTCTTATCGATAGCAAACGCCTGATGCCTGGCTCGCCGGATGATCCGGTTGCCGACCTGAACTTCATTCCGACCCCCTTGGTTGAACGTGTTGAAGTAGTGACCGGTGGCGCCTCGACGGTTTATGGTTCTGATGCCATTGCCGGCGTCGTCAACTTCATCATGCGCAAGGATTTTGAAGGCGTTGAATTTGACCTGCAGGGCGGCATTGCTCAGCACGCCAATGGCAACAAAATGATGCGCGGCATCCTGGCCGACTCGGGCTACGATGCGCCAGCTGGCACGGTGTGGGACGGCGAAAATACCGAAATGACGGCTATTTTCGGCGCCAACACCAAAGACGGTCGCGGTAATGTTACCGCCTATTTTGGCTATCGCGCCCAGCGTGCGGTGACCGAATCCCAGCGTGACTGGTCGGCCTGCGCCACCTCCGTCAACTACTACACGATGTCGAGCTACAGCTGCGGCGGTTCGGGCACCATTCCGGCTGGCCGTTTCAAAGTTGCCAGCCAGAGCAGCGGCGTCAAGGCCGTGGGGTCATCAACCTCCAAATACAGCAGCAGCACAGATGCCTGGAACTATGCACCGTACAACTATCTGCAGCGTCCCGATACGCGGTATATGGGCGGTGCCTTTGCCCATTATCAGGTCAACAAATATCTGAACCTGTCCAGCTCGTTCATGTTCATGGACGACCATACGGTGGCCCAGATTGCCCCCTCGGGCATTTTCTACGGCACCTATTATTCGGTGAACTGCGACAACCCCTACCTGGCGATGAACAGCAGCCTGCAGAGCTATATGTGCGGCTCAAACGCTGGCAGTGACACGGACGTTTCAACCTATATCGGTCGCCGCTTTACCGAGGCTGGCGGGCGTCAGGATGACCTGCGCCACACCGATTATCGTTTAGTGCTCGAAGCCAATGGCGAAATTCTCGACGGCTTCAGCTATGACATCTCGGGCCAGTATGCCACAGCGATCTATACCGAAAACTATCTGAACGATATGTCTTCTGCCCGCATTGCCAAGGCACTGCAGGCAACAAAAGATGCAAGCGGCAATATTGTCTGTAAATCCTACATGGACGGTACTGACACCAGCTGCGTTCCGGTCAATGTGTTCACAACGGATTCACTGACCTCCGACATGATTAACTATCTTAAAGCCCCAGGCTTTAAGCAGGGCCACACCACAGAAACCGTGATCAACGCCAACATCACGGCCGATCTGACCCAGTTTGGTGTCAAGTCGCCGTGGGCAGCTTCGGGTCTGGCACTGAACTTCGGCACGGAATATCGCCGTGAAGAACTGGTTCTGAAGAACGATCTGGAATTCCAGACCGGCGACCTGACTGGTCAGGGCAGCACCCAGCCCAACGTTTCGGGTGGTTTCTCGGTGGAAGAAGGCTTCATCGAAGGCCGTCTGCCGCTGGTCAGCGACAAGCCGTTTGCCCGCGATGTCTCGGTCGAATTTGGCTATCGTTACTCCAGCTATAACGTGCAGGGTAACGTCGATTCCTACAAATACGCCCTCGACTGGCAGGTGATTGACGATATCAAGCTGCGCGGCTCCTATCAGCGTGCCGTGCGCGCCCCGAATGTCAACGAACTGTTCTATCCCAACTCCACAGCCCTGTGGAGCGGTACGGATCCCTGCGCCGGTGCGACCCCGGGGTATTCGCTGGCCCAGTGCGAACGCACCGGGGTTTCGTCTTCGGATTACGGTAAAATCGAACAGTGCTCATCGGGCCAGTGTGGTGGTTATTACGGCGGCAACAAAGCCCTCAAGCCGGAAACGTCTGACACGGTCACACTTGGCTTTGTCTTCACCCCGACCTTTATCAATGGCCTGACCGCGTCGGTCGACTATTACCACATTAAGGTGAAGAAGCTGATCGGCACGATTCCGGAAAGCATCATCATCTCCAAGTGCGCCAACACCGGTGACAGCCAGTGGTGCGACCTGATCCATCGCGGCACCAATGGCGTTCTGTTCGGTTCGGGGACCGGTTCGGGCTATGTTGAAGCCACCAACATCAACACCGGCTATCTGCTGACGGAAGGGCTGGATATTTCTGTCAATTACCAGTTCGATCTGGAACAGGTTGGTCTGCCGAACTACGGCACTTTGTCGACCAGCCTGATCGGCACCTATCAGCCGCGTTACATGGACCAACCCTATGACGGTGGGCATACCTATAATTGCGCCGGCTATTTCGGCCTGACCTGTGGTACGCCGAATCCGAAATGGCGTCATACCATGCGCGCCACGTGGGAATCGCCATGGGACTTCAGCGTGTCGGTGGCCTGGCGCTATTTCGGTCGCGTTGACTTTGATGGCAACAGCACCGACGTTTCGCTGAACGATGGTTACGCGTACGACAAAATCGACTCCCATATCTCTGACTACAACTACTTTGACATCGCCGGTCAGTGGGCGATTGCCAAGGGCGTGACGGTCAGCGCCGGTATCAACAACATCCTCGACAAAGATCCGCCGATTGTTGACTCCGCCAACCTGGCAATTTCCGCACCGTCGGGCGGTAACGGCAACACCTACCCGGGCGTCTATGATGCGCTGGGCCGGACGATGTTCCTTAACCTCACGATCAAACTCTGATCCTGACGCAAATATCTCTTCAGACGGCGGCCCAATGGGCCGCCGTTTTTTTATGAAAGACTTTCAGCGACCGGCACCGTCGCGCTACAAGCGATCAAAACGTACAAGGAAATGATTTCATGCCCAGCCCTATCGAAGACAAAGCCCGTGCATTGGCCGCCGCGCAGGACGCCGTACGAGAGGGTGATATCAACCGAGCGGTAGCAATCGCAACAGAAGCACTGAGCCGCGGCCATGAAGACGCGCTGTTCTTTAACCTGCGCGCCTTTGCGTTGGAGCAGCAGGGACGGCTGAATGAAGCCTTAAGCGATCTAACCGTGGCGGCCAGGCTAGATCCGGCGGACGCCATGGTGCAAAACGCGTTAGGGTTGTGCCTGACCAAACTGGAACGTTGGCAGGATGCCATTGCCGCATTCCAGAACGCCATTCGTGTCGCCCCCGATTTTCATTTTGCCCATTTCAATCTGGCCATGGCGCAGGAACGGATTGGCGAGCTGGAAGACGCCCGTCAAAGTTATGCCCGCACCCACGAACTGGACCCGAAAGCCGCCGAGCCGCTGGCACGGCTGGCGGCGCTGGCATCCCGCCGCGCCGACTGGACGGAAACAGAAAGGCTGGCGAACGAAGCGCTGAGCATTGAACCCAAGCACGCGCTGGCCAAAACATCGCTGATTAAAGCGCGCATGGCCGCCCATGATTATGGCACGGCGGAAACGATGATCGAAGCGCTGCTGGCGGATCGGGCCACGCCGCCGTTTGATCATAGTTTTGCCCTTAGTCTGAAGGGCGATCTGTGCCATACGCAAAAGCGCTATGCGGAAGCCTTCGCCGCCTACACCAGAAGCAATGAAGAACGGCGCAGATTATTCGCTGCCAATTTTACCCGCGATGATGGGGTTACCGCCTACAATTACAGCCGCTGGCTTTACGATTATTTCAGCAAGGCCGATACGAACTGGCAAGTTGCCAGCAAGCCACGCCCCGCGAGCGCCGTACGTGGCCATACCTTTCTGATCGGCTTTCCCCGCTCAGGCACTACATTGCTGGAAAATATTCTGGCGACCAACCCTGCCATTGTTAGTCTCGAAGAAAAAGAGGTTCTGGTCGATGCCGTACGCGCATTTCTGACCCAGGACGGCGGGCCGGACCGCCTGGAAAAAGCAGGCGAAACCGAGCTGGACCACTACCGTAAGGCTTACTGGAAACGCGTTGCCGGCCATCTTGATGTTGCCGGAAAGATCTTCATCGATAAAGAGCCACTCGCCACGATTAAGCTGCCAGTGATCGCCAAACTGTTTCCCGGTGCCAAGGTATTGTTCGCCATCCGCGACCCACGCGATGTGGTGCTAAGCTGTTTCCGGCGCCAATTCGCACTTAATCAATCGATGTATGAGTTCCTGACACTTGAAGGGGCGGCGAAATTTTATGCCTCGGTGATGGAGCTAGGCGAAGTTTACCGCGAAAAACTCGGCCTTGATTGGCATGTAGTCCGGCATGAAGCTGTGGTTGACGATTTTGAGGGCGAAACTCGTAAAGCCTGCGATTTCCTCGGTGTCGACTGGACAGAAGAAATGCGCCACTTTGCCGAGCGGGCCCGCAAAAAGCCGATTGCTACGCCCAGTGCCACACAGGTGCTACGCGGGCTTAACCGCGATGGTATGGCGCAGTGGCGCCATTATACCAAAGAATTAGAACCCGCCCTTCCCCATCTCAAACCATGGATCGAAAAATTCGGTTACCCGTCGAAGTAATACCGATTTTCTATAACAAAAACCGTAACGGCAAGGCCGTTACGGTTTTGATGCATCAAGTCAGCGATAAAGACGCTTAGCCGCCCACCTTCCCCGCTTGCCCACCACGGGTTTGAATATCCTCGATGGCTTTTTGCGAACGTTTTTGGATTTCGTCCCACTGGGCTTGGGTATGGCACTCCCGACGGACACCCAACCGGGTACCGGTAGGCGCTGGTAACTGATGGCAAACCTGCGTCTTGTTATCAGCCGCCGCAGAAGGCGATGGCGGCACACTGGCAACAGGCTCGGCCAGCTTTTGATGATCGTCATCAGCCCAAGCGCTACCAACAAATGCCCCTGACAAAACGCAAAAAACACCAGCACACAAAACAGCTTTCAACATTAGCCCCTGTCCATTTAACGGTCTGAAGACTATTCCACCAAATTTTGCCAATGAAAATAGACCTCAGCAGCCATAGCCATGAAATCTGGCAACCAACATTTCCTCAGCCGTAAAGCGCTCCCCTCCCTCCATGCCCAACAAAGAGGATTTTCTGTATCAGGCTGGTCATCCACGCATTGCCTTTAAGCACGAAACCAAACGCTACAGGCAACCTTCGCATGTGCAGCATGATTTTACATTTCCCGGAGGAATAATGCTCAAATATAGTGCATTAAAAGTTACTACCGTCCCAAGATTGCAGCAATGATCCCACGCGCAGAGCAACACAAACGGATTATAATTTCACCATATCGCACATTATTTAGACACGGTCAGCCCACAAACTAACTAAATCATTGTTATAATTAGTAAATTCAACGCATTGGTGCAAAAACATTATTTCACATTTACTATTTTTTGTGCAATTTAAAAACTACAAAGTGCACTATTTTTAGTCTTTCATTTCTATACAGCCTATTTTTGCATCATAAATACAACATGCCCCATTCCATACCATGTTGCAGTGCATTCATGTTTTGACCATCCCGGGCTTGGGCCATAGCCTTTTAGGCAATGGGTCGTGCAGTGCGTCAAAAAAATTGCACCTCGGCCAGACGCGTTAAACCGGCCGAAAAAACGCCCGTAACACTAAAGCCATGGGGATACATGTGAAGAAGTACAACATGAACATTCGTTCAGCGCTCCTGATGAGCGCGGCGACAGCGGCAGCGATCGGACTGTCCCTGACGAGTACAAGCGCCGCATCCGATACTATGGAAACTGTGGTGGTAACGGGTTCGCGCATTGCCTCCACCGATGCCATGTCCGCCTCGCCGCTGACCGTCATCACCACCGACAGCATCACCAAAAGCAAAACGGTTAGCTTAGATCAGGCGCTGAACAAATTGCCGGAAGTGAGCCAGGTCAGCGCAGACCAGAACTCCATTTCGCCCGGCGGTGCCGCCACGGTTGACCTGCGCGGTCTGGGTTCCAACCGCACCCTGATCCTGATCAATGGCGAGCGTATGGTCTCGACCTTTGCCAATGGCGGCCAGGCCCAGGATATGGCCGGCGTTCCGATGGGCATGATCGATCATGTCGAAGTACTGAAAGACGGTGCGTCGCCGATTTATGGTGCGGACGCCATCTCGGGCGTTATCAACGTCATCACCAAGACAGATTTCACCGGTGCACAGCTCAATGTCGGGGGCGGCATCTCGAACCACGGCGACCACGCCACCAAGCAGTTCTCGGGCACCTTTGGCGTTGCCAGCGACAAGGGCAACATCATTGCCAGCCTTGACTATTACACCGAAGACCCGGTTCGCCAGTCGGCGCGCAGCTGGGCCCACGGCACCTACACTTCGTCGAGCTATGTCCCGCAGGGTCAGTATGCCTATGCCGATGATACGGGTGTCACGCATTATCTCAGTGGTAATGATGATGGTTCTCTCACCAGCGAAAGCGGCAGAAGCCATTTTAACACTGGTATGAATCCGTACCTGATCCAGGCCCGTTCTGTGATCAACGCCACGGTCAATGCCAACTACAAGGTCAACGAAAACCTGACCCTGTTCGTCGAATCCTATTTCACGAACCGTAAGGCAGCGGCTGACCTGAATGCAGAACCCGTCGGCGCAGCCACCACAGCCAAATGGCAGGACGGCCTCATTCTGCCGTCGACCAACCCGAACAACACCACGGGCGAAGATCTGACGATCTACAAGCGCCTTACGGAAGTTGGCGATCGCTATTTCACCGATAACGTCAACACCTTCCAGGAACGCGTTGGTGCCAAGGGCAATCTGTTCGGCTGGACCTGGCAGGCCGGTTACATCTACGGTCAGTCCGACAGCTCGGATAACGAACGTAATGCCATTAACCTGACCAAGTTGCAGGAACTGGTTGGCAATGCGACCTGCGAAACCGGTGCGCCGTCCAATTGCGGCAGCGTTACCCTGTCGGGCACCAGCAGCCTGACCGCAGAAGATATTTCCTATATCAGCTACACGTCGTCATCGTCGTCGCATTATGTGCAGCAGATTGCCTATGGCGATATTTCGGGTGAACTGCCGATCACTTTACCGGGTGGTAAGGTCGGGCTGGCCGCGGGCATTGACTACCGCAGCGAATATGTCAAATCGATTCCGGATGCGATTGCACAGATGGGTGATGCAGCCGAAAGCAATTCGCAGGTCACCCAGGGCGGTTACAACGTCAAGGAAATCTACGGCGAAGTGCGTCTGCCGGTGTTGAAGAATGCTCCCTATGCACAGGAGCTGAGCTTCGACTTCGCTGGCCGCTTCTCGCACTATTCTTCCTCGGGCGACGGCACGGTCTATAAGGGCAGCGTGAACTGGGCCGTCAACGACACGGTGCGTTTCCGTGGCTCCTATGGCACCGGTGAACGGGCACCGCAGGTTGGTTCGGAAATGTTCCTCGGCAACAGCACCAGCGCTGACGCCTATACCGATCCTTGCGAAAGCCCGTCCAATGCAACGGTTATCGCAAACTGCACCACCTCCTTCTCCAAGGCGGGTTTGACCTACAACAAGGGCGCCTTCAGCCAGACCACCCCGCAGCTGACCGCCACGCTGAGCGGCAATGCCAATCTGAAGCCGGAAAAGTCGGTTCAGTATAATCTGGGTGTTGTGCTGACACCGGACTTCCTGGTGCCAAACCTGTCGATCACCGTTGACTATTACAACATCCACCTCAACGACATGATCGGTACAGTGGACGCCAATACGGCTCTGTCGATGTGCTATAAGAGCGACGGATATTCGAGCCCGTATTGCAGCTATTTCGCACGTTCGTCGTCGGGGCAGATCTCGTCCTACAGCGAACCCTATGTCAATCTGGGTTGGGCCCATACCGACGGTATCGATTACGGCGTCAACTATGCCACGGAAGATCTGGCACCGTTCATTGGCCTGCCCGATGGTACGCTGTTCAACTTCGGCCTCAAGGTTAGCTGGCTGAACAAGTTCCGCGAACAGAACGCCGATGGTTCGGTCACCGAATATGCCGGCAAGTGGGTCGACAATGCCTCGAGCTATGCCAATCCGAAGTGGAAGGGTAACTTCGACCTTGGTATCACCCTGCCGTCTGGTACGTCGTTCGACATCACCGAACGCTTTATCGGTGCCCAGAGCTATTATGACGCCGAGTATCGTTCGGATCCGGATATGCATGTCCCGGCGCTGCTGTACACTGACCTGTCCTTCACCCTGCCGTGGGATAATTATTCGGCCACGGTCGGTATCGACAACGTGTTCGACAAGGATCCGCCGCTGGTCGAAGACACCTATGTCCAGACCGTCAGCAACCAGTACGACATGGTTGGCCGCTATTTCTATCTGAAGCTCAGCGCCAAGCTGTAAGCCTCGCTTCAGGCACGTAAAAGAAAAGGCCGCAGATCATTCTGCGGCCTTTTTGTTTTCTGTTGCTTTGGCGGCAGATTTTAGCGTGGCACCTGCGCTGTAAGCGATACCCCCGGCGGAATTTCTACCGCTTCACGGACATCGCGCACCATCGGGGCATCCAGCAGCACCGACAATTTGCTTAAGGCCTGCACCGAGGCAGAAGCCCCACTGAACCACTGGCGCATAGTCTCGAACAGCCCCTTGTGATGGGGGTAACGTACCAACACCAGACGGGTATCTGGCCCGATCTTGGCCAGTTTCTTGGCCGCCTTCACCGCCTCATCAAAGCTGCCCAGCGCATCAACCAGACCGATGGCCTTGGCATCTTTGCCGGACCATACCCGCCCACGGGCAATGTTCTGCACCCTGGCCAAGGGTAAATGCCGCCCAGCCGCCACTTTACCGGTAAAATCGGCATAAATCGCATCGGCTTCGGCATTCACTGCGGCCCATTGTTCGGGGGTATAGGCGGCATAAGGCGAGTTCATCAGCGCATTATGACCGACACTGATCTGTTCGGTCTTGATGCCCAGTTTGGCCAGCGTTCCGTCTACAGACATTTTGCCGGTAAACACCCCGATCGAGCCGGTAATCGTGCCCGGCTCCGCGATGATACGATCAGCAGACAGCGAGATGTAATAGCCGCCCGAGGCCGCCACCGCCCCCATACTGACCACTACGGGTTTACCCGCCTTCTGGGCCTTTTTCACCGCGTCCAAAATCTGATCGGAAGCCGTGACCGAACCGCCTGGCGACGCCACGCGTAAGATGATGGCCTTGACCTGATCATCAGCGGCCGCATCGCGAATAGCTTCGGCAATGTCATCACCACCAACATTTTCGCTCTTGCCGAACGGATCGCTGGCCGCATGGCCATCGATGATCGCCCCGTTCACCTCGATCAGTGCGATGCGGCCTTTGCCTAAGGAAGCCCCGCCATGTTTGGCACCCAGATAATCTTCAAACGCCACCGTCTCGCCATTGTCGGTGCGGGCCAGTGCGGCATGTTCGGCATCATCGTCATAGCCGATCTTGTCAATCAGCCCGGCCTTTTGCGCGGCTTCTGTCATCTGCGGGCTTTTTTCCAATGCCGCAGCCAGCTTGACCGGCGTGAGGTGGCGGGCATGGGCCGCCTCGCCCACCGCACTGTCGTACCAGGCATGCAGCAGCGCATTCATCTGCTCGCGGTCGGCCGGGCTCATCCCCGCCGCGGTGTACATGTCGGCGGCACTTTTATATTCGGCGCGCTTGGCAATTTCCGGCTTCACCCCGATCTTGTCGAACAGCCCGCGCAAATACATCCGCCCGGCCCCGACACCCGATGGATTGAACGGCGATTTGGGCTGCATCCAGATCTCTCCGGCGGTGCTGGCCAGCAGATAATCGCCCAACCCTTCACCGGTAAAACCCTGGGCGTGAACGACGACGAACTTGCCACTGTGGCGCAAACGCTGGAACGCGGCGCCCAACTCCTCGGCCGTCGCGATGGGCATACCGGCCCCGCCCAGACGCACCGACACCCCCTTGACCCTGGGATCACGCGCGGCGGCATTTAGCCCGGTGACGATATCCATGACCGAGGCGTGATGCGGGCCAAAACTGTACGCAATCGAGGTGGAATCTGTCGGGGTTTCGCGCAGATCAAGGCTCAGCACCATATTTTTGGGCAGGCCATCGCCCTGGGCCAGACCGTACAGCGCCGCGGCGGCCACCAGGATCACAATACCCAAAAACAGTTTGATCAAACCGTTTAGCGTGCCGGTCAGGATTGATGCGGCCCATTTCAGGAATTTGATCATATTTTTGCCTTTTAATTCCTATTGATGAAAACAATCAGGGGGCTAGCTTGGCGCATCTTGCCAAAGCCCCGCAAGCCCTGCTGCCTCGTTCCGGCGCGGTTTTTCGCGATTTTTCTTGTCAGACGCGCGCACTTACGATAGTGAGGCGCCTTCAAACCGGCTTGCGGTCGGAAAGCCACCCCATTTCGATGGGGTGTGTTGCGCATGGTGCGCCGTCTTTTCCGATCCATTGCGAAAGCTGCTTTTACCCGGCAGTGACGCACCGCGGGCCATTGAAGGGACAAGGATATGGCTCTTTACGAGCATCTCCTGATCGCGCGCCAGGATATCAGCGCGCAGGCGGTCGACGCCCTTGCAACCCACCTCAAAACCATCGTCGAAGGCGAAGGTGGCGTGGTTGAGAAGCAGGAATACTGGGGCCTTCGTGGCCTTGCCTATCGCATTAAGAAGAATCGCAAGGGGCATTATGTGCTCCTGAACATCAATGCGCCTTCCAAGGCCGTGGTCGAGCTGGAACGTCAGCTCAAGATCAATGAAGATGTGCTGCGCTTCATCACCGTCAAGGTGGAATCGTTCGAGCAGTCCTCGAACAAGGCCCGTCGTGACGACAAGCCTGAAGCCAAGCCGGAAGCTGAAACCGAGGAGGCTGCAGTATGAGTTTTCAAAGTGGTGGTTTTTCGGGTGAAGGCGCCGGCGCGCGTCGTCCCTTCTTCCGTCGCAAGAAGACCTGCCCGTTCTCCGGTGCCAATGCGCCGAAGATCGATTACAAGGACACCAAGCTGTTGCAGCGCTTCATTTCCGAGCGTGGCAAGATTGTGCCCTCACGCATAACGGCAGTTTCGGCCAAGAAGCAGCGCATCCTCGCCAAGGCGATCAAGCGCGCCCGCTTCATGGCGTTACTTCCCTATGTCGTGGAATAGGAGCTAAAACACATGCAAGTGATTTTGCTCGAACGCATCGAAAAGCTCGGCCAGATGGGCGACGAAGTGAAGGTAAAGGACGGCTTTGCCCGTAATTTCCTTCTGCCCGAAAAGAAGGCCCTGCGCGCGAATAAAGAAAACCGCGAATATTTCGTTACCCGCAAGGCTCAGCTCGAGGCGGAAAACCTGCAGCGCAAGTCGGAGGCCGAAACGGTCGCCGAGAAACTTGCCGGCAAGTACTTCACCCTGATCCGCCAGGCCGGTGACCGCGGCCAGCTCTATGGCTCGGTGTCCACCCGTGACATCGCCGAAGCCATCACCAAGGGCGGTTTCACTGTGAACCGTACCCAGGTGCCGCTGGATCGTCCGATCAAGGATATCGGCCTGGTGCCGATGACCGTGGTGCTGCATCCGGAAGTCAAAGTGTCCGTCACCATCAACGTGGCGCGCAACGAAGACGAAGCCGAACGTCAGGCCAAGGGCGAAGACGTCCTGACCACCGAGCAGATCGAGGAAGCGGCTGAAGCCGCCGCCGCGGCTGCCGCAGTCTTTGAAGAAGGCGCTGAGCCTGAAGACGCCGTGGAAGAAGACACCGAAGCCTAATCGGCTACTCTGTTAAAAAGCCGCGTACCTTAAGGTACGCGGCTTTTTTTATGCCGGAATGGGTGGCGGGTTAGTGCATGAACAGCGGCGAAGCGCCGGTCCACACCGCCGGACCACTGCGGTCGAGCGTAACCAGCGCGCCGGACGCGCCGAAGCGATATTTCAGGCGGAACATATAGGCGCTGACATTGGTCTGACCAAATTTCTGATAGTCATAAGAAGCCCTGAGACTGAGCGGAAAATCGCGGAAGAACAGATATTCCGCCGCAACATGGCTTTCGCGCACGTTGAGGCCTTCAACCGAGGTGTAATCCCCACCCAGCGACAGCCCAAGATCAGGAATGAAGTAATATTCTGCCGCAACACCGGCAAAGCCACCGGTGCTTTTGCCGTCGCTCTCATTGAGCGAAGTCCAGCCACCTTTAGCCCGTAGCGTCAGTTCCGGCCAGAAATACCATTCACCGAACAGACCATAACTCTGGCTGTGCACGCCATCGGCCCATTCGGGCACGCCATGGGCGGCGGTAAAGCCGAAACTGCCCTTGCTGTCACGCCAGAAACCATCCAGCGCGCCACTCCAGCCGTCGGTATTCTCCCCCTCAATGCGCAGGCGGTCGCCGCCGACATCAAGCTGAACATTGAGCCCCGGATTACCGAAGGACGCCAGCACCGAGCCGGTCGCGCCAAAACTGTGGGCCGCTTCCCCTTCACTGCGATCACGGGAATAATCGACGCTGAGCGCGCCGGATAACTGGACATCGCCCAAGGATGCCGCCTGCCCCGCACTGAAAGAGCCCGCCAGGGAAGCCGCCCAAACGGCGGCCGCGGTAACCAGAAAGCGCTTCATGACATCCTCGTTTTCAGAATTTCGCCATCCAGGGTCAGCGCGATTCGCCACCACCGGATAAGGCGGACTATGGGCCAAATTTCCCCGTAAGGTAAACCGGAACCTCGCCTTGCCATACGGCAGCGATCCATGCCGATAGCCCACCCCACCCCGATAAATTCACTTTCCACCGGGCCGGGCAGCCCGAAAGCGGGACAAAGGATTAAAACTTAAGCCATAAAGGCCGTTTTCATGGGGTAAAAACATGGTAAGGCATAGCCCCTCCGTTGCCATTAGCCCGCGCGCGGGTTAATTAACATGCCCGCTCAAGGCCCAAGGTCTTAAGTTAAGCGCTTCAATTGTATCCGTTACTCACGCGAAAGGATTAAGTTCCGTGTCCGATATCTTCCGCGAAGTCGAAGAGGATGTTCGCCGCGAACGGCTGGAAAAGCTGTGGAAGCAGTATGGCGACTATGTCATCGCTGCCGTGGCCGTGCTGATCATCGCTGTGGCCGGGTATAAAGTCTGGCAGCATTATCATGCCTCCCAGATCCAGAAAGCTTCGGCCTCATTCGTGCAGGCCATCGAAAGCGCCAATGGCGGCAAGACCAAGGACGCGATCAGCGACTTTGCCCAGATTGCCAAAACGGCACCCCACGGCTATGCCGTGACTGCCGAATTGTCCGAGGCCAACGCCTTGCTGGCCAGTGGCAAAAAAGCTGAAGCCATTGCCCTGTATAAGAAAATTGCCGACAAGAATGACGATGAGCTGGGCCAGACCGCGCGCGTCCGCGCTGCGTGGGCGATGTCTGAAAACGCGTCCCGATCGGATCTGCAGGAGCTGCTCGCCCCGATCAACACCGACAAATCGGGCTGGCGCTTCATGGCGCGAGAGATTCTCGCCTATGTCGATTTCCGCGACGGCCGGCTGAAAGGGTCGCTCGCCGGTTATACCGCCCTGGCCAAAGATAAGGACGCGCCGGATGCCATCCGTCAGCGCGCCGAAGCAATGACCACCCTGATGCGTAACGGCGTTGGCGATTATGGCACACTGCCGGTCGATCCCGACGCAGCCAAAGCCGCCGCACAGCCAGAACAACCCCAGGCGACCCCAAAGGATCAGGCGAAGAAATGAAAACGCGTACTTTAAGCGTACTAGCGGTCCTGGCCATCACGGGGATGATGCTGGGTGGTTGCGATACTTTAAGCAGCTGGTTTGATGGCGGCGGACGTGTTTCCAAGCTTAAAGGCACCCGCGTACCGGTGATGGCGTTGAACGAGGCGGTGACGCCCGATGCCACCATAAAAGAGCTGCCGGTGCAGCTGCCTGCCCCCTATGTCAACGCTGAATGGCCGACCCAGGGTGGTTATGCCTCGGGGGCGATGTACCACCTGTCCGCCACTGGCCCGCTCAAAAGGGTTTGGTCCGAGGATGCCGGTACCGGCTCCAGCACGGCGTCGCGCCTGACCGCCGCACCCGTGGTCGGGGCTGGCCGGATCTATACCATGGACGCCGAAGCGCAGATTTCCGCCTTTGACGCGACCAGCGGCAAACGCATCTGGAAGAAAAGCGTTGCGCCGCAGGGCTATCGCTCTGTCAGCAATATTCTGACCTTTGGTTTGTTCGGTACCGATAAACGCATTGATGCCACTAAGGGCTTCGGTGGCGGCATTGCCTTTGATAACGGCAAGCTGTTTGTTTCCGACGGTTTCGGCGATCTGATCGCACTGGATGCCGCCAGCGGCAAACAAGCGTGGACGATCAATCTCGGCGTACCAATATCGGATGCCCCGATTGCCAATGGCGGCCGGGTCTTTGTCGCCTCGCAGGATAACCACTTCCATGCTTACGCCGCCGATGACGGGCGCGAGCTGTGGGACCACCAGGGCATCACCGAAACGGCAGGGATTCTGGTTAGCACCAGCGCAGCGGTTTCCGGCCAGTTTGTGGTCATTCCCTACACCTCGGGCGAACTCTACGCCATGCGTGTGCAGAACGGTCGCCCGGCGTGGAGCGATATGCTCACCCGCACCGGCAACACCACCGCACTGTCGACGCTGGATGATATTGCCGCCCGCCCGGTCATCGACCGCGATATGGTCTTCGCCATCAGCCATTCCGGCGTCATGGCCGCCATCGCCATCGACAGCGGCGAACGGGCCTGGACCCGCGACATTGGCGGGATTCAAACCCCGTGGGTGGCGGGCGATTACCTCTATGTCCTCAACAGCGACGGCCAGCTTTTGTGCCTGACCCGCAAAGAGGGCCGGGTCAAATGGATGACCGAGATGCCCAAACTGACCGACATGACCGATCCGACCAGTGATCCGGTCACCTGGTCCGGTCCGGTGCTGGCGTCCAACCGGCTGCTGCTGGTTTCGTCCGGCGGCAAGATGATGTCGGTTTCGCCTTATACCGGCAAACTGATGGGTGAGGTCGAAATTCCCGACGGCACCTTCATCGCGCCGATTGTTGCCAACAACATGGTCTATGTCCTGACCAATGATGCCGATCTGGTGGCGCTGAAATAAGCCCTACCGTGCAGGAATAACGTCTTACTTTCAGGCAAGTCGGCGTTATTTCTAGGTATCTTTACCTTGTCTGAGATCGGAGAACCGCCAGCAAAAGCGGTTTTCCGATTATTTTTATTGTGTTATCGCGCAATCTGCCGGAAAACCCGCTCTCGCACTCGTTTCCGGCTGCGCATGTAAAGGTTCCCTCGATGACTTTGATGGTCGCCATCGTTGGACGGGCCAATGTCGGCAAGTCCACGCTGTTCAATAAACTTGTCGGTCGCCGGCTTGCGCTGGTGCACGATACGCCCGGCGTTACGCGCGATGCCCGCGAAGCCCCCTCCAACCTTGATGGGTTGGAAATGACGCTGATCGACACCGCCGGGATCGAGGATTCGAATAAGGACAGCCTGACCGCCCGCATGGCCGAAGGCAGCCTGCGTAGCGCCCATAAGGCCGATCTGTGCCTGTTTGTTATTGATGGGCGCGAAGGCGTCACTGCCGCTGACGAAATGGTGGGCGCTTCGCTGCGCCGCCTTGGCAAGCCGGTGGTGCTGGTGGCCAACAAATGCGAAAGCCGCAACGCCACTTTCTCGGCTCACGAAGCGTGGAAGCTGGGCTATGGCGAACCGGTGACAATGTCGGCCGAACATGGCCTGGGCTTTCTCGAACTGGTCGAAGCGCTGCAACCCTATGCCGACAAAAAAGAGGCTGAGGCTGCCGCCGAAGAAGACGAAAAGCCCTTACGCATTTCGATTATCGGCCGCCCCAATGTCGGCAAGTCGAGCCTGTTCAACCGCATTCTGGGTGAAGAGCGTTCGCTGACCGGACCGGAAGCTGGCATTACCCGCGATGCCATCGCCATGCCATGGAAAGCGGGCGACCGCACCATCTTGCTGCATGATACGGCGGGCTTACGCAAAAAGGCCCGCGTTGCCGGTCACACGCTGGAAGAAATGTCGATTGGTTCGACGCTGGAAGCCGTGCGCTTTTCCGATTGCGTCGTGGTCATGCTGGATGCGGCACAGGCCTTCGAGAAGCAGGATCTGATTATTGCCGATCTGATCGCCCGCGAAGGTCGCGCCGTGGTCTTTGCCATCAATAAATGGGATCTGGTCGAGAACAAGGCCGGGGCTATCGGGCGCTGGCGCAAGGTTGCCGACGAGGCCCTGCCCCAGCTGGTCGGGGCGCCGCTGTTTGCGGTGTCCGCCGCCACCGGCGAAGGGGTGGAGCGGCTGGTCCCCGCGGTGATGGAAGCCGATGCCGCCTGGAACAAACGCATTCCGACCGCCCAGCTCAATCGTTTTTTGCAGGATGCGCTGGTCCGCCATGCCCCGCCGGCAATTCATGGCCGCCGGGTCCGCATCCGCTATATGACCCAGGCCAAAAGCCGGCCACCGACCTTTGCCCTGTTCGGCAATCAGCTTGAGTCGCTGCCCGAGGCCTATCAGCGCTATCTGATTGGCGGCTTACGGGAAAATTTCGGTCTGCACGGCACGCCGATTCGATTCTCGCTGCGCACCACCGATAACCCTTACGACTTAAAGAGTAAGGGCAATCGCAAGCCCAAGAAAAAATAGAGCATCCACGCAACCCGCCTTCAGACAGAAACGGCGGGTTGCTCATACACTTTGTTTTGTCCGAACATTGCGCGCAAAACCGGGTTCCACTTTTGCGCACGTGACTTAAAGGCGGGGTTTTCCCGCCTTTTGTGTTTTTCCTGGGTGCCTGGCACGCCAGCGGCCGTACCAGACTTCGGTGCGGCGACGGAAGCGTCGAATCGGATGGAACTCCACCGACAGAATCAGAATGCCCAAAGGCAGCATCCAAAACCCCAGAATCGGCAGGAAGCCGAGACAGCCCCCCACACAGAGCACAACGCCCAGTGTAACCCGCTGCCATTTCTGGCCTGGGACAGGAATCGAGAAGCGTCCGAAGCGAACTTTTGGTACGGAATTCCTTGGTTCAGTCATAAGACCTCAAGAAAAATGTTTCGCGGCATCAATTTGATATAGCTATTCCCGTTAAGACGCGCTAGAGAACGCGGCCTCAAGAGCACACCGTTCCCCGGTAGCTCAGCGGTAGAGCAACCGGCTGTTAACCGGTTGGTCGCTGGTTCGAATCCGGCCCGGGGAGCCACTTCTTTCTTGTAGGCAAGACGATTGGGTAGGCAGCCGAAAATGGCTCACGAAGCGCCCCTCGTATCAACCTCCTGGCTAGCCGATCATCTGGGCGAGGTTATCCTTGCAGATGCATCTTGGTACATGCCGGGCGAGGCCAGAAATCCTAAAACCGAATATCAGGCCCATCACATTCCCGGCGCGATCTTTTTCGACATCGACGCGCTGTCGGATCACAGCACTGATTTACCCCATATGCTGGCCCCACCGGGCGACTTTGCCAGCAAGGCTGGCGCGCTGGGCCTTGCCGATGGCAGGATGATCGTCTTCTACGATGGCGCCGGGCAGTTTTCGGCCGCACGGGCCTGGTGGATGCTGCGGGCCTATGGCCATGGTCCTGTCGCGGTGCTGGATGGCGGCCTGCCCCGCTGGCAGGCCGAGGGACGCGCAACGGCCAGCGGAACCGAAACACTCCCCCCTGCCCGCTTTACCGCCCGGCTGATGCCCGGCATCGTGCGCAACTGGCGTCAGGTGCTCGACAACCTTGAGAGCAAAACCGCGCAGGTGCTGGACGCCCGCGGGGCCCCGCGCTTTACCGCGTCCGAGGCCGAACCACGCCCCGGCGTACGCGGTGGCCATATCCCCGGCAGCACCAATGTGCATTACAAAAGCCTGCTGCAGGACGATGGTCGCTTCAAAAGCACCGCCGATTTACAAACGCTGTTTGCAGCCAAACAGGTCAATCTGACCGCCCCGATCATCACCAGCTGCGGCACCGGGGTGACGGCGGCGATTCTGATGCTGGCGCTGGAACTGGCCGGGGCAAAGGATGTCGCCCTCTATGACGGCTCCTGGACGGAATGGGGCGGGCGTGATGACACACCGGTGGAAACCGGTCCATGACCAAGCCGAAGGCGCCCCCGCCCGATAAAACACCCAATAAAGTGCCCAATAAGGTACTAGGCAAAGCCGACGACAACGCAGCCCCAAAGACGGTTGCGATGACCGTGACGTTTCTGCATATGCACCAGCGCTCGGTCATGGTGGCGCCGAACGCCCCCAAGGAAAAAGTCGCGATTCTGCGCGCTGACCATCCGCCGGTGCACTTCTATCGTTATCTCTATAATGCGGTGGGGGGCCCCTGGCTCTGGGTTGAGCGCCGCAAGATGAGCGATGAAACCCTTTCGGCCATCATCACCAACCCACTCAACGAGCTGTATGTGCTCTATGTCGCCGGTTGCCCGGCCGGCATGGGCGAGATTGATTTTCGCAAACCCGACACAGCGCAGATCGCCTATTTCGGGCTGGTGCCGGATTATATCGGCCGCCGTCTGGGGTATTTTTTCCTGTACCACGTGGTCGCCAACGCCTGGTCACGGGCGGTGCACAAAGTGACGGTCAACACCTGCACGCTGGATCATCCACGCGCGCTGCCGCTCTATCAGCGCATGGGTTTTACGCCCTATTCGCGCGAAGACCGCTATATCGAACTGCCTTAAAAACTCTCAGCCTGCTTAGAAGCACAGCCGCGCGGTCCACACCAAGATCGCGCTAAAGGGAGAATTGCACCTTTTACGCACCAATGGGCGGCATTTTAGTGAACCTGTCCCGCGCAAGGTTATTTTCTTTCCCGCCGGGATGTGCAAACTGCCGCACGGAATATTTCAAGGCGTTACTATGAACGAGTCCACCGCAAAGCCTGCCCTTGTTTCTGATGACCGATCCTGGTTCGGCCATCCGCGTCTGCTGTCCATTCTGTTCACCACCGAAATGTGGGAACGTTTTGGCTATTACGGCATGCGTGCGGTGCTCGTTCTGTATCTGGTCGAGCATTTTGTCTTTGCTGACCGGGTCGCCAACGGCCTCTATGGCGCCTTCACTTCGCTGGTCTATCTGACCCCGCTGATCGGCGGCTTCATTGCCGACCAGATCATCGGCTCGAAAAAGGCGGTGAAATTCGGCGCCATCCTGATGTCGGTCGGCTATCTCATGCTGGCCTTCACCGGCGGCAGCCCGGCCAAGCCCTTCGTCAAGATTGACGGCCAGAAATACGAAATTGCCATTTCCGGTTCGGGCGACACCGCCACGCAATACGTCGTGGCAAGCGGTCATCAGTACAAGATCGTCGGCAACCAGGACAAAAGCATCACCCTGCAGGGTGCCAGCGGGGCACTGCCCGGCCATGTGACCGCCAGCCATTACGAATTCGGCGCGGACCGCAATCCGGCTAACGTCATGCTGCTGTTCCTGTCGCTGGCCCTGGTCATCATCGGTAACGGCTATTTCAAGCCCAATATCACGACGATCCTTGGCACGCTGTACGAACGCATCGACCGCCGCCGCGATGCCGCCTATACGATCTTCTACATGGGCATCAATCTGGGCTCGATCATTTCACAGGCGCTGGTGCCGCTGATTGCCATCTGGTGGGGCTATCGCTGGGGCTTTGCCTTTGCCGGTGTCGGCATGTGTCTGGCCTGGGCCCGTTTCCAGCTCGCGGGCAAAAAGCTTGAGCATTATGGCAATGCACCAGAGACGGCGAAGAAAAACGCCAAGCTGTGGGTGATTGTCGGCACCATTATCGCCATTCCGGTGGTCTGGTTCCTGCTCAACAACGCCATGACCACGGCGGAAATCGCCCGTGAAGTCGCCGGGACCGGCCTGATGGCCTTCCTCGCCAGCCAGCCCTTCCTAGGTCAGGTGATGTTCGTGGTGTTCTTTGCCGCCATCATCGGTATTCCGGTCTGGGCGCTCTATTCGCTGAAAGCCGAAGACCGTGACCGTATGATCGTCGCCTGTGTGATGACGGTGTTCTCGGTGGTGTTCTTCACCCTGTTCGAACAGGCCGGCTCCTCGATGACGCTGTTTGCTGACCGCAACACCGACATGCAGATCACGTCGAGCTATGTCATGCCCGCCGGTCAGGCCCAGATCTTCAACCCGCTGTTCATCGTCACCTGCGCGCCGCTGTTCAGCATCATGTGGAACTGGCTTGGCAAGCGCGGCTGGGAACCCTCGGTCCCGATCAAGTTTGCCATCGGCCTGATGCTGGCGGGCTTAGGCTTCCTGGCGCTGGTCTTTGGCGGACATTTCCACGATGCCGCTTTCCGCGTGCCACTGTTCTGGCTGGCGTTTGCCTACTTCCTGCATTCGATGGGTGAGCTGTGCCTGTCGCCGGTTGGTCTGTCGATGATTTCGAAACTGTCGGTACCGAAGATGGTCGGGCTGATGTTCGGCGTCTGGCTGCTGGCCTCGGCCATGGCGCAGTATGTCGCCGGTATCATCGCCCAGTTTGCCTCGACCGAAACGGTGGCGGGCAAGGTGCTGAACGCGCAGGTCTCGCTCGACACCTATCTCGGCGTGTTCCAGACCATCGGCATCGCTGGCATTCTTTCCGGCGTCATCCTGCTGGTTCTGGCCCATTGGCTGAAAAAGGGCATGCACGGAATCAATTAATCTGCGTCTGCTGCATCAACTAATCTGCTTTTACGGCAAGACCTAATCTGCTTCTATAAAGGCGGGCTCCTGACGGGGCCCGCCTTTTTCATGGCCTGCAAGCCTTTAACCACAAGCGGGTAAACGCGTTGAGCACATCAGACGAACGTTCTAAAGCCGAAACCACACTGGTTGCCGCCGGGCGCATGAGCGCGGCACATTTCGGCACGGTCAACACCCCGGTCTATCGCACCTCGACCATCCTTTATGACAGTCTGGCGGCGCTGAAAGCCGAAGACGCGCCCTATACCTATGGCCGCCACGGCACACCAACCACCCGCAGTCTGGAGGAGGCATTGGAAGCCTTGGAAGGGGCTACGCGCACGGTCACCCTGCCCTCGGGGCTGAACGCCATTGCCACCGCCGTGATGGCTGTGTGCAGCGCTGGCGACCATTTGCTGATGACCGACAGCTGCTATTGGCCGACGCGCCATCTGTGCGAAACCCAGCTGAAGAAATTCGGTATCGAAACCACCTATTACGACCCGACCATCGGGGCCGACATCGCGGCGCTGATCAAGCCCAACACCAAGGCGATCTATTGCGAAAGCCCCGGCTCGCTGACTTTCGAGGTGCAGGATATTCCCGCCATTGCTGCGGTGGCCCACGCCCATGGCGCGGCGGTGCTGGCCGACAGCACCTGGGCAACGCCGCTGCATTTTGCAGCACTGGCCCATGGCGTTGATCTCAACATCCATGCCGCCACCAAATACATCTGCGGCCATTCCGACGTCATGATGGGCACCATCAGCGCCAATGCAGACTATGCCGAACGGCTGGCCGCCACGGTCAGCGATCTCGGCCTCTATATCGCGGGCGATGATTGCTATCTGGCCCTGCGGGGCCTGCGCACGCTGGCGGTGCGCTTAAAACGCCATCAGGAAAGCGCCTTCGCCCTGACCGACTGGCTGGCCGAACGGCCGGAAGTGGCCCGGATACTGTTCCCGGCGCGCCCGGATGATCCCGGGTTTGCCCTCTGGCAGCGTGACTTTACCGGCGCCTGCGGGCTGTTCGGGGTCGAGCTGAAAGCGGGGGCTGATCTGGACGCCTTCTTCGCCGGTTTTCAGCATTTTGGCATCGGCTATTCCTGGGGCGGCTATGAAAGTCTGGTGATTCCTGCTAGATTTACCCGCACGGCCCGCCCCTTTGCAGCCCAGGGCCCGGTTATCCGGATGCATGCCGGGCTGGAAGATATCGGCGATCTGATTGCCGATCTGGAAGCGGCGTTGCAACGCGCCTATCCGAGCCGTTGATCGGAAGGCCTGAACCTTTAAGGAAACAGCGGTGGGCAAAGCCCCACCCGTTAAAACAATGACCGACACAATCTTACGCGATGCGTTTCTGGCCGCCGTCAAATACAACGACGCCGGTCTGGTTCCCGTAATTGCCCAGCGTGTTTCGGATGGCGAAGTCCTGATGCTGGCCTGGATGAACCGCGATACGCTGGAAGAAACTCTGGAAAGCGGGCAAGTCGTCTACTGGTCGCGTTCGCGCATGAGCCGCTGGCGCAAGGGCGAAACCTCCGGCCATGTTCAGCATCTGAAAGAAGCCTATATCGACTGCGACGGCGACACCGTGCTTTTGAAAATCGAGCAGACCGGTTCGGCCTGCCACACCGGCGCGCCAACCTGCTTCTTCCGTAAGCTGGAACAGTAACAAAAAAGGCGCTGGTAACAGCGCCTTTTTTAAGCGTTACACCCTGCAGATCAGGACTTTTTCGCGTTGGTACTTTCGGTACCGGCGATGATGGCGTTACGCAACTGTTCGGCGGTATCGGTCATGCCGCCGGGGGCATGGGGGATCAAAATCACCTTGGAATCCGCCGAGATACCGACTTCTTTCAACGTATCGAAATACTGCGTCATCAGCACCAGATTCAATACTTCATGCTCGTTGACGCCACCAATCTTGTCGGTGAAGGCGGCGATAGATTCCCGCAAACCATCGACAATGGCGCGGCGCTGCTTGGCGATACCCTCGCCCTGCAGGCGTTTGGATTCCGCCTCGGCCTCGGCATTTTTGACCACCAGAATCTTGTTGGCCTCGCCCTTGGCGGCGGCGGCAACCTGCAGCCGCTGCTGGGTCTGAATTTCGTTCATCGCCGCTTTGACATTGTCGGCGGGATTCACATCGGTGACTAAGGCATTAGGAATCTCGAAGCCGTAAATCTTCATCGAGACGTCCAGCTCGGTCTTCACCGCGACGCCGATATCATCCTTACGCTCGAACACCTCGTCGAGGTTCATATTCGGCACTTTGGCGCGCACCACGTCGAGGACATAGGACCGGATCTGCTCCTCATGGTTTTGCAGCTTGTAGAACGAATCCGCCTCGCTGCCCGGCACAACACGGTACTGCACCGCCACCGACAGCCGCACAAAGACATTATCCTTGGTCTTGGTCTCGACATCGACGATCAGCTGCTGAACCCGCAAGCTGACGCGCTGCACCACCGCATCAATAAAGGGCACCTTAAAATTCAGCCCCGGTGCAGCGGTACGTAAATATTTGCCGAAACGCTCGATAATCGCGCCGGTCTGCTGTTTGACGGTCACCACCGTCCCCTGCACCACGATCAACGCCACGATGATAACAACGACCAGAAAAATCATTCCGAACCCAGCCATAACGCTTCCCCTCCCGGGAATTTACGCGCCGATTTGCCCCCGGTGACGCAACGCGTGATCGGCCAGAATAATGGCCATCATCGCCTCGCCGACGGGCACAGCGCGAATGCCGACACAAGGATCGTGCCTGCCCTTGGTGACAATATCGGTATCGCCCCCCCGAATATCAACCGTCCGGCGAGGGGTAAGGATGGAAGATGTCGGTTTAACCGCAAAACGCACCACGATCGGCTGACCAGTCGACAGCCCGCCCAGAATACCGCCAGCGTGGTTGCTGAGAAAATCCGGCCGCCCACTGTTACTGGCCCGCATTTCGTCGGCGTTTTCTTCGCCGGTCAGTTCAGCAGCGGCGAAACCTTCGCCGATCTCGACCCCTTTAACCGCGTTAATGCCCATGAAGGCACTGGCAAGATCGCCATCCAGCTTGCCATAGAGCGGCGCGCCAAGCCCGGCGGGCAGACCATCGGCCACCACCTCGACCACCGCACCGATCGAGGAGCCTTTCTTGCGGATCCCTTCCAGATATTCCTCCCACGCCGCCACAGATGATGCATCGGGGCAGAAGAACGGGTTATTGGCCGTTTCCGCCCAGTCCCAGTTTTCCCGCCCGGCTTTCAAAGCCCCCAGCTGTGCCATGGCGCCATGGACCGAGAAATTCGGATAGAGCGAGGCCAGCACCTTTTTGGCCACCGCACCGGCGGCCACCCGTGCCGCGGTTTCGCGCGCCGAGGAACGCCCGCCCCCGCGATAATCCCTCAGGCCGTATTTGACGAAATAAGGATAATCGGCATGACCGGGGCGGAACTTGTCGCGGATGTCGCCATAATCTTTGGAGCGCTGATCGGTGTTTTCGATCATCAGCGCGATGGGGGTGCCGGTGGTCAGCGGCAACTCCATCCGCTCGTCCTGAAACACGCCCGACAGAATCCGTACGGCATCGGGTTCCCGCCGCTGGGTAACGAATTTGGAGCCCCCGGGCTTACGCCGATCGAGATCAACCTGAATGTCGGCTTCGGTCAGTGGAATACCGGGCGGGCAGCCGTCGATGACGCAGCCCAAGGCGGGCCCATGGCTTTCGCCAAAGGTGGTGACGCGGAACAGCTGACCGATAGTGTTGAACGACATGAAAAAGGCCCCAACGTTTTATAACGATGGGGCCCAGTATGAACGCATTTAATTGCGAATTGAAACCGTCAGGCTTCAGTTTTCTTCACCACCAGATCGGGGGCGTCTTCGGCCTTCATACCGACGACATGATAACCGGAATCGACATGCAGGCATTCGCCGGTCACCGCCGTGCCCAGATCAGACAGCAGGAACAGCGCCGCCTTGCCAACTTCTTCGGTGGTCACGGTGCGGCGCAACGGGGCGTTATATTCGTTCCACTTGAGGATCAGGCGGAAATCACCAATACCCGAAGCGGCCAGGGTCTTGATCGGCCCGGCGGAAATCGCGTTAACGCGAATCGCCTGCTTGCCGAGATCTTCGGCGAGATAGCGCACCGAAGCCTCCAGCGCCGCCTTGGCCACGCCCATCACGTTGTAATGCGGCATAACCTTTTCCGCGCCGTAATAGGTCAGCGTCAGCATGCTGCCGCCATCTTTCATCAGCTTTTCCGCGCGCTGGGCAATGGCCGTGAACGAGAAGCAGGAGATGTTCATGCTCATGGCGAAATTATCCGCCGTGGTGTCAACATACCGGCCCTTGAGCTGTTCCTTGTCGGAATAGGCAATGGCATGAACGACGAAATCAATCTTGCCCCAAACCCTTTCGAGCTCGGCAAAAGTGGCATCAATCGAGGCTGGATCGGTGACATCGCAATCGATAACCGCTGCGGGATTCAGCGGTTCGACCAATGGCATCACACGCTTTTTGAACGCTTCCCCCTGATAGGTGAAAGCGAGCTCAGCGCCAGCCTGATGCAGTGCCTCGGTGATCCCCCAGGCGATTGAGTGGGCATTAGCGACCCCCATAATCAGACCGCGCTTGCCTTTCATCAGGCCTTCAAATGCCATGAGTTTATCTCCGATCATATTTCAGGTCCCCTAATGCTCCGAAATTGAAGAAAAAATCAAGAAAGATGACGTGAGGGAACTGTGGGATACCCTATTTTCTCTTAACTGCGAGGATGAGCAAACCGTCAGAATGGTGAAAAAAACGCCACCCCTTAGCTGGCATCTTGTTGAATTTATGGCGTTGGTCAATCTAAAGATGTGGTATAGAGTTATGATGGGACCGGTACCGGGGCAGACATTCCCTGTCGGCCACTTTTATGACGGAGCCCATCATGTTCCGATGGTGTAGCGTTGGTCTGCGATTTGATGTGCTTTTGCGGCAGGGCTGGCTCAGGCCGGTAGGCAAGCAGGTGCTGATTGTTGCCGCCGTTCTGTTAGCCGCAGCGCTGCTGCTGCTGGCGGTCAATTATGAGCATTTGCGACGCAGCTACGCCCTGCACGAAAAGACCGACGCCACCTTTATGATGCTCAGCCGCACGGAAGCAAAACTGGTCGGGATGGAAATGACCACCCGCGGCTATGCCCTGACCCGCGATCCAAGTTTTCTGGCCATGCAAACCAGCGAGCGACGGGACCTGCTTGCTCAGTGGCAGCAACTGGATGCGGCCCTGTCTGATGAACCGGCCCAGAAGGCATCCTTCGAACGCTTGCGCCCACTGATTCAGCGCCGGCTCGATCTGTATGCCTATCTTTCGACCCCGGCCCATGCCGCCGAGGTGGCCCACGCCATCACCGATCCGGCCACCCGTCAGGTGATGCGCAACGCCCAGACTGCACTGGCCCAACTGCGCCTCAACCAGTTGGTTTTATTGAAAGAACGTCAGGAATCAATGAGCGTTCAGGTGCGCACCACCGCGGCAGTGACCGCCATCATAATCTTGCTGGCGTTTGCAGGCGTGGTTTTAGGGATTGTGATGACCATGAGCGGCAACATAAAATCCACCCCGTGAGGCCTTACGCTTTGATGCCCCACACTTAAAAGATGGCGGAGCGCACCAACATCACGGAGTTCAAGGGATTTTGACCGATATGCCGAATAAGCCACCGCGCGTAGCGATATGCTTTCCGTCTGCCGATACCGTGCAGGCGGATTTCGCCCTCGCTTTGTCCGGTGTGTGTCTGGCCACCCGCGGGGTGGAGCTGGTGGTGATCAACCCCAAAAGCTCAATCGTAGCTGTGGCGCGCAACAACGGTGTCGAACGGGCGCAACAGCGCGAGGCCGATTACATCCTGTTCCTCGACAGCGACATGATCTTCCCAGCCGACACCCTGATGCGGCTACTGGCCCATAAAAAGGATATTGTCGGCGCGCTTTATACCAAACGGCTGCCGCCATATGAAATTCTCGGCACGCCACTGCCCGATGCCACGCCGGACGCAAACGGGCTGGTCGAAATGAAGCGCCTGCCGACCGGCTGCCTAATGATCGCCATGGAGGTTTTCAGCAAACTGCCCGAACCCTATTTCCACTTCGGCATCAATCCGGAAACCCACAAACTGCTGGGCGAGGATTACGCCTTTTGCGACGATGCCCGCTTCGCCGGTTTCTCTTTGTGGGCCGACATGAAATTGTCGCAGGAACTTGGCCATATTGGCCAGCATATCTGCCGGGTGCCGACCGCCCAGCCGTAAAGACGTCCCCTGCCCGGTCTTTTGTGCCATGACAACGGACCGGACAGGGCCAGAAAACCAGTAGCGTAGCCAGATTGTCCGATCAGAGTGTAGGCAGGGACCGCCAATCTGACATAAGCTGGCAGCCAGAATCGTATAAAAATTGAAATACCGTCCAAACAACAATTTTGAAGGTGACGCACGATGCGGATTGTGATGATCGGTTCAGGGTATGTCGGGCTGGTTTCTGGTGCGTGCCTGTCAGAGTTTGGCCACAACGTCACCTGCGTTGACAAGGATGCGGGCAAGATTGATGGCTTAAAGAACGGCATTATTCCGATATTTGAGCCCGGGCTGGACGATGTGGTGGCCGCCAATGTGCGTCAGGGCCGCCTGTCGTTTTCGACCGATCTGTCCGAAACGGTGCCGAACGCCGATGCGGTGTTCATAGCGGTGGGCACGCCGACGCGCCGTGGCGATGGCCATGCCGATTTGAGCTATGTCTATGCGGCGGCGGAAGAGCTGGCGCAGTATCTGACCGACTATACCGTGGTGGTGACCAAATCGACGGTCCCGGTGGGCACCAACCGCCAGGTGGCCGAGATTATCACCAAGGCGCGGCCTGATGCCGATTTCGACGTGGCCTCGAATCCGGAATTTTTGCGCGAAGGTTCGGCAATTGACGATTTCCGCCACCCCGACCGCGTTGTGGTCGGCTGTGAGACCGAACGGGCCCGCACGGTGATGAAGGAAGTCTACCGTCCGCTCTACCTCAACGAAACGCCGATCGTCTTCACCACGCTGGAGACGGCGGAAATCATCAAATACGCCTCGAACGCCTTTCTGGCGACCAAGATCACCTTCATCAACGAGATGGCCAATCTGTGCGAGAAGGTCGGCGGCAATGTGCAGGACGTCGCCCGCGGCATGGGGCTGGACGGGCGCATTAATCCGAAGTTTCTGCATGCCGGTCCGGGCTATGGCGGTTCGTGCTTCCCCAAGGATACGCTGGCGCTGCTCAAAACGGCCCAGCAATACGGCACGCCGACCCGCATCGTCGAGGCGGTGGTGACGGTCAATGACGAACGTAAGCGCCAGATGGGCGAGCGGATCGAGCAGGCCTTTGGCGGGCTCAAAGGCAAGACGGTGGCGATTCTGGGCCTGACCTTCAAGCCCAACACCGACGACATGCGCGATGCCCCGGCCTTATCGATTGTGCCGTATCTGCAGGAAAAGGGCGCCATTATCCGTGCCTTTGACCCGGAAGGGGGCAAGGAAGCCAAGTCCCGCCTGGGGCTTGATCTGTGCGCCGATGCCTATGATGCCATGAGCGGGGCTGACGGTGTGGTGATCCTGACCGAGTGGAACCAGTTCCGCGCCCTTGATCTGGACAAGGTCAAAGCCCTGCTGAAGCGCCCCCTGATGATCGATCTGCGCAATATCTACCGCCCCGATATGATGGCCGAAGCGGGTTTTGATTATCACAGCATAGGGCGGGTCAGCCGGGCGGCCGTCGAATCCTGACTGCCGCTTGATGCACCATGGGCTAGCACTTCATTCTGATACAGGTGTCGGTGCGTGCCGAAAATCCGCATCATGGTAAAATTGGTTTAATCATCCGTCCGCTTGCGTTACAGTCTCCAAAGGCTTGTTGAAACGTTTCGACAAAACGAAAAGAGACGTGGATGATCCTGGTTTATGCACCATTGATTGGCGCCGTAATTGGTATTTGGCTGATCTGTCTCGTTTTCTCGCGTCAGCATCGTTGTGCGCGGCCTTATCTGCTTGGCACCGGCGTAATCCTTACCGTTTTCGGGCTCAGTCTCGCGCTGCTGGGACTGAATTTGCAGTCCTATGTCCGTCTGGCCCCCCACCCGGTGGCGGCTGTGGCGGTCAAAACGCTCTATCCGGTCGCCAAAACCTACAGTGTGACGGTGCAGCGGCTTGATGGGGAACGGCGCAGCACCACCTGCATATTACAGGGCGAAGACTGGGCTTTGCAGGGGCATGTCCAGCAATGGCAATGGTGGGCGTTTTTCACCGGCCTGAAGCAAAGCTATGTCGTCGACCGCATTGTCGGGTTTGGCCATAATGGGCAGATCTCGACCAACTGTAGCCTGCTGCCGCCCCGGCCGAAGCTGGACCCCTATCTGCCCGGCGGATTGATCCGTTGGCTGATCGATGCGGCGATGCAGACCGAACGGGCGATTGGCCAGACGCCGCTGCGCCCGCTGAACGATGGCGCGCTATATCGGGTTGATATCGGCCCCAGCGGTTTTGTCGCGACATCGCAAATGCTGTCGTCACAACTGGCCGCCGTCAGCACAACCGAGATTCGCTAAATACATCGATAGTAAGGGGAAATGGTGTTGGCTTCAGCCAGCCCAGTCTTGCGCCGTCATACCGACGGCGTTGGGAATGCACATATTATAAGGGATTTTTGGAGGCCACGCCCGGAATTGAACCGGGGTACACGGTTTTGCAGACCGTTGCGTCACCACTCCGCCACGTGGCCTCGAGACACAGATATTGTGTGCCCTTCGCTATAGTATCTTGTCGCGCCGGGCAAGCCCCTGATGCGTCATGAACCATTCTGACAGACAAATTTGCACAGATGTCAGGCCGCAGTTTTGCGCTAAACACAAAAAGCCGCCACCCCGGAGCCCCCCGATATTCGCGCCACGGCCCAAGACCATGGGGCAGAAAATGCGAATCATTCCCGCACGACGCGGTACGAAACCATAAAAAACCGGTGCGAATCGTTTTAAGGCTCACCAATCTGTGCCCTTACAGCCCTGATATAGCGGCCATCTTTCATAATCTTAAAAGGTGAATGTTAAAATATACAGCCAATAAGAGCATTACAAAGACGATGCGGCAGCATGAACAGGGTATTACAGCCAAACAAGCGCCGTAGATCCTTGACGGAATCGTCAAAAGTGCCCTTAAGTTGTCATGTTGCTAACACCTTCTTTGCCTTTCTGGCGTAACCGTAACAAGGTAAACATTTAGGTAAGAGACGGCCGGAGCGCGCCATGGCATCGAGTCCACAAAACGAACCGACGATGGAGGAAATTCTCGCCTCCATCCGTAAGATCATATCCGAGGATTCGACCTCACAGGCCCCGGCTGAGGAAGAATCGCTCGCGCAGGAGCTGCCTGAACCGGAATCAGCCCCTGAACCGACAACAGAACCCGACCCCGAACCAGCCGCCGAGCCTGATTTCGGCCAGGAACTGGCCGCCGCCACCGAAGAAGAAGATGATGACCTGCTGGAACTGACCCCGGAGATGGAGCAGGACACCGCCCTGGCGGGTGACGATATCGCTTTTGGCGATCCCGAGCCGGAACCAGAAGCCGCCCCCCTTTTGGACGTGGCACCAGAAGAGCCGGTCGCCGAAGCCGAGCCTGTAATCGAAGAACCGGTATTGCCGGAACCAGAACCAGAGCCCGAACTGGCCGCCCCCGAACCCGAACCTGAACCTGAACCCGAGCAGGAATTAAGCGTACCCGATATGAATATGATGACGCCGCCTGCGGCGACCGAATCCGACAGTATGTTTTCGGAAAAATCGCGCCGTGCGTTAGACGATGCCATGGCCAATCTTGACCGCACCATAGTTGACGAGGAAACCGCCCACCGGGCCAGCAACCTTGAACAGACCGTCGGGGCGATCATGCTTAACGCCATGCGCGAGAAGGTTGACCCCGCCGTTAACCGCTGGCTGAGCGAGAACCGGGCCGAGATGATCGCCCATATGAAACCCTTTGTGCGTGAATGGCTGGACGAGAATTTCCCCGCCCTGCTCGAAGAAGCGGTACGCAGCGAAGTGGCCCGCACCATCAAGCTACGCAGCGCAAAAAGCTGATCCCTTAAGATTCCCGGCCCCAAAAGCCGCTAAAAGGCAAAAAGGCTTGACGGTGTGGCCCCTCTCATCTTTTCAGAGGGCGCCCTACCGTTTAAAGCCTTTTTGCCGTTTTTCATGGAAAGTGTACGATGCTCGACAAGACGTTCGATCCCAAGGAAGTGGAAGCCCGCATTTTTGACCAGTGGGTCGCCTCTGGCGCGTTCAAAGCGGGACGCCGGCCGGGAGCCGAGCCCTTCTGCATCGTCATCCCGCCGCCCAATGTCACCGGTAAGCTTCATATCGGCCACGCCCTCAACAACACCCTGCAGGATGTGCTGGCCCGGTTCGAACGCATGCGCGGCAAGGACGTGTTGTGGCAGCCGGGCATGGACCATGCCGGTATCGCCACCCAGCTGGTGGTCGAACGCGAACTTGCCAAGCAAGGCAAGAAGCGCACCGACATGAGCCGCGAAGACTTCATCAATCAGGTCTGGCAGTGGAAGAACGATTGCGGCGGCGCCATCCTTAATCAGCAGAAGCGTCTGGGCAATTCGGCCGACTGGGACCGCGCGCGCTTTACCATGGACGAAGGGCTGTCCCGCGCCGTGCTGAAGGTCTTCGTGCGGCTCTATAACGAAAAGCTGATCTATAAAGACAAGCGCATGGTCAACTGGGACCCCAGCTTGCAGACCGCCGTGTCGGACCTTGAGGTCGAAAGCATCGAGACCAAGGGCAATCTGTGGCACCTGAAATATCCGGTTGAAGGCACCGACGATTTCATCATCGTCGCCACCACCCGGCCCGAGACCATGCTGGGCGATACCGCCGTGGCGGTGCACCCCGAAAACGAAAAGCTGAAGCATCTGATCGGCAAGCAGGTTCGCCTGCCGCTGGTGAACCGGCTGATCCCGATCATTGGTGACGAACATGCCGACCCGGAAAAAGGCACCGGCGCGGTGAAGATTACCCCGGCCCATGATTTCGACGATTGCGAGGTTGGCAAGCGGCATCCCGAAATCGGCTTCATCAGCATCCTGACCAAAGACGCCAAGATCGTCAGCGATAACCCGGATATTCCCGAAAAATATCGCGGTCTCGACCGTTTTGCCGCGCGCAAGGCGGTGGTGGCCGATTTTGAAGCGCTGGAACTTCTCGACAAGATCGAGCCGATTGTGCACGCCGTGCCGCATGACGAAAAGACCAAGTCGGTCATGCTGGAACCGATGCTGACCGAGCAATGGTATCTCGATGTCCGCCCGCTGGCCGCCAAGGCGATCAAAGCGGTGGAAGACGGCAAAACCAAATTTGTTCCGGAAAACTGGGGCAATGTCTATTTCAACTGGCTGCGCAACATTCAGCCCTGGTGCATCTCGCGTCAGCTGTGGTGGGGCCATCAGATTCCGGTGTGGTATGGAATCCGCCTCGTTTATGAGCCGAAAATTGATATTGAAGTAGTGCCATTCGTCGCCGAGACGGAAGAAGAGGCTGCAAATCTTGCCATAAAACATTTTGGGCCAGGCGTACTCACCCCAAAATCGAATCCCGATGAAGCAATGGAAGCCATTCGGTTGCATGGCGGCGGACGGGTGAAGGTTGGAGAGAAAATAGTTTCTCCAGAGATCTATTTTGCACGCGACCCCGATGTGCTCGACACCTGGTTCTCCTCGGCGCTGTGGCCCTTCTCGACGCTGGGCTGGCCCCCAGAGACTGCAGACCAGACGGCGGAACTGAAGCGCTATTACCCGACCTCGGTGCTGATCACCGGTTTTGACATCATCTTCTTCTGGGTCGCCCGCATGATGATGATGGGCATCCACTTTATGGATGGTGACGTGCCGTTCGAACGCGTGTTCATTCACACCCGCGTGCTCGACGAGCACGGCAAGAAGATGTCGAAGACCAAGGGCAATGTGGTTGACCCGCTGGAACTGGTCGATGCCTATGGCGCCGACGCGCTGCGCTTTACACTGGCGCTGGCTGCGGGCCTTGGCAAAGACATGCGCATCGGGCCGAGCCGCGTGGAAGTGAACCGCAACTTTGCCACCAAGCTATGGAACGCCACCCGTTTCTCGGAAATGAATGGCTGCCAGACCGTGGCGGGCTTTGATCCGTCTGCCGTCAAACAACAGGTCAACCAGTGGATCGTGGCCGAAACCGCCGCCGTGGCCGCCGATGTCACCAAAGCGCTGGAAGATCTGCATTTCAATGATGCTGCGGCTTCAGCGTACCACTTTGTCTGGGACGTGTTCTGCGACTGGTATCTCGAATTTGCCAAGCCGTTGTTCCAGGGTACCGACGAAGCCGCCAAGGCCGAAACCCGCGCCACCACGGCCTGGGTACGCGATCAGATCCTGAAGCTGCTGCACCCCTTCATGCCCTACATCACCGAGGAGCTGTGGGCGCGGACCGAGGTGCCGGAAGCCCCGCGTGGGTCTTTGCTGATCGAAGCGGCATGGCCCGACCTTTCCGCCCTGCCCGCCTTTGCCGATGCGGCGACGGAAATGCGCTGGGTGATCGAGCTGATCGCGGGAACCCGTTCGGTGCGTGCCGAAATGAATGTGCCTGCCTCGGCCAAAATTGATCTGGTGCTGGTGGGGGCAAATGATCAGACCGCCGCCCGGCTTACCCGCCACGCCAGCCTGATCCTGACGCTGGCCCGCCTTGCCACCGCCACCATAGCGGCAAGCGTGCCCGCAGCCTCGGCCCAGTTTGTTATTGGTGAGGCCACCGTGGCCCTGCCGCTGGAAGGCGTGATCGACATCGCCAAGGAAAAGCTGCGGCTGGAAAAGGACCTCAAGAAAGCGAGTGACGAAATCGCCCGCTTTGAGGCCAAACTGAACAATCCGCAGTTCGTCGCCAAGGCACCGGAAGATGTATTGACCGAACAGCGTGAAAAGCTGGCCGAGGCACAGGATTTACAGAAGCGCCTCGGCGAAGCCATCGCACGGCTGGGTTAAGCACCCGATTCAAGGCACACGAAAAAAGGCCGGTCTTACGACCGGCCTTTTTTTATCGCACATCATCCTGAGCCCTCATCCCGAGCTTGTCGAGGGAGGCGGAGCATGAGGGAAGATGCGGAACCTTACGCCTTTTCAAAGGCGGCAGAGATGATCAGGGTGACATCGTCACCAACGGCGGGCAGGTACGGCATGATGCCAAATTCGCTGCGCTTGATCTTACCCGAAACCTCGAAACCGGCCGTGTACTGCTTATCGACCACATTGATGCCCGAGGCGTTGAATTTCGCCTTCAGCGTGACCGGTTTAGTCACACCATGAAAGGTCAGATCACCGGTGACATCCGCGGTATCTTTACCGGTGCGCACAACCTTGGTCGAAACAAAATGAATCTGCGGGAATTTTTCAGCGGCAAACCAGTCGGCGCTTTTCAGTTCGCCATCCAGCTTGGCATTGCTGGTCGAAACCGAACCCGTTTCAATGGTGACATCCAGCTTGGGGGCCTTGTCATCCAGATCCAGCGTGCCGGTGGTTTTGGTAAACTCGCCATACCAGGTTGAAAAGCCCAGATGGTTCACCGCGAACAGAACGCGGGTATGATAGGGCTCGACCTTGTAAGCGCCGCGGGTCACCTTGGCCGGATCGGTATTGATGCCATCGGCACTGGCAGGGGCTGCAACAAGAAGCCCGCCAGTCAACCCCAACAGCAGCGCAGCAAAAATCGTATTGCGTAACATGTATTTCTTCCTTTTTTGATAGCTGTAGCAAACGGACACTTGTGCAGGATAAGGCCCCCGCACCGACCACCCGGTGCGGGGGGATACTCAAAATCAGAACGGCGCGTCGATATCGACGACGTCGATCAGTTTGTGATTGACGAACTCTTTCAAACCAAGGCCAAGCAATTCGCGGCCATAGCCTGAACGACGCACACCACCGAACGGCAGATCGGCTTTGACCATCGTGGGGTGATTGACGAACACCATGCCGGTCGAAATTTTCGCCGCCACTTCCACGCCATGCTTGGGGTTGGAAGTGAAGACCGAACCACCCAGACCAAAGGGCGAGTCATTGGCAATGTGAATCGCATCGGCCTCGTCTTTGGCTTTGAGGATCATCGAGACCGGGCCGAAGAATTCCCAATAATAGGCGGGATTATCCGGCGTGACATTGGTCAGAATGGTCGGCTGGACAAAGGCACCTTTGGTGGGAACCTTGGGACCAACCTCGCTTGCAGTGGCACCATGCTTCACGGCTTCGGCGATCTTCTGCTTGACCTCGTCCGCCGCGCCCTGTGACGACAGCGGGGCCAGCGTGGTGGCCGGGTCCATCGGATCACCCGCCTTCAGGGCCGAAACACCCGCGGTGTACATGGCAAGAAACTCGTCATAGATCTTATCGACGATAATCATGCGCTTGGACGATACGCAGACCTGACCACCGTTCCAGTGACGACCAAATACGGCCCAGCCCACAGTCTTATCGAGATCCGCATCACCCAGCACGACGAAGGCATCCGCCCCGCCCAGCTCCAGCGTGGATTTCTTTAAGGCCTTGCCCGCGATGGACGCGACTTCGGCACCCGCACCTTCCGAACCGGTCAGCGCCACGCCCTGCACGCGCGGATCATTGAGGATCAGCGAAATCTGTTTGCGCGTGGCATAGAGATTTTTAAAGCCACCTTCGGGCAAACCCGCCTTCAGCATCAATTCTTCAAAAATCGCCGCCGACTGCGGCACATTCGAAGCATGCTTGAGCAGCATGGTATTACCTGCCGACAGCTGCGGCGCGATGATGCGTGCGATCTGGTAATAGGGGAAGTTCCACGGCTCGATCGCCAGCAGCACACCCAGCGGTTCGTGCACTAAAATAGCTTCACCCTCGGCCGGATCGGCGACCGGAAGCTTCTCCGGGGCGAGCAATTTCTCGGCATAATCGGCATAATATTCAAAGATTGCCGCCGACAATTCGACTTCGGCCTCGGCCTCACCGATGATCTTACCCATCTCCAGGGTGAGCAGCTCGGCATAGCTACGCTTGTCAGCGCGCAACAGTTCCGCCGCCTTGCGCATGACCCTGGCCCGCTCGGCAAAGCCCGTATCCTTCCATTTCAGAAAGGTTGCATGGGCTTTTTCAATGGCAGCAGTCACCTCGGTGTCGGTGGCATCGTTGAAGGTTTTGACCACTTCACCGGTATAGGGATTCGTTGTTGCATAAGCCATTTTATATCTCCGTTTGTGCAAATCCTGTTACAAGCGCTTCTTCACACCCGAGACATCTCTGACATGCGGCTAGCCGGAAATTAGCAGGTAAAAATCCGACTACGGATCATTTAAGTTAAACGAACAAACGCTAAGGGTCTATTTAGGTAGGTATACAAATTGTTCAGATTAGACCGTAGATTTGCATAGGCGTTATTCGTCCAGCTCATATATCCAGAAAAAGTATGGCTGTTGGAAGGCTGCCGCCCCGGCGGGGGCCGGGGCGGCGTCCCCATCTTAGCCGTGCAGTTTGGCGGCCACCTCGGCCACGCGCTTGCCCTGATAACGGGCACCATCCAGCTCGTTCTCAGACGGCTGACGCGAACCATCGCCACCGGTAATCGTTGTCGCGCCATAGAGCGAACCACCCGATACCACAGTGCTTTCATGCAATCCGGCATAGCCGGAATCGAGGCCGACAATGACCAGACCAAAATGCAAAAGGTTGGTGATGAGCGAGAACAGCGTGGTTTCCTGACCGCTATGCTGCGAACCGGTCGAGGTGAAAGCGGCGCCAACCTTACCGTTCAGCGCGCCACGGGCCCACAGCCCACCGGCCGCATCAAAGAACGCCGCCATCTGCGACGACAAGCGGCCAAAGCGGGTACCCGTGCCGATGATGATAGCATCATAATTCACCAGATCCTGGACAGTTGCCACCGGGGCTTTCTGATCAAGCTTGAAATGCGCCGCCTTAGCAATTTCTTCCGGCACGGTTTCCGGCACGCGCTTGATATCAACGGTGGCACCAGTGCTGCGGGCACCTTCTGCCACAGCTTCGGCCATCGTTTCGATGTGGCCATAGGTCGAATAATACAGAACCAGAACTTTTGCCATTTTCAGATTTCCTTGAAGTGTCATATGAGGGTTAAGCGGGAAGTCTCAGACCAGCTCATCCGAGCTATGGCTGATGTTTTCCCGGCGTTCGGGGATAACGGGAACCGGATCCAGACCGGCGACAAGAACGCCGATCTGCATCAGATTATCGATGACGGCGCTAAGCGATATCCTGGGCGTGCCATAGGCGTTGGCCCATTTCCGGTCTGCCTTGGCAATCAGATAGCGCATGGTGACATCCGTCTTTGCACTGACTTTGCACAAATGTTCGGAAACGGCGTGATGCACATTGCCGACACGTTTTGCGGCAGAGAATATCTGTTCCATTTTCATGTCCCTCCGCATGTCAGGCGGTCACAACGAGCACCAGCTCGCTGTCGGTTTCGGCCAGAATTTCGAGTGCCTTTTCGCCAGCAATCGCCACCCCGTCGCGGGCGCCTGCGCGCACGCCATTCACGGTGATGCTGCCCGAGGCAGCCACCAGATAACCATGACGATTGTCGTCAAAGGCATAATTTACCGTCTGCCCGGCGGGCACAAAGGCGCCCAGCACACGGGCCTCGGCCCGGATCGGCAAGGCGCCGTCTTCGCCGAAACCACTGGCCAACACGGCAAAGGCCCCGGCCCGGTCAGCCTTGGGAAATGGCTTGGTGCCCCAGCACGGCTCGCCGCCTTTGCGGGTGGGCTGGATCCAGATCTGGAACAAAGTGGTGGTTTCGGCTTCGCGGTTATATTCCGAATGGCGGATGCCACTGCCTGCGCTCATCACCTGCACATCGCCCGCAGCGGTACGCCCGACATTACCCAGGCTGTCCTGATGCGTGATGGCACCGGTGCGAACATAGGTGACGATTTCCATATCGCGATGCGGATGGGGGGCAAAACCACTGCCGGGGGCGATTTCGTCATCGTTCCAGACCCGCAGAGCGCCCCAGTCCATCCGCATCGGGTCATAGTAGCCCGCGAACGAGAAATGGTGCCGCGCGTTGAGCCAGCCATGGTCGGCATGGCCGAGGCGGGAAAATGGTCTGAGCTCCAACATGATCGTCCCTTTTCAGTGGCGGCGCGTCACGCGCCCCTTTTGTTGAGTAATTAGATAGGATGTTCGTATTGACAAAAGAATAGAAACTTTAGAAACTCATTGTTTCCGAAAGTGATCCAATACCCCTGCCTGATCTGGAAGCCATGGCCCTGTTTGCCAAAGTCGTCGAACAACGTTCCTTCACCGGGGCGGCGACCGATCTGAACCTGTCCAAAGCGACGGTTTCAAAGGCCATTGACCGGCTGAAAAAGCGGCTTGGCGCAAGGCTGTTCCACCGCACCACCCGCAGCCTGACACTGACCGCCACAGGCCAGATCCTGGCCGAGAAAGCGGCGGCGATCCTCAACGCTGGGGAAGAGGCCGAGGATCTTGTTCTGTCGCAATCAGCCGCCCCGCGCGGGCGGATACGCCTGACGGTGCCGATGTCGTTCGGCCTGCGCCATGTCAGCCCGCTGATCCCGGATTTTCTGACGGCCTATCCCGAGGTGCGGATCGAAATTGATTTCAGTGATGCCCCGGTTGATCTGGTCAGACAGGGTTTTGATGCCGCGCTGCGCATTGCGGCGCTGCCGGATTCCTCGCTGATGGCGCGGCGCATCCGCAGCGTGAAGACCTATATTCTGGCCGCACCGGAAGCTTTGGCGCGCTTCGGCACACCAAACCACCCGCTGGCGCTGGCCGGTAAGCCCTGCCTTTGCTACACCCACGAAATGACGGTGCTGCCCTGGCAATTCCGCCGGGGCGCCGAAGCCGCCACCATCCGCCCGGATGGACCGCTGCACGTCAATAACGGCGAGGCGGTGATGGCGGGCCTGATTGCCGGTCAGGGCTTTGGTATGCTGCCGGACTTTCTGGCCGACGATGCCATTGCCGCCGGTAAGCTGGTTGTGGTGCTGCCTGACTGGTTGCTGCCCGCCAGTGCGTTGCACTTCGTCACCCCACCCGGCAACCCACGGCCCAAACGCGTCGAGTTGCTGGGACAGTTCTTTGTCGAACGATTAAAGCGCAAACGCTGACGCTTAGCGCCGCGCCAGATGCGATCCGGCGTTGCGCGGCAAGGTGAGGGAATCCCAGACCGCCGCCACCATCACCACCGCCACCAGCGCGAAGGCAATACGGAACGACATTTCCTCGCCACTCGACACCGAGCGGCCAATACGCCAGCATATTGCCCCCAGCGCCACCCCCAGCCCCGTGCCAAGCTGGTTGGCCACCGAGGTCAGTGTGTTGGCGGCGTTCATTTCAGACTGGGGCACATCGACATAGGCCAGGGTGTTATAAGCGGTGTATTGCATCGAGCGCGACATGCCGCCGATGAACAGCACCGCCGCCATCAGCATCACCGGCAGACCGGGGGCGAACAGCGCGCAGGCACCAATGCTGACGGCATTGATGAGGCCATTAAAGATCAGCACATTGCGAAAACCAAAACGGCGCAACACATAGGTGGTGCCCGGCTTCATCACCAGATTGCCGATAAAGATCGCCATCATCATCATGCCCGCATCAAACGAGCTGAAGCCGAAAGCGAGCTGAAACATCAGCGGCAACAATAATGGCACTGCGCTTAGGGACAGCTTAAACAGCGAGCCACCCCACACCGTTACAGCGAAGGTTTGGGTCCGCAGCGCCCTCAGGCCGATCAGCGGATAGGGACAGCGCAGTAAATGGCGCACCGCTACAATGCCAAGCCCGAAACCGACGACGGCGCACAAGCCGACATACAGCCAGTTGATATTGGCGCGCCCCAACAACTCGGCCGCAGCCAGCAGCGTGAACAGCGAGATACCGGTCAGCACAAATCCCACGCTGTCAAAGGGCCGCGGCGCGCCGGTGACGTTGGGGATTTTCCACCATGCCAGCGCAATTGCGATAATGCCGAGCGGGACATTGAGATAAAAAATCCAGCGCCAGTCGGCATGATCGGCAATGAAGCCGCCCAGCGGCGGCCCCAATGCCAGCGCAATCAACGTGGGCCAGGTCAAAAAGGCGATGGCTTCGAACAATTTTTCTTTGGGTGTGACGCGCAAGACCACCAGTCGGCCCACCGGCACCATCATCGCCCCGCCGATACCCTGCAAAATGCGTAAAGCCACGAAGGCCGTCAACGACCCAGCCATACCGCATAACAGCGAGGCGATGGTGAAAATCGCAATCGCCGCTGAGAACACCCGCTTGGCACCGAAGCGATCGGCAATCCAACCGCTGATCGGAATGAAGACCCCCAGTGTCAGCATATAGGCGCTGATACCGATGCTAAGGTCGACGGGGTGGACAGCAAAATCGCGTGCCATATCGGGCAGCACCGGGGCAATCACCGTGCCGTCGAGATTTTCCATGAAGCCGGTGCCCGCCACAATCAGGGCGACGATGGCATTCAGCCCGGTAGCGGAAGCAACTTTAACGGGGGTATCAATCTGATCGTTCGGCACAGCACATGACCTAAGTTCATCCGTACAAAGACCGCACGTCAAACAAGGACAACCGTGTCGGCGTGACACCCTTGCCTTGCCCGACAAGCATGGCAAAAAAAAGCCAAAATAACGTGAATGTCAGAGTTTACTGTATACGTCATGAACAGCCGGTTGCGCGCCCCCCCATCCACCGCGGGGTAAACCCAAAAGCCCGCCAGCCCGTGTCAGCTCAGCCCCCAATGCGCCGCAATGCGCGGCAGACTGGTTTCAATCCAGTCGGCCAGAATGCGCACCTTTTCTGCCGCCTCGCCCCCGATATCGGTCAGGCGATATTCAACATGCGGTGGTACTTCCTGAAAATCGTGGCGCAGAACAAACCCATCCCCTTCCAGATTTTGCAGGGTCTGGGCCAGCATCCGTTCGGAAATCCCACCAATCTGACGGCGCAGGGCACTGAACCGCTGCGGTCCCTGTTCCAGGATCAGCAGCACCAGCACACCCCACCGGCTGGTCATATGGCTTAAAACCTGCCGCGCCGGGCAGGCGGCTGCCATCAGATCCCCCCGCCCGGCGATGGCGTCGAGCAACAGGGAGGGGGCGGTTTTAGACATTTTAACACTTACCTTTTTGTGCGTACTTACGAAAAGTAAGTACGTCTATTATATGGTACCTGTCAACCAATCAGGAGCCTTTCCATGAGCATTGCCGTTACCGGTGCCACCGGCCAGCTTGGCCGCCTTGTTATTGCCGAACTGAAGAAGCGCGTTGCCACCAGCGAGATTATTGCGCTGGTCCGCACACCGGCCAAAGCCGCCGATCTGGGCGTTGCCGCCCGCGAGGCCGATTATAACCGCCCCGAAACCCTGAAAACCGCACTTACGGGCGTTGAAAAACTGCTGCTGATCTCGTCGAGCGAAGTGGGCAAACGCGGCCCCCAGCATCAGGCCGTGATCGATGCCGCAAAGGCCGCCGGGGTTACGTTTATCGCCTATACCAGCCTGCTGCATGCCGATACCTCGCCGCTGGGTCTGGGCGTTGAACACCGCGCCACCGAAGCCGCGCTGGCGGCTTCAGGCATACCGCACGCCCTGTTGCGCAATGGCTGGTATAGCGAGAACTATGCCGCCTCCATTCCCGGTGCGCTGGCATCTGGTGCCTTCATCGGCAGTGCGGGGGATGGCAAGATTGCCTCGGCTGCGCGGGCCGACTATGCCGCCGCCGCGGCAGCCGTCCTCACCGCCCCGGATGCGGCGGGCAAGATCTATGAACTGGCCGGTGACGAAGCCTATACGCTGGCGGATCTGGCGGCGGAGATTTCCCGCCAGACCGGCAAGACCATTCCCTATCACAATCTGACCGAAGCCGATTTTGCCGCCACACTGGTCAAGATCGGTCTGCCGGAGGGGCTGGCCAACATGCTGGCGGATTCTGATGCGAGCGCTGCCAGGGGCTGCCTGTTCGATGACAGCCATACCTTATCAAAGCTGATCGGCCGGCCCACCACCGCGCTCAAAGACGTAGTTGCCGCCGCACTGCAATAATCCCAGCCCTACAAACCGGCAACCACCCAAAGTGTTTGCCGGTTTGTTTTACCGGTTAGGCTGGCGCATCAGATGCGCGCCGGTTTTACGCGGTAATTTGAACGAATCCCACAGCGCCGCCAGCATCACCAGCGTCACCAGAATGAACGCGATGCGAAACGACATTTCTTCGTTATGCGACAGCGCCAGCCCGATGCGCCACGCGATTGCCCCCAGCGCCACCCCCATACCGGAGGAAAGCTGCATCGACACCGCCGCCAGCGTGTTAGCCGCGTTCATCTCTTTTGAAGGCACATCCAGATAGGCCAGCGTGTTGTATGCGGTAAACTGCAGCGTGCGCGACAGCCCGCCGGCAAACAACAGGGCGATCATCAGGCTCATCGGCAGACCGGGGTCGAAGAAGGCGCATACCGCAATGCTTACCGCGTTGAGCAGCCCGTTGACGATCAGCACTTTACGGAAACCATAGCGACGAATGACAAAGGTAATTGCCGGCTTCATCGCCACATACCCGGCAAACACCGCCATCATCATTAAACCGGAGGCAAACGCGCTGTAGCCAAACGCCATCTGGAACATCAGCGGCAGCAGGAATGGCACCGCCCCCAGACTGAGGCGAAACAGCGAACCACCCTGAACCGAAATCGAGAACGTCTGTACCCGCATCATACCGAGGTCGATCAGCGGATAGGCGCAACGTTTCAAATGGCGCACGGCAAAGCCGCCGAAAGCCAGCCCCGCCACGATAAACACCCCAACCCGGCCCCAGTCGATATCCGCCCGCCCCATCAGCTCGGCCGCAACCAACAACAAAAACAGCGAAATACCGGTCAGCACAAAACCAATGCCGTCGAAGGGACGGCGTTCGCCATAGGCATCGGGAATTTTGAACCAGGCCACAATCAGCGCGATGGCCCCCAGCGGCAGATTGACGAAGAAAATCCAGCGCCAGTTGGCGTGGTCGGTAATCAACCCGCCCAAGGGCGGCCCCAGCACCAGCGCCAGCGCCGTTGGCCAGGTCAGCAGGGCAATCGCCTCCAGCAGCCGTTCTTTGGGGGCAACCCGCAGCACCACCAGACGGCCCACCGGCACCATCATCGCCCCGCCAATACCTTGCAAGACGCGAAACACCACAAAGCCGGCAAGTGAGCTCGCCGTAGCGCATAACAGCGAGGCCAGGGTAAAAATCGCGATGGCCGCGCAGAAAACCCGCCGTGCACCGAAGCGGTCGGCAATCCAGCCGCTGATCGGTATGAACACGCCCAGCGTCAGCATATAGGCCCCAATACCGATATTGAGATCGACCGGGTGAACAGCAAAATCCCGCGCCATAGCAGGCAGGGCTGGCCCAATGACGGTACCGTCAAGATTTTCCATAAACCCGGTGCCCGCTACGATCAGCGCCACGACGATGCTGAATTTGTATGGGGCGGCCATGGAGGCGGATTGGGGGGCAGGCTCTGCGGTATCGGACAAAACGGCCATCCTTTGCACTGGCCAATATTACCTTGGCCAAGACCATCGGGCGAACGCGGCGTAACAACCCTTTGGGTTGCTGCGGCATCGCCGATCCCGTCCATAAAGAAAAGCAAAACTTCCGTGATAGACTTACGAAAGGTTGATCCTTTATGGATTTAGCGTTAACGGCGGCAGGCTTGCCGCCACGCAGACAATTACCTAGAGTAAAATTGTACGATGATCCGGAGAATATAATGCACAGCGTCAGCGCCCTGCCCCGCCCACAGCTTCGTCTGCGTCAGGTGGGAATGGTGTTTCTTGGTACCGCCCTTCTGACACTTTCGTCCTATATCGAGGTGCCGATGTTCCCGGTACCGATGACGATGCAAACGCTGGCGGTTACCTTTATCGGCGCATTTTATGGCTGGCGTCTGGGCGCGATCACCGTATTGGCCTGGCTGATGGAAGCCGCTTTTGGCCTGCCAGTGCTGGCCGGTGGGGCTGCAGGCTTTGCCCCCTTTGTCGGGCCGACGGCGGGCTATCTGATGGCCTTTCCGGTGGCCGCAATGGTCAGTGGGCTGATCGCCGGACCGGGCAACCATCTGTTACGCAATCTGGCCGCCATGATTGCGGGCAATGCGATCTGCCTGATGGGGGCCCTGTGGCTGGCCCGTCTGGTCGGACCGGAAATGGCGCTCTATCTCGGCGTGATACCATTTGCACTGGGCGCACTGGTCAAATCGGGCATCGGGGCCGTCGGCCTCGTGCTACTGCGCCGCTAAGCGCCTGATTGGAAAAAATGCTCCGGCTCAGGCCGCACCATTTACTCTGTACACTGACCTATATCGGGCGGGGCTACAGCCCCGCCTTCACCGCCAATATGGATGCGATCTGCGCCCGGCTCTGCACCGGTGAAACCGCCATCATCGTCAGCGGGGCGGACGACATCTGCGCCCCCTTACACAACACCGATCAGGATCATTGCCGGAACGCATCCGTTACCACGCGCGATACCTCCGCCGCAGCAGATCTTGGCATTGTGGTTGGAGCGTCCCTTACCCCACGCGCTCACCTGGCCCGCTGGCGCAAAGATTTTTCCGCCGGAATAATCCGCAGCGCCTGCACCGGGTGCCCGTGGCACGATCTGTGTACGAATATTGCTGCATCCGGATTTGCAGGTACGAAGTTCACCACACCGGGTTAGACCCAAAATAAAAAGGGCCGCCATCGGCAGCCCCTTTAATGCAAAATTATCTTCCTACGCAATTTACGCCAGATCGGCACGCAACTGCTGACGCAGCACGTCGATCGGGATCAGCTTGCCGTGATATTCAAACTGCCAGAAGGTCCAGCCATTGCAGGATTCCGCACCCTGCACATGGGCGCCAATGCGATGGATCGAGCCGGTAGCATCCCCGCTAACCAGCGTACCATCGGCGCGCACCTTAGCCCGGAAACGCTTCTGCGGCCCCTGCAACATGGTGCCGGGCGGCAACAGACCACGCTCGACCACCCAGCCAAAAGGAATACGTGGCTCGGCCCGTTTGGACTTAGTCACCGCAATGGCTTCCGGATCGGTCGGTGAAATCGTGGCAATACGCGAACGGGCAATGCGGGCGTAACCCGGATCGCGTTCGATACCGATGAATTTGCGGCGCAGTTTACGCGCCACCGCACCGGTGGTGCCCGAACCAAAGAAAGGATCGAGCACGATGTCGCCCGGCTTGGTCGAGGATAAAATCACCCGGTAGAGCAGGCTTTCCGGCTTCTGGGTCGAATGGGCTTTGTCGCCGTTTTCGTCCTTGATGCGTTCATGGCCCGAGCAGATCGGCAGCGTCCAGTCTGACCGCATCTGCACCTCCTCATTCAGCGCCTTCATGGCCTCGTAATTGAAGGTGTAGATGCTCTTCTCGCTTTTGGCCGCCCAGATCAGAGTTTCATGGGCGTTGGTGAAGCGCTTGCCGCGGAAATTCGGCATCGGGTTCGACTTGCGCCAGATCACATCGTTGAGGGTCCAGAAATGGAGATCCTGCAATGCCGCACCGACGCGGAAAATATTGTGATACGAGCCGATCACCCACATGGTGCCGTTGTCTTTGAGAACCCGACGCGCCTCAGCCATCCAGGCGCGGGTGAAGCTATCATAATCGGCAAAGCTGCCAATCTGGTCCCATTTATCATCGACGGCATCGACCTTGGAATTATCCGGTCGACGCAGCTCGTTTTTCAGCTGCAGATTATAGGGCGGATCGGCAAATACCACGTCAACGGAACCTGCCGGCAGGTTGCGCATCGTCTCAATGCAGTCGCCCTCGATGATACGATCGACAGCGTCTTCAAGCTTGATTTCCGGCATGATGCCGCCCCTCTTTAACCATTAAGAGGCGCAATGTGATTCGTTTGTGATTCGCCGTCAAGAGTCTTGTGAATCAAAGTGTTAGCGAGACTCTAATTTGAGTCTCACCGATTCGTCACCTACTACATCTAGTCATTATGGATGAAGCTCAGACGATGGTGCGGGGTGGTCCCCAACGCCAAAATCGCATCACGATGTGATTTGGTGCCGTAACCGGCGTTCTGCTCCCAGCCGTAACCGGGGTATTCGAGGGCAAGTTTGGCCATCAGCCGGTCACGCGTCACCTTGGCGATGATCGAGGCCGCACCAATCGACAGCGACTTGCCATCGCCTTTGACCACCGCCTCGGCCGGGATGGCCAGACCAGGCAGCTTGTTGCCATCGACCAGCGCATATGCGGGCTTCACGTTAAGCCCCGCCACCGCGCGGCGCATGGCCAGAAAGGTCGCCTGCAGAATGTTGATCTGGTCGATCTCCTCCACACTCGCCTCGCCAATGGCAAAAGCCACCGCGTCGGCGCAGATCGTATCGAACAGCGCTTCGCGTTTGGCGTGAGACAGTTTTTTAGAGTCATTGATCCCGGCCGGAATCCGGGCGGGGTCCAGAATGACCGCAGCGGCCATAACGGGGCCAGCCAACGGCCCACGTCCCACTTCGTCAATACCGACGATGGGGGAAAACCCTTTGGCGATGGCGGCGGTTTCAAAAGACAGATCAGGCATGATGCCGGTATAGCGCAGGATGGCAATAAACCAAACAAAAACGGCCCGGATTGCTCCGGGCCGTTTCGTATCCAATCGCGAATATTAGCGCTTGGAGAACTGGAAGCTCTTACGCGCCTTCGGCTTACCGTACTTCTTACGTTCGACGGATCGCGGATCGCGGGTCAGGAACCCACCGGGCTTCAGAGCGGCGCGCAGCGTCGGCTCGTAAGCGACCAGCGCACGGCTGATACCGTGACGGACCGCACCGGCCTGGCCCGAAAGACCACCACCATCAACCAGGATCATGATGTCGAACTGACCATCGCGGCCAGCGGCATTGAGCGGCTGACGGACGATCATACGCAGCACCGGACGGGCGAAATAAACCTTTTCGTCCTTGCCGTTGACCGTGATCTTGCCGCTGCCGGGTTTGATCCAGACGCGGGCCACGGCGTCCTTACGACGGCCAGTGGCATACGCACGGCCGAGCGCATCACGCTTGGGCGCACCGGGTTCAGTGGATTGAGTGGCGCCAGCCTGCGGCTTCGCCTTGATCAGCGTTGATTTCAACTCGCTGAAGCTTTTGACTTCTTCGGCCATATCAAATCGCCTTTGCCGGATGATAGTTGGTGTTCTTGGGGTTCAGCTTCGCCACGTCGAGCACAACAGGGCTCTGTGCAGCATGGGGATGCTCAGCACCCGCATAAACCCGCATGTTGGCGAGCTGACGACGGCCCAACGGACCATGCGGCAGCATACGTTCCACGGCCTTTTCGAGAACACGGCCCGGGAACTTGCCCGCCATGATCGCACCAGCAGTACGTTCTTTGATACCGCCGATATAGCCCGTGTGGTGGTAATACACTTTTTTCTTCAGCTTGGCGCCGGTCAGGCGAACCTTGTCCGCATTGATGACGATGATATTGTCACCATCATCCATATGCGGGGTATAGCTGGGCTTGTGCTTGCCACGAAGACGCAGCGCGATGATCGTTGCGAGGCGGCCGACCACCAGCCCTTCGGCGTCGATCAGCACCCACTTCTTCTCGATCTCGGATGCCTTGGCCGAGTAGGTGTTCATATGTCTTTCTCCAGTGCCGGGGGCGGCCGCTTAAAAGACCGCGCATCCCATTCGCGAGGTGCCGTCTATACGGAGCGTTTTGCCGTCCGTCAAGCGCAATAAGTGTATATATCATGGGCATTTCTGTTAAGCGGTACTATATTACCGCATATATTTGACCGCCCCACCCCTGGCGTATTAAATCGCGCCCCAAGGATCGCGCGTCGCACTAATTACACAATTAAATGTGCAGAATAATAAATTCTGCATTGACGTGACGATAATTTAGTGATTAAACATATTATCCCCTGCGGAATGGGGATGGAAAGACGCCCAATGCCTGACTACGCCGACAGTCTTATCAAATCCGTCCTGCGTTCAACCAAAGTGATCGCCATGATCGGTGCCAGTGCCAACCAACAACGCGCGAGCTATTTCGTGCTCGGCTACCTGCTCGACCACGGTTACGAAGTCCACCCGATCAACCCCGGTCTGGCCGGTCAGGAAATTCTCGGCCGCAAGGTCTATGCCGCACTGAAAGACGTGCCCGCCCCCGTTGATATGGTCGACGTGTTCCGCGCCGCCGATGCCGTGCCCGGCATTCTGGACGAGGTTCTGGCCGAAAAAGACCGCCTGGCGATCAAGACCCTGTGGTTGCAGCTTGGCATCGTGCATGAAGAAGCCGCCACAAAGGCCAGCATAGCGGGGCTTACCGTCATCATGGACCGATGTCCCAAGATCGAATATGGCCGTTTTTCCGGTGAAATCGGCTGGATGGGCGTTAATCGCGGCATCATCGACAATCGCAAGCCGGCGCTGTTCCGCAAGGGCGGCTCACTGAAGTGGAATTAAGTACTCGTGATTTTGGCGGGGCAAGGGCCCCAGAGGGAGAATAAAATGGCAGAGTATGGTTTCAATACGTTGAGTGTTCACGCTGGTGCCCAGCCCGATCCGGCCACCGGTGCCCGCATTACGCCGATTTATCAGACGGCATCCTACGTTTTTGAGAACGCCGAACAGGCCGCAGCCCGTTTTGGCCTGCGTGAATTCGGTAATATCTACTCGCGCCTGACCAACCCGACCACCTCGGTGCTGGAAGAACGCATTGCGGCACTGGAAGGCGGCTCGGCTGCCGTTGCCGTCTCCTCGGGCCACGCCGCACAGTTCTCGCTGTTGTTTGCGCTGCTCAGCCAGGGTGATGAATTCGTCGCCGCCACCCAGCTTTATGGCGGCTCGATCAACCAGTTCAGCCACACCTTCAAGCAGTTCGGCTGGAATGTGAAATGGGCCGACGGCACCAATCCCGAAAACTTCAAAAGCGTTATCACCGAAAAGACCAAGGCGATCTGGATCGAAAGCATCGCCAACCCGGCGGGCACCTTTACCGACATCGAAGCCATCGCCAAGATTGCCCACGCCCATAACATTCCGCTGATCGTCGACAACACGCTGGCGACGCCGTACCTGATCCGCCCGTTTGAATGGGGTGCCGACGTCATCACCCATTCGGGCACCAAATTCCTCAACGGTCACGGCAACTCGATCGCCGGTCTGGTGGTCGACAGCGGCAACTTCAATTTCGGCAATGGCCGCTACCCGCTGATCACCGATCCCAACCCGTCCTATCACGGGCTGAAGTTCTGGGAGACCTTCGGGCCGAAGCTGGCACTGGCCGTGGTGCTGCGCGCCCTGGCCCTGCGGGATCTGGGCCCGACGCTGGCCCCGTTCAATTCCTTCCTGACACTGACCGGTATCGAAACCCTGCCGCTGCGCGTGCAGCGCCATAGCGACAACGCCCTGACGGTGGCCAAATGGCTCAAGACCAACCCGCATGTGTCGTGGGTCAATTATGCCGGTCTGCCCGACAATCCGAGCTATCCGCTGCAGCAGAAATACGCCCCCAAGGGTGCGGGCAGCGTGTTTACCTTTGGCGTCAAAGGCGGCTTTGATGCCGGCAAGAAGCTGGTCGATAACGTCACGCTGTTCAGCCATCTGGCCAATATCGGTGACACGCGCAGCCTGATCATTCATCCGGCATCGACCACCCACAGCCAGCTTTCCGGCATTGAGCTGGAAAAGGCCGGTGCCGCCCCCGATGTGGTGCGCCTGTCGGTCGGTATTGAAGATCCGGCGGACCTGATCCGCGACCTTGAACAGGGTCTGGCCGCCTAAAAGGTCCGTTCCCCGTCTTAAAACCCCGTCACGCTCTCTCCCGACAGGGTTCACTGACGCCCCACTTCCTTACTCAGGGAAGTGGGGCTTTTTTTATCGGCTAAGATCGATGGCCTTACCATCGGTATCGCGGCCCGGCTTTAGCCCCTGCAAATGGAGCACCGTCGGGGCGACATCGATCATCCCGATCCGGGGCAGGATTTTGCCCGCCGCCACGCCATCGCCCCAGGCATAAAAGATTGCCTGCATGTCCGCCCGCTCGGGCAGAAAGCCATGCATGGCGTTAAACCATTTGACCTCGGGCGCATAAATCGCCGGTCCGGATGTGTTTTCTGCTCGCGCCGCAATATCGGGTTTCATCAGTTCATGCCCCTCAAACGCATAGGGCGGATGGGTGATGAGGAGCAGATCACCAACACGCGGCCCGTCACCAATCTGCACGAAGGCGGGAAAATGCCCCCTGCGATAGACCGCAAAAACATCGCGGTATTTCGCCAGCGCCTGCGCCACCCGCTGCGGATTTTCACCGGGCTTGAGATACAGCATCGCCGTGCCGCTGCCATACGCAGCTTCGGCCGTGAAATGATGCAGGCTTTCAAGCCGGTCGATATTGATGACTTTATCGACCTTGGTCATGCCGTGATCGGCACCAACCACCAGCGTCACCTTTGCCCCAGTGGGTTGGGCCACAATCGCGTCCATCAGCCGCCCGATAACCGCATCGGCCCGCGCTACGGCCAGCTTTGTCTTGTCGCCATGCACGCCATCGCCATGGGCGACAGAGTCCGGGTAGTCGAAATACAGCGCAATCAGGCGGGGCCGTTCAGTATCGGTGCGGTTCAGCGCCGCGATAGCTTTGGCGAGAATGGTCTCGTCATCCTCATGCGCGCTCCACGGCACCTCCGCATTGATGGTGCTGGCGGCAGCCCCGGTTTTGCTTGACCAGCGGCCGACGATATTAAATGCCGCCGCCTTCACGCCCTGCCGTTCAGCCGCCTGCCACACCGCCTCGCATCCGGTGCGCCAGGCGGCGTCGGCGCGATCTGCCTTGGTATCATAGCGGCCCCGCACCGGGTCACGGAATTCGTTGGCGACGATGCCATGCTTTTGCGGCTGGCAACCGGTCTGAAAGCTGGTGTGGTTGACCATCGACAAGGCTGGAAACACCGGAACGAGATGGCGGGAAGATACCCCCTCAGCCGCCAGCCGGTCGAAATGTGGCGTGGCGACACCCTCCATCATGAAAGGTGAAAAACCGTCAAACAGCACCACGACCACGGTGCGATCTGGTGCCGGTGCCCCACCGGCCCAGGCCGCCCCACCCACCATTGCCAATAAAACCGCCGCAGCGGCAGCCCTTAGCCCACCCAATTTTGCCATCTTACGCATGGCGTCCCCCAGCATCTGTGCAAAGGCGGCAGTACCACGCTTTTATGGCAAGGCCAAAACAGTACGGGCACCTCAGCCTTTTGTGATGCTACCGGTGTCAGGAATTGGTATATCCTTATTCGCGTAACAGACCGCAGCATAAAGCGGCATCGATAGCGGGGAGTATTATGGCTGGAAATTTTGGATGCAATCGGCGCATCCTGATCGGCGCTGGGGCCACCCTGGCCGCAGTGGGGGCCATCACCAGCCCGGCATTGGCCGGGGCGCCGGCCCGCCCGGTTGCCAAAACCGATGCCGGACCGGTGCGCGGCGAAAATCGCGACGGCATTCTGGTGTTCAAGGGCATCCGCTATGGCGCTGACACCCGCCTTACCCGGTTCCAGCCCCCCGTAAAGCCGAAGCCATGGCACAGTGTGCAGGACGCCACCCAGTACGGCCCAGCCTGCCCGCAGGCGAGCAAGGAAGCCGGACAGAGCGAGGATTGCCTGTTCCTCAATGTCTGGACCCCGGCCCTGCATGACGGGGCCAAACGGGCCGTGATGTTTTACATTCATGGCGGCGCCTATGCCGGGGGATCGGGTTCCGACCCGGTGACCGATGGCGCCAATTTAAGCCGCCGCGGCAATGTCGTGGTGGTCACCGTCAACCACCGGCTCAATGCCTTTGGCTATCTCTATCTTGGCAGCGACGGACCATGGCCCGACAGCGGCAATGCCGGGCAGCTTGATCTGATTGCCGCGCTGAAATGGGTGCGTGAAAACATCGCCGAATTTGGCGGTGATCCCAATACTGTCATGGTGTTTGGCCAGTCGGGCGGCGGGGCCAAGATCGCCACGCTGATGGCGATGGAAAAAGCCGCCGGATTGTTCCATCGCGCCACCACCATGAGCGGCCAACAGCTCACCGCATCCGGCCCCCTGCACGCCGCGGGGCGCACCGATGTGTATCTCAAAGCGCTGGGGCTGGACCGCAGTCGGCTAGCCGCACTGAACGAAGTGCCAACCGACGCTCTGGTGCAGGGGCTTAAAGCCACCGATCCGATCATCGGTTCGGGCGGGGTCTATTTCGGCCCGGTGCTCGACATGCGCAATCTGATGCGCCATCCATTTTACCCCGATGCCCCGGCGATCAGCGCCCAGATCCCGATGATGATCGGCAACGCCCATGATGAAACCCGCGCCTTCATTCAGGCTGACTGGGCCTACAATCTGACATGGGAAGATCTGCCCCAGCGACTGGCGGAAAACATGCGGGTGGACATACTGCCCGGCCATGTCATTGCCGAATACAAAAAGCTTTATCCCGGTATTTCAGCCAGTGATCTGTTCTTCGCCGCCACAACCGCATCACGGTCCTGGCGTGCCGCGATTGAAGAGGACGAGGCCCGTGCCAAGGCCGGATGCCCAGCCTTCGCCTATCAGGTTGATTGGCGCACGGTGCTGAACGGCGGCAAACTGCGCGCCCCGCACACCATCGATATTCCGCTCGCCTTCAACAACACCGATGTGCCCGGCGCCATCACCGGGACCGGCCCGGAGGCAAAAAAAATGGCTACCATCGTCAGCGAATGTTTCATCGCCTTTGCCAAGACCGGCAATCCGCAAAATGCCTTGGTTAATGACTGGCAACCTTATTCCCTGAAAAATCGCGAAACACTGTTGTTCAATTTACCTCCGCGTATGGTTAACGATCCACGTGGGGCGGAACGCCGGATATTCGAAAAAGTTCCGTTTATTCAGCAGGGTACCTAACTGACAGCCCTTCCTGATTGCGGACGCGGGTAAATCCTCCAGTAACAACTTGTGCGTTTTTCTCTCAAAAAATAAACGTAGTGGTTATATACATTCATTACCTTGTCGGTGATTGATGAGAGAGATCGGCCGTGCTGCAACAAACTCCGGTTGAGATCAGAGCTTTGGCATCGCCCGCCTTCCTGGAGCGCGGTTGTGTCAATGTGATTAGCATTGCCACAATCAAGGAAGAGGCGGGCCCACGTTGGGCGCGCATCCGTACCAACGTTTACGACCGGCTGGAAACACTGCTGCGTCAGCGCCTGGGTCCATCGGACTTTTTCGCCCGCATTGAAGAGACCAAATACATCGTCACCATGCCGTCGACCGAACCGGAAGACGTCAACATCATCTGCATGCGTGTCGCCTTTGATCTGTGTACCAACCTGCTCGGCCAATGCGACCTCAAACAGGTCAGGGTCCTTAAGGCGGTCAATGCTGGTGAAAACCAGATGCAGCTGGTGGAAATTCCCACCGAGCGGCTGTCGATCCTGGCGGAAAAAGCCGGACTGGGAAACGAGGAGGCGGCCCATCCACCAGCGCATGGCGGTGATGGGACCCATTTCAAGACCGATGATAATTTCCCCGCCACCAATCAGACCATCAATGTTCACGAGGGGGTCGACGACCGCGTCAAAACCCTGACTATTGTGCACCAGTTCGTGCCGCTGTGGTCGGCCGCCAACAATGCCATCACGACATACATTTGCGAACCGCGTCAGATCATGACGCTGGATATTCCCCGCCGCACCATCACGGTGCCGCAATTATCACTTAAAGAACGTGGCAAGATCGAGCTGGCAACTTTACGCGAAGGCGTTGCCAAGCTCACCTCCTGCATTGAAACCGGCAACCGTTTCATCCTCGCTCTGCCGGTTTCGTTCGATGTGCTGGGCACACCGAGCGGACGGCTGGAATATCTCAACGAATGTCGCAATTTCTCTAATCAGTACCGGCCCTATCTTGATTTCATCATCACCGATGTCCCGCACGGCATTGCACACACCCGCCTCAGCGATCTGGCCAATACATTGCGCCCGTTTGCCCGCAGCGTGTCGGCCACCGTGGCACCGGGCACCCGCAATCTGGCCCCCTATCACGGCATTGGCCTGCGCTCGATCGGCTATAACCGGCATGATTTTTTGCAGGAACATCTGTTACGCCACGAAGATGTTCATGCACTGGTGCAGGCGGCACGCGCCCAGCGGCTCAGCACGTTCCTGCTGGGGGTCCGTAAACTCAACACTCTGCAGATGGCCTATAGTGGCGGCATCCAGATGCTGAGCGGACCGGCCATACTGCCCGCCACCCCCGACCCCAAGGGCATGATGCGGCTAACCTGGGAAGAGATCGTCAACAGCCACACGCTGCTGTCGAGCTAAACCACCAGCAAGCCGCGACCCACTTTGGGGGGCGTTAGGCTTTCCCCTCGCAACGCCTGATCCAAAAACCGGTACCCACTTTTTGGGGCGTTGCGTTATTCCCCCGCCAGATTGGAGAAACGGGTGAAGCGGTCGTCGAACTGCAGCTCGAACGAATTGGTCGAGCCGTGGCGGTGTTTTTCGATCATCACCAGCGCCTTACCCTGTACCCGTTCCATCCGCTCGGCCCACTTACTGTGTTCCTTACGCTCGTCTTCCGCCCCGTTAAGGTCAGGTTCGCGCGATTTCAGATAATATTCTTCACGGTACACAAACATAACCACGTCGGCGTCCTGCTCAATCGAACCGGATTCACGTAAATCCGACAACACCGGGCGCTTATCATCACGGGCATCAACGCCACGCGACAGCTGCGACAGCGCCATTACCGGCACATTCAGTTCCTTGGCCAGGGTTTTGAGGCCTTTGGTGACTTCCGTAATTTCCTGCACGCGGTTTTCGGCTTTGCGCGACGGCGAGATCAGTTGCAGATAGTCGATAACGATCAGCCCGATATTCTTTTCGCGCTTCATGCGGCGGGACCGTGCCGCGATCTGTGCAATCGAGATACCGCCAGTATCGTCGATATAAAGCGGCAGGGTGGTCAGTTCCTGCATCGCCAGCACGAACTTCTCCCACTCGCTGTCGGAGAATTTACCGTTACGGATCTTGTACATCTCCAGCTCGGCCTGCTGCGACAGAATACGGGCGGCCAATTGCTGGGCGGCCATTTCGAGCGAGAAGAACAGCACCGGCGCACCGGCGGTGTTTTCTTCGCCCGCCGCCATATCCCGCACATAAAAACGCGCGGCGTTAAACGCCATGTTGGTGGCCAGCGCGGTCTTGCCCATACCCGGGCGACCGGCGACGATCAGAAGGTCGGATTGCTGCAAACCGCCGAGCAAACCGTCGATATCGGTCAGGCCGGTGGAAACGCCCGAAATGCGCCCACCACGAGCCTGGGCCTTTTCGGCAATCTCGACCGCGCGGCGCAAGGATTCCGAGAAATCGATCGGACCTTCGCCATATTTATTGGTTTCTGAAACGCGATAAAGCGCTTTTTCGGCATCGCCGATCAGATCCTGCGGCGTCTTATCCTGCGGCGATTCATAAGCCCCGTTGACGATATCCTCGCCGATGCGCACCAGCGTGCGGCGGGTGAACAGATCCTGCAGAATCTTCGACAGATCACGCACATTGGGCAGCGCCGGGGCGGCATCGGCCAGACTGCCCAGATAGGCATGACCGCCAACCTCGACCAGCCCCGGATCGGCCTTCATCGCGGCATGCAGGGTCAGCGGTGTGACCGCCATCGTGCCGCGCTCAAGGAAAACCGTCATGGTAGCGTAAATGCGCTGATGCAACGGATCGTAGAAATGCTCAGGCTTGAGCTGACCGGCGACGGCCTCCAGCGCGGCATTATCAACCAATATCGCGCCGAGCAGTGCCTGCTCGACTTCGATGTCATAAGGGACGTGACGAACGGCTTCGCGATCCATACTGTTGCCCATGTGGTAGCAAAAGACGCGAATCAACAGACATGCCCCCCTCCCCGCAAGAGGGAAAACGCACTCGCCCCACTTTCATGAACAGTTTAATGCCACTGGCGACATAATCTTGCCCGCTGAGCGCACCACAGCAACATTCGCTTGCATATTTTCGTGGCAATTGTCCGTATGTCTCAAGGGACATGGCCCATAACAGTACCGCCTGCCCAGCTCGTTACAGCGTGACAGGCGGCAACCGTCATCAAAATGTCTTCAGAACGCTTATTGGGCAGCAAGCGCGGGATAATCCGTGTACCCCACTTCACCGGCCCCATAAAAAGTTTCCATATTATAGGGATTGAGCGGCGCACCGGTGCGCAGGCGTTCCACCAGATCGGGATTGGAAATGTAATCCTTGCCAAAGGAAATCGCATCGGCCCAACCGGCATCCAGTGCGGCCTGCGCCGTCTCACCGGTGAAGCCTTCATTGCCAATCAGCGGACCGCCGAACGCCTTTTTTACCGCCGGGGCGATGCTGTCATCACCGCTATGTTCACGCAGGAACAGGAAGGCGATACCGCGTTTGCCCAACTCGCGCGCCGCATAGCTGAAGGTGGCGAGCGGATTACTGTCGCTCATTTCGAAGCTGTCACCACGGGGGGCGAAATGCACACCGACCCGGCCGGCACCCCACACCGAAATGGCAGCGTCCGTCACTTCCAACAGCAGGCGTGCCCGGTTCTCGACCGGCCCGCCATAGGCATCCGTGCGTTTGTTGGTGCCATCCTGCAAAAACTGATCAATCAGATAGCCGTTGGCGGCATGGATCTCGACACCATCAAAACCGGCCAGTTTGGCGTTCTCGGCAGCCCGGCGATAGGACGCGATCAAAGCCGGAATCTCGACCAGCTCCAGCGCCCGCGGCGTCACATAGGACCGCATCGGCCGCAAGAGACGGACATGGCCAGACGGCGCAATCGGGCTGGGCGCGACCGGTAAGGCCCCCATCAACAGCTCGGGGTCGGAAATGCGCCCGACATGCCATAACTGCATGACAATGGTGCCGCCCTTTTCATGCACGGCCTCAACAATCGGCTTCCAGGCTTCGACCTGCTCGGGCGAATAGATTCCCGGCGTAGCGGCATAGCCCGCCGCCAGAGGGTCAATCACCGTGGCTTCGGTCAGGATCAGCCCGGCCGTGGACCGCTGCCGGTAATACTTCACCATGACCGGTGTCGGTACCCGGCGGTCAGCCGTGGCACGGGCCCGCGTCAGCGGCGCCATGACCAGGCGGTTGGCAAGCTTCAAATCACCAAATTTTGTAGGATCAAAAAGGGATGGCATCGCAGGATCTTTCTGTAGGGGCAGCGCATTGTAATCGTGATTGTTACAGAAAATAAGAACCCGCCCATGGCTCTGCAAGGGCGGGTCCGCAACCATTTGCGCAAGGGGGCCGAATTACTCTTGCAGCAGGCCCGCAACGAAACCGTGCAGGCCCGGCTGACGCACCCGTTTCAGCCGCTCGGCCTTCAGAATACTGACAATCTGGGTGAACGCGGTTTCAAGATCGTCGTTAACCACGACATAGTCATATTCGGCCCAATGGCTCATCTCGTCATTAGCCTTGGCCATACGGGCGGTCAGCACATCCTGGGGCTCGTTCCTGCCGGTCAGGCGCTTGACCAGCTCGGCCTTGGATGGCGGCAGGATGAAAACCCGCACCAGATCCGCCGGCACCTTCTGGCTGAGCTGCTGGGTGCCCTGCCAGTCGATATCGAACAGCACATCACGGCCACGGGCCAGCGCATCCATCACCGGGGCCTTGGGCGTGCCGTAACGGTTCTCAAACACCGTGGCATATTCGAGAAACTCGTTCTCGCTCACCATATGTTCGAAGTCGGGCCGGTTGACGAAATAATAGTCCTTACCGTTGACCTCGCCGGGGCGGGGAAACCGCGTCGTCGCCGAAACGCTCAAGGTAATGTTGGCATCGCTGGCCAGCAGCCTGCGCGCCAGGGTCGATTTACCCGCCCCTGACGGCGACGACAGCACCAGCATCAAACCACGCCGATCCATCACATCACTCCACATTTGCCGATTGTTCGCGAAACTGATCGATCACCGACTTCAGTTCAAGACCAATCGTCGTCAATTCAACATCCGAGGATTTTGAGCATAAGGTGTTGGCTTCGCGATTAAATTCCTGTGATAGGAAATCAAGCTTGCGGCCCGCCGCAGCACCCACATCCACCAGCCGCCGGGCTTCAGCGACATGGGCAGTCAGCCGGTCCAGTTCCTCGCGGACATCGGCACGCACCGCCAGCAATGCCACTTCCTGCGCCAGCCGTTCCGGCGTCACCGTACCGGGGGCAACCAGATCGGCCAGCTGTGCCACCAGACGATCACGCAACGCGGCAGGCTGGGTTGCCGCCAGAGTGGCCGCCTTTTGTGTCAACTGTTCGATGGCATCGATATCGCCAGACAGCAAAGTGGTAAGCTTGGCGCCTTCGTTAGCGCGCGCCTCGGCCAGGGCCGCAAAGCATGCCTCCAGCGTGACCAGAACAGCCTCAGCAGCGGCGGCTTTTTCTTCGCGCTCATCACCCTCATCATCCTGCACAATGACGCCCTTGAGCGCCAGCAAGCCATCTACGCGGGCAGGCGATAAACCGGTCTGCATTGCCACATCTTTGGCAATGGCCACGGCGGCATCCAGCGCCGCTTTATCAATGCGCAGGCCTTGGGTGATCCCGGCCTTTTCCAGCGTCAGGGTGACCTGCAAATTTCCCCGCTTGAAATGGGCGGCAGCCAGAGCACGAACCTTAGCCTCGATCGCCTCGAACCCCGGCGGCAGGCGCAGGCGCAGCTCAAGCCCGCGACCATTAACGCTTTTGGCCTCCCAGCGCCAATGCGCCCAATCATTTGCACCCTGCGCATCGGCGAAACCGGTCATGCTGACAAGCGCCATGGAATACCTTTCCTGCTTAAGCCCCGACCGTGTCGCCACCAGCGGAACCTATCTACGGCTTAAAAAAATAGCGGACGGAAGAAGACTCTTCCGTCCGCTAGGATATTCCGCCCCCCGGTGGAGGGCAATGCGCTGCCGCATGACGCAGCAGAGCGGTGCTTAAAATTCTTCCCACTTCTCGTCCGGCTTGGAGAGTTTCTTCGACACCATCACCGCAGCCGCCTTTTGCGCCGGGGTGGGGTGAGCCGTGGACGCCGCTGTCGGCACAGCCTTCAGCATTGGCACCGGGCGCCGCGCAGATTCCGAACGGACCGGGGTTTCCGGTTTAGCCTCAGCCGCAGGGCCAGAATTCTTGGCAACAGCCTGACGGATCTGAGAAATCTTGGCCAGCGGGGCTTCACGATAGCCTTCAACCTTGAACCGGTTGAGCAGCTGCACCAGTTCTTCGGCCTGCTCGGCCAGAGAACGGCTGGCAACGGTGGTTTCCTGCACCATAGCCGAGTTCTGCTGGGTCACCGCATCCATATCGTTGACGGCGGTATTGATCTGCTCCAGCCCGGTCGACTGTTCCTTGGCCGACGCCGCGATCTGCCCGACAACATCGTTGATGCCAACGATCTGCGAGACGATACGTTCCAGCGTCTTGCCGGTTTCGCCGACCAGCTCGACACCCTGATGCACCTTGGTGCTCGAGATGCCGATCAGGCTCTTGATTTCCTTGGCCATCTTGGCGGTGCGATGCGACAGCTCGCGCACCTCGGTCGCGACCACGGCAAAACCGCGCCCCGCTTCACCGGCACGCGCCGCCTCGACACCGGCGTTCAGGGCCAACAGGTTGGTCTGGAACGCGATTTCGTCAATGGCACCAACGATCTGGCTGATCTGATCGGAGGAGGTCCGAATCTCGTTCATCGCCTGAACCGCATCGGTAACAACGTGGCCGGAGCCGACGGCATCTTCCTTGGCGGCAGAGATCGACACGCCGACATTGGCGGCGCCTTCAGCGGTGGACTTGACCGTCGCGGTGATCTCGTCGAGTGCCGCCGCCGTCTCTTCCAGCGTTGCCGCCTGATGTTCGGTGCGCTTGGACAGATCATCGACCGCCAGATTGACATCGCCCGAGCCGGACTGAATCACGCTGGTGACTTCGCGGATGGTGCTTAAGGTTTCGCCCATCTTGTCGAGCGCGGCATTAAAGTCGTCGCGCAGGCGACGATATTCCGGCGGCACCGTACCCGAAATACGATAGGTCAGATCGCCTTCAGCCAGATGGTCGAGACCGGCGGCCAGCATGGCCACCACTTCGGCCTGTTCCAGGGCTTTGGCTTCCTGTGTCGCCTGATGCTCCTCACGCAGGCGCACAATGCGCTGCTGATTTTCGCGGAAAGCTTCCAACGCGGTAACCAGCGCCGCACCGGTGGCCTGCAAGGTGGTGGCCCGCGACACTTTGGCGCCACTGCCGCCCTCACCGCCCATGGTCTCGGCCTGAATGTCGGCGGTGACCTTGGTGATGACCTGCAACGTGCTTTCCAGCTCAGCGATAGTGCGATTAAAATCGGCCTGCAGCGTGCGATACTCTTCCGGGAACTGCTCGCTCAAGCGGTAGGTCAGATCGCAGGCCGCCAGATGGTCAAGCGCGGTACCCAGCGCGGCAATAACCCCGGCCACTTCCTTGGCCCGGGCAGCCTGCGCTTCCTCATTTTCCTTGCGCATCTGAATCATGCGCAGCTGATTGTCGCGGAAGACCGTCAGCGAACGGATAATCGCCCCCATCTCGTCCTTGCGTTCGAGAGCAGCCAGATCAATCCCGTTATCACCGCCCGCCAGCTTTTCGGTGGCATCGGCAATTTTGCGGATATCGTCACGGGTATTGAACGCGCTGATCCAGGCGACGCCGAGCACTAACAAAAATGTGATGAGCGCTTCTAGGCCAAGCAGCCAGCTGGTACGCACCGCAGCGGCCTCGCTGTCGGCGGCGCTGGCATTGGTGGCATCCTGGGTCTGTTTCACCACAGTGGCCAGCGTTGCAACCATCTGCTTATAGCTGGCTTCAAACGGTTCAATGAAACTGGCGGCGGCGGAAAAATCGGCGGTCATCATGCTGCCAACCAGATCAGCAGCACTACGGGTTTCTTCCACCTGCTTACGCAGTTTGGCGAATTGCGGGCGCTCGTCTTCGGGCGCGGCATCCTCGACCGTTTTGACGTCCTTTTCGATCTGAGCCAGATCCGACACCAGAGCCTTGCTCTGCGCCTCGATCTTGTTGGGCTCGATCTTGCCGGCCTGATGGGTCAGCAGCAGATACAATCGACCGTGCGTTTCGGTAATTCGCTCGGAAATCCGTTGAATCTGGATGCTGTTGGCCATGTCGACATGGACGGCCTTCTGGAATTCCGCCACGGACTGCATCTGGGCGTAAACGGCAACCCCCGCCGTTACCGCCAACATGAACAGTGCCAAAACCGGCGCGAACCCAATCTTAACGATAAGCGGCAAATCAGCCAGACGAATACGCTTCACGACACTTCCCCGTTAACTGATCGTCGCGTGATGCTCCAAGTGTGAACACACGCCGTCACCTTTTATTATCATAAGCAGCAAATTATGCCACACGTACCAGAATAAAAAACAAGCTACTAACGCATACCTTATAAAAGCCTCAAATCCTTTACTACTTGTTAAGGCTAACCGAGAGAGTTGTCATATCGCTGACAGCTTGTCGTTTACGTTAATTATCACTAAAGTTGCCAGATATGGTCCACGGAGAAACCGGGGAACACGAAACCGTAAGCACTTGAGAGACTATAAGCCCATGCGTAAGTATTTTGTCCTGGCGGTCGCGCTGACCGGGATTGCACTGACGGCCGGGGGAGTTCAGGCCGCCAGTTTGGCTGAAGCCTATTCCACCTGTGTCAGTAAATTTGCCAGCCCGAAGCAGAGCGCGTCCGTGATGCTGCAATGCACCGCGGCCGACGGCAAGCTGACCGACTGCAAAGTGTTGGAAGCGCCAACCCCGAGCAATGGCTTTGACAAGGCTGCGATCTGCGTTGCCGATGCCATTCCAGTTGGTTCCAAGACCGGCTCGATCAAAGTTCCAATTCGCTTTCAGGCGAACTGATCTGGCCTAACTGCACAGCGTGCGGCTTAATCCTCAAAGCCGCACGCTTGATGCGAAGATAAATATAGAATTTTAGTAAAACTTAATCACTCTGCTTACGGATTATTTTTTAGCCTGTTGTTTCTCAAGCTTACGCCAATGGCGCACATTACGAACCTGCTCATCTATGGTAGCGGCGAAGGCATGGCCGCCGCTGCCATCCGCGACAAAATACAAATCTTTGGTATCAGCCGGATTGAGCACCGCAGCCAGTGAGTCGCGCCCCGGGTTACAGATTGGCCCGGCCGGCAGGCCCGTCACCACATAGGTGTTGTAGGGCGAGCTGCCCTTAATCTCGCTCTCACGGATACCGCGGCCAAGCGGATAGCCCTTGGTAATGCCGTAGATGATCGTCGGGTCGGATTGCAGCTTCATGCCCTGACGCAGCCGGTTGATGAAGACCGATGCGACATGGCGCCGTTCCTCGGGCAGTGCAGTTTCCTTCTCGACCACCGAAGCCATGATCACCGCTTCGCGCTTAGTTCTGAACGGCAGCCCCTTGGCGCGGGTTTCCCACAACTGGTCGATCACATCCTGCTGCGCTTTTTGCATCTTGGCGAGGATTTCGGTCCGCGTTGTACCGCGCTGGAATAAATAGGTTTCCGGCAGCAGACTGCCTTCTTCCGGTGTTGCAGGTTTATCACCGGTCAGCGCCGGATTGTCGGCAAGGATATTGACCGCCATCTGGCTGGTCAGCCCTTCGGCAACGGTCACCTTATAGACCAGCACACGGCCATCGGCGATCTGATCGGCAATAGCCTTCATGCTGGCGCCGCTTGCGATGGCGTAATCGCCCGCCTTGAGCAGATGGGCCCGCCCGGTCAGGCGCGCCCCGACCATAAAGACATCATCGTCAGCAATCACCCCGGCGCCTTTTAACGCCCGGGCGATGCCACGTAAGCCTATACCGGATTTGATGGTGACAATCGTCTCATTGCCCTTGGCCGCTTGTGGACCCGGGCGCGTATAGACGGAATAGCCCCACTGCGCGATGCCGGCGATAACCACCGCCAGCACCACGATCAGAGCCAAAAACTTTTTCATGTGATCGGCCTTTAAACAGCATCCGCCGATCTGAAAAAGAGAGGGGCGGACCCAAATATTGCCCCTACCCTGCCGTTATGCCACTGCCTTGAAAATCAGCGAGGCATTGGTCCCACCGAAGCCAAAGGAGTTGGACATTGCTACCTGGACCGACCGCTTCTTGGCCACATGAGGCACCAGATCAAGCCGGGTCTCATGTTCAGGATTGTCCAGATTAATTGTCGGCGGCACGATCTGATCGCGCATTGCCAACAAACAGAAAACCGCTTCGACAGCACCGGCAGCGCCCAACAGATGGCCAATTGCCGATTTGGTCGAACTCATTGATACGCTGCTGGCAGCATCACCCAGCAGACGTTCAACCGCCCGGGCCTCGATCCAGTCCGCCATGGTCGACGTGCCATGGGCATTGACGTAATCGATTTCGGACACCGCAATACCAGCGCGCTTGACCGCCATTTCCATGGCGCGGAAGCCGCCATTGCCGTCTTCCGACGGCGCCGTGATATGATAGGCATCGCCCGACAGGCCATAACCGATCACCTCACCATAGATTTTGGCGCCACGGGCTTTGGCATGCTCGTATTCCTCAAGCATGACAATGCCGGAACCCTCACCCATGACGAATCCATCATGGTCCTTGTCATAGGGGCGCGAGGCCTTTTCAGGCGTATCGTTGAACCCGGTCGACAAAGCGCGGCAGGCGTTAAACCCGGCGATACCAAGCGGGCAGACCGCCCCTTCGGCACCACCGGCCAACATCAGATCGGCATCGTCATACGCAATCAGACGGGCCGCATCGCCAATGGCGTGCGAACCGCTGGCGCAGGCCGTCACCACCGAGTGGTTGGGGCCTTTAAAACCATGGTCGATCGAAACATAACCGGATGCCAGATTGATCAGGCGTCCAGGAATGAAGAAGGGCGAAATGCGCCTTGGCCCCTTTTCTTGCAGGACCAAAGAAGCCTGCGCAATACCGTCGAGACCACCGATACCTGCGCCAATCATGACGCCGGTGCGGCAACGTTCCTCTTCGGTCTGAGGCACCCAACCGCTGTCAGCCACGGCCTGTTTGGCCGCGGCGACTGCGTAAACGATGAAGTCGTCGACCCGGCGTTGTTCCTTGGGATCGAACCACGCATCAGGATTAAAGGTGCCGTCCTCGCCGGTCCCCCGCGGCACTTCACACGCGATCTTCGTCGCGAAACCCTCTGTCGAGAATTTCGTGATCGCTTTTGCACCAGATTGGCCGGCCAAAAGGCGCGACCAGCTAATATCAACACCACACCCTAACGGGGTGACGAGACCAAGCCCCGTGACGACGACTCTACGCATAGCGCCCAACTTTATTAGGCGTTAGCTTTTTCGATGTACTTAACCGCATCGCCAAAGGTGACGATGGATTCAGCGGCATCGTCGGGAATTTCGATACCGAATTCCTCTTCGAATGCCATGACCAGCTCGACCGTATCCAGGCTGTCGGCGCCCAGATCGTCGATGAAGGACGCGGCTTCAACGACCTTTTCGGCATCAACGTTCAGATGCTCGACAACGATCTTCTTAACGCGTTCGGCAGTATCGCTCATTGCTGTTTAGGCCTCTCTTCTGCATTTTACGGCCGCATTCGGAACAACCCAGCCCGCGGCAACGGCATTTCGATTAACAACTCTTATGGGGGAGTGCAAGCGCAGCAACCCCAAAAGGCCATCTTGTTTACCAAGACGGCCCCCTCAAGGGCCCCGAAGGGCACCCCAAGTTTACGAAATCATCGCCATCCCGCCATTGACGTGGATGGTCTGACCGGTGACATAACCGGCCTCTTCGCTGGCCAGATATACCACTGCGTGGGCAATGTCATCAGCCGAGCTGAGGCGACCGAGCGGAATCTTCTGCAACAGGGCCGCCTTAACCTCGTCCGACAGGACATCGGTCATCGGAGTCTTAACAAAACCGGGGGCAACACAGTTGGCGGTGACGCCGCGGCTGGCCACTTCCTGGGCCAGCGACTTGGACATGGCGGTAATACCCGCCTTGGTCGCCGAATAGTTGCACTGACCGGGGTTGCCCGTGGCACCCACAATCGACGAGATCGAGATGATACGGCCAAAGCGCTTTTTGATCATACCGCGCAGGAAAGCACGCGACAGGCGGAATACCGCCGTCAGATTAACGGCGAGAACGGCATCCCATTCCTCGTCCTTCATGCGCATCATCAGATTGTCGCGGGTGATACCGGCATTATTGACCAGAATATCGACCGAACCAGCCAGTTCCTCGACAGCCTTGGGCAAATCGGCAACCGCCGCCGCGTCGGTGACATTGCACACCAGGGCGTGAGCACGCTCACCCAGCTCGGCTTTGAGCTTCTCAACACCCTCGGGGCGCATATCGACCAGCACCACCGTGGCACCCTGCGCATGCAGGGCACGGGCGGTCGCGCCGCCGATGCCGCCGCCGGCACCGGTGATGAGGGCAACTTTTCCAGAAAGATCGAACATCACAGGGTCCTCGCAAAGGTTTCAAGATCGTCGGGGGTATCAAGACCGGTGGTGGCCAGAGTCTTGTCGATCCGCCGCACCATACCGCTTAACACTTTATTCCCACCGCATTCCACCGTGGCATCAATACCGGCTGCGGCAAGCCCGGCGATGCTTTCACGCCAGCGCACCCGCCCGCAAACCTGCTCAACCAGCTGGCGGCGGATGGTATCGGGATCACGCGTTTCCGCCGCCGTAACATTGGCAATCAGTCCGACTTTGGGGGCCTGAATCTGGACTGCCGCCAGCGCTTCGGCCATTTTTTCGGCCGCAGGCTTCATCAGGGGCGAATGGAACGGCGCACTCACCGCCAGCGGTACGACTCGCTTGGCACCCTTGGCCTTGGCGATCTCGCCAGCCCGGACCACCGTCGCAGCAAGGCCGGAAATCACCACCTGACCAGAGGCATTGTCGTTGGCGACCACGCACAAAGCATTGGCCTCGGTAGCGGCAGCAACGGCTTCAGCCGCCACCGCTTCGGCAAAATCAATCTCAACGCCGATCAGCGCGCTCATCGCGCCCACGCCCACCGGCACGGCGGCCTGCATGGCCAGACCGCGAATCTTCAAAAGCCGCGCCGCATCGGCCAGCGTGAAACTGCCAGCAGCGGCCAACGCGCTGTATTCGCCCAACGAATGTCCTGCGACCAGCCTGGCGTGCTTGGCCCAGTCGAAACCGGCCTGCTCGAGCACCCGCACCACCGCCATGCTGACGGCCATAATGGCAGGTTGAGCATTTTCCGTCAGTGTCAGCTCGTCAGCAGGGCCTTCCCACATCAGGCGAGACAGGTTCTGCGACAGAGCCTCGTCGACTTCGGCAAACACATCACGGGCCGGGGCGAAGGCCTCGGCCAGGACTTTGCCCATACCGACAGCCTGACTGCCCTGACCGGGAAAAAGAATTGCACGCATTGCGCTACCCATAAAAATCGGGCGCGAGACAAATCAAGCGCCGGACGTTAAGTCAAGAGAATAGAAATATTATGACATAAATAGATACTGGCCCGCATTGCTACAAGCCCTATCTGGCTGGGGCATTTTAAAGCCCCGCAACCACCATTTACGGCTTTGCCCCGGCAGATTCCGCCCCGTAAAGACGCAGGAACAACCCTACAATATCCATAGCATGGGTACGGATATCAATCCCGTCACCAAGTGGATCATCCGGGCAAAGCAGCCGCCCAAGCGTGTAAACCCCGGAGCACAGCGACAACAAAAACCTTGCACAACGACGGGGATCTTCGGCCTTCAAACGACCATCCGCCATCATGCGACCGATAAATTTTTCTGCATGCACCACGCCCTGCTCGATACATTCACGAAAGAACGCCCGCCCCAGTTCGGGAAACTGCGGCGATTGCGCGACCACCATGCGCAAAAACTCGACGGCATCGGGTTGGAAGGTTTCCCCCATGAAGCGGGTGCAGAAATCCTCCAGAATGGTCCGCGTATCGCCGGAATAATCATGGTTGCTGTACAGCCGATCCATGAACTTGGCACATTCTTCCCGCGCCACGGCAATAAACAGCGCGTCTTTGGACGGAAAGTAATGGTACAGCGTGGTCTTCGACCCGCCCAGCTTGGTTGCAATCGCCGACATCGAGGTGGCGGCATAGCCGTTTTCCAGAAAGCTGCGATGAGCGACATCCAGAATCGCATTACGGCGGTCATCGCGCCAGTTTTTCACCATTTCAGCCATTACACACCCTCGAATGCGCCCCATTTTTTACGGGGACCATAACGCACTGGGGCCATAACAAGTATCGCCCCGAAAAGCAGCCGGAAAACACCTTGCTGAGAGCCCGAAACAAAAAAACTGAACCGTACGGGTCAGTTTTTTTGTTGACAACGGACGCACCCAACCCTTATACACGGACTAAATTGAACCGTACAGTACTGTACAGAAATAATTGTGTGAGTGCAAGTGGTTACACAAGCAGCTACGACCTCTATACCTCTCCCCAAGCGACCGGAACCCAAGGGCTTCCTGCTGGCGGTCATCATCTTCATCCTGGCAATGGCGAACTTTCTCGCCATTCTCGACACCACGGTCGCCAACGTGCTGGTCAACCATATCGCCGGCGGCCTGGCCGTTTCGACCAGCAGCGGCACCTGGGTCATCACCGGCTACAGCGTCGCCGAAGCCATCATGGTGCCACTGACCGGGTGGCTGGCCGAGCGATTCGGCCCGGTGAAGGTTTTCTCGGTCGGCATCCTTGGCTTTGGCCTGTTTTCGCTGCTGTGCGGCATGGCCACATCGCTCAACATGCTGATCGCCTGCCGCATTCTGCTCGGCATGTCTGGCGGGCCGCTGATGCCGCTGTCACAGACACTGCTCCTGAAAATCGTGCCCCGACGGTTTGCCACCCCCGCCATGGCGGTGTGGTCAATGACCACCGTTCTGGCCCCGATTGCCGGGCCGGTACTGGGCGGCTGGCTGGGTGATAACTGGGGCTGGCAGTGGGCTTTCTACGTCAAGGTGCCGTTTGCCCTGGCGCTGGGCTTTCTGGCCTGGAAGATGCTGCGCCCCTATGAGACGCCGATCAAAAAAGAGCAGATGGACTTCTCTGGTCTGGCTTTGCTGATCCTGTGGGTTGGTGCGTTGCAGATCCTGCTCGGCACCGGTCAGGACGCCGACTGGTTCAATTCCGACATGATTGTCGGCCTGGCCATTATCAGCGCCGTTGGCTTCAGCACCTTCCTGATCTGGGAAGGCAACGAAAAAAGTCCGGTGGTCAATCTGTCGATCTTCGCCAACCGCGCCTTCTCGGTTTCGCTGGTCGTTATCTTCCTGGCCTTTGGTGCGGTGTTTGCCGCCATGGTCCTGACGCCGATGTGGCTGCAGGGTGCCATGGGCTATACCGCGACCTGGGCGGGCTATAACTCGGCCATCAGCGGCGTGCTGGCAGTGGCTGCCGCCCCTGCCGCCGCCATTCTGATGACCAAGATAGACCACCGGCTGATCATCATGGTGGGGCTTCTGGTTGGCGCCGTGTCGGTGCTGATGCGCGTCGGCTACACCGACCAAGTTACCTTCTGGCAACTGGCCGTGCCGCAATTGCTGCAAGGACTCTGTCTGCCGCTGGTGATGATTCCGCTGATGGATATGTCGGTCAGTTCGCTGCCACCCAAAGACATTGCGGCGGGTGCCGGTCAGTTCAACTTCGTCAGAACGCTGGCCACCGCCTTCAGCACCGCGATTGTCTCCGCCATCTGGCAGGATGCCATGAAGTTCAAGCGCGATTCACTGGTGGGCAGCATGGATACGCGCGGCGCCCTCAACCATTTCACCGCACAGGGCACACCGATCGAACAGGTCCGCAGCACACTGGATGGTCTGGTGCAGGGGCAGGCTGTGCAGCTTGCCACCAACTACACCTTCCTGCTGATCGGCGTCACGCTGCTGATTGCGGCCGGTGCAGTATGGCTGGCCCCGCGCCCGCGCCCCGCTGGCGGCAGCGGCCCGGCACCACATTAGGGGGGACAAACATGCGTCACCATCCGTACCAACCATACCTGTCCACCCCGGCATTCCTGTTTAACAGCTTGCGTAGGCAGCAAAGCACTACGCCCCAACACGAAGAGAAAATAATGGGCCCAGTACATACCATTCCCCTTAAGGCGCCCCATATGAGCGGTTTAGCTTCTTCCCATAGCGCAGCCAGCTGCGCGACCGCTTATGCCTTAAGGGGTCTTAGCAAGGGCGGCGTCCCCCCCAAATTTCGCGTCGCCCTTGCCCTTCTTCTGAGCGGTCTGGCTTTGGCCGCCTGCACACCGAACCTTGGCCCGAAGCCGCATGTGCAGGACGTCTCGCAGTTTGCCGCAAGCGACAGTTTCAAGGCCGCGCCCAGCGACTGGCCCAAAGAAGACTGGTGGAAAGGCTATAACGACGCCCAACTCACGGCACTGATCGACGAAGCCCTCAAAGATTCGCCAAGCTTAAAAATCGCCTCGGCGCGCGTGCGGGCCGCGGTGGCACAGGCGGGTGTCAGCGAAGCCAATTTGTGGCCGACGATCAACGCTTCGGGCAGCTTTTCAGAAACGCAGCTCAGCCAGAACCAGCTCGGCAAATTCCAGCGCGCCTATATTCCGTCGGGCTGGCATCACGAGGCCCAGATCACCGCAGGCCTGCAGTATGAGCTGGATTTCTTCGGCAAGAACCGCGCCGCGCTGGCCGCTGCCACATCGGCTGCCGAAGCGGCCAAAGCCGATGAAGCCGCCGCCCGCCTGCAGATCTCGACTGCCGTTGCCACGGTCTATGCCCAGCTGGTGCAACTTTATGCTGACCAGAAACTGGCGCAGGAAGCCCTGCAGCAGCGCGAGGAAAGTGCAGGCCTGACCAAACAGCGTTTTGCCAACAATCTGGAAAATGACTCGGCCGTGGCGCAGGCTGATGCCCAGGTCTGGAGTGCCAAGGGTAATCTCGATACCGTGGCGCGCCAGATTACGCTGACCCAGAACCAGCTGGCGGCCCTGATGGGCAAAGGCCCGGATCGTGGCCGCAGCATCACCGCCCCGTCGGGGCAGGCCAGCCTGCGCTCGCTTGGTCTGCCGGATCAGTTGGCCCTGTCGCTGATCGGACGCCGCCCGGATATCGTGGCGGCCAAGAAACGCGCCGAATCTGCCGCGTCCGGGATCAAGGTCGCCAAAGCCGGTTATTACCCCGAGATCAATCTGGTCGGTCAGTTTGGTGTGCAGTCTCTGGATGCCAAATATCTCATGACCGAGATGTCGGAAGTCGGTGGCTTTGGCCCATCGATCACCCTGCCGATCTTTGATTATGGCCGTCTGGACAGCCAATATGGTCAGGCCCGGGCCAATTACGACACCGCCGTGGCCAGCTATGACGCCACGCTGACCGACGCCTTACGCGATGTCGCCGATGCCTATGCCAACCGCAAAAGCGTCGAGACGGAACTGACCCATGCCCGCGGTGCGCTCAAAGCCGGCGAGAAGGCCTATCGCGTCATCAAGATCCGCTATGCGGCGGGGCTGGCACGCTACATCGAAGTGCTGTCGGCCGAAACCGATCTGATCAATCAGCGCCGTACGGTCGCTGATCTGCAGACCGGAGCCTTTGCCTATGACATTGCCCTGATCCGGGCCCTTGGCGGTGGCTACACCGCCCCTTCCAAAAATACTGGCGATACCACCGCCACCACCAACAAACGCTAAGACGTAAGGAGTTCGTTTCATGGCTCGCAATGGGTCCACATCTGGTCCGATGGGTTGGTTGAAGGGCAGCGACCTGTCGGTGCTGACCGAAGAAGACCGCAAGAAGCAAAGGCGCGGTCGTCAGCTGGCCGCGTTTGCGGTGGTGCTGGCGCTCATCGCCGCTGCCGCCGTATTGTGGTGGCTGCTGGTTGGTTCGCGCTATGTCTCCACCGACAACGCCTATGTTCAGGTCTCGTCCGCCGAAGTGACGCCGCTGACCTCGGGCACGGTGCTGGATGTGCCGGTGCACAATGCGCAAAGCGTCAGAAAGGGCGATGTGTTGATGACCATCGATCCGGCGGATGCGCAGCTCGGCTACAATCAGGCCGAAGCCGGCTATCAGCTCACCATCCGCAAAGTGCAGGGTTATTTCACTGCACTGGATGCCCGCAAGGCTGATGTCGAACGCGCCCGTCTCGACTATGACCGCCGCGAAAAAATTGCCAAAAGCGGTGCGGTTTCCGGCGATGAAATCGCCGCCGTACGTAACGCCTATGAATCCGCCAAGGCCGCGCTGGCTGCTGCGGAAGCCCTGACCCACGGCACCGACGTAATGAGCCACCCGGAAGTGCTGGCGGCCAAGGCCGCCCGTGATACCGCCAAGCTCAATCTGGACCGTACCGTGGTGCGTAGCCCGGTCGATGGCGTGGTCACCAGTCGTTCGGTGCAGATCGGCCAGCGCGTGCAGGCTGGCACCCCGGTGATGGTGGTGGTGCCAATCGCGCAGGTCTATGTCGATGCGAACTACAAGGAAGACCAGCTGGCCAAGGTACGGGCCGGTCAGCCTGTCGTTCTGACTTCGGACCTCTACGGTTCCTCGGTCAAATTCCACGGCCGTGTCGCCGGTCTGTCGGGTGGTACGGGTTCAGCCTTCTCGGTCATCCCGGCCCAGAACGCCACCGGCAACTGGATCAAGGTCGTCCAGCGCGTACCGGTGCGTATCGAGCTTGATCCCAAAGAGCTCGCTATCCACCCCTTGCGCGTTGGCCTGTCAATGGACGCCACCATCGACGTCTCAAAATAAAAGCATCGGAGAAGAACCAGTGCCGGAAACCAGACCTGTAATGGGTTGGCTTCCGGCGGGCTCCCACAGAAACCACAGATCTAAGGAAGCGGATATGGATATTGCAACACCAGACCAAGCTGGCAACAACAGTACTGACCGTAGCGGTTCCTATCACCATGGCGATCTGAAGAATGCGCTGCTGACAGCCGCGCGGACCATGTTGGAAAACCAGACCACAGCCAGTATCAGTTTCCGGGGTGTGGCCCGCGCCGCCAATGTCAGCCATGCCGCACCCTACCGCCATTTTGCCAGTCAGGAAGCCCTGCTGGCCGAAGTGGCCCGCCATGGCTTTATCGAGCTGCGCGACGAAATTTCGACCATCTGCGGTGAAAACCAGCAGAGCCAGATTTCCAGCCTGTGCCGGGTTTACATGGGCTATATACGCAATCATCCGGCCTTGTCGCGGCTGATGTTTGAATCGCAGATCCTCAACCGGCAGAGCTATCCGGCCTTACGCAGTGCCGCACGCGACATCGGTGTTGAGATCGGCATCATCCTGAACAACACCACCCTTGGCCTGTCGGTCTGGGGCGCCCTGCACGGCATGGCGATGCTGATGCTGGAAGATATCATCGAGTTTGAACACAGCCCGTCAAATATCGAGGACTATGCGACGCGGGCGGAGCATATGCTGAATACCCTGGCATCCCCGCGTGACATGAAGGCAGCATAATCACTGCACGCCATCAGATACGATAAACGCCGCACCACACCGTGCGGCGTTTTTTTTGATCAGACCGCCACCGAATGCACCGCCCCGCCACGCGGCAGATAGGCATCGAAGGCCGCCGCGGCCAACCGCACGCCAAAACGCGCCTCGGGCGGCACCGACAGGCGACCATGTGCATGGTGGACGAAGCCTGCCTCACACAAGGGCTGCAGCCGTTCAAGCTCGTCACGGAAATCGGCTGATGACTTGCCGAACGGTGCGGCAACAGCATCAAGGTCGACCGCCAGATCGCACATCAGCCGTTCAATAATCGCGCCACGCAAGCGATCCTCGTCCGACAGCGCCACACCACGGGCCACCGGCAGCATGCCCGCCTCGACCTGTTTGCGATATTCCGGCACCGGGGCGATATTCTGGACATAGCCCTGCGGCAAGGCCCCGATGGACGAAGCCCCCAGCCCGATCAGCGCGGGGGCGCCATCATCGGTATAGCCCTGAAAGTTGCGCATCAGTTTGCCCGCCGCCAGCGCCTTGGCCAGCCCATCGTCAGGCAGAGAGAAATGATCCAGCCCCACCGGCACATAACCGCCAGCGCAGAGCAGCCGATGGGCCAGCTCATATTGTTTGAGCCGCGCCTCGGCACCGGCCAGCGTTTCCGGCCGGATCAGTTCCATATGCTTTTTGAAATGCGGCACATGGGCATAACCGAACACAGCAAAACGCTGCGGCTTCAGTTCCAGCGTGCGGGCAACCGTTGCGGCCACCTCGGCCTCGCCCTGATGGGGCAAACCGTAAATCAGATCGATATTGATGCCGGTAATTCCGGCGGCGCGTAAGCGCTCAATCGCCGACTGGGTGACTTCGTGTGGCTGAATGCGATTGATCGCCTGCTGCACCACTGCGCTTTCGTCCTGCACGCCGATACTGGCGCGGTTGACGCCCGCCTCGGCCATTGCGGCAATGGTGGCGTCGGTCAGATCGCGCGGATCGATTTCAACGGCAAATTCCGCATCCGGCGCGAAGGGAAAATGGCGGCGCAAGGCAGCAGTCAGCCGGGCAATATGTTCGGGTGACAAAATCGTTGGCGAGCCCCCGCCCCAGTGCAAATGGGTGACGGGGTGGTCAGGTCCGATTTTCGCCGCCAGAAGCTCAATCTCGGCCAGCAGGGTGTCGAGATAGGCCCCCACCGGCGCATAGTGATTGACCACCGAAGTGTGACAGCCGCAGAACCAACACAGCGTATCGCAGAACGGCACGTGGATATAGAGCGACAAGGGTTGCCCCGGCTGCAAACGGCCCAGCCAATCGGCATAGACAGCAGCATCAACCGCGGCGGAAAAATGCGGTGCGGTCGGATAGCTGGTGTAACGCGGCACCCGGGCCGACAAAAGATCAGACAGATTCATCATGGCGGGGGGACTTTACGCGTGGAATGCCCCGCCCGTCCAGCAGGCCGGTGACCTTACTTTTGTGGGGAGATCGGGCGTTTTAGCGGGCATCAAGCCCCATCCGCCTAAGGACTATCCTGTATTTTGTCGATGACGTTCAACATTCAACAACCATAGCCGCAGGAAGACCGTCAAAACGGTCTGCCGACACGCGTTTAAGCCCCATTTTCCTTGCATTTTAGGGCCTGTTGTGCGATACATATCTTGTCCCGCTGGGATGCCAGCAAAAGGGACGCAAAGACGGATCCGCTCCGCGGATCTGTCGGCCTCAAGCCACAGTGCTAGGCCGAAACAGGGCGCTGCCGCAAGCGACAGCGCCCACTGTTTTGAAGACGGTTTAAAGTTTCCAAAGCCAGACTTACACGTATCCTGCATAACAGCCTGACTTAAAAAAAAGCCGCACCGCCAATGCGGCTTTTTTTTGTCTGCCGTTACGCAGGCAGGGTTTCCGCCACACAGCGGCCTTCGATATGGCCCAGCTTATCGATCTCGATACGGACGATATCGCCGTCCTTGAGAAAAACCGGCGGTTTGCGCCCCATGCCAACGCCACCAGGCGTGCCGGTGAAGATCAGATCGCCCGGCTCCAGCGTCATGACCTGGCTGACATAAGACAGCTGATCCCACACATTGAACAGCAGATGGCGCGTGTTGGAAGATTGCCGTTTCTCGCCATTGACGTAGCTGGCAATGTTCAAATCATGCGGGTTACCAACCTCGTCGGCGGTCACAATCCAGGGGCCGAAGGGGGCATGGCCGTCAAAGCCCTTGCCCAGCATCCATTGCGGCGTGGCGTTCTGCCAGTCGCGGGCGGAGATATCATTGCCGCAGCAAAAGCCGAACACCGCCGCCGGGGCATCCTCTTTGCCAATGTAGCGCCCGCCGGTGCCAACCACCGCGACCAGCTCGGCCTCGTAATCGACCTTGGCCGACACCTTTGGCAGGGGGATCGAATCGTAAGGCCCGTTTGCCGAAGTCGGCTGCTTGCAAAACCATGTCGGATTTTCCGGCAAAGCGTGGCCCATTTCCGCAATATGATCGCGATAGTTTAGTCCGATCGCCAGAATCTTGCCCGGCCGCGGGATCGGCGCCAGCAGCCGGACTGATTCCAGCGCCAGCCTTTCGGTGCTGTTTTCGGCCAGCACCTTGAGCCCGGCGGACAGGGTATCCCACGCGGCAATCAGCCGGATCGGATCTGTTCCCAGCGCCGGAGCTGCACGCGATACGGGAAATATGCCATTTTCATCAATAATACCAAGCTCAGCCGCCCCACCGGCGCTAAAGCGAGCGAGTTTCATAGCTGTATCCTTTTTATGACATGAGACGGTTATTTTTCCAGTTTAAGTATAGACCGGCAAGCGCTATGTAATATGTCTGACAAATACCCCCGCGAACTCTGGCCGCAGTGGGGGTATGCGAGGGTATCGTTTTGCCCCTCGACCAGATAATACTACGGCGATCGATAAAGACGACCGGGAAACTGCCCGGCAGAAACGACGAAGGACCCGCGTATCCAAGATGAACCCGCTGAAAGATCTCGAAAAATTCGGACAAGCGCCCTGGCTGGACAATTTAAGCCGCGGGCTGGTGCAGAGCGGCGAGCTGAAACGGCTTGCTGACGAGGAAGGCATTAAGGGCCTGACCTCCAACCCCGCCATTTTTGAAAAAGCTATCGGTCACTCCGACGAGTATGATGCGGAGATTGCCGAGCTTCTGAAAAGCGGTGTCACCGATATTGCGGCCCTTTTCCGCCGTCTGGCCGTGACCGATATCAAGGCCGCTGCCGATGCGCTGAAGCCGGTTTATGCCGCGACCAAAGGCGTTGACGGTTACGTCAGCCTGGAAGTCTCGCCCTATATCGCCCATGACGAAGCCGCTACGGTGGCCGAAGCACGCGAGATCTGGGCCGATGTTGATCGCCCCAACCTGATGGTCAAGGTGCCCGCCACTGCCGAAGGCGTGAAGGCGTTCCAGACGCTGATCTCGGAAGGCATCAACATTAACGTTACGCTGCTGTTCGCCAAGGACGTCTACGTCCAGGTGGCTGAAGCCTATATCGCCGGCCTGGAAGCGCAGCCAAAGGATGCCGATCTGTCCAAGATGGCCTCGGTCGCGAGCTTCTTTGTCAGCCGTATCGACGCCATGATTGACGATAAGCTGGATAAGCTGATTGCCAAGGCTTCGGGCGACAAGAAGGCTCTGCTGGAATCGCTCAAGGGCAAGGTGGCAATTGCCAACGCCAAACAGGCGTACAAGGAATATCACAAGCTGTTCTCTGGCCCGCGCTGGGAAAAGCTGGCGGCCCGTGGTGCCCATCCGCAGCGTCTGCTGTGGGCCTCGACCGGGGTAAAGAACAAAGACTATTCTGACGTGCTCTATGTCGAAACCCTGATCGGCCAGAACACCGTCAACACCATGCCGCCCGCCACCGTGGAAGCCTTCCGCGACCATGGCACGGCTTCCGACAGCCTGCCGCTGGATCCCGAAGGCGCCGACAAGGTGCTGGCGGATCTGGCCAAGGTCGGCATCTCGCTGGACGAAGTGACCGATTTCCTCGTCGTCGATGGCGTGGACAAGTTTGCCGTCGCCGCTGACCAGCTGTTTGGCGCGATTGCTCAGAAGTCGGACAAGCTGACCGGCCATGCGCTGAAGCTGACCATTGATGCGGCTAAGGCAACCGCCGCTTTCGAAGCCGCCAAAGCGAAGTGGACCGCCGAAGGCACCATTCGTAAGCTGTGGGCCAAGGACGCCTCGGTGTGGTCGAAGACAACTGAAGCCAAGTGGCTCGGCTGGCTTAATATCCCGACGCGGATTGCGGCCGAACTGCCGGCGCTGGAAGCCTTTGCCGCCAAGGTCAAGGCCGCTAACTACAGCGACATCGTGCTTCTGGGCATGGGCGGTTCCTCGCTCGGTGCCGAGGTGGTGTCGACCACCATCGGCCAGCAGCCGGGCTTTGCCAAGTTCCACATTCTCGACTCCACCGATCCGGACGAAATTTCCAGCCTGGATGCCAAGATCAATCTGGCAACCACGCTGTTCATCGTCGCGTCGAAGTCGGGCAGCACGCTCGAACCGAACATTTTCAAGGCCTATTATTTCGATAAGGTCACCAAGCTGGTTGGCAAGGCACATGCTGGCAAGCAGTTTGTTGCCATTACCGACCCGGGCTCGAAGATGGAAAAGGTCGCCAAGGCTGATGGCTTTGCCGATATTTTCCTAGGTGATGCCACCATCGGCGGTCGCTTCTCGGTGCTGTCGATGTTCGGTCTGGTTCCGGCCGCAGCGGCAGGCGTTGACCTGAAGAAGCTGCTGACGGAAGCCACCCAGATGCAGGCCGCCTGTGGCGAGCTTTCGCCCCCGGCCACCAACCCCGGCGTGCAGCTGGGTCTGGCGCTGGGCACGCTGGCCACCCAAGGCGTCGACAAGCTGACGGTGTTCGCCTCGGCGGGCCTCAAGAGCTTTGGTGCCTGGCTTGAACAGCTGGTGGCCGAATCCACCGGCAAGGGCGGCGTTGGCATCATTCCGGTCGATGGCGAACCGATTGCCAAGGCCAACAAGTATGGTGACGACCGCGTTTTCGTCTCGCTCAAAATCAAGGGCGAGAACGAGAATGACGAGATCATTGCCCAGCTGGCCAAGAAGCATCCGGTCATCACCATCGAAGTGGATGGGCCGTATCAGCTGTTCCGCCTGTTCTATCAGTGGGAAATGGCGACGGCGGTTGCCGGTGCGGTGCTCGGCATCAATCCGTTCGATCAGCCCGACGTTGAAGCCGCGAAAATCAAAACGCGCGAGCTGATGGATAAGGGCGGCGCTGGCACCTATGTTCCCGCCACGATCAGCGAGAATGGCGTGTTGGTCTTTGCCGATGCCGCCAATGCCAAGGCACTCAAGGGCAAGAAGACGCTGGCCGACGTGCTGGCGGCGCATTTTGCCCGCATCGCCCCGAACGATTATGTGGCGATCCTTGCCTTCATTGAACGCTCAGAAGCCAATGCGGCGGTGCTGGATGCCATTCGCGCCAACATCCGTGACAAGAAGGGCGCTGCGGCCGGTCTCGGCTTTGGTCCGCGCTTCCTGCATTCAACCGGCCAGGCCTATAAGGGCGGCCCGGCCACCGGCGTGTTCCTCCAGATCACCGGCAACCACAAGGTCGCGCACAATGTGCCCGGCGAACAGTATGGTTTCGGTGCCGTGGTGGATTCGCAGGCCGCGGGCGATCTGGCGGTGCTGGAAGAACGCGGTCGCCGCGTCATCCGCATCCATCTGCTCGACGTCGAAAAGGGCCTCAAAACCCTGAAGGCGGCGGTCAAGCAGGCGCTGGTCTAAACCTAGCGTCTTACATACAGAAAACGGGCGGCTCATCACCGCCCGTTTTTTTGTTGCCGGTTAGCTTAAAACCGCTATTTAGCGGCTGCCATCTTCTCCGGAATAGCATCTTCGGTCAGCCTGTCGGCCAGCGCCCGCGCAGCCTGGGCCACCATGTCCCAAACATCCTGAAATTCCTGCGCGCCGCCATAATAAGGATCGGGCACCGAAGTCCCGACTTTACCGTGAACATAGTTCATCAGTAAATCGACATGCGCGGGGGCCCCGGGCGGGCTTAAACGCTTCAGATCGTCGGTAATTTCACGATCCAGTCCCAGGACGAGATCGTAGTGATAGAAGTCTTTCTCACGGATCTGACGGGCCTTATGGCCTTCTATGTCAACCCCGTGCGCCTTGGCGACATCACACGCCCGCGGATCGGGAGACTGGCCTTCATGCCAATCACCGATACCAACGGAGTCGTATTTGATATCCAAGTTGCGGCGCGCACATTCGGCGCGGAAAGCGGCTTCAGCCATGGGCGAACGGCAGATGTTGCCCAAGCAGACAAACAACACGGCGAGTTTTTCACTCACTTCGCGCACTCCCTTACGTTTCCACTTATAGGGTTAGCACAAAACTGTCATGCTGGTTAGCCATCAATCAGACATTAGGACGCTTTGCCTCAACCCCAAATAGTAACAATTCTTGCCAGAGTGCCCCGCCAGATGCAGGAATACTGCGATGCGATATGTACTGATTTTGGCCCTTTTAACGGTTCTTGCGGGATGTGCACTGGACGATGCCGCCCCGGTCCATTCGGTTTATCGCAGCCCGGACGCCCGCCCCACCCTTGCCAGTATCGTATATGTTACCGACCGCGCCGCCGACACGGCGGCCCCGGGCGGCTTTGGCACCCGGTGGGCGGCCACGGCGTCGTGCGGTCAGGTCGATGCGGTTATTCCGGCGGCACCGTTACCGGGACAGGATATGCCGTGGGGCTATATCACCGCCAATCACCCCACCGCCTGCACCACAACGGCACAAAGCGGCGCACTGGCCGGTGCCGTAACGCCCCTCGTCGCCGCAGCCGCGGCACAGAACTGTCATCAGGTTCTGGTGTTTGTGCATGGCTTCCACACCGGCTTTGATGGCGCGGTGCTGCGCGCCGGTCAGATTCGGGCCGACACGGCCTATCCCTGCCCAGTGGCTGCCTTCAGCTGGACCAGCGAGGTTGCCCTGAAACGCTATGAGGTGGATCTGGAACGCAGCTTTTATGCCCAGCCGCTGTTTGCCGAATTTCTCCGCGAACTGAACGAAGCGGGGCTTGGCGTTAACATCATTGGCCACAGCATGGGGGCAAGGCTGGCGCTGGCGACACTGGCCGGGTTTGCCGATGGCCGGACCGCAGCGCTCAAACCGGTGCCCAAACCGGTGGCCGAACTAATCCTGAGTGGGGCTGACATCGGGGCGGAGCCGGGGCAAAACGACTTTCTGCAACTGGCAGCCCGTGCCGCGCCCTATGTTGGCCGCATCACCCTTTATGCCTCGCACGCCGACAGCATGTTGGCATTGTCTGCACGCAACCATGGCGGCGTCGCCCGTCTGGGGGCCAGACTGGATCCACCAGCCCCGGACGCCGTAGCCACCAGCATCGACCTGATTGATGCGGGGCATGTGCCCGCCGACACGGTGGGCCACAGCTATTACGCCATGAGCTATGAGGTGCTGGCCGATATGGCCCGCGTGCTGAAAGGTGAAACGCTGGCCAGCCGCATGACAGACAATTTGACCCCGGCCAGCGTAACCGGCGGCACCCCACCCCGCCCGCGATCGGACCGCAGCCCCCGCCTGATCAGCCATGTGCTGGCCGACCTGATCCCCTAGGGGCAGGCCCTGTAAACCATCCTCCGGCCCCGGCTTGGCAGCGGGGGCGGCTTGGGGTAAAACGCCCGCCGTGGCCACAGCCACATTCTCAGAGGCGGGGTGCAATTCCCCACCGGCGGTATAGCCCGCGAGCGCCCGTGTAACGGGGTCAGCAGATTTCGGTGTAATTCCGAAGCCGACGGTACAGTCCGGATGAAAGAGAAGGTGTAATGTTTAAATCGCTATTCCGGTCGGCCCCTTTGCGCGGCGCGGCCTATATGGTGACGGCAGGTGTGCTGTTCGCCCTGATTAACATCCTGACCCAGTGGCTGGCGCTGCACTATCACTATCCGTCGATGGCGCTGGCGTTCTGGCAATATGGGCTGGCGCTGGTTTTCTTTCTGCCGCTGCTGATCCGCCATGGCGTGCGCGCCTTTCGCACCACGCGGCCGTGGCATCACATTCTGCGTGTGGTGCTGGCCACCATCGGGGTGCAGTTCTTTGTTGCAGCCCTGACCCATGGCGTGGCGATCTGGCAGGTGGTGGCACTCGACATGACCTCGCCCTTTCTGGCCATTCTGGGCGCGCATCTGTTTCTGGGTGAAAAGATCGGTGTCCGGCGCGGATTGGCTGCCCTTGTGGGCTTTGCCGGTGGCATGCTGATCCTGGCACCATGGTCAACGACGTTCACGCTCTACAGCCTGTTCCCGCTCGGCTCGGCCGCAATGTGGGCGGCGTTTTCGCTGATGACCAAATCCTTTGTCGCCACCGAAAAGCCCGAAGCGGTCACGGTGTATCTGCTGGCGCTGCTCACCCCGATCAACGCGGTGTTTCTGGCGGCGGGCAGCGGCTTTGCTTTGGCCACCTTTGCTCCACCCACAGGGAATGTGCTGGGCATCATTGTGGCGCTGGGGGCGCTGACCGCCGTCGCGCAAGCTCTGCTCACCCGCGCCTATGCCAGCGCCGATGCGGCCTTCTTACAGCCCTTCGATAATATCCGTCTGCCGCTTAATATCGCCGCGAGCTATCTGGTGTTTGCCACCGCACCGCACGGCTATCTGTGGCTGGGCGCAGTGCTGATCCTTGCCGCGTCGCTCAGCCTGCTGAAAGCCGAGGCGAAGCGCGATTAACGCGGATAAATCACCTTACAGCCATCGGGATGGGCGAGGATCAGCGCCTCGGCCATGCCGGTGAACAGGCCGTGTTCGACCACGCCCGCGATGCACGACAGCGCGGTTGCCAGCGCCCCGGCATCGGTAATGGCACCGAAATGGCAATCGTAAATCACATTGCCGCCATCGGTCTTGAACACGTCACCATTCTTTTCGCGTAACACCAGCGGCACATCGGCATAGCCCAGTTTACGCGTAACATCCGTGATGCGCATGGCGGTGGTTTCATGGCCGAAGGTTACCACCTCGACCGGCAGCGGGAACTGGCCCAGCCGTTCGACCAGTTTGCTGGCATCGGCAATGACGATGAAGCGCTTGGCCGAGGATTCGACGATCTTTTCGCGCGTCAGGGCCCCGCCGCCGCCCTTGATCAGGTTCAGATCGGCATCGGCTTCATCGGCACCATCGACCACCAGATCCAGCGGGGCCAGATCGGCCAGTTTCTTAAGTGGAATGCCAAGGCCACGGGCCTGTTCGGCAATAGCTTCTGAAGTCGGGGTGCAGACAACCTTCAAGCCCCCCCGCACCCGCACACCCAGCAGATCGACGAAAGCCGCCGACGTACTGCCCGAACCAAGGCCAAGCTTCATGCCCGGCTCGACAAATTCGAGCGCGCGGGCTGCCGCGGCATATTTCAGGGAACGGATTTCTTCGGGGGTCATATTCGCCACCATACGCAATCGGCCTTCAGCGGCCACCAATTGATGGCGCCAGCTCTAGCAGATGTCGCCGCGCGCAGGAAAGGCGCCAAAGCGCCACCTATCCAAAAAAGAAAACCGGCATCGCGTCGCGCGGAATGATGGCGCCGGGGTGCTGCACCACGATCGAAGCCAGCTTGTTGCCGGAACGGGCGGCAACCTCGGGCTTCTGGCCCTGCAGCCGGGCGGCAAGATAGCCCGCGGCAAAGGAATCCCCCGCCCCGGTGGTATCGACCACCTTTTTCACCGCAAAGGTCGGCACCGCAATCGGCGCATCGCCAGCCATACGCACCAGCGTGGGATCGACGCCGCGTTTGATCACCACCTCGGCCGAGGGCAGCGCCAGCGATTTTTCCAGCGCTGCCGCCGTATCAAGGCCATAGAGGGCGGCATTATCCTCCAGCGTAATGAAGCACATATCGGCATTGGCATAGGCCCGTTCGTACCAGGCCAGCGTATCGGGATTGCCGCGCCACAGCCGGGGGCGATAATTGTTGTCAAAAGCCACCTTGCCGCCACGGGCCCGCAAACGCTCGATCAGGCCAAACAGGCGCTCGCGCCCGCGCTCGGGCTGCACCGCAAGGCTGATGCCGCTGAAATAGAGCATGTCGATCTGATCCAGCTGATCTTCCAGTGCGCAATCGGCGGCAACGAAGAAATCTTTCGCCGCGCTCATATCGCGCCAGTAATAAAAGGTCCGCTCGCCCTTGTCGTCGACCTGAATGGTGTAGAGACCGGGCATTTTCCCCTCGTCCCGGCGGACCATGGTGGTGTCGATACCTTCCTCGTTCCAGGCAGCGACCATGGCATCGCTGTAGGCGTCGTTGCCCAGCTGGGTGGCATAGGCCACGCGGATATCGCTGTCGGCGGTCAGCCGCGCCAGATACACCGCGGTGTTCAGCGTATCACCACCAAAATTCTGCTGCATGGTGCCAAACATTTGCCCGCGCAGCTCGATCATGCACTCACCAAACAGCGCAATCCGACATGCCATGACTTTCGCTTCTCCACCCGATATTTCCCACCGCTCTAGCACGTTAAGAATCACCCGGAAACAGCGAATCTGACACCGGTATCATTGACAGCGCTGCCAAATCGATTTGCCGCAGAGGAGGTATGGTGGGAAAAAAGGTCAGACCGGCAGGCGGATCGCCATCGACAGGCTTAAAGCGACGACGGTAATCAGCGAGCACAGCAACTGGCGGCGGGCCCAGGCAATGGTCTCGCCATACTCCCACAGCGCCAGCCCCAGCCAGTAACCGCCCGACAGCAGCGCCACGGCCAGAAAGCCATAGCCCGCATAACCCGACAGCGTCATCAGCATAGCGGTCAGCAGAAGCGCTGTCAGATAATAGCAAATATGGCGGCGCGCCCACGCCGCACCATGGCGCAGCGGCGGCAGGGGGATGTGGACGGCGGCATAATCCTCGGCCCGCAGCAGTGCGATGGCATAGGAATGCGGCATTTGCCACAGGCAGAACAGCAGCATCAGCAGCACCATACCGAAATCGACCTGCCCCGCCGCCGCATAGCCGATGGCGGGTGGCACCGCGCCCGACAGGCTGCCGACCAGCGTGCCATGGACGCTCTGGCGTTTGAGCCACAGACTGTAAAGCCCGACATAGACCGCAATTCCGAACAAGGCGAGCAGGGCCGGGGCAGGACCGATCCGACCGAGCAACCCCAGACCGGCCAGACACAGCAGCACTGCCACCACAAATGCCACGCGCCGATCCGCCACGCCGGTAACCAGCGCGCGGTGCCGGGTGCGGGACATCACCGCATCAATATTGCGGTCGATGATATTGTTGAAAATACCACTGCCCGCCACCACCGCAGCCGAGCCGCACAGTGCCAGCGCAAAGACCGGCCAATCAATCCGGCCATGGGATGCCAGCATGAAGCCGCCCAGGGTGGCGACCAGATTGCCCAGCACAATACCCGGCTTGGCAAGGCGACCATACACAGCAATCCGGGCACCCCAGCGTGCCCCTGTCATGGGGCCATCATATGGTGGCCGATGCTGGTCATGATCCACACCGAACCACCGACCAGTATGGCAACAATGATCACGGTGAAGACGAAGGACATCAAATTCCAGCTTTGCGACCGCGACAGATCGATGTGCAGGAAATAATGCAGATGGACCACGATCTGGATCAGCGCGCAAACGATAATCAGGCTGATGGCATTACCTTGCGGCAACAGCTTTTCCATTACCACCGCAAAAGGCAGTGCGGTCAGAATGACCGAGAAACCAAAGCCCACCAGATATTCCGCAAGGCCGCCATGGTGAGGACCACCATGATGAGAGGCTGCCGGATGGGGAGCGCCGGAATGTGGCAGAGCATTCTGGATTTCGAGTTCGTCCATCACACGACTCCCATCAGATAGACTTCGCTGAACAGGCAGATCCACACGATATCAAGAAAGTGCCAGAACAGGCTTAAGCACATCAGCCGGCGCGGAACCGAACCGCCCGAACCGCGTTTGAGGATCTGCCCGATCATCACCGCCATCCAGATCAGACCGCAACTGACATGCAGCCCGTGGGTGCCGACCAGTGTGAAGAAACTGGACAGGAAAGCGCTGCGATCCGGGCCGTAACCGATAGCGATAAGATGCTGAAACTCGCAGACCTCCATAATGACGAAGCCAAGCCCGAGCAGAAATGTCAGCCCCAGCCAGGCCAGCAGCCATTTGCGCCAGTTCAGCCTGAGCGCCAGTATGGCAAAGCCATAGGTGACCGAGCTGAACAGCAGGAAAAAGGTTTCGACCAGAACATAGTCGAGTTCAAAAACATCCCGCCCGGCAGGCCCTGCGGCAGTGTTGGCGCACAGCACCGCATAGGTGGCAAACAGCCCCGCGAACAGCACGCAGTCACTCATCAGATAGATCCAGAAACCGAATACGGTCTTGTCATCATCATGATGCGCGGCATGGGTAGGCCGGGGCGCGCTGAACGAAAAGGCTCCGGGAAGATCGATCTGCATGGTATTAGCCCTCCCGGGTCAAGACATGGGCCCGCTCGATCCGTGTCACGATGGTCGCGGGTACGAAATAGTCGGTATCGTCATCCAGCAGGCGCCACAAAAGCACCGCGAACATCACCAGGAAACTGGCAATCGCCATCCACCAGATATGCCAGATCAGGCCGAAACCAAGACCGATACTGACAATGCCGATCAGCGGACCGGCCGCAGAATTGCGCGGCATATGGATGTCGTGGAAGCTGACCGGCATGTCACAGCCCAATCCGGCCGCCTTGCGCGCGGCCCAGGCATCCCGGCCAGAGACATTCGGCAATTCAGCAAAATTGTAAAATGGCGGCGGGGAGGATACCGACCATTCCAGTGTGCGCCCGTTCCACGGATCGCCGGAATAATCGCGCAGCTCTTTGCGTTTCCAGATGCTGTAGGCAATCTGCAACAGAGTGAACCCGATACCAGCGGCGATAATCAGTGCCCCCAGCATCGCCGTATGTAACCAGGGAATCCAGGCGGGATTATCGTAATGGCTAATGCGCCGGGTCATACCCATGAAGCCCAGCACATAGAGCGGCATGAAGGCGACAAAGAAGCCGACAAACCAGCACCAGAACGACGCTTTGCCCAAGCCCGCATGCAGCTTAAAGCCCATCGCCTTGGGGAACCAGTAGTAGATCCCGGCAAAGACGCCGAACACCACACCGCCAATGATCGTGTTATGGAAATGGGCAATCAGGAACAGGCTGTTGTGCAGCACAAAATCAGCCCCCGGCACCGACATCAACACCCCGGTCATCCCGCCCAGCGTAAAGATGATCATGAAGCCGATCGTCCACAGAATGGGTGGCTCAAACCGGATACGGCCACGAAACATGGTGAAAAGCCAGTTGAACATTTTCGCGCCGGTTGGCACCGCGATAATCATCGTGGTGATACCGAAGAAGGCGTTGACGTCGGCCCCGGATCCCATGGTGAAGAAATGGTGCAGCCAGACGATGAACGACAGAAAGGTGATGGCTATCGATGCCCACACCATCGATGTGTAGCCAAACAGCGGTTTGCCGGAAAAGGTTGCGGTAACTTCGGAGAAGATACCGAAACAGGGCAGCACCAGAATATAAACTTCCGGATGGCCCCAGGCCCAGAACAGATTGACATACATCATCTGTTCGCCGCCGAAATCATTGGTGAAGAAATGCATGCCGAGATAGCGATCCCCCGCCAGCAGGGCCAGCGTCACCGTCAGAATCGGAAAAGCGGCAATGATCAGCGTGTTAGTGCACAAAACCGTCCAGCTGAAAATTGGCATATCCATTAGCTTCATGCCGGGGGTGCGCATTTTCAGGATGGTGACGAAGAAATTCACCCCGGTGAGCAGCGTTCCCAGCCCGCTGATCTGCAAACTCCAGATGTAATAATCCACCCCGACATCCGGACTGAACGCCAGCTCCGAGAGCGGCGGATAGGCGGTCCAGCCGGTCTTGGCAAACTCGCCAATCGCCAGCGACATGTTAATCAGCACCATGCCGGAAAAGGTCAGCCAGAAACTTAGCGAATTAAGGAACGGAAACGCCACATCACGCGCGCCGATCTGAAGCGGCACCGCAATGTTCATCAACCCGATCACCAGCGGCATGGCAACGAAGATGATCATAATCACGCCATGAGCCGAAAAGACCTGATCGTAATGATGCGGCGGCAAAAAGCCGTGATTGGCACCATAGGCCAGAGCAAGCTGGGCCCGCATCATCAGCGCATCGGCAAACCCACGCACCAGCATGACGATGCCCAGCACGATATACATGATACCGATTTTTTTATGATCGACCGAAGTAATATACTCCGTCCACAGCCATTTCCACTTACCCAGCCAGGTCAGCAGGCCCGCCACAACCAGCGCGCCGAGCACCATCATTCCGACAGCGCCCATGATAATGGGTTCATGATACGGAATGGCATCAAGGGTGAATTTTCCGAACATGTTTGCCCCTACTTCATCGGCATGTCATGGGAATCAGGATGATCCTGTCCCGTAGCGTGTGTCATTTTATGATCCGCACCGTGGCGCATCGTGCCGCCATAGCGATACTTATCGAGCAGACTCTGGAAAAAGCCCTTAGGAACGGTGGCGTAATAGGCGACAGGGTTATTCTGACTGGGTTTGGCCAGCGCAGCATAGTGATCGGCGTCCAGCGTACCGCCCAGCGTGCGGACCTTGGCCACCCAGGCATCGAAATCCTTATCCGACACGGCATGGTCCTTGAATTTCATGCCCGAGAAACCGGCACCGCTATAATTGGACGATATGCCGTCATAAATCCCGGCATGATCGGCAATCAGATGCAGCTTGGTCTTCATACCGGCCATGGCATAGACCTGTGTGCCTAGCCGTGGGATGAAAAAGGAATTCATCACGGCATCCGATGTGATGGAGAAATCCACCGCCCGGCCCACCGGCATGGCCATTTCGTTGACCGTGGCAATGCCTTCTTCGGGGTAGATGAACAGCCATTTCCAGTCGAGCGCCACCACTTCGACTTTGAGCGGTTTGCCCGGCACATCAAGCGGCCGATAGGGATCGAGCGTATGTGTACTGATCCAGGTCATCACGCCCATGATGATGATCAGGATAACCGGCACACCCCAGACAATGGCTTCCAGCACATTGGAGTGCGACCAGTTCGGCTCATACCGCGCCCCGGCCGACGCCCGGTAGCGATAGGCGAAAATCAGGGTGAGCACGATAACCGGCACCACCACAATCAGCATCAATCCGGTGATGATCAGGATCAGCCGTTTTTCTTCGGCCCCCACCTGGCCCATCGGCGAGAGAACATCAAGTTCGCAGCCCCCCAGCAGAAGGGCGGGCAGAACGATCATACTCAGCAGGCCAAGCACTCGTTTCATGGCGACCCCAAGTCTTAAGGTGCCGAAAATCGCGGCGGAGAATGAATCACCCAAAGGCAACCACCATCCCCGCGGATTTTAAGAATTCTTTCCTTGATCTAAATCAAATTGGGTAAAAAACACGCCCCGCCATTGGGAAATAGCGGGGCGTGCACACACACAAACAGGCCTTATTTTCCCGATTTATTTTGCGGGAACCGCCATCGTGAACGGTGCCGCGGGCAGACCAGCCCCGTTATACAGATTAACGATGGGGCTGTCGGCCCAGCCATAGCGCAGCGTTACGGCGGAAAACCCTGCCGGAACTGCGATTTCGACCGTATCGCCCTTCTGCACCGCATCGACATAGCGGCAGGCACTGGCCACATCGCAGAGCTGGAATCCGAGCGGACGCTGGGCAGCATAGGCCAGCAAGCCCTTTTCGACATGGCTATAGCTTAGTGTCAGCACATCACCACTCCGGGTCAGGCGGGCGGGGACCGGGCCGCTGTCTGCCACATCCTGACCATAGACCAGCTTCTGCACCGTTAGCGCCACGCGGCGCCCCAGTTCCTGCTTATTGGTGGGATGAATGTTATCGACCTGCCCCAGATCGATCGTTACCACCAGAGCGGATTTTTGGGTTTCGGCCACGCTTTTGCGCTGCGCCTCGCGCATGTCGGCCCAATCGGACGGACCGGCATCGACCTTGTAGGTGCCATAGTTGGGCAACTGCACCACCACGAAAGGCGTCTCGGCATCAAGCTGGTGGCGCCAATCGGCGATCAACGCAGGCAGCTGGCGGGCATATTCGGCTGCCGCGCCGGAATTGGATTCACCCTGATACCAGATGATGCCGCGCAGCGGGGTGTTATGCAGCGGGCGGATCATCCCGTTATAAAGATCGCTGACACCAAACTGATTGAGCCACGGCATTCCGGGGGCGGCACCCAAGTGCTCCATGGTAACCGAACTTTTGTAGTGCCACGACGCGCCCAGCGTCACCGCAGAACCGTCGGCGTATTTCAGTGCCATCTGATCGCCGCGCGACAGCACGCCAGCACCGCCGACCACGCAGAGGGTGATAACATTCTTACCAGCATGCAGAACGCCTGCGGGCACATCGTAATTGCGCGCCACATCATAGCCCTGCCCCGCGCCGACCGATACGCCATTGACCCAGGCAACATCGGTGGTGTCGATCGCCCCCAGCGACAGGGTTGCGGCCCGCGCCTGTTCGGCGGTCAGCGTCACTTCCTGACGCAGCCACACCGCACCATTGAAGGTAACCATCCGGGGCACATTCCACACCCGCCAGGTGCCGGTGATGGTGATTTTGTCCCAGCCGCTGTCATCAAAACCGGGCTTGAACCAGGCATCTTGCCCCTGTGCCGCCGGATCGCGCGCCATGATCCACGCCGCCACACGCTCCGCCCATTTTTTCTTCGCGGCATCAGGCGATGCGGCATACAGCTTCAACAGATCAAGGTCAGCATCATAATTGCCCAGTTTGTGTAAGGCCTCGCCACTGATCCAGGCCTGAATGACCGAACCACCCCAGGCATCTTCGATCAACCCGACCGGCACGCCGATGGCGGGCTGCAAATTCTTGCCAAAATTATAGCAGGTGGCGGAAAAATCGGTGACCGACTTCGGGCTGGTGACATCCCATTTGGCATCAGCACCAAAGGTTTCGCGCGGGGTGGCGCTGGGGAAACGCTGCACATGGAACAGACGAATGTTGCTGTTGGTGGCACCCCAGATATCGGAATTGTAATTCGATGCTACACTGACCGGCATTTCCATGTTCGACTGGCCTGAGCACAGGAACACATCACCGATCATGATATCGCTGAGGGTCTGCACCGTGCCGTCGCTGCTTTTCGCGGTCACCGTATAGGGCCCGCCCGCGGTCATCGCAGGCAGCGTCGCCTTCCATTTTCCGGTCTTGTCTGCCTTGGCGCTGGCGCTGTGACCATCCAGCGTCACCGTGACCTTGGCCCCCGGCTTAGTCTGGCCCCACAAAGGAAGCGGGCGGGCCCGCTGCAACACGGCATGGTCCTGAAAGCTGGTGTAGAGCAGCGTGGCGGGCGCGGCGCTGGCAGCTGCCGGCGCTTCGGCCCAGACGGGGACGGTGCCAGCCAGCAACACGGCGGACAAAGCAAAGGGATAAAGACGCATAAGGTTTCCTCGAAGGCTTGCCTGATATTCGGCGGCGCATCATAGCGCCACGGACCAGGGAAAAAACACCCCGCCGCCACCTTGTGCAACACAGCTGCGTGAAAGCCGGGCGCCACCTTTTCAAAAGACCAACAGCATCCGAAAAATACCCGCAGCGTGGGTAATGTTGACAGGCTGCAATACCGACAGTATATTTTAGTACGGACGTCCGATCTACACATCCACGGACACTTCTATAAGCGGTAATTTACGTCTAAAACCAAATAGTTACGTCCAGAAACACCAACCTCAGGATGTCATCATGAACGACGCAGTCAGTAGAAAAATTCAATTGTTTTGCGCCTGGTGCGGCCCGGCCTTTGTGGTTCTATACGGGATAAGCTGGGTGGTGCTCGGACATAACTATCCGCCGCCCGACCCAACATTCTCGGCGCAGGAACTCGTCGACAATTTTTATCTGAAATACCGTAGCAGCATCATGCTGGGCCAGGCACTGTCGACGGCATTCGGCATTCTTTACCTGATCTGGGCCTGCCAGCTGACAGTCCAGATGTGGCGGCGCGAACAAACACCAATCCTGTCGCTGATCCAGCTTTGCGGCGGCCTGCTGACCGGCTGGGTACTGATATTCTGCCCGGCGCTGTGGGTCTGGTGCGCGGAAAACGCAGGCGCTGCCGATCCGCATCTGATCAAGGCGGTCCATTTCATGGCCTGGTACGTCTACGACATGACCTACATGGTCACGACCGTCGAAGTATCCGCGCTTTTCGTGCTGGTTATGACCGACAAACAGAAGCCCGCACTGATGCCCAAATGGGCGGCGTGTCTGGCGCTGTTCTCCGGCTTATCGTTTCTGCCGTTGACCTTCCTGCCCTATTTTAAAACCGGCCCGTTCGCCATCAACGGATACTGGGCCTTTCACGTCGCCTTCATCTCCTACGGCCTGTTCACGGCAATCATTGGCCCCTACATGGCACAGGATATCAAACGGGTAAAAATCCCGGCGGCACCAGGCCTGGGCCAAGCCATCAGCAGCAGCCAGTATCGCTAACCCAAACGAGCCCCACCATGGTCATGGAATGCCCCCGAACACCGATGCCGGATGAGCTGCCCACGGCAGGTCAGCGCAGTGCATGGGCCCGCATTTCAAACTGGTTCCATCATCGTCAGCCGGCGGACACCCCACCGCCCCGCCGGCTGGCGGTATCCTATGACGATATCGGCGGCTTAACCTCTGAAGTCGCCCGTATCCGCGAAATGGTAGAGCTGCCGTTGCGCAGTCCGTGGATTTTTACCCATCTCGGTATCGCCCCGCCCAAAGGCGTTCTGCTCTACGGTCCGCCGGGTTCGGGCAAAACACTGATCGCACGTGCGGTCGCCTATGAAACCGGGGCCTATTTCATCAACGTCAACGGTCCCGAGATCATCCAGAAGCATTACGGCGAATCCGAAGAGATGCTCCGCGGTATTTTTGCCGAGGCGCAGAAACATCCTGCCTCAATCATTTTCTTCGATGAAATTGACGCCCTGGCGCCGAACCGAGAAACCGTGCTGGGTGATGTTGAAAAACGGGTTGTCGCCCAATTACTCGCCCTGATGGACGGCCTGAACGCCCGCGGCCAGATCGTCGTCATCGCCGCCACCAATCTGCCCAACAGTGTCGATCCCGCCCTGCGCCGCCCCGGCCGCCTTGACCGCGAGATTGCCATCAATCCGCCCGACAAAGCGGGACGCGAAGAAATTCTGCGTATTCACACCCATACAATGCCGCTGGCGAATGATGTTGATCTGGCAAAAATCGCTGCACTGACGCCGGGCTATCTTGGTGCCGACCTCGCTGCGCTGTGCCGCGAAGCGGCAATGGTTTGCGCCCGGGGCATGCGGCAGCGCTATGGTGAAATATCACCCGATCTCGCCGCAGATGTTCTCGCCGACATCCGTGTTGGCAAAGTGCACTTCGAACACGCGCTGAACGAAGTGGAACTCTCCACCACGCGTCAACTCACCACAGATATCGCCGATGTGCACTGGGATGACATCGGTGGGCTGGAAGACGTCAAGCAAATCTTGCGCGAAGCCGTCGAGTGGCCGCTGAAATATGCCGATCGCTTCGAACATGTCCGGGCACATGCGCCGAAAGGTATCTTGCTCACCGGAGCCTCAGGCACCGGCAAAACCCTAATCGCCAAAGCCATCGCCAGAGAAAGTGGCATCAATCTGATTTCAATCAAGGGGCCTGAGCTGCTGTCAAAATGGGTTGGCGAGTCAGAGCGCGGGATCCGGGATGTGTTCAAAAAAGCCCGACAATCTGCGCCAACCATCATATTCTTTGACGAGATCGATGCCCTTGCGCCGTCGCGCGGCAGCAGCGGAGGGGACTCCGGCATCAATGAACGCATGCTTGGTCAACTGCTGCTGGAAATGGACAATAAAGAAACGCGCAACGCTGTCACCGTTCTGGCGGCAACCAACCGACCAGACCTGATCGACAAGGCAATCTTGCGCCCAGGGCGGTTCGACTATGTTATCGCTCTCCCGCTGCCGGACGAAAAGACCCGGCATAAAATCCTAATGGTGCACTGTCGGGGGCGTCAGCTTGGTCAAGGCATAAATCTGGCCGAATTTGCCCACGCCACAGATGGCATGAGCGGTGCCGAACTGGAGGCGCTTTGCCGCCGCGCCGCCATGGCCGCCATCGACGATTCCATCGCGCGTGACCCTGGGACACAGTTTTCCCCTTTTGTGATCGAGTACCGGCATTTTGCCCGCGCACTTAGCAACGCCAGACCGCCGGAGAAAAAATAATCCTCCCCCTTTGCCTTGCTATGGGTATCAGGCCATAAGATATAAAAAATGGAGTATTGCTGGCACGATGAAGGAAACACCGCAGAAAATTCTCGCCGCCGCGTTTCGGTGTATTTCCAGTCAGGGATGCGCGGCCGTAAGTTTGCGCGACATCGCGGACGAAGCCGGTGTAGCCCTCAGTCAGCTCAATTATTATTTTAAAAACAGAGAGACACTGTTCTCCGAGGTCCTGCGCTTCATGAGCCAGGACTATGTGGCTTATGTCGATGCCAATATTAAAAAATATGGCACGGTAAGCGAAAAGATCGCCTTTCTGATCGACTACAACCGTTCGCTGCTGGTAGAGAATACGGCGCTTTACCGATCTTTTCTGGACTTCTTCAATCTGGCTATGTGGTCAGATTCGTTCAAAGACGACATGAACGAATTTCTTGAACAGGTAACAGACGTTGCCCGGAAAAATATCGGTGAGGAACACACAACAAGCCTGAACAACCTGCCCTACTCCCCCGCCACGCTGGCGAGTACCATTCTTGGCACCAGCTTCGGCATAGCCATTCAGTACCTTATGAACCCAAACAACCTTGACGTGCTGGCAGGTTTCGACATGCTGAAAGAAGTCGTCACCCCACGGTCATAACGGCCCAGTCCGCAGAAAAAACACCCCGCGCGGCCGCCTTTCACATGCGGATCACCGATGGCTTTCATTCTTTGTTTTGTCGCAACCGACACGCAAAACCGTCACGGCATTTACGCTCGTTGCCCCAGCTGTATCAGATGAACAATGTGGTGCCGGATTCTTCCGCATTGGCCAGAAACGCGGCAACCCCGCCACTTTCAACACCGTCGATCAATTCGGATGGGGTAAAGCCCATCACCTCCATCGACATCTGACAGGCAATGATCTCGGTCCCGCCCGCGATCAGCCCGGCCAGCAGATCTGCCGGGGTATCGACATGTTTGCCCGCCATGACATGCTTCATCAGCGGGGCCCCCAGCCCGGCAAAATTCATCTTAGACAGGGAATTGAGCCGTGCCGCACCCCGGGGCAGCAGGAAACCAAAAGCCCATTCGATCAGCGATTTCTTCACCCTTGGGGCTGCGGCGCGACGCAGCACATTCAGCCCCCAGAAGGTAAAGAACAGACTGACCTTTTTGCCCATGGCCATGGCGCCGCTGGCGATGATCAGAGCCGCCATCACCTTGTCGAGATCGCCGGAAAACACCACCATGGTGAAGCGGTCCGTCTTATGGCCGGGATTGACCGCCACGCACGATGAAACCGTGCCCCCTTTACGCAGAACCGCGGTTATTTTCCCGCCCGTGGCTTCCACAGACAGCACATCATGCCCGGTCTTTTGCGCCCAGGCCCGCACATCGCGGCCAAAGGCCGGATCGCTAGCCGTAACCTGCAAACTTTCACCGGGGGCCATAGCCTGCATTGCCTGAAAGGTTTTGAGGATCGGGCCGGGGCATTGCAGCCCGGTGGCATCTAATGTCTGGCAGCCATCGGACTGCGTTGCCACAGTGGCAGCAACCGAAACCGCGCCGGGCTTGCAGCTTTCATAGTCGAAAATATCGGGGTTATCCTGCGGTCCTGTCGCCCAGGCATAGCTTTTATAGCCGCCGGTCAGATTGCGCACATCACTGAAACCCGATTGCAGCAAAATACGCTGGGCCAGATAGCCACGCATGCCAACCTGACAGAACAGCACCACCGGGCGGCTATGATCGATTTCATCAAGCCGACCGCGCAACTGATCGAGCGGGATATTACGTGCCCCCGCAATGGTGGCGATGGAAAACTCTGCCGCCGTGCGCACATCAATCAACTGCACGTCAGTGCCCGTCGCGAGCAGACCCTGCAGCACCTGCCAGCCGACCACCTTGTGTGTTCCCGCCAGCACATTACCCGCGACATAACCTGCGATATTGACCGGGTCCTTGGCCGAACCAAAGGGTGGCGCATAGGCCAGTTCCAGATCGGCCAGATCGGCCGCCGAAAGCCCGCCCTGAATGGCCGTGGCAATCACATCAATGCGCTTGTCCACCCCATCCGCGCCCACGGCCTGCGCCCCCAGAATGCGCCCGTCCGGGGCATAGAGTAGTTTGAGGCTGATCTGACTGCTGCCGGGGTAATACCCGGCATGCGAACCACTGTGCGTGATGGTGGCGTGATAGGGAATCCCCGCCGCCAGCAATTGCCGCTCGTTGAGACCCGTACTGGCCGCAGCAAGATCAAACACCTTGAGGATCGCGGTGCCCAGCGTGCCCGGATAGGCTTTGCGATCACCGTCTGTGGCAGCGCAGATATTGTCGGCGGCAAGCCGCCCCTGCCGGTTGGCCGGTCCCGCCAGCGGGATCAGTGCGGCACGCTGGCTGATGCTCTGTGTCACCTCGACCGCATCGCCCACGGCATAGATATCCGGATCACTGGTTTGCAGATAGGCATTGACCTTGATGCCGCCAGTTGCGCCCAGCTCCAGCCCGGCCTCGCGCGCCAGCGCGGTTTCCGGGCGCACGCCAATGGCCAGCACCACCATATCGGCCGCAATGCGCCGACCGCTGGCCAGCACCACAATGCTGTGGCGGCCCACATCCTCGAACGCGGCAATCTTGTCGCCGAGATAGAGTTCCACCTGCTTGTCTTTGAGATGGGCATGGGCAATGGCCGCCATATCACCGTCAAAGGGGGCCAGGATCTGGGGCGCGCCCTCGATAATGGTGGTGGCGATACCGCGTGCGTGCAGATTTTCGGCCATCTCGATACCGATAAAACCACCGCCGATCACCACCACGCGCCGCATCGGCTGCCCGCCCAGATGCGCCATGATGCGATCCAGATCCGGGATGTTGCGTAAGGTGAAGATCCGCGGGGATTCAATGCCCGGCAGCGGCGGGCGCAGCGGAGCCGCCCCCGGTGACAGCAGCAGCCGGTCATAGGATTCGTCCGTCACCGCCCCGGTGATCAGATTCTTCAGCCGCACGGTCTTGGCGGCGCGATCAATCGACACCGCCTCGGTCTGGCTGCGGACATCGACAGCGTAACGGGCACGGAACATCTCCTCGGATGCGACCAGCAGATTTTCCCGCGCCGGGATGGTGCCTGAAACATGATAGGGCAGCCCGCAATTGGCAAAGCTGATATAGGGGCCGCGCTCGACCAGAATAATCTCGGCCGTTTCGGCGTTGCGCCGCAACCGCGCCGCCGCCGTAGCCCCACCGGCAACACCACCAATGATGACGATTTTCATGCCTGGCTGACCTTTCATCGCCCGCACGAGATTGTGCCGCAGCGGCACAAACGGACAGGCACCCACGATTTAGGACTTGCACGCTACCAATATATTCGTACATTCGCAAGTATGAAGATAAAGCCTGTCGAGATGGAAAAAAGGGCGGCGCAAGCCGAAACGCTGCTCAAGGCGCTGGCCAGCCGTAACCGGCTGATGATCCTGTGCCTGCTGGTGGAAGGTGAATGCTCGGTCGGCCAGATCAGCGAAAGCCTTGCCGTCAACGGCCCGACGGTATCACAACACCTTGCCCTGCTGCGTAAAGACGGGCTGGTCACCACCCGCAGGCAAGGCCAGACCATCTGGTATTCCATCGCCAGCGAACCGGCGCGCAAGCTGCTTGAAACACTCTATGAGATTTACTGCGCCTGAGCCGCGATCAAGAATAATCACGCAAAACAGTATATTATGACGAAGCAGCTTTCCCCGCCCTTGGATTTCCCCCCGAGGGGGGCAGACGTTATGGTCTAAAAGCACGAGTTATGGGCGTTATAACCAGCCGTACGCATGCGCACACCAGATCGTGAACGCGTCACTCTTCAACCGCAAAAAACAACGCTCCATTAGGCAAATTCTGAAACACTTTCCCGCCATACGCCCGCGCCTGCCTGACAATAGTGCATTGCGGCCACTTGCCGAATTGCGCATTGGCGGCCTTTAAAAATGCGATCGCCGTCGGCGTTACGGTTTCCCCTTCGGCTTCCACCCCATACACCGGAACCTGAGGTAACATTTCCAGCACTGCCGGGGCTGGGCTGGCCAGCCTGCCATGGGCGCAGGCAATTGTGCCATCACAAATCGGCAGCGGACTGCAATAGAAATTCACCGGCGACAGCTTGGTGAGCAGTGCAGAGGCCAGACAAATGTCCAGAATACTGTCGAGGGCCCCGACCTCATGAAAATGCACATCATCAACCGCAATATTGTGCACACGGGATTCCGCGGCGGCAAGAATAGCAAAAGCCCCTGCCGCGAGCACTTTGGCCGCCGGTTGTAGGGCGCTGTTCTGAATAATCTCAGCAATGGTTTTGTAGCTGCGGTGGTGATGTTCGTGCGGCAGATCAACCCGGGCCTGCCAGCCGGAAACATGATGCACAGCATGGGGCAGGATATGAAGCGAATTTGCCAGCGCCGGAACCCCAATGGCATCGATCAAGGCATTGAGCTCCGCATCCGACACATCGGCCAGACGCGAAAGACCGGTCAGCAGCATATCGCCACTTAAGCCGGACGGGGTGCGCACGACAACAGAAAGACCACTCATATTTTATCCCTTTGTCCGAATTTTACCGCCATATTCAGTATACGCACAGCAGCGCAGGCCGCGCCGAAACCATTGTCGATATTGGTCACCGCCACGCCCTGGGCACAACTGGCCAGCATGGCATGCAGGGCGGTTTGCCCCCCGGTTGCAACGCCGTAGCCCACCGAGGTCGGCACCGCGATAATAGGGCTGCCCGCCAATCCGCCGATAACCGAGGCCAGCGCCGCATCCATCCCGGCAACGGCCACAATAACGTCATAGTGACGAATATCGTCGATCCGTTCGAGCAGACGATGCAGCCCCGCCACCCCGACATCGCAGAACAAACCCTGCTGCACGCCCATAAAATGCAGGGTGCGGACCGCCTCGGTTGCAACCGACAGATCCGATGTTCCGGCGCAGACAACGGCAACCCGACCGGGGCGAGGCGCCATGACACCGTTGAGATAGGCTGTGCCGGAAACCGCATCATAATCCAGCCCCGCGGTGATTGCGGGAGAAATAGCGGAGAACTGCGGCGGATATAATCTGGTCAGCAAAACCGGATCTGCGGATTTATTACGCAGTTCGACCAGAAGCCGCTCCAGACTTTTATCGTCCTTGCTTTCACACAGCACCGCTTCCGGCATACCGATCCGTTCGGTGCGGTCATAATCATAAATGGTGGTCATGCTTATTTCCTACGAAGGCGCGACCGGGCTGGTACGCTTTAGGGTCCAGCGCAATATCGATAATGCCCGGCTCCGCGGTCTGCGCCTGATGCAGCACCTCCGCCAATAGCGCCGCTGTGGCAAGATGACCTTCGTCCTGCTGCATTTCGACGATCATATGGTTTTCTTTTACCCGGCAGCGCAGCACACGAGCGCCGGTTTCCTGACGCAGCGCCTCTTCGGCCAGTTCAATGGCCCGCATACGTTCCGCCGTCACCCGCGTGCCGGTGTACACCCGGCTAGCCAGGCATGGCGCGGCCGGCAGATCAGCAAAAGCCAAACCCAAACTGGCGGCGATGGCCCGTATCGCCGCTTTGTCGATTCCCACCTCAACGAAGGGGTGGCGCACATGATATTCGGCCGCAGCCTTCAGACCGGGGCGATAATCGCCGAGATCATCCTGATTGGCACCCGACAACATCACCGCCCCGTCAGGCATTGCCGCCGCAATAGACTTCAGCGTGCCATACAGATTGGATTTGCAGAAATAGCAACGGTTGACCGGATTGGCGAGATAGCGCTCGTCCTTAAACTCGTTACTCGTCACCAGGGTCAACTGCCAGCCTTCTTGCGAAGCCACGGCTTTGACGCGTTCGGTCGCGGCCTGCGGCACCGCCGGGCTGACCGCGTGAGCGATGATGGTATCCGCCGGGGCGGCACGATGGGCAAGTGTAGCCAGCAGCAGAGAATCCACCCCGCCAGAGCAGCACACCACGCGAGGCCCGATTTCGGCAAGCCTGGCTTCAAGATTTTTCTGCAAGGTGCCAAGTGTATAAAGTTCATTGGTGGCGATGTATTCGGCAACATCTGGAGGTGTCATGAAATCAATCGCCAAGCCTTTTAAGCTTCGCGCCCGGATCAAAGAGGAAGAAATGTCGATAGCTGGCACCGCTATCCGTTGAATATCAGGTTCAACACCTGACTGATCTTGCCCGGCACGAACCAGTACAGCAAAACGGCACATCTGACGCAGATCACCGATGCCCTGCCACAGGTGCAACCGGCCGACAATGTCGGAGCCGAGTAAAAAAGTTATTTCCGCACCGGGATATTCCTGGCGAAAGGAACGTACGGTATCGATCGTCGTCGATTTTCCCGTGCGCGCAATCTCGACATCACTAACCTGGTATTGTGGCGCGCCCGACAACGCATGGCGCAACATATCCACCCGCTGACGACCATCGATCAGCTCCGGACAGTCTTTCAGCAATGGCGCACCCACCGGCACGAAAATCAGCCGGTCGAGCGAAAGCGCCTCCGCCGCGGCTTGTGCCGCGATCAGGTGGCCAAGATGCACCGGATTGAACTTACCGCCGAAAAGACCAAGTCGGAACATTTCAGCTCACAATCCAGAATACGCCGACACACATGGCCACGACCGCCAGCGTACCACGAAAGGCATACCCGAGACGCCGTATTTTCTGACTGATCCAGCCCTGCCCGCGCCGAAGGATGGCGGCAAAACACAGCATTCCGGCAAGAACGCCCAGCGAAAAAATCACCACATATATAACACCCATAGCCGGGCTTAAAAAAATTGCCGGAATTAATGCCAGAAACACTGCACTTCCTGCCGTCCCGTGCACAATGCCAATCAAAAGCGGGGCCCGAAAAAACGGACGCCGGGCAGAACCAGGGACATCATGGTGGTGCCAGCCATCACCATGCCAGCCATCACCATGACTGTGCCAGCCTTGCGATGGACTACGTTCCTTGCGAATATTCCATAACACTGAGCAGCCCGTCAGAATCAGGATGATGCCGACACTGCGTTCAGCCCAATAGGGAATGCTTTGTGGCAACACCCAGTGAAAGCCCAAGGCCGCAATGGTGATCAGAAGCAACAGACCGCCATGACCAATGGCCCAGTGTGCCGCATAGGATAGCGCATGACTGGGGCGATCTTGCCGCCCCGTCAGTGTGGCAACAGCGAGCACATGGTCGGGATCAAAGGCATGAACCATACCTAGCGGAAAGCTGACTGCAAGTAGACTGAAAACCGTAGGGGTATGAACAAACATCTGAGCCTGCACTGAAAATTGTTCCAAAAATCCATCCCCGCATAACCGCACGCTATGGAGGCTGGCGGCGGCAGTACTACGCTGCCGCCGCAGTACCGTATCAGATATTGATCAGCTCATATTGATCATTACCCAGACCTAACGACTTCATATATTCGATCTGGCGCAGTCCGGTACGGGTTTCAATCCGCTCGACAATATCATGGCGCTCGGGCGGTGGCAGAGCATACATAAAATCCACCGAAGCCTTATCAATCGCCAGAATATCGGTCGAAGCCAGAATACCGATATCTTTGGCTGTCGGCGGTACACCATGGGCATCACAGTCACAATCGACCGAAAGATTTTTCAGCACATTAATATAGGTGATGTGCGTTCCGAAATGTGCGGTGATGGCCTTGCCGCATTCCACCATGCGTTCCAAAAACGGTGCCCCGGTTTCCCATTTATCACCGTGGATCTGGCGCTTACCAACCTGGCCGGAGGCACAACCAATCGCGATATTTTTCAGCGAACCGCCGAAACCAGCCATCGCATGGCCCTTAAAGTGGGTGTAAACCAGCAGAGAATTATAATCCATCATATGCTTGCCAACCGCCACTTCGGTCAAATGCCGCCCCGGTGTATAGGGACGCACCTTCAATGACGGATCGGCGTATTTATCCAGAAATGCCTGCATACCCGGAACCGGCAGCGACACATCACCATCCGCATCCATGATATCGACCGGGCAGAAATCGAACCCGTTGACCTTCAACGTTTCGATATGTGTGTCGGTATGCTGACGCGGACTGCGATACAGCACATTGCATTCCACAATATTGCTGTTCGGCACATGGGCCTGAAAGCCTTTGATCAGTGAAATCGGCAGCAAATTCGGCCCGTGCGGCTCCCCGGTGCTGAGTTTGATGCCGATTTTACCCGTCATACCCTGATTGACCTTGGCATAGGCTTTCAGCAATCCGGCAACACTAATATCCTTGGTAAAATATACCGGAGCCTTTTCCCGAGGTGCACCAACAGCATGGTCTATACCGGGCAATTCCCCAGCCGCCACAGCGCCCGCGGCAACCGCGCCCTTCTGAATGAAACTACGCCGTGAAATGTGCTTTTTCATGTGACCACCCTAATTTTCGCAATGAAGCAGATCTGGTTCTGCATTGATTTCTCACCAGCCCAGAAAACGTCCCTATGTGTGCGACGCGATGATGAAGCGACACCGATATAGCCAGGGGCAACTCAAACATTTTAAATTCTAACGGAGTTACACAGTAGCAATTATCCATAAGAAATGCATGGAGTAGTGAGCCTGCCTCATCAATTTTTCGTGGCAAACGGCGCCTGAATGGCCAACCCACGCCAGCCACATCCACCCCACACTTATGAGGGCTCCTCATAAGTGCATGCGGGTTTTGCCATCTAATTTCTCGCTTCACCCTCTGCTAGAGAGCACTCTGCCATGCATTCTCATGCTATGCAGTGCACAGCATAGACCTGTTGGCAGGAAAACATACAGCCCCAAAAGGCTGTCGTATATTTTGATTGCCAGACGCCGGATGCTGCGGCCCCAAATAAACGCATGCATCTTGACGATGAAAACCACGCAGAGACCAATGCGGCAAAGATAAGCACAAAACCGTCGCCCCAGTTCCGTCTGAATATATGAAACGACCCACGCCGTTCGCATGGGCCATGTGGAGTGTTTGCGTTGATCCGTCTTGTACGAATAGCCCTGACCAAGCCGCTGACGTTTATCGTCATGGCCATTCTGATCACAATTCTCGGCGTGTTATCCGCCATCCGCACCCCGGTCGATATTTTTCCTGACATCAAGGTGCCGGTGATCGCGATTGCCTGGACCTATACCGGCCTGCCGCCGGACGAAATGGCCGGACGGATCATCACCCCCTACGAACGCGCCCTGACCAGTACGGTCAATGACATCGACCACATTGAAAGTCAGTCGTTACAGGGCATTGGTATCGTCAAAATCTATTTCCAGCCCGGCGCCGACATTCCCACCGCGACATCCCAGGTCACATCGGTTTCGCAGACCATGTTACGCCAGCTGCCCAGCGGCACACAGCCCCCGCTGATCCTGAACTATAGCGCATCGACCGTGCCAATCTTACAGCTTGCGCTTTCGGGCAAGGGCCTGACCGAAGGCCAGATGTTCGATATGGGCATGAACCAGATCCGGCCAACCCTGGTGACGGTTCCCGGCGCCGCCATTCCCTCGCCTTACGGCGGCAGCTCACGCCAGATACAGGTCGACCTCGACCCGCAAGCCCTGCAGTCGAAAGGGTTATCCGCTCAGGATGTCGGTAACGCCATCGCAGCGCAGACCCAGATCACACCAGCTGGTTTCGTCAAAATCGGCGAATATCAGTATGCGGTACACCTCAACAACGCACCGTCCACCGTCGAAGATATCAACAACTTCCCGGTCAAGGTTGTGAACGGCGCCACGATCTATATGCGCGATGTGGCACATGTGCGTGACGGCCCCGCCCCGCAGACCAATGTCGTGCATGTCGATGGCAGCCGTTCGGTTATCATGACCATCCTGAAGATCGGCGCGACATCGACACTTTCGATCGTTCAGGGCATTAAAGACAGCTTGCCGAAGATTCAGCAGACCCTGCCGGATTCTTTAAAAATCGTTCCGATCGGCGATCAGTCGCTGTTCGTCAAAGCCGCCATTAAGGGCGTTATCAACGAAGGCATCACCGCAGCGGCCTTAACCTCGCTGATGATCCTGCTCTTTCTCGGATCGTGGCGTTCGACGGCCATTATCGCCACCTCGATCCCGCTGGCCATTCTGGCGGCGGTGATGGGGCTGTCGCTAACCGGCAACACCCTCAACATCATGACGCTGGGCGGTCTCAGCCTGGCCGTAGGTATTCTGGTTGACGATGCCACGGTGACGATTGAAAACATCAACTGGCATCTGGAACAGGGCAAGCCGGTGCTCAGCGCCATCATGGATGGTGCCCGCCAGATTGTTACCCCGGCCTTCGTCTCGCTACTGTGCATCTGCATCGTCTTTGTGCCGATGTTCTTTTTACCGGGCGTCTCCGGCTTCCTGTTCGTACCGCTGGCGCTGTCGGTGGTGTTCGCCATGATCGCTTCGTTCGTCCTGTCGCGCACCCTGGTGCCGACCATGGCGATGTATCTGCTCAAACCACATCATCTGACGCACAGCATCTCAGCTCCGCCCGGCACCGGAAGATTCGGTTCCATCATCGCCCCCCTGCAGCAATTCCAGAAAAAATTCTCGGGCCTGTTCGAGCGTATCCGCACGATCTATGGCACCTTTCTGGAAACGGTTCTGGCCGCCCCGAAACGCTTCATGATCGGCTTTATGACTGTGATCCTGTTGTCCTTCCTGTTGCTGCCGTTCCTGGGCGAAAACTTCTTTCCGGCAGTCGATGCCGGCTCGATATCTATTCACGTGCGGGCCCCGGTCGGATCGCGGGTTGAACAGACCTCGGCCGAATTTGGCCGCATCTCGCAGCGCATCAAGCAAATCATTCCCCCCAAGGAACTGGTATCCATCGTCGACAATATCGGTTTGCCGGTCAGTATCATCAACTCGGTCTACAACAATTCCGGCACCATCGGCCCACAGGACGGCGATTTTCTCATTCAGCTTTCCTCGGACCACAAACCGACCGCCGACTATGTTCGCAAACTGCGCGAGGAACTGCCCAAAGCCTTCCCCGGCACGCAGTTCGCTTTCCTGCCGGCCGACATCACCAGCCAGATCCTGAACTTTGGCTCGCCCGCACCGATCACGATCGAGGTTGTCGGACCCAACATGAAGAGTAACGATGCCTATGCTCACAAGATCCTGCGCCGGATCAATGGCATCACCGGGCTGGTCGATGGCCGCATTCAGCAATCGCTGCATTATCCGCAGCTCAATATCGACGTCGACCGCAGCCACATCGGCCAGATTGGTCTGACCGAACGCGACGTTACCTCCAGCGTGTCCAACATTCTGGCCGGTTCCTCGCAGACGGCACCGGTCTTCTTCCTCAACCCGCAAAATGGTGTTTCCTACCCGATCGTCGCGCAGACGCCGGAATACCGGGTCGGCAGCATGGCGGCGTTGACCAGCATCCCGGTCACCGGCACCACCAACAACACCCTGCAGGTTCTGGGTGGCGTCAGCACCATCAGCCACAGCAACACCCCGGCCGTGGTTTCGCATTACAACATCACGCCGGTCACCGATATTTACGCCACGATCAGCGATCGCGATCTGGGGGCCGTGGCCGGTGACATCAATCACGTCCTGCGCGATCTCAAAGCCCAGGCCCCCAAAGGCACCACCGTCACCTTGCGTGGTCAGTACGCCACCATGAACACCGCCTTTATCGGGCTTGGTCTGGGGCTGATCGGTGCCGTGGTGCTGATCTACTTCCTGATCGTCGTCAACTTCCAGAGCTGGCTCGATCCCTTCGTCATCATCACCGCACTGCCCGGCGCACTGGCAGGCATCACCTGGATGCTGTTCACCACCGGAACCACGCTATCGGTCCCGGCCCTGATCGGCGCCATCATGTGTATGGGTGTTGCGACATCCAACTCGATCCTGGTGGTCAGCTTTGCCCGCGAACGTCTGGCCGAGCTGGGCGACGCCACCAAGGCAGCGCTGGAAGCCGGGGTTATCCGCTTCCGCCCGGTGCTGATGACGGCGCTGGCGATGATCATCGGTATGCTGCCCATGGCCTTGGGCCTCGGTGAAGGGGGTGAGCAAAACGCACCACTGGGCCGCGCCGTGATCGGCGGACTTCTTGTAGCAACCTTTGCGACACTGGTTTTCGTTCCTGCCGTCTTCAGCTTCGTTCATCGGCACGATACTCCGGCGCGCTTTAAACAGATCGAAATAGAGGAATAAAATGCTGAACTTCCGAACAGTTTGGCCGAAGCGGCGCAAAGCGATTGCGATTATCATTGTCCTGTGTGTCGTGGTGGCTGGCATTTCCACGCGCCTGTATAATCAATACCGGCTGGCAGCATGGACGCAGGATCAGGCGACCCCGAATGTCTCGACCATCCATCCTGCGGCATCGGCCGCCGGTGGCCTGCTGACCTTGCCGGCCAGCCTGCAGGCCCTGAACAGCGCGCCGATCTATGCCCGCACGTCCGGCTATGTGAAGCAGTGGCTGGTGGATATCGGCGATAATGTTCGCAGCGGCCAGACGCTGGCACTGCTGGATGCGCCGGAAGTACAGCAGCAACTGGCCGCCGCCGAGGCGGATTATCAAACCGCCCGGGCCAATCAGCTTCTGGCTCAAACCACCGCCAAACGCTGGACGACCATGCTGGCAAAGGATGCGGTTTCCAAACAGGAAGCCGATGAGAAGCTCGGCGATCTGGCGGCCAAAACCGCCGTGGCCAATGCCGCCCGCGCCAATATGGACCGGCTGAGGACCATGGCCGGTTACACCCGCATCGTGGCCCCCTTTGATGGCACCATAACAACGCGTTCGGTGCAGGTCGGCGCCCTGATCAATGCCGACAATGCCACGACCTCGCCGCTGTTCACGGTTTCCGATGTCAGCCGCATCCGCGCCTATGTCCGCGTGCCGCAGGCCTATTCGGCCCAGGTTCATGTCGGCACCGTGGTCAATCTGACTTTGCCGGAATATCCCAGCCGGACCTTCCCCGCCACAGTCACCCGCACGGCGGATGCGGTGGACCCGGCATCGGGCACCTTGCTGGTCGAATTGCAGGCCGACAATCACGAACATGCCTTGCGGCCCGGTTCCTATGCGCAAGCGAATTTCCCGCTGCAAGCGGTCAAAGGCAGTGTCACCCTGCCGCCCAGCGCACTGGTCATCAGCGAACGCGGTACGCAGGTTGCCCTGTTGGGCCGCGATAACCGGGCCATTCTGCGCACGATCAAAATCGGCCGGGATCTTGGCAAAGTGGTCGAAATCAACGATGGCCTGACGGTCAAAGACGTCGTGATCGACAGCCCGCCGGAATCGTTGCAAACCGGCGATGCGGTGCGCGTCGTGCATTCAGCCGGGGAGCAGGTCCATGCGGCAAAGAAATAAAGCCGTCTTCATTGCCCTGTTGCTGCTGACGGGGTGCTCGCTGGCACCGGATTACCACCGCCCGGCGGTCGACGTCGGTGCGGGCTACAAGGAAGACGATGTCTGGCAACCGGCGGGCAGCAAAGTGCCCCCGACCGGCAAATGGTGGGAGATTTTCGGCGACGCAACGCTCAACGCGCTGCAAGACCGTATCGACAGCGATAATCCCAGCCTTGCCGCCGCCGCGGCGCGCTATGCCGAAGCCGCCGCCATTGCCGGGCGCAGCCGCGCCGATCTGCTGCCCTGGGTCAGTGCCGGGGGCAGCGTTGAACGCAGCACCGTTTCGAAATCGCGCCCGCTGACGACGGGGGAAGCGGTAACCTATAACAATTACTCGGTTGGCCCGTCGCTGACCTATGAGCTGGATCTGTTCGGCAGCATCCGCAATTCGGTACGGGCCAGTGACGCCAGTGCCGACGCGGCCAAATCGGATTACGATGCCGTGCGTCTGGGCTTGCAGGCCCAGCTCGCCACGGTCTATTTCGATTTACGCGGTCTGGATACCCGTCTGACGCTGCTACGCCAAACCGTTGCGGCCTATCAGCGGGCCTATGATCTGACCACCGCGCGCCATGACGGTGGTATCGCTTCGGAGATTGATGTCAGCCGCGCCCTCAACCTGCTGGCCAGTGCCAAGGTCGAACTTGATCAGGTTACCGCGTTGCGCGCCAATGATGAACACGCCATTGCGATCCTGCTCGGCATGGTGCCATCGCGTTTCAGTCTGGCCCCATCGGATGCCGCGCTGCTGCCGCCACGTATTCCGGTTGATGTTCCCTCGGCCCTTTTGGAGCGCCGGCCGGATATCGCTGCGGCAGAGCACCGGGTTGCGTCGGCCAACGCTCAGATTGGCGTGGCGCGAGCGGCGTTTTTCCCCCGCATTATTCTGGGGCTGACCGGGGGCTATCAGTCGACGGCCAGCAACCTGTTTGCCAGTGATAACCGCTACTGGTCGATTGGTCCGGCCGCAGCAGCCCTGCCCTTGTTCGACAATGGCGCCAACAGTGCCAACCTCGACCGCAGCCATGCCGAATATGATCTGGCCGTGGCCAATTATCGCCAGACGGTGCTGACCGCCTTCCGCGAGGTGGAGGATGATCTGGCCACCGCCCGTCACCTGACCGATCAGGAAAGCCATCAGCATACCGCAGCCGATGCCGCGAACCGGGCCAGCGATCTGGCTTTGACCCGCTATCACGACGGCGCGGCCAGCTATCTGGAAGTGGTGACAGCCCAAACCGCCGCCCTGGATGCCCAGCGCAGCCTGCTCGATCTGCATAGCCAACAGCTCAAACTGGCCACCGATCTGGTCCGGGCTCTGGGCGGATATTACGACGCAAAACAGCCGGGCAAAGGAACCTGAAAACGGACCGCCTAATCGCAATTACCAGAATTCCTCACGATTAGGCTTATGGCATGCAACCAAACCTGCAAGGGGCCGGACAGAAATCTCTGCCCGGCCCCTATGGCATTACGCGATCAATCCGATCAGCACCTTGGCAACACCTTCACTGCTGGCCGGGTTCTGCCCCGTAATCAGCTTGCCATCTTCCACGACGAACGGTGCCCAATCCGGGCCTTTACGATAGTCGGCGCCCTGCGCAATAAACGTGTCCTCGATCAGGAAGGGCACGACATCCGTCAGCTCGACGGCGGCTTCTTCACCATTGGTAAAACCGGTGACCGTGCGCCCCTTTACGATGGGATCGCCATTGGCAGCCTTGACATTCTTCAGCACGCCCGGCGCATGGCAGACAAAACCAATCGGCTTACCGGCACGCTCGAAGCTTTCGATCAGCCGGATTGACACCGGGCTTTCGGCCAGATCCCACAAGGGGCCATGACCGCCGGGATAAAATACCGTGTCGAAATCTTCCTGCCGCACGGTGTCAAGCTTCACCGTGTTGGCCAGCACCTTTTGCGCTGCCGGATCCGCCTTGAAGCGATGGGTCAGTGCGGTCTGGAAATCCGGCAGATCGCTTTTGGGGTCGAGCGGCGGCTGACCACCGGCAGGCGATGCCACTGTTATCTCGGCCCCCGCGTCGAGAAACGTATAGTACGGGGCTGCAAATTCCTCGAGCCAGAAGCCAGTCTTTTTGCCTGTATTACCCAGCGCGTCATGGCTTGTCATCACCATCAGAATTTTCATCGTTGATTACCTTTTTGTCGGTCCGCGATAACAAGCACGGACATGAGGGGAGAGGGATTTAAGAACTGTATTTTAGTTTTTCCGGCTCAGCATTGCTTCTAATGCAGCTTGCTTGTCGGCATAGGGGGCACGAAGACGAAGACCACTGGCCCCTTCAGCCGACTGAAGTACCGTTGGGCGGAAGTGACTGAACCGCCGGAAGCCATGAACACCATGATAGGCACCAATGCCCGATGCCCCCACACCACCAAACGGAAGGGTTTCGATACTGGCGTGCGTCATGACATCGTTGATCACCAGCGCGCCAGATGTCACCCGGGCTGCAAAATGCTGCTGGGTCTTAGCTGTATTACTGAACAAATAGGCGGCCAGAGGGCGATCATGGGCATTGATGTGCGCAATGGCGTCTTCAATGCTGGCCACAGTTTTAACAGGCAACAGGGGGCCAAAAATCTCCTCCTGCATAACCCGCATATCATCGCTTACCCCGAGCAGTAACACGGGCGCGATTTTACGTGTCGCAGCATCATAGGGCGGTTCCCCCGCAGGATTGAGCGTAACGACCCGGGCACCCTTTGCCTCGGCATCGGCAATCAACCCAACCAGCCGTTCAAAATGGCGCTGGGTTACAACCGATGTGTAATCGTCATTAGCCTGAATGGTGGGGAATGCCTTTGCCATAAAGCTTTTCGCAGAAGCCACGAAGCCTTCAACCGCATCATCCTGCAACATGACATAATCAGGAGAAATACAGATTTGCCCGGCATTGAAGGTCTTGACCGTCAATACGCGATCCGCGGCCGTTGCGATGTCGAAACCGCTCTCGATCACAACCGGGCACTTACCGCCCAGCTCCAGCGTAACCGGCACCAGATTTTCCGCGGCCGCACGCATCACATGGCGACCAACCGCAGAACTGCCGGTAAATACAAGATGGTCGAACGGCAAAGACGAGAAGGCTTGTGCCACATCCGGCCCGCCGATCACCACGCCCAACTCTTCGGCATCAAACAAATCTCCGACGAGAAGGGCCATCAACTCAGATGTACGGGGCGTGAATTCCGAAGGTTTGATTAATGCCGTATTGCCTGCGGCAAAGACGCCAGCCAGCGGCGCAAATGCCAGATTTATCGGAAAATTCCACGGGCTGATAATGCCAACCACGCCCATGGGCTGCGGCTCGATCCATGCCGACATAGCAGGGTCCGGCGTTTCGACGACCTCGCGCTGCATCCAGTCGGCGACATGCGCTGCGCTATAGCGCAGACCTGCCGCAGTTGTTGCAATATCGGCCGTCAGGGAATGATACACTGCACGATTGCCAAAGTCGGCACTGATGGCTTTAGCAAAATCGGCAGAATTGTCCGTGATCAGGTGCGCGGCACGTTCCAGCCGATCGCGGCGCAGGGCGGCATCGGCAACCGGCTTCGCCAGATGCGCATTTTTCATACCGTGTAGAATACACTGCAGATCTTTATAGATAGCATTGTCGGTCATCATCGGTCTCCGATCTCAGGCCTGGGTCAGGACAACATCAACGTTGCCACGAACAGCATTGGAATATGGACACGCAGCATGGGCGGCTTCGATCAGGCGCTGCCCTTCGGCACGATCCACACCGGGTAATTCAATGCGAAGGTCGATCGCCAGGCCAAAGCCACCTTCAGCCCGGGGGCCAATCCCCACGGTGGCGGTAACGTTGGCCTCGGCAGGCACCTTTACGGCAACCGACGGGGCCACCGTCTTCATGGCTGACAGAAAACAGGCGGCATACCCCGCAGCAAATAACTGTTCCGGGTTATTGCCATGCCCGCGCCCACCAAGCTCGACCGGAAGGTCCAGCCAGACGCTGAGCGCGCCATCGGTGGTACGGGTACGGCCATCGCGGCCACCATAGGAAATGGCCGAGGTTTTGTATAGTATTTTTGTCAACATTTACGTTCTCTAAAGTCCAGGGGGTTGTTTCTTGGCCTCAGTGATAGCCCCCTTTTGGCGTCCCCACACACAAAGCTCTTGAACTCTGCCATCAAAAATATGATGGATACCACATGTCACTTATCCGGCTCCGAACATTTGTCGAGGTTTATCGCCTGCGGTCGATCTCTGGTGCGGCCCGCAGCCTGAATCTGACGCAATCTAATGTCTCCCAGCATATTGCCGGGCTGGAAGTGGCCATTGGCCACCCCCTGTTCGACCGTCAGGCGCGCGGCGTACAACCTACGGCTGCGGCTAATGATCTGGCTCTGGATTTAGGGACACTGCTTGATCAGGCTGAAGAAGCACTCGCAAAAGCCAGAGCGCGATCGTCGGAAATGACTGGCACAATACGCATCATCGGCCATGCAGACTTCATTGCCGAGGAAGTCGCGCGCCACCTTCCTGTGCTGATTGAGGCCGGCATGCGCATCCGTCTGCAGCCTGCTGACCGTGATATGTTGCAGCAGATGCTGGTCGAAGGGCATTTCGATCTTGGCATTTCTGCCTATCCGGTCGTCGATGGCCGCCTACACAGCGAAGTCATCCGCGAGGAGCCGGTCTATGCGGTAGCGGCACCATCGGTGATAGCGCGCATCCAGTCCGCGGGCACCCTAGATGAAGCGCTCATGCATGAGCCGTTGTTGGCATACAGCCTCAACCGCCCCCTCATTGACAGCTGGCTGCGCCATAATCACGTAACCCATCATCCGGCATCTCCGGCCCTGACCAGCCCGGATTTGCGTGTTTTGCGTCATCTGCTGCTGGAAGGAACCGGCTGGTCGGTCCTGCCCAATTATCTTTGCGGTCAGGCACTGGCAGAAGGTCGATTGGGTATCATCGGGCAGACTTCGCCACCACTGACCAACAGCTACTCTTTGGTCTGGCTCCCCAGCGCCCTGCGCACGCCACGGATCGCGCATACCCGGCAAACGCTGCTGCGCCGCCTGCGCTCAAATTCTGATACCGCGCCCTAACGGACGCATTTTCATTTAATACCGTTTTATACCGGTCGGCCTTGCCGCAGATGGCGACACTCCATCGCCATCTGCAACAGGCCAGTCCATTACTTGTCCTTTTTCGGCGCGAGTTCGCCGTAAAAGTACGAAGCGGTAACGCCACCATCCATCAGGAAGTCGCTACCCGTGATAAAAGTTCCTTCCGGCCCCATAAGCAGTGCACCAAGAGAGCCAACTTCATCAGGGGTTCCGGCACGTCCAACGGGACATAGGTTAATCATGCGGCGATACCCTTCGCCACGTGGCCCTGTCAGCTCGTCATTGGCAAGTGGCGTGATGATGATACCGGGGCTAATAGTGTTAACCCGCGCCCCCCGTTTTCCCCAACGCACAGCCTCGGCTTTCACACGCAATGCATTGCCGCGTTTAGAAAGCTGATAGGCGTTAAGAGAATCCGTAACCTGATCCGGCTGAAGGAAAGGAATATTCAGCAATTCCTCGGTTGGTGTCGTTGCCAGCGCAGCATCCTGCTCGGCTGTCAGCGCACCCAAGCGATGGCCCGACTGCGAGGCAATAACGATGCCAGAGCCACCGCGCACGATCACATTTCCAAACTCTTCCAGCACCAGGGCCGTGCCGTACAGATCGACTTTGAGAATGGTCGCCGGCGAGGCTTGCGAGGGGGAGACCCCGGCCGCATGGATAACACCGGAAACGTCCCCAAGCGCCGTTGCTGTTTCAACAAGCGTATGAACAGAAGCGCGCGAGGACACGTCGACGACAGAGGTACTGACATCATATCCGGCATTTCTAAACACGGTCGCCGCGACATCCGCATTTTCCAGGCGCAAATCAGCAAGAAGAATTTTTTTGCCCATTCCAACCCGGCGCGCAATGGCTTGACCGATGGAACCAGACCCGATTACGACGATGACATTACTCATAGCATTTTTCTTTCATAATCAGTTTGAGTTTAGGCCGCCGACCGCAATACGCCGATAATGTCTTCTTTGCTCATGGGTGGGCGTCCGGCGAGGTTTCCTTTGCCGTCATTCACAACCAAAACGGCATCTTCGGCATAACGTGCAAACAATTCATCACCAATACCAAGTTCCGACAGATGTGTCGGACAGCCGATAGACCGCAAAAACGCTTCGAACCTATCGATACCTTCGAGAGCAACGCTGAGTGCATCCTTCCCGGCCCTCGGAATCTGGAAGATGCGTTGTGCAAATTGCGCAAAACGTTCTGGTCGGGCCTTAGCGGCAAAGCGCATCCAGGACGGGTTGATAATCGCAAGCCCTGCACCATGTGTAATGTCGTGATGGGCGGAAAGCGCATGTTCGATCATATGCACGGGCGGCGCAAAATTGGTTCCGACCTGCACCCAACCATTGAGCGCCACCAGTGCCGCCCACTGAATTTGGGCACGGGCCTCTATGTCATTACCATTGGTAATTGCCTTCGGGCCCCATTCCATTGCGGTAAGAATGACACCTTCAGCGAAACGATCCTGAATCGGGGTGCCGTCGACGCCGTTGAAATAGCCTTCCGTCACATGCGTGATAAGATCGCAAACACCATAAGCCGTCTGATCTTTCGGCACAGAGGCTGTGAGCTCCGGATCAACTAAAGCAACTTTGGGGTACAGGCAGAAAGCGGACACGAAAGATTTCACTTTCGTTTCGTCGTTACTGATTACTGCGCCGCAATTGGTTTCCGAACCGGTCGCCGCCAGGGTTGGCACCGTAATCAAGGGAAGCGCCTTCGCTGGCGCAGCATAATTTGCCTGCCCGTGCATAATGAGATTCCACGGATCGCCATCATAAAGTGCTGCCGCAGCAATTACCTTTGATGCGTCCATTGTACTGCCACCACCCAAAGCAATGATGACATCACAATGTTCTTTACGAATAATATCCGCACCTCGGGCAACAGACGTAATCCGGGGATTGGGTTCAACACCGGAGCATTCAGATACCGCAACGCCTGCTTTCTTCAAACTATCAACAGCACGATCAAATGTGCCACTGCGTTTTACACTGCCGCCACCAGTGACAATCAAGGCGTGCTTGCCGAAACCGCTAACAATCTCGCCTAAACGTGAAATCTGTCCTGCGCCGAAGACGACTTTGGTTGGGTTTTGAAATTCAAATTGCATATTGTTCTCCTTCAACGAGATAAAGCCAGGCATAGTGGCTAACGCGTTTTTTGTGTTCTATCGAATACGGTGCGCCTCACTCCATGATTTTTGATAAGGCGGCGTTCATAACAGAGATATCGGCAGCAGAATGCTTAATCACGCCCGCAGTCTATTTACTCTTTTCATTCCGGCATTTTGCGTTCTCCGAGCCATTTAACCATGGCCGGATCGCGATGATCGAAAAAGCTGCTGGTTTTGGTATCGAGCGGGGCGATGGCGGCCATGTCTTGCGCATCCATGGTGAAATCCAGGCTGTGCAGATTTTCTTCCATACGCTCTTTACGAACGGTTTTGGGAATGACGACGACGCCACGCTGTGTCAGCCAGCGCAGAATGATTTGCCCGACCGATTTGCCATATTTCTTTGCCAGCGCCAGCAATACCTCGTTTTGGAAGATATTGTTTTTGCCTTCCGCAAACGGCCCCCACGATTCAATCTGGATGCCGTTCTCTTTCAGAAAAGCCTGTGTTTCAATTTGTTGATTAAAGGGATGCGTTTCAATCTGATTAATGGCGGGCGTGATCTTGTTGTGAACGATCAAATCCATCACGCGGTCAGGATGAAAATTGCTGACGCCGATAGCACGGACTTTACCTGCCTCGTATAGCTCTTCCATAGCATGCCATGCGCCATAAACGTCGTTATAGGGCTGGTGGATCAGATACAGATCAAGATAATCGAGCTGAAGTTTATCAAGCGATCTCTGGAAGGCCTTTTTTGCACCTTCATACGAGGCATCCTGAACCCAAAGCTTGGTTGTGACAAACAACTCTTTCCGGTCGATACCGCTTTTCTTAATACCCAGCCCAACCGCCGTTTCATTTTGATAGGAAGCGGCGGTATCAATCAGGCGGTAGCCCGTATCGATAGCCTGAACAACACTTTGTTCACACTGCGCCAAATCGGACACCTGGAAAACACCATACCCAAGGATCGGCATTTTGATGCCGTTGTTAAGCGTAACGTCTTGCATTGATGCGCTCCATAAAAACGGTAAAACCTAGCCGTGACTAATCCTAAATACGTGGACAGGCTTTTTTTAATCCGTGACAAAAAGGATTATGCCCGCACTCAAGAACAACGTCTTTCCACACGCACTTTTTAACTTGAGGCTGTTTTACCAGTTATGGGTTCTGCGTAAAAATGCCGATATCGGCATGATCCTATGAATGGGGTTCATGAATTACCCCCCATCACTGCGGTTGCGCACCCCCGGTGGGTTCTGCGTCTGGCTCTGGGGCATGTTGTGCTAGCGGGCAATAGATGCGCCAGACGGAAAATGTCCGCCCACCAGCTCCGCACCGCAGGCTGCAATGCCTGACAGCTGGGCGATCCGGGGGGACCGGTCGCGCGATATCCCCGAACACGTTCTCGGCCTGCCCCACAGGGCTTTGCTGGCCATGATTTTAATGGGGGGCAGATTCGGCGCGCGCCCCCCCCGAAAGAAAGAGCCAGAGCGGGCCACCGTCCGTCAGTTTACAGATTTGTGCCGCCGGGTTTTGCGCCTACCGCGCGCCCCGGTCGGTCAGCATCTCAAAAACATGGGAAATGCGATGCTCAGGGAATTTGCATGGGGGCATCATCGCCCGCAACCACGGAAAATATAGCAAAAGCAGCGCGTTAGCTGTTTGTGGTCGCCGTAAATGCCACTTAAAGAGAAGTGGCGGACAGGGGGGATTCGAACTCCCGGTACGGTCACCCGTACGCCGCATTTCGAGTGCGGTGCAATCGACCACTCTGCCACCTGTCCGCATTGGGGCGATCACATACTTAAGCCCGCGCGAAAGTGCAAGAGCGATATCGTTGCTCCGGCGTCTGAAGGCTGTTAAACAAAAAAAACTTGCTCCGTGACAAATCCTTAGTCTCTTAATAACGTCTCATTGCGTCGGCGGAGCGCCGCCCGAAGGCCCCTCATTCTAAAAGAAGGGCCCCTTTCGATAGCAGGAACCCCATGAAGCCCCTTTCGACCGTGCTTGTTTCATCGCTTATCCTTGCCGCAGCCGCGGTTCCGGCCCAGGCCGCCTCTGGCGACCAGACCGGCTTCTATATCGGGCTGGATGGGCGCATCGACCAGATTTCGTGGAAATCCAAGAACTTTACTGCAACCTATGTTGGTAACAGCAAGGGTGACACCACCACGACCACCGATTCGACCTCGTCCGACTACTTCCCCGAGGCACCGATGGGCGTTGGCCTGCGCCTGGGGTACCGATTCTCGCCGTATCTGTCCGCTGAACTTGGGGTTAGCGACAGCTATGACGAAAACCGCATCATGGATAATGACGGCAACAAGCTGCGTTACCGCATGTCGATTCGCGAAATTCAGCTTGATGGCTATGCCTTCTGGCCGCTGGGCGCATCGGGCCGCTTCCGCCCCTTCCTGACCGCCGGGCTGGCCTATGCGTCGGGTGATGCCCGCCTGCGCGCCGATATCGGCGGTGTCGATACCGATGGCTCGGCCAACGATACCATGACCACGACCCATTATTTCCAGCGGCATGAGGTTGACTGGCGCGCGGGTATGGGCCTGGAAATCGGTATCACCGAAACGGTCAACGGGCGCGTCTATGTCCGCTATCAGCCCTATTCCTTCGGCGGCGCGCTGGATGGCGGGGCCACGCTGGGCTTCTCGCTCAACTTCCTGTCGTTTACGCTTTAAGGCGTAAGCCCCTATCCCATACAAAAAAGGGCTCGCCGGTCAGCGAGCCCTTTTTTGCTGGATCAAGGTGTCAGCGCCTTGAGCACCGCATCAACAGTCAGAATCTGCGGCAGCAGCCTGGGCGCACCACCATCTGGCGGATAATAGGCGTAGAGCGGCACACCGGAACGGCCATTGGCCTCCAGAAGCCTGGTCACTTCCGGATCGCGGTTGGTCCAGTCCGCCACCAGAATGGCGACATTCTGCTTTTTGAAGGCCGCCGCCACCTCAGGCTTTTTCAGCACCGCTTCTTCATTGACCAGACAGGTGATGCACCAGCTGGCCGAGGCATCCACGAACACCGGGCGTTTGGCTTTGCGGTAGGTTTCCAATTTCTGGGCAGAATAAACCTCGCCCAGTCCGTTAAAGGCCTGCGCGTCGCTCTTGCCAGCCGTGTTTCCGGCTAACCCGACGCCCGTAAAGCCTGCCGCCACCACAGCGGCCAGCGTCAGCACCAGCGCGGCCAGTGCGGCTTTGCCATAGCCCCGGCCCCACAGCCACAACGTCACCCCGGCCAGCACCAGCGCGGCGATAACGATGATCAGACCTGCGAGCGGCACCTGCTTGGCCAGCACCCAGATCAGCCAGATCACCGTGGCGTAGATCGGCACGGCAAGCCAATGCTTCAGCGTCACCATCCAGTTTCCCGGCTTGGGCAGATATTTGCACGTGCCCGGGAAGGCGGCGATGAGCAGGAACGGGAAGGCAAAACCAATGCCCAGCGCGGCGAAAACGCCGAACGCGGTGCCAACACCCTGAGTGGCACCAAAACCTACCGCCGACGCCATGAACGGCGCCGAACAGGGTGCGGCCACCGCCACCGCCAGCACGCCGGTAAAAAAGGCGCCGGACAGGCCCGATTTGCGGGTCAGGCTGTCGCCCGCCGTCACCGGGTTGATTTCGTAGACGCTGGAAAGATTTAAGCCCACAGCCAGGAACAACAGCGCCAAACCGGCGACCACGATGGGCTGCTGCAACTGGAAGCCCCAGCCAATCATCGCCCCGGCTTCGCGCAAAACCGCCAGCAGCAGCCCCAAAGCCACAAAGCTGGCAATCGCACCCAGACCATAGGCCAGCGATTCGGCACGGGCATGACCACGGCTGGTCCCGGCGCGGGCCATCGCCAGCACCTTCATCGCCAGCACCGGCAACACGCAGGGCATGATGTTCAGGATCAGCCCGCCCAGAAAGGCAAACAGCATAGCCACAATCAGCCCCAGCGGGGCATCCCCGGCCGCGGCCGCACCGATGGGGGCGTCGACACTTAAAGCCTGCACCGAACCATCTTTGGATGTCAGCACCAGCACGCCATCAAGCTTGCCGCCGGTAAAGCGCGGCGACGCGGTTAGGCCCAGCACCAGACCATCCTTGGTAAAGCGCAAATTCTGTGGCGCAATGCCGGTAATCAGCCCGGCTTTAGCGGGAAAAAACACCGCCGACACCGGCTGAGACGCCCCGGTGAGGCCCGGCGCAGCCACCACAAGCTCCAGCCCCTTGTCGGTTTTGGCGTAATGCACCGGCCATGGGCTTCTGGTCGCAAGCTTGGCGCGGGCCGCCGCGAACTGTTCAGCCAACACAGCATCGGGCACCGAGCCTGCGGCATCGACAAACAGGGTCAGCGTCAGATGGCCACTTTCCGGCACGCAAACCTCGCGGCACACCAGCCAGTCGACATCAGCAGACAGATCATACTTGCCTGCTTTGGCATCCTTCGGCACGCTGAGATCGACCAGCAGCCACGCCTTACCCTCATAGCCGTAATCCATCAGCGGGCCGGTCTGCTCGCGCTTAGGATAGGGCCACAGGATCGGCCCGGCCTGCCAGCCGGACGGCAACTGCCATTTGGCGGTGGTTGCCAGACCGGCATCGCCCGGATTAGACCAATAGGTATGCCAGCCCGGTTCGATCTGTTGTTCGATCGCCACCGTCACGGTTTGGCCAGGCGCGGCGGTAAGCCGGTCGGCCACCAGACGGGATTGGACATGGAGGGGACCGGCAAGATCGGCCGCGGAGGAGGCATGCCCGGCCGCACTTACGGCAGCCAGAGCAAACAGCAGGCAAAGCTGGGTCAGAATGCGTCTCATTGCCCGCTCATAGCCTATCGCGGCCGCTTGCGCTAGCATGGCGCTTCAATTGTGAGGGAATCATGCGGATTACGGGTGGCGTATTAGGTGGACGAAATTTGTACACGCCGGAGGATCGCCGGGTGCGGCCAACGGCGGACAAGGTACGTCAGGCAATCTTTAACATCTTGCGTCACCACGCTTTTTCGGGCGGCTTTGAATTGCAGGATGCCCGCGCCATCGACCTGTTTGCCGGAACCGGGGCGCTGGGGATCGAGGCGATCAGTCAGGGTGCCCAATATTGCCTGTTTGTCGATGATTCCGCCGACAGCCGCGCCCTGGTGCGCGAGAATATCGAAGCCCTGCAACTGACCGGCGCCAGCAAGATCTGGCGGCGCGATGCCACCCAGCTGGGCCCGATGGGCAGCGGTGCGGGCGGGCCGTTCGAGCTGGCCTTTCTTGATCCGCCTTATCGTAAAGATCTGGTCGGCCCGGCGCTGGCCGCGCTGATCGACGGTGAATGGCTTAAGCCCGGCGCCGTCGCCGTGGTCGAAACCGCCGCCGAAGAAGACACCCCGCCCCATGACGGCTTTGTCCTGTGCGATGAACGGATGTATGGCGAAACCCGGGTGCAGTTTCTGGAGCGGGCGTAACCGGCCCCATCGGTTTAGGTTTTGCATCAGCCAGCCCGATCCGTATAGAACCCGATAAAGCCCACCCCACGATACCGGGAATGATGGGCATGTGTTTAACGCCCCCCCGTTTACGGGGTGAGGCTGGTGGATGATCCCGTGGATCACCCATAAACCAAGAGGCCCGACCGGGCCGGCAGGGGAAACCAGATGTCCATCGTTATCGCCGTTGATGGCACCGCAGCCTCGGGCAAAGGCACGCTGGCCAAGAAACTGGCCAAACATTTCGGCTTTTCCTATCTCGACACCGGCGCACTGTACCGGCTGACAGCAGTGGGGGTGATTGAAGCGGGGGGCGATCCCCATGATGAAGCCGCCGCCATTGCCGCCGCCCAAACGCTGGACCCGGCCCGCGCGTCTGATCCGGCCATCCGCACCGCGGCTGCGGGCACCGGGGCATCGATCGTGTCGGCCCACCCCGGCGTGCGCGCCGCCCTACTCGATTTCCAGCGCGCATTTGCCGCCAATGGCCCCGGTGCGGTGCTCGACGGGCGCGACATCGGCACCGTGGTCTGCCCGGATGCCAGCGCAAAGCTTTTCGTTGACGCCGCCCCGCAGGTGCGCGCCCACCGCCGCTGGCTTGAATTAAAGGACCAGGGTCCTACGGAAGCCCAGATCCTTGCCGACATTATCGCCCGTGATGAACGGGACCGCAGTCGGTCCACCGCCCCCTTAAAGCCCGCGGAAGATGCGGCCTTGCTAGACACCAGCAATTTGGATATAGAAGGCGCGTTCGCAGCAGCCCTTGCTCTGGTTCAACCGGCAGTCAAGATGGCGCTTAAATCTTCCGCACAGGGGTGAAGGAGACCCGCGGGGGATCACCCAAGCAGCTTCGGATACATCCTTAAAAGAACCAACGCCTGACGGGCGCGCCCTGTCATGGAAGACCGCCGCCGGTGACATCCGACGGATTGGCACACATATTTGAGTTAAAATACATGGCACGACACACCGCCTCTTCCGTTAAAGAGGCCTCCATTGCCACCCCCAGCCGCGACGAATTCGCCGCCATGCTGGAAGAAAGCTTCGCCACCCAGTCCCCCGCCGAAGGTTCGGTGATCAAGGGTACCGTGGTTGGTATCGAGAACGACTTTGCCGTGATCGATGTTGGCCTCAAGACTGAAGGCCGCGTTTCCTTAAAAGAATTTGGCCTGCCCGGCCAGCCGCCGAAGATCGCCATTGGCGATACGGTCGAGGTTTATCTCGAACGCGTCGAAAATGCCCTGGGCGAAGCCGTGCTGAGCCGTGATAAGGCCCGCCGCGAAGAAAGCTGGATCCGTCTGGAGAAGGCCTTCAACGACAAGGAACGCTGCCAGGGTGTTATCTTCGGCCGCGTCAAGGGTGGCTTTACCGTCGATCTCGACGGCGCTGTTGCCTTCTTGCCGGGTTCGCAGGTTGACGTCCGCCCGATGCGCGACGTTGCCCCGCTGATGAACCAGCCGCAGATGTTCCAGATCCTGAAAATGGATCGCCGTCGTGGCAACATCGTCGTTTCCCGCCGTGCCGTTCTGGAAGAGCGCCGCGCCGAGGAACGGACCTCGCTGGTCGCGTCCCTGCAGGAAAAACAGGTCGTCGAAGGCATCGTCAAGAACATCACCGACTACGGCGCGTTCGTGGATCTGGGTGGCGTCGATGGCCTGTTGCACGTCACCGACATTGCCTGGCGCCGCGTTTCGCACCCGACCGAGGTGCTGTCGGTTGGCCAGACCGTCAACGTTCAGATCATCAAGATCAACCACGAGACCCAGCGCATCAGCCTCGGCATGAAGCAGCTGCAGACGGATCCGTGGGAAGGCGTTGGCGCCAAGTATCCGGTTGGCGTTCGCTTCACCGGCAAGGTCACCAATGTCACCGATTACGGCGCGTTCGTCGAACTGGAACCGGGCGTTGAAGGCCTGGTCCATGTCAGCGAAATGAGCTGGGTGAAGAAGAACGTTGCCCCGTCCAAGATCGTGACCCCGGGTACCGAAGTCGAAGTGCAGGTGCTGGAAGTCGATTCCAACAAGCGCCGTATTTCGCTTGGCCTCAAGCAGACCCAGGACAATCCCTGGACCGTCTTCCAGCAGCAGAACCCCCCGGGCACTGTTGTCGAAGGCGAGATCAAGTCGATCACCGAATTCGGTCTGTTCATCGGCGTTGCCGACGAGATCGACGGTATGGTCCATCTGTCCGACCTCGCCTGGGACAAGCCCGGCGATCAGGCCGTTCAGGACTATCAGAAGGGCCAGAAGGTTCAGGCCAAGGTGCTGGACGTTGATGTCGAGAAAGAACGTATCTCGCTCGGTATCAAGCAGCTCTCGGGCGACCCGATCGAAAAGGCCGGTCCGCTCAAGAAGAACAGCGTCGTCACGGTCACCGTCACGGAAGTCAATGACGGCGGTGTCGAAGTCGAACTGGAAGGGGGCGCGCGCGCCTTCATCCGCCGCGCCGATCTGGCGCGCGATCGTGCCGATCAGCGTCCGGAACGTTTCGGCGTTGGCGACAAGATCGATGCCATGATCACCACGGTCGACAAGGCCAGCCGCAAGATCAATCTGTCGATCAAGGCGCGCGAGATCTCGGAAGAGAAGGAAGCCGTTGCACAGTACGGTTCCTCGGATTCGGGTGCCTCGCTCGGCGACATCCTGGGCGCAGCGCTGCGTAAGGCCTCGCACAAGGACGAAGAATAAGGCTTAACGCTTTATAACTGAAAAAAGCAGGCGCAAGGGTCATCCCCTTGCGCCTGTTTTGTTTTTGCGTTTAGCGCTGCAGCCGGAAGGAAAACATTCCCTGGCCAAACCACAACCGTAAAGAATGTCTCAACCCATTCGCACGTATAACGAGGCAACTTAAAAACGGACGGAACCAATGGAAAACAGTGCCCAGGGGCTCGCCCACGCGCCAAAAACGGCTGACATGATCCGCGTGCTGCAAACCGATGACAGTTTGCGCAATGTCTCGGCCGAAGACTTTCTGTTTGATGGCGAGGATGCCCCGCTGGCGCTGGCCTTTATTTCGCCCCATGTCGACTTTGCCGCCGTAACCGCGACCCTCAGTAAAATTGCCGAAAGCACCAAGCTGGTCGCCGTATCCACGGCAGGCGAATTGTGCGCCACCACCCCTGAAGACTCCCCCTATTGCCGGGCGGATGGCAGCTGGAACAATGTCGTCATTCAGATATTTCCGCCTGATTTGTTCGAGTCGATCTGTATCCGCACCATTGCGCTGCCAGACGAAGATATTCGCGCTGGCAAACCGCAGCTTGAGCATGAAGAACGGCTTAAACGTCTGGTGACGGCGCTTAATCAGGCCGCCCCGCCTTTCCGCATTGATGCGCGCGATACCATTGCACTGACCTTTATCGATGGTCTGTCGGCAAGCGAAAACAGCTTTATGGAAGCGGTCTATCGCAGCGCCAGGTTCCCCTGTCTGTTCGTGGGTGGTTCGGCCGGTGGCAAGTTCGACTTCAAGAACACCTATATTTTCGACTCGCAAAAGGTGGTCGAAGACCATGCCGTGATCGTTCTGCTGAAGCTGGCCCCCGGGCGCGGCTATGGCGTGCTCAAAAGCCAGAACTTCACCAAGACCGATAAAAACTTTGTCGTCATCGAAGCCGCCCCCGACCGCCGCATCGTCAAATCGGTGATCGATCCGCAAACCGGATCGGTTGAACCTTTCTTAGAAGTTTTGGCCCGGACCTTAAAGACCGACCCTTCCGGCGTACAGGCGCAACTCGATAAGAACACCTTTGGTCTCGAGCTGAAGGGCGAGCTTTATGTCCGCTCGATTTCCGGGGTCAACATCGCCGAGGGCAGCGTTTCCTTCTATTGCGATGTCAATCCCGGCGATCTGCTGGTCATGCTGCAGGCCACCGATTTCCTGACCCAGACCAGCAAGGATCTGACCAGCTATCTCAACAGTAATCCGCCGCCTTTGGGGGCGGTGCTCAACGACTGCATCCTGCGCCGCCTGCACAATGCAAACGAACTGGCCGAGATGAAAAATCTGTGGCCGATGCCGGTTGCCGGGTTCTCAACCTTTGGCGAGCTGTTCGGCATCAACATCAACGAAACTCTGTCGGCGCTGATTTTCTTCGACACCTCGGATGCCGATGTCCGCGATAGCTATATCGAACATTTCCCGATCTACTATGCCCGCTTCGTCAACCACTTCACCCTGACCGAAGTCAGCCGGATGAAAGTGCTGGGCGATATCCGCCAAAAAATTATCGACCGGTTGCAGCAATATGTCGGCGCCAGCTCGTCATGGGGCGGCAGGATAACCGGCGTGCTCGAACAGACCGCCAAGGTGCGGGACGAAATTGAATCCGTCCGCGCCATGCTGGCCGAAACGACGAAAAGCACCTCGGGCGCGGTGGACTCCACAACACTGGCCATGGAATTCACCGGGCTGGCCAAAACCATGAACGCCCTGCGCGAGGTGCTGGAAAGCATCGACACCATCGCCAGCCATACCAACATGCTGTCGCTCAACGCCACGATCGAAGCGGCGCGCGCCGGGGAGGCCGGACGGGGTTTTGCCGTGGTGGCACAGGAGGTGCGCAATCTGGCCCACAGCACCAAAACCAGTTTGGGCGAAACGCACAACTCAATTCACGCGATTGAGCATTCTATCTCCGTACTTGGCGACAGTATCAAAGCCGCGCGTGAAAGTTTCGATCGCAGTCAGGACAGTTTCAAGAATATTGTTTCACAGGTCAGCACCATGATCGACAGCACCCAGACCATCGAACAGGGCTTGCGTGGCCTTGACCAGATCGTCGAGGAACAGCGCGCAACCCTGACCACGGTGGCTAAGGATATGGCCGTTCTGGAAAAGCTGCATTAAGCGCTGACACACAGATAGCAAACAGGCACCGGTGCATTTAAGCCCCGGTGCCTGTTTCGTTATGGCTGGGAAAGCCCCACGCCTCAGAACCAGCGCTTCTCGCCCTTGATATATTCAGCCTCGAACACATCATCGAGCTTGGTCAGATAGATGATGCCTTCGATAAAGCTGATGACCAGCATCGCCAGCCCCGGCAGCAACAGAATCCAGCCAATGGTGCCGCAGAGCAGCATCACCACACCGGTGTTGATGTAGTTCTGATTACCGCTGGCATAGCCAAGATAGAATTTGTGCACGCCAAAAGTTCCGCAGAAAATACCGAGCAGTCCGGCGATGATATTGCGCGGGAAACTCGCTGCAGGCTGGGCCAGGGCATAAACGTCATGCGCCGCACCACTCTCGTCCACCAGAAAATCAACGTTTTCATTGGCGCGGATGCGCAGCACGTCGCCGTGGTAATCGATGCCCTTGAAGATGTAGCGGTTGCCGTCAGCCCCCGAAATCGTGCCTTCGCCCTTTTCGGCGCTATAAACCAAGATCTGCCCGCGCATGAGATTGCCCCTTTTAGGTTTGGCGGCTTCTTTCATCCAATATAGGCAACCGATGCGGGCATTACACCCCACCCCGGATAGTATGAAGCCTTACGAAATGCGCATGGCGGATACCGTCTGAAGGCATATGTCAGATATAGCCAGCCGGTTGCATCGCACGCCAAAGTATATTTCACAAATAATTTTGTTTATTTTATTTTTATGCAAAAAGCTTTTGCACTAACTTGCATCAACACAAGTTACGTGTATTAATTACATCCAACACATTAGCTGTATGTGTTTTAAACAAAGGCATGACGATTATGACGTCCACCCACTTGGCACCGCCCGTTGCCCGTTCGACACTTGATCTGGTTGGGCACACCCCCTTGGTCGAACTCACCCACCTCGATACCGGCCCCTGCCGGCTGTTTGCCAAGCTGGAATGTCAAAACCCCGGTGGGTCGATCAAGGATCGCGTCGCCCGTTCGATGATCGAAGCGGCGGAAAAAATCGGCAAGCTCACCCCCGGTGACACTATTGTCGAGGCCACGGCGGGTAATACCGGTATTGGTCTGGCACAGGTTGGCCTGTTCAAAGGCTACAAAGTGCTGCTGGTGGTGCCCGACAAGATGGCGCGCGAGAAGATCGAGCATTTAAGGGCCCTGGGGGCCACGGTGATTGTCACCCGCTCGGATGTCGGCAAGGGCCACCCTGACTACTATCAGGACAAGGCGGAGAAAATTACCAGCGGATTAAAAAACGCGTTTTATATCAATCAGTTTGAAAACCCCGCCAACCCCGAAGCCCATTTCACCACCACAGGGCCGGAAATCTGGCAGCAGATGGAACAGAATGTCGATGCGGTGGCGGTGGGCGTCGGCTCCGGTGGCACCCTGACCGGCATTGGCCGCTACTTCAAGCTGGTTTCGCCCCACACCAAGATGATCCTGGGCGACCCGGCGGGCTCGGTTCTGGCCCCCTACATCAACACCGGCACGATGATCAAAGCCGGATCCTGGGCGGTAGAAGGCATTGGCGAGGATTTCATTCCGACCAACGCCGACCTCTCGCTGGTGTCGGCCGCCTATTCCGTCACCGACAAGGAAAGCTTTGATGCCGCTCGCCTGTTGCTGACGCGCGAAGGCATTCTGGCCGGTTCTTCCACCGGCACCATTCTGGCAGCGGCACTGCGCTATTGCCGGCTGCAGACCCGCCCCCAGCGCGTGGTCACGCTGGTATGCGACAATGGCAATAAGTATCTCTCCAAAGTCTACAACGAAACCTGGGCATTGGAGCAGGGCATCAGTCAGCGCGCCCTCAATGGCGACCTAAGCGACCTCATCACCCGCCGCTATGACAGCGGGTCTGCCGTCACCGTGGGACCGGATGAAACGCTGCTGGCTGCCTATAACCGCATGCGCGCCGCCGACGTGTCTCAGCTGCCCGTGCTGTTGGGCAAACATCTGGTCGGCATCATCGACGAAAGCGATATTCTGGCAGCCGTTGAAGGACCGGACATCGGTCGGGCATCGCGTTTTGGCCTGCCGGTCAAAAAGGCGATGACCACAAGCATCAACATCCTGTCGGTGCGCGAACCGCTGGACGCCTTGCTGCCGGTATTCGACCGCGGCCATGTCGCCCTGGTCTGCGATGGCGACGAATTCGTCGGCCTGATCACCCGCGTCGATCTCATCAACCATCTCAGGTTAGGACAATGAGCAAAGAATTACAGTTCGCCACCCGCGCCATTCACGCCGGACAGGCCCCAGAATCATCGACCGGCGCAGTAATTACACCGATCTACACCACCTCGACCTATGCCCAGCAAAGCCCCGGCGTAAATCAGGGCTACGACTATGCTCGCAGTGGCAATCCAACCCGCGCAGCCTATGAACGGGCGCTGGCGGCACTTGAGGACGGCATTGCCGGGTTTGCCTTTGCCTCGGGTCTGGCGGCGATTGCCACCGTGCTCGAACTGCTCGACCCCGGAAGCCATGTTGTGGCCGGTGCCGACCTCTATGGCGGGACCTATCGCCTGTTCGAGCGGGTGCGCAAACGCAGCGCCGGGCTATCCTTCAGCTTCGTCGACACGGCGGATCTGGCGGCGGTTGAAGCCGCCATCACACCGCAAACCAAATTGTTATGGGTCGAAACCCCAAGCAATCCGCTACTCCGGCTATCCGATCTGACCGCCTTGGCGACGCTGGCCCACAAACATGGGCTGATCGCGGTGGCAGACAACACCTTTGCCAGCCCCTTTGTGCAGCGCCCGCTCGAACATGGTTTTGATGTCGTGGTCCATTCCACCACAAAATATATCGGCGGGCATTCCGATGTGGTGGGCGGCGCGGCGATTACCGCAGACAAGGATCTGGCGGATCGCATCGGCTTTTTACAAAATGCCGTCGGTGCCATCGCCGGCCCGTTCGACAGCTATCTCGCCCATCGCGGCCTTAAAACCCTGCCGCTGCGCATGCCACGGCATAGCGAAACCGGGCTAAAGGTGGCACAGTTTCTCGAAAGCCATCCGGGTGTGCGCCGCGTGATCTATCCCGGTCTGCCAAGCCATCCCCAGCACGAACTGGCCCGCCGCCAGATGAATGGTTTCGGCGGGATCATTTCGGCCGAACTCAACCGTGATCTGGCAGGAACCAAACGCTTTCTGGAACACGTGCATCTGTTCACGCTGGCCGAAAGTCTGGGCGGCGTCGAAAGCCTGATCGAGCATCCTGCCATTATGACCCACGCCACCATTCCACCGGAAACACGCGCCGCATTGGGGATCACAGACTCGCTGATCCGCCTGTCGGTCGGCATCGAAGCCGCCGAGGATTTGATCGACGATCTGCAAGCTGCACTGCAATAGCCGCATAGATTTACCTGCCGAAAATATCTCCCGCACAGGCTTCCCCCGCACATATATCGCGGGGGAAGGTGCCAGATTCGCGTGGACGTGCGCTGCGCTGACATTTTCGCGCAACGACAAATGTTAGCAACCCGATAGTGGCGTAAAACTGCACAGCAGTTGCCTATAAACTCACCCCAGCCTAAATGAAGATCGCCCATTCGGAGAACTTAAACCACATTCCCGTAATATGTATCTGGGCGATGACGGCAATCACGCTTCACAGTCTTTCGGCGCTGCCCTAGCCTCGTGCCGGATTTACGTTTTTAAAGCGTGTAGCGGGTTTTACGGAGGCGTGTACGCCTCCTTTGGTGGTGCGATGTCTTTTATGCTGGATTGGGATCGTCTCGACGAACTGAAATATACCGACGAAACCGAAACGCTGGCTGCGCGGCTGGCCGCCGTGCCTTTTTCGGATCAGGAGCGCACGCAGGTTCGTGCCGAGGCGATTGCGCTGGTCGAAGCGGCGCGCAAAAACGCCCGCGCCGGCCTGACCAACGCCTTCTTACAGGAATATGGTCTTGATACCGCCGAAGGCCTTGCCCTCATGGGTCTGGCTGAAGCGCTGCTGCGCATTCCCGACAAACGCACCCGGAATGCCCTGATCGCGGAAAAAATCGGCGAGGCCAATTGGAAACGCCATATCGGCCAATCATCCAACCTGATGGTCAATGGTGCCAGCCTCGGCCTTGCCGCCACCGGGGCGCTGCTTAATGCCCGAAGCGGCGTAGCCAAATCGGTCACCGCACTGGGTGCACCCGCCATCCGCATGGGGGTTGCCACCGGTATTGGCGTGATGGGCAATGCCTTTGTCATGAGCCGCACCATTACGGCAGCCTTAAAACGCGCCCCCGGACCCTGTTCGTTTGACATGCTGGGCGAAGGCGCGCGTACCACGGCGGATGCCGACTATTACGAACGGCTGTACAACGCGGCCATCACCACGGTGGGTAAGGCGTCGACTGTGGGACCGGAACAGGGCCATGGCGTATCGGTCAAACTATCGGCGCTGGGGGCACGCTATGAAGCGGTGCGCGAAGAAGCCGTGTTTGCCGATCTGTATCCGCGCGTCAAACGGCTGGCAGAAAAAGCCGCCCAGTACGACATTAATTTCACCATCGACGCCGAAGAAGCCGACCGGCTGGTGCTGTCGCTGAAGATCCTCGAACGTCTGGCGGTCGAGGTCGAGCCGCGAAACTGGCGCGGGCTGGGGTTGGCGGTGCAGGCCTATCAGAAACGCGCGCCCGACGTCATCGCCATGGTCGCCGATCTGGCGCGCCAGACCGGGCGCCGCTTCATGGTGCGTCTGGTCAAAGGGGCCTATTGGGATAGCGAAGTCAAACATGCCCAGGTCCAGGGCAGATCAGGCTATCCGCTGTTCACCACCAAAGCGGCAACCGATCTGTCCTATCTGATCTGTGCCGAGGCGCTGATCAAAGCCGCGCCGCATATTTACACCCAGTTTGCCACCCACAACGCTTATACGCTGGCGGCGGTGCGCTATCTGTCGAAACGCGAAGGCGTCGCCATTGAACATCAGCGCCTGCATGGCATGGGCGAAGCGCTCTATGACGCCGCAGCGGAGCGTTTCGGCGGCATGATTGTGCGCGCCTATGCCCCGGTGGGCAGCCACCGCGAACTGCTGCCCTATCTGGTACGCCGCCTGCTGGAAAACGGTGCCAACAGTTCGTTCGTACACGACATGCTCAATCCGAAGATTCCGGTCGAGCAGGTGGTGCAGGATCAAATTGCCCCGGTTGAGGCCCATCCCGGCCCGCACCCGCGCCTGCCACTGCCCACCGATCTTTATGGTTCAACCCGCGCCAACTCTCAGGGACGCGATTACACGATGGCCACCATGCGTAACATTGCCCGTGAAGCCTTTAGCCGCCTTGCCGCAACCGATGTCAAAGCAGGTCCGATCATCGGTGGCACGCTGACCGCCGGAACCACGCCGGTACCAAGCCCGGTCGATGGCGCCACAGTCGGCCATAGTGGCGTAGCAACCGCACAGCATATTGATCGTGCCGTGGAACTTGCCCAAGGCGCGCAAGGCGCGTGGAATACGGCAGGCGGCGCAGCGCGCGGCAAAATCTTACGTGCCATGGCCGATACGCTGGAAGCCAACACCGATGATCTGGTGGCATTGCTGGCGCGTGAAGCCGGCAAGACGCTGAATGACGGCGTGGCAGAAGTACGCGAAGCGGCGGATTTCTGCCGCTACTATGCTCAGCTAGCCGAAACCCAGTTTGGCCCCGCCACTGAACTTCATGGCGCGGCAGGCGAAACCAATCATCTGGCGCTGGAAGGACGCGGCGTCTTTGTCTGCATTTCGCCATGGAATTTTCCGCTCGCTATTTTCACCGGGCAGATTGCCGCCGCGCTCGCCGCAGGCAATGCCGTGCTGGCCAAGCCCGCCGAACAGACCCCACTAATCGCCGCACAGGCAGTGCAGTTGTTCCACCGTGCCGGGCTTGATCCGGCACTGCTGGCGCTTTTGCCCGGCGATGGCGCCACACTTGGTGCGGCATTGGTGGCCCATCCAGGCATTGACGGCGTCGCCTTTACCGGTGGCACGGACACAGCACAAACCATCAACCGCGCCCTGGCAGCCCGGGACGGCGCCATCATCCCCTTCATCGCCGAGACAGGCGGGCTTAACGGCATGTTCGTCGATTCCTCGGCGTTGAAAGAACAAGTCGTCGACGATGTCATCCAGTCGGCCTTTGGTTCGGCGGGGCAGCGCTGCTCGGCGCTGCGCATGCTGTTTTTGCCGCGCGAACGGGCCGACGAAATTCTCACCACGCTGGCCGGAGCACTGGCCTTGCTTAAGACCGGCGATCCCGCCGATCCGGCGACTGATGTCGGCCCGGTGATCGACGCCGACGCCCGCGCCCACTTGCAGGCCCATATCGTCCGCCTAAAAAAAGATGCCCGGCTAGTGGCACGCGCCGATACCGCAGACTGGGAAAGCCGTGGCAGCTTCTTCGCCCCGGCGATCTACGAGGTACCGGCACCGGATTATCTTAAAGCCGAGGTATTTGGTCCCATTCTGCACGTCTATCGCTATGACCCGGCAGATCTGGAAACCGTCGCGCGCGCCTTTGCATCCTCCGACTATGGCCTGACGCTGGGCGTACACAGCCGCATTAAAGGCTTTATCACCGAGGTGCAGGCCCTGGTACCTGCAGGCAATGTCTATGTTAACCGCTCGGTCATCGGGGCGGTGGTTGGTGTACAGCCATTTGGCGGTCACGGGCTTTCCGGCACCGGCCCCAAGGCGGGCGGCCCCCACGCTCTGCTGCGCTATGCCCGCGAACGGGCCATCAGCGTCAACATTGCAGCCGAAGGTGGCGATGCAAAGCTGATGAATCTGTAGCCTTTTTGCACATGCCACCGCCCCACCGCCGTGGTAACCAAATTAGGCAAAATCATGAAAAAAATGTGTAACGTTTGGTCACAGATGGGCGGTAGCGGCTATCGCTGCTACTGAAAACATGTTTTCCTGCGGCTTGGGTAGGAGCAAAACGGCGCGTATCGCCGGAACAGTGAACCATGATTGATCAACGTTTTTTTCGCCGCGCAGGTCCGTTTACGCTGGCGTATGTTGCTGGCCAGGTGGGCGGCCATATTTCACATCCAGAAAAGGCGGAAGCCTTAGTTTACGACGTTTCGGCGCCGGAACGGGCTAATGCCAACGAGATCTGCGTCTTCAGTGACCGCCGCTATCGCCCGCAATGTCAGGCAAGCCAGGCACTGGCCGTCATCGTCGGTGCCAAGCTGGCCGATCAGCTGCCTGACAAGGTACAACTGGTCGTTGGCGATCCCCGGCTGGCCTATGCGCAGATCTGTCAGCTCTACTACCCGCCAGCACCAATGACCACGCAGATTGAACCGGGGGCCTTTGTTGATGCCACCGCCCAAATCGGCGAAGGCTGCCACATCCGGCCCGGGGCCTATATCGGAGCCGGGGTTCGCATTGGCGCCCGCTGCCGTATCAATGCCAGCGCAGTGCTGGAAGATGGTGTCGAACTGGGTGATGATTGCCGGATCGGTGCCAATTGCACCATCAGCAATGCACTGCTCGGCTCACGCGTCGCCATTGCCCCTGGTACACAGATTGGCAGCGAAGGCTTTGGTTTTGTGCCCAGCCCGCAAGGTCTGATGCGTATTCCACAGCTGGGTCGCGTGATCATCGGTGATGATGTCGATATCGGCAACAACTGCACCATTGACCGCGGCGCACTGGGTGATACCGAAATCGGTGCAGGGACCAAGATCGATAACCTGGTCCATCTGGCGCATAACGTCAAAATCGGCCGCTATTGCATTATCACCGCGCAGGTTGGCATTGCCGGATCATCCTGCGTTGGCGATGGCACCATGATCGGTGGCCAGGCGGCAATTGCCGATCACGTCAGCATCGGCGCGCGTGTCAAGATTGTCGCCCAAAGCGGCATCATCCGCGATATTCCCGATGGTGAAACCGTTGGCGGCTCACCGGCGCTGCCGGTGCGCGAATGGCACCGGCAGACCGTGGCCCTGGCTAAACTGGCGGGCAACTGCCTGCGCAATCACGACGCCAAAACATCCTGATTAAAACGCGTTCTGCGCCGCGAAAATATCAATTGCGGCCAGATGGGCTTCGACCTCGGCTTCGGGCAGGAACGAGCCGAGGAAGCTGTTACGGGCCAGCTGCACCACCTCGTCCTTGCTCAAATCAAGGGCTTTGGCCACGGCGATGAAATTGTCACCGGCATAGCCGCCGAAATAGGCCGGATCATCGGCATTGACGGTAGCGCGCAGGCCCAGCCCAAGCATTTTTTTGAGCGGATGGGCCGTCATATCATCGACCACGCAGAGCTTGAGATTCGATAACGGGCATACCGTAAGCGTCATGTTCTCGCGCACCAGTCGCGCGACCAGTGCGGCATCTTCCAGCGCACGATTGCCATGATCAATGCGATCGACATGCAGCATATCCAGCGCCTGATGCACATAGTCGGGCGGGCCTTCCTCGCCGGCGTGGGCACATAGCTTCATGCCCGCCGCCTGCGCCAGTGCGAAAACGCGCTGGAACTTCTCAGGCGGATGACCGACCTCGGAAGAATCAAGCCCGACGCCGACCAGCTTATCGAGATAGGGTTCGGCCTCGCGCCAGGTCTGCAACGCATCTTCTTCCGACAGATGACGCAGGAAGCTTAAGATCAGACGGGACGAAACGCCCAGTTCGGCCTGCCCAGCCTCAAGCGCCCGGCTGATACCACCGATCACCACCCCAATCGGTACACCGCGTTCGGTATGGGTTTGCGGATCGAAGAACAGCTCGGCATGGCGCACACCATCGGCGGCGGACCGCTTCAAATAGGCCATGGTCAGATCGTAGAAATCTTCCTCGGTGAGCAGCACTGCCGCGCCGCTATAATAGATGTCGAGGAAATCCTGCAGCCGGGTAAAGCTGTATGCCGCACGGATATCTTCGACCGTGGCATAGGGCAGCTCGACATGGTTCCGCCGGGCGATGGCGAACATCAGCTCCGGTTCCAGACTGCCTTCGAGATGTAGATGAAGCTCTGCCTTGGGCAGAGCGCGTAGAAAGTTCGTATCCATGTCCAAACATGCCAAAGCCAGCCCGGCTTGACAAGATGCCCGCGCATAGCTGGCAACTATTCTACCCGGCGTTGCCGGAGGAGTATAAATCGCTCTGCCCCAGTTCGGCACTGCGGCGGGTTTCCAGCATTTGGGTATAGCGGCGCAAGGCATAGGCTTCGGTCAGATAGCCGATAATGGTGCGGTCCGCCGTGGAACGAACCACCGGTAGGGCTTCAACCCGGCACGCATCAAAGCGGTTAAGGGCGGCCTTGATATTTTCCTGTGGCAATAGGAATGCATCCCCCGCCACAACCAGCGCGCCAACATTCAGCCCGGGATCAGCCGCCGGATCATGCAGCAAACTGCTGTCAAGCATACCAGCATACTGCTCCGCGGCATCGATGACAAAAATCTTCTTGGTACTACCGAGCGGAAACGTCTGACGCGCCTCGGCCAGCGTGGTGGATGTCTGCAGGGTGGCCGCATCGCCACGCATCAGCTTTTCGACCGTCAGATCCTGCAGCCAGCCGATATCGTGCGGGCTAGAAATTTTTAAGCCCCGCAAGTGGAAGCGCCAGGTCGAGAACGAATAGCCGAAGAAGCGCCGCACAATGGTCGAGGTCACCACCACCCCAATCATAACCCCTGCTGTCATGGGGAAATCGCCGGTGCCTTCCAGCACCAGAAACACCATGGTAAGCGGCGCACCAATAATCCCGGCAGCAACCGAGCCCATACCGACCAGCATCATGGCAGTATGATGCGGCTCCAACTGCGGCACGACGCTAGCCAGCACATTGGCGAAAAGCGCCCCAAACAAACAGCCGAGAAACAGCGCCGAACTGAACAGCCCCCCCCGAAAGCCCGAGCCAATAGAAATCGCCGATGCCACCAGTTTGGCGACCAGCATAACCAGCAAGACTAGCAGCGTTCCGTTATGATCGAACTGAAACTGGATCGCTCCATGGCCACTGCCCAACACCTGGGGCACCGAAAGCGCAATGGCCGATAACAACGCCCCACCCAGTGCCGGACGTAAAAATTTCGGTAGGGGCAGGGCGCGGAACCCCTTCTCGGCCCAATTGACCGCCAGCATGGCCACCACGCTGATGCCCGCCGCCACCACCCCCATCAGGGCAAACAGCAGATAGAGCGCCGGTTTAAAGTGAAAAACCTGCCCGACCACAAAGGTGGGATCGGGATCGACCAGAAACCGCTCGGTCAGCACGCCAGACAGCGCCGCCACCACCACCGGGGCCAGCGCCCGGATCGAATAGGTGCCCAAGATCAGCTCGAACCCGTAAAACGCCCCGGCCAGTGGCGCATTATAAGCCGCGGCAATCGCTGCGGCGGCCCCAGCGGCCACAAAGGTACGCAAATCCATCCGGCGCAATTTAAAATACTGGCCCAGCGCAGAAAACATGCTCGCCCCACACTGGCTGTAGCCAGCTTCCATGCCGACCGAAGCCCCGGCCGCATTCGACATCATCGTCGATAGCAAAAGCCGCAAACTGCCGAACATCGACATGCGGCCACCATGCAGAGCATTGGCCTCGATCGGGTCAACGATTTCGGCTTGCCGGAAGCGGCTGAACAACCATGCCGCCAGCCCCAGTAACAGCCCGCCCAGCGCAGGAACCATCGCCACACGCAAGGGGCTGACACCGAAACCGACGCTAAGGCTGCCCCCAGGCGGCAGCGCAAAACACCATTGATGCAAAAGATCGATGGCGCCATGGATCAACGCGATGGCCAGCCCCACCGCCGCGCCGCACACGGCCGCAATCACAATTTGCAGCAGCTCGCTGGAACGCAGGCCATGCTGAACAAACCGGGTGAGGGCATGGGCAGAATAGGCTGCAAGATCGATTGCGGGCCGCATTCGGGTATCCGTTCGTTTCGCCTTTTAATCCCAACCCCAGCATTTGTGACATAAGCCTGGGCCGATTGCACTTCACCGTGGCTAGCTTGACAAAAAGTTATTCCCCGACACCCCGGGATCAGATCCGGTGATAGGCCTGCGCCCCTGCGATATAACTGCGCGCCACAGCCCTGTCATCGCCCAGAATGGCCAAAGCAAACAACTTCTCCACCGGATCACGGGCCACGGCCCAGCGCCGGGCCAGAAGCGGCAGCGCATGGGCATCCAGAAGCACAAAGTCGGCCTCCTTGCCGGGCTGAAGATTGCCGACACAACGGTCGATCTTCAGCGCCCGCGCCGCGCCCAGCGTTGCCATATAAAATAATTTCGCCGCGTCGATGCAGTGGCCCTTCAGACGCGCAACCTTGTAGGCATCTGCCATGGTGGCAAAGGGCGACAGCGAGGTTCCGGCACCGACATCACTGGCCAGCGCAACCGCCGCTCCGGTGGCCTGCGCAGCAGCGATATCGAACAGCCCGCTGCCCAGAAACATATTGGACGACGGGCAATGAGCCAGTGCCGCACCGCTGGCCGTCAGCCGTCGCCATTCCGCCGCCGACAGATGAACGCCATGGGCAAAGACCGCGTGGTCGGAGGCCAGACCGAATTTCTCATAAACCGCGAAATAATCGGCACAATCGGGGAATAGCTGATGGGCCGCACGCAGTTCGCTGGTGTTTTCCGACAGATGGGTATGCAGCAGCACACCGGGATGCTCGGCCAGTAGCCTTGCAGCCATTTCCAACTGTTGCGGACTGGAGGTCAGGGCAAAGCGCGGCGTCACCGCATATCCCAGCCGGCCACGACCAAGATACTCACGGATCAGCGCCTTGGAATCCATATAACCGGTTTCGACCGTATCGCACAGCGCCGGCGGCGCATTGATGTCCATCAGCACCTTGCCGGAAATCAGGCGCATATTGCGCGACAGCGCGGCGTTAAACAGCGCCTCGACCGAAATCTTATGGCTAGTGGCGAAAACCAATGCCGTGGTCACCCCATTGGCAACCAGCTGATCAAGGAAAAAGCCTGCAGACTCTCGCGCCACCTCCGGGTAGCCATAGCGGGCTTCCGCCGCAAAGGTATAACGGGTGAGCCATTCGAGCAGCTCGGTCCCAGGCGCCGCCATAATTTCTGTTTGCGGATAATGGACATGGGCATCGATAAAGCCCGGCATAATCAGGGCATCGGGAAAATGCTCGACCGGAATGCCATGTATCCGGGCCAGCGCGTCCTCACTCCACGGCATGAGCTCGGCGATAAAGCCGTCTTCGACAATCAGAACACCGTCATCGTAAAAAACAGCCGCCTCAGGCCCCGCCCGGTCGGGATCGTCAAGCAGATGGAAAATCGCACCACGGTAGGCTGTTCGGGACATAGGGACTGCATCCGGTTGGCTGGCAGAAGATCACTTCCACAAATTTGTGGCTGAAGGGCCAGCATAGTGCAGGACGGTGCAGACTGGCAAAGCCAGCCCGAAGGAATTAGGGGATAAGTGCAGCCCCACCACCCGGCATAATTGCAGAAGATGTTTCAGTCTCCTTGGCGGGCGACGACTTTGCCGCATCACGCACAGTACGCGCGCCCAACTGCCATGCCGAAAGGGCCGCCGTTGCTTTGGTCGCGGCGACGCCAAGGGCATGGGCCAAACCTTCAATCCGCCCCACCTCGTTGCGACGGCAGGCCGTTTCAAAGGTCCGGGCCAAAGCGCTCAGCTCCATTGCCCCCAGATTTCCAGCGATACTGACCAGCATATGGGCTTGCTGGCCTGCCTGCGCCATATCGTTACGGGCACGCGCCGCCTCGACCTCGACCAGAATACGCGCCGCATCCGACAGAAACAGGCTAATCAGCTCGGCCAGTGATTTACGCGGTAAAACGCCATCGAGATCGTCGAGTTTGGTAGTATCAAGCACCGGCAAAGCTGGCACCACCACCAGTGTTGCCGGACTGCGCACCGGCTCACGATGGGCGATTTCGGTCATCTTGGCCATGAGAGCAGCACCGCTGACGGGCTTGGTGATATAATCATCCATACCCGCCGCCAGATAGGTATCACGCGCCCCCGCCATAGCATCGGCCGTCATGGCGATAATCGGCACATTGGCGAACGGAAAAGGAAGCGCTCGGATTTGCAGCGTGGCGTCGATGCCGTTTAGCACCGGCATCTGAATATCCATCAACACGACATCATAGTGATTATGACGCACCGCTTCGACTGCCTCGCGACCATTCTCGGCTATATCGACGTGATGGCCCGCTTTGGTCAGCAAGGCCGAGGCATAAATGCGATTCACCGCATTGTCTTCCGCCAGCAAAATATCGAGCACCTTGTCACAGCGGCAGGACGATGACGACCGCTTCGCCCCCTTGGGCTTAGCCACCGCGGCGGTCAATGGCAGGGCAAACCAAAAGGCCGTTCCCTCTCCAACGCGACTGTCCACACCGATAGCGCCACCCATCAGCTGTACCAATTGGCGTGAAATCGCCAGCCCCAGCCCTGTTCCACCATACCGACGCGCCACGGTGCCATTTAACTGATTATAGCGCTGGAACAACTGCTCCTGCTGTGACAGCGCAATGCCAATGCCAGAATCGCGCACAGTAAAGCGCATCCGCCCCGCCGCATCAGTTCGCACATCAAGCCGGACAAAGCCCTGCTCGGTAAATTTGATCGCATTGCCGATCAGGTTTAACAAAACCTGACGAATACGGCACGGATCACCGCTAAAACAACCTCGAATCTCTGTAGAGATATCGACAATAAAGTTCAGGCCCTTTTCCCGGGCGCGCGGCGCCATCAAGGCGGCCGCATGTTCGATCACCGCCACCGGATCAAAGCTGACATCCTCGATTTCCATCTTGCCGGCTTCGAGCTTGGAGATATCGAGAATATCGTTGATGAGATTGAGTAACAATCCGGCAGATTCGTTGACCAATTCTGCATGGCGGCGCAATTGACGGGCCGAACCGCCGTCGAGCATCAGCTCGCTCATTCCGATGATGCCGTTTAAGGGGGTGCGAATCTCGTGGCTCATACTGGCCAGAAACTCACTTTTAGCCTGATTGGCCTCTTCCGCTGCCTTACGGGCACGGGCACTGACATACAGCCGGCGATGAACCTGACGCAACACTTTGCGCATGTGCTGCATGCGACGCCGGCGGGTCCATTCATACGCCAGTATCGGCCCTAATAACAGGCACACCAGCAACGCCGAGCCCACAAGCCATATCAAAGCGCGCTGCGGGGTTAGGGCAACCGCCTCGCCCATGAGCGACCAGAACAAAAGTGGACAGGCCAGCACGGCGATAATGACGCAACACAAGGCTGCATAGGCCAAAATAGCACGATTCAAACCAATGATATGTTTCGACACGGAACACCCCGCACGGCAAAAATCAAAAAAAGCGCCCCCAAGCGTGAAAGACATGACAGCCCTTTCAACGACGCAATGCGGATAATTTCATCAAGTTATAAAATCTCGGTTAAGCAAATCGCTTTCTTTGTCTTTGGCAGCAACATTTGTGCAGCAACCACACAAAGATAAATTTTACCAAAAGGTAAGCATGGGAATTCATCAGTCCACGCCATAATATTCGTTAATGAATATTCACCAATTACACACCCACCAGCTGCCGATTCACGACGGATTAACATTCTTGGTTGTAACCTTACCGCAAGCAGTAAAGTGCTTTCGACAGGTTTGGTTCCCGGATGAGGAGAGCGTGCGGTGCAGCGTCAGGATCAGACAGCCGTGACCGTGGGACTGAGCGGCCTAACCACGTTGCGCACCATCACCACTGCGCATGAAAAGCTGCTATCGGCGCTTACCCGGACGGGCGGCCGTGTGATCATCGACGTTGGCGAAAACAACGACGTCGATCTGAGTTTCGTACAACTGCTGCTATCTGCTTACCGAACCGCAGCACAGACTAACACCGATCTTACACTGTCATCGCCGGCATCGGGCGCGTTGTTGAAAACCTTAACCCGCGGCGGTTTTTTACATCCGCCTATGAATACGTTCTGGCTCGGAAAAAAAGAGGACTGATATGGCCGACATTTTGATTGTGGATGATTCCGCCAGCATCCGGCACACCGTGAAAATCGCGTTGGGCCGCCACGGCTTCACCATTCATGAAGCTGCCAACGGACTGGAAGGACTACAAAAGGCAAGCGAGCAGCGGTTTGATCTGTTTCTTGTCGATCTCAACATGCCGCAGATGGACGGTATGAGCATGATCCGGGAACTGCGCACAAACACGTTGCAGGCAGGCGTTCCGATCCTTTTTCTGACTACCGAATCTGACAACGAGGTCAAGCTGCAGGCCAAGGAAGCAGGCGCCACTGGCTGGTTGACCAAACCGTTTGACGCCGATCAGCTGTTGAAAGTGGTCAACAGGATCGTGGCAAAATGATCGACAGCGAGTCGGCCCAGATTTTCCGGACCGAAGCGCAGGAACTGTTCGAACATATCGAACATGGTCTGCTCGATCTGGAACGCAATCCGGACGACTCAGAAATCGTTGCCGGCCTCTTCCGCGCGCTTCACACGTTGAAGGGGTCGGGGGCTATGTTTGGCTTCGACGCGTTGGCAGCTGTTGCCCATCGCTGCGAAACCGCCTTTGACCGCATTCGTAAAGGAAAAAGCAAAGCCACACCGGAACTGATTGGTGCAGCGCTGGTTGCGCTCGATCATATGCACACACTGGCCGATAGTGGCAGCATTGCTGAAGACAACAACCACTCTCTGTTCGATGCGCTGGATGAGGCCGGTGGCACCCCCCCCCCCCGGCCTGCAACACCTCCTACACAGACTACAGCAGAACCCGCGACAAACATTCCGACGCAATGGCACATATCCATGCGGTTTCCGCCGCAGGCTTTACGCAATGGCACGCGACCACTGGTCATGCTGGATGAGCTCAGCGCCCTGGGGCCGGTCGAGATTGTCGCCCAAACCAGCGAAATTCCTGCGTTACAGACACTCAATCCGCAAGATTGCCATTTAGCGTGGATTGTTACGCTTGCGACCGATAAAGGCAGATCTGATATTGAGGATGTTTTTTCGTTCGACGCATTAAACATGGAGCTGGCGATCAAGCCTCTGCAGCCTGCGCTACCGGCACCTGCGACGACACCTGTTGCGCCCCCCACCTCAGCCGTCGAACACGCCGCTTCGGCCATCACGGCAACACCACCACAGCCCCCGGCAGCAGATCCCCATGCCCAAGCCGCCAGCACCGATGGAACATTGCGGATCCCGGCTTTACGTCTGGATACCTTGATGGATCGGGTTGGTGAATTGGTTATTGCGCAATCACGTCTGCGTCAGGTCGCCAGTATTATTGCCGATACCAATCTTGATACCGTGACCGAAGAAATCGAACGGCTGGCGGCAGAACTTCGGGAATCGATGATGTCGGTACGGATGGTGCCGATTGCGCAATTATTCGGCCGATTTCGCCGTCTGGTGCGGGATCTGGCCAGAGAAACCGGTAAAAAAATCGAATTTATCACCAGTGGCGAAACGACCGAGCTGGATAAGACGGTGATAGAACGGCTAGCTGATCCGTTGATCCATCTCATCCGTAACTCGGCCGACCATGGTTTGGAAACTGCAGAAGATCGCTTGACCGCGGGGAAATCAGAAACCGGCACCATTAGTCTGTCGGCATTTCAGGCTGGTGCCGAAGTTATTATCGCCATTGAGGATGATGGCCGCGGCGTTGACCGTGACAAGGTTCGCGCCCGTGCCGAAACCAATGGACTTATCACACCGGGTCAATCCCTGACAGATGAGGAAGTGCTGCAACTGTTGTTCCAACCGGGCTTTTCTACAGCATCAAAGGTTACAGGGTTATCCGGGCGCGGTGTCGGTATGGATGTGGTCAAACGTGCCATTGATGCTTTGCGTGGCACGATTGAAATGAACAGCGAGTTTGGTCAGGGTTCCCGCATATTGCTGCGCATTCCGCTAACCCTGGCAATTATTGACGGACTTCTGGTACGCGTAGGAGACGCACGTTACGTCATTCCGCTATCGGTGATCGAAGAATGTATTGACCTGCCTGATCTCCACCACAAACCAAGCGATAGGAACATCATTCTTTTACGGGAAGGGATTGTGCCCTTTATTCGGCTTTGTGAAGTTTTTAGCGTTACATCGATTCCAGACGGCATCCCCATGGTGGTGGTGGTTTCAATCGGTACTGACCGCGTTGGTCTTGTTGTAGATCAGATAATTGGTGACCACCAGACCGTTATTAAACCACTATCAAGCTTTCATATCGGGATTGGCAACTTTTCAGGTGCTACAATCCTGGGAGATGGTTCAGTGGCGCTGATCCTTGACGCGTCGAACCTGATTTCAATCGGGCGTAACCGTGAAGAACGGTTGCGTGCGACGGGGTAACGCAATGGGATCTCTAACGGATATTCCCTGGAATGACGAAGAACAGTTTGAAGCGCTGTGCTTCGACCTGCGTGGGGATGGCTTCGCTATTGAAGCTACACTGGTACATGAAATACTTGATCCCATAGCCGAAACAAAAGTTCCCGGCAGCGACCCTCTGGTGGGCGGCGTAATTAATTTCCGGGGCAGAGTTATTCCTCTGGCAGACCTTGGCCTAGCCTTTGCCATGCCGGCATGGGCTCCCCATGAAGACAGCCGAATTATTGTGATCGCCTGCCCGCTTGCCGATCAGAGTATTCTACTCGGGGTAAAGGCAGACCGGGTTTATGAAGTTACCACAATTAACCGTACTAACGCCGAGCCCCCACCAGAAATCGGCAAGCAGTGGAATCCTGAGTATATCAGAGGGCTGATAAAATCATCACGCGGTTTCATTACGATACCGGATTTGACCAGGATCTTTTCATCCTTCAACAACAGGCGGCAAACATGCGTCTCACGATTAAACACAAACTGATCGCAGTCTCCGCAGCTGTCGGATCCATGATCGTCGTCATGATGGTATGCGCCACCAATGGATTAGCACGCATCGATCGTAATACTAGCGAGCTCATCAACGGCCCTGTGCAGCGCATGACCCTGTTTCAGGACATACGCGCAACACAGCTCGACATTGTGCGCAAAGAAAGAAATGTCATTATCGAAACCGATAAGGCACAAATCCCCAAATGGGGAAAGGCTATCGATTATCTGCGTGTTACAATGGAACCGCTTTTGGTGAAGGCTGAAAAATCTACCACCGGAGAAGAAAAGAAAAAAGTCAAAACGATTCTTACACTGTGGCAGCGTCAGAAAGCACTCGACACGCAGATGCGGAATACTGCACTGGCAGGAGCGCGGGCAGAAGCTCGGCGACTTTGTATGGGCGAGCTGCGTGATGTCAACAATGCGATTATCACTGTTGCGCAGGATGCAACCACACTGTCTAAAAACCATTTGAATGATTATACCAATGTTGCCCATGGCACATATCACCAGACTTTGTGGATTTTAATCGCAATTTCTCTGCTGACTTTCTTGTTGTCGGTCAGCTGTGCGGTATGGGTTACACTAACGATTAGACGTGGGTTATCCAGCATCGCTGAAATGATTGAACATGTTTCACTCGGCGATCTTGAAAGCCGCATGACGATTGAAACCGAGGATGAAATCCGCGATGTCATAAGCATTGTTAACAAGATGGCTGGTAACTTACGTGCGACAGCTTCCGTTGCTGATATGATTGCAGAAGGTTATCTTACGGTTGATCCCAAACCGCTGTCAGATAAAGACATGCTTGGTCACGCCCTGGCCCGCATGGTTGACCGCCTACGCTCTATCGTAACGCGGGCTTTAGCTGCCGCCAGCAACGTATCTTCCGGAAGTCAGGAACTGTCGGCCACCGCTGTACAAGTCAGTCAGGGCGCCGCCGAACAGGCTGCCGCCGCCGAGCAAGCATCCGCATCAATGGAGCAGATGGCGGCCAACATCAAACAGAACGCCGACAACGCTTCGCAAACCGAGAAAATCTCCCGGCAATCGGCCAAGCATGCCGAGGTCAGCGGGGAAGCCGTTAGCACTGCCGTAACCGCGATGCAGACCATTGCCGAGAAAATTACCATTGTGCAGGAAATTGCCCGGCAAACCGACCTACTCGCGCTTAATGCTGCAGTCGAAGCAGCGCGTGCCGGCGAACACGGCAAGGGCTTCGCCGTTGTTGCTTCCGAAGTACGGAAATTGGCCGAACGGAGTCAGAAAGCTGCCGCGGAAATTGGCGCAGTTTCGAAAGAGACTGTCAAAGCCGCCAAATCCGCAGGTGAAATGCTGGCGCATCTGGTGCCCGATATTCGTAAAACTGCCGAACTGGTGGCCGAAATCAGTGCCGCCTGCCGAGAGCAAGACATTGGTGCGACACAGATAAATGAAGCCATCAGACAGCTTGATAAAGTTACCCAGCAGAATGCAGCCTCGTCCGAACAACTTTCGGTGACATCCGATCAGCTTGCAGCACAGGCAGAGGAACTGCAAAGCTCTATTGCTTTTTTCCGCATCAACAGCCCGAGCCAGCGGGATCCGAGTAAGGCCGCACCGACGTTACGCAGCCATAGCCCGGCCAGGGTTCAACCTGACCGGCAGATCGCGCCCCCCGCAACAAGTAATCGGCCAGGGTTTGAAATTGATCTGGCCAAAGGTGGTCCAGACGCAGACGATGATGATTTCGAGAGTTTCACCTAAGTGGTCCGGATGCCCATGCGGCTGATACAAATACCGCGAAGCGAGCTAAAGTCCGCTGAAGTGACACTCAGTGATGAGGCATTTCATCGCCTCGCCGACTTCATATATCAGCGCTGCGGTATACACATAACCAGCCGGAAACGCACCATGCTGGAAGCCCGGGTCAGGCGCCGCATGCAGGAAACCGGCATCGAACGAATAGAATCCTACTGCCGTTTTTTAGCAGAACGCGATAACCTCGAAAGCGAGGAAGAGGCGATCCATCTGATTGATGCCATCACTGTCAATAAAACAGATTTTTTTCGTGAACCAACTCATTTTACCTATCTAACCAAAACTATTTTTCCTGAACTCCTGGCTAAGGGGCAGCGTAATTTTAAAATTTGGAGTGCCGCCAGTTCATATGGCGCAGAACCCTACACCATTGCCATGGTAACAGATGATTTCTGTAATGAGCATTCAGGTTGCGATTATTTCGTACTTGGGACAGATATTTGCACCCAGGTATTAGAAAGAGCATCCGCCGCACGCTATACCGAAGCGCAGATTGCCCCAATCCCACCGCAGCAGCGACGGCGACACATTATGGTGTCAAAGGATAAAACGCGGCGTGAATATCGAATGGCCCCGCATTTGCGTTCAAAAGTCGCCTTTCTACAACTCAATCTATTTGGCGATCACTACCCGATCTCGGTGGATTATGACGTTATTTTTTGTCGGAATGTGCTGATCTATTTCGACAAGAAAACCCAGAAACGTGTACTGAATCAGCTTATCAGACATATGAAACCTGATGGCTATCTGATCCTGGGCCATTCGGAATCCACTGTCGGCATGGATCTGCCACTGGTATCGGTTGCCAACACAATCTTCCGGCAGCGTAACGCATGACAAACCCGGCAGCCAAGATCAAAGTTCTGATCGTTGATGGCTCTGCTGCCGTCCGTCGAACTTTGTCTGACTTGCTGTCGGAGGACCCACATATCGAAGTGTTGGGGATTGCCGCGGATCCGTTTGCCGCAGCCCGCCGCATCCGTGCCTGTGTGCCAGATGTCATCATTCTCGACAATGCTACCCCTCGCATGGATGGCCTGACCTTTCTGCACAAACTGATGGCGCAACACCCGATTCCCGTTGTCATGTGCATGCCGCCGGAAGAGGAAGATGGCGATATCATGATGCGGGCTAAAGCTGCGGGGGCTGTCGGCATTATCTTCAAACCGCAGACCGGGGCGGTCGAGAGCCTGAACGAAGCCCGCAGCCAAATATGCGAAGCCGTGCGTCAAGCCGCCAGCGTTCATATGATGGGCTCGCGACGAGAACAGCGTAAATCTGAACTTTCCAGTATCGTCGTCAGCGAGAAGCTTACCGCAGACGCAATGTTACCTGCCGCCACAGGGGCTACCATCTCGGTCACGACCGAGCCGCTGATATGCATTGGTGCATCAACCGGCGGAACGGAATCGCTGCATCAGGTTCTGGCGGCCCTGACCATCTCCTGCCCAGGCATCGTCATCGTGCAGCACATGCCCGAGCATTTTACCGCCTCGTTTGCCAAGCGCCTCGATTCCCTGTGCGAAATATCGGTCAAAGAAGCCGAAACTGGTGATATCGTCGCGCATGGCCATGCGTTTATCGCACCAGGCGGCCGCCACGTCATTTTAGAGCGCATAGGTAATCAGTATACCCTGCAGGTCAAAGATGGCCCGCCGGTGTCACGCCACCGCCCTTCGGTCGATGTACTGTTTCGGTCGGCGGCACAGGTGGCAGGCCCCAATGCGGTTGGCATCATCATGACCGGTATGGGCGATGATGGCGCCCGTGGTCTGTTGGAAATGAAGCAGGCCGGTGCTTACACCATCGCCCAGGATCAGGCGACGTCGGTAGTGTTCGGCATGCCAAAGGAAGCCATCCGCTGGGGAGCGGTGGACCGGGTCGTTCCACTGCAGCGCATATCTGCGGAAATTATGAGCACCGTGCGCAGCTAGCGCACGGGCATCGAATGCCTGCTTCTAACCGTCAGAAGCTTAGGGCGAGATCAGAACAGAATTGTTTCGAAATCATCTTTGCCAAACTGCGAAGGTTCGGGCTCAACCGAGCCAGCCCCCAACGCTGCAACAAAGGTGCGATGAATTTCGCGCTCCTGCGACATGGAATAGAATTTGGCCATGCGCGCCAGAACGGTTTCCAACAGCTCGGTATCATCATCCTGGCACGGTGACGCCATTTCACCCAGCTTGGTCAGATCGGATGTCACTTCGTCCACGATATCGCCAACGCCGGTATGAAAATCAATCCTGCCGGACGAAATCTCCAGCATATTGAGCACCATGTCGCCCTTAGAAACGATGGCAGCAATATCAACCTCTGTTTTCTCTCGCGCGGTATAAATGCGATCGGCAGCAATTTCCAAAGCCTTGGCAGCCGCTGAGCCTTCGCTTTCCTTGCGCGCATCGGTTTGCCAATCATGCTCGGCCGACAAGGCCGATTTTGACAACCGTTCAGCAATGATGACACAACTGTCGGCGGAGCGTGACAAATGCTCCCCATACTGTGCAAGCTCGAAAATGATCGAGGTCAGAGTTTCATCACTACGCTCTTCATCGGTAAAAGCGGTGGCAATATCAAGCTGCGGGAATTCACTCTTAAGCGCCTGAATTGCCCCGATGCGCTGGCTCAGCTCGGCCGCCGAGGCCACACTGTCATGCACCGTATCAATGGCGGCCATTTCAACTTTTTCGACTTCCTTGACCAGGTCGAGCGCCCGGCTGATCTGATCACTGATACGACGCAGGAAACCACCCTCCGTCTCACCATCATTACCATAGGCCATATCGTGCAGGCGCATCAGCTCGCGCGCATCAGCTCCCAGGCCGGACATACTTTGCCCAACCTCGGATACCTCACGATGGAAGTCGGCCGCAGCGGCGGAAATCTGCGCCGCCAACAACGCATACAGCGTATCGACGATACGTTCGCGCTTATCCGGCGGTAACAGCTTTGACCCGGTATCAAGCAGAATGACACCGGCCTGAATGTGTTCAATGCGCTGGCGCGTAATATCACCAATCTGCAAGGCAGACAGCAAACGGGTCACCCGCATGTGAATGTCTTTTGCCAGAGCCGATACACTGCCGGCAATCGAGACCACACGCAGATAGTGATTGCCCATGATATTGGCGTTGGTGGTCAAATCGTCGGGCACCATCGGCAGCAACTGGTCAATCTGGAATTCCAGAATTTCGCCCTGAGCCGAAACTGATTCCAAGCCGAGCTGTAACGAGGACAGGTCAAATTCAAGCTTCTTAAGCTCGTTAGTGCCCCGTTCAATATAACTGGAAATATCGCGCAGGAAGGCCTGCAGCACGGCACCAGCGCGGTGGCCACCATCCGCTTCGGGCTTATTGCAATATTTCTCAACACCGGAAACCATCGCCCGCATATAGGCCAGCGAACAGCGCATATCAGAGACGCGCTCGGAAAATTCCTCACGACATTTGCTGAGGCGATTGATCTTGACCGTGCGTTCGGCATGCGACGAAGGCAAAGAGAACAGCTTGGCCGCAGCCATCTGCAAATCTTCTGTCGTCGTTGCGACCGTATGGGAGTCCAGCGTTTCAGCCAGCATGTCGAGCGATGAGATCAGATTCTCGATCCCATCGACAGACTGCGATAACAGCTCGCAGGCGGCCAAAAACTTTTCGTCAATCACACGCCGGACGGATTCCAGCTTGCCCGTTAATTTGGCCCCAGGCCCAATGACTGAAGCAATGGTCGGGTTAAGCGTCGGCAAGGTTTCCATCGAATAGCCCCACAGATGGTTCAGCAGTAGCATTACCGGCAGAAGCAAAAGTCCGGTTAACGTCACCAGCAAAACACAAAAAAAAGACGGCGATGTTCTAAGTATATAGCACTAGGTCGCCACGTTAATGATACCTATCAACGCAGCAGGATAAAAGCGTTCCGTCTTGACGGCAGCGCCAACATGCAACAACGGCTAACGCTCGAGCCGATCAAGAGCACACTGGAACGCGCTTTTGCCGAGCTTATACACAAAACAATGAATAGAGCGTCACCAATCTGGTGCATATTGAAACTAACGTTGCGTCAATTACCGAACATCGGAATTCTTACCCGGTAAAGCTGACGATACGGAAACTCAAATCGATACTGGGCGCCCAGAATTTCATATCCCAGATCTTAACGCATCACAGAACCAAATTCGTACACTGTATATTATCCGTAACACAGGTTAAATGACTGTGCACAGGCAGGAAAAACCTTATAAACAAACAGATGCCGTATCAATATATGGCAAGCCGTGCCAATCTGTACGTTAACACGCCGCGGGTAATGCGCGCATAATCCGCGCAATCACACCCGCCCAACCATCGGCATCCGGGCGCAGGATGCGCGCCCCAGGGTACCACGGGCTGTCCTCGCGCACTAGCAGCCAGCGCCATTCCGGGTGCCGTGGCAGAATGATCCAGACCGGAATACCTAACGCACCGGCAACATGCGCCACCGCCGTATCGACAGTGATAACCAGATCCATTTCAGCGATCAACGCCGCAGTATCGGCGAAATCTGCAATATCATCCGCATGCGGAACGAACCCTTTATTCTCATCCAGTACCACCTGATCAGAGGGGCGAATTTCTTTCTGCACGACATGGAAGTCATACGATAATTCCAATAGCGGTAAAAAATGACGGGCCGTCATATTTCGCCAAAAATCGGGGATGATTCCGCTGCGCCCCGACCAGCACAAACCGACACGCGGCCGCACCTTGCCCCCAAGCCGCTGTTGCCAGCGGGCACGCCGGGCCGGGTCGGCAAACAAATACGGTATGCGCGATGGGATGGTGTCGAGCCGCGTTGCCATTGCCAGCGGCAAACTCATCATCGGACAATGACCATCAAAAGGGGGCAGAACCCCACCGGTTGCAATGACCTGAGGTCTGCCCGGCAGTGTCTGCAATAACGCCACCAAAGTCTCGGGCACATCCAGCACCACCTTAGCACCGGCCTCGATCAGCATGGGGACATAGCGGCTGAACTGCACCGTGTCGCCCAAGCCCTGCTCGGCATAGATCAGCAGCGTCTTACCGGCGGGTGGCACCTCGCCCAGCCATTGCGGCACCGGGTATGACCGACGGGCACCCTGCATCAGCGGACTTTGCCAGCGGGCCTGAAAGTTGCGCCAGCCATTTTCGAAATCGCCCCGCAACAATTCCATCGTACCAAGCTGCCACTGGGCCCCCTTGTTGGCGGGATTAAGAGTCAAGGCACGCTGGAAGCTATCATAGGCGCCATCAACATCGCCCAGATCGCGTAAGGCGGTGCCCCGGTTATTGAATGCCTCGCTGTAGCGGGGATTGAGCGCCACCGCCCGGTCATAGTCTGTCAGCGCGTCGGCGGGGCGCCCCAGCTCGCGCAGCAGCGCACCACGGTTATTAAATGCTTCGGCATAGCCGGGGGCCAGCGCCAGCGCCTGACCATAGGCAGCCAGCGCGTCGTCGAAGCGCTCCAGTCGACTTAGGATGTTGGCGCGGTTCAAGTGCAGCGGCGCCCCCCCACTACCAGCCGGAAGGGCTGCAAGGGCCGCATCGATAACCGCCAGCGCCTCGGCATTGCGGCCCAGCCGCTGCAAAGCCACCGCCAGATTGGAACGCGCCCCGCCCAACTGGGGGGCTAGCACCAGCGCTTTTTGCAGCAGCGGCACACAACGGTCCGGCGCGCCAAGCTGTAACTCGGCGGTACCGGCCAGAAATAACAGTTCGGCATGTTCCGGTGCAACCGCCAGCAGGCGTCGATAGACCGCCGCCGCATCGGCGACCCGGCCCTGGCGGTGTATCGCCTGGGCCTGGGTGAATTCAGCCTGTTGGTGGGGGGAAAGCGTCTTCATCTGGACCAATTAATACATCTAGGTCCATTTAGTCCGCTTCGCCCGACGCTGTCGAGGTTTCAGGCTAGACAGGAGGTACGGTGGTGGCAAAAACCGCCACCACCCATCCGTGATCAGCCGGGGCTTTGGTAGCAGGTCCGCAACACCGTATAGAATTCCCGGGCTGCCCGGCCCTGTTCGCGCGGGCCATAGCTGGACCGACCAACCCCGCCGAACGGGGCGTGATAATCGATCCCCGCCGTTGGCAGATTGACCATGGTAACCCCGGCCCGCGCCTGCCGCTTGAAGGCCGTGGCATATTTCAGCGACGCCGTGCAGATCCCCGCCGACAGGGTATAGCTGGGTGCATTCAGCACCGACAGGGCTTCCTCGAAGCTGCCGACGCGGAAGACCCCGGCCACAGGGGCAAAAATCTCCTCGGCATTGAGCAGATTGTCGACCGGCACATGGTCAAACAGTGTCGGCGCAAAGAAGGCATGGGGCATCACCGCCTTGGTGCCACCAGCCAGCGGCACAAGCCCGGTGGCTTCAACCGCCGCGACCTGACGGACAATACTGTCCTTCTGCTTCATCGACACCAACGGACCGATCTGTGTCGCCGGGGCCAGCGGATCGCCAACTTTAAGCTGGGCCAGACGTTGCACCAGCGCCGCAACAAATTTATCGGCAATGGCGTCTTCGACGATGATGCGCGAGGTCGCCGTGCAGCGTTCGCCCGCCGCATAGAAAGCGCCATTGACGGCACATTCCACCGCCAGATCAAAATCGGCGTCGGCCAAAACGATCAGACCATTGACGCCGCCCATTTCGAGCTGCATGCGCTGACCGCGCTGGGCTGCCCCCATCTTGACCTTGTCACCGGTTGCCACCGAGCCGGTAAAGCTGACGGCATTGATGCCATTGGCCCCGCACAGCGCCGCACCGGCCTGCCCTGCCCCCAAAATCATATTCACCGTCCCGGACGGCAGACCGGATTCGGCAATGATGTCCATCAGCGCCGCCGCGATGGCCGAAGAATATTCCGACGGCTTCCACACCACCGCATTGCCAAAGGCAATCGCCGGGGCAATCTTCCAGGCCGGAATAGCAATCGGGAAATTCCACGGTGTGATGGCGGCAACCACACCCAGCGGATCATGGGTTACTTCGACTGTGGCACCCTTGCGGGTCGAGGCAAAGATCTCACCCGCATTACGTAAGGTTTCCCCGGCAAAAAAATCGAACAGGCGCGCCGCCCGCATGGTCTCGCCTTTGGCATCACCAAGGGTCTTGCCGGTTTCCCGCGCCATCAGAAGCGCTAGATCCGCAACATTGGCCATCAGCTTACGGCCGATAAAGGCCAGGGCATCGGCGCGCTTTTCAACGCCCAGCTCATAAAGCGGCGCCACCGCCGCTTCAGCCGCGGCGACGGCTTCAGCAGTCAGTGCGGCATTGCCCTCTGGCCCAACGACCCGCAGATCATCCGGATTGGCCGGATTGGGCTGCTCGAAACCAATTGGGCCCGCAACCGCACGGCCCGCGATGTGATGAGAAAGAGAAACTGTTTCCGTCATGATGCCTCACACAACTGAAAAGCCATGGGCGAAGGTATCGGCCCGGTCGATCCAGATCGTATTGAACCCGGTCGTAATGGCCGAGCCCTGAATAGAAGGAATGATGGCCGGCGTACCTGCCACATCCGTGACAGATTCCACCCGACCAATGAAGCGGCTGCAAATATAACTTTCATGCACGAAGCGCTCGCCCACCTTGAGCACGCCTTTGGCCGCCAGATGGGCCAGCCGTGCCGAGGTCCCGGTGCCGCAAGGACTGCGGTCAATCGCGGCATCACCATAAAACACGGCATTACGCCCGTCGGCCCCGGCACTTTTCGGTTTATCGGCCCACAGAATATGATGCACGCCATGTATCCGGGCATCCAGCGGATGAACCGGATCATACACAGCGGCCACCGCAGCCCGCACCGCACGGCTTTTCTGCTTGATCTCCTCAGCGCTCATGGCATCCAGCCCCCGGTAATTGGCCTGAGGCTCGATAATCGCATAGAAATTGCCGCCATAGGACACATCCATGGTCAGCGGCCCAATACCGGGAACATCAACGCACAACCCCGTTCTGGCGACAAAGGCCGGGACATTGTGGATACGCACCCAGACGACCTTGTCGCCTTCGGTTTCATAGTCGATGTCGATCACGCCAGCCGGAACCTCGACTTTCAAATGTCCTTCGGTGCGCGGCGTGATCAGGCCATGCTCCAGCCCGAAGGTAATCATGCCGATGGTGCCATGGCCGCACATCGGCAGACAGCCACTGGTCTCGATAAACAAAATACCGACATCGGTATCTTCACGGGTGGGCGGATACAGAAAGCCACCCGACATCATGTCATGGCCGCGCGGCTCGAAACACAGCCCGGTGCGGATCCAGTCAAAGCGCTCTAAAAAATCGATACGCCGTTCTGCCATATTGGCGCCACGCAGCAGCGGTGCCCCGCCGGCGACGAGCCGGACGGGGTTACCTGCTGTGTGCCCGTCAATGCAAAAAAAGGTATTTCGCATTCAACAACGGTCTTTCCTGACAATCAGATAATCGGATTATGCAACCTTTGCCGCCGCTTTGGTACTGAAGGGTGCGGTTGCCGCCGCCTTTTCGACCATGGCGATGACTTCTGCCCGGCGGTCTCCACTAAGCGGCAGGCGGGGCATACGCACGCATTCGCTGCCACGGCCCATAATTTCTTCGGCCAGCTTGATCGACTGCACCAGATCATGTGCGGCATCCAGATGCAGTAGCGGCATGAACCAGCGATAGATTGCCAGGGCGTCTTCGACGCGCCCTTCTTTCAGCGCCTTGACGATTGCCACCGACTCTTTGGGGAACGCACTGGTCAGACCGGAAACCCACCCGGTAGCCCCCAACAGGAGACCTTCCAGCGACACATCATCAAGCCCGGCCATCAGCGTGAACCGCGTGCCGAAAGCATTCTTCAGATCGGTGAAGCGGCGGGTATCCGCCGTGCTTTCTTTTACCGCGACGATGTTTGGAATATCCGCCACGCGCCCCAGCAGCTCCATGCTGATGCTGACGCGATAGGCGGTGGGATTATTATACAGCATGATCGGCAGCGACGTTGCCGCGGCAACCTGCTTGAAATGCTCGAACAATTCATCTTCCGTCGGCACATAGACCATGGCCGGCAGCAGCATCAGCGCCGAAACGCCGATTTTCTCGGCATCCTTGGCGTACTGCACAGCGCGCGTGGTCGTCAGTTCAGAAATCCCTGCGACCAGCGGCAACTTGCCTCCGACCGCCGCACAGGCTGCGGTCAGAACCGCACGCTTTTCGTCGGGTTCGAGCGAATTATTTTCGCCGCAGGTTCCAAGCAGAATCAAACCATCGACACCGTCATCCACCAGTGCCTGTAATCCCTTTTGGGTCGCCGTAATATCAACGGCCAGATTCTCATCAAATTGCGTGGTCGCCGCTGGATAAACGCCATTCCACAAATGCATCGACACCATATAAAACCTCCATTGCCGAAGAAAACGTATACGGTATAATAACTACCAATTCAATGCTTCGTGAAGGGGATGAGTGAATATGGAGCAAGCAATAGTCGTCGGCGGCGGGGCCGTCGGGATGGCGACAGCGTTAAGATTGCAGGAAGTGGGGTTATCGGTGACGGTGGTGGACGAACCATCGCCACAACGCCCCGCATCGTGGGGCAATGCCGGACATATTGCCGTCGAACAGATTGCTCCGCTGGCCTCCTTCTCGGTCATGCGTCAGGCCCCACGCCGACTACTTACGATGGAAGGTGGCCTATCGTTGCCACTGACCGCCGCGGCGACATGGCTGCCCTTTTCGCTGCGCCTGATGGCCGCCGCATTACCCCATCGCCATAATGCAGGCAAAGCCGCACTGAAGGCACTGCTTGCCGATGCCATGCCCGCTTGGCTGCGTGTTACCGAACAGCTTGGCAAACCAGAGCTGATCCATCGCACCGGGCATTACATTGTCTGGTGTTCGCAAAACACGGCAGCGGCCGGTAAAAAACATTGGTTCAGCGCCGATGTCGGCACCGCCCTGGTTCGCAACGCCACGGCCGAGGAACTGCAACAGTTGCAGGCCCTGACCCGGCGTAAAATCGTTGATGGGGTCCACTGCGAAGGCACCGGTCAGATTCATGATCCCAATACTTTATTTGACGCGATCCATGCCCGTTTTCTGCAGGGCGGTGGCAGCTTCATCCCGGCGCGGGTTCGCGCCCTGCCCCATGAAGGCGGACAGGTGTCGGTGGTGCTGGAAGATGGCCGCAAGCTGAGCGCCGATAAGGTGGTGATCACCGCAGGCGTTGCCGCCAAACCGCTGATGGCACAGTTGGGCTATCATGTCCCGATGGTTGCCGAACGCGGTTATCACATTCAGTTTGCCGCCGGTGACTGGCCCGCCAATCTACCGCCAGTGGTGTTTGAAGATTACGCCATGATCCTGACGCGGTTCGCCGACACGGTGCGCGCCGCCGGTTACGTCGAATACGCGACACCGGGGCGCAAGGCCGATCCGCGCAAATGGGAACAATTGCTGCGCAATGTGCGCGATATCGGCTTTGGTCTGGACCGCCCGGTCAGCGAATGGATGGGCTCGCGCCCGACGCTGCCGGATTATCTGCCCGCCATTGGCCAAAGCCGCCGGGCCCCCAATCTGTTCTATGCCTTCGGCCATCAGCATCTTGGTCTGACGCTGGCCCCGGTAACCGCCGAAATCGTCACCGATCTGGTGCTGGGAAACAAGCCCGCCGTGCCGGTTGCACCCTTTGACCTCGAAAGGTTTTAAGGTAACCGGCACAGCGGTTTTAAATCAGCCTTCCCCGGCTGCTGGCGCAGGTATAGTCTGCCGCGCCAGCAGCGAGGTACGGACGCTGTAAGCAAAGTAAATCACCAGACCGATGGCATTCCAGCTGACAAACCACAGCTGGGTAATGTTGGGCAGGCCGGTGACGAAGAGATAGCCACAGCCGACGATACAGAACGGCGCCACCACCCAAGGTAGCGGGGTGCGGAAACTGCCCAGTAAGCGATGGTTACGCAACCGTACCACCAGCACGCAAAACGCCACCGCGATGAAGGCGCACAAGGTGCCCGCATTGGCCAGAAGCGCGATCTCGTCCAGCCGTAAGGTTCCCGCCAATACCGCCACAATAACGCCGGTCACGATGGTCATCAGGATCGGCGTGCCGCTGTCCGCATGAACCACCGACAAACGGTGCGGCAGCAAACCATCGCGGGCCATGGCGAAGAAGATGCGGCTTTGGCCATACATCAGCACCACGACCACACTGGGCAGGGCAATAATTGCCGCCGCAGAGACCAGCTGCGCCGCAAACGGATTGTGCAGGGTGTTCAGGATGAAGGACAAAGGCGCACTGGAACGCGAGAACACGCTGTAATAAGACGCCCCCAGCGCCGCCAGCGCCACCAGAATATAAATCGTGGTCGACAGCGCCATCGAGCCGAGAATACCGACCTTTAAATCCCGCGACGGGTTCTTGGTTTCCTCAGCCGCGGTCGAGACCGCATCGAAACCATAAAAAGCAAAGAAGATCAGCGCCGCAGCCGCCAGCACACCGCGTTTAACGCCATCAGCGCCGACGCGGACACTAATGCCAAAGGGCAGAAAGGGGTGAAAATTTGCGGCATTGAAACCGCGCAGCGCCAGAACCACGAACAGAAGCAGCGCCAGCAATTTAATGGCCACCAGCAGCATGGTGACAAAGGCGCTTTCCCGCGTGCCGACGATCAACAGACCGGCTACCACCATGGTGATCAGCACCGCAGGCAGATCGATCACCCCGCCCGACATGGCACCATGCAGCAGCCAGTCCGGCACCGCCCAGCCCGCCGTGTGAATGAAGGCGGAAACATAGCCCGACCAGCCGACGGCCACCGCCGACGCCGCCACGGTATATTCGAGGATCAGGCTCCAGCCGACGATCCACGCAAGCAGCTCGCCCAACACACTATATGTATAAGTATACGCGCTGCCCGCCGTGGGGATCAGCGTTGCCATCTCGGCATAGCACAGCGCCGCGCAGGTACAGATCACGCCGCAGAGCAGAAACGACAGGATGACCCCCGGCCCTGCCAGCCCGGCACCAATACCGGTCAGGGTATAAATGCCAGTGCCGACAATAGCCCCCACGCCCATGGTAATCAGGTGCCGCCCGGTCAGTGTCCGTTTAAGCTGCTGGCTGTCACTTTGGCGGGCCGAAGTACTCAGTGGCTTGCACCGGTTCCAAAAAGGCATAGTCACGCATTCCCTCCAATGAAACTCATGATTGACGCGAGGTCGTCCAAGACTGTAGCTTCCCCAAAATCGTATACGGTAGACCGTCGATCACACTATCCAAGGTAAGAACCGGGGCGCGTGCAAGGCTTAAATGGCCCCAATCGCTTGCCGAACTATCGCGAATGACCACAACACACAACCTAAGCGTAACAGACCATCATACCCGCCCCAAAATTGATTAAATAAGCAACAGAGCGCTGCAATGTTTGTGCAATCACGACAAAACCGGCCACAGACGGTGCTTCCGAATCCGGGGGGATACACAACATTGGGCCAGACAGATTCTGTGGCAGCATCGTCACGACTACTGCCGCAGATCACCCCACCGCTTAATGTGTCAGCCAATTGCCCAATCAGCAGGCAAACCATTTTGCCAGAGCGCAACCCGCCCCAAAACGCCGAACACATCTGCGGGATTTTCTCCGCCCGCAATGCTGGCGACCGTAGCGCCACATACCGGCAATGCTACAGTCCCACCAGCGATCTTTAACGCGCGTATCAGGCGCGCCCGACTAACACACAGGACAGATGATGATCCGCCTTCACGCCCTCCCCCTCGCCCTTGCGCTGACATTTGCTGCAGCGGCCCCCGCCGCCCTTGCCGCCGACGAAAAACCACCCGCCAGCGACAGCAAAGACAAGGCGGACGATAAGGATGTCATCAAAGCCCCGGTGGCCGAACAGGCCCACCCCCAGCATGGCAGCGTAGCAATTGCAGGCAAAACGATTGATTACAAGGTGACGCCCGGCACGCTGACCATCCGCAACGCCAAGGGCGAACCGACCGCCAGCATGTTCTATGTTGCCTATACGGTGGCGGGCGAAAAGCACCGCCCGGTGACGTTCCTGTTCAATGGCGGCCCCGGCTCGGCCAGCCTGTGGCTGCACATGGGCTCGTTCGGCCCCCTTCGCGTCAACACCCCGACGGCGGATGCAACCGGCCCGGCACCGTTCAACATCACACCGAACGATCAGAGCCTGCTCGACAAAACCGATCTGGTATTTCTGGACGCCATCGGTACCGGCTTTTCACGCACGCTGGGCAAGACCAAAGGCGCAGATTTCTTCGGCGTTGATCAGGACATCAACGCATTTGCCGATGGCATCGTACGCTATCTCACCATCAACAATCGCTGGAACAGCCCCAAATTCGTGCTGGGTGAAAGCTATGGCACGCTGCGCGCAGCGGGGCTTAGCCTTGCCCTGCAGGAGCGCGGGGCCAACCTGAACGGCGTGATCCTGCTGTCGTCGATCCTCAATTACGGCATTCGCACACCGGGCTATGACAATATCTATGTCGGCTATCTGCCGAGCTATGCCGCCACCGCCTGGTATCACAACAAGCTGGCCAACAAACCGGCGGCGTTAAAGCCTTTCCTCGACGAAGTGCGGGCCTTTGCCGCCGGGCCGTATCTGACCGCGCTGGCCAAGGGCGATACCCTGCCCGATGCCGAACGCGATGCCGTGGCGGAAAAACTGGCCGCCTATACCGGATTGTCTAAAGCCTTCATTTTAAAGGCAAAACTTCGTGTCGAGCTGGGCCGCTTCCGCAAGGAACTGCTACGCGACGAAGGCAAAACCCTGGGCCGTTACGACACCCGCTTTACCGGCGTTGATACCGACGAGGCTGGCGAGCACCCGGAATCCGATCCGTCGGATGATGCGGTCAGCGGGGCCTATGTCGCGGCTATCAACAACTATCTGTTCGCCACCTTAGGCTATAAAACCGAGCTCACCTATAACCTCAGTGCCCGCGACAAAGACTTCAAATGGGACTGGCAGCACAAGGCCCCGGGCTTTGGCGGCTATGGCCCGATGCCGGTTGCCAACACCGCGGTTGACCTGGGCGCGGCGATGCGGCGCAACCCGCATTTAAAAGTGCTATCCCTCAACGGCTACTACGACATGGCGACGCCGTTCTTCATCACCGAGTATGATCTGGCGCATATGGAGCTGGACCCGGCCCAGCGCAAGAATCTGAGTTTCGCCTATTATGAATCCGGTCACATGGCCTATCTGCGGCCCGATATGCGCCAAAAATTGCGCAACGATATTACTGCTTTTATCAGCACCGCAGAATAATCCGCCGACACCGCACAACAATCCATCAAAAAAACCACACAGAAACCGATTATGAACAGAACACAGACGCTTTCTGCCACATTATGCCTGCTGCTGGGCGCGGGCCTTGGCGCGGGGCTGGCCACACCGGCTTTTGCCGATGCCCCACCCGCCGCCGACAAGGACGCAACCGACAAAGCCACCGACAAAGACACCGTCAAAGCACCGGTCGAGGAACAGGCCCAGCCCAAACATGGCTCGGTCACCATCGACGGGCACAGCGTCGACTATGTCGCCACACCGGGCACGCTGACCATCCGCAACGACAAGGGCGAGCCGACGGCCAGCATGTTCTATGTTGCCTATACCGTGGCGGGTGAAAAACATCGCCCGGTGACGTTCCTGTTCAACGGGGGGCCCGGCTCCTCCAGCCTGTGGCTGCATATGGGATCGTTTGGTCCGGTGCGGGTCAGCACCCCAACCGACCAGCCCGCAGGTCCCGCCCCATTCAACATTGTGCCGAACAACAAGAGCCTGCTCGATAAAACCGATCTGGTCTTTATCGACGCCATGGGCACCGGGCTGTCGCGCCCGCTGGGCAAGGCCGAGGGCAAAGATTTCTGGGGCGTCGATCAGGATATCAAAGTCTTCGCCGATGCCATCACCCGCTATCTCACGCTCAACAACCGCTGGAACAGTCCGAAATTCCTGCTCGGCGAAAGCTATGGCACCACGCGCGCGGCGGGGCTTAGTCTGGCGCTGCAGGAACGCGGGGCCTATCTCAACGGCGTGATCCTGCTGTCGTCCTATCTCAACATGGCGGCGGACCTGCCCGGCAACGATCTGACCTATGTCGAATATCTGCCGAGTTTCGCCGCCACCGCCTGGTACCACAACAAGCTGGCCAACAAACCGGCGGCGCTGGAGCCGTTCCTGAAAGAGGTGCGCGCCTTTGCAGCGGGGCCCTATCTGACGGCACTGGCCAAGGGTGACGCCATCGACGATGCGGAAAAAGATGCCGTGGCCGAAAAGCTGGCGGCCTATACCGGCCTGCCCAAAGCCTTTATTCTAAAGGCTAAGCTGCGCATTGATCTGGGCCGCTTTACCAAAGAACTGATGCGCGACGAAGGAAAAACCGTCGGGCGGCTCGATTCCCGCTTCACCGGCACCGACATCGATACGGCGGGCGAAAACCCGGAATATGATGCGGCCGATGCGGCGATCAGCGGCGCCTATATCGCGGCGGTCAACACCTATCTGTTTGGCACGCTGGGTTATAAAACCCAGCTCAAATATCGCCCGAACTTTTACGAGGAGGTCTTCGCTGCCTGGGATATGAAGCACAAAGGCCCCGATGGCGGTTATGGCCCGATGTCGACGGCGAACACCGCACTCGATCTGGCATCAGCGATGCGCCAGAACCCGCATTTAAAAGTGCTGTCGCTCAACGGCTATTACGATATGGCAACGCCGTTCTTCGGCACCGAATATGATCTGGGCCATATGCGGCTGGACCCCGAACGGCGCAAGAATCTCAGCTTCGCCTATTATGAATCCGGCCACATGGTCTATGTCCGCCCGGAAGCGCTGGCCAAGATGCGCGGTGACCTGATCCATTTCTATGATCAGGTCGCAAAGTAAGATTTATCGTTATTTTATGGGAATAAAGGATGTGGCGGCGCGAAACCCTCGTGCCGCCACAAATCTATGGCGGCAACGGCAGCGGGGCCAAAAGCCCCAAGCCTCACCGCCCCTCGATCCTCATGCTTGTAACGTGATGGCCGCTTCTGCGACCGGTCATGGTAAGAGTATGGAGGCTTTTCAGCATGCGGCAACACCGCCCCCACCGTCATTCCCGGCTTAACGCCGGTCCTGACACCTCCCCCGCTTTGCGGAGGAGGAGAACTTCGCATGCCCCCCTCAGATTGTCATCCCCGGCGAAGGCGAGTGTAAAGCGAGCCTGAGGGAAGGGGACCCAGGTCTTCACACACCCAGAAACCACAACACAAAGGCACCGTTTCTTTCTGATGGGATATGCCATGGGTGGCAACTGGTTTGCCTTACCTCAAACGGATCTTCCGATCCGTTCTCGCCGGGAATGACAGAAATGGCTCATGCACTATCCATTAAGTTGTGATTAGAGACTAGATAGACATATCCTCACCTTACAAAGGAGATTCGCGTGTCTGAAAACTCATTCGATCCAGAGCATTTTGAGCGCCTTAGTAAGCGGGTGAAAAACCTAGTCTCGGATGGGCTAATCGAACACCAAGATCAAAGTCTTGTTTATCTTTTTTTGGCTCACAGATTTTACCGTGAGCAGTTCGAAATTGTAGAGGCTTTTACAGATGGCGGAAATGACTGCGGGGTTGACGCCATCTTTATTGACCGCCGAACTGAACAGCCTGTAGTGCATCTTTTCCAGTCAAAATTTCACACAAGTGAGCGTAAAGCTAAAAATCCATTTAAGAGTTCAGGGGCAGAAAAAGTAATTCGGTTTCTTGAAATACTGGGGGATAGAAATATCGACCTTTCCAAGGTTTCCAACCCTCGGTTAGAGCAGAAGATTCTTGAGATACGTGATCTGCAAGATCGTGATTTTCCTGAATTTAAGCTCTGGCTAATTAGCAACGGACAGCCTTGTGTTGCTCATGAGTTATCGCCTATAGAAGATGCTCTAAATAAACGAGATGTAACCATTTGTCAGTTTCATCTCAAAGAATACGTAGATTTTTGTATTGACGCACATAGCAGAAGATCAAGTCATATATTTTATGCACGCGACACTGGCGTACTTGAGTTTGGTTCTTCAGAATTGCGCAGCTTCGTCGGCTATATATCAGCTAGACAACTCTATGATTTAATAAAGGACATAGGGGATGAGCGTAAAGTTGATTATTCACTATTTGACATGAATGTGCGTGGATTCCTTGGGCTAGATAACCCGGTAAATAAAGAGATTTTTCGTACTGCCGCTTCAAGTGAGAACAGACACTTTGCTTCGTTTAATAACGGCATTACAATAGTTGGCACACAGTGCAAGGTTATGCGAACGGGAACTGACACACCCAAAGTTGGGATAAAAAGAATGTCAATCGTCAACGGTGCGCAAACCTGTTCTGCTATCTTTGATGCGATGAAAGATTACTATCCGGATTTTGAAAAATTCGATTATCTATCTGTCCTATTCAGGATATTTGAAACTGACGATCCGGATCTTATTGCAAAAATTTCGATCTCAACAAACAACCAAAATAGAATTAACCCAAGAGATTTATGTGCAAATGATGACGCACAACGTCGGATCGAACGGGAGCTCGCGGAGCGCGGGATTGTCTATTTACGAAAGCGCGGAAATTTCGACAGCCACTATAGATCTGGTCGAAAACTAGACGCACTGCTGGCAGGACAACTAATATTGTCATACACACATCATGATCCAGCACGAGCAAAGCGCGATTCTGACAGTATTTTTACAGACTCTTACCAAAAAATATTTGCGTCAGCTTCAACAGAAGATATTGTTCAAGCATTATCATGGTATGATTTAATTGAAGAAAAAAGGCGGTTTATCTCTGATGAAATTCGAATAAGAGGAATTTCCAGAACAGATAATACCTTTGTTACATATGGAGCATTCCATATTTTGATGCTTTGTTCTCTGATAGGCAAGGACACCCCACTGGATCAGCGAGTAAGTGTCATTGAACAGGCCATAGAGATAATAGCCAACCTACTCCGAAGAGTTGGCGAGCCAGCATATTATACATTCTTTCGAGATACAAAACAGACAGAACGCCTTAAAATTGCAGCAGAGCAACCAACTTTACTATAGTCTATATTCAAACTGTCAATAGAGTATGAGAGAATAGAACTTGGGGATGTAGCATCAACCGTACATCCGCGTCGAAGGACTGTTCGTTATCTTATGCCCCAGTCTTGCTCGACGGTAGGGAACATGCTCCCGTAGCCCATATTTTAAAATTTTCAAGGATTTATGGCGGAGGATTTAACCACGCCTCTTGGCGCTCTGTTAACGCGCGAGACCTTAAACTGGCTTCAACCCAACAGGAGCGCAACAATGACAGCCTTATCCACCATCGGTGCCGCCGCCACCCGCTATCAGGTCCCCGTCACCCAGCAGGCCAAAGCCTCGGATGAACGGACGGAATCTGCCGCCGTCAAAGCCACCGAACAAACCACCGGCAAAGAATCTGCCGTAGCCGTGAAAAGCAGCAACAAAGTCAACGTCACAGCGTAAGCTGCTTTTATAAGAGGGGGATGCGCCTTGTGCGTAAGCGCGCGTAACAGATGGCCCAAAGCCATCACGCCCGCTATCAGGCGCAGATCCACCCGGCCGCAGGGCTGGGGTTAGAACACCGCCAAAGCTGTTCCCACCACCGGGATGTGCCCGACCAGGTAGAGATATATTTTAGATCTTATTAACCCCATACCGCCTCGCTTTTCTGAAGCCCCCCCCTTCAAAGCGCAACCGGATCCCCCCTTAATTTACGTGGGGGGGGACCAGCGCGGCATAACAGCGGCACTTCGATAACCCAAAGGGGGGAAGCCCAAAAACAATGCATGCCGCACATAAAGCGTACAAAGACGGATATGCACCATCTGCAGCATTGTTGATTTTTTGGAACAATTTTGGGTGCTGGTTCCGGCACGATTCCTGCGTAGACATCGGCTGACAGTATTACTGATATCCATTTTAGTATTACCAGAGTGGAGAACCGCCGTGTTGCGCAAACTAGGTTTAGGCCTTGCCACCGGGCTAATGGTGACGTTGTTTGCCGGGGCCGCACAACCGGCCGCGGCTGCCGGTCTCAAGATCGGTTATAGTGACTGGCCGGGCTGGGTTGCCTGGCAGGTCGCCATCGACAAGGGCTGGCTGAAAGACGCCAAGCTTGATGTCAACTTCCAGTGGTTCGATTATTCCGCATCAATGGACGCCTTTACCGCGGGCAAGATCGATGCCGATCTGGTCGCCAGCGATGATGCGCTGGTCACCGGCGCAGGTGGTGGCAAGGGCGTCATCGTCCTGCTGACCGATTATTCCAATGGCAACGATATGATCGTCGCCAAACCGGGCATCAAGTCATTCAAAGAGCTCAAGGGTAAGAAAATCGGCGTCGAAGTCGGTTTTGTCGAACATCTGCTGCTGCTCAACGCGCTGAAGCAAAACGGCATGAGCGAAAAAGATGTCACGCTGGTCAACACCAAAACCAACGAGACGCCGCAGGTGCTGGCCTCCGGTCAGGTTGCTGCCATCGGCGCCTGGCAGCCCAATGCCGGGATGGCAATGAAATCACTGCCCGGTTCGCGCCCGGTCTATACTTCGGCCCAGGCTCCCGGTCTGATCTATGATACGCTTTACGTCAGCCCGGCCAGCCTTGCCGCCCATCGCGCCGATTACGTGAGGCTGATCAAGGTGTGGGACCGCGTTGTCAAATACATCAACGATCCCAAAACGCAGGATGATGCCTTACGCATCATGTCCAAGCGCGTCGGCCTTACGCCCGCCGCCTATAAACCGCTGCTCAAGGGCACCTATCTGATCAGCCCGGCCGCCGCCAAAACCGTCTTCGCCAAGGGACCGGGGCTTAATTCGATCTATGGCTCGCTGGCCGTCGGCAACGACTTCAACATCAAGAACGGCGTTTATAAAAAGTCGCAGAACGTCGATTCCTATGTCGATGGCTCGCTGCTGCGCGATGCCCTGAAGTAACCGTATAAGGTGGGGATTTTTTCCATGGCTGCGTTCAGACCCTTTCAGGTTCACCGGCCGCTGACGCCCACAGCACGTCTTATCGTCGGCGCCTTGTCCTTCCTTCTGCCGGTGGTGCTGTGGTGTATCGTCAGCTATGTCCCCGCCGTCTGGCACCCGCAGGTGCGGATCACCGACCCCGGTTCGACCGATTACCTGCAGGTCGATATGCGTATGAACAAGGCGGACTTCGCACAGGAAGTCACCGATGCCCAGGCGGCGCACCGCGCGCCGCCTGTCGGCATTGCCGCCAATCCGATTTATCTGCCCGCACCGGATGAAGTGGCACGCGCCTTCTACAATGCCTTCACCACCCCACCCGCCACCGACGATGGCGAATGGCTGCATCAGAGCCTGTGGCACAGTATCAAGATTATTTTCTGGGGCTTCGTGATTTCTTCGCTGATCGGCGTGCCGCTTGGCGTTCTGTGCGGCACCTATCCTTTTGTGTCACGCCTGTTCGAGCCCTTTACCGAATTCTTCCGCTATCTGCCGGCACCGGCCTTTGGTGCGCTGGCGGTGGCCATCCTCGGCATCTATGACGGGCCGAAGATCACCATCATCGTCATCGGTACGCTGTTTCAGCAAATTTTGATCATCGCCAACACCACGCGCAAGCTTGATGGCGCCCTGATCGAGGCCGCCCTCACCCTAGGTGCCCGCGGGCGGCAACTGCTTACCCATGTCGTGCTGCCGTCAATCCTGCCCGACCTCTATCGCGATCAGCGCATTCTGCTCGGCTGGGCCTGGACCTATCTGATCGTCGCCGAACTGATCGGCACCATGAGCGGCATCACCTGGTTCATCACCCAGCAGGCGCGCTATCAGCATTTTGCCAACGTTTACGCCGCCATCATGATGATCGGCATCATCGGACTGGGCACCGATATCATACTCGGCCTGATCGGTCGCCGCCTGTTCCCCTGGGACCGCAAAACGGCAGGAGGAAACTGATGCTGCCATCCACCGATCTGCCAGAGTATCGCGAACAGACGCCGGAAGTGCGTGCGCGGTTCGAGCGGCTGAAAGCCCGCGAAACCATATTAGAGGTCAGGAACCTCACCAAAACCTTCACCGCGCAGGGCAAAACCACCACCGCGCTTGACGCCATCAGCTTCGAGACCAAGCGACGTGAGTTTTTGTGCGTCATCGGCCCGTCCGGTTGCGGCAAGTCCACGCTGGCGCGCATCATTGCCGGGCTGGAAGAAAAAAACGGCGGCGAGGTTTTGCTCAAAGGTACGCCGGTCGATGGGCCGGGGCGCGACCGCGGCATGGTGTTTCAGGGCTACACGCTGTTTCCCTGGCTCACCGTCAAGCAGAACGTCATGTTCGGCCCGCGCCGTGGCGGGGCGGATGCGCCGGTTGCCGAGCGCGATGCGTTGCAATGGCTTGGTCTGGTTGGTCTGGAAAAATTCGCCGACACCTATCCGCATCAGCTTTCCGGCGGCATGAAGCAGCGTGTTGCCATTGTGCGGGCGCTGGCCAATCAGCCGCGCATTCTTTTAATGGACGAACCCTTCGGTGCACTGGACGCCCAGACCCGCGCCCGGATGCAGGCACATCTGCTGGAAATCTGGCGCAAGATCGACATCACCATCATCTTCATCACCCATGATCTTGATGAAGCAGTCTATCTTGCTGACCGGATTCTGGTGCTCTCGCCCCATCCTGGCCGGGTGCAGGAACTGATTGAAGTACCGGTGCCGCGCCCGCGCACCCCCGATCAGATCATCAGCCCTGAATTTCTCGCGACAAGGGTGCGGCTGGAACAGCTCATCCATCAGTCTGCCGGGCGCGATACCGAGATGGAGGACTACCCCATCGTCACGCGCATGACCGATATCACCGACGAGGTTGAATGATGGCCAAAACCGCCCCCGTCACCCGCATCAGCATGTCCATGTCGGCCGATCTGCTGACCGACCTCGACCATATGGTAACCGATCGCGGCTTTTCCAGCCGCTCACAGGCGATCAGCGAAATCCTCTATCAGGCGGTGATCGACTATCGCAGCGAGGTCGGGCGCGACATCGTCGCGGGTGTCATCACCATATTCTATGATCACCAGACGCCGGGTTTGCAGAAGAAAATCGCTGATTTGCAGCACAAATATATCGATGAAGTCATCAGCTCGCTGCATGTACCGCTGGCGCACAATCAGACCATGGAGGTCATGCTTGTACAAGGACCGGCAAGTAAACTGCACGCAATTGCCAACGAAATGATCTCACGTCGTGGGGTAATATCCGGCAAGGTCAATCTGATGGCGGCGCTGATCCCGCAGGTTCATCCCTTTAGCGGGGAAGCCCCATCGACCGAACGACGGCGCAAAAGCCGCCGTTAAATCCCCTCGCGACCGGGACGACCCGGTTGCCCGCAACGCGCCGGGACGACCCGGCACCAGGTTTGGAGTGAATCATGAGCCAGACAGAAGCGACGCCAGACGAATACCGTCGGCGCTATTTTGCGCTCAAGGAACAGGCGCAGCAGGCCAATGCCGCCCGCCCGACCGCCCGCCACGTCGACAATCCTCAGAATATTCCGGCAGATCTTATCGCGCTGGAAGATACCATTCCGCCGGGCTGGTACTGGACCGGCCACATTGCCCGTGGGCAAACCCTGCGCCTGATCAACCAACAGGCCACGCATGGCATTGCCGCGCTGTTCTGGAATGCCCACGACATTTCAGAGCGCTTCAACCCCGGCGACACCGTCAAAGTGCAATGGACGGCACGTATTTCACGCGGGGCGCTGCTGCTGACCGATATGGGCCGCGCCATGGTCTCGATCACCGAGGATAGCTGCGGCTTCAACGACTGCATCGCCAATGCCACCACCCGCGCGGCGAGCGAACGCAAATATGGCGCCGACACCTACCGCCGCAACAACCATGACAACTTCATCCTGGCGGCGGGTAAACATGGCCTGACAGCACGCGATGTCGGCCCCTGCATCAGCTTCTTCTCGCCGGTGGTAACCGACAAGGAGGGCAACTTTGCCTGGCAGGATGGCGCAATTAAACAAGGCGATTATGTCGATCTGCGTGCCGAAATGGACCTTATCGTTGCGCTGTCCAACTGCCCACATCACTTAAGCCCGAATAAGACATGGCAGGCCGAACCGGTGAAATTTCAGATCTGGCGTTCGCCGGCCGCCACCGCCGACGATCCCTGCCGCAACGCCACCGAAGAAGCCGTGCGCGCCTTTGAAAATACCGACGCCTATCTGGCGCAGTTGTGAGGAGAATGATCATGACCGATAAACGCGCCACGTCACCGCTCGATCCCCGGCACGCCATCTACGACCATGTCGTGCCGTCACGCACGCCCTGGTCCGGGATTGTTCGTAAGGGCCAGCATATCCGTATTGTCGATCTGGAAGGTCAGCAGGCGGTTGATACCTTGTTCTATTGCGTCGGCAAACCGGATGAACGCTACAGCGCACAGGATACGCTGGGCGAACAGGGTTCCGCCTATGTCACCACCGGTACGCGTCTGCTGTCGAACGAGGGCAGTCTGATGGCGACCATGGTGGCCGACACCTCGGGCGATCACGACACCTCGGCCGGGGCCTGCAGTTGCGAAGCCAACACCGTGCGGTTTGGCCACCAGACGCGCTACATGCACGCCTGTCGCGAAAACTTTCTCGTCGAACTCAACAAATATTCGATGAACAAGCGCGATATCGTCAGCAACATCAACTATTTCATGAATGTGCCGGTGTTGCCCAACGGCGAACTTGCCATTGTCGACGGAGAATCCAAACCCGGCGACTATGTCGAAATCCGCGCCGAGATGGATATCATGTGCCTGATCTCCAACTGCCCGCAGGTCAACAATCCCTGCAACGGCTTCAATCCGACACCGATCCGTATACTGATCTGGAACCCGCCCGCCTGACGGCAGGCTGGTTCCCAGGCATAAACCGCAAGGGACTGCAGGAAACCGGCCCACGGCCGGATTTCCTGCAGAGGCACCATGTTCAAAACCGTTCTTGTCGCCAATCGCGGCGAAATCGCAGGCCGGATCTTCCGTACCCTGCGCCGGATGGGAATTCACTCGGTTGCGGTGGCGTCCGATGCCGACCGCTTCACCCCGACCATGCGCATGGCCGATACGCTGGTGCGCCTTGGTCCCGGCACGGCGGCAGAAACCTATCTCGATATTGACAAGATCGTTGCGGCCGCCAAGGCAACCGGTGCCGAGGCCGTGCATCCCGGCTATGGCTTTCTGTCGGAAAACACGGCCTTTGCCGAACGGCTTGCCGCCGAAGGCATCGCCTTCATCGGCCCCCGCCCCGAACAGATCCTCGCCTTTGGCCTCAAACACACCGCTCGCGAAATTGCGCAAAGATGCGGCGTGCCGCTGCTGCCCGGCAGCGGTCTGCTGACCGACGCCGATCAGGCGATCGCTGAAGCCGCGCGCATCGGCTATCCCGTCATGCTCAAAAGCACGGCAGGCGGCGGCGGCATCGGCATGCAGCTTTGCCAGACGGCCGAGGAACTGCGTGACCGCTTTGCCTCGGTCGCCCGGCTGGCGGGTGGCAATTTCGGCGATGCCCGTCTTTACCTCGAACGGTTTGTCGCCCGCGCCCGCCATATCGAAGTGCAGATTTTTGGCGACGGCACCGGCGGCATTGTCACCCTTGGTCAGCGCGATTGCTCCTTGCAGCGCCGCAACCAGAAAGTGGTTGAAGAAACCCCCGCCCCCAATCTGTCCGATGCGACGCGCGCCAAGCTTTCCGCCGCAGCCGTATCGCTCGGCCGCCACGTTCAGTACGCATCGGCCGGAACGGTCGAATTCGTCTATGACGTCGAACGAAGCGAACCCTATTTCCTTGAAGTCAACACACGCCTGCAGGTCGAGCATCCCGTCACTGAGGAAGTCTTCGGCGTTGATCTGGTCGAATGGATGATCCGTCAGGCCGCGGGCGACTTTACCCTGCCCGCACAAGACAGCCTGACCGTGCAGGGCGCGGCAATCGAGGTTCGTCTGTATGCAGAGAACCCGGCACAAAATTTCCGCCCCTCGGCCGGTACCATTACCGCACTGAAATTGCCCGAAGATGCCCGCGTCGAAAGCTGGATTGAAACCGGCACCGAGGTTTCGCCGTTTTACGACCCCATGCTGGCCAAGATCATCGTCAAAGGCGCCAGCCGCACCGAGGCGCTGCAAAAAATGCAGGCTGCGCTGCAAAGCAGCGCCGTCTGGGGCATACAGACCAATCTGGCCTATTTGCGCGATATTCTGGCCCTGCCGGAATTTTCCTCCGGCCATGCCATAACCGCAACCCTGAAAGAACACCAATTCCTCAGCCCCGGCATTGACGTCGTTGCACCGGGGGCGCTGTCGACTTTGCAGGACTGGCCCGGCCGACTGGGTTATTGGGATGTCGGCATTCCGCCATCGGGCCCGATGGACGATTATTCGCACCGTCTGGTAAACCGCATCGTCGGCAACAGCGAACATGCCGCAACCCTTGAATGCACGCTGAACGGTCCGACCTTACGCTTTGGCGCCGATACAGTGATTGCACTGGGTGGCGCGGAAATGAAAGCGACGCTGGACGGCGCACCGATACCCTATTGGCAGCAGATCACCGTCAGGGCCGGTCAAACCCTCAGCATCGGGGCCATTGCGGGCGCTGGCATGCGCAGCTATCTGGCGGTGCGTGGCGGCTTCGACGCCCCGCTCTATCTTGGTTCGCGTGCCACCTTTGCGCTGGGTGGTTTCGGCGGTCACGCCACGGGCGTGCTCAAGGCGGGCGATACACTGGCCATCGCATCCGACATCGCGGCACAAGCCCCACTACAGCCGGGCGCTGCCGAGCGGCCCGTCCTGAGCCATGACTGGGATATCGCCGTACTCTATGGCCCGCATGGCGCGCCGACCTTCTTCGCGCCCGAGGATATCGAAGATCTGTTTTCCAGCCGCTATGAGGTGCATTTCAACAGCGCCCGCACCGGGGTCCGCCTGATCGGACCGACGCCGCGCTGGGCCCGCGCCGATGGCGGCGAGGCCGGTCTGCACCCCTCCAACATTCACGATAACGCCTATGCCGTCGGTGCGATCGACTTTACCGGCGACATGCCCATTCTGCTCGGCCCCGATGGTCCCAGCCTGGGCGGCTTTGTCTGCCCCGCTGCGGTGGCCAAGGCCGATTTATGGAAACTCGGTCAGCTTAAACCCGGCGACACGGTTCATTTTCGCCTGATCGACATCACCGCCGCCAAGGCGATGCCTCAGGGGGGCAGCCTGCCACCTGTGCGCAGCATTCCGTCCACGGATATTCTTCGCCGCCAGCACAGCGATACCGACATCGTTTATCGCCGTTCGGGCGATGACAATATTCTGATCGAATATGGCCCGATGGCGATTGATTTCGGCAACCGCCTGCGTGTGCATCAACTGGTGGCGGAAATCCGCCACCGCGCCCTGCCCGGCATGATCGATCTGACGCCCGGCATCCGTTCCTTGCAGATCCATTACGACGATACCGTATGGCGCGAAGACAGCTTACTGGACGCCCTGACCGAAATCACCGAGGCGTTACCCGATCCGCATACGGTGGAAATCGACAGCCGCATCGTTCACCTGCCGCTGTCGTGGAATGACGAGCAGGCCCAGCTTGCCATGCGCAAATATCAGGAGCTGGTGCGGCCCAACGCGCCCTGGTGCCCGTCGAATATCGAGTTCATTCGCCGCATCAATGGCCTTGGCAGTATTGAGGAGGTTCAGAAGATCATCTTTGACGCCTCCTATCTGGTGCTGGGGTTGGGCGATGTCTATCTCGGCGCGCCAGTGGCCACCCCGCTGGATCCGCGCCACCGGCTGGTGACGACGAAATACAATCCCGCCCGGACCTGGACGCCGGAAAATGCCGTCGGCATCGGTGGGGCCTATATGTGCATCTATGGCATGGAAGGCCCCGGTGGCTATCAGTTGTTCGGCCGTACCATCCAGATGTGGAACCGCTGGCGCAAAACCGAGGCCTTTGCCAAGCCCTGGCTGCTACGTTTCTTCGATCAGATCCGGTTTTATCCGGTGTCCGGTGAAGAACTGTTGGAAGCACGCGAAGCCTTTGTTCATGGTCAGTACCCCTTACGCATTGAACCGGCCAAATTCACACTGGCGGGCTATCAGAAATTCATTGCCGAAAATCGCGCCGACATAGATCGCTTCAAGGCGCGCCAACAGGCCGCCTTCAATACCGAGCGTCAGCGCTGGCAGGATGAAGGGCTCGACAGTTTCGTCGCCGAAGAAACCGCAGACGCTGCCACCGATGAAACCGTGCCGGAAGGCTTTACGCCGGTTTATGCCCCCGCCATGGGCACGGTGTGGAAAATCGAAGTCGCACCGGGCGCGCAGGTCAAAATTGGCGACAGCATTCTGATCAGCGAAGCGATGAAAATGGAAATCCATGTGCCCGCCCCGTGTAGCGGAACCGTAACTGAATTGCGCTGTCAGACCGGCCATGTCGTACAGGCCGGGCAACTGATTGCCCTTATCAAGGAGTAAGCAATGCCCCCCTTCACCCTCGCCGGATTGCAGGCGGATTATGCCGCGGGCCGCCGCGTCAGCGAAATCGCTGCCGAGGCCCTGATGCGCCGCGATGCATACAGCGACCCGGCGGTATGGATTGCCAAAGCGTCTACCGAATCTGTTCTGGCACGGGCCGCGGCGCTGGACGCCGATCCGGATGCAAAAAAACTGCCGCTTTATGGCGTTCCCTTCGCTGTCAAAGACAATATCGACTGCGCCGGATTTCCCACCACGGCAGGCTGCCCCGAATTTGCCTATACCCCGGCAGACGATGCGCCCGTGGTGGCCCGCTTGCTGGCCGCCGGCGCCATACTGATGGGCAAGACCAATCTTGACCAGTTCGCCACCGGTCTTGTTGGCACCCGTTCGCCGCATGGCGCGCCACGCTGCGTTTTCAATGCCGATTACATTTCGGGTGGTTCCAGCTCCGGCTCGGCGGTGGCCGTGGCGGCGGGTCTTGTCGCGTTTGCGCTTGGCACCGATACGGCGGGCTCGGGCCGGGTTCCTGCGGCGTTCAACAATATCGTCGGTCTCAAACCAACGCGCGGTCGCCTCAGCACCCACGGCGTGGTGCCCGCCTGCCGTAGCCTTGATTGTGTATCGATCTTTGCCGCAACACCCGCCGAAGCGGCCCGTATCGCTGCCGTTGCCGAGGGGTACGAAAGTACCGATCCCTATAGCCGTAAAACATCCGCACCACGCGCCCTGCCGCAGCACTTTCGGTTCGGCGTACTGCCCCAGCACGAGCGGGACTTTTTCGGCGATGCAGAATATGCCGCGCTTTATGATGCGGCCATTGCACGGCTCGAAGACCTAGGCGGCGACGCCGTAGCAATCGACTATACGCCCTTTAATGAAGCTGCACGTCTGCTTTATGACGGGGCATGGGTTGCAGAGCGCACTGTGGCAATCGAAGACTTCCTCGTCAATCACGGCACGGCGATGGACCCAAGCGTGCATAAAATTATTGCCGGGGGACTCAATATTTCTGCCCTGCGTGCCTTTCAGGGTCAGTACCGGCTGGCCGAATGCCGCCGTGCCGCAGACCGCGAATGGGAGAAAATGGATATCCTGCTGCTGCCCACCGCTGCAGCACACTATACCGTCGAGGCGGTCGCCGCAGATCCCATCGGATGCAACAGTCGCCTGGGCAGGTTCACCAACTGGGTCAACCTTCTCGACGCCACCGGCATCGCCATCCCGTCAGGCTTTCGGGCCAATGGCCTGCCCTTTGGCGTGACATTGCTTGCGCCCGCATTTCAGGAACCCGCGCTGACCGCACTGGCCCAGCGCTATCACGCTGCCGCCGGCACCGGCACCGGGCTGAGCCGCGCCACTGTCACGCCGGATTTTGTTCCGCCCACCGACGATGGCTTGATCGATCTGTTTGTCGTCGGGGCCCATCTGAGCGGCATGGTACTGAACCGCGAATTGCAGGAACTGAAAGCCATATTCGGTGGCGAGGCCCGCACCACCGCCGATTACCGCTTTTACGCGCTGGCCGGAACGGTACCGGCCAAGCCCGGTCTGATCCGTCAGCCGGGCGCCGATGCAGGCGCCATTCTGGGCGAGGTCTGGCGGCTGACGCCTGAAGCCTTTGGCCGCTTTGTTGCCAAGATCCCGGCACCGCTGGGCATCGGTAAAATTGCCCTGGCAGATGGCCGCGAGGTTAGCGGCTTTTTATGCGAACCCTTCGCCCTTGCGGGTGCGCGCGACATCACCGCGCTGGGCGGGTGGCGGGCTCATATTTCTGCCACGAAACAGCCATCTCCGGCAAAGTAGCAACCAATACAGCGCCGACCAAAAGACCCGATGCAAATCTGCACCGGGTCTTTTCACTGCCCCATATCTTTATCAAAACACGTTTAGTCTTCGGGCGTTTGCAACGGACCGGGCGGAACCAGAGAGGCACACATATTCTGCACCGACTTGCCCCCCATGACGGCTTTGACAAAGGCCGGGGAATCGGCCCGCGAGCGCAGCACCGCACCACCATGGGTGGCGTGCGGATAATAGTGCCATTGCACCGTAGTTCCCGCAGCGCACATTGCCGAAACGAAATTATACTGCGATCCGGTCTGCGCCATGGTGTCGGCTAACCCCGTTCCGACGAACACCGGCGTTTTCAGTTTACCGTCGGGGAAACGGCTGGTTTTAGCGGCAAAGGCTTCCACATCGGCCAGCGGCCGACGGTAGAATTCCGCCATAGTGATTTTGCGTCGGGTCGATTCCGCAAACAGATCGTGCAGGCACATATGCTCGCCCTGAGCCAGCAACGGCAAGGCCTTATCCGAAATATAATCCTCGGGCCGGATATGCACCGGATCACTCGAGCGCACGGTGCCCAGGAAATACAGCACTTCGAAACCGGCATTGCTGTAATCATTCTCGTCCGTGTAGGTCGAAGCCAATGCCTGCTGTGGCGCACCATGGCTGTTGGCTGCCTCGGCAACAATTCCGGTAGCAACGGTACCCATGATCTTTAGCTCGGGCGCATAGTGCGGGGCGATATAGGCCGCACCAATGGCGGCCCCAGAGCCCTGCGACTGGCCCATAGTCAAAACTTTTCTGCTGAGTTCAGGATGTGTGCGTTGCACCGCGCGCACACTGTCGAGCACAGCCATACCCTCGGAACGATATTGCAGATAGGGATGCGGCCCCTTGGTACCCAGCCCCTGATAATCGGTAGCGACTATGGCATAACCGTCTTCGAGCCATTTGCTGAGATAAACGCTATCGCGATCAGAGCGCGGCAGATTCGAGGGCGCACAAACATCGGCATAGCCCGTGGTACCATGCGCCCAGGCAATTAGCGGCCAGCCGCCTTTCGGGGCTTTACCTGCGGGTATGAACAGGGCACCGGATACCGCAACCGGTTTGCCATCCGGCCACCCGGTCGAGCTGTAGAGAATGCGATAGGCTTTTGCCGCCGCCGGTAATGACAGTTCCTTCGGCAGCGGTGCAGTCTGCAACATCACCCCGGGCTTCACCGGCAGATTTTTATCCCAATGATAAAAGGCAGGCATGCCGCCATCACCCGACCAATCGGTAGCCCAGGCCGGAGCAATAGCGGCGATCAGCACGGCAGCCAAAAAAGACGCAACAATTTTCACAGTCAAACCTCCTGCCTCGCGAGGGCGAGATCTTTCGGCAAGCGAAACCCGGCATAGACCATACAAGCCAAGCCTGGCACGATCATGAGCATCGAAAACAGCATGGCATATTTCAGCGCATCGGGACCGAAGCTGGGCGCCATCAAATTCGACAAATATCCGGCTACGGACGGCCCCAGACCGGAACCTACCATGTTCAAAGCAAACAGCAGGGTCGCAGCACCAAGAGCCTTCATCCTTGGCGGCATCAGCAGTTGCGCCAGCGCAAACATCGGCGCCGTATAGGTCGACATGGCGAAGACCGCCAAAGACAACCAGGTGTAGACCCAGAGTGCATTACCGCTATGACCGAGAGACAGAAACATTATCTCGCCCGGCACCATGACGACAGTCGCGATTACCAGTAACCAGGCGTACCAGCGCGGATCGCGTGCCGCACAGCGGTCAGCGATATAACCGGCCACCAGCGTACCGGCGAAACCCGCGATACCTTCGATTGTTCCAAAGATCGAACCGATTTCGCCGGTTCCGGCGTCGCGCACACGCATCAGCCACACGGGCGCCCAAATCTCCATAGCGCTGCTGCTAAAGCTCAGCAACGCAAGGCCTGTAATCGCGGCTAAAAAACTGCGGCGTTGCCAAAATACTTTTAACGCCTCGCGCATATTATAGTCACGATCAGCTTCATGCGTCGCATCGAAACTGCCGCGCTGTGGTTCACGCATAAAGAAGCGGATAGCAAATGCCAGCACAGCCCCCGGAGCCCCCAGCAGAACGAAAGCCATGCGCCAACCGTAGCGATCGCTGATCAGGCCGCCCAAAGCCAGTCCGAGCCAAATCCCAAAGGAAATGCCAAGGACGTAAATGGAAAACGCCATACTGCGGCGGCGAGGCGGGAAATAATCGGATATCAACGAATGGGAGGCCGGGCTGCAGCCGGCCTCGCAAACAGCAATGACGGTACGCGTAGCGGCCAAACCGATAAAATTTCCGACGACGCTGGTGAGAAGTGTCACCAGACTCCAGACCCCAGTCACGGTAGCCAGAATACTGCGCCGAGCCCCTTTGTCGGCCAAGCGGGCCAGGGGGAAACCGGCCAATGCATAGACGAGAGAAAACGCGAACCCCGTCATCAACCCCATTTGGGCATCACTGAGACCGAGATCCTTTTCAATCGGATCGACCAGGATCACCAGAAGATAACGATCAATCCAGCTAAAGGTATAAGCCCCCAGCATCAAAAACAACGCGAGCCACGAAGCCAGCGGAACCGCATCGCCGATCGCGGGGGCTTTATCCTTTAAAGACATCACATCTCTCAATCCTGCTGGATATATGTGGGGCGGCCCGACAGACCGCCCCACCACACATCAGTTGTTGTATGTCAGGCGGATACCCCAAGTTCTCGGCATACCCCAGACGACATTTTCCGTCGTCGTCGCCAGTTCCTGAGCATCAACGAAATATTTGACGTTGCCAATATTCTTGACGAAGACATCAACATGGAATGGCGCCGACGGCAAATACCAGCTGACGTTTGCATCCGTCAAACCGTAGGACTTTTCATACGCCATCTTGTCGGCATCATTGCCGCCGCTGAAGGAATGTCCCCCGATCCAGTCATAATTGGCACGCAGTTTGATGTCGCCAATATTTTCCGGCACCGGTAAGGCATAGGTCAAACCATAGGTCATTGTCGAGGTCGACATCGGCAGCTTTGTACTATTGAGCGGCAGATCGTTACTGTCGGTTTCGTGGCTTGAAATCCGGCTGTCCGTGATACCGTATGATGCATCGGCAAACAGATTGGCCGTGATGGCCGCCTCCAGCGAAATTTCACCACCCCAGACATAGCTGCTCTTGACGTTGCCCATCACGGCATAAGACGTGCAATGCGTACCGACGCTGCAGTCCAGTTTACGCAAGGTCATCTGCTTGTTGCGGAAATCGTAGAAGAATAGCGCCGTATTCATGCGCAAACGCCCGCCGATCAGATCGGTCTTGGAACCGACTTCATAGGCCAACAATTTTTCCGCCTTAGCGGGCTTCAACGCATCGCGTGCCGAATCCTTATCAACCGTACCGTAAACATACTGGGTCAGAATCGTTGCACTACGGTAGCCGCTGGTGAAGCTGGCATAGAGCATGGTCATATCGTCCGGCGTCCATTTAAGCACAGCCTTGCCGTCGACATCACCATCGGTATTCGAGCGCCGCTCGTTACTCTTGGCCGTCACATAATCGCCCGAACGATTGAAGATCACGCCCAACTCTTCCCAGGAATAGCGCACACCCGCGGTGAAGGTCAGATCATGCGGCAGCGGCACATCGGCATTGGCATAAATCGCCCAGGACATCGTATTCTTAGTCGAGCTATCCTCGTAATCCGATTTGGGGAACAAATTGGTGCCAAGATGACGGCTGTCATTATAGACGAAGACGCCAGCCAGCCAGTCGATGTCGTAGACGGTCTTGCCTGACAAACGAATTTCCTGCGATGCCGTCTTGGTCCGCGCCCACAGCTCGTCGTCATAGCCGTAGTTGAGCGAACCGTCCAAATCCTCAACGGTCTGTTTGTGGCCAATATTATAAGACGAAATCGACGTCAGGTTCAGATCGTTGCCGAGGTCCCAGTTCAGTGTGGCGCTCAGACTATAGTTTTCGATGAAATTGCGCGCTTTGTCGCCGGTAGAGATGTTGACGCCGGGCCATTTATTGGGCTGAGCGGAACCAACCCAATTGTTCGTCGTCATACTATCGTCGCCGAAGATACCGCCACAATTACCTTTGAAGCGCTTATTCAGAGAACAGGTGCCACCATTGGAATCTACCACGCCGTAAATACCATAGGCCTGGGCGCCCTGATCGACATGGAAATAGTTGGCGCTGAGCAGCAACGTCGCTGTGCTGGAGAGGTCAAAATTCAGCATGCCGCGTATGGCCTGGGTATTAACGTCATCGGCCTTTTGGCCATCGGCCAGACCATCGACCCAACCGTCGCGGTTATGGGTCTGGAAGGCAAGACGCCCTTGAACGCCGTCGGTAATCGGCCCACTAACCGAGCCTTCAAACACCATATTATTGTAGCTACCGTATTCACCGGACAGCGACGCCTGAAACTCTCTGCTCGGCTTGTTCAGAATAATATTGAACAAACCGCCGGTGGTGTTGCGGCCATAGAGCGTGCCTTGCGGCCCCTTCAGCACTTCGATGCGTTCGACGTCGAAGAACTGCAGGGACTGACCGAAAGCGGAACTGGTGTAAACTTCATCTGTATAGAGAGCGACCGGCGGTTCGAAACCGTCGCCAAACTGCCCGGTCAGGCAAATCGACCGGAAGCAGAATGAAGGATTTTGTCCCTCGCCAAAAAAGGATGAAAAGCTGGCATTCGGAATCTGAGCCACAATATCGGTCGGCTTCAGCATATTGCTGGCTTTAAGGGTCGAGGCATCGAAGGCATTAATCGACAAAGGCGCTTGCTGCACCGTTTCGACATGTTTTTGCGCCGTTACGACTACAGTTTCGATTTGAACGGCATTGCCATCGTCAGCGGCCAGCGCCTGCTGCGAACACAGCAAAAGCGGAATTGTAGCCGCGCCCCACCATGACCGAGAAATACCCCCGCGAATACTTTTCATTCCCTCGTCCCTTCTAACTAGCAGCCGATAAGGCCGAAATTGTTAGGAAACACGAAACTTCATCCGTGCTCATAACGACAGAATGATTACATGGTAGGCACGACTATATAATTAGCAGTTTAGACAAGTGAATGCGCAGCGTTGGATAACCTAGTGACAAAAAACAATCCTGAGTAGTTCCTCATACCTACTTGTCATAGTACGAGACCGCACGAGGGATATGGACCGGGACAAAAGAAACAAGACCGCTTGTTACCAAACGGTCTTGCTCTGAACGCCTCATTTGCTGAGACTAGCGAAGAAAACTTTCAATCCGCAGCAGACTTCTTCAGCGCGGTAAACGCCGCGAGAACTTCGCTTGTGCTGCGCCGGGCGCCAGCTTGCAAATACTCCATGGCGCGTAACGCCGCATCATGCGCATCCTGACTCGAACCACCCACGCAATCCTCAACGACACGGCAATAATAATCGCCCTGATGGCCATCGACGAAGGTGTAATGCACGCATACATCCGTCAAACCGCCCGTCAATATCAGCGTCTTAACGTTTAATCCCTTGAGCAGAATTTCAAAATCCGTGCCGTAAAAGGCAGAATACCGCCGTTTGCGGATGTGATAATCGCCCGAAACAAATCCAACGGATGGGGAAATGTCCGTAGACGGCAAACCCTCAATGCAATGCACATCCTCTTCGCCATCCAGTTCACGACCGAAATCAATACCATCCGGACGATGAACCTCCTGGATGAAGATTACCGGAACACCGGCATCACGCGCAGCCTGAACCATCTCTTTTGCACGGACCTGGCGCTTTTGGCGTTCTTCAGATGTGCCGCAGAAAGGTACCCCACCCTCCTGCCCCGGCACGTAAGCACCGCCGCCCTGAAAATCGACCATGATTAGCGCCGGCCGACCAACAATCATGGGCTGCTTAACAATTTTCTTCATCATTATACTTTCACCACTCTCTTTTTATCGACCGCTTGTGACTACAAATGCAGCATTTTCGATTTACACGGCGCCAGACATAATTGGCCCACACCTTGCATGAATCGCATGCAATCCGTTCTCATCAACTACTGAGAACATTGACCGGGGACGGTGGCTGCGAGAATGCCGAGATGCACAAGAACGATTGTCAAGGTGTGAAACTATGAAGCTGAAAAACTTCACCGGCAAAATCAGCGATGGCGATATCCGCCTGCTGCGTATCTTTTGCACGGTCGTGCGCTGTGGTGGGTTTGCAGCCGCAGAATCCGAGCTGCAACTGGGGCTACCCTCGATCAGCCGCTATGTGAAAGACCTGGAAACACGCCTTGGGGTTCGGTTGTGCCAGCGGGGCAGAACAGGTTTCTCACTGACGGATGAAGGTCGCCAAGTCTATGCCTCCAGCCTTCAGCTGATATCGCATATCGAACAGTTTGAAGCGAATATCCGGGGCATCCATACGGATATGCGTGGGACGCTGGAAATCGGCCTTATTGATGCCCTGCTCAGCGACCCCAATCTCAATCTTCCTGAAATCCTTGCGGCGTTCAAACAAACCTACCCATTGGTCGATTTTAGCGTAACCACAGCAACATCAAACGTTATTGAGCAGGCTGTACTGGACGGCAGCGCGCATGTCGGTATGGTCATAGGCCGGCGCCACGTTAATCAACTTGATTACCGCCTGTTATATCGGGAACCCAGTCACCTTTATTGTTCTGAAAAACACCCGCTGTATAACAAAACTAACCTGACGTTAGACGAAGTTCTGAAATATGATTTCGCAGGCTACACATTTCTGTCCGACTGCGAACGCTTCCATTTGCACGAATTTCCGCGCACCGCTTCGGTGGACACCATGGAAGCCGTAGGATTGTTGGTGTGTTCGGGTAACTTCCTGGGCTCGCTGCCAGACCATTATGTCGAGAGCCACTGGCGCCTGCAAAAATTCAAACCGCTGTTGCCGGAAACTTTTGGCTATACCACCGACATCGAATTCATTACGCAGCGCAATACAACCTCACCGCTTGTTCTGGCCATTTTGGACATTATCGACAAGCTGCGGATTACGCAGTTACCCAAGCTAAAAAGACCAATAGTTGCCAATTTAACAGGCTGACCTGCATATAAAATTACCAGGGTTGACGAACAAACGCTCGGCGCGGCCTGCAAAAAAAAATTGCAGCAAAGCCAATAAAAGCATCGTTTGGCGCTCCCGTGGCGCTCGGGGAAAACAGCACACCGCGAAAAGCGCCGGAAATGCCCGTGAAACACGCAAGCGCCACAGCGCCACTTTGTTCACGTTCACTACCATCTATGCGTTTGATTTTGTTTGTGAAAGGAATGGTACAGTTGGGTGGGTTCGAACCACCGACCTCCGGATCCACAATCCGGCGCTCTAACCAACTGAGCTACAACTGCCCAAAATCCTTAAGAAGCGGACCACAAGGATCCCGCCGCCCCCTTAACGACCGTCGTCGCCGGAAGGTGCCGGAAACTAAAAGCGCGGCGCGCCAATTGCAAGATACTAAATCATATGCGGCCATTTTTTATCTGGCGGCCCATTTGCGCCCCGGAACCCGCCTTTATGGCGCATTTTACATCTATTCCCCCCGCAAGACGCGCTATAGCAGGGGCGATCTGTTTCGCCGTTTTAAGGAATCGCCCCCTCAAATGCCCCACTGCCACCGCCGCCAGACCGCCCTGATTGCCGCCTTGTCGATTCTGACCGCGGCGGGCGGATTCTACTGCGTCAGAACCCAGCACCCGCCCGTGCTGACGGTGGCAAGCTGGGCCGGGGCCTATGGCCATGCCCAGATGAGCGCCCAGATGGCCCCTTTTGCCCGGGCCAGCGGGGCCGATGTGCGCATTGCGCTCTATGACGGTGGCACCGCCGAGCTGGCCCAGCAGGTGGCCAGCGGCCAGTACAAATGGGACGTCATCGATATGGAGCTGCCCGATGCCGTGGCCGCCTGCCGCGCCGGGTTGCTCGAACCACGCCCGCCCCTGGCCACCGCGCCCAACGGCGCCCCGGCGGCAAATGACTTTATTCCCGGCGCACTGGGCCGCTGCTGGGTCGGCGAAGTCGCCTATAGCCGGGTGATTGGCTTTGCCCCCCACCACTTTGCCACCCCGCCCAGGACACTGGCCGATTTCTTCGACACCGCCCGCTTCCCCGGCCCCCGCGCCCTGTCCGATACGGCCAAGGATAATCTGGAAATGGCCCTGCTGGCCGATGGGGTGCCGCCCGACCAGGTCTATGCCCAGCTCTCCACCCCAGCGGGGCGGGCCCGTGCCTTCCGGAAACTGGACAGCTTAAAAGGTTCGCTGGTTTTCGTGGCGGCGGGGGACAGCCCGGCCCGGATGCTGAGCGAGGGCCGCGCCGACTTTGCCGCCCTGCTCAATGGCGACATCTATGACGCAGCCCAAAGCGGCAGCCCGATCGATGCGATCTGGGATGGTCAGATTTATGGCTTTGACGTGCTGGCGATCCCGCGCGGCACGCCACGGGCAAAACTGGCGGGCGATTATGTGCGCTATGCCACCACCGCGCCGGTGCTGTCGACCCTTGCGGCCTGGCTGCCCTATGGCCCGGCACGGCACAGTGCCCAAGGCCATATCGGGCTTAACCCCGAGCTGAAGCAGTCGCTGCAGGACTTCCGCCCCAGCGCAGGCGGGCGGTTACAGCACGCCCTGCCGCGGAACGAAGCCTGGTGGGCACAAAACGGTGCCGCCGTCGAAGCCGAATGGCGGGCCTGGCGGGCGCGGCCCTAAGCGGGCCACGCCTGACAGCCACGCGGGCGGCCGCTTATTTAACGCGTTTGACCTTGAAGATGCGGCCATGGCCGTTAATCGACAGGTTATAGCTGCCCAGAATGGCCCGCTCGATGGTGACGGTGGTCGGATCGCCATTCCCGTCGAATGCATCAAAATGCGCCTTGTCCGGATCACCATTTAGCTGCTGCCACACCTGACCATTTTGCAGGGTCACGGTGAAGGTGCCCAAACGGCTATAGCGCACCTCTTTCACCTCTTCCGAGATGCTGTCGAGCGCTTGCTGAACCGGGGCGCTGCCACCAGCCGATGGGGCCGCCGCGGTCGTCACCGGCAAGCCTTCGCTGCCGAACTGTTCCGGCTTGGTCTGGGCCGCAGGCACCACCGGCAGCGCCGCGCTGGCCGCCGCGGCGGGGGCCGCCACGGGGGCCGCAGCAGCCGGGGCCGACAGCTTGTCGTAACAGGCCAGCCGTGCCGCCCCGTCCGTCAGTGCAGCACAGGATTTCAATGCGTCGCCCGGATCGGCAGCAGACGCCGCAAGGGTGGTGATCATCAAGGCCGACGCAAGGGCGCAGGAACGTAGCAGCATGGCAAAACCTCTGGCAGAAAACGGATGGCAATACGCGCGGCATACTAGCGGCAAGCCCACAGGCGCGACAAGCGACAGATCTGCCATGGCCCGTTTTCCGGCCAGATCATTTTGTAACAAAGATTGGTCGGCGGGGGCATCTGCCGCCACTTTTGCGACAAACGCCTGAGGGGGCGGTGCGAAAAACGGCACCCCGCCAAAATTGGCGGCACATAACGGGATTTCAAAAAAACGCCCGGGCCTTAAGCCCGGGCGCAATAGCCAGATCAGCAATCAGATGGCGATTTTGACCTGTGCACCAACCGCCAGCACGTTGGCAGTATGCTTGAAATAGAAGCTACCCGGATCGGTGATGTACTGAACATCCGGACGAATGGAAGCCCAGTTATTGATCTGGAAGTTATAGCTCACTTCGTACAGGCTTTCCGCCGTGGTGAACGCATCAAACGAGCCGGGGGTCTCGTCGGCCTTCAGCCGTGCATTCTCCAGCAGCTGCTTGTTGACGCTCGACTGCACATAACCGAATGCCAGCACATCCTTCGGACGCGAGGCGAACAGCCCGGTATAGATGAAACCGGCCGAAGCCCAGTTACGCAGAACCGCCGTATCCGGGCTGGACCACATGTAATGGCCAAACAGGCTCAGACCGCGGTTGTTGTTACCGCCAACCGTCGTGATCTTCTGATCGAACATGACATAGGCACCATCACGATGCCCCACCATTTCGGTAGAACCCTGCTTCTTCACATTCGAGCTGTCGTAGAAGAAGCCAACCTTGTAATGGCCGGGATACGCAGAGCCCTTACCGGGTTCATAACCGATTTCGACCGGAACAACCGCCCCCGTCGTTCCCGACGCGAACGGATCAAACGAATTCGACACCAGATTCAGCTTCGAATTGGCCTGAGACACGCCAGCGCGGATATACAAATCCGGCAGCACGTACGCCGTGACAAAACCGGCCCAGCGCGGGTTAGGATAGTTGGACCATGAGGTATTGCCCGCATAGGAAAGCGGATGATACGCCAACGCCGCGTTGACGAAATTGCCCATCATCGGATTCATGGCATAGGTATTGCCAAACGGCATATAACCGATACGATAATTGACCCGACCATTGAACAGGTTCTGATCAAAACTCATTTCGGTGATCTTGGTCCACTGCTGACCGTAGTTTTCCTGAATCGGATAACGGTTGCCTGCCAGATCGGTTGACGTGCCGTTACCGCGGCGGTCATTGAGCTGCAGATGGAAGCGGCCATCGCTCCAGCCCGCAATCTTCGCCATATCAAAATCGGCATTCAGGCGGATCTGCTGCGAATAGCGCGCGCCACGGGACATACCGCCACTGGCAACGCCCATCGTTTCCGAGGTGTAGTCAGCACGGAAATCAATACCGGCATCGACCAGCTTGGAACGATAGCCGTCCCAGCCACCCGTCATATACTGACCATCCAGCGGATCGCTGTTGGTATAGGAACCGAAAAGTCCGTCAAACGGACCATCAGCAGAACTGGCATCTGCGGCGTAAGCAGCCCCTGCAATCGCGAGAACGCTGAAACCAAAAGCACAGTTCAGAAGCGCACTGCGGATGCGTGAATGAGTAGGCATATAAGCCTCTCCCTAATCTTATCTATTGTGAGGTTTCGTTATCCCCCACGCCCGCGATTTACCGGCGGACGTGGGGAACAAACGGGCAGAACGTCATAAGCCCATGCGTAGGTAACAACGGCCTGCTCAGTCTTTTTAAGAACATCTCATCCGAAAGGTTGGCATGAGCCATTTCTTCCGGGGCAATGTTCTGAACTTTACTTCGCGATCGGCGCACTGAGACGCGAGGTTGCGCCATCCACCGTGGTGAGCGTCGAGGTGAAGTTCGCAGCTTTGGCAGCCTGCTCCGCATCGACGTGATAGGTGAACGAACCAGTGCCCTTGGCATTCACAGGCACTTCGACATAGCCAAGATAGCTTTCAGCTTCCTGAGACGTCGCATTGGAATTGGCGAACAACTCAACGCGCGTCAGCGTGTTGGCTTGCCCATTGACGGTGCCATAAATGTCAAGACCAGTAGCTGCCGCTTTCACAGTTTCCAGCTTTGGTGCAGCCTGATCGTGGTTCGGCATCGGCTCGCAATTGGGAATGACCTTGCCCGCTTCGCAGATGGTTTCCATCGTGCTCGGATCATTGCTGATCCCGCCGCCACGATTACCGATGAACGCGACATGCTCCAGCCCCGGAACGCCGAAGACAATCGCGCCTTCCTGACCGGGAACGCAGGCGCCGCCCGCAAAGCAACGCTTGATGTCCTTGCCATTGTTATACATCGCGTTCGCCGTGATGCGGTTGACCGCCGGGCCGGTGACACGATTGCGGCCAAAGGTGCCGTTGGGGCCAGGGGCGGCCTGCGGGCGCACAGAAACGGCAATGCGGTTATCATGCATGATGTTGCCATCAACGATGTTACCGGTACCGCTCAGCGTAACGCCAGACGACAGATGGTCGAATTCGTTAGCCGCGATGTAGTTGCGGTTGCCCCAGTTGAGCTGCACGCCATCAGACTGCATCGAGAAATGGTTACGAACGATGCTGTTGTCGTTACCCCAGAGGATTTCGAGCCCCTGCGACGGTTCCTGAATCGTGCCGTCGTTAGAGATGACGTTGTCGGCAAGCAGGTTGAATGCAGCACCGCGCGTCATCTCCATACCATCGGCATTGTTGAAGATGTAGTTGCGCAGAACTTTGTTGTTGTTGGTCGTGGTCGAGGTCGAATTACCCTTACCATCATCGGCCGTGATCATGATGCCGGCACCACCATGATTCCCGATGATCCGGTTGTCATGGATGACATTGAGGCTGGCACGATTAATCAGCACACCGATGCAGAAATTGCGGACTTCGACGCCGCTGATATCAACACCGTTGGTGTCCTGAATAATGATGCCCGGCTTCGTCGTGGTACGGACATTGGCGCCGAACTGGCCGGGAACCGCACCGGGGCAATCTTCAGCACGCGGCCCGATATAGCCCGAACCGTCAATAGCAACGAAGCTGCCATTAACTTCATGTTTGGGAAAATCGATTTTGACGGGACCAAGAATGTGCGGCAACTCGGACTTGATGATGATCGCATAGGGGGCTTTGCCTACGGCATCAATATCAATCTGGTTGTGGCCTGGGTTCTTGTTGTTCTGTTCAATCGCCCAGCGCAAGGTTCCCTTGCTGCCATCGTCACTGTACTTGGTGACCTTCAGCACATTGGATTCGGGGTTGGCCAACGCATACTGGCCCCCGAATGCAAGTGACATCGCGAGCACGGCGAAGGTACTTTTCAATATGCTCATTTCTTCCTCCAACAGGCCGCCCGACCAGATATTTTCTGGCGAACGGCAAACGTCACCACCGGTGACACCACCGCAGCCTGTCAATCTCCGCCCACGGATTACCGCCTGCCAAAACTAAACATACTTTAGCTTCAGAAGGCGCAAAACGAACGAAGGACTAATACAAACGTTCCGCACCACAATTTTAAGGACGAAAACACGTCTACATTAGGACTGGCTGCGTTAAATCTTGATCTACTCACCACTTCACTTCGAGATGACCACTCGCTTAAGCACCATCTCGTGGATTACTGCTGTGAGTAACTAGGTAGCAAAGGCGCATAGCAAAAATACTATTTCGATATCCCAGCCATATCTGGACGATATTATGGATATACCGTGGCTTAACGCTGCTGACCGGATCAGCACGTCACAAAAACAACCTATGGAGAAACAATTGCCAACTCTCGTGCATTCAATCGCGTGCCAGACAGCGCACGTTTGTATCTTTGGCAGGACGTCCGGCACCAATGGCAAAGCACATCAGGCAGTCGGCGTGACAAACCCATGGTACAGGCATTGGGGGCGGCACGCCACACCAGTCACCTAAACCACTATAATTATTACGTTATTATGACTGCACCAAGACCACGGTGTTATTTGAAGTCGCCAAACAATCCCGATGAAGCCATGGGCATTGCGTTATCCGGGCCACAATCTGCACACCGGGACGCCCAACAGTCGCAACACCACAAATACTCCGCCCAAGGATCATCTGAGCGCTCAGGTGGGAATAATTCTTTTAAAATAGCGCCGGGCGTAGACGGATTATTGCCGCACCGACTTTGTTACTGCCAGCAGGAAGAATGCATAGGGCACCCCACCTGCTACCCTATGCCACACAAACAGCGGGCAGCAATCTGACAAATTCAATTCAAAATTATGGCGTTTACGGACGTTATTTCAAAAAAAATAGCCCCTGCGGGCTATATCTCAACGATTCTTAAAATGGGGGGCTTAAATGCGCCGTACGGCTTTGCAGTGCGGCTGCCGCTTTAAAAGCGGCATACCGACTGGACAGATGCCCGTTCAGGAGAAGTAACCGGAACATCACCCAGTCGGCACACCATAAAAGGCGTTTTAAGCGCTTAGAGCATGCCTAAAACCACCTTGGACCACAACAGCGAAATCGGCATGACCAGGATCAGGGCCGGCAGCATATTGGCAACCGGAAACGATTTGATGCCGCAAATGCGAAAGCCTGTTGCGAACATGATGGCACCGCCGCAGGCAGAGAAATCCGCAATCATTGTCGGTGTCGTCAGCGGCAGGATCTGCTGCGCCCCATAGAACAGGCACACCTGAATAATGAATTGCGGGATTGCAACGACAACCAGCGAGAAACCCAGCGTTGTTGCAAAAATCGCGGCTGTAAAGAGATCAAGCAGCGCCTTCGCAATCAGGATCGACGGATCGCCGGTCATCCCTTCATTCATCGAACCAAAAATGCCGGTGCCGGAAGCGCAGAACAGCACCACCAGTGCCACAAATTTGTCGAGGAATTCATCCTGAGGCATGTTGGTGCCGCTGGACGGCGTGATCATCTCGATCAGGCGGCGGGCTTTACCGGCAAACCGGGCAATCAACGTTTCCAGCGAACACAGCTCGCCGATTAAAGCCCCGACCAGCAGTGCCAGAATAACCGCCGGCATATACTTAATCTTGATAATCAGCGCGATACCCAGCGCCATAGAGGCAACGCCAAAGACCATTGGCAATGCCGTGCGCACCTTGGCGGGAACACGCGTCCCCAACCCACCACCACAGAGACTTCCCAGAACAACAGCGGCGCCGTTGACGATTGGACCAATCATTGTACTTCCTTACCCCCTGACCAGCAGGGTGTTTAAACCTAGATCTGAGAGGATTTTATGGGCCTTAAGACCATCTGCGGAGGGACTTTACGTCCAGTCCGAACATGTCGAGCGCCCGGCCAACAGTGTGCAAAACGATGTCGTCGATGGATTTCGGCTTGATGTAGAAAGCCGGGGCCATAGTAAAGATAACGCCCCCCATCTCGGTCACAGCGACCATGTTGCGTAAGTGACCCAGATGCAGCGGGGATTCACGGGCCATCAGAACCAGCCGACGCCGCTCTTTCAGCGCCACGTCAGCCGCCCTGGTCAAAAGATTGTCGCTGATCCCTGAAGAAATCGCTCCAAGCGTACGCATGGAGCACGGTGCAACCAGCATTCCAAGGGTTTGGAAGGAACCACTTGCAATCGATGCACCAAGATCACCAATGGGATGAACAACATCTGCCATGGCACAGACATCATCACTTTTGAGGTCGGTCTCGTAATGGCGGGTCAGCTCGGCGCCCTTGGACATGACAAGATGTGTTTCAACATCCAGATCCCGCAACAGTTCAAGAGCCTTGATGCCATACTGAAAACCAGAAGCACCACTGATACCGACAACAATACGCGGTTTGCTCATCATACACTCTCGGCTGGGCGTATTTTAAAAAACCCTTGCTGCCTTCTGCACGATGTACAGAAAGCAGCAAGGTAGTCCTCTCACGCACTGTTCCTGTTTTAAGAGGAACCCATTTTTGCCTTACGCTTCAGGATTGAAGTCAGGCAGAAAACGCTTAACGTCGACTTCTTTGAATTTGCTGCGCTGGAACTTATCCTTCAACGGATAGGGCACGGTGCAGTCAAAAATCGTCTTGCACGAGGTTCCCGCCACCTTGATCGAGGGGCTGAATTCCGGTGACTGCGAAGGATCAAGCGGATGGCAGCGCACCCCCGGAATGAAGATTGTGCTGACGTCACCCTGATAGCGGGTCTGCATGGCCCACAGCACATCGTTGGTATCAAACAGATCAACGTCTTCGTCGACCAGAATGACATGCTTCAGCTCTGAGAAGGCCGAGAAGGCCAGCAGAGCCGCCTGACGCTGACGCCCTTCGTCTGCCGGCGATGACTTTTTGAACTGCAGCACGGCGAGATATTTGCCGCCGCCCGACGAATGGGCATAGACGTTCAAAAGCTTGCCCGGCATGGCCGCTTCGACCATCGACAGAATGCTGGCTTCGGTCGGAATGCCCGCCATGCTGACATGTTCTTCAGACGGACCAATGACGGTCTGCATGATGGGATGAAGGCGATGGGTGATGGCCTTGATCTTGAAGACCGGCACCGCAGCCTTGGCTTCACCGGTATAACCGGGGAATTCCGGCATGGCTTTGCCCGAGTTGGTGTTCTGATCTTCACGAACACGCACATTCGGCAGCAGCTCGCCTTCGATGACGATTTCTGCATTGGCAATGCCAAGGGCATTGACCGTCAGACACTTCGACAGCTCAACCGCGCGCTTACGAATGGCACCCGCCACCGACAGCTCGTCAAAGCCAATCGGCGTGGTCGGGGCTTCAAAGCAGGCACCAATCTCAATCGCCGGATCAACGCCGATGCTGATAGAAACCGGCAGGGGCTTGCCCGCCGCCTCAGCCTTCATGCGGAAGGCGTCAATGTGACGGCCCGGCACGAAGTAGATCGACAGCTCATCAGCACTCTGCACGCAGATGCGATGAATGGTGACGTCGTGTGCACCCGTTTCGGGATCTTCCGCGTAAACCATACCCATGGTGAAATACGGGCCGGCATCTTCTTCGGTGTTGGTCGGGGCTGGCAGCAACTTGCGCACGTCAAAGCCCGGATCCGTCGCCAGATGAACCACTTCCTGGCACTGTGCCTTTTCAGGACCAACCACCACCGGGGCAATCGGGTTCTTGACGGCATCGTTGAGGAAAAAGCCCAGTTTGCGGGGCTCGCAGCCCAGCATCATACCAACGCGCTCGCGGCTGGCGAGTAAACCAATCAGCACTCGCGCGTCATCATACCCTTTGATCTTGTTGAAGATCATGGCCGGACCACGCCGCGTCGGACGCTGGACGGTACCACCGGCACCAACATAACGGTAGACACCCGACAATTCCGCAAGCGGATCAACGGGTTCATCCGTTGTGACTAACTGACCGGGCGTCTGCTCAAGTAAGGCCAACGCAGAACGTAAATCAATCACGTCTTCGGGAGTGACCTTCGTTTTCGAAACCATTCATACCTCCATCGGCAACAAGGCAGATCGGCAGTACAAAGAATAAAACCGTTTGAAAACAAGCTGTTTTGAGAAACGATCGTCATTTTTTGTATCAACGGAGCTGGCGTTTACTGTGCGGATCAGCCTCATTTTCGTTATTTATAATTTTATGATTACGCACATCGCCGCTGGCATAAAAAATACCGTTGCGATATTTCTTCCATATCAGGGAGATATGGATATGGACTTGAGACGGTTGCGATATTTCTGTGCCATCGTTGAGCATGGCCAGATCAGCAAAGCGGCCGTTGCGCTCAACATGGCGCAACCTCCCCTCAGCCTGCGCTTAAAAGAGCTTGAAGAAGAATTCGGCGTGCAACTGATTGTCCGCGGGCCACGCAGCTTGCAGGTGACGGAAGAAGGCCGCCTGCTCTATGATCGCGCCAGGCTTATTCTCTCGGAGGTTGATGCTCTCTCGGAAGAGATGAAGGCCAGCCAATGTACCCCGGTGTGGATTGTTGTTGGCGTCTCGTCCACCTGTGCGTCTTTCATTACGGCGCCACTCAGAGAAATTTGTCGGCGTCAGCCGAATGTCAAGCTGCGGGTCATGCTCGGCGACAGTGACTGGCTCACCTCGATGCTCGACCAGCGCTGCATCGATTTCGCGCTGATGCAGCAGCCGCCGGAAAACACCGACTTTATCGTTGATACGCTGCCGACCACGCGGTGCACGCTTGTCGTTCCGGAAAGCATTATAAAGCCCGAGTGGGGATCGGCCCTGCATATGGAGGATATCGCCCCCTATCCGCTTATTCTGCTACGCCGTCCGACGGCTTCCGGCAGCTATGAACGTTTCATCCGCTGGTTTCACTCGAAAAACATTCCTGTTCATGTCGCGATGGATTGTCCGGATGTCCGAATTATTCAGGATATCTGGTGCGCCGATATGGGGGCCATCGCCATCCTGCCCGAGACCGAAACCCGCGGCTACCACCCCGATGGGGCACGGCTCTACCCGCTGAATGAGCCGGAGATGGGATTTCATCCTGCCATCGTGCGCCCGAAGCTGATGCACAGTAACAGCATCGTAACCGACGTTATCGATCAGATCCTCGCCAACAGCGTGAAGAACTAACCCCATCATCGTGCAAAGGCCCCGGTGGGGCGCGCTTTAGGGCTGCCCCCCACGGCCGCCAGCGATTACGTCTGCCCGGCGCAAGGGCTATGCGCTCCATCCCGGAAAAAAGACTTGCGCGCCGGAACAAATCCGGAGCAAAAGTTGGATAATGATTTCGGGAAATGTTGTTTTCGCCCAGCGCACCGCAAGTCATTGATTTTAAAAGTGGCCCCGTAGCTCAGCCGGATAGAGCAACGGTTTCCTAAACCGGCACAGCCCGCGTTTTCCGGTAAATTTCCAATTTTTTCGCGCCCCCAAATGGTCATTTTAGGCCATTTGTTGGATCGACGACAACGCTCACTACTACGGAAATTCCGTACATTTACATTGACAAGGGGTACGGAAATTCCGTACAATACAGGCTATGCAAACGGTCATTGAAACCCCTCATTTCATCAAATCGGCCCGCGAATGCGGACTGACCCAGCTGCAGGTCGACGAAATCATCGACATGGTGGCGGACGATCCTGAATGCGGGGACGAGATAAAGGACACCGGCGGGTTCCGCAAAGTGCGGGTTGCCGGGCGCGGGAAAGGCAAAAGCGGTGGATATCGTCTGGTGACGTTCTTTTCTGGCCCAACGATCCCCGTGTTCCTGATCGACATCTACAGCAAGGGGGACAAGGACAATCTCTCCAAGGCTGAACGAAACGCCCTTAAGGCCGTGAGCAAGCAGATTATCGCCGCCTATCACAAACCGGCGACCAAGCGAAGGAGCGTAAGATGAGTAAGATGAGTAAGAAAGTGTTTGATGGGATTATGGAAGGCGCGCTTGAAGCTGTGGCCATTGCCAAAGGCGAAGCGGCTCCAGGCACCTATCGCATCCACATTCCGGACGAGCTGGACGTACGTGCCATTCGGAAGCGTCTCAAGCTCACTCAGTCCGAGTTTTCCACGCGCTACGGCTTCAACGTCGCCCGCGTACGGGACTGGGAACAGCGTCGCTCTGCGCCGGACGGGGCTATGCGCGCCTATCTCATGGTGATTGAACGCAAGCCGGAAGCAGTCGATGAAGTCCTCCGGATCGTCTGATATCAAAACATGAGCCACTCCAAACTTGTAAAACTCTGACTGGGCAGCGGAACCAACATGTGTGTGAGCTAATTGCAGCTATCACAAACTAGAAACGCCACGTCCTCATCCCAACCAATAAATATTGCATTGAGTAAATAAAATGCTATACAAAACCAGCGTAACAATGAAAAACGTATCACTTAAAAATGCAAAATTATAAAATTTCCTTGTATTATACAGAATAAATATACTTTTAAAGTGTTTGGAACTTTCAATAAATAGGATTTCTAAATTAATGACAATCACACAGCAACCAAGTATAATAAAAAATAGCAAATCTTTAATGCCATTTCTCAAATGGGCGGGTGGAAAGCGTTGGTTTATACCATTTTTAATGCAAAACCTTCCCACAAAATATAACAGATACTTAGAACCATTCCTAGGCGGTGGAGCTATATTCTTTTGTTTGCAGCCTGAAAATGCAGTTTTAGCAGATGTTAATTCACGACTAATCGAAACATACTCCGCGATTCGTGACGATTGGCAAAAGATAACCTCGCATTTAAAAGAATACCAAGAACGCCATAATTCAGATTTTTATTACGCAGAACGACTGCGTGAATATAGAGGAGAATATAAAAGGGCTGCTCAGTTTTTATACTTTAACCGTGTTTGCTGGAATGGGCTGTATCGTGTTAACCTAAAAGGAAAATTCAATGTTCCTTTAGGAACAAAAAATACAATTTTTTCACCAGCAGATGACTTTAAGTCTATTTCTAAATTACTTGAAAACAAAAAAATATTAACTTCAGATTTTGAACCTATAATAGATAGGTCTGAGCGTAATGACTTTATTTTCATTGACCCCCCTTATGTTACGTCTCACAATTCAAATGGATTTGCTAAGTACAACGAAAATATATTTTCTTGGTCTGATCAAGAACGTCTACAAGCAGCAATTCAACGTGCCACAAAAAGAGGTGTGCGAATACTCCTCACCAATGCTGATCATGAATCAATACGTAAGTTATACAGCGGTATTGCCCACATCCAATCGATAGAACGGAACAGTATTATCGCTGGAAAAAGTAATTATCGCCACAAAGTGGCAGAACTAGTTATAAAAACGTATTAGATAATAAAAATTACTCATCAACACTATACCCTGCAATACTCACCTTGCTGTATAGTTCGCCTTTAAGCCAGTTAACAAAATCAAAATCAGCTTCTTGGAACACGCGTAGCGCTGACTGATGGGCAGCGGTTCTTCTAAGTTGATTAATTCTCTCAATCCAATCCAGATAATATGTCTTACCTTTATTTTCTGATGGCATTTTAATGTTGAAAACCTTTGAAAATTCAGGCCAGTTATTTTGCTGTCGAGCTATTTTCATGTAATCAACGATATCCAAGTATGCTTCTTTTGGCGCCCTTTTGTCCCGTGGGCTCATCTGTTGTTTACGTGTAGCTTCAATTTTAATATCCATATTTTCAATGCCATCCTCCCAAAATGCACGATCCCCAGACACACCTTCATTAACACCATGTAGTTTTTTCAACATTTTAAGTCCGACATCGAGTATTAGCTTTTGTATATCTAAAACATCTCGCCTAATCTGATCATTTCTGGCATCTGATTGGCTACTACGGTAATCGTGAAACTCCTTCGATCCAAAATCGGGGTGCTCTGAGAGAAGCAATTCACAAAGATTGTAATAGTAAGCAACAACCCCTCCCTCACCAAACTTCTTTGAAAACTTACTTTCTATTTGTGCGTCATTAGAATTATTTAAATACAACAAAATAGGATTAATAAATTTTATTATACGTTTAGATACATTTTCTTCGTTCTCTAATCTCAAATCAATTTTATCTTTATCTTCTATATATTTTACTATTTCGCTAATCAGTAGAAGGTGAGCCCGAACCCCTGGATTGACCGAAATATGTGAAGCACGACCAGACTGCCAACGTTCAGGATTCGCATCCATTATTGCCCTAAAATAACAATTCAAGATCCTCCTGCCCCGAGAAAGAGCCTTTCTATCTGTCGAGTCTGAAAGAACGCCTGGGACTACATGCCCCCTATTTACTACTCGGCCAAACAGACCAGACCTAATTACCCCCTTTACTATTTCTGCAATGGTAAGGTTTTGCGCATCATCAGGGGGGATATCAGGAACAATAACCCTTCTAAAAAATGGACTGCTGGCATCTAATGAAAGAGATTTAATCAAGGCAGACCCAAGCGCGCTTAAAGCCTCCTTTGGGTCATCTGAGCCCAATTTCAAATCAGCTTGTAATGAAACTAACAAGCTTTTGGGCACGCTTTTTTGTTCATGATTTATTGTTATGAAAAGTTCCGCTTCAGTCTTCTTATCAAGAACTTCAAAAGCAAGCACAAATAGGGTCTCATCTAAAAACTTATCATCTATATTTGTAAAACCATATAATCTATGCTGACCATCAATAATCCATGCAGATTTATATTTATTTGGAAGATACAACCACCCAAACTTTATACCATCGTCGATTGTATTTTCTTTTTGCAAGTAATCGAACCTACATTTGTCTGTGAAATTAACAAGTATGTTTGTAGGAAAGAAACCACCATTAGAAATAAAATCACGTATTTTTTTTATTCTACCTTTATTAATCATACGCTGATAAGCAGGACCACTATCAGGATGGCTTATAGCTTGGTGATTTACAAAAGATATTTTAAGTAAATGCCTCGGAGAAATGGCAAAGCTATAAAAAACGCGCGAACCAAAACGACCTTTTATCGCGGGAACACGTACATTTTCTAAATTAGGAATGCGTTGACCCTGAAGAAATTCAGATAAAAATTGGAATCTCCCAGCAGTTCCTAAATGGTTTGAAAAAGTCTCAAAATATTGAAGGTCATTCTCTGTAACTACATGAATATTACAGAAGTTTGCTTTCTCTATATCACTTTGACTCCATATTATATTTGATGTCACATATACCCAAATTATTTTTGGCTTATACCCAACACCAAAATGCTTTCGTATAGAATCTGATATTGATTTTTTAGATTCTTCTGTTTCCTGTAATTCTTTTTGTAATGAGCGGGTACCTCGCTGTTCTCGAGATTTACATTCGACAACAAAGCAAGTTTCATCATCTTTGGCAAAGACCTGTATCTTTCTTTTACCGCCTACTGCATCAGTGGTATTACACTTAAATGTAAAATTATGACCGCTCAGGACCGGATAACCGAGTTTATATAATAAGATCCAAATACGGTCTTCTAGAAGCTCGAAGTGGGATTTCGGACGGCGAAGGCGAACGCGAGTAGCTCCCGGGGTGTGTAATTCCCAACCTTTTGCCAAATATAAGGTTTCATCTGTACGAGCTATAGAGGTGAATTCGTACGCATCCCTACGAAGACGATACTCTGCACGCAAAGTCTCCGGACTTGAGATAATAGGAGCTAGATATGGAGTATCAACACTACCCGAAGATATAATTTCACCTTGAGAAGCTCGCTTCACCACTCACTCCCATATTAAATAATTTAATAAAACTAAACATCTACCGATTCTCCATATGACTTCAACCACTATGAATTTATGTTAAGCTCTAAGGCTGATTACATTAATGTGGTGCAAATGATATCCTCAATCAGATAGTAAGAAGCTTATTAGTATGGTTCCAACGACCTTGCAACAAACTGCAACACTGATTTAGCCCCATCGGGACACCAGATCAGGCCCGGATTGCCCCGTTTCTCCCACTGCCCTGAGGGGTGTTGTGGGTGCAACAAAAGCGACCCGAAAAGCGCGCGGGCGAGGCGGGGGGAAAAGCGCGCAGGACGGGGTGCCCCCCAGCCGGCCAACCTCCTACCCCATCAGTAGGACATTATACCCCTGCGATACCCCGCCCTCGCCGCCCTGGGCGCAACGAAAAAGCCGCTGACGGGATCGCCTGCGGCTTTTGCATATCAGGACTGTATGACGGATCAGGCGGCGGGCTTAGCCGCCAATGGCTGACGCGGCTGCCACACCACGGCCTCGATACCCAGCCAGTCGTTGATGGTCTCAAGCTCGCGCATGATGGGCTGGATCTCCAGCTCAAAGAAGCTGTCGGCGGCCTCAGACACCTTGCCGAAACCACCGGCATTGGTCGGCACGATGCCGAGGAGCTGCGGCGGTACCCGGTGGGCGGCCAGCACATCGTCGCGCGTGGTGTTCTTGATACCGAGGAACTCGTCCTTTGCCGCAACCTCAGCCACCGGCAGGATCTTGATGCCGTCCGGCTTACCGTTCGGGGCCTGCACGACAAGGTTCTTGAAGTTGCCCGGCCCCTTTGATTTCCGCAATGCATCTTTCAGCGCGTCGATGTCGCCCTCATTGAACTGACCGGTGGCATAGAGGATGAACCCGGCATGGGAGCCGTTCTCGTAATATTTGCGCCGGAACAAGGTTGCGGCTTCATTGAGCAGCGAGGCATTGAGCGCGGCCAGATATTCGGGCAGACCGTAAATCTCCTGATTAACGTCGGGCTGGCGCAGCTGGAACACACTGCCGGGGGCAAGCTGTTCTTCCTTCCACGCGTAAGGCACAAACCACCAGTCGCCGTCCTTCACGCCCCGGCGGGTATACTTGGCCAGAATATGCTCAAGTCGTAAGGGTTGGCCGAGCCGGTTGTCGATCCGTTCCAGATAGCCGTTACCGAACACCAGATAATCCTGCACCAAGGCCCGCATCGTGGTGCGGGAGAGATACTTCGACGGCTTGAACGCCCCAACGATCAGGTTGCGCTTCAGCTGGATGGCCGAGGCGTGATGGGGCGAGGAGTTGAACACCCGCGCCAGCCCCTCAAACGGCAGCGGCGGATAATACCAGCGGCCATTGTCCGGGCATTCGAGGTAATCGATCAGCAGGCGGTGCGCCAGCACCGGTTCCGGCTCACCAAAGGTAAAAACCTTCACGCCCCCGCCAGCGCCCTCACCCTGCCCGTCACTGCCACCGGCTTCCACTGGCACAACCTGCCCGTCTGCCGTGGCCTCCGTGGCTTCAATGATTTCAGTCATCAGATAATCTCCATGCTGCCGAGCTGTGCGGGTTTGCCGTCCAGTGGTTCGTTGAGGAATATGTGCATAGTTGCCCAGGCCAGATCAGCGTGGCGGGTTTCGGAGCCGCGACCAGCCTTGAAGGTGAGCGAGCGACCGGAAGCGGTCAGTGCCTTCTTGATGGCGACAAAACTGCCGATCAGATCGGTCAGGCTGGCATCAAAGGCGACACGGTGGCGGCTGACCACGTTCTGGGCCTTCATGACCATGGTGGCTTTGACCTCGATCGAATATTCGATCTTGGTCACGTTCGGCATCCAGTCGCGGCAGAGCTGATAGACCGCAGATCCGATGCCGGTGGCATCAATCCCCAAATAGGTGCAGTGATATCTGGACAGGATGGCGCGGATAAATTCGGCCTGCTGTTGAAAATCCATACCCCGCAGCTGGTGGCGCTCCAGAATGCGGAATATTCCGCCCGGCTCGGACGGCGGGGCGGCAATGACCAGGGCGGCATTGTCACCGTCGACGCTGTCCTGCGGATCGTAACCTGCCCAGACCGGCTTGTTGCCAAAGGGCTTTGCGGCCACCGGGTTAAAGTCGGTCCATTCGACCAGGCTGTCGACACCACAGGCCACCAGATCGTTGAACTTGAAGGCCGACAGGCTGTCATCGACAAACTCGCACATCAGCAAATTGGCGAACTCGTCGGCGGCGTATTCGTCGCGAAGCTCGTCAATATCGAACAGATCGCAGCCCGATGCGGCAGCATCCTCGATGGTGACGATATGGCGCCAGATCTTGTCCTCGCACAAACGGCCAGCCGTCAGCGCCGCGTGCGTAATATCAATCTCGACCTGTTCGGCCTTCTTGCGCTTGCGGTTGCGCCGTTCCCCGGTCCAGTAGGGATAGGCGGCATGGGCAATGGTTGATGGCGTCGAGAAGTAGGTTTTGCGCCATTTCTTATGCATCGCCATGCCGGAGGCGACCTTGTTCAGCTCCTCAAAGCCATGGGTCCAGAAGAACTCGTCAAAGTAAAAATTGCCGTGCCGTCCCTGCGCCGTGCGGTAATTGGTACCCAGAAAATGCATCTCGGCGGCGGGGGCTTCGGCCCCCATCACTTCGGATGTGATCAGCATCGGATCACCGGCCAGATCCACACCGACCAGCTTGGCGAACGACACGATATAGGAGCGAAACTGCAGCGCCTGCGCCTTGGAGGCGGACAGGAATATCTGATTACGTCCGGTCTCGATGGCGTCCAGCAGCGCCTCAAAGGCAAAATAATAGGTCGCCCCGATCTGGCGGGACTTCAAAATCATGCGGATGCGTTGCTGCCCCGCCGCCGCCCAGACCTTCTGATAGCCAAAGAGCTGGCTTTCGAACAGCTCCCGCAGCTTCTCGGCCTGCTCAACTGTGAAGTGGTTGCGTTTGGGCTTCTTGCGCTCCCCCTTATTACGATTACCGACCTTCTCGTTCAGATCGCCTTCATGGCCGCCGGGGGCTTCAAAGCGGCGGACCCGCGCCAGCGTGGCGATCTGGCGGCCCAGAAGATCGATCTCCTTAAAGTCACCGCCGGTCTTTTGCTCCTTGGCCACCAGCGCCATGAAGCGCACCTCAAGGCAGTCTTCCAGCTTGGCAATGCTGGGCGCGTCATCCCACTTGTCGCGATGCTTCCATGAACGAACGGTGGCGGCTTCGATCCCCAATTCATGCGCGATCTGCGACACAGACCATAAACGCCAATAAAGCGAGCGCGCTTTGCGGCGGGCATCGAAAGGCGTGGCGGCAATAGTCTCAGGGGAAACATCTTCGGTCATCGCCCATTGATGCCGCCCGTCTGACGCCCGCTACAGGCTGTTCAGTTGGAGAGTGCGCCTCACCAGATGCGCCACCTTGAGAAGCACGCGTCACTTGCGCCCCTATCGGCAGCACAGAACGAGCAACCATCACGAAAACCCTCTTGAGGCAGCCTTACATGAAAACTGGCTTTTTCCGCGTCGCTGTTGAAGGCGCAACGACTGACGGCCGCACGATCAGCCGCGACTGGATCGAGCAGATGGCCGCCGGGTACAACCCGGCCACCTACACCGCCCGCATCAATTGCGAACATATCAAGGGCTTCTCGCCCGACGCGCCGTTTAATGCCTATGGCTCGGTCGCGGCAGTCAAAGCCGAAGAGATCACGCTGGAACTGGATGGCAAACCGGTCAAACGTCTGGCGCTGTTTGCCCAGCTCGATGCCAATGACAATCTGGTCGATACCGTCAAGGCCGGGCAGAAGATCTTCACCTCGGTCGAGGTTGCCACCAACTTTGCCGCCACCGGCAAGGCGGGCCTGGTCGGCCTGGCCATCACCGATAACCCGGCAAGCTTAGGCTGCGAAGCGCTGCACTTTAGCGCCCTGAAACCCGTGTTTGATGCCCGCAAGCAGAATCCGGCCAATCTGTTCACCGCCGCCGAAGAAGCCGCCATCACCTTTGAGGCCAGCGCAGACGCAAACGCGCAAGGCAGCGCCATCGACAAGCTGACCGGCGCGCTGCACCAGATCGTGGCGCTGTTTACGGCCAAAGAGCAGAAGCCGCAGGAACCCAAACCCGAACCGACCGCACCGGTCGCAGGATCTGGCATTGATGCCCCCGCGATTGATCCGGCGGCCTTCACGGACCTGACCCGCGCACTGGAAACCTTCAGCACCGCTGCCAAGGCGAGTGAAGCCAAAGCCAGCACACTGGCCGAGGACTTCGCCGCGCTGAAAGGCCAGTTCGCGGATCTGAAGGCCGAGCTATCCGAGACAGAAGCCCCCCGCGCCTTCCGCGCCCCGGCCACCGGCGGTGATGGCAAAATCCAGACCAACTGCTGATCCCGCGAAAGCACCTCCCCGTTTCCTATTCCCCCATCTCCCGTCCCCGAAAGGTACCCCATGCAGAACCAGACCCGCGCCAAGTACAAGGAATACACCGCGCGCATTGCCGAGCTGAACGCGCTCACCGATACCAGTGACGTCGCCTCTTTCTCGGTCGAGCCAACCATTCAGCAGACGCTGGAAACCGCCACGCAGCAAAGCAGCGCCTTCCTGCAAATGGTCAATATCGTCCCGGTCGATGAGCAGGTCGGCGAAGCCCTCGCCCTGATGGTCTCCGGCCCGATTGCCAGCCGCACCGATACCTCTAAGGGCACCAAGCGCGGCACGGTTGATCCCACTGGTCTGCGCTCGAACAAATATGAATGCGTCAAGACCAACTTCGATACCCGCATCACCTATGCCAAGCTCGACGCCTGGGCCAAGTTCAAGGATTTCCAGACCCGCATCCGCGATGCCATCGTCACCCGGCAGGGCCTCGACCGCATCCTGATCGGCTGGAACGGCCTGACCGCAGAGGCCAACACCGATGCGGCCAAGAACCCGCTGTTGCAGGACGTGAACATCGGCTGGCTGCAGAAGATCCGTGCCAATGCCCCGGAACGTCATCTGGCCAAGGGCGCCCTGGCTGATGCCAGGATCTATGTCGGCGCGGGCACGGAAGGCACCGATGTTGATTACCAGAACCTTGATGCCCTGGCGACCGACGCCATGCAGCTTCTGGACCCGTGGGCGCGCGAAGATCCCAATCTGGTGGTGATTTGCGGCAGCGATCTGATGCACGACAAGTATTTTCCGATCATCAGCAAGGCGGGCGATACCGCCACCGAGATCGTGGCCCGTGATCAGGTCTTGAAGTCTGCCAAGCAGCTGGGCGGTAAACCGGCGATCAGCGTGCCCTACTTCCCGGCGGGCGCGATGCTGATCACCACGCTGGCCGATCTGTCGATCTATTGGCAGAACGGCACCCGCCGCCGCGCCATTCTCGATGTGCCGGACGAAGACTGCATCAAGAACTTCGAGAGCTGGAACGAAGCCTATGTCGTTGAGGACTACGGCTTTACCGCCCTGGTCGAGAACATCGTCATGGGCAAGAAAGCCTAAAGCGTAAAGGAGGACGGCACCATGAGCCTTGCACGCGAGCACCGTGAACGTATGGCCGGAAAAATGAGCGTAAGCACCAAAGCGGCTTCAGGCGTTACGGTGTCAGCGGCAGAAACCGCCAGCGGGAATCCCCCCGCTGGCGGAACCATTGCCGCGCAAGTTTACATGCGGTTCCAGGCGGATATGCAGCGCCTGCATGCCATCAAATCGATCAGGGCCAAGATTGCAGCCAAGCGCAAATTACTGCCCGACTATGCCGCCTTCTGCGATGGCATGATGGAAGCGGCTGCCCCTGGTGACCGGGTTGCCGATGACATTCTGGCCACCGTCATGGTCTGGCGTATCGACACCGCCGATTACACCGGCGCGCTGGAAATCGCCGACTACATGCTGTCCCACCAGCTTGCCATGCCCGCGCGTTACCAGCGCGATGCCGCCACCACAGTGACCGAAGAAATCGCCGACGCGGCCCTTCGTGATCTGGCCGAGAAAAAGCCCTTCGACCTCGACATCCTGTTGTTGACCGAAGACATGACGACAAAAGCGGATATGCCCGACGAGGTGCGCGCCAAGCTGCACAAGGCCATCGGACTGGAACTGCACCGCCAGGCCAACGTTGAAACAGCCAATGCGGAAGATGCCACCGACCCCACTGACCTTTTGACACAGGCCGCAGAGGCTTTGCGTAAAGCACAGGGCTTTGATGGCCGTTGCGGGGTGAAGAAGGTCATCGAACAGATCGAACGGGCCTTGCGCCTTCATAAAGAAGGTTTGGCCAAGGCAACCAAAGACTAAACCAGCTCGCCCCCCGGCGCCCCGGCGGCGGATCACCGATGACAGGGCTTAAGCCTGACGCTGACGTGATCCCCACCGCCGGGTTTTCTTCTACCAAGGATCTGACCATGGCGGGTTTTATTTCCCTTCCCGAAGATGGCACCACAAAAACCGATAACAGCACAACGGTGGCGCCCGTCACCAATGACGGGTTCTTCCCCGACATTGATCTTGCTGCCATCCGCGACATCGCCCGCGTGCCCAGCGCCATCACCAACGAGCGCTTACGGGCATCGGTCATCGCCGCCATCATCACGGTGGCCCGCGATCTGGACGCATGGGCGGCAGCGCAGATGGCCACAGGCCATGCCCGGTTGGCGGATGTGCCCGCAGTGCAACTTGATGGGGCATCACGCCTGATCCACCTCTACAACCGCGCGGTGGCCATGTTCACCAAGGCCGAGCTGATCGAGCGCATGCGCGACTTCGATACCACCGGCGCAGGCGGCAAGAACATCGACGAGTTGAACGGCACCGCTGACGACATGCGCCGCGATGGCACCCACGCCATCCGTGACATGCTGGGGCGGCTTCGCACCAATGTGGAGCTGATCTGATGGCCACCGTCACCGCAGATCTGCGCCTGACCGCCCGGCAGGGCGATACGCTGGATGCCCTGTTGTGGCGGCAAGCTAGCTTAGGCCCCGCAGCCATCGCCCCGGTGCTGGCGGCTAATCCCGGTTTGGCCGATCTGGGCACAGTGCTGCCGAAAGGCACCATTATCACCCTGCCCGCCACCGTCACGACCACCACAGGCAAACAGACCCGCAGTCTTATCCAGCTCTGGGACTAGCCAACTATAATCAGACCCATCATCAGGAATGAGAACCATGCAAGACGAGTACACCGCCGCCATCAAAATTACCCCCGCCGCTGCGGGAACGATCTGGTCGCAACTGACGCTGAATGACTGGGTGGCGATTATCACTATCGCCTATGTCGCGCTGCAGATCGGCCTGCTGCTGCCCAAATACCGGGCGCAGTACCCGGCGCTGTGGAACAAGCTTAAAGCCGCACTGATCACCCGGCTGAAGAACCTCCGGCAGCGGCTGCTGGCCCTGTTCGGTAAGGCAGGTGTCTGATGAGCGGATCGCGCCTGTCCAAAACCGTGCTGAGCCTGATCGCCGCCGGGGCGGGTGCATCTGTCATTGCCACCCAGCTCGCCAGTGAATCCGAAGGGGTAAGCCTTCGCGCCTATCAGGATGGTGCCAAAGTCTGGACCATCTGCCATGGCCACACGGCAGGCGTAAAGCCCGGCCAGCGCGTGACGCAAGATCAGTGCAACGCCTTTCTCAAATCCGATATGGGCCACGCCTTTGATGCGCTTGACCGTATGGTCCATGTGCCGATGAGTGAGCCTGAGCGCGCAGGACTTGCCGACTTTGTCTTCAATGTCGGCGAGCCTGCCGCGGCTAAATCCACCCTGATGCGCAAACTCAACGCCGGTGACCGCCGTGGCGCATGTAACGAGCTGCCACGCTGGGTGATTGTGGCGGGCAAAGACTGCCGCAAAAAACAAAGCAACTGTCCGGGCATCCCCGCCCGGCGCGCACAGGAGCGTGAACTATGTCTGCTGTAATGCTTACCACGATACTGGACTGGGCGGCCAAAAACTGGCGGCTTTTGCTGATCCCGCTTGCCGCGTTGATTGTCCTCGCCGCCATCCTTTATGGCGTGCATCTCTATGGGCAGGTCGATGCCCTGAACCGCCAGCTTGTGGCGGCGCAGGCGGTCAATTCCGCCAACCGCAAGGAAATCGCCACCATTAAAGAAAACGCTGCCTCCTCGGCCCATGCCGTGGCGGTGGATGCTGCGGCCACCAATGCCCGCGCCACGGCTGTCAGCCAGATCAAAAGGAACATCTATCATGCCACACCGTCACAGGGTGATTGCAGCACTGTCGGCCCTCAGCTTCGCGCTGCTCTTGACGGGCTGCGCCAGCTCCAAACCGACAACGCGCATTCAGATTGAGTATATGCCGCCGCCCGAACCGCTGCTGATCTGCACCGAGGCCCCCGCCGTGCCACAAACCAAAGATCAGGCCCGCGTCGGGGAATACATCACCGATCTGTGGGCGGCGGGTGATGACTGCCGCACCAAGCTGAAGGCCGTGCGCCAATGGGTAAAAGACAATGCGAAAAGCTGATGATTTACGCCGCTGGCTGACCCAGTGCCTGCCCGACTATAAATCTGATCCCGACCGGCTGCTGATCTTCCTTGATGCCGGGGCCATCGCCACGCGCAAAGGCCGTAATGCCGCCTTTGAATACCGCTACACCCTGACCGTATTGTTCTGCGATTTTACCGGCGATACCAACAGTATCGTCGTGCCGTTGCTGGCGTGGATCGAGCGCAACCAGCCCGAACTGTTACAGCGTGCCGACGATCAGCCCATCCAGTTCGAGGCCGAGATCCTCGATACCGACAGTATGGACATCACCTTCAAGCTGGAACTGACCGAGGCGGTTATCGCTACGCGTAAAAGTGACGGCAGCGGCTATGACATCCGTTATCCAGCACCGCCAAAGCCGGAAGAACTCGTCCCCGGTCTCGATGCGCAGTTCCGGCAGGGTTACGGCTTTACCGAACTGCTTGCCGGACAGGATGACGGAACACCCGCCCCATGAGCGACAATCTGGCCGAGGTCGAGAAGATTGCGGGCGCGCTGCTTGAGAAACTGTCGCCAGCGGCCCGCCGGTCACTGTTACGCCGCATGGCGCGCGATCTGGCCGCCCGCCAGCGCGCCCGCATCAAAAGCCAGCAGGAGCCGGACGGCACCGACTTCGCCCCGCGCCACAAGAAAGAGCCGCCCAAACAAGGCCGCTATGCGGTGAGCTTTCTCTACCCCGAAGGCGGATCGGGCACGCCCCGGCGCGTGATCCTGAAAAGCTACACCATCGCCCATGGCATGATGACCGGCTTCGATATCGAGGCCGAGGGCATCCGCAGTTTCTTTTATGACAAGATCACCAAATGGCTGCCCGTGCCCGCCGCCTACCGCAACGCAGGTGGCGGCTTACCGCGCAAAGGCGCGATCCGCCGCAAGATGATGTTCCGCAAACTGGCCTCGCCGAAGTTCCTGCGATCCGGCAATGATGACACAGAATTGTGGGTTGGCTTCTCCGGTCGGGCGGCCCAGATTGCCCGTATCCATCAGGAAGGCTTGAAAGACAAGCCCGCCGCCAGAGCCAGCGCCATCACCTACCCGCGCCGCACGCTGCTCGGCTTCACCGCCGCCGACCGGGCCATGTTGCTCGATGCTTTTATGAAGGCGTTTGAGGGCGTGATGTGAATAGATTGAGAAGACAGAAAGCAGATATCCACGCAGCCGCGTGACTAATCGTCAAAACGACATAACCCAAGCCCCACGAAATCTATTTTTGCGCTCAAAATTATGTTAACATGCATCTAAGTCGGTGAGGCAAATGATAGATAATTCAAACTTAAAAGATGAAATCAATAAACTTATAAATCTTAGGAAAGAAGGACCGTACTGGGACTTCAAAGTAGCGCATCACACCCAAAATGCCGATCTGTTGCATGACATTCTTTGCTTAGCAAATGCTGATCATGACGGCCCAAGATATATAATTTATGGCGTTTCTGATGATTTTAAAATTGTGGGTATTAAAGATACAACACCACATAAAACGCAGGCTGATATAATCGGCTTATTGAGCGACAACCAAACAAAATTCGCATTCAATCGGTATCCTGATGTGCGCTTGGATACTGTAGTCCTAGAAGAAAAAGAAATAGAGGTTCTAATTATCGAAAATCGTTACTTGAAGCCATATTATTTAACAGAAAAATACTGTGATGTTAGAAGTTATGCCATCTATACGCGCACAGAAGATAGGAATACACCCAAAGACAAATCTGCTACGCCAGATCAAGTAGAAACTATGTGGCGTGAAAGGTTTGGTCTGAACTTATCTGCCATAGAAAAAGCTCATAAATATTTAGATTATTATAATGATTGGGAACAAGATACGTTCAACGGTAACGCAATGTGGTTTCACAAAACGTTTCCAGAATTTACAATACGGGTTGAAGGTGCAGAAGATTTTATTTCTTGCCATGATGAGTGGACAAGAGGTGAAATTATAACAGACAATAATTCTGTAAGTTACTATGACATTTATTTTCATCAAACCAGATTAGCCCGTATCCGTTGGGTTTCCTTTGATGATAACAAAAAATCTATCGTTTCTCCCAAATGGGAAGCTTTGTGTCATGGACGGCTGTATTTTTATGAAAAAAACAGCTTGGAATTTTCTATGCATAAATTTCATGTTGTTAGTGAGGGAGGGGAAGATCATGCAAAAAAAATTCGAATTCGCGCATCAAGAGAACAATTAGACGGTATAAACCCAGCAAATCTAAAGTTTGTTCCTATCCCTACAGTTAGCCAAAACGAGATCGATGAATTCATCCATGAGCACCAATGTATTAACGGAATAGAACCATCAAGCGATATAGAAGAGCAATATCGTATATTCATTTCAAACCAATTTTCGTTATATCGTTGGCTAAACAGCAGAGCTCCCTCCCCACAAAACACACTTCCCCAATGAATAATAATCGTTGCTGATTGAGTACGCTCTTTCAACAACTCAGCCATGCGGCATAGTGATCGCACATATCCCACCTTGCTAGTCCCACTCTCCAACTGCGCCCACTAGCCACGATGGCGGCCACACGACGAATGTGGCCGCATGAGCAGCACGTCCACCTATACCGCCGTTGATCTGTCGAACCTCGCCGCGCCGGGCGTGGTCGAAACCCTCGACTTCGAAACCATCTTTGCCGCCAATGTGGCGCTGGCGCGGACCATCCTGCCCGACCTGACGGTGTCGGAAAGCGACCCGGTCACCAAGCTGCTGCAGGTGTTTGCGTACCGCGAGATTACCTTGCGCCAGCGCATCAACGATGCGGCCAAGGCGGTAATGCTGGCCTATGCCACCGGCACCGATCTGGACCATATCGCGGCGCTGTTCGGGGTTACCCGGCTGGTGCTGGATGCGGGCGATGCCGACAAGGGGATTGCGGCCACCTATGAGACCGACACGGTGTTCCGCCGCCGGGTGACGCTCGCCCCGGAAAGCTATTCCGTCGCCGGGCCGGAAGGGGCCTATATCTATCACGCGCTGGCCGCCAGTTCCGATGTGCTGGACGCATCGGCAGAAAGCCCTGATCCGGCGGACATCAAGGCGCTGGTTCTTTCGGTACTGGCGGCACAGAACGCATCCGCCGATCTGGTGGCGGCGATGACCACGGCGCTGAACGGGGCCGTCTGGCCGGGACAGGTCAATGTTTCGATCCTGACCCGCAGCGGGGATGCCGCGTCCGCCGCCCTGTGCCAAACGGTGCAGGATTACCTTTCCGCCGATACCCGCAGACCGCTTACCGATTACGTACAGGTCCAATCGGCGGAGATCGTCCCCTATCAGATCAGCGCCACCATCAGGACATTTTCCGGACCGGACAGTTCGGTTGTTATGGCGGCGGCTGAGACCAAGATTGCCACCTATATCGCCGATGCCATGCGGCTGGGCCGCGATGTGACCCTGTCGGGGATCTATGCCGCGCTGCATGTCGATGGGGTGCAGAATGTCGTTCTGACATCGCCCACCGCCGACATTGTGTGCGCCCGTAATCAGGCCCCACACTGCACCGCCGTCACCCTGACCTATGGGGGCAATGGCGAATGAAAAAGCCCTCAAGCAGCGAAGCGGTAGGGCAAATATGACAACCGCATCGTTATTACCGCCCAATGCCACCACGCTGGAACTGGCCCTAGAGGCCGCCACCACGCGGCTGGATGCCATAAAAACCGACATACGCGCCCTGTGGTCACCGGATGATTGCCCGGAAGGTTTGTTGCCGTGGCTGGCGTGGTCGCTGTCGCTCGATAGCTGGTCGGCTGACTGGTCCGAGACCGTCAAACGCGCCCGCGTGCGTGCCGCCATTGCCATCGCCCGGCGCAAGGGCACCGCTGAATCTGTGGCATCGGTCGTCGAAAGTTTCGGCGGGGCCGTCACTTTGCGCGAATGGTGGGAAGAAGGCGGTTCCGGCATCCCGCACACGTTTGACCTGGCCCTTACCCTTGCCAGCATGAACGGCAAACCCGCAACGGCAGCCTTTGTCGATGCCGTGATTGCCGAGGTCGAGCGCACCAAGCCGGTGCGATCACATTTTACCTTCACACAAGGCATTGCGGTCACCGACGCGCTGAAACTCACCGCCTATGCCCGCCCCGTCACCTATGCCCGCCTGACACTGACCGCTTAAGAGGACTTGATATGACCGGACTTGCCATCACCATCACCGATAAGGGCCGCACCGCACTGGTGGCCGCATCCGGCACCAACGCCGTCACCATCAGCGCCATCGGGATCAGTGCCGCCGCCGTCACACCCACAGCCACGGCCACGGCCACCACGCTGCCCGGCGAGATCAAACGGCTGGCCACATTTTCCGGCACGGTGACCGATGCCGACACCATTCACATCACCATCCGTGACGACAGCGCCGACAGCTATGCCTTACGGGCCTTTGCGCTTTACCTTAGCGACGGCACGCTGTTTGGCCTGTACGGGAGTGGCGATGCCCTGATCATGGAGAAAGCCACCGGCTCGATGCTGATGCTGGCGGTGGATATTCAGATCACCGGCAGCGATGCCACCGCGATCACCTTCGGTGACACCAATTTCCTGAACCCCGCCGCCACGACGGAAGTCGCGGGCATTGTTGAACTGGCGACCGATGCCGAGGCCTCAACCGGCCTTGATGCCAAACGCGCCGTCACGCCCAAGGGCATGCTGACGGCGGTAAAAAGCTGGCTCGATGACCGGTTTGGCGCAGGCGCGCCATCGGCCTTTATCAAGGGGCTGCTCACCAAGACCGGGGCCGCGGATGTGCTGACGGCGCTGGGCATAAAATCTGCGGCCTTGCAGGAAACCGCCGCCTTTGCCGCCGCCAGCCATAAGCACGCCATCGTGGACGTAACAGGTCTGCAAGACACGCTGAACGCCAAGCTTACCACGACCAGCTACACCGCCGCCGATGTGCTGGCAAAGCTGCAAACCGTTGATGGTTCCGGCTCTGGCTTTGATGCCGATATGCTGGATGGATACCATGCCACCAGTTTCCTGCGGGCCACCGGAACGTGGATGAACACGTTCGACACCTACGGCTACGCCTACGCCTTTGGCTATAACGTCAATGGGGGTGACATCACCTTTATGACGAAGAATGGCGCACTCAGCGTGATGGCCGATGGGGATTATTTCGCCGGTGAAGGTGGTGGATTTTATTCCGGTGGGCCGTCAACACGCGTCGGTTTTTATAACAATGGTGGCAGCGCACATTTTGATTGTCCGATCTGGGCAACCAGCGGCACCATAAATGGAAACCTGACCGTCAACGCGACCGTTGGAGGGATTACTGTTAATGGCAGCAGCAGCGACAGCGTTGGCATCAAGCTCATCAACAGCAGTTATGCCGCCGGGAATTACTGGCATATCTGCAATGACTCGCAAGGCGGTCTGACGTTCAATAAAAACGGCACCGATTATTTCTTTGTCGGACGTGGTGGTGGGACACTTGCTTATTTTGGAACCCCGTTTGGGGCAACGCGCCTGTACGCTGGCTGGGACAGTGGCATCACGGGTTCTGTCAGTTGCTCCGCATGGTTCCGCTCCACGGGAACCACAGGCTGGTTTAACGACACGTACCAGGGCGGCTGGTATATGGCCGACACCACATGGGTTCGCTCCTTCAATGACAAGAGCATCTACACCGCCGGACGCATGCGCGCTGACGGCGGGTTTGTTGTCACGTCTAACGAATACCCCGTCTGGCATTCGGGCAATGACGGTGCAGGCTCCGGCATGGATGCCGACACGGTTGACGGTTATCACGCATCGGACCTCACCACACGGGCTTATGCCGGGGGCCTCGACAGCACGACCCGCAGTGATGCCACCACAGCCTGGAGCGGCGACATTGTCCGCGCGGTCACCACGGGCAATGCGCTGGTGCTGTTCCATGCCAACTGGGGCACCGGTGGCGGGCCATTCTTCGCCCAGCTTTATGTCGATGGCACCCCGTGGCCCGGCGCGGTGTCCGAGATCGGCGCCACAGGTGGATCGGATTTTGTCATCGCCCCCTGCACCATCATGGCGGTGGTGACCGGGCTTTCCTCAGGCAATCACACCTTTGCCGTCAAACGCACCACCGGCAGCGACATAACCCTTTATGGCGGCGGCAATCTTGTCGTGCTGCCGACAAGCTAACAAGGAACCATCATGCAGACCACCATTGCCCCCTATATCACCGATGCCCGCACCGTCAGTGTGACGTTCGAACAAGATGGCGTCACCCACACCCGGACCGTCAATGCCTGCTTTGATGGTGACGGGGCCTATGACGAGGCCGCCACCGCCACCCGCGTGGCTGAAGTTGCCTTAGGCGTCGCCAACAAGATCGCCCTTGGCGTTATCACCAATGCCCCGGAAACCGACAGCGCCACAGATGCGCCCCCGGTCACAATCGAAACCGCTGCCAGCGCAGTGCCAACAGATGCCACGGCCAGCGATACGGCTGCCAACGCAAGCACAACCGCATAGACAAAGTCCCCCGACACGAAGCACTTTCATCTGGTGAGTGCGCCTCACAAGGTGCCGCCGCGCGCAAAGTCATAACGCGCGCGGCATTGTCGGGGCATGGATAACCCCGAACAAAGTATCGGTGACATCGCGCGGCTGGGCAGCATTGCCTCGGTCGATCCTAAAGCGCGCCGATGCACCGTCACCATCGGCGATCTGACCACCGGGCCGCTGCCGTGGATCACGGTTCGTGCCGGTAACACCCGCACCTGGTCGGCCCCGACGGTGGGCGAGCAATGTTTGCTGATCTGCCCCGAAGGCGAGACCGAGAACGGTGTCGTGCTGCCCGGCCTCTACTCCGATGCGTTTGATGCCCCCGAAGATGATCCGGACATTGATGCCACCGTCTATGCCGATGGGGCCCGCATTGCCTATGACGCCAAATCCCACACCCTGACCGCCACCCTGACCGATGGCGGCACGGCGGCGCTCACCGCCCCCGGCGGGATAAAGATCACCGGTGATGTTGTGATCGATGGTGGCCTGAAGGTCACCAAATCCGTCACCGCAGATGAGGACGTCACCGCCGCTGGCATCAGCCTCAAATCTCACAAGCACAGCGCCGTCAAAACCGGGACCGATCTGTCGGGTGGCCCGCAATGACCGCCAGCATGAACCGCATCACCGGGGCCGCGCTCGACACCACATCCGATGCCCATTTGCAGCAATCGGTGAACGACATCCTGTCGACGCCATTGGCATCGCGCATCGCGCGGCGCGAATATGGCTCAGCCCTGCCCGAGATTATCGACCAGCCCTTTGGCCCGGCCACGGTGCAGAAGCTTTATGCCGCCACCGCCACGGCCCTTACCCGGTGGGAGAAGCGGATAAAAGTCACCCGTGTGGCCATAACCGCAGGCGACGCACCCGGATCGGCGACGCTGACCATTACCGGCACCCGCACCGACCGTCCGGCCAAAGCCACCACCACCCTCACCCACACTGTTTCCCGAAGCTAACAGGAGCCCAAGCCCTATGGCATTTAAACACGGCATTACAGTCACCGAAGTCAGCGACGGCAGCCGCACGCTGTCGTCGGTATCAACCGCCATCATCGGCCTGATCGCCACCGGCACCGATGCCGATGCAACCGTCTTCCCGCTCAACCGCCCGGCGCTCGTCACTGACATTGATGCCGCCATCGGCAAGGCGGGCACCACCGGCACGCTTAAAAAAGCCCTGCAGGCCATCGCCGACGAGGCCCAGCCGGTCATTGTCGTGGTGCGTGTGGAAGAAGGCACCGGCGCGGATGCCGAGGCGATTACCGCCGATCAGACCGCCAAGGTCATCGGCACCAATGTCGATGGCACCAAGACCGGCATGCAAGCCTTGCTGGCCGCGGAAGCCCAGCTTGGCGTCCGGCCGAAGATCCTGGGCGCGCCAGGCATCGACACCAAAGAGGTGCTCACCGCCTTCATCGTGGTCGCCAAGCGCCTTCGCGGTTTTGTCTATGGCGCAGCCCAAGGGGCCACGGTGGCCGAGGCCATCGCCTATCGCAAAGCCTTTGCCGCGCGCGAGCTGATGCTGATCTGGCCAGACTTCTTGGCCTATGACACGGATACCGAGGCCACCATCACCAGCTGGGGCGTGGCCCGTGCGCTGGGCCTGCGCGCCCAGATCGACGAAAGCACCGGCCCGCACAAAACCCTTTCCAATGTCGTGGTCGATGGCGTGACGGGGCTCACAAAGGATGTGCAGTGGGATTTGCAGAACGCCGACACCGAAGCGAACCTTTTAAACGCCAGTGAGGTCACCGCCCTGGTGCGCACCTCGTCCGGCTTTCGCTTCTGGGGTAACCGGTCCTGCGATGATACCGGCGTTTATGTGTTCGAAAGCACCGTGCGGGTGGCGCAGCTTGTGGCCGACACCGTGGGCCTCGGCATGGAATGGGCGATGGATAAGCCCCTTACCCCTGCCCTGGTCAAAGATATTGTCGAGACCATCAACGGATACCTGAACAGCCTTAAAACCCAAGGCGTCATCCTTGGCGGCAAGTGCTGGTACAGCGCCACCAATAACAGCACGGCCAGCCTCAAAGTCGGCAAGCTGCGTATCGACTATGACTTTACCGTGCCGCCGCCCTTAGAAGATCTCGGCTTTAATCAGCGCATCACCGACAGTTATCTGGCCGACTTTGCCAGCAAGCTGTCGTCGAGCACATCGTCCAACACCACCACATCGGCCTGATCCCCATTTTACGCTTAAAGGAAGCACAACATGGCTTTACCCCGTATTTTAAGATCCATGGCGCTGTTCAACGAAGGCGCCGCCTATGTTGGCGAGGTGTCCGAGGTCACCCTGCCCAAGCTTGCCCGCAAGATGGAAGAATGGAAGGGCGGCGGCATGAGCCGCCCGGTCAAGCTCGACATGGGCGGCGATGTGCTGGAGCTGGAAGCCACCTTCGGCGGGCCGATGTTCGACATCATCAGCCAGTATGGCTCCACATCGGTCACCGGCGTCTATATGCGCTTTGTCGGCAACTGGCAGAATGATGATACCGGCGCCATCGACGTGGTCGAGGTCATCGTGCGTGGCCGCTTTGAAGAAATCGACTTTGGCGGTGCCAAGCCCGGCGAGAAGAGCGATTTTAAGATCAAGATGCCGCTGGGCTATTACCGCCTCGACCGCAACGGCGCCACCGTGATCGAGATTGATCCGCTGAACATGGTCGAACTGGTGAACGGCGTCGACCGGCTCGAAGCCATCCGCACCGCCCTCGGCCTGTTCTGAGTGGCCCCCCACCAATCTGCCTGACCTTTAACATCTTTTGAAAGACCTATCCCATGACCAAACATTCTGAAGCCCCTGAAGCCACCCCCGCTACCGGCGACATGCGTACCGTCCCCCTCGACACCCCGATCATGCGTGGCGAGACCGAGATCCGCACCATTGCCCTTCGCCGCCCCAGGGCGGGCGAGCTGCGCGGGCTGTCGATTGCCGACCTGGCCCGGCTTGAGGTCAATGCCATGCTGAACCTTTTGCCGCGCATCACCACGCCCTCACTGACCCCGAAGGAGCTGGAAGACATGCGGCTTGAGGATCTGACCGCGCTGTCGAATGAGGCGGGAAGTTTTTTGCTGCAGAGATCGGTGATGGCGGATTACCCGCGCGCATAGAGGACGCCTTCGCCGACATTGCGGCGGTGTTTCACTGGCCACCATCTGAGATGGACGCCATGACCATCGCCGATCTGATCAACTGGCAAAAACACGCAATTGATCGCTTCAAACGTATGAACGGGTAAAACATGGCTGCAAGCGAGATGCGCTTAAGGTTGGTTCTGGACGCGCTCGACAAAGTGTCGGGGCCCTTAAAGGACATCGTGGGCGGATCTTCGCGCGCGGCCAAAGCCTTGAAAGAAACCACCGCCCAGCTTCGTGCGCTGGAAGATCAGCAAAAGAAGATCGACGGCTTCCACCGCCAGCAATCGGCGCTCGCCGAACAGGCCGCCAAGCTGGACGCCGCGCGGGCCAAACAGCTGGAACTTAAAGCCGCCCTTGCGGCCACCACCGAGCCCACCAGGAAGCTGCAGCGCGAATATGACAAGGCCGCACTGGCCGTCACCCGGCTGGAAACCCTGACCGAAGCCCAGACCGGCAGCCTGTCCCGGTTGCAAACCGAGATGAGGCAAGCCGGCATCGACACGACCAGGCTCGCCGCCCATGAGGCTGAGCTTGCCGCACGGGTTGCGACCACATCCGCCGCGCTGCGTGAGCAACAGGCCCGTTATGACCGGCTGGCGACAGCAAAGCGCAGCTTTGACCAGCGCGCCGCCACCGCCCAGAAGGTCGGCACATCAGGGGCGGCAACACTGGGCGCCGGTGTGGCCATGGCCCTGCCGTTAAAGGCCGCCATCGACGCTTCTTCCGAATACGAATCCAAGATGACCGACATCGCCCAGAAGTCGGACATGTCGCGCGCGGCGGCCAAAAAGCTGGGCGATCAGCTTCTGGTGATTGCCAAGAACACCAACCAGTATGCCGACCAGATCCAGGACGGCATGGACACCCTGACCGGCAAGGGGCTCGATGCCAGTATCGCCGCCAAAATGATGGCTCCCATCGGCAAAGCCGCCACGGCCTACAAAGCCGAGATTGCCGATCTGTCCTCGGCGAGCTTTGCGGTGTTCGATAACCTGAAAGTCCCGATTGATCAGGTCGGTAAAGCCCTTGATGTGATGGCACAAGGTGGCAAGGAAGGATCGTTCGAGCTAAAGGATATGGCGCAGTTCTTCCCGGCCCTGTCGGCAGGCTATTCCGCCATGGGGCAAAAGGGTGTCGGGGCCGTGGCCGATCTTACCGCAGCCCTCGAAATCGCCACCAAGGGCGCAGGCAATGCGGCCGAAGGCGCCAACAACGTCCAGAACCTGATCAACAAGATCAATTCGCGTGAGACGGTGCAGAACTTTGCCAGGTTCGGCATTGATCTTCCCAAGGCGCTGAAGAAAGCCGCCGCCGAAGGCAAAACCCCGATTGAGGCGATTGCCGAGCTATCCCAGAAGGCCCTTGGCGGCAAGATGGATAAGCTTAGCTATCTCTTCAACGACATGCAGGTGCAGGCGGCCCTGCGCCCGCTGATGCAGCATATGGACGAGTTTCGGAAGATCCGCGCCAAAGCTTTCGCCGCCAATGGCACCACCGACAAAGACTTTGCCGAACGCATGAAAGATGCGCAGGAAAGAACCAAGGCGGGCGAGATTGCGGTTAAGAACCTTGGCATTGCCGTCGGCGCGCAGTTACTGCCCACCATCGCCATGCTTGCCGAGAAGATCGGGGCCGTGGCCACCAAACTTGCAGCATGGACAAACCGCCATCCGGTTCTGGCCAAAGCCATCATCCTCACCACAGCGGCAGTGACCGGCCTTCTGGTGGTGCTGGGCGGCATCGGCATTGCCGCAGGCGCGGCGATGTATGGCTGGGCCGGGATTGCCTTTGGGCTTTCAAAGCTGCAGCCCCTGTTCGGCATGATTGGCGGCGGGTTTAAAGTACTGGTATCGGGCCTGCGCATGGCCGGTGCGGCCATGATGGCCAACCCGATCCTGACCGCCGTGGTGCTGATCGCGGCGGCGGTGTATCTCATCTATCGCAACTGGGGCACCATCGGGCCGTGGCTTGCCGGGGTGTGGAACAAGATCACCGGCATCTTTACCAGCGGGGTGATGTTCTTAACCCAGCGCGTGCCCGCCATGATGGGACAAGTGGGCGTCAATATCGTGCAGGGCATCTGGGGCGGCATCACCAGCGCCAAAGCCTGGCTGATGGGCAAGCTTGCCGAACTGGCAAACCTGATCCCGGAGCCGATCCGCAAAGCCCTCGGCATTCACTCGCCCAGCCGGGTGTTCGCGGCTATTGGCGGGCATATGATGACCGGGCTGGATCAGGGCATCGCCGGTGGTGCGGGTGGCCCCTTAAAACGCGTCGGGACCCTTTCCAGCCGCCTGACCCGTGCCGTGGCCGCAGGGGCCACAGCGGCCAGCATAGCGGTCGCCCCGGCCCCGGCGGCGGTCGGCGGTGCCGGAACCGCCCAAGGGGCCACCACAGCGGCGCAAGGCGGCAGTGGCCCGAGCTATCACATCACCATCCATGCGGGCAGCGATAAGGCGCAGGACATCGCCAAAGCGGTACGCGAGGCCATCGACAGTCTGCACCGCGACCAGGCCGCCCGCGCCTTTAAGGACGACTGACCATGCAGCTTTGCTCGCTCGGGATGTTTATCTTTGCCATCGACACGCTGGCGTTTCACGAGCTGCAGCGCCGTGCGAACTGGCGCCACGCCCGCAGCACGCGGGTGGGCGCACGCGATGCCACCCAGTTTGTCGGCCCCGGTGACGAAACCATCAATCTTTCCGGCACGGTCTATGCCGAGATCTGCGACGGTCGGGCAAGCCTTGATGATTTACGCGATATGGCAGCGGCGGGGGATGCGTATTTGCTGATTACCGGTGATGGCAGCGTGGTCGGCAGCTTCGTCATTGAAGGCATCGACGAACGCCACGCCGCCCTGATGGAAGATGGCAGCCCGCGCGCCATCGACTTTGCCATTGATCTGTTGCGTGTCGATGATGATGCCAATGATACCAGCGACAGCAGCGGGGCGGCGGCATGAGCGGCACCGTGAACAACATCCCGGATTATATCGTCACGCTGGATGGCAAAGACTTAACCGGCAAGATCCGCCCGCGCCTGATCAGCCTGTCGATCAGTGAACAGCGCGGCGGGGAAGCCGACCAGCTCGACATCCAGCTCGATGACAGTGACGGCAGGCTGGCGATCCCCGCCCCCGGCGCCGTCTTGGCGGTATCGCTGGGCTGGAAACAGGGAACGGGCGTCACCCCCGGCCTGATCCACAAGGGCACATTCAAGGTCGACGAGATCAGCCACAGCGGCCCGCCCGATGTGATCAGCCTTAAAGCCCGCAGCGCCGATTTTACCGCCGACATCCGCCAGCGGCGGGAACAAAACTGGCAGGGCGTGACGCTGGATACCATCTTGCGCGAGATTGCCGGGCGGTGCGGCCTTAGCCTTCGCGTGGGCGGCGATCTGGCGGCTATTCCCGTGGCGAGCCTGACCCAGAGCCGCCAAAGTGACATCGCCTTCTTAAAATCTCTTGGGGACCGCTATGATGCCGTGGCCACCATCAAGGCAGGTTGCCTGATCTTTGCCCGCAAGGGCGCTGGGGCCACCGCCAGCGGCAAAACCTTACCCAACCTCACCATCGCGCGCGCCGATGGCGACCGCCATAGCTGGACCCGGCAGACCCGCACCGATTACGCCGGTGTGACCGCCAGCTGGCACGATAACGGGGCTGCCAAGCGCAAGACCGTGACATCCGGCGAGAAGGTCGGATCAAAGCGCCTGCGCAAAGTCTACGCAACCGAGCTTGACGCCAAACAGGCGGCGGAAGCCGAACGGGCGCGGCTTAAACGTATGCCCGCCACGATGGATCTGGGGCTAGCTCTGGGCCGGGCGGATGCCGCGCCTGAACAGCGTGTAACCCTGACCGGCTTTAAGGATGCGATCAACGCGCAAAGCTGGCTGATTACCGGGGTTGATCACCGGCTTGATCAGAGCGGATTTACCACGGCCTTAAAGCTGGAAACCGCGCCATGAGATATGCGCGCCGGATCGGAATACCCTTTAAAGAAAGCAGCCGTTTACGCTATGCTGCAAGCGATGTGATTTGTGAATGCGAAGTGGTGCGTGCGGGCATCGCCTCAGTCCTGTTACCCCTGACTGGAGCCATACCTGATGAGCCGTGAAGCCCGCCGCCTGCCCTATATCACATGCCCGCATTGCGGGGCCAAAGCCTACGCCCGCGTGGGCGGCAAAACCGCCGACACATACCGCGAGGTCTATTACGCCTGCGCCAATGATCTGGAATGCGGCCATGTCTTCGTCGTCGCCATGACCGCCATCAGAACCGTGCACCCATCCCTGATGCCCAACCCCACCGTCCATTTGCCCGTCACCCCGCCGGAGAGATTGCGCCGGGCGGGGATGAATGCAAAACGTACGTTTACACATGGCGATATTTAGAATACACAATGTATTGTAAATCGTCATTCACAGAGACACCGATGCCTAATCGAGAGAATCCTTTCAGTGGTCCGGCCTACTGGGTTACACTTAAAAATTCTTTGGAGAATAACGGGAAGAGTACAGCCCGGCCTAAAGCTGGCGGTGACCCGATATCTATGCGGATAGACACCCACCCGCTCAATCACATCAATGCGATTGCAGAGCTAGCTGGTTGGAACCGTTCTGAGGTATTAACAGCCATAATTGATTGCGGTCTTTTCGTTCTCTACCAGAACATGGACGAAAATATCCAAAATGAACTTGTTCAAAACGTCATGGAAAAAACGCCGCCAATTCCCCAGATGGGTGATGAATGCTAGAGAAAGTCCGCGCACTTTATTTGCCCTGCTAAGTTTTAGCTCAGATCATCCGGCGTGATGCCAAGGGCCTCGACAGCGGCGCCATCACCTTCCGCCATGGCATGGTCAAACAATGCTTCATCAGACAGTGCAACCTCGGCAGCAAGTACCCTATAACGGGCACTAACTTTCTTCTGCCGATCTATTGGCAACGCTTTGATTATATTCTGTAATGTTTTACTCAAGGTACACTCATGCCAAAACTCGCCCAAACGAAATTGGCTACTGACTGCTTCTATCCGCATCGGCGTACACAAGCGCTGGGCGTGACGCGGGCGGCCCTGTCCGCCATGCTGAACGAACAGGCTTAGGACTTTCTGATGATGGATTAGGTTGTTTCCCGCATTCGTTTTATGTCTCGATTGGGAGGCTCTCCAAATAGCCGGCTGTATTCCCGACTGAACTGGGATGCGCTTTCATACCCAACGCGCACTGCCGCGCTTCCCGCATCAAGGTTTTGGTTGAGCATCAGCTGTCGCGCATCCTGCAAACGCAGATTCTTCAAATACTGCAATGGGCTCATACCAGCCACAGCCCGGAAATGCTGCCGAAAAGTTGACGGGCTCATGTGGGCACGGGTCGCAAGATCGTCCATCGGTACATTTTCCGTATAGTGCCGCTTCAGCCAAGAAATCACCTTAGCAATCTGCTGACTCGGTGATCCAGCAGCAACAAGACGACGAAGATTGGGGCCATGCTCCCCATTCAGCAACCGAACAGTTATCTCTTGCTGGATCAAGGGGGCCAAATGAGGGATTAGATGTGGTTCGGCCAGCAGCCGGATTAACCGGGTAAGCGCGTCCTTTAAACCTTCATCCAGTGTCACGACAGCCATTGCTCGCGTTGACGAAGTCTGGAGCGGTGTTGCAAACGTCATCTCGGCGGCCAGCTGCGTAATGGCGCGCGCGTCAAGTTCCAGCCTTACGCCCAAGTAAGGTTCGGTGGAGCTGGCACACGTGACATAAGACACCACGGGCAGGCTCACGGTCGTAATATGGGATTGACCAGCACCATAGTCGAAGACCTCATCGCCTAACGTAACACGCTTGCCGCCCTGCACAGCCAATCCAAGGCCCAAACCATAGACGCATGGCATCGGAGCGGTTGCCGAACTGCGACGGTACAGCGTCAACGCAGGGATCTGCGTGCTGTAATCTCCATCGGTTTGTGCAATGTTGCCAACTACGCGAGCAAGCCCGCAATCGCTCGGCCGCGCTTGGATTTCCATTTCACATCTCCATAAGTTCGGTACATTTCATCCCATTATGGGATATTTAAGCCTAGCACAACCTAATGCTAGCGGATTTGCGTATTTATTGAATATCGTCAAATTAGGCAAAAATAGCCCCAGATTTGGCAAACGATTTCTTCACCTTCTGAGCCATATCTCTGTTCACACATGAACTGGAGAAATGATGAAACGCCTACTGCTGATTAACGCCCACTATTTCTATGAAAACATTTCTTCCGGTAGGCTGAACCGCACCATCGCCAGCGTTATCAAGGAGGAAATGGAGAAGCGCGGCTATGAGGTAAGACAAACCGACATTGAGACAGGCTACGACATTGATGCCGAAGTAGAGAACCACGTCTGGGCCGACTTCATTGTCCTGCAATCGCCAGTGTTCTGGTTCGGGGCTCCGTGGATTTACAAGAAATATGTTGACGAGGTTTTTACGGCTGGCATGTTCCAGGGAAGCTTTTTGACGGGTGACGGAAGAACACGTAGCGATCCGAGCAAGCAATATGGTACGGGCGGACTGATGCAGGGCAAGAAATACATGCTATCACTGACATGGAACGCCCCCAAGGAAGCGTTTGGTGACAAGGATCAGACATTGTTCGCAGGCAAGACCGTCGACGATGTGTTCGTAGCCAATACCGCCAACTATAAGTTCTGCGGTGCAGAAATATTACCATCATTCTCTTGCTACAACGTGATGAAGGAACCTGAAATTGAAACCGACATCGCACGACTTCGTGAGCATCTAAACAATATTGTTGAACCCCCAAATAAATAATAAGGAGTATTCCGATGCCGTCAGAATCCAATAAACTGATCATGCAGCGTTTTGTTGAGTTTATCAACTCGGCCAGCGAAACATTGGCAGAAGAACTCATTTCGCATGATGCGATCTTTTATGTGCCTGGAAATCCAGAGCCCATGCGCGGCCCGACCGGTTATCTAACAATCATCGCAATGATGCGCGGAGGGTTCCCAGACATCCAGTGGACCTTGGAAGAAATGGTAGCCGAAGGAGATAAAGTGGCCGCCCGGTTTATTATGCGCGGCACGCATCAAGGAGAGTTCTTCGGCGTTTCTCCATCGGGGAAAAAAATTGTTGTGCAGGCCATGAACCTCTACCGTATATCCGGCGGTAAGTTCGTTGAAGAATACGGTCAACCAGATATGCTTAGCTTGCTACAACAGATCGGCGCGATCCCATCCTCTTAAACACCTACAAGCAAAAGGAACGCACATCGAAGGTCCACTTCGGACACAGGCATATATTGAGAAACCTTCTTCTTAGGGACATTTCCAAACATATGAAAGCCCGGCCAGTGATGACCGGGCTTTGCGTTTGTGGTGAGGATCTGGCCGCTACCGTTGCAGCTCGCAGGTGATGCGGCGGATGGCGTTGGCGAACCAGCGTTCCTCGATCTCGATACCGATAAAGCGCCTGCCAGCCCTTAGCGCGGCCACGCCGGTGGTGCCGCTGCCCATATAGGGATCAAGCACCACCTGCCCCGGCTTACTGGCATATTCGATCAGCTGGCGCATAACTTCGATGGGCTTCTGGGTCGGGTGCCAGTGCGGATCTTTGCTTTCAGGGCCGCGCAGCGACCCGCTCCACAGATAGCGGATCATGCGGGCCGGTTTTGCCAGCGACGACCAGGCCATCTCGCAATCGCTGAAGCACATCGGGCGCATACCTGGGCGCTTATCCCAGACCAGCCAGCCCCGGCTATCGGGTAATTTACTGGCGAAATTATTGGCCCCGAACAGAACGGTGGGCACCTTGGCATCCAGCATGTGCTGCGGATCAAAGGGCTTGTCGTCACCGACAATGCCCTTCACATCACGCCACAGGCTGCTGTTGGTGCTGGCTGGCTTGTAATTGATTCCGTATGGCGGATCGGAAACGATCACATCAAAGCGGCCCTGCAGCCCCTTCATCACCTTCTGGGTATCACCCAAAATCAGCAGGTTATCGCCGATTTTCTCCACCCGGCGTGCGCCGGGGATGGTTACTCTTGCACTCATACTACCTCTTGCTTACCCATGCGCCGCCCGTGCGCGGGTGGCGGGCCGGAAGCACCGACCGGGGATGTTTTCGGGGCAAGGTTCCAACTTGCCGGGTTCGGGCGTGTCAGCGCCCAATCCCCCGCCATTGACGCATGGCGGGCGGCGTTTCAGGCGACCGGGGCCTTGGGACTGGCTTCGACACGCACGCCGTCGCCAAACACACGCACCAGCGCGCTCATGAACTTTTCTTCGATCCAGCGGGCATTGAAGGCTTTGGCGACCGTGATGGTCACCGCCCCGCCCTCGCCCCGGTCCAGCGTGGCATCGGCAAACCAGCCTGCCATCGCGCCGGGGCCGATCAGTTCGGCCAGCGCGGCACCATCCGCGCCCCAATCCGGCCCCGCGTTTGCGGTCACGGGGGCCGCCGTAGCGGCCTCGACAAAACCTTCCCAACGCTGCTCCAGCAGAAACGTTTCGGGGTGGCAAAGGCACTGCGCCGCCCGTGGCGGGCGTTCCTGTTTACGCCGGGCATTTTCCGCCGCCACCGAGGCACGGTACGCCGCGTGGCAGGCTATCAGCACATCATCCGCCGGGCGGGTGTGGCGGGTTTTCACCCACGCCTGCCGGGCCTTCAGCTTCGATGCGTGCTTGGGCGGTTCGGATTGTTTCCAGAACCGCTCGAACCCGTCCGGCGCATGACCGGTGGCGCTACCTGCAGGCTGGGCTGCGGATACTGGCTGGACAGATGGCGCAGTGGTGGCGGAAGCTTCTTCCTGCCCGGAACCGGGCAAGGCCCCACCTGCGTCCGGTCCGCCCTGCGGATCGGACAATGGTAGGGACATATCAAATCTTTCAGGTAGTTCTGTTTCCCCTGTTATCCCTGTTACCCCTGTTTCTTCTTTGTCCCGCAGCTGTCCCGCTGCTGTCCCGGTGGCGTCCCGCACACTGTCCCGTTTGCTGTCCCGCTTGGGCGCACCGACAACCTGAAACCGATTGTAATTGCGGATGAAATAGACCTTGTTGCCGTCCCGCGATGTGTCCCGCAGCGTGTCCCGCTTTTCGAGCTTGGCAAAGAAGCGGTCGACAGCGCTTTTCGACCAGCCCCACTTTTCCGCCAGAAACCTGACTGAAAACGACAGCTCGCCCCGGCGCAGGCTCACCGGCCCGGCGCTGCCACGCGTGCGCAGATCCTTCCATGCGGCGGCACCGATCAGCCACAGCCATGCCTCGCGGTCGCTATAGGCGGCATCGGAGAATTCGGGATCATCCCAAAAGTCGCGGCTGATGGCGTAAACGTTCGGGCCGCGTTCGGCTGTTGTACCGCTCATCCTCATTTGGCCCCCGCATTCTGCCCGTAAAGGGGCGCGCTGACGGGATGAACAAACAAAGCAAGCTGTTTGCCATCCTCTGCCGCTTTGCGGATCTGTGTGGCCACACGGCGTTTCTGTGCCACCTCGTGCATCAGCTGCACATGGATGGCGCTGTATTTGTGTGATGCGCGGCTCTTACGGTCGGTTATCCAGCGCTTGGTCATGGCACATCACCCCACCGCGCTGGCAAGGCGACCAGCGATTAGTTCCGCCGCATAGATCACGGCACAACGCTCGATCCGCAGGGCTTCGGCCATGGTGATGCCCTGCTCCCGCGCCAGCCGTTCGGCTTCAGTCAGCACGGCGGAATACAGGCGCAGGCCGCCATCACGCACATCCTGTTCGATGACATCATCCATGGTGCGCCCCCATCATGGCGTGTTCGCCGGTGCGCAGGCGGTTACGCAGGGATGTAATGTCCTTGTGCAGGGTATCGACCACCGGCAACAGCGTGGCGCGTTCGGCATCGTCGATCCGGCCATCTTCCAGCGCCGCCACTAGCAGGCCGACAAGGTGCGTTACATCGCGGTTGGCGATCAGCGTGTATTCGCAGATGGATTTACCGGCCCCGCCATCACCCGGCACAAAGGTGCCACCGGCCAGCGCGGCGAATTCTTCGGCAAAGGCCGCGGCCTTACCAAAGCGGGTAAGGATGCGGGCCTGTTCCATGGTGATATTCGTTTTATCGCGCGGATCTGTGTAGTTATAGACAGATTTCGGGCTGGTTTGCAGCAATGCGGCGGATTGTTCGATGCCACCGGCCTCGGCCACGGCCTGCGCCACCACATGTTTCAATTCACCATAAGGGCGCGGCTTCATCGGCTTGAACGCTGGAACGGTGGCACCCCGTTCTAGGTGCGTTTGTCGGCTAGGGCGATTAGGTTGTTTTGCGGGCATCAAAGGGCCTCCTTGTCAGGGGAAATTTTGGGGCCACCGGCGGCACGGCGTGCGGGCCACACCGCCGGTGGCACTGGCTCAAAGCGTGAGGGGGAAACGCCTGAGCCAATGGGAAATGGGGAAAGGAACCAGCGCCGATCATGCAGCACCGTGTTCATCAGAGGTTTGCGAAGATGGAAAAGCGTCTTCTGCACAATTTGCAGAGAGATCAAAGAAATCCGCAGGGGTGAGCGGGATACCAAGTTGTCTAGCTGCGCTAAGTACTCGAGGCTGTTGGTTCGCAGGTATGAAACCGCGTTTTTTCCAATTCGCCACAGCACTCTGCTGGCAACCCAGCATGTTTGCCAGTTGGCGCTGCGTTCTAAACTTGCTGATAATACGTTCCGCTTGGGTCATAAGCGGAAAATAATCACGTTAAGTGATATTGTCAATCACGATAGGTGATTGGACGGAAACCCTTACATTTTACATAGTTCAACACATGACTTTTCAACAACGCCTGTCAGCTGCAAGAACCGAAGCAAAGCTCTCACAGAGCCAGCTCGCAGAAAAAGCGCATGCAGGCCAAAGCACTATTGCAGCTTGGGAAAGTGGTAAAAACGAGCCCAATTTATCGACCATACTAAAGCTTGCCGTTATATTGAACAAACAGCCAGAATGGTTGGCATTTGGCGTCGACGGGGCAGTTAGTTCCGATATGTTTTATTTGCCTGAGTATGATGTGCGCGCGCTGTCTGGCGCTGGCGGGCTGCAGGATGTTGCAGAAAATAACAAAATCGAAACCATTTTACATCGCTACGCTTTCCCAAAGGCAGAATTCCGGGCCACTTTCGGTGTAGGACCAGAAAGCGTCGTCGTCTTTGAAGTAGTTGGCGACTCCATGCAGAGCACATTAAATCCGGGCGAAAAAGTCTTTGTAAATTTGAATGATAAAGTCCCAAGCCCCCCAGGTATTTTCGTTGTTTGGGACGGCCTTGGGCTTGTTCTCAAGCGCATAGAATATGTCGCCCACTCCAACCCATCCAAAATCCGAATAATTTCAGATAACAAAGCCTATGACACATATGAACGCCTATTAGACGAGGCGTACATACAGGGACGCGTCATTGGCTCTTGGCAGCGCAGATAAGCACCTAAAGCATTAGACAATCACAGACTGGGTATTTTGCATCAACCTACCCCATTGATTTGTCTCATTTTATCGCGAAGTGAGCATCAGGTATAAAACTGGAAATTAATATACAGTCATCTTTGACTTACAATATCATCTTTCGTGATTGACATAATCACGATACGTGATTACCGTTCATCCTCAGTAATTGAGGACAGAACAATGCCTGCAACTCCCCCCGCACAAATTCGGCGCGCTGCCGTTGATACCCTATGCGAGGTGGCTGCATGAGCCGCCCGATCAAGTTCACCCGCACCCCCGTTACAGCCGCCCTAATCCGCCAGTGCGTGGACCGCGCCGTGCGTCTGCATCTGGCCGCAGGCGGCACCGACGACAGAATAAGCCTTGAAATGGACCTATCCGCCGCGAACGCAAACGGCTGTCCGATGGATTTCGAGCGCCTTCTTTCGTTCGATGACGGCAGCTTTCTGCACGACATAACAGGCATTCAGAACAACATCAGCCGCATATCTGGCCGCATGACCGGGCATTTCCTGCCCCGCGCAGCAATTGGGGCGCGGCCATGATGGGTATTACCGCACGCGATGCATTCGATGCCGCCGGGCTGTTGGTGATGCTGGTCACCGCGTGGTTTGCGGCGGATGCACTGGCGATAATCGCAGAGGCACTGACGGCATGAGACGATATCGCCCCGCACTTCTTACGCCATTCGGACAGGTGGTAATGACCGCCGCCGCATTCACCATTCTGGCAGGCATCACCCTGCTGCACCTTATCGAAAGGATGCCAGTTCAATGAACACGATTAGTGAAATGCCCAACGATACTCTTAGCAAATCGGTTGATGCCTTTGCCAGCGCGGTAGAAGCATATATCGGCAACGAGGCCGGATTAGACGCCACCAGAACACACGTTGCCATGCTGCGCGAAGCCGCCCGACGGCTGTCGCCCCCGGCCAGCGGTGAAGTTCTGGCGGCGGACATGCCTGCCCCTGACACGTTTGTGCGGTTACCTGACGGCACACGCGGGCTGGCCATATGGTATTATCTGAGAGGGTGTTTAAGCCTGACCGATAATCAGGCCGACCAGGTTATTGAGGCAAACGGCCTTGAGAAAAAGGTCGTCAAACTAGGCATTCTCGGAGACCTTTCCAGCAAGGTGCGGCACTCCCGCCAGTCCGGGGATACGCTAGCGATCCGGCAACATTTGCTTCCGTATCAGACTGACGGTGATGGCTGGAAGCTGTTTGCACATACCGAGACCGAAGACACTTTCGACCTGATCTATGTCCGCCGCCCGCAAACAGAAGCGGAGGCAGCGTGATGAGCGAATGGCGGCCAATTGAAACAGCGCCTACAGCCGAAGCAATCCTCATTTATAGGGATGATGGAGAAATAGAATTAATACCCGAAGAAGATAACGACTTCGAATGGGAACCATATGACGGCATAAATGAAAGTGAAGATGGCGTGTCTAAGCCAACCCACTGGATGCCGCTGCCAGAACCGCCAAAGGCAGGTGCGTGATGTTAGATTTTATAGATCATCACGGGATCGCGCTGGTTTGTGGATTGGCAACTGTTTGGACCGCGCGGGCAGTAATGAAACGCGCGGACCGGAAACAAGCCAGCGCCGAGGTCGTTGCATTAGCAGACACCACTACGCCACCCGGTAACGACACCAGTGCGAAAGCTGCGACCCCGCCGATATGCGCCAACTGTGCGTTCCACGTTCCATCGGCAGGTGGGAGTGGAATGTATTGCACGAACTGGTTCGTAAACAGTGACCGTGAAATCAGCGTTGTTACAGGTGCGCGGACCGGCCATGCACCGACATGCGAGGACGCCAGACGGTACGGCGGTGTGTGTGGGCCGGATGGTAAGCGGTTCAAAGGCTGGGACCCACGCCAAAAACCGGCATAATGGCCGAGGATAGAAACGAACACGAGTAACTTTTGTCCCACATTCCCCGCAAAATCTGTGAGAAGTAGTATGAAGCGGCATTCGACATTCACCCCATATGCCAAACGCTTAACCCCGACAGAAGTGGCGGCGTTTTGGTTCCGCCGTGGGCCAGATTTTTCACGCCAAATCCCCATGGAGTATCCGAACTTCCCCTTGCCGGGGCCGGATGGTTTATTTCTATTGTCAGAAGTAGAAACATGGTTTGACCAGTTCCACGGCAAACGGCAGGCCGTACATCGCCGCAGCACAGTAGACGAAGAAGAAGATGCATTGAGGATCGCGCGTGGGCACTGACAAAATACGCCATATTGTTGCAAAGAGGTACGCCGATGGCACCGTCAGATATTATTGGCAACCCAGCGCAACCATTGTCGCCTGCGGGTTAGCGGCAGAAGCGCTGGGACCAGACTATGATAAGGCCAAAAGTCGCGCGATTGAATTGAACGCATTGGCCGATGCCACACGTATTGGCGCGCGCAAAGGCGGGGACAACGGCCCACTTCCCGGCAGCATTAGCAAACTTTTTACGGAATTCCGGCGGTCGGAAGAATTCAGTGATCTGAAGCCGCGCACCCGTGCCGATTACACCTACTATCTGGATAAGATAGAAATGGAATTCGGCCGCGTTATGGTGCGGGCACTGTCACCACGTGTGATCAAAACCTATTATAAGCGCGTGCGCCGCGACGTCAGCGTAACGTGGGCCTATCACATCCTTGCCACCCTACGCACAGTCCTTAGTTGGGCGGTATCCGAAGATTGGATACCGCGCAATCCGGCGCTGGACGTAACCATGAAAGCGCCAGCCAAGCGCAGCGTTATATGGCAACCCGAACAAGCTGCCGCCTACATAGCCAAAGCACACGAAATGGGATGGTTCAGCATCGCCGTTATGGCCCACGTGTTCGACAGCATCGGGCAATCACCGATCGACGTCAGAACACTGAAGCGCAAAGCCTATGACGGCAGTACAATTGATGTGACCCGCGCCAAGACTGGCATGACGGACGCACCGATCCCGCTATTTCCCGCAGCCAAGAAAGCCCTGGACGAATATCTGGCCCGCCAGCCAACCAAAACACCGGAAGCACCACTTTTTACAAATGACCGGATCGGCGGCGAATGGAACGAAAGCACACTCCAAAAGAAACATGCGATCATCCGCAAGGCGGCGGGGTTACCGACAAAACTACAACTGCAGGATTTTCGCACTACAGTGCAGACCGAGGGTGGGGCTGCGGGCGGCACGGTTGACGAATTGCGCGGATTGGCCCGCCATTCGACCCGGTCGGCTGCAGAGCACTATGTTTATCCTGACGGGCGCTTTATAGAATCCATTCAGAAAAAAAGGCTTGCGCGCCGGAACAAATCCGGAGCAAAAGTTGGAAAATGATTTCGGAAAATGTTGGAATTTCTCGACACGCAGCCGCAAGTCATTGATTTTAAAAGTGGCCCCGTAGCTCAGCCGGATAGAGCAACGGTTTCCTAATCTATTGAACGACCAGCATTCCCGCGATGGCGTTCCCCGAAGCAACCTATACTGCCCCGAGGAACCCCAATGATGAAGAAACATTCCTCACCACAGTTGTATCAGTTATGGAATCACTATTTTTCCGGTAACTGCTCAAAGGGCGGATTATGCCCTTGTGACCGATATTTATCTTCAGGGACTTCCATCTTCGTCCCGTCAGAGTACTCGACTAAGGCACTATCCTGACTACCCCACCCGCCCGTAATTTTATAAATTCCTTTAGCCATATTCCCTCACTTAATAAATTAGACGCGCCACAAGAAGACACACCCAAACCGTACCTTAGATTGAAAATAAAAAAAACGGCCACGCATTCGTGCACAGCCGAGCCCAAAATCGCAAAACAGGCCAGATTAGGTCGAGGGCGTTGCGTCCTCGGTCGATGCCACCGCCGTGTCGGAGGTAGAATCAGTTGCCGACACCTCTGTGTTGCTGGGCGTGTCTCCTGCGGCGGCCTCAGCGGGAGGCCAGAGCGACAGCCGGGGCAGACAGAGGATGGGGAACCGGATCGGAGCCACAAAGACAACCGGAAGGGTGTCGTCGAGCCCCAGCAGATCGCCCACGTTGGCTGGGTCACAACCTAACAAGCAAAAAATTATGTATTAAAATCAATTATATAGACATTTTACTGCGCTCTGACGGCACCCTACCAATCACACAGCTTTAAAGGTTGTCATCAATGATATAACACTAATAAATTGACTTTCACCCTCAAAACCAAACACAAACGAGAAAAAATGAACGGAAAAAAAACTATTTACCGATCCTCTGTCACGGGACGTATCGTAAAACAAGAATACGCAGAGCAGCACCCTGCCACCACCGAAAAACAACAAGTCAAATACACGCCTAAAAAAATAAGCACACACAAATGACAACCTACAAAAAGCGTGAGGCCGGCACCCGAAGGTCCGGCCTCAAATCTGGTCCATAAGGGCTCAACCCAAAGGGCAGAGACGATCCTTACAGCTCATTTACGAACAATAGCCCTGTAGGCTTTTAAAATGCAACAACCATTTTCTTGCACACCGTTAACATACTCTCAACTTGAACGATCATTTTCGCAAGCGAGGTTAGGGCGTTATTTAACAGATGCCAAGGAAGATAAAAATTACGCCTTACGCCTTTATATTTGGAATGTCCGACTGTGCGAAGCATTTTACCTACCGACTCAATTCGCAGAAATCACTGTAAGAAATGCGATACACGGCGCCCTATGTGAAAAGTTTGGGACAAACTGGAATTTACAAGGCAGCTTTCTTTGTACGTTACCCAATCGCTTACGCACTGAACTTGAAGTAGTAACCAAAACAGAACGTTTTGCATATGGCACGGAAACAACCATCAACCATATAGTATCTGGCCTATCTTTTGGCTTCTGGCTACACCTCCTTACAAAGAATTATGATGACGTTTTATGGCCCATATATTTTTCTTCTTTTTTTCCTAATAAACCTGACAACATAGATAGAAAGAAATTATACGACAGACTGGACGCTATACGAACATTTCGTAATCGCCTAGCACATCACAAGCCCATCTTCGACCGAAAACCTAAATCAGAATATAGCAACCTCTTAGAAGTAGTATGCTGGGTTTGTAGGGACATGCGATGGTTTATAACAACACTATCGCGCGTGGACCAAACAATCGCTTTGAAACCCCGATTCTAAACTAGCATTAAAAAAAGCCCGGCCACGCGTTGATGCGCAGCCGGGCCAAAATCGTGCAATAGGCCAGATTAGACCGAGGGCGTCGCGGCCTCGGTCGACGTTGCCGTGGTATCGGACGTAGCGGCTATATCGGTGGTAGAATCAGTTGCCGACACCTCTGTGTCGCTGGGCGTGTCTCCTGCGGCGGCCGCAGCGGGAGCCAGGGCGACAACCGGGTCAGGAGCCTGGATTGCCACCGGCAAGGTGTCATCGAGGCCCAGCAGATCACCGCCCGGCCATGAGCCGGGCGCGCGACGGTGGTGCGATAAACGGCGTCTCCTCTGCCGGTTTGGTATCGTTGCCTGGCAGCCGCGCCTTGCTGGCTAGTAACTTACCGCTGACCACCAGCGCGGTCATGCGGTCGGCGACATAGCTGCGGCTGACACCAAACCGACGGGCGATTTGGGACACATTGCCATCGCCAGAGATCAGTAATGCATCGACCGCATCGCCAATGGGTAATTTATCCGGCATATCAACGCCCCCTCAACACAGCCGCGTACACGCCAGCCGCTGCGGCCACCGCACCAATCAGCGCGAAAATTAGCAAGACCGTCTTTTTGCCACCGCTCATTTGATCAAGCACCGATCGAATGGCCCGTATATCATCCTGAATAATCTCCAGACGCCGGTCCTGATTTTCCTGAGATTCCTCAATCCGCGCCACCCGTTCGCGCAGCTTTGCCATTTCATCATCACTCACGCCCGCCCCCGTTATCTGGCGTTGTTGCCCGCCTGTGCCTTAGTCAGTGCCGCCCGCAGATCCCCATAAAATTCCCGCCACGCTACCGCACACCGATGCGCCGCCAATGCGGCCGCACGGTTATCGACCAACGCCTCAGCCGCCTGTGCCTTAGTCAACGCCGTGCCCACAGCACCGGGCAGGCCCGGCATAGCCGTATCAGCACAGGCCACCAGCCCCGCCGGTGCGGTGGGCATCGTGACCGGCACCACCTCATTCGAGGCTGCGCAGCTGGTCAGCCAGAGCGGCAGGAATGCAAGTATCGCTGCCATCCGGCAGCGTTGCAGCGTTGCGCGTGACATCGCGGATAACCCCCTTGTTATAATCGTCAGATTTTGTGTTTTGCGCGACGCGTCCGTTAGCGCGGGTTACAGCCCCACTGGCGGCTTGCGTTTGCCGCTGCACCGTTTGCGCGGCAGCCGCTTTGTGCGCAGCCACGCACGCGCCCTGCCCCGCGCTGTAACCCCGATGATAGACCAGCCACAGCGCCAGCACCGCGCCGGTTATGACGAGAATGATTTTGCCCGCCTTAGTTTTCAAAAACGCCCAAACGGTTGACAAAACGGCCTTTGCGCTTGTCAGCAGCGCCAGAATGGTTGCCATCACACGCCCCCGCCCGGCTGGGATGCACCACCCCGCCCCTGTTGCAGCCCCGGCTGTGCCCATGTGCGCGCCAGCATATGCAGGCCGATCAGCGCCACCCCGATCAGGATCAACGACCATGTCGGGAACGCCGACCGGATATCAGGCGGCACCTGCGTCCACACCGCCGCGAACCCTGCGGTCACGGCCTGCACCCATGCCGAAAACTGTTTATGATAGGTGCGCCAGTCACTGGTTAGACGGGCACGGATCGCAGCGCGCAGCACCGACACCTTGATTTTAAACCACGCAAAAACACACATTTTACAATCCTTTCTCGCATAGCGCCCGTTCGGCGGCGCGGCGCGTCACCAGCCCCGGCAGCACCTTGCCACCGGCGCTCACCCATTGTGGGTGGCCATGATCATCCTGATTGATGGCGCGGCAGGCTCCGCGCCAGCCACCGGCGTTAAAGCGGCGCGCAACAGTGGATTTGCAGAACGCCCCCACGCCGATGTTGTAGGCAAACGACACCGCCGCAGCGGTTTGATTGTCATGCCCGGCCAGAACCGGAACACAGCGCAGCACCCCATCGCCATGTGCCGCGAGCTGATATTTTAACGATGCCAGACACTCAGCCTCGCTATAGCGCTGGCCCACCACCACGTTGCGGGTATCACCAAAGCATTTGGTGGCGATGCCAGCAGGATCGCGATAGCCGATCAACCGCTTACCCTCGTGCATCGGCACAAAGGTAAGCAGCATCGCGACCACCGAGGCGGTTAGCCCGGCGGCTGTTTTATTCTGCATTGTGATTTACCTGAGTTTGTGCCCGCCCGATCAGGCGGCAGGCGTCACCCGCGCCGTTACGCGCTGGTGGTAGAAGTCGAACTGGTCGATGACGTGTCGGTTGACGATGATGCGCTGGCGGTGAGTGTCGCCTTATATGCGGCGACGACAGCATCAGTCCAAGCTGCGATACATTGAGCGACTACAACAGTCCACGCTGTCGCGGTAATTTCTGCGGCATCATTTGCCGACAGATTTGTATTAAGTGCTGTCAGTGCTGCGGATGTATCGTCGCCGGGGCACAATGTTGTGCTGTGGTATTCGTAAGACAGAACAGAACCGTCCTTAAGCACCTCCTTTCTTAGGCGAACACGCACAATGCCGCTGCTTAATATCTCGATTTTATCGACATTAGTTCCCTGGGTGAACGTCGCCATTATATGCCTCCGTTATTACAGTGTTTATGACACAGCCAATCTTCACATATTTTACAGAACCACATTGCAGTTCTGTCTATGTTCTCCGTTTTAATTTCACTTGGTTCCACGAACCTGTTTCATAGTCGTTTAAATTTCGTTCCATCATTCTCGTTTCCCCTATGCACTTGCGATATATACGATCTCACGACCGAGGAACGTGCTCGTTGTAATTTCACTCCACGGTATTTCGGTATCACCGTTCGTGCTCATCAAACGAAATTCGATATATGCCGAACCGGTAGCGACAAAAATCCCTACGTGTCCTGCGTTCGCCGCTGTTGCAAACCCACCCTGTGCACCCAACAGAACAGCCGCTTCGCTATATGATCCGGTCCCAACCTGTGCAAATGGCAACCCTGAAATTCTGACAACGCCTGCTCCACCACTCCCTACGGAGGACACTTTTAGTCCGAAAAACAGGTGCACGACCGAACCGATTTTTACATATCGACCGGACTGAACCTGATACGTTACTCCGGCAGGGGCTGTGGCCGCGGTCAATACTGGCGTCCACGTACCTTCTTCGTAATCGTCCAATGTATTGGCGTCAGTTGATGCCACTTGTGTAGCCGGAAATTTTACCGCGTTTGTCCCAAGAATGCCCGTTGATGTCATTGTGACCCGGCCAGTAACTGTATTCCCGTCGTCACTAAGCATATCAATGCAGAGTGTACCTGACCCGGTATTTAATCCAAACCGACCGCGACGACTACCGCTTGGCATTGCTGCATTGAAAACATTATAGAATGACTCAGTCGTGGTGCCGTTCAAGTTATGATAAGCGGCCCCCGTAACGTCTTCTAATAACCCAGCCTTATATGTTTGAACCCCAGCCCACGTCTGCGCCTTTTCCAGCACCGCCACCGTACCGGAGGTTGGAAACGTGACAGCCGTTGCGCCCGACAGTGTAAACGATAGCGAATACAGCGTGCCGTCAGTCGCCGTACCTGACACTGAAACCGCATGACCACTAACCATGGCGTCGTCGGCAGCCCACGCACCGGACGAATAGCGATAGCGCCGTCCGTCAGCCGTGTTATAGGCCGTCAGACCATTGTAAGGCGCATAGAACTCCCACGCAGCCCCATCACGACTGTAGGCAATTTTGCCGTCATACCCAGCCCACAGCCCTGTGGCGGACGCACCGACCAGATAGGTTGCACCGGCGGCATAAGATGACGGCGGCGCGATGAGCGCCATCGATGTGAAATACAGTCCCACTAGGCAGTCGAGCTTCTGTAATTCCTTGACTGCGCTGGCTTCCCCAGCCCGAACACAAACCAAGCTGTTCAGGGTGTTTTTCCACGCCAGTGCATCACGGGTCGATGTTGCAAGTTCAGAGCCCGCCGGCATCGGCTGGGCATTGAATTTTACACCTGCCGCAGTGGTACCGTACCAGCCATCTGTCGAGGTGATCGTGCCATCAGCCGCCACGGCGGCGACAATTCCACACCCCGCGCTGCAATTGATGCGATCACCCGTTTTAATGCGTGTATACAGGGTACTGACCGCCACACCTGCGTCATTGTAAATTGTGGTAGGGGTGATTTTTGCCACACCGTCCGTAACCACCACATCGCAGGTACCGGTAAAATATAGCGTTGCCATATTGACCTCGTTGATTATTGCCGATTGCCGTCAATGATGACGATACATCCGACAGGCACAGCGGGCGCGCCCGTTGCCTTAGCGCAGCCCGCGATAAAGACTTTTTTAGCTGATGGCATCGCCGGGTATGCCGTCAGCTCTGGCAAATTCAGCAGCGTCACATCCGTTGCTGCAGGCAACTCTGGCAATGTCGTCACTTTATTCAGGTTCCACAGCCGCACTGTTTTCGCCTTTGGCAGCGCCGGCACGGCGGCCAACGCGGGAAAATTATCCAGGTAAAATGTTTCGACCAACGGCACGTCAGGCAACCCGGTTACCGCGATCAGGGTGTGCAACGACACGTTCGTTGCGGCGGCAAACTCACCTGCAGCTAGCGCAGCATCGTAATTGGTGTTGGTAATGTCGGTCATTCCTGCGCCCCGCCATCGCTCACAACCGCTACACCATCAAGCGTAACAGGTTCCTTTTTCTGCGGCTTTTGAGCCTTGGTAGATTTCTGATCGTTCAGCTGCTTTTCCAGTTCGGCGTTACGTGCCGCCAACGCATCACGATCTTCTTTTGCCTGCGCCAACGCACCGGCCAAATCTGAGGCACGGCCAGACAGAATGCGGACATGTTCCAACACCTCAAAATATGCAGCAAATGCCACAACTTTTTGCTGCCCAGAATTGCTCTGTTGCATAACGAAATCCTTTTATTGTTGAGAGGGCGATTACCGCCATTCAGTATTCAGATCACCACATTTGCTGTGCAAATGCGCAGCTAGCGTTATTCAAAATACCAAAAGAACGGGCGGAATTCACATTGGACGAAGAAATATATACACGTGCCCGGTACTGAACGTTCGCATCGCTGGCAGGCACATTTTTAAACCATGAATTAATATTAAAATACTGACGGACTTGAACGGCTGCAGTTACTGTACCGACGTAAACATCACCAACGGTATACGTCCATGTACCGGTATCAACATTATAGAGATCCAATGTCATATGAAGAATGGTTCCTATATCTGTACTGACAGTAGGAACGACACTAATGACGCCGGTTATATTGATCGCAACAAATCCAGCAGAACTTACAGAAAATTCTGGTGTCGACACTAAATGCAGCGCATATCCGTCAGCCTCAGCGTTTGTTAGACCAATATATTTTATAGTTGCGCTATTATCGCCCACCCAGCTCCAGATACTGTTTATCTGCATCACACTTGCACTTAATGTGCCCTGCACAACGAGCTTTCTGATATTTAGGCTTCCGTCTTTATCAAAAACGGCAGTTTTTGTACCATCTGACGCCAGCACATAGACATATCCAGCTTGCAGTTCAACATAACTACCCGTTTCATCCGCATGCAGAAGTAACGCTGCTGTCGCATCACCAGCAGTCGTCGACACCACCGCCGCAAGCCCCACTGTAACCGATGCACTGCTGGTATCTTGTGTTGCCGTCATACGCAGATAGCCGCTTGCAGATATTTTACCAACCGTAGTGGTTACCTGTGACAGGGCGTCACTTATGGCACTATCGGCACTTGCCCTAGTCTGAGCCTCCTGCGTGATAAGTGAAGCGTTTGAAGATACCGTACTCGACAGATTATTGATCGTTGTCGAAAGCGACAGATCTGCGTTAGCTCTGGTCTGAGCCTCCTGCGTGATAAGTGAAGCGTTTGAAGATACCGTACTCGACAGATTATTGATCGTTGTCGAAAGCGACAGATCTGCGTTAGCTCTGGTCTGAGCCTCCTGCGTGATAAGTGAAGCGTTTGAAGATACCGTACTCGACAGATTATTGATCGTTGTCGAAAGCGACAGATCTGCGTTAGCCCTGGTCTGAGCCTCCTGCGTGATAAGTGAAGTTACGTTGCTAATATTCGACGACACCACCGTCGCCAAATCCGCCACAGATTCGCTGGCGTTTAAGGCAACCGTCCGGGCCTGTTCAATGCTGGCCGATGCATTAGCCGACGCCACCGACAATTTTTCGGACACCCTTTGGTACTGATCGTAGCTTGCGGCATCCAGATTGACCAAAGACTGTAATATAGACTCCAATGCAGTGAAGGTTGACGTGTCGAGCATCTCGGATATGGCGCTATCCAGTGCGGATGCGGTTTGCTCTACATCACCCTGAACTACGGCGACAGCCGCAGCCGTCTGTATGACAACCTGATCGGTCAGCGCATCCTGATCGCCATCGGCCAGCGCCCGGCCAGAGGATGTTTTCGTGGTCTGGCGCGAAGTAATTTCCGGGTCCCAATCGGGGATATCACCACCGTTGGCCAGCATATCCGGGGCATAGGGCACACAGGTCAGTGTGGAGGATTTATCGTCGTGCACATCAATGCCGACGACGATCGTCGCCAGGGTTTCTTTTTCCGAAACCCCGAATATGCAGGGGAACGCCCCCGTACCGAAAGCTTCAACCGTTACAGGCGTTTCAAGGTTCAGTGTGGCGCTGGTACCCGCAACCGTCACAATATTATAGTTCGTGATGGTCGAGCCGTTCTGGACCCGCAGCACGTATGATGTGCCAGTATCCATGGTCACTTCGTCATCCAGCGTGACCGCCGAAATCATTCCGCTGGCGTTTTTACCGAGCGAGCGGATGCGTGAGCCCTGAATACCGACCGACATGCGCCAGTGGGCAACATCCGCCCGGCAGCCGTAACGCACGACAAGACCTTCGGTCCAGGTGTCGAAGCTGTAGGATTCCGGGCGCAGCGTACGGGCGGCCATATAGCGCCAGCCGAAGACGTAAGCCTCGGTCGGGTCGCATTTATAGGGCAGCTCTACCGTTTCAAACAGGGTTGCGTTTGTGGCGCTATAGCCCGTGGCGTAAACCGTCCGGGTCTGGCTGTTATAATTATCGGTATTATCAGCGAAAATGACGTTTACGGCGTGGATTTCATCTGGAAAAGCAATCGATCCGGAGAAATTACGTACATTTCTGGCCGAAAATATCTGTACCGGGGCCGCCTTTTCATCATCAACCGCGACAGACAGCAGGCCATCTTCCCATACCGCCCCGAAACCCTGCCCCGATGCGGCGAGGATATGCAGCACCTGTTGCATCGACACATTTTCGGCAACGTAATCGCAGTACCAACCCTTTTCATTACATTCCTCGGCCCAGGCGCCAAGCGCAGCGGTATCGATTTTCCCCGTTTGCGGCAGGGCCGTAACATTAGAAGTGGCATACCAATGAAACAGCTCGGCAGGATTCCGGCTTTCCTGTCGGTAGCTATCGTCAAATTTGCCGTTATTCCATTTCGGAACAACCGAGGTCACGACCGCGTTGATATTCTCAAGCGTGCCATTAATCTGGTTGTTCGCCCGAATACGCAAACCAGTGATCGAGAAATTGCCGGGGTTTGTGATAACCTTGCCATCACCAAACGAATGAAGCAGCAACCAATAAACCGTAGTATTTCGCTTGGACCGGTCTGTATCACTGAGGCCCCAGTCATCACCGTTGGTACGGCGAATGCGGATATCATACTGCCCTTCGGTAACTGCCCAGCTGTATTTTTTATAAAAGACCTTACTGGTCTTTTTCTTGACAGTGAACGAGCCCCCCGTCGGGGCATCCAGCCACGTACCACTATCTGTTGATCGATACTGCATTTGCAGATCGACCCCGAACGCGTTTTTCATGTTCATGCCGTAGCAGCCGCTAGGCCAACCAAGCACGACTTCGATTTTTGTGGTCCGGGTACGGGTGCGCCGCTGCACCCAACCATCACTGTCGGAATATCGCAGTTCGGCCGAAATTTTATCTTCGCGAACAATCTGGCTGTAGTTCGCAGGCAGCGCGGTTGATGCCAGACAATCATACAGCTCGTAGTCGTTGTAATCTGTAATCGGGGTTTCACCGATTTTCAGATCGGTGTAACCAACTTTTCCGACGCTCCAGAACAGCAGCAAATTCAGGTACTGGTAATTATCGCCATCATCGTCGATATCGTGACATTCGGTCCAGGTGGTGGCGGCCAGACGCGGATAGATGCGACGACGACCCAGCACAATCGGCACCGACTTATACTTTTCAAGTGGCTGGTTGCCGGCACCGTCGATGGTGTATCGCGTTGACGTTTTACTGTCGGCCCCGAACAGCGCGTTCAGCACCACACCACCGACCAGCGATACCCCCAGGGCCGCAATCATGGCGCTGGACGAGCCGGCTGCGAAGCTGAATCCGGACGTGCTGGCCAGCCATGAACCCGCCAGCGCACCACCCCCGCACCACCAGGTCAGTACCACCACGGCGATCATGGCAACGGTACTGAGGATCTTACTGGTGCCACTGCTGCCACCCAGCGGGGTGGCAATCAGGCTGATATTGGTGCCTGCCTTAGGGCGAATGTTGGACCAATAGCGGCGCTCGATCTCGTGGCCACCGATGTAGACACGGATCAATTCCTTGACTTCTGGCGGCAGGCGACCAGACACGATGGCGAAATTCACCATTTCGTCGATTGTGCCGAATTCAGGAACCGTGATCTTTTTGGGGCCAGTGAAGAACGGATCCGCGAAATAGACTTCGTGGCCCGCAGGCAGCTGGCGCAGAGGGGCATTCATTGGTTCTGCCCCCCGCAATATTCCATGGCTGCATAGAAATAGGGCTGCCAGACCAGACCATTAAACGGCTCGATCACCGTGCCGGAATTGGTGCACAGGCGCGGATCTGCGCAGACATGGATCATGGTACGGCGGGAAACAATCAAACCGACGTGAAAAATGCAGGGCGCATCCCGGCGCCGGGCCCCACGCATATCGAAACAGGCGATTGTGCCGGGACGCGGATCTGTCGCCCGCCACTGACCCAGATAGCGCTGGATCGAGGCCGATACGGCATCAGGGTCATGGTCGGCACAACCCTGATAGGCATCATCAAAATCAGGCCAGTTAAACCCCAGCACGTTCACGCCGATATAACGCACCAGCCCCCAGCAATCCCAACCCGCTGGCGTTTTGCCATGGTAAACCCGTGGCACCCCGATGAAGGGTGCGCATTGCGCCGTGTAATCGTCCATTTTACAGACCCGGAAAGTTGCTATCAGATGCGGTGTATTTTGTGTGCGGCTCGTTGCCGAACATCGGGTGGCACAGCGTGCCGGTCAGATTGTCAGTGTATTGCACGTTGCGCAGTTCCAGCGACGGCCAGGTGCGCTCGACCGTGTCCCAATCCGTAGGCATTACGAAGCTGAAGGTACATTTTGCCGGGGCCGCGTTTCCGGCAATGGTTCGACATGCCTCGACCACATCGCCGGAAATATTCTCGATCGACATTTTGCCGGGCTGAATACCGTCACGTGTGATTTTTGGCGGGGTAAAGGTGAACGGCACGGATTTATAGGTTACGCCATTCGACACAACATCTTCACCGTTTAGCGTGCAATAGATCGGCGTTGACAGGCTGTCATGCGTAATGGTCAGCAGCGTGATCGGGATATAGCGGTTTTCCCGATTGGCATTTTCGACAAACGTTTCGCTGGCCATTATTTCAGCTCCAGCGTCATAGATATGTCCCACTTAACGCCGCGCACCGCCGGCACGACTTTGGGTGGCTTTTTGGCGATAAAGCGTGCGTAGGAAACCTGTTCCGTGATCGGATCGGAAAAGGTGAACCAGGAAGCGCCACGTGCCGCATCACCATTAAAAAACGTTAAGAACGTTTGCTTCTGGGTTTTGTCACACCGGATCGTGAAGGTCAGCTTGCGCACGTTTACGGTTGAAAAAATCCCCTGAATGGACGGGCCACCATCATCCACCTCAAACGATTTGACGGTATTGGCAAGCTCGCCTTCCATCCCGCTGCTGCGCAATGCAGGCAGACTTGACGGCCAGATAACCGTTGTCATCCTAATTACCTCCGCGTCAGCACACGCGACACGCCGAAGCTTTCGCCCAGGGACGTATCGAACGAGCCGTTACGAATGCCGGAATTGATGCCGCTGGTGACCTGACGCTCGATCGCAATATCCAGCGTATTGGTTTTCGGATCGTAATCCGTTTGCCCCTGCGACACCGGCTCGCCGTAATTGTGGAAGTTGATTGTAGGGGCCGTGCTGGCCGCAGCGCCTTTGCGATAGTCAGACGCCTCAGCGCGGTTCAACACCCGCTCGCCAGTCTGCAAGATTGCAGGTATCTCGTCGGCCTTCAGATCCACACCATCGTGAAAGCGCGGGGCAAAGCGCAACACGCTGGCGGGCAGAATGCGGTTGGAATTCGGGGCACCATAGACATCACCACCGGTGTGAAACATGCCAGCTAGATAGGTGCCAAACTCGCTCATCCAGCCGCCACCACCAACGGCGGTTGTGGTAGCGCCAGACGCGGCCATATCGGATAACAGGGCATGGCGCCCCATGACTGAAATATTGCTGACGCTGTCACCTGAGAACAAATTACCCAACCCGGTCGACAGCCCCATTGCCGCCATGTCGGTCAGACGCCCCTTTCGACCAGTGACGGCGATATCGTTGATACTATCACCGGACGACATATCATTATTCCCCATCAGATCGCCCAACGCACCGCCAACATCGAACAATGTCGGCAGTTGACGGCCCGCGCTATCGCCACCCAGCAGAAGGTTTTTTGCCGGATTGACGATGGTTAGTTCGGCAGTCATGCGTTGGAATCCCGTTATTACGGAATCAAAATACTGGTTCCACGTGTCACGACTGGACGTTATCTGATCACCCAGTTTGTCGAAAATTCCACCTTCAAACGCATATACCTGCTCGTTGGCAGCCTTAGTACGCTCAAGCAGCCGGTTCATCTGATCGATATGCTGGGCGTTGGCCAGGTATTCCTTGCCCTGTGCGGTCAGTACCACCCCGACATCGGTCTGGATCGCGTAGCCCTTTTCCAGCAGAGCGTTGGTGTCACCAAGGATCTGCAGACGGACCTGCTCGCCCGGATCCATTGGTCTGCCACCAGATTGCGCCGCGGACATCTGGGCGTTCAGTTGACTGATCTGGGTATATTGATCCGAAACATCCTTGCGGCCAGCCCAGGCGCGCGCCTGATCGTCATTAGCCACAAAAACCTTGCGGTATGCGAACGACACCCGTTCCAGCTCACTGGCCAGATCGTAATACCCCATTTTACGTGCTATCGTGGTAGCCGCGTCTTCATCCGCCAACGCAATATTCATCTGCATGGCACGGTTTGCGTCCGTATAAGCCGACGCACCACTGACGACCTGATCAAGGTCCTTTTTACGGGCATCCGCCTCGGCTTGCAGCCGCGCAACGGACTGGGACACAGTTTCCCCCTGCGACGCCAAAGATTGACCCAGAAGGTCACGAAAACGCCCCTCAACACTGACACCACTTTGCAGATTATCCAGCACGGCCTGACGGTGGGCATCAGCTGACATACCGCCCGCGATGCCACCCGTCATATACGCCCCAGTGACCGCGCGGGTTTGCCCCGTGGCCGCGCGCGTCAGCTGCGCCTGGCGGCTGAGTTCGTAATTTGCCGATTTCAGTGCAGCGGCAAAGGCCGCATTGGCGCGGGCTTCCGCATCAGTCTTTGACACCGTTTGCCCGGCCAGACCCAACAACACTTGCTGGCGGGCGATATGGGCCTTTTCATACGGTGTGATCGCCTCAGCCGCCTGGGCTTGCAGTTGATACCCCTGAACGATCTTTGCGGTGTCGGACTGATAGGTATCTTTCTGGTTTTGCTTGGCGGCAATAGCCCCATCAACATTCCCAAGAGACAACCCCATCTTCTGGCGGATTGAAGTAGAAAGCTTCGCCTTTTCCAAAAGCGCAAGTTGAGCATCCGCCTGCTTGTTAAACAGCGTTTTTTGTGCATCTGGAGACAGATCACCGACTAACGGTGCGATCTGATTTGACAATTTCACATCAGCGATAGACTGCGCATCCGTTCCAGCAGCCCGCTGACGACTTTCGATCTCTGCAATTAAGCCCTTAAGGGTTGCGATCGTTTCGTTTCGAAAACCTCCTTTGTTATCCTTCTGCGCCCCGGAAAGCTGATCCTTCAAATTTGCCAGCCTAGCGTCATCACTAGGGGCTTGTGTAAAGCCATTTACATAACGCCCCGCAGCAGTCGAAACATCCTCCCATGCCCGCCCAAGCATCGTAAGTTGAGTGCGATGGTTTTCCAGTGAGGGCTCCATTGCCTTTATGGCAGCATCAACGGCTTTTTCGTGTTCGCCCGACCGCTCAAGACTGACGATGTATTGCTGCGTCACATAATCAATGCCGCCAATTTTTGATGAAAGCGTTCCAACACCAGTACCCAGATCAGAAAACGACGTTGCCAACTCCTTCGCGGCATCAGCCCCCTTTTGTCCGGTTGTTGCCGCATAATCCGCCGTTAGCGCCGTCAGCCGCTCGATTGAACTACCCGGAACCGCACCGCTTTTGGCATATGTTTCGGCCCACCCACGAGATTCATTCGTACCGGCTCCGGACCGGCTGGCAGCCCTTCCTGCCATATCGTTCAGTTGCCCCGCCGTCACACCGGCAGCACGACCAGTTCCGGTCAAAGCCATTTCGAGCTCTTTACCCGCCTTGATACCGGCATATTGCAGATAGGCCACGCTGGCCGCCACCGTAGATATGCCAGCAGCCACCAGCAGGCTGGGTGACACCAACCCCGTCAGCGAAGAGGCAGTGGCTTTCAGCGCCCCCGTCACGCTTAAACCAGAGCCTGCAAAAACCTGAGCAAGCTGCGGTCCCTGCTGCAACATGACCTGTATGGGTTTCTGGCCCATAGCCAGCCCACCAACCACGTCATTCATTTGATACATCAGGTTGGTGCGCTGGAACGGTGATAATCGCGCACCACCGGCAGCATTCTTTTCAGCCTCGGCTACTTGTTCGTAAGCCAGCCGCGCCTTGGCCATGGCATTGCTATGCTGGGTCTGGGTCAACGCCCCGGCAGACAACATGCGGTTATATTCCGCAGTTTCTTTGGTCAGCCGCACCTCTGCCGCTGCCAGCGGATCTATCTCGGAAAGCAATGCCTGGGCGCGGGCCTGCATTGCCTCCATCTCGCGAGCCTGATCTTCCAATGCAGAAACCGTCGCGCCGGACGATGCCGCCGACCGCATACCAATACCCATACGGCGCTCGAAATCACTCTGGAAGCTCTGCCCCGTCTGTTCGCGCTGCCATTGCACGATTTGCGCCACACGCGCCGCATTAGCCTTTTCTGTCGCAGCAAAAACCGATGCGGTGTCACGGGCTGACTTGGCTTGTACAGCTGCCCCCAAATTTACCGGTGCAGATCCGGCACGCACCACCCCCAACAGACGCGACTGAAACTCCTTTTGACGTTCCAGCATGTTGGAAGCAGACTTTTCGTCATCAAACCCTTTATATGCCGCACCATAAGTTCCACCGGGCAAGTCTTTCTTTGGCGCAGCAGCGGTTCGGCGACCGGCGGCATCATATTTGCCAACAGCCGCCGTGGCCGCATCAAAACCTGCAACAATTTTCCTACCAGCCGCCTCGCCACTTTTGCCGATAGCCTCCGTTTCGCGGCGAACATCCGCACCGCCATCAAGTCCAACACGGATGGAAATCTGACGTTTGGTCATAGCTCACCCTCTGTCCGGCTATGGGCCCGGACAATGCAGCCCTCGATCTGGGGCAGAAGTTCAAAAAACAGAAAATTATCGGCGCCGATACGCTCGGCAAACGCGATAGCGGCCCCATAATCCAGGCCATATGGCAGGGCGACGGTTTTAATCACGCCGCCCATACCAAACACCTGCGGGACAACCCGCAGTTGCGTGCCAAGTGCCTTTAAGCCTTGCCAGGCGATTTTGCCGTCCGTCGTTTGCGGGGCGTTGACGGTGTAGGGGCAGTCCGGGCATGGCGTGGGGCAGTTGCAGCAGTACGCTTCGCCCGAATTTTCGCCCCCGAAGTGCCATTCCGCGAGGGCGCGGATGCGTTTTTTTCCGCATCCATCATCCGCACCGGGCGGACATAGGTTTGATCAAAAAAGTCGTACAGCTCGATCGCCGAAAACGCTTGCGCCATACCGTCTACTGTTAACGGCAAGGGGGTCCCGGCTTCATCATCGACCCCATTCCAGCCTGTAATAGCCATGCTGGCGAATTCCAACGTAAACGCCTGCATTGCCTTGCGCTGTGCTTTTTCCAGCGCCCGCATATCATCAGGACTGACAGGCTCGTCGTCACCACCATCCGAAGCGGTCGCGTAAGCCAGATCCGGCAGCAAAGACGCATAAACCCGACGCATCGCTTCACGTGCGGCCAGATACATGGCTGGCTCAACCGGTAACACGGTAATCTCGACACCGGCCAGCGCGGGCACATTTGGTGCCAGCTCATCCGCCTTTAGCACATAAGGACCTGCCGGAACTTTCGCGATGCGCATCAGTAGCTCTCCACATCATTGATCAGGGTGGCGGTGACCATGCAGCCTTCGGTGCTGTCTTTGGCACTCTGCCAAGCCAGCGTGATCTGCACGCCATCAGGCCCTGTGACAGGCACCTTTGCCTTGGGCAGGAAAACGCGGTGGTTGACAAGAATAAGCTGCATGGTGGACGAAATTTTCCAGCGCCGTTCCTGCTGGATCGGTGTGCCAGACGATGCCTTTTCCAAAAGCGTGGTATCGCTGAAGCGCATCACATCTTGACCAGTTACCGTCACTTTGCCCGGATCGACACCTGTGATACGCCCGTCTTCCGCAACAACCTCAATCTTATCGAGATTATTGGAGAATTTATAAGACGACGAAACGATATCACCGACCGGGACACCTTCGGACAGAACGGAACCGGAAAATTGCGTCAAGCGCTTTTTCTCGAGCACTTTAAGTGTTCCAGCCGTACTGACCTTGGTGCGGTCAGCCTCGCCACGGGCAATACAGCCCAGGGTAAAATTCAGGTTGCCCGACCGGCCCATATCAAACGACAGAGTATCGACACCCAGCCCGTAATTCATGGCATAAGTCGGCACGGCAGGCAGGCCGATTTCGATCGACGCCGAATTGAGTATTGATGCACCAGACTTGAAGACATGGCGATATGCCCCCGTGGCGGCACCACCAGTCAGCGTGGCGCCAGAAACGGTCGCATTGGTAACCGGATCAGTTGACACCGCCAGCGTGAAGGCGTTACCGGCCACACCAAGCGCATCAAAGGTGATCTCTATGGCATTACCTTTTGCACTCACCCGATAGGTGGCCGCGGATACGCCAACGTCAGCGGAAGCTGCGAGCGCAGCAACTGCGTTTCCAACCGTCGCCTTTAGCGTGCTGCCAATGGCGATATCGGTGCCAAAAGTGAATGTTTTACCGTCAACATCAATCGAACTTCCGGTCGCCGGCTGGGCCGAAAATGTGATCTTACCTTCGGCAGCAATACCCTGTTCCGTGACCGGATCACCGAACAGGCATTTAAACCAGAAACCCAGATTGCGGACACAGGCCGGAACCACGATATCACCGGAATTGTTGATTACGTCCGGCGACGGATCGCCCGCCTCACGCCCATCCCCCAGTGTATCATCCTCAACCAGCCCCTGCTCATCACCGACCGCGCTGGACACGAACGGCAATTTATAAAAACCGGCAGCAGGCGTTACGCCATAATCGGATTCGATTACGCCGGACATAACGGCATCAGAGCCACGTGCGCGGGCCATGACATTCTCCTTTTAAAGGTTGGACAGATTACTTTCAAAAATGGCCTGCATCTGCTGGCCCCAGTACGCGCCCGTGGCATCCAGATTGAACAGTTTTGGCATTTTTGCCGCGGGGATAAGAATAAACATGACGACAGGCTGAACTACCCGCCCCTGGCGCAGACGGCCCTTGGTCGCTTGCCGCCAGCCCTTGCCGGACTTGGCCTTGATCACCTCGACATAAGCGATGGTCTTGCCATCCTTGGTGCGGGCGAACTTCAGATCCTGATTATAAGCATCTTCAACATCGAGCGGTGTCATGCGCCGCCCGCGACCTTTGCGTGGGACGTTTTTTGTCGGGATTGCCAGCATCTTGCTGCCATTCACCGGATAGATGGTGGCACCACGGTCAAAGCTGTCGATAATGTCTGGTGCTTTGGAATAGACAAAGGCCGCTGCATCAATACTGGTCCGCCCCTTGGGGTAAACAGCGCTGCGCCAGGTATTGGCAAGGCGGCTACCCAGCCCGGCCTTTTGCGTGATTTCGCGCAGATCGCTTTTCAGGCCAGCAGCAACTTCCTGTGCCGCATCGGTAGCCGCCGTAGCGATATCCTTGTCCACATCGGCCATCATAGCCACCCAGTCGCCGTCGATCGACGCCCGGATCCGCACGGACATCAGACTGCCCCGTCCGCCGTATCGTAATTCAGGGTGATGTGCAGCACGGCGGTCAGTTCCGGTGCCACACCGTCCTTTTTGTCAAACTGGCTGATCTGCGGCGCGGTCAGGATGCGGGCATCGTCAACCACCCCACCAAGCGTGCGGTCGGCGGCAATAGCGGGCTCGACGGCCGCAAAGATTCCGTTCACCACATCGCGGCGGTTTACGCCGTTAGCCGTGATTTCAAACTCGACCGCGCGCTCCCAGGCATAGGTCAGCGGCGACAGGATAATTTCCGGATCGCCCGCATCGCCGTCAGACATGATCACCACACCCGCGTTTGAAGCGGGCACATCAACTTCCGGGTCACGCCAAAAGCTGCCACCAGTGGTCACCACAGCGGCGGATATGAGAGTTTTCAGCGCATCAAGCGCCGCCATGTGTGTTGTGGTCATGATGTGGTCAGCTCGAACTGCCAGCAACCGTCTTGTGGATCTGATGGCGTGAACTTGAATAGCCGACAGGCCACACCCCCAACCTCAACCACTGCCCCGGTAACCGGCGCAGGAACATCGCGGATACGCACCAAAAGAAGCCGGGCGCTGTCACTGATTTTTGCTGTACCGTACAGCGCGATATCGGTTTGCTGTTCATCATAGACCGCACGGAATTCAACTGCGTCACCCGTCGGCGGGCGATAGACAATATCCACGCCGATATTTTCGTCTGCCATTATGTCGGCCATCGCGTCCGTAAAGACATTTGTCATGGAATCACCTCATGCAGAAACCATCGGGCGGCACCCACGCCGCCCGATAGCCAGATTAGACCACGACAGACGGGACCAATAAGACCTGCCCGGTTGTACCCGTTGCAGACGATGCGGCGTCAGCGGCAGCGACACCGATCAGCACGTTATTCGTTGCTACAGATGTGCAGACCTTATTAGTGGCATCCCAATAAACTGGCGTTGTATAGGCAGTCCACGGCTGTGTTGCGGCCTTTTTCAGGTCAAAGACACCGTAGCGCTCGCCCACAATAGTGCCACCGCTGGCAGCATCCCCCGTGGCCACAGCAAAGACCTTACCAACCATAAAGCCGTCACCAGACGAAAGGTCATAGGGGGCGGCAAAATCAAGTGCCCGCCCTTCTTGGATTTTATTCTGCATATCATCCTCTCAGAGAGTTTGAATTGATGTTTCCGGCACCGTTACTTGGCGACGCCGGTAGCCTTTGCCAGACCGCGATGGTTAACCGGCGCACCGCCAAAGACATGGCGCACTTTGAATTCGACGCCATCGCGTTCGAACCCGTTGCGGGTTTCCATGTAGATACCCTGCTGGCCTTCAAGATAGCCGTATTCGATCGTTGCCTGCTGCGACGGATCAGCGGCACCAAACCAAGCCGTATCGGAAACGGCATCAATGCGCGCCTCAACAATTGGCGTCAGGCTGCGATAATATTGGGGCACAACATTGCCCGCCTGAGCCGCATAGATAGCCGGTGTCAGGATCTGCTCCAGCGCCGTTTCATTGGCGCTGCCGACCATGACGTATTTCATCAGCAAATTTAGTGTTTTCTTATTATCCAACCCCTTTTGCTGGCGAAATGATTTACGCATATCCGACAGGCCGGTCAGAGACATGGCGGTATCCACACCGGTTAGCAGATTACTGTGGTCAGTGGAAAACAGCGCCTTGCCATCGTTCATATTGGCGTTGTCAATCAGGAAACCCCAGACAATATCGTTTTCGTTACGAACAGCCGACTGACCGAACATGAACGGAAGTCGCGTGAACACCCCCATATCGTCGTTGATAATTGTTTCGTAGGTGATCGGGAAAATCTTGCCGTATTTCGTAAGCTTCCACGTTTCCTGACCTTCACCGAAGGTGGCGTAGCTATATTCCCCGCTTTCACTGACCTTAGAAAGGTTTGAACCTTCACCCAGCTGCATCGAGTACATCGTCTTGAAATCCGTAGCATTTCGCTGCGTGCAGAACGGCAGGAAGGTACGCACCTCAGTGGCGTATCCGATCTGCAACGACTTATTGACGACATTAGCCAGAATGAGGGGAAAATCACTGGTGCCAAGCGCCCTTTGGGCAATATCTATCGGCGACGCACCACGCACACTGATACCACTGGAGCTAAGGAATTCGCGCGCCAGTTCCCGCAAAGAAAAACCACGCCATTCGCGAGCACGATCGGTAATTTCGCACGCCTTATTTTCCGGGAATGCCCGGTTCAGCAGCGCCTCAGAAATGGCCGACCGGCGCGTTTCGGTGGCATCAAGTCCACCAGCAGGCGTGTGCGCTGCCGAAAAGGCAGGCTGGACACCACGCTTTGCCATTTCGTCCAGCAGGAGGTTACCGACATGCTCGGCCGCAACGCCACGCTGGATCAGGCCGTCGGCCACGTCCTGCGGCAAGCCTGCCGCCACTGTGCGTTGGTTGATTTCCATAATGCGCTGGCGTTCGGCAAGTACGGCAGACGCGGCGGCATCCGACGCAGCGAGGGCGGTAGGCTGCGTTTCAAGCTGCACCGGCGCGATGCGAACAGCAGACTCGGCAATAACGACAGGATCGGCACCGGAAGCCGCACCCGGTTCAGTAACAGACTTAGACATAATGGTCTCCTTAGGTTGTGCGGGGGCGGCCCGCATGACGAATTCGCAGGCATAGGTGGGTTGATTCACCTTCGGATCATCCAGCGACCGGGTACCTGCGCCCGTGTCTGCCGGAATTGTGACAAGGGATATTTCACTCGGGGTCCAGTCGACCGCCGTCCAGATGTCAAGGCCATTGCCCTGATTATCGGTAACTTCGTACCGGTTTGCGATGTAACCGACCGAAACGTTCCGGACGATTTTATCCTGCACCAGCTGAAACACGCGGTCAGCATCGGTATCAATACCGGCTTTGGGAAAGCGGACCTGCGCATAGCCTACGCCGCCGTCGATCCAAGCCTTTTCCACCACGCCGACCTGACAGGAAAGGTCCTGCATCTGATGGCTGTTCAGCAACGGGGCACCGGCATTTAGCCGATCCAGATGACAGGATGCGTCATCGACTTGCAGCCGCTCGATATAGCGCTGACCTTCCCAATAGTCATAGCGCAGGACATCTGCGCCCGTGGTCCATGCCAGCGTGACCGTGCGCGCCTCGGCGTCAACGGTATCCACCGGTGCCAGCCGCGTGACCATAGGTATACTTTCGCACCGGACATCTCCGGCGACGGGATAACCGCCTTTCATGATGTAACCCTTATTTTTCAGAAGCGTCAGACGACGCAGTTGCGTTAGTCACCGCTGCTGCAGATGTTTTTCCGACCTTGCGCGGATCCATGTCGGAAATCATACGCGCCTCATCAAGGAGGGCGTTGTAGGCGATCGTATCGGCGAAAATATCGTCAGGATCCTCGCCACTACTTTCGGCCATTGCCGTAAGCGGACTTTTCTGATTGGTCCGCACAGCTTCACTAACGGCCTTCACTTCATCGGCGGGTTGCAGCATCGGGAATGGTGGCATAATCCAACCGGCCTGCCATGGATCATCCGGACGCCGCAGCCCCATAATTGCCGCAAAACGTCCGACACGATCCCAGTATCGGCGCAGAAACATCGGCTTCATCATGTGCCACTGCCAATGCTGCACCACCATCTTGTAATCTATGCGACCAAGCCGACCTGAAATAAAATTCACCCCCGTCAGATCACCCGTCAGCATTTCGTAGGTGATACCAAGCCCCGCCGCCACGGCGCGCAAATCATGTTTCAGAACATCCGCCAGATTTTCTGCATCAGGCGGTTGCGGCGCTTCAATATCTTCTCCGGCAGCGAGATACTTTATCGTACCAGGCTTGAGACGTTCGATTTTATCACCATTTCCGTCCTTTGACGCCTTTCCGGACAATGGAGACCCAACCGCACCACTTGCACGCTTCACAAACACAGCAAAGCAGCTGGCCACCTTACGGCGCACCATTTCTGCGTCTTCGTTTTCGCCGATATCATGCAATTTAACTGCCACTGGCGCAAACATGGACACCCCACGCGCCTGCCCCGGACGCAGCACATCAAAGACGTGATCAACATCACTGGCCGGAACAAATTTGCTCTCTAACGCGCAGCGGGTAAACGTCACCAAGGACTCGCCAGGATGCTCGTCAAACAGCCAATAACCGGCGCGCGACCCATCGGCGTTAAACTGGACACCCTGGATAATGCGCCCCCCACCGGCCAGCGCTTCGTTTTTGTTGTGGTCCAGGAAATCCGGCTCCAGAACGACCGCTTTCAGCGGAAAATCAGTCTTAGATTTTGGCTTTGTGAACGTATAACGCACCAGAAATTCGCCGGATTCAAAGAAACAACGCGCCCCAACATATTGCTGGGCGTAAATGTCCGAAATACCCTCTAGATCGCTGTTTTCCGCTGCGCGGTTCCAGATATCTTTAGCAGTGCGGCGCGCTGCAGGATCCTCATGCATCAGACGTGGAAATATACCAGTACCAACGATACCGCTGGCGACTTTACCGGGCACACCAGCGGCCCACGGGTTATTTCGGATCAGTTCACGCCCACGATTGCGGACACGATCCGCGCCAAAGCCAAGCTCGGCGTTGGCGCTGGACCCAGGGGCGTACCACCCTTCCGCACGCCTACCGCCACGAGCCGCATCATATTTGCGCGTATCAATCTTGTCCGCCATATCCAGCACAGAACGGAAATAGGCGCGTTCCGCAGCAACTTTTGGGGAAACAGCAGCAATCATCCGTTCAAGCGCGTTCATGATTAATCCTTCGAATATGATGCGTAGCTAACACTGTCACCTACGGACGCATTTACCTCTGCTTGCGCCAGCGATAACGCGGCGATCAGTTCCGCTGTTGATGCATATGTCACCGATTTTCCGTTGATAGTCACCGAACGGACCCCGGACACGACGGCGCGCTTCAGATTATCAACATCAACTTGTGTAAACACAGATTGCTCCTTTAAAGGTCGTCATCGCCATTGCCGTAAAAATCATCCCGTACGCCATCAAAAATGTCGAAAGTCCCACTCTTTTCACGCTCTTCGGGGCCAGACGCCGATGCATCCTCTGCGTCGGATTCGCTGGGCGACCAGAGCGTCAGCAGGTCATGCTGTACAGCCTCTGGCCGCGCGCCACGCTGGGCCGCTAATGCAGCCCAGTCTTCCGCCGTCATGCCATCGGCCAGATGATGCGCCAGCGCGCCGCAGTAAACCCCGATATCAAGGGCCTCGTTCCGACGACCTTTGATTTTATCCCAGACCAGAGAAACCAGACCAGATCGCGTTTTGCGCTCAATTACCTGTTCCGACGTCAGCTGTTCCAGATACGCCTTGTCACAAGCCTGGCCATAAAACGCAGTACCTATTGGCCATTGGCCGGTCACCTTATCAGGCCCGGCAATCATTTTTCCGACCGCTGAATAGAGTTCTGATTTTAGTCCCCACGTACCGACCGGCCAGAGCATGACTGCACCGATTTTCCGCCCCTCGAAGTCGACATCACGCTTTGTCGGAGTGCCAAGCGCAGGCAATTTCCAACCGTCGCGACCATCCAGTGCAAAAACGCGCCCGGTATGAGCATGTCGGCGCACCCAACGGTAGACAACCTGACTGAGATACCCGCTGTCGACGCCGAACAGATCCACCTTCCACGGACGTCCATAGCCATCAGGCCATGTCTTTTCGAACACACGCGTCAGTTCATTCCACGGTTCAGGATTGTTCGGGTCACCTTCGATAATACCCTTATCAATCAACCAGCGTGTGAAGCCAACGCCGAACGCATATACCGCCCATTCGAGACGATTTCCTTGCACGTCAACAGCACCGGTTAGGAACAGTGCACCAGGTGGCACCCGACGCCATTCATATTCCACACGGCAATCAAACAGTTTTTCCGCATCCGGCGCTTCGCCACTGACTTCCCACGCTTCACCCAGCCCCTGCTGGGTAAAGACCTTCATCAGGTCATCGCCGTCCAGCGCCTTGTGATACGTGCTTGCCAGTTCCGTCCAGCTCTCTGTCGACGAATAGAGCGCATTGATCGCAAAGCCCGACTGGCGGCCATCCATCAAAACATCTGGGTTAATGCGGTCACCCAACGTTTCCATATCCTGTGGCAGGATATAATCACGCGGGAAACCGTCGCCCGGAAACGTCTTTACCCAGACACCTTTAAGCCGCATAGCGCGCTTTTCAGACTCGGTTATGACGCAGCCGTTTGCCCGACAGATATAGACCGGTGGGGACGCCTCGTGATCGAACTGCCCCCAGATAAAGGGCTGATATGCCCCACAATGCGGGCACGGCATAAAGCGCATTCGCTGATCAGATTCATCATACCGCTTTGATATGCGACAGGTGTTTTTTAAGCCCGGCGTTGAGATAAACACCTCTTTTTCGCGGCCCTCATACGCCTTGCGCCGGGCGTGGCCCAGATCGACAGGATCCCCGCGTCCATCAACATCAAGCGGATATTCGCTGACTTCTTCGTAAATGATGACGCGGACAGAAATCATTTGCAGACCGGCAGACGAATTCGCCCCGGTTACCGTCAGAAACCCACCCGGAAACCGCTTAAACGTTGTCGTGGACGAATCTTCATCACGCGATTTTATGTCCCGTACCCGCGCTTTCAGCGGCGGGGTGGCATCGATCATCGGCTGCAGCTTCAGCCGCACCCATTTCTTGACTTCCTCGGTCGTCGGCAAAACGACGAGTGTAGGGCAAGGATTGTCCTGAATGATCGAGCCGATCAGGTTTAAACCCGTCTCAGAACCACCGACCTGAGCGCTCTTTTTCCACGTAATGGTCCGTGCCGGGTGATCGAACGACATGCAATGCATTGGTTCGATCAGTTCGGGAGCGTAATTGTTATCCCACTTGCCGGGCTTGGGTGATCCGGACTCGGCGGAGACATAACGTTCTTCGTCCGCCCATACATCAACAGACCGACGACGCGGCGGGCGGATGCCACTGACAAACGCAGCGATTAAGGATCTGCCGTCAAGATCAATTCCGGTCGGAAGGTCTTGAAAGCAGGTCATGATCCTTCTCAATCTCGTTTGCGATCAGTGTCAGCAACTTTTCATCCCGCTCTGCACCGATGCGGGCGATTTCTTCCGCAGGAAGTCCTGCAAGGTCCTGGGCAAATGTTGTCCAGCGGTTGGTCAGTTCCTCGCGGATACGACGGCCAAAAGTGAACAGCGCATTTTCGGCGGCATCCTTTGGGATGACCACGCCAGTACGCTCGGCCAGTTCCAGCTTTTTCAGCTCGGTAGAAACCCGTTCACGTTCAGCGCGCTGCGCATGGAATGAACCATCATTTACCCTGTCATCACCGGATGGCGCCGGACGGCGGCGCTGCGCAGGATCTGTATTTTTCGCTCTGGCCGCGCGCGCCTCGGATACAGACACCTTCGGAGCCTCACCAGTTCCCCGATTTGGAATAATCCCGGCCCGAACCTGACGACTGATCGTACTGGCTGCGACGCCAAGCTGGCCGGCAGCTTCACGGATGCCGACAATATCCGTCAAAACCTCTGTTTCCATGGCTTTCCGTTGCATGTTGCGGCGTGTTGCGTTGCGTTGCACCCGATTGCAACGCCGCCACTAGAATTCTTCTGCGCGCAAGCTGCCCGTATAGCTTTCGACACCAGGGAGTACCTACAGGGGGGGGCATGACGTGCGGAAAACAGAAACGCCCGGAAGCCTTGCGGCACCGGGCGCTCAATTCAAAACCTTTTTAGGGTGACCAGAACACTACCTAGAAATAAGCCCATGTCAAGCGATCCCTGAATTTTTACCCGAATAGCGCCAGACGGTTTTGACACTGATTTGTTAGCCACGGAGCAGCAGGTGGCAATTCACCCGTCAGCACATGACCATGAAGACGCGGCCCCAGATCACCGGACAGCCGCATGAGCGCATCAGACCACAATCCATATCGGACACGCGCGACCTGCACCTGCCAAGGATCATCACCAATAGGCCGGACCAGATGGCCAGCTACATCGTGTCGCTTTCCGAAACGGATAGGCTCACCATATCTTTTCCTCGGCCCCGTTTCCTGATGTGCCCAGCGGTAATCCGGCCACGGGCACCAGTCCGGCGGCATTGACTGCATGGCCGACTGGAACACCACACTGCGTAGCGGTATCAGCCGCACCGTTCTGACAGCAGTGCCCCCAGTTGCATCCCCACGCAACATTGCCCGCGCCTGACACACGCCCACCTCATCAGAACTTAAGTGCCATTCGACAGTCTCGGGCAGTGCCATCACCGCATCATGCACACGCCACGCATCGTATGCGGCTTCAAAGTCGCCGCCGTGACTGGCATCAACCGGATCAGCGCCGAACTGCATTGCCGCCAGACGTGGGGCGCAGGCACCAACCAACCCGATCGGCGCATGTTCTGGCCGCGCCACGTGCACCATCTGATCGCGGTACGCCCAAATCAGCAGATCACATATGGCAATTGGCATGCGCCGGACAAACGGATCGTTCACTTTCATCACCGCCCCCGTTTTTTTGCTTCACCCTCGCAAAACTGTCGCTGTCGGCAGCCAACACACCTATCTCCAGCCCCCAGGGCGTGGTCACAAACATCCTTTTTGCCATCAGATATAAACAAGGACGTCTGCGTGGGGCTCACCAAATTCGCAATTTTGGACCCTATTGTCCGGGCCACAGCCACGCCACGATCGAGCCAGCGTCGCCATTCTCGCGACGTGACTTCGACAACGTTTGTCAGGTTCTTTTTGCCGCGCTGTGGACGGCCAGTAATGGCGATCACACCAAGCCTGCGCGCCTCATACAGCGCGGTCTGCACCGTTGTCCGGCACACCCCGGCAATCGCCGCTATGCGGTCTATGGCGGCCTTGCAGACGCCATGATGGCGCACCTCATCCGCCACCACAGCCAGCACAGCCCGTTGACCTTCGGTAAACTGCTTGCGTAAACCCGCAGGTAGCGCGTTCGAACCGCCCAACATGCGCCGGCGTTCCCGCGACCGCACACGGTCCGGTGACGCCTGCCGTCCACGCGGCATAAAAGGCGTTACCTTGCCAACAGACAGCCGCGTCAGCGGACTACCCCGCCGCCCGGAACGCATATCGATGTAGGTGCGCAGAAATGCGTAATCCGTATCGGCGATATGGCCTTCGCGACGCATCCGCTCGACCAGATCGGCAACCTTGGCCAATTGCTGGCGGGTTTTGCACTTACCGGCGGCACGCGCCGCATCATCCGCTAATGCTGACAAGCCCATTGGAACCCCCTATTTTTGTATGACGAAAACCCTTGAAGTTTACTAATTTCCGTCCTACATTAATTGCATGATGGAAACGGAATGGGACGAGCACAAACGCCTGAGCAATATCGAGAAGCACGACCTCGATTTTGCCGACGCCAAGCGTCTGGACTGGGACAACGCGAACGTCATTCCAGACACACGCTATGATTACCCGGAGCCGCGTTTTTGGGCCTATGCCCGCGGCGAAAACGGACGGTTGTATCTGGTGGCCTTCTGCCTGCGCGGTGAAAAGGTCCGTATCATCAGCTTTCGCCGCGCGAACGACCGAGAGGAGAAAAAATATGGTAGCCGGTAAAAAACGCATCACCCCGGATGACGACATCCCCGAAATGACCGAGGCGGATTTTGCCCGCGCAAAGCCAATGCGCGAGGTAATGCCGGATGTGCTGGCCGCCCTGAAACGCGGCCCCGGACGCCCCGCGATCGACAACCCGAAGGTGCGCATATCGTTGCGGTTGGATCCGGAAGTTCTGGCAGCATACCGCGCCACCGGCGATGGCTGGCAGTCACGTATTAACGACACGCTGGCCCGCGCCATATCGCGCCAAGGCAAGCCGCCCAAAACGGCAAAACGGGCATAACCAGCCATCATCCCGCCACCCGCACCAGACAACGCCCGCGCCGGACAAACACTGCCCGGTGCGGCTTTTTCTTTTCGGGCAACCGGATAACCTGTGCCGACAACATAACAGGTGGCGGCACATCACCGGCAGCATGTTCCGCCCGTATCTCCTGCATCCGCGACAGCGCTTCATCAATACGGGCAACATTGCCGCGCTCGAACGCCCGCGCATAATCAACCGTTGCCAGGAGCAGCGCCGTTTCCGGCTTCATTGGCATTGATCAGCCCTTTCCACCTTAGCGATAGACATCTTTATCAATGGTGCCGGATCTGGGTCGTCGTACGGGGAAAAGATCATCCCAAGCGCGCGCTTATACAGGTCAAGCATTGCTTCCTGTTCCTGAAACGCCGCCTTATCCAGTTTACGCAAGCGCACAACCTGGCGCATGATCTTGGCGTCGAAACCGTTACCCTTGGCTTCGGCATAGACCTCACGCATATCTGCCGACAGCACATCGCGCTCTTCCGCCAAACGTTCGATACGCTCGATGAAACTGCGCAGTTGATCTTCGGCAAAAGCAGATTTTGTCATCACGCACGCCCGATCATGCAAGATTGCGGGTTCAGGCGCTGCAGCGCTGACCAGTAGGTAGCGCCAGGCATCGGAATCGGCGCACGCTTTGGCAGGGCGTAATTATCGCCACCAACGCGGCGTAACAGACCACCACGCACAGCATCGGCCAGCACGGCATCAACATCACCGCGCGACGACAACCCCGGCAGGACATGACGCAATTCATCGGCGTCGAAAACGCCCTGCACCTTTGCCAAACTGACAGCAATTTGCACCAGATCAGACATGCGATACCCCCTGCCGCCCGTTTTAGGCGGCTTCCTCATCCTCAGCGATTTCAGCTTTACGAGCAGGTACACGCGGGCGGTACATAGCCGCGTGCACAATTTCGGCAAAACCCAACGCCTCGCGCGCGGCATCGGCCAGCATCGTATCGGGATAATCCGGCAGCCGGCGCAAGAATGTCCGTGCCCGGCGAATACCTTCAGCATGCACCGAATTGTACCGCTCATCATATGTGCGCGGAATAACCGCCGCACGCGACGCTGCGTTAGCCCGCACCCCGGCAGAGGTTATATTTTTTGCGGCATAGGTCAGCGCGAAATACAGGCGCGATATGGGGCTTTGCTGGCGGGTTTGACGGGCCATTAGCGCCCCTCCCCTTCCAGCCGCATTATCCGCACAGCAACTTGGGTTTCCGCACGCTGCAAAACATCTTGCTGCATCCGCCAAACTTCAATGGCACACAGATTGTGCTGGCCCGCCACCAGATCAACAGCATCACAAAGCTGCAGCATGACGGTGTGTACCATCTGCTCAACCAGCGCATCACGCTGTAATGGTGGCAGCACTTTGATGGCACGACGCGGGCTCATAACTGCACCCCGCAAGGTATTGCCGGTAAAACCGCAACACGCGACCCACCGGGCCGCGTGTGCGCTTTCGACAGCAAGGAGTCCGGGGCTTCCACCCGTTGCAGCGTAATTGCGGTACCACCCAGATAGCCACAATCACGCATCTGCCCGACAACCGGCCCGGCACGGAATTCAGAAGAAATGGCGTTGTAACCCGCATTGTTGTGGGGGGCCGCACCTGCCTTAGAGTGTTTTGGGGTTCCGACACTACGGCCCCGCACAATGCGCGTTGCTACAACATAGGACACCTCCTTCTGATTACGGATAGGGGCGAGAGGCGCACGGGGGGATACAGCGCGCACGCCTCTCGCAGGCGCAGCAATAGCCGGGCGGAGGGAAACGCGCCGGTTATCACAGGTCATCTGCATCGGGGGGCGTATCATTCCGCCCCCCCATCCCGAACCTTGGCCAGCCGCGCATACAGCACCGCCAGCGCCGAGGTCAGATGCATGACCACCGCCATATTTTCACCGGCTTCCACCGGGGTCATCACACCATCGGCCAGGGCGCCGGTCATAGTGCGAAACAGATCACCGGACTTTTCACCAACGGCACCCAGATGCGCCAGGTAGGATTCAGCCCGGCTTTCACACGTGGTGACAGGCACCAGCATTGCGCCCGCCTCAGCCGCCAGAAATTCCGTCACAACCGGTGCACCAGCCACACGTTCAAGCGTGCGAATGACATCAGCAGGCATGTGGGTAAACAGGTTATCGTCGATTTGGCTGGTATACCGCGCCAGCTGGCCGCGCTTGACACGACCTTCCAGAACTATCTCTGCCGCATCAAGCCCGCCGACAGCAGACACCAGACGCTGCTGTGCATCTTTCAGCGATCCGGGAGTGCGCTTTTGATATGGGCTCATAGCGCGCCCCCGAATGAGATTTTTTTACCGACATTCTCGGTGACCACCCCGGTCCGCGCGCCCAGATTCGGGCACATGGAAACCGGCAGAACAGACGACACGACAAAAAAGAAGCTATGGGCGGCAGCGCGCTTGACGCCCGCCACCGCCCTGCCCTTTGCTAGAAGCATCGACTCAACCAGCAAAGGAAACAAATTATGGAAAACGATCAGCAGACCGTACGCCTTGCACCAGATCAGTTTAACGACATTGTCGCAGCCCTTCTTACCGTCGCATGGGGAGCGAAAGCGGCTAACATCAAAACAGGAACTAATGTGTTCAGCGCTTACAAAAGCTTCCAAAAAGAATTGCGACAGAAGGAAGATACTGACCATATCAGCACCCCGGAATAGTAAAATCAGGGCACCGCGTTGCATCGCGCGCCCCGTAGAAGCGTTCCACGTAGAACAAAACGAGGCGCGCGGTTGTGCAGCCCACGGCGATTGCAGAGGTAAGAAAAAGCCAACTCATGCTTCGGTCCCTTTCCGGGGCATGTCCGCCCCGCAGCTAAACTGTGGACGAGATACAAATGGTGCGGAAACGTCCTTGCCGGACGCCCCCGCACCACCTTCTACTGAGACGTGCAACAGACTCAGTGAAGGAGAAAGCCCATGGGCAATCTGCTCGACGGCTGTAAAATCGACATCACCTGCCCGAAATGCGGCGAGAAGCAGAAGAAGACGATCCGATGGATACGCACGAACAGTCATTTGGACTGCACCTGCGCCGCACGGATTGACCTCAAAGCGGATAAGTTCCGCCGCGAAATTCGAGATATCGAAAAGACGCTGGCGCAGTTCGGGCGGTAAAATACCGATATGTGCCTGCAATTCAGCGAGTGCGCGCTGGCCCTCACCAAAATCGGGGACCAGCTGCACCGTACCAAACCCGGTTCGTCCGTCCGATGACGCAATCATAAAAACTGACACAGCATCGCTGTGCAGTGGTCCGCCCGCTTTCAGCGCGGCAGTATCAAGGCATTCTGTTTTCGTATCAAATGGCTCGCTCATGCCGCCACCCCATGCGAGGAAGCGTCAGAGGCAGGAAAATCTTGCTCCGAGAGCACTTGGACCGCCGCCAACTCCAATTTTCTCAGCGTGCGAACAGTAGGGGAGAAATCAGTCTCGTTAACAGATCGCAAAAGCGCATCAGAAATTCCGGCACGCGTTGCCAATGGCTTCTTTCCGACCACGCGGACAGCTGCCCGAACTATGTTTAAGGACTGATCGACTAGTGGTTCGCTCATACAGCAAACGATAGGCTCGCAATTACGAGCCTGTCAACTACAGAAACGCAGAAAGGCTCGCAATGGCGATGTCGCGGAATTGCGCGATTTGGGGCAGTATATCCAAATGACTATAGACCCAGAAATAACTCGCTCTCAATTCATCAGGTTCATGAAAGAACACAACCTGAAGATAAAACCATGGGCAAACGCTTCTGGAGCGGCAGAAGGCGCGATTCATAATTACATAAGCGGACGGACCACATCCCTAACCTACATTACACTAGAAAAGCTCGCTGCAGCGGCAGGATGCACCGTGGGTGAGATGCTCCGGGAACCCACCACAAAGGAAGACAGCGGCAAATTTGTCCGAATAAAACACTTAGAAGTTCACGCATCCGCAGGCGGAGGTTTTGAGGTTACATCCGAGCCCGAGGGGGAACCGTACTACTTTAAAAAGACGTGGCTTGAATCAAAGTTCGGCGGTCACGATGGGAAACTTCGCGTTATTCATTTCGACGGAGATTCCATGGTGCCAACAATACATAGCGGTGATGTCGGAATAGTACTTACCGGAATAACAACAGAAGATTTTCAATCTGGGAAAATATACGTTCTATGGGATGGAAGAGGGTTAGTAGTAAAAAGATTGGAGGCAATAATTTCAGACAGACCAAAAATAAGAGTAATTAGCGATAACAGTTCTGTATTTTCACCATACGAAATTGATGCCGAATATGCCCGTATAATTGGAAGGGTTTTGTGGCGTTCAGGAAACATATAATCAATTTACTTTGTCTGGTATATTTTCATCAGCACCAAAACCACAGAAGCCATAAAATACATCACCAGATGAATACCCTATCTTTTTTTCATATTCATCACACGTAACCCAATAGTCTCTTAAACCAAGCACATAATCTACCCTATCCCACAGCAAATCATAAAATTCTGGTTTAGGAACTTGGATTTGTACAGTTGGGCTAAGGAAACCACCAGCAAGACCAGAAAAATTAACTTCAACTTCTACACCATCTCCAACAACATTTTCATATATAGACCATTCTTCACTGCCATTTGCGGTAGTTAGAACAAAGTAATGGTTCCAACTTCTTGAAAACCGAACACCATTACGATCAGGTCTAGCTTGGTATCTGCCTGGACGTGATGCTTCAAAAACAGCTTCTACCGCCCGCTCAAACTTTGCTTTCGTAATCTTATTATAAGTTCTGTCTTGCGCATCGCGCCACTGCCCAATTGTATATGGTCGCGGCGTTGCGCACCCAACAAGAGTAATACAACACACTGATATTAATACGTTTTTTACAAATACAACCATTTCAACCCCACGTAAATAAAATACATCTTACAATCTTAATAACTGTTATCAAAAATTAAGCTTTCAGGTAAGCGCGTAATTCCAAGACTTTTATATTGACAGGCTCGCAATTGCGAGACTACCGTAACTCACCATTGTGAGGACGGATCATGCCCAAACCCACCTATACCCTGACCAAGACCGAAGCGGCATCACAAAGGCGCGCGGGTAAAACCGGATCGTCAATGTTCCAGTTTGACCTCGGTGTGGCCGCAGGCACCACACTTCAGATGGCGATCAAAAGCCCCAACAGCACCAAACGGACCGTCACTGGGAACAGTTTTCTCCGTTCGGAATTCCAGTGCGCCACAGCGCGGACACGCCTGCCCCGGCGCACGTTTCAGCCGCCCCTCAAGCTCGGAAATGCGCTTCTCTAACGCATCCACGCGATCAGGGGCCTGCTCAATGCGCTTCCACGCATCCCAACGCCGCAAAAGATCAAGAATTTCAGAAAGAACCGCCATGGAAAAATTCTCCTCGTCAGAAAAAGGACTCACTCGGTTTCCGCCAAATATCGAGCAAATCAGCGTTGAACACGAGCCGGATTCAAACTGGGTATGGCTAACCGCAAGGCGGAATGAAACGAAACTTACGTTCCCGCTTACCGCAGACAACTGCCTACACCTCGGCACTCTGCTCTTAGACGCAGGAAAACATCTCACCAGCGAAAAATAAGAGGCGTCGTTATGTCAAAACCCACCTACACCCTGACCAAGACCGAAGCGGCGATAATCGAGTCCGTGCGCCGCCTGCCGACGCATTGCCGCGCCTGTCACGCACTAAAACAGCGAGAATACCGCGCCCGCAAGAAAGCCCAATTCATCGCCGCAATCGCCATCGCTGAAGCGTATCAGCAAAAAAGGCCACAACCATGATCGCACCCCGGAGAGACTTTCAGCACAGCACAATCATCGCAGAAAGGACAACCTATGCCTTATTGGCTGATTTTGATTTTAAATCTGCTGACGATCGCATTTTCCTTGGGCGCAGTTTTCTTCGCTTACCGCACCCAGAACCTTCAGAGCCAAACCATAAAATCCCTGCAACGGGAACTGACGGACATGTCCGCCACCCGTACACGCAACGCGGAAGCCTTGCCAGAAACAGAAACCCAAACACTCCGCCGCCCCGAAGAATAATACAATCTACGGCAAGGCTTTCTGACAGGCTTCCATATGCAAAGATACGCACTGGCAGGACGTTCAAAAGCATCATCCATTTTAGGGAAAATACGACCACACCCACCAACCAGGGTTACACGCGTAATCGCCCAGTAGCCGGAAACATTTCGGGGCATGATCATGCGGATAGCGCCATTTTCCACATGGCAGACAGGCATTGGCGCAGCATCGCTAGCCACAGCACGCTCAATTTGAAATTTGCGCAACCCGAACAGGAAAGACGCGACAGAAATCAAGACCGCAACGATGCTGATAATCATCTCTGCTCCGAATCCGTCTGCCATCACCAAACCATATCGGCAAGCCGCACCTCACGCCACACCGTAGTGAGGGACCGTCAATGATCGCCGCGCTGATCCGCACCACCACGGCACGGCAATGGGCTGGTGATATAGCCGCGTTGATTGCCGTTACGTTTGCCGGGGCCGCCATCCTGCATGCCGCAACGATTGCGGCCATGCTGATCGGGGGCTGACATGGGCCGCACAACACCACCCCGACAAAGCGCGCAAATCTGCACATCTGACCGCGTGCTGCGTTATACATCCGCGATATTCGGTGTCAGCCGCAACGATCTGACCAGCCCGGACAGGCGCCGCCGCATCGCATGGCCCCGCATGGCGGCCATGGTCGCGCTGCGCAAATACTGTGGCGTATCAACCACTGTCATTGGGCGCATACTGGGTGGGCGGGACCATACAACGATTATCAACGCCGCGCACCGCGTGCCCACACTGCACGAACGGTACAGCGCCTTTGCCGCCGCCACACGCATTCTGACCGCCGCAATGGACGGGGCGCACCTGATCTATATCTCGGGCCCGATGACGGGGCGCGCAAACGGCAACAGACGCGTTTTTGAAATCGCACAGCGTGCCATCGACGCAATGCCCGGCGTTATTGCCGTCAACCCGCATGACATCGCCGGAATCGCCGAATGGCAGAGCGACTTTGCCGATCTGCCGAAAATCGTCAAATACCAACACTATATGCGACTGGACCTTTCCGTCCTCAACATCTGTTCCGCCGTCACTATGCTGCCAAATTGGCAGAACTCGCCCGGCGCACAAACCGAAATACGCGCCGCAACCGCGATCGGCATACCGGTATTCGCCAGCGTCGGCGACTTTCTCGACGCACACCCACAAGGATCGGAGGAAGTCATGATCTTTATCAGCGCAAGATGCGTTGTGCAGGAGGTGCGGGAATTATCCGCGCTGCTGAATTTCGGATCGGCCCAGGCCATGCACACAGCATGGGTGCCATTTTCAACAATGCAGCCAGACGACGCCAAAATTCTGCGCGGTGCATTTGGCGGGGAACGCCACACCATCCGCATTGAAAAGTGGAAGGCGGACGAAATCGGTCTGTCACCGACACACAGCGCCGCCGCAGCCACAACAGACCTTTTCACAGTCAACGCCACCAGCAACGCCTGAACGGACAAGAGCCATGAATAGCACAGACACAAACACCCAGGCCGGGCTGACCGAGGCGGAATTGACCCGCCACTTCATCTGCCCGGTTTGCGGTAAACCCATTGTGGGTATCGGATCAGGCGCCACGTTTTATCGTGTGCGCATCGAGCATTGTGTGATCGACCCCGGTGCCATCGACCGGCGCATTGCCCTTGGCACCTTTATGGGGTCACAGACGCTGGCATCCACCCTCAGCCCAGACCTACATCTGGCCAAAGTGTTCGACGGCCCGAAAGACGTGCTGGTGCACGAAGTGTGCGCGATAGACAGCGCAGTTATTCCGCTCGCCTTGACCGAAGCGCGGAAGGTGGCGTCATGAGCGCAGAACATTACACACCGCTCGATTTTGCCATTACACCGCACAAGACCCGTTTTTGTGAAGATGGCGCGGATCTGCAAACCTTCATTCGGGCGCGTATGGCCGATAATGCCATTTACGAAGTTAACCGGCTGATCTGGGTTTATGAATGCTATCTGGCGGAATTTGACGGCTGGTGCGGCGACTGGGGCGAATGGAAATGCGTCTATGACCGGGACTTCGATGATCCCGATTGGCGCGGATGCGATATTGCCCAGAACAAAACCCCGAACGGCCAGTGGCTTAACATCAAGGGTGGGACAGGATTCCACGGCGAGCGCGTCATCAGGGTTGACCGTGTCGGCAAAGCCGCTGCGGGCGACTGTCTCGCCAGCGAGCAGCACCACGCATGGCCGGAGGTGAAATGATGGCAAATGTTGTGAATATACCATCATTGGCTTTTGCGCGCGGGACAATCGTTCGACTAAACGGGTCGGGCCCGAACGCGCTTGTCGTTAGGTGTTTTGAAACCACCACCGTTGTTGTGGTTTGTGAATCTGATTCAGGGGGCACCTTGCGGCTTCGCGAGTATCAAACGAGAGATTGTTTGCAGGTGTTGGAGAATAATCAACCATGAAAGCCCTCTCCATCCGCCAGCCTTGGGCCTATCCAACCCAACCAACAGAAAGCGAGGCCGCAGAATGACATCCCCATGCAGTACAATTGCCAAATCCCTCGCGGGAAGAGGCCGACCCGCCTATTGGGCAAATGAGGCTGAAACCGCCGTTTTATCAGGTATGAGCCCGGAGAGATTTCGTAAAAGTTTACCGCGACTTGAAGCCTTAGGATTTCCAAAACCCAATAATATTAATGGGATGCGCCCAATTCCGGCAATCCTTGCATTTTGGAGACTGGCGAGCAACGATGATCCACAATCCTCTATTTCTACAATAGAGGATGAAATCGCCTTGGAGACATTCTGAATGACTAACCTCGTAACCCGTGCCAGCGGATCGCTTCCAGAGGCGCATATTCTCTATGCTCCAGGACTAAAATGGCGTCCGCGTGCTGGAAGCGAGGTTCCGTATTGGGTTCCCCCAGCCAAAGACATCAAGGCTGGTTGGCCGATCAAATCCTTGGCCCTGAAAGGGTCACAAGAAGAGATCGCCGCGAAATGCCGCGAAATATGGAAAGAGCTTATTGATTGGCGCGCAGGTCGCGACACAGGACCGGCAAAGTTCACCATTTCGTGGCTGATCCGGCGCTATCAAAACGATCCACTGTCGCCATATCAAAATGTGCGTGAAAAAACGCGACGGCGATACGACCAATGCTGCAAGATAATCGACGAAACAGTGGGAAAACGCCGTATTGATGCAATCGTTGTTGGTGGGGTTCCTACGTCACGCGTAACCGGGGAAGACGTGCGCCGCTGGCATTACCAATGGGGCCAGCCGAACGCAGACGGTAAGGTCACGACACCAGCCCGCGCGCGGCACAACATAGCAATGCTGCGGGTTTTGGTATCATATGCAGTCGAAATAGGGATCGTCGGATCGCGCGACTTGCGCGAAGGTTTATTGAAAACCATGAGGTTCCCAGTAATAACACCACGCGACGCAGCGCCAACGCGTGTGCAAGTGCTGGCCATTGTCAGCAAAGCCCTCGAAATGGGCCATCGCTCGATCGCCATCACCACCCTTTCACAATTTGAACTTACCGAGCGCCGCACCCACATCATCGGCACATGGGAAGCGGGCCAGTGGCGGCCCGGCTGGGTATGGCAGAACATTTCGCCCGAATGGAGCATCACCTATCACCAGACCAAGGTGGGGCGCATTGAACGGAGCTTTGACCTCAAGGAGACACCCGCGCTGCTCGAATTATTGCAGGCAATTCCAGAAGAACAGCGTGTTGGGCCAGTCATCATCTGCGAAGCGACCGGACGCCCTTGGAAGGAGCGGCACTACATTACAGTCTTCCGCGACATTGCACGCGCTGCAGGGATCCCGGACACCATTTGGTCAATGGACATGCGCGCAGGAGGCGCAACCGAGGCAGGCTCCATCCAGGGCATTACGTCGCTAGACATTCAAGCCGCCGGCGGCTGGGCTGACGTGGCGATGGCTTCGCGCTATACACGCGACCGCGTTTCGCGTGCGCAAAAGGTCGTCCACCTTCGCCAGAAAACGGCGGCCGGAACGCGCGGGGAACGGAACTGAGGAACGACCGAGGAACGACTTGACATAATATATACTTAAGCTATTGATTTGGTTGTACGACCCCGTAGCTCAGCCGGATAGAGCGGCGGTTTCCTAAACCGTAGGCCGCGTGTTCGAACCACGCCGGGGTCACCATTTTCTCACCCACTGCCCGCTTTGCGTGCGGATCAGTGGATGCCGCGGGCGTTGAGAAAATGCCCCAGCTCACGATCCTCGCTGCACAGATGGCCAGACAGCCAGCTTTTGAGAAAAAGCGACAGCTCGCGCGCCACATCGATCATGGCCAGTGTCCCGGCCTTGTCGACGCCTTCCTGCTGAAAGGCCCGGATGCGCCCGGCGAACCAGATATGCTGCGCTATGTGGCGGTCAATATGGGGATAGCCGGTCTCGGCCATCACCCGCTCTTCATGCTTAAGATGATGATCGGCATAACTGATCAGACCATCAATAACCGATGACGCAACATTAACCGTGCTACCGTCAAGAATAGATGCGTATAGTTTATTGGTCAGCTCAACCAGTTGCATATGCTCCTGATCAAACTGGGGAACACCAACACAGTAATCGCTCGTCCAAGGGAAAATAATCATTTCACCTACCAATTAATGGACATGATACTTCAGTGCATATGACAGATAGGCAACTTGAATACATGTACAAATTTGCACACGCCCAGTTGCATACTTTCACATAAGCAGACACCAACTACATATTAAATATTTTACTAAAATTATGCCTTAATCAAGGCAAACAACTGCAGCCCTATAGTTACGGGGCCAATGCAGATTTCTTCTTTTCTGACCAGGCAAAGACCACATCACGATCTGGCGCGACTAATCCCTTATCTTTTTCAGGGTAATCGAACCCGGCCAGCAAATCGCGAATGATTTCAATGCGTGCGGTCTTCTTGTCGTTGGCCTGCACAACGTGCCAGGGCGCCGCGGGATGGCTGGTGCGGGCCAGCATCTCGTTACGGGCCAGCGAATAGGCTTTCCAGTTCTTCGTCGCGGCCTCGTCTACCGGCGAGATCTTCCACTGCTTTAGCGGGTCTTCACTGCGGGCACTCAGGCGCTTTTTCTGTTCGTCACTGTCGATATCGAGATAATATTTGCGCAAAAAGATGCCGTCATGCACCAGCAGCTTTTCAAACGGCACCACGGTTTCAAAGAAATCCTTGACCTGATCGGCCCGGCAAAAGCCCATCACCCGTTCGACACCGGCACGATTGTACCAGGAGCGGTTAAAGACGACGAATTCGCCACCGGCCGGCAGATAGGGCACAAAACGCTGATAATACCATTCGGTCTGTTCGCGGCCGGACGGTTTGCCCGGGGCGTGAATGCGGGTATCGCGCGGGCTCATATGCTCGATCAGGCGCATGATGGTGCCATCCTTACCGGCCCCGTCACGCCCCTCGAAAATCACCAGCACGCGGGAGCCTTCCAGGATCAGATAGCGTTGCAGCTTGACCAGCTCGACCTGCAACGACCGCAGCAGATCCTCGTAAACCGCTTTGTCTTTCTTACCCATCACTACCCCGATATGTTGCAGGCTTGCGTGAAGCCTACCGGGATAGCTTTAATTTCGATTAAACTCAACCAAGGCGGTGCCATCCGCCGCCACGGCCCGCCGCGCCGACAAGCCAAACACCCGGGCCAATACGGCATCATCCAGCACATCGGGGCCGCCACTGGCCGCCACCTGCCCGTTTTGAAGGACAATCAGCCGGTCGCAGCGCCGCGCCAGCGTCAGATCGTGCAAGGTAACCGCCACGGCAACGCCACGGGCTGCCTCGGCCTGCAACAGCTCGATCAGGGCAAACTGATGGGCCGGGTCCAGAAACGCTGCCGGTTCGTCGGCCAGCAAAATATCGGCCCCGGTGGCCAGCGCCCTGGCTAAAAGCACCCGCGCGCGTTCGCCCGCCGACAAGGCATCCATGCGCCGCGCGGCAAAAGCCGTGGCATCAGCCCGCGCCAGCGCCAGATCCACCGCCGCCAGATCCGCCGCCGTCAGGCGGTTAAGGCGCGGGTGATAGGGCATCCGGCCCAGCATCACCACCTCGCGTGCCGTTACCGGCCACACCGTCGCCCCGCCTTGCGGCAGATAGGCCAGATAACGCGCCAGCGCCGTGCGCCGCCAGGCTGGCAGCGGCTTATCCAGCACCCGAACCGTGCCACCGGCCAGTGGCACCAATCCCAGCGCAGCCCGCAACAGCGTGGTTTTTCCGGCGCCATTGGGACCGATAATACCGGTCAGGGTACCAGCTTCAAAATCTGCCGAGATCCCGCGCAGCACCGGCTGGGACCCAAAGCGCACCTCGGCCGCAGCAAAAACGATCCTACTCATGACTGCCCCCGGAGCCGGAAAACCAGCCAGAAAAAGAACGGCGCACCGATCATCGCGGTTACCACGCCCAGCATCAGTTGCCCGTCGGGCAGGATCAGACGCGCGGCCACGTCGGCCAGACAAACCAGCACCGCCCCGCCCAGCGCCGAAGGCAGGATCAGACGGGCGGGGGAATAGCCGCACAGGGGCCGCAACAGATGCGGCACCACCAAACCAACGAAACCAACCGCCCCGGCCGCGGCCGTTGCCGCCCCGGTGGCCAGCGCCACACCCAACACCACGCGGCGGCGCACCGATGCCACATCAACACCCAGACTGGCGGCGGCTTCTTCGCCCAAAATCAACGCCTCAAGCCCGCGCGCGGCAGATGCCAGCAGCAGCAGCCCGATCAGAACCAGCGGCGCAGCATAGGCCAGATCAATCAGTGTACGGTCTTTCAATGACCCCATCAGCCACAGCACCATCTCGCTGATGGCATAGGGATTGGGCGACAGGCTGAGCGCCAGCGCGGTCAGCGCGGCGGCAAAGCTCGACACCGCTACCCCCGCCAGCACCAGTGCCACATCACTGGCCCCGGCCCGCGATAAAAAGAACAGGATCACCGCCGCCAGCAGCGCCCCGGCAATGGCCAGCGCGGGCAGCAGAAACGGGTTTAACGCCGCCAATCCGAAATAGAGTGCGATCACAGCGCCCAGCCCGGCGGTGGCGGTAACGCCGGTGACGCCCGGCTCGGCCAGCGGATTGCGGAACAGCCCCTGCAGCGCCGCGCCGGAGCCACCAAGTGCCGCCCCGACCACCAACCCAAGCAGCGCCCGTGGCAGGCGGATTTCACGGGCAATGATGCCCGCAGGCCCCACCCCGTTGATCAGCCCGGCGATCAGTACCTTGGGGCCAAAGCCTGCGGGCCCCACCAGAAGCGACAGCAGCAAGCCTGCCAGCGCCATAACAGCCAGCACCAGGGTTATGGGTAAGACGCGATATTTTTGCGGATAAACGGCAAACAGTTTCGACATGCGACCTTCCAACGTCGCCGCCGTCGCAAAACCTGCGACTTCTCCGGCAAGGCGCACCCCGGCCCTGGCAGTGGACGACAGATACCGTCAGGTCTCCTGGCTTTAAGCGGCCGGCCCGTAACGGACCCACTTCTGAGCCTTCCCAGCACGAAAGCCAGTGGCTCAAAAACAACAGTGCCGCCGACAGTTGCGGGGGCAGCCGCGTCTATGATCCGCGTTCCCTGCTCGGCATCCTGAAGCCCTTCTAATGCCCCGACGCAGGCGGCGCAAGCCTTGCCGCCCGCAGCGCGGCCGCATCATTGACCAGCGTGGTAAAGGAAGTGACAGCATCGGCTGCCCAGGGACCGGCGCACAACAGCTCGGGCAGGCGCTGGAACCGCATCAGGCTGCGCCCTTGCAGGGTTTGCAGGGCCGGATGATGCAGCACACGATAGGCCAGCGCACTGCCTACCTCGCTTTCCCCACCCAGAATGAGCAAATCGGGTGCCGCGGCAACAACCGTCTCGACCGGCAAGGTCCCGCGGGCCCCTTTCAGCAGCGCGGGGGCCATATCATCGCCCCCGGCAATGGCAAGGATTTCATCGGCATAACCCGACACGCGGGCATAGCCATTGGGCTGATAGAGAATGGCCCGAACCCGACCGTGCGGGGCAGCCGCCCGGGCCGCCGCCAGTTTGGCATCCATCGCCGCCAGCAGGGCCTTGGCCGCTGCCGGATTGCCCAAGCTGTCGCCCAGCATCATGGTGGCGCTGCGGATATCGGCCAGACTGTCGGCCCATGGCACATCCAGCACGTCGATATGCAACTGTTTCAGCGTGGCGCGTAAGCGTTGATTGGTTCCGGCGTACATCACGACCAGATCGGGTTTCAGCGCCAGAATAGTTTCCGCCGAAGGGTGAATGGTGCGGATACCGGCCGCCTTGTCGGCGATGGTCGAGACCTGCGGATGGCGATCGGTCGCTTCATAGGACAAAGCGGCGATATGATCGCGCGGCACCAGCCGGAAAACATACTCGTCGGCACAAAGATTCGTCGAAACGATGCGTCTGTACGGCCCCGCCGCCGCATCTAGTGATACAGCGATGCCCCCGGCCAGCAGAGCCATGCAAAGCACGCATAGCTTTGAAATATTGCGATACACGCGATGCCGTCCTAACTTTCGATACCGGATAAACGGAAAAGTGGAGCCCATGCAAAGATTTCTCACGAGCGTACTGACAGGCCTGTTGCTTGCCGGTTCCCTGACCTGTGGCGCGCAAGCCGCCCCATCGGTGGCACAAATTCTGACCGCCAACAAGGCCGCAGTTGGTCAGCCCCCCAAGGGCAAACCAACGTTACAGACCGATTATGCCCTGACCGCCTTTGGTATGACCGGCACCGTCACGATACAGACCGACAGCGTGCAGGGATGGAATGTGACCCGGATGGTGCTTGGCGCGATAAAAGAGAATAGCGGGTTTGACGGACGCAGCCCCTGGGATCAGGACACCTCAGGGGTTGTGACCACACAGGATACCGAAGAGTACAAACAACTGGCTGTCAATCAGGCGTATCGCGACAGCAATACATGGTGGCGGACGGATCGGGGCGGCGCCATCATTACCGCTGTGCAAAAAACAGAAGACGGAAAAAACTATACCGTTCTGACGGTAACGCCCAAAAACGGAAAACCTTTTGACGCCTGGTTTGATGCCACCAGCCATCAGCTGGCCAAAGTGGTGGAAAAACACGCTGCCGATACGAACATCTCGCGCTTTAGCGCCTACAGCGCCGTCAGCGGATACAAAATACCAACGAAAATCACCACGGATACCGGCAAGGGTGAGAAATACCTTATCACCCAGACACTGACCAAGGCGCGGTTCCTGCCTGCGCAAAAGCAGACGGATTATGCCCCACCCAAAATGCAGGTGGCGGATTTTACGATTGTCGGTGGGGCCACAGAAACCACCGTGCCCTTCACGCTGGTCAACAATCACATCTATGGCACGGCAAAATTTAACGGCAAACCGATTACCGCCATTTTTGATACCGGCGGTTTGAATCTGGTGACGCCGAAAACCGCCGCCGGGCTGGGCTTGAAAACCGAAGGCACCATACCGGGCGGCGGAGCCGGTGAGGGTATTATGGAGGGCGGTATCAGCCATGCCGACCGTATAGACGTCGGTGACGCCACAATCCACAACCAACAGATTTTCATCCTGCCGCTTGATGCCATGGCGCATGTGGAAGGCATCCCGATGCCGGGCATGATCGGCTATGAAACCTTTCGCCGCTTTGTTACCCGCATTGATTATATGGCGGGCAAGCTCACCCTGATTGATCCGGCCAAGTTTGATGCCAAAGAGGCCGGAACCGAAATTCCCTTCATACTCAATGAACGCGTCCCGCAAATTAAAGGCAGCTTTGAAGGTATTCCCGCCACCTTTGATATCGACACCGGATCGCGCTCAGAACTGACCGTCAACAAACCCTTTGCCGAACGCAACAATTTGCGGGCGACGCATAAAGGCGTTGATGCGGTTTCGGGCTGGGGTATCGGTGGCCCATCGACCGGTTATGTCACACGCGTCAGCGAAATTACGCTGGGCGACGTGAAAGTGCCGAATATCGTTGCCGATCTGGCCGACCAGAATAAGGGGGCCTTTGCCGGGGATGATTATAACGGCAATATCGGCAGCGGCCTCCTGAAGCGTTTTATCGTCACCTTCGATTATGCGCATCGCAAAATGTATCTGAAACCGCAACCCCTGCCGGTGACCGATATCAGTGTCTATGACCGCGCTGGCATATGGATTAATCAGTCAGCGGATGGTTTTGAGGTGGTCGCCGTGACCAGGGGATCGCCCGCCGAAGCGGCGGGCTTGCAAAAAGGCGATCACATCACCGCGATTGACGGTAAACCGGCCGCAGACATGTCACTGGCCGACACCCGCAAACGCTTACGCAACGACGCCCCCGGCACAAAGATCGATTTCAGCATCAGCCGTGACGGCAAGGCGCAAAACGCAACCATCACCTTGCGCGATCAAATCTGAACCGCAACCAGCGCATAGCAAAATACAGCCCCCGGCCGATACCCGGGGGCTTTCTTTTTATGAGTGGTTGCCCGCCCCCACCGGCCTGATAAAGTTACCCCCGACGCATCAGCGAAGATGAGGAAGCCATGCCCGAAACCACCGCCATCACCCGGCGTACCGCCTGCGGGCTGGCAGCCGCAGCAGGACTTTCGGCGTTGGCAAAACCCGCTTTTGCCAATGGCGAAACGCTCCGGGCCCCGCAATGGGGCGTGGTGGACGTTGTTCTGACGGGACCATCAGAAGGCACCCCGGATGCAAACATCTGGCTCAGTGCCACATTCAAAAAATCATCCCTGTTCAGCAAGGATGAGGAACATAGTGTGCTGGGCTTTTACGACGGCAATGGCACCTATCGCATCCGCTTCAGCCCGCCCAAGCCGGGGACCTGGTCCTATCTGACGCGCAGCAACAATTCGGCACTGGATCGTAATACGGGCACGATCGAGGCCAGCGACCCCGCCCCTGGCAATCATGGACCGGTGCGGGTGGCCGATAGCTTTCACTTTGCCTATGCCGATGGCGCACCGTTCAAACCCATCGGCACCACCTGTTATGGCTGGATTCACCAGCCCGCAGATATTCGCGCCCAGACGCTGCAAACCCTGGCCGGCGCACCATTCAACAAGGTGCGTATGCTGGTGTTTCCCAACGGATCACTTACCACCAACGAAGCGCTGTACCCCTTTATGGGCGTGCCGAATGACTGGGATTATGATCGCTTCAACCCGGAATTTTTCCACCGGCTGGAAGAAAGCGTGGCGGCGCTGGAAACGCTCGGCATCGAGGCCGATATTATTCTGTTCCACCCTTATGACGAAGGTCGCTATGGCTTTGACGCCCTGCCGGACAAGGTCAATGCGCGCTATATCGAGCACCTGATTGCACGGCTGGCCCCCTATCATAATGTCTGGTGGTCGGTGGCCAACGAATTCGATCTGATGAAAGAAAAAACGATGGAGGATTTCGACCATTATTTCGAAATCCTGCAGGCGCACGACATCTACGATCACTTGCGCTCGATCCATCACATGCGCCGTTTCTACGACAATGCGAAACCGTGGGTGACCCACAGCAGTATTCAGAGCGGGGCGATTGCCGAAGATGATGAGCGCGCCATGCTGCTGCGCGATGTCTGGAACAAGCCGGTGGTGCTCGATGAAGTCAAATATGAGGGCAATCATACCGCGCGCTGGGGCCAGCTGAGCGGCAAAGAACTGACATCACGTTTCTGGTTCGGCACCATCGCGGGCGTCTATGTCGGCCATGGCGAATTCATCGAAGATGCCAGCCATCATATGTGGGTTGGCACTGGCGGTCAGTTACGCGGCACCAGTGCGCCGCGCATCGCTTTTTTGCGCAAAATTCTCGAAGCAGGCCCGCGCCATGGGCTCGACCCGATCGACAAATGGCAGGACCACCATATCGCGGGCGTCGCCGGGAAATATTATCTGAAATATTTTGGCGATACGGCGCCCAAAGACTGGGCCTTCAGCCTGCCCAAGGCCGGGCTGGAAGACGGCGACAGCTTCACGGTCGATATTCTGGATAGCTGGAACATGACCATCACGCCGGTGGCGGGCAAATTCACCGTCACGGCGCAGGGGGCGTATGATTTTGCCGATCAGGACGGCCGCAGCATCGCCCTGCCCGGCAAACCCTGGATCGCGCTCAGAATACGCAAAACCTAGGGCAGATACGAAAAAGGGCGGCACCGGGCCGCCCTTTTTATTCTGTACGGTTCTGAAACTTCAGAACGGAATATCGTCGTCCATACCGCCACGGTCGAAGCTGGCCGGGGCTTCCGACGCGCCGCCAAAGGCCGAACCGGCATCCGAGCCGCCCGCCGCCGGGCCACCGAAACCACCACTGCCATTGCGGCTGTCGAGCAGCACCAGTTCACCACGGAAACGGCTGAGCACGATCTCGGTCGAATATTTCTCGACACCGTCCTTGTCGGTGTATTTGCGGGTCTGCAACTGGCCTTCGAGATAGACCTTGGTGCCTTTGCGCATATACTGCTCGGCGACCTTGGCGAGGTTCTCGTTGAAGATCACCACGCGATGCCACTCGGTCTTTTCCTTGCGCTCACCGGTCGCCTTGTCGCGCCAGTTCTCCGACGTCGCCACCGAAAGATTGACGATCGGGTCGCCATTAGGGGTCCGGCGAATTTCCGGGTCGCGCCCCAGATTGCCCACCAGAATGACTTTATTGACGCTGCCGGCCATGCTCGACTCCTAAATAGTTCGCCAGGACGTTACCTCCTCGTCGAGGCAAGTGCCACACCCCGTCCCGCGCGCAGTTGTGGACGTAATTCGCCCCCGCCCCGACATGCACCCGTAAAACGGGCGTCAGGACACACCGCTACTTCTGAGCAGACACCCCCAATGTGTCAAGCGTGGTGTATTTGCGCACATAGGCGAGGTCCAGATCGCTCTTGGGAATGAGGTAGGTGCAGGCCGCGATGACTTTACGGTCACCATAGGCATCAAAGCGATAGGGCGGCTGGGAGCCGGGAATAACCCCGACGGCAGGACCGGGACCAGCATTCGGATTTGCCCCGTACGGCATCCCCCCTGCAGAGACCACGGCATTCTGTACGGAGGTAAAGAAAGATGAGCCCAGATCACCAAAAGGGTTCTGGGTGTCAAACAGCGGCGTAAAGGGCCGCCCCGGCAAATCCAGCGCACCCCGGACGTAATTTTTGACATCCGGATCTTTCAACCGCCAGCCGCAATCTTTCTGCTCCAGTCGTTCTGGTGCAAAGGCCAGCGTCATCAGCAACAATTTCATGATGGCGGTGGCGAACATCTGGGCATGATCCCGGGATTGCCCCGCCACCTCGGTCCAGCCGATGCCAAAGGTCAGCCAGTAATTCTTGCCTTCCCACAGGGTGAAAAAGGCCCCCTTGGTCAGGGGAACATGCACACCATCGCCAAAGTCGATGTAATTGGGATGGCCCCGCACCACCTTGGCCGGCGGCATTTTGGCGTCCCATTCCCGCAGATTACCTTCGGCATCCTTTTTCAGTTCCCCAAAGGCCAGATCGTGGATCATACGATCATGCGCGGTCTCACACCCGGCAAGAAAAAGGGGCAACGCTGCAAGAAAATATCTTCTGTCAAACATGTTTCTCTCCCGCTCACTATCCTATTAAATGTAATACGAAGATAAAATAGTTAAAGGTACAACATTTAACAAATTGACGCACGCGTCACACTTATAAAATGCAGACAGCGTCTACAAAACTTCATTCTAATACTATTTTTTTCGCATTAAACTGCATACATACTGTTTTATCAGCGCCAATTCGCGCATAAGAAGCGCTTAAATTGTGCACTATACTATACTTTTATTTTACTGCAGTTACCCCGCAGGGCGAACATCTTTTGGTCCACCGGCGGGTGTCAGGGTGTCGAGCACCGCAGATTTACGCACATAGGCGAGGTCCAGATCCCTCTTGGGAATAAGATAGGCGCAGGCGGCAGCGATTTTATCATCACCGAAGGCACCAAAGCGAAATAACGGGGCACCACCGGGCATACCACCTGCGCTCATCATGGCGTTTTGTGACAAAGCAAAAGATTCACTGTAACCGCCAAATACATCCTGCGTGTCGATCTGTGGTGTAAATGGCCGGCCCGGCAGATCCAGCGCGCCCCGAACGTAGTTTTTGACGTCCTGCACCTTCAGCCGCCAGCCGCGATCTTTCTGTTCCAGCTGTTCCGGCGCAAAGGCCAGTGTCATCAGCAACAATTTCATTGTGGCGGTGGCAAACATCCGGGCATGTTCTTTCGATTGCCACACCTGCCCGGTCCAGCCGATACCGAAGGTCAGCCAGTAATTCTCCCCCTCCCACAAGGTGAAAAAGGCCCCCTTGGTCAGCGGCACATGCACGCCACCGCCAAAGTCGAGATAATTGGGGCGCCCCCGCACCACCTTGGCTGGCGGCATTTTGACGTCCCATTCCCGCAGATTACCTTCGGCATCCTTTTTCAGCTCCCCAAAGGCCAGATCATGGATCATACGATCATGTGCGGTCTCACACCCGGCAAGCAAAACGGGAAGTGTCGCCAACAAAAATCTTCTGCTCAACATATTTCGCGCCCATCATTTCTTTCAATCAAATGTAGAACAAAGAAAAAATGGTTAAAGCGAATAGGTTTGACACTATTGACGCAGGTGTCAGCTTTATAATCAGTGGACAGTGGACACACTAATTTTGCACACAGCGCAAAATATGGCCGAAAACCTGAAAATTACATCGTAAGATTCAGATCTGACCGGCCATATTGCACACTATACTTTACTTTATTTCGGCCCGCTACCGGACCCGACATTAGCCCCGGCTTTGCCACCGGTCGGCGTCAGGGTATCGATCTGGGCGATTTTGCGCACGGTATCCAGATCGACATCCTTCTTTTTGAGGATGAAGCAGGTGAAGGAATCAACCTTGTGATCGCCCAGAATATCGACCGGCAGCACCGCCCCGCCCGAACTGCCCGGCATGTTCGACGTCTGGCCGAGCGAGGCCATCGACATTTCCGCCGAGGCATAGGCCGTGTCCATATTGCCGAAGCCCAAACTGGCATCGGTCTGCGGCGCAAACGGCTTACCGGGCAACTCCAGCAGCCCCCGCACGTAATTGCCCATATTCTGCTGTTTAAGCCGCCAGCCGCCATCGGCATGCTCCAGCCGCTCCGGTGCAAAGGCCAGCGTCATCAGCAACAGCTTCATGGTGCCTTCGGCCGCCCGCATTGCCATGCCATCGGCCTGATAGGACCGCGGCGCGCGCCCGGCACCATAGGTTAGCCAGAAGGTTTTACCTTCCCACAGGGTCAGAAAGGCATACTGATTGAAGGGGATTTTAAGGCCGTCGCCAAAATCGAGCACATTCGGATGACCACGGATCACCTTGGCCGAGGGGACTTCTTCGCCCGCCCCCCAGACATCCTGGGTCCGCCGGGGCGGAATATCACCCGGCTCCCCCGCGCACGCTGCCAGAAAGACCGGTAAACCAGCCAGCACCATACGTCTGTTCAGCATTTTTTCTCCCCAAAGCAGTTATCATCTGCCGTCAGGCTGGCAAAATACCCCGCCGCAGCAAACGTGTCCCGCCCACATTGTGCCATATTAGTCCTTCACGCCAAGCCTAAAACCACGCGGACACTGGTACTCTGCGGGGAACCTCTGTACTGTTCCTGAAACGTTCCAGTGCAAAACCGCGAGGGAGGCTATTTCCTGCCTTGCGCCCGGCCCAAGCCTTCGCCATAGGTACGACCTTTCGGAATATAGGGATCGAAGTTGAAGTACATCACCATCCGCGGTGCCCGCGAGCACAACCTGAAAAATATCGACGTCAAAATTCCTCGTGACCAGCTTACGGTGATGACCGGCCTGTCCGGTTCGGGCAAATCCTCGTTGGCCTTCGACACGATTTATGCCGAAGGGCAACGCCGCTATGTCGAGTCCCTGTCGGCCTATGCCCGCCAGTTCCTCGAAATGATGCAGAAGCCCGATGTCGACCTGATCGAAGGTCTGTCACCGGCGATTTCCATTGAACAGAAAACCACCTCGAAGAATCCGCGCTCGACCGTCGGCACGGTGACCGAGATCTATGACTATCTGCGCCTGTTGTTTGCGCGCATCGGCGTGCCCTATTCCCCCGCTACCGGCTTGCCGATTGAAAGCCAGACTGTCAGCCAGATGGCCGACCGCATTCTCGCGCTACCCGAAGGCACCCGGCTTTACCTCAACGCCCCGATCGTGCGCGGGCGCAAAGGCGAATACCGCAAGGAATTTGCCGAGCTGCAGAAAAAGGGCTTCCAGCGCGTTAAGGTCGATGGCGAATATTACGACATCCGCGACATCCCTGCGCTCGACAAGAAGCTGAAGCACGATATCGAAGTTGTGGTTGACCGCATTGTGGTCAAAGCGGATCTGGGCAACCGCCTGCCCGATTCCATTGAAACCGCGCTGGCGCTGACCGATGGTATTTTCATCGCCGAATATGCCGATGAAAAAGACGACAAGGGCGAGCCGAAAAAGATTCTGATGTCGTCCAAATTCGCCTGCCCGGTATCCGGCTTCACCATTGCCGAAATCGAACCCAGGCTGTTCTCGTTCAACAACCCGCATGGCGCCTGCCCCAACTGCGATGGTCTGGGCACACAGCTGCATTTCTCGGCCTTGCTGGTGGTGCCCGACAGCACGCTGCCGCTACGCAAAGGTGCCATTGCCGCCTGGTCGAAGACACCCTCGCCGCTTTATTTGCAGACGCTGGAAGCCTTGTCGCGCCATTACGGCTTCTCGCTCGACCTGCCGTGGGAAGAACTGCCCAAAAAAGTGCGTGACATCATCATCCATGGTTCGGGCGAAGAAGAAATCAAATTCATCTATGATGATGGTATGCGCCGTTACGAGGTCAAGAAAACCTTTGAAGGTGTCATTCCCAATCTTGAACGGCGGATGAAAGAAACCGATTCCGCCTATGTCCGTGAAGAGTTACAGCGTTTTCAGGACGACAGCCCGTGCGACATGTGCCACGGCTACCGCCTGAAACAGGAAGCGTTGGCGGTCAAGATTGATACCGTCCATATCGGTGAGGTCTGCGCCATGCCGATCCGCACCGCCGATGCCTGGTTCCGCGACCTCGACAAGAAGCTGAACAAACAGCACAAGGAAATTGCCGCCCGCATCCTCAAGGAAATTCGCGAACGGCTGAAATTCCTGGTCAATGTCGGTCTGGAATATCTGACACTGTCGCGCGGCGCGGGCACCTTATCGGGTGGTGAAAGCCAGCGTATCCGTCTGGCATCGCAGATCGGTTCGGGCCTTACCGGCGTGCTCTATGTGCTCGACGAACCATCAATCGGTCTGCATCAGCGCGATAACCAGCGCCTTCTGGACTCGCTCAAAAGCCTGCGCGATCAGGGCAACACCGTGATCGTGGTCGAGCATGACGACGAAGCCATTCTGGCCGCCGATTATGTCATCGACATCGGCCCCGGCGCGGGTATCCATGGCGGCAAGCTGATCGCCGAGGGGACGCCTGAGGAGATCATGGCCAACCCGAAAAGCCTGACGGGCAAATATCTCGCCGGGATCGAGAAGATTGATGTGCCGACCAAGCGGCGCAAAGCGGCCTATAACCGCTGGCTGAAAGTCAGTGGCGCATCGGGCAACAACCTCAAAAATGTTTCTGCGGAAATCCCGCTTGGCACCTTCACCTGCATCACCGGCGTGTCGGGCAGTGGCAAATCCACCTTCACCATTCAGACGCTGTTCAAGGCGGCATCGCGCAAGCTGAACGGCTCGAACGAGCATCCCGCGCCTTTTGAAAAGATTGAAGGGCTGGAATATCTCGACAAGGTGATCGACATCGACCAGTCGCCGATCGGTCGTACGCCGCGTTCCAATCCGGCAACCTATACCGGCGCGTTCTCGTTCATCCGCGACTGGTTCACCGAACTGCCGGAATCCAAGGCGCGCGGCTATCAGGCCGGCCGCTTCTCGTTCAACGTCAAGGGCGGGCGCTGCGAAGCCTGTCAGGGCGACGGCGTCATCAAGATCGAGATGCACTTCCTGCCCGACGTTTACGTGCAATGCGATGTCTGCCACGGCAAGCGCTACAACCGCGAAACCCTGGAAGTGAAGTACAAGGACCATTCGATTTCCGACGTACTCGACATGACAGTCGAAGCCGGTGCCGAACTGTTCAAGGCGGTCCCGGCCATTCACGAAAAGCTCGAAACCTTAAAACGCGTCGGTCTGGGCTATATTTCGATCGGTCAGCAGGCCACCACCCTGTCGGGCGGTGAAGCCCAGCGTATCAAGCTGGCCAAGGAACTCTCGCGCAAAGCCACCGGTCGCACGCTCTATATCCTCGACGAGCCGACCACCGGTCTGCACACCCACGACGTCAAGAAACTCCTGGATGTGCTGCACGAGCTGGTCGAAAGCGGCAACACCGTGGTGGTGATCGAGCATAATCTGGAAGTCATCAAGACCGCCGACTGGGCGGTCGATTTTGGCCCCGAAGGTGGCGATGCCGGTGGCCTGATCATCGCGCAGGGTACACCGGAGCAGATTGCCAAAGTGGCCAAAAGCTATACCGGCAAATATCTCAAGCCGCTTCTGGAAGGCGCCTCGCCGAGCCAGTCGCTGGCCTCCAGAACCAAAAAGAAAAAGACGGCCGAGTAAGCCGCCACAGACCAAAAAGCCCCCGTCAATCGGGGGCTTTTTTTATGCCTGATCCGCGGCCGATAAAAAAGGCCCGCCGGATAGGGGGCGGGCCAAGGGAAACGGGGGAAGTACTGTCAGGCAGAGATGTCTACAGTTTTGCCCACCTCAGGGGCCGTCATGGATTGGGAGGCTTGGGTCGTCGCGGCAGGAGTGCTTGACTGCTGGGGGGGCTGCCGCGATGTGTCTTTGATCGACTGTAACGCTTGCATTGCTTGGGTAGGATACTGAGCTGTCATTCCGGAGATATTCATAACGGGAATTCACCTCTGCCTGCGAAGCAACCTAAGCACGATATTTGAAAAACAACCAACCAATCCTGGCTACAGCGTTAGAAAATCCTTATCACGCGCCTTGCCCGGCCGCAGGATTTTAGCCCCAGCGCGAGGGGGCTTTATTAAGCACAAAAACAAAAAAGGCCGTTCGGGGCCGTCAGGCCCCGCGGCCGAATACACCTTAAAAAAATCCGATCGTCAGGCGGTGACGTTGACCATTCGGCCGACATCATTGCCCGCCGCAGCCTTGACGGCGGTTTCGCTTTCATCGCGGGTGCTGTCGGTGGTCTGACCGGTAACGCCCTGAACCTGCTGGGGTTGCCCCGGAGCTTGCGTTGCACTGATCTGATTGGTGGTGGCCTGATAGGGCAGGCTGGTCGAGACGCTGGAAATGGACATGGGGTTCTCCTTTCTGGAGTACGCACAAGGCCTATTATACTCTGTAAGCGCCGGTCATGGAAGCGTGGAGGCAGGCAGAATAAGTTCCTTTTTTCCCGCGGGGGGGACTGCCGCCTTCAGCCGCCCAGACTGGCGATCAGGGTGCCATATTCTTCGGCCGACATCAGACGGCTGAAATCCGGCTCCACCGGTAGTTCCAATTTGAACAGCCAGGCCTCGCCCTCAGGATCTGCATTGATCAGCCCGGGTTCATCGTTCAAAGCCCGATTGACCTCGCGCACCACACCGCTGACCGGCGCATAGATTTCACTGGCGGCTTTAACGCTTTCGACCACGGCCACTTCCTCAGCGCCAATGACCGGCTTGCCCGGCGCAGGTAATTCAACGAAAACGATATCACCCAGTTGCTGGGCGGCAAAACGGGTTATGCCGACAATACCGATGCCATCCGCAACGCGTATCCACTCATGCTGATCGCTGTAGTACACATCTCTCATCTTGTCCTCCGTAAGACTTTTGGGGGCGGCGCAAATACGTGCAAAAAACGCTGCCAGCACCCCACGCAAAACGACCAGCCTGGGGCACGCACATCACAAGATACAAAACGTTTATGCAACCGGCACATCACCAGAACAGGGGGCGGCAGAGGCTGGCGTGGTGGAGCGGCCCCCCTCGATATGGGGAATAAAGCGCCCGGGACCATTGCCACGAAACAGCTGCAGAATCTCAAGCGGTACATCGCATTGCACCGCCCCAAGGATAGTGTGCAGGGATCCTTGCTCGTTCGCAAATGGAATCAGCATGCGCTCGACACCGATCCGCCGCTCGTCCGGCCAGACCAGTTCGCCCGACTCGCATAGCGGATTACCGCTGGCCACCACGGCATTGTAGTTGCGACGCATGGTGTCTTTCAGCGCCCCGTCCGGCAAATGGGACAAGGTGAGACCAACGATCTCGACCCCGTAGATCTCCTTCATATAGGAACCGCTGAGCTTGAAGAAATAATCCGTACCATCGCCAACCAGCTCGATGACATAGAGCTGCCCGAGCAGATAGGTCGCGTGGCCGGGCCGAAAATCGTGCCAGTATGGCAGGGGCTTGGCCGCGGTCAGCTCCTCGCAATAGCGGGCTAGCCGGACAAGGTCAGGATCCTGTAACCGACGGTATAGCGCCGAAAAATCCATCATTCCTCCCACCGTGAACTGGTGTGATGGCCTTCATGCGGGACACCGCCCGCACACGCCGCAGGGGGTATTTTACCCACTTTCCACGGTTTCGCAGCCTGATTTTTGCCGGGCCCCCCGAACTTCCTGTGGTGTGCGGCCTAAAGCCCCGAACCAACAGGCAATATCACGGCGCAGGAGGCTCCCAGCCGCGCATTCTGGCCATGCCCCTGCCCCGAAACAGCACGAGATTTTCCCGCGGCACGTCACTGACCACCGCGCCCAGAAGAATCGTCACCGCGCCAGAGGCGTCCGCAAAGGGGATCAGCAGATGACCGGTTTTATAACGGCCTGCATCGGGCCAGTAGAGTTCCGGCCACAGGGCGTGGGGGCGACGGCACGCCAGCACCGCGTCATAAACTTCGGCGACCGCATGGCGGAAATCATCACCGCGGGCATCGCTTAAAAATTTACCGCGCAGATCGTCGCCAAAATATTCCGGCAGCAAAGCCCCATAGGAGCGATAGCGGTAATCCTTGCCGCCGTCAGCGCCGTCATTGACCTGTTCGGCGACATAGAGCGCGGCCATCAAACGCGGCACGGCCGAGGGGCGAAAATCGCTCCACGCCGGCACATCCGCAGGCCCTGCCAATTTCGCACAATATCCCAACAACTGCGCCAAATCGGCATGCAGCCTGGCTGTATCAATTCTGGTGCAATCCATACCACTTCCTGCAAGCCGTCCGCGTGGGCCGCATCCCGCCCGTCTTCGACGTTGATTGCATCAACATCGCATGCGGCACAGGTGTCAGGAACTGTGAACCAACTTTGTGGTTATGGGAGCCTTACCGGAACGATCCAGATTTGGCAGGCTTACATCCGTTCGGGCACTTCAATACCCAGGATATCCAGCACCTTGCTCAAGGCCGCCACGGTCAGCTTACACCAGCCCAGACGACTGGCGCGCAGATCGACATCCGTCTCCGACAGAATATGGTGGGCGGCATAAAAGCGGCTGAAGGTTTGCGCCAGCGTAAAGGCATAGTCGCACAGGATATTCGGCGCGCGCTTGTCTTCCGCCCCGGCCAACGCATCAGGCAGCGCCAGCAGCTTCAGCGCCAGTGCCCGCTCTTCTTCCGAACGGATAACCGGGGTGCCGACGGCATAGCCCTCGCCTTCCGCCTTGCGTAAGATCGAATGGGTGCGCACCGCAGCATACTGCAGATAGGGCCCGGTCTTGCCTTCAAAACGGGTAAAGCGTTCCGGATCGAAGATGTAATCGGTCAGACGGTAATTCGACAGATCGGCAAATTTCAGCGCCGCAATACCAATCTGTTTGGCAATGCTCGCCCGTTCTTCCGGCGTATAATCCGCGCCCAGACCGGCCTCGGTCAGCCGCTTGTCGGCTTCTTCGGTGATCATGGTGATCAGGTCGAACAGCTTCATCACCCCGCCGGCGCGGGTTTTGAACGGCTTGCCATCGGTGCCGTTCATGGTGCCGAAACCGGCATGTTCCAGCACGGCCTTACCCTTGAGGGCGGCCTTGTCGGCGGCGCGGAAGACCTGTTCGAAATGGGTATGCTGACGCTGATCGACGACATAGAGGATCAGATCGGGATCAAAGCTTTTGACCCGGTCAACAATGGTGGCAAGGTCGGTGGTGCCGTAGAGCGCCGCGCCGTCGGATTTGACCAGCAGCAGCGGCGGCATTTCCTTCTTGTCGTCCTCGCGCACCACGTCGATGACCCATGCGCCCTCGCTCATATGGGCCAGACCGCGGGCCTTCAGATCCTCGACCATCGGCTGGACAAAGGCATCCGCATCGGATTCGCCCTTCCACAGATCGAAATGGACCCCCAGATTGCCATATTCGCGTTTAAGGCCTTCCATCGACACGGCGACGAACGCTTTCCATAACGCGACATAGCCGGGCCGACCGGCCTGCAGGCCAGCGGTGGCCTGACGGGCCTTTTCCAGGCGTTCCGGATCAGCCTTACAGGCGGCAGACGCTTTGGGGTACATGACCGCCAGATCGTCCATCGTCACCGGTGCTTCATCCGGGTACGGGCCGCTATAGGTTTCGTCGAAATAAATCGGGTGCGAGCCAGCCAGTTCGACTTCGCTGATGAGCTGGCCCATCTGCAGGCCCCAGTCGCCCAAATGCACGTCGCCGATGACCTTCCAGCCCTGGGCCAGAAACAGACGGCGTAAGGATTCCCCGATGATGGCCGAGCGTAAGTGACCGACATGCATTGGCTTGGCGACATTGGCCCCGCCATAGTCGAGCACCGCAACCTTGCCCGCACCGCTGGCCGGGCAGCCCAGTGCCGCATCATCCGCCACCGCTGCCATGCGCTGGCTTAAGGCATCATCGGTGACATCCAGATTGATAAAACCGGGACCGGCAATCTCGACCCGGGCAAACAGCGGATGGTCTTTCAGCCGGGCGGCAATTTTTTCGGCCAGCGCGCGCGGATTGGTGCGCTGGGCCTTGGCGGCGATAAACGCGCCATTACACTGAAACTGTGCCAGATCAGGGCGATCGGAGACCTGCACCTGACCATAGCTTTCGGCCAAGCCTTCGACCACGAACGCGGCAGCCGCGATCGCGCTCAGTTCGGAAAGCAAGGGAATCATGGCTCGTATTGGCCCATTTTCTTGAGATAATCGATCTGCGCCTGGGTCAGCTGGAACCCGACAACATAATGGTAGCTGATCGGCTTTTTGCCACGCGAGGGCTTAAGCAGCACATCGTCGATATCGGCATCAGCGGTAACGTGCGAAACGCCCACCGGGAATTCGACGTCCTGCCAGTAAATCTGCTTGTCGAGCACCCGGCCATTGGTGGTCAGCGCCACGAAATAGGGCACGCGATAAGTGGCTTTTGCCCCACCGGCCGGCCGCGAGATATCGAAATGCAGCTTGATCTCGGAACGGGCCTTATTCTGCTTGGAGCGATAATCGCATTCCAGCGAGCTTTGGGAGAGCGTGGCGTTGTAGATCAGACTGGTCGGATCAGCCTCTTTGGCAGGATCGAAAGCGGGCAGTGTCGCCGCCGCCGCCAACACCACCGCGTCGGGGCATTTTTCCTTACGGTCGCTGTTGAGATAGTTGGCAATCGATTCATAAACCGAGCACCCGCCCAACAGGCCGAGCGCCAGCAGGCACGCCGAAGCTTTTAACAAGAATGAATGTTTCATGGTCCTACCGAAACGCCAATTACGGCATTAGCCGTTTACGAAATGGCCCCACACGCGGGGGACAGCCCAAAAAGGAGCAACCCAAGTCTCACTACCGGCCCTGTGTAGCAGCTCGTTTTCAAAAAGGCGAATGAATCCATGTCGTAAAGATGGGCAGAAACAACCTTTTCAACCGCCGGGCGCCACCCCGGCCATTTTGTCCCGCCGCACCGGGGGCCGGACAAGAATTCGCGCCTAGCGTTCAAGTCGAATATGCCATACACCAGTGCCGCACTGAGCACGCTGGATATCATGGCTGTCTATACCGAGGTTTCGTTCGAGGATCTGGACGAATTCCTTACCCAATACGACATTGGCACCCCCCTCAGTTTTAAAGGCATCGCCGAAGGGGTGGAAAATTCCAATTATTACCTCCAGACGACCCAGGGCGCCTTCATCCTCACCTTATACGAGAAACGGGTCAACGAAGCCGACCTGCCCTATTTCCTTGGTCTGTTGAAACATCTGGCCAGCCAGGGCGTGACCTGTCCGCTGCCCATCGCCGACAGGACGGGCAATCTGCTGGCCAATCTCAATGGCCGCAAGGCAGCGCTGGTCACCTTCCTGACCGGTCTGTCCTTACGCCGGCCCGAAGCGGTGCATTGCGCTTCCGCCGGGGCAGCGCTGGCGGCGCTGCACAAGGCGGGCCTCAGTTACGAACTGACACGGCCCAACGGTCTGGGTCCGCAAAGCTGGCGGCCGCTGGCCGAAGAGTGCCTCTCCCGCGCTGACGAAGTACAGGACGGGCTGGCCGATCTGATCGCTGACGCGCTGGACAGCATTGTTCCGGCCTGGCCAAAGGATTTGCCCGCCGGGGTGATCCATGCCGATCTGTTTCCCGACAATGTGCTGATCATGAACGATGCGGTGTCCGGCCTGATCGACTTCTATTTCGCCTGCAATGACTATCTCGCCTATGATCTGGCCATCATGCTGAACGCCTGGTGTTTCGAGCCGGACGGCGCCTTTAACATCACCAAAGGCCAGCATCTGCTGGCGGCCTATCGCCAGCACCGCGATGTCAGCGCTGCCGAGGTCGCCGCATTGCCCATTCTGGCACGCGGGGCGGCCTTGCGCTTTCTGCTCACCCGGCTATACGACTGGCTGAACCGCGATCCGTCGGCGCTGGTGCGCCCCAAGGACCCGCGTGATTATTCGCGGCGCTTGCGCTTTCACAACAAGATCCATCACGCGAGCGATTACGGCTGGTGAGCATGAATGTAGAGATTTTTACCGACGGCGCCTGTTCGGGCAATCCCGGCCCGGGTGGCTGGGCCGCGATCTTACGTGCCGGTCCGCACGAAAAAGAAATCTCCGGCGGGGAGAAGGCCACCACCAATAACCGCATGGAGCTGATGGCGGCGATTGAGGCGTTCAAAGCGCTCAAAGGGCCGTGCGACGTCACCATCCACACCGATTCGCGCTATGTCTTAGATGGCGCGACCAAATGGATGAAGAACTGGAAGCGCAACGGCTGGAAAACCGCCGATAAAAAGCCGGTCAAAAACGACGATCTGTGGCAGGCGCTGGAAATTGCTGCCGCCCCTCATGCCGTAAAATGGAACTGGGTGCATGGCCATTCCGGCCACCCCGAGAACGAGCGTTGCGACGCGCTGGCCCGCGCCGCCATTCCGTAACAGCCATACAGATTTTATGGATTTTTCAGGCGCGGGCCCATCACGCGCCGGTTACCATTTGTCAGCCATACGGATAAATTTACGCCTTTTTGTTGCATATCAACGACCCGGTAACACCTTCTGCGTGCATATATAGGCAGACGGGGTGGCCATGCCATGGCCCACACCTTCAAAGCTTTAAGGAACCCCGCGTGAGCAATTAGGAGGCTGCCATGTACGCCATTCTGATCCGCCCCAACGTCATCACGCCACAGACATACGCGACACAGATGCCCGAGCTCGAGACCACACGCACCACAGACACGCTGCGCGCGGTGTGGCAGCCGGATGATAACGGCCATCCCATTCTGCGCTGGGTTCCGCGCAACACGCTGAAAAACTAGCGTCAGATCGAGACCAAAACAAAAAGGGCTGCACAACGCAGCCCTTTTTTATTGTCGGAACAGAAGCCGGATTATTTGTGTTTTGCCTTCGCCGCAAGTGCCGGCGGCGCAATCACCTTGAGTATCCGTACCGGCGTTTTGGGCGCAGCATCCTTGAACGGGCCATAACCGCCTTTGGTCGGCAGTTTGGCAATGGCATCGACCACATCCATGCCCTCCTCCACCGCCGCGAAAACGGCATAACCGGTGGTGTTGGGCTTATCGCCAGCTTTGGGATCGAGCGGGCTGTTATCGGCCAAATCAATGAAAAACTCGGTATCGCCGGTGTCTGGCTTGGTATCGCGCGCCATCGCCACCGCGCCGCGGACATTTTTAAGCCCGCTGCTGGTTTCCAGCGGGATCGGGCCACGGTGCGGGCGACCATGGCCGGACATATCCACCCCGCCCATCTGCACGACGAAATGGGGCACAACACGATAAATCACCGTGTTGTTGAAGAAGCCTTCGCGGGCATAGCGCAGGAAGTTCTGCACCGTGACGGGGGCATGTTCCACGTCCAGCGCCAGCGTGATCGTACCCAGTGTGGTGACGATTTTAACCCGCGGACCCGTGGGCGAGATTGGCGCTGCAACCGGTTCGGGGCCTGCAGGCGCCGGGACCACCGGGGCCACCGCCGCGCCATCAGCGGCGGGGGCGGCGCTCTGCGGCGTGGTCTGTGATTGAGCCTGCGTCTGGGCCTGCTGCGTCTGGGCCGTGCCATCACCATCCGCTGCGGGCGGATCCGCCCACACCGGTAACGCCAGCACCGCGGCACCACACAGACCAAACAGAGCGGAACGGATCATCGGCATTCTCCTTATGGCTTGCATGGGCCTTACGGCTTGTTCCACAGGGCGGAAAGTTCCCCGCGCAAATCCTTGCCCAGCTTCGGCCCCTGAACGGAAAATTCCATATAGGTCTTATCCGCACCCATTTCAGGCCAGTTCGGCAAACCCTCGCCATTGGGGTTGCCGGTCTTGGCGAAATTGGTCCAGTAGCGTTGCACCGGCGGCCAACGGCCAAAATCCTGCGCCAACCCGGCGGGCACCGGATCAAAGACAAAGGACAATTCCGAAGAATGCCAGACCGGATCGGCAGAACCGAGGCGGGCGACATCAAATTCGTAGCGCCAGACCTTCTGACCGATGGCCTGCTGACGGGCCGCGATGTAGTTGATTGGCAGGCGGAACATCACATCGGCGGCAATCTGGGTCGCCACCGAACCCAGCACCGGATCTGACGGCGGGATCGTGCCACCATCAAGGCCGTAGAATTTCAGCGCCGCCGCCGCATTGCCTCCGAAATGCAGCTCCACTGCATGACGGACCGCCGCCTCACCACCGTAAAGCGGCAGCTCGCGCGCATCGTTACCGATCAGCAGCGGCACCGGGGCCTGCCCGTCCGCCGCCAGAATTTCCGCCGCGGTCTTTGGCAGGACATAGCCATCGGCGACCGACTGATCCCAGATAAACCCGGCATCCTCGATCGGGGGCACCAGCTTCTGCGAGGCCGCCATCACCGCATCGGCCGGCGCCGCGCGCAAAGCCTTCAGGCCCGCCTTGCCGGGGGCAATGCCCATAATACCCGCCAGATCCTCGCCCAGCTTTTCGTTTTCTTTCAAGCTGCGCGGCGGCAGACCAAAGCCGACCGTGCCGCTTTGCGCGATGGCTTTGTGGAACAGCCCGCGCGCCAGCGGCGTCAGCATCAGATGGCCAACATCCTGCGCCCCGGCGGACTGGCCGAAAATCGTCACATTATTCGGATCACCACCGAATGCGGCAATATTGGCCTGCACCCATTTGAGCACCGCGACCTGATCCTGAATGGCGTAATTGCCCGAGGCATGGTGCGCCGATTGCGCCGTCAGTGCCGGGTGCGACAGGAAGCCGAACACGCCCAGCCGGTATTGCAGCGTCACCAGAATGACGCCGTGATGAACGATGGTGGAATAGGAATAGCCGATCCCCGCCCCCGCCGTATTGGCCCCGCCGTGGATCCACACCATCACCGGCAGACGCGCCCCGGCTTCCATTTTGGGAACATGGACATCCAGCGTCAGGCAGTCTTCCTGACTGATCCGGGCTTCCCCATCGTTCCAGCCCAGTGCCGGTTGCTTGCACGGTGCGCCTGGGTGGGTGGCATCGCGCACCCCGGTCCATGGGATGACCGGTGCAGGCGGGGCCCAGCGTAAAGCCCCCAGGGGCGGCGCGGCATAGGGAATGCCCTGATACAGCGCGCCACCATCGCCCTGTGCGGCCCCGCGGATCACGCCGCCGGTCACGGATTTTTCCAATGCCGGGTTTTCTGCAGCCTGCGCGCTGCCGAACAGTGCCGCCATCATCGCCACTCCCAAAATCCTACGCAAAAGCACGTTCAAACTCCTCAAGCCAGGAGAGGTAAAACATCATCAAGCAAGGCCTGACTGGCCGCAGCCACCACCTGACCACCCAGCGCGCAATCGCCGCCCTGCCAGTTGCACATCACGCCGCCCGCGCCTTCGACCACCGGGATCAGCGCTGCCACATCCCATTGCTTGAGATTGGATTCGATCACCAGATCGACAAAGCCCATCGCCAGCGCGGCATAGGCATAGCAATCGCCGCCAAAACGCGACATGCGCGCCTTGTCCGACACACCACGGAAAGAGGCCGCTTCGGCCGGGGTGAAATAATCCCACGGATGGGTGGTCATCACCACCGCGTCGCCCAGTTTGGTGCAGGCACGGGTCTTAAGCCGGGTTTTCTCGCCGCCCGCGAACAAAAAGGCTTCGCCGTCTGCGCCGAAAAAGCGCTCGCCCAGCACCGGCTGATCGATCACGCCCAGCACCGGGCGGGTGCCCTCGGCCAGCGCGATCAGGGTGCCCCACAAGGGCTGACCGGTGATGAAGGCCCGGGTGCCATCGATCGGGTCGAGCACCCAGTTGCGCCCGCTTTGACCGGCCTCGCTGCCATATTCTTCGCCGACGATGCCATCTTCGGGGCGCTCGGCCTTCAGCAGCGTGCGGATCGCCACCTCGGCCCCTTTATCGGCCTCGGTCACCGGGTCGAACAACGCGCCCTTGGCGGCGCCCTTGTCGGTCACAGCCAGTGCATGGCGGAAAAAAGGCCGGATTGCCGCGCCCGCCGCATCGGCCAACCGATGGGCTAATCTAAGATCGTCTTGGGATACTGTCATATCTGGAATCCACCCGTGTTTGGCTTTTTGTACGACGCCCGCGCCGCCACCGAAAGAGCCGATTGCCGCGGCCAACCTGCACGGGGGTAAAGCTTTACAAAACAGCAGGTTCCCAGTCCAATCCGCCGCACCGGGGAACAAGGCGTTTGCGCTTGGTCTGGTGGCTTACTATCCTGGGCTGACACAGGTGCGTCACAAAAAGAACCGCCTTAAAGGGGAAATGCATACGATGTCAGGCACGCCGGAACCATCGGCCCAAACCCTGTTTGCCACCGCCCAGTCGCTGCACCGCCAAGGTAAAAGTGCCGAAGCCGAACAAAACTACCGCGCCGCCCTGGCCATCGCCCCGCACAATGCCGAAGCGCTGGAATGGCTCGGCGTGCTGTGCCTGCAAAACGGCCAGCAGGACGAAGCGCTGGAACTGTTACAGGCCGCTTCCGATGCCGCCCCGCAGCGTGTCAGCTATCACGACAATCTGGCCGCCGCCCTGGTGCAGGCCAGGCGCCCGGCCGAGGCGGTGAAAGCCTTGCGCCGCTCGGTCGCCGCGGCACCGGATGTTCTGGCCACACGGGTCCATCTGGGCGAGCTTCTCGGGCTGATCGGCCATTATAACGAGGCGATGGCCGAATTTGACCATGCCATTGATATGGACCCGGTGCTGAAAAACGTCTGCCGCGACACATCCGGCATTGCCGATGAAAAGGCCCGCAGCCAGCTGATCTTACAGAACTGCCAGCATATTCTGTCGCGCTATCCCTATTACGCGCCTGCGGTCTACAGCAAATCTTGCGCCCTGCAGACGCTGGGGCGGATGGACGAAGCCCGCACCGCCTGTGAACAGGCCATCGCCCTGAACCCCACCATTGCGGTCTATTACCACAACCTTGTTCACAGTGGCTCGGCCGAGCAAAAGCAAAAAGCCTTGGCCGCGCTGGAAAAACTGACCGCGCATGAAGACGCCATGCCAGAAGATGGCCGCACGGCGCTGCATTTTCTGCTCGCCAAAGCCTATGACGATGCCGGGCGTTTTGAAGACAGCTTCACCCATTTGCGCAGCGCCAACGCCCTCAAACGCCAACAGATTCAGTATGACGAAGCCCATGAAATCGGCCAGCTTAGCGCCCTGGCGGCGGCCTTTACCCCGGCACGGCTGCAAGAGCTGTCCGGCGGCGGCGTGCCAAACGACAAACCGGTTTTCATCGTCGGCATGTTCCGTTCGGGCACCACACTGATCGAGCAAATTCTGGCGAGCCACCCGGCCATCTATGGCGGCGGCGAGCTGCCGCTGCTGCCCGATCTGGTGCGCGAAAAAGGCGGGCTGGACGCCACGGACGCATTACTGACACCGCAAACGTTGCGCGACCTTGGCGAACGCTATGGCACCAAAACCGCCGCCATGGCCCCGACGGCCAAACGGATCACCGATAAGCAGCCCTATAATTTCCGCAATGTCGGGCTGATCCATCTGGCACTGCCGGGGGCGCGGATCATTCACATTACGCGCAATCCGCTCGACACCTGTTTTTCCTGTTACAGCCTGATGTTCGCGGGCGAGATTGGCTTTGCCTATGATATGGGCGAAATGGGCCGCTACTATAAAGCCTATGAAGCGCTGATGGCGCACTGGCGCAAGGTGCTGCCGGAAGGTGCCATACTGGATGTTCAGTATGAGGATGTTGTCGCCGATCTGGAGGGACAGGCCCGCCGTCTGATCGCCTATTGCGGCCTTGACTGGGACGAGCGCTGTCTGAGCTTCCACAAGACCGACCGGGCGGTATCGACCGCCAGCCTCTATCAGGTGCGTCAGCCGCTTTATGCGTCGGCGGTTGGCCGGGCGCAAGTCTATGACGCCTGGCTTAGGCCCTTAAAAGATGCACTTGGTATTGGGGACTAAAATGAACACCGTCGTTATTACCGGCACATCAAGCGGCATCGGGCTTTGCACGGCGCGGGCCTTTCTGGCTGCGGGCTGGCGCGTCTTCGGCAGTGTGCGCAAAGACGCCGATGCCGCACGGCTGCAAAAGGATCTTGGCGCGGCCTTTACGCCGCTGATCTTTGACACCACCGACGAAGCGGCGGTTCTGGCCGGGGCTGAAACCGTGCGCATGGCACTGGGCGGCGGCGCACTGACCGGCCTTGTCGCCAATGCCGGTATTCTGGTCGCCGGGCCGCTGCAATATATCCCGATGGCCGATTTCCAGCGCCAGATTGACGTCAACATCACCGGCACGCTGCACACGGTACGGGCTTTTTCTCCGCTGCTGCACGATGTGTCCGCACCGGGGCGCATTGTGCTGCTGTCATCGGTGGCGGGGCAGACCACAGTTCCTTTCAACGGGGCCTATTCCATCTCGAAATACGGGATCGAGGCCATGGCCGATGCCTTACGCTATGAAATGCGCCCCTTCGGCATCAAGGTCGTTGCTATTGAACCGGGGCCGGTGCAGTCCGACATCTGGGCCAAGACCGAGGCTATTGATCTTACCCCCTATCAGAACACGCCCTATGCGGCCCCGCTCGGGCGGGTGAAGAAATTCATGCAGGCCGCCGCCGCAGCAGCCCTGCCGACCGACAAAGCGGCGCGCTGCATCTTCCGGGCGATGACCGTGGGCCGCCCCAAAGCACGCTATCTCATCACCAAGGGGGCATTGGCCCATCATCTGCAGCGCCTGCTGCCGACAGCATGGATCGATTGGCTGACCGCCAAAATCCTCGGCCTGAATCCGCCGAAGCCCTGATGGTTTACGGAACTGAGAAAAAGAAATCCACAATCGCCTGACTGGCATCAAGCTGGTTACTGGTACGCCCAAGCAACCGGGGCAACAGCGCCGGCCCACCGGGCCAGGCATGCCCCCCACCGATGATCGTCAGCAGACGGACAGTTCCCCCATCCCGGCAGCCTTGAAAGAACTGGCGCGTAACCGAAGTCCCGTCCGCAGGACTAACCGGGGGCAATGACACTGCTATGGCGGTAGTGGCACAACCCTTCAGCCTTGCCCATAACTGAACCGTATCGGTGACGGACAGCACAGTGCCACCTTCGCCCATGCCAAAGACGGTTTTCACCACCCCGCCATCATAGGGCATGATTGGATCTGCGGTGCCAGCGATCTGCAACACCGAAACCGGATGAGACGGATGGCAGCGCCCCGCAATATCGGCGGGCATGGTGCCGGAAACCGCCGCAACCGCACGGATACGCCGGGAAAGATCGCAACCGAGCCGCTCGGTAAAGGCCGCGCCGTTAGAAATACCAACCGCGAAGATACGTTTTGTATCGACAGAATAATGCTGCCCGATATCATCCAGCAGAGCCGCCACAAAGCCGACATCGTCACCCTTGCTCTTGATGGTGGTGCGGCCATCGTTCCAGTGGCGATCGAGACCATCCGGATAGGCCACCATAAACCCTTGCGCATCTGCAAGCGGATTGAGCCGCATCAACCGGATCACACCAGCCCCTCTCTGGCCGCCACCATGAAAGGCCAGCACGACCGGCCAGCCCCCCGCAGGCGAGGGCCGATCAGGTATATGCATCTCATAACTGCGGGTTATTCCACCACTTTGCAACGATGCAGAAACATCGGCAGACCAGGCCGCGGGCAGACACAGCGCCATCGCAAGACCAATAAGGAAATGGGTTGCCCCCCTGCGCATCAGCTTCCTTCGTCCGGTCACAGGCATCAGAAACTCCGGCAGTAAGGTTGCGGCCCGCAACCGGCGAACGCCGACGCAATGGCGTCGGCGTCGCAACCTCTAGCGAAAACGCGCGCCCTCGGGCAGGAAGAGCGCGCGTCCAATACACCAGACTGAAGGTCCCAAATCGTCAGTCGTTTGCAGACGAACGCTCTTCGCGCTTACGCTGGTTCGGATCGAGCGTGCGCTTGCGCAGACGGATCGACTGCGGCGTCACTTCGACCAGCTCGTCATTTTCGATATAGGCAATGGCCTGTTCCAGCGTCATCGCCACGATCGGGGTCAGGCGCACGGCCTCGTCCTTCGAGGTGGTGCGGATGTTGGTCAGGTTCTTGGCCTTAAGCGGATTGACGTTGAGGTCATTTTCCTTGGCGTGTTCGCCAATGATCATGCCCTCATAGACCTTGTCGCCCGGCACGACGAACAGCTTGCCGCGTTCTTCCAGATACCACAGGGCATAGGCCACCGCCTCACCCTGGCCCATGGCGATCAGCACACCATTGGTGCGGCCGGAGACCGGGCCCTTATAGGGGGCATAGGAGTTGAAGATACGGTTCAGCACACCGGTACCACGGGTATCGGTGAGGAATTCACCGTGATAGCCGATCAGGCCACGCGACGGCGCCAGGAAGGTCAGGCGCGTCTTGCCAGCACCCATCGGGCGCATATCGGTCATTTCGCCCTTGCGGTTGGCGATCTTCTCGATCACCACGCCGGTATAGGGATCGTCAACGTCGATGGTGACTTCTTCGATCGGCTCCATGCGCTGACCGTTTTCTTCGTGGAACAGCACGCGCGGGCGGCTGATCTGCAATTCGAAGCCTTCACGGCGCATGGTTTCGACCAGCACGCCCAGCTGCAGTTCGCCGCGGCCCGCCACTTCAAAGGCGCCTTCGGTGGTTTCACTCACCTTGATGGCGACATTGCCTTCAGCTTCGCGCAACAGACGCTCGCGAATGACGCGGCTCTGGACCTTGTCGCCTTCACGGCCCGCCAGCGGCGAATCGTTGACCGACAGGGTCATCGCCAAAGTCGGCGGATCAATCGGAATGGCCGGGATCGGCGCTTCGATCGAGATATCGCACAACGTGTCGGCCACGGTGGCTTCTGTCAGACCAGCGATGGCGATGATGTCGCCAGCTTCGGCACGATCAACCGGCACCCGGGCCAGACCACGGAAAGCCAGGAGCTTGGTGGCGCGGGCGCGTTCGATTTCCTTACCGTCATGGCTCAGCGCCTTGATGGCCTGATTGACGGTGATGATGCCGGTTTCGACCCGCCCGGTCAGAATACGACCGAGATAGGGGTTGGCTTCCAGCGTCGTGACCAGCATCGTGAAAGGCATATCTTCGCGCGCGTTGGCCTGAACCTTCGGCGGCGGCACATCGGAGACAATCTTCTCAAACAGCGGCTTGAGGTCTTTGTTCTCGTCATTGATCTGGTCAAGCTCGTTAACCGCCCAGCCCTGACGGCCGGACGCATAGAGCACGTGGAAATCGAGCTGATCGTCATTGGCTTCCAGCGCCAGGAACAGATCGAAAATCGTTTCCAGCGTTTCTTTCGGCTGGGCGTCGGAACGGTCGATCTTGTTGATGATGACGATCGGCTTGAGGCCAAGCTTCAGCGCCTTGGACAGCACGAACTTGGTCTGCGGCATAACGGCTTCGGCGGCATCAACCAGCAGCACCACACCATCGACCATCGACAGAATACGCTCAACCTCGCCGCCGAAATCGGCATGGCCGGGGGTGTCGACGATATTGATGCGGGTTTCGCCCCACATCACAGAGGTGCATTTGGCCAGAATGGTAATGCCGCGCTCACGTTCCAGATCGTTGGAATCCATGGCCCGGTCGGCCATCTGCTGGTTCTCGCGCACCGAACCGGATTGTTTGAGCAGCTGATCAACCAGCGTGGTCTTGCCATGGTCGACGTGGGCGATGATGGCGATATTACGAATATCCATGAGACGAAGAGTTTCCTTGCGCCTTTGGCCCCCAAACGGGCCCGGCAACGGTGAGAATTACGCGGGGCTTATAGACAGCATGGAGCGCTTCGGCAACCGCATCGGGATTAAATTACCGCGACAGGCTCGACATCCCAGGCCAAGTCTGAGTGGTACACCAACATAATGGCATGAATCGGGCCGACAAAACCGGTGTCCCGTTTCAGGGCAATCGCGGTCTGACGGACATCTTCCACATGGGCCTCGTCCGAGACCGGATGCCCGGCACAGCGCTGATGCCCAGCCACCAGCAACACTGCTAATTTATGCGCTGTAATCAAGAGCTTAATCTGAGAAACCACGGCCGCCCATTCGCCGGCACGGTCCGGGCTGATAAGGCCGTCCGGGCCGGGCACAACGATCAGATCAACGCCACCGCTTCCCGTCATGCGTGCAATGCGGGCGTTAAGATCTACCTCCTGGCGGTGCAAGCGCCAATCCGCACAGGTGAGCATAAGGGCAATTTTAGGGTCTTGATTAACTAAAAGCTCGTCGGACAACCTTTACTCCTCAGTCCCTTTGGCCGCAGCCGAACCGGCGCCGGACGGCACCTTTTACCTTTACGATCAGTTCCTGGTCTTCCCTGTACCGGACTTTATTATGTTTATGGCAGGATCTGAACGCGGTGAAAATGACGCCACACCACGTCGAACACATCCGGCAGTAACAACCCGGCGATAAAACCGCCGATATGGGCCTGCCAGGCAATCTGATGGACACCGGCACCACCAGCCCCGATCCCGGTCAAACCAAAGATAAGGTTGGTTACGAACCAGACAAGGGCAAACGCCACCACCGGCTTAGAGCGAACCGAGGCCAGCGGGGCCTCAGCCCCCTGCACGGCCCCCGGCATGGTCAGGGCCAGAAGCTGCCCCGGGATCATGCGGATGGAAGCGGCCATCAGGCCGGAAACCGCGCCCGAAGCCCCGATCATACCGTCGATACCGCCCCAGTCGGCGGCCAGAAACAGCCCCGCCCCGGCGATGCCACACAGCAGGAAAAAGCCCCAGAACGCCAGCATACCGTAGCGGCGCGCCACCACCGGCCCACAGGCCAAGAGCCACAAACAGTTCATGCCGAGATGAAAGAAACTGGCGTGGAGAAACTGATGCCCGATGAAAGGCACAATCTTGTCGATCAGGCTGCCACCGTCGATCCCGGGGGCATAGCGGATTGGCATAAAGGACAGCCGGATCATGATGTCTTCCGACAGATCCGCCGGCAACAGGCTGCGCACCACGTGGACGACGATCATAAACCCGATCAGCCAGCTGACCGCAGCAGGCACACGGAACATCGGCTCACGCCGCATCTCGAACCGGAATGACATCTCACACTCACCTAACAAACGGCCCCTCATAGCAGCCATGCGGGTGGAACCAAAGTCTTAACTTTATCGTGGCACTGTTCCTATCCGTCGGATCAGTGCGTAAGTCCCGGCACCATCGGGTTAAACCCTTCGTAACCATAGCTTAGGAAGGGGTGATATTTTTTCGCCGAGGGCTTTGCTTGCCGCGTGCAAAGGCGCAAATTTCACCCGTTCAGGATTATATGCCGACAAATAGTCATAAATGCCGAACACGGCGGAACGATAGTCATCAACCGAATCGTTGGCCGGTGGTAGCCCGCTAAATGGGCTACCGGCGCTGGAGGGCAACAACACCCATGCCGCGACCCACCCATCCCGCTCAGGACGAGCTGATCGCCCCGCACACGCAGCCGCGCGCCTGCGGCACACCACCAAGTGATACCAACGATCCGGCCTATTTTCATAAGGTCGTCGATTGCCAATGGGCCTGCCCGGCCCATACGCCAGTGCCGGAATATATCCGCCTGATCGCCGCCGGGCGCTATTCCGACGCCTATATGATCAACTGGCATTCCAATGTTTTTCCTGGCGTCCTTGGGCGCACCTGCGACCGGCCGTGCGAGCCCGCCTGCCGGCGTGGCCGCGTGGAAAAAGAGCCGGTGGCGATCTGCCGCTTAAAGCGCGTTGCCGCCGACAATAAGGGTAATATCAAAGCCCGGCTGCCCAAACCGGCGGTCAAAAGCAACGGCCGACGCGTGGCACTGATCGGCGGGGGGCCAGCCTCGCTCACCGTGGCGCGCGACCTGCTGCCCAATGGCTATTCGGTGACGATATTCGAGCGCGACCGTCAGGTTGGCGGTATGATGCGTACACAGATTCCGAAATTCCGCCTGCCCGAAAGTGTGCTGGACGAGGAATGCGGCTATATCCTTGAGCTTGGCCCCGATGTGCAATACGGCACTGAAGTTACCTCGATCAAATCGGTGCTCGCGCAGGGCTTTGATGCCGTTTTCGTCGGCTCGGGCGCGCCCCATGGCCGCGATGTGCAGATTCCCGGCCGCAAGGAAGCCGCAAGCCATATCCGTCTTGGCATTGAATGGCTGGCGGCGGTGTCGTTCGGCCATATCACCGAAATTGAAAAACGCGTCATCGTGCTGGGCGGCGGTAACACCGCAATGGATTGCTGCCGCACCGCCCGTCGTCTTGGCGGCACCGACGTCAAGGTGGTGGTGCGTTCGGGCTTTGCTGAAATGAAAGCCTCGCCGTGGGAGAAGGAAGATGCCATTGCCGAAGGCATTCCGATCCTCAACTTCATGGTGCCGGTCGAATTCGTCCACGACAAGGGCAAGCTGACCGGGGTGACCTTCGAGAAGGTCAAGGCCGAGTATGACGAAGAAGGCCGCCGCAATCTGGTGCCCAGCGGCGAGGAAAATGTCACCCTGGAATGTGACACGGTGCTGCTCGCCATTGGTCAGGAAAACAGCTTCCCCTTCATCGAACGCGATTCCGGCATCACCTTCGATGGCCGCGGCATGCCGCTGGTCGATCCGGTGACCTTTCAATCGACCAATCCAAAGGTATTCTTCGGCGGCGATGCGGCGTTCGGCCCCAAGAACATCATCACCGCTGTGGCCCATGGCCATGAAGCGGCGCTGTCGATTGATCTGTTCTGCTTCGACAAAGACCTGAAAAAGCGCCCGGATCCGCGGGTTACGATTTCCAATCAGAAGATGGGCATTCACGAATGGTCCTATGACAATGCGGTCTCGCTCGATCAGCGCACCGAGGTGCCGCGGGTTGAGGGCGAAGAACTGTTAGCCAGTCACGAGACCGAGGTTGAACTGGGCTTTGATGCCGCGCAGGCGCTGAAAGAGGCCGAACGCTGCCTTAACTGCGATATTCAGACGGTATTTGAGCCTAAGCTGTGCATCGAATGTGATGCCTGTGCCGACATCTGCCCGATGGACTGCATCACCTTCACCCTCAATGCCCCGGAAGCGACGTTGCGCCAGAATTTGACCGTAGCGGCGAAGAACCCCGATCAGGCGATTTATGTTTCCGATGTCTTGCGCAGTAAACGCATTCTGGTCAAAGACGAAGATCTTTGCCTGCACTGCGGTTTGTGCGCTGAACGCTGCCCCACCACCGCCTGGGATATGAAGAAATTCTACCTTGAAACGGCAAAGGCCTCGTCATGTCCGGAATAAGCTCCATCAACGATTTCGTCGTCAAATTTGCCAATATCAACGGCACGGGATCGGCCACGGCCAACGAGATCTTTGCCCGCGCGGCCATGCGCATGGGCGTGCCGATTGCCTCGCGCAACATTTTCCCTTCCAACATTCAGGGGCTGCCCACCTGGTACGAGGTGCGCATCACCGAAGATGGCTGGCGGGGGCGGCGCGGCGGCGTTGATCTGATGGTGGCGGTCAACCCGCAAACCTTCGACAAGGATGTCGCCGAGATCGATAAAAACGGCTACCTGCTCTATGATTCTACCAAGCCGGTGTCGGCAGATCGTCTGCGGCCCGACATTCACGTCTTGCCGGTGCCCCTGACCGAAATCTGCAATGCCGCCGATTTTGATCCACGTAAGCGTTTGATGCTGAAAAACATCATCTATATCGGGGCGCTGACCTTTCTGCTCGATATGGAACTGGATGCGGTGGAATGGCTGGTCGCCGAACAATTTGAAGGCAAACCCGCATTAAGTGCCCCCAATATCGCCGCGCTGAACGCAGGCTATGGCTATGCGGAAAAACATCTCAAAAACCGCTGCGGCCTCAAGATCCACCGTGCCGATAAGCTCGGCAAACAGATCTTCATCGGCGGCAATGATGCCGCGGGACTGGGCTGTGTGTGGGGCGGGGCCACGGTCTGCGCCTGGTATCCGATCACGCCGTCAACCTCGCTGGTGGAATCATTCTCCAAGCATTGCCGGCGTTTTCGCACCGACAAGGAAACCGAAAAGAAGAACTATGCCATTGTGCAGGCTGAAGACGAACTGGCTTCAATCGGCATGGTGATTGGTGCGGGCTGGAACGGCACACGATCATTTACCGCCACCAGCGGGCCGGGCCTGTCGCTGATGCAGGAATTTCTCAGCTTCGCCTATTACGCCGAAATTCCGGGCGTTTTGTTTGATGTCCAGCGTGGCGGGCCATCGACCGGCATGCCAACCCGTACCCAGCAATCCGATCTGCTGATGGCCGCCTATGCCGGTCATGGTGATACCAAGCATGTGCTGTTGTTCCCGGAAGATCCGGGCGAATCCTTTGCCTTTGCAGCGGATGCCTTTGATCTGGCCGAGCGGTTGCAAACCCCGGTCATGGTGATGATGGACCTCGACATCGGTATGAACGACTGGCTCTGCGATCCGCTAAAATGGGATAAGGACCGCCGCTATGACCGCGGCAAGGTGATGAGCGCCGAAGATCTCGAATCCGGCAAGCTGTTCGCCCGCTATAAGGATGTCGATGGCGACGGCATACCGTGGCGCACCCTGCCCGGCACCCATGCCGAACTGGGGGCCTATTTCACCCGCGGCACCAGCCATGACGCCTTTGCCCGCTATAGCGAAGACGGCGCCATCTATGTCACCAACATGCAGCGGCTGCTTGATAAGCTGGAAACGGCCAAGAAAATCACCCCCCAGCCAATTTTGCACACCGCCCCCAAACCGGCCAGTGACGGGGTGATCTATTTCGGTTCGACCTCGGCGGCGATGGATGAAGCACTCGACGCGCTGGAAGAACGCGGCCTGCATCTGGATGCCTTACGCATCCGTGCCTTCCCCTTTGCGCAGAGCGTGCCCGACTTTATCGCCGCCCATCAACGCGTCTTTGTGATTGAGCAAAATCGCGATGCCCAGATGCGGCAACTCATCATGGCTGAATGTAACATTGATCCGGCCAAGCTGGTGGCGATCCGCCATTATGACGGCACGCCGATCACCGAACGTTTCATTACCAAAGCGATTGCCGGTTACTGCCAGCCGAATGGCAATACGCCGGATGGAAAATCACCGGAAGGAAAGTTAGGGGTGTCCGCATGACCTATATCGCCAAACCGGAAATGCACCACCCCGACCTGACGGTCAATCGCATCGGCTTCACCCGCCGCGATTACGAGGGGCGGGTCTCGACCCTGTGTGCGGGCTGCGGCCACGATTCGATCAGCGCCGCGCTGGTGCAGGCCTGTTTCGAGCTGGATATCGAGCCACATCGGGTGGCCAAACTGTCCGGCATCGGCTGTTCGTCGAAAACACCGGATTATTTCCTTAAACAAAGCCATGGGTTTAATTCCGTCCACGGACGGATGCCCAGCGTACTGACCGGGGCCAATCTGGCCAACCGCGATCTGATCTATCTTGGCGTTTCGGGCGATGGCGACAGCGCCTCGATCGGGCTGGGGCAGTTTGCCCATTGCATCCGTCGTGGCGTGCGCATGGTCTATTTATGCGAAAATAACGGCGTATATGGCCTGACCAAGGGCCAGTTCTCGGCCACCGCCGATCAGGGATCGAAATCCAAATATGGCGGCGTCAACACCGATTCGCCAATTGATCTGGTCTCGCTCGCCCTGCTTCTGGGGGCCAGCTTTGTGGCGCGCAGTTTTTCCGGCGACAAGAAACAACTGGTGCCGCTGATCAAGGCGGCGATCAACCATACCGGCCCGGCCATCCTCGACATCATCAGCCCGTGCGTGACTTTCAACAACCATGCCGGTTCGACCAAAAGCTATGATTTCACCCGCACCCACGACGATGCCGTCAACCGGCTCGATTTCATTCCGGCCCACAAGGAAATCACTGTCGATTTCGAGCCGGGCTCGACCGAAGTGGTGCGCCAGCATGACGGCTCGGTGCTGAAACTGCACAAGATCGACCGCCATTACGACCCGTCCAACCGGCTGGGCGCGATGACCTATCTGCAGCAGCGCATGGCCGAGGGTGAAATTGTCACCGGCCTGTTGTATATCGACACCAATTCCCGTGAATTGCACGACCATCTCGGCACCACGGAAACCCCGCTGAACCGCCTTGGTGATGCAGAACTGTGCCCGGGCGCAAAAATGCTGGAGACGGTCAACGCCGAATATCGCTGATGCCCTTACAAAAACGATCCTTCACGCTGTCCGGCCACCGCACCTCGGTCGCGCTCGAACCGGAATTCTGGGCGGTGCTTGAAGCCGATGCCACGCGGGCGGGCCAACGTCTGACCCATTATGTCGCCCGCGTCGATGCCAGCCGGCAACTGCGCCCACTGGCCAGCGCACTGCGCGTGGCGGCGCTTGCGGCTGCGGCCCGCCAGCCCTAAAGTTTGCCACCATGAGCCAGATCATCAACTTACGTCAGGCCCGCAAGGCCAAGGCCCGGGGCGAAAAAGAGACCCAGGCGGCGGCCAACCGCGTCCATTTCGGTACGCCAAAGGCCCTACGAAAAAAGGGGGAAGCCCTGGCGGATCTGGCAGCCAAACGGCTTGATGGCCACAAAATTGAGGCTGAAAACCCGAAGGTTCACCCCGAGGTAGAGACTTAAAGCGGTTTTGCAGGCAAAGAAGGGGCGACAGCCGCCCCACCCGGCTGCTAAATTCCGAGTCATGACTTCCCAATTTGATCCCGCAAACGGCGCCGGTTCGGGCGCCCCGTCTTTGCCAGTGCAGAGCGCCCCCACTTTGCCCTTACGCGAAGCGCCGTACCTTGCCAGCCTTAACCCGGCCCAGCGCGAGGCCGTGGAAACCCTGGATGGTGCCGTGCTGATGCTTGCCGGTGCCGGTACCGGCAAGACCAAGGCGCTGACCACAAGGCTGGCCCACCTTCTGGCCACCCACCGCGCCCAGCCCTGGCAGATTCTGGCAGTGACCTTCACCAACAAGGCCGCCCGCGAGATGAAGATGCGCATCGGCGCGCTGGTCGGTGATGTGGTCGAGGGGATGCAGTGGCTTGGCACCTTTCACGCCATCGGCGCACGCATTTTGCGCCGCCATGCCGAACTGGCGGGCCTCAAATCCAATTTCACCATTCTGGATACCGACGATCAGATCCGCCTGCTGAAACAGCTTCTGGAAGCCGGGCACATCGACGAAAAGCGCTGGCCCGCCCGCACGCTGGCCATGATCATTGATAGCTGGAAGAACAAGGGGCTCAACCCCGCCGATATTCCTGCCAGCGATGCCAATGATTACGCCGGTGGCAAGGCCCAGCAGCTTTATGCCGAATATCAGGAACGCTTAAAGACCCTGAACGCGACCGATTTCGGCGATCTGTTGCTGCAACCGCTGACAATCTTACGCCAGCACCCCGATGTGCTGGCCGATTACCGCGCACGTTTTCGCTATATTTTGGTGGACGAGTATCAGGACACCAACACGGTGCAGTATCTCTGGCTCAAACTGCTGGCCGGATCGAGCGGCAATGTCTGCGTCGTCGGTGATGACGATCAGTCGATCTATGGCTGGCGCGGGGCCGAAGTTGAAAATATCCTGCGCTTTGAAAAGGATTTTCCCGGCGCCAAAATCATCCGGCTGGAACGCAATTATCGCTCCACGGCTGCCATTTTGGGCGCGGCATCGGGCCTGATCGCCACCAACAAGGGCCGTTTGGGTAAAACCCTGTGGACCGAAGATGGCGAAGGCGAAAAGGTCCGTGTACAGGGCATTTATGATGGCGAGGAAGAAGCGCGCAACATTGCCGCTGATGCCGAAGACCTGCACCGGCAGGGCGAACCCTATGCCGAGATGGCCATCCTGGTCCGCGCCAGCTTTCAGATGCGCGAATTTGAAGACCGGTTTATCGCGCTTGGCCTGCCCTATCGTGTCATCGGTGGCCCGCGTTTTTATGAACGCGCCGAAATCCGCGATGCGCTGGCCTATATGCGGATTGTGGCCCAGGGCGATGATGATCTGGCCTTTGAACGCATCGTCAACAAACCCAAACGCGGCATCGGCGATGCCAGTGTGCAGACCCTGCAAGCCTATGCCCGCGCCCGTGCGTTACCGCTGCTGGCGGCAGCGCGCGAGATCATCGGCACCGACGAGATCCCGCCCAAAGCGCGCCGCTCGCTGGCCGAACTGGCTGGCAATTTCGAGCGCTGGACCGAAGCGGCCCGCACGCTGCCGCACACCGATCTGGCCGAACTGATCCTTGATGAATCGGGCTACACCGCCATGCTGAAGGCCGACAAATCGGTCGAAGCCCCCGGCAAGCTCGACAACCTCAAGGAACTGGTGCGCTCGATGGAAAGCTTCGAGACACTGGCGGCGTTTCTGGAGCATGTCTCACTGGTGATGGAGATCGTGCAAAGCGACGATGAGGACCGCCTTAGCCTGATGACCCTGCATGCGGCCAAGGGGCTGGAATTCAATACGGTTTTCCTGCCCGGCTGGGAAGAAGGCTTATTCCCCTCGCAGCGCACCATGGACGAACATGGCCTGTCTGGTCTTGAAGAAGAACGACGGCTTGCTTATGTCGGCATTACACGGGCCAAAAAGCGCGCCCGCATTTTCTTTGCTGCCAACCGCCGCGTTCATGGCAGCTGGCAAAACGCCATGCCTTCGCGCTTTTTATCCGAACTGCCGCCCGAACATGTCGAGGCGGTGACCAGTCAGGGCGTTTATGGCGCCGATATGATGTTCCGCGATAACAGTGAAGGGGGCTTTGCCGCCACCTACAGCGGCAGCACGACCGGTAGCAGCTATAACAGCCCGGGCTGGAAACGCGCGCAAAACAACATGGCGCAGGGTCACAGCAGCTATGCCCGCCCGGCGCTGCTGGATGCCAAAGCGGTGCACAGCACCCAGTCTGATATGGCATCGCAGTTTAAGTCCGGCGAACGCGTCTTTCATCAGAAGTTCGGCTATGGCCGCATTCGCAGCGTCGACGGCAACAAGCTAACCGTCGCCTTTGATAAAGCCGGTGAGAAGAAGGTTATCGATCAGTTCGTCACCCGCGCTTAAAGAAAACACACATAAAAAAACGTCTGAACGCACACGTCCCCCGCGCCTTGCACCGCGGGGAAATAGCAGAGAGAAAAAATGAAAAAAAACGCTTTATATGCCTTCGTCGACAGGCTGTGGGATACCGACATTATTCCCACATTGAGCGACTATATCCGCATTCCCAATGTCTCGCAGATGTTCGATGCCGAATGGCAAAAGAACGGCCACACTGAAAAGGCCGTGGCGCTGCTGGCGTCCTGGGCGCGCCAGAAGACGGCGACGCTCGCGGGCGCTAAGGTGGAAGTAATCCGTGCCGAGGGCCGCGCCCCGGTGATTTTTATCGACATTCCCGGCACCGGTGCGGGCAATGTGTTCATGTATGGCCATCTCGATAAACAGCCCGGCGTGACTGGCTGGGACGCAAATAAGGGCCCGTGGACCCCGGTGATCGAGAACGGCAAACTCTATGGCCGTGGCGGCGCCGATGATGGTTACGCCCTGTTTGCCGAGCTTTCCGCCCTGCTGGCGCTGGAAGAAGAAAAGGCCCCGCGGCCGCGTGCCACCATTCTGATCGAAGCCGGGGAAGAATCGGGCTCGCCCGACCTGACCGCTTATATGGAACTGTTAGGCGATCGCATCGGTAAGCCCGATCTGATTGTCGTGCTCGATTCCGGTTGCGGCAATTACGATCAGCTCTGGCTGACCTCGTCCTTGCGCGGCATTGCCGCCGGTACGCTGAAGGTCGAAGTGCTGACCGCCGGGCTGCATTCGGGCGATGTCAGTGGCATTGTGCCGTCATCGTTCCGCATTTTCCGCCAGCTGTTGTCGCGCATCGAAGACGAAAATACCGGCACGATCAAACTGCCGGAATTCTCGGTTGAAATCCCGGCAGATCGTTTGGAACAGGCCCGCCAGTGCGCCGCCATTCAGGGCGATGCCGTGTTCGGCCGCATGCCCTTCGCCGGTAACACCAAGCCGATGGGCGAGACCACCGAAGAACTGGTGCTGAACCGCACCTGGCGCCCGCAGCTCGCCGTGGTGGCGATCGACGGCTATCCCAAGCCCGACGTGGCTGGCAATGTGCTGCTGCCCTTTACCGAGGCCAAGCTGTCAATCCGCCTGCCCCCGAGCTGTGATGCCCCCAAGGCGCTGGCAGCCCTGAAAAAAGCGCTGGAAGAAAATCCGCCCTATGACGCCAAGGTGACCTTCACACCGGAAGCAGGCCAGTCCGGCTGGAACGCGCCCGAAATGGCGAAGGATACGGCTGATGCGCTCAAAGACGCGGCGGAAAGTTATTTCGGCAAGCCCATCGCCTATATGGGCGAAGGCGGCTCGATTCCCTTCCTGGCGTATTTAAGCAGCCGATTCCCCGGCGCCCAGTTCATCGTCACCGGCGTGCTCGGCCCCAACGCCAACGCCCATGGCCCGAATGAATTCCTGCACATTGATGCGGCCAAGAAGATCACCGCCTCGATCGCCAACACGTTGACGGCACTGGCCCGTAAGTAAGCAACCTCCAAATACCATAGCGCGGTAAACGGACACTGATGGTTACCGGTCCATTTGCCGCGCTTTTTGTCTCTTGTCTTATGGTGACACATGCGCGGGGCGGGCAGGTGGCGTCCAAATGATGAGATTTACTATCCAAATGCGCTCACACAGGCCTTCTGTGCCTTGCACCCCCTAAACGGCCTTCCTATATACGTTTTAAGTTTGCGGGCCAGAGGGGTTGTCCGCACGGATAGGCTGTAGGGGCAGGCCGCAAAGGTGCTTCACGTTAGAAGGCCGCAGCACTGCCGCCCGATTGGAAGGATTTAACCATGTCGAAAGTTATTGGTATCGATCTAGGTACCACGAATTCCTGCGTCTCTGTCATGGAAGGCACGGCGCCGAAGGTCATTGAAAACGCCGAAGGTGCGCGCACCACGCCGTCGATCGTCGCCTTTACCAATGATGGCGAGCGCCTGATCGGTCAGCCAGCCAAGCGCCAGGCCGTGACCAACCCGGAATATACCTTTTACGCGATCAAGCGCCTGATCGGCCGTCGTTTCGACGATCCGATGTGCCAGCGCGATATCGACATGGTGCCCTACAAGATCGTCAAGGCTGGTAATGGTGACGCCTGGGTGGCGGGCCGCGATTCCAAAGAATATGCACCGTCGGAAGTGTCGGCCTTTACCTTGCAGAAGATGAAGGAAACCGCCGAAAGCTATCTCGGTGAAACCGTGACGCAAGCCGTCATCACCGTTCCGGCCTATTTCAATGACGCCCAGCGTCAGGCCACCAAGGATGCGGGCAAAATCGCGGGCCTTGAAGTCCTGCGTATCATTAACGAGCCGACCGCTGCCGCGCTGGCCTATGGCCTCGACAAGAAGAACACCGGCATCATCGCGGTATATGACTTAGGTGGCGGCACGTTCGACGTCTCGGTGCTGGAAATCGGCGACGGCGTGTTTGAAGTGAAGTCGACCAACGGCGATACCTTCCTCGGCGGCGAAGACTTCGACATGCGGATCGTCAACTATCTGGCGGACGAATTCAAAAAAGAAAACGGCATTGATCTGCGCACCGACCGCCTGGCCCTGCAGCGTCTGAAGGACGCCGCCGAAAAGGCCAAGATCGAACTGTCGAGCGCGCAGCAAACCGAAGTCAACCTGCCGTTCATTACGGCCGATGCTTCGGGTCCGAAGCACCTCAACATCAAGATCTCCCGCTCCAAACTGGAAGCGCTGGTCGAAGATCTGATCGAGCGCACCACCGGCCCGGTCAAGCAGGCCCTCAAGGACGCTGGCGTCACCGCCAGCCAGATCGACGAAGTCATTCTGGTCGGCGGCATGACCCGCATGCCCAAGGTGCAGGAAGTCGTTAAGCAGCTGTTCGGCAAGGAACCGCATAAGGGCGTCAATCCCGATGAAGTCGTTGCCATTGGCGCGGCCATTCAGGGCGGTGTGCTCAAGGGCGAAGTCAAGGACGTGCTGCTGCTCGACGTCACCCCGCTGAGCCTTGGTATTGAAACGCTGGGCGGCGTGTTCACCCGACTGATCGACCGCAACACCACGATCCCGACCAAGAAGTCGCAAACCTTCTCGACCGCCGAAGACGGCCAGACTGCGGTGACCATCCGCGTGTTCCAGGGCGAGCGTGAAATGGCTGCCGATAACAAGGCGCTGGGCCAGTTCGACCTGATGGGTATCCCGCCGGCGCCGCGTGGCGTGCCGCAGATCGAGGTCACGTTCGACATCGACGCCAACGGTATTGTCTCGGTCACCGCCAAGGACAAGGCCACCGGCAAGGAACAGCAGATCCGCATTCAGGCCTCGGGCGGCCTGTCGGATGCCGACATCGAAAAGATGGTCAAGGAAGCCGAAGCCCATGCCGAGGACGACAAGAAGACCAAGGCGCTGGCCGAAGCCAAGAACCAGGCCGATGCCCTGATCCATTCGACCGAAAAGGCGCTGAAAGAGCATGGCGACAAGGTCGGCGAAGAAGAACGCAAGGGTATCGAAACCGCTACTGAAGCGCTGAAGGAAGCGCTAAAGTCGGACGATGCCGACGACATCAACGCCAAGGCGCAGACCCTGGCGCAGGCGTCGATGAAGCTGGGCGAGGCGATGTACAAGGCGCAGGCCGCCGCGGGCGAAGGTGCCGCCCCGGGTGCAGAAGCCGATGCCGGTGCGGCCCCGAAAGACGACAATGTCGTCGATGCGGAGTTCTCCGAAGTCGACGAAGGTAAGAAGAAGGCGTAACGCCAAACGATGCGCACAGGCCGGAAAAACACTTTTCCGGCTTGTGCCGTCTTCAACGTAAGTGCATACGCCCCTTCTCGCCTTATGCGGCAAGGGGCGTAAATGTGTTCTAAAGGGTAGTGGCGGGAAGATGGCCAAACGCGATTATTATGACATTCTGGGTGTAGCCAAGGGATCGTCTGCCGACGAACTCAAATCGGCCTATCGCAAACAGGCGATGAAGCTGCATCCCGACCGCAATCCCGGCAACAAGGAAGCCGAGGCCAAATTCAAAGAGGTCAACGAAGCCTATGACGTCTTAAAGGACGATCAGAAGCGCGCGGCCTATGACCGATTTGGCCATGCTGCCTTTGAAAATGGCGGTGGCGGGCGTGGCCCCGGTGGCGGCGATCCGTTCGGCGGCTTCTCCTCGTCCTTCTCCGACATGTTCGAAGATCTGTTCGGCGAGATGATGGGCGGTGGCGGCCATAGCGGTGGCGGCCGGCGTCAGGACCGTGGCGGCGACTTACGCTACAATCTCGAAATCTCGCTGGAAGACGCCTTCCACGGTAAGCGGGTCGAAATCCGCGTCCCGGCGGCAGTGTCCTGCGATGCCTGTAAAGGCTCGGGCGCCGAAGCTGGCAGCCATGCAGAAAACTGCCCCACCTGTGGTGGACGCGGCCGCGTACGCGCAAGCCAGGGCTTCTTCACGGTTGAACGCACCTGCCCGACCTGTCGTGGGGCAGGCCGCATCATCAAGAAGCCGTGCAAAATCTGCGGCGGTTCCGGTCAGGTCCAGAAGGAACGCACGCTGGCCATCGACATTCCACCCGGCGTCGAAGAAGGCACCCGTATCCGCCTGACCGGCGAAGGGCAGGCCGGATTCAATGGCGGCCCGGCGGGCGATCTCTATGTCTTCCTGTCGGTGGCGCAGCACGCCATCTTCCAGCGCGACGGATCGGACCTTTATGCCCAGGTGCCGGTGAGCTTTGTCACCGCAGCCTTAAGCGGCTCGATCGAAGTGCCGACGCTGGACGGCGAACCCGCCAAGCTGGCGATTGCCGAAGGCACCCAGAGCGGGCGGCGCATCCGCCTGCGCCACAAGGGTATGCCGGTGTTACGCGGTGGCGGGTCGCGCGGCGATCTCTATATCGAGGTCAAGGTCGAAACCCCGGTCAAGCAGTCCAAGCGTCAGAAGGAACTGCTCAAAGAATTCGAGAGCGAAAGCAGCAGCGGCAGTCAGCCCGAATGCGAAAGCTTCTTCGCCAAGGTTAAATCCTTTTTGAACGGCGAAGCCTGAAACCGAAAACGGCGGGAATTTTCCCGCCGTTTTTTATTGCCCAAATCATTTCAGAAACTCTGGCCTATTTCAAAAACTCAGGCCTATTTCAAAAACTCAGGCCCGAACGAATGCGGCAAGAGTTCGGACAGTTTCACCGATGTGCCGCTGCCATCATCGCAGCACATATGCACGATGGTATCGGGGCCGGAAAATTCGCGGATGCGCTGACGGCAGGCGCCACAGGGCGTCACCATATCAGGCCCGCTCGAAATGATGAGGATCTCCGCGATGCGGGTTTCGCCACCGGCGACCATGGCCGAAACGGCACCGGCCTCGGCGCAGGCCCCAACCGGATAGGCGGCATTCTCGACATTACAGCCGCCAAACACCGCGCCCTTAACCCCGCGGATTGCCGCGCCAACGTGGAATTTTGAATAGGGCGCGTAAGCGAGTTCCCGCATATTGCGCGCCACATCCAGCAGATCTTTGGGCATTGCCGTCATATCAGGCATCCTTCTCATAGGGCACGCCATCGGCCTTGGGTGCCACGGCCTTGCCGATGAAGCCTGCCAGCAGCAACACGGTCAGAATATAGGGCATCGCCTGCACCAACTGAATTGGCACCGAAAAGCCAAGCAACGCCGCGCCCTGCAGGCGTACCGCCGCGGTGTCGAGAAACCCAAACAGCAGACAGGCCCAGAACGCCCCCCAGGCCCGCCACTTGCCGAAAATCAGCGCGGCCAGTGCGATATAGCCCTGCCCCGCGCTCATTTCCCGACTGAACCCGGCATTCTGCGCCAGCGACAGATAGGAACCGGCGATACCGGTAAACACACCGCAGATCAGCACTGCACGATAGCGCAGCCACGCCACCGAAATACCGGCCGCATCCACAGCCTTGGGTTCCTCGCCGACGGCGCGCAGCCGCAAACCAAACCGCGTGCGCTTGATCGCCCAGTGGGTGACGAACACCAGTGCCAGCGTCAGGTAAACCAGAATGCTCTGCCCGCCGATGATATCGCGATAAAACGGCCCGATCACCGGCACATTGGCGAGCAATTCGGTCCCCGGCAAAGTCACCGGTAAGAACCGCGCGTCTGGTCCCAGCCCCGGGGTCTGACCGCCCATATGGAACCAGGCGGTGGCAAACACCATGGTCAGGCCCGACGCCAGCGTGTTGATCGCCACGCCGCTGACCACCTGATCGCCGCGATAGGTGATCGCCGCCAGCCCGTGCACCAGGCTGAACAGACAGGCGATAACAATACCGGCGGCGAGCCCGGCCAGCGGGGATCCGGTCAGCGCCGCAACCGTGGCGGCGGCAAAGGCCGCGCCCAGCATCTTGCCTTCGAGCCCGATATCGACCACGCCGGCGGTTTCCGAAAATACCCCGCCCATGGCGCACAGCACCAACGGGGTGGCAACACGGATGGTTCCAGCCAGCGTCGGGATCAGGAGCGTGAGAATGTCGTCCATCACTTACCCTCCACCTTGGCCGGTTTTTCACGCGCCAGTTTCAGCGGACCTTTGAGCGACCAGGAAATCCATGGCCGCGTCATCGCCGCCAGTGCGCCCGAGAACAGAATGACCAGCCCCTGAATGGCGATGACCATCTCGCGGGTGATCTGAGGCATGGCAAAGGACAGCTCGGTGCCGCCCTGCTGCAATGCACCGAACAACAGACTGGCAAGCAGAATACCGACCGGATGGTTGCGCCCCATCAGCGCCACGGCAATGCCGCCGAAGCCATAGCCCAGCGCAAAGTCCAGCAGCAAACGATGATGCACGCCCAGAATTTCGTTGACGCCGACCAACCCGGCCAGCGCACCGGACAGGCACATTGCCATAACCACCATGCGTTTGGATTTAATGCCAGCATACCCCGCCGCATCGGCGTTATAGCCCATCAGGCGCAGCTCATAGCCCCAGGGCGTACGCCACACCAAGAGCCAGACGCCAAACGCCGCGATCAGCGCCAGAAACAGCGCGATATTGAGCGGCGACGGATGCACCGCAATACCGATCCCGGCCAGCATGTTGGAAATAAGCGGCAGCATCGCCGACGGCAGGAAATCCCGGCTTTCCGGCGACATGTTATCGGGCGCGATCAGCACATTGACCATCAGATACACCATCAGCGCCGAAGCGAGGAAGTTGAACATGATGGTGGTGATCACGATGTGGCTGCCACGATAGGCCTGCAAATAGGCCGGCACCGCCGCCCATATTGCGCCGAACAACGCCGCACCGGCCACCGCCAGCGGCAGGACGATCAGCGCATTGCCGCTATGGTCCAGTGCCATTGCCACCAGTCCGGCCCCCAGTCCGCCGAGATAGGCCTGCCCCTCGCCGCCGATATTGAACAGACCGGCGTGGAACGCCACCGCCACCGCCAGACCGGCAAAGGCATAATCGGTGGCATAGAACAGGGTATAGCCGATCATCTCGGAATCGCCGAAGGCGCCGAGCAGCATGACCTTGACCGCTTCAAACGGATTTTCGCCGATGGCCAGCACCACCAGCCCTGCGGCCACAAAGGCGAGCAGCACGTTGGCCGCCGGAACCAGCGCCAGATCAACCCAGCGGGGCAGTTTTTCGCGATGCGCGCTCATGCTTCTTTCCACACATTACCCATCATCAGACCCAGCGTGCGTTCGTCAGCATCGCTGCCCGCCACCTCGCCGGTAATGCGACCACCGCACATCACCAGAATACGGTCAGACAGCGCCATGATTTCATCCAGCTCGCACGAGACCAGCAAAATGGCACAGCCCGCATCGCGTAAGGCCACCAGCTGGCTATGAATAAACGCAATCGCCCCGATATCGACACCGCGTGTCGGCTGCCCGGCCAGAAAGACCTTGGGGGCGACGGCGGTTTCGCGGGCGATCACCAGTTTCTGCTGATTGCCGCCCGAGAAATTCCCGGCGGTCAGTTCGGGCCGTGGCGGGCGCACATCATAGCGCGCCATCAGTTCGGCGCAGTGCACCGCCATCGCCTGTGGGGCGAGCAGACCATTTTTATCTGTAAACGGATCATGGCGCTGATAGCCCATCACCGACGTTTCGGCGGCGCTGAAGCGCCCGCTCATGGCGAAGCGCAAGCGATCTTCCGGCACATAGGACAGCCCGGCGGCGCGCATCTGGCCCGGTTCGACCGGATGGGTGGCATCGATCACCCGACCATCGAGACGAACCAGCCCGGCACTGGGGCTGCGCATTCCGGCCAGCACCTCGAGCAATTCGGTCTGCCCGTTACCGGCCACCCCGGCGATGCCGACGATTTCGCCCGCCTGCAAGGTGAAATCAATATCCGACAACAGCGGCACATCACCGGCACCGTGCAGCGACAAATGCTCGACCGCCAGCGCCGCACCAATCGGCCGGGCCGGACCACGCTCGACCTTCAGTCGCAGTTTGCGCCCCACCATCAGCTCGGCCAGTTCTTCGCGGGTTGTTTCACGCGTAGCCCGCTCGGCCACCACTTCACCGGCGCGCATGACATAGATCAGATCAGTAACGGCGAGAATTTCGCGCAGCTTATGCGAAATCAGGATTACCGTCGCGCCCTTGGCTTTCAACGCATTCAGAATGCGGAACAGCTGATCGGCTTCCTGCGGGGTAAGCACCGCCGTCGGCTCGTCCAAAATCAGGATGCGGGCACCGCGATAGAGCGCTTTGAGAATTTCCACCCGCTGCTGTTCGCCGACCGGCAGATCGGTGATGCGGGCATCAACATCGACCTTCAGGTCATATTCATCCGACAGCCGCATCAGCTCGGCCCGGGCGCGCTTTAAGGAGCCGGACAGCTTCCAGCCGTCTTCGGCACCCAGAATAATGTTTTCCAGTACGGTAAATTTCTCCACCAGCATAAAATGCTGATGCACCATGCCAATGTGATGGGCGATGGCATCGGCAGGCGAGCCGTGGCGCACCACTTCCCCACCCACCAGGATTTCGCCATCGTCGGGGCGGTACAGGCCATAGACCTGATTCATCGCCGTGGTTTTGCCTGCACCATTCTCGCCGATAATACCGACAATGGAGGCAGCCGGAATGCACATATTAACGCCGCGGTTGGCCCGAATAGCCCCGAAGCTTTTGGTCAGCCCCTTCAGTTCAAGGGCAGGTACACCACCAGACACGCTCATCGCACACCCCGCACCCGGCACGTATTCATCAGTATACGCATTTTCCGTCACTTTCGTAATCGTGCACCTTGATGCGCCCGGCGATAATGTCGGCCTTGACCTGTTCGACTCTGGTTTTCATCGCGGGGGTAATCAGCGCCTTGTTATACTGATCATAGGCCCAGTCCACCCCGCCCTCTTTGAGGCCGAGGACGAAATGGCCCGACTGCCAGTGCCCGGCCTTAAGGTCCATCACCGCTTCATAGGCGGCATTATCGACCTTCTTAACCATCGAGGTCAGCATGGTGCCGGGATGCATGTAGTTCTGATTGGAATCCACACCGATGGCGAGCTTCTTGCGGTCTGCTGCGGCCTGCAGCACACCAATGCCGGTGGTGCCCGCCGCCGCATAAACCACATCCACGCCACGATCGAACTGGCCGCGCGCCACTTCCGAACCACGGGCCGGATCGGTCCAGGCTTCCGGCGTGGTGCCGACCATATTGACCAGCACGGTGGCCTTGGGGTTGGCGTATTTGATGCCCTGACCATACCCGCAGGCAAAGCGACGGATCAGCGGAATATCCATGCCACCGACAAAACCGATTTTACCCGACTTTGAGGCCATCGCCGCCAGTACGCCGACCAGAAACGAGCCTTCTTCTTCGCGGAATTCGACCGCGCGGACATTGGGCAAATTGATATTGCCGTCGATCAGCATGAAATGGGTATGCGGATATTGCTTGGCCACACGCTTGACCGCATCGGTCTGCGAGAAACCGACCCCGATCACCGGATCATGGCCCCGGCTGGCAAAGTGGCGATAGGCCTGCTCGAACTGGGTTTCGTGACTGACCTCGAAATCGGCGTACGGCGTCCCCGTGGCAGCCTTGACGCGTTCCGCCCCGCGATAGAGCGCTTCGCTGAACGAACGGTCGAACTTGCCACCCATAGAATAGACATAGGCCGGGTTCACGCCCACGGGGCGGCTCTGGCTGACGACCGGAGCAACCGGCGCATGAGAACCAAACAAGGCTGCCGCCGCGGCCAACACCACCACGGCAGCACCGGCAAGAAGTAGGTTACGCCGCATCATCCCCCTCAAACTTTACTGGCAATCGCCAGAGGCCGGACGTGCACGCCACCACGCCACGCCCCATCGGCGCTGAAACCATCCGTAATCACAGCCTTCAAATCTTCGGCTGCTGCGGCAAACACCGCAGCATCCGCCCCGTCATACCACAGGGCGTCAACACCACGATGGCGGGCGAGATGTAACGCCCCCCCGGCATCCGCCACCGCAACCGCGGCCGTGGGGCACACCGCTTTGACGGCCGTCGCCAGTGCCGCCGTCGGCAACACCAGCACCGCGCGCCCACCGGCACCAAGCACCGCCGCCAGCGCCGTCACAGCGCCCTGCAGCGGCCCGGACATGGGGGCAACGATCCCGACCAGACCGGGGCTGACATACGATACAAGCGCATCGGTGACGGCAAAGCGATCCGCCAACACCTGCACCGCCGCAACGGTTTGAGCGATATCTTTCTTTGCGGCAGCTTTGGCCACACCGCTGGCAATCAGGGCATCGGTCAGTGTATCCGCCCTGGCCGCCACGGCAGTGGCCAACGCCGTCACACTGCCACAGCCCTTGACGGCACCCACCGCCGCCACCACATCGGCCGTAGCCGCATCTGTGGCAACCCGCGTCCCCGTAGCCGCCGCACCGCGCACATAGGCGGCGGATTCATCGGTCAGCCACAGATCGGTTCCCGGCGCATTGACAGAAACACCGATACCATCGACCGTGCGGGCCAAAGCCAGTGCCGGATCAATCGCCGTGCTGTACACCGTGACAGGGGCAAAGCCCGCCTGCTTCTGCGCCAGCTCGGCAGCTTCCTTTAAGGTGCGGAATGTCGTGGCAAGCAGCACCGGCCCGAACAGATCATTCGCCACCGCGGCCATTGCCGGTTCAGCATTGCTAACCAGCGTCGGGGCGTAAACCGCCCCCGCCGCCGCACCGCCACCGATCATCAGCTGTGCCCCTTCGGCCACCGCATCTTTAAGCCAGACTTCCAGTCGGCTGGCGCTGTGGCTTAAGCCGACATCCGTAGTGCGGTCGAGCGGATCGCCACCACGCAGCCGCGCGATACGGGCGGTCAGCCGGGTGTAAAAATCCGCAGCGACGCTTTCCTGCACGAACAGGCGTGCCCCAACCATCCGCCCGCAGGTGAGCGCGACCGCCCCTTCGGCAGCGGCATCCAGATCGGCTTCCTCGCACACGAAGAACGGCGCACGGCGCATGCGCCACAGCGACAGCGGCGTTGTCCCCGCCGCCGCCTGCAACGCTGCCGCACCTTTGCGGCAGAGGGCCGCCACCACCTTATCGACATTGGCCGCAAGGGCCCCGAAAATATCGCGATCCGCCACCACGGTCTGAAACACCCCGACGGGCAGCACTTCGCGGGCAATATCGGCAAAGGCCAGCGCGGTGAGCGCGGTGTCTTTTTCCGGCTTGAACAGCACCACATTGCCCTGCGCCAGCGCCGGGGCGACCAGACGGGCCAGCCCTGCCAGCGGCGCGCTCCAATGCGCAATCGCTGCCACCACACCATAGGGCGCGCCAGCAGCTTTTACCGCCGCGGCAAAGCGCAGTGCCTTAACCAGAAAGGCAACATCATTTTCCGCCTGACGGATGGTGCGCCCGCTTTCCAGCACCGCCAGCCCGGCCAGCAGAGCGGCTTTTTGCGCCACCGCATCAGCCAGCGCCCGTAAAGCCGCGCCGCGATCCGCCGCCAGCCAGCCCGGGGCCGCCCGGCGGGCGTCAGCCGCCGCCGCCGCAATCGCCGCCGGATCGGCCAGTGCCACCACCGCAATTTGTTCGCCGCTGACCGGGTGCAGAATTTGCGCGCCATCCGTCACCGAATGACTTTTCAGCCACGCCAATGCCGCCACCGGATCAACCGGCACCGGGCCATACGTCATTTCGCTCATCAGTTCGCCGACCGTCATGATTACCCCATCGCCTGCAAATGCGCCGCCGACGGGCGGCCATAGGCGAATTCATCCAGTGCGAGTTCGATTTTTCCCAACAGACTGGACGCACCCAACCGGAACAGCTGCGGCTCAAGCCAGTCACGGCCCAGTTCTTCGGCCATGATACGCTGATAGGTCAAGGCATCGGCCGGGGTCGAAATACCACCCGCCGGTTTGAAGCCGACAATCGCTCCGGTCCGGCGACGCCAGTCAGCAATCGCCCGGGCCATCACCAGCGCATAGAGCGGCGTGGCATTGACCGGTTCTTTGCCGGTAGAGGTTTTGATGAAATCCGCCCCCGCCATCATGGCGGCATAGGACGCCTTGGCAAGCTGATCGAGGCTGGCCAGATTGCCCGCGCCTAAAATGGCCTTGAGATGGGCCTCCCCACAGGCTTCGCGGAATGCCCTCACCTCGTCATACACCGCCTTGTAATTGCCGGTCAGCACCAGCCCGCGGGTAATGACGATGTCAATTTCCTGCGCGCCAGCCGCAACCGAGGCCTCAACCTCGGCAATACGGGTGGCCAACGGCGACAGCCCTTCGGGAAAGCCGGTGGAAACCGCCGCCACAGGAATCCCGGTTCCGTCCAGCGCGGCAACCGCGGTTTCGATCATGGCGTGATAGACGCAGACCGCCCCGGTGGTGACCGGCGGGACGCCCAGCTTTTCCAGAATATCGGCCCGCACAGGCTGACGTGCTTTGGCGCACAGACGGCGCACCCGGCCCGGCGTATCGTCACCGGCCAGCGTGGTCAGATCAATGCAGGTCAGGGCCTTGATGAGCCACGCCGCACGCCATGGTCCGGCCAACGGGCGACGGGCGGCCAGCGTGGCCACAGAATGCTCCAGCGCGGCACGGCTGATCCGGACGCCAGCAATCAGCTCGGCATCATAATCAACAATGGCATTGCGCACTATGTTTCCGCCGCCAACCCGGCCCGGAAACGAAGAAACAATAGGAATCTCGGACATTTGGGGACGGTTCCACGAGGGGCCGGTTTCTGTCAAGGCGGCAAGCCCGCTTAAAGCCGTGGGTAGTCTGCCATACGCCCAAGCTCGGGGCAAAGTGCCGCGTTGATGAGCGACGCTCTTTTTTGCATCTTGCACAATCTATAAGCAAGACAATCAAATACTGTGCGTATTAAGGGGGGATGATGATAAACGGTGCAGATACCGCCTGGATTTTAACATCCAGCGCGTTGGTATTGATGATGACCCTGCCAGCGCTTGGCTTTTTCTACGCTGGGTTGGTGCAGTCCAAGAACGTGCTGTCGATCCTGTTCCAGTGTGTGGCGATTGCCGCGCTGGGCTCGCTTTTATGGTTTGCCTTTGTCTACAGCGAGGCCTTCTCGGGCAGCGGGGCCTATATCGGCGATCTGTCCGACCTGTTTCTGGCCGGGATGGCACGCGGGGCGGTGCATCCGGGCACCCACATCCCGGAAAGCGTGTTTGTCATGTTCCAGATGACCTTTGCGGTCATCACCCCGGCGCTGATCGTCGGGGCCTATGCTGAACGCATCCGCTTTTCCGCCGTGCTGCTGTTTTCCGGTCTGTGGCTGGTGGCGGTCTATGCCCCGGTCACCCACTGGATCTGGGGCGGCGGCTTTCTGGCGCAGGCCGGGGTGCTCGATTTCGCCGGCGGTATTGTCGTGCATCTGACCGCCGGGATCTCGGCCCTGGTCGCCGCCTGGGTTCTGGGACCGCGGCGCGATTTTCCCACCGGCATCAATCCGCCCCACGCCCCCTGGATGGTGATGGTCGGGGCGTCGTTCCTGTGGGTGGGCTGGTTCGGCTTTAACGCCGGCAGCGCGCTGGCCGCAGGGACCGATGCCGGAATGACCATGCTGGCCACCCATCTGGCCGCCGCATCCGCCACCGCGGTGTGGGTGGCAATCGAATGGATCAAATACGGCAAGCCGAGCCTGGTGGGCGCGGTCACCGGCACGGTGGCCGGTCTGGCCACCATCACCCCGGCATCGGGCTATGTCGGCCCTTTGGGCGCTGTGGCGCTGGGCGTGGTCGGCTGCCTGATCTGTTTTGTCGCCGTACAGATCGTCAAACGTGGCTTTCAGGTTGATGACGCCCTCGACGTGCTGGGCGTGCATGGCGTCGGCGGCACACTGGGCAGCCTGCTACTGCCCTTTGCCGCCCTGATCGGCAGCGGCCACGCCGTGATGGCCCGCCCGGCCCTCAGCCAGTTCTGGCTCCAGACCGAGGCCGTCGTGATTGTCGGGCTGTGGTCGGCCGTTGTGACCTTCGCCATCGTCAAGCTGGCGGGGGTATTTGGCCTGCGCGCCGACGAAGATGCCGAAATTCACGGGCTGGACTTTTCGTATCATGGTGAAAGCGGCTATCATGCCGAGCATTAAGCAACAAAACCACCCCATTAAGAGGAAACCGTCATGAAACTCGTCATTGCGATCATTCAGCCCCACAAGCTCGATTCCGTACGCAATGCCCTGACCGACCTCGGCGTCAGCGGCATGACGGTGACTGAGGTCCGCGGCTATGGCCGCCAGAAGGGCCAGAAGGAAATCTATCGCGGCGCCGAATACACCATCGCCTTCATACCGAAGCTGCGGCTGGAAATCGCCGTGCCCGACGACCGGCTCGACGATACCATCACTGCCATCCGTCAGGGGGCGCTGACCGGCAAGATCGGTGATGGCAAGATCTTCGTTGTCGAACTGAACGATGCCATGCGCGTGCGCACCGGCGAAACCGGCAACGACGCGCTGTAAAAGCTTAACCCAAACCTCAACCTCACGGCGGGCCGCTTAAAACGGGCGGTTCGCCGTTTTTTGTTGGGTCATACCTTTGGCCAATAACAGATGATAGCCACACACGGCTTTATGGTGTAGGCTGACAAAACACAGATAAGATGTAAGGAGTGCGATGCCGCCCATCTCCCCATCCACCGTCCCGCCCAAGCCCCCCACCAAAGCTTCGGAAACCCCACACGGGCAACTGACCGTTCGTGTTATGGCCATGCCGGCTGACACCAACGCCAATGGTGATATTTTCGGCGGCTGGGTGTTAAGCCAGATGGACATTGCGGGTGGCATCGCCTCGTCGGATCGGGCACGGGGCCGCACAACGACAGTGCGGCTGGAGGGGATGACCTTTCTGCGCCCGGTCAAGGTGGGCGACACCCTGTGCGTCTATACCGAAATTGAACATATCGGCACCACCTCGATGCGGATTCACATCGAAGCCTGGGCCAACCGCTTTCTGACCCATCACCGTGAAAAGGTTACCGATGCGACGTTTATCTATGTCGCCATCAACGAAAGTGGCAGGCCGAGACCTGTGCCCAAAGAAGAGAATTAATTTACGCAGGCGATGCTGTCTGTAAATGATACCATTTTCCGGCACAGCATATAAGCGGACCGCTAACGCTTACCGCATATGTAACAACCGTGCCGGCAAGGATCTTTTCACCACAGGGCCGGGCCTATCACAAACGTGTGCGGCAAGAGGTTGACGGAATGTCGCATCTATGAATACTCTTTTGCATGGCCTTGGCGAACATTGTGCAGACCGAGCTCACGCCGCCACAACCCCAATCCCATTGGGCGCTGTTTCTCGATATTGACGGTACACTGATCGATCTGGCGGCCACCCCGGCCGACGTGGTAATACCGCCGGAACTCGCCATGCTGCTGCGTAACGCTCAAAATGCGCTGGACGGGGCACTGGCATTGGTCAGTGGGCGGACGATTGCGATGATCGACGCAGTGCTGGCCCCGATGGCGTTGCAACTTCCCTGCGCTGGTGAGCATGGTGCGATCCTGCGCCTTAGCGACGGCGGCCTGCGCATCCCGCCCGACAGCTATAAAATTCCGCAAGAATTATATAATACTGCCTGTGCCGCCGCACAGAGCTGGACCGGGGTTATTGTTGAACAAAAAAACTTTGGCCTGACGCTGCATTACCGCCAGGCGCCGGAGCATGCCCGTAACGTTCACACGCTGGCTGAGCGCTTGTTACAAGAAGCGCCACCGGGGTTTGAAGTATTGCCCGCCAGCATGGCACTGGAGCTGCGCCACTGCGCCCTTAACAAGGGCTATGCTGTAGACAGCTTCATGACACACACCCCCTTTGCAGGCCGGATGCCGGTCTTTGTTGGCGATGATCTGACCGATGAAGATGGCATGCGCGCCGCCAGCCGTCTGGGCGGTTTTGGATTGCAGGTCGGGCGGGATTTCGGTGGGCGCACCGAACATGTCCGCCGCTGGCTCGGCACGGTTGGATCAATACAGAAAGGCTAGGCATGACGCAGCTTGATCTTGCCCCCATCGGTAATTGTGCGGTGGCCAGCCTGATTGACCGGCAAGCCCGCCATGTCTGGTTTTGCTTTCCCCGACTGGATGGCGACCCGATCTTCAACGCCCTGGTTGGCGGCGCAGAACCAGACAGCGGGTTCATGGATGTCGTGGCCGAAAAGATGCGCTTTTGTCGCCAATCATATTTGCGTAACACAGCAATACTGGAAACGACGTTTGAAACTGGCACGGATGAAGAATTCCGCGTCATCGATTTTGCACCACGCTTTCGCCAGTTTGGCCGCAGCTTCCGCCCACCGATGATTGTTCGGCGGATTGAGCCGGTACGCGGCCAACCACGCATTACACTTAAGGTTCGCCCCACGTTTGGATATGGCAGCGTCAAACCGCAGATCAGTATTGGCAGTAATCATATCCGCTACTATGCAGACCCCGATGTGGTGCGGCTGACATCCAATGTCGGGCCGTCCTATATTCTCAATGAAACGCCATTTCTGCTGACCCGGCCAATCTCGCTGTTCCTCAGCACCGATGAAAGTATTCCGGAATCCCCCAACACGCTTTCGGCGCGGTTTTTACAGGAAACCAAATCATTCTGGGAAGACTGGGTACGCAAACTGGCCATCCCGTTTGATTGGCAGGATGCGGTGATCCGGGCAGCCATAGCGCTGAAACTATGCAGCTACGAAGAAACCGGTGCCATTGTTGCCGCGCTGACCACATCAATCCCCGAAGCGCCCGACACACCACGCAACTGGGACTATCGCTATTGCTGGCTGCGCGATGCCTATTTCACGGTATCAGCGCTCAACAAACTCAACGCCACACGAACGATGGAGAATTATGTCCGTTTTCTGCTCGACAGTGTGGTGCGCGAGGAAGCCGGTGATTTACCCCCGCTATATCCGATCACCACGGGCCAGTCGCTAGAGGAGGTTGAAGCACCCGCATTGAAAGGCTATCGCGGCATGGGGCCGGTGCGGGTTGGCAATGCCGCGGCGCTGCAACGACAAAATGATGCCTATGGCTCGGTCATCTTATCATCAGCGCAACTATTCTGGGATACGCGTATTCCGGCCATTGGCGGACAGGATCTCTACCGGCGACTACGCCCGATGGGGATCGCAGCGCATAACAGCGCGCTAAAACCCGACGCAGGCTTATGGGAATTTCGCGGCCGCAGCAGTGTTTTCACGCATTCTGCCGTAATGTGCTGGGCCGCGCTGCACCGTCTGGAAATGATTGCGCGTAAAGTAGGCGCCAGTCAGGACGCCGCGCGCTGGGGGCAAAATGAACAGGCATTACGTCAGGAAATCTTAAACCGCACCGTCACATCAGAGGGGTGGATTTCCGGCGCACTGGATGAAAAGCTGGTCGATGCATCAGTGCTGCTGCTGCCGCAACTGGGATTTCTGCCTGCGACCGACGAGCGATTTATCCGTACACTGGATATTGTTTCCAAGCGACTGGTGCGGGATGGTTTTCTGCTGCGCTATGATGAAGCTGACGATTTCGGCCTGCCGCAAACCGCGTTCCTGGTTTGCACCTTCTGGTACATCAACGCGCTGGCGGCGGCAGAGCGTAAAGACGAAGCCCACGAGCTTTTTGTCAATCTTCTATCACGGCGCAATCCCGCCGGACTGTTATCCGAAGATATTGATCCGCATACCGGTGAATTATGGGGGAACTTTCCGCAGACCTATTCCTTGGTGGGTTTGACACTTTCGGCGCACCAGCTCAGTCGACCTTGGGAGTAAAATCATGGCACGTACCGTTATTGTTTCGAACCGGATTCCTGTTCCCAATGCCCGTGGCCCACAGGCTGGCGGTCTGGCCGTGGTACTGAAAGATGCCATTAAAGCAGATGATTTATGGTTTGGCTGGAGTGGCAAAACCGCCCCGGAAAGCAGCACGGAGCCAGAGATAACGTTGCGCGATGGCGTGCATTATGCCACGCTGGATTTGTCGGAAAGCGATTATCAGAAATTCTACATCGGCTTTGCCAACGGCACATTATGGCCGCTGCTGCATTTTCGTTTAGGCCTGATGGAGTTTCGGCGTGAACATCTGGAAGGCTATCGCGCGGTAAATCAGTATTTCGCCCTGGCGTTGGTCAAGCTGCTTAAACCCGGCGATCAGATCTGGGTACATGATTATCATCTGATGCCGCTGGCCGCCATGTTGCGTGACTTAGGTGTCACTGAACGGATGGGGTTTTATCTGCACATACCTTTCGTTCCGGCCAGTGTTTTCCGCGCATTACCGCAAGGGCAGCGCCTGCTGGAAGACCTTTGCACCTATGACGTTCTGGGTTTTCAGACCGAGCAGCACCACCGCGATTTTCTGGATTGTGTACGTCAGATCCTGCGCATTCCGGCACGCGAAGACGGCACCATTCAAACCACACAGCGCACGGTCAAATCCCTGGCCGACCCGGTCGGGATTGATGCCATCGCTTTTCAGAAAATGGCCGAAAAAAACGTCAAGGGACGCAATGCCCAAAGGTTGCAAAACAGTCTGAACGGTTCGCAGCTGATGATTGGTGTTGACCGACTGGATTATTCCAAGGGGCTACCCGACCGCTTTGAAGCGTTTAACCGCTTCCTGACGCGCTTTCCGGAACACAAACAAAAGGTGAGCTTTCTTCAGATTGCCGCCCCATCGCGGCAAGAGGTCAGTCAGTACGCTGCGCTGCGCCCCGTGCTGAACCGCATGGCCGGTGACATCAATGGCCGACATGGTGCATTCGACTGGGTGCCCCTGCGCTATATGAGTCAAGGGGTTCTACGTTCGACGCTATCAGGGTTCTACCGGCTGGCGCATATCGGCGTAGTGACCCCACTACGCGATGGCATGAATCTGGTTGCCCACGAATATGTAGCCGCACAAAATCCAGCAGATCCCGGCGTGCTGATCCTGTCACAATTTGCCGGTGCCGCGAGCTATTTCGAAGATGCGCTGATCGTCAATCCTCATGACCCGGATGAAATTGCCGAAGCCATGCATGAAGCCATGAATATGCCGTTGGAAAAACGCAAAAAACGCTATGACCGGCTTTTTGAAAGCTTAAAAAGCCTGACAACAAAGGCCTACAGCGATACGTTTCTGAAGGCGCTGGCCTGAAAGCATTGGACGGTACGGTCGCCAGCTAAGCCTGCCTCGTGATTTAATCCACGGCGCTTAAAACGGCTTAGCCCACATCAGATAGCTGATGCCGACCAGCAACATAACCTGACACAGTGCGGCGCTGGATGCGCGCTGTTTGCGCCCCGTGACTAATGCCCGCTTGGCAAAGCTGCCTGCGACCCCGTGGGCCACAACCGCCACAAAACCAAGATAGGGAAACAGCATTACCAGCCATGACTGCAGTAAAAACACACCGCTGATACCAGCCATCCCGGTTGTTGCCATAGCGCTGATGAAAGACACCTTCTGCCACCGCAGCAAACCGCCCGTACGTTTTGCACCCAGCATGACCAGGGCCGCCCATGCCACCGTGGTGACAAAAGACAGTATCGCCACCCAACCATGCACATTCGCCATCACCTGGTACATATATCTATCGCCATATAGAATTGGATAATCAGTGATGGCAGTTTACATCTAAGGATTACGCACTTCCTGTACGATAGTGCACACCACATGTACGATTGGACACAGTTATGCTGTGGAGCTTACACACCAGAATTTCGCAACCGTCATTGCGTCACGGTCATAACATTATCGAATTTGCGTATTGCCTGACCAAGGGGGGCGCATTGCTCAGCCCGCATGGGGAAATCCCACTTCGCCCGGGCAGAACTATTCTTATCCCACCCGATCTGCCGCACAGCTACCGGCCGGATGCTGCCAGCTTCATTGAAATGAAGATTATCTGCCTGAACGCAGAAGAAGCAGCCGTGAATTTATCGCCCCGACTGACCGAGGATTTGCGCCAGATCTGCGATACTGGTGTCACCTATGCAGATCACGGCAGTGCCCCGCTAGTGCGCGCGGCCTGCGGCGCCATTACCGATGGCATCGCAGACCAAATCGACAAACAGGAGGCGGTGCGATGGGCTGCGGCATCCTTGCTACTCTCCTGTCACGCAAGCCAGGTCGAGCTGCCGTACCTGCAGCAATCGGGGAAGTATGAGGCGAAGATAGCGTCGATCCTACGCTGGATAGACCACCATCTTGATACGACCATCAGTATCGACGAGATTGCACACCGTCATGGCATGTCGCGCAGCCTGCTCATCCGCGAATTCAGGCGTCGTACCGGCAGCAGCATTGTGATGTATTGCAACAGGCGGCGCACCGAAAAAGCCGCTCAGCTTCTGGCGGGTGCAGCATATAGCGTGACGCAAATTGCGTTCTTATGCGGCTATAGCAATCTCAGCCACTTTCATCGCCAGTTCAAAGAACGCTATGGCCTGCCCCCTGGCGCATTCCGCATTCAGGTAAAAACCGGCAAAGGGTAATATTTTTAAGAATGAAACAAGCAACAAAAAACCCCACCGGATTAATGGTGGGGTTATTTGTATGAGATTGAGAAGGCGTAAGATCTGTCTTTAGCAGGACTGGCAGCGACCGACTCTCCCACGGCTTGAGCCGTAGTACCATAGGCGCTGGAGGCTTTAACTGCCGAGTTCGAAATGGGATCGGGTGGAATTCCTCCGCTAAGACCACCAGTCCGGCAAAAGACAGATAGTTGATACGACACTTGAGACTGAATGAGGTGTTTGTTTGTGTCTGGCTTTATTTCCAGACATGAAACGAAGCTTGATGATCAAGCCAATCGAGCGATTAGTACCAGTAAGCTCAATGCATTGCTGCACTTACACATCTGGCCTATCGACGAGGTAGTCTTCCTCGGCTCTCGAGCGAAACCTGGTTTTGAGGTTAGTTTCCCGCTTAGATGCTTTCAGCGGTTATCTATTCCGTACTTAGCTACCCGGCTATGCGGCTGGCGCCACAACCGGTCCACCAGAGGTACGTTCCTTCCGGTCCTCTCGTACTAGGAAGAAATCCTCTCAAGTTTCGAACACCCACGGCAGATAGGGACCGAACTGTCTCACGACGTTCTAAACCCAGCTCACGTACCACTTTAAATGGCGAACAGCCATACCCTTGGGACCGGCTACAGCCCCAGGATGTGATGAGCCGACATCGAGGTGCCAAACCGCACCGTCGCTATGGACGCTTGGGTGCGATCAGCCTGTTATCCCCAGAGTACCTTTTATCCGTTGAGCGATGGCCCTTCCACACGGGACCACCGGATCACTATGACCGACTTTCGTCTCTGCTTGGTCCGTCGACCTTACAGTCAGGCAGGCTTATGCCATTGCACTCAACAACCGATTTCCGACCGGTTTGAGCCTACCATCGCGCGCCTCCGTTACTCTTTGGGAGGCGACCGCCCCAGTCAAACTGCCCACCATGCATGGTCCTGGAACCCGTTCAGGGTCCTCAGTTAGACATCAGGATCACAAAGGGTGGTATTTCAAGGGTGGCTCCATCCAGGCCAGAGCCCGGACTTCAAAGCCTACCACCTATCCTACGCATCACAATCCTAATGCCAGTGCAAAGTTGCAGTAAAGGTTCATGGGGTCTTTCCGTCTGACCGCGGGAACCCCGCATCTTCACGGGGAGTTCAATTTCGCTGAGTAGATGTTGGAGACAGTGGGGAAGTCGTTACGCCTTTCGTGCAGGTCGGAACTTACCCGACAAGGAATTTCGCTACCTTAGGACCGTTATAGTTACGGCCGCCGTTTACCGGGGCTTCGATTCAACGCTTTCACATCTCCTCTTAACCTTCCGGCACCGGGCAGGCGTCAGACGCTATACGTCATCTTTGGATTTCGCAGCGCCCTGTGTTTTTAGTAAACAGTCGCCACCCCCTGCTATGTGCCCCCGGCCAAGACTTGCGTCGAGACCGGGCCCTCTTCTTCCGAAGTTACGAGGGCAATTTGCCTAGTTCCTTCAACATCCTTCTCTCAAGCGCCTTAGCATACTCTGCCTGTCCACCTGTGTCGGTTTAGGGTACGGACTATATGGGAGCTATTTCCTGGGACCGCTTCACTGCAACCTCAATCCAGTAAGAGGTTACAACTTACGCGATCCGTCACATTCCCAATGGCCCAGGAATATTTACCTGGTTCCCATCGACTACGCCTTTCGGCCTTGCCTTAGGGGCCGGCTAACCCTGCGCAGATTAACTTGACGCAGGAACCCTTGGACTTTCGGCGAGAGGGTCTCTCACCCTCTTTATCGCTACTCATGTCAGCATTCTTACTTCCGATACCTCCAGGGTCAGTCACCTTTCCCCTTCGCAGGCATACGGAACACTCTGCTACCATTCCATCTTACGATGAAATCCTAAGCTTCGGCTCGTGGCTTGAGCCCCGTTACATTTTCGGCGCAAAATTCCTTAACTAGACCAGTGAGCTGTTACGCTTTCTTTAAATGATGGCTGCTTCTAAGCCAACATCCTGGTTGTTTTGGGAATCTCACATCCTTTCACACTTAGCCACGAATTAGGGGCCTTAGCTGTAGGTCAGGGTTGTTTCCCTCTTCACGACGGACGTTAGCACCCGCCGTGTGTCTCCCATGCTCAGCACTCATCGGTATTCGGAGTTTGGTTGGGTTTGGTAGGCGGTGAAGCCCCCTAGCCCATCCAGTGCTCTACCCCCGATGGTGATACATGAGGCGCTACCTAAATAGCTTTCGCAGAGAACCAGCTATCTGCAAGTTTGATTGGCCTTTCACCCCTAGCCACAACTCATCCCCGACTTTTTCAACAGGCGTGGGTTCGGTCCTCCAGTGCGTGTTACCGCACCTTCAACCTGGTCATGGCTAGATCACTTGCTTTCGGGTCTCATCCATCTAACTCAATCGCCCTATTAAGACTCGCTTTCGCTACGCCTGCACCTGACGGCTTAGGCTTGCTAGATAAACGAACTCGCTGACCCATTATACAAAAGGTACGAGGTCACCTTGCGGCTCCCTCTGTTTGTAGGCGTCCGGTTTCAGGTCTATTTCACTCCCCTTGTCGGGGTGCTTTTCACCTTTCCCTCACGGTACTAGTTCGCTATCGGTCACACACGAGTACTTAGGCTTGGAGCGTGGTCGCCCCATGTTCAGGCAGGATTACACGTGTCCCGCCCTACTCAAGGATCTTCAAAATTTCTACCCGTACAGGGCTATCACCTGCTATGGCTGTCCTTTCCAGAACATTCCGGTTCTTAATTGAAGACCACTGGCCTGATCCGCTTTCGCTCGCCACTACTAACGGAGTCTCGATTGATGTCCTTTCCTCCGGCTACTGAGATGTTTCAGTTCCCCGGGTTTGCTTCTTACCCCTATGAATTCAGGGTTCGATAATCCTTGCGGATTGGGTTTCCCCATTCGGAAATCTGCGGGTCAAAGAGTGCTCGCCTCTCGCCGCAGCTTATCGCAACGTGCTACGTCCTTCATCGCCTGTGTGTGCCAAGGCATCCCCCAGACGCCCTTGCTTTAACGCTTGATCACTCAGCATTCGTTCCATGTCCAGAAATAAGACCAGACAGTTCGCACCATCCAACCCATCCCTGAAGCATGTTTTAAAATGCGATCAGTTTTTCGAGTGTCGTATCGGATTAACCTGTAAGTATCGGCTAATCCCGCCTTCACAATGTCATATATCATCGTCATTCTGATCTTACGATCAAACGACGAAGCTTGTACCTTGTCCCGTTTATTGTACCTTGATATCTGCGATCCACGCGATTGGTGGAGCCAACCGGGATCGAACCGGTGACCTCAAGCTTGCAAAGCTAGCGCTCTCCCAACTGAGCTATGGCCCCGGTAATCGGATATCTTCCAAACGATGCTTATCTGCTCGCGCTGTAGCTGGAGCAGTGGTGGGCCCGGAACGAGTTGAACGTTCGACCTCACGCTTATCAGGCGTGCGCTCTAACCACCTGAGCTACGAGCCCGATAGGTGTCTTACCGCTTGTGGTACGTCAATACAGCCGTGCTGCTTGACTAAACGGGAGGAAGGGAAACGAAGGGGGCGGCTGCAAACTTGCCATTGTCTATACAGATACCGGGAAACGACATGAGTGCCGTTAATCGGGGTATCATCCATAGAAAGGAGGTGATCCAGCCGCAGGTTCCCCTACGGCTACCTTGTTACGACTTCGGCCCAGTCGCTGATCCTACCGTGGCTGGCTGCCTCCTTGCGGTTAGCGCACCATCTTCGGGTAAAACCAACTCCCATGCCGTGACGGGCGGTGTGTACAAGGCCCGGGAACGTATTCACCGCAACCTGCTGTTTTGCGATTACTAGCGATTCCACCTTCATGCAGCCGAGTTGCAGACTGCAATCTGAACTGGGATGGCTTTTTGAGATTAGCATCTTCTCGCGAAGTAGCTGCCCATTGTCACCACCATTGTAGCACGTGTGTAGCCCAGGGTGTAAGGGCCATGAGGACTTGACGTCATCCCCACCTTCCTCCGGCTTGTCGCCGGCGGTCCCTCTAGAGTGCCCAACTTAATGATGGCAACTAAAGGCGAGGGTTGCGCTCGTTGCGGGACTTAACCCAACATCTCACGACACGAGCTGACGACAGCCATGCAGCACCTGTCTCCAAGTCCCTTGCGGGAAAACTCTCTTTCAAGAGCGGTCTTGGGATGTCAAACCCTGGTAAGGTTCTGCGCGTTGCGTCGAATTAAACCACATGCTCCACCGCTTGTGCGGGCCCCCGTCAATTCCTTTGAGTTTCAACCTTGCGGCCGTACTCCCCAGGCGGAATGCTTAATGCGTTAGCTGCGCCACTGAACAGCGAGCTGCCCAACGGCTAGCATTCATAGTTTACGGCGTGGACTACCAGGGTATCTAATCCTGTTTGATCCCCACGCTATCGCGCCTGAGCGTCAGTAACGGGCCAGTGAGCCGCCTTCGCCACTGGTGTTCTTCCCAATATCTACGAATTTCACCTCTACACTGGGAATTCCACTCACCTCTCCCGTACTCAAGCTATCCAGTTTCGAAGGCAGTTCCAGAGTTGAGCTCTGGGCTTTCACCCTCGACTTGAATAGCCGCCTGCGCGCGCTTTACGCCCAGTAATTCCGAACAACGCTAGCCCCCTTCGTATTACCGCGGCTGCTGGCACGAAGTTAGCCGGAGCTTATTCTCCCGGTACAGTCATTATCTTCCCGGGTAAAAGAGCTTTACAACCCTAAGGCCTTCATCACTCACGCGGCATGGCTGGATCAGGCTTGCGCCCATTGTCCAAGATTCCCAACTGCTGCCTCCCGTAGGAGTCTGGGCCGTGTCTCAGTCCCAGTGTGGCTGATCTTCCTCTCAGAACAGCTAAAGATCGTCGCCTTGGTAGGCCATTACCCTACCAACTAGCTAATCTTACGCGGGCTGATCTAATGGCGATAAATCTTTCCCCTTACGGGCTTATCCGGTATTAGCTCACGTTTCCATGAGTTGTTCCAAACCACTAGGTACATTCCCACGCGATACTCACCCGTCCGCCGCTCCCATTGCTGGGCGCTCGACTTGCATGTTTGAGGCCTGCCGCCAGCGTTCGTTCTGAGCCAGGATCAAACTCTCAAGTTATGATCCTAGAGACACAAACGCTGAATGCTATAATTTTGCGTGTTCGCATTCACTGCTTTGACGAGGTTTGATCTTCCCGGCCCCGTCAGGAACCAGAAAAATCGAACATCTATAAAAGTATGTGTTTGCAAAGGAACGCGAGCATTCAACATTAGCGCTCGATTTGAAACCTGTCAGATACTTGATCCGACAGTGTGGCAAGCCGAGCCGCCGCCCACGTTCCCCTTCCTCGATCTACAATGTCAAACAACTACGCCTAAAACTTCTGTACTTACTTCGCTTTTTAGACGCCTGAACCGTTCGCCAGTGAGTGTCACCGGCGTGCGGCGTGGCGCGGTGTATAAGCACCATCCCCGCACCTGTCAAACGACAATTCAAAAAAAACGACCCGCCAGCCAAACCTTTTTCTCTAAACCCCGCTTTTGCTGGCTTTTTTAACTATTTGTTTTTTACCCCGCCCGCGTACCAGCTGTCGGTACCAAAGCTGTCAAAACCACCAGATACGGCCCTAAAGCACCATATTCTACGATTTAGGCCAAAACGCCGTCGGCAGATTGTAGGACCGATTCACCCGCCCCAAACCCTCGCCGCACCCGCTGAACGGAATCGATTCCCCGCCACGCATCCCAAAATCCCAGCCAAAATCACATATCACCCCGCAAAACCGCTCTAAATGCCGATTTCCCCCCCAAAAACGAGACGCCAGATGGTCTTTGGCTGGGCACATAAACGAAACGCGCCGGCAAAGCGGCGCGTTTCGTTTTATTCGTTGGCAGATCCGGCGTTCCGTTTGGCCCGCAGCTTGGCCCAATAGTCGAGTCGCTTCAGCACCTCGCGCTCGAAACCGATTTCCCGGGGGCGATAAAAATTCTGCCGCGCCATGCCATCGGGAAAATAGTTCTGGCCGGAAAAGCTGTCCTCGACATCGTGGTCATATTGATAGCCCGCACCATAGCCCAGTTCCGACATCAGCTTAGTCGGTGCGTTGAGGATATGCGCAGGCGGCATGACGGAACCGGTTGCCTTGGCCGCAGCCCGGGCCGTGTCGATCGCAATCTCCATCGCATTCGATTTCGGCGCCGTGGCCAGATAAACCACGCATTGCGCCAGCGCGATCTCGCCTTGGCAGCATCCGGAGTATCCTTGAGAAGAGACACAACACGGCTGTTCTGACCAACTACACTTCCCAGCACCTTCTTGGTCCATATCCGACTTAGCACGCCCCACGAGCTCGAGAACGTCTGTCACAGGCACAGCCCCCGTACTGCCAAGTGCCGCATAATCACTCAGCAGCCCCATCTGGTCATAGGCAGACAGCGAGGCAAACCCGGTTGCAATCGTCGCGAATAGATCCGGGGCATAGAGCGTACGATAATAGCCAGCCTGCCCCGCATTCACGACAGCCGCACGACCAGCATATGTTTCGATGATCGCAGGCTTTTCGAATACCAGACCACGCCACAGCACACTGCCGTCGTTTTGGGCCACCGTCACCGGAATATGCCAGGTTATCGCTTGTTTTCCGCTTTCATCGACAACGAAACGTGACTGGCTTAACGCAATACCGTTTGCTGTTTTGCGACACGAATCACAGGAACGCCGTGCTGTAGGGTGAAGTCGTGTGCCACCAAAGAAACCGATTTACCGGATGTTTTATCAAGCCCCCCCCCAGATCCCGCTGGACCGGCAGTCATCGCGGGGCGTGGGAATATCTCAACTACTCGCAGGAATGGTACCAAGAGTACTTTATTTTCGCCGCAGTGCGGCATCCGCTAATCCGCATGCATTCGGCGTTCTATTTCCTCAAATGCGGCGGTATGAACGCCCGCGACAAGCGCTGGGCAGACCATAATCTGGCTCCATTCGATAATTTTTATGACTTCATGATGGCGCTGAAAGATCTGGCCTATCGCAAACACATCATGCGCTTTCTGCACTTTTTTCCGCAAAGCTATTTTCTGTGTGATGCGACAGCAAAGCCCATCGTCAATCACTTCGTCCACACCGAAGATTTTGAAGCGGGCATGCGCACCGTGTGCGATAAGCTCAACATCCCCTATGTGCCATGCCACGACAACACGACGATCCGGCGGGACATTCGGCCCGGTGACTTTGACGATGCCCCGGCAAATATCTGCTACGAGATTTATCATCGGGATTATGAGCTGCTCGGCTATCACCGCCATGTCGGATAGCAAGGAGCACCGGCCAGGATTAAGTCCTTAGACGGATTAGATTTTTTAAGAATGAAACAAGCAACAAAAAACCCCACCGGATTAATGGTGGGGTTATTTGTATGAGATTGAGAAGGCGTAAGATCTGTCTTTAGCAGGACTGGCAGCGACCGACTCTCCCACGGCTTGAGCCGTAGTACCATAGGCGCTGGAGGCTTTAACTGCCGAGTTCGAAATGGGATCGGGTGGAATTCCTCCGCTAAGACCACCAGTCCGGCAAAAGACAGATAGTTGATACGACACTTGAGACTGAATGAGGTGTTTGTTTGTGTCTGGCTTTATTTCCAGACATGAAACGAAGCTTGATGATCAAGCCAATCGAGCGATTAGTACCAGTAAGCTCAATGCATTGCTGCACTTACACATCTGGCCTATCGACGAGGTAGTCTTCCTCGGCTCTCGAGCGAAACCTGGTTTTGAGGTTAGTTTCCCGCTTAGATGCTTTCAGCGGTTATCTATTCCGTACTTAGCTACCCGGCTATGCGGCTGGCGCCACAACCGGTCCACCAGAGGTACGTTCCTTCCGGTCCTCTCGTACTAGGAAGAAATCCTCTCAAGTTTCGAACACCCACGGCAGATAGGGACCGAACTGTCTCACGACGTTCTAAACCCAGCTCACGTACCACTTTAAATGGCGAACAGCCATACCCTTGGGACCGGCTACAGCCCCAGGATGTGATGAGCCGACATCGAGGTGCCAAACCGCACCGTCGCTATGGACGCTTGGGTGCGATCAGCCTGTTATCCCCAGAGTACCTTTTATCCGTTGAGCGATGGCCCTTCCACACGGGACCACCGGATCACTATGACCGACTTTCGTCTCTGCTTGGTCCGTCGACCTTACAGTCAGGCAGGCTTATGCCATTGCACTCAACAACCGATTTCCGACCGGTTTGAGCCTACCATCGCGCGCCTCCGTTACTCTTTGGGAGGCGACCGCCCCAGTCAAACTGCCCACCATGCATGGTCCTGGAACCCGTTCAGGGTCCTCAGTTAGACATCAGGATCACAAAGGGTGGTATTTCAAGGGTGGCTCCATCCAGGCCAGAGCCCGGACTTCAAAGCCTACCACCTATCCTACGCATCACAATCCTAATGCCAGTGCAAAGTTGCAGTAAAGGTTCATGGGGTCTTTCCGTCTGACCGCGGGAACCCCGCATCTTCACGGGGAGTTCAATTTCGCTGAGTAGATGTTGGAGACAGTGGGGAAGTCGTTACGCCTTTCGTGCAGGTCGGAACTTACCCGACAAGGAATTTCGCTACCTTAGGACCGTTATAGTTACGGCCGCCGTTTACCGGGGCTTCGATTCAACGCTTTCACATCTCCTCTTAACCTTCCGGCACCGGGCAGGCGTCAGACGCTATACGTCATCTTTGGATTTCGCAGCGCCCTGTGTTTTTAGTAAACAGTCGCCACCCCCTGCTATGTGCCCCCGGCCAAGACTTGCGTCGAGACCGGGCCCTCTTCTTCCGAAGTTACGAGGGCAATTTGCCTAGTTCCTTCAACATCCTTCTCTCAAGCGCCTTAGCATACTCTGCCTGTCCACCTGTGTCGGTTTAGGGTACGGACTATATGGGAGCTATTTCCTGGGACCGCTTCACTGCAACCTCAATCCAGTAAGAGGTTACAACTTACGCGATCCGTCACATTCCCAATGGCCCAGGAATATTTACCTGGTTCCCATCGACTACGCCTTTCGGCCTTGCCTTAGGGGCCGGCTAACCCTGCGCAGATTAACTTGACGCAGGAACCCTTGGACTTTCGGCGAGAGGGTCTCTCACCCTCTTTATCGCTACTCATGTCAGCATTCTTACTTCCGATACCTCCAGGGTCAGTCACCTTTCCCCTTCGCAGGCATACGGAACACTCTGCTACCATTCCATCTTACGATGAAATCCTAAGCTTCGGCTCGTGGCTTGAGCCCCGTTACATTTTCGGCGCAAAATTCCTTAACTAGACCAGTGAGCTGTTACGCTTTCTTTAAATGATGGCTGCTTCTAAGCCAACATCCTGGTTGTTTTGGGAATCTCACATCCTTTCACACTTAGCCACGAATTAGGGGCCTTAGCTGTAGGTCAGGGTTGTTTCCCTCTTCACGACGGACGTTAGCACCCGCCGTGTGTCTCCCATGCTCAGCACTCATCGGTATTCGGAGTTTGGTTGGGTTTGGTAGGCGGTGAAGCCCCCTAGCCCATCCAGTGCTCTACCCCCGATGGTGATACATGAGGCGCTACCTAAATAGCTTTCGCAGAGAACCAGCTATCTGCAAGTTTGATTGGCCTTTCACCCCTAGCCACAACTCATCCCCGACTTTTTCAACAGGCGTGGGTTCGGTCCTCCAGTGCGTGTTACCGCACCTTCAACCTGGTCATGGCTAGATCACTTGCTTTCGGGTCTCATCCATCTAACTCAATCGCCCTATTAAGACTCGCTTTCGCTACGCCTGCACCTGACGGCTTAGGCTTGCTAGATAAACGAACTCGCTGACCCATTATACAAAAGGTACGAGGTCACCTTGCGGCTCCCTCTGTTTGTAGGCGTCCGGTTTCAGGTCTATTTCACTCCCCTTGTCGGGGTGCTTTTCACCTTTCCCTCACGGTACTAGTTCGCTATCGGTCACACACGAGTACTTAGGCTTGGAGCGTGGTCGCCCCATGTTCAGGCAGGATTACACGTGTCCCGCCCTACTCAAGGATCTTCAAAATTTCTACCCGTACAGGGCTATCACCTGCTATGGCTGTCCTTTCCAGAACATTCCGGTTCTTAATTGAAGACCACTGGCCTGATCCGCTTTCGCTCGCCACTACTAACGGAGTCTCGATTGATGTCCTTTCCTCCGGCTACTGAGATGTTTCAGTTCCCCGGGTTTGCTTCTTACCCCTATGAATTCAGGGTTCGATAATCCTTGCGGATTGGGTTTCCCCATTCGGAAATCTGCGGGTCAAAGAGTGCTCGCCTCTCGCCGCAGCTTATCGCAACGTGCTACGTCCTTCATCGCCTGTGTGTGCCAAGGCATCCCCCAGACGCCCTTGCTTTAACGCTTGATCACTCAGCATTCGTTCCATGTCCAGAAATAAGACCAGACAGTTCGCACCATCCAACCCATCCCTGAAGCATGTTTTAAAATGCGATCAGTTTTTCGAGTGTCGTATCGGATTAACCTGTAAGTATCGGCTAATCCCGCCTTCACAATGTCATATATCATCGTCATTCTGATCTTACGATCAAACGACGAAGCTTGTACCTTGTCCCGTTTATTGTACCTTGATATCTGCGATCCACGCGATTGGTGGAGCCAACCGGGATCGAACCGGTGACCTCAAGCTTGCAAAGCTAGCGCTCTCCCAACTGAGCTATGGCCCCGGTAATCGGATATCTTCCAAACGATGCTTATCTGCTCGCGCTGTAGCTGGAGCAGTGGTGGGCCCGGAACGAGTTGAACGTTCGACCTCACGCTTATCAGGCGTGCGCTCTAACCACCTGAGCTACGAGCCCGATAGGTGTCTTACCGCTTGTGGTACGTCAATACAGCCGTGCTGCTTGACTAAACGGGAGGAAGGGAAACGAAGGGGGCGGCTGCAAACTTGCCATTGTCTATACAGATACCGGGAAACGACATGAGTGCCGTTAATCGGGGTATCATCCATAGAAAGGAGGTGATCCAGCCGCAGGTTCCCCTACGGCTACCTTGTTACGACTTCGGCCCAGTCGCTGATCCTACCGTGGCTGGCTGCCTCCTTGCGGTTAGCGCACCATCTTCGGGTAAAACCAACTCCCATGCCGTGACGGGCGGTGTGTACAAGGCCCGGGAACGTATTCACCGCAACCTGCTGTTTTGCGATTACTAGCGATTCCACCTTCATGCAGCCGAGTTGCAGACTGCAATCTGAACTGGGATGGCTTTTTGAGATTAGCATCTTCTCGCGAAGTAGCTGCCCATTGTCACCACCATTGTAGCACGTGTGTAGCCCAGGGTGTAAGGGCCATGAGGACTTGACGTCATCCCCACCTTCCTCCGGCTTGTCGCCGGCGGTCCCTCTAGAGTGCCCAACTTAATGATGGCAACTAAAGGCGAGGGTTGCGCTCGTTGCGGGACTTAACCCAACATCTCACGACACGAGCTGACGACAGCCATGCAGCACCTGTCTCCAAGTCCCTTGCGGGAAAACTCTCTTTCAAGAGCGGTCTTGGGATGTCAAACCCTGGTAAGGTTCTGCGCGTTGCGTCGAATTAAACCACATGCTCCACCGCTTGTGCGGGCCCCCGTCAATTCCTTTGAGTTTCAACCTTGCGGCCGTACTCCCCAGGCGGAATGCTTAATGCGTTAGCTGCGCCACTGAACAGCGAGCTGCCCAACGGCTAGCATTCATAGTTTACGGCGTGGACTACCAGGGTATCTAATCCTGTTTGATCCCCACGCTATCGCGCCTGAGCGTCAGTAACGGGCCAGTGAGCCGCCTTCGCCACTGGTGTTCTTCCCAATATCTACGAATTTCACCTCTACACTGGGAATTCCACTCACCTCTCCCGTACTCAAGCTATCCAGTTTCGAAGGCAGTTCCAGAGTTGAGCTCTGGGCTTTCACCCTCGACTTGAATAGCCGCCTGCGCGCGCTTTACGCCCAGTAATTCCGAACAACGCTAGCCCCCTTCGTATTACCGCGGCTGCTGGCACGAAGTTAGCCGGAGCTTATTCTCCCGGTACAGTCATTATCTTCCCGGGTAAAAGAGCTTTACAACCCTAAGGCCTTCATCACTCACGCGGCATGGCTGGATCAGGCTTGCGCCCATTGTCCAAGATTCCCAACTGCTGCCTCCCGTAGGAGTCTGGGCCGTGTCTCAGTCCCAGTGTGGCTGATCTTCCTCTCAGAACAGCTAAAGATCGTCGCCTTGGTAGGCCATTACCCTACCAACTAGCTAATCTTACGCGGGCTGATCTAATGGCGATAAATCTTTCCCCTTACGGGCTTATCCGGTATTAGCTCACGTTTCCATGAGTTGTTCCAAACCACTAGGTACATTCCCACGCGATACTCACCCGTCCGCCGCTCCCATTGCTGGGCGCTCGACTTGCATGTTTGAGGCCTGCCGCCAGCGTTCGTTCTGAGCCAGGATCAAACTCTCAAGTTATGATCCTAGAGACACAAACGCTGAATGCTATAATTTTGCGTGTTCGCATTCACTGCTTTGACGAGGTTTGATCTTCCCGGCCCCGTCAGGAACCAGAAAAATCGAACATCTATAAAAGTATGTGTTTGCAAAGGAACGCGAGCATTCAACATTAGCGCTCGATTTGAAACCTGTCAGATACTTGATCCGACAGTGTGGCAAGCCGAGCCGCCGCCCACGTTCCCCTTCCTCGATCTACAATGTCAAACAACTACGCCTAAAACTTCTGTACTTACTTCGCTTTTTAGACGCCTGAACCGTTCGCCAGTGAGTGTCACCGGCGTGCGGCGTGGCGCGGTGTATAAGCACCATCCCCGCACCTGTCAAACGACAATTCCCACTTTTATGAATTTTTTACGGGCGGGACTGTGAACAATGGCACGTAAGCGCGGAAAACGTGGATTATGGAGCGCAAAACATTAACGTACCGTTATAAGGGTGCGCTGAAATTAATCATCTTTTTAGCGATAAATGGCGTATTTGCCTCTCGGAATCGTCTTTCGGCCTCCACTTTTCTGGCTCAAAAATGGACTCACCCGTGGAATCGGGGAAAAAGCCCCGGATTGGCCGCCGCAAAGATCACCGATCTGCTCAGGAGCCAGCCACATGCGCCCGAAAATTAGGTTCAAACGTGACTAAGGACAGGCTAACGCCCCCTTTTAAGAAGCCCCCATTTGGTCACGATGGCGTCTTTTTCGGCAGCAAGCGATTTACCTTTGGGCGCCACGACCAACAAACGCCCTATAAAGTGACTGAAGTGGTGGGATTGCGTGTGAGCAAGCTTGTTGGCCAGCCCCCCAGTCTCTTAAGCTCCGGCCAACACCAAGAAAGGGGTAACATGCTTAATCGTCGTCACTTGCTGCTATCGGGCTCAGCTGCCGCGCTGGCAACCATGGTTCCGGCCGGGGCCAAACCGTCCGATGAGGTGGCCAAGATGAACGTGCTGTTCGACAGCTTCATCAATGAGCAGATGGAAGCTTCGCCGGAATTTGCCACCGGCCTGGGCCTCGACAAGGGTGCCCGTGCCTGGCTGAAAAGCCGCCTGTCTGAAGTCACCCCAGTGGCCGCCGATGCAAACAAGGCCCTGACCGCCAACCAGCTGAACCGCCTTAAAACGATTAATCGCAAAAAACTCAAAGGGTTAGATGCGACGAACTATGACGCGGTCTATTATCAGCTGGAACAAAACGACCGTGCCAATAAGAAGTTCGCCTTTATTGGTGCCCCCTATGTGCTGCATCAGCTGGGCGGATCGTACCAATCGCTGCCCGATTTCCTCGACAGCCAGCATACGATTGAAACCAAGGAAGATGCTGACGCCTATCTGGCGCGTCTCGACGCCTTTGGCACCATGATGGATCAGGAGGCGGAATCTGTCCGTCACGATGTGGCGATGGGCGTGATTCCGCCCGACTTCGTTATCGACCGCACGCTGGAACAGATGGCACACTTACGCGGGGTTGAGGCGGATAAGTCGCCGCTGGTTGATTCTGTCATCCGCCGCACCAAAGAAAAGAACATACCCGGCAATTATGGCGATGAGGCCGTGGGGATTCTGAACAATGTGGTCTATCCCGCACTCAGCCGTCAGATCGAGCTGATGAAGAGCCTGCGCCCCAAGGCCGTGCACGATGCCGGAATCTGGCGCCTGCCGCAGGGCGACGAGCTGTATGCCGCAGCACTGGAAGCGCAGACCACCTCGACCAAAACGCCGGAAGAAGTCTACCAGCTTGGTCTGGAAGTGGTGAAAGACTGCACGGCACAGATTGAAGCGATCATGAAATCGCAGGGCATGACCAACGGCACCGTCGGCCAGCGCCTGCGTGCCATGTTCGACGATCCGAAATTCCGTTACGAGAATACAGACGCGGCCAAGGAAAAGCTGATCGCCGACCTTAACGTCAAGATCGGTCAGGTGCAGGCGCTTCTGCCAGCCTATTTCGGCGCCAAACCGAAGGCCGGCGTGCAGGTCAAGCGCGTGCCCAAATATATCGAGGCCGGCGCCCCCGGCGGCTATTACAACAGCCCGTCGCTCGATGGCAGCCGCCCCGGCTTCTATTACATCAATCTGCGCGATACGGCGGAAGTGCCGAGCTGGACCCTGCCCACCCTAACCTTCCACGAGTCGATTCCGGGCCATCACCTGCAGATTTCCATCGCACAGGAAACCTCGCTGCCGATGCTGCGTAAGATTTCGCAGTACAACGCCTATGTTGAAGGTTGGGCGCTCTATGCCGAACAACTGGCGGTCGAGATGGGGCTTTATCAGAACGACCCCATGGGCCATATCGGCCAGTTGCACGATGCCATGCTGCGTGGCGTGCGTCTGGTGGTCGATACCGGCATGCATGCCAAGAAGTGGAGTCGGGAACAGGCGATTCGCTATTACGCCGACACATTGGGCGACCCGGACAGCGGGGCGACCACCGAAATCGAGCGCTATTGCGTTTGGCCCGGTCAGGCCTGCGGCTACATGATTGGCAAGATCACCATCCTGCGTTTGCGGGATATGGCCAAGGCCAAGCTTGGTTCGAAATTCGACATACACAAATTCCATGACACGGTGCTGTTGTCCGGCGCATTGCCGCTGACCGTGCTGGAATCGGTGGTGACCGAGGCTGTTACCAAAGCGGCCTGACCCGGTCCCGGCAGAGTACAGACAAAGCGCGGCATGGAAACATGCCGCGTTTTTTTATCGGCAGGGGGCCGCCCGCCCCCAACTGAGCCCATTGGCGCGCCCCGGACTACGCGCTAAAGAAGAATGGCTTTTCATGAGAGAAATATTTGATGTCGGCAGATAGCACGGCCACACCGCAACGCCCGGCCCGGTGGGAATTGACGGCGATCCTTCTGGCGGCCCTTGGGCTTCGTGCGGCGGCGATTTTTACCCTGCCCAGCATGAACTTCCCCGACGAGATTTTTCAGGTCTTCGAGCAGGCCCACCGCCTGGTCTTCGGCTATGGTCTGGTGCCGTGGGAATTTGTCGACGGCATCCGTTCTTATGTGCCGGTCTATCTTTTTGCCGGGGTGTTCAAGCTGGTCAGCCTGTTTTCCGACCGGCCGGAAGCCTATATCGGTGTAGCCCGGCTGGTTCTGGCGCTGGCCTCGCTGGCCCCGGTGGTGGCGGTTTACCGCTATGCCAGTCAATATGGTCGCAATCACGCCCGCATTAGCGCCCTGTTCATGGCAGTGTGGTTCGAGGCCGTCTATTTCGCCATCCGACCGCTGTCTGAAGCGATGGCGTTTGATCTGCTGATTCCCGCCTTCTGCCTGTTACAGATGCCCGCCGGGAAGCGACCGGATCTGCAGCAATGGGCCATCGGCTTTGCGCTGGCGGGGGCATTTTTCTTCCGCTTTCAGCTAGCCCCCTGCATTTTGTTTGGGGCTTATCTTGGCTTTCGGCGGGGACGGCCCCTTCCATTGATTATTGGGGCTGCCATTCCGGCACTAATCTTTGCCGGGGTTGATACGATAACCTGGGGCAGCCCGTTTCATTTCATTCTGGCCAATTTCTTCACCAATCTGGTGCAGAACAAGGCCTCCCACTACGGGGTGATGCCGGTCACGCAATATATCGGTTATGCCTTGCAATATTGGGGGGGCGCGGTCTGGCCATTGATCGCCCTGATGATATGGCGCGGCAAGACATATCGCGTCTGGATTATCGCGGCGCTGACCATCCTGGTCAGTCACTCATTCATCCCGCACAAAGAATACCGCTTTGTATTCAGCGCCTACATCATGCTGGGACTGGTAGCTGCACTGGCATCCGCCGACCTGATCGGGAAACTAGCCAGAATCTCGCCCGTCTCGCCACCATGGCTGGGGTATATTCTCGTAGCTAGTTTTTGGTGCGTCACCTCGGCGACACTGGCGCTTTCGCCCGGTTACGCCAAACTCTGGACTGACTACGCGCCAATCCTGCGTCAGGATGTGTGGCTTTACGACCAGAAGGATCTCTGCGGGCTAGCCTATTATGATCAACAAATATTCTTCACGGGTGGTTACACCTATATGCATCGCCCAGCCCCACTCTATGCACTGGATCGCCCATCTGGCGCAGAAGGGAAATTCTCCAACAAATACAACTATATACTATTCCGAGCTCGCTATCGTAACGAAGTAGACGACGCGTTCAAAACTTTGCGCTGTGTAAAAACCTCGGATTGGGGCGACGAGTCTGGCTGGTGCGTTGCCCGGCGGCCGGGCCCGTGCCTGGCCAACGCCGCCCCCAAGCTGCCCCCCCTCATCGGCCATTGAGAAAGTCCAGGCGGATTTCTAAAATAAGTAGAGCTGCCCTCCCCCCGCAAACGAAACTTGGGGATTGCCGCAAGGTTTTGTCAAAAACTCTGCATTTCAGACTTGAGACTGATGGCAATCTCAGGCATTAGAACCACCTCCTGCACGGTGAATCATCATCGCGGCGGGTGTTTTTAAGAGCTGTAGCCGCAGGGCTACCCCAATGCCGTCGGGCGATGGTGAAAAGCTCTTCTTCAGCCCCTAGCAGGGCTGTCGTAACGGATGGAGCTGTGGCCGAGAGGCTGAAGGCGACGGTTTGCTAAACCGTTATACGGTGTAGAGCCGTATCGAGGGTTCGAATCCCTCCGGCTCCGCCATCCCCTTGTTTTTCCTCGATTTATTTAGACCCAAGAATGGCAGTTTTCCGCCATTTATTGCACATAACCTGTTGCAGGCTGAACCAGCCTGTATCACTCTATCCCACACTGAGTGTGGGAAAAAATTGGGGCACTTATCCGCGTCTGCCATCAGGGCCGCCAAGCTCGCCGGCAGCTATAGCGACGAAAACCGGTTCATAGGCGTGGGGCGGACTGCCGCCACGCCCCCCCAATAGTCCATACGGATGTCACGGCAGGCTGGCTTCAATCATTTCGGTTGCTTGCGGGGCCTTGGTACCGCTGGATTTGGCAAATACCCCAAAGCGGAAATACGCATAAGACGCCGACGTAGCGACAATGACGATCAGTGCGGACCAGTAGTTGAGCCGGACAAAGAACGCGAGCCAGCTGATATGCCAGTGGGCAAAGTTCTTCCATAACATCAACCCGACACTGCCGACATAACCGCTGGCATCCGACAAATACATGAAGAAGGCGGCATTACCGGGGATTGCGGTGGCGGCGGTCATGCGATCGACCAGCACCGCATTATAGGGCACATAGCCGACATATATCCCACTGCCCACCAGAATCATCCACCACACCGCATCGATCCGATGGGCCTGAAAGGCATAGGTGGCAATTGCCACCAGCGCCGCCCCGGCAATGATAACGCCGTGATACATCAGCACGGCTTTACGGTTATCGCGGATCACACAGGTGGCCGCGAAAAGCACCAGAACAATCAGGGCAACCGGGATTTCGGACAGGCTGAAAACCGCAGGCGCATCAGCATAACCAAGCGACTGCCAGATTTCGGCGGCAAAATTATCGCGAAAATCGCGTAACGTTGTCAGGACGACATAGGCCAGAATCAGCAGGCACAGACCGACGCCGGTTTTAGCGACAAAGGCTTTGCGCTCCTTCCGATACATCGGGCAACGCGACATACGCTCGGCCTGATCCGCCGCATCGGGTGGCGGGGTTTGGGCCAGAAACCACACGGCCGTCGCCAGCAGCGGGAAGAACAAAGCACCGGTCAGGGCGGGCATCCAGATTTCCGGAACGCCATAGCCGACAATCAGCAGACTGCCGACAGATTTCACCGCACCAGAGGAAACGATAAAGCTGATGCACAGTCCGGCCCCAAGGATTTCGCTCATCCGCCGGCCTTCGAGATAACCAAAGACCAGCCCCCAGATCATACCAAGCGGCAGGCCGCTGAAGAAAATCGCCACCACCTTAAGCGGCGCAGGCAATACGGCGAAAGCCACCAGACTAAGCAGCGATACTGTAATAAACAGCAGGATCAGGCGCGCCCGGGTTTGAGGCCCGGCTTCGGCGACGACCTTGATACCAATCAGTTTCGAGGCGGCATAACCCAGCGCCTGAGCAATAACGATTGCGATCTTAAAATCGATCTCGCCATTCCACAGGGTTATGTGTTGATAGGTTCCAACCGCAAAGGGTTTGCGAAAGGCATACATACAGAAATAGGTGATGAACGAAGCGGTCAGGGCATAAAGGCCGACAACGATATGCCCCCTGCCTGCAAGCCATTCGGTAAGGCTGGGATGTTTGACATCGATGGGGGCTGGGGCTGGCATTTATTATACTCGCATACACGTTATCGCCAATTGGCCCACCGATTGAGCCGTCGGAGGGCGCACCCCGTTACCGTAAAGGGCGTTGATGACAGGGGTGTGATGAATGTTGTTTTGTGTTGTTTTTCGTTTATTACGTGGCAAATATGCCAACATAACAACAAAACTGTCATAAACTGACACTAGCATGTCAGCCCATATCTTTATGAGAAGGCTGGTTATGACCGGTAAATCCCGCAGGCATTTTCTGCAGTTCGCCACGGCGTCGCTTGGGGCGGGCGCCGTGCTTGGCGCCATGCCCGGGGCCATTCGTAAAGCGCTGGCCATTCCCGCCGCATCACGCCATGGCACCATCGAAGATGTTGAGCATGTGATCGTGCTGATGCAGGAAAACCGCTCCTTCGATCATTATTATGGCTCGCTGCGCGGGGTGCGCGGATTTTCCGACCCACATCCCATTTCATTGCCGGACGGCCAATCGGTCTGGCATCAGCCTGCCGGTAAAGGCAAGCAGGTCACACCCTTTCACCTCGACACCAAAACCGCCGGTGGCATGGTGGTGCCCAGCCTCGATCACAGCTGGAAAGAAAGCCATGATCTGTGGAAGCATCATGATGCCTGGATTGCCCGCAAAACCGCCATGACGATGGGCTATTTCACGCGCGAGGATCTGCCCTTCTACTATGCGCTGGCCGATGCGTTCACCATCTGTGATGCCTATCATTGTTCGATATTCGGGCCGACCAATCCAAACCGGCTTTTTCTGATGACCGGCACCAGTGGCCTGTCGGCGGGCCATCCCGGCAGCCAGGTGATCCGTAACCCGGATGGCGATATCAATGACGGGGCCGATCCGGATAAGGATACGCCAAGCTTTAAGGGCTTTCACTGGACCAGTTATGCGGAGCGTCTGGAGCAGGCCGGTATCGACTGGCGGGTTTATCAGGAATACGACAATTTCGGCGATAACGCACTGTCCTACTTTGCGCAGTTCCGCGGCCTGCCCCAAGGGGCCAGCCTGAGAAAACGCGCACGCTCGATCTCGCCGGGTTCAACACCTACCAATGCGCGGGCCTCGCGCGGTGAATATCTGATTGCCGAGATGGAAAATGATATCCGGGCCGGGCGATTGCCGCAGGTTTCCTGGATCGTCGCTTCAAGTATCTTAAGTGAACATCCGGCCTGCTCCTCGCCGCTCTATGGCGAGGTTTTCGTTTCCAAATTGCTGGAGATGCTGACCCGATATCCCGATGTCTGGGCGAAAACAGCGCTGTTCATCAACTATGATGAAAATGACGGAATTTTCGATCATATGCCGCCACCGATTCCCGCGCTGAATGACACGATGGGCAAGACCACCGTTCCGCCGGATGGGGAAAATTATCATGGGGTGCCGGTTGGGCTCGGGCCGCGCGTTCCGATGATTGTGGTGTCGCCCTGGTCCAAGGGCGGGTTTGTGACATCAGAGGTTTTTGATCACACCTCGGTCATCCGCTTTATCGAAAAACGGTTTGGTGTCCTGGAACCCAACATTTCGCCATGGCGGCGATCGGTCTGTGGAGATTTGACCTCGGCCTTTGATTTTTCGACACCCAATGCCACATGGGATGTGGCAATGCCGGATGTCGTGGCACTGGACAGGCAGGCGGATGCCGCCAAGCTGTTGCCGTTGCCACACCCGCCACATGCCCCCGCGCCGCTGCCGCGGCAGGAGGCCGGACAGCGGCGGTCACGACCGCTGAAATACGCTTTGACCTGCGAGGGCGTTTGTCTGGATGCATCGCATTTTTCGGTGCGGATGGAAAATACCGGGGCGCGGACGGCCTGTCTGATTGTTTATGCCGAAGGCAGCAAAGCGGGACCATGGTTCTATACGCTTGAGGCGGGCCAAAGCCTGCAGGATACCCTACCCGTGGTGCATGATTTATATGCCTTCACTGTGCATGGGCCGAACGGTTTCATTCGCCACTATCGCGGCAAGGCCGGGGTGCCCACAGTTCACGCCTCGGCAACGTTCGACACGGCTTCCGGTCAGTTGGTGGTTGATCTGCGAAACCATGGTGCCGAGACAGAAGACCTTACCATCCGGGATTATTATTCTGCCGATGCGCCACGCCACCGCAGCCTTAGCGCCGGGCAGCGTGTCGCTGATCAATGGGTTATCGAGACCAACGACCACTGGTACGATCTTGAGATCCGTACCGGGACGGCAACCTGGCGCTTCGCTGGCCATGGTGAGACCGGACGCGTCAGCCGCAGCGATCCGGCCCTTGGGCGCAGCACTATCGGATAGCCTGACAGGCGCACGATGCGCCGTTCGCTAATGCCGGTGAAATACCAATTCAAGACGGGATGCACCGCGGCGCCGGTAAGCCCCCCCCCGTCGCCAATGTGTATTTGCGTGTGGTTTTCCGCCCCATCATTCGTGTGTGTGGGCGGGATCCTTGAGAACAAACCCCAGATTTTATGAAAAACACCCATAACCACCGAGCGTAAGGTCACGCGAATAACAACCCAAACGTTACTTTTGTGTTGTTTGTTTTGCTTTATTGGCGTTATTTTTCGATAATACAACACAATTCAACATAACTTCACATCGCTGACATCAATCCCAACTACCCATGTGCGGCCGCATCGCGGCACGGGCGAGGCAGGTGATCTGTCCTGCTCGCAAGGGGAAATGGAGATGGAGATGAGGAAGTTTAAGAACGGCGCGGCGTGGGGCGTTCTGGTGGCCGCGCTGGCACCGCTCACGCTGCAGTATGCCTTTGCCGCAGACGAAGCCGGTGTCAGTGCAGAACCGGTTGAAACCGTTGTCGTCAGTGGCTTTCGAAAATCATTGGATGAAGCGCGACTGCTGAAAAAAGAAAGCGTGATCGCATCTGACAGTATTGTCGCCGAAGACATGGCAAAATTCCCGGACCTTAATCTGGCCGAGGCCTTGCAGCGTCTGCCCGGCGTGGCGATCAATCGCGAAGCTGGCGAAGGCCGCCGCATCACATTGCGCGGCTTGGGGCCGGATTACACCCGTGTACAACTGAATGGTATGGAAGCCATCGGCAATGTCGATTCAGCAATGGACAGCCGCGGCCAGCGCTCGCGTGACCGCGCCTTCGATTTCACCCTTTTCGCATCCGAGCTATTTTCTAAGGTTGAGGTCGAAAAGTCCTATCAGGCCTCACAAAGTGAAGGGGGCATGGCCGGCACTGTCGATCTGTTCTCCGCCCGGCCACTGGATTACGCCCCCGGGTTAAAAGGCGCGCTGTCCCTACAGGGTGGCACGAATACGTATACGGAAGATTTTCAGCCCCGTGGCGCCGGTATGATCGGCTATAACTGGAATGATAAATTCGGCATCCTGATCTCGCTGGCCTATTCCAAGCGTAAAACGCAGGAACAGGGTTATGACACCTATGGTACCGATCAGTTCAGCGCCAGCAAGCTTGGCACAATGGTCAGTACCGGTGGCATGAATATTTCAAATCTCAGTGCCGCCGATCAAAGCACGTTACTGTCTGGGGATCTGGTGTGGGCCGACGGCAACCGGCTTTCAGTCTGGGATGCTAAACAAACCCGCCTGGGTGTAACAGCAGCCCTGCAATGGCGACCAATCGAAACCATGACCCTGTCGCTGGATCTGCTCAAAGGGCGCTTTCATACCGATCGCGATGAATACCATCTGGCGTCACGAACCCATGACACCTCAACGGTTCTGGGCAGCGCCTATCTGCAGTCTGGCTACACGCATGTCGCTCCAACCATCAACGCCCTGACCTATGACGATACCGGCTTCGTCACCTATGTCGATGCCAGCGATACGGTCTTTGCCAGTGAGCATCGTCGCCAGAAGAATACCAACAATTTCGAACAGGGTGTTTTCACCTTTGACTGGGCCGCCACCAACAAGCTGACCATTGACGGCCATGTCGGCGCAGAAAACTCAACCTATAAAACGCCAATTGATGACAAGATCTATCTCGAGGCACAGGGCGGCCTGCAAGCCTATTACCCCAGTAACGGCGATTACGGCTACAACAGCTATGACTGGGATACCACCGATCCGAATAACTGGCATATCCGTGAATTCTATTTTCGGCAAAGCCATCAGGCGACATCCTTCCGCGATGGGGTCGTCAATGCCAGTTACATGCTGAGCGATATGCTGACGGTTAAAGCGGGTTACAACTACAGACGCTATAAAACCTCCGGCACAGAAGAATATAATGACGCCATGCTGCGGCCCGAATTCCGCGATGGTGAAACCGTCAACGGCCATGATGACAGTGTGACCGCGTACTATAAGGTCTTTAAAGAACAGAAGGACCATGACTGGGTGGTGGCAGACTGGAATAAGGCACTGGCCTATTACGGTCTGCAGCACACCATGATTGACAGCAGCGGGAATTATACCACCGATATTGAAAACACCTTCGGGGTTACTGAAGAAACCAACGCCCTTTATGCCCAGGCGGACTGGAATGTTCCGGTTTCTGGCATGATGTTGCGAGGAAATTTCGGTGTTCGCGGGTATCGTTCCGGTGTTGAAAACCGTGGTCTGATGACAGACGCCGATGGCAATCTCGAATGGGATCAGGTCAGCACACGGTATTCTGGCATTCTGCCTGCGCTGAATATGGTGCTGGCTGTCACGGATCATTTCCAGCTTCGCGCCTCAGCAGCGCAAAATATCAACCGCCCCAGCCTGACATCGATGCGCATGACAGGATCGGTTGAAGAAGATAGCGGCAAATATACCGTCAGCAACGGCAACCCGAACCTGAAACCCTATCACTCCAACGATTTCAATTTTTCGGCGGAGTATTATTTCAGTGATGTCGGCATGCTCTCGGCTGGCGTGTTCCACAAGGATATCAAAGACCTTGTGATCGATGAAACCCTCAAGAATGTTGCCTATTCAACCACGGGTTTGTCCACCGCACTGGCCGATGGCCTGACCAGCACGACCATCATATCGGAATATACCCGCCCGGTGAATCAAAGCACCGCCGGGCTATCTGGTCTGGAAATGGCGGCACAGTCTGATTTCTTTTTCTTGCCCGCGCCATTCAACCATTTCGGCATCGTTGCTAATGCGACATTGATTTCGTCAAACATGGTATCTGACGGTCTGAAGGGGCCGATCACCGGACTGTCAAATTCGAGTGCGAACGGAACCCTCTATTATGAAACAGATCTGTGGGGAGCACGAATTTCGGCAAACTACCGCTCGGGTTATCTGCGCACGCGCTATGACGGGGAAGATCCGACATCGGAAGATGGCATGAAATCCACCACCTATGTCGATGCCGCCGCCTTTTATAATCTGGCCAAGGATATGCGCATCACCTTCGATGTCATTAATCTGACCAATCAACGCGAAGTGCAGTACAACAGCATTTATAAGCGACTGCACAACGCCACACAAAGCGGTACGACGTTCTTTGTCGGCTTCAATCTGCAATACTGATGATACGAAAGCCCCGCAGGGATCTGCGGGGCTTTTCTGCCTGTTTAGGTGTGCGCCGACTTAAGATCGGGCGATCTGCACTTCAACATCACCAAGCGCTGAGCGTAATGCAGTATCGGGTTCGCGGTTCGAAATCAGGACATGGATATCCTTGAAATCCAGTGTGCGGATCAGCCCGTGCCGTTCGAATTTCGTCGCATCGGCCAGAACCACAACCTTGCGCGACAGCGGTGCAATTGTCCGTTTCATTTCGGCTTCTTCAAGCAGGAAATCGAGCAGCCCACGTTTGGTCTCTATGGCCCCCATCGAGAAAAAGGTTATCTCAGGGGTGAAGCGCTGCATGAAGCTTTGCGCTTCTAATCCAAAGGTGCCGCAATAATCGTCGTTGACCTCACCACCGGCGAAGAAGATCCGGGTGTTATTTCGGCCGCTCATCTCCCTGACCACCTCGAAAGAGTTGGTAATGACGGTCAGATCACGCACCTTGGTCAGTGACCGCGCCAGCCAGCAGGTGGTGGTGCCAGAATCCATCAACAAGGTCATGCCGTCTTCGACCATTTCTGCCGCTTTCCCGGCAATCAGGCGCTTTTCGGCGGCATTTTCGTTGATACGCTGGTGATAGGCGGCTTCGAAGACATTGTCCGGCAGACGGACGCCGCCATGGACCTTGCAAACCCGCCCCGTGCTTTCAAGCTGACGCACATCCCGGCGGATGGTTTCCTCGGACACCTCAAAGCGCTGCGCCAGCTCCGCAATTGAGCAGGAGGCGTTGGCGTCCAAAAGTTCCAATATTTCTTGCAGTCTGCGGCTCTGGTTCATGTGGGGCGGGCTTTTGTCGATGGTTGTGGTGTAAAATTTACCGCGGTTAGGGCACTGTAAAATATGAGTTTTCCTGTGTTTCAAATCTTTATTCGACTATTTTAACAAAAATGCGTCACTAACACCCGCCAAATCAACAATAAACAACAATTAATCTGCCTAGCGATCCCGTGCCACGACAGGCCGGACGATACGTCATAAAACTGCGCCTTCACAAGAGCACAACCAGGAGTATATTCGTTTTACGTATTACAGAGGGGAAATCATGACTACTATCGAAGCACTTCACATCAACAGCAAAGCCGAATGGGAAGAATTTTACGCCTATAATCTTGGCCTGCAGGCTTACATGTGGGGCTATGGCTGGATCTATTTTTCAGTACTGATCTGGCAATGGAGCAGCCGGGAATACAAAGAATACCTTGTGCGCACGCGAAAAATTGCGCCTTGGGCCAAGACGAACAGCTTTTTTTACCGTGATGCTGCGGCCGGCCCCGAAATGACAACCCACCGTACGCAGAATTGCGATACACTTTATGCCGCAAGCTGCCTGAACCTGTCTGCCGAGCCGCTGGTACTCAGCGTTCCGGTTTCTGGTGATGCACAAGACATTCTCTATGAGATCCAGATCTCGGCGATGAATTCAGACAATGTCGCCAATGTCAGCACCCTGACGACGGGATATGGCGGTAACGCCAATCAGCCACCGACACAGAAATTTGCCAACTATCTGATCGCCACACAGGACTGGCATGGAGCGGTTCCCGATAATGTCTTCGCTTTTCTGCCACGCATGCCCACCCCGCAAGGGCTGATTTTAGCCCGCACGGGACTTAGAAAAGGCACTGATACAGCCTATAGCGTTCTGAAGCAGATCACGCTGACGCCGTTATCGCGCTTCATGGATCCCAATTTGCCCGACGTGCCGCCCATACAACCGCCGTCACCGCCCGCGCAGCAATACGATCCATCTCAGCCTAATCTGGGGGAGGACGTCGCCGATCCGCTTAATCACTGGCGCACACTGAATCAGGCCCTGACCAACAACCCGCCGCGCACCCCGCCGGGAATAAATCAGGAAGGTCTGCTGGCCCAGTTTGCCACCATCGGCATCGGCCCGGGGCAGGATGTCGATCTGCAGTCAGCTGCCACCAAGAGTGGCCTGCGGCGCGCCGCGCTCGACGGGTACAAATTCCTGCAGGCGTCGCGCTTCTATCTCGGCAACACGGTCGGCCACTGGTCCTATCCATCGCGCCATATGGGACGCGCGGGTGTCTATGGCGAATATCTCACGCGCTCGACCATGCAGGCGATGTGGGGCATCGTTGCCAATGATCCGTTTGAAGCGGTCTATGTCATGACCGACGTCGATAAAAACGGTAAGACGCTGGATGGCCGGAAAAACTATACGATGTCGTTCAGCAAGGATGCCTACCCGCCCTATCATAAAGACATCCACGGTTTCTGGTCGCTGACGGTATATAACGGCGAGCAAAATATCATGGATAGCGAAAGCTATAACATCAACAGCTACAGCCATTTTCCGCCGGCCAGCAACGGCGGCATGACGATTACCTTAGGTCCCACCGGGGCGAACACTCCCGGCAGTGGTGTGTACTGGCTGGGAACCAGCCCAAAAGCACAGAACAAAACGGATGCGGAAACCGTTGATATGGCTATTCCCTATTATCTGGTCTTTCGCGTTTATGCGCCGAAACCAGAAGTGTGGGCGACACAAACCTGGGTTCCACCGGATATCGTCCCCATCGACTAAAACCCAACTGGCAAGGCCGATGATGCAAATCACCGGCCTTTATTTTTCCCCGCGGCAACGATCAACCTTCACATTGAACGACTTCCTGTCATGATGTGAGAAATAGACATAATTACTACGGGGAGTGGTATGAAGCTGGCAACATTTACGGCGGGACAGGCATCAGAAATCGGCATTGTGCGGGAAGATGGCGTTGTATCGCTGTCGCGCGCCGCACCACAGCTGGCAACGAACATGACCGAACTGATTGCCCATTGGGGCACATTGAAAGACGCCGTTGCCAACCTTGCCGACACTGCGGCCATTTTACCGCTGTCCGAGGTGCGTTTTCAGGCCCCGATTGCACGGCCTGGCAAGATTCTCGCCATTGGCATGAACTATCGTGACCATATCGAGGAAGGCAAACTGGAAGTTCCGGAAAAACCGATCTGGTTCAGCAAACTGCCAGGCTGTGCCAGTGGTCCGTTCGATGATATTCCGCTGCCGCCGGTTTCCGACAGTGTGGATTACGAAGCAGAAATGGTGGCGGTGATTGGCCGTGGCGGTCGCTATATCCCCCGGGAAGATGCCCCGGCGACGGTGTTTGGTTTCTGCTGCGGCAATGATGTTTCGGCGCGTGACTGGCAGAATGCGACATCGCAATGGATGCTGGGCAAAAGCTTCGACAAACACGCCCCATTTGGGCCCTGGATCACCACGGCGGACGAGGTCGGCGATCCGCACAAACTCGGCCTTAAATGCTTTGTGAATGATATCCCCCATCAGGATGCCCATACCGGCCTGATGGTGTTCGACGTTTGGGACCAGATTTCCTATCTGTCACAGGTGATGACACTGGAGGCGGGCGACATTGTTTTCACCGGCACGCCGGGGGCCGTCGGGGCTGGCCGTCGCCCACGGCCCTTTTTAAAAGAGGGTGATGTCGTGCGGATCGAGATCGACAGGCTGGGCCACATTGCCAACACCTGCCGTCCCGAAAAAATCTGATCCGGAAAAAGGTGCGTGCCCGCTCTGCCTTCGGGCACGCACCCATTCACAGCGTATCGCCAATGAGTGCCAAATTGGCGATTGCTGCGAGTCCCCACTGCGCCGCACCGTTGGTTGAAACCGTCGGATCTTCATCCACGGTATAAAGAACCTCCGGTCCACTAAGGCGACGCAGTTGCGATTTCATTTCGTCCATCGGGCCTTCACTGGCGAAAAATTCATGCCATGCCCGCTTGGTCAGCGCTTTGTCGCCTTCTTGTTTTGCCGCATAGGCCGTCAGCCGCGAATGGGCCACCCGTAAAGATATGCCCTTAGGCGCACTCCCAAGGAATTTGATCTGCTCCTCGCGCGAGGCATTGTAATAGTGGCAATAATCAAGCCACGCCTTCTTATAGGCCGGGGCATCGATAAGATCGAACAGCTCCATCTGAATTTCAAAAATGCCGAACACACAGTTCAGATGCGAGACGCCGATATAATCCCCCTCGCCCAGGAAGGTGCCGGTCTTGAGATCATAGGGCGCACCACCGGCGAACCAGCCGCGTTTCATTTTGCCGATGGAATTCATGCCGTTCAGAATGCGATCACGCCAGCGGATATCGCCGGTGCGCTCCCACTCGGTCAACCATGCCGCAATGAACGAACCCCAGCTGGTGCCAAAGCCGCAACTGGGAATCCCGGGCAGCTCGGCATTGGGTTTGCCTTCGCGATCGGGGCCGAGTTTGCGTGAAATATCGACCACTTTCAGCGTTTCATCCGAATGGATCAGATCATGCATCAGATCGCCGCAACGCTCGTCCGCCGTCAGATAATAATAGAACCGGCGATAGGCGGCATTACTGATGCGCGGCTGCTTGGAGGAATCGCTGAAATGCTGCACGCCGTGGCGGGTACCGAAGCCCTTGTGGGGACCAAGGTGATAAACATCGACCTCGCCGGTGTGGCGCGTCATCGCCTCGGCCATGCGGAACAGATCAGCCCGGCCACTGCGCAGATAACTGTACCAGAACAGCATATCACTGGAGAGTTCAGAATTATCCCAGGCATAGCCGCCGACATCATAGCGCCAGACATGGCGATCGGCGTCGTAGGTGTGCATGACGTCGCCATAATCCCAGAAACCATACCAACGCCGTTGCTCGACCTGGGCCAGATAAAAATCAATCAGATAGCTCAGATGGTCTTCAACCTCGGCTTTCAGCGCCGTCGAACGATCCGGTAGCCCCCAGGCCCCGAAAACATGCGCCACATGCAGACGATCCGGTGCCACCGTCAGACGCGGCGTTTTGCTTAAAGTCCCCGCCATGGTGGACAGATGGACATTATCCGGCGTTGCGGGCAGCGTCCACAGCATCAGCTCGCTGGTGCGGGCGATGCCATAGGCTTTGTCCCAACCGGCCTCATAATCCTCGTACGTGATATTGAGGCCATCATTTTCCTTGGCATGGGAGTCCATGCCACCGATCGGGCGATAGGAACGCAGATCCATCGCCGGGGCATCAGGCGACCATAACCATGCCGTCACCTGCGCCTTGTCGCCCGCCGCGCCGCGCACATCGAGCCGGGTTGGGGAACGCTGCCAGAAATCCGCCAGCCCCAGCGCCACGCCGCCACTGGCCCCGCCGGCATAGACAAGCCCGCTGGCCCGCTTATCGCCAGCGGCATGAACCCAGGCGTGGCCCGGAACAATCCGTTTACGGATGGTATAGCTATCAGACGAGGATTGCGACAGGGTGAAATCCCCCCAGGCCGGAACCCATTGCAGGATATCACGCACCGACGGGCTCATCGCATCCTGCGGTGGCAAGGCTTTGCCAGAGATCTGTGCCGCGCGATAGGCCGCACCGGGGTCACGGCGCAATCCGGTCATGGTCCGCACCGCCTCGGCCCAGACGCCATCCTGTCCGGTAAAACGAACATGGCGATCATAGGGCGCATCGCGCATCGGCACCTCGGCCGTTACACCAAGACCGTTGATAAAATCCTGCCCCTCATTCCCATCAAAAATGAAGCTGTGCACCATGCGCACGGCATCCGAACCGGCATAGAAATAGAGCCGGATGGTAAAGGGCAACCATGCCCGCCCCTCGCCACTATGCTTACCTTCCAGACGCAGCACCGCGCGCACTGGACCGGATTGTTCGACGCTGACCTTTTCCACCATGCTGGTAAAACGGTGCTGGCGGATTATGCCGGTTTCATCGAGCGCTGCCGCGTCCTGGCTCTGTGCAACAAGGCGCACGGCACCCATCACCGCCTGATTACCGATCAGCGCCACCGACATAATGTTTTCGCCCTGTCGCGGCACGATCCAGCGCCGCGCCCCCGTGCTGACAACAAGCTCCTGCGGCTTTTGTTCGACACGAACCGGGCTTTCGGGAGCGCGCCCATTTCCCGGCGACAAACGATACCCCGCAGCCGCAGTGCGATCCCCCGCAACGGCGTGTGCCGACCATTTGAGCGAACCATCAGGCCAATAGGCCAGCGGCCAGGATTGCACCGGGGTTTCCCCCGCAGCCGAGGTAAGCTTGAAGCCTTGCTCCGGCCGCACGGCGCCGCGCGGCCACGGCACGCCAAAGCTGGTACCGCTGAAATATTTTGGCGCCGCCCGATCAAGCCAGACGAGATCGGTTTGTGGCACTGCGGTGGTTGCCACCGGGCTGCCACCGGCGGCTTCGCTGGCAAGCGCCAGCACCGCGGCACTGCCAATCAGCTGCCGCCGAGAAATTTCCCATGACTGCATTGTAACGCCCCCTGTTTGCCCCCCGGCGCCTTACGCGTTTGGCGATGGCCGGGCTAACGCCCAACCCGCGCCTTAGTCTTACGCGCAGGCTGAGCGACTTTTTTCTTCTTTTCCAAAACGGTTTTGCCCTCGGCTTTGGGGACCGGTTTGGCAATCGGTCCCGACCAGCCCAAATCCCGGCTAATCTGTGCCGCGCAATGCAGAACCTCCTTTGCGAGGATCTTCATGCGCGTTTCGTCCATATATTGCGCAGCGCAGGAAACGCTGATTCCCGCTGCAATCTGCCCTTCAACATCGCGCACCGGCGCTGCAATGCAGCGGATGCGGTCTTCATTTTCTTCCAGATCAAACGCGCAACCGGTCTCGACATATTTGCGCATCCGCCGCATCCATTCTTCATATGGCTGACGGCGCAGACCTTCACCCTTTTCACTGGTGAAATAGTGGCGCCATTCCTTTTCGCTGCGGTCAAGGATCAGGGCCTTACCCAGACCGGTGATGGTCACCGGCTGCACTTCACCGATACGCGAGCTGATCGACACCCGGCGCTTACCGGGAACCTTGTCGAGGTACAGCACCCGGCCACGATCGAGAATACCAAGCTGCACGGTATCTTCGGTAATGGCGGCCAGTTCCTGTAAATAAGGCGCCGCCACTTTGGGCAAATCGAGCTTATCACGCACCTTGTAGCCCAGCTCGATCAGCTTGGGGCCCAGACTGTAACCGCTGCGCGGGGTAAAGGTCAGATAGCGCCGGTCAACCAAGGCAGAAGCCAGCCGATGCGTGGTGCTGCGCGTCAACCCCAGCCGGACGGCCAGATCGCTTAAAGGGATCTCCCCTTCGGCAACCACTTCGACCACATCCAGTCCACGAAACAGCGTCTGGCTGCCCAGCCGAGCGGGCTCCATCTCATCCAGAGCATCTGGTGGCGTAATTTTCTTCGCTCGTTTGATTACCATAACGTGACACCATCTTTATTTTTTCGGGATACGCGTAACATGCAGGAACGCGGCAGCTTAAATCCCTGTGATCCATAAAATAGAGCGCGATAATCTAACTACCCCAGCGCCCCGCTGTTAAGATTACCGCAAGTCACGCCAATTATCTTGCCCGGCCCCGGCAAAGTAAAGGCCAGCCGCACTTTGGCGCACCCACAGGGACGAAACCGACACCCGCACCACTTTGAATTGCAGCGGTAACGCATAACCGCCCCGACAGCTAATAGTTTAACGAATTTCAGCATGTTGCGCCTTAGCAGCGGCGAAATCGTCTTTTTCATGCGTATCCGGTTTACGCACCATCGTATTGTTGCCCCACAAGTGATCATAGGACCAACCCGTCATCGTCTCGATAACCCGCTTATCTTCAGCGGACGCCGGACTACGTTCGCCCTGCTTGAAGCGGACAATCGCTGACAACAGCACCGCATGGGTATGTTTATCGAGAATGAAGTTACGCGACACCCACATGCCCCAAACCAGCAGGATCAGCGGCCCCACCACCATTGTGGTCACAATGGTATCAACCGCCGCCGCACTTTGCGTGGTCGAGCCGGACACAAACCCACCCAGATCAAGAATGAGGCCAACCGCCACCACCGCAAGTGACATAGTGGTTTTGCGGGTGAACATCATAACACCGGCAAAGATTCCTTCACGGCGCTGGCCCGTCACCACTTCATCAACATCGGCAATGTAATTGTAGATGTTCCACGGAATGAAGTTGAGACCGCCACGGCCGAAGCCGGCAATCAGCACCGGAATATACAGCAGCAGCGTCAGATGAGCGGGCTGGAAATGATACAGCGCGAAAAGCCCGATAATCCCGGCGATATAAAACAAACAGGCCAGACGATAGGACGGCGCAGGCTGCAGCCACAGGATCAGCGGAATGAACACCGCCACGGCAATCAGCTGCGAAAAGGCCATTGCCCCCATCATGGTCGAGGCCAGCGCGACAGAACTGCCCATGGCGAAAACCACGAAATAGGTGAAGGCCGCATTGAAAACATCCTGGCAGATATATCCGCCCAGATACATGCCGAGATGCTGGCGGAACGTCCGTACCCGCATGGTCGAGCCAACATTGCGATACAGCCCGGCAAAAACATCAATCAGCTTGGTGTTACGCTTCACCGTGCGGGCATCATCCGCCCGCTCCCAGCTGAACAGATAGGTTGTCAGCACGACCAGTATAAACAGCACCGAGAAGATGATACCCATATACAGGAAGGTATCCGGCGTATCCTTGCCACCCAGCGCGGTGATGATCAGCTTTGGCAAAATACCTGCCAGAATGGCCGACACCTGTGCAAACAGCATACGCACACCGGCGAAAATGCTGAGCTTTTTATAATTGTCGGTCATTTCCGGCGCCAGCGTGCCATAGGGCACCATGACCGTGGCATAGGTCAGCTCGAAAAAGACGTAGGTGCAAACGTAATAGAGAAAACTGTGCCCGCTCACCCACATGAAGGCAAAACTCGGCAGCAGCGGCAAGGCGAGCAGCAGGAAGAACCGCCGCCGCCCGAAACGCCGCCCCAGGGCCGTACCGCTCAACGCATCGGAAACGTGACCGATCAGCGGGCTCCACACGGCATCCAGCAGACGGGCAATGGCAAAAATCGCTGATGCCTGCAGAGCAGAAAGACCGCAGAAGGTTGAATAAAAGAACAGCACCCAACCGGCCACCACGGCCATCGAACCGGCGCCAAGGATATCGCTTAAACCATAGGCAATATAGTGAATAGGACGAACTTCACGCGTAGCCATGGACGTTCCGATCAAATGTAAAGCGTTGAAAACTCAGTCAGCGCAAGCATGGCCATTGCCTGGCCATAGGGCATCGACGTCAGGGCAACATCTTTGTAGCCTTGCAGCGTGTCGAACACCGGGGTGCCGAAGGAGACATTCTTCAACTCGCCATCAGCATCGATATTGGCCAGCACGGCCTTGATCGCCTTGATCCCGGTCTCGGCAAAACGCGGATCGAGATAGCCCTTGCGCACCGCCTTCAGAATGCCATAGGCAAAGCCCGCCGCCGCCGAGGATTCCAGATACGAGGTCGGATCGTCGATCAGCGTGTGCCACAGCCCGCCTTCATCCTGATATTTGGCCAGCGCAACCACCTGCGCCTTCAGGGTTTCAATCAGGAATTCGCGGACATGATCGCCCGGTTGCAGATCAAGCATCTCGATGAATTCCGGGATCGAAATCGTCACCCAGGAATTACCGCGCGCCCAACGCGCATTGGCAAAATTATGCCGCCCATCAAACGTCCAGCCGTGGAACCACAGCCCGGTCTGGCGATCCGCGAGATATTTGGTGTGGATCAGAAACTGGCGCTGCGCTTCTTCGACATACAAAGGCCGGTCGAACAACAGACCGATCTTGGCCAATGGCAATACGCTCATCATCAGGGTGTCATCCCACATCTGCTGCGGGTTGACGCTGTTGAAAACGATATGCTGCAGGCCATTTTCTTCGGTACGCGGCATGTCGCGCATCACCCATTCGGCCCAGACATCAAGGTATGGTACTAACGAGCGATCACCAACATGCTCAACCAGATTGGCACCGGTCAGAAAGGCCGCCATGGTGTTGACATTCTTGGTCGGCGTACCGGCGGCCAGACGATCCCGGAACCATTTCTGAATAATTTCCAGGGTATGCGCATCACCGGTCAGTTCCCAGAACTTGAACAGGCCGAACAGGCCAACACCATGGGTCCATTCCCAATCATTCCACCCCTTGGTGTCGATGACCCGGCCATCCTCCAGCCGCAGCAGAAATTTGCCGTCACTGTCTTTGATGTCGACCAGATTGCTGATGAGCTTTTCGATTGTTTGGCGGACGGTGGCCGCTTCGATACCATGAACAAGATTTGGCACTGGTTACTCCCTGACTTTTATTCTTCGCGTCATTAAATGTGGCAGATTCTCACGCTTTTTGTGGTGATGGCCCCAGATAGCCGTAGCGTTCCATCCAGGCGAACAGCAGTGCCGGCCATGTCGAGGCCGGCAAATCCTTGGCCAGATTGGTTCCCATGCCATGCCCGCCTTCGCGGAACAGATGCAGCTCGGCCGGAACCTTAGCCTGGCGTAAGGCGGCAACCATTTTCAGACTATTGTCTGCCGGAACAACGCCATCATCATCGGCGTGAACCAGAAAACAGGGCGGCGTATCGCGGCTAACCTGCTTTTCGCAGGAATAGAGCGCCATTGTCTCGGCCGTGGGGGCAGCCCCCAACAACTTCTGACGTGAACCACCATGGGCAAAGGGCGCTTCCATGGTGATGACCGGGCAAGACAAACAGGCAAAATCCGGTCGGGCCGACAACGCATCATCGCCATCCACCGCATCATAAGCGGCAAAGCCAAAACGCGTGGCCAGGGATGCGGCGACATGGCCACCGGCAGAAAAACCCATCACACCAATGCGACCCGGCAAAATTCCATCTTGCCCGGCACGCGCCCGGATGCGGCGCAAAGCCCGCTGCGCATCCTGTAGCGGAGCCAGCGGTCCAACCTGCCAACCATCACCGGGCAGGCGATAGGACAGATCGAACACTGTTATACCCTTATCGGTCAGGGATTTTATCACCGCCGTACTTTGTGCGATGTGGACATAGCCGCCACCCTGCGCCAGCAGAATCGCCGTGCCATTGGGCCGCTCCGGACGAAACAACGCCAGCGTTGGCGGGTTGACCCCATCGATGACGCGATCATACGCCCCCGGCCCACGCGGCGTAATTTTCTGTGTGATGGGATGCGTCGTACCACCGGGCGGATCACCCGGCCACAGTGCAATCACCTCGTACTGCGCGGCATCTGCCGCCAGTGCAGACGGCATCACTGCGGGCAAAGCCGCCGCCACCAAACCAGCCTGCAGCACGCTGCGGCGATTGATGGCGGCGTTTCGCGGCCCCCTGCCAAAAACGGACTTCACGGCCAAACACTCCCCCCGATGCCCGCTTCCGGTTACATCGCTTTTCAGGCGCCACCCCGGCGAACGCCTTGTTTTTCAACTTATACTGAAAGCTACCATAATATGGGATTCAAAAACCAGAGCCCTGAGGCGCAAAAACGCATCACAAAAGTTGTGAAAGCCAAAACACCACCGCGGACTTGCTTCTCATAATATGGAACAGTACCAATCACGCCAAAGAGGAAGAAAATTTAAGGGGAAACACGTATGTGCGCACAGCAGAATTTTCTATTGCGTAACAAACATCTAGCAAAAATGCGCTGGCTGTTGGCGGGGCTGTCTCTATCGCTCGCAAGTGCTATGGCGGCAGATCTGCCGCGTGACTGGGTCGATCCTGCGACAGGTCACCGCATCATACGGCTGACCGACCAGCCCGGCAGTCTCAGCATGTATTTCAACTTCAATGCCATCACACCCGAAGGTGATAAGATGGTCATTACCACACCGGATGGCATCGCGGCGGTCGATTTAAAGACCCACGCGCTGAAAACCATTGTTACTGGCAAGGTCCATCTGCTGTTTGTCGGGCGCAAAAGTCGTCAGGTCTATTATGAAGTCGGCGACAGTAATTCCGCCGCGTCTAAGGATATCTTCACCGCCGATATCGACAGCGGAAAAACCCACAAACTGGTGCATATCGAGCACGGCACCATTCAAACCATCAATGCTGACGAAACCAAAATCGCCGGGGTGGAGGAGCAAAACCATACCGTCACCATTGGTCACGATGGCATGATCCAGCCACCCAACAAGAGACTGCCAGTTGATTCGCCAACCCCGGTGCTTGGCCCCGATGGCAAACCACTGACCTTTGCCCTGGGCAAAGAAGCACGCATGAATCAGCGGCTGGAAGCCAAAATACCGATGGAGATTTTTACCGTCGATCTAAAGACCGGGGCGCGTAAAACCGTCACCCAGTCGACGGACTGGCTCAACCATCTGCAATTTTCTCCAACCGATCCCGGCCAGCTGCTCTATTGCCACGAAGGCCCCTGGCACAAAGTTGACCGTATCTGGCTGATCCGCACCGACAAGGCCGATGCAAAACCGCAGAAACTACATACCCGCACTATGAACATGGAAATCGCCGGGCACGAATGGTTCAGCGCTGATGGCAAAACGGTGTGGTACGATCTGCAAACCCCACGCGGCGAAGATTTCTGGGTTGCCGGCTATGAATTGGCCAATGGCAAACGCAGCTGGTACCATTTGCAGCGCAATGAATGGTCGGTGCATTACAACACCTCGCCCGACGGCACACTGTTTTCCGGGGATGGTGGCGACAATGAAATGGTAGCCCATGCGCCGGACGGCAAATGGCTCTATCTGTTTCACCCGCACCACATTGCCGACGATATCGCCGGGGCCAAGGCCCCAAACGCTGACGACCTGATCCATACCGGCTATTTCGAGCCTGAAAAGCTGGTCAACATGAAGGATCACGATTACCGGCTGGAACCCAATGCCCGTTTCTCGCCTGATGGCAAATGGCTGTTCTTCCGCTCCAATATGCTGGGCGGGGCATCTCAGGTCTATGCCGTAGAGATTGCCAGGACCAGGCCATAATCACTCATCAAAGCGAACACCTAAAGAAATGGCGGGCTGATAAAGCCCGCCATAAGTATGTCTGGGTTACGCATTCACTGAGTACATCAGGGGACTAGAACACCCGCGGTCAATACTTACCGCGGAAACCAAAGTAATAACGCGAACCGAAGGTCTCGAGCTGGATCGGGCGGGCCGGGGCATTATATTCGATCATCTGTGCATCCAGCAGGTTGGTGCCTTCGACAAAGAACGAAACATCCTCGGTGATATTAAAGCTGACCGAGGCGTCGACCTGGCCATAGGATTTGAAGAATTCCGGCAGATTACCACGCCCCGATGCCGCACTGAGCCAGTGACTGCGCCAGTTGTAGGACAGCCGCGCGCTGACATAGTGATTTTCGTAATAGACCGACGCGTTATAGCTGGTACGCGACAGCCCCTGGAATGTCAGATCGGAGCCATCGATCTGATTGACGGCATCATAGCCATGGTCTTGCTGGAAGGTTGCATTTGCGGTAACGCCAGCACCATCCAGCGGTGCGGGCAGCCAGTCAAACGCGTATTGCAGGCCAACCTCAAGCCCATTAATGGTCACCGGATTGGAATTATTAGTCGGCCGCGTGATGCTGTAAGTGTAGGTGCCGCTGCCGGTTTCGATGACTTCCGACGTCGAGGTATTTTCAATAAAGCGAGTGATCTTTTTCTGGAACAAGGTCAGCGAGGCAAAATTCACCCCGCCAAAATAATACTCCAGCCCGGCATCAAAGTCGGTCGACAGGAACGGCTTCAGACTGGGATTACCTTCGGACCCGGTCAAACCAACGATATCCAGACTGCGCTTGATGGCGATGTTGGATGGCGCCGGACGGGCCATAACCTTGCCGAAGGCGAAACGGCCAATCAGCTCGTCAGGAATGATGTCGACCTTCAGGTTGGCAGACGGCAGCAACTGATTATAGCCGCCACTGATAGAGTCCGTCGGATAGGTGACGGTCGAACCCGAGGTGTTTTTGGTATAGCCGGTGGAGCGGGTGTTGGTATCGACAAAGCGCATACCGAGATTGCCACTGACCGGAACATAGAAATCAGGGAAATCAAACTGCGCCTGGCCATACCAGCCATTAGTGGCTTCACTGACCGTCCAGTTATCAAGATAACTGACCCAGGTCCCGTTATAGCCGGAATTGGGATTGGTGGTGGTCAAATCATAGGGATCCGTATCGGTGGCGCCGGCAGAAACCGCAGCGGCCTGAATCGCCTTACCGGTGGCCATCGTCATCTCGTTCCAGTAACGGATGTTGTTACTGAAACCGAGATCGCCGGTGGCATAGAACGGAATCTTGTTCACCTTGGCCGTGGTGTTGACAATATTTTCCAGTGTGGCGCAGTCGGTCTTATAGATCAGATAGTACCCTGAACTGGTGCCACCACGGCAACTCAGCTCGACATGCTTTAAGCTGTAGGTCTGATTGGTGCGGTATTCATGGCGCTGATAGCCAACCTTGAATTTCAGCCATGTCGCCCAGTCGGGTTTATAGTCGAAATCCATTTTTTCGGATGTTTCACGGGTATTATTGACCTCAGGCGACCATTCATAGTCCAGCGTCTTCACGTTATCGCCGCTCGTGGTATCGAGCCCCGGCAGCTGAATATTAGGCGCATGGTACTTGCCGGTATAGTCAACAATCGCCTCGCTCAAGCCATACGCCGTTGCCGTGATGGTAACGACATTATTGGCCACCTTGGCGTGACCATAGTCAAAACGCCCGGCAACCGTCAGCTGCGGATCAACATCCCATTTAAAGCCAAGCGCTTCGGTCAGCTGGGTCCGGTTCAGACCACCCAGAATCGTACGATAGGTCAGATCGAGCGGCAGACAGCCCGCCGTCGTGTTGTTGCTGCTGCAGGTCGAGGATGAAACATAGTTTGAACCATTGCTGGTCAGAACCAGATGGGAAACCGTGTTATCTGTGCCAACGGTCGTGTTCGTGTAATCGAACACCCCGTCGTTAGCACCCAACTGCAGATACTGGTTGTTATCATTTTCCTTAGCGACAGCGTAGTTGGTGTCGATATAGGTTTTAAAGGTAGGAGACGGGCGAAATTCGATGACGTTGCTGAGCGCCTTGCGCCCGACAATCCGCATATTGTTGATGTAACGCGGGATCTGCGGATACCAGTCCAGCGTACCATCATTATTGAAATCAGAACCTTGTGCATTGGCTGGCAGACCGTCTGCCGCCTTGACCTTGGATTGGCGCAGCCAGCCCGTGGTATTGGCAGTGTCATCATAGAGATGCTGCTGGGACCATTGCAGTGAAAGCTGCACCCCCACGGTATCATTGAAAAACAGTCGACTACCGATCAGCGCCACCACCGGATCGACCTGATGGGCCAGATTAGAATAGACGCCCTGCATGGAACCGGCGATATACGGCTCCATAGTGTCAAAGGGGCGCCGGGTCACCACATTGACCGTACCGCCTAAACCACCCTCGGTCATATCCGCCGTGGGGCTTTTGACCACTTCCAAGCGCGAAACAAACTCAACCGGCAGATCGCGAAAATCCACCGCCCGATCACCACCGGCCACCGTCAGCGACAGCACGCCGGTGCCGTTCATCTCGACCCGGGTCATGTTGGGGTCGCCACCACGGATGCTGACCATATTACCTTCGCCATACTGGCGGGTAATCTGCACACCGGTGACGCGCTGCAGCGCCTCGCCCAAATTCTTGTCGGGAAATTTGCCGATGCCTTCGGCGTCGATGGCATCAACGACCTGACTGGCATCCTTTTTGGCCAACATCGCCGACTGCAAACTGGCACGGATGCCGGTGACCACAACGGTTTCCATTTCCTGCGTGGTATCCTGCGCGAAAACGCTACCACCAACGGCAAAAATACAAGCTGCCAAGGCTGCAAGGGATGCCCCCCCCTTAAGCCCAGAATAACGAGCCTTAACCATGCTTAACTCCCTGTACTTTTTATTGTTATCTTATCGTTTTAGATGATTTGTGATTGTTATTGACTCTTTGTAACGAAATACTCTCATTAATAGTGGGGGAGTCAAGAAATTACATGTCCAGATTGCACCATAATCGCGCAATACTGGCAAAAATGTATCACCTGTAACAATTGGGTAAAATTTTATAAACCACGGGCGGCGTAGCTTTAAAGCCACCCCGACACGCGTTTGGACAGGGATAGAAAACTACCGACCATTCAGCTGATACACGCGCAAGTGCCGAATACGCATATGATTTGCCGTTGTCCGCAAACCGAAATAGCCATGGGTGTAGGGGTGCGGGTCGGAATAGTCGAACAGGCGCACACCATCGCGATAATACTGGATATTAGCCCCATCCGCGATCAGACGGATATGCTGCCACCGGTTAGGCTGCAACAGCACATCCGGCGATGACAGGTCATTCTGCGGCAACAAAGGACGAGCGCGGTCATCCCCGATGTAGCGACGGAAGCGTGTTGTTGTGTTCCGGTTGCCGCCCTGGCCGACATAATATGTCAGCAGTGTATTATAATCAGCGAATTTTCCGCTGCGCGACGGCTGAAAAAAACTGAAACGGCGTGGGTCTGTCGCCATCCAAAAACAGTTCAGATCACTGACAAAGTCGTTCGGACCACCGGAATGCACCATTAATGCATCATATTCAATCATAACCGATCCGTGCAGCTCCTGACCTAACCACACGGTAACCCCGGCGGCGACATCGATATCCAGCATCCCATCCTGGGTACGAACCGTACCGGCCCCCTCCTGCTCGACCCGCCACTGCCCCAGCCCGCCATCAAAGTCATCGGCGTAAAGCATCTGATTCTGATCGGTTTTACGGATTCCGGATGGAGATCCAGCGGCGCAAGACAGGCTATGGGGAGCCAGCACGGCAATGGTAAACGCTGCCACAACCAAAGATAGACTTCGGATACCCCATTTACTCATTTTCGACACCCGACCCACGCACGCATCCCCGCTCATTTTAGTCACAATGCATACCAAAGTGTTACAATATGCAACCAATCGTAATATTTCCCCTCTCAAATAATTGACATTGGTATCATATAATGAAAATATTGCGCCATAAAAATACCATTATCGATCATTTCTGACAGTTAAACAGCATTTACAAGCACGAATAAGCGAAAAAAAACGGCTAACTTTGGTAACCAAATGGGGGGAGCGGAGCTCTCAAAGCTTCGTAAGGGGGATGGTTCAAAGGCAAACAATCTGACCGCGGCCACAATGGCAAGCGGTCAGCGCTTTTAAAAGCGCTGCGGGCAAAAGCCCAAAATAACAAAAAATTCAGGCAGAGGAGCGGAGCACCCAATGGTGCCCGCCAGGAAAGGGAAAACAGTGACCAATAGGAAAATTGGCGTGCAGGAAAACAGCCAAGGTCTCACAGCACTTAAGCGTATTCTTGTCGCCACAGCAGCCTTTACGGCGTTAACCGCCGGCATGTCCGATGCGTACGCCCAGTCAACTGACACGATTGAAACCATCGTGATCACCGGCTATCGCGCCTCGCTCGAAAGTGCCTTGGCGACCAAGCGCATGTCGAACTCGATGGTCGATGCGATTAACGCCGAAGACGTTGCCAAATTCCCCGATGCCAATCTGGCGGAATCGCTGCAGCGGCTTCCCGGCGTCTCGGTTGACATGGATAACGGCGAAGGCCGCACCATTTCCATCCGCGGCCTGGGGGCAGACTTCACCCGCGTCACCATCAACGGCATGGAAGCCTTGTCGACAGCAGGTTCGTCCAACGCAGGTACCAACCCGAACCGCAGCCGTCAGTTCGACTTTAATACCTTCGCATCGGAACTGTTCAGCTCGCTGAAGGTGACAAAATCCCCGTCGGCAGAAACCGATGAAGGCTCGCTTGGTGCCACCATCGGCCTGGTGTCGGGCCACCCGTTTGAAATCGGCAACAAAATAGCCCTTTCGGCCAATAATGCCTATTATGAGCAGGGGCATGCGTTCAACCCGCGGGTTGCCGCCGTACTCTCCCACAACTGGCTCGGCGGGCGCCTCGGCACCCTGTTTTCCATGGCCTATAACATCCGCCACCAGAGCATTGACTCCTTCAGTTCCGGCGTCGGGATGAACTATGTCTACTCGGCTGTCGGTACGGCCGCGATGACATTTGCCGGCACCCCGACCCCGGCATCCGGGAAGACGATCATGACCCGTGACGGCTTTGCCGCCCCCACGGGAACATCGTGTAGCGGGACGAGTGGCGTTATTCCGGGCGCAACCATCACCAACAGCGCCTACTGCGCCGCGCTTTCCGGCTCTGATCCGGACGCCTATGCCGCGGTTGAGGGCACCAACTATGGTCACACGATCAATTCAAGTGGTACCTGGGTTGGCTCGGGCCCGATTAACGCACTGCTCTTACCACAACTGCGTAATAACGACCTTTATCAAAATCGTATTGGTCTGACATCGTCGATCCAGTGGCAGGTTGACGACAACACACTTATTACCATTGATGGACTTTTCTCATCCTACCATCAAAACGCCACCAACTATTATCTGACGGATATTGGTTTCAACCGGAACAACACGGTTTCGGGCCTCACCACGGCGACATCGTCGACCAATCTGTCCAGCTATTACGCCACCTGCGCCGACCACACAGAAACGGCAATTCAGGCCGCGAACACCTGCGTCACATCCAGTTCCATGTCGGTGTATGACTACTATAGCAACAGCTCGTCGCCGGGATATGATTCCAGCGATCCCAACGGGCTGAACCATCTGATTGCCACGATTGGTCGCCCAACAACGAAGATTCTCAGCGCAACGGTTACCAATAATGTCGTCAGCGCCATGACGCTCGACAATATGGATTACCGCTCCTTCACCGACCGAAGCATTGCAGATACCCAGTTTGAACAGGGCTCTGCCCACCTTGAGCATGCCTTTACCGACAATCTGAAAATGGACTTCCTGTTTGGTATGGCGGTTTCGCGCAACAAGCAGGTGGGAACCTATGTTTCCTTTGACACCCTGGATCGCGGCACGGCATCGGGTGACGGTACATTCTCTTACGCCACGTCGGGCTCGAAATACACGCTGAAGAGCGTGTCCTTTGGTTTTGATGTCGCCGATGTTAACAACTGGGGATTCATCAAGGGATATTCCGATATCCGCCGCTTCATGTATGAAACCGTCAACAAACACAAAAACATTGCAACGAACTGGTCCTACACCCTGTTTGATGAACTGACGCTGAGAACCGGTTTTGCCGCCAGAAATTACGACTTTGATACCAGCCGGGCGACACGCGTCGTCTCGACCACCTGGAACCCCGCGCTGGACGAAGTCGGCATCTCGGTCGCAGATGTCAGCCGGACAGTTTCGTTTGATGCCAAAAGCGTCGGCCTTGGCGGGGATACCCCGACAAAGTTTGTTGCACCGGATATCGGCAAATTCGAAAAATATCTTGGCCTCGATTGTAATTGCGTCAACGAATATGGCGACTGGCGCATTTCCACCAAGAACTCGGTCGGATCATCGGCCAACGTCACGACCAATTTCGGCGTATCCGAACATGACCGGTCTTACTATCTGCAGGCGGATTTTAACGGCATCGACCTTCTGGGCATTGATATTCGCGGCAATCTTGGCCTGCGTTACGCCACAACCGGCGTGAAATCCACCGGCTATGCCTATACCGGTTACATCACCAGTGCGACCAATGATTATGATGATATGTTGCCGTCCATCAACCTTGTGTTCGGCCTGACCGATGACATGGTGATCCGTGCAGCGGCATCAAAAGTTATGGCACGGCCACTGCTTGGCAACATGGCGCCCTCCATCACCTCCGTGACAATTTCCACGACGGAAGGGGCTTCGGGTAGCATTTCATCGGGTAATCCATATCTTAAACCGTACCGGGCAAACGATCTTGACGTCAGTTACGAATGGTATTTCGGCAAAGGCAGCCTGATTTCGGTTTCCGGCTTCGTCAAATGGATCAAGAACAACCCGCAATCCATGACCGATACCGGCAAGCTGAGTGAATTAATATCACCGGCAATGATCGCCGCGATTGCCTCAAAATACACAACAGATTCGGTTCAGTATCGTAATCTTTACGACGACAGCATCGACTATACATCGACGATGTATCGCAATGCACCGGGCGGCATTCTGGAAGGTATCGAAATCAACTATCAGCAGCAGCTAAGCTTCTTGCCGGCCCCCTTTGATGGCTTTGGTGTGACGGCAAACTACACCTATGTGCACTCCAAAATGCATTACTGCTTCCAGGACGTAAACACCACATCAAGTGGTGGTGGGGCCTGCGGTACCACCCTGTCTGATCATATCGGACCGTGGCTGGGCTCTTCACCAACCTCCATCAACACGACGGTGTATTATGATGCCAAAACCTGGTCTGCCCGTGTCTCCGGGGCCTTCCGCAGCAGTTATGTCAGTGGATACCCATTACGTAGTGGTGCGGTAGTTATCGGTATGGGGACATCGCCAGCGGTGACTGAGTTCAGTTATGGCGAGGCATCCTTCCGCGTGGATTCATCGCTCAGCTACAGGATCAGCGATATGATCAGTGCACGCATAGATGCCAGCAACCTGACCAATGAACAGTCGAGAAGTTATGTCACCTATGGTGACCAGAAACTTGATGGTGGCGTGGCAAATAGCGGACGCACAGTCACCGTGGGCTTCTCGTTGAAATATTAAGCCATTTCTCCTCGTATAGGTTAAACTTCAGCGCCGGGCGGTCTTCTGCCCGGCGTTTTTATGAGAACAATAACCGCGCATAATCCAGGAAGAGGAAACGCGATGTCTGATACCAAGGATCTGGAAACTGTTGCTTTTCGTATGGTGCTCCATCCCGGTCTCCGGGACGAATACAAGCGCCGCCATGATGAGATCTGGCCCGAGCTGAAAAGCGCACTGCTGGAAGCAGGCGTGATCGATTACCGCATATTTCTTGACGAGGATTCGAACCATCTGTTTGCGGTGATGACCCGCCACAGGACAAATACGCTCGCAGATTTACGGGACTCTCCGGTGAACCGGCGCTGGTGGGCAATGATGGCGGATATCATGCAGACCGAACCGGATCAGGCGCCCTGTGAATGGCCCCTGACACCGGTTTTCCATCTGTCTGCAAAATAGGGTCAGAACCTATAAATTACAGGAGTTCGTGACCCTAGTGGCGTGATGCAAAGATCCGCGGCTGTATTTTAAGCCGCGGCGTCGGTCTGCTGTATCAGCTGGTACCAGCGCGCGGCATATTGCGAAAGGCTGAAGGATAAGGGTTCAACCCTGGTCAAGGCCGCTTCCGGTGGCAGATCAGGGTTGACCAGCCGCATCGCACCATAAGACACGCTGTTATAGGCCGGCATGAGATAAACCTGCTGCTTGGGGCGTAAAGACGCCAGCGCCCGGCAGAAAATATCGTCTTCGGCAAAGCGCCCCTCGATCACCAGTCGCTCTTTCGAGCCGATCAGATCAAGCGACATATCGGTCATCAGCGCCAGATAGAGGTCAGCCGCAGCCCGGCGGCCGAGCTGATAATTCGGCCGCTCGATCCATGTGCCCTTCCGATCCGGCACGGGCCCGACACCGGGCTGAAAACACGGCAAGGCGAAGGTATTACTCTCGACGATATCGGCCGCCGCGGCATAGAGCGCGCGGGCCGCAGCCCGGGCATTGATCTGATCCTCGGCCGCCCCTTCAAGCATATTTAGTTCGCGCCCGCCCATGAAACGGGCCGACGGCACCGGTGCGCCAAAGGCATCGACATTGACCAGACAATCGCAGGCTTCGGGCAGGTTGCCCATATCAAGCCGCGTTCCGGCGCCAAGCGTGCGCATGGCAATGAACCAGGTACCGGTCGACAGCACAGTATGCTCGCGCGAGCCGATTTCCGCATGCCCGCGCACCGCCAGCAGGGCGGCATTGCTGTCATGCAAGCCACAATAGACGACGCAATCGGCCGGCAGGCCGCAGCGCTCACGCCACTCAGCCGTCACCGTGCCCAGCACATCGCCTGCGCGGCGCAAGGGGGCCATACGGCTGGCCCAGCCACGCGATACCGCCAGCGGGGAATGCATCCCCTCCAGCGGCAGCCAGAGGTCGGAATGGCAGCCCAGGCTTGTCACCTCGGTCGCGGCCACACCGCTTAAGCGATAGGCCCAATATTGCGGCCAGGTCACAATGGTGCCCGCGCGGGCGTGATCCGGCGCAATCTGATCAAGCCAGAACAGCTGCGCCCCCAGATTTAAGCCCGCAGGCAGGCAAGGCGAGCCGGTCAGCTGAAACGGATCACGCAAAGCCAGATAGTCGGCCCGCACATCGGCAGGCAGCTCCGCCTCGTAATCAAGTGGCGCCACGCACAGCGCCCCATCCGCGACAATGCAGGCCGCCGCACCATGAGCCACCGGAATAATCGCTGCAATTTTTTCCTGACGGGAAAAATCACGCAAGGATTCAGCAACCCATGCCTCAATCCCCGCCGCATCAAGACTGGCATAACCATCAGGCGCCGCGACCGATGCATTTGGTCGCGTCTTTCGGTCGAGCATGCGCCGATCGGAGGACCAAAGCGTTATTTTGGCAAGCGTTTTGCCAATATCCAGAACCACAATACACCCAGGCACGCGAGCCTCCCCTTACCTGCTTTTTTTTGAGGGATTTAGGATATTATGATTGAAAATGTCAAGTGATGATCGTAAATATCGGGCAGTTTCGCGCATAATGCATCACATTTTGTCACAGCACACACAATTGCGACGTGAAAGCCAAGATCGCGAATAACGGGAACATATTACGGAAGGTAGCGGTGATTTAATGCCACAAATACGCCCCCCAACGGAGGAATCCTGGTTCATATCGGCAATGGTCAAGGCCACATCAGACATGTGGCTCAAAGGGTGGGACGAGCGCAACGGCGGTAACGTCACCATGCGGCTGCTCGATACCGACGTCGAACCCTATTTGCCAGTTTGGCAAAACCGGCGCATTGAACCAATGACGCAAGCATTACCCGAACTGGCAGGGCAATATTATCTTGCCACCGGATCGGGAAAATATTTTCGCAACATTCAGATCGATCCCAAAGCCAATTTGTGCGTCTTCCGCATTCAGCCGGATGGGGCGTCGTACGAAATTCTCTGGGGGCTTGAAGACGGCGGCATACCAACGTCCGAGCTGCAGGCGCATCTGCAATCGCATCAGGTCCGACAGCGTTGTACCGGCAAGGCGCGCAGCATCATCATGCACTGTCATGCCACCAACCTGATCGCGCTCAGCTATGTGCTGGAGTTTGATACCGCCAATATGACCCGCGCCCTGTGGGAAGGCAGCACCGAATGTCTGGTGGTGTTCCCCGATGGCGTCGGCACGGTGGACTGGATGGTGCCGGGCACCGATACGATTGGTGATGCCACGGCAAAGCTGATGGCCCGTCATTCGATGGTGCTGTGGCAGTTCCATGGTGTGTTCGGCAGCGGCGAAACCCTGGACGAAGCCTTTGGCCTGATCGATACCGCCGAAAAATCGGCGGAGGTTCTGGTCAAGATTATCTCGATGGGGGGCATCCGCCAGTCGATAACGGCCGAGAACTTCGTGGCCCTGGCCAAACGCTTCGGCGTTATCCCTTACGCCCCGGCACTAGCGATTGACCGCTGGCGGATGGCACTGCCCACCCGCACCCCCAATGCACTGGAGCGCGTCGGCTGATCGCCCACGAACATATCTGTAAAATAAAATGAGTAGGGAAGGAAATCATGTCCAACTTGGGTCCGCTGGAAGCTGGCATTATTGCGGCGCATAACGCGAAACACCGCCAGAATGTCGAGGACGATTATCACGCACTTGGCCACCAACTGGCACGGCGTAATATTAATATTGATACGGTCAAGCAACGTGTCGCCAAATTTGCTGTGGCGGTGCCAAGCTGGGCAACGGCGGTTGGCGGCACCCGCTTTGGCCGCTTCCCCATCGCGGGCGAGCCGACCAATGTGCATGAACGGCTGACCGATTGCGCACTGGTGCATCAGCTCAGTCGTGCCACCCCGACCGTGGCGACGCATTTTCCCTGGGATGTCACCAGCGACTATGCCGCGCTTCGTCAGGAAGCCGCCGCGCTTGGCGTTGCCTTTGATGCGGTCAATTCCAACACCTTTCAGGATCAGCCCGGTCAGGCCGAAAGCTATAAATATGGCAGCCTGTCGGCGGTTGATGCCAAAGTGCGCGATCAGGCGATTGAACATAACCTTGATTGCATCCGCATCGGCAAGGAACTGGGTTCCAAGGCTCTGTCGATCTGGGTCGGTGATGGCACCAATTTCCCTGGCCAGCAAAGCTTCCGTGGCTCGCTCGAACGCTATATCGACAGCGCGCAGACGATCTACAAAGCGTTGCCGTCCGACTGGCGCGTGCTGATCGAACATAAGTTCTTTGAGCCGTCCTTCTATTCGACGGTGATCAGCGATTGGGGTGTGAACTTCCTCGTCGCCAAGGAACTGGGCCCGCAGGCGCAGTGCCTGGTCGATCTCGGCCACCATGCCCCCAATGCCAACATCGAGCAGATCGTTGCGATGATGCACAAATTTGGCAAGCTGGGCGGCTTCCATTTCAACGACAGCAAATATGGCGATGATGATCTGGATGCCGGTGCCATCAACCCGCATCAGCTGTTCCTGATCTTCAACGAGCTGATTGAAGCCGAACTGACCGACCCGAAGTCGTTCGATCCCGCCTATATGATCGACGAATCGCACAATCTGACCGACCCGATCGAGAGCCTGCTGGCTGCGACCGAGGCGATTGTCGGTGGCTTTGCCCGCGCCTTGCTGGTCGATCGCGATGCCTTGCAGGCCGCACGCCAGAGCAATGACGTCATGCTGGCCTTCCAGACCTTGCGTCAGGCCTACAATGTCGATGTCACGCCGCTGCTGGCCAAGGCCCGACTGGACAATGACGGTGCGGCCAATCCCATTGCCGCCTTCCGCGACAGTGGCTGGCGCGCTGCCATGGCCAAAGAACGCCGCCCCTCGACCGTCAGTGGTGGTATCATCTGATGGCACGCGCGTGGTCGCCACATTGGCACCACGCGCGGCAAGCCACCAATACGCATGGGAGTGAGAGTATGACCTTTCGTCTGTGTTTTCCCAAAATCAATATCAGCGGCGCTGGCGCCCTGGCCGAAGTGCCGGACGAACTTGTCAGCCGCGACCTGCACAAGCCGCTGATCGTCACCGATGGTGTGCTGGCCCGCATTGGCGTGGTGCAGCCGCTGATCGAGGGCTTAAAAGCTAAGGGGATTACCCCCACCGTCTATGACGGCGTGGTACCTAACCCCACCGTGGCCGAAGTCAGCGCCGCCTATCAGGCTTTTACCGATAACGACTGCGACTGCATCATCGGCGTTGGTGGCGGCAGCCCGATTGATACCGCCAAGGCCGTGCGCATTCTGTCGGCCAACCCGGCACCGATCACCCTGTATAACGGCGTCGGCCATGTCAAAAAGACCGGGGCCTTCCTGATCGCCGTCAACACCACGGCGGGGACGGCAGCCGAAGTGACCTCGAACGCCGTCATCATTGATCCGGTAGCAGGCATTAAGATGGTCATCATCGATGCCAATATCATTCCCGATATTTCGCTCAATGATCCCGAGCTGATGCTGGGCATTCCGGCCTCGACCACGGCGGCCACCGGCATGGATGCACTGACCCATGCCATCGAAGCCTATGTCGCCAAGGCGCATCATGTGCTGACCGATCATTCGGCGCTCGAAGCCATTCGTATCATCTCGGCCTGGCTGCCGCGTGCGGTGGCCAATGGCCGCGATCTTGAAGCCCGCGAAATGATGGCCTATGGCGAATTCCTCGCCGGACTGGCCTTTAACAGCGCCGGGCTTGGCTATGTCCACGCCATGGCGCATCAGCCGGGGGCTTTGCGCAACCTGCCCCACGGCGTCTGTAATGCGATCCTGCTGCCGATTGTCAGCGCCTTCAATCGCCCGCATGCGGTCAGCCGCTTTGCCCGCATTGCCGAAGCCATGGGCGTAGACACTGCCAATCTGAATGAAGAAGCCGCGTCACTGGCTGCCATCGACGCCATTCGCGCCTTGTCCAAAGAGGTTGGCATCCCGCGCGGCTTTGCCGAATTCGGCGTGAGTGAAAGTGAATTACCGCAATGGGTCGAAAAGGCACAAAAGGATCCTTGTGCACCGGGAAACCCTGTCGCACTGAGTGATAGTGACGTTCTCACCCTCTACCGCGAGTCGTTGTAATCCTTGTCAAAAGAACCGGAAGAGACACTTTTTCTTCCGGTTCTTGCGTATTTTTCACAATTACGCCTGTGAGAATCTGCGCATAGTTGTTACAAAGTACCGTATGAATCTGACCATTAGACGGAGCGGAAATGCACGCAACTGAGCGGGACGCCGTCATTTTACGCATTATAAACGAGAACGGTTTTGTATCCTTTCAGGATCTGGCTGCCCAGCTCTCAGCCTCTCCGGCAACGCTCCGCCGGGATCTCGACCGGCTGGAACTCAGTCAGAAACTGGTGCGCGTGCGCGGTGGCGCGCGGGCGGTCGGCACATCCGACAGCGCATCGATGCGCCTGCAGGGCATTCCCTTCCACGAAAACGTCAACCGCAATGGCGCGGAAAAAGAAGCCATCGGCAAGGCGGCGGCAGATTTATGCCGCCCCGGCGAAGCCGTTATCATTGATGGCGGCAGCACCACGCTGAAGATGTGCCCGCATCTGGAACCCTATGGTTTGCAGGTGCTGACCAACTCGCTGCACATTGTCGGCGCACTGCTGCAACAGAAAAACACCCGGGTCTCGATTCCCGGCGGTGTGGTCTTCCGTGAACAGAATATCGTGCTCGACCCGTTTGAAGATGTGGTAACCCGCGGCTTTCACGCCTCGCGCATCTTTATCAGCGCGGCGGCGGCGAACCGCTTCGGCCTGATGCAGACGGACATCATTCTGGTGCAGGCTGAACGCAAACTGTTGCAACAGGCCGATGAAATCGTCGCCCTGATCGACAGCAGCAAATTCAAGGTTTCCGCCGCGCATCTGTTATGCGAGCTGCCCAAGGTGCACACCCTGATCACCGACACCGGCATTGATGCCGAATCCGCCAAGATGATCGAGGATAACGGCATCAACCTGATCCGGGTCGAGCCGTAATTTGCTGTAACGCCAGCGTTTAAACGACCTGATAGAAATCCATCCGCACCATGTCGGGATCACGCGCGCCGGTGGCGATAAACAGGCTGCGCAACATCCAGGCATGATCGGCGGACTGGGTTTCAAAACTTGGTGCGGTACGAAAATAGATCAGGGCCGGATCAACCGGCTCGCCACGGGTGATCTTCGCCATGACCTCGGGCGCACCACAGCGCACACCGACATTGGTGATATAGAGCATCTCGCCATTATCCAGCCGGGCGACATAGCGCGCATCCAGCACCGAATAACCATCCTCGCGGATCACCTGATAATCCGCACCGGCATTTAAGATCTCGCCATTCAGCTTTGGCCCGGTAATGGTGCCGCCCAGAATGGGCACCACACGGCGCAGGCCCGCTGGCGTCTGCCCCACGGTGATGGGTTGGCCCACATTAACGTCGACATGAGCGATGAACTGAAGGGTGGGGACGATCATGGCAAGGAATCTCCTGCATTGCCTGACGGGCGCACCCCCGTACAGATTATTGAACGACGATTAGGATGGCCCCGGCCGAGATCAGAACAATTCCCAGCCAGGACTGGCCGGAAAGACGTTCCCCCAAAAAGAACACGCTAAAAATAGCCACCAGAACGACACTAAGCTTATCAATCGGGGCAACGCGTGATGCCTCGCCCAGTTTCAAAGCCCGAAAATAGCATAGCCAGGATGCCCCGGTGGCAAGGCCCGACAGAACAAGAAACAATCCGCCACGACCAGAAATCGCTGACAGGGGCAGCCATTCCCCCGATGCGGCGAGAATAAGCCCTGTCAGCGCCAGAATAACCAACGTCCGGATGAAGGTGGCATAATCGGGGGGCAGATCACTAACCCCAAGCTTTGCCAGAATTGCTGTTAGCGCCGCGAAAACAGCCGACAGCAGAGCCCAGCCTTGCCACGACGAAAATAGCGATTTCACCACCACAGCGTCTCCACGCATCGTGCTACAGTGTTGCCATCAGGCTGCTCCAGCCGGTCCAGAAAATCTGAATACCAATGCACAGCAGTAAAAAGGCCGACATGCGCACCACCACATTGGTGCCGCTGGGGCCAAGACGGCGGACCATACCTTCGGCATAGCGGTAGCAAAGGTAGATCGTCAGCGCCACGGCCATAATCCCGGCCACCGCCGCCGGGCCGATCACAAACAGCTCTGACAGATGGAACGTACCGGGGCGCTGGCTGCCCAGCGCAATCGCCGCCGACATCGAGCCCGGCCCGACCGTCAGCGGCATGGTATAGGGATAAAAGGCGTCCAGCTCGTCCGATGCGGGCTTTGACGAGGAGGCATCCGCCCCCTCGCTCGAACCGGAATTGAGCAGCTGCCAGCCCAGCGCCGCCACCACCAGACCGCCGCCCAGACGGACCACCGGCAGGCTGATGCCGAAGAATTCCAGCACATAGGAGCCGACCAGCATCGAGCCCAGCAGCATGAAGAAGCAGTTGATCGCCACCCGGCGGGCCAGAATATTGCGTTGCGCAACGCTGCGCGACCGGGTCAGGCTTAAGAACAGCGGGGCATTACCCACCGGGCTGATAAGCGGAAAGAGTGTGGCATAGGTCAGCAAAAAGAAGTTGGCAAAGCCGTGCATTACACTATCGGGTTGGAAGCTGCGGCCAGAACCTTAGCAGAAAATTGCCACGCGTAAGATGGCGATGACGTGAAAAGCTATGCGGCAGCTTTCAGGCTGCTAAGCGGAAAATGCAGGTATGGCACATCAGACACCGGCTTTTCCTGCCGGGATGGCTGGAACAGCTTATTTTGCAGTGTCCTGCGCCAGCCAGTTTTGCACCGCAGCCGCCAGAGCCGCATCATACCGCGGATGGGCGGGATCGAGATAATCGATCCCGTGCGGGAAAAAGAAGCCGTCGCTGACGCCGCGGCCCATCAGCCAGCGCCGCAGCGAAGCGACCTGAACTTTGGATTCGAAAAGATCGACGCTGTCATCGGCAACCCCGATATAGTCGCCATTTTGGTCATATTGCAGCTGGCGTACCCAGCTGCCGTCGATTTCGTGCTGGCACAAAGCCTGAGAGATAGCCTGACGGGCCGCAACATAGCCGGCGGGACGCGCCTCTGGCGCGATTTCCTCGACATGCATTTCCAGCCCGGCCGGATCGCAGCCCACCATCAACAAGGCAGCCTGAACCACGTTCAATTCACGGCATAAGCGCCAGACCGCCATCGTTTCCATCACGCCACACTCAGTTGTTGAAGCGGAAATGCATGACGTCGCCGTCCTGCACCACATACTCCTTACCCTCAAGGCGGAACTTGCCCGCCTCGCGCGCGCCCGCTTCGCCCTTGCCGGAAACATAGTCGGCATAGGCGATGGTCTCGGCCCGGATGAAGCCCTGCTCGAAATCGGAATGGATCACACCGGCGGCCTTGGGCGCGGTCGAACCACGGGTCACGGTCCAGGCCCGGGTTTCTTTCGGCCCAACGGTGAAATAGGTGATCAGCCCCAAAAGATCATAGCCCGCGCGGATCAGCCGGTTGAGGCCCGGCTCGGCGAGCCCAAGGCTTTCGAGATATTCGGCACGCTCTTCCAGCGGCAGCTGGGCGACTTCTTCTTCAATCCGGGCAGAAATCACCACCACGCCTGCGCCTTCGGCTGCGGCCTTTTTCTGCACCGCAGCGGTGAAGTCATTGCCCTCGGCAGCTGAGGCTTCATCGACATTGCAGGCATAGAGCACAGGCTTGGCGGTCAAAAGGCACAGCTGGCGATAGGGTTCGCGTTCTTCCGGTGACAGTTCGGCCATACGGGCGGGTTTACCCTCGCGCAACAGCGTGACCGCCTTCATCATCAGGGCGAGCTGTTCCTTGGCTTCCTTTTCGCCGGAATGGGCTTTCTTCTCGATCGGCTTGATGCGCTTTTCCAGACTTTCCAGATCGGCCAGCATCAGCTCGGTTTCAACCACATCGGCATCCGAACACGGATCAATGCGGCCTTCGACATGGGTGATATCGCCATCCTCGAACGAGCGCAGCACATGGACGATGGCATCGACCTCGCGGATATTGGCGAGGAACTGGTTGCCCAAGCCTTCGCCCTTGGAGGCGCCACGCACCAGACCAGCGATATCGACAAAGGTGATCCGCGTCGGAATGATCTGCGCCGAGGACGCAATACCCGCCAGCGTATCCAGCCGGTCATCGGGTACCGCCACATCGCCGACATTGGGTTCGATGGTGCAGAAGGGATAATTTGCCGCCTGCGCCGCCGCCGTCTGGGTGAGCGCGTTAAACAGGGTCGATTTGCCGACGTTGGGCAGACCGACAATGCCGCATTTGAAGCCCATCAGGCGAGTTCCTCTGGCAATAGGTTATGGGGGTGATGTTACGGGCAAGGCTTTAAGCGCTTAATAGCACCGCCACCTTGTTCATAAAGGAAATATTGTCGTTTTCGGCCAGATGGGGGGCTGCATCGGCCATCGCCTTCAGCAGCGGGCCCAGCCATTCAGCCTCGTCGGCCTTGGAGAAGTTGGACAGCACATGGCCGACCACCTTCTCTTTACCCGCCGGATGGCCCACACCGATACGCACGCGGCGGTAATCCGGCCCCAGCGTGGCCGTGATCGAGCGCAGACCGTTATGGCCAGCATCGCCGCCGCCGGTTTTGGCTTTCAGCTTACCGGCCGCCAGATCCATCTCGTCATGGAACACCACGACAGCCGACAAGGGCAGCTTCAGAAAGCGTGCCGCCGCGCCGACACTGTCGCCACTGGCATTCATGTAAGTCTGGGGTTTGAGAAGATAGGTCTTGCGCCTGGCGATCTTACCTTCGGCGATCAGTCCCTGGAATTTGGCACGCCAGGGACCGAAGCCGTAGGTCTCGTGTATGCAATCGACCGCCAGAAATCCGGCGTTATGGCGATTGCGCGCATAGTCCGGGCCAGGATTCCCCAGCCCGGCAATAAGCAGCGGTGTATCAGACATTTATCCCGCTTTCGGCACCCGATGGCGCCGATTACTTCTTGGCAGCAGCAGCGGCCGGAGCAGCGGCAGCCGGAGCTGCAGCGTCGGTCGTGGTGGCGGCGGCTTCAGCCGTGCCAGACGGAGCAACGATCGAGGCGATGGCCTGATCCTTGGTCTTGTCGGCCGGGCGAACGCCTTCCGGCAGAGCCAGCTTGTCCAGATGGACCGAGCTGTTGATGTCGAGGCCAGCCAGGCTGACTTCGAGCGCAACCGGGATATTGTCGGCCGGGCAGATCAGATCGACCTTATGACGGACGATGTTGAGCACGCCACCGCGCTTGAGGCCCGGCGAAGCTTCCTGGCCCTTGAAGACGATTGGAATGGCCAGACGGACCGAAGAGCCCGCGGGCATCCGCATAAAGTCGACATGGACCGGACGGTCGGTCACCGGATCGCGCTGCAAAGCGCGCGGCAGAACGCGGGTGACTTTACCGGCTTCAGTCAGATTGAACAGCGTGGTCAGAAAGCCACCCTTGCTCAGAACCCGGGTCAGCTCGGCCGCATCGACCGAAATCGGCTCAGGATCAGCGCCGCCGCCATAGATGATGGCCGGAAGGCGACCCTTGATACGGGTCTGATAGGACGGACCCTTACCGGTTCCCTTGCGGGATTCGATAGAGATTTCTTTGATCTGAGCCATGCGATAAAATCCTTAAAAACGTGACGGCGTATCAATAGCCGGCCAGCCCTCGGGACCATCCCGAAAAGCCTGCGAAGGGTGGGCTTGTAGCCGAAGGCGGCTTTAGGTGCAAGCGGGCTTTGAATCGCCCGGCACAACCACCACACGCATAAAGGGATCTGTCAGGGCTCGGTTTCCTGCGGGGCGCTGCGATCCTTTAAAACGTCCTCAACATAGGCCATTTTGACCAGCAACCACAGCACCACGGCCAGCGGGGTGGCCAGAACCGCCCCCCAGATGCCGAACAGCGGACTGAACACCAGAATGGCCAAAAGGTTAACCACAGGCGGGATCGCCACCGCCCAGCGCTGCAGCAATGGCTGACTTAAATTCCCCTCGATCGACAAGGCAACCAGATAGACCAGCCCGGTCAGCAGGGCCTGATGGGGGCTGATGCTTAATGCCAGCATCATGCCGGGCAGCACGGCAATCGCCGGACCGATATAGGGTATGAACACCGATGCTCCGGACAATACCGCCAGCGCAAAGGCATAGGGGGTGCCCACCGCCCACAGACCGAAAAACACCATCACGCCCAGAAACAGCATGTCAAAGCTCATGCCGATGAGCCATTTACGCAAGGCCTCGCCCATCGCCAGCATGATCTCGCGCGCCCGGGCGCGGCGCGAAACCGGCAACAGCCGCAAGACGCCCTCGACATAGGTTGGCGCATCGGCGGCAAAATAAATTCCGACCGCCAGCACCAGCAGGCACTCGCCCAGCGCGCCCAGGATTCCGCCTGCCAGCGGCAAAACCTCAAACACCCGCTGCAACCCGGCGGAAGGGTTGGGCAGCGCCGCCAGTAAAGTTCGGCCAAAAGGAATCCCTTTGAGCCAATCCTGCACACCAGCCCAGGCTTCCGGAATCCGGTGGAAAAGGGCGGTAAACTGTTGCGAGGCCAGCGTGCCGAACAAATCGATCAGCCCGATCATCGCGGCACAAAAAACAAGAGTGGCGATCAGCAAAGCCAGGGGCGCCGGCAGGCGGAAAAACCGCTGCAACGGGGCCGACAGATTGCGCAAGGCAACCGACAGTACGACACCGCCAAAGGTCAGGATCAGCACCAGCGAGACCTGCCACAGCGCCAGAAGCAGCACGATCACCAGGGCGACAATCAACACCTTCCGCACGAACGAGGGTTCCTGCGCTGCGTCACCGCGTGGTCGTTCCGGCAATGCCCCACTGGACATGTCGTGCCCTCAACGTGCCCGACCACTATACAAGGAAAACGGCGCCGGACCAGTGGGCCCAGACGCCGTTTTCACCAATACCCTAAAGCAGAGGAAACTAACTGAAGAGGCAGGAGACGCTTTCTTCATTGTTGATGCGACGGATGGCTTCGCCCAACAGCGGGGCAATCGAAATCCGGCGGATGCTCGGCGAGCGCTGCACTTCTTCGGTCACGCCGATCGAATCCGTGACCACCATCGACTTCAGTGCCGAGGCTTCAATGCGGGCCACCGCACCGCCCGACAGCACGCCGTGCGAGGCATAGGCGCAGACATCCTTGGCCCCGGCATTCATCAAGGCTTCCGCCGCGTTGCAGATGGTGCCAGCGGAATCGACGATATCGTCGACCAGAATGCAGCTACGGCCCTTCACATCGCCAATGATGTTCATCACTTCCGACACACCGGCCCGTTCGCGGCGCTTGTCGACGATGGCCAAGGCCCCGCCCAGCCGCTTGGCCAAGCCCCGGGCACGCACCACGCCGCCAACATCCGGCGACACCACGGTGATGTTATCGCCGCTGCCCAGAGAATCCTGAATGTCTTTGACGATCACCGGCTGGGCATAAAGATTGTCGGTGGGAATATCGAAGAAGCCCTGGATCTGACCGGCATGCAGGTCAACCGTCAGCACACGGCTGGCACCGGCTTCGGTAATCAGGTTGGCCACCAGTTTGGCCGAGATCGGCGTGCGCGGACCAACCTTGCGGTCCTGGCGGGCATAGCCGAAATACGGGATCACCGCCGTGATGCGCCGGGCGCTGGCGCGCCGCAGGGCATCGACGATAATCAGCAGTTCCATCAGATTGTCGTTGGCCGGGAAGCTGGTCGACTGAATGACGAAGATATCTTCGCCACGCACGTTTTCCTGAATCTCGACGAAGATTTCCATATCCGCAAAGCGGCGCACGATAGCCTTGGTCAGGGGCATCTTGAGATGCTGCCCAATTGCCTCGGCGAGAGCCCGGTTGGAATTGCCTGCAATCAGTTTCATGCCAGATGTGCCAGACGTTATGGTTTCGACCATGTCTCTTAGCTTACCCCTGCGGTTGTGACATTTCGGCGACGGGCTTTTAGCAAGCAGGCACCAGCCGAGCAAACGCCATATCGGCGCATCGGCTGAATTAATTCGTTTTTCCTACCCGAGGTTGAACAAAAAACTACGACACCAACATTATGACAGACAATTCACGGCCATAATCGGTCTCGCCCGCCAACGTGGCGCGCCTGAAACTGAAAAATTTGTCCGGATTGGCCAGGGTGCAGGCCCCCAGCGCGTCGATGGCACCAATTCCGGCCTGGGTCAGCCGGTCGGCGACATAAGATTCCAGGTCAAAGAAGAAATATCCCGCCCGCAGCGCAGGCTTGAAAAACGCGCTGGCCGCGGCGGGAAACTCGGCGCGGAAATCGGGACCAACCTCATAACTGGGCTGGCTGATACAGGGGCCGATAGCGGCACGGATATTGGCGCGGCTGGCCCCCAGCGCTTCCATCGCGGCAATGACCGATTCGCAGACCCCGCCGACGGTGCCTTTCCAGCCCGCATGGGCAGCACCGACGATTTTGCGCACCGGATCGGCCAACAGCACCGGGGCGCAATCGGCAGTGTTCAGCCCGATCAGCACGCCAGGCTGATTGGTCACCAGTGCATCCCCCTTGGGGCTGTCTTCGATCGACCAGGGCTCGGTTACCGTCACCGTGACGGCGCTGTGATACTGCTGCAGCGTGACCAGAGGGGCCCCACCAAACAGCGCCGATACACGGGCGCGGTTTTCGCGAATGGCCGCCGGATCATCCTTGGACGCGGGCGCACCGTTGAGCGAGGCATACAGCCCCGTCGACACCCCACCGGTACGGCCGAAGAAGCCGTGGGCAACCCCGGTCCCGGCCAGCTTAGCCGACTGCAAACGCAACACATCGCTACTCATACGCCGTCTTCCATATCAATCTCGGCCTCATCCGTATCCGGCAGCGTGTCGCCCATGGCAGGCGCATCGTCATTGGCAAAGCCCGGCGGTTCTTTCTGCCCCACCGGCGAAATCGCCAGCACCTTGAACAGGCTGCCCATTTCTTTCGGATCAATCAGCCGACGCACCCCGGCGACAATCGATTTGGCCTGATTGGGATTGGCCATGATGAGCTGACGCGCCCGGACCTCTATACCGATTTCGGCCAGGAAATCGCCCTGCTCCATCGGACCGTAGGTGTTAACGCCGCCCGCTTTGAAGGCTGCCGCCAGCGCCGAAAAATCGACATGGGCCGACAGATCGCAAGACCCCGGCGCGGCCAGCACATCGGCATATTTATGGCGCTGCACCGCCTGCAGGGTTTCCCGGAAGGTACATTCGTCGTAACCATAATCGAAAATCAGGCCGACACCGCCATGTTGCGCAATCGCCCGACCAATATCTTCTGCAATCGCGGTGGTGGCGGGGCAGGTTTCGATCACATCACCCACATTGGCTACGGCGGCTTCGGGGGGCAAGATCGTCTCCGGAATAGCCTTGAGGGCCAATGACAGCGTCTCGTCCCGCACCACGACCATCTTCTCGCCCCAGCCTTGTTCGGTCTTGATGTACTGATGGATGGGCAGGCAGTCGAAAAACTCGTTGGCATAGAGAAACAGTGGACGGTCAAGTTCGATCTCGGTAAAGTTTTTGACCCAGCGGACCTTGATCGGCGCATCTTTGAGCACCGCCTTCTGGCGCTCCTGCAGCACCGGGCTGTTTTCCACCAGCACCAGCTCGGCATCGGCAAAGCCCTTGCGCGCCGCCGAATGCACCGTGCGGATGAGATCGCGGCTTAAGGTGCCCTGCCCCGGCCCCAGCTCGACCAGCAGCGGTTTGGCCGGGCGGCCCTGATTATGCCAGCTTTGCACCAGCCACAGCCCGCACATCTCGCCAAAGGTCTGGCTGACTTCCGGCGAGGTGACATAGTCGCCCCCCGCCCCGATCGGATTGCGCGAGGCATAGGCGCCATCCTTAGGGTCGTACAGGCTTGCCGCCATAAATTCGGCAATCGAAATCGGCCCCTGGGCCTTGATAAGATCAACCAAGCGTTGCGCTAAGGCATTCATTGTTTTCCCCGCCTTACCAATGCGTACCATAAGAAGTACGCGCTGATCGCCCACATCAACAGGCTGAGCGCCATGCCCATACTAAACCAGCCCGAGATCATCGATTCCGAATCCCGGAAAAATTCTGAGAAAATCCGCGCCAGACCATAGCCAAACAGGAAGATGGCCGTAATCAGGCCGGGGCGTTCATGCAGACGGAACACCCGGATGCAGATTTGCAGCAGGATAAACAGCAGCAACCCTTCGGTGGTGGCTTCGATCAGCTGACTGGGATAGCGCGGCAGCTCGCCAGCCGGGCAGATGCCGCCATAGGTGTTACGGATGGTGTCATTGCAGAACACCATAGCAATCGGGGAATCCGTCACCTTGCCCCACAGCTCGCCATTGATGAAATTGGCGATGCGACCAAAGAACAGCGCCAGCGGCGTGACCGTGGCGACCAGATCGCCCACCTTATAGAGATTGAGTTTGCGCTTGCGGCAGAACAACACCAGCGCCGTGATGACGCCGATCAAACCGCCATGGAAGGACATGCCGCGCAGCTGGGGCACGCCATCATGCCATTCGGCCACCAGTCGCAAGGGATTTTCGAGATAGCCCCACGGCAGGTTGCCGCAATCGCGCCCGGAATTCAAACCGCAGAAGATAATGCCATAGAACAGGTCAAAACCGAGCCGCCCGCCGATAATGACACCCAACGTGACCCAGACGAACAGATCACCGATATCATCGGCGGTTGCCGGGGCGGCGCCACCGAACGGGCCACCGCGCCACAAGCTGGCCTGACGCAACATCCGAAGGATGATCCACCAGCCCAGTAACAGACCGCAGATATAAGACAGTGCATACCAACGAATGGCGAGTGGGCCCAGCTGGACCAGCACCGGATCGATATTGGGATAAGTGAGAAATGTAGCCAGCATCGGATGAAAGCACGCCCTGTTTGGCGGTGGATGTCAAGGTCATTGGCAAGGCACGATTCGCCCCTCGCCAATTACCATCTGCTGGTTATAGTGGCGGCGAAAGGAATCCGCTATGCCGAAAGATATGCCGTTTCTCGATCAGTTCGCCAGGTTGCTCGACGATGCCGCCGGGGCCGCCGATGGCTTGCGCCAGGACTTTGAGCTGGTCGCCAAATCGCGCCTAGAGAAGATCGCCAGCGAGCTGGATATCGTCACGCGCGACGAATTCGAGGCGGTCAAGGCTCTGGCGGTACGGGCCCGCGGCGATGCCACACTGGCAGAATCGAGAATCGCCAGGCTGGAATTGCGCGTAAAACGACTGCAAAGGACCCTCGCCCGCAAGCCTCGTAAGACTTATCCCAAGGCTCGCCCTGTGCGTAACCGCCCTTAAAGGTAACAGTCGGGGGAAAACTGTGGGTGAGGCCCAGCCTACCCACAGCAGTACGGTCTGAAACTCTTGACCACGCAAAATCTTGTGTCACGTTCAAAGCCAAGAGCATCTTTTAGCGTCACCCCCAAAATGGCGGTACGCACTTGGAGTTGAGGATGACCGTACTGCATCAAAGTGCCACGACAAGCCGTCAGCACCCCCTCGACATGCTGGAGCATGCCGTAGAGGAACATGGCTGGGCTTTCGAACGTATGGGCAATGATGAAATGAGCCTGTCGGTCGCCGGACACTGGTCGGACCATCATTTCAACATCACCTGGTGCGACGAGCTGCAGTCCTTGCACATCTCCAGCGCCTTCGACATGCGGGTGAAGGGCGATGCGCATCAGTTCGATATTGCCTCGCTCCTGATGTACGTCAACGCACGGCTATGGATCGGCCATTTCGACCTGTGGCCCGAGGATGGCAGCATTGTCTTCCGTCATTCGATGATTTTCCCCGAGGCTCATGTCAGCGTGGCGCAGTGTGAGACATTGCTGAACCTCGCGCTTGAGGCGTGTGAACATTATTATCCTGCTTTTCAGTATGTGCTCTGGGGCGGCAAAACCGCCGAGGAAGCCGTGGCGGCCGCGATTCTGGAGTGTGCCGGCGAAGCTTAAACATCCTTGAGCACGGCAATCGGGGGGCACTTGCCCCCCATTTAGGACGTGAAAGATGAAAGCTCCGATAGTGTTGATTGGCGCCGGCCGGATGGGCGGGGCGCTCGCCAAGGGCTGGCTTGACGGCGGGCAAGGCCCGGTGATTGCGGTTGAGCCCCACCCGACACCGGCACTGAAAAAGCTCACCAAACTCGGCCTGACGATTGTGCCCGGCATTGATGCCCTGCCCAAACGCAAATTCCGCGCCTGTGTCGTGGCGCTCAAACCCCAGGTGCTGAAGCCCGAAGTAGCGGCACTGGCCCCGCTTGCGGCTAACGGTCAGCTGATGCTGTCGATTGCGGCGGGCATCAACACCGGCTTTTTGCAAAAAGCCTGGGGCCGGGACGCCCACATTGTCCGCGCTATGCCCAACACCCCTGGCGCCATTGGCCAGGGTATTACCGGGCTGTTCGCCGCCAAAACCGCCGAAAAGAAAGACTGCGGGCTGGCGGAAAAGCTGCTTTCAGCCTTGGGCCAGACCGTCTGGGTCGAAAAGGAACGGCTGATCGATGCCGTGACGGCAATTTCCGGCTCGGGCCCGGCCTATGTTTTCGCACTGGTCGAAGCGCTCACCGCCGCCGCCATCAAACTGGGTCTGTCCGAAAAGCAGGCGGAGCAGCTGGCCCGTGCCACGGTGACCGGTTCGGGGGCGCTGCTGGCCGCCGATACCAAACCTGCCGCGCAATTGCGCCACGATGTCACCAGCCCGCACGGCACCACCGAGGCGGCAATTCATGTACTGCTGGCCCGTGGCGGACTGATGCCGCTGATCGCGGCCACCACCAAGGCGGCGCAGAGACGCTCCAAAGAGCTGGGCGCACAATAAGGTAAAAAAAACAAAAGGCCGCAGCGATGCGGCCTTTTTCTTTACATCCGCATGGGGCGTTTTACGCCACCACGGCAGTATCGCTACCCTCGGTTGGATCGCGCAGCACATAACCACGCCCCCACACCGTTTCAATATAGTTTTCGCCGTTGGTCGCCGCCGCAAGCTTCTTGCGCAGTTTGCAAATAAAGACATCAATAATCTTCAATTCGGGCTCGTCCATGCCGCCATAGAGATGGTTTAGGAACATCTCCTTGGTTAGCGTCGTGCCCTTGCGCAGGGAGAGCAGCTCCAGCATCTGGTATTCCTTGCCGGTCAGATGCACGCGCTGGCCATCAACCTCGACCGTCTTAGCGTCAAGATTGACGGTAAGCTTACCGGTGATGATAACGCTTTGCGAATGCCCCTTGGAACGGCGCACAATAGCCTGAATGCGGGCGACCAGTTCGTCTTTATGGAACGGCTTGGTCATATAGTCGTCGGCACCAAAGCCGAGCGCCTTAACCTTTGCCTCGACGATCGCATTACCCGACAGAATCAGTACCGGCGTCTGCACTTTGGCTACGCGCAGGGATTTGAGCACTTCAAAACCGCTCATATCCGGCAACTGTAAATCGAGCACAATGATATCGTAATCGTACAGCTTACCCAGATCGACCCCTTCTTCCCCAAGGTCGGTGGTGTAAACGTTGAAACCTTCCGAACGCAGCATCAATTCGATGCTACGGGCCATGGCGTCATCGTCTTCGATTAGGAGCACGCGCATTTTCCGTATCCTCTGCCCGTGATGGCAAGCCGGCACTTGCCTTGTTTTTTTCAAACTCCACGCGTTTGCAACTAACTGATACAAAGGTAAACTTAAATAGTTAACGCCAACCAGTGCAAGAATTAAGTGATTAAAACATATCTTAACAGCACAACCAAGACGAAAAACTATTCCTAGTACAATTATTTCGACCCCTACAGTTTACCCATGGGAAAGGCTTTTTGTTCATGATGTGCCTTCCACTGGGGGCCAGGATCGCGCCGTAACGGCTGGATCAGGGTAACGCCCGGGGGGATATCAGGGTTATCGATGCTGGACTTATACGAAGAAATTAATGCCATACCGGTCTTACGTCGTTTCGGTCATGTCGACCGAATCGAGGGCTTGTTGCTGGAGATCACCGGGGCGTCCGGGGCCACCAGCATGGGTGGCCAGGTCTGCATAACCCCTGGAAAAGGCAAGAAAATTCCCTGCGAAGTGGTTGGCTTCCGGGATGGCCGGGCGCTGGCCATGCCGCTGGGGGCGCTCGACGGGCTGCCCCTGGGCGCGCGGGCCGATTTTGAGGAAAGCGTCGCCGCGATTTACCCCACGCAAGACTGGATGGGCCGGGTGCTGGACGGATTCGGCAATCCGTCGGACGGGCTTGGCGCCCTGCCCCGCGGCCATAAGGCCTATCCGGTCAAGGCCCCGCCGCCGGCGGCGAGCAACCGCAACCGGGTCGGCGGTAAGCTGGATCTGGGCATACGCGCGCTCAACACCTTTGTAACCTGCTGCGAAGGCCAGCGTATGGGCATCTTCGCCGGTTCAGGTATCGGCAAATCGACCCTGATGTCGATGATGGCGCGCAACACCACCGCCGACGCCATTGTCATTGCGCTGGTCGGTGAACGCGGCCGCGAGCTGAAAGAATTTATCGAGGATGATCTTGGCCCCGAAGGCTTAAAGCGTTCGGTGGTGGTGGCCGCCACGTCGGACGAGCCGCCGCTGGTGCGCCGTCAGGCCGCCTATGTCGGCATGAGTGTGGCCGAAGCTTTACGCGATCAGGGCCTGCATGTGCTGCTGCTGATGGATTCGGTCACCCGCTTTGCCATGGCGCAGCGCGAGATCGGCCTGTCGGCGGGCGAGCCGCCAGCCTCAAAAGGCTACACACCAACGGTTTTCGCCGAATTGCCCCGCCTGCTGGAGCGGGCTGGCCCCGCCCAGACCGGCTGCAAAGGTTCGATCACCGGGCTGTTCACCGTGCTGGTTGAAGGCGACGATCACAATGAACCGGTTTCTGATGCGGTGCGCGGTATTCTGGACGGGCATATCGTGCTGGACCGCACCATCGGCGAGCGGGGCCGCTATCCCGCCATCAATATTCTGCGTTCTGTCAGCCGTACCATGCCGGGCTGCAATACCAAGGAAGAACGCGACATGATCCGCCGCGCGCGCGCTGTGATGTCTGTCTATGAAGACATGGCCGAGATGGTGCGATTAGGGGCGTACAAAAGTGGCACCAACCCGGAAGTTGATGAGGCCGTGCGCCTGCATCCCGAGCTGGAAAACTTCCTTGGCCAGGCCAAGGATGACCACATTACACTCGCCGATGGGTATCAAGCGTTGGGTAGGATACTCGGTACCAATCCAGTCGGGAAAGGTAAGCCGAAATGAAACGCCAAGACACACTGATCCGTTTGCGGAAATTCCGCGTCGACGAATTGCAGCGTCGCATGGCGGCCATCAATGCCATGCAAACCGATGTCGAAAAAAAGCTCTCGGATCTAGAAGAAAGCGTAACGCGTGAAAAACAACGCGCGAGCGACAGTGATATCGGACGGCTGGCCTTCCCATCCTTCCTGCGCGCCATTGATGTGCGCCGGGATAATCTGAACAACACGTTGCAGGAAGTCTCGCGCGAGCGCACGGCCTGTCAGGACGAACTGACCGACGCCTATCAGGATCTGAAAAGCCTGCAATTTGCCTATGAGCAGCAGGAAAAACGTATGGCCGAAGCCGAAAATCGCCGGGCGCAAAGCCGGCTCGACGAAATGGCCCTGGTGCGCCACTTACGCAAACATCCCACCCGCGGCAGCCGCGACGGCGTATAGTTCTCAAAGGCCGGTACCGCGGCTAAAGCGTATAGTTTAGAGCCCACGCCCACCCAAGGCGATGGCCCCCCGCGCATCTGGCATAAGCGAATGAGACCGCCCGCCACGGCAAAGCCGTGGCGGATGCGAGCGATTTAACGCAATGACGGCGCGGTCTCGCTGGACTTTTTAGTTGGGGAACGCATCAGCAATTCTGCCAGCGCATCCACCGCCATCGCCGCCGGGCTTTGCGGGGCGATTTCAATCAGCGACTTCTGACGCCGCACGGCCTCGACCACCTTGGGATCGTCCGGCACGAAGCCGAGATAATCCGGCGTGGTGCGCAGGAAGGTGCGGGACGCGGTTTTTAAGGCTTCAGCGGTGCGTTCGGCTTCGTTCGCATTAGACGCACGGTTGACAATCAATGACGGCATCCGCCCACCGGTGCGCCGCGCCATCAGTTTGACAAAGGCATACGCATCGGTGATCGCCGCCGGATCGGGATTGGTCACGGCCAGCGTATCATCAACGCCTGCCGCAATCGCCATGGTGCCGGGGCCAACCCCCGCCCCCAGATCGATCACCACGCGGTCATAGCCGTGCGAACTGAGCAGTGTACTGACCAAACGCTCGGCAACCTTTTCGCCCGCATCGGCAAGCTGGCCTGAACCGGCTGGCGCCGCCAACAGATCAAAACTCGAAACATTGCCGGGGACATGAACAATGGCATCGGCAAAGCTGAGCCGACCCGACAACAGCGCAGGCAGATTGCCGCCGCTGGCCAGCCCAAGCTGCACCGAGGTATTGGACAGGCCAAGATCGGCATCGCACACCAGTACCTTTTCACCGCGACGGGCAAAACATTTGGCAAGAGAGAGCGAAATAAAGGTTTTACCCGTTCCGCCTTTGCCGGAACCGATCGCCGTCAGGCGGGGAGCCTTAAAACTCATTGTACGCTCTCCTCTTCATTTTCGACCAACAGCCGCGCCAGAATTAACGGGGTCAAGGCATCAAGCCCGGCTGCAACAAAGGGCGAACGCGTCGTCTGGGCCAAACGCAGGCCCTCACACATTGCTACCCCGGCCAGCGCGCCAAAACGGCGGGCCAGATCCAGTTGCGTCACTACCAGACGCGATACGCCAATCCGCCCCAAGGCAGCTGCGATCTCACAGATTTCCTCACCATCGGTCATGGCCGAAACCACGCCAATCGCCTCGACATCGGCGATTTGGGCCAAGGTTCTCATTGCCTCAGCCGCTTTTGTTTGGCGGGGATCAAACCCCGCAGTATCGACAATGGTCAGATGACCACGGCCCAGCGCTTCGTGGATGCGCCGATCCAATTGCGCCGGCGTTGCTGCCGACATAATTTCAACCTTAAGATGCTCTGCAAAAGCGCCCAGACGCGCCACGGCGCCCGCACCTTCCGTATCAGCCCCGATCAGGGTCACGGCCCGCCCGGCCAGCTGCGCATGGGCGGCAAGCTTGGCAACCGTCGCGGTCTTACCGACGCCGCCAAGGCCGAGCAGGAGTAAGGCCTGGGCCGCGGTAAAGTCAATCGGTGCCGCCTTCATGCGCGCATCAATGGCCGCAGCCAAAGCCAGCGTCATATCATTAATGCCGGTACTGGCGCTTTTTTCTGCCAGCGCATGGGCCAGCCCATCGGGCAAACGGTGGTGCGCGAAAATCGACAGCAACTCGCCCCGGTCGAAACGGCGGCGGCCCCGCTTTGGCGGCTTCTGGCGGATCACACGCACTTCGGCCTCAGGCTGCGGCGGCGGAACCGTCAGCGCGGCTTCACCCGGCGGTGCGTTTTCCCAAATATCACCCAAAGCTTCATCAGAAAAAGCCATCTCGTCGAGCACATCGGATTCGTCAAGCGCAGCGCGCACGATCACGCTGCCATCGGCGGCAGTTTCACTGGAGATAATGACAGCATCAGGACCCATTTTTTCGCGCACATCGGTGAGCGCGTCTTTCATGCCCCGAGCCTGAAACGTTTGCAATTGCACCATTACCCCCAATCCCGGCTGCGGGTGCCAAACACGGGCAAACACGCATGACTAAGCGCTGGAAGAGTGCGCGCGTACGACCAAACCAATCTCATCAAATCTGCCCCATGGTACGCAACCGGATAGACGCGTGAATTTCGCTTTGGCTCATCACCACCGTCTGTGGCCGGAAGCGTTCGATGATGGAACGTACAAAGGGGCGAATCTGCGGACTGGTCAAGAGTACCGGAATATCGTTTTTCTTGCTCGCCTCCTCAAAGCGATCACGCACGGCCTGAATGAACTGCTGTAACTGGCTTGGAGCCATGGCGAGCTGACGTTCTTCGCCCTGACCAACGATGGATTCTGCGAAAGCCTGCTCCCATCCCGGCGACAGTGCCAAAATCGGCAGATACCCGGCAGGCGATATATTGGCGTGGCACAACTGACGGGCCAGCCGCGTGCGCACATGTTCGGTGATATACAGCGCGTTCTTGGTATGACCGATGGCTTCGGCAATGCCTTCCAGAATGGCAGGCAGATCGCGGATCGACACCCGTTCGCCGAGCAAGGTTTGCAGCACCCGCTGAATACCGGAAATCGAGATCTGCGACGGCACCAGTTCTTCGACCAGTTTTTTCTGATCGGCAGGCATATCGTCGAGCAGCTTCTTGGTTTCGGCAAACGACAACAGTTCCGCCATGTTCGCCTTGATGACTTCGGTCAGATGCGTCGTCAGCACCGTGCCGGGATCAACCACGGTGTAGCCACGGAACGTCGATTCCTCGCGCAGCGCTTCGCCGACCCAGGTGGCTGGCAGACCAAAAGCCGGTTCGGTGGTGCGCGTGCCGGGCAAATCGACCGGAGCCCCGCGCGGATCCATCACCAGAAGCTGTCCGGGATACAGTTCGCCCTTGCCGGTTTCGACTTCCTTGATGCAGATGCGATAGATATTTTGCGGCAGCTGCATATTGTCGAGAATACGCACCGCCGGCATGACAAAGCCCATATCCTGCGCAATCTGGCGGCGCAGCGCCTTGACCTGATCGGTCAGGCGATGGCCCTTGATCTCGTTGATCAGCGGCAACAAACCGTAGCCCAGTTCGATGCGCAACAGATCGAGGGCCAGTGCCGAGGAAATCGGCTCCTCCTTGGGGGCGGCATCGGCCTTGGCCTTTTCGGCATCGACCGTAGCCTTTTGCTCTTCCCCGGCCTTCTGCTTGTAGGACGACCACGCCAGCGAACCGATGGCCGCCGACAAACCGGCAAACACCAGGGTCGGCATACCGGGAAGCAGTGCGAGGATGCCCATCACCGCCGAGGCCATACCGAGCGATTGCGGATAGAACGACAATTGCCGCATCAGGGCCTTGTCGGTCGAGCCTTCAACGCCCGCCTTCGACACCATCAGACCGGCGGCCGTCGACACAATCAGCGACGGCATCTGACTAACCAGACCATCCCCCACCGACAACAAGGTGAAGGTGTGCGTGGCATCGGCGAAGCTCATACCATGCTGCACCACCGCCACGATGATGCCGCCGACGATGTTGATGCCGACAATCAGCAGGCCCGCAATGGCATCGCCACGGACGAATTTGGAGGCACCATCCATGGCACCGAAGAAATTCGATTCCGCTTCGAGATCTTTACGCCGCTGTTTAGCGACCTTTTCGTCAATCAGACCGGCGGACAGATCGGCGTCGATGGCCATCTGCTTGCCCGGCATGGCGTCCAAATTGAAGCGGGCGGCCACTTCGGCAATACGACCGGAACCTTTGGTGATAACGACAAAATTCACCACCACCAGGATCGCAAACACGATCAGGCCGATGACGAAGTTGCCCTGCATGATGAGCTTGCCGAAAGCCTCGATGACATAGCCTGCCGCTTCGGTGCCGGTGTTGCCGTTGGCCAGGATCAGCCGGGTGGACGCCAGATTAAGCGACAACCGCATCATGGTGGTGATCAGCAACACCGCCGGGAACGAACTGAATTCGAGCGGGCGCTTGACGAACACCGCCGTCATCATGATGACGATGGAAAAAGACAGCGAAAAGGCCAGCGCAATATCCAGCAGCCAGGTCGGCAGCGGCAGGATCAGCACCACCAGAATGGCCATCATGCCGATGGCCAGCCCCAGATCATTGCGCTTGAGATAATCGACGAAGCTGCCCGCACCCGACAGCAGACTGACCACAGCCCCCGGGCCAGCCGGCACCGACGCCGCAGCTACCCCAGCAGCGCCCTGAACGGGGGCTGCTGCTTCAGTCGGATTGGGGGTAGCCTCGGCCATGGCTTACTTATCCCGCTAATCTTTGGTCGTTCGGCTGAGGAACAGCCAGCCCGGCCCCGGCATATTCCCTGAGCTTGTTACGCAGCGTGCGGATCGAAATTCCCAGAATATTGGCAGCATGGGTGCGATTACCCAGACAATGATCCAGCGTCGACAAGATCAGATCACGTTCGACCTCGGCCACGGTACGGCCAACCAGCGAATTGGTCACCGAGGCAGCCGTCTCCACCGCAGCCCGCACCGGCTGGGGCAAATCAGTGCCCGCCGCCATGACGGTGCCGACCCGCGTGCCATCCGGCAGACGGATGGCTTCGGGACCGATGGTATCGCCCGAGGCCAGCAGCACCGCACGATGCATGGTGTTTTCCAGCTCGCGGACATTGCCCTTCCACGGGTGACTGGCCAGCAGCCTTTCGGTCTCGGCCGCAATGGGACGGAACGGCACGCCATTGGCCTCGGCATATTTGCGGGCGAAATGGCGGGCAAGGGCCTGAATATCCCGCGGCCGGTCGCGAAGCGGCGGCACACAGAGATTGACCACATTCAGCCGATAAAGCAGGTCTTCGCGGAAGGTGCCCTTGCGCACTTCGTCAGCCAGATCGCGGTTTGATGTCGCGATGATGCGGATATCGACCCGGACCGGTTTGGTGCCGCCAACCCGGTCGATCTCGCGTTCCTGAATCGCGCGCAGCAGTTTGGCCTGCAGGCGGGCGTCCATTTCGCTGATTTCGTCGAGCAGCAGGGTGCCGCCATTGGCTTCTTCAAATTTGCCGATGCGCCGGGCGATGGCACCGGTGAAGGCACCCTTTTCGTGGCCGAACAATTCGGATTCGAGCAGATTTTCCGGAATGGCCGCACAGTTGACCGAGATAAACGGCTTATCGGCGCGGCTCGATTTACGATGCACATAACGCGAAAGCACTTCCTTACCAGTGCCGCTTTCGCCGGTCAGCAGGATCGAGGCATCCGACGGCGCCACCTGATCGGCCAGCGCAATAACGCGGGCCATCGCATCATCTTCATAGATCAGGGGGTGGTTTTCATCGGCCACCGCCGCCAGAACCGCGGCGATCAGCTCAGGATCGGGCGGCAGCGGCAAATATTCTTTGGCGCCAGCCCGGATGGCTTCGACGGCCCGGCGGGCATCGGTGCCGATACCGCAGGCAACCACAGGGGTGCAAATGCGTTCAGCCGCCAGTTCCTGAACCAGCTGGCCGATATTCTCGCCAATATCGCACAGAACCAGATCCGCCCCTTGGCCATTACGCAGCGTAGCCAGCCCCTGCTCGATATCGTTGGCATGGGTTACCTTGGCGCCACGATCCATAGCGATCTTCGAGGCGGCACCAATCTGGCCCTGCAGGCTGCCAATGATGAGTAAGCGCATTTTATTCTCCCGTGCCGACCGCACTCAAACCACGATATGGCTCGAAGGCGGATCGTAAGACCGGCAGTACCCTATAGTGTACCACGGATAAAGCCCTGACTTCGTTATGACAAATTTCGTTACCAACGATGCCGGAACTGTCCAGATCCGACGGTTAGGATTGGCCGGACTTGATGATTTCCGTCATTGTGACACCAAGACGCTCCTCCACCAACACAACTTCACCACGCGCCACCAGGCGGTCATTGACGTAAATATCGATGGCTTCGCCGACCTTGCGGTCAAGCTCGACCACCGTGCCCTTGCCCAGCTTCAGCAAGTGGCTGACTTCCATCGCCGTCTTGCCCAATACGGCAGAAACCGTAACCGGCACGTCAAACACCGCTTCCAGATCCTGCGCGCTACGCTTGACATCATCGTCTTTGATCGATGAACCGGTCAAAAGCGGCTGACCGCTGGCACCCTCTGCATCCTGAGAGAGGTCCGGCAAATCTACATCGTCATTTCCCGCCATGACTTATCCTTTCACTCACCGGTCTGTTTGCGCGCAAACCGGCGCTCAATAATATCCGCAATCGCAGTCTCAACCGCTTCGAGGTTATGCTCGAGCCCGCCCCCCGGCCATTCAATCCGGCAGTCCGGCCCGGACAAGGCCGGATCAACCGAAGCGACGAGCTGGCCACTATACCCTGCCGATTGGGCAATCTCATCCAGCCGTTCGGCCAAAATCTCCACCACGGGGGCCGAGGCCCGCAAAACCAGCTTAGGTTCGCCCACCGCCTCGGAAATCGCCGCCCGCAAAGCCTCTTCCACTTCTGCCTCGGGGCAGCTGTCCAGCGCGCCACGGGCCAGTTTCCGGGCCACGACCAGGGCACAATGCACCGCCTCCTGACGGACGTGCTCGATCTCACTGTGATATTTTCCTAAGAGATCACGCACATTACGCCCCAGCACCTCGACCGCCGCCGCCGTCTTTTCAGCAGCCCGGACCTCGCCCGATGTCACCCCCTCCTGACGCGCGGCCGCACACATCTGATTGATTTCGTCCTGCGTCAGACTTTTACGCTGCCGAGCGCGGGCCGTATCCTCGAAGACATCCTGCGTGCCACGGAACTCCGTGTCGAAGGTGAACTTTTTCATGGTTTTGACGACATCAACCATCCTAATACACCAACTCGTCTTCTTCCTGCTTGGACGAGGCGATCATGATTTCGCCCTTGCCAGCCAGCTCCTTGGCGGTATTGACCATGCGCATCTGCGCCTCGTCGACGTCCTTGAGGCGAACCGGCCCCAGAGCCTCCATATCCTCGCGCAGGATTTTGCCGGCGCGCTCGCTCATATTCGAGAAGAACAGATCGCGCAGCTTGTCGTTGGCCCCCTTGAGCGCCAGCGCCAGCTTTTCCTTTTCGACATGGCGCAGCAGAGTCTGGATCGAGCCGGGGTCGAGCTTGCCCAGATCTTCAAAGGTGAACATCAAGGCCTTAATACGCTCGGCCGAGTCACGGTTGCGATCTTCCAGCGATGTCATGAAGCGGGTTTCGGTCTGGCGGTCGAAATTGTTGAAGATTTCCGCCATATGTTCGTGGGAATCGCGCCGCTGGGTGCGCGCCAGGTTCGACATGAACTCGACCCGGAGGGTTTTCTCCACCTTGTCGAGAATATCCTTCTGCACACTTTCCATCCGCAGCATGCGCTGCACCACTTCCAACGCGAATTCATCCGGTAACGCGGCCAGCACGCGGGCGGAATGGTCGGGCTTGATCTTGGACAGCACCACCGAAACCGTCTGCGGATATTCGTTCTTGAGATAGTTGGCCAGCACCACTTCGTTGACGTTGGCCAGCTTGTCCCACATGGTGCGCCCGGCCGGACCACGGATTTCGTCCATGATCTGTGCGACTTTTTCCGGCGGCAGGATGTGCGAGAGCATGCGCTCGGTCGCTTCGAACGATCCCATCAGCGAACCGGTCACCGACATCTGCGAGACGAATTCGACCAGCAGTTTTTCGACCATATCCGCATTGATGGTGCCGAGATTCGACATCGCCTGAGACAGATCCTTGATCTCTTCGTCGTCGAGCGCCTGCCAGATCGGCGCCGAATATTCTTCGCCCAAAGACAGCATAACGATAGCCGCCTTCTCCATACCGGAGAGCTGACCACTCGCTTCGCTTTTGGGGACGGCTTTTGAGGATGAGGCCATGATCTTTTACGACGGTTGGTGGATCCAGTTGCGAATAATGGCCAAAGCTTCTTCCGGATGCGCGTTGACCACTTCGCCAACCTTACGGATGGACGATTCGCGCACCTGGCCTTCGATACGGGAAATATCGATCATGCTTTCGGGTTTTTTGGGCCCCTCCTCGGCCACTTCACCTTCCGCGGCTTCTTCGGCGGCCGCTTCAATCTTGCGGGCTTGCGTGGTGCTGAACATACGGATGATCAACGGGCGCAATACGAACAACCCAATCAGCAATGCCGTCAGAGACAGAATCGCCACTTCGATAATCTTGAACCAGGCCGGACCGTCAAGGCCGAGGAACGGCTCGGCCGCCGCGGTACCAAGCCCGGTATCAACCCGGGCGAACGGCATATTGATGACCTGGACCTGATCGCCGCGCGCCTGATCATAGCCAATGGCCGATTTCACCAAGGCATCGATCTGCTGCATGTCCTTGGCGCTGCGAGGTTTATAGGTGCCATTTTCCGACACGATGCCATCGACCGCCACGGCAATCGACAGCCGTTTGACCGACACCGGATCGTTGGTGTTGGTGCGGGTGACCTTGGAAATCTCGTAATTGGTGGTTTCTTCGGTGTTGCCGGTGGCCGACTGGGTCCCGGCACCGCCCTGAGCCTGTGCGCCTGGCATGGCATTGCCAACCGAGGTGGCATTGGAACGGTCGGTTTCGTTGGAATTGGCCTCAACCGTCGAGGCCGAGCGAACCACCTTAGAGTCCGGATCAAAGGTCTCGCTGGTTTCGCTGACGTGATTATAGTCGATATTGGCAGTGACCTGAACGCGGGCGTGGCCCTGACCAACGACACTTTCGACAATGGATTCAACCCGTTGGCGCAGACGATCTTCAAACGAGGTGGTGTTCTGCTCCTGATCGGCAGCAATGGCATCCGCCCCGGTCTTTTCTTCGCCGCCCGCCAGCAGATTACCCTTATCATCGATAATGGCCACGCGGCCGGGCTTGAGGCCCACCACCGCTGCCGCCACCAGATGCTGGATCGCCCCGACCTGCTCGCGCCCAAGGACGCCGCGGGTTTTGACCATCACCGAGGCCGAAGGCGACTGTGCTTCACGCGAAAAGATTTCGCGTTCCGGCACCACCAGATGCACGCGCACGGAATCGATACCGTCAATGGTATGGATGGTGCGCGCCAGCTCACCCTCCATCGCGCGTAACTTATTGATATTCTGAACAAAAGCCGTGGCGCCAAAGGTGTCTGACTTGTCGAAGATCTCGTAGCCGACACCGGCCGCCGGTAAATTTTCCTGCGCCATCTGCATACGCAGCTTGGTCACCTGGTCGGCGGGCACCAGAATCGTGCTGCCGTCGCCCTTGGTTTCATATTTGATATTGAGCGCGTCGAGCTTGGCCACCACGGCAGAAGCATCGCGCTGCTCGAGCCCGGAATAGAGAATAGATTTCGGTGGTTCTGAGATGGCACCGGCAACATATAAAAAGAAAACCGTCAAAGCCGCGGCAACACCCGCCATGACGCCAAATCGCGCAGCCCCAACCGCTTTGACCCAGTCTTGCACCGCTGTCATCCCCTCACAACCAAAAGGCGAATTACCGAGGGGATGTTACCAACCCTGCGGACCGCTTCGCCTCCACTAGGCAAACATTGCCGCCCATCGGGTAAAAGTCAGCTTAACGAACTAAGAAAAAATATCGTTATGTGCCGGACTGCGACAATCCATCAGTTGCGATACTGCTGAACGCGCGTTGCACGCAAGCCCGGCAGACCAAAACGATCGATCGATCGCTGCCAGGCGAGGAATTCTTCCACCGTCAGGGTATAGCGACGGCAAGCTTCGTCTAAACTCAGTAAGCCACCACGCACGGCTGCGACCACCTCCGCCTTACGTCGGATGACCCAGCGCCGTGTATTGGGCGGCGGCAAATCAGCCAGCGTCAACGGGCTGCCATCTGGCCCGATCACATAACTGACACGGCCTCTGCGTTCTTCGCCCATATTCGTCATGCTCCAATATTGGCACCACTGGCTTAGAATAAACGCCTTGCCTTAATAATATTGCCAACAGGTCTGGTTAACATCGCTCTAATCAAAACGACGAAACTTATTGTATCCAGCCTGTTTAAGCGGAAAAAATAGTTAACGATGTGCAGCTATTGCTTCATTTCTGTACGCAATACCCATAGAAAAGCACAGATTATCTTGGCATACCAAGTCTAACCGCCTTGTACAGATGTATGCAGCCCAATGCAGATCAGGCCCGACCGCATCCCGCGATCAGGCCAGCTGAAAAATATCCTGCCAAGCGCGCCGGGCGCGCCGGCTGCCACCACGATCAGCCCATATTGACCAGAATATCCAGCATGGTGGTGCTGGTGGTGATGATCTTGGCGCAGGCCTGATAGGCACGCTGGGTGGTGATAAGGTTGGTCAGCTCGGTGGCCAGATCAACGGCGGATTCTTCGAGATATTCCGACTGAACCGTACCAGAACCGCTGGTACCGGCGGTGACGATGGTTGCCGCACCAGAAGCATCCGAAGCCACATAGGCGGTGCCGGACACCGCGGTCAGACCATCAGCGTTCGCGAAGGTTGCGACCGGAATGGAATAGAGATCACGGGTCAAACCGTTGGAATAGGTCGCCGTTACCGTGCCGTCGGTGCCAATCGAATAGCTTGAAATTGTGCCGTAGGCTGCACCATCGGTCGTATAGGTTTGTGTCGACGTGGTAGCGTACTGGGTGAAGCCATCCGTACCACCAATCGTGCCGAAGTCGAAACTGACGTCTTGCGAACTTAACCCCGTGGTCGTGGTATCCCAGCCAATAGTGAGCGCGATAGATCCATCGGTAGATGCCCCGGCCGTATCCGAGGTTACACTCGCCAGAGAACCGTCTGAATTGAACGTCAGGGTGCCGGTATCAAGGGTGGTATCGCCCGAGGTCAGATTGCTGGAATCACCCGAATAGACAATAGAATAGGTCCAGGTATTGGCCGCCGTCTTGGTATAGGAGACGGTGAACGACTGGCTGCCACCCTGACTGTCATAAACCGTCACGGAGTTCGAATAATCCGCGGTACCGGAGGTGTTGACATCGGTGGACGATTCCAGATTGCCGGTCAGCGTTACGTTGGACGTCGCTTCGGCAATACCGGCTGTACTGTCCAGATTGATCGTTGACAGGGTGCTGGATGTCGTCTCGGTTCCGCTGGCATCCGTCGTAATGGCATAGCCCATCAGATAGAGACCGGAGGAGTTGACCAGATCACCAGAACTGTCGGTCGAGAAATCGCCCGCCCTGGTATATTCGATATTGGTGCCATCGGACGTCGTCGAGGTAACGAAGAAACCACTGCCCGAAATGGCCAGATCGGTGGTCGAGCTGGTGGCGGTCAGATCACCCTGGGTCGAGACGCTCTGCTCGGTCACCGAATTAACGCCGGAACTGGTACCGCTACTGCTCGTCGAATCGGCAAGCAAGGTCGAAAACGCGGTCGACGATTCCTTATAGGCCGTCGTATTCGAATTCGAAATATTCGACGAGGCAACAGTCAACGCCGTGCTGTTCGCACTAAGACCGGAAACGCCTGTCAGCAATGCACCATATATACTCATTACCGTATCCTACGGGCGGAGAAGCCGCCGAAGCATAAATCAGCCCATATTAACCAGCACATCCAACATGGTGGTGCTGGTGGTGACAATTTTTGCGCAGGCCTGATAGGCCCGCTGCGTCGTAATAAGATTGGTCAGTTCGGTAGCCAGATCGACCGCCGATTCTTCGAGATATTCCGACTGGACCGTACCAGCCCCGCTGCTGCCCGCGGTAACAACGGTGGCCGCCCCGGAAGCATCCGAAGCCACATAGGCCGTACCGGAAACCGAGGTCAGACCATTGGGATCAGCAAACACCGCTACAGGGATGGCGTAAATCTGGCGGGTCAGACTGTTGGAATAGGTCGCCGTCAGCGTGCCATCGGTACCGATCGAATAGCTTGAAACCGTGCCGTAAGACGCGCCATCGGCTTTAAAGGTTTGCGTCGACGTGGTCGCATACTGGGTAAAGCCATCCGTGCCGCCAAGCGAGCCGAAGTCGAAACTCACCCCTTGTGAGCCTAAGCCGGATATCGTGGTATCCCAGCTTAGGGTTAGCGCTACACTTCCGTCTGTAGACGCCCCTGCGGTGGCAGACGTGACGGTATCCAGCGAACCATCTGAATTAAAGGTCAGCGTCCCAGAATCGATTGTGGGGCTGCCTGTATTAGTCAGATTCGTGGAATCCCCCGAATAGACAATGGAATAGGTCCAGGTATTGGCCGCCGTCTTGGTATACGAAATCGCGAACGACTGGCTGCCGCCCTGACCATCATTCACCGTCACAGAGTTTGAATAATCCGCTGTGCCGGAAGTGTTGACACTGGTGGTCGATTCCAGATTACCGGTCAGCGTCACATGCGAGGACGCCTCGGCGATGCCCGCTGTTTTGTCCAGATTGATGGTCGACAGCGTCGACGACGTGGTCGACACGCCGGTTGTCGCATTGGTCGAAACCGCATAGCCCATCAGATAGAGACCGGAAGAATTGACCAGATCCCCCGCCTTATTGGTCGAGAAATCGCCGGCCCGGGTATATTCGATATTCGTACCATCTGCCACGGTCGAGGTGATGAAGAAACCATCCCCCGAAATAGCCAGATCGGTGGTTGAGCTGGTCGCGGTCAGATCACCTTGCGTCGAAACGCTTTGTTCGGTGACCGAATTGACGCCGGAACTTTTGCCCTTGGTGCTCGAAGTCTCGGCAATCAGCGTCGAAAACGCGGTCGAAGACTCCTTATAGGCCGTCGTATTCGAATTCGAAATGTTCGACGAGGCAACGGTCAGCGCAGTGCTGTTTGCACTGAGACCTGAAACACCGGTACGTAATGCGCCATTTACGCTCATTGCCATTTCCTTTCCCGACGTCCGGGCAAGAATTTCCTGCCTATCGGATCTTTTTGCCGATCCTTACGCTACCAACGCAAAACTACTCCGCTACTTTACTGACATCCGACAAGGCGAATTCCGCAGAACCGACAACCAATTCCGTGGTCGAACCGGAAGTGTCGACCGCCGTCACTGTGCCGCTGTAACTCACTGCGGACGTCACTGCGGTACCACTGGAATCCGTGGCGGTAACGGTCAGGGTATAGGCCCCATCGCTTTCTGTGCTGCCACTGGTATCCGTGCCATCCCAGGTAAAGCTGTGCGAACCCGAACTGGTATCGCCCGTGGTGGAATACACCGTGTCACCATCAGAATTGGTCACCGTCAGCGTGGTCGTGGCAGACGCCGAATCCAGTGTGTAATCCCAGGTGCAACTGCTATCCGACAAGGAACCGGCACCGCTGGTGACCGTAATGGTCTTGCCGATATAGTTGACCGCGCTGCTGCCAGCGGCGGATTCTGTATCGGAAATCAGCGTATCCAGCTTGTCGTTGGTTTCCATCTGGGCTTCGACCATACACATCTGCGAAATCTGCGAGACATATTCCGTCGTATCGGTCGGATCGGTCGGGTCCTGATTGGTGAGCTCGGTCGTCAGAATACTGAGGAACGTGTCGAAGTTCGACGTGAGCGATGCCAGCGTCGACGACGATGTCGACGACGACGATGTCGATGTGGACGAGGTGGTGGAACTGACGGTCGTCATAACTTTTTCCTTTCGCGCCTCAAACTCGGATATCCAGCCGAACGTCTTCTGACGAAAGGCCGAGATAAGACTGGGACGATACATCGCCCACGGTATCGACGGATGCTATCGCTTGTAACGCCTGCCCGTCGGAACCACGGCCCTTACCGCTGCCGTCATCCTGCTGTTGCCCGTCACGTAGCGAAAAATTCAAACCGCCACCGGACAAATCTACACCAGCTTCTTGCAAGGTGCGGGCCAGGTTTGCGGAGTCCTGCTGCAACAGTGAAAGCGTCTGCGGCCGGTCCGCCATCAATGTTGCCGAGGTTTGACCCGACGCACTGACCGACAGCTTGACTTCGACCCGACCCAGTTCGGGCGGATCCAGCCGGATAGAAAAATGCTTGAAGCCTTCCGTGGTCTTGGCCGCAATGGTCAGGCCAAGCATATCCAGGTCAGAAACATCAGAACTGGCCGCAGCGGACTGCGTCGTTACCGAGATATTGGCGGCCACCAGACCGCCGGTGGCGCTGGTGGGTAACAGATTACTGGTCAGCGGCATCGCCGCTGCCGCCGTAAAACTGGACTGGGTTGTGGCAAAGGTGGATGCCGGACTGGCCGACGACGTCGTATCCTGCGTCGTCGTACTTGCTGCGTGACTCTGCCCCGCAGTATCCGAAGCCGCTTGTGCACTTGTCGAACGTAGCAGGCCAGAGAACCGCCCCATATCAACCAGATCGCCATCCAGCGTACCAGTAGTACCGGAAGCGCTGGCCGTGGCATCCGAAGCCGTGCTGCCCGCATCACCGCTTTGACCGGCAAAATTGCCCGGCAAAGCCGCTGGCACATCAGGGCCGCGTGACGACGAACCGATGGCCGCAGCCAGATCACTGCTGCCGAGTGCGGCCGTGGCCGATGCATTGGCGGCGGGTTGAGCGGCCTGCTGCCCCATCATCGCGGCAAGCAGCGCCGTAGCCTGTGCATCCGCCGCAGCGGTGCTGGCGCTGTCTGAACTGTCTGCAGTATTGTCCGTGGACGTTACATCATCCGTTGCCGCGACCGTATCGACCGCTGTGCTGTCATCTGTGCTGCTGCTCGTCGCGTCAGGCACCGCTTGCCCCGCGGCCAGCCCGGCCACCTGCGCCAACATGGCTTGCAATACAGGATCTGTCACCGCCGGATCCGTTACCGTTATATCCGCCCCCTGGGCCGGATCGGTATTTTGCGCCGCCTGAACTGATGGATCAGCAACGGTTTCTGTTGCTACATCCGTTGCTGGCGCAGGCACATCAGCCGCGCCCGGCGCCGCATTGGCGGCTTGCCCGGCAGCGTTCAGTGCGGTGGTACCATCAGACGCGACATCCGCCTGAGCAGCATCAGCATCTGCTGTCTGCCCAGATTTATCCTGCTGTGCATCGGCAGTATCGGCTTTGTCGGCAGGGTTTTCCGAGGGGGCCGATGCCGCACGACTGGTCTGCGTCTCTGCATCGCTGCCGGACGCTGACGCCGTATCACTGCTCGATGATGATGTGGAATGGTCTTTGACTGCTGCCACGCGGCGATCGCCCTGCACCGAGGAGGAAACCGATGTCTCGGCCGAGGCCGTACTGTCAGTGCTGGCGGCGCGCTGCGCGGCCCAGGCATTACTGTTGGAGGAGCGCGTTGTGCCCGACCGCACCATCTGACGGGAGTCAGTATCTGCGGTATCGGTCGTCGCGCTCTGCTGCTGCAGCTGGGACGTGAAGGCACCATCCAATGCACCGGTAACGCCGCCGTCCGATCCTGAGAAGGACGACTGGCTGCCAATCATGGCCCGGATGGTTGCGACACTAGCCAAGGAAATGCATTCCCTAAAAAAACACCCCAACACCATAGCAAGGGCTGGACCACAACTACGGGCAGCACACAAAATAGGCCAAAAGCGCGGCGAAGGTGGGTTATTCGGGCGGGCGGCACCACAAAGGACACAGCAAGCTTTGCCCATAGCGGCAAAGATTGCCGCCTCAACTTAAGGCTTGCACGGCAGCTTTTATCCGATTCGTGTTCCACACCCGGTTTACGCCCCCCTTCAGGACCGGCACAGGGCTTGCATTGTCATGGCCAGGCAGAACGCAACTTAAGGGGAAAACCGTGTCCCTCAGCGGAATTTTAGCAGGCGCGACATCCGGCCTTAAGGCCAACAGTTCGGCGTTAAGCGTTGTTTCGAGCAACGTCAGCAATGTCGATACCACCGGCTATGTAAAGCGCACGACCAATATGACGACGCTGGAGAGCGCCGCCAATGGGGTCATTGGTGTTGACGCCTCCGATATTTCACGCACGGTATCCAAGTATCTCGATCAGGAGACCTACTCCTCGCTGGGGACCTCCTCGCAGTATGATACCGAGAACTCTCTTTATGACCAGGTCAACGCGATGCTCGGCGAAGTGGGGGATGGCACCTCACTGGCCTCGGAGCTGTCCGATATCACCTCGTCGTTATCAACCGCCTCGCAATCCTCCTCACTGGACTCGAGCACGTCGACAGTTGTCTCGGCCCTGAACACGTTCGCCAGCAAGGTCTCCTCGCTCTACACGCAGCTTTCGACGTTGCGAAATTCCGCCAGCGACCAGGTCTCGACATCCGTGACGTCGATCAACACGCTGGTCAAACAGATCTCTGATCTGAACACGCAAATTCAGAACCAGACCGCGATGGGCAACGACGCCACCGGCCTGGCCGATCAACGCGACAGCGCCATCCAAAGCCTGGCCAAACTGGTCGATATTAATACGGTGACACAGTCGGACGGTTCGGTGAAGATCACCACCACCGACGGCACCTTGCTGGTCGGCAGCTCCTATGCGGTACTGTCCTATTCCGGCGGCGACAGCAGTAGCGGTTACGACAACATTGATCTGACCTATGCCAACGTCAACACCGGCAAGACCACCGGCGTTGTCGATACATTTGATCAGCATGTTACGTCCGGATCGCTGGAAGGCCTGCTGACCATGCGCGATACCACCATTGGTCAGCTGCAGACCGAACTCGGCTCGCTCGCCCAGGGTGCCGCCAACGCCTATAATACGGTGAGCAACCAATACAGCTCAAACCCACCGCCACAAACCCTGACCGGTCGCCAGACCGGCCTGACAGAATCGGAAAACCTGAATACCAGCGGTTCGACCACGATCGGTGTGACCGATTCCAGCGGCAACCTGGTATCCAGCACCAGCTTTGATTTTTCCGGCATGTCGATCGACGACATTGTCTCGACAATCAACAGCGGTCTCGGCAGCGATGCCACGGCAAGCTATCAGAATGGCAAGCTGGTCATTTCGGCCACAGACTCGACCGACGGGATTGTTATCGACAGCTCGGCCAACACCGGTACCACCGACTTTTCGACCTTCTTCGGGCTGAACGATGTTTTCCAAACCTCGATCCCCAGCCTGTCGACCACGGGCCTGTCGGGCAGCAGTTCCGCCAATCTGGTCGCCGACGGTGCCATCACCCTGACGTTAAAAGATTCCTCCGGCGCCGTCGTCAAAACCGGCACGGTTACGGTTACCTCGGGCGATACTATCAGCACGGTGCTGAGCAACCTCAACACCGCAATGTCGAACACATCGACAGGGGCCAATACGGTCAGCTTCAGCATTGATAGCAGCGGGGTGGTGACCACCAGTTATGCCGCGGGCTATAGCGGCGACACGCTGACCGTCACGGCCGACAGCACTGAACGCGGCGATTCAACCACCAGCCGAACCGGTATCAGCCTGACCGAACTTCTCGGCATCGGCGATAACACCACCTCGGCCTATGCTGCGCAGTTTGCCACCGCCAGCGGACTGGCCAGCAATACGCTGCCGGTTGAAACGGTATCCATTGGCACCGTCGGCAAGCAAGCGGTCACCAGCGGGGATTCCACCGGCGCCGTAGCGTTGGAAAATGTCGAAACCACCACGCTGAGCTTTAAAAAAGCCGGCAGTCTGGCCGCCACCAATACGACGCTGAGCAACTATGCCAACGCGATCTATCAGGATATTTCGACCCGCAGTACGCAGGCCTCGGATAATTACACCACCCAGAGTGACCGGCTGACCGAAGCGCAGAAGCTGCAGTCAGATTCCGAAGGGGTGAACCTCGACGAAGAACTCGCCAACATGGTGATCTATCAGCAGGCCTATAATGCTTCGGCCAAATTGCTCACCACCTATTCCGACCTTTTCGACACGCTGCTGAATGCAGCTTAAGTATGTATAGTCAGGAGAAGCCATGAGCGTCGATCGCGTCGCCAATCTTACGCAGGCCAACTATCTTTCCGCCCAGATGATGAAGCGGGAGACCGAGGTCTCGACCCTGTCGGATCAGGTTGCCAGTGGCAATGTCTCGACCACCTATGCCGGCTATGGTGATCAGACCCAGGCGATGGAATCGGCACGTGCCGTGGTCAACCGCACCACCGGCTATCAAACCGGTACCACACTGGCACTGACACAGGTCGAATTGCAGGACAGTCAGCTCGATCAGCTGTCTTCGCTGGCCGACGAACTAAAAAGCGCCATTTCAGATGCGGTTTCGACCAACGACGGCTCGTCGCTGTCGACCACCTGCAGTAATATTTTCGATCAGGCCAAGGCGATCCTCAATTATCAGGACTCCAACGGCAGCTACATCTATAGTGGCGGCAACGATAACGCCGCCCCCTTCACCGTTTCTACCTTTGCCGATCTGGCCACGCTAAGCTCCTCGGCGGCGATTACCGATCCCACTGATGCCAGCTATGTTTTCACCAACGGCTCGGCCGCAAAGTCGGTCACGGTGGCCGACAACCAGACGGTATCCTATGGCATCACCGCGTCGGATGTCGGTACCGAGCTGATGTCGACGCTGTATGATGTCTCCAACTATATCACCAATACCAACGCAGCAGATTTCACTTCGTCGATGGATAATAACGACGTTGACTTTCTGACCAGCGAAATCACGACCGCCAGCAATGCCTATGAGGGCATCAACCAGATTTCGGCGGTTAACGGCAACACCTATCAAACGCTGCAAACCGCATCAGACACCCAGACGACGATGATCGATCTCTACAAGGGGTTTGTTTCGGGTATTCAGGATGTCGACATGTCGACGGCCTCGACCGATCTGACCAATGCCCAAACCGCATTGCAGGCCACGGTGCTGGTGACCTCGACGCTGAACCAGATCTCGCTGCTGAACTATCTGTCTTAACCAAAAATGCCCAGAAACAGCTTGGGCATAATGAACCACAGGCAGTGTCCCTGTTCATTTTGTGGCATAGCAGCGGCTTGCCAGCCGCCGCCCCCGGGCCTATAGGGGCGGCCCATGAACGCATCCGAAAAACGGCGTATCGTTGTGGCCATGTCCGGGGGGGTCGACTCCTCGGTCACCGCCGCCTTGTTGCAGCGTGCCGGTCACGAGGTGATCGGCGTCACCCTGCAGCTCTACGATCAGGGCAAAGTTACCGCCGGGGCGCGCACCTGCTGCGCCGGGCGCGATATTTATGATGCCCGCACGGTGGCCGACAAACTCGGCATTGCCCATTATGTGCTCGATTACGAAGAACGCTTCCGCAAAGCAGTGATCGAGGATTTCGCCGATTCCTATCTGGCCGGGCAAACACCGATCCCCTGTGTGCATTGCAACGGGCGGATCAAATTCGGCGACATGCTGCAAAGCGCGCGCGAGCTTGGTGCAGACGCGCTGGCCACCGGCCATTATGTCCGCCTACTCGAGGGGGAGGGTGGCGCGGAACTGCACCGGGCGATCGATCCGGCGCGCGACCAGAGTTATTTTCTGTTCTCGACCCCACGGGAAGAATTATCCGCCCTGCTCTTTCCGCTCGGCGGCATGCACAAACCCGATGTGCGCAAGCTGGCCGCCGAATGGGGCCTGATCAACGCCAAGAAGCCCGACAGTCAGGACATCTGCTTTGTGCCCGGCGGCAATTATGCCGAAGTGGTCGGGACCTTACGCCCCGAAGCGCGCCGCCCCGGCACCATCGTCGATATGTCCGGCAATGTGCTGGCCCGGCATGAAGGCATCATCCATTTCACCGTCGGCCAGCGCAAAGGCCTTGGCATTGCCGGGCAGGAAGAACCAATCTTCGTGATCCGCATCGACGCGGCCACCAATACCGTCGTGGTTGGCCCGCGCGAAGCCCTTGCCGCCCGCTATATCCAACTTCGTTCTGTTAATTGGCTGGCGGCCCCGGCCGAGGCGACCCGCTGCACAGTCAAGATTCGCTCGATGCGCCCCCCTGTCCCGGCCACCGTCACCCCCGCAGATGACGGCACGGTTCAGGTTGCGCTGGACACCCCCGAAGAAGCGATTGCACCCGGTCAGGCCTGCGTTTTTTACAAGGACAGCAAGGTTTTGGGCGGCGGCTGGATCGTTGCCGGTCAACAATCACCTTTCTTGTCTTGACAGGGGGGGCGCCCCCCTCTACATGAGCGGCCCGAGGCACGGCAGCGTAGCTCAGTGGTAGAGCAGGGGAATCATAATCCCTTGGTCGGGGGTTCAAATCCCTCCGCTGCTACCAGCCTCGTTATCCATAAAAAGACTTTATATAGCTCACGCCAGCGCGCTTACGCGCGCGGCTGCCGCATGGGCGGCTGGTGCCGGAGCCATTATTGGCCCCGGCCATCGCTCTATTTGACCGCCTTGTAGACCGCCGACATATCGGCATCGGCCTCGCCCAGTGCGCGGGCGCGGATGAAAGCCGCATTGGCTGAGGCCGCCTGCGGCAAAGGCTGGCTGACGGAATCACCCAGCGCAACAGCCAGACGTAAATCCTTCTGCATGTGCTTGAGCGGGAAATTGGTCGGAAACTGCCCTTTAAGCATCATCGGACCTTTACCGGCGAACATCGGACACGCCATCGCCCCTTCGGCCAGCACGCTCAGGACATCTTCGCCCTTCAGCCCACTTTTCAGACCCAGGCTTAAGCCTTCGGCCAGTGCGACAGCCATCTCGCCCATCACCATATTGACCACCAGCTTCATGCAAGCCGCCTGCCCCACCGCACCCAGATAGTGGCTGACCTTGCCCATTTTGGCGAAGGCGGGTTCTGCATCGTGGAACAACCCTTCGTCACCCGCCGCCAGAATCACCAGCGTGCCATCCTCGGCGGGTTTCTTGGTGCCGGAGACCGGGGCTTCGAGGAACCGCGCCCCCTTGGCCGTCACCGCCGCTGCAACGCGCTGGGCGGTATCGGCATCCACGGTCGACATGTCGATATAGTCGTGACCCGGCCCAACGCCCGCCAGCACACCATCGGGCCCGAAACACACCGCCTCAGCCGCCGCCGGATCGGACAGCATGGCAATGGTGAAATCGCACGCCGCCACCACGGCCTTCGGACTGGTTCCCACCTTTGCCCCCAGCGCCGTCAGGGCGGCGCATTTATCGGGCGAGCGGTTCCACACCGTCACGTCGAACCCGGCCTTGGCCAGATTGCGGGCCATGGCGCCCCCCATAATGCCCAATCCCAGAAAACCGATCTTAACCACCGCATATCTCCTTCGCCTGTGACGGATACCTGCCGCCACAGGCACATTCTCAATCTGGCCCCAAGCATGGGTCAACCGCTTAAGACCATGCGATTGCACAAAACCCGATCACAACAATAACGGGTGTATTTGCATAAAACCACCTGCACTGCACCGGCAGCGCACATAAGATGCGGTATGGGACGCGGCACAGGGGAAACCCAAAATGCACAAGCTATGCATTTTTCGAAAAACCCCTTTAAGCAGGAATATTCCGTCCACATACGAAACGCCACGTCCGCAGCCCGCGCATAGCGGCTATGGCGCAGATGGGTCATTGTATTTACCCTGCGGCGCTTTCATAATTCGCGGCGGCGGTACATTTAAGGACCGCCTTGTTTTTTGATGGATGAGGAGTTTTCGGCTTTGTCGAACCTTCCGGTTACGCTCGCGGATGTGCAGTCGGCCGCCGCCGCTGTCAGCGATGCGTTGGAACATACCCCTACGCGTAAATCCCGTACGCTTTCGAATATCGCCGGTTGCGACATCTGGTTGAAATTCGAAAACATGCAGTTCACGGCTTCGTTCAAGGAACGCGGCGCGCTTAACAAACTCCTCTCTCTTACGGCGGCAGAACGCATGCGTGGCGTCATTGCCATGAGCGCTGGCAACCATGCCCAGGGCGTGGCCTATCATGCCGGGCGGCTGGGCATTCCCGCCACCATTGTCATGCCGGAAACCACGCCGTTCGGTAAAATCAAGCACACCCAGGATTTTGGTGCCCATGTTGTGCTGGAAGGGTCCGGCCTTGCCGAAGCCACCGCCAAAGCACTGACGCTGGCCAAAGAGCAAAATTTGGTCTTTGTTCACCCCTTCGACGATGCCCATGTCATTGCCGGTCAGGGCACCTTGGCGCTGGAAATGCTGGCAGATGCGCCGGATCTGGATGCGCTGGTCATTCCGGTGGGTGGCGGCGGCATGATTTCCGGCGTTGCCGTGGCCGCCAAGGCGATCAAACCCGGCATCGAAATCTATGGCGTGCAGACCGAGGCGTTTCCCTCGATGTATGGCGCGATGACCGGCAAGCCGCAGAGCTATGCCAATCAAACCGTAGCCGAAGGTATTGCCGTGCGCGAACCGGGCAAGCTGACCCAGACCATCGTGCGCGATCTGGTCAAGAAGATCCTGCTGGTTGGTGAAGACGATATCGAACAGGCCATCGCCTCAATGCTGGAAATCGAAAAGACCGTGGTTGAAGGCGCAGGCGCGGCGGGCTTTGCCGCCGTCATGAGCCATCGCGATCTGTTCGCGGGCAAAAAGGTCGGTCTGGTGCTGTCCGGCGGCAATATCGACATGCGCATGCTGTCCAACGTCATCCTGCGCGGGCTGTCGCGCGAGGGGCGCATTCAGTCGCTAGTGGTAGAGATCGATGATCGTCCCGGTACGCTGGCGAAGATCTCAACCCTGATCGGCAAGATGGGTGGCAATATTCTGGAAGTATCGCACAACCGTATGGCGACTGATACATCGGCCAAGCTGGCCGACCTTGGTATCACAGTCGAGGCGCGCGATGCCGCCCACGCCGCCACCATCCGCAAGGCGCTGGAAGATGATGGTTTCAAGCTGAAGGTGTAAGACACCACACCGCACATACGAAAGCCGGGGCGCGATCCCCGGCTTTTTTCGTCTTCAAAGCCCGCCATACGCCGGGCGGCTCAGTCGCCTTCGTAGATGGCCCAGCAATGGGCGGTCTCGTACAGGGTCACGGCGGACAGCTGCGGCACATGCGCCTTGATCTTGTGCCAGATCCACATCGCGATGATCTCGGCGGTGGGATTTTCGAGCCCGGGCACCTCGTTGAGCAGGTGATGGTCGAGCTCGTTCAACACAGGGGCAAACGCCGCCTCAATATCGAAGAAATCGACAACAAAACCCGTGACCGGATCAACCGGACCAACCAGTTCCAGCGCCACGCGATACGAATGGCCGTGCAGCCGCTTACAACGGTGGCTGTCGGGCACATGCGGCAAACGGTGTGCCGCCTCAAAAGTAAAGGTTTGTACGACTTTCATGACCTTAACCGGCGATACAGGCCGGCCCATTTTCAGTTGGGGGCGGCTAATCAGGCCGGCCCAGGAATTCAGAGCGCTTCACATGAAAAGCGGAAAACCGATTTTCGGTGATATAGGCTCCGGACGGCGGGTAAGTGGCGCACATTACCCGTCCCGTCAAGCCTGTCCCCCAATTGCCCCGTTTACCTTACCGTCTTGAACAGGGCGACCAGTTCCGCCAGTTCCCCGGCGCTGTCGGCCATAGCGCGGCTGGTTGCAGTGCTTTGCGAGGCCATGGCGGCGTTTTGCTGGGTCGTCTTGTCCATGGCACTGACCGCCGCATTCACCTCGCCCAGAGCGCGGGCCTGCTCGTTCTGGGCCAAAGCAATCTCGCTCATCAGCTGGTTGATGCGGCCAATATCCGTGACGATCTGGTTAAGCGCCTTGCCACTGTCGCTGACCAGCTTGACGCCGCTGTCGACCTTGGCACTGCTGGTATTGATCAGCCCACGGATCTGTTTCGACGCCTCGCTGGAACGCCCGGCCAGGGCCCTGACCTCCTGCGCCACCACGGCAAAGCCACGTCCGGCTTCACCGGCCCGCGCCGCTTCAACACCGGCATTAAGGGCCAGAAGATTAGTCTGGAAAGCAATCTCGTCAATCACGCCGATGATCTGGGTGATCTCGTTCGACGAGGCCGCGATATCCTGCATCGCTTCGATGGTGCTGCTGGCGATGACGTTACCCTGTTCGGCACTTTGCTGGGCACTGGTTGCCGCAGCGGCGGCCTGACGGGCATTTTCAGCCGATTTGGTCACCGTGGCGGTGATCTCTTCCATCGCGGCGGAAGTCTGTTCCAGCGAGGCCGCCTGCTGTTCGGTGCGCAGGGACATTTCCTGTGCCCCGTCACGCACATCGCTGGCGCTGCGGGCGATCTGGCTGGCATGGCTGTCGATGTCGCGCAGGGTTTCGGCCAACTGGTCGAGCGCCGCGTTGAAATCACTTTGCAGCCCGCGATAGCCATCGGGCAGCTCGGCATCGACACGGATGGTCAGATCCCGCTCCGACATCGCCTTGAGACCCGAACCGAAAGACGACACCACCATATCCATCGACCGGCTTTGCGCGGCTTCTTCAGCTTTGCGCTGTTCAACGTGCGCGGCATGGCGTTCGGCCTGATGCCGTTGAATTTCTTCTTCACGGTCATTGCGGGCCTTTTCAAAGGCGGCAATAGCGGCGTTAAAATTCTCCTGTAAGCCACGATAGGCCGGCGGCAATTCGCCCTGCAACCGATAGGACAGATCATTCTCAGCCAGCGCCTGCAAACCGGCACCGAAACTATCGACCACCAGTGCTTCGTTTCTGCGTTTGGCTTCTTCCTCGGCGATTTTCTGAGCCTCGGCGGCACGCTGCATATCTTCGGCCGCCGTCTTGCGCATAACCTCCTGCTGCTTCATGGCGCGGTTAAAATCGAGGATCACACGGGCCAGACCGCCGAACTCGTCCTCGCGCTCGGCATAGGGGATATCTTCGCTGTAACGGCCCTTCTTGGCATCCTCCATCCTTTCGCCCAGCGGCTTGAAGGGATAGAGTAAGCGCCGCAGCGCCAGACTGGCGAGAATGGCGCAGATCACCGCCTGAATAACCCCGGCAATACCGCTGGCGGTCACCGCATCGATAAAGGTGCGGTTAAAATCCTTTTCCTCGATTCCGACAAACAGAATGCCAACAATCTTGCCTGCCTCATCCTTAAGCGGCTTATAGGCGGTGACATAGGGTTTGTTTAAGATCGTCGCGGTGCCGACATAGGTTTCCCCCCGGCCCAGCACAGCATCATAAACCGGCCCTTTGGCCAGCTTGGTGCCCACGGCGCGCGTACCATCGGCTTTCAGCACATTGGTGGCGACACGGGTATCGCCCTGAAAAATCGTCGCCACCCCGCCAAAGGCCGAAACCACGGCATCGACCGAGGTCTCATCACCATTCAGGGTCAGGCTGCCCAGTTTGAGCTTACCCTCCTCGATACCAAAACTGGCACCGCGCGGATTGACGATCAGTTCTGCTGCCCGCAGATTCTGCCGCATGCGGTCGCCACCCAGAACGCCGCGGAAATGGTTGAGGATGAAGGCTGTGCAGATCGCGATATTGGCAATAATAAAAATAACGATCAACGCGTTGGCCTTGGCCGAAACCGTACGCAACCCAAATGAAAAACGCATGATTTCCCCTCGATACGCTACGGCGTCTTGGCGACGTCTTATGGTAAACATCGTATCCGGGTATAAACCATATGTGGTAAACAATCCTATAAAATGATCACGCCTTGTGCCAGTGCAGCGCAAGTTTGGTCCAGAAAAGCGAGAAAAAACGCTACGGCGAAAAATGCCGTAGCGTGACCATTTCCTGCAATCTGTCGCGGTTCACGCGGACGGCAAAAATGCCTTCAAAGGCTGGGCCGGATCGGCCAGCGCGTCTGCCGAGACACGCGCCCCGGCGGCAATCAGCTTGCGCGCCATCAGATGATCGGCAGGCAGATTGACGGTCACCGCGGACACCAGCGCGCCATCGCGTACATAATACCAGCCGAATTTGCCGCCTGCCGGATCGCCGCGCAGGATTTCCTGATCCTCATCGCGCGCCAGCCCGACAATCTGCAATTTCAGATCATACTGGTCCGACCAGAACCAGGGCAGCTCACGATAGGGCTGAGGCTTGCCCAGCATGGCGCGTGCCGCGCATTTGGCCTGATCGATGGCGTTCTGCACGCTTTCCAGCCGCCGCCAGACGCCGTCATAGCCCTGATGCCAGGTGCAGTCGCCTGCCGCCCAGATCGCCGGGTCTGATGTGGTAGCATAGGCATCGACGACAATACCACTTTCGCATGCCAGCCCTGCCGCCTGGGCCAGTTCGATATTGGCCAGCGCGCCGACACCGACCAGAACGAAGTCCGCCGGATAGAGCACACCACCAGCGCGCACGGCGTGCAGACGGCCTTCGCCTTCGAAGGCTTCTACCGCCGCCCCGCACACCAGTTTGACACCATGGGCGCGGTGCGCCGCCTCGAAAAAGGCCGAGACATTGGAGGATACCGAGCGGGCCAGCACCCGGTCCTGAAACTCGATCAGCGTAACATCAAGGCCATGACTGGCCGCCACCGCCGCCACTTCCAGCCCGATATAACCGCCGCCTACGATGACGCATTTGCGACCTGCCACGATCTGGGGCCGCAGGGCATCGACATCGGCGATCGAGCGTAAGAGATGCACGCCATCCAGATCGGCACCGGGAACATCCAGCGGCCGGGCCCGCGTACCGGTGGCCAGCAGCAGCGCGTCATAGCCCAGCACCGAACCATCAGCCAGCGTCAGCCGCCGGGCGGCGCGATCAATGGCATAGGCCGCCACGCCGGACTTCAGGGTGCAGGCCTGTTCAAAATAGCTATCGGGTTTGAGGAACAGCCGGGGCCGCTCCATCTTGCCCAGAAGATAGGCCTTGGACAAAGGCGGGCGCTGATAGGGCGCGAACGGTTCGTCACCAACCAGGGTGATCTCGCCAGCGAACCCTTCGGCGCGCAGGGTTATGACAGCTTGCAGACCGGCCTGACCGGCCCCGACGATAACAATATGCTCTGGCATGGATGTCCGGGAAAAAGTTTGAAAAACGTAGCGGAGGGGTAAACCATCAGTACAAAGGGAATCAATCGTTTTATGGAAATAATTCCAATTCTCACCGCTATCCCGTTGAAAGACCTTGAAGCTACTGTGGCTTTAGGGCGGCAACTGGCCCCCCATCTGCGCCCCGGCGACTGTGTGGCGCTCTATGGCGATCTGGGTGCGGGCAAGACCGCACTGGCCCGCATCATCCTGCAAGCGCTGGGTGTGCGCGAGGCGGTGCCAAGCCCAACCTTCACGCTGGTGCAGACCTACGAGACCGGGACATTACTTCTGTCCCATTATGACCTGTACCGGCTGGAAAGCCCGGAAGAAGTGCGCGAGCTTGGCCTGGACGAAGCCTTAAGCGACGGCGTAGCCCTGATCGAGTGGCCCGAACGGGCCGGCCCCTATCTGCCAGAAGACGCCCTGAGCATCACCCTGACCAATGTGGCCGGATCTGAACAGGGCCGCCTTGTCACCATCACTGGCCCGGAGCGCTGGGCAGTATTAACCAAAGAAATCCATGTCTGAACATTCTTCCACGGACCGCCACACAGCGATTGCTGCCTTTGTACGCGAAGCGGGCTGGGGCGCGGCGACGCTTAGCCCCCTGCCCGGCGATGCCTCAACCCGCCGCTATATGCGTTTAAGGATGGGCGAAAAGTCCGCCCTGCTGATGGACCAGCCGCAAGGGGCCGAAAGCCCTGTCGCCCCAGCGGGGGCAAGCGCGCAAGAACGCCGGCGGCTGGGCTATAACGCGGTGGCGCGTCTGGCCGGGGCCGATTGCGCCCGGTTTGTTGCCGCCGATGACTATTTACGGTCGCTGGGTTTGAGCGCACCGGAGATTTATGCCGCCGATCCCGCCCAGGGGCTGGTGCTGATGGAAGATCTGGGCACGGATATGTATGCCGATGTGCTGACGGCGGGTGGCGATGAAGCCTTGCTCTATGCCCGCGCCGCCGAAGCACTGGCCTGTATCCATCGCCAGCCAGCACCAGAAAAAATCGGCCGGTTGCCGCTGTTCGCCTATGACGGGACGGCACTCACCGCCGAGGTTGATCTTTTAACCGAATGGTATTTCCCGGTGGCGCTGAACCGGACCGCCACGGACGAGGAAATCGCCGAACACCGCGCTTTATGGCACGCAGCGCTGGCGGAAACACCAACAGGTCCGGCGGTTTTTGTGCACCGTGACTATCACGCCCAGAATCTGTTGTGGCTGCCACAGCGCAGCGGTGCCGCGGCGGTGGGACTGATCGATTTTCAGGACGCGGTGGCCGGTTCTGCGGCCTATGATCTGATTTCACTCACCGAAGATGCCCGCCGCGATGTTGCCCCGGCCCTTGCCGAACACACCACGCGTCACTATCTCGATACTATGCAGGCACAGGGCACCCCGGTTGACCGGGACGCTTTCGCCGCTGCCATGGCGCTGTTTGCAGCCCAGCGCAATGCCAAGATCGTTGGCATTTTCGCCCGACTGTATAAACGCGATGGTAAACCGAAATATTTGCGTTATCTTCCACGGGTATGGTCCTACTTAAGCGCAGACCTCGCCCACCCGGCGCTGTCGCAGCTCGCTTCGTGGTATGACCGGAAGATATCAAACACGGTGCGGACATCGGTCCCCGCCGTGAAGGAGATTAAAGAATGAGTGCACCCACGCGCGCAATGATTATGGCGGCGGGGCTTGGCACGCGGATGCGTCCTTTGACGCTGACCCGGCCCAAACCCTTGGTCGAGGTTGCCGGTAAGGCAATGATCGACCACGCCATCGACCGGCTGAAGACCGCCGGTGTGACCCAGTTTGTCGTCAATCTGCATTACCTTGCCGACATGCTGCGCGATCACTTAAGCAAGCGTAAGGATGTCGAAATCCTCTATTCGGATGAAACCGAAGGCTTGCTCGGCACCGGGGGCGGCATTGTCAAAGCGCTGCACTATTTCGGTGACGAACCCTTTTTCGTGCACAATTCCGACACGCTGTGGATCGAAGGCTATGGCGTTGCGCTTGAGCGCATGAAGGAAATCTGGGACTCAAGCCGGATGGACGGTTTGCTGTTGATGGCACCGCTGATCGGTTCGCTGGGCTATGAAGGCCGGGGCGATTTTCTGATGGACTCCGTCGGGCATCTGGCCCGCGTGCCGATGGGCCGCGTGTCGCCCTTTGCCTATCCCGGGGTCCAGATTGTGCATCCCCGCCTGTTCGACAATGCACCAGAAGGCACCTTCTCGGTCAACATTCTATGGGATCGCGCCATTGAGCAGGGCCGCCTCTACGGCCAGCGTCTGGAAGGGATGTGGATGCATGTCGGCACCCCGCAGGCAGTGAAGGACGCCGAAGAAAAAATGGCCGGCTTTGCCCCCGGCGCTTAAAAGCCGGGTCTATACCATTGCCGCCGGGGCGCATTTTGCACGCGCGCTGGCGCGTGGGTTTGCGGATCGCTTTGGTCTTGAGCCGCACACCCTGGCGGCGGCAACGATCTATCTGCCGACCAGCCGCGCCGCCCGCCTGTTCGCCGACAGCTTTGCCCGCGAACTGGACGGGGCGTTGCTGCTGCCGCGTTTTACCACGTTAAGCGAAGCCGACAGCGACGACAGCGATTTTGATCCCGATGCGGACGATTTCGTGCTTACCCCCCGCATCCCGCTGATCCGCCGCCGCCTGCTGCTGGCCACCCTGATCCAGCGCTGGAGCCAGAACCGCCACGGCCACGACAGCGATATGAGCTTTGATCAGGCAACCTCGCTGGCGGCATCGCTGGCGGCGGTGATGGACGAAGCCGAAACCGCCGGGGCCGATCTTGCCAAGCTGACCGAACTGGCCCCCGAGACACTCGCCGCCCACTGGGCCGAGGTCAAAGAGTTCCTGGGTATCATCAACGAGACCTGGCCGCCGCTGCTGGCCGCCGAAGGGGCCGTCAACCCGGCCGCCCACCGCAATGCTGCGCTGGCGGCGCTGGCCAAACGCTTAAGCGCCCATCCGCCCGACGGGCCGGTGATTGCCGCCGGCTCCACCGGCAGCGTTCCGGCCACCGCCGATCTGATGGCGGCGATTGCCGCACTGCCCAATGGTGCGGTGGTGCTGCCGGGGCTGGATAAAACCCTCGACGCGGCCGCGTGGGAAACACTCGATGCCGGGCATCCGCAATATGGCCTGAAACGCCTGATCGACCGGCTGGGCGTGGCCCGTGATGCAGTTGAAGACTGGGGCACCATGCCCGGCAATGCTGCGCGCGAAAGGCTGCTGTCGGAAGTCCTGCGCCCGGCACCAGCCACCGATGCCTGGCGTGCACTGGCCGAACAGGGCGGCGAGACGCTCAAGCCCGGCCTTAGCGGCCTGACGCTGGAAGAAGCCGCCGACCCGGCCGAGGAAGCCGAGATCGCCGCGCTCTATTTGCGTGAGGCGCTTGAAACGCCGGGCAAGACGGCGGCACTGGTCACCCGCGACCGGGATCTGGCGCGCCGCGTTGCCGTATTGTGCCGGCGCTGGAACATCCTGCTCGACGATTCCGCCGGGCAGCGACTGCCGCTGACCCGCGCTGGCAGCTATTTATGCCTGATCGCCGAAGCGGCTGACAGCGACTTTGCCCCGGTGCCGCTGCTGGCACTGTTCAAGCATCCGTTAAGCGCACGTGGCGGGAGAGCCGAATTCCTCGCGATGGCGCGTAAACTGGATCTGGTGTTGCGGGGCCCGCGCCCCGATGCCGGGCTGGATGGTATCCGCGCCGCGATTGCCGCCGCCTGTGACAGCCCGCGTGCGCGCGACACAGAAACCTTGCAGGCCCTGATGGCGTGGTTCGATGACCTTGCCACGATCTTCACGCCGCTGGCCGTGGCGCTGGCCACAGCCGAAAATACATTCAGCATACTGATTGATGCCCATATCGCCACCGCCGAAGCGCTGGCCGAAAGTCCCGATGCCACCGACAACCCGCTGTGGGCCGGGGCTGATGGCGATGCCGCCAGCCGGTTCTTCACCCAACTGGGTCAGGCCGTCACCGGGTTGCCGCCGATCGAAACCCGCAGCTATGCCCATCTGTTCCGCCAGTTGCTCGACGCGGGTGAGCCGGTGCGCCCATCCTATGGCCGCCATCCCAGGCTGGCGATTTTAAGCCCGCGTGAAGCCCGCCTGCAAAGCTTTGACCGGCTGATCTTAAGTGGCCTCAATGAAGGGGCATGGCCCGCCGCCGCGCCGGCCGATCCATGGTTCTCGCGCCCGATGCGCCGCACCCTGGGGCTGGAGCAGCCGGAGCGGGCCATTGGTCTGTCGGCGCACGATTTTGCCATGCTGGCAGCGGGGCCGGAAGTCATCCTGACCCGCGCGCTGAAAAGCGATGGCGCACCGGCGGTCGCCTCGCGCTGGCTGCAACGACTGACCCAGCTCACCAAGGGACTGCGGCTTGATCAGCACCTGAAGCCCGAAGCGCCCTTTGCCGAACTGGCCCGCGCCTTAAACCGCGTCGGCCCGGCAAAGCCGGTCAAGCCACCCGCACCGACCCCGCCCGTAGCCACCCGCCCGCGACGACTTTCGGTCACCGAGATCGAAACCTGGCTGCGTGATCCCTATGCGATCTATGCCAAACATGTGTTGCGCCTGCGCGCCCTTGATCCGCTGGAGGCCGAGATTGGCCCGATGGAGCGCGGCAGTATTCTGCACAAAAGTCTGGAGCTGTTCGTGCGCAAATATCCGCACGATCTGCCCGCCAATCCGGCAGCGGAACTTGCCGCCATCGCCGAGGAGGTTTTTGCACAAGCTCATCTGCCCAAAGCGGTGCTGGCGCTGTGGCGGCCACGTTTTTTGCGCGCCACATTGTGGTTCGCCGAGGTGGAAGCCAGCCGCCGCGCCGCCCTTGCCGAAAGCTTTGTCGAAATTTCCGGGCAAAAAGAATTCGATGGCCCGGCAGGACCGTTCCGTCTGGTGGGCAAGGCCGACCGCATCGACCGCTTAAAAAGCGGCGGGGCCGACATTCTTGATTACAAGACCGGCATCCCACCGAGCGAGAAACAGGTGGTGGCGCAATTATCGCCGCAGTTACCGCTTGAGGCCGCGATACTGGCGGCAGGTGGCTTCAAGGAAATCGGCCCCGACAAGGCCGCCACGCTGATCTATATCCGCCTGACCGGCGGCACGCCGGCCGGCGAATACCGCCCCTTAAAAGCCGATGCCATGACACTGGCAACCGATGCCGAAGCGCGCCTGATCAAGCGCATTGCCTTGTTTGACGAAGAGGCCACCGCCTATGATTCCCGCGTGGCACCGATGTTTGCCAAAGGTGAAGGCGACTTTGATCACCTGGCCCGCGTGCGTGAATGGTCGATGAGCGGCTGGGGCGAAGAACCATGAGCGCCGCAGTGAAAGATCCGGCCTTGCTGGCGGCTGATCCCAGTCATTCGGTCTGGGTGGCGGCCAATGCCGGTTCGGGCAAAACCTATACGCTGGCCGCCCGGGTGACACGGCTGCTGCTGGCCGGGGCACCACCGGAAAAGATTCTGTGCCTGACCTATACCAAGGCCGCCGCCGCCGAAATGGCCGGGCGGCTGTTCGATCAGCTTGGCGCCTGGGCCATGCTGCCCCCTGCAGAGTTACGCGCCAAGATCATCGCCATTGGCGGCGTAGCTAAAACCGACGAGGATTTGCGCCGCGCCCGCCGCCTGTTTGCGCAGGCGCTCGAAACCCCGGGCGGTTTGAAGATTCAGACCATCCATGCCTTCTGCCAGCATGTACTGATGCGCTTTCCGCTCGAGGCGGGGTTGCCCGCATCGTTCACCGTGCTGGATGATCGCACTGGTCAGGATCTGATGGCCGAAGCACGCAGCCGCGTGTTTGAACGCGCCGCCATATCGGATCCCGAATGCAGCGCAGCGATTGCCATACTGGTCACCCAGACCAGTGAAGACACCATGGCACGGCTGCTCGACAGCGCACTGGGCACCGACCGGGCCCGGATCGAAAAGTTTTGCGCCCAGTATGGCGTTGCTGCCCGTGCCACAAAGCTGGAGGAGGCCCATGGCGCCCACCCCGGTGACAGTGAAAACAGTATCATTGCCGAATGTGCCGGGCGCATCGAAGTGCTGCGCGAAGACTGGCAAGCCGCTGCCGCCTGGCTGAACGGCGGCACCAAGACCGATGTCGAGCGTGGTGGACTGATCAGCGCCGCACTGCACAGCCAGAACGCACTGGCGCGCTATGACAGCCTGTATCAGGCACTGCTGACCCAGGACGGCAGTGTACGTAAAAAGCTGGCCACCAAAGCGTTAAGCGAAGCCGCGCCAGAGAAGGTCGACTTTTTAAATCGCGAAGGCGAAACCCTGCGCGCCTATGAAGACCGCAAGAAAGCTGCCCGCGCCGCCCATCTGGCCGAGGCCCTGATTACCGTGGCCGAAGCGGTGCGCCGGATTTATCAGGCTGAGAAACGGGCGCGCGGCGCCCTCGACTATGATGACCTGATCCAGCGCACACTGGGCCTGTTGCAGGGCGATGGTGCGGCCTGGGTGCTCTATAAACTCGACGAAGGCATCGACCATATCCTGATTGACGAGGCGCAGGACACCAGCGCCCCGCAATGGGATATTGTGCAATGCCTGACGACAGAGTTTTTCGCCGGTGAGGGAGCGCGCGACAAGGGGCGTACCCTGTTTGCCGTTGGTGACGAAAAACAGTCAATCTTCAGTTTTCAGGGGGCAGATCCCAAACAGTTCGCCGCCCGCCGCGCATTTTTCGCCGTACAGGCAAAAGACGCCGACTGTGCCTTTGCCACCGTCGCACTGCCGGTCTCGCGCCGGTCAGCACCGGAAGTGCTGCGTTTTGTTGATGCGACCTTTGCCGATCCGGCGGCACGTGATGGCCTGACCGCCGATGGCACGGCTGTGGCACACACCGCCTTTCGCGCCGATGCCAAAGGCCGCATCGAATACTGGCCGGTGCTGACGCCGGCGAAAAGCGATCCGCCCGATCCGTGGGATTTGCGCCCGCTCGATCTGGCGTCCGAAGGCAGCCCGCTGGTGCAACTGGCCGAAAAAATTGCCGGTGAGATTGATGGCTGGCTTAAAAGCGGAACAACGCTACCCGGCCATGATGCCCCGATCAGCCCCGGCGACATCATGATCCTGCTGCCGCGGCGTGAACCGTTTGCCAGCGAGATTATCCGCAGACTGAAAGAACGTGGCGTGCCGGTAGCCGGTGCCGACCGTTTAAAACTGGCCGATCAGATCGCGGTAATGGATCTGATTGCGCTGGGCCGTTTTGCCCTGACACCGGATGATGATCTGACGCTGGCGGCGCTGTTGCGCAGCCCGCTGATCGGGCTTTCCGAAGATGCACTGTTCACCCTGGCCCATGCGCGCGCCGGGCGGTTATGGGCCGCGCTGGAAGACCGCAGGGCAGACGACGTCTATCGCGACGCTTATGACTTTCTCGCCGAAATTCGTAAGCGGGTCGATAGCGAACCGCCGTTTGAATTTTACGCCCGCACCCTGAACGACAAACGTCAGGCCATGCTGGAACGACTGGGATCGGAAGCCGCCGACGCCATCGCCGAATTCCTCAATCTGGCTTTGGCTTACGAACGCAATGCGCCACCGGCACTGGAAGGTTTTCTGCATTGGTTTTCGCGCGGCGGGGCCGAGGTTAAACGCGACATGGATCGCGGCCGTGGCGAAGTGCGGGTGATGACCGTGCATGGCGCCAAGGGGCTGGAAGCCGATATTGTTTTCCTGCCCGACACCACACAGGTTCCAACCGCCCGCGGCGACAGTCTTCTGTACACGGATTGTATCCCTCTTTTTCCCACCCCTGAAAAAACCGCCCCCGTCAGCGTGCTGAACGCCAGAGAGGCGCGCCAGAACGAAGGCTTGCGCGAAAGGCGGCGTCTGCTCTATGTCGCGCTGACCCGCGCCAAGGAAAAGCTGATCGTCTGCGGCTTCGAGAATAAGCGCGGCACGGCCGAGGCTTCGTGGAACAAACTGACCGAGGCGGCGGCAAAAACCCTCTGCAGTGATACGGACGGGATCTTGAGCCTTGGCGCAGCGGGCACCACCGCCACAGTCACATCGGTATCGGCAGCGATACCTTCAGCCTCAGCCCCCCTGCCCGACTGGGCCCACAGCGTGGCCCCGGAAGAAGCGCCCAATCCCTATCTGCTGCGGCCATCGGAAGTGGCCGGGGCCGACGAGCCACCCGCCAAAAGCCCGGCAGGTGGGGCCGAGGCCGCCAAGATGCGCGGCACACTGGCCCACGCCCTGTTCGCCCATCTGCCCGAAATTGCGCCCGCCGAACGCGAGGCCGCCGCCCGGCGTTTTCTGGCCGCACGCGGGTTCGGCGGCGACGATGGCGAGGCCCTGATCCATCAGGTGCAGGCCGTGCTGAACGCACCGGACTTTGCCGACGCCTTTGCCCCCGGCAGCCGGGCCGAAGTCGCCCTGATGGCGGAACTGCCTGAACTTGCCCCCAATGCCCGCATTCATGGCCGCATCGACCGGCTTGCCGTCAGCAAAACCCATGTCTTGATCGTGGATTTCAAGACCAACCGCCGCCCGCCCAAATCTGCCGACAAGGTTTCGCCGCTCTACACCACCCAGATGGCGCTCTATCGCATGGCAGCGCGGAAAATATTCCCCGGGCGCGAGGTTAGCTGCGCCCTGATCTGGACCGAGGGGCCGGTTTTGATGCCGCTTTCCAATGCCTTACTCGATGGGCAGGTCGAAACCATCGCCGCAAAGCTGAAACCGGCAGCGGACAAGGGTGCTTGACGAAGCCACTGGGGCTTCCTAAGTAAGAACCGTTCTATTCGGGCCTCTGGCCCACATGGACCCAACATATAGGGTCTGCACACGAGGAAGTTTCCATGTCCGCACCGATCAAAATTTCCGATGCTTCGTTCCAGGCCGATGTGCTGGATGCCAAAACCCCTGTGCTGGTCGACTTCTGGGCTGAATGGTGCGGCCCGTGCCGCCAGATCGGCCCGGCGCTGGAAGAAATCGCCGGCGAACTGGAAGGCAAAGTCATCATCGCCAAGATCAACATCGACGAAAGCCCCGAAACGCCCCAGAAATATGGCGTGCGCGGCATTCCCACCATGATGCTGTTCAAAGACGGCGAAGTTGCCGCCACAAAAGTTGGCGCCGCCCCCAAATCCAAGCTGAAAAGCTGGATTGAAGGCGCACTGTAAGCCAACCTTCTCCGGAAAGATAAAAACCGCCAGGCTGCAAAGGCTGGCGGTTTTTGTTGGGTGGGATATTATCCCAACAGGCGAAAATAGTCCAACCCGGCCGCTTTACGGTCGAAGGTTACTGTCGTGCTGCACCCCCGCGATACATGCACAGCACCGATTAAAGCATCAGCGAAGTCGGCATTGTCCTGCACGACGCACCGCAGCGCTTTGCGCGCGGACGCCTCATCCTCCAGACGGATTTCGCTTGTACTGAACAACGCTTCATAGGCAGTGGCTATCTGGTCACGTTTAAAAGCGTAAACGCTTTGCAGCACCCAGAACGTTTCAGCCAGCACAATGTTACTAACGAAAGCCGGATCACTGGCCGAACAATTCTTCGCCAGAAACTGCAAGGCTTTGTCAGCTTGCGCCGCATCATCGGCGGTTAACAGACGAACAAGAACATTCGTATCTAGACCTATCATTTCTCAAGGCCTACCTTAGGATGCAGCACGGCGGCAACCTGACGTGAAGCCTGATCGATTTCGTCCAGGCTTTTCGCGGCCATATCTGCACGGTGCAGAATCCCAAGCAAACCCGTTAGCCCGGTTTTCTTGGGCTTTAAAACGACACGATCACCGTCAAGCTCGGCCTGTAATACGCCGCCAGCCACGATGCCCAGCCGCGTGCGCATATCCTTAGGCAGCACAATCTGACCACGCTCGGAAACCGTTAAATCGAAACCACGTTTATCGGGCGGCGTCACGAAATAACGCGTGGCCTTGCCTTCCTTTACTTTGCGCAGACCATACCCTTTGGCTTCGAGCCGCCGCAGGACATTGTATTGCGGACCACCGGTAGCGGCGATGACCTCGTCCATCGTTGCGCCGTGTGTAAACATTTGCTCGGCAATCTTGGTACCTGAATTAGTATTAGGCATAGTATTTATCTCCTTTAATACAGAAGATACTACTACCTAAAAATCATACCGTCAAGTAGTCCGTATCAGCCGTTATCCTTCAGCACCACACCGGCAAGGTGCAGCGAGCCACAGATCAAAATCCGTGCCGGGCTGCCATCCTGCTGCACCAAAGCGGCGGTACGTGTCATCGCCGCCTCCAGACTATCGGCGGCGGCGGCATCAAGCCCGGCGGCGCGGGCCTCGCCGCACAGGGTCGCGGCATCGCGCGTGGCGCTGTCGCCCGCAATGGCGACGGTTTCGACATGACAGGCCAGGCCCTGAAACGCCGCAAAATAGCCGGTGGAATCCTTGGTGTTCAGCATCCCGCTGATGAGATAGAGCGGTTTGGGGCTGCGGTCGGCGAAATCGGCCATAGCACGGGCAACCGCCGCAGCACCATGCGGATTATGGCCACCATCGAGCCAGATTTCGGCCCCCGCCGGGGCATGGCTGACCAGACTTCCGCGCGTCAGCCGTTGCAGACGGGCGGGCCATTCGACCTTTTGCAGCCCCTTGGCAATGGCGTCTTCCGCAGCCCAATCCAGACACCGCAACGCCGCAATGGCGCTGGCGGCATTTTCGAACTGGTGATGGCCATAGAGGCGCGGCGGCGGCAGATCGAGCAAGCCTTCGGTATCCTGATAGACCATGCGGCCATGCTCGGCCATCACGGTGAAATCCTGCCCATAGACAAAAGCCGGGGCGCGTTTGCGATCAGCCTCGGCCAGAATAACCTCGAGGGCTTCATCGGTCTGCGGCGCAACGATCACTGGCACCCCCGGCTTGATAATGCCGGCTTTTTCACCGGCAATCGCCGTGATGGTGGTACCGAGGAATTCCGCGTGATCAAGCCCGACCGGCGTGATCACCGAGGCGGCCGGCGTGATGACATTGGTGGCATCAAAGCGCCCGCCAAGACCCACTTCCAAAATCAGCGCATCGGCTTTGGCGCGTGAGAAAGCCAAAAAAGCTGCCGCGGTGGTGATTTCAAAAAAGGTAATCGGCTGCCCCTGATTGGCCGCTTCGCATTCGGCCAGCAGATCGGCCAAAGCATCTTCGCCAATCAGACCATCAGGCAAACGAATGCGCTCGTGAAAGCGCACCAGATGCGGCGAGGAATAGACCGAAACCCGTTTACCCGCCGCTTCCAGCATGGCGCGGGCAAAGGCGCAGGTCGAGCCTTTGCCATTGGTGCCCGCAACATGGATGATCGGCGGCAGTTTCTGTTCTGGATGCCCCAGATCGGCCAGAAGCCGCATCACGCGATCCAGCACCAGGTCGATCTTTTTGGGATGCAGCATCAGAAGACGCTGCAATATGGCATCGCTGTCGCCCACCATCATGGCGTGGCGCCGGTGGCTTTCACAACTTTGGTCAGGGTGATTTCCTGCGGCGGCAACCGGGTATGCGGCAAAGACCGGTTCATCATCAGATGGGTCAGGCGCGAAATGGTCTCGCGCAGGTCCTTACGCGGCACCACCATATCGACCATACCATGGTCCAGCAGATATTCGGCGCGCTGGAACCCTTCGGGCAACTGCTCCCGCATGGTCTGCGCAATGACGCGTTGCCCGGCGAAACCGATAAGCGCCCCCGGCTCGGCAATATGGACATCGCCCAGCATGGCATAAGACGCCGACACACCACCGGTGGTCGGATCGGTCAGCACCACGACATAGGGCAGATGGGCTTCATGCAGCATATCGACCGCAACGGTAACGCGCGGCATCTGCATCAGCGACAGCATACCTTCCTGCATGCGTGCGCCACCCGAGGCGACGAACAGCACGAAGGGGCGGCCTTCATTGACCGCAGCAATCATGGCACGCACCAAAGACTCGCCAACGGCAAGGCCAAGCGATCCGCCCATAAAATCGAAATTCTGCACCGCCACCATGATCGGCAGGCCATCCAGCGTGCCGCGCGCTGCACTTAAGGCATCAACCCGGCCAGTCTTGGCCCGGGCTTCGCGCAAGCGGTCGCTGTAACGCTTCTCGTCACGGAATTTCAGCGGATCAGCGACCACCTCGGGCGGGGTCAGCTCGTCATAGGCGCCCGCGTCGAAGATAGCGGCGAACCGCTCGGTCGCACCGATGCGCATATGATGACCACAGCGCGGGCAAACGCTCTGCGCCGCCGCCAAATCGCGGTGGAAGATCATCTCGCCACAGGCGGGACACTTACGCCAGAGATTCTCGGGCGTGTCGGAATGCCCCCCCATCCAGCTTTTGATGCGGGGACGAACAAAATTGGCTAGCCAGTTCATACTTCTATTCTACCGCCAAACATTACGTGTGGGAAGCTTTACTGCGGACGGCGAGCGGCATGAACCGCCACAGCCAGGCGAACGCAGAAGGAAAGCACGTCATTTACCCTGTCATCCTGTGGGCGATCAAGCCCCGCCGCCAGCTTCTCGACAATGGCCGAACCGATCACCGCACCATCGGCAACGCGGGCGATAAAGGCCGCGTTTTCTGGGGTTTTGATGCCAAAACCGACCGCCACCGGCAGACCACTGGCCGCCTGAAGCCGTTCCACCGCGCTGCGGACTTCGTCTTCGGCAAAGTTTTTGGTGCCGGTGACCCCGGCAATCGAAACATAGTAAAGAAACCCGCTAGCACCGTCCAGAACCTGCGGCAGGCGCGCTCCGGTGGTGGTCGGGGTAGCCAGACGGACGATGTCCAACCCGGAAGCCGCTGCCGGAAGGCGCAGCACGGCATCTTCCTCGGGCGGCAAATCAACGACGATCAACCCGTCAACCCCGGCTTCCGCGGCATCCTTAACGAACTTGGCCGTACCATAAGCATGGATCGGGTTGTAATAGCCCATAAGAACAATCGGGGTTTCATTGTCTTTCTTGCGAAAGCCCCGCACCAGATCGAGCACCTTGAGCATGCTCATCCCCGCCGCCAGCGCCCGCTGCGACGAGACCTGAATCACCGGACCATCGGCCATCGGATCCGAGAAGGGCACACCCAGCTCGATCAGGTCGGCACCGGCATGGGGCAGACCTTCCAGCAGCGCCGCCGTGGTATCGCCATCGGGATCGCCCGCCGTGATGAAGGGTACAAAGGCAGCGCAGTCTGCAGCCTTCAGCGCGGCAAAACGTTTTGCGATACGGCTCATATTTCTTCTCCCAGCGCCTTGGCGACCGAAAACACATCCTTGTCGCCACGCCCGGACAGGCACAGTGCGATGATCTTATCCTTGGCCATATCCCGGGCAATGCGCATGACATGTGCCACGGCATGCGAGGATTCCAGCGCCGGAATAATGCCTTCCAGCCGACTTAACGTGGTGAAGGCTTCCAGCGCCTGCTTGTCGGTGATGGCGAAATACTGCACCCGACCAGTATCCTTGAGCCAGGCATGTTCCGGCCCGATGCCGGGATAATCGAGCCCGGCGGAAATCGAATAGGCTTCGGTGATCTGCCCATCGCGATCCTGCAACAGATAGGAACGCTGGCCATGCAGCACACCGGGCGAGCCCTTGGTCAGCGAGGCTGCATGATGTGGGGTATCAACCCCTTCACCCGCCGCTTCGATGCCGTGAATCTCCACCGACGGATCATCGAGGAAGGGGTGGAACAGACCGATGGCGTTCGAACCGCCGCCGACACAGGCGGTGATCAGGTCGGGCAGACGGCCTTCACGTTCGAGCATCTGCGCCTTGGTTTCGTTGCCGATCACGCTTTGGAAATTGCGTACCATCATCGGATAGGGATGAGGGCCGGCTGCCGTGCCAATGATGTAGAAGGTATCCTGCACATTGGCGACCCAATCACGCATCGCCTCGTTCATGGCATCTTTCAGCACCCGCGAACCGGATTTGACCGCCTTGACCTCGGCCCCCAGCAGACGCATGCGGAAGACGTTGGGCTTCTGCCGCTCCATATCAATCTCGCCCATATAGACGGTGCAGGGCAGATTGAAGCGGGCCGCCACGGTCGCGGTGGCAACGCCATGCTGACCGGCGCCGGTTTCGGCGATGATACGGGTCTTGCCCATGCGCAGGGCCAAAAGCACCTGCCCCAGGCAGTTATTGATCTTATGCGCGCCGGTGTGATTGAGGTCCTCGCGCTTGAGATAGATCTTGGCACCGCCCAGATGCTCGGTCAGACGCTTGGCGAAATAGAGCTGGCTTGGCCGACCAACATAATATTTGAGTAGCCCATCGAGTTCAGCATGATAGGCCGGATCAGCTTCAGCCGTAGCATAGGCCTTCTCCAGATCCAGGATCAGCGGCATCAGCGTTTCGGAGACGAAACGACCACCATAAGCGCCGAAATGACCGTCGGCGTCAGGACCGGTACGATAGGAATTGAGCGGAACGTCAGTCACGGGAGTTGCTTTCAGGGGTTAAAGAGATGGCAGGAGTTATGTTACGGGCTGCGGCAACAAAAGCCGCAATTTTATCCGGATCTTTGACACCCGGGGCAGTTTCCACGCCGGAAGAAACATCGACCATCGCAGCCCCCGCGGCGTGTGCGGCGGCGATGACGTTGGTGGGGGTAAGCCCACCGGCCAGCAGCCAGGGGCGGGGAAAGTTCCGCCCACTGAGGATATTCCAGTCAAACGCAACACCGTTACCGCCCGTACGCACCGCCCCCTTGGGCGGGCGGGCATCGAACAGCAGCATGTCGGCGGCCTGCATCAGCGCCGCAGCCCCATCCAGATCGGCCGCTTCGGCAACCGGCACCGCCTTGATGATCTGCACACCAAACCGGGAGCGGATGTCGCCGATGCGATCAGCACTTTCCTGACCATGCAACTGCAGATAATCCGGCGCCACGGCGGTCAGCACCGCATCGATGGCCGCATCGTCTGGATTGACCATCAGCGCCACCAGACGCAAACGCCCGCGCATCAGACCGGCCAGCGGCGCAGCCTCGGCCACACTGACATTGCGCGGCGATCTGGCATGGAAAACCAGTCCGGCGAAATCAGCCCCGGCGGTTAGGACCGCCTCGGCCGTCGGCTGGCTGTTGACCCCACAGATTTTAACCAGAAGGCTCATGATTTAAGGCTTATGACCGTGTGGCGAGGGGAAATCAAGCAGACGCGCCCGCACCTATCGCGCCACGAGAGGATTGGGCGCAATCACAACCCACAATTTAGCTTGTAAGCACCCTGCGTTAGCGCGGTTCCTGATCGGTACGCCAATGATCGACGAAGCGTTTCAGCTCGGCATTATTCTCGGGCAGCACAATCATCACCCGGGCATAAAGATCGCCTGCCGGCGCGCCGTCATGCGCCGGAATACCTTTGCCTTTTAAGCGCATCACCTTGCCGGAATTAGAACCGGCCGGAACGCTTAAATAGACCTTGCCGGTCAGGGTTTCGACCGGCACCTTGGCCCCCTGCACCGCTTCGGTCAGACTGATCGGCAGATCGCATTTGAGATCATTGCCATCACGGCTAAACAGCCCGTCGGGGGCCACCTTAACATCAATCAGCACATCGCCGGCAATACCGCCCGCCACGCCCTGACCGCCGCGCCCCTTGATGCGGATCTGCTGGCCGTCACGCAAGCCGACCGGAATGCGCACATCAATCTCGGCCCCATCGGGCAGCCGGATGCGCTTGGCCCCACCACTGGCAGCATCCCGGAAGCCGACTGTAACGGTCATTTGATAGTCCTGACCGGGACGCGGACGACCGCGACGGCCGCCACCAAAACCAAAGCCGGTGAACATACCGCCACCGCCCATGATGTCGGCAAAAACGTCTTCGGGCCGCTCATAGTGCTGCCCGCCACCGCCGAAACCACCGCCAAAGCCGCCACCACCGAAACCTTGGGCGCGGGGATTGCCGTCGCCATCGATACGACCGCCATCAAATTCAGCCCGCTTCTTGGTATCGCCCAAAATCTCGTACGCGGCGCTAACTTCCTGGAAATGCCGCTTAGCCGCCGCACCGTTGCCGGCCGCGTCGGGATGGTATTTCTTGGCCAGGGTGCGAAAGGCCTTCTTGATTTCGGCTTCGCTGGCGCCTTTGGCAACGCCTAGAACTTCGTATGGATCTTTCATGGGCTTAATATAAGGGGTTCAGGGGTAAACTGTTAAGAGGGCTAAACGACAAGCAACGCAACCGGCAGGCGTCACACGTTTTTCAGTGTACCGGCATCTGAGCCAGTGTGCGGGCAGACTGGGTATCCCCTGCCGCGGCTGCCATGGCCAGAAAATTCCGCGCCTTGATCAGATCAACCGGGACCAGCTTGCCTTTGCGATAGATCTCGCCCAGCTCGGCAGCGGCCATGGGCTGGCTCGGCGCAGCGCGTTCCATCCAGATCAGCCCGGTTTTGACGTCCCGCTTGCCGCCATCGCCCGCAATCAGCATCTGGCCCAGATTATAGGCCGCCGAGGAAAGCCCGCCATCAGCTGCCTCGGCAAACAATTTGCGGGCTTTGGCGGGATTCTTCGGTACTCCCTGACCGGTGCGCAGCATCACCGCGACATTACGCAGCGCCGCCAGATCATCATTCTTAATGCCATCCCATAGATGAAAGGCCGTCGCATAATCACCGCCATCATAGGCAGCAAGACCATGGTCAAAGTCGGCCTTGACCGAATCAGGATTACTGGCGCAGGCGGCCAGCAATACACCGGTAAGGGCCAAAACGGGGGCACGACGTGCCAATATCCGAAGCAGAGTAGTCATGACGATGAGCTTACTGTCTTTTACCGGCGACGCGAAGATGCTATGCGATGAAGCATGAACCAACCTGGCACTATTGACGAGGGCGGCATTGTTGCCGCGCAGGATCCGCTGGAAATCTTCGCCAACTGGCTGAAGGAAGCGGAAAAGACCGAAATCAACGATCCGACCGCGATGGCGGTGGCAACCGTTGACGCATCCGGCCTGCCCGATGTTCGCATGGTACTGCTGAAAGCCTATGACGCACGCGGGTTTGTCTTTTACACCAATACCGAAAGCGCCAAAGGTCAGGAACTGACCGGCCACCCGCAGGCGGCCTTAAATTTTCACTGGAAATCCCTGCGCCGCCAGATCCGTGTGCGTGGCCCGGTCGAGCTGGTGACGACGGAAGAAGCCGACGCCTATTTTGCCAGCCGTGCCAAAGACAGCCAGATTGGTGCCTGGGCTTCAGCCCAGTCCCGCCCGATGGAGGGCCGCTGGATATTTGAGCGCGAGATCGCCAAATACGCCCTGAAATATGGCCTGGTGAAAGTACCGCGCCCGCCGCACTGGACCGGCTATCGTGTCCGCCCGGTACAGATCGAGTTTTGGCGCGACCGCCCCTTCCGATTGCATGACCGGCTGGTTTACCGTCGCGCAAACCTTGACGCGCCATGGTCAACGGAAAAGCTCTTCCCCTGAGTATACTGTGTACCATCACAGTAATATTATACGAACTTTATCATATTAACCCTCTCCTTTGAGAAGCGGGGCTGCAATAACTTACCTTTAACCCTTGGTTAAGGTATACAACCTAAACTTGGTAAGCTATGCTATTTAAAGTTATTTACGCAGCCTATTGTGGCACAAACCCGCCCTTAATGAACGGGCGATAAAATGCCATCCAGGGATTGCGGCCGGGGGGAGGGCGGGACCACCCCGGCGCAGGTCTGGTAAGGCTGGCATATGGCGGGGTACAGGCCATCACTGCTGAATGTTTGGCGGGGGGAAAGCCGGCGATATCGGTTTTAAGAGGGGTGTAAACATGGCGCTGGCGGTAAATGCAGGCCGCAAAGTTGCAGCGGCAGAGGACGGACCAAGCGAACAGATGGCTGGCGTCGGCAGCACAGGCCTTTTTGATTATATCCAACGCATCCAGGAGATCGACGAGATCGACGATATCCTGCTGGCGCTGCAGGATCGTCTGGCTCAGTTTGGTATCAGTTATTTTGTCTTCGCTTCGGCGGTGCGCAACACCGAAGATTTCAAACGCGGCATCATCGCCGCCCGCTTGCATCCGCAGTGGGCCAAGCGTTTTTTTGCGCAGCAGGATGCCGACGAAAACCCACTGTTATCGGGGGCGCTGTGCAATTCCGAACCCTTGTTCTGGCACGAGATCAAGATCAAACCTCAAATGGTGTCGAGTGCGGCGGCAGCTCACCTCATCCGGATTTACCGTGACGCGCGCAGCTTTGGTTTAAGCAACGGCTTGTGCGTGCCGGTCTATTATCCGGGGCGCGGATTAATCCTCGGCCATTTTGTTGGCACACGGATCATCCCGACACCAGCAACGCGGGTCAGCGTCCACGCCATGGCGCTGTACACCTGCAACCGCCTGATGCGGCTGAGCGAGCGGGATCAACCCAAAACCTCACTGCTCACCGCGCGCGAGGCCGACTGCCTGGCCTGGGCCGCACAAGGTAAAACAGATTGGGAGATTGGTGAAATACTCGGTATAAGTGAAAACACTGTGCACTGGTATATCGAGAACATCAAACGCAAGCTTGGCGTCAGCACACGCATTCAGGCGGTGGTGAGTGCCATTCAGGATGGTGCGATACAGGTCTGAGTTATTTATTTCTTGCCCACCCGATTGGGGGGGACGTCAGCCGGGAACAAATGTGTCAACCTTGCTCTCAGAAGGATAGGAGCAAGGCAATGGCATTCTTGGAAAAGACGGACATGCCATCAAGTGGTGGCGGCGGAAACGACCAGTCCAGCACACGGGAATTGGTTCTCGTAATTCTGGAACAGTTGTCCATTAGCTTCGACAAACTCTCGTGTCTGGATGAGGCTTCGCCTCATTTGGAAAAGCTAATGACGATTGCCTGCCGGTCACAATTCCACTGACACCACGCGCAAGGATTTGCGCCCCCTCAGAAATAACGGTTTTCGTCCCGCCCGATTTCACGGCGGGACTTTTTTTGCCTCGTAATGCCACCACCCCGGCTCCGGCAGCACTCCTGCGACATTTTGGACAGCTATGGAACGTAAGAATTGGGTGAAATTGCATCACAACAGCAGGAAAATACAGACAGATCATAGGGTTCTGGTTGACGAAGCGGACCGGCTCTGACAGGGTTAATTCGTCGGAACGGGATTCGACCCTATTGCATAGGTCGATAGTTCTCTCGGGGGCATTGGGATGATTAAATCCGAACTAGTTGCGCGTCTGACGGCTCGGTATCCGCATTTGTATCACCGCGATGTGGAGCGGATTGTCTCCACGATGCTTGATGAGATTACCGCGGCCTTGGCCAAGGAAAATCGCGTCGAATTGCGTGGATTTGGTGCGTTTTCGGTCAAGGTGCGGCCATCGCGTATGGGGCGTAATCCGCGCACCGGTGAACCGGTTGCGGTTGAAGAAAAACGGACGCCGTTTTTCCGGACTGGCAAGGAACTGCGCGAGCGGCTCAACGGCAAGGACGCCTGAGCCACCTTTGGCGACCACGCTCAGCATAGACACCTGAAATACCGTATCTTACGGCTGGCGAATAGCGGGCCGATGTGTCTGTGTGTCTGAAACAGAAAAGCGAATTCCCTCCATCAATGCTAGCCCCAGCACGGCCAGACCGAAGGCCAGCAATACGATGACCGAAGAGAGAATATAGGTCTGCCGGATCTTGCTTTCGGCAGCAATTTGCCGGTCGTAGCTGAGCTTTATTTCATCATCGCGAATAACCGCGATCATGTGCTCAATCTTGACACGTTCCGCCCGCAAGGACAGATCGATCGAGGCGTGGGTCACCACCTCGCTGTGGGCAGCCTTCAAGGATATCAAGACCGAGAAGTCGGCCAGCCGACGCGAAACAAAGGTATTAAGTTGCCCCAGCCGTGCAGCCTCTGGCGGGTTGTCCGCCAGAGTGGCGTTGAGCCGGTCGAGGGCCACGCGCAACCGTGCCGATTGCTCGCCATAAAACTGTACGAACACCTCCTGCCCGGACAAGGCATACCCGCGCAGTGATAATTCGGTCGAAAGAAGATTACTGTCGACATCCGCCAGATACCGCAGCGCCTGATTGGAGCGTTGACTGGCTTGCCCGAGCTGGCGCAATTCGGAGATGTTGGCGCCCATCAAAACCATACCGGCGATCAGCATAACGATCGCGCCAATCAGCATTTCAACCCCAGCCGCGCGCAAATGGCCACTGCGGACGTGGTACTTGATGGTTTGCCAGAAACTGATACCGGACAGCATAAAAAACCTGGTTCGTCGACCGGACCACTTTACCCGCCGAATACTAAAGCTTCGTAATGAGCGCCTCTAGAAACGAGATGCCCCCCGGATGCCGCCGCCATGATAATAGATCGGGGAAACCTTCTCTGTGTCATCCGCCTGACCTTTGCGGCCGATTGTGCCAGAAAAAAACAGCCCGAGCAGTCCCAACCCAAAAGACACGATAACAACCCCGGCGGAGAGGATGAAGGTCTGCCGGGCCTTGCTCTCGGACGCCTGTTGGCGTGCCACCACCCGCTTCAGTTCCTGTGTCCGCATGACAGATAGCATTTTCCCGGTATCCATACGGGCCTGACGAACCTTGGCATCCATCACCATATCCGTGGCCGGATTTGCCCTGGTCGGCTTAAAGACGATCAGGTCAGCAAACATTTTTTTGCGTCCCTCGGCAAAACCACGTAAGCGCTGCAAGACGGCGACATCTTCCGGATACTCGGCCAGCAGAACCGACAAATCCGCCAATCCATCTTCGACACTTTTCATACGCGTGCGGTGACGCCAGATGAATTCAGCCTCGCCAGTGGCGGCAAAGCTGCGCATCGATAATTCGCTGGCCAGAATATTGGTATCGACATCGCTCATTTTGAGCAGCGCCTGATAGGAACGCTCGGTCGCCAGACCAAGGCGATGCAGCGCGGACATATTCGCCCCCATCAGTAGCATGCCGCTCAGCAGCAACACCAAAGCCGCCGCCACCATTTCGGTACCAGCGGGTCGTAAATGGCCACAGCGAATGTGGTGGCAGATAGTTGTCCAGAAGCTGGTTTGTGCCGCCATGCGACATCATCCCATTGATGCGGCGCTCAGCTTACGGTCAAGGTGCTAATGCTTGGTGTAATGGTAGATTACTAAAAACGTCTATTTGTAGGGAAATAGTAAGCAAGCATCACCATAGGAATAGAAACGGTAGCCCTTGGCAATGGCTTCAGCATAGGCCGCGCGCATGGTCTCAAGCCCGGCAAACGCCGACACCAGCATGAACAGGGTCGAGCGTGGCAGATGGAAATTGGTCAGCATCATATCCACGGCGTTAAAACGGTAACCGGGGGTGATGAAAATATTGGTATCACCACTGAATGGTTTAATCCCGGTCGTATCGGCAGCGCTTTCCAGCGTCCGCACCGACGTGGTGCCAACCGCCACAACCCGCCCGCCCGTGGCGCGAACCGCATTCAGCCGACCGGCAGTTGCGCCATCGATATGGGCCCATTCCGAATGCATTTTATGGTTAGCCGTATCGTCAGTGGAAACCGGCAGAAACGTCCCGGCCCCAACATGCAGCGTGACAGTTTCGCGCCCGACGCCTGCAGCACCCAGCCGGTTAAACAGTTCCGGGGTAAAATGTAAGCCCGCCGTCGGCGAGGCCACCGCCCCTTCATGGGCGGCATAGATGGTCTGATAATCGGCCTTATCCTGCGCATCGGGGGCGCGCTTGCCAGCAATGTAGGGCGGCAGCGGCATATCTCCCTGCAGGGCGATGGCGGCATCAAGCGCCCCCCCCGCCAAGGTAAAGGCAATTTCGATCTCGCCAGCCTCATGGATCGCGGCCACTGTCGCGTCAATATCGGTCCCAAGGGTTAGGCTATCGCCCAGCGCCAGCCGCTTGGCCGGTTTGACCAGCGCCGCAAAACGATCCGGGGCCAAACGCCGGATCAGGGTGGCTTCAATCTTGGCCCCGGGGCCATCCGCGCTGCGGGGAGCGCGCCGGCCCTTGAGCCGGGCCGAGATCACCTTGGTATCATTGACCGTCAGGCAGTCGCCGGGCTTTAAAAAGTCCGGCAGATCGCGGACATGGGCATGGACCAAGGGCGCGCCGGGGCGCACCACCAAAAGGCGCGCCGCATCGCGGGGGCATGCCGGGCGAAGCGCAATGCATTCGTCCGGCAGATCAAAATCGAAATCGTCAACCTGCATGGCGGTGGGGATTAGCCGCTTACAGACCGCAAAGCAACCAGTCCCACACGAGCAAGCCCACAGGACTTAGGCAACCAGAACGCGATACCCGGACTGGGTTGCCAGGGCGTCCTTAGTCAGCAGCGCCTCAAAATAGGCAATGGTGAGCTGCAAACCGAGCTCGATTGGCGTACGCGGATGCCAGTCGAGTTGCGTTTTGGCCTTGGTAATATCGGGTTGGCGCTGTTTGGGATCGTCCGTCGGCAGCGGACGGTAAATGATTTTGGAGCGGCTGCCTGTCAGCTCGATCACCATTTCAGCCAGTGAACGGATAGTGCGCTCGTCCGGGTTGCCGATATTGATTGGGCCCGTGATGGCATCGGGGGATTCCATCAGCTTCAGCAAGCCATCGACCAGATCATCGACATAGCAGAAAGAACGGGTCTGGCTGCCGTCGCCATACAGCGTGATATTCTCGCCGCGCAAAGCCTGCACGATGAAATTGGACACCACGCGCCCGTCATTGGGGTGCATCCGTGGTCCATAGGTATTGAAGATACGGGCGACCTTGATCTTGAGCTTTTCCTGACGCCAGTAATCGAAAAACAGCGTTTCAGCGCAGCGTTTACCTTCATCATAGCAGGCGCGCGGCCCGATCGGATTGACGTTGCCCCAGTAATCCTCACGCTGCGGATTGCATTCGGGATCGCCATAAACTTCAGATGTCGAAGCCTGCAGAATCTTCGCCTTGGTGCGCTTAGCCAGCCCCAGCATGTTGATGGCGCCATGAACCGACACTTTGGTGGTCTGCACCGGATTGAACTGGTAATGCACCGGGCTTGCCGGACAGGCGAGATTGAAGATCTTATCAACCTCGACATAGAGCGGAAAGGTCACATCATGGCGCATCAACTCGAACTGCGGATTGTCGAGCATGCTGGCAATATTGCGTCGTGATCCGGTGAAGAAATTATCAACACACAGCACTTCGCTGCCTGCGGCGAGTAAACGCTCACACAAATGCGACCCAATGAAACCGGCGCCTCCGGTAACGAGAATGCGGCTGTCGATTGTCATGCTTTCTGCCTCTTTCCGATGCTGCCCTTACCCTCTATGCACAGACCGGGCCTAATACCGAAAGCGTTGATTCAAAACGCGAATACGCGTTAGTAGGTAATACTTACGGCAGTTTTGCCGGGCATGCTACGCCCCCATCGGAAAAATCTGCCGGGCAAACGTGGTTTTAGAACACGCTATGAAAGGCGGACCGAGGATGCCCCACAACAAAACGCGATTCAGAACGATTTACAGATTTTTAACCACCTTCCCTTGCGAAAAACCCTTTCACTCTTATCATCTTGATTTAACACTTTGATTCGCCGCGCGGGGCGGCATGCGCGAGGGGTTGCCGGGATGAGTCCCTTATTGGGACACAATAACAGGCCTGGCGTTTTTCCGGCTTGTAGCACAAAGCGGCGGCTATGGGCTGGAGCCGCTGTGCTTGCCCTGTCGGCGGCACCAGCCTGGGCGGGTGACTTTGCGCTGTCGGCGTCTGACCCTGTGGTCTTGCTGGTAACCGGCGGCACGGTTTCGCTGGCGATTGCGGCCGGTCTGTGGGCCCTGGCACAGCAACGCGTAACACGCCGCTTACAACGACAATTACAGTCTGTCGGGGCGCGGACCCGCGCCCTGATTGGTGAGCGTGATGCCCTGCTTGGCACTGCGCGCGAAGCATTGATTGTCTGGGGCCGTGACGGTCGTGGCACGCTGTCGTTCAGCGGCGCCGAAAAATTGCTTGATGAATGCCTCAAAGGGGCCGAAGCAACCGAATTATCGACTGCCATTGACGCCCTGAGTGATCAGGGTACGGCTTTTGCCATGACCGCCCACGATGAAGGGCGGCGGCGCATCAAACTGCGCGGGCAGGCGGTGGGTGGCATGGCCGCGGTGTGGCTTGAAACCGAAAACGCCCTCACGCTTGAAACCCTCGACTATCGGCTAATCCTCGACATGCTGCCGACGCCGGTGTGGTTGCGCGACCGGGCGCAAAAACTGATCTGGGGTAACCGCACCTTTTTGTCGGCAACCGGGGCCAGTGATATTGACGCGGCGGTGCTGGAACAAATGGCCCTGGATAAGGGCGAACGCGATCTGGCAATCCAGGCATACACCCAAAATCAGGTGCAGACGGCAGAACGGCGCACCGTCATCGGCGGCCAGCAGCGCGCCCTGATGCTGACCGAAGTCCCGGTAGATCTGGGTGTGGTCGGCACCGCCAATGATGTGACCGAAGTTGCCGCCAGCGCCGCACGGCTGCAGCAGCATATCGCCGCCCACAGCGACACACTCGACAAGCTGGCCACAGCGGTTGCGATTTTCGATGCCGATCAACATATCAGCTTTTTCAACCGCGCTTTCACCAGACTGTGGGACATTCCTGCGGTGTGGCTCGACACCCACCCGACCGACAGTGAAATTCTCGACCGCCTACGCGAAGAACGCAAACTGCCGGAACAGCGCGATTACCAAAGCTGGAAGGCCGAGCGGCTCAAGATGTTCCAGACCGCGCATGATTACGCGGCCGAGGAATTGTGGCACACGCCGGACGGCAGAAACTTACGCGTAATGGTCCAGCCACACCCCTTTGGCGGCCTGACCTTCCTGTTCGAAGACGTTACCGAACGCATCTCGCTGGAAAGCTCGATCAATACGCTGGGCAAAGTGCAGTCGGCCACATTAGATTCTTTGCGCGAGGGCGTGGCGGTGTTTGGCCCCGATGGGCGACTGAAACTGCACAACGCCGCCTTTGCCGAGATCTGGGGTCTGACCGAAAAGGATCTTGGGGGCGAGCCGCATATCCGCACCATTGCCGCAGCCTGTGCCGCAAAATTCGCTACCGAACCGATGTGGGAACAGCTGATCCAGGCGGTTGTTTCGGAAGATAGCGGCTCGAATGATTTCGGCGAGATCGAGCGGACCGACCGTACCATCTTATCGCTGCGGCTGTCGCAATTGCCCGACGGGGCCAAGCTGATCACTTTTGCCGACGCCACCGCGCGCATACGCATTGAAGGCGTGCTGCGTGAACGGGCCGAAGCCCTGGAAGCGGCTGACCGGCTCAAATCCGACTTCATTAAACATGTGTCGTACGAGTTGCGCACACCACTCAACACCATTCTGGGCTTTGCCGAACATCTGTCGTCGGAAGTGCCGGGCGTGCTCAACGAACGCCAGCGCGAATATATGCAGGCGATTGTTTCAAGCTCGAATGCGCTGAAGGATCTGGTCAACGATATTCTGGATCTGGCGCTGGTCGAATCCGGCGCGCTGCGGCTGGAACTGACGCGCATCGACCTGACCCAGCTGCTCACTGATATTGCGGCCCATGCCCGCGAATGGGCCGCCAAGGCCGGGCTGACGCTGGAACTTGAAGCCCCCGAACCGGCGGGCGATTTCTTTGCCGACGAACGGCGCATCAGTCAGGTGATCTACAACCTGCTGTCCAATGCCATCAAATACACGCCCAAGGGCGGCAGCATCGTGCTGGGCGGCAAGATTGATGGTGAGGATGTGCAGCTGTACGTCCACGACAATGGCCCCGGCATTGCGCCCGAACTCCGCGCCAATGTGTTCGAGCGCTTTGCCGCCAAGGGGACCGAGGAAAAACGCGGCGGGGCCGGGCTCGGGCTGGCGCTGGTCAACCGCTTTATCGAACTGCACAATGGCTGGGTCGAAATCGAAAGTGGTGATGGCACACAGGTGCGCTGCCACCTGCCGCGCCGACTGCACGACAACATGCCGCCCGAAAGCGAACCACCAGCTCGCGCAGCGGAATAGACCGCCCGCGTAAAGCGATGCGAACCGCTTACAGCTTGCGGATATCCGTGCAGCCACCAAGCGCGCTATGGAACAGGCGAAAATCACCCGCGGTGACCGGCCCCAACTCGGTTGATTGTGCCGCATAGGCATAAAGTGGAATTTCGTCAGCCTGCACGGCGGCGCTTTGCGCGGCGGTACGACAGAACAGCCGCAGCGTTCCCGAGGTGTGCGGCGTAAACAGGATCAGCAACCGCCCACCGGCCGCAATATTACGCGGTTCGGATTTCTCGACGGTCTGTCCACTGACAATCACCGCGGCGACGGTAACCGGCCCCCCGCTATTGCGGCCCCAGATCACCACGGTGCCATCCAGTAGAAAATAGGCGATCACAACGAGCGGCAGCAGCACAACCAGTATTGGGAAAATGAACTTTTTCGGCACAGGACACTCCACATTATGAGCGCCTTTTATGGCATCATTGACCGCAGGACGCCATTGACGGCGAAGGGGAACTAAACTAGAACAGAAATCAGGCGTTTCGCATTTGTTCGCCTTCTCAAGGTATCTCTTCTCATGGGGGCAGCATGTTGACCCGCAAACAATATGAACTGTTAATGTTCATCCACGAACGCGTGCGCGAGTCCGGTATCCCCCCCTCGTTTGACGAGATGAAGGACGCCCTCGACCTCAAATCCAAATCGGGTATTCACCGCCTGATTACGGCGCTGGAAGAACGCGGATTCCTCAAGCGGATGGAAAAGCGCGCCCGCGCCATCGAAATCATCAAGCTGCCCGACAATGTTTCCGAAACCCTGCGCCCGGCGGTCAGCCGCAACCAGGTTCAGCGTATGAGTCCGCCGCGCCAGCCTCGCGGCGATGCGCGCACACCGGAAAACCGCGCATCAGAAAATCGTCTCGCAGACACCCGCATTGGCGGCACCCCGCGCCATACTGCGCTGGAGGGGGACAGCATTTCCGTGCCGATGGTCGGCAAAATCGCCGCCGGTATGCCGATTGAAGCCTTACAGAACAAAGTCGCTGATATTCCGGTGCCCGCTGGCATGATCGGTTCGGGCGAACATTATGCTTTGGAAGTCGCCGGGGACTCGATGATCAACGCCGGGATTCTGGATGGCGATACCGTCATCATCCGCCATGTCGACACCGCCAACAATGGCGACATCGTCGTGGCCCTGATCGGCGGGACAGAAGCAACCCTGAAACGGCTGCGCCGCCATGGGGCCTCGATTGCGCTCGAAGCCGCGAACCCGGCCTATGAAACCCGGCTGTATGGTGCTGATCAGGTCCAGGTTCAGGGCAAGCTGGTTGGGCTGTTACGCCACTACTGAACGGGCAATTTTATCGGTGCCATGGCATAGACCAGGGCCGCACACCGCGACGTGCGGCCACGGACACCATTCTAATTTGGGGCGTGAACCAAACGGCATAACCGCCACCATCCAGCACATCAAAGCGATCAATCACCAGCGGGGCGGAACACAGCCAGTGAGCGGGCACCATGCTCACCACGATACGGGCATGGGCGCAATCTTCTGCCAACGCATCGACGCGCGTATCAAAAGCCATCACACGGCCATCATAAGTCGTGGCGAGGCACCCCAGATCATCACAGCGCACGCCGCGACTGTCGCTTACCGCGTCGGGAACATCGCGCGGATCAGCCTCGCGCCTAAGCCAGTCAGCCGCGGCATAACGGTCTTTAGGCTTTTGCAAAAAGATCAACGTACCCTGTCGCCCCCGCACCGCCACAGCACCGAAATTCTGCGCCACCAACAGATCAGGCGGGCGCACGGTCAGTGACCAGCAGATACCGCCAGCAATGGCGATCAGGCCAAACCAGCGCCAGCGTTTAAGCCACAGCGCGCACCACAGAAAACCGCCCATCACCGCGATCAGACTGACCAGTGGCCACACCGGCGCCAGACTGCCCGCCCCCGGCATCGCCGCCACCCAAAAGGCAATCGCGCTCATCACACCAACGCCCTTGCCCATCAGCCACAGGGGGGCAGCCTCCAGTCCGAAAGGCATCGCCACCATCGCTGCGGTAGCCGCTGGCATGATGATAAAACCCACCACCGGTTCGGCCAGCAGATTAGAAATCAGGCCGTATTGTGATGCCCTATTGAAATGAAATATCGCAATCGGGGCAGAAACCAACCCAGCAATCAGACTTACAGCAACAATACCACCAGCATAGCGCAGCAATTTCAGCGGCCAGATCGTTTCAGTCGGATGGTGTCGCCGCCGAGCGGCCAACCACTCGGCAAGTGCTATCAGACCAACCACAGAGGCAAACGACATCTGACAGCCCGGATCTGCCAGACTTTCCGGTTCGATAAGTAGAACAATGGTCGCCGCCAGTGCCACCGAACGCATTGACAAAGCGGGCCGATCGAACAAAATGGCGCAGAACATGGTGGCCAGCATGATTTCAGAGCGCACCGCAGGCGGGTCCGCCCCGCTGATAGCGAGATAAAACGCCGACCCGGCCAGCGCCGCCACGGCGGCCCATTTCTTTATGGGATAGCAGAGCGCAACGGTCGGCAGCAGCGCCAGTAACGCCCGGATCACCCAGAAGAAGATCCCCCCTGCCAACGCCAGATGCACGCCGGAGATCGACAGCACATGGGTCAGGCCGGAATTGCGATAGGCTTCCTCGGTTTCCGGTAAGACCCCGGCCCGCTCGCCGGTAATCAGGGCAGCGGCAATTGCCCCGGCATCGCCCGGCACGGCGGCAGTGATCCGCGCCGTCATGCGGTCACGAAGCCGCTCCAGCCCGGCGCTGGTACTTTCCCACAAGGTCAGGGCGCGGGGCGGCGGCACCGGATGCGGCCTGCCATAGCTATAGCCCGTCGCGCCGATGCGCCGGTAATACGCCCAGCGGGCAAAATCATAATCGCCCGGCATAGCGGGCCCCGGCGGAGGCATCAGCATGGCGGTCAGCCGCACAAAGCTGCCCGGAGCGGGCAGATCCTGGCTATAGCGGACGCTGACCCGGATGCGCGCCGGTGTCTGATTATCAGATGTCCGATAATGCAGCCGCCGGATCGGTTCGGGGGCCAGCAGCAGGCGCATCCCGTCGCCGCGCGGTTCAGCGGCCACCACCCGGGCGATCACCCGCAGCGGCCCGAACGACGCCCCCAGCACCGGGGCGGCCACCATATGGGTGCGCAGGATGGCCGCCGCAAAACCCAGACACAGCGCCGCCACCAGCAGAAAGCCAAACCGCCCGCTGCGGCCCCACCATACCGCCACCACGGCCAGCAGAACCGCCACCACTCCGCACCAGCCCGCAGGCTCCAGCGGCAGGGCAAAATAGCACCCCACGCCCGTGCCCAGCGCCACCGGCAGCCACAGCGGCCAGCGGTCATGCTCGGCATACGCTGCCGCGCGCAGGAAACGCACCGCCGCCCACGGCCAACCCAGGGCGGCGCGGATGAGCAACGCCGGATACGACCAAAATCCCCTCATCCGTGCAAAATAGCGCAACACCCACCATAGGAAAGGTGATTTTTGCGTCATCGGACCTACCCCTTGGGCGGGCTGTTTGCTAAACCCGGCGCACAAGGAACCTTCAACGACAGCGATAATGACCGATACAAGCAAGCCCGTTTTGCGTTTTGCCCCCTCGCCCACCGGTATGCTGCACATCGGCGGTGCCCGCACTGCCCTGTTCAACTGGTTTTATGCCCGCCACTGCGGCGGCAAGTTTGTGCTGCGCATCGAGGACACCGACCGCGAACGCTCGACCCCGGAGGCGGTGTCGGCGATCCTGAACGGCCTTAAATGGCTGGGCATCGATTGGGATGGCGAACCGGTCTATCAGTTCACCCGCGCCAGTCGCCATCGCGAGGTGGCCGAACAGCTTCTGGCCATGGGCAAGGCGTATCGCTGCTATGCCACGGCGGAAGAGCTTACCGCCATGCGCGAGGCGCAGAAGAAGGCCGGTCAGCCGATCCGTTATGACGGCCGCTGGCGGGATCGTGATCCGTCGGAAGCCCCGGCCGGTGCGCCCTATGTCGTGCGCTTAAAGGCGCGGCAGGAAGGCGAGACCATGGTCCATGACGTGGTGCAGGGCGATGTCCGCTTCGACAACAAACAGCTCGACGACATGATCCTGCTGCGTTCAGACGGCACGCCAACCTATATGCTGGCCGTGGTGGTGGACGATTACGACATGGGCATCACCCACATCATTCGTGGTGACGACCATCTGAACAATGCCGCCCGCCAGATGCAGATCATCGAGGCGATGGGCTGGCCGGTGCCGGTTTATGGCCATGTGCCGCTGATCCACGGGCCGGACGGGGCCAAGCTGTCCAAGCGCCACGGCGCGCAGGCGGTGGAAGAATATCGCGACATGGGCTATCTGCCGGAAACCATGCGCAATTACCTGCTGCGGCTGGGCTGGAGCCACGGCAACGAGGAGATTTTCTCGACCGCGCAGGCCACCGAATGGTTCAACCTCGACAATATCGGCAAGAGCCCGGCCCGCCTCGACTTCAAGAAGCTCGAGAACATGAACGCCCATTACATCCGCGTGAAAGCCGACGCCGATCTGGTGGCGGTGATTGAAGGCTGGATCGGGCGCGAGGCAACGCCGCGCACCCTGTCGGACACCGCGAAAACGCGCCTGACGGCCGCGATGCCGCTGCTCAAAGAACGCGCCAAGACGGTGGGCGAGCTGGTGCAGGCGGCCGAGTTCCTGTTCAGCGACGGCGCACAAACGCCGGATGAAAAGGCCGCCAAGCTCTTAAGCGATGAAGCCCGCGGGCACTTAAAGGCGTATCTCGCCACCATCGCCACCACACCATGGACGGCGCAGGATCTGGAAGAAGCCGCCCGCGTCTATGCCGAAGGTGCAGGCATCAAACTGGGCCAGATTGCCCAGCCGATCCGGGCCGCCTTGACCGGCAAAACGGTGTCGCCGCCGATCTTCGCCATGCTGGAAATTCTGGGCAAGGACGAAGCCCTCGCCCGGCTTACCGCCCCGGCAGGGTAAAACGGGCCTGATAAGCGGCCAACGGGGTATGGGATAGGCTTTATGTGTGCCCCGCCGATGCAGGCGACCGCCCCACCGGCACGGCCCCAGCCGTGCAAGACGGGGCAGATCCCGGATAACTTTTTTTAAAAGGGGCTGACAGCAGCCCCTTTTTTATGCCCACACCGGTGGTTGGATAGCGCAAAGCAGCATAGCGGCCAGACCACCGGTTTTGTTGCAAACAGAGACATTGCGCGGGGGACCTGTGCGCATGAAACGGTCCCCCCACCCCGCAGACACGCAATAAGATCGCCCGCCCGCGCAATAAATGGTCAAAAAAGCCACATTCAACGGGGCCAAAACCGCCATTTACAGCCCCTTTTCGCACCATCACGCCCCCCTCTCACCGCCCCCCCCCCGACCTCATGCTGAGCCCGTCGAAGCATGAGCTTGCCCGAAGCATGGTCTGCCATCCAGTGCCAGCCAATCCAATCCGATCTGGATGGCTGGCTGGCTCGGTGACCGGTCATGGTGAGGTTGGTGTTGGTGTTTCTGTCATCACCTTACGAAGGTGAGCGGCAGCGAACCTAAGGAAAGGGGACCCAGGTGGGGCGGGCTCATCCTTCGACTTAGCTCAGGATGAGGGGAACAAGAGGAAAACGGCAAAATCATCTTGGGCCACCGGCAAGAAAGAACTAACGTAAGTGGAGAAACTACACCCAAATCCACTATGACAGATATTGATCCCACACTGACACCTCAGGAAGAACACCTGATTAAATGCGTTGCCAAAGGTGTCCCATGGGAACCGCCATACGGATTGTGTGTCTCAGGTGTGTTGGATGACGACAATCCAGAACATGCCAGCCAGTGGCACGAAAGTAGGACCATTCGGACAGAGGTGATACGCTGTTTAGCATTGGGAGAGATATGGCCAACCCAAAAAGAACCCTGGCCGGTTCACGCCAAAGGCATACAAATTCATCACTCGCGCATTATCGGAACACTTGATTTTGAAGAGGCAAATCTTGGGCATAGCCTTTATTTTGAGAAATGCCACATTGACGAAATACCAAACTTCATACAGGCGCAAACAAAGCATTTAAGTTTTCAAGGGACGCATCTTCCAGGCATTAACGCCTGCGGGGTTAAAGTTATAGGTGACGTCTCATTGGATGATGACTTTACCGCTAACGGCCTCGTGGACTTTGATGGCGCGGCTATTAAAGGTCAATTTTCATGCAAGAATGGCCGCTTTAAAAAAGAGGAGAAAACAGCATTAAGTGTTAACTCAGCGATCATTGAAGGCTGTGTTTTCCTAGACGACGGGTTTACGGCAGATGGGCTTGTGGACTTTGTCGGTGCCGAAATACATGGACAATTAAGTTGCGAAAATGGCCGTTTTCATAACGCAGAAAGTGTAGCGTTGAATGCTAACAGTATCACAGTAGACAGTGACGTATTCCTGCGAGAAGGCTTCACCGCCGAGGGAGAAATAAATTTTCTTGGTGCCATCATAGGATCTCACTTTCAGTGCCATGGTGGAATCTTTAGCAATCCGAAAGGCTGCGCTCTTAATCTCCGCTTTGCAGAAATTGGGTCAGCTTTACGCCTAAACTCTTGCCTAGAAAAAGAAGTAAACGAGGAAAGGCTTTGGTCCGCGGCAAAAATCAGCGGCACTCTCGATATGCGGCAGGCAAAGTGCCGGACCTATTCCGATCATAAAGATGCATGGCCCGATCAAGGCAAGCTGCTGCTTGATGGCTTTACCTATGAGCGCTTTGACGAGGGCCCGACGGACTGGGAGGCCAGAAAAGACTGGCTGATGCGGCAGCCAGATGAGCATCTTGGTAAAGCGTCAGGATCAACATTTCGTCCCCAGCCGTGGGTGCAAGCAAGCAAAGTCTTGATGGCAATGGGACATGATGCCGATGCACGAAATCTCGCGTTAGTGCGGGAAATACTGCGCACACATAGTGACAATATTGGCTGGTGGCGAAGGCTCGGTCGCCACATACTCGAATACACTATTGGCCATGGCTACAAACCGTTTCGCACCCTTTGGTGGTCACTTGCCTTGTGCGTGATAGGTTGGCTGACCTTTGCTGCAGCAGGTAATCTTGGCTATATGCAACGCCAGAATAATGATCATGTACCGCCCTATAATGCAATAATCTATGCATTTGATGCGTATCTGCCGGTCGTCGATCTCGGACAGGACAAAGCATGGTTTCCGGTCAACATCCCACACGGCAGCGTACGCGCACTTGCCCCCGATGAAGGTTGGCCGGAATGCACCACGCGACTGCTTCTTGGCCACAACAGTTATCAGAGCACTCAATCACCCCCCACCCGATCCTGTGGTTTTGCCGCCGATACCAGCCTACTTTCTCGCCCCACCAGTTTTGGGCAGTGGCTGTTCCGCCACGGCATTCACCGCTTCCTCTACTGGTCTCTCGAAATCGCAGGCTGGGTGCTAATATCCTTGTTCATCGCCGGAATTAGCGGGTTGATGAAAAAGGAATAGCCGAAGACACCCGCAATAATCTGACATTGCCCGGCTTAACACTTTCTGGATGGCCGGTTCGGTGACCGGTCATGGTGAGGATGGGTGCGAAGGGCCCACCTCATTTCCCACCACCATTTTAAAAACGGGCTATCGTTTAGGGGCAAAATCCCATACCCTGCGCAATGGTGCTGTGACGCGCGGCACCGGGGCCTTAGAAACCCCTCGGTAAGTGGACAATCGCTGACCAATTTCAGCGAAACCTTGACCTATGCGGTCGGGGAGCCTGTGGCGCATGTCCAGGGTTCTTCGGAAGCTAAAGGCCATGGGGACCGTCTTACCGCGGTTTTCTAACTCCCCGACCACCAGGACAAGTGAAGGCAATACCTTTGAGGGGGCGCACCTTAAAGGCCACCCTTCGGGGATTTGTCATGAAACACACCACCACCGCCGGGATTACCTTGCCGTGTGAAGATGTCGTCCCGCCGTCATTGGTCCAAACCGCCTGCGCGCTGATCGACGATAATGCCGAATACGCATCGCAGCGCTTCTTCGCCGCCATGGCCGCGCTGCATCCCGATATACCGGGGCGCTTGCGGCACTTTCTGACCCGGCTGGAACCCAGCGGGGTGCGCCCGCTTTATGGCCACCATCTGACACTGGTGTGGCGGTCCCATCCGGCCCGGCTGGCCCGCATTGCCGCCAACGGTCAGGTCTGGACCGACATCCGCCTTGCCCGCATGCCGCAGGCCGACATCATTCGGCTGGCGCATTATTACGTCAGCGATCTGGCCGACCAGCTCCAATTGAAGGTCGATTGCACCGGAGGCGGCAATGTCTGGTATCTGCGCACGGCCTATGGCGATGCACCCCACATACGGGATTTACGCGACCGGCTCGACATCTGGGCCGGGGCCATCGAACGGCTGACCGCCAGCCTGCAACGGATGTACCCCGAACCGGGGTGAGGCGGATTTTATTGCCCCCCTCCCCCCTCTGCCGGGCACGGGATGAGGGTGCCTGTGATGGCTGGGGGCGCTATAAATAGGGCGGGCGGCCCACCGCCCGCACCATTTCAACCCAGAAGCGTTTTATCAAGTCAAAAGAAGACTTTATTGCGTATCAGTACCAAGATTGCCTAATTTTCATGCCCTGCGCCCGGCAAGGCATGAAATTAGATGACTTGACCTTGGTAACCAATTTATAGTCTCTCTCATCGGATAATTGCATACCGGTCCCATGACCGGATTTGGAGACGAATGATGAGAGAGAGCAAGGCCATTCCCGCCGATCAGGCCACCCTGATCCTCGGGGACAAATCCTATGAATTGTTGACGCTGTCCGGCAGTCTGGGGCCGGATGTCATCGACATTCGCAATCTCTATAAAGAGACCGGCTTTTTCACCTATGACCCCGGTTTCACCTCGACCGCCGCCTGCGAAAGCGACATCACCTTTATCGATGGCGACAAGGGCGTGCTGCTCTATCGCGGCTATCCGATTGAGATGCTGGCGGAAAAATCCTCGTTCCTCGAGGTTTGCTATCTGCTTTTGTACAGCGAGCTGCCGACCGAGCAGCAGATGGGCGATTTCAATAACACCATCACCCACCACACGCTGGTGCATGAACAACTGGCCGCGTTCTATCGCGGGTTCCGACGTGACGCCCATCCGATGGCGATCATGTGCGGCATTGTTGGCGCGCTGTCGGCCTTCTATCACGACTCGGTGGACGTTAACGACAGGGCCCAGCGCGAACTGGCCAGCCACCGGCTGATTGCCAAGCTGCCGACGATTGCGGCGATGGCCTTCCGCTATTCCACCGGCCACCCCTTCGTCTATCCGCAGAACAAGCTCGGTTACACCGAGAATTTCATGCGCATGTGCTTCTCGGTGCCGTCCGAGGAATATGTCGTCAATCCGGTGCTGGCCAAGGCGCTGGACACCATCTTCATCCTGCACGCCGATCACGAACAGAACGCCTCGACATCGACCGTGCGGCTGGCTGGCTCGTCGGGGGCCAACCCGTTCGCCTGCATCGCCGCCGGTATCGCCTGTCTGTGGGGCCCGGCCCATGGCGGTGCCAACGAAGCGGCGCTGAAAATGCTGCAGCAGATCGGTTCGGTCGACCGCGTGCCCGAATTCATCAAGCGCGCCAAGGACAAGAACGATCCCTTCCGCCTGATGGGCTTTGGCCACCGCGTCTACAAGAATTATGACCCGCGCGCCAAGGTGATGCAGAAGCAGTGCCACGCCGTGCTCGACGAGCTGGGGATTGAAACCCCGCTGTTAAAGGTGGCGATGGAGCTGGAACGCATCGCCCTGCAGGACGAGTATTTCATCGAGAAGAAGCTCTATCCCAATATCGACTTCTATTCGGGCATCACGCTGGCGGCGATCGGTTTCCCCACCAGCATGTTCACCGCGCTGTTTGCACTGGCCCGCACCGTGGGCTGGATCGCCCAGTGGAAGGAAATGCTGGAAGACCCGCATCAGAAGATCGGTCGCCCGCGCCAGATCTATACCGGGTCGAAGAAGCGCAACTATGTTCCGATCAAGAAGCGCAAACCCATCGCGGGCTAAGCCACAGCCCCATACGTGCGAAAAGGCGGGAAGAGACCTTCCCGCCTTTTTTGTTGTATTCACAGCACCTTAGCAGGAAACACCCCATACCATCCGACAATAACCACAAAAAATTCATGCGAATATACTACCTAAGATAGAATATAGGGAATATACCCACAGCCGCACGCGGAAATTACTCTGCCTGCTTCCTGCAATTAGGGGTGTATCATGACAAATTATGTCGTTCAGACCGGCAATTGTCTGAATGTCTCGCTCGTCGCCAACGGGGGTACGGGCTACACGTGGGTTCTGACCGCCCTGCCGGCGGGCCTGGGCCTTGTCGATATTACCACCACAGTATCCAGCAAGCTGCCTCTATACGGCGGCCCGGTGACCTACACTTTCACCTTCGCCGGCATTGCCAAGGGCAAGGGCAAACTGGCTTTTGAGCTTTTGCGGGTGTGGGAACCGCAAGACCCTGCGGACAAACAGGAAGACACCGTCGAAATCACGGATTCGCCCGCCGATGCCGCCAAGAGCGAAGCCGGGCGCAACACCTTCGCGCCGCTGGCCTATATCGCCTGCGAAGGCGAGCATGAAGGCAAGGTCGTTCTGCACAGCAGTGCCAATTGCACCACCAAATACGGCGCACCGACCGGCACCGGCGAATGCCGCACACTGTACGGTATGCCGGTTATGCCTTACGGCTTCCCGCCGGTGACCGATTATGGCATCCCGCCGCACCACCAGATCGTGCCGATGTATATCGTCGTTACCAAACCTGAGAAGAAATAATCCGTACAAAGAAATACCTGCCGGGGTTCGCCCCGGCAGCGCCTGTATTTTATCAAAACGAATAGCGCTGTGTCACATTCAGGGGGAGTAAGATGGACAATCCGATTACCGCGGTTTGGGAAATCACCATGGGCTGCAACATGCGCTGCAAGCATTGCGGCTCGTCCTGCGCCAAACCCTTACCAGAGGAACTGAACACAGCCGAGGCGCTGGCTCTGTGCGAAGATATCGGCGATCTCGGCCTCAAATGGATTACGCTGTCGGGTGGCGAACCGCTTATCCGTCAGGACTGGCCGCAACTGGTGCGCGCCTTACGCGCCCGTGGTGTCATCCCCAACATGATCACCAATGGCTGGATGTGTACGGAAGAAATCATCGACACCGCGAAGGACGCGGGGATCGGCACTTTTGCTGTCAGTCTGGACGGGCCGCGTGACGTGCATGACTTCATCCGCCGCGAAGGGGCTTTCGACCGGGCGATCATCGCGATGAAAACGATGGCGGCCAAAGGCATTGATGCTGGCGCTATCACCACGGTGCAGCGCCGCAATATTGACCGGCTTGAAGAAATCTACGACACGCTGCACACCGCCGGCGTAGAGGTCTGGCAGTTGCAGATCGGGCTGCCGATGGGCAACCTCGGCCATGGTGAGAATATCGACATGGTTCTGCCGCCGGAATCCATCGACCGTATCATCGACTTTATTCATCAGCACAGCACCGATCCTGACATGTCGATTTTTCCCGCCGACTGCCTGGGATATTACAGCGTGAAAGAAATCGAAGCCCGCACCCGCGCCAACCGCTCCGACGAACCGATTTCCTGGATCGGCTGCAACGCGGGCAAACGCAGCTTCGGCATTCTGCACAATGGCGACATTCTCGGCTGTACCTCGATCCGCGACCGCAGCTTCATCGAAGGTAATATTCGCGAACGGCCGCTGGCAGAAATCTGGCATGATCCGGAAAAATTTGCCTGGAGCCGCACCATTACCAAGAAACAGCTTAGCGGCCGTTGTGCGGGCTGCGGCTATGGTGATGTCTGCCTCGGGGGCTGCCCCAATACACGACTAACCATGCATCAGTCGATTTATGCCGAGAATGATTACTGTTCCTACAATCTGGCGCTGGGCCGCGCTGAAGCTATTCTCGATACGGTAAGCGAAGCGTCGGAATTGCACCGCATTGCCGATGGGTATCTGCAGGAGGGGGAGTATCAGCTCGCCGCGCTGGCCTTCGAGCGTTATCTGCAACGCCAGCCCAACGATATAGCGGCGCTGGGGTCCTATGGTTTTGCGTCTTACGCGCTGCGTAACTTTGAGACCGCCCGCAAGATCAACGAAAGGGCGCTCGAACTGGCCCCTGACGACATCTATGCCACCAAAGGTCTGGGGGTTGTATTGCACAGTATGGGCCAGTCGGATGCCGGCATTGCTATGCTGCGCCATGCCGTTGAATTGGCGGACCGCAAGGGTGCGGCGGACGCAGAAGTGCTCGACAGCTATCATGACCTGGCTGTGGTCTTCCTGCAGTCTGGCCGAAAAGACGAAGCCCGCGCGGTGTTGGAACGGGTCCGGGACATTGCCCCCGCCTTTGCCACCAGCCACCCCGAGCTCTATCAGGCGGCAGAATAAGCCCTCAGATTCCGGGCAACGCCAAAGGCGGGAAGAAACCTTCCCGCCTTTTTTTTCACACCAAACGCCACGCCATAGCCAGTCACCCGTGCAGCGTGTATAGAGCACCCGCACGGGCGTATGGTCGAAAAGGGCGGCAGCATGGCGGTAAAACACATTGGTATTCTGGTGTTTGACGATGTCGAGGAGCTTGATTTTGTCGGACCCTGGGAAGTTTTTGCCACCGCTGCGAACAAAGCCGAAGCCGCAGGGCTGACCGTCTATCGGCCCTTACTGATTGCGGAAAACAAAGGCCTGCGACGCTGTGCCAAGGCCTTGCGCGTACGACCCGATACCGACATTGCCAGCGCCCCGCCGCTTGCCATTCTGCTGATCCCCGGCGGTCAGGGCACCCGGCGCGAGGTCAACAATCCGCCGCTGCTGGCCTGGATCGCCAAAACGGCCGCCGCGGCAGAATGGGTGACATCGGTTTGCACCGGGGCGCTTTTGCTATGCGCTGCAGGCCCGGCACGGGGCAAAACCGTCACCACGCACTGGGCTTTTGTTGAAGCCCTTAAAGCCCGTGGCGAAGCCAAAGCGGTACGCGATGATTGCCGTTTTGTCCAGGATGGCAATCTGGTCAGCGCGGCGGGCGTTTCCGCCGGTATCGACATGGCATTGTGGCTGGTGGGTCAGCTCTATACACCGGACTTTGCCCGTCAGGTCCAGCGCGCCATACAGTATGAGCCGCAGCCGCCCTACACCGAAGCATAGGAGTCCTTGAATATGTCTTACGGATACAGATTTCAGCGCAGATCGGGCAGCAGCACCGTGCCCCCAGATGATCTGCCACAAGAAAGGCAACGCACCCGCATTGATATCCTTGAGCTGGCGCTGGTCACCTTGCTCTGTGGCCTGCTCTTGGCGGATGCCATCATCCCAGCGTTGCCTGATTGGCTGACGTCTGTCACCATTTTTGTCGCGCTATGTTGCGTGCTGCTACGCCTGAAGCGACGTTGCCATAACAGAGGCACATGGGGAAGCCGGTGAGAATGCTCTCAACAACTATTACGATCTTGCCGTAATTTATTTCTAATTCAGCCGCAAAGGCGAAGCTCAGGCGGGACGTAATCGCGTCCGCGACTTTGCACCGGAGGGGCGTCACAGCGCACCCAGAACTGTATCAGGCTGCAGAATAAAACCATCGGTGAATAGCAAACCAAAGGCGGGAAAACCTCCCGCCTTTTTTTGTTATTTGCAGATGATCTGGTGCTTATGGATACAGTTCCCGGCGCAGATCAGGCACCACGCGGGCCAGCTCGGCCGCAACCTCGGCCGAGAAAATATCGGCCCCCTTGTCACCGATATGGGTGTAGTCGAACACGATGCTGGGCCGCCCCTGCGGGGTTTCCACCACCTCGGTCGCTTTCAGGTCAACCGGGGCTTTGGATTCTTCCGGCGTGGCGCTGATCGTGGTGCCTTTGGCGGCAGCGTCCAGCACATAGCGCGGTGGCAGCATTTCGGCCAGTTTTGTCGCCTCCACCGGCCCCATCTTCTGCACCGCGGCACCGGATACGGCATGCAGATCGACCAGCGGCACCTCCATCTCTTTGGCCACCGTGATCGCGGCATCGGCCCACGGCTTCAGATCATCCTGCAGCGAGCCATCCTTGAACGAGCGGCGCGTCAGCGGCGTCACCAGCACCGGAATGGCCCCGGCGGCGCGGGCCTCTTTGACATACAGGGCCAGATTGGCGGGAAATTCCGTGTACAGATCGGTTGAGCGGCCCGGCTTACCCGGCTGATCGTTATGGCCAAGCTGGATCAGCACATAAATCTTGCTGTAGCCCGGCGTTTTCATTTCCGACAGCGCCAGCGCCCACGATCCTTCGGCGCGATAGCTGAAGCTGCTGCGCCCGCCGCGGGCCAGATTGATGCACGACACGAAGGACGACAGATGATGGGCACAGAAAGCCCCGCCCCAGCCACTGCCGACCTGCATGGTGGAATCGCCGACCAGAATGATTTTCTTCGCATTGATCGGTTTAACCGCCGCGCGTTCGGCCACATCGGTCACGGCGGGCGGCTGGGCCGCCGCTGGCGGGGCGGGCAGATGGGTCGGCTCCTGTGCCAAAGCGGGCAGCAGCATCGCCGCCCCGGCCATCAAAAAATACGCAAAAACGTTCACCAGAATATCCCCCTGTTTTGTTATCCATACCGCGTTATGACACCGGTTACTTTTACCCTATAACACAGGCCCCACTCGCTGTCAGCGGCCCCGCTGCCGGTGCACGAAAACTTGAGCGGTAAGGCCGGGGGTAAGCGCTGACGGGGTGGCAATTTTGCGGCGCGGTAAACTTTTGGCAAACGCACAGCGTTGACAAAATGTGAATGGCGAAAATAACCGCGCAATTCCGGCGATAATACGCACACGGATTTTACCAAGCATTTTAAGGGTGCGGAAACGCTATCCCGCGCCACCACCGCGCAAGCCACGCCCAGCGCCGTATAGTCAGCGCCAGACACCCGTTCACCCCACCCAGGAGAAACCGATGATCCCTGCTGAACAGACCTATGGTTTTTATACCCCGACGGTCGCCCTGATGGGTGTGGGCTGTTCCAAGGATGCCGGTACCCAGGCCAAGGCGCTGGGGGCCAAACGCATTTTGCTGGTGACCGATGCCGGCATGGTCAAGCTGGGCCACGCCGACCGTATCCGCAAACTGCTGGAAGCTGCCGGTCTGGCGGTAACTGTATTTCCCGGTGCCGATCCCAACCCCACCGACAAGAATGTGCATGACGGTTTGGGCGTGTATCAGTCCAATGGCTGCGATGGCATTGTCTCGCTCGGCGGCGGCAGCTCGCATGATTGCGCCAAGGGTATTGGCATTGTGGCGGGCAATGGCGGTCATATCCGCGATTACGAAGGCCTCGACAAATCGGTCAAACCGATGCCGCCGTTTCTGGCGATCAACACCACCGCCGGCACCGCCAGCGAGATGACGCGGTTTTGCATCATCACCAACACCGACACCCATGTGAAGATGGCGATTGTCGACTGGCGCTGCACCCCGACGGTGGCAATCAACGATCCGCTGCTGATGGTGGATATGCCACCATCGCTGACCGCCGCCACCGGCATGGATGCGCTGACCCACGCGATCGAGGCCTATGTCTCGACCATTGCCACCCCGATTACCGACGCCTGCGCCATCAAGGCCATCACCCTGATATCCGACTGGCTGCGCCCCGCCGTGGCCCATGGCGGCAATATCGAGGCGCGCGACCGCATGGCCTATGCCGAATATCTGGCTGGTATGGCGTTCAACAATGCCAGTCTGGGCTATGTTCACGCCATGGCCCACCAGTTGGGCGGCTTCTACAATCTGCCCCACGGCGTGTGCAACGCCATCCTGCTGCCCGAGGTCTGCGCCTATAACCTGATTGCCTGCCCGTCGCGCTATGCCGATGTCGCCGTGGCGCTGGGCGAGGACATCATGGGCCTGACCGATGTCGAAGCGGGCGAGAAGGCCATCGCCGCCATCCGCCGCATGGCCAAAGATGTCGGCATTCCCAAAGATCTGTCGGTTCTGGGCGTCAAGGAACAGGATTTGGAAGTCATGTCCGAGAACGCCAAGAAAGACGCCTGCCAATTGACCAATCCACGCACCGCCACCCTCAATCAGGTGGTCAAGATTTTTCAGGCGGCTTTGGTGCGGGATTAGCCGCCGCATTCTCTCCCCTCCCTGTTGCATCGAAAGACACTGGCCACCCTCAGGGGTGGCCTTTTTTTCGCCCGCAGTCCGCGCCCAGGCGAACGGCGTTCTTGACGAACAGTGTTCGCGCACGTACGCTGCTGGCATGAAAACACCCGCCCCCAGTCGCCGCAGCCGCCCCGCCAAAGCCCCGTTAAGCCGTGACGCCATTGTGGCGACCGGCCTGACGGTTCTGAAGGCGGATGGCTTTGCCGGGCTGACGCTTCGGCGCATTGCCACGGCGCTCGATACCGGCCCGGCCTCGCTCTACGTCTATTTCCAGAATTTTGACGATCTGCGCAGCGCCATGCTGGAAGCGGCGCTCAGCGTTATTCCCGATCCGCCCGCCACCGGGCTGTGGCGTGACCGGCTGAAATCCATACTGGTCGCCTACAGCGAACTGCTGATTGCCACGCCGGGGCTGGCGCAGCTGGCCCTTGCCGCCATCCCGATTGGGCCGAAAACGCTGCATTGGTGCGAAATCATGCTGGCCCTGATGAACGAAGGCGGCGTGCCCGATGCCGTGGCGGCATGGGGGCTGGATTTGCTGATGCTCTATGTCACCGCCGCCGCCGCCGAGACCACGCTGAAGGTCGAACCGGACCGGGGCGTCAGCCGCGTGTCCGCCGCCATGGGGGGGCTGTCGCCGGCGGAGTTTCCCAACATCCACGCCCAGCTGGGGCCGTTGGTCAGCGGCACCAGCGTCGAACGCAGCGCCTGGTCGATTGATGTGATTATCGACGGGCTGATCTCGGCCGAACCACCCAAGCTGGGGTAGCCGCGCCGCCCCATCACGTCTCCTCCCCCGTTACTACGGGGGAGGTGGCTTGCGAGCAGTAGCGAGCAAGACGGTGGGGGCGGTGGTGAGTTTGCCCCCATCCCGCGGGCGCCAAATGCGCCCGCGGACGTCCCCCGCATAAAGCGGGGGAAGAGACGTTTCAAATTGTCCGTACACTGATAACTGTCATTCCCGGCGAGAACGGATTGCGCAGCAATCCGTTTGAGGGAAGGCAAACCAGGTGCATCCGCATTTGCACCTCTGACAAATCACATCACGACATTTTTTGAGATACAAGTGACAGAAACAACTGGATCCCCTTCCCTCGATCTCGCTACCGCTCGCCCTCGCCGGGGATGACAGGTTTGTGCGCGCCACACATTTCCTCCCCCATAGTAACGGGGGAGGAGAAGGATTCACTTCCCCAGAAACTCCACCACGGCCTTTGCTGCCCTAAGGGACGGAGGCTGGCCACCCAGCCCCATGGCCTGCATGGCGGCGTGTTGGTCTGCACACTGACGATCACGCAAAGCCTTATCGGTAAAGCGCGCAATCACCGCATCGCTTAATTTTTCCGCTGTGCAATTGCCCTGAATAAATTCGGGCATCACTTCGGCATCGGCGATCAGGTTGGTCAGGCTGGCATACTTCACATGAATAAACCGGCGCACCAGCGCGGCGGTGATCGGGGCGACGTGATAGCCCACCACGGTCGGCGTGTCCGACAGCGCCAGTTCGGTCGTCACCGTACCCGACGCGGCCAGTGCCACATCGGCGGCAGCAAAGGCGGCGAATTTATCGGCCTCGCCTTCAATATAGTGCAGCGGCGCGGGCCATTCCCGCGTGCCTGCCCGCACCCGGTCCGCCACATGCGGCACCAGCGGAATAAACGTCACCAGCCCCGGCACAGCCGCCGCGACACGCGCCACAGCCGCGCGGAAGGGCTCCAGCAGATGGCTCACCTCGCCATTGCGGCTGCCGGGCAGCACGCCCAGCAACGGCGCATCGGGCGCAATGCCAAGGCGCGCACGCAATTGCGCACCGCCCACCATCTTGGTGGCGCGTTCCACCGCCGGGTGGCCGACAAACACCGATTTCAAGCCATATTTTTCAAAGAACGGCGGCTCGAACGGCAGCAGCGCCAGCACCAGATCAAGATATGTCGCCATCGCTTTGGCGCGATAGGACCGCATGGCCCAGACCTGCGGGGCAACGTAATTGATGATCTTAATCTCGGGCGCGGCCTTGCGAATGCGGCGGGCCACACGCTGGGTGAATTCCGGGCTGTCGATGATGATGACCGCGTCGGGGTTGGCGGCAACGGCAAAGCCGACCACCTGCCCGATCAGGCCAAGGATCTGTGGAATGCGCGGCACGATCTCGATAATGCCCATCACCGAGGTGGCTTCGAGCGGGAATAACGTCTGAAACCCTTGCGCGGCCATGGCCTCGCCACCGACACCGCAGAACTCGACCGCCCCGCCGGTGATCTGGCGTAACGACGCCATCAGTTGCGCACCAAGCAGGTCGCCCGAGGGCTCCCCACACACGATCATCAGACGTAACGGTTTCATGGCTTATTTTCCGCTGTGTGGTCTCACCCTTCGGGCGGGCTCACCCTTCGACAAGCTCAGGGTGAGGGGGGATGAGTAAGACCCGCTTCGACTTAAACACAGACTTCGGGCGGGCTCATACTTCGACAAGCTCAGTATGAGGTCTTTTTTGTTTACTTATTCGGCACCCTCATCCTGAGCCATCCTCCTGAGCTTGTCGAAGGAGGCCAAAACTATCGCCAGCCTATACCGCAATACCGGTGACGAACAGGCCAAGACGGTCGGCGGTTTCCACCACACCGGCGCGGTTCAGGATCAGGGCGCGCCCGGCTTCCACCGCAATGCCCGCCAGCCCGGCGGCGGCGGCATGTTCCACCGTGGTTACGCCAATCACCGGCAGGTCGGTCTTGCCATCCTGAATGGGTTTGACCGCTTTGACCAGCACGCCACGGCGGCGCAGCGCACTGCCCCGGAAATGCTCGGGCAGGGCCGCAATACGGCCCAGCATAGCGTCGGTGCCTTCGGCAGCTTCCACCGCCAGTGCCAGCCCATCGCACACCACGGCCGCCTGACCGACATCCAGCGCCCCCAGGGCGTGGACAATGGCCAGCGCCCTGGCAATGTCCTTGTGCTGATCGGCGGTGGGCTGGTGGGCCCCAATCGGGCCGATGGGAGCCAGCAGGCTTGGTGCGGCCTCGGTCACGCTGAGCACCCGGAAGCCTTTTTCGGAAAAGATCGCCGTCAGGGTATCCAGAATGGCGTTATCGCCCAGCCGGGCCGCCGCCGCGATGCGCGGGGCCACCCGCATACCCAGCAGGTCCAGCTTCAGTTCGGAGAATTTCGGGCGCTGAATTTTGCCGACCATCAGCATTTCGGTGCAGCCCGCATTTTGCAGCGCCTTGATGGTTTTACCCGCCTCGCCTAAGCCCGCCCAAACATGGGGCAAGGCTTCGATGCGGTCATCGGCCGAACCGGTCAGCCCGACGATGAACACATCACGGCCCGCCGCACGGGCGGCTTCGGCCACCGCCAAAGGCAGATCGCCGCCCCCTGCAATAATGCCGAGCGCGCCGGTCATCAGCCTTCCGCCCCGCGCCAGGCCTTGGCGATGGGATGACGGGCCGGGGCCTCGATAAAGGCGATGACTTCGGCCACTTCCGGCACGGTGCCAAATTCGGCCTTTGCGTTTGCAACACGGTCGGCGAACGCGGCATCATCGGCCAGAAAGATCATCTCGAACATGTGGCGCAAGGCATGGATCGAGCTGCGCGGCACCCCGCGGCGCTTGATACCGATCAGGTTGAGGCCCGCCAGCTTGCAGTGCGCGCCATGGGCAATGCCATAGGGGATGATATCTTCATTGGCACCCGACACGCCGCCCAGCATGGCGCCCTTGCCGATACGGCCAAACTGCTGCACCGCCGACAGACCGCCGGTCAGCACATAATCGCCAATGGTGACATGCCCGGCCAGCAGCGTGTTGTTGGCCAGCGTGACATGGTTGCCGATCACGCAGTCATGGCCGACATGGCTGCCCGCCATGAACAGATTGTGCGAACCGATCACAGTGACGCCATGGCCCTTCTGGCTGCCGGAATGCAGCGTCACACCTTCACGGATGACATTGTCTTCGCCGATTTCCAGCCGCATGCCGGTATCGTCATTGCCATGGATCTGGGCTTCGTCGCCCACCACCGCACCGGGGTGGATCAGGCTGCGCGCACCGACGGTGGTTTCGCCCATGACCGTGGCGTGGGGCAGAAGCCGCACGCCATCGCCTAAACGCACTTTGGGGCCAACATACGCGAAGGGGCCGACTTCAACTTCGGCCCCTAAGACTGCCCCATCTTCAACAACAGCTGAGGGATGGATTTTCATATATACTGCCTGTTACTTTTCTTCGGCTTTGACCGGCACCGAAATCATGGCGCTGAACTCGGCCTCGGCCATCAGATTGCCGTCAACATACGCCTCGCCCGCGAAACGGAACACCGGCCCGCGGCGACGGATGGCTTTGACCTTCATTTCGAGCATGTCGCCCGGACGCACCGGCTTGCGGAAACGCGCCTTTTCGATGGTCATGAAATAGACGATGTTTTCACCGGCTTCCTGACCCATCGAATACATCACCAGCGCGCCCGATGTCTGGGCCATGGCCTCGATGATCAGCACACCCGGCATCACCGAGAAGGACGGGAAATGGCCCATAAAATAGGGTTCGTTGATGCTGACCGCTTTAATGCCGGTGGCGCTTTCAAACGGAACAATGTCCCGCAGACGTTCGACAAGCAAAATCGGGGCGCGGTGCGGCAAGAGCTTCTTGATGTCTTCGACATCGAGCTCAATCGGCTGCCCTGCAGTATCAGTCATGTTGGTCTCGCTTCGGTTTCTTGATCAATGCCGCCACGGCATACAATTCGCGTATCCAGTCCATCAGCGGCTTGGCAGGTACGCCGGCGTAATTGTGACCCGCTTCCAGCACCTGACCCGTGGTCAGCGCCGTGCGGCCCGCAAGCTGCGCCCCCGTCCCGATCCGGCAATGGTCGGCAATGCCAACCTGACCGCCGAACACAACGAAATCGCCCAGTTCGCTGGAGCCCGAGATACCGCATTGCGAGACAATAATGCAATGGCGCCCAACATGTACGTTGTGACCAATCTGCACCAGATTGTCGATCTTCGTCCCCTCACCGATCACAGTATCGCTTAAAGCACCCCGGTCGATGGTGGTGTTGGCACCAACCTCAACCTTGTCCTGAATAATAACGCGGCCGAGCTGGGCAATCATGGCGTGGCCGTCAGCCGAGGAGGCAAAGCCAAAGCCCTTTTCGCCGATCACCGCACCGGAAAGGATGGTGACGCGGTCGCCAATATAGCTGTGGCTGATCGTAACATTGGCCCCGATGGCGCAATGGCGGCCAATGCTGACGCCACGGCCAATCACCGTGTTGGCGCCAATCTGGCTGCCGGCACCGATTTCGACGCCCGGCCCGATCACCACACCGGCACCAAAGACCACATCCGCACCGATGACCGCCGTAGGATCGATCGCCAGTGATGGCGCAAAGGCCTTCTCGACATCGGGATAAAACAGCAAAGCCGCCGCGGCAAAAGCATGCTGGACCGAGGCGCAGGGGATCAAAACCGTATTGGCCGGCGCCGTAACCCGCCCCAGATTTTCGGGCACCAGACAGAAGCCCGCGTTGGTTTGGCAAAAATCGCTGGCGGTTCGCTTGCCACCGACAAAAAAGGCCAGCTGGCCCGGCCCGGCACCATTTAAAGCCGCCAGATCGGCGACCGGTGCATCCCCCGGCGCGCCGGGTGGCAGCGCCACGCCAATCGCCTGACACAGCGCCGACAAAGTGAAGGGGCCCAGGTTTTCGTAAAAGCGTGAATCAGCCATGGATCAGTCCATTTTAAACGCCATATGTCTGCTTTGACCGGCGGGTCAAAACAGACACATGTTTTTCATATCCAACGCACTTCTTATGCGAACACGGGAAACCCGTTTTCAGAAAGAAGCCAGATACAACGTCCGTCTTACCTTGCACCCTGGGGTGCACCCGGCTGGGCCGGGGGCGCCGCCAGTTCGACCTTAACCGAGGTCATCTTCATATCCAGACGCTGAATAACCACGCTGGTCATATCGATACCATTAATGCCGAGCAGGACCGAGGAACGATCCAGCAAAATGGTGGCACCACGTTCGCGCATCACGCCCTGCAGAACCGGGCCGAGGGCCTGTTCAATCTGGGACTGGGCCTTCATCACGCCGCCCTGGATCATCGCACCGCGCTTCTGGACCTTGTCCTGAAAGGACGCGACCTTGGTCTCGAAATCCTTAATACGGCGGGCTTTGACATCGGCAGCCAGAATGGCCGACTGCTGCTGAAGGGCGACTTGCTCCTTCTGCAGGCTGGCTTTCTCGGCCTTCAGATCGCCGGAAACCTGATTGTTGAGGGCTTCGACCTGACGCTGCATGTCGTGGCCGACCTTGGATTCGGCCATCACGCGGCGCAAATCGACCATCAGGATGCGGGCCGCCGGGGCCCCGCCCGCGGGCGGTGTGGCCGGTGCGGCCATCGCCGTATCGCCAAGCGCAGCGGCAAAAAACAGACTGCCCAGGAACAACCCAGCCGCAATCAGACGGCGCGAATGGAAACTTGTCTTCATCATGGATTTAGAACCCCGTACCGGCACTGAAATGGATGATTTCCGTCTTGTCGTATTTCGCCTTGGCAATCGGCAGGCCTAAGGCAATCTGCACCGGGCCGAACGGCGACTTCCAGGAGATGGCAATACCGGCAGAGGCGCGGAAGGCAAGATTGTCTTTGATGCACATGCTGGAAGAACATGTCCGGCTGAGGCCCTGGGTCTGGCCCAACGTACCGAAATCGGAGAACAGCGCGAACTTCATACCGTAATCGGCGGGCAGATAGTCGGGCAAGCGAATCTGCGCTGAACCGACAGCATAGAAGTCACCACCGACCGCGCCGTAACTGCCGCTGACCACCGTGTCACGCGGACCGATACCGGCGATCTTAAAGCCGCGGAAATCGTCACCCCCCTTGAAGAAGCGCTCCTGAATCGGCACGGCGGTGCCGCCATAGCCCTGCAGGAAGCCCGAGGACAGCGTCAGCGAACCGACATAGTCATCGCCGATCAGTTTGCGATAGGTGGTCAGTGAGGTTTCCGTCTTGAGGTACTTCATCGTACCGCCGAAGCCGGCCAGATCCTGGTTGAACGAGAACAGATAGCCGGAGGTCGGCTTCATCGCGTCATCCAGCGTGTTGTAATAGAACGAATAGCCGATCGCCGAGGTAACACGGTTACCCACCGCCGAAGTCACGGCGTAAGACGCGCTCGAATAGGCGTTCACCTGACTGAAACGCAGGGTGTAATGCAGACCGACGCTGCCATATTCCGAGGTCGGGAAGCCGATACGGAACGATGCGCCGGTGACGTCACTGCGATAATCGGCCTGATTATACTGGGTGACCATCTTGTAGAGGTCGACACCGGCGGCCAGCGGACGATCCATGAACCACGGCTCGGTATAGCTGACCTGGAACTGCTTCGACACTGTCGACGCCGCGATCGAGGCACGCAAATACTGGCCGCGACCAAACATATTGCGCTCGGTATAGGCCACTTCGCCGATGAACGAATAGCTCGACGAATAACCGGCACCAACCGACAACTCGCCGGTCGAGGTTTCGGTCACCGCCACGTCCAGATTGGTGCGGTCGGGGCGCGAGCCGGTCGAATTCTTGATCGACACATCCTGGAAGAAGCCCAGGGCGCGAATACGGGTGCGCGAACGATCGACCAGTTCACGGTTAAAGGCATCGCCTTCGGTCAGACGCAGCTCGCGACGGATGACTTTGTCGAGGGTGCGGGTGTTGCCGGTGATGTTGATCTTCTCGACATAGACGCGCGGGCCCTGTTCGATATTCATCAGCACGTCGATGGTGTGCTTGTCCGGATCACGGCGCAAACGCAAATTCACATCGGCGTTGGCATAGCCTTTGGTCCCCACGGCGTTGACCAGTGCGTCCTTGGCTTTGCTGACGCGGTCTTCGTCGTACAGGTCGCCGTCTTTGATCTGCACCAGCGGGCGCAACGCCTGCGACGGCAGTTCCTTGACGTGGGAGACAATCTCGACCTTGCCGAAATTGTATTTCTTGCCCTCGTCCACCGTGAAGGTGATGTAGAAGCTCGAATGATCCGGCGTCAGCTCGGCCACCGCCGAAACCACGCGGAAATCGGCGTAACCCTGACTGACATAATAGCGGCGCAACTGCTCGCGGTCATACATCAGCCGGTCAGGATCGTAATTGTCGTTGCTCGACAGAATGCGCCACCAGGCCGATTCTTCGGTGACAACCTTGGTGCGCAGCACATCATCGCTGAACGCCTTGTTGCCCGAGAAGGTGATGCGCGACACGCCGGTCGAAGGGCCTTCCACAACCGAATAAATCAGGTCAACGCGGTTTTGCGGACGCTGAATGATCTGCGGATTGACCGACGCGGCAAACCGGCCATTACGGCGATACAGCTCGATAATGCGCTGGACATCGGACTGCACCTTGGCGCGGGTGAAGACCAGACGCGGATGCAGCTGAACTTCTTTTTCCAGATCCTTGGTGGTGACCTTGGAATTGCCCTCGAAATCGACCTGATTGATGATCGGGTTTTCGGCGACATGCAGGGTCAGGGTGCCATTGTCCCAGGCAATCTTGACGTCAGAGAACAGCCCGGTGGCATAAAGCGCCTTCAGGGCCTTGTCGCCAGCCTGATCGCTGTAGGTGTCCCCCTCGTGCAGGGTGATATAGGACAGCACGGTGGCCGGCTCGATACGCTGCGCCCCCGTCACCGCCAAACGCCGGATAACGCCAAGCACTTCGCTCGACGGTGCCGCCGAAGCCGGCGCCGGCGCGCGGCGCGCGGGCCCGGAGGATTGCTGTGCCAATGCCGCCGCCCCGAACAGGACGAACGCAGAAGCCCCCATCATCAGGGTTGCCACCCCCATACGGGCCGGGGCAGCACATTTTACTGGTGCCTGACGCACACGGGAAAACAGGGAATTTGCGTTCATCAACACGTTTCTAACCTGCCTAAAATCCGAGAAGCGCAATACAAGCGCCCCGGCGTGGGGGAGGAGAATGGGAAAAAGTTGCTACCGGATCAAGTCGTTCAATGTAGCAAAAACCATCAAACCCAAAACCAGCAACAGCCCAACCCTGAAACCGAACTCCTGGACCTGCTCTTTTAGCGGACGGCCCAGCACCAATTCGCATGCATAGTACAGAAGATGCCCACCGTCGAGCAGGGGAATCGGAAAAAGGTTGATTAGACCGATGCTTACAGAAATGAAAGCTATGAGATAGAAAAGATCATAAATCCCGTAAGACGCGGCAGACCGCGCCATCTTCGCCATTCCGACCGGGCCACTCAACTGTTTGGTATCGGCCTGATGCGAGATCATTCGCCACACATATGTCAGTGACATATCGGCGATCCACCAGCACTGGCTGGTCGAGGCAATCGGCGCCCGCCACGGCGAAAGCGGAATATATACCGAGTTTTCCGGGCTGGGCTCGGGCGGGGAAACACCCATCCCCATGGTGCGGATTGCCATGCCAAAGGCGTCTTTATTGTCGATCTGGCGCGGGGTCAGATGGACCGTAAAACTCTGATTTTGGCGATAACTGGGGCGCTGCACGACCAGTGTCATCGGCTCGGTGCGATGCCCGGCAAGATGATGGTCAACCGCGGCATGCAGTTCGGCGAACATGCGGATCTTATAGCCGTCGATGGCGCTGATATGGTCGCCGGGCTGCAATCCGGCCTCGGCCGCCGGGGAACGGGGCGACACCGCCCCCACCGTCGAGGACAGCGCCTTGGCCCCCGGATAGATAAACAGCACCGAAAATAATACGATCGCCAGCAGGAAATTGGCCACCGGACCGGCCACCACGACCAGTGCGCGCGACAGAATCGGCTTGAGGTGGAACGCGACGGCCTTCTCGGCCTCGGTCATCTCGGCGATGGCCTCGTTGTCCGGGGTCGATGCGGCACCGGCATCCCCGACGAATTTGACATAGCCACCCAGCGGCAGCCACGACACCTTCCAGCGCGTGCCTTTACGGTCGTTCCAGCCGAAAATCTCACCACCGAAACCGATGGAGAAGACGTCAACCCCCACGCCGCAAGCCCGCGCCATCAGAAAATGGCCCAGTTCATGGAAGAACACCACGAAAGAGACCACCACCACGAAGGCTGGCAGTCCCAATGGCGCCCAGGTAATCACGTCATGCAGCCAAGCCGACATTCATTCATCCATCCATCACCGACCGGACCGGGCAGCGCCCGGCCGACGGCCCCATTTCAACAAACTGCCGTTACACCATCATCCGCCGGCACACCGCAGCGGCCCGTTCGCGCGCCGCCGCATCCACGGCCAGCACCGCGCTTAAGCTATCCGCCCGGGCGGCAGCATCCGGGCTTTCGTTCAGTGTCCGTTCGACCACGCGGGGGATTTCCAGAAAGCCGATCTTGCGTTCGAGGAAAGCGGCCACCGCCACTTCATTGGCGGCGTTTAAGATTGTGGTCGCCGCCCCGTCCATCCGCATCGCCTCAAGCGCAATGGCCAGCGCCGGGAAGCGCACCGGATCGGGCGTCTGAAAGGTAAGCTGGCCCAGCGCGGCCAGATCGAGCTTACGCGAGCCGGAAATGATGCGTTGCGGCCAGGCCAGCGCGTGGGCAATCGGCGTGCGCATATCGGGGGCCGACAGATGGGCCAGCGTCGAGCCATCGGTATAGGTGACCAGACAATGCACCGTCGACTGGGGGTGGATCACCGCATCAAGCTTTTCCGGCGGCAGATTGAACAGGAAATGGGCCTCGATCAGCTCCAGCCCCTTATTCATCATGGTGGCGCTGTCGACCGAGATCTTGGCCCCCATCGACCAGTTGGGATGGGCCACCGCCTGCTCCGGCGTGGCGGCGCGCATACGCTCGACATCCCAGTCGCGGAACGGCCCGCCCGACGCGGTCAGGGTCACCTTTTCGACCTCGGCCTCGCCCGAGCTGCCATAAACCTGAAAGACCGCGTTATGTTCCGAATCAACCGGCAGCACCAGCGCACCGCTTTTGGCGATGGCCGCGCCGAAGACATGGCCCGCCGCCACCACACATTCCTTGTTGGCCAGCGCCAGCGCTGTGCCGCGCGATACCGCCGCCAGTGCCGGCTCGATCGCCGCCGCGCCGATAATCGCCACCATGGCCATATCGGCAGGGCGCGACGCCGCCGCGATGATGGCCTGACGCCCGGCCGCGATTTCGATCCCGGTGCCGGACAGACCGTCTTTAAGTTCCTGATAGTGGCGTTCGTCGCCGATCACCGCCAGGGCCGGTTTCACGCACTTTGCCTGTTCGATCAACAGCTTGACGTTACTGCCGGCGGTCAGCGCCACGATTGGAAAGACATCCTTGCCATAGGTCTTGCGGGCGGTGGCGACCACATCCAGCGTGTTAACGCCAATCGAACCGGTCGAACCCAGAACCGTCAAACGTCTGGCCAGCACCTCGTCAAGCGAGAGGGCAGAGGCAGGGTGACGACGAGCGGCAAGCGCTTTCATGGGTGAACTCCCAATAACGAATCAAGATTCAGGTGAAAAACAAAAATCGTCACGGCCAGAACGGCAACCGCCGCCAGGGTGGAATCGATGCGATCCAGTACCCCGCCGTGACCGGGGATCAGATCACTGCTGTCTTTGACGCGGAAGCGGCGTTTGAAGGCTGACTCGAACAGATCGCCAACATGGGCCGCCACCGCCAGCCCAGCGCCCAACGCCGCCGCCAGCCCGACCCGGCCGCCGACGATCAGCGCGATCACCACCGCGACAATCGCCGCCGCGGCCACGCCACCGAAGAAACCGGCCCAGGTCTTGTTGGGGGAAATTTTCGGGGCAAGCTTGGCCCCGCCGATCAGATTGCCCGCCACCAGCGCGCCGGTATCGGTGGCCCACACCATCAGGAACAGGCACAGGATCAGCCAGCTGCCATGGGGCAGACCACGCAGCGCCACCAGCGCCAGCGCCGGAATGCCGAGATACAGCGTGCCAGCAGCATGCCATAACGGGTGATTGCGCCGGGCGGCCTGAAAGGCGGCAATGGCGATCACCGCCACGCTTAAGACCAGCGCCGCGGGCCAGATCCGGCCGTAAAACAGGAAATCGGCCAGCGCAAACACGATGGCCGCGATGCTGAAACCGGTGACGCGCGAGGGATGGCCACTGACGATCTTATGCCATTCACGCATCGCCAGCGCACTGGCCAAGGCTGCCAGTGCCGCCACCGACCAGGTGCCGACAAACAGTGCCGCCAGCGCCAGCGCGGCCAGCAGAACGCCAAACACCGGACGGGCGACCCAGTCACGACGCCGTTTCGCGGCCTCGGCAGACAAATCCGCCGCGCCCGCCGGGCTGCTTTCTGAAATGCTCTCGTCCGATCCAGTCACGCTACGGCTTCCGGCAAGGCACCAAAGCGCCGTTCACGCTGGGAAAAAGCCGCCAGCGCCTCCATAAACGCCGCACGACCAAAGTCCGGCCACAGCGTATCGACAAACAACAGCTCGGCATAGGCCGACTGCCAGAGCAGGAAATTGCTAAGCCGCCGCTCGCCCGAGGTGCGGATCACCAGATCCGGTTCCGGCGTGCCTGCGGTGAACAGGCGGCCTGAGAGCATTTCCGGCGTAATGGTTTCGGGATCAAGCCGGCCTTCGGCGGCCTCGCGCGCCAGATCACGGGCGGCAGCGGCGATTTCTTCCTTGCCGCCATAATCAAAGGCAAAGGTCAGATTGAGGCCGTGATTGGCTTTGGTGCGGCCTTCCGCATCCTCGATCATGCTACGGATATCATCGGCCACCCGCGAACGGCTGCCGATAATGCGCATATGGACGCCGCGGCCGATCAGCTCGTCGACATCTTTCTGGAAATAGAGCCGAAACAGCCCCATCAGCGCCCCGACCTCGGTCGGGGGGCGCTTCCAGTTTTCTGACGAGAACGCATAAAGGGTGAGGTTTTCCAGACCAATATCACAGGCCTGGCGCACGACCTCGCGCACAGCCGAGACCCCGGCGACATGCCCCGCCTGACGGGGCAGATGACGCTTTTTCGCCCAACGGCCATTACCATCCATGATAATGGCAACGTGACGCGGCAAGGGTTTTTGGCTGGTGGGGGCCATTCACACTCCACTGTTCACTGAGAACCGGTCGATAGGGAAACACGTTTCCGGCCGTCGCCCGCTACCCGCTACGTCCGCCCACACGACCTGCCTGAAAGCTAGTCCAAAAGGCAACCCATGCTGGCCTGATGCGCCGGTTAATACAAGGCCAGTGCACTACACCTGCATAACTTCGCGTTCTTTACCTTCGAGCATCTTATCAATCTCGCCGATCGCACCATCGGTGAATTTTTGTAGCTCGTCGCCAAACTTGTGCTGCTCGTCTTGGCTGATGTGATGGTCTTTTTCCAGCTTCTTGAGCAGATCCATACCGTCACGGCGGACATTGCGCACGCTGACACGGGCCTGTTCGGCATATTTGTGGGCCAGCTTGACCAGTTCCTTACGGCGATCTTCGTTGAGTTCGGGGATCGGAATCCGCAACAACTGGCCATCGATCTGCGGATTGAGGCCCAGACCGGAATCCCGAATCGCCTTATCGACCGCCTTAACCATGCCCTTATCCCAGACCTGGACCGTGAGCATGCGCGATTCCGGCGCCGATACCGTACCAACCTGCGTGATCGGCATGCGGTTGCCATAGGCCTCGACGTTAACCGGATCGAGCAGCGCAGGACTGGCCCGCCCGGTGCGCAGGCCCGCCAAATCCCCTTTGAGGCCGCTGACAGCGCCCTTCATACGGCGATTATAATCGTCCTTGTCATATGTTGCAGGCATAAATTCCTCCCAATCCGATCAGGGGTCATAGAATTACGCGTAACGCCGCCCGGAACAAGTGTGCGGGCGGGTTATCCGCATAAAAACGTAAAATGCGGCCATCCAGATCAAGCCCCATGAGGCGTCTGGCCAGCCGTGCGATTACTCGCCAGCGATAATTGTCGAACGACCTTCGCTGCGCAGAACGCCCGAGAAAGAACCCGGTTCGTGAATCGAAAAGACCACAATCGGAATACCATTATCGCGCGCCAGACTGACCGCGGCAGCGTCCATCACCTTGAGATCACGCGCCAGCATATCGCGATAGGTCAGCGTGTCATAGCGCTTGGCATTCGGGTTCTTCTTCGGATCGGCGTCATATACACCGTCAACCTGTGTGGCTTTCAGGATCGCCGAGCAGTCCATCTCGGCGGCGCGTAAAGCGGCCGCCGTGTCGGTGGTGAAGAAGGGATTACCGGTACCGGCGGTGAAGATCACCACGCGGCCACGGTTCAGATGGTGAATGGCGCTGCGATGGGTATAGGTTTCGCAGATCATGTTCATCGGAATGGCCGACTGCACAACACATTCGACCCCGATGCGGTTGAGCGCGGCCTGCATGGTGAGGGCATTCATCACCGTGGCCAGCATGCCCATATAGTCGGCGGTGGTACGCTCGACGCCTTTGGCGGCACCGGAAACCCCGCGGAAGATGTTACCGCCACCGATCACCATACAGATCTGGGTTTCGGTCAGCGCGGCGTCTTTAATGTCGGCAGCAATGCGATCAACGGTCGGCATATCGATGCCAAATGCCTGATCCCCCATCAACGCTTCGCCGGACAATTTCAACATCACACGATGGAACTTCGGCGAATTTGACGACATATTTTTCCCTCGGCAGAAACGTCCGCGAAATACGGCGGACAGGTATAGCAGGTAAGAAACCGCCCTGTCTCGGTTAAGACAGGGCGGGGGTAAAACTTCAGTGGCCGGCCAGCTTGCTGACTTCTTCGGCGAAATCATCCGCCTTTTTTTCGATGCCTTCGCCAACCTTGTAGCGAACGAAGCCGGTCACTTCGACCGGGGCACCAATATCCTTGGCGGCTTCCTTCAGCACGTCTTCGATCTTGGCCTTGCCGTCGATGACGAAGACCTGCGACAAGAGCACATTCTCTTCGTAGAACTTGCGCATCGCACCTTCGAGCATCTTCTCGACGATGTTAGCGGGCTTACCGGCGCTCTTCTGGGCGACGATGTCGGTCTGGACCGAACGCTCATGCGCAACGACATCCGCCGGCAGGCTTTCGACCGACACGGCCAGCGGGGCCACGGCGGCAATGTGCATGGCAAGCTGGCGGCCCAGATGGGTCAACTTCGCCTTGTCGCCTTCCGACTTCAGCGCAACCAGCACGCCGATCTTGCCCGCTTCCGGGGTCACAGCGCTGTGGACATAGGTCGCGACCACACCCGGATTGACCGACAAAGCCTGCACGCGGCGCAGGGCCATGTTTTCACCGATCTTGGCGATCAGGTTGGTCAGGGTGAGCTGAACCGTATCGGTACCGGCAAACGGCGCCGCCAGCAGCTTTTCGGCATCGCCATCAACAGTGAGCGCAATCTCGGCAGCCTTCTTGACGAAATCCTTGAATTCGTCGTTGCGGGCAACAAAGTCGGTCTCGGCATTGATCTCAACGGCAACAGCAGCGCCATCTTTGGCGGCAATACCAACCAGACCTTCGGCAGCAGCGCGACCGGCCTTCTTGGCGGCCTTGGACAGGCCCTTCTTGCGCAGCCAGTCGATGGCAGCTTCCATATCGCCGCCCGTTTCGGTCAGGGCACGCTTGCAATCCATCATGCCAACGCCGGTCTTTTCGCGCAGATCTTTGACTGCCGCTGCGGTAATATCCGCCATCACATCCTCCGTCGAATTGGGGTTTTGCGAACGCCACCCGGCCCAGTGGACCGAGTGGCGCCCGAAATCATTGATACAGGTCGATTAAGACGCTGCCACGTCAGTCGCAGCCTCGGCCACCACGTCCACCGGCGCTTCGTCCGGCAGGATGTCGGCTTCGCCGAGGTCAACGCCCGCCGCCAGCTGGCTCTCGGACAGACCATCGATCGCCGCACGGGCAACCAGATCGCAATACAGGGCCAGCGCGCGCGAGGCGTCGTCGTTACCGGGAATGGGGAACGAGATGCCATCGGGATTGCTGTTGGAGTCGAGAATGGCAACAACCGGAATGTTCAGCTTGCGCGCTTCGGCGATCGCGATCGATTCCTTGTTGGTGTCGATGACGAACAGCATGTTGGGCAGGCCGCCCATTTCCTTAATACCGCCCAGCGAACGCTCAAGCTTTTCCTGCTCGCGGGTCAGCATGAGAATTTCTTTCTTGGTACGGCCCGAGGTTTCGGGCGCGCCGAGAATTTCTTCGATGGTGCGCAGGCGCTTGATCGAATTCGAAATGGTCTGCCAGTTGGTCAGCGTGCCGCCGAGCCAGCGGTGGTTGACATAATACTGGGCGCAGCGCTTGGCCGCAGTGGCAACGGTATCCGACGCCTGGCGCTTGGTGCCGACGAACAGAACGCGACCGCCCGCCGCCGTCGTGTCGCGAATGGCCACCAGGGCCTGATGCAACAACGGAATGGTCTGGGTCAGGTCAATGATATGGATGTCATTGCGCGCACCATACAGGTACGGCGCCATCTTCGGATTCCAACGCTGGGTGCGGTGACCGAAATGCGCGCCCGATTCCATGAGCTGGCGCATTGAAAATTCTGGCAAAGCCATGTTCTTACTTTCCTTTTCCGGTTAACCTTACGCGAGGATGTCACCCTTTCGGGCACCGGATGGGGCACGGGGAACACCCCCGCGAACCCGCCTCGCGTGCGGAATGGGCGGGTTATAGGGGCAGACGGCCCCCTGTGCAAGATTGTTTGCGACAGCCGGACGCACAAATTCCACGTCGATTACAACCATAAGCTATTATGAAGTGCATCCAACCAGGACATAGGCGGCATCTGTAATGTGAATGCAGCCCCCCTAGCGTGGATCGAGGATAGTGGGCGGCATGGCATCAACTTGGGGGGAGCCGACTTTTGTCACAGTACCTGCGTTCTAACCGTGAAGTTTCGTTTACCATATCCCGATCTGCCGGAAAAAGCTGGCCGCTGGCGTTGTTGATCGGCACCAGCCTTGCCGGGTTCACCCCCACCTGGGCCAACACAGCCTGGGCCAACCCTGCAGAAACCGCCCCCACGGGCTTCAACCAGTACCATCCGCAGGCCCAGGCCCACCGCATCACTGCGGCCGAGGCCCCGACCATCGACGGCGATCTGTCCGATGCGGTCTGGCGGCAGGCGCCGGTGATCGACCGTTTCTATCAGGTTGACCCAAAGGAGGGCGCACCGGCCAGCGAACGCACCGAAGTGCGTATGCTCTATGACGCCGGGACACTTTATATTGCCATCAAGGCCTATGACAGCGAACCGGGCAAGATTGTTTCCCGCATCAAACAGCGCGATGGCGACATCACCAAGGATGACAGCGTCCGGATTTATCTCGACCCCAACCACAAGGGACGTGACGCCTTTGTTTTCGGCATCTCCCCCTCCGGGGCGCGCTATGACGCCCTGCTGAAGAACAATTACGAATTCCTCGACAGCTGGAACACGATCTGGACCGCGAAAACCCGCATCACCGCCGATGGCTGGCAGGCGGAAATCGCCATTCCGTTCCGCAGCATTTCCTTTCGCGACAAGGGAGACTGGGGGCTGGATATCTGGCGCACCATCCGGCGCAAATCGGAATATGTGCGCTGGTCCAACGTCAACAAAACGCTGGGGGATTACAACATCAGTCAGGAAGGCACGCTGTCCGGCATCGGCGATATCGACACCGGTATTGGTCTGGATGTGCAGGCCTTCGCGCTGGGCCGCTATCAAAACAGTGACAGTGGTAAGGATGGTTTCAGCCTGCGCCCCAGCGGCAACATCTTTTACAAGATCACCCCATCGCTAACCGGCACACTGACCGCCAACACCGATTTTTCCGATGCCCCGCTGGATGACCGCAAGGTCAACACCTCGCGCTTCTCGCTGTTTTATCCGGAACGGCGCGATTTCTTCCTGCAGGACGCCCCGAGCTTTGAATTTGGCGGCGTGCCGCTGTCCGACGATTATAATGCCATGCCGTTTTTATCGCGCAACATTGGCATTCTGAATGGCCATGGCGTCAACATTCTGGGTGGGGCCAAGATTTCCGGCAACGAGGATGGCTATGGCATCGGGGCGCTCAGCGTGCGCACCGCAGGCACGGCAGAAACCGGCGAACAGCAGCTGTCGGTTTTGCGTCTGACCGCGCCGGTGCTGGCCGAATCCAAAGTCGGCATGGTGTTTACCGATGGCGATCCGTCGGGGGCGGCCACCAACCATGTGGCGGGAACCGATTTTCAGTATCTCAACTCGCATCTGTTCGGCGACAAGATCCTGCAGATGGATGGCTATTACGAACGCAGTTTCGACAGTATCAAAGGCGATGGCGACAGCCTTGGCGGTGTCATCTCCCTACCCAACGAACCATGGGGGGCCTATTTCCGCTTCAAGCAGGTCGGGCAGAAATATAACCCGGCGCTGGGCTATGTCTCGTGGAACAGCATCCGCGATTATCACAGCCAGCTGAGCTATGAACAACGTTACAACGACAGCGTATTGCGTTCGGTTACGGTGGTGCCGTTTCTGGAAGGAACCACCGGGCTTGATAACAAGCTGGAAACCTATGATTACGGTATGCTGGTGCAGCTGATCACGGCCGATGCCGACACGCTGCAACTTAAATATTATCACTATGATGATCGTCCGCACAGCGACTATAATCTGCCCCACAGCATTACCATTGCGGCGGGCGAATATTATCAGACTTCGTACTTCGCCGAGCTGACGACATCAAAAGCCCGTCCGATCTATCTGGACATGGTCGCCGAATATGACGCCAATTATTATGACGGGCACCGGCTTTATATCGATACCACCCTCAAGACATCGCCCAGCAATGATGTCGAGTTTGACATCGAACATGTCATGAAGATGATCGAAGTGCCCAATGGCGATGTGACCGTGCATATCGGCATGATCGACGGGGCATGGAACTTCACCCCCGATATGACGCTGCGGGCGCAGTTACAATACGACAATATCAGTCAGGACTTTGCCGCCTCGCTGCGCTATCGCTGGGAATGGCAGCCCGGCACCGAACTTCTGCTGGTATATGGCGAAGACGCCCTGCTGGACGAGGGCTATCATGCCAAGACCTCAACCTTCTCGGTCCGGGTCGGCAAAACGTTTCGGTTTTAAGGCTGAACCATCAGCAGACAGACAAAGGCCGGTTTCACACCGGCCTTTTTTTCTTAAACCGACTCGACCTCCACCACGGCGTATTTTATTTGCGTGATGGCCCCCGGCAGCCTTCGGGCTTAAACCGACTCGACCTCCACCACGCCTGGCAGCCCGCGGAGGGTTTCCTTCATATCCATCGTGACCTGATAGCGTTTGGGCAGCGCGATTTCGACTTCCTCGCCCGTTCCGCCCGGCACAATCAGCGAAACGATTCCCTTGCCCGGCTTACGCAGCTCGCCCGCCAGCGCCGACAGCGACGTGGTATCACTTAAGCGGATGCATAATCCCTCGCCCGCACCGGAGGCCGCGGCATCCAGATCACTGATCGCCAATGCGCGCAGCTTGAGATCCTCGCCCTCCCAATCGGCTGACACCACCACCTGCACCGCGCTGCCTTCTTCCAGCAACGGGCGCGCGGCAATCAGCACTTCGGAAAACAACATGACCTCGAACATGCCGGACGGATCGGACAGCGACACAAAGGCGTAGGGCTGATCGTTGCGCCCGCGCCGTTCGCGTTTATGGATCACGGTACCGGCGAGCACGGCGCGAAAGGCCGAGCGGCGGCGGTCTTCCTGCAACTGGGCAATCGGCACGATACCCAGTCGTTTCAGCGCCACGCCATAGGCATCAAGCGGATGGCCCGACAGATAAAAACCGATGGCGGAAAATTCTTCACTTAAGCGTTCATGCGCGGTCCAGTCCTTGACCGGCGGCAGCCGCAACTCGGCATCCTGCCCGCCACCCGCGCCACCAAACAGGCTGGCCTGACCGCTGGAGCGTTCTTCGGCTTTACGCGCGGCACGGCTTAAAATCAGCTCGGCCGATTCCAGCATCTGTTTGCGGTTGGGATTGAGGCAGTCGAACGCCCCGGCGCGGACCAGATTTTCATACGCCCGCTTGTTGACCATGCGCGGATCAACGCGGGTGGCAAAATCGGCCACCGACTTGAACGGCCCGCCTTCGGCCCGCAACGCCACGACATGATCCATCGCCTGTTTGCCCACGCCCTTGACGGCAGCCAGCGCGTAATAGACCTCGCCCGCGGCAGCATCGCAGGCAAAGGTGGCATCAGAACGGTTGATATTGGGCGGCAAAACCTTGACGCCGAGGCGCTGAGCCTCCTGCCGGAAGACGTTAAGCCGGTCGGTCACCCCGATATCGAGCGACATCGACGCGGCCAGAAATTCGACCGGATAATTGGCTTTCAGATAGGCGGTCTGATAGGCGACCTGGGCGTAAGCGACGGCGTGCCCCTTGTTGAAACCGTAACCGGCGAATTTGGCGGCCTGATCGAAAATCTGATCGGCCACTTCAGGCAGAATATCGCGCTTCTTGGCACCCTCGATAAAACGGGCGCGCTGCTTATCCATTTCGGAGGCGATTTTCTTACCCATAGCGCGGCGCAGCAAGTCGGCTTCACCAAGGGTGTAACCAGCCAGCTCGCGGGCGATACGCATGACGTCTTCCTGATACGTCATCACGCCATAGGTTTCTTTTAAGATCGGCTCCATCGCGGGATGGAGATATTCCGGCGCTTCCTTACCATTTTTACAGGCGATGTATTTCGGGATCGAATCCATCGGCCCCGGTCGATACAGCGCCACCAGGGCGACCAGATCATTGATATGGTCAGGCTTCAGCTTGCGCATCAGATCGCGCATGCCGGTGGATTCAAGCTGGAACACGCCGACGCTGTCGCCCTTGGCCAGCATGTCGAAGCTTTTCTGGTCGGTGAAGTCGAGACTTTGGGCGTCCAGTTCAATGCCACGTTTGGCCAGCAGCTTCTGGGCCGTGGCAATCACTGTCAGGGTTTTAAGGCCGAGAAAGTCGAACTTGACCAGACCGGATTTTTCCGAATCCGCATAGTCGAACTGCGATACCGGCACGTCGGATTTCGGATCGCGATAGAGCGGCACCAGCTGGGTCAGCGGCCGGTCGCCAATCACCACACCGGCCGGATGGGTCGAGGTGTGGCGGTAAAGCCCTTCGACCTTCTCGACAATCGAGAACAGCTTGGGCACCTGCGGCTCGGTCTCGGCAATCTGCTGCAGCCGGGGTTCCATCGCCAGCGCATCTTTCAGCGCGATCGATTTACCCGGCGGGGCCGGGATCAGTTTGGAGATCTTATCGACCAGCCCAAGCGGCATTTGCAGCACGCGGCCCACGTCACGCACCGCAACGCGGGCCTGCAGCGACCCCAGCGCCATGATATGGCCGACTTTATCGGCACCGTATTTGTCGCGCACATAATACACGACTTCTTCGCGACGCTCCTGACAGAAGTCGATGTCAAAGTCCGGCATCGAAACGCGTTCCGGGTTGAGGAAACGTTCGAACAGCAGACCAAAACGGATCGGGTCAATGTTGGTGATGTCGAGTGTCCAGGCCACCAGCGAGGTACCGCCGGAACCACGCACGCCCACCGGAATGCCCTGTGCGCGCGTCCACTTCATGAAGTCGGACACGATCAGGAAGTAACCCGGGAAATCCATCTTGATGATGACATCAAGCTCGAATTCGAGCCGGTCGATATAGACCTGATCTTCGGCATATTTGCCGTGTTTTTCGAGCTTGCGCTTTAACCCGTCAAAGGCCTGCGCCCGAAGCTCGTCCGCCGCGGGCAGGCCCGATACCGGCTCGAATTTCGGCAGCAGCGGATCGCGTTTCTTGGGGCGATAGGCGCAGCGGCGGGCGATTTCAACGGTGTTGGAAATGGCTTCGGGCAGATCGGCGAACAATCTGGCCATCTCGTCCGACGATTTGAACCAATGTTCGGGCGTCAGGCGGCGACGTTCTTCCTGGGTAACGAAATTGCCTTCCGAAATGCACAGCAAGGCATCCTGGGCTTCGTAATAATCCGCCGTCGGAAAATAGACATCGTTGGTGGCGACCAGCGGCAGATCGTGACTATAGGCCAGATCGATCAGCGTGCTTTCGATGGCGCGCTCTTCCGGCATGCCGTGGCGCTGCAATTCGACATAAAGCCGCCCCGGAAACAGCGCGGCCAGCTTTTCCAGCAGCACACGGGCGGCATCGGGCTGATTGGCGTTGAGCAGTTTGCCCACCGGGCCATCCACCGCACCGCCGGTCAGCGCAATCAGCCCTTCGGTGTTGTCCTGAAGCTGGGCCAGCGTGATGTGGGGCCAGTCGCCCTCCTCCACATCCAGATAGGCGGCGCTGATCAGTTTGAGCAGGTTGAGATAGCCCGCCTGGTTCTGCACGAAAATCGGCAGATAGGGCGGTTTGGGCCGCGAGCCTTTGATCTGCTCGTTCGACGGATCAAACGCCACCAGACAACCGACGATCGGCTGAACCCCGTTCTTGCACAGGGTGTCCGCAATCTCGAACGCGCCAAACAGATTGTTGGTGTCGCAAAAAGCCGCTGCGGGCATGTCATAGCCGCGGGCCAGCTTGGCCAGAGTTTTCTGACGCACCGCCCCCTCGAGCAATGAAAACTCGCTCTTCACCCGAAGATGGACAAATTGTGGGGTCTTTTGCTCTGCCATGGCACGCCTTTACCTAATGACGTACAGGTAACGCTGCCGAGAGGCTTTGGCGAGAGCCCGGCACGCCCAAGACCGCCGCATCCACAAAAAGTTTCGTCACCAGCAATCGCAGCAGCACAGTCCTACAGAGATCATAATGGCTCGGCACCGAGCTTTTCCCGCCAGAAACGCTCCCGCTCCACCAGCCATTTCTGCCTGGCAAAGGCGGGCAAACCTTCTTCTGGCTCCTGCAAACATTCCAGAACGTCATAGGATAAACCATCTGCCCCCTGCGCTGCCCAGACCGCCTGCAGGGTGCGGCTCAGAAAACCGCCATTCCGCAGAGAAAATGCCATCTGGTTCTGTTGTGCGGCCATGTTTCGTGACTGCCCGACCCAGATCTGACCGGATGCGGCACAGCGCAGCGCGTAAATCCCTACAACAACATCTCTCTTCTTACAGGCTGCGGCAGCCGCCTTCCGGGCAACACTATCCATAACCACGCTCCTTTTTATCCGGATAAAATTGACAAAGCCATTATTACCCGGATAAAAATACAAAATGCAAGTCAGGATTAGCGCGAAATGCCCGTATTAACCTACACAGCCTTTTGTAATGGTCGCCAGATTGCCACCGGAGCATTGGCTGAAATCGTCACCGCCATCGCACAGGCCGCATCTGCCACCCTCGCCGACGCCGTTCAGGTTTTCACTGACAGCAATGGCGAGATCATCGAACTGGATCTGCGCGGCAGCCCGGCAGAGATTGTCGCCCGTCATCACCAACCCACAGCCGAAGCGCCACCCGCCACCGGCCAGACAGAAGCCACACAGCAAACCGTAACCGGCACCCGGGGGCGGCCGCGTCTAGGTGTCGTACCACGCGAAGTCACTTTACTGCCACGCCACTGGCAATGGCTGAGCGAACAGCCTGGCGGAGCCTCGGTCGCCTTACGCAAACTGGTCGAACAGGCCCGCAAGCAGAGCGAAAGTCTCACCCAACATCGCCACGCCCAGGAAGCCGCGTACCGCTTCCTGACAGCCATTGCCGGAAACCTGCCCGATTATGAAGAAGCCTTGCGGGCTTTATTTGCTGGGGATCGCGACCAGTTCGCATCGACAATGGCATCGTGGCCACCGGATATTGGCCGCTACGCCCAGAAGCTGGCGTTTAACGTTTAACAGCCGACACCCATCCGTATCAGCCGATCACCATGCCGGACGCGGCATTAACCAGAATGTAAGAGGACGCCATAAAAACCATCAGCCCAACGCCCGCCGCCATATCGCGTAACCAGATCATATTAGCCTCCCGTTTTCGATAGTAGGACGCTAGCGTTCATTGTTTGTTCCGTCAAGAACAAAAACGGAACGCGCGGCACTGCAGCGCGGAAAAGCGGCGCGCTGCGACCACATTCATCCAGATATGATGGCGATCACGCAGAAGGGATTTCCCTCAACACGGGTAAAATTCTATTCCGAACAATAAGATAGAAAAAACTGGGATGGGGCAGAGAACATGACACAGCACAAAACCCGCGCAGGGTTTACACGGCGCGATGCGCTGGCGTTCAGCGCGGCAACCTTGGGGGTCAGTGCGGCGGCGGGGGCCGTACAGACCGGCGCGGCCACCAAAGACGCCGAAAGCACGCTGACGCTGTGGTATCAGCAACCGGCCAAAGTGTGGACCGAGGCCCTGCCGATCGGCAACGGGCGGCTCAGCGCCATGGTCTATGGCGGCACGGCGCGCGAAGAACTGCAACTGAACGAGGAAACCCTGTGGGCGGGTGGCCCCTATCAGCCCGCGCATAAAGGTGCCGCCGCCCATCTGGCCGATGTGCGCCGCCTGATTTTTGACGGCAAATACAAAGACGCCGAAACGCTGATTGATGCGGAAATGATGGGCGTGCCGCCGCGCCAGATGTCGTATCAGACTATCGGCAGCCTGATCCTGACCGAGGAAGATGGCCCCGTCACCGGTTATCGCCGCAGTCTGGATCTCGACAGCGCGCTGGCCCGCACGGTTTACAGCCGTGGCGGCGTACGCTTCACCCGCACCTGCCTTGCCAGTCCGGTTGATGATGTGATTGCGCTGGAAATCCGCGCCGATACACCCCATGCGATTGCGTTCAAACTGGGTTTCACCACACCGCAAAAGGCTTCGGTTTCATTCGACGGCACCGACATGCTGCTTTGTGGTGTGAACCAAAGCCAGCAGGGCATCCCCGCCCGCTTACGCTTTGTCACCCGCGTGCGCGTGCTGAACGAGGGCGGCAAGATCGAGACATCCGGAGATACGCTGACCGTAAGCGGTGCCAGCTCTGTGGTGATCCTGATCGCGGCGGCGACGAATTTCAAAAACTACCACGATGTCAGCGCCGATCCCGATGCCATCGCCAAAGCCGTCATCGAAAAGGCGGCCATCAAACCGTTTGACGCGATCAGAAAGGCCCATAGCGCCGAACATCAGCGCCTGTTCCGCCGGGTGCAGCTGCATCTGGGTAGTGGCGCGGATATTCTGCCGACCAATGAACGCATTGGCGCCGAACCGGTGAGGGATGATCCGGCCTATGCGGTGCTATATTATCAGTATGCGCGCTATCTCATGATCTGCAGTTCACGCCCCGGCACCCAGCCTGCGGGGTTACAGGGGTTATGGAACGACAAGCTGAGCGCGCCCTGGGGCGGCAAATACACCATCAATATCAATACCGAGATGAATTACTGGATTGCCGAACCGGGCAACTTACCTGAATGCGTCGAGCCACTGGTGGCGCTGGTCAAAGATATTGCCGAAACCGGCGCAGTCACCGCGCGCGAACAGTATGGCGCACGCGGCTGGGTCTGCCACCACAACACCGACATCTGGCGCGCCACAGCGCCGATTGATGCGGCCAAATACGGCACCTGGCCGATGGGCGGGGCATGGTTGTGTCTGCATCTGTGGGACCATTACGACTATAGTCTTGATACAGAGTTTCTGGCCGGGGTGTACCCGCTGCTGAAAGGTTCCTGCCAGTTCTTCCTCGACACTCTGGTGGCCGAACCCAAGCATGGCTGGATGGTGACCTGCCCGTCGATGTCGCCCGAACACACCCACCCGTTCGGCACCATGATCTGTGCCGGCCCGGCCATCGACACGCAAATCCTGCGCGATCTGTTCGACGCCACGGTAAAAGCGACGCATATTCTGCATACAGATGATGCCTTCGCCGCCGAGGTCACCGCCCTGCGTGCCCGCCTTGCCCCCGATCATATCGGCAAAGCGGGGCAGTTACAGGAATGGCTGGAGGATTGGGATATGGAGGCCGATGACCTTCATCACCGCCATGTCTCGCATCTTTATGCCCTGTTCCCCAGCCATCAGATTTCGCCGCAGGCCACGCCCGAACTGGCGGCGGCGGCGCGCAAATCACTGGAAATTCGCGGGGACGAGGCCACCGGCTGGGGCACCGCGTGGCGCATCAATCTATGGGCGCGTCTGGGCGAAGGCGATCACGCCCATAAAATCCTGCGCTTCCTGCTCGGGCCGCAACGCACCTATCCCAATATGTTCGATGCCCATCCGCCGTTTCAGATTGACGGCAATTTTGGCGGCGCCAATGGCATCACCGAAATGCTGCTGCAAAGCCGGGGCGATACGCTGTTCGTGCTGCCTGCCCTGCCCGCCGCGTGGCCGACGGGATCGGTCAGCGGCCTGCGCGCCCGTGGCGGCATCGGCGCCGATCTGGTGTGGGCCAAGGGCAAACCGACCAAGCTGACACTGACGGCGAAGGCCGACAAAACCCTCACCCTGCACCATAACGGCAAAAAAACGCAGGTCGCACTAAAAGCCGGTAAATCACAGCGCGTTAAGGTGTGATGACGGGGGGCACGACATCCACCGTCAGTGACAGCCATAACGTCTCCTCCCCCGTCGTAACGGGGGAGGTGGCTGGCGTAGCCAGACGGTGGGGGTGAAGACGCGTGTGGGACAGATGCGAAATGCCGAACTGCGAACCACTGCGCAGGCCAAATTTCTGCGTCGGAATATGCCCCATGCCGAAGCGCTGCTGTGGTCCCGGTTGCACCCCCTCCGTCATGCCTTTGGCATGACACCTCCCCCGCATCGCTGGCGCTTGCAGGGGAGGAGAAAAAATTCATCCTTCGACTTAGCTCAGGATGAGGAATTTTCTACCGCACAAAACACGCCCTCATGCTGAGCTTGTCGAAGCATGAGCCCTCATCCCGAGCCCGCCTGAAGAAAGTAAAACGCCCCCTACTGCGCCACCAGCACGCCGTCTTTGAGCATCAAAGCGCGGTCCATACGGGCGGCAAGGTCGCTGTTGTGGGTGGCGATCAGGGCAGCGACGCCTTCGGTACGCACGGCCTTGAACAGGGTATCGAACACGCCTTCCGCCGTTTTGGGATCAAGGTTGCCGGTCGGCTCGTCCGCCAGCAGAATCCGTGGCCGATTGGCCAGCGCCCGGGCAATGGCAACGCGCTGCTGTTCGCCACCGGACAATTGCGCCGGGCGATGGCTGGCGCGATCTGCCAGCCCCATCAGCCCCAGCAGCCGCAGCGCTTCAACCTTAGCCGCCGCCTTGGACTTGCCGGCGATCATCTGCGGAATGACGACATTTTCCAGCGCCGAGAATTCCGGCAGCAGATGATGGGCCTGATAGACGAAACCGATGGTCCGCTGACGGATCATCGTGCGAGCCCGTTCACTGGCGCGGCTGACCGGCTGCCCCTCGATATAAATCTCGCCAGCGGTCGGCGCTTCCAAGAGCCCCGCAATATGCAGCAGCGACGACTTGCCCGCCCCGGACGGGCCGACCAGCGCAACGATCTCGCCCGCCATCAGGGTGGCATTTAAGCCGCGGAAGATTTCCAGCGTACCGGCACCTTCGCGAAAACTGCGGGTGACGGCTTCCAGCCGCAAGGCTTCGGATGCCGCCACGGATTGGCCCATCTCACTCATAACGCAACGCCTCCACCGGATCGAGTTTGGCCGCCCGCCACGACGGATAAATGGTTGCAAGGAAGGTCAGCGACAGGCTCATCGCCACCACGGCGGCCACCTCGCTGAAATCCATTTCGGCTGGCATTTTGCTTAAGAAATACACTTCGGGGTTAAACAGCGTGGTACCGGTCAGCGTCGATAAGGCTTGCCGTATCGCCTCGATATTGGCGCAGAACGCCACCCCGATCAAAAGCCCCACCAGCGTGCCGATCACCCCGATGGAAAGCCCGGCAATCAGGAAGATGCGCATCACCGAACCGCGGCTGGCCCCCATGGTGCGCAAAATCGCAATGTCGGCGGATTTATCTTTGACCAGCATATAAAGGCCGGAAACGATGTTGAGCGCCGCCACTAAAATGATCAGCGTCAGGATCAGGAACATCACATTGCGTTCGATCTGTACCGCATCGAAAAAGGTCGAATCCCGGTCATGCCAGGTGGTCACGCGGGCATAAGGGGCCACCACACGGTTCAGCGCGGGCACCAGATCATCGACCGTATCGGCGTTGGTCGTCATGATTTCGATGCCGCTGACGGCGTTGCCGACATTGAAGAACAGCTGGGCCTCGGACAGCGGCATGAAGATATACATTTTGTCATACTCGCTCATGCCCATCTTGAAGATGCCCGCCACACGATAGGATTTGATGCGCGGCGTGGTGCCAAAGGGCGTCACATCACCCTGCAGCGACATCAGGGTAATTTTCGATCCGACCTCAAGCCCCAGCCGCTCGGCCAGCCCGGCGCCGATCACCACACTGTCGCCACTGTCGAAATTGTTCAGCGCGCCGGGTGCCAGGGTCGAAGACACCATGGAAAAGCTCTTCAGATCCGCCGTCTTCATGCCGCGGACCAGCACACCGGCATTGACATCCCCGGCGCTGGCAACCAGCTGGGCATCAATCACCGGGGTGGCCCGCGTGACGCCGGGCACCTTTAACACATTGGCGGTGATGCGGTCATAGTCGGCAATGCCGCCGCCGACGCCCTGCACCACGGCATGGCCCTGCACGCCCAAGATGCGGGCCAGCAGGTCGTGCCGGAAACCGTTCATCACCGACATGACGATGATTAACACCGCCACCCCGAGCGCAATCCCCACCAGCGAGATGATCGAAATAACCGAAACAAAGCCTTCGGTCTTTTTGGCGCGCAAATAGCGCAGCGCCATCATCCATTCAAAGGGGGCAAAAGGGCGGCTGGCCGCCACGGGGGGGGCAGAATCGGACATTTGGGCACTTTCGGCGAAAGGTCGCTTGCGCTAGTTGTTGTCGCAAGCCTTTTAACGGCCCCACACTGGCATAGCAACGAACGGATTAGTCATGCAACGCGCCCTCAACGTCCCCCGCACCGATTTTCCCGAATGGTATCAAGCAGTTGTGCGTGATGCCGATATGGCCGAAACCTCGCCGGTGCGCGGCTGCATGATCATCAAGCCGTGGGGCTATGGCGTGTGGGAGCGGATTCAGCGCCTCTTGGACCAGCGGATTCGCGACACCGGGCACGAGAACGCCTACTTCCCGTTGTTCATCCCGATGAGCTTCATCGCCAAGGAAGCCGAGCATGTCGCGGGCTTTGCCAAGGAAATGGCGGTCGTCACCCACCACCGGCTGAAAGTCATCGACGGCAAGTTGCAGCCCGATCCCGATGCCAAGCTGGAAGAACCGATGATCGTGCGCCCAACCTCGGAAACCATCATCGGCGATGCTTTCTCGCGCTGGATCAAAAGCCATCGCGACCTGCCGGTGCTGATCAATCAGTGGGCGAACGTGGTGCGCTGGGAAATGCGCACCCGGCTGTTCCTGCGCACGGCGGAATTCCTCTGGCAGGAAGGCCACACCGCCCACGCCACGGCGGACGAAGCGCTGGCCGAAACCATGAAGATGCTGGAAGTCTATCGCGAATTCGCCGAGGGGCCGATGGCGATGCCGGTGATGGCCGGTGAAAAGCCCGCCAACGAACGCTTCCCCGGCGCGGTTTCGACCTTCTCGATCGAAGCCATGATGCAGGATGGTAAGGCGTTGCAGGCGGGCACGTCGCATTACCTTGGCCAGCACTTCGCACAGGCCCAGAATATCCGCTTCCAGAATGATGCCGGTGAAATGGCCTTCTGCCATACCACCAGCTGGGGCGTTTCCACCCGTCTGATCGGCGGGCTGATCATGACCCATGGCGATGATGATGGCCTGCGTCTGCCGCCCGCGCTGGCACCGCAGCAGATCGTCATTGTGCCGATGCTGCGGGGCAAGCCGGAAGATGGCGCGCTCTTGGAATACTGCGACGCGATTGCCAGGGAACTGAAGGGCAAAGTGTGCTTAAGCGAGACCATCCGCGCGCAGATCGATACCAAGTCACAGAAGTCGGCGGAAAAGCGCTGGAACTGGGTGCGCCGTGGGGCCCCGGTGATCGTCGAAATCGGCGGGCGCGATATGGCAAACGGCACGGTGACCTTTATGCGCCGCGATACCCTTCGCGATGGCGACAAGGTTATTTCGCACAACGCACCGCGTGACGAATTCATCAACAAGGCCGCCGATCTTCTGACTGAGATTCAGAATGGTCTGTTCGCCGAAGCCAAAGCCAAACGCGATGCCGCCATCGTCACCGGCATCACCAGCTATGACGATCTGGTGGCCTATTTCAGCGGCGACGAAAACGCCACCAAGGGCTGGGTCAAGGCAAGCTGGGCACGGCCCGAAGGCGCAGAACTCGAAGCCATTGCCGAGAAGCTGAAAGCGTTGAAACTGACCTTGCGCAACGCACCGCTCGACCAGCCGTCAAGCCATGGCAAGTGCCTGTTCACCGGCCGTGACGGCGTCGAAGAAATCTTTGTGGCACGGGCGTATTAAACAAGCCACCCCTCCTCATCCTGAGCCCCACTCCCCTCATCCTGAGCCCGTCGAAGGATGAGCCTGTCGAAGGATGAGTGCCAGAACACACCCCATCCGGTTACCGCCGGGTGGGGTTTTATTTTGCCCACCTTCTCCTCCCCCGTCATTCACGGGGGAGGTGTCATGCCAAAGGCATGACGGTGGGGGCGCGGGCAGCCAGAGCAAAAACCACTTCCCGAACACGCCCCGCAGCTCCCTCAACATCACTAAAAACATCGCGGTTGCTCAAACGCAGAATATGCCAGCCCTGTGCGATCAGAAAATCATTCCGCGACATGTCACGCACAGAAACAGCAACGCTTTCATGAACACTGCCATCGACCTCGATCACCAGACGCGCCGCGACACAAGCAAAATCGACGATAAAAGGGCCAATCGGATGCAGCCTGCGGATATGTAAACCGTGGGAACGGCGCAACCGGGACCACAGCAACGCTTCGGCGTGCGTCATATTCCGGCGCAGAAATTTGGCCTGTGCGGTGCTGCGCTGTTCGTCGTTTCGCATAATGAACCTACGTTTCTCCTCCCCCGTCTTTTACGGGGGAGGTGTCGAGCGATAGCGAGACAGAGGGGGCAAACATCAAGCCCACCCTCAGCCGCGATCACGCCCCCACCGTCTGGCTGCGCCAGCCACCTCCCCCGCAAGCGGGGGAGGAGAACACATCACTTGCAGTGCCAAACGAACCAGTCATCCTTGGCGAGAATGACGATTTTACACCCATAGTTAGTTAACAAAGAAAAGACCGTCAGAATTATCAGAAAAGAAAGCGATAGAAGATTTTGCCGCTCGCCCACCTATAAATTTTATCCCACCCCGCTCCTTAGAATCTAAAATGTACGAGAAACGCGTTTGATGCCACAGCTTATCAAATATAGTCTTATAGTTCGCACATCCCCCCGCGCCAAAAGGCCGGTTGCGTGCGAAGGCCCCGGCGCACATGCTGGCCGGTGCAAGGGGATGCGCCATGGACCCGTATTATTTGACCGATGCCGAGATTGACCGGCTGATTGAGGATGATCTGCCCTATGGCGATCTGACCACGCGGCTGCTGGCCCTTGGCGATCAACCCGGCGGCATCAGCTTTACCGCGCGTGATCCGCAAACCGTCAGCGGCATAGACGAAGCCGCCCGCATCTTCACCCGCCTTGGTGCCACGATGGATTTTGCCATTGCATCCGGCACAGAAGCCCCATCCGGCACGCAGCTGCTCAAAGCCCATGGCCCGGCAGCGGCGCTGCATGCGGGCTGGAAGGTCAGCCAGATTGTGATGGAATGGGCGGGCGGCATTGCCAGCGCCACAGCCCGCATTGTGGCGGCAGCCCGCAGCGTGAGCCCGGCCATCACGGTCGGCGTCACCCGCAAAAGCGCGCCCTATACCAAAAAACTGGCGCTGAAGGCCGTGCTGGCGGGCGGCGGATCGGTGCACCGCTTCGGCCTGTCGGACAGCATTATGCTTTTTGCCGAGCACCGCGCCTTTTTACCCGACGATGTGCCCGCGGCCATCGCAACGTTGCGCGCCCGCGCACCGGAACAATCGATCGCCGTGGAAGTCTCGTGCATAGAAGAAGCGCTCGCCGCCGCCACGGCTGACATTATCCAGCTCGAAAAATTCAGCCCCGAACAGCTGGCCGAACTAAAGGCCCGTCTGCCCAAGCGGGCCGATGGCCGCCCGCTGATTGCCCCGGCCGGTGGCATCACAGCCGCCAATGCCGCCGCCTATGCAGCCGCGGGGGCGGATGTGTTGGTCACCTCCGCCCCGTTCCAGGCCCGGCCAACCGATATTCAGGTCAGCCTTGGCCCGGCCCGCCCCTAGGGTCAGTTTAACGCCGTTACCAGCCGCAGATTGAGGATCGTACCGGCGACATCATTCTGGGCATAGATGTTCTGATTATAGGTCAGCTGCAGCGCCATAGTGTCGAACTGATAGCCGATCAGTGGCCCAATGCCGGAATTGACCACCTTGCAGCCTTTCTTGGCCGCACAGCCCACCGCACCGCTGCCACTGTCATTGGTCAGCTGATTTTCCTGATGCGCCCCAACGCCAAACGTCCATTTGCCGATGGTCTTGGCGACGGTGTAATCGACCGCAATCTGCTGGCCGGAATGATAGTCGGTCTTGTGGTTCTTGAAGTTATAATCGTAATGCGCGCTGATGCTGAGGTTCCAGCCATCCTGCAGCCAGCTGACACCCAGAGACGGCTCCAGCGTCCAGAAGCCGTTACCCGAACCAATGCCGCCACCGCCGGGCGGGTCCGCCGGGGACGAGGTCGCATCATCGGCATACACCGTCAGATTGGTCGCGACGTGGAAATTTTCCGGCAGGGTCCAGGAAAGCTGAAACGGAATGAAGATGGTGTTGAAGGTGCCCCAATGGGCATTGTCCGACAGGCTGGCTGTATTGGGCGATTTGAAATTGGTGTAGTCGAAGGGCTGTGCCACCGCCATTGAAAGATCGGCACCAAAAATCTGATAGCCGGTCTGCCACAACACGACGGGCACCTCGACCAGCACATCAAGCTTATTGCCGGTCTTATGCCCGCCGGGGCCAAACTGGTCATAAGCGGCCCAGTAGTTATGCATCACCCCGTAAACACCCGGCGGCAACGCAGCCCCCGCAGCCATACCTTCGTCGGATCCCCGCAGATGCGGGTCCCACAATTCCATCGCCTGAGCAGATTGGGCCACAGACAGAATGCCAAGAACGGCAACGCTGGCCAGCAAGACGGATTTTGTTAGCATGGGGGGCTCCATTCGTCTGGTATGCGAGGCAGCGAAGGCTGCCCCGCGCGAAGGGGCCATCATCGGCGTTAGGTATCAGATTTCTATGACTTTTCTGCCTGTTTGCGCCTGATCCGGCGACACGTCAGGCCGCCAAAACATGGCAGACATAAACAGGGTGCACCCGCGCTAGCAGAGATTCGCGAAGGTTCGCCGTCAACGGCATGGCAATCTGGCCACATATGCGGCGAAAAGATGGTTAGTGACTGCAAAATTGTTGAAAGCGGGGGCTGCACTTTTGTCGCAGGGCGCGCCATGACAGCGCAGTCAATCTAATCAAAACAAGGGTATAGATTTTGGCCTGCCCAGCCATAAGCCCATACAGGGATTACCGAAATTTCGTGACATCTTTGCAAAACTCCTTTATGTAGTTGCCTCACAAAGCGGACGGGAAGCCATTCCAAAAAAGAACGGCCAAGTTCGGGGAGAGAATTCTGAGGGTTTGATAGAAAAAGGCCGGGTTCGCCCGGCCTTTTTCGTTGTTGACACCTCGGGTTCATTGACCTCATCTGCCCGTCCCACAGTATTCGTGTCGGACACTCCAAATGATCGCAAATTTTTTCGGGCTTGAACCCGGCGCTGCCGCCTTGCGCCGCGAGGTGCTGGCAGGCACCACGACCTTCCTGACCATGGCGTACATCATGTTCGTCAACCCGAAGATCCTGGCCGGGGCGGGGCTGGACGAAGGGTCCTGTTTTGTGGCGACGTGCCTTGCCACCGCGCTGACCACCGCGATCATGGGGCTGTATGCCCGCCTGCCGGTGGCGCTGGCCCCCGGTATGGGGCTGAACGCCTTTTTTGCCTTCACTGTGGTGCCCAGCTTTAACGGCGACTGGCGGTTGGCTCTGGGCTGCGTTTTTCTGGCCGGTGTCCTGTTCGTACTGGTGTCGGTGACCCCGGCGCGCGAATGGCTGATCAACGCCCTGCCCAAAAGCATGAAGCTGGCGATTGCCGCCGGGATCGGGTTCTTTCTCGGTCTGGTCGGACTGTCCGATGCCGGCATTGTCGTGGCCAGCCCCGACACCCTTGTGCAGGCCGGCCATCTGACCGATCCCAAGGTGCTGATTGCGGCCGTGACCTTCATCATCATCTTTGCGCTGGCGGCCCGTGGCGTAGCCGGATCGGTGCTGATCGGCATTGTGGTGGCGACGATTGCCGCGGTGCTGATGGGCCTGCAGCAGGTGCACGGCATCGCCAGCATGCCGCCCTCGCTGGCCCCGACCTTCGGCGCGATGCATTTTACCGGTGCACCAACTGCGGCCATCGCCACCAGCGTCTTTGTCTTTCTGCTGGTCGAGATGCTCGACACCTCGGGCACGCTGACCGCGGTTGCCCATCAGGGCGGGCTGTTCGAGGCCGACGGCAAGCTGAAAAACGCCCGTAAGGCTCTGACCACCGATGCAGTGGGCTCGATCATCGGGGCCACACTGGGCACCTCGCCGGTCACCGCCTATATCGAAAGTGCTTCCGGTATTCAGGCCGGGGCGCGCACCGGTCTGGCCGCGGTGGTGGTGGCGCTTTTGTTCCTTGCCAGCCTGTTTCTGGCCCCGCTGGCCGCAAGCGTGCCGATCTATGCCACGGCACCGGCACTGGTGTTTGTCGCCGCCCTGATGGGGCGCGGCCTGAAAGATATCGACTGGGATGATCTGACCGAAGGCGCCCCGGCCATCCTGACCGCGCTGGCCATTCCGCTGACCTATTCGATTGCGGCGGGGATCGGCATCGGCTTTATCGCCCATACCGGCATCAAGCTGGCAGCCGGACGCTGGCGCGAAGTCAATCCGGCGGTCGCCACCATCGCGGTGCTGTTCGCCATCAAGGTCGCACTGACGTAAAGCCCCCCGAACAGATCAGGGGCAGGATCTATCAATTACAGGGGGCTGCGACAGACGCCGTCAGGTCGTAACGCTGACATTGTTGCCAGCGTCCCATATGGTCGTCGACGAGCTGCCCGATCCCGAGGAATGGGCATCGCCGCCAATGATGCGCTGAGCGGCGGGCGACAGATCGACCGTGTCGGTCACCGTGGTAGACGAGGACGACGAACCCGAGGCGGCCGCCGCGATCTGTGCCAGTGTCTCGTTACTGGTATCGCTGCTGGTGGTGTTGGTGTTCGCCGTCGTGACCGTGCTGCTGGTACTGCTGGTCGAGGTCGACGAGGAGCTGTCGGACGAGGCCGCGGACGCACTGCGCGCCAGCGCCATCAGCGAGGCACGATACTGGCTGACATCGGTATAGGGCGTCGAGCCGGAACTGTCCTGCGTATTGGCCACGGCGTTGTAATAGACCTTTTGTTCCATCGAGCTCATGGCATCGAACTTCTTCAGCTCGGCCTGTGCCGCCGCCGCGATGGCCGCGCTGCTGCTGTCGCTGCTGCTGCTGGCGCTATTGACGACCGAAGCCACCATCTGCTGCAGATATTCTTTCATCACACCAATCGAACTGCGATTGGTCTCCATCCACAGACGCTGGTTATTGGGGTCCATGCCATTGAGCTTGCCGGACAACGACATATCCTGCAGGCCCATATAGGCGCGGAACTGTGATTCAAGATCGTATTTATTGCCGACATTGAGCACCACCGAAGTCAGCGACAGAAACTGCCCCTTGTGCTGCGAAAACATCGACGATGTATCAGCGGCATGTGCAACAGCACGACCGCCGCCCGATGTTGAATCCGAGGAGGTCCCATTGCCAGTCTTGCTGACCGATTGACTAGAGGACTGCATCGCCGCGGCTGCTTCTGCAGTCGCCGCAGCGCGAGAGGCTGCACTTGCACTGCCACTGGACGCCGCAACATTGCTGGCGACCGAGGAACCGGAGGCAGTAGTGGCTGTAATCGCGACACTCATTGCTGTGCCCTTACAGAGAGCTACTATCATACTATAGTATAAAGATATTAACCCATGGTTGCAAGCCTAGACACAAATTATCGCAAATACTCTGGAAACATCCAAAGCACCCGGACACAACCCCAGAAAGAAGTTTACGGTATTTCCGACTTCACAGCCAGGTTAAAACAACCCTGGTGATCGGTTTTTTATTCCAGGCATCATCCGCAGCCCCACGGGCAGCCCGGCGGACGGCTTCCGACAGGGCATCCTCGGTATCGCGCTTCGGCTTATAGCGCCGCAGCGCGGCATCGACCGCATCACGCACCGCCGATTGTACTATTTCGGGAATACCTTCCATGACGAAGGTCGGCTCGGCCGCTATCCGCCCCTTGTCATCCAGCACCAGCGAGATGGCGATCAGACCGGCATAGCTGAGCGAGCGGCGTAAGCGGGCCAGCCCCTCGCCTTCCGGCACCAGCACCGCGCCATCGACATGGATACGGCCCGAGGGAACCTCGTCCACCACCTCGACCGGGCCGGGGGCCAGCCGCAGCATCTGGCCGTTGGCACCCGGCACCACGGTTTTGACGCCCAGCGCATGGGCCAGACGGACATGGGCACTTTGGTGGCGCAACTCGCCATGGACCGGAATGGCAATCTTTGGCTTCAGCCAGCCATAAAGCTGTTTGATGTCGTCCTGCGCCGGATGGCCGGAGACGTGAACGAAATGATCCTCGGCCGACAACACCTCGACCCCCAAAGCGGTCAGGTGGTTCTGCATGGCGAAGATGCCCAGCTCGTTACCGGGAATGACGCGCGAGGAGAAGATCACCTTATCGCCTTCGCCCAGCTTGACGTAAGGGTGGTCGCCGGTGGCAATGCGGGCCATGGCGGCGCGCGGCTCGCCCTGACTGCCGGTACACAGATAAAGCACCGTATCAGGCGACATATGCCCGGCGGCTTCTTCATCGGTGGTCTTGGGGAAATCTTTTAAGTAACCACAGGCTTGCGCCGCTTCGACCATCTTGTGCATGGCCCGGCCGACCAGCACCACCCGCCGCCCGGCCGCTACCGCCGCCTTGGCCACTGTTTCCAGACGGGCGACATTAGAGGCAAAAGCGGTCACCGCCACCCGGCCCTTCAGGGTGGCGATCAGATTGCTTAGCCCGACACGGACATCGGCTTCCGAGCCGGAATGGCCCATCACCATGACATTGGTGGAATCGCAGACCAGCGCCAGCACACCGTCATCGCCCAGCCGTTCCAGCGCCGACCTATCGACATTTTCGCCGAGCAGCGGACCATCATCGATCTTCCAGTCGCCGGAATGGACCACGGTGCCCAGCGGCGTATGGATCGCCAGCGCGTTGGGTTCGGGGATCGAGTGGGTCATGGTGACAAACTCGATCTCGAAGGGACCGAGCGTGACCCGCCCTTTGAGCGGCACCGCGTTGAGTTTGGCTTTGGTCAGGCCCGCTTCGGCCAGCTTGGCGCCGATCAGGCGCGCGGTAAACGGTGTGGCATAGATCGGGCAGCGCAGATCCGGCCACAGATGGGGAATGGCCCCGATATGATCTTCATGGCCATGGGTGGCGATCAGACCAAGGACATCGGCGCGCCGCTCGGCCAGAAAGCTGACATCCGGCACAATGACATCGACACCCGGCGCGGCGCCTTCACGGCCGAACAGCACACCGCAATCGGCGATGATCCACTTTTCTTCGCCGGGGGGGCCGAAACCATAGGCATTGAAATTCATGCCAATTTCGCCCGAGCCACCCAGCGGCAGGAAAACCAGCGCGTCGTCTTCGTTATGTGTCATCACGCCAGCAATCTCATTTGACCAACCCGGATTTGTTACGTTCGTAGACCAGCACCAGACCACGAATGGTCAGGTCACGGTCCAGATAATCAATCATCTGCGACTGGCGATGGAACAGACTGGCGAGGCCCCCGGTGGCAATCACCGTCATCGGCGCGGCATATTCGGCCTTGATGCGGGTGACGAGGCCTTCCATCAGCCCGATATAGCCCCAGTAGAGGCCGGACTGCATCGCGGGCACGGTATCCTTGGCAATAACATGGCTGGTGCGCGCCACCGCTACCCGCGGCAGCATGGCGGCGGCTTCGTGCAGCGCCTGGGCCGACAGATGTAAGCCGGGGGCGATCACGCCGCCTTCATGGCAGCCATCAGCCGAGACAACATCGAAATTGGTCGCGGTGCCAAAATCGATGATGATCATCGCACCGGTATAGCGCTCGTAGGCCGCGACCGCGTTGACGATGCGGTCGGCGCCCATGGTTTCGGGATGGTCGATATTGATGCGGATACCGGGATCAACGGTGGGATCGCCGATCACCATCGGCTCACAATGGAAATAACGCCGGCAGAGCTGGCGCAAATCGAACATCGCTGCCGGCACCACGTTGGAAATGATCGCCGCGTCGAAATCGCCAAACGACAATGCATTGAAGGCCAGCAGTGGCGACAGAAACACCGCATATTCATCGGCGGTACGGTTCCGGTCGGTGACAACCCGCCATTCGTGGCGAACCGTCATACCATCGCAGACAGCGAAAACGATATTGGTGTTGCCGACATCAATGGCAAGCAGCATGGGAACCCTTTCACGCCCGGCTGAAGGCTTCAGCCCTCAGGTAAAGAACACATCACCGGCAGAGATTTTACGCGTAGCCCCCGCTTCATCCAACAGCAAGGCACCGTTTTCATCCAGACCGGCAAACAAACCGTTGCGAACACCCCGTCCGGCCTCACCGGCATGGGCCAGCCGGACCGTGACCGGGGCCCCCAATCCAACCGCGCGGGCCAGCCAGGCCTCGCGCAAAGGGGCAAACCCGCTTTTCAGCCAGAGCCCATACCACTTGGTCCACGTCTCGGCTAGACGGAAGAGTGCAACCTGCGCGGTTGGCACCACGCCGCCCAGCGCCGCCAGCGAGGTGGCGCCATACGCGGTTTTGTCCGGATGAGAGGTAAGATTAACCCCGATACCGACCACCAGCACCGGCGCGCCCAGCTGGGTTTCGCTTTGCGGCAGGGTTTCGGTCTCCAGAAGTATGCCGACAATCTTCAGCCCGCCAGCCAGCACATCGTTGGGCCATTTGACCTCGATCCGGACCGAGGGAGCAAAACTGGCCAGCATGTCCGAGGCCGCCAGCGCCGCCGCAAACGACAACTGGGAAAAGTCGGCCCCGGGCGGACAGATCGCCAGCGAGGCAAACAGATTACCGCTTTGCGATTGCCAGACATTGCCACGACGGCCCTTGCCCTGGCTCTGGCGCTCGGCCGTCACCCAAAACGGCGGCGCCGCCCCCTCGCGGGCGCGGCGCAACGCTTCCGAATTGGTGGAATCGGTCTCGGGTAACGCAATCAGGCCGTAACCGTCAGGCCAACGGCTCACGGAAACAGGGCTTTCGCGGCCAGATCTGCCGCCTGCACCAAAGGACCGGGCAGGAAGACGAACAGCAGCGAGATCAATGCCGTCACCGCAATGACAATCTGTACCGCCACACCTTCGTCACGATCCAGCGCAGCGGCCGGTGGATCGAGATAGATCACCTTGACGATACGCAGGTAATAGAAGGCGGCAACACAACTCGACAGAATGCCGATCAGCGCGGCGATATAAAGCCCGGCCCCGATCGCAGCGAGGAAGACATACAGCTTGGCGAAGATGCCCATCAGCGGCGGCAGCCCCGCCAGAGAGAGCACCAAAGCCGACAGGGCAAAGGCGAGCTTCGGACGGCTGCGCGACAGCCCGGCCAGATCGGCAATCGTCTCGACCGACGCACCGTCACGGCGCATGGTCTGGATACAGGCAAAGGTGCCGAGATTGGCAATGACATAGAACGCCAGATAGGTCAGCGCCCCGGAAACACCGATCAGCGTACCCGCCGCCAGCCCGAGCAGCGCATAGCCCATATGGCCGATGGCGCTGTAGGCCATCAGGCGTTTGATGTTGGTCTGGGCGATACCGGCGAACGCCCCCAGGATCATCGACAGCACCGAAGCGAAGATGATGATCTGACGCCACTGCATGAGCGCATCGGGGAAGACGGTGATCAGCACCCGTAAGGTCATCGCCAGCGCCGCCACCTTGGCCGCGGTGGCAAAGAAGGCGGTTACCGGGGTCGGGGCGCCCTCATAGACATCGGGGGCCCACATGTGGAACGGCACCGCCGACAGTTTGAAGGCAAACCCGGCAATCAGGAAAACCAGCCCGAACACCAGCCCGAGATTGAGCCCGGCTTTGACCGCCACCGCGACCGCGCTGAAGCTGAGCGCGCCGGAAAAACCATAGATCAGCGAAATGCCGTACAGCATCAGCCCCGAAGACAATGCCCCGAGCACGAAATATTTAAGGCCCGCTTCGGTCGAACGGCGGTTACCGCGCTCGAACGCCGCCAGCACATAGAGCGCCAGACTTTGCAGCTCGAGCCCGAGATAGAGGATAAGGAAATCCCCCGCCGCAATCATCACCATCATACCAAGTGCGGCCAGCCCAATCAGCACCGACAGCTCAAAACGGCTCTGTTTGGCCGCGGCGAAGAAACGATCGGCCAGCACGATGCACACCAGCGCTGCCCCGGCCACCAGCCCTTGGGCGAAGCGGGCAAAGCCATCCACCAGGAAGCTGCCATGGAAGGCGTGGGCATCGGGCGTGAAAGCCACCAGCACCCCGGCGACCAGCAGGATCAGCGCCATGAAGGCCGAGACAAAGGCCGACCGCGCGTGGAAGGCCCCGGCGATCAGCGCGATCAGCGCGCCCACAGCCACCATCAGTTCCGGCAGAATTGCAATCAGATCGGTCTGGCTCACCGCATATCTCCATGGCCGGAAGGAATGCCCGCAGGAAGTACCGTGACATGATCGGCCGCCACCGCCGCATCATAACGGGCAATCAGATGCGCCACCGACGCATGGGTAACGTCGAAGATCGGTTTGGGATAAACGCCCATGATGATCGTTGCCACCACGAAGGGGACCAGGATCACCACCTCGCGGGCGGAAAGATCCTTCAGGGCCGACAGCGAAGGCTTGACCAGCGCACCGAAGATCACCCGCTTATAGAGATACAGCATATAGGCGCAGGACAGGATGGTGCCGATGGCGGCAATCAGCGCCACCGTGCTCGACACCTGGAAGGCACCGATCAGCGACAAAAACTCGCCGATAAAGTTACCGGTGCCCGGCAGCCCCATATTGGCCAAGGCGAACACCATGAAGATGGTGGCATAGACCGGCATACGTTTGACGATACCGCCATAGTCGGCAATCAGGCGGGTGTGCATACGCTCGTACACCACGCCAACGCAGAGGAACAGTGCCGCAGACACCACGCCGTGGCTCAGCATCTGGAAGATGGCACCATCAATGCCCTGACGGTTGAAGGTGAAGATGCCCAGCGTGACAAAGCCCATATGGGCGACCGAGGAATAGGCGATCAGCTTCTTGATGTCTTCCTGTGCCAGCGCCACGAACGAGGTATAGACCACCGCAATCAGCGACAGCGTGAAGACGAAGGGGGCAAAGGCGCTGGATGCCGAGGCGAACATCGGCAGCGAGAAGCGTAAAAAACCATAGCCACCCATTTTCAGCAGAACCGCGGCCAGCACGACCGAACCGGCGGTCGGGGCCTCGACATGGGCATCGGGCAGCCAGGTATGGACCGGCCACATCGGCAGCTTGACCGCAAACGAGGCGAAGAAACCGACCCATAACAGCTTTTGCAGCCAGATCGGGAAATGCGCGGTTTCAATCAGCACCGAAATATCCGACGTGCCGGTGGTGTAATAGATCGCCAGCACCGCCAGCAGCATGAACAGCGAGCCGAGCAGCGTGTAGAGGAAGAATTTGAAGCTGGCATAGACCCGGCGCGGGCCACCCCAGATGCCGATGATCAGGAACATCGGGATCAGGCCACCTTCAAAGAAGATGTAGAACAGGAACAGATCGAGCGCCGCGAACACGCCCATCATCAGCCCTTCCAGCATCAGGAAGGCGACCATATATTCGCGCACCCGGCTGGTGACCGAGGTCCAGCTGGCCAGAATACAGAACGGCATCAAAAGCCCGGTCAGCACCAGGAACAGCATCGAGATGCCATCCACCCCCATGCGGTAGGTAATGGTGCTGGCAAGCCAGGGCGCCTGTTCAACGAACTGGAAGTGGGCGGTCGCACCATCAAACTGCGACCACATCACAATGCTGAGCAGCGCCACCACGATGGTAAAGCCCAGCGCAACCCAGCGCGCGGCTTTGGCAATCCCCGCCTCGGATCCCCGCAGGAGGAGGAGACACAAAGCCCCGACCATCGGCAGGAAGGTCAGGATACTGAGGATATGAGAGAGAAGAAGGCTCATAATCCGCCCCCCGTCACCACGAACCAGCTTGTCAGAATGACGATGCCAGCCAGCATGGCGAAAGCGTATTGATAGATATACCCCGATTGCAGACGGCCAGCCCCCTTGGCCCCGTCCAGCACGCGGGCGGACACACCGTCAGGCCCCAGCCCGTCGATAATCTTGCCGTCACCGATCTTCCACAACAGCCGCCCCAGCGCCAGAGCGGGCCGGACAAACAGAAAATCGTAGAGCTCGTCGATGTACCATTTGTTGTAGAGAAAACGGTAGACGAAGAAATTCTGCGCCTGCAGCTTCGCGGTCAGGGCCGGTTTGGCGATGTAGAAGTAATAGGCGATGGCAAAGCCCACCAACATCATGGCAAAGGGCGACAGCTCGACCCACACCGGCACCTCATGCGCCGCCGCCGCGGCCAGCACCAGCGTGCCGTGCCAGAAGCTTCCAGCCGTCGCACCAATGAAGTGACCGTCGAACGCCAGACCGGCGAACAGCGCGCCGAATGCCAGCACACCCAGCGGGATCAGCATAGTGAGCGGGGCTTCATGGACCTTTTCCAGCGGCATGCCATGGGCCCCATGGGCCCCGTGATATGTGCCGTAGAACACCATGAAGAACTGACGCCAGGAATAGAACGCCGTCATCGCTGCCGCGATCACCAGCAGCACAAAGGCGTAGTGCGCCACCGGCGAGTGGGACAGATAGGCGGTGGTAATGATGGCATCTTTGGAGAAAAAGCCCGCCGTGCCGATCAGGGTGAAGGGAATGCCAAAGCCGGTCAGCGCCAGATTGCCGATCAGCATCATTGCCCAGCTGAAGGGCAGCGCTTTGCGTAAGCCCCCCATCTTGCGCATGTCCTGTTCGTGGTGCATGGCCACGATCACCGCGCCCGCCGATAAGAACAACAACGCCTTGAAGAAGGCGTGCGTGAACAGATGGAACATCGCCACATTATAGGCGGACAGCCCGGCCGCTGCGAACATATAGCCCAGCTGCGAGCAGGTCGAATAGGCGATCACCCGCTTGATGTCGTTCTGGAACAGACCAACCGTGGCGGCAAAGAAGGCCGTCGTGGCCCCCACCACCGTCACCACTTCCAGCGCAAACGGCGCGTGGGCGAACAAGGGCGATGCGCGGCAGACCAGAAACACGCCCGCCGTCACCATGGTGGCGGCATGGATCAGGGCCGACACCGGGGTTGGGCCTTCCATGGCGTCGGGCAGCCAGGTGTGCAGGCCAAGCTGGGCCGACTTGCCCATGGCACCGACGAACAGCAACAGGCAGATCGTGGTCAGAATATCGACATGCATGCCTGCGAAGACGAAGCTTTTGCCTGCAACCGCCGGGGCCGCGGCGAACACCGCATCAAAGTCGAGCGTTCCGAACACCAGATAGATCGCCAGCACGCCCAGCGTGAAGCCAAAATCGCCGACGCGATTGACGACAAAGGCTTTCAGCGCCGCAGCATTGGCGCTGGGCTTGGTGTACCAGAAACCGATCAGCAGATAGGAGGCCAGCCCCACCCCTTCCCAGCCGAAGAACAGCTGCAGGAAGTTGTTGGACGTCACCAGCATCAGCATCGAGAAGGTGAAGAAAGAAAGATAGGCGAAGAAGCGCGGCTGCCCCTCTTCCTCCTGCATGTAGCCAATCGAATACAGATGCACCAGCGACGAGACAAACGTCACCACCACCAGCATCACCGCCGTCATGGTATCGACGCGCACCGCCCAGTCGATATTGAGCCCGCCCGAGGATATCCAGGTGGCGAGCGTCTGCACCCCACCGCCGCCCAGAAGCGCCACGTTGATAAACGCGACGACGGACAGCGCGGCCGAGGCAAACAGGCCCACAGTGGTAACAAGGCCTGAAAGCCGCGCGCCAAGCAGGCGGCCGCCGAGACCAGCGATGACCGAAGTCAGAAGGGGCAGAAAGACGATGGCGGCGTACACGCTTTATCCTTTCAAAAGATTGGCGTCTTCCACCGCAATGGTGCGGCGGCCGCGATAGTAGATGATCAGAATGGCAAGACCGATGGCGGTTTCAGCAGCGGCGACCGTCAGCACGAACAGCGTGAAAATCTGACCGGCCAGATCGCCGCGAAAATGCGAGAAGGCGACGAAGTTGATGTTAACCGCCAGTAGGATCAGCTCGACCGACATCAGGATGACGATCAGATTCTTGCGGTTGAGGAAGATGCCCGCCACCCCGATGGTGAACAACAGGGCGGCCAGCACCAGATAATGACCCAGACCGATAAGCATCTTCAGGCCCCCTTTCCCGGTACGATATCGACAAGGCTGACCGCATCGGCCGCCTCGCGCGAGACCTGGCTCCAGCCCGACTGATGCTTGACACCCGGCACCTTACGCAGCGCCAGCACGATGGCGCCGACCATGGCGGTGAGCAGCACCAGCCCGGCAAGCTGGAAGGCCAGCACATAATCGGTATAGAGCACCTGCCCGATGGCAGCGGTGTTGGCCACTTTCGACGCCACCTGCGTGACCGGTGCCGCCGACGCTGCCGCGCCCCAGCGCATCGCCACGATCACCGCCAGCTCAACGGCAAGGATCGCGCCGACAATTGCGCCGATCAGGACATAGCGCTGGGCGCCATGGGCGGCTTCAGGCTTGTGCACATTCAGCATCATCACCACGAATAGGAACAGCACCGCCACCGCGCCGACATAAACAATCAGCAACAGCATGGCGAGGAACTCTGCCCCCAGGAGCAGAAACAGGCCGGACGCGTTGAAGAAGGCCAGGATCAGACACAAAACGGCATAGACCGGATTGCGCGCCGCCACCACCGCCAGGGCCGAAGCCAGCAAAACGGCAGAAAACATATAGAATGCGATAGCCATCAACATGCTTGTGAGTTCCTACCTGTACGGCGCATCTTTTTCGATATTCTGCGTGATGACCTGGCCCCAGCGTTCGCCATTACCGATCAGACGGTCCTTGTTGTAGAACAGCTCTTCCCGGCTCTCGACGGCGAATTCAAAATTCGGGCCTTCGACAATGGCATCCACCGGGCAGGCTTCTTGACACAGGCCGCAATAGATGCATTTGGACATATCAATGTCGTAACGCGTGGTGCGGCGCGAGGCATCAACCCGCGGTTCGGCCTCGATCGTGATGGCCTGCGCCGGGCAGATCGCTTCGCACAGCTTGCAGGCGATGCAGCGCTCTTCGCCGCTGTCATAGCGGCGCAAAGCATGCTCCCCCCGAAAGCGCGGCGACAGACTGCCACGTTCGTAGGGATAGTTCAGCGTCTTCTTAGGCGCGAAAAACAGCTTCATCGCCCGGATAAAGCCGATGACCATATCCCAGAGGAAGATCTGTTTGGCGAGACGGTTGCGTTTGCTCATGATCCCCTCACGCCTTAAAAACCAAGGTCCAGGCCGCTGCCAGCACCACCCAGACCAGGGATATCGGCAAGAACACCTTCCAGCACAGACGCATCAGCTGATCGTAGCGATAGCGCGGCACCATCGCCTTGACCATGGCGATGAGGAAGAACAGGAAGACCACTTTGATCAGCAGCCAGAACACACCCGGCACCGCCGTAAACGGCCACACCGACAAGGGCGGCAACCATCCACCTAAGAACAGGATCGACATTACCGTGCACAGCAGCACGATGTTGACATACTCGGCGATCATGAACAGCAGATAGGGGGTGGAGGAATATTCCACCATAAAACCGGCCACCAGCTCAGATTCCGCCTCCAGCAGATCAAAGGGCGGGCGCTGGGTTTCGGCCAGCACCGAGATGAAATAGATCACCGCCATCGGGGCCAGAATTGAACAGATGAACCAGCCATGGCTCTGGGCCCGCACGATGTCGGACAGATTGAGGCTGCCGGAGAACAGAATAACGGTGACGATAACAAAGCCGATTGAGACTTCGTAGGACACCATCTGCGCCGTGGCGCGTAACGCCGACAGGAACGAGTATTTCGAGTTGGCCGCCCAGCCACCGATGATGGTGGCATAGACACCCAGCGACGAGATCGCCAGCAGATAGAGCATGCCGACATTGATATCGGCAAACACCCAGCCCTCGTTCACCGGCACCACGGCCCAGCCTGCCATCGCCAGCACAAAAGCCAGGAACGGCGCGAGCAGATAGAGCCACTTGTTGGCCATGGCCGGGATGATCGGCTCTTTAAACATGAACTTGAAGAAGTCGGCAAACGACTGCAACAGGCCAAAGGGGCCAACCACGTTGGGGCCTTTGCGCATCTGCACCGCCGCCCACACCTTGCGGTCGAACAGCAGCAAAAACGCCAGCATCACCAGCAGAACCACAAACAGCACCACCACCATGGTGGCCTGACTTAAGGTCCAGGCCCAGCCATAAGGCAGATCAAAGCCAAGCAGCGTGCGACAGAGCCAGGTATAGAAGCCGATCAGCGCCATGCTATTTAAGCCCCCGCCTCTTCTGGATTGCCGCTTTGCGCCGCGCCGGTGACGAACTGCTTGCTGCATTCGGCCATGGTCTTGCTGGCCCGCGCGATCGGGTTGGTCAGGTAATAATCGCGGATGGTGGTGCCCACCGGCTCAAGCGGATCGAGCAGCCCTTCGGCACCGATATTTTCCCACAACACCGGATCGGCATGGGGCAGTTCCGGCAAGCTGCCGATGGCGGCAAACTGCGGAGCCACCGCCGCAATAGCGGCGCGCAAGCCTGCCTTATCGGTATAGGGCAGCGGACGGCCCAGCGCCGCAGCCAGTTCGCGGATAATCAGCCAGTCTTCCCTTGCCTCGCCCGGCGGGAAGGTCGCACGATGGGTTTCCTGCACCCGGCCTTCGAAATTGGCGTAGAGCCCGTCCTTTTCGCTGTAGGCGGCACCGGGCAGCACCACATCGGCAAAGCGCGCCCCGGCATCGCCGTGGCTGCCAAGATAAATCACAAAGGCGCGGCCCAGACGGTCCACCGGATATTCGTCAGCGCCAAGCGAGAAGATCACATCAATCGCACCGGTCTGCGCGCCATCGACGATACCGGCGACATCACGCCCGCCTTCGCCCGGCACAAAACCAAGATCGAGACCGGCCACGCGCGAGGCAGCGGTGTGCAGCACGTTGAAGCCGTTCCAGTCGACACCGATCATGCCGGTGGTCATCGCCAGCTTGGCGGCCAGCCGTAAGATCACATCGCCATCATGGCGGGCCAGCGCACCGGCCCCCAGAATCAGCATCGGCTTCTGCGCGGCACGAAGAACTTCCGTAAACGGATGTTCGCCGGTGGCCAGTTGGGCCAGAATTTCCACGCTGTCGCCCAATTCCTCAACCGGATAGGTGGCGGCGATGGGGGCGCCCAGCCGGGCTACCTTGAGATTACCGTAAAGCCAGGCCTTGCGCAGGCGGGCGTTGAGCACCGGGGCTTCCACCCGCGGGTCAGTGCCGATCAGTAGCAGCGCATCGGCCTGTTCCACCGCAGCGATGGTGGTGTTGAACAGATAAGACGGGCGGGGCCCGGCCAGTTTGACGCCATCCTGACGGCAATCGATATTGGGCACGCCCAGACTGTCCATCAGATCTTTCAGCGCCTTAATTTCCTCGGCCCCGGCCAGATCACCGACAATCGCGGCCATGCGTTCCGGTGCGGTGGCGCCCATGCGCGCCGCCACGGCAGCAATCGCCTGCCCCCAGCTCACCGGCTTTAATTTGCCGTCTTCGCGTACATAGGGCTTGTCGATCCGCCGGTTCATCAAACCATCGGCAATGAAACGGGTCTTATCGCCGATCCATTGCTCGTTCACCGCCTCGTTGACGCGGGGCAGAATGCGCAGCACCTGATCGCCGCGAGTATCAATGCTGATGGCGGCCCCTTGCGCGTCCATCACATCGATGGATTCGGTATGGCTCAGCTCCCACGGCCGGGCGCGAAACGCGTAAGGCCGGCTGGTCAGCGCACCGACCGGGCACAGATCAATGATGTTCCCCGACAGCTCGGAAGAAAACGCCTTGTCGAGATAGGTGGTGATTTCCATATTGGTGCCGCGCCCCGTGGCACCCAGCTCGGGCACGCCCGCCACTTCGGTGGCAAAGCGCACACAGCGGGTGCACTGAATGCAGCGGGTCATCGCCGTACCGATCAGCGGCCCCATATTCTTTGGCTTTACCGCGCGCTTGTCTTCGTGGAAGCGATCAAAATCACTGCCACCATAATGGAACGCCTGATCCTGCAAATCGCATTCGCCGCCCTGATCGCAGATCGGGCAGTCGAGCGGATGGTTGATCAGCAACAGCTCCATCACACCGGCGCGGGCTTCGCGCACCTTAGCCGATACGGTTTCGATCTTGGCCGGGGTGCCATCGCGGTTAGGGAAAATATCTTTGACCTGCAGCGAGCAGGACGCCACCAGCTTGGGCGCCCCCACCCATTCGACCAGACACATGCGGCAATTGCCGGCCACCGACAACCGCTCGTGATAGCAAAAGCGCGGAATTTCCGCCCCCGCCTGCTCACAAGCGGAAAGGAGCGTGATCCCATCATCTGCTTCGATGGTTTTGCCGTCGATGATCAGCGTGCGCGTCATGAGCGGACCTTCTTGTTGAGCGTCGGCCGGTTGCGATGGGGCAGACGAACCTCGGCCTTCTGACCGGCCGGGGTGTAGACATAATCCTGAATTAGTGCGCGCCAGCGGGCATAGCCCTTGCCTGCCAGATGGGTATCATCCAGCGTTACCGACGGATCAAGCCGGCCACCTTCGGCGACGAAATGCGGATAGAGGTCGACAAAGGTAACCTTACGCGTCTCGGCCACCTTCTTGATCAGCTTGTTGACGGCACGCACCTGCTCGTCAAACTGCGGCTGGCGCGGCAACACACTTTCCAGAAAGATCTTGCTGCGCGGCAGCTCGGTTTGCAGCCGGGCAATGATGTGGTCGATATTGGCGGCAATCTCCGGGATCGGGCGGCCATATTCTATGTCGTTGGTGCCGATCAGCACGAAAATGCGATCCGGCTTGGCTTTGATTACCTGATTTAAGCGATATTCCAGCCCCAGCGTGGTGTCGCCGACGATGCCGAAATTGCGAATGGTCAGATTGGGCCAGGCGTCAGACCAGCGACCGAAATCGGTCAGGCTGTCGCCCACAAACGCCACACCGCCATTCATCACCGGCAGCCCGGAAAACTGGGTCACGCGGGCGGCATAATCGGCATAGGTCCAGGCGTGCAGATATTCCCCCGGCGGCGGCGTCTTAACGCCGACATCTTCGGTTTTGGGACGCACCGCGGCGATGGATGCGCTGTCGGCTGGCGATGGCACCGGAACCGGCACCTTGACCGCATCGGCTGCCACCGCAGAACCACCTGCCAGACATCCCGCCAGCATCCCCGCCCAAACCCATACCGGCATATGCCCAGACTTCATCATTACGCTCCTACCGCCGTCCGCGAAGACGCATGGAAGGCGGCAATACGCCTTTCCATCTCGGGACGGAAATGACGGATCAGCCCCTGAATCGGCCACGCGGCACCATCGGCCAACGCGCAGATCGTGCGCCCTTCCATCTGTTTGGTGACCTGATAGAGCAGGTCGATCTCTTCGACTTTGGCATCGCCGATGACCATGCGGTTCATCAGCTTTTCAATCCAGCTGGTGCCCTCGCGGCACGGTGTGCACTGACCGCAACTTTCGTGGGCATAGAAATGCGCCAGCCTTGCGATGGTCCGGACCACATCGGCCGATTTATCGAGCACGATCACCGCCGCCGTGCCCAACCCGCTTTGCACATCGCGTAAGGCATCGAAATCCATCGTCACGGTATCGCAGATTTCCTTGGGCAAAATCGGCGTCGATGCCCCACCGGGGATCACCGCCAGAAGATTATCCCAACCACCGCGCACACCACCGGCATAGGTTTCAATCAGCTCACGCAAACCGATGCCAAGGGCTTCTTCGACATTGCACGGCCTGTTGACGTGACCGGAGATCGAGAAAATCTTGGTGCCCGTGTTGCGCGGCCGCCCGAACCCGGCAAACCATGCTGCGCCGCGGCGCAGGATCGTCGGGGCTACAGAAATGCTTTCGACATTGTTCACGGTGGTCGGGCAGCCATAAAGGCCGGAGCCAGCCGGGAACGGCGGCTTCATCCGCGGCTGACCTTTACGGCCCTCGATACTTTCGAGCTGGGCGGTTTCTTCACCGCAGACATAGGCGCCCGCACCATGATGGACGACCAGATCGAAATCCCAGCCGTGAATATTGTTCTTGCCAATCAGCTTGGCGGCATAGGCTTCATCGACCGCGCGCTGCAACGCTTCGCGCTCGCGAATAAATTCGCCGCGCACATAGATGAAGGCGGTATGGGCATGCATGGCAAACGAGGCCACCAGCGCACCTTCGATCAGGATATGCGGATCATGGCGCAAGATATCGCGGTCTTTACAGGTGCCCGGTTCGGATTCATCGGCATTGATGACCAGATAATGCGGTTTGGCACCGACCGTCTTGGGCATGAACGACCATTTCATCCCGGTCGAAAAACCTGCGCCACCACGGCCCCGTAAGTCCGATTTCTTGATCTCGTCGATGATCGCGTCAGGGCCACGATCGAGCAGCGCCTTGGTGCCATCCCAGATCCCGCGCCGCCGCGCACCGGCAAGGCCCGGATCATCGAAACCATACAGGTTCTTAAAGATACGGTCTTTATCAGCCAGCATCAGACAGCATCCTTCTGCGGTTCGGACGCATGGCGGCCATTTTGCGGGCCGGTCTTCGGGGTCTCACCACGGCGCAGGGCCTCGATAATCTCGGCAGCCTGATCTGCGGTGAGGTCTTCGTAATTGTCGGAGCCAATCTGCACCACCGGCGCATTCACACAGGCCCCAAGGCATTCGACCTCTTCCCAGGACAGCTTGCCATCGGCGGAAACCGTGTTGGGCTTTTCGGCAATATGCGTCTTGCACACCTTGACGATGTCGTCCGAACCGTTGAGGCAGCATGGCACACAGGTGCAGACCTGCACGACATGGGTGCCGGCCGGGGCAAGACGAAACATGGTGTAGAAGCTGGCCACTTCCAGCACACGGATCGGTGCCATGCTGAGCAGGCTGGCGACCACGTCGATCATCGGCTGGGTGACCCAGCCTTCCTGCTCCTGCCCGATCCACAGGGCGGCGATCACCGCCGAAGCCTGACGGCCTGCCGGATATTTGGTGACTTCTTTTTCAACGCGGGCCAGATTTTCTGCCGTATAGGCGAAACTGGCGGGTTGATCGTGATACAGACGGCGCGCGCTCACCGGTCCACCTCCCCGAAAACAAGATCAAGCGAGCCGACGATGGCAGAGACGTCCGCCAGCATATGGCCTTTGCTTAAGGCATCCAGCGCCTGCAAATGGGCAAAGCCCGGGGCGCGGATCTTACAGCGATAGGGTTTGTTCGAGCCATCCGACACCAGATAGACGCCAAACTCACCCTTGGGTGCTTCGACCGCGGTATAAACCTCGCCCTCGGGCACACGGAAACCTTCGGTGAACAGCTTGAAGTGATGGATCAGCGCTTCCATCGAGGTTTTCATCTCGGCCCGGGTCGGCGGCACCACCTTGCGGTCGTCAGCATGGACCGGCCCCTTGGGCATCTTTTCGATGCACTGTTTCATGATCAGGGCGGACTGGCGCATTTCTTCCATGCGCATGACATAACGGTCGTAGCAATCGCCGTTCTTGCCCACCGGCACCTTGAAGTCGAGATCACTGTAACATTCGTAGGGCTGATTGCGGCGCAAGTCCCACGCCACACCGGCCGAACGCAAGAGCACGCCGGTAAAGCCCCAGGTTTCGGCAATCTCACGCGTGACCACGCCGATATCTACGTTACGCTGCTTGAAGATACGATTGTCGGTCAGCAGTTCTTCAATTTCATCAAGACGGGCGGGGAACTGTTCGCAAAAGGCATAAATGTCTTCGGCAAGCCCATCGGGCATATCCTGATGCACGCCACCGAAACGGAAATAGGCCGCATGCATACGTGCGCCCGAAACCCGCTCGTAAAAGCCCATCAACTTTTCGCGCTCTTCAAACCCCAACAGCGGCGGGGTCAGCGCGCCGACATCCATCGCCTGGGTGGTAACGTTAAGCAGATGCGATAACAGACGGCCGATTTCGGAAAACAGCACGCGGATATATTGCGCCCGCGGCGGCACCTTCAGCCCCAGCAGCTTTTCCGCCGCCAGACAGAAGGCATGCTCCTGATTCATCGGCGCGGTGTAATCGAGCCGGTCGAAATAGGGTAAGCCCTGCAGATAGGTCTTGTACTCGATCAGCTTTTCGGTACCGCGATGCAGAAACCCGATATGCGGATCGGCACGCGCCACCACTTCGCCGTCCAGTTCAAGGATCAGGCGCAGCACACCATGGGCCGAAGGATGCTGGGGCCCGAAATTGAGTGTGATATTACTTTCCGTCTCAGCCATACCGATTTGCCGCTTTGTTCGCTTTTGACGTTATTCGCCTTTGACCGGACCAGCCCCTTCCCATGGGCTGGTAAAGTCGAAGTTGCGATATTCCTGGACCAGCTGCACCGGGCGATACACCACCGCCTTGGCTTCGTCGTCGTAACGGGTCTCGACGAAACCGGTGAGCGGGAAATCCTTGCGCAGGGGGTGCCCCTCGAAACCATAATCGGTCAGAATGCGCCGAAGATCGGCGTTACCGGAAAAACCGATGCCATACATGTCGAAGGCTTCGCGCTCGAACCAGCCGGCGGTCAGAAACACCCTGGTGGCGCTGGGCACATCTTCACCCTCGCCGATTTTAAGCTTAACACGGATGCGGCGGTTCGACCGCAACGACAAGAGGTGATAGACGACATCGAAGCGCTTTGCGCGCGCCGGCCAGTCGACCCCACAGATATCGAGCAGCAGGGCAAAACCCTCGCCATCACGCAAATAGGTCAGCAGCCCGATAAGATGCGCCGCATCGGTTTCCACCGTCAGCTCGTCATAGGCGATGGTGCTGTTCAGCCCCGCGCCGGGCAATGCGGCCCCAAGCTGATCGGCCAGGCTCTGATGAAGATCCGCGCTCATCGTTCGATCGTCCCCGTACGACGGATTTTCCGCTGCAACATCATCACAGCATAAACCAGTCCTTCCGCAGTGGGTGGGCAGCCGGGCACATACACGTCCACCGGCACAATGCGATCACAACCGCGCACCACCGAATAGGAATAGGAGTAGTAGCCACCGCTGTTGGCGCAGGAGCCCATCGAGATGACATACCGTGGCTCGGGCATCTGGTCGTAAACCCGACGCAAAGCGGGGGCCATTTTGTTGCACAGCGTACCGGCGACGATCATGGCATCTGACTGACGGGGCGAACCACGCGGGGCAAAGCCGAATCGCTCCAGATCGTAACGCGGCATCGACGCCTGCATCATTTCGACCGCACAGCAGGCCAGACCAAAGGTCATCCACATCAGCGAACCGGTGCGGGCCCATTCGATCAGCGCATCAATATTGGCGACCAGAAAGCCCTTTTCCGCCAGCTCGGCCTGAACCGCCTTGAAATAGGGATCATCCGGGGCCACCGCACGTGGCAAACCGCTGGCAGAGGTGGATCTTGCGGGAATCACTCCCATTCCAGGGCTCCTTTTTTCCACTCGTAAATGAAGCCGACCGTCAGCACGCCTAAGAACACCACCATCGACCAGAAGCCGAACAGGCCGATATGCCCCAGACTGACCGCCCACGGATACAGAAAGGCCGCTTCAAGATCGAACAGGATGAACAGGATGGTGACGAGATAGAATCGGATGTCGAACTTCATGCGCGAATCGCCAAACGAATCGAAACCGCACTCGTAGGCCGACAATTTATCAGGATCGGGCTTTTGCGGGGCGATCAGGTACGGCGTTACGATCAGCCCCAGCGCCATAACGGCGGCAATAGCAACGAACAGAACAACCGGCAGATATTCCAGCAGCATCCGTTCCATGGGTCTTCAAGCTCCATTAACCAGCTAGCACCCTGCCAGCGCAGCAACTTTTGCTCAGGTTTAACCGTATTCGAGGCCGAGCCGAAGCGTTATAGTTTAGAATGGGTTTAGATCAGTTAACGCTGCGGTCAAACAAAAAAATACGCATTCCACCGGCTACATTTCATTGCGAAATGCAGTGTGGCGATGATGTTGCGGTAAGAAGGTAAAATATTCACGTACAAATAGCATAAAAGCCAGACATGGGATCATGCCTGACTTCTGCTTTTTAAGTCCAATCTTACAGCTGGAATATTCCAGCGAAAGAATGGCGGGAGCGACGGGGCTCGAACCCGCGACCTACGGCGTGACAGGCCGTCACTCTAACCAACTGAGCTACGCCCCCGCGGACGTCTCGCCAACCACGTTTAGGAAGCGGCGAGGGCCGCGATGTAGGGCCTTAACGAAAATAAGTCAAGCGTGGTTCCGATAATCCGATGCGATTTTTTAAACAGTTCAGCTAACTCTGGAAAAATACTGCAAATCAACCGACTACATCGCACAGGTGCAATTGCAGCAGCAGCCAGATCTTTGACCACGCCACCCTTGTCGTTACTGTCCACCACCGGGGCCACCACCGCCTTGTGGGCCACCTTGCGGGCCGTTACCACCCTGAGCCGGCCCCTTATCATCCGCCCCTTTGGCACCCTTCTTAGCGGCCTTCAGGCGCGGGTTCAGTTCCTGCGGCGTCAGGATGCCATCGGCATTGGCATCAAGCTGTTCGAACAGCGTGCGCGGGCCACCGGAGAATTCGGAAAAATCCACCACCCCATCGCCATTCCAGTCCGCCAGCGGGGTTGCCGCCGCGCCAAACTGCTTCCAGCGCTGATCGTTGACGGCGCGATACTCCTCCAGCTCCAGAACGCCATTATGGTTGGTATCGGCCGCCGCATATTCCGCTTTCAGGCCGTTTTCCAGCTCGGCGCGGGTGATTTTACCGTCGTGATTGGCATCAAAACGCAACAAGGTCTGCACCGGTGAAAATTTATCCAGCGCCGTGCTTTGGCTGCTGGCGGCCTCGGCGGCTTCATCGTCATAGCTCATGCCATGTGATTCGGTCGGGGCAGAGCCCGAGGAGGAACAGGCCCCCAGCGCCAGGGACAGCGGCAAAGCCAGCGCCAATGCCAGTACCGGCCCGCGGGCCAGTGGGGGCAATGATTTTGGCAACGTTATGACCGGGGTCTTCGTCGCAAGCTTACGCATGGGGGTATCCTTTTGAGCCGGGGCAGGTTTTACGCGAGGCTTGTCGCAAAAATATCCTGATGCAAGCCCATCTACGATGAAACTTTTGGCAGAATAACCGGTTTTGCGGCGCGTGTATCAAAACAAAACCCCGTGGCAGCCGCCACGGGGTTTGTCCTAAAAAGCCAAAGAGACAGGCGCTAGCCTAAGCGGTCCACCAGCTCGAAACAGAGCCGGGCATTGTGATAGGGGCACTTCCACGGCCCAACCAGACAGACATCCCCATCTTCGGACGCCAGCAGCGGGCGGCCATCCGGGGTCAGCTTGGCGTGCCATTCGCCATGGACATGGTCGACGACCTTGTCCTTGATGTAGCCCCACAGCCGCTGGGCGGCCTCCAGGAAGCGGGCATCCTGTGACAGCTGATAGGCGTTATAGAAACCGACCGTGGCCTCAGCCTGGGCCCACCAATGTTTCTTGGGGTCGATCAGGGTGCCATCCGCCTCGGCTTCATAGAAGATACTGCCGTCGCTATCGAGACCTTCGGCATAGACGGTCCCGGCAATAGCCACCGCCCAATCCCGTGCCTTTTGCAGAATCGCGGCATCGCCCAGCACCTCGGCCGCCTCGACCAGCAGCCAGCTCGCCTCGATATCATGGCCATAGGAAAGGTGCGGCGACTGCAACGACCAATCCATATCGAAGAACAGCTTCAGATGACGGGTACGGGCGTCGAGAATATGATCGAAGAACACGTTCATCAGCTCGGTCTGGCGGGCGACCAGCTCAGGATCACGCCAAACCCTGAGAAGGTTGGTGTACCCCTCCATGATATGCAGATGGGTGTTCATGGATTTGGGACTGTTGAGGTCCTTTTCGCTGAGGCGCTGATCGGCCAGTGCCGACCAGTCGCGGGCGCGGGCCTCGATATACCCGCCATGCACGGCATCATGACTGTGGGCTTCAATCAGGTGGAACAACTGCTGCGCCATCTGCAGACTTTCCGGATTGCCGGTGGCGCGATGATATTCCGCCAGACCGTAGATCCCGAACGCCTGAGCATAAATCTGCTTGCGGTCGGATTCGACCTTGCCAGCCCCATCCAGCATCCAGAATAACCCGCCATGTACCGGGTCGACAAAATTCTGCCGGATATAGGCAAAGGCGTGATCGGCCACCGGGCGCCAGGTATCCCCGAACATGCGCAGCGCGGTCGAAAAGGTCCACAAAATGCGGGTGTTGAGCACAGCCGAGCGCGAGGCATCCGGGTCCACCGTCAAATCCTGACCGATAAAACCGTAAAAGCCACCGCGCGGATCCACTGTGCGTTTGGCCCAAAACGGCAGGATGTTCCCCACCAGTTCGTCGCGGACATTTTCGCGCCAGGCCACATTGTCTATCGTCATACCAGATCACCTTCGACGTATATGAAGACGGGTGGGGCATGCCGGATAGCGACACTCTGCCGGTACCACCACAAGGCGGGCAACCGGCAAAGCGTGACGCGGTATCACGGCGAACACCGCCCCAGTTATTAACAAACCCAGCCGCAGCGCTGGGAGACGCTGCGGCCGGGTGGACCGATTAAAGAGCCGCGGCGGTTAGAACCGCAGCCCTCCATAGCCCAAAAGCTTGGAAGGTTTTGTTTTCTGGCCCCCGAGAATCCCCATCCCAATCCCCGCCCAAAGCGTCGGCAGACGAACCAGACCAGCCGGATCCGTCATGCTTTACAGACTTTGGTGCGACCAATTGGAACTTTCCCAATGGCAGAAAACCGTCTCTCCCCGGTTATTTTTTTTAATTTATGACATAGTTTTCTGCCGGATGTAAGCGTTTTCCATTGATGCGCACCAGCGCTATCATTTCAGGAAAAACCAAGGATTTGCCTGCTTTGAGGGGACGTGCGTCATCATCGCCGCAAACACTACTCCAAAAGGAGCACAACACCGCTACAATTGGAAGTACCCCCTGTTGAAATGGGTTATGTTAGCGTAACCAAAGGACAGATGTCCGCGAATCGATTACTGAATGATAAATTGTATTTGTATGACATGATCGCCATACCAATACGCTAGGGGAAACGCCGCCGCGCCTTGCCGCGCAGCCAAGAGAACATAAGAAAAAATGATCTTGGAAAAGGACAGTAAAAAATGGCCCTTGGATCGCATGGTCGATCCAAACCATGTTCTTGTCCGCCTTGCTGATATGATTGACTGGCCCCCGTTTGAGGAGCGCTTTGCCCAGGAATATTTACCGCCCCGGCAAAAACCGGCCTTTCCGGTTCGCCTGCTGCTTGGCCTGTCCTTGCTGCGCCAGATTTACCGCATCCCGGACGAGACCCTGCCCCAGCGCTGGACCGAGAATCCCTATTATCAGTATTTCTGCGGCGAGACCGTGCTGCAGCACAGCCCGTCCTTTGACCAGACCCTGATTCACACCCTGCCCGCCCCGGCGGATCGCGGGTTCAAGACACTGGTGCGCGAGAATCTGTCCGGTACCTTTGCCGACCAGGGTGTGCATGGCGAAGCGTTCGATTTGGAACGGCTGCTGGCCTCGGGCCAACTGATTGCCAAGGCGCCCCCCGCCAGCGCCCAGCCGCCAGCCCCGACCAAACCGCCCAGTATCTATGACGTGGCCAAAGAGGCCGGGGTTTCGATCAAGACCGTATCGCTGGTGATCAATCACCGCCCCAATGTCAGCACCAAAACGCGGGCGCGGGTGCTGGATGCGATCAAGGTGTTATCGTACCACCCCAATGTCTTTGCCCGGGGCCTGGCCAGTGACCGCTCCTATCTGATCGCACTGCTCTACGACCACCCATCGACCACCTATGTCACGCAGCTGCAGATCGGCGCGCTCGACCGCAGCCGCGAGGGCGGCTACCATCTGGTGGTCGAACCGATGAGCCCCTATGCTGGCGACCTTAATCAACGCATCCAGAATCTGATCGCCAGTTCGGGCCTGCACGGTGTCATTCTGCCGCCCCCCTTGTGCGATAATCAGCAGATTATCAACGCCCTGCTGCACGCCCAGATACCCAGCGTACGCATTTCGCCCGGCCGACCGATTCCCGGCATTTCTGCTGTGGGGATTGACGAAAAAAAAGCCGGTTATGACGTGGCCGCCTATCTGATCAGTCTGGGGCATAAGCGGATTGGCTTTATCAAGGGCCACCCCGACCATGGCGCGGTGATGCGCCGCTATGACGGCTATCGCGCCGCACTGGCCGCCTTCGACATCCCTTTTGTCGAGGAGTATTGCGTGCAAGGGTTTCTGACCTTCCAGTCCGGCATGGAAGCGGCGGAGCAATTGCTTGATCTGGACGAACGTCCGACAGCGATTTTTGCTGCCAACGACGACATGGCCGCCGGTGCCATGGTGGCCGCACAGAAATTTAAGCTGAAAATTCCCGACGATCTGTCGATTGCGGGCTTTGATGATTCCATGTCGGCCAAGATTGTCTGGCCGCAACTGACCACCTGCCGCCAGCCGGTGCGGGAAATGGCCTCGGAAGCGGTCAGTATGCTGTCACGCAAAATGGATGCCGAAACCGGTACGGTGGAAAAGATCCTCAATCATGAACTGATCGTGCGCGATTCCACCTCGCGTCCACCGGATGGCGGCCCCCACTAACCACCCTAGCGGTGGCTGTAGGTAATTTCGATCCGCGCCAACTGCGCCACGGAACGGAACTGGATCTTGAGAAATTTCAGCTTGTCGGCGCTGCCATAGCGATACAGCTTGGGCCGCCAGTAATCATAATTGGTCTCGGCCGAGGAAAAACTTTCCGGCCGTACCGACAGATCCTGCCAGCTGTTGCCGTCGAGCGAGCCCAGTACCGTCAGGCCGACATCGTCAAACTGTTCAAAGGCGTAAAGCAGAAATTCACGAAACCGCCCCGGCACGCTGTAGACCAATTCCGAGCCTTTTTGACCGGAAATACGGTTGCGGATTTCCTTGAAACTGCGATCCGAACCGGTGACCGGGGTGATCATGCAGGAATAGACCACTTCGTCGAGATTCTTCATGCAGTCGATCTTGGCTTTATACCGCGCCTCGACCGGGCCGACGATGTTGGACGGGGCCGACACCCCGGCGCTGTTGACGGCAAAGACACGATAGTAATAGCGCGAACCAACGCGCACCGTCGTATCGTTGAACAGCGGGAAATAGGGCACATCGCCATCGCCGACATTGGGGCCGACACGATCCCATGGCCCGTCGGGGTTCTGCGCCCGCTCCACCACATAGCTGGTGGCCCCCATCGTGCCCTGCCAGCTGATCGCCGTCGGGGTTTCGATCGGCAGTAATAACGGGGCAGCCGCCACCGAGATCGGCGGGGCCGTGACATTCTGAATTTCATAGGCTTTGCGCCGCACCGTCATCATCATGCGGGCTTCGTCATAGGACTGCCCCGACGGAAAGCCCGGCCAGTGCAGCGCTTTGTAGATGCCGCCGAACGGTTCGGAATGCCAATAAAAACCACCTTCGCGATTGCGAAAACGCAAACACCAAATCAGCGCCCCGGACACCCCGGCAGGCCGCGCAATGATGCGGTCAAGCACCGACAAGACGGTGGGGGCGGCAGCAAAGCCAAATTCGCCAATCAGATAGGCTTTGCGCCGTGCAATCAGGCGGATGTTGTTTTCGATATGCTGCGGGATCAGCGCCGGATCGGTCTCGTAATGATGCGTAGTAACGATATCGATGGCCGGTTCGTCTAAAATGGCGGGCTGGACCGAAGGCCGCAAATTGCTGAAATCAGCCCGGCCGCCATCCATCACCAGATGGTTGGGATCGAGCGATTTGATAAAACGGGCAATCTCCACCGTCCATTCGGGCGGCGCGAACAATTCGTTACCGGTTTCCCAGCACAGGATCGCCTTATCGTCGCGATATTTCTGGCCGCTTACCGTATTGGTGCGCTCAATCAGAAAGCGGATTGTTGCCTTGAAATCATCCATGATCTGGGTGTCGGTCCAGAAATCGTCCGGATCACGCCCACGGAACGCGGCATAACTTTGCCGCCCGCCCATCCACTGCCAGTTGTTGACCAGCGGCACGATGATGCGCACGCCATATTCATTGGCCAGCGCCATCATCGTATCAAGGCAGCAAAAAGCTTCTTCGCTGAACTGGCCGGGGGCCAGGACATAGCTGGGCGCATCGGCCGGAAACGTCTCACTCCGCACGGGAATGGTATAGATGCGAAGCGCCCGCCCACCCATTTCGCGAATGGTGGCGAAAACATCGCGCATTTCAAATTCGTCGGGCAGCCGATACGGATTGGCCTGCCGAAACCGCATATCGTCTTCAATATAATTAAGATTGGGAACGTTGAACGAGATGAAGCGATAGGGCGCATCGCCATCCATCAACATGCCACCCGCAGCGCTAATGAAATTTTCAAAACCGTCAGCCGGGGATACAGGTTGGGACATTATTACCGCCGCCCGTTAAATGGTGAAGCTTTACGTCCCGGCACAACAGCTGATGGACGGGTGCTCGCAAGAGTAGCCTGCTCGCCTTACCCGATCAACTGGCAAGCCGCTGCCGGCCCAGAAATCTCCAGGACCGGCAGCATCGCATTATTTGCGGCCAAGAATTTCGAGATTCCGGGCAATCATGGCCGAACGCTGCGCCACACACCCTGCCGAGGTTAAAGGATCGGACGGCGTGTTAAGAACATAATCCACCAGACGGTCAACCGTTGTGGTTGCAACATGCAGACGTGTATCAGATGAGGCGTAATAGATAAAAACCTCGCCCTTTTCGGTCTCGATCCAGCCATTGCTGAATGCCACATTGGAAACATCACCAACGCGCTCGGCCCCATGGGGGGACAGGAAATGCCCGCCTGGCGCATGGGTGACAACCCAAGGCTTATTAAGGTCGGTCATGAACATATAGAGCACATAGCGTAGGCCCGCCGCCGTGTTGCGCACACCATGGGCCAGATTAAGCCAACCCTTTGCGGTTTTGATCGGGGCCGGACCCTGACCGTTCTTCACTTCCTTGATGGTGTGATAGACTTTGGCATCGACGATGACATCGCCCGAAACCACCGCCTTCGTCATATCATCGACCAGACACCAGCCAATGCCACCACCGGCACCAACAGAAATAAATCCATCCTGCGGCCGGGTATAAAGGGCATATTTTCCGTCAACGAATTCAGGATGCAGCACCACATTGCGCTGCTGGCCCGAATGCGAAATCAGATCCGGCAGCCGCTGCCACGTCTTCAGATCATGGGTGCGGGCAATACCACACTGCGCTTCGGCAGCCGAGGTATCGTTCGGCTGGCCCTTGTCTTTGCGTTCGGTGCAGAACAGGCCATAAATCCAGCCATCTTCATGGCGGGTCAGGCGCATATCATAGACATTGGTGTCGGGCTCGCCACTGGGCGGCAGGGCAATCGGAAAATCCCAGAAGCGGAAATTATCAATGCCATTATCGCTTTCGGCCACCGCAAAGAACGACTTGCGGTCATTGCCTTCCACCCGCGCCACCACGACATATTTGCCATTGAACAATATAGCACCGGCGTTGAACGCCGCGTTGACACCAATGCGCTCCATCAGGAACGGATTGGTTTTGGGGTCCAGATCATAGCGCCAGAACACCGGGGCATGCGCCGCCGTCAGCACCGGGTTTGCCCAACGCTGATAGACACCATTATTTTCCGCCAGCGGCGTATTGGGGCAGGAGATGAGGGCTTCATGCTGGCTGTTCAGTTCGGCCAGACGTTTGGTGAAATCGGTTTGCATCACAACAGTCTCTCTTCGTGTAGTAAAATCAGCGGAGCTTGGCTTAACGGAGCTTGACGGGGCAGACCGCCGGATGGCGCGGCAGCGGCTGGGCGATTTTCACCCCGGACGACACAGTTTTGCGCAAAGCGGCAGGCAGACCATTCAGCATGACCGTGCGGTCATAGCCCAGAAAGTTCGCAACATCTTCGGGCTTGTTACAGCTGGCGCAGGGCTCTTTCATGCCATAAGCGCCATTGAGATATTCCCCGCCCCACAACAGAACCCAGGCCGGATTAATCTCGTCCAGCACCTTGCGTTCCGGAATCTTGCCCACTTCGGTGATGGCGAACGGCGTCTTATCACCGAACGCGGCTTTCAGGTTATCACGGCCAGCGGCATATTTCGGGCTTAGGCGATCATCTTCATAAACATCGATACCGGCGACATCGGGCTTATGGCGTGCGGGAACATATTTGGTGGCATCCGGGGTATCGCGGTCGGAACCCCAGACCCAGATCAGGTTATCAAGGTGGTGCACGGTGACCAGACGCTCGTACAGCGCATCCCACAACGCCGGATACTGATCCTTCTTACCCCACCAGAACCAGCCGCCATTCATTTCATGATACGGCCGCCACAACACCACGACACCGGCATCTTTTAAGCGCTGCAACTGTTTGGCAATTGCATCGACATCGGCGAGCCACAGCTTGTTTTCCTTGCTGCCCGGCGTCAGTACCGCCTTCAGCGTGTCGGCATCCATCGGGTGCTGGGTGCAGTCGAAGAATTCGCCCCGGATACAGATTTCGACCGGATTGCGCTCGTGCCAGGTCAGCGCCACCAGACCGCCGGATTTGGACTGACGCACCGCGCGGTCGAGCACATAATTGCCATAGGGCGGCACCGCCATGGCATTCATCATCTCAAGGCCAATAATGGCCGGGCGCTTGCCAACCTGCTGTTCAATACGGTCGGCGGAATCGCAGTCGAGATAGACCTCGAACTCGTTCACCTGCACACCGGCCAGCGTCTTGTGCTGCTGGGCCAGACCGTGAATATAGTTCAGCACAGCGGCCTTTTTTGCGGCAATGTCAGCCGAAGCCGGGGCGGCATACACCGGCGACAGAACCGCGGCTGAAAGGCCAAGCCCCAGGCACAATGCCCGCAGACCGGATTTCAGGCTGCCGGCGCTCTTAGAAATGTTGCCCATCATTTTCTCCTCTGATTGCGTTGACAGCTCACAGCGCTTTGAGCACCGCAGCATGATGGCGGATGACTTCAATGGTCGACGTATCACTATCAAAAACCGAATTGCAGCCCTGCGGCTCCTGCGGCGGATCACCGACATACGATGTATCGCCCGACAGCCACTTGAAATCTGCGTGCTGGGCACGGCCTTCACCCGCCCAGGCCCAGAAATTGCTGCCGCCAAACGCACCATGCGCGCGGGCATTGTCTTCAAACAGGCCATACAGCATGGTGTAATAGCGGTCACGGAAGCTGACCGGGTTTTGCGGATCATAGCCCCCGCCATCACGTGGAAAGCCGAATTCTTCGCACACGGCGGGCTTTTTGAGCGCGGCCGCCATCTTCAGATGCGCATCAACATAGCGGCGAACCTTTTCGGCCCCACTGTCATAAGTTCCGACCATGTCATCGGCCTTGATCCAGCCCCAGTTCAGCGGCCAGATGTGGAAGGTCAGGTAATCAACATGACGCGAGGCGGTCGATTGGGTGACACAAGCCTCGCTTTCGAGACAGCCCATGATCCCTTCATTGCCGGTGGAAATCAGATGGTGCGGATCAAGGCTTTTGATATAGCCCGCAGTCTGATCGACCCAGGCATAAAACGCAGGCAGATCGGTCTTTTCCGCACTGCCGCCGGGGCGCGGCTCGTTCGCCAGCTGCCAGGCCATGATCGCCGGATCATCCCGATAGATCCGCCCGGTCACCGTATTGCGACGACGGATCAGCCCCGCGACATAGCCACGATACCGTGCATTGGCTTTGTCGCTTTTGTAAAACTGCGCACTGAAATCGGCAAATTCCGGCCAGGGATGTTTGGGATCGCCCAGATCAATGTACTGGCCGCCATTGGTCCAGTACTGATAGGTCACCATACCGCCGGACCATTCCCAGAAATTGTTCAGGAACACCACCGCGGTCATACCGCGCTTGCCAATTTCCGCCAGCGCCGTATCCAGACCACGCAAAATGGCCTCGTCATTATGGCCGCTTTCATCCTGAATCGCGGGCCGCAGCGAATTTTTGAGCGGTGAGATTTCCGCCGCCCCCAGAATACGCACATTTGTGATGCCCAGCGCCAGCAGAGCATCCAGCTCACGCCTCAGCCGCGCCTGACCACCGGCTGTCATGCCAAGATAGGCCGCATACCACAAATTCGTCCCGGCATAGCGATAGGGCTTGCCGTTTTTCTGGAACTGTCCGCTCTGTACCGTAACGAAGCTCTGCGCCTTTGTGGCCGCAGCCAAAGCCGAACCACCAAGGCCCGCAACAGCGCCCGCCATTGCCGCGCTCAGTAACGCATGACGTCTGGTAATCATGTTCGCTTCCCTCATCCACCGATTTTCTGTTCAAACGGCACTGCGGGTAACCCGTCCGCATTATAGAGCGTGCTGATCGGGGAATCTGCCCAGCCATAACGCACTTTGGTCACCTGAAATTCTGCGGGCAAGCTCAGTTCGACATTCGGCCCGGCGATTTTTCCGCGCACATAGCGACACGAATTACCAGAATCGCACAGGGCAAAACCAACCACATCATCCGAGCCATAGCCGATCAGGCCACTGCCGACATTGTCGAAATGCACCACAACATGATCACCGACCAACCGCGCCGACAGCGGCGTCGGCCCGGCATCGACAACCTTCTGGCCATAAAGCTGATGGCGGGCGGTAAGGGCCAGACGACGGCCGACTTCCTGCTTGACCACCGGATGTAGATTGAAGCGGTCGCCCATATCAATGATTGGCACCAAATAGGTATCGGGCGTATGCAATGCGACCTGACGCTGGATTTCGCGAATATTGGCCCAGGACGATTCCCCCGGTGCCGTAACCGGCATGCCGTAATTGGGCAGCTGTACCAGCATAAACGGCGTGTTCTTGCCAAACTGCACGCGCCAGCCGGTTATCATATTGGCCAGCAGGCGGTCATAACGGTCATCGCCGACATTGGATTCGCCCTGATACCACAACACGCCTTTGAGCGGCACCTTGCCAATCGGCGCGATCATCGCGTTGTAGAGCATGGTCTGGCCGATCTCTTTCAGCCACGGCGCATGCGGAATTCGCCCCGCCTTATAGCCCTCGACCGAGGTGTGATAGCGCCAGCGCGGCCCAACCGCGACCACACTGCCATCGGCAAAGCGCAATTGCCGCGCCCCAGCCGGCCCCCACGGGCCATCACCGCCATAAAACCCCACCGCAATCACATTGGCCCCGGCTTTCAATGTACCGGGGGCGAGGTGATAGGTCCGTTCGGTGCCCCAGCCTTCCATGCTGCCGACATCCTTACCATTGACCCAACTGGTATCGACCTGATCGATCGGCCCCAGCACCAGATCCGCGCCTTGTTTTGCCTGCGCGTCACTGACCGTGACGGTGGTGCGCAGCCAGACGATGCCATAGAAGCTGGCCAGATCGGCCGCGCCCAGATCACGCATCGGGCCAGCGGGCACCACCTCGTGCCAGGCGCTGTCATCATAGGCCGGATCGTGCCAGGCGGGACTGGCGGCACTGGCCGGATCATGATCCAGCCACCAGCCCAGCATCGATTTGTGCCAGTCCGCCATGGCGGCCTCGGGCGATATTGCGTAGATCTTCAACGCTTTTAGTGCGCCATCATACCCACCGGATTGTGCCAGCGCATCGGCCCCCATCCAGGTTTCGATGGTGGAACCACCCCAGGCCGCATAGATCAGCCCGACCGGCACCTTGACCTGGGGCTGCAATGCCCGGCCGAAATAATAACAGACGGCAGAAAAATCCCGCACCGACTGGGGCGACGTCACCTCCCACTGTTCCTGGGTCGTAAAATCCTGTTGTGGTGTGGCGTTGAAGGCGCGTTGCACCCGGAACAGACGGATATTGGTATTGCTCGCGGCATTGGCATCGGTATCGCCCTGCATTGCCAGATGGACCGGCCATTCCATATTGGACTGGCCCGAGCACAGGAAGTTATCGCCGACCATCACATCCGCAGCGCTTTGGCTGTGGCCCGCCGCATCGCTGACCGAAAGCGTGTACGGCCCGCCCGCACCATGGGCCGGCAACACCGCCCGCCAGCGCCCCTTTTTATCGGCTTTTACCGTCGCGGTGTTGCCATCGAAAAGAAGGGTCAGGCGTGCGCCGGGCGCCGTCCTGCCCCACAGCGGGATCGCCTGATCGCGCTGCAGCACCGCATGATCCTGAAAATTGGCGGCCAATAACGATGACGGCTCCGCCCCGACACAGGCCAGTGGCGACAGCGCCGCGCCCAGAAACAAGGATGCCAGAAATACAGACTGACGCATGCGATCTCCCCGTTTTGGCCGGACTTGTGCCAGCCTTTTTATGCAGGCCTTGGATTGCCTGCCGACATAGTTTTGTAAGCTCTTTCATAAAGCTATAGTAAGCGCTTTACCGTTTCGCAAGAAGAAGACGGCCTTCCGGCCCCATTGGGCGCGGAATTCACGCAAGTATGACATAGATGACAGCACAAATCGCCGGAGAAAGCGCCCGCCTAATAGCGGCGTAAAAGCTCCAACATCGATCGGTCGAGCTTCAGCCCCTTATAGTCTTCATAGGCGACATCGGCCCGGCGGCTTTCCAGTGGCCCGAAATCGCCGCGCAGGTTCCACAGGCACCAGCCCCAGCCCGCGTCCTGCCAGTTTTTAAGACTATCCTGCATCCAGGCCAGCGCGACATCATGCGGGGTATGGCGGAAAACGCCCCATTCGCCGACAAAAATGCCGACACCAAGCTTTTCCAATGCCTGCCACGGGGCAATATAGTCGTGCCACAGCGACTGGCGATCGACCATGCCCCAGCTTTCTTTCAGTGGCCAGGTCGGCACTGGCCAGCTGGCGCTATCCTTGACCCAATCGGCCTTGTAATGGGTAAGGTGGAACGGCTCGTACCCCCGGCCGGACTGCGCAATGCCTAGGGATGCCAGTTTCGGCGTCGGGTTACGCCCACCGCCCCGGCCGTCGGCAAGGATTAAACGATGGGGATCTGCCCCATGGATGGCCTCGACCGCCACCGCCACACTACGGTAATAAACCTCTTCGCTGATATCCGGCGGCTCGTTGACCAGATTGAACGACAGTTCGCGTGAGGCGATCCCCCGGTATCGCTCGGCAAACATGCGCCATTGTCCGGCAAAAAGCGCCCGTGCCGCCTCGCCCTCCTTGCCATCGCCCCACAGATCAAGCGCTTCCTTCGGCGGATTGACACAGAAACCGGGGGCACGGTGCAGGCAGAGGGTAACGTGGATGCCACGGGCACGGCCCAGAGCTATAGCCTGATCGATTTCGCGTAAACGGGCCTCGCGATAACCGCCCTTTTCATCGGTCCAGATGCGGTAATCCAGCGGCAGGCGCACATAGTCGAAACCAAATTCGGCAACAAAATCAAAATCCGCCTCGCGGAACGGGGCGTCATGCTCCAGAATAAACTTTTCCAGCAAATTAAAACCCCGCCAGCGCGGCAGTTTTTGCGCGCTGACGGGGATTGCAGTGGCCGCACAGGCGGGCAACATCAAAGATGCAGCCGCGCCAAGGGCGGTAAACAGTGCCTGGCGGCGCGGAATGACCAATTTACGAAGATCTGTCATGTCGCCACCCCGGTTTAATTCTTAGAAACGATACCGCCCGCCGAAGGAAACTTCCACAGCGCGCTTGTACAAGGTGAAGGTTCCGTTGGTGCGGGCATAAAGCTCGATACCATCGGTCACTTCATTGGAATATTCAGCACCGACCTTCAGGGCATTCTGGGAATCGCCCGCCCAGCTGTAGGTGAAGGAAGAACCCGACAGCTCGGTGAACGAACCGGCCGTGACTTCCTTCAGGCTATCGAAATCATGCGCCACGGCCAGGGTGAATTCCAGTTTCTGCTGGTCATCCGCCGTCGGCTGAAGGGCATGGATCCGTACGCCGATATCGCCAACAAAAGTGCTCTGATTAACGCCAACATACTGCAGCGCCAGCAGGCTGGCTCCGGTTTCACTCGCTCCATCCTGATGGTAACGACCGAAAACGCCACGGATATAGGGCGAAATCAGATTATCATAGAGGCTCTTGCTGAGCTGGACCGAACCACCCCACGACCAGCCCGACGGCGTCGACTTTGCCGTGCCATAGTCGGTGATCTCACGCTTCGCGGTCGCATTATACATGTTGTAGAACAAGGTAGCATCGATGCGGCCATACTGCAGATCGGCACCACCATAGACACCGAAGTTAATGGCGTTGGAGTCTGCACTGGTGGTTTCACCCTTTACCGCCATCGACTGGTACATATACGAACCGGCAAGGCCGATCACCGCATTGTGCCAAGCCATGCGATATTCCGCACCCGCATTAAAACCACCCGACGCCAGGGCATAACCGGTGCCATCGCGACCGAGGTTTTCATAGCTACCAACCGGGGCAAGCCAGGCGCTAAACTCGCCATCGCCCTTGACCGGCGCACCACCTGCGGACGGCAGATTGGTTTCAAGACGATCATACAGAGCGTAGTTGAAGTTGTTCACATTCGAACGGTTGGCGGTCAGAATATGGCCGAAGGTCTGCGCGCTGGAGGCCTTTTCCGTCACCACGCTGTAGCCGGTGTCGGTCTGGGTTACACCGACGATGGCACTTGAGGTGCTGCCGCTGGTCGAAACCGTGCTGAACGAACCGCTGACTGACGACGCCGACACGACATTGTAAATCGCGTTACCATAGGTGCCGTCCGCCAGGTTGACCACCAGCGAACCATTAAGGCTTGCCGTGCCCGTAACATTCAGCGTGGACGCCCCGGTCGGTGTTACGTTGATTTCCAAAGTGCCGGTCGAGCTTTGTGTGTAGTTGGTTACCGTCAGCGTGCCGACAGAACCATCAGTTCCACCTGGCTGAACTACGCCGCCATTATTGTTGACCGTGCCATAAACCGTGCCATAACCCGCAAGCGTTCCCGAGCTGCCAGTCGTGCTGACCAGATTAACCACAGCAGAAGAACTGGTCGGATCGCCAAAGATCGCCGTGGAATGGTCAGCATCGCCAACCATCAGCGTCGCACCAGCGTCAACCGTGAAGGTGCCAGTATAGGCATTAGAAGCGGTGTTCTGACCATTGATAACCAGCGTACCTTGCGCCAGCTCGAAGGTATTCGTCGAATCGCCAGAAATTGCACCACCAATCGTGCTGGTGTAACCACTGGTGAGCTTCAGATAAATCGACGAACCAGACCCCATATAGATGTTCGTGTTATCGCCAAATTCAATGTCGGAAGCCGCACCCCAGCTTGCGCCGAAATACAGTGCCGTATTCTTTTCCAGCGTCAGATTGCCGTTCAGCAACGTATCGCCAATAATATACGTGGTGCCTGAAGCAATCGTCACATCGCCGTTTGACTGGATCATGCTGTCCAGCGCCTGCCAGCTCCAGGGATTGCTGATGTAGAGCGATCCGCCGCTTTCGACCTCGATAACATCCGCCCCGGTCGCACCGCCAAAGACGCTGCTGGAAAGCGCTGACAGATTGGCCGTGCTGGTCCAGACCAGACCAAGATCACCAGTGGGTATCGCGCTGGATGAAGACGTAAAATATCCCGTGCTACCAGACGTTACGACGACGGTATCACTGACACCATCATCAATCGCATACGGGCTGTTGCTCGACGACAGCGTAACCGTGCTAGCGTCGGCTACTGCCACCAGTCCAAGGCACGCAACGGTCACAGCCGCGACGCTCACAGAGTGGCGCAGCAGACCGCGAAAATTCTTTGCATGGATTTGCATTGTTTTCTCCCAAAACCAGCGGCCAAGCCGCCATTTTGTTGGATCTCTTTAAGCCCGAGGTTCCGGGCGGCATTGAATCCGCCCGGAAATCACCCAGTTTCTTAGAACTTGAAGCGCAATTGCGTGGTGTAGCGCGTATCGGCCACATACCAGCTGCGGTTCACACGACGTTCGCCTTCACCCATATAGAGGCGGGTGGTCGACTTGGTCAGGTTCGAGGCCTCAAGCGTCCAGCTGACATCGTCGGTCAGATTGTAGGTCATGTTCCAATCAAGCGTCCCGACGCCATACTGGTACACCGGCAGGGCGTAATGGATGACGGTGCCTTGCTGACCAGCATAGTTGATGTCGTTGACGTAGTTGTACGTGCCCGAAGTCTGATAGGCGGCGGTCGAAACCAGGAAATCACTGCGCCAGTTATAGGCCAGACGCATTGACAGCGGCCCCTTGTCGAACATCAGCGAGGCGTTGATGGTATCCTTCGACATACCGATCAGGGGCAGACCTTCGATTTTGGTCCCCTTCATATCGTAAGCAAGCGAGCCCGGCTGCTGGCTGTCGATATAGGTGTAGTTGAAGTCGACACCCAGACCATTGAACGGTTCCGGCAGGAAGTCAGCATATTTGGTAAAGCCGAGTTCGAAGCCCTGAACCTTCGCGGTCTGGTCTTCGTTGAAGTACTCGGTCACCGACGCAGAAACCGTGCAGGTCGCTCCGGAGGTCGTTGCGGTGCAGTAACTTGAGCTACTCGGATCGCCACTGTTGACAGACGCGTTGAAGGTAACCGTTTCGTTGGCCTGCATCGTCGAAATGTAGTTATGGATGCGCTTATGGAAGGCCGAGAAATGCGCCATACCGCCGGTCGTGAAGTAATATTCCAGCGACAAGTCGAACTGATCAGCCTTTTCCGGCTTCAGGTTCGGGTTGCCCCAGCTGCCGCTGAAATAGCTGGTGTAGGTACCGACATAGGAACCGCTGACCGTGCCGTGCGGATTCATCTGGGCAAAGGTCGGGCGGTTGACCGCCTGCGAGAAGGCCAGACGGATATGCAGCTGATCGGTCGGCAGGAACTGAATGTTGACCGACGGCAGGACGTCGACTTCCGAATGCCCACCTTCAACAAACGTCGGTGACGTATCCGAGGACAGCAGCAGCGTGCTGCTGGAATCCAGCGCCGAATCTTCCAGATAGGGCGACCAATGGAAGCCAGCCGCATGGTCACGATAGGCCACAACACGGACACCGAAGTTACCGTTTAACGGGGCCAGGAAGTTGTCGTCATTGGCAAAGGTCGCCATGACATAGCCGGTTGCGGTTTTCTCGCCTAAGCGGGCCATTGTGCCATGCTTAAACTCGGCTTCGTCTTCGTCTTCATACGTCCCATAGGCACTCTGCAGCGCTTCGACATCTTTTGCAGCCGCAACAGTCGGGAAATAGACCGACGACGGCAGACCGATCTTGCCACCGAACATATCAGACAGATCAATCGACTCGCCGTAGGACGTGTTATCCGACAGATACTTATGCTCGCCGGAGTCATAATACGGCGAAAGCTCGCGGTAATTCCAGGTCGTCTCGTTATCGTTTTCTTCACGATAGGTCAGCTTGAGGCCGCTTTTGATAGTGCGGAAGAAGCCGGTATCACTGATGGTGTAGATCGTGTCGAGATAACCAGCATATTCTGTGCCCTTATTGCGCAGCTTATGCGGCATCGTCGCCAGCCAGCCATAGTTCGATGCGTTCGACAGATCGACCGACGAATTGTCAAACGACATCTTCGGCAGTGTGGAGTCGCCATAGGAACTGAGCTGCAGGCTGTAGTCGGACACAAAGGCATACAGTGTGGCAGCGTAATCGTGCTGATTCGAACCCGAATTGACATACTGCAGCGCGAAATTCATGCTGAAGTTATCCGTCGGATGCCACTCACCCGCCAGCGAAATATCCGACGTTGTATTGACGGTGTGGGAATATTGCGTCTGGAACTGATAGGGAATCGGCTCGTAGCCCCAGCTGTTTTCGCTGGTCAGACCGATACCGGAAAAGCCCCACATGAAGCTCGACAAACCCGTGGTCGAGGTCAGGTTACCATATTGGTCAAACGTATTGGTGCTGCCCGGGGTTGGAACCGACACGACGCTCGAACCATCCATGCTCATCGAATGGGTCAGCGAATTCATCGTATAACGCGAACGGAATGCCGTTAAGGACAGCAACATGTCATCGCTGGGCCGCCACTGTGCCGCAGCATAAAGGCCCAGACGGACGCGGTCATCGGTGCGACGGTTGAAGCTGATACCACCGGGGATATAGGCCTCCGTTGAGCCGGCATCCGACAGCGACGGCAGCGAGGTCGTCGTGCTGGAGGTGTAGGTCGGGTTATAAACGCGCGGATAATACGGCAGCACCTGCACGCCATCGGCCTGCGTGGTCAGATCCGAATAGGTCACGTTCACCAGAAGGCCGATCTCACCGATTTTGGTATCCCAGCGATCGCTGATCAGTCCGCCACCGCCGACATGGCCCTTCTTGGCATTGTCCGCATAGTTGCCGCTGACCGTCAGATTGGCGGTAAAGCCATCGAAGTCGAACGGCTGACGGGTGCGCAGGTTGACCACACCGCCGAAACCACCTTCAGGCAGGTTTGCCGACAGGCTCTTGAATACGTCAACACCCTGGGCCAGTTCCGGCGGAACGTCTTCCCAGGCGAGGTTACGACCGTTGGCAGCGCTGAAGCTGTCACGACCGTTGAGCAAGCTGACAGTGCTGGTCAGACCACGGATCGAAATGCCAGTGCCTTCACCAAGGTAGCTTTCACTGGTGCCGCCAGTCGAGATGCGGGTGATATTCACACCCGGTAAACGCTGCAGCACTTCGGTGATGCTGTTGTCGGGAAGCTTGCCGACATCCTCGGCAGCAACCGAGTCGACAACGACGTCCGACTTTTCTTTGATGGTGATGGCCGAGGCCAGAGCGGCACGCTGACCGGTGACAACCACGGTTTCCATGGCCTCGCCGTCCTGCGCATACGCGGCGACGGATGCGACAAGCATGACTGCGGCCGTGCAAAAGAGCTGAGTCTTCCACTTAGTGTTCATTTATAAACCTCCCCTGCATGAGAACGTCCTATGCATACGGTTATTCGGAGTTTCGGCCCGGGTGCGGGCATAGCGCTTCATTCGAGCGCATCCTTTCGAAGCTGTTCCTGTCCCAACGTGTCTGTCCGCTCTTGTCCCGAGCGGTTTTAGTTACAGAACTTCTACCGGAGGAAGTAAGCGCTTTCCAATTAAAAGTAAAAGCGCTGTCAATTTCTTTCCATATTGTTGCCTAAAAGGCACCAAGAAAAAACCTTCAAAAAAAACAATGAAAATCAAAATGTTATATTGATCATGCTCGTTTGCCGCACACAACCGCAACCGTTTCGCAGACACAATATCAACACAAAGTTGACAACCTTTTGGTGTACATATTAAAGAAGAAACTTCAAATTGTTCTAAAATCCACCGCAGATTTCATCACCACGTCCTGCAATGCCATTTTCAACGTCCCGAAACAAGACATCGGAAAACGCGAGTGGGCCGGAACGAGGTTACCGTTCCAGCCCACACACATTTCATTATGGCACAATAAAGACGGCTTTAGTCGATTGCGATCTGTACCACCAACTTGCCGAAGTTCTCGCCACGCAACAGGCCAAAGAATGCCTGTGGAGCCTTCTCAAGCCCAACCACGACATCTTCGCGGAATTTGATTTTCCCGTCGGCAACCCAGCCTTTTAAGTCAGACAGCATCGCCGCAGATTTGGCGAAGTGATCTGAAACAATGAAACCCTGCATTGTGATGCTGCGTTTCAGGATTGCGCCCATCAAAAGCGCTAAACGATCCGGACCGGGCGGTAAGCCATCATTGTTATAGTGTGAAATCAACCCGCACAGCGGTACACGGGCGAATTTGTTGAGCAGCGGTAACACCGCATCAAACACCACACCACCGACACTTTCGAAATACACGTCAATGCCGTTCGGCACCAGGGCCGCCAGACGCGCGGCCAGATCGGGGGCGCGATGATCAATACACGCATCAAAACCAAGTGTATCGACGGCATAGCGGCACTTCTCAGCACCACCGGCAATGCCGACAACATGGCAACCTTTCAGCTTAGCAATCTGCCCCACGACTGCACCGACCGCCCCGGTTGCCGCCGCTACCACGACGGTTTCACCAGCCTTGGGCTGACCGATATCCAGAAGACCGACATAGGCCGTCATGCCCGGCATACCAAGCACGCCCAGCGCCAGCGAGGGGTGATCCATCGCCCCCAGCTTGACCAGCCCCGCACCATCAGACAGGGCATAATCCTGCCAGCCGGCATAGGCCAGCACCAGATCGCCCTGCTGATAACCGGCATGGTTCGAACGTTCAATACGGGCAACGGTAGCCCCACACATCACATCATCCAGCGCCACCGGCGGCACATAAGACGGTGCATCGCTCATCCGCCCACGCATATAAGGATCAAGCGACAGGTAGAGATTGCGCAACAGAACCTGCCCCATACCCGGTACCGGCACGGCAGCTTCGACGAAACGAAAGTCGGTTGCCACCGGCGCACCTTTGGGGCGGGCGGCCAGCAGAATGCGGCGATTAATCGTGTTCATGACAGAATCCTTTCACGGATTATCAGTATGCGGCTTCAAGGATCGCCCGACTAACCTGCAGTGTAATATCCTGCCGCTCGCCAAGGGCCACCATGTCATGGCTTTTCAGGTTTTCGACAATCTTGTCGATGTCATCACGACCGATGCCATAATCGGACAGATGGGTCTTTACCCCCAGACTTTCAAAGAATGCCCGGGTCTTGGCAATGGCCTGATCGATACGCGCCTCTTCATCGCCTTCGGTAAGGTCCCACACCCGCGCACCATATTGCAGCAGCTTTTCGCGCTTGCCTTCGCGGCGGTTCTGTAACAACGCCGGTAGCACCACGGCTAAAGTGCGGCCATGATCGACTTCGTACAGCGCCGTAATTTCGTGACCGATCAAATGGGTTGCCCAATCCTGCGGTGCACCGGCACCGATCAGACCATTAAGCGCCAGGGTGGCTGTCCACATGAAATTGGCGCGAATATCATAATTCTCGCCCTCGCTCAGCACCTTGGGGCCGATCTCGATCAACGTCCTCAGCAAGCCTTCCGAGAAGCGATCCTGCACCATGGCTTGAGCCGGATAGGTCATATACTGCTCAAAAATATGGACAAAGGAATCCACCACACCATTGGCAAGCTGGCGAACGGGCAACGTATAAGTCTTGGTCGGATCAAGAATCGAGAACTGCGGAAACGCATTGGGGTTAAAGAAACCCAGTTTGGTTTTGGTTTCGTGCCGGGTAATAACGCTGGCGCAATTCATTTCCGATCCGGTGGCTGGCAAAGTCAGCACCGTGCCAAACGGCATGGTATTGGCAATGGCGCGGAACTTGACCTGTGGAATATCCCAGGTGTCGCCGGGATAGTTCACCGCCGCTGCAACGAATTTGGTGCCATCGATTACCGAGCCGCCACCGACAGCAAGCAGGAAATCATATTTTTCGCGGCGGATCAGTTCGACCGCCGTCATCATGGTCTCAAACGTCGGATTGGGCTCGATACCGGAAAATTCACCGACGACACGCCCTTTAAGCGCCACCTTGACCTCGTCCAGCGTACCGTTCTTTTTAACGCTGCCACCGCCATAGAGGATCAGCACACGGGCTTCGGGTGCAATCAACGTGTCGAGCGCAGCGACCTTTCCCTGACCAAAAACGATTTGGGTTGGATTGCGATATTCAAAATTGTTCATCTTAAGAACTCCATACGCGAGCCGCCATAGCGACCATGAGGGGATTTTGGAGGAAGATTTTACAAATTCAGCAGTGTACGGATAGTCATATCCGAACCGTTAAAGGCTGAGCCGTCACGGCGCAGCTTTGTCAGCAGCGTGGCGCCAAGCCATACTTCATACAGCGCATCCGCGGTGCACTCGGGGTCTACGATGTTCTGCAAGGAGCCATCGATCAGACCGGCCCGAATACAGCCGACGATCTCGGCAAGGATGGCATTTGTGCCCCGTCGCAGCACGCCACGCATGGCTTCAGACAGATCGGCCACCTCGGCACCCAGTTTGACCACCAGGCATTTGGCCGCTGAAGCATCCGCACACTGTGTGCTTACCCATGCCTTATTGTACCGTAGCAGCCGTTCGGCAGCAGGAAGTGACGGATCACGCAACAGGTCTTGCAAGCGGGCCAGATAGCCATCGAAGTAGAATTCGAGCAGCGCCTCACCGAACGCCTCCTTCGAGGCGAAGTAATAATAGAAGGATCCTTTGGGCACTGCCGCTGCCGCCAGCAACTGGCTGAGTCCGACGGCAACGAAGCCTTTGTCCTGAATAAGCTGCTGCCCCACTTCGAGGATGTGGCGGCGAACGTCTGTGGCTGTGCTCATGACGCGCTTATAACAATTATTAGACCGGTCGTCTAGTGCTAATATATGGCCATCAGCAAGGCGCCACACCATGGTTAAGCCCTCATCGCCTGGGCGGACAACCTGCTGGAATGTGGCGCTTTTTACGCATTGCGGACGCCTGCCAGCGCACTATGCTAGGGAAAAAGGAACCCGTATGCCTACTCCCTTATCCGATGATGAACGGGCCGAAATTGTCCGCCGCGCCCTCGCCCTGCAGATTACCGCCACACCGGACAAAGCCGCCCACCCCCTTGGTGCGCTGACACGGGCGGATGGCACCCGGCTGAACCTTCATGTCGTGCATGCGGTCGATGCCGTGATTACCGACGGCATCGATGTCGTACTGATCAACCGTAAGAACCCACCCAGTCAGGGTATGCCCGCCCTGCCCGGCGGTTTTATCGACCCACAAGCCGGGGGCCGCGCCGAAAACGCGCTGGCGGCGGCAGCGCGCGAAGCTATGGAAGAAGCTGGCATCCATTTACACGGCGGACACCTCATCGGGGTGCGCAACTTCCACCGCCCCGGCGACATCCGCTTTGCCTGGGGTGACCTGCCAGCCTATGGCATCAGGAAAGACGATGCCTTTCTGGTTTCCACCCAGGCGGTGCGTTTTGATGTGCCGGACCTGACCGTCACCAAACTGGAAGCGGGCGATGATGCCCTGCCCGGTTCGGCCCGGCGGGTGAAGCTGTGCAGCCTTACCCGTGCCTTCATGGGCGTGGGCGATCATTACGACATGATTGTTGCGGCGCTGGCAGAGCGCGGGATTACCAGCGCAAATTAGCCGACAACAATACGCTGCCAGGGGTGACCTGCAGCGCAGTGGCGACATTTTCCTGTGGCTTAAACCGCGTGGTAATCAGCGCATTGTACCCCAGCGAAAGACCGGCGCTGGCGGCCACATCCCACCAATGGTGCTTGTTGGCATCAACCCGCGAATAGCCGACGAAGCCCGCCGCGGCATAGGCCGGCACGCCATATTCCCAGCCATAGCGCTGCCAGAGGTATTGCGCCGGTGCAAAGGCGATTGCCGCCGTATTGGATGGAAACGAACCAAAGTTTGAATGATCCGGCCGCTGTTCACGAACGATCTGCTTTAAGCCATAGGCCGTGCCGACCGTCAGCGCCGTATCCAGCACAAGCTGCACAACCCCTTCGCGGTCCTGCTTATACAGGCTGATCACCCCGGCGGCGAGTGGTACAGCAAGGGCAACAGCCGTTCCGGCTTTTTCGGTTGTGCTGCTTTTCGACGCCGTTGCCGCCCCGGCAGCATCGCCCCCGGTAGCCATCAATATAGCAGCGAGACTGAAGCTGGTGACTTTACAAACCCAAATCCGATTGGTTTGGCTGTTCATGCATTTACTCCGTCGGTTTGAGTTTTGCGTAAGGATGTAAAAACGATGCAGCCAATCAGGATAGCTGCCAGAACCAGCGAGGATGCAATCCGATCCAAATGCAGCCCACCCATCGCCACAGGCTTGGTTAAGAAATCACCGAGCGTGGCACCTAGTGGCCGCGTAAGCACGAAGACCACCCAGAACAAAAGTGGTAGGGATGTTCTTGTCAAAAGATACGGCACGCTTGCGGCCACCAGATAGACGGCAGCAGTGACAACAATCAGAAGACCAAAAACCAGTGCCCCACCACCAAAGCCCACCCCTTCGGTATCGGCCAGAAAATCGCCCAGCGCGGTGCCCAATGTGTTGGAGAACACAATGCTCGCCCAATAGAAGTACTCGGCATTGCGTGAGGTGATGCGGACGACCGAGATACTGCCCGTGAAAAATTTCCATAAACCCAGCGTCAGCAGAACCAACACCAATAGCAGCAGCGCCGATTGCGTGTAGCCGAGCCCCAGTGTGCGATCCAGATAGTCAGACAAGGTCGTACCCACGGTTGTGGTGGCGACAATGACAAACCAATAGACCGCAGCCTGATAACGGCGGGCTGAAAGCTGAGCGGTCAGAGCAACCAGAAAAATTCCGGCAAAGATAAGTGTGCTGACGGCATAGCCAAGATGTAATGTCATCGACAGGGTGTCACCGCCGGTTTCACCCAACGTCGTGGCGGCAATTTTGGCCGCCCAAAATCCTAAGGTAACCGCGGGAACTTTGTTAGACCGAGCAGCTTTGTACATAGATCAAGGAAACTCACCTTGCCAGGTTACTGTCGGAAACACCCTGACATTCGATTTTTAAGGCAGTATTATGTGGTATTGATTATGCCTATTTTACAGGCGTAACAGTGCCTTAAACTTCCCGGCGTCTGATTGACGGCAGATTACGAAAAGGTAAGCCTGATGCGGTTGCTGGTTATTGAAGACGAAAAGCGGATTGCCGAGCTGGTTCAGGCCGCGCTGGAGAAGGCCGGCTTTACGGCAGATACGGTCGGCACCGCCCAGGACGCGTGTGCCGCCAGAGCCGCATTTGCCTATGACCTTATCATTCTGGATTTAGGCTTACCGGATCACGATGGTCTCGACATTCTTACCGAGCTGCGCGGGGGGGATCATCCGGTCCCTGTTTTGGTGCTGACGGCACGCGATACCGTTGAAGACCGCGTGGCCGGGCTGAATGCGGGGGCGGATGATTATCTGATCAAACCCTTTGCCATGAGCGAACTGCTGGCCAGGGTCAAAGCCCTGCTGCGTCGCCCGGGGCAGGCCCTTGGCGTTACCCTGGAAGTCGGCAATATCGTTTTCGATACGATTGGCCGCGAAGCCCGAAGCAATGGCGGCATTCTTGCTCTGTCCCGGCGAGAGCTGGCTGTATTGGAGCATTTGATGCGCCGGGCCGGGCGGGTTGTGCCCAAAGATGTGCTGGAGGAAAAGCTCTACGGTATCGACGAGGAACTGGAATCCAATGCCATCCCGGTCCACGTTTCACACCTGCGGAAAAAATTGATCGAGGCACAGGCGACACCACACATTCATACCGTCCGCGGTGTCGGGTATCTTTTGGTAGAACCGTCATGATCCGTAAGCCCCCCTCGCTGCAAGTTCAGCTCGCCCTGCAACTGCTTGCCATATTCGCGGTGGTAACGGCCCTCGGGGTTGGCTTGCTCATCTGGCAGGGCGTACAAACCGCTGCCAGTTTTTCAAACGACACCTTACGTGTGCGTGCTGAAGAACTGGCGCAAACGGTGGGGCGATCGGCAGACGGTCACTATAACCTGACCTTATCTTCGGAACTTCGCCACCGCTATGGTGATCCACATGGCGAAAACCTCTATGCCGTACGCTTTGCCGATGGAAGCCGGCAGCCAGCTATGGCCCCGTTCAGCGCAGCAACCGCCTCGCTCTCACCGAAACAAAACACCCCGCTGTTTTTCCAGTTCGAGGATTTTGACCATACCGGTATATCCTATTACGGGCTGAGCATCCGTAAACACACCCCCGTTGGCGCGGTTATTATCGCCGTTGCGCACGCGTCCGATACCAACGAAGTGGCCGAGGCCATCATACGGCAGTTTGTGCTGAAAGTGGCATGGCTTATCCCACTGTTTGCAGCCATCACACTGGCAGCCGGGATCATGAGTCTGCAACGGGGGCTGGCGCCGGTGAAGGAAGTCTCGCACCAGGCGGCCACACTTACCCCCGGCGAAGACGGTATGCGTCTAATAACCGAGCGGCTACCCCGCGAACTGGTCCCGTTAGTGGATGCTTTTAATGCCGCCTTGGGACGACTTGAAAAAGCCTTTCTGGTTCAGCGCCAGTTTACCGCCAATGCCGCGCACGAACTGCGTACGCCACTGACCGTACTGACGGCAGGATTGGACGCATTACCAGACACCCAGGCGGTCGGAAACTTACGCCAAGACGTGGCCCGCATGAACCGGCTGGTCGAACAGCTGCTGCGGGTTGCCCGACTGGATGCGGCACCGATTGTCAAAAGCCCTGTCGATCTGTGCCAGCTTGCGGCGCAAACCGTGGCCTTTCTGGCCCCCTGGGCCATAGCGCAAAACTGCGAACTTAGTCTGGATACACCAGGACACCCCGTTATAATTCACGGCAATGCCGATGCCTTGAGCGATGCGCTGCGCAACCTGATCGAAAATGCCGTGCGCTTCACCCCGGCGGATATGGACGTCTGCATCACAGTCCGGCCTGAGGGGATGATCACAGTAGAAGACCACGGCCCCGGTATTCATCCCGAGGATCTGCCACATCTGTTTGAACGGTTCTGGCGCGGCAAAGCCAACAAGCCCCAAGGGGCCGGGCTGGGCCTGTCCATTGCCGCGGGCATTGCGCATCAGCATGGCGGCCGGATCGAGGTCGAAAACCGGCCATCCGGCGGAGCCATCTTTAAACTGGTGCTCACCCCTGCCAGTATCGCCACCTAAATCCTGGATACAGCAAAACCATCAAGGCTGTATTTGCCTTGATTTTGCTCAGGTTTCTATTTTCGGATTTCCCCGAAGGGGTGATTGGTGCCCAGAAGAGGACTCGAACCTCCACACCATTGCTGGCGCTAGCACCTGAAGCTAGTGCGTCTACCATTCCGCCATCTGGGCACAGATCGGGGCGCTCTGTTTATTCAGAGCGGCAGGGGATGTCAACGGACATTCTGTGCTTTTCTGTTAATTTTTCTTTGTAATGACGAACCACACCGTATGGGCGATTAGTACAATCCTTCTCTCAAGTACTTGTCAGCCGGCAAAAGCCCGGAAATAGTGGTTTCATCGTTAAGGGGGAAGTTGCCATGCCTGACGCCATCACGACCCAAAGGATCACCCCGTTGATCCGCCACACCAATCGCCAGATGATCCGAACTGCGATATTCTTAAGCCTTTTGCTCGTGCCCGCTGCCGCGGCAGAACCGGCGACAACCGGCTCGGCGGATGCACTGCTAGCGCACATGACCGGTCACTGGGTGCTTTCCGGCACAATCGAGGGACAGAACACGGTCCATGATATCGAGGCCGACTGGGTACTGAACGGCTATGTCCGCCTGCACGAAGTTTCGCGCGAAAAGACACCGCAAGGCAGTCCGGCTTATGAAGCCATTGTCTTCATCGCCCGCCAGCCGTCTCCCAAAGCGGCTACAAACAGCCAGGGCGGCCAATATGTCTGCTTCTGGCTCGACAATTCGGTCATTTCCGGTCCGAACAGCCCCGGCACGGCCATAGCAGCAGGAAATAGCCTGCCCTTTTCCTTTGCGGGCGGCAGCTTCCTCAACACCATGACCTACCAGCCCGCCACCGACAGCTGGCAATGGCAGATGGACGGGGCGGACAAGGCGGGCACCAAAAGCCCCTTCGCCGCACTGTCTCTGATCCGGGCGAAATAACCCGCCCCCTCGCACAATGGCCTCCAGCCTCGTATAGTGAGGACCGAAATCGTTAATATTGGCAGCAATGCCGGTTACGACAACAGATGAGGGGGCCCTTAATCCATGTTGATTACCACAACGGAAACGGTACCGGGCTATCGCCGGGTACAGACACTGGGCGAAGTTTTCGGGGTTGTCGTGCGCTCGCGCGGCCTGGGCGGCAACATTCTGGCCGGATTGCGTTCGATCTTCGGCGGCGAAATTCGTGAATACACCCACCTGCTAGAAGACGCCCGTAAACACGCCCTAGAACGCATGACCCAGAACGCGATCGCCATGGGGGGCAACGCCGTGGTGATGATGCGGTTTGATTCTTCCGAAATCGGCGAAATTATGAGTGAGATTGTGGCTTATGGCACTGCCGTGGTGCTGGAGAAAGAATAATGCTGCGTAACATTGTGCTTGCGTTGGGGGCCACGATGATCGTGGCCGGGGCGGGTGGTCTGTTCACCCATTATTTCGCCTTTGCGATCATTCTGATCGTGTGGGGGGCGATGATCGCCTTTGCTATCGTGTACGAACGGTTCTCGTCCGCCTATCGCAAGGTCTCGGCCAAAGCCCCGACGGGGAAGAACTGGGTGCAGACCAACGAAAAACTGATCGACAAGAAATCCGGCACCGCCGTGGTGGTCTATTATCAGACCTGGACCGGCGAACGGCTCTACGTTCCCTTGCACACGCCGCAGGCGGAGGAAAAGGCATGAACGAACTGGTTACGGTTTTCGGGGCATCGGGTTTTATCGGCCGACATGTCGTGCGAGCCTTAGCGCTGGACGGCTGGCGCATCCGTGCGGTGTGCCGCCAGCCCAATCAGGCCGAGTTTCTGATGACATCCGGCGTGCCCGGCCAGATCGAACTTTATCGTGGCAATGTCCGCGATCCGGACAGCATAGCGGCGGCGTTGCACGGCGCCGATGCGGCCGTCAATCTGGTGGGGGTGCTGTATGGCCAGGGCCGCCAGAATTTCGAGGCCATGCATGTTGATGCGGCGGCCCATATCGCCGAGGCTGCCCATGCCGCCGGGCTGGGCAGCCTGATCCATATGTCGGCCATCGGGGCCAACCGGACCGCGCCGTCGCGCTATGCCCAGACCAAGGGCGAAGGCGAGATGCGGGTGCGTGAAGCCTTTGCCGATGCGGTCATTCTGCGCCCCTCGCTGGTGTTCGGGCCCGAGGATGATTTCTTCAATAAATTCGCCTGGCTGGCGCAGTTTGCGCCTGCCCTGCCGCTGATCTCGGGCGGACACACCCGCTTTCAACCGGTTTTTGTCGGCGATGTCGCCGCAGCGGTGGCCCGCGCACTGACCGACAGCACCGTGCGCGGCAAAACCTTCGAGCTGGGCGGACCCACGATTTACAGCTTCAAAGAGCTGCTGCGCTATATCCTGGCCTTGTGCGGGCGCAAGCGGCTTTTGCTGCCGCTGCCCGGCCCGGTGGCCAAAATTATTGCCTTTTTCCTGCAGATACCAAGCAGTTTCCTGCCCATTGCTCCACAGCTCACCGTCGATCAGGTTCGGCTGCTGACCCATGATGCCGTGGTGGCCGATGGGGCCTTTACGCTGGCCGATCTCAGCATCCGGCCGCGGGCGGTAGAAGATATCGTGCCGGGCTATCTCAAGCGCTTTAATCCATTCGTAGACTGACATTGTGCACAAAAAACAGCCGGCAGTCCGATGAGGGGCTGCCGGCTTTTATATCGGTATAGCATCAGCCCTTTAACGCCGCGCGCACCCCGGCACCATAATCGGGATGAACCTTGTCAAACAAGGAGAGCTGGCGCTCGACGATTTCGCCTGGCACCCCCGCCATCGCTGCCGCGATATTGGCAAACAACCGCGCTTTCTGGCCGGCATCAAACAGCTGGAATAATGCCCGGGGCTGAATAAAATCATCATTGCCATCGCGATGATTATAGCGCTCTGCATCCCCGGAAATCTTCAACGGCGGCTCGGAAAATTCCGGCTTCTGCACCGGTCCGCCGAAAGAGTTCGGCTCGTAATAGGCATCCGGATTGGGATTGTTAGCAAAGAATCGCATCGCCCCATCCTTGTGATAGTGATGCACCGGGCACTGCGGGGCGTTGACCGGCAAGGCTTCGTAATGCGTGCCCAGACGATGCCGATGCGCATCGGCATAGGAGAAAAGCCGCCCCTGCAACACCTTGTCGGGCGAGAAGCCAATTCCCGGCACGATATTCGACGGGCTAAACGCCGCCTGTTCAATCTCGGCAAAGTAATTATCGGGATTGCGGTTGAGCTCCAGAATTCCGGCCTCAATCAGGGGATAGTCCTTGTGCGGCCAAATTTTGGTCAGATCGAACGGATTATAGGGCGTCTTTTCGGCGTCAAGCTCCGGCATGATCTGGACACAGAAACGCCAGCGCGGGAAATCGCCCTTTTCGATCGCACCATACAAATCTTCCTGCGTCGATTCCCGGGTCTTGCCTACCACGGCGGCGGCCTCGGCATTGGTCCAGTGACGATGGCCCTGCATGGTCTTGAAATGGAATTTAACCCAGAAACGTTCATTCTTCGCATTGATGAAGCTGAAAGTATGGCTGCCATAACCGTTGATATGGCGCACATCGGTGGGCAGACCACGATCCGACATCAGGATCGTCACCTGATGCAGGCTTTCCGGCGACAGCGACCAGAAATCCCACATCGCCGTCGGCGAGCGCAAATTGGTGCGCGGGTGACGCTTTTGGGTATGGATGAAATCCGGAAATTTATACGGGTCACGAATAAAGAAGACCGGCGTGTTGTTGCCGACCATATCCCAGTTGCCTTCCTCGGTATAGAATTTCAGCGAAAAACCGCGCACATCGCGTTCGGCGTCTGCGGCACCGGCTTCGCCTGCCACCGTCGAAAACCGTGCCAGTACGGGTGTTTTCTTGCCCACGGCACCAAACAGCTTCGCCTTGGAATAGGCGCTGATGTCATGGGTTATCATCAGGGTGCCAAAAGCACCCCAGCCTTTGGCATGCACCGTCCGTTCCGGGATGCGCTCGCGGTTCTGATGGGCAAGCTTTTCAATCAGCTGATAATCCTGCATCAGCACAGGCCCTCGCGGGCCAGCGGTGAGCGTATTCTGATTATCGGCGATCGGATTTCCGGCGGATGTCGTCAGTGTCGGCTTGTCAGTCATGGCGTGCTCCCGGTCAATCGGCGGCACAACGGGGCCTTTAAAGGGCCCTGACGCGCCCATATTTTATGGTGCGTCAGCATAGTGACCTCAGGCAAAAGAAATTTGATAAATCGCAAGATGCAGACGATGTGTGATCAGTTTTCCGTGCGGCTGGCAATGATTTTATCAATGCGCAGCCCATCGAGGTCAACCACCTCGAACTGCCACGGGCCATGATGGAAAGCTTCACCCACCACCGGGATATGACCCAGTGCGTTCAGCACAAAACCGGCTACAGTGGCATAACCGGCATCGGCATCCACCACCACGCCCAGACTGTCGCCGAATTCGTCGATCGGCATCGATCCCGAAATCAGATAGGAACCATCCTTACGCAGCACCAGATCGGGCTCATCTGCGGCAGCCCCGGTGGCCCCGGTGATGGCTTTGAGGATATCGCCGGTGCTGAGCACGCCTTCAAAGCTGCCATATTCGTCGAACACCAAAGCGATATGCACCCCGGCGGCCCGGATCAGCGCCAGCCCGCCAAAGGCATCGGCGCTGTCCATCACCACGGGGGCCGGCTTGACCAAAGCACGCAAATTCAGCCCCTCGCCACAGGCAAGCTGCGCCAGCGCATCGCGCACCACGACCACACCAGTCAGGGCATCGGCATCGCCATCGCGCACGGGCAGACGGCTAAAGGGGGTCTCCAGAATCTGCTGGCGTAACACGTCGGTATCCGCCGCCAGATCCAGAAACTCGACCTCGCGCCGCGGCGTCATTAGCGCCCGCACCCGCCGGTCGGCAAAGCGCATTACGCCAGCGATCATCTCGCTTTCACCGCTTTCGAGTACACCGGCGCTGGTGGCTTCGGCGATGATGGTTTTCACCTCTTCCTCGGTGACCTGAGATTCCAGCACAGCGCGGCTGCCCAGCAGCTTCAGCAGCAACCGACCGGATTTATCCAGCAGCCAGACCAGCGGGGCGGCGGCCCGCATCAGCCGGATCATTGCCGGGGCAACACGGCAGGCCATCTTCTCGGGCGCGGCAAGGGCGATCTGTTTGGGCACCAGTTCGCCGATGATCAGCGACAGATAGGTGATGATGGCGACCATCGCGCCATAGCCGACGGCATCGGCAACGACTTCGGACCAGCCCTGCCGACCCAGCCATCCGGCCAGCCGCACGCCCAGCGTGGCACCCGAGAACACCCCGGACAGGATGCCCACCAGAGTGATGCCAATTTGAACAGAGGATAAAAACGGTCCCGGCGCACCGGCCAGCCGCAGCGCCGCTTCGGCACAGCGTGAGCCTTGTTGCGCCAATCGTTTCAGGCGCATCGGACGGGAAGAAACTACGGCGATCTCGGTCATGGCAAACAGCCCGTTGACCAGGATCAGCACGACAATAACAGCAATTTCCAGAAACAAAGGGTCCTCGCATTTGCCCCGTCATGACGGGGCCCCATTAAGGCCCTATCATGACAAGACAATGCCGTAAGGACAATATTAGCCGAGGAACAAATACGCCGCGAGCACCAGACCGGCAGCAATCCGGTACCAGCCAAAAGGTTTTAAGCCGAACTTGCCGATGAACGCGATAAAGCCCTTAACCACGATATAGGCGACGACGAACGACACCACGAAGCCAATGGCGATTTCCGCCCCCGCCGAGGACGTCATCAGCGACCATTTCTTGTACAACTCGAACACCGTGGCACCGAACATGGTCGGCACCGCCAGGTAAAAGGTAAAGGCCGCCGCTGCTTTACGATCCACGCCCAGAAGTTCGCCGCCCAGAATGGTCGCACCGGAACGCGATACGCCGGGAATGATCGCCAGTACCTGACACAGGCCAATCTGAAACGCTTTTTTGAGCGGCAGGGCATCGCCATCAAGATAGCGAGCTTTGGGCGAAATGCGCTCCAGCCCCAGAATGAGCAGACCGCCCAAGATCCAGCTTGCCGCAATCACCGGCATGGCAAAGGTTGGCTGCAGCAGATAGCCGTTGATGTATTTGATAAAAGCCGCACCGATGACCGCCGCAGGCAGAAAGGCCAGAATAACAGCCAGAGTAAAGTGCTGCGCCGATTTATGGCTGGGCAGACCGGTCAGCACCGCCCAGAATTTGCGCCAGTAAACCGCCACCACCGACAGAATCGCGCCGAACTGAATGACAATGGTGAAAGCTTCCCAATGATTGTCGGGCAGGCCCAGAAGATGCTCGGCCACCAGAAGATGCCCGGTGGAGGAAACCGGCAGGAACTCGGTCAGCCCTTCAATGATACCAAGCAGGACTGCGTTAATCAGATCGGACATACGTGCCTCAGAGGATATAGACAGGCGAGGATAAAAAATATCGCCCGCAAGTAGCAAGACATTAAAGCGGAGACTACAGTCATACCGTCAGCCCCGGCGAATTACCAACAGCAATAGCATGGGGCACAACCATCTCAGAGGTGAAAATGGTGAAATTCCCGTTAGTTGCGGCCATTGGTCTTGCACTGCTGGCCACCCTTCCAGCGGTCGCAGCCCAAGCACAGACACCATCATCCACCCCGCAGCTGATCGAGCGGGCCAAACTGTTCGGCAATCCCACACGCACCGGCGGACAGCTTAGCCCCGATGGCAAATGGCTGTCCTGGATCGCACCCAAGGATGGCGTACTCAACATCTGGGTGGCCCCGCTTGCCCACCCGGAACAGGCCAAAGCACTGACGGATGAAAAGAAACGCCCAATCCGCGGCTATTTCTGGACGCCGGATTCCACCGCCATCCTGTTTGTCAACGACAAGGGCGGTGACGAGAATTTCCTGCTTTATAAAGTGACTGTAGCTGACGGCGCGCAAAGCACACTGACCCCGTTTGAAAAAACTAGGGTCATGATCATATACGTCAGCAACCGTCACAAAGACCGCATTCTGATCGGCCTCAACAACCGCGATCCGCGCTGGCACGATGTTTATAGCCTTGATCTCAATACCAATGCCCTGACACCAGTGCTGATCAATGAAGGTGGTTATGCCGGTTTTGCCGCCGACGATACGCTGACGGTTCGCATCGCTATCAAAATGCGCCCCGATGGCGGCAGCGATTTTTATAAGGTGTCGAACAATAAGGTTGCAGACACACCTTTTACGTCTACCGGTCTGGAAGACAGCATGACAACCAACCTCGCGGGCTTCACCAATGACGGCAAGACGCAGTACTGGATCGATTCCCGCGGGCGGAACACCGCAGCCCTGATCGCCGAAGACGTTGCCAGCGGAAAAACCACAATTCTTGGCCAGAGCCCAAAGGCCGATATCGACGGCACGATTTCCGATCCCAAAACCGGGGTGGTGCAGGCCTATTCCGTCAATTACCTCAAAAACGAGTGGACGGTTCTGGACAAGCGCATCGCGGGCGATCTGTCTTTCCTCAAGAGCCGCTTACCCGGCGAGAGGTATATTTCCTCGCGCACCGATGCCGATGACAAATGGCTCATCGCCAATGACCCGGTCACCGCCCCGGCCAGCACCTGGCTGTATGACCGTAAAGCAAAAACGCTGACTAAGCTCTATACCTCACGCCCGGAACTGGAGGGCGCACCACTGGTACCGATGCATCCGGTGGCAATCAAAACCCGCGACGGGCTGACCGAGGTTTCGTATCTGACCCTGCCCAGTGGCAGTGATAAAAATGGTGATGGCATCCCCGATAAAGCCCTGCCCATGGTGCTGTTTGTCCATGGCGGGCCGTGGGGACGTGACGAATATGGCTACCACCCCTACCACCAGTGGCTGGCCAATCGTGGCTATGCCGTATTGTCGGTGAATTACCGCGGCTCGACCGGTTTCGGTAAAGACTACATCAATGCCGGCAACCTCGAATGGGCCGGAAAAATGCATGACGATCTGATCGACGCGGTAAACTGGTCGGTCAGCAAGGGTATCGCCCAGAAGGATAAAATTGCCATCATGGGCGGTTCTTATGGCGGTTATGCCACGCTGGTGGGCGTTACCTTCACGCCGGATGTCTTTGCCTGTGGCGTTGATATTGTTGGCCCGTCCAATCTGAACACCCTGCTCAAGACCATTCCGCCATACTGGGAAGCGGGCAAGGTGCAGTTCTATAAGCGAATGGGCGATCCCACCACGGAAGACGGCCAGAAACTGCTGCATGACCGCTCGCCTCTGTTCAAAGCGGATCGGATCACCAAACCGCTGCTGATCGGACAGGGGGCCAATGACCCGCGCGTCAATCAGGCCGAAGCCGATCAGATCGTCGCCGCGATGAAGCAAAAGAACATTCCGGTGACCTATGTCCTGTTCCCGGATGAAGGTCATGGCTTTGCCCGACCGGAAAATAACATGGCCTTCAATGCCGTGGCCGAGGCTTTCCTTGCCGCCCATCTTGGGGGCCGTGCGGAACCGATCGGCGGCGATGTCAAAGCCTCAACCGCACAGGTGCGTGAAGGCGCGGGCTTTGTGCCGGGGCTTGAAGCCGCGCTCCAACACTAAAGATTAAGACCAGAAGCGGGCTTTGTGCCCGCTTCTTTTTTACCGGCCATATATGTCACTAATAATGACCTATTTACAGGTGAGAACGCTGTCACTGCCGTCACGCGGAAACATTAGCAAAAATATAAGTCAGTATAGCTGTCTATAACGGCATTTTTTACTGGTGAAGCCGGGGATTTGAGATTACCCAATGGGCACCATGGCAGAAAAAATGCTCAAATTCGTCACCGTCCATCGCGCCGCGCCCAAAAAGCGTGAACCCGCCGCCCGCCTGCGCGATTTTGACGAGATTTATCCCGTTCAACCCTCGGAACAAGCGGCGGCACAGGCGGCGCGCTGCTCGCAATGCGGCGTGCCCTTCTGCCAAAGCCATTGCCCGCTGACCAACAACATTCCCGACTGGCTAAAACTGGCCGCCGAAGGCCGGCTGGAAGAAGCCTATGAATTCAGTGCCGCCACCAACCCGATGCCGGAGATTTGCGGCCGCATTTGCCCGCAGGATCGCTTGTGCGAAGGGGCCTGCGTCATTGAACAGGCGGGCCACGGCACCGTCACCATCGGTGCGATCGAAAAATACATCACCGACACCGCCTTTGCCCGCGGCTGGGTTACCCCCATCGCGGTGGGACCAGAGAAAAATCAGTCCGTCGGCATTATCGGTTCCGGCCCGGCCGGGCTGGCAGCGGCAGAAGCTTTGCGCAAAACCGGCTATCGCGTCACGGTGTACGAGCGCGCCGACCGTGCCGGTGGCCTGATGATCTATGGCATTCCCAATTTCAAACTGGATAAGGCGCTGGTCATCCGCCGGGTTCAGCGCCTGATCGACGCCGGGGTTCAGTTCAGCCTGAATTGCGAGGTTGGCAAAACCGTCAGCTTTGCCGATTTACGTCGCCGCCACAGCGCGGTTTTTCTGGCCACCGGGGCCGCCAAAGGCCGCGGCCTTGAACTGCCTGGTGCCAACCTCAAGAAGATCGTTCCAGCGCTGGACTATCTGACCGCCGCAGGCCGCCATGGCCTGGGCGAGCGGCTGCCCGCCACTCTGTCGGCCAAGAACAAAGATGTGGTGGTGATCGGCGGTGGCGATACCGCGATGGATGCATTGCGCACCGCGCTGCGTCAGGGCGCCAAATCGGCGGTCTGCCTCTATCGCCGAGACCGCACCAACATGCCCGGATCCCGCCGCGAAGTCGCCAACGCTCAGGAGGAAGGCGCCATCTTCCATTGGCTGTCGACGCCCAGAACGTTTACCGGCATCAGTGCGGTTGACGGCATCATCGCCACCCGGATGCGCCTGGGGCCACCCGATGCCACGGGGCGCAAACGGCCGGAAGAAATTCCCGGCAGCGAGTTCACCCTGCCCGCCGATCTGGTCATTCTGGCGCTGGGGTTCATGCCGGAAGATTTGCCCACCCAATTTGCCAGCCCGGAGCTGGCGGTCGATGGTGACGGAACCTTGCAGGTGCAGGAAACCGAAACCGCGCTTGCCGGCGTTTTTGCCGGAGGTGATGCCGTTCGTGGGCCATCGCTGGCGGTATGGGCGATCAAGGATGGCTTGCAGGCCGCCAACGCCATCGACCGGTATTTACAGAACAAAGCGCGCGCCAGCAGAGCCGCGGAGTAACAGCGATGAACCAAGCCGAAAAAGACGTTGCCCGCTATCGGACCAATGCCGAAAAACTCGAAACCGCCGGTCTCTATCACCCGGATATGGAGCATGATGCCTGTGGCGTCGGCCTGATTGCCGCCATCGACGGCAAGCCCCGCCGCGAAGTGGTCTTACGCGCCATCGAAGCCCTGAAGGCGGTGTGGCACCGCGGTGCGGTCGATGCAGACGGCAAAACCGGCGACGGCGCGGGCCTGCACATTCAGGTGCCGCAAAGCTTCTTCCTCGATCAGATCAAACAAACCGGCCATGTGCTGCGTTCACCCCGCATCGCGGTAGGTCAGATATTCCTGCCGCGCACCGACGCCAATGCGCAGGAGATCTGCCGCACCATTGTGGAATCGGAAATCCTGCGCGCCGGGTTTTATCTGTATGGCTGGCGTCAGGTGCCGGTTGATATTTCGGTCATTGGCGAGAAAGCCAATGCCACCCGCCCGGAAATCGAACAGGTGATGTTTGATGCCGGTGACAGCGAAGATCTTGAAGCCCTCGACCGCCGACTTTATCTGTGCCGCCGCCGCATTGAAAAAGGCGTGCGTAATGCGGCGATCAACGATTTCTATATCTGCTCGTTGTCGACCCGCTCGGTGATCTACAAGGGCATGTTTTTGGCCGAGCAACTGTCGAATTTTTATCCCGATCTGAAAGATGATCGTTTTGTCTCAGCCTTTGCCATCTTCCATCAGCGCTATTCGACCAACACTTTCCCGACCTGGCGTCTGGCCCAACCTTTCCGCATGCTAGCCCATAATGGTGAAATCAACACGCTGAAGGGCAACGCCAACTGGATGAAGAACCACGAGGTCAAGATGGCCTCGGATCTGTTCGGGGCGGCGGGCGATGACATCAAACCGATCATTCAGCCGGGCAGCTCGGATTCTGCCGCGCTGGATGCGGTGTTCGAGGTGATGGTGCGCGCCGGTCGTACCGCGCCACTGGCCAAATCGATACTGGTGCCGGAAGCCTGGTCAAAACAGGCTTCCACCATGCCGGAAAGCCACCGTGCGCTGTATGCCTATGCCAACGCGGTGATGGAGCCATGGGATGGCCCGGCCGCACTGGCCGCCACCGATGGCCGCTGGGTCATTGCCGCGATGGACCGCAACGGCCTTCGCCCGATGCGCTATTCGCTGACCAAAGAAGGGCTGCTGTTTGTCGGTTCGGAAACCGGCATGGTGGTGCTGAACGAGGCGTCGGTCACCCGTAAAGGGCGGCTGGGGCCGGGGCAGATGATTGCGCTCGATCTGGTGACCGGAAAATTCTTTGAAGACCGCGCCATCAAAGACAAGCTGGCAGGCGAATACCCCTATGAACGCTGGACCAAGAATGTCGTCGATCTCGACCCCATCATCGACAAAGGTGGCGAGAAGCGCATCTTCGACAAGGATGATCTGAAGCGCCGCCAGATTGCCGCGGGCTTTAGCCATGAAGACATGGAAAGCGTGCTGCAGCCAATGATCGACGGCGGCAAGGAACCGCTGGGATCGATGGGCGATGACACGCCGCTGGCAGTTTTGTCGGAACGCTATCGCCCGCTGTCGCATTATTTCCGCCAGAATTTCAGTCAGGTTACCAACCCGCCGATTGACCCGTTACGCGAAGCCCGCGTGATGAGCCTGAAAACACGTTTCCGCAACTTAGGTAACGTGCTGGTGCATGACGAAAAACAGACTGAAGTTTATGTGCTGGAAAGCCCGGTAATCTCCACCGGCATGTTCGAGCGCATGAAGAACCATCTTGAAGGCCGGTTCTACGAAATCGACTGCCTGTTCGAACCAAGCCACGATGGCGCACTCGGCGAGGCCATCGAACGCATCCGGGCGGAAGCCGAAGAAGCCGTGCTGCAAGGCTATGGCCATCTGATCCTGACCGACGAGCGCGTGACGGAAGGTAAAGCCGCCGTACCGATGATTTTGGCCACCGGGGCGGTGCATTCGCATCTGTCCCGCCGGGGCCTGCGCACCTACACATCGATCAATGTGCGTTCAGCCGAATGTCTCGACACGCATTATTTTGCCGTGCTGATCGGCGTCGGGGCCACCACCGTCAACGCCTATCTGGCGCAGGAATGCATTGCCGAGCGTCATGCCAAAGGCCTGTTCGGCAAACGATCCTTAGAAGACTGCGTGCGGCGTTATCTCGATTCCGTCAGCGCCGGACTTTTGAAGATTATCTCTAAAATGGGCATCGCGGTGATCTCGTCTTACCGCGGCGCCTATCTGTTCGAAGCGGTCGGACTGTCGCGTTCTATGGTGGCGGATATTTTCCCCGGCATGTCGAGCCGGATTTCCGGTATCGGCCTGTCCGGCATTGCTAAGAAAACCGCCCGTCAGCACGCGCTGGCTTTTGCGCCGGGCAGCCATATGTCTGTGGGCGGATTTTATCGCCTGCGCAGCAGTGGCGAAACCCACGCCCACAATGCCGAAACCATCCGGTTATTACAGGAAGCGGTGACCACCGAATCCTATTCGACCTATCGGCGCTATGTTGAAACCATACGGGCCCAGCCCGCAGTGAATTTGCGCGATCTGCTCGATTTTCGCCCCAACGCGCACCCGACTCCGCTGGACGAGGTGGAATCCATCACCGAAATCCGCAAGCGGTTTTATACCCCCGGCATGAGCCTTGGTGCGCTGTCGCCGGAGGCCCACGAAGCCCTCAACATCGCCATGAACCGCATCGGGGCCAAATCCTGTTCGGGTGAAGGTGGCGAAGACCCCATTCGTTTTCACCCCAAGGAAAACGGCGACAACCCCAATTCAGCCATCAAACAGGTGGCCTCGGCCCGCTTTGGCGTGACGGCGGAATATCTCAACCAGTGCCGCGAAATCGAAATCAAAGTGGCGCAGGGTGCCAAACCCGGCGAAGGCGGTCAGTTACCCGGCTTCAAGGTGACGGAATTTGTCGCCCGCCTGCGCCACGCCACACCGGGCGTGATGCTGATCTCGCCGCCGCCCCATCACGATATTTATTCGATCGAAGATCTGGCCCAGCTGATCTATGATTTAAAGCAGATCAACCCCACCGCGCGGGTCTGCGTCAAGCTGGTGTCGGCCACCGGCATCGGCACCATTGCCGCCGGGGTGGCCAAGGCCAAGGCCGACGCCATCGCCATTTCGGGCCATAATGGCGGCACGGGGGCATCCCCGCTTAGCTCGATCAAATATGCCGGCATTCCATGGGAAATGGGCCTGACCGAAGCCCATCAGATTCTGACGCTGAACAATCTGCGCCACCGCGTGACGTTGCGCACCGATGGCGGTTTGCGCACCGGGCGGGACATCGTCATGGCCGCGATGATGGGGGCAGAAGAATTTGCCATCGGCACCGCGGCACTGATTGCGCTGGGCTGCATCATGGTGCGCCAATGTCATTCCAACACCTGCCCGGTCGGCGTCTGCACCCAGGATGAGGAACTGCGTAAAAAGTTCGCTGGCGCCCCCGAACGCGTGGTCAACCTGTTCAGCTTCATCGCCGAGGAAGTGCGCGAAATTGTTGCCGCACTGGGCTTTAAGCGGTTGGAGGAACTAATCGGTCGCACCGATCTTTTGTATCAGATCAGCCGCGGGGCGGAGGAGCTCGACGATCTCGATCTGAATCCGCTTCTGGTCCAGGCCGACCCGGGCAGTTATTCGCGCCATTCCACCCGCAAGGAACGCAACGCCGTTCCCGATACGCTGGATGCGCAGATTGAGGTCGATGCCGCCCCGCTGCTCGATCACGGCGAGAAGATGCAGCTGACCTATAATGTGCGCAACACCATGCGCTCGATCGGGGCGCGTATCTCGTCACACATCGTCAAAAAGTGGGGCATGAATGTGCTGGCACCAGGCCATCTTACGCTGCGCTTGCGCGGCTCCTGTGGCCAGTCGCTGGGGGCCTTTGCCGTACAGGGCTTAAAAATCGAAGTCTTCGGTGATGCCAATGACTATGTTGGCAAGGGTCTGTCGGGAGCAACCATCGCGCTGCGCCCGATGCCCTCGGTCAGCTTTGCCCCGCGCGATAACACCATCATCGGCAACACGGTGCTGTATGGCGCCACGGCGGGCAAATTATTCGCTGCGGGCGGCGCAGGCGAGCGTTTTGCCGTGCGCAATTCCGGCGCGGTGGCGGTGGTGGAAGGCGCAGGCTGTAACGCCTGTGAATATATGACCGGGGGTATGGTCGCGATTCTCGGCCCGGTGGGCGATAATTTTGCGGCGGGCATGACCGGCGGCATGGCTTTTGTCTATGACACCGATGGGCGTTTTGAGGACAAGCTCAACCCCGACAGCATTGTGTGGCAGCGGGTCGAAATGCCCTATTGGGAAGAAACCCTGCGCGCGCTGATCAGCGAGCATCAGATGGAAACCGGCTCGGAATTTGCCGGTGAAATCCTCAGCCGCTGGGATGACGAACTGAAACGCTTCTGGCAGGTGGTGCCCCGTGAAATGGTGGACCGCCAGACCCACCCGCTTGCCCAACCCGAACGCACCGCAGCGGAATAACGTTCAAGGCTTGCCCTGAACCAACCCATCGGCTACATACCCCCCCAGGGTATATAGCCGATGAGGTCAGCCGATGCAGCACGACACCAAAATTCTCGCCCGGTTAAACCGCATTGAAGGTCAGGTGCGTGGCGTTGCCCGCATGGTGGTGGAAGAACGTTACTGCATCGACATCCTAACCCAGATCCGGGCCACCAAGGCCGCGCTGGCGCGGGTAGAGCGCGAGGTGCTCAAAGCGCATGCCGAGGGCTGCATTACAGCCGCGATTGCCAGTGGCGATGCCGTGGAACAATCCCAGAAGTTTTCCGAGTTGGTTGAGTTGCTGCTTGCGCAGGATAAGTGACGATGGAAAAAGTGTTCGATCCGGTTTGTGGTATGTCGCCCGATGCCACCGTGGCGCGCTCCAAGGGGCTGCACAGTATCTATGGCAGCAAGGATTATTATTTCTGCAGCGCGGGCTGCAAGGCGCGCTTCGAAGCCGAGCCGCTGAAATATCTTGGCCGCGACCCGGTATGCCGCATGACGCCGAACAAATTTCTGGCACGCGACAAGGGTAACACCTACACCTATCAGGGTACGGAATATTTCTTCTGCTGCGCCCGCTGCAAAGAAAAATTCAGTGCCGCACCCGAACAATATTTACGGGACGCCCCGCCACCGCCCCACACCAAAGCGGATGCCAAGGCGCTTTATACCTGTCCGATGGACCCGGAGATTGTGCAGCATGGCCCCGGCACCTGCCCCAAATGTGGCATGGCGCTGGAACCGATGGCCCCCAGTCTGGAAGATGACGACAGCGAATACCGTTCGATGCGCTGGCGCTTCTGGTTATCCCTGATCCTGACGCTGCCGGTGGTGGCGCTGGCGATGTCGCCCTGGTTGCCGCCCTTGCCGGTGCCCGCCATCTGGATCGAAGCCGTGCTGGCGGTTCCGGTTGTGCTGGTCTCGGGTGGGTTCATCTTCACGCGCGGGGTGCGCGGCATCCTCAGCGGTCACGCCAATATGTTCACCCTGATCGGGCTGGGCATGCTGGTCACGCTGGCCGCCAGTCTGGTGGCGCTATTCTGCCCCGGACTAATCCCCAGCGCCTATCAGAACATGCAGGGGCCACCAGTTTACTTTGAAACCGCCACCACCATCGTCACGCTGGTGCTGCTGGGGCAGATGCTGGAATTAAAGGCCCGTGCCCGCACGGGGGCCGCACTGAAAAGCCTGTTGCAACTGGCCCCGAAAACCGCCCGGCGCCAAACCACCCGCGGGTTCGAGGATGTGGCGCTGGCCGAGATTGCCCTTGGTGACGTGCTGCAGGTCCGCCCCGGCGAGGCAGTGCCGACAGATGGCGTGGTGATCGAGGGCACAAGCGCGCTCAACGAGGCGATGATGACCGGGGAATCCCTGCCCGTGGCCAAAGCAGTCGGCGATGCGGTGATCGGTGGCACCCTGAATGGCGAGGGCGTGCTGCTGATCCGTGCGCAAGCGGTCGGCGCAGCCACGATGCTGGCCAAGATCATCGCACTGGTGGCCGAAGCCCAGCGCAGCCGGGCCCCGATGCAGAATCTGGCCGACAAAGTCGCCGCCTGGTTTGTACCGGTGGTGGTGCTGGCCGCGCTGCTGGCAGCCGGGGCGTGGCTCTATTTCGGAGCATCCTTTGCCATGGCGGCGATGGCGGCAACCTCGGTGCTGGTCATCGCCTGCCCCTGCGCATTGGGTCTTGCCACGCCGATGTCGGTGATGGTGGCGGTGGGCAAGGGGGCCCGCGCGGGGGTGCTGATTAAAAACGCTGCCGCACTGGAAGCTTTGGCACGGGCCAAAACACTGGTGCTCGACAAGACCGGCACCCTGACCGAGGGCAAGCCCAGGCTGATCGCCGTTCGCAGTGTAAACTGTCAGGAAAACACCGTGCTGACGCTGGCCGCCGCGCTGGAACAGAACAGCGCCCATCCGCTGGCCCACGCCATCTGCAGCGCGGCGACGGAACGCGGCCTTACCCTGCCCCACGCCACCGTTTTTGCCTCGATCGCCGGGCAGGGTTTACGCGGCCTGATCGACGGCGTCACCGTGATGATCGGCCGGGCCGAGTTTTTGCCCGCCCCGGTATCGGCCGCTTTAAGCACCGAAGCCGAACATCTGCGCGAGCAAGGCGCCAGCGTGATGTTCGTTGCCGCAGCCGAGGATGTCGTCGGCCTGATCGCGGTGATGGACCCGCTGAAAGAAAATGCCGCTCAGGCAGTCAAAGCACTGACCGCCACCGGCCTGAAACTGGTGATGGCTTCGGGCGATGCCGAACCGACGGTGCGCGCGGTCGCCGGGCGTATCGGCATTGAACATTTCGCTGCCGGAATGACACCACAAGGCAAGATGGACCTGATCGTTCGCCTTAAAAAAGATGGCCCGGTCGCCTTTGCCGGGGATGGTGTCAACGACGCCCCGGCGCTGGCTGCCGCCGATATCGCCATTGCCATGGGCACCGGATCGGATGCCGCCATTGCCGGCGCCGCCATCACCCTGCCCCAGGGCGAGATGACGGCGCTGTTGCGCGCCCGGCGGCTGGCCCGCGCCACCTTACGCAATATGAAGCAGAATCTGTTTTTCGCCTTTGTCTATAACGTCATCGGCGTGCCGCTGGCGGCGGGCGCGCTGTACCCGTTCACCGGTGGGCTTCTGTCACCCATGATTGCAGCGGCGGCGATGAGTGTCAGTTCGGTCTCGGTGATTGCCAATGCGCTTAAGCTTGCTCGCGTGAAATTGTAGCGCATCGGCGCCGGGATGGACTAAAACAGCCGCAGCCGGCGTTTACCGGCATGGGGTTATTTTCTAAGGACATCTCATCATGACACGACATTCGATGCCGATCGCCTGTGCGGCGGCTTTGGTGCTGCTGATTGGGGCGGGCTTTGGCGCCGAAGGCGACCACGCCAAAGGCACGGGCTATCTGACCGGGGCCGACAAAATCGATTCCACCCAGTTTCTGGCCCCGCCACCGGCGGTGGGCAGCGTGCAGTTTGCAGCAGATGAAGATGTTTTTCTGCGCATGCGCGCGCTGGAAGGTTCTGAGCGCTGGAAGCTGGCCACCAATGATGATGATTTATCGACCGATGCCTTGATGCGGGATTTTTCCTGTGCGCTGGGTGTGACCTTTGACAGCAAGACAGCACCAAAGTTTGCCGCGCTGTACAACAAGGCGGCCAATGATGCCGGAAATGCCATTGGCTCGGGCAAGGAATTCTTCAAGCGCCCGCGCCCGTTGCAGCATAACGATCTGCCGCTGTGCGTACCGCATGACAAATATGCATCGAGCTATTCCTACCCCTCGGGCCATTCGACGCTAAGCTGGACCTTTGCCTCGATCCTGATGGCGGTGGCACCGGATCGCACCGGGGCGATTGCGGCCCGGGCTCGCGGCTTTGGCGAAAGCCGGGCGGTGTGTGGCGTGCACTGGGCGTCGGATGTTGAGGCCGGACGTCTGGCCGCCTCAAGCGTATTTGCCGCCCTGCAGGGCAACAAAGCGTTCCGGGGGGATCTGAAAGCCGCGCGGGAAGAAATCGACCACCTGCGCGCCCATGCGCCCAAGCCCGCCGCCGATTTCTGCAAGGTGCAGGACAGCGCCGCCAAACGGCCCTGGTAAGCCAAATTCGCGTAAAAATAGTGACAGACTGTCGCCCGCCAGACTTCCCGCCCTGACTATGGCTTGAAGCTGGCGGGTGTTTTGTTCTACAGCCGCCCCGTTGAAATGTGGAAATGCTCGGAAAGGGCGGCTATGCGTTCGCTGAAAAAAATGTGGCACGGCAATGGGGAACGCAAACCCTGGCTGACCCGGATTTTTCTGGTGCTGTTCACCCTGTTGGTGCCGCTGCCCATTCTGTATCTGATCATCTTCCGCTTTGTGCCGGTGGTGGGCACACCACAGATGGTGCTCTATCTCGTCACCGGGCGCGACGTGCGTTATTCTTGGCAGAGCTATGGCGAGATTTCCCCGGCGTTAAAACGCTCGGTCATTGCCTCGGAAGATCAGAAATTCTGTACCCATCATGGCTTCGATATGGACAGCATCGAGCAGACCATCGAAAGCCACGACGCCAACCCGCACAAGCGTATGCGCGGGGCCAGCACCTTAAGCCAGCAGGTTGCCCGCACCCTGTTCCTGCTGCCGGTGCGCAGCTGGGTGCGCAAAGGCATGGAAGCCTATTTCACCGTGCTGATCGAGGCCCTGTGGCCGAAGAAGCGGATCTATCACGCCTATCTGAATCTGGTGGACTGGGGTAACGGCAATTTCGGCGCGCAGGCCGCCGCGCAGGATTATTTCCATGAGCCCGCATCAGAGCTGACCAAAATTCAGGCCGCGCGCCTTGCCACCATTTTGCCCAACCCGGATGTGTGGCGCGCTGACAAACCCGGTGCCTTTGTCGCCAAGCGCTCCAAGGTTATCAAAGGCCGTGCCGCCGATGTCCGCCGCGACGATCTGGATTTCTGTGTGCGCTGAAACACACCAGCCCGCAGAAACCATGTGGGCATACACGTATCAGTAGAATACACATACCATTATAGTTATAGATAATTTTGGTGCGGCACAGGAACTAATACCTAATCTGTGCCACTTCTGTATAATAGCCAGATTCGTACCATGTACGAAATGTCCGCATATATTCATGGCAAACTGAGGGGATTACCGCGTGTTTTTTAAAACCATACACCGGGCGAATTTGCGCCGGGTCTTATTGCTGTCCGCAAGCCTGATGGCGTCATCTGTTACATTTGCAGAAATGGATGCAGACACCACAATTGCTGCCGATACGACATTCGACGCAACACAAACATATACCGCCCCGCTGACGATTACGTCAGGCGCTTCCCTCACCCTTGGTGACGGAAGTGCGGGCAGCACGGTGTCACTGACCACTCCGAGCATCACGGATAACGGCTTGCTGGTGATCGAGACCAATAACACGTCCACCTTATCGGCCCCGATCAGCGGCAGCGGTTCACTGTATCTGGCCAGCGGCAGCACACTCGTCCTGACCGGTGCAAACACCTATACCGGCACCACCACGATCAATTCCGGAGCACTGCTGCAAATCGGCAGCGGCGGCACCACCGGCAGTGTTGCCGGGAATATTATCGATAACGGCAGCGTGATTTTCAACCGCACCAACGACTACACCTATTCCGGCACCATTTCCGGAACCGGCATGGTGGAGATTGCCCACGGCATTGTCTATCTCACCGGCATGAACACCTATACAGGCGGCACCACGATTGATACCGGAGCCGTGCTGGCCCTTGGTACTGGCGGCACAACCGGTTCCATCACGGGCGATGTCGTCGATAACGGCATGCTTTATTTTACCCGTTCGGATGCCATCACCTTTGCGGGCGATATTTCCGGTTCCGGCGCCGTCGAACTCACCGGCGGAAACGCGGTTACCCTTACGGGCAGCAACAGTTATACCGGATATACATTTCTTGAAGATAGCAGTACACTAATTGCCGGAAGTTCCACGGCGATTTCCGCGAACTCCACATTTTATGTTGATGACGGTGGTACGCTGGCTCTCAACAATTATGACACCACGATCAAATCGATATCCGGCTCTGGCACAATCACACTGGGCAGCGGCGATCTGACTATTTCCAGCGGAGGATCCTTCTCTGGCGTGATTTCCGGCACCGGCGCACTGGATGTAGCGGGCGGCACACTGATCCTGACCGGTGCAAGCACCTATATCGGTGGCACCACGATTGACAGCGGGGCTACTCTGCAAATTGGCAATGGCGGCACCACCGGCAGCATTATAAGCCCGATTGTCGATAACGGCACACTGGTCTTCAACAGAACGGATGCCATAACATATAGCAACGTCATTTCTGGAAGTGGCAACGTAACGATTACTACAGGCACGCTCAACCTCACGGGTGCAAACACCTATACCGGTACCACCACCATCAATTCCGGAGCAATGCTACTCCTCGGTAATGGCAGCACGAGTGCCACTACGGGGTCGATAGTCAGTGATGTTGTGAATAACGGTACTCTAGAATTCAACCGATCTGACAGCATAACCTATGCCGGGAACATTTCCAGTTCCGGTGATGTCAGCATCAGTGCAGGGGGCTCAGTTACCTTTACCGGCAGTAACAGCTATTCCGGATACACCTACATTACCAATGGCACACTGATTGCCGGAAGTGCTAATGCCCTATCCTCCAACAGCATCATTTCCATTTCGAGTACAGGATCGCTGAACCTCAACGGGTCCAATGCTTCTGTTCCGGCACTTTTTGGTTATGGCACGGTCACCCTGGGCAGTGGAACACTGACACTCACAGACAGTGGAAGCAGCAACTATGCAATTTACGAATATGCCGGCATTATTTCCGGCACCGGCGGCGTGACACTCTCGGCAGGGACGCTCTATCTCACTGGTGAAAACACCTATACCGGCACCACCACCATCGCCAGCGGCGCATCTTTATACATCGGCCATGACACCACCACCGGCAGTGTCGCCGGCAATATCGTCGATAATGGTACCCTGAATTTTTACCGCACCGACGATATCACCTACAGCGGCACGATTTCCGGCAGTGGTGACGTGCATAAGTGGGGTAGCGGGGTTATGACCCTGACCGGCAGTAACAGTTATACCGGGACGACATATATTGGTGGCGGGACACTGCGCCTTGGATCTGAAACCGCATTGCCATTGACTACAGCGGTTACGATTTATGGCACACTCGACCTTAATGGTTACAACAGCACGATCAATTCTCTGGAGGGCTCAGGATCGGTGACACTTGGCAGTGCTACACTGACGCTCAACAATGGTGGTAATTACTCTGGTGTTATTTCCGGCACCGGCGGGCTCAGCCTCAGCAACAATACCCTGACACTGACCGGCGAAAACACCTATACCGGCACCACCACCATCGCCAGCGGGACATTATTATATATCGGCAATAATGGCACCACCGGCAGCATCGCCGGTAATATTATCGATAACGGTACACTGCGGTTTTATCGGTCAGACGATATCACCTATAGCGGTGCTATTTCCGGCAGTGGCGAGCTAACCAAACTTGGTGCCGGTGTTCTGACCCTAACCGGTACAAACAGCTATAGCGGCATAACAGAGATCGCTAACGGAACCTTACGCGCCGGTTCCACCACAGCCCTGTCCGCGCAAAGCATCATAACGATTGATGCGGGGGCTACGCTGGATCTGGCCAGTTATAACAGCACAATTTCAGGTCTGACGGGGAGCGGCAGCGTGACACTGGGCAGTGCAACACTGACGCTCAACAACGGCGGCCTCTACACCGGTGTAATTTCGGGTACCGGCGGGCTCAGCCTCGGCAGCGGCACGCTGACACTGGCGGGTGATAACAGCTATACCGGAACCACTACCATCGCCAGCGGGGCGACACTGCAGCTTGGGGTTGGCGGCACCACCGGCAGCGTTGCCGGGAACATCGCTAATAATGGCAGCCTGACCTTTAACCGATCAAATACACTCAGCTATGCCGCTGTGGTGTCGGGGACAGGCAGCTTGACCGTCAATAGCGGAATGCTAATCCTAAACGGGATCAACACCTACACCGGTGCCACCATCGTCAATGCCGGAACGTTGCAGATCGGCGATAAAAACCACAGCACCGCCAGCATTGTCAGCAGTGTTACAGTAGAAAATGATGCAACATTATCCGGACACGGAACGATTTACGGCAGTGTCACCGCAGAAGATGGGGCAACCATAAAACCGGGTGGCTCGATCGGCACCTTGTCGATTTCCGGCAATTTTGTCATGGCGTCTGGCAGCACACTGGAAGTCGAAATGTCCGGCGATCAGTATTCAACCGTCGCCGTCACCGGTACAGCCGCCATCGGCGGCACGCTTGTGATTGATGCGGATACGGACCTGACACCCGGTACGACCTATACCCTTGTCTCTGCCAGCAGTGTCAGCGGCAGTTTTTCGAGTGTTGAGGTTTCCGGTCTCGACAGTGATACCGTCTATAGCCTGACTGCCACGGGCACATCGCTGTCACTGACCAGCACATCCTCTGCCCCATCGGTCTCAGGTCTGTACAGCGATCTTGTTACCGCCAGCTTTGCAACACTGCATACACTGAACACAACACTGCTGGAACACCCGCAACAGGAACAGGCCGGTATTGCCGCATGGGCAACTTCGTTCGGTCATGCCGCAACGCAGGAGCATACGGGTGATGCACAAAGCTTCAGCACACGAGGAGCAGGCATTATCGGCGGCTTTGATGTCCGGCAGGAAAGTGGTTTCCACTACGGCATTGCCGCCGCCTTCGATCAGACGGCGCTTTCGGTTCAGTCCGGTGGTGGAAAGGGGCTGACAAACACCGCCTATTTTGCTGCCAATGCAGGGCTCACTCTTGCGTATGGCCAGGTTGATGGCGGCCTGTTCTACGCCTTCGACAAAACAGGGGCCTATCGGGATGAGATGAAATCTGCACCTGACAGCCACAGCTTCGGCGTTATGGCGCAATACAGCATCCGTCTTGATGATGTCATGCCCTATGCCCGCCTCAGCTATGTCCGCCTGTATCGCGACGCCACCACGGAAATCGGCGGCAGCGATAACATTGCGGTTGCGCAGAGAAACTACAACTCGCTACGCAGTGACATCGGGGCACAGTACAGCCACGATTTCGATCTTGGCGATGCGGTAAAACTGACACCGGAAGCAGGTTTGGGTCTGTCCACGGAGCTGGCCAGCTCTTCGCGTAAGGCCATCGCACAGCTCAGCAGTGATACATCAAGCTGGATAGCGCCGAATTATGCCAAGCCTGATAACTTCTCCTATACCGCACGGGCGGGGCTGACCCTGAAAATTGATCAGGATCTGGCATTTTCGATCTATGCCAGTGGCCGTAAGGGTAAGCATGGTGAAGAAGGCATGCTGGGGCTTAATGGCAGCTTCCGCTTCTGATCCAGATATCAAAAAAAGGCCGGTGGTATCTCCACCGGCCTTTTCGTTTACGCCTACCAGAACTGCTTATTTTGCGGCTTTGGCAATAATGGTTTCGACATAGACTTTCGTCTTATGCCACGCGGCAGCATCGGCAATCATGGTTTCGACGCCACGCGTTTTCTTCCAGCCCAGAACCCCGCCCGCTTTGGTGCTATCGGCAATCAGGGTGGCCGGGTCACCGGCGCGCCGCTCCACCGTACCCGGTGCAAAGTCGGGGCGGTTCAGTTCTTTGCGGGCGGCATCAACAATTTCCTGTACCGAGTAGCCTTCGCCGCTACCCAGATTGAAAATATTGTTTTCCCCACCCTTCAGCAGGTAATGCAGCGCCCGAACATGGGCGTCGGCCAAATCCATGACGTGGATATAGTCGCGCACCGCCGTGCCGTCGCGCGTCGGATAATCGGTGCCGAAAATCTTGAAACCACGGGCCAGATCCAGCACATCCTGCACCGCCTTGGGCGCATCGATCAGCCCCAGTACCAGACGCGGCAGAAGATGGGTTTCGGGGAAATGAGTTTCCCCTAAGCCTGCTTCTGGTGCCGCACCCGCCACGTTGAAATACCGCAGCGTGGCCGAGGTGATGCCATCGATTGTCCGAAGATAGGTTTCGGCTTCGAGCTTCGACTGACCATAGGGATTGATCGGCTTGGTCGGACGGGTCTCGACGATGGGATCGGGTTCCGTCACTTCGCCATACACCGCGGCGGTAGAGGAAAACACCACATGCTTCACACCACATGCGGCGATCGTGTTGAAGAAGATCTTCGCCTTGTCGCGATTATTGGTGAAGTATTTTTCCGGGTTCTTAACCGACTCCCCAACCTCGATAAAGGCGGCGAAGTGTAAAGCAGCGACGGGCTTAAACTCGGCACAGACCGCGCGGACAAAATAGGCATCGCCGACATCGCCCTGACGGAACGGGCCGGATTTGTCCGCCGCCCATTTGTTGCCGTTGACCAGACTGTCGATCACCACCGGAGTGAAGCCTGAGGATTTCAAAAGATGCGCGACATGGCTGCCGATATAGCCCGCGCCCCCCGAAACCAGAACGACCTTGTTTTCTGCCATGATATTTCGCCTTTTACTGAGCTTTTTTCAGGCCGTAGGTCGAGATCAGGCGGCCTTGCGGATTTTCCTTGGACACAAACGCCCACCAGTCATCGGTCTGATCCTTCGCCACCAACGCAATGATCGAACCACCGAAACCACCGCCGCAAATGCGCGCGCCATTGACGCCGAAACGGTTGGAGGATTCAACCAACGCATCGATTTCCGGGATGGTAACTTCAAAATCATCGCGCTGTGAAATATGGCTTTGCGCAATCAGCGCCGCCTGGGTCTTCACATCGCCCGCTTCCAAGGCTTTGACGAATGCCAGCACACGTAGGTTTTCGGTCACGACATGGCGGGCACGCTTACGGATCAGCGGATCGGCCAAAGCTTCTACCTTGGGCAGGTCTGCTTCGGTCAGTTCACACAGAGTCTGTACTTTAAGCGCATCCCGCGCTGCAGTGCATTCTGCTACGCGCTGGCGATAGCCGCCACCTTTGGCCAGATCATGCTTCTTGCCGCAATCGACCAGCATCACCACCTCGTCGGGGGGCAGCGGATACTGCTGATAGGCCAGCGTCTTGGTGTTGAGCAATAAAGCCTGACCGGGACGTCCGACCGAGGACGCAAACTGGTCCATCTTACCGCACGGCACGCCGACAAAATCATGCTCAGCGACATGGGCCATCAGGGCGATTTCTTCATCGCTTAAAGTCAGTCCGTACAGCCCTTTGAGCGAGCGGATCACCGACACGCACAGCGCCGCTGATGACGAGATCCCGCTGCCAAACGGTACTTCACTTTCGATATGGATCGACAGCGCAGGCAGCTTGACCTTTTCCGCCACGGTTTTGACCGAACCCATGACATAATCGGTCCAGCCATCGCGCGGGGGCTCGGCTGTGTTCAGCACCAGCTTCTCGTCCGGGAAGCGGCCACTGGTCAGCGTCACCGATCCGGCAGGGCCGGTTTCTTCGGTGACGGTGGCCGTGGTGTAGAACGGCAGCGGCGTGGGCAGCACATGCCCGCCATTGGTGGCGTAATCGGTATGTTCGCCGATCAGATTGGCGCGCGCGGGCGCCTTGGCGGTAAAGCTGCTCACAGGGAACCCTCCAGTTTAACATTACGCAGATTTTCAGCCGCCTGTTCCGGCAGCATATCGACCAGATACGAGCCAGCCCCCTGCTCGACGCTGGCCAGGAATTTCAGCTTCGTCGCAGTGCGCAAGCTCGGATAGAATTCAACATGGAAGGGGAAGAAAGCTTCCATGCCGCGCGGGGCGGCGTAGGCCAGCATGACATAGGGGCAATCGCGGCCGAAGAAGGCATCGTATTGGCGTTGCACCTGACCAAGCAGAGCGGCGAAATCGCGAACCTCGGCATCGGTCATGTCGGACGGGCGGGCACGGAACGTCTTGGGCGCAATCCACACTTCATAAGGCAGGCGTGCGAAGGGCGGAATAAAAGCCGTGACGGTTTCAGTCTCGCCCACCGCATAGGTCTTGCTTTGCGTCAGCGGCTGGATCGAATAGCCGTCCTTGAAGCTCTGCGCCATGGTGCCGATGACTGGCGGCATGAAGGGGAAGGCATAGATCTGGCCGTGGGGGTGCTGCAGTGTGCAGCCGGCTTCCTCGCCACGGTTTTCAAACGGCATTACCACTTCGACGTCGGGCAACTCGGCCATCAGGCGATTAACGCGGTCGCCCCAGACGCGGATCAGAAGCTCACGCCGTTCCGCCGGTAAGGTACCCATCTTGCCGGTATGGTCGGCGGAATAGACGATGACCTCGCAATTGCCGGCAACACTGTCGATCGCAATGCCAAGCGCATCCAGCCCGGCAATCGGTTCGGGCTTGGGGCAATGCTTCTGCAGCGAGGAAAAGCGGTTGTCGAACACCGCCACCGAGAAATCCTTAACCGGGATCTCGCCATCGGGGGCTTCCGGGCACAAAGGACAGGCATTGGCGGCGGGCTTAAAAGTCCGGGTCTGGCGATGCGCGGAATAGACCACCCATTCGCGGCGCACCGGGTGCCAGCGGCGATGGGAATGACCAAGGACATGCTGGCCCTCGCCCTCCGGCCACGCGGGCGGGTTGGAGAAATCACCATATAAATGCAGGCTGCGCCCGTCAGGCATGGTGAAAGTCTGAGACTTTAATTTCGAATCGCTCATCACAAACCGGCCATATGTGTTTTCGTGGCAGCTCACCCCGGCACGGCCGGAGCAAAACGCCCTCTGATCCAGACTGTTAGGAACCGTGAAGAACCCCGTTTTCAGGCAAATCCGCGCCACCGGCCTTACGGTAGGCAGCATGTCTCAAATAGAGGCGAAAGCCCCGCCGCAAGGCTCCTACCCGGCGGGGTCCGTACCTATGATTTATATTATAATTTGCCCCATCCCTGTCAAGCATAGCCATCTGGCCAGCCCTGGGACAGATCCGCGCCCTTAAAATCCGCAAGCGACAACCCATTAAATTTTGTGGCGATTACCCATCCGCAGCGGACACACAGCTATCTTTAAAAAAGCATGATAAACTCACTTTGCGACGGCGTTACGATACCGTAAAGTACCCGCCATGCGACGCATCATTCATCTTGTTTTTTCGCCGGCTTCGCGGCTGGCGCGTCTTATGATTGGGGAAAAGCGCCTCGCCTGCGACTATTTGCTGGCGGAGGATGCGTCGGCGCATCTGCCTGTCTTCGTCGATCAGGATGAAACCCGCTGCGAGGGCCTGTGGGCCATCGTCGATCATCTTGAAGGCGAATATGAAAACTATCCGCTGTTCCCCGAAGATACGGCCACACGGCGCGAGGCCTTGCGCTGGCTTGATCTGATGATGGGCGTGTTTCCCGAAATCGTCACCCGGCGCATCGTGTTTGAAAAAGCCAATCCGCGTTTTACCGGTGCCCCGTCACGCTCGACACCGGATATGAACGTCATCCGCAAAGGGCGCGAGGAATTGCACAAAGCCCTGACCGCTTATGGCGCCATTGTCGAGGAGCGCGGCAACCTGACCAGCAAGGCCTGCACCATCGCCGATCTGGCGCTGGGGGCCAATCTGTCGGCGCTCGACTATTTCGGCGAAGTGAAATGGAATGATTATCCCGCCATGCGGGAGTGGTATATGCGCATCAAATCGCGCCCGGCTTTCCGCTCGCTTCTGGCCGACCGCGTCCCCGGCCAACCGCCGGTGATGCATTATGCCGAACTCGACTTCTGAAATCCCGACGCCTGCCGACACACTGACCGCGATCCGGGCGGCGGCAACAGCGGAAGGCTTTGACCTGATCCGCATAGCCCCGCCGACACTGCCTGCGGATGCTGGGGGCCGCCTGCGTCGTTTTCTGGCAGCCGGATACCACGGCACCATGGAATGGCTGGCACGCAACGAAGAAAAGCGGGCCGATCCCCAAACCCTGTGGCCCGAGGCTAAAAGCGTCATTATACTGGCGATGCGCTATGATCCGCCTGCGGACGGACGCGGGGATAACGCCATAGCCGCGTATGCGCTGGGCGATGATTATCACGATGTCATCAAGAAACGCCTTAAAACACTGGCCGGATGGATGGTCACGGCGTTTGGCTGCGAGGTCAAAGTGTTCGTCGATACCGCGCCGGTACTGGAAAAATCCCTGGCCGAACAGGCCGGGCTCGGCTGGCAGGGCAAACACACCAGCCTGATCAGCCGCGAGCTCGGCAACTGGTTTTTCCTCGCTGAAATTTTTACCACGCTGGAACTGCCACCTGATCGTCCGACTACGAATCATTGTGGGGCCTGTCATGCCTGTCTTGCGATCTGCCCGACCGGGGCGCTGACCGGACCGGGCGAAATGGATGCACGGTTGTGCATCTCGTACCTGACCATCGAGCATAAAGGCCCCATACCACGCCACTTACGGGCCCCAATTGGCCCGCGCGTTTATGGCTGCGATGCCTGTCTGGCGATTTGCCCATGGAACAAGTTTGCCAAAATGGGGGCTGATCCGCAGCTCATGCCCCGCCCCGGCCTTGCCGCGATGGACGTGCAGGATTTCATCGGCCTTGATGATGCCGGCTTCCGGGCACTGTTCCGAGCCTCGCCGATCAAACGCATTGGCCGGGACCGTTTCATCCGCAACGTGCTGATCGCGCTTGCCAACACACCCCGCCACGACCTGATGGCCGATATTATCCGGCTTCTGGATGATGCCTCGGCGCTGGTACGTGGCGCCACAGTGTGGGCGCTGGGCGAACTCGATCCGCAGGAAGCCATGCGGCAGAAAACACTGCGCCTGCCCGCCGAAACTGATGCAGATGTGCGGACGGAATGGAATGCGATTAATGCACCGTGATCGGTTTGGGGTCCGGCCCCATTTCCTGAATCAGCTTCTTGGCCGCCAGCGCCGCATCGCCCCGGCCCCTGGCCGCTTTCTGCCAATCCTTGCGCGCCCCGACGCGGTCGCCCGCCTCGTATTTCATGCTGCCGCGTTCAACCAGCGCCGCCGGATAATCGGGATAAAGCGTCAGCGCACGCAAAATATCCGACGCCGCATCGGTTTGATGGCCCAGCGCACGGCGGGCACTGGCACGCAACGACAACAGATCCGCCCGATCCTGATCGATCAGAATTGCGGCGGACAGATCGGCCTCGGCCCCATACCAATCCTTGACCAGAGCGCGGGCGCGGGCCCGACCGGCATGCATTTCAACATCATTGGGTGTCAGCGACAAAGCGGTCGTGAAAGATGCCACCGCCTTGCGCGGCTGACCGGCCAGTAACCAGGCATTACCGGCCTGATCGGCCAGCGCCGCCCGCTCGTCTGAAGCGCCAATGTCCTTGCCCTTGGACAGGCTGTCGAGCCGGCTGGCCGCATCGCCATAGCGCTTGAGCGCAATCATCGCCAGCGCCAGACAATGGGTAGCCGGGGCCGCACCGCCGCCCGCCTGCCATTGGGTCGCTTCAACCAGCGCCTGCTTGGGATTCTTCTGCGTCAGACGGATACAGCCGTTATAATCGTTGAAATTCTCTGCCGCGGCCGGAACCGCAAGGGCCGCTGCGGTACAGAACAGAACAATCAAGCGTTTCATTGTGCGATCTCCGCATAAAGGGCGGCGATCGTCTCGCCCAGCAAGGTCAGATCAGACGGTGTCGACAAACGGTGGTCACTGTTTTTCAAATATGTCAGCCGCACATCGCCTGCGATACTCTCGACCAGTTTAAGGCTACGCTGCCACGGCACGCTCTGGTCCTTCATGCCGTGCAGAATACGAATGGGGAAATCCACCGTGATCGTTTTATCGAGCACCGTGTTGGCCCGCCCGCTTTCAATGAAGGCCCGCGTGATCGGATAGGTGCCGGTCTCGTCGGTATAATCCCACGCTCCGGTCTCCCAGATGGTTTTCTGCACCTCGGGCGGCAAGACATCCCACATCAGATCATCGGTAAAATCCGGGGCCGGCGCCAGCCAGATGACACCGGCGATATGTTCAGGCCGCGCCCGCATCAGCAGATTGGAAATCCACCCGCCCATGCTGGAGCCGATCAGAATCTGCCGGCCCGAGGTAAAAGTGTCGAAAACCGCCAGCGCATCATCCCGCCAGCGCGTAATCGTCGCCGCCGCGAAGTCACCGCTGGAACGACCATGGGCCGAATAATCAAAGCGCAGGCAGGCCTTGCCGTGACGGGCCGCCCAATCGGCAACATAGGCCGCCTTGGTGCCGGTCATATCGGAGCGGAAGCCCCCGACCCAGACCAGACCGACATTGGGCCCCGGCCCTGTGCCATCCGTATGGATATAAGCGAGCTTTTCGCCCTCGTGATCGAGAAAACCAACATCCGTCATGGCGCAAGGATCCTTATTTTCCAAAGCCCGTCTCGTCATCGCATATTTTTTCGTGGGCGAACACTGTATAAAGCTTTAAGCAAGAAACCGCGTTACGCTGAGGCGCTGCATCCGGCGTATGGTTACGCCCCGGACGCAGGCGTGCAGGAATCTCGTGGAGGTTGGTATGTCGCATACGGTACTGGCCAGGCATTTGGTCAAAACCAGCCATTTTCTGGTCTTTTTGTTTCTTGCCAGCCTTACCCTGGTGACGACACCCGCCACCGCGCAGGATATGCCCCCCCACGCCGCCCCGACGACCCACGTGCAGATTGTGCCGCTGCCACCGGTGGGATCAGAAAATTTCGATCCCGTGCGCATTACCGACGCCTATCTGGCCAAGGTAAGCGGTGCGGCCCGGGCCAAATCCGACGCCTATTTCGAGGGCGGTTATATTCTGTCGGTGGTGGATATGATCTACGCACTGGCGGTGGCCGCTGGTTTCCTGCTCACCGGCTTTGCCGCCCGGCTGCGCGATGGATGTCGCAACCGGATATCACGCCGCTGGTTACAAACACCGGCCTTCGTCGCCGCCTATCTTGGGATCAGCACGGCGGTGACACTGCCGCTGACGATATATGAAGGCTTTTTCCGCGAACATGCCTATGGCCTGTCGAACCAGAGTTTCGGCGGCTGGGTCGGGGATTTTGCCATTCAGTTCGCACTCAGCCTGATCGGGCTCAGCCTGCTGATCAGCCTGATTTATGCCGTGGCAAAAAAAGCCAAAAAACTGTGGTGGCTGTGGGGCACCGGGCTCAGCATTGCCTTTTTTGCCTTCCTTCTGGTGATCCAGCCGGTATTTATCGAGCCGTTGCTGAACCATTACAGCCCCCTGCCCGACAGCGGCATGAAATCGGCGATTATCTCACTGGCGCATGCCAACGGCGTGCCAGCGAAGAATGTCTATGTCTATGACGCCTCGCGCCAGACTAACCGGATTTCCGCCAATGTTGCGGGCTTTCTTGGCACCACGCGTATCGCGCTGAACGACAATCTGCTCGATCAGTGCAGCCCGTCGGAAGTGCTGGCCGTGCTGGGGCACGAGATCGGCCACTATGTCATGAACCATGTCGGGCTCATGCTTCTCGAATTTGCGTTTTTGCTGGCGGCACTGTTTGCGCTGGTGGCCCATTCTTTCCGCGCGCTGATGAAGCGTTTTGGCGTGAAATGGGGCATCAGCGGCGAAACCGATCCGGCTGGGTTACCGCTGATGGTGGCGCTGTTCTCGTTTTTCATGTTCTGGGCCACGCCGGTGTTCAACACCATCACCCGCACGGCGGAACAACAGGCCGATGTATTCGGCCTCAACGCCGCACGTCAGCCCGACGCCTTTGCCGAGGTTGCGCTGAAACTCAGCACCTATCGCAAGCTTGACCCCACCGCATTCGAGGAGTTGTGGTTTTACGACCACCCGTCAGGACGCACCCGCATTCTGACGGCTATGCGCTGGAAAAAGGCCCATATGGCCGATCCCGATATTGCCTCTGGCCCGATCTCGCCGGGCCAGGGCGCTGGGCCAAATTCAGGCTGGAAGTAACGGACGCAAACGATACCCGTCACACCACATGCCATCCCCGGCGTGGGCGAAGGTACGTGGGACCACCATGAACGAAATAAACCCGCGCACCTTACGGCAGCGCGGCGCCCAGCTTCGATAAAAACTGATTGGCGATGATGCGCTTTTCATCATCCCAGTCGGCCAGATGACCGACCGCAAGCTGGGCCTGACTTTTCAGGATCACACCGTCTTCGAGAATCTTGAGGCCATTGGCCACCAGCGTCGAACCGGACGAGGTGATATCGACAATGATTTCGGCCGTACCCGCGGTGGGCGCGCCTTCGGTGGCCCCGGAACTGGGCACAATGCGGTAATCGGCAATCCCGGCGCGGGCAAAAAAGCGGCGGGTCAGCCGGGCATATTTGGTTGCCACGCGCAGGCGGCGGCGATTTTTCAAAGCAAACGCAGCGCAGACATCGTCGAGGTCTGCCATGGTGAACACGTCGATCCAGCTGCGCGGCACCGCCACCACCACATCGGCGAAACCAAAACCGAGCGGCTTGAGCAACGACACCCGACCTTCAATATCGGGCGAGGTTTCGCGGATAAGATCTTCACCGGTGACGCCAAGATGGACATCGCCCGACACCAGGCCGGCGGCAATTTCGGACGACGCCAGCAACATAACATCGATACCGGGCAAGCCATCGACCACGGCGCGATAGCCGCGCGCGCCCGAGACCTGGGTCATTGAAATGCCGACCTTGGACAGCCGCGTGCTGAGCTGATCGCGCAGACGGCCTTTGGACGGAATGGCCAACGTCAAGGGTTCACTCATTGGGCACCTCCCCGGGCGGCAAAAATCTTTTCAGGACTCAAAGCGCAGCCTACGGCGGTGGTACCGCGCGGCCCTCCCAACGCCTCCATCAGCGTGTCATAACGGCCGCCACCGGCCACTTCCAGTGCGCCGCCCCCGGCGCGCGCCCAGAACTCGAACACAAAGCCGGTGTAATATTCGAGGTTACGACCAAAATGACCGACAAAGGTAATCTTACCCGACGGCACACCGAGCTTTTCCAGGGTTACCAGCCGCTGTTCCATCGCCTTGATCGGTTTTTCCATGGTGATGAAGACAGACTTGGTCAGCTTGCGAACCTCGGCCAGGGCCTGCGGCGCGGGGCCTTTGATGGCAAGAAACCCTTTGATCATATCGGCGACTGACGCCTTGAGCCGGGGCGAGGTACCATCGGAGGCCTGCAAAATCAGCCGGTCGATAATTTCCTCGCGGGAACGCCCAGCCATCGGAGCCTCGACCTCTTTATCGAGCAGTGCCTCGATGGCGGGGCGCAGCTCGGCGGACTTCAGACTATGCAGATCTTCAATGACCCGTTCGGCATCATTGCCCGCGCCCTTGACCATGCGGTCGAGCAACGCTTCGAAATAGCCGGTGCGCCAGAAATGGCGTTTTAAGCGCCCGCGCCATTGTTCCGGCACCTCCAGCGCATCGACTAGGGTGGAGAACATCTGCAGATCACCGATGATCATCTGGAAACTGCGCAGACCAGAGGCGCGTAGCGCCTCCACCGTCAGGGTGAGCATTTCGGTTTCACCGGCGACGCGATCTTCCAGCCCCAAGAGTTCGGCACCGGTCTGGGCAAATTGCCCCGGCTCGTTTTCGGCGCGATAGCGGAAGGTCGGCCCGCGATAGCACAGCCGGGCCGGTAAGGGCCGTTTGCTGTCGACAGCATATTTACAGGCCGGAATGGTCAGATCGGGGCGCAGGCATAATTCGCTGCCAGCCGGATCGGTCAGCTCGAATGTCCGCCTACGGATTTCCTCGCCGGAGCGGTCGACGAACAATGTCGCCGGTTGCAGGATTGATGGCTGGATACGACCATACCCCTTGTCCTGAAACACCCCCAGGATCGACGTGCTGATATCTTCCAGCGCGGTGATCTTGTCCTGCTCCAACGTCGGAAATGTCGGCATACCTTACGCCCCTCTTAGCAAACCCTGCACCTGCGCCACCAGATCAGTGCGGGGCACCGAAACCTGTGCGGCGCGTGCGCCAACCCATTCGGCCCGGCTCTCCATCGCTTTGGACAGCTCGGCCCCCTTCTTGAGATCCTTGATCGTGACCTGACCGGCGGTGCGCTCGTCCGAGCCTTCCATCACCACCAGGGCCGCGCCGCGCTTGTCGGCATATTTCAGCTGATCGGGCACCTTCTTGTTGCCGACATAGGTTTCTGCCCGGATACCTGCGGCGCGTAAATCCCGCGCCAGTGCGAAACTCTCGGCTGGCTCGCCCATATTGAGCACGACCACCAGCGGGGCCTCTTCGCCGGATAACCCGCGCTGGGTCATGGCGGTGAGCAGACGGCTGACGCCGATGGAAACGCCGGTGGCCGGGACGGTCTGACCGGTGAAGCGTGCGACGAGATCGTCGTACCGCCCGCCCCCCGCGACAGATCCAAAGACAACTTCCTGACCTTCGTCATTTTTGACTTTAAAGGTCAGCTGCGCCTCGAACACCGGGCCGGTGTAATAGTCGAGGCCACGGATGATCGAGGTATCGGGAACGATTTGATCCGTGCCGAAACCGTTCAGGCGGCACAGCTGCACAATGGTTTCGATCTCGGCGATCGCGTCGACTGCCGCATCACTCTCGCCCAGAACATCTTTGAGCTTGACCGCGAAATCCTCGGCCTGACCGATGGCCAGAAACGCCAGAATCTTAGCGGCAGCCACGTCTGACAATTCGGCACCCTTGGTAAAGTCGCCGGATTCATCTTTGCGTCCCGCCCCCAGAAGCGCCCGCACCCCGGCATCACCCAACCGGTCGAGCTTGTCGATGGCGCGCAGCACAATCCCGCGGCGGGCCGTTTCTGAAGCGGGCAGATCGGCGGCCACCATCAGGCAATCGAGCAGTTTACGGCTGTTGAGCTTGACGACATAGTCGCCACGCTTGAGCCCGAGCGCCTCGAGCGTATCGGCCAGCATCATCAACAGTTCGGCGTCTGCCGCGGGGGAGTTGGACCCCACCGTGTCGGCATCGAACTGGATAAACTGGCGAAAACGCCCCGGACCGGGCTTTTCATTGCGCCACACCGGGCCGACCGCATAGCGGCGGAACGGCTTGGGCAGGAACTGGAAATTCTCGGCGACATGGCGGGCCAGCGGCGCGGTCATGTCATAGCGCAGCGACAGCCACTGATCATCGTCGTCTTTGAGCGAAAACACCCCGGCATTGGGCCGGTCGACGTCGGGCAGGAACTTGCCCAGCGCATCGGTATATTCGAAAGCTGGGGTTTCCAGCGGTGAAAACCCATAGGATTCATAAACTTGGCGAATAATGGCGATCAGGCGCTGCTCGGCGGCGATCTCGCCGGCCAGCCGATCACGAAAGCCGCGCGGAAGGCGCGCTTTGGGACGGATTGGTTTCTGATTCATGATGACCCTGCTACTCAACGGACTTGTATCGGCTCCGTCCCACATCGGCAAGGAAAAGACCGCACGCCGATAGGTTTTGCCATTTTATTGCGCCAACGGCATGACAAGACGGCAAAAAAGTCCGTTTTTTTTATACGAAACGGGCTTCTATTGCCTTGCGCTGGTGCCGCCTCAACGGCGGCAGGATAAACCGGGCGCAAGCAAATCGTAACCATAAATTGCACGCAGACGCACACCACCCTGAATTGCACCCGAAGACGAATCGGTGTTGGGGCAGGGCAGATGGTCTTTAACTGTGCATCAGCGGGAGAAATCTGTCTGCATCAGTCGGTCTGCAATGGTCTGGATCAGACCGGGCCAGTCGCCACGCTTTTCCTGACGCAGCAGCCGGGCCGTAGGATACCACGGGCTGTCGTCCCGCCCGACCAGCCAGCGCCATTCGGCCACCGCGGTCAGCATGAGCCAGACCGGCTTGCCCAGCGCCCCGGCCAGATGCGCCACCGAGGTATCGACCGAGATCACCAGATCCATCTCACCGACCAGCGCAGCGGTATCGGAAAAATCATCCAGCCTGGCCCGCTGCACCTTCAGTTCGGGCATCGTCGCCAGCAGCCTGGCATCGGCAGGGCGGATATCTTTTTGCAGCGCATAGAAAGAGAAAGGCAGCCGCAGCAACGGCGCCAGAATTTCCAGCGGAATACTCCGATTATGATCGTTGGTATGTTCGGGGTTGCCCGACCAGGCCAGACCAATGCGCGGGCGCTGTTTTTCGCCCAGCATACGGCGCCACAGAATAGTTTTGGCCTTGTCTGCCGCCAGATAGGGGACATCTGCCGGAATGGTCTCAAGCCTGGTGCCGAAAACCAGCGGCAGGCTCATCAGCGGGGTATGCCAGTCAAACGGCGGCAACACACTGCCGGGACCAACCAGTTCGGCATCGGTTTTCAGGCTGCCCATCAGGCCGCGCAGGGCATCGGGCACCTCGAACAACAGCTTGGCCCCGGTTTTCTGGAGCAGCGGCACATAACGGCAGAACTGAATGGAATCGCCGAGGCCCTGCTCGGCATGGATCAGCAGGGTTTTGCCAGCGATATCTTCACGCCCGAGCCAGGCCGACTGGTTGAAGCGCCGCTGCAGATCGTCCGAGAAGTTGAGAAACGCGCGCCGCGGCACCTCGCACTTCCAGCGATATTCATAGAGCTTGAAACCCTCGGTAAAATTCCCAGCCTGCAATAGCGAGATCGATTTGTTGGCCAGCGCTTCGGCATAGTCCGGGCTGAGCGCAATGGCGCGATCATAGCTGGCCAGCGCTTCATCCGGCCGGGCCAGTTCGCGCAGGACATTGCCGCGGTTGGTATAGGCCTCGGCATTCTTCGGGTTCAGCGCAATGGCACGGTCGAGACTGGCCAGTGCGTCTTCGAGCCGCCCCAAAGAAATCAGCACATTGCCACGGTTATTATAAGCCTCGCCATGGCGCGGTTCGAGCGCGACCGCTTTATCAAGTGCCGCCAAAGCCTCCTCATACTCCCGGTTACCGACCAGCAGACAGGCCCGGTTATAATGGGCCGCTGCATCGTTGGGATCGAGTAGTGCCGCCGTATCATAGGCCGTCAGCGCATCCTGCAACCGCCCAAGCTTTTCCAGCACCCGCCCGCGGTTAAGATGGGCCGGGGCGCAGCCCTGCACCAGCGCGATGGCCGCATCAAAGGCGGCGAGGCTTTCTTCCAGCCGCCCCCGGTTCATCAGCGCGGTGCCCCGGTTGATATGGGCTTCGAGATAATCAGGACGGATTTTCAGCGCCCGATCAAAATCGGCCAGCGCTTCCGCCGGGCGGCCGAGCCGCAACAGGATGGTGCCGCGGTCATAATAGCCTGCTGGCGATTGCGGTTGCATGGCGATGATGCGCGAGAAACTTTCCAGCGACGGGATAATCTTGCCCAGACGGGCCTGCACATCGGCCAGCTTACGCCAGACATCAATATCGGACGGATCCAGCGCCACGGCCTTTTCAAAGCTGTCCATCGCCTCGTCCAGACAACCAAGCCCCATCAGCCCCAGACCGCGATTGAACAGCACGCCGGGCTGATTGGGGTTAAAGCCCAGCGAACGCCCCAGCAGCAGTACGCATTTTTTCGCCTCGCCCATCTGAAGTTCCAGTGTGCCCAGAACATTGAGCAGCTGCAGATGTTGGGGGAACTGGCGCACCAGCTCGCGGTACAGACTTGCCGCTTCCGGCAAACGGCCAGCATTCTGCAACGCCACAGCGGCGCGCAAAACGGCATCAGGTCCAGATTGGTTCGTATCAGTCATGGTCACACACTATCATACTGGGTGTATTGAAACTGTATCACGGGTAAGCGCCCCGGCCGCGGCGGCAATCGGGCTTTGCCAGTCGCCCTGCTCCGGCTGGCGCAAAAGCCGCGCCCCCGGATACCATGGCGTGTCATCCCGGTTAAGAAGCCAGCGCCAGTCCGCCACCCAGGGCAGCAGCAGGTAGAGCGGCTTGCCCAGCGCCCCGGCCACATGGGCCACCGAGGTATCAACCGACACCACCGCATCCATCAGCGCCACCAGCGCGGCGGTTTCGCCATAATCGGTCAGCGCCGCACTATGGTAATGAAGCTGTGGCCGGGATTTTACCAACGCGGCATCGTCGGGCCGCAGTTCCTTCTGGATAAGATGAAACGCATACGGAAGATCGAGCATGTCACCGAACTCGGCCAGCGCAATACTGCGATTGCGGTCATTGGCGTGTTCGGGCTTACCCGACACCACCAGACCAATGCGGGGGCAGATCTTCGGCCCCAATCGTTTTTGCCAGCGTTCCAGCGCATCCGCCGATGCCGACAGATAGGGGATCGTGGCGGGAATGCTGGTCACCACGGTGCCAAATGCCTGCGGCAGGCCCATCAGCGCGGTGTAGTACTCAAATTCCGGCAGCGCATCACCGCGGGCAACCAGCGTGATATCGCCTTCAAGGCTTTTCATCAGCGGCAGCAACGGACGGGGCACTTCAAAAAGCACTTTGGCACCACGGGCGGCCAGCAGCGGCAGATAGCGGCAGAACTGCACCATATCGCCAAAGCCCTGTTCGGCATGCACCAGAATCCGCTTACCGACGATATCTTCTGTGCCGGTCCAGCGCGGCACGGAAAAACTGCGCTTATCCTTGGCGAAAACGTCCCGCTGCCAGCGCCATTCATAAAGTTCCCAGCCGGTTTTGAAATTGCCCTCGGCCAGTTCCAGCAGCGCCAGATTCCACGACATCGACGCATTATCAGGGGCCAGAGCAATCGCCCGCAAAAACGCCGCCCGTGCCTCCGCAGTATTTTTCAACGCTTGCTCGGCCAGCCCGTAATTACAGTGATATTCCGGTGAAAGCGGATTGCGCGCAATGGCGGCCCCAAGATGCGCCACTGCGGCCGCATAATCATCCCGCGCCATGGCCATCAAACCCAGATTGGCGTGGGCTTCGGCAAAATCGGGTTTTAAGGCCACCGCCTTTTGATAGGCTGATTCAGCCTCTGCCACACGGCCCAGCGTTTTCAGCACGGTGCCACGATGCTGATGGGCCTCGGCTATCGTGACATCCCGTGCGATGGCGCCATCGAGCGCCGCAAGAGCGGCATCAGGCTGCTGATCGGTCAGCAACGCCGCCCCCAGATTGACCAAAGCGTCGACATTGTCGCCATCTGCCGCCACCGCCTGACGAAACGCCGCCAGCGCTTCGCTGTTACGGCCCAGTCCCTGCAGCACCACGCCGCGGTTATTGGCAGCCGGGCTATGGGCGGGATGACAGGACAAAGTCTGATCATAGGCCGCCAGCGCCTCTGTCAGCCGATTACACTGCTGCAGAAGATAGCCCATGCGATAGGCGATGCCGGCCATCACAGTCTGATCTGCGGGCAAAAGCGCTAATGCGTCACCATACGCGGCAATGGCATCTTCCAACCGCCCCAGCGTGGCCAGCGTAGCCGCCCGGTTGACATGGGCGTCAAGATAGTCCGGTCGCATCGTCAGTGCACGGTCGAAATCGGCCAAGGCCTCGGCCGGGCGCTTCAGCATCAACAGCAGACTGGCGCGGTTATAGGAAATTTCGGCCGTGTTACCCAGCGCCCCGGCGACTGTCACACAGTCCAGCGCAGCGGACAGATCGCCCGAGCGCTGCAGCGCCACTGCCAGATCGCTGAACAGATCCGCTGTCGGTGTCAGATGACACGCCTGGGCCAGCAGTGCCGCGGCCTCCGTATTCTGTCCCTGACGCAAAGCGCGCTGTCCGGCATCCTGCAGGGCGGCCGCCTGTTGCGTGGGGGGGGGCGGATCGGCGGGCGCACCCGTCATGGCGTCCCCGCAACGAACTGTGACCGGATGATATTGACCAATCCCGCAATCGGGCTTTGCCAGTCACCCTGCACCGGCTGGCGCAACAACCGCGCCCCCGGATACCACGGCGTGTCATCAGCCCCAACAAACCAGCGCCAGTCCGCCACCCAGGGCAGTAACAGGAAAAGCGGTTTGCCCAGCGCACCGGCAACATGGGCAACCGAGGTATCAACCGACACCACCGCATCCATCAGCGCCACCAGCGCGGCGGTTTCACCATAATCGGTCAGCGCATCGCTATGATTGTGCAGCTGTGGCCGTGATTTCAGATAGTCTGCATCATCGCCCCGCAGCTCTTTCTGAATAAGATGGAATTCGCACGGAAGATCGAGCAAGCCCCCCAGACGGGCCAGTGCAATACTGCGGTTACGATCATTGGCGTGTTCGGGCTTACCCGACACCACCAGACCAATGCGCGGGCGGGTTTTCGGCCCAAGCCGGGTGTTCCAGCGTTCCAGCGCATCCGCCGAAGCCGACAGATAGGGGACAGAGGTGGGAATGCTTGCCACCTCGGTACCAAAAGCCAGCGGCAGGCTCATCAGTGCGGTGTAGTAATCAAATTCCGGCAGCGCTTCGGTTCTGGCGACCAGCGTGATATCGCCTTCAAGGCTGGCCATCAGCGGCAGCAGGGGCCGGGGGACCTCGAAAATCACCTTAGCCCCACGGGCGACAAGCAGCGGCAGATAGCGGCAGAACTGCACAGTATCACCAAAGCCCTGTTCGGCATGCACCAGTATCCGCTTACCGCGGATATCTTCCTTGCCAAGCCAGCGCGGCACCGCGAAATCATGTTTTTCTTTGGCAAAAACCTCACGCTGCCAGCGCCATTCATAAAGTTCCCAGCCGGTTTTGAAATTGCCCTCGGCCAGTTCGAGCAGCGCCAGATTCCAGTGCATCGAGGCGTTCCTGGGCTCCAGCGCAATCGCCCGCGTGAAGGAAGCCCGCGCGCCAGCAAAATCGCGCAACAGCTTCTGTAAGTTACCGAGATTGTTATAGCCTTCGGCAAAATCGGACCGGATGGCGATGGCACCGTGATAGGCAGCCAAGGCCTCGTCCCAGCGCCCCATCTCGATCAGCACATTACCACGGCCACTATAGGCTTCGACCAGCTCAGCCTTAAGCGCGATAGCGCGATCATAGGCATCCAGGGCTTCGGCCTGCCGGTTGAGATCGGCCAGAACATGGCCACGGTTCAAATGGGCCTCGGCATAATCCGCCCGCAGCGCAATCGCCCGGTCACAGGCCGCCAACGCCTCCACCAGCAAAGCGCGGTTACGCCGCACATTGCTGCGGTTATCTTCATCAAGGCCATGCACCAGCACGCCATCCTGATAGAAGCTGGCCATCTCTTTCAAAACGCAGGCGCGGTTATTATGGCATTCGGCAAAATCGGGATTAAGGCTTAAAGCGCGGGTAAAGCTTTTCTCGGCCCGTTCCAGCTGCCCCAGCTTCCACAACGCATTGCCGCGATTATTCCACCCCGCCGCAGATTCCGGACGTAGTGCCACCCCGCGTTCGTAATCGCCCAGCGCAGCCGCAAACGCGCCTTGCTGCATCCGTGCATTACCGCGATTGACATAGGCTTCGGCATATTCCGGGTTCAGCGCCAGCGCCTGACCATAGGACGCCAGCGCGTCCTCCAGCCGCCCCAGACTTTTCAGCGCATCGCCACGCCCACCATGGGCCATCGCTGAGCCGGGGGCCGCCACAATCGCCGCATCGAAGGAGGCCAACGCCGTTTCAGCCTGCCCCATATCACGTAAAGTGCAGCCCCGGTTAATCAGCGCTTCGGGATAGTCGCTTTTTAACGCCAGTGCCTGATCGCAATCGGCCAGCGCCTCGGGATACCGTTTGAAGGCCCGCAGAAGGATGGCGCGGTTATTATAGGCGGCAATATAGCGGGGATCGGCGGCAATGGTCCGGTTGTACGCCTCCAGCGCCAGATCCGGTTTGCGCAACCCCTGCAGGCAGAGACCCAGATTATAGGCACCATCGGCAAAATCGGGTTTTAACTGCACCACCTGCGCAAAGGCCCCGGCAGCTTCTTCCAGCCGTCCCATCTCGCGTAAGAGCACGCCGAGGCTCTGATAGGCTTCAGCAAAATCAGGCTTCAGCGTAATGGCACGGCAGAAGGCGGCCAGCGCGGCCTCGGGCTCGCCCAACTTCTGGCGGGCCAAACCAAGGTTAATCAGTGCCCCGGTGGATTCGGGGATTTGCGCCAGAACCTGTTCCAGAAACCCAACCGCCGACGCCGCATCACCAAGCTGCAACAGCGCCGTGCCGAGCAAAAACAGCAATTGGAAATTTTCGCCCCCCTGGGGCAGCAGGCTCTGATACAAGGCCGCAGCAGCGGCGACATCGCCGGCATTGTGGCGGGCTATCGCGGTGGCCAGTTGGGCCTCGAATTTCTTTTCCGGCTCAGTCATGCCCACGGCTCGCTTAAAGCATCCCTGGTTTTAGCCATCGCAACGCCACAGCCATACGAAGATCGCCTGATTCGGCGACCGGCCCTCATCCTTGCGACGCAAGTCTAAAGAGTTTGTTACGGTTAATACACAACCAAGAACGCAAAAGCCCTGACCAACTCTACCTTCAGGCGTATTCAAAACGGCCGGGGGCGGCAAAACCGTACCGTTTCACCGCCCCCAACAGGTTTATCCGACTGTTATATAAAGCCGCCGTTACGCCGCAGGGGCTTTCCAGCGCAGCACAGGCTTACGGGCCGCCAGGGTTTCATCCAGCCGACGACGTGGCGTCAGACTGGGGGCCGCGGTGAACCGTTCGGTATTGCCCGCCTTAGCCTCGCCCGCCAGAGCCCGCATCACGGCAATGAACTTGTCGAGACTTTCCCTGGATTCAGACTCGGTTGGCTCGATCAGCATGGCGCCATGGACAACCAGCGGGAAATACATCGTCATCGGGTGGAAGCCCTCGTCGATCAGCGCCTTGGCGAAATCGAGGGTCGCCACCCCGCTACCCTGCAGGAAGCTTTCATCAAACAGCGCCTCATGCATGCAGGGGCCGGGATAGGGCGCGCTCATCACATCCTTCAGGCTGGCAAGGATGTAATTGGCCGACAGCACGGCATCTTCGCTGGCCTGACGGATGCCATCCAGACCAAAGCTCAGCATGTAGCTTAACGCCCGCACAAACATACCCATCTGACCGTGGAAGGCGCACATGCGCCCCAAAGGCTGGGCCCCGGCGGGGGCATCGGCCACATCCTCGATCAGCCGGAACCCCTGTTCGTCATGGACCAGCAGCGGCAGCGGAGCATAGGGGACCAGACGCGCCGACAACACCACCGGCCCGGCCCCCGGCCCGCCGCCACCATGCGGGGTCGAGAAGGTTTTATGCAGGTTGATATGCATGGCATCAACGCCCAGATCCCCGGGGCGCACGCGGCCCGCGATGGCGTTGAAATTGGCCCCGTCGCAATAGAAATAGCCGCCCGCCTGATGCACCAGTTCGGCGATGCGAATGACATCGCGTTCGAACAGACCGCAGGTGTTGGGGTTGGTCAGCATGATGGCGCCGACATCAGGGCCAAGCTTGGCCAGCAGGGCCTCGACATCAACCCGACCATCGGCCCCCGCCTTGACCTGATCGACGGTGAAGCCGGCAAAAGCCGCCGTGGCTGGATTGGTACCATGGGCCGATTCCGGCACCAACACGCGGGGACGGTGCTCGCCGCGCGCCGCAATGGCGGCACGGATCGCCAGCATACCGCAAAGCTCACCATGGGCTCCGGCCTTGGGCGACATCGCCACCGCTGGCATGTTGGTGAGCTTTTGCAGCCAGCCGCTTAGCAGCGCAATCAACGCCAGCGCCCCTTGTGTGGCAGCGCGCGGTGCCAGCGGATGGACATCGGCAAAGCCGGGCAGCCGGGCCATCTTTTCATTGAGCCGCGGATTATGCTTCATGGTGCAGGAGCCGAGCGGATAGAATCCGGAATCAATCGCATAATTGTTGCGCGACAGCCGCACATAATGGCGCACCGCTTCGGGTTCCGACAAGCCCGGCAGACCAATCCCCCCTTTGCGCCGAGCCCCGCCCAGACGGGCATCCGAAACCACAGTATCAGGCAGATCGACACCACTGGCCCCAGCGCGCGCCAGTTCGAAAATCAAGCCTTCCTCGTGATCGAGGCCCTTATCGCCGGAAAAGGTCATCACAACACCTCCTGCAAATGCGTGGCGAAGGCGGCAATGTCTGCTTCGCTGATGGTTTCAGTGGCGGCAACAATGAGGTAATTTTCCATCCCATCTCTGGGCAAAAGTCGTGACGCCGGCACCCCGGCCAGAATGCCCTTAGCCACCAGACATTCCGTGACCGGCGCGGCCGCTTTGGGCAGACGGATGGTGAATTCGTTGAAGAAGGCTTCTGTTACCAGTTCAACGCCGGGAATTTTGGTCAGCGCGTCGGCCAGCATGCCGGCGCGGGCATGGTTCAGTGCCGCCAGCCTGACCAGCCCCGCCTCGCCCAGCAGGGTGAGATGAATGCTGAACGCCAGCGCGCACAGACCCGAATTGGTGCAGATATTACTGGTGGCCTTTTCACGGCGGATATGTTGCTCGCGCGTTGACAGGGTCAGCACAAACCCGCGCCTGCCATCGGCATCGACCGTTTCGCCGCACAAACGCCCCGGCATCTGGCGGACATATTTTTCCCGGGTGGCAAACAGGCCGACATAGGGCCCGCCAAAGTTCAGACCGTTACCGATGGACTGGCCCTCGCCCACCACAATATCGGCCCCCATGGCACCGGGGGATTCAATCAGGCCAAGCGACACCGCTTCGGTGACCACCACAATCAGCAACGCGCCTTTGGCATGGGCGGCTTCGGCAATCGGCGTCAGATCCCGCACCGTACCAAAGACATCGGGGTTCTGCACCACCACCGCCGCCACACTGTCATCAAGGCTGTCGAGCGGCACATCCGCCACGCCGGGCTGAACCACACTATGGTGGATGGTGGCATGCAAACCGGCCAGCGTATCGATGGTCTGGGCATAATGCGGATGCAGGGAACCGGCCACCAGCACCTTGGATTTACGCGTCACACGCAACGCCATCAGCACGGCTTCGGCAGCTGCGGTCGAGCCGTCATACATCGAGGCGTTGGCCACCTCCATCCCAGTCAGCAGCGCCACCTGGGTCTGAAACTCGAACAGATATTGCAGCGTGCCTTGCGAGATTTCCGGCTGATAGGGTGTGTAGGAGGTGAGGAATTCCGAGCGCTGGATCAGATGATCGACGCTGGCGGGAACATGATGACGATAGGCCCCGGCACCACAAAAACACGCCGCATCGGTCACGCTGTGGCTTGCCAGCCGTTTCAGATCGCGCTCGACCTCGATTTCGCCGCTATGCGACGGCAGGTCGAAATCCTGCGGCGGGCATATCGCCGCCGCAGGCACATCGGCATAAAGCGCATCGACAGAAGGCACACCGATACGCGCCAGCATGGCGGCACGGTCGGCAGACTGTAGCGGCAAATAGCGCATCTAGAGCCCTTTCACAAAAGCAGCATAGGCTTCGGCAGGCATCAGCCCATCCAGCGCCGCGGGATCAGCGATTTTGATCTTGAAAATCCAGGCTTCCCCTTCGGGGGCAGCACCGAGCCTGGCCGGATCTTCGCCCAGCACGGTATTATGTGCGGTGATTTCCCCCGCCACCGGGCTGTACACCTCGCTGGCGGCCTTGACAGTTTCCACCACCGAAACCACATCCCCCTTGGCCAGCACCTTGCCCACCTCTGGCAGTTCGACAAACACCACATCGCCCAACAGTTCGGCGGCGTATTGGGTGATGCCCACCGTACCATCGGCGGCAATCCATTCATGCTGATCGGTGTAACGCACAGTCATCGATTTAAATCCTTTTATAACGCTGAGTAACAAACGGCATGGCGGCGATGCGGGCCGCAATCGGCCGCCCCCGCACAATCAGATCAACCGGGGTATCGGCCGCGGCGAAGGCGCTGGCGACAGAACCCATGGCAATGGAGGCATTGAGCGAGGGGGCAAAGCCACCGCTGGTGACCACACCGATAGCATTGCCGTCTTTGGTGGTGATTTCGGCACCTTCGCGGGCGATCCCAGCACCTTCTAGCCGTAAGCCAACACGGCGACGGACCGGGTTGCCGCCCAGCGTCTTTTCCGCGCCCGGAAAATCCTTGTCCTGACGACGGCGCTTGCCAACCGACCAGATCAGTCCGGCTTCGGCCGGATCCGTCTGGCTGTTGATGTCGTGCCCATACAGACAGAGCCCGGCCTCCAAACGCAAGGAATCCCGCGCCCCCAGACCAATCGGCAAGACATCCGGGTGGGAGAGCAGCAGGCGGGCAACGCGTTCCGCCCCATCGTTGGGCAGCGATATCTCGAAACCATCCTCGCCGGTATAACCACTGCGGGTGATGATAGCGGGCACCCCGGTCAGTTCGGTACGGATGCCCTGCATAAAGGTCAGCGCCCGAACCTCGGGCTGAAGCCCCGCCAGCACATCTTCGGCCGCGGGCCCCTGCAATGCCAGCAAAGCACGATCGAGGGGAGCAAGCTCCGCTCGCCCGGCCAGCAGTTCGGCGATATAGGCAAAGTCAGCCTGTTTGGTTGCCGCATTGACGACCAGATGCAGCGCCGCTTCACCCGCCAGCCGCAGGATCATGAAATCGTCGTTGATGCCCCCCGCCGCATTGAGCAAAAGGCCATAGCGCTGCTGGCCGGGCTTAAGCCCGATCAGATCAGCTGGTGTCAATTGCTCCAGCGCCTCAGCGGGGGCCGGGCCGGAAAGACTGGCCTGCCCCATATGCGAGGTATCGAACAGCCCCGCCTTGGCACGGGTGTGCAAATGTTCTTTGAGAATCCCGGTGGCATAGTGCACCGGCATGGCATAGCCCGCGAACGGCACCATTTTGGCGCCCAGTTCCCGGTGCAAATCGTAAAGCGGTGTACGCTGAAGTTCGGTTTCGCTCATGGCCCCGGCTCAGAAGTTGACACGTATCCCGCCCCGAAGATCGAAGCAGAACCAACGCGCCCCTTCTGTCATCCAACCTGAGAGAGTTGACCGGGTTCAGCCTTACAGCGGACCGGGATTACCCCTTCGGTGAGAATGGCTTTCACCATTCTGCTTTCCAGAAGTGTTCCCCTCTGCGGTCCTTTTGCCTGAGAGTTTCCGGGGCGGTTGCTCCTTCGGCCCCCGGTCTGCGTTAAGCCGGGTGTCTCCCGCAGGGGAGTATGATACCGCCCCACACCGGTTCGATATGGGATTCGGTAGAACCATTCTTAAAGCCCGAGAGCAATCTGTCAACGTGAAGGCTGCCCACTGGCAAACAACCGCTTAAATGAAGAGCCCCTCCGGCCTTAAAGCCATAGAAGAAACAGGGGCTCTGCCGCGGTGGACAAAAAAAGGCCGTACCCGCCATCAGGCAGATACGGCCCCGATATGGGTGATGAGAAGGCGGTTTAGAACTTGTACCGACCACCCACCGAAAGTTCGACCGCGCGTTCGTTGGCGGTGAACTGGCCATTCAGGCGACCATAGACTTCGATGCCTGCCACAACCTCGTCGGCAAATTCCGCACCGACCAAGAGTGAGTTGGCATTATTGCCCCGCCACACATAGCTGAAGGAAGAACCATCGATATTGGCAAATTGCCCCTCGACCGTTTCCCTGGTGGTGGAGAAATCATGCATAACACCAACGGTGAACTCGAGCTTGGCTTTCAATTGAGGCGTCGGGGTAATCGCATGGATCTTGAAGCCGACATCGCCGGTAAACGCATTCTGATTAATCGCACTGTAGTTAAGCGCGAATTCCTCAGCGCCATTTTCCACCACACCGTCGATGTGGTTTCTGGAATAGGTACTGCGGATATACGGCGTCAAAAGATTGTCGAAGATGTTCTGGCTGATCTGGAACGAACCACCATAGGACCAGCCCGAGGGCGACGCCTTGGCCGTACCATAATCACCCATGTTCCGCTTCATGCTGACATCATACAGATTGTAGAATGCCACGGCATCAACCCGACCCAGCTCCAGATCGGCACCACCATAAATCGCCAGATTGAAGGTGTTAGATGTGGAATCGGAATCTTCCTTTTTGATCTTCATCGAACCGTGTGCGTAGGAGAACGCCCCACCGACCACCGCATTCATCGCCGGGAAGTGATATTCACCACCACCGACCAGACCACCATACTGAACATCATAACCGGCATCATCCTTGCCGACATCGTCGATCCGACCAAAGGGCGCCGCCCAGACCCGGATCTCGCCATCGGCTGCCGCAGCCGTACCACCAGCCGCAGGCAGGTTCGCCTCAATCTGGTCATACAGGGTGCGGGTGAAGCTGGCGACCAGCGCACGGTTTGACGAAACCGCATGCCCGAAGGATTGCGCGGCCGAGGCCTTTTCCGTTACCAGCGAATACCCGGTTGAGGTTTGTTCAACACCGATAATCGCACTGGAATCGCTGCCAACATAGCTGACAGACGAGAAGCTGCCCGAAGAGGACCCCGCAGAGACAATCTGATAGACCGCGTTACTATAGGTGCCACTTGCCACATTGACCACCAAAGTACCGTCAAGCGTAGCCGCACCGGATACAACAAGTTTGGAAGCGCCGGTCGGCGTCACCTGCACCGACAATTCACCGGTCGAGGTTTGTGTGTAGTTACCATGGATGGTCAGTGTCCCGGCGACTCCGGTGGTTCCCGGACGGACGATACCATCATTGGTCACCGAGCCATATATCGTGCCAAAGCCCGACAACACGCCCATCGAACCACCGGATTGAGATATGGTAATTTTCGTCGCCGCCCCCGTTGGGTCGCCGAACACCGCCGTAGAATGGGAGGAATCGCCAACCATAAACGTCGCACCGGCATTAATCGCGACGGAACCATAGTAAGCAGACGACGCCGTATTAATCCCATCAACAACCATAGTGCCATTGTAAAAATATAAGGCAGCCGTCGAATCCGATGATGAAATCTTGCTGATCGTATTGGTTACCGTATGGGGTTCGTAGAAATAGATCGAAGTACCCGACCCCATGATGATATTCGTGCTGGTTCCAAGCAGGTTCGTTGCATAAGCCCAGCTGACGCCGAAGTTTACCGACGCATTATCTTCGAGCGTAATATTGCCGTCGAATGTATTAGAACCAACGATATTGGTTGAGCCATGAGCAATGATGATGTCACCCGAGACGTCAAACATAGACTCATACACCTGCCACCACCATGGATTATCGAGATATAGCGTGGCCCCCTTTTCGACCTGAATAACATCGCTACCGGTCTCGCAACCACTACCACTATAGGAACACGTGCTTGTCCCCGAAAAATTAGCAGACGATTTCCACACCAATCCCTGATACCCGCTGGGTATCGAATTATAGGAAGCTGTCAGATAGGCGGCACTGCCCGATTTCACGACAACCGTATCACTGGTTCCGGAATCAATTGTCACCGGACTATTACTGGATGACAGCGTAATCGTCTCGGCATTAACGCCCGCGCTGAAACCAAAGCCCGCCGCCGCAATCGCCAAGGCACTGACGGTCAAGCGAAGCTGGCTGCGCATGTCTTTTGCAGGATAGTGCAACATTGTTTTCTCCCCAACTCAGCGGCTTTTTAGCCGCCGGTTTCGTGCGTTTATTCGGTTATGCCGTCGCCATACGCCGGGATACGCACAAGCCCCGGCGCTGGCAGACCGGCACTTAGAGCTTCACACGCAATTGCATCGTGTACCGCGTATCGGCGGTGTACCAGCTACGGTTCACCAGACGTTTGGCCCCGTCATCTGTTCGCCCCTCATCCATATATAGGCGCGTGACGGAATGCGTCAGATTGGATGCTTCAATCGTCCAGCTGATGTTGCTTGTGATATTGTAGCTGAGGTTGGCGTCGAGGGTTCCCATTGCATACTGGTAGACCGGCAAAGCGAATGTCGTCGTCGTGCCCATCTGCTCAACACTGCCGAAGTTGATATTTTCAACGTTGTTGTAAATACCAGATGTCTGCCAGGCCGCCGTTGAAACCAGGAAGTCACTGCGCCAGTTATAAGCAACACGCGCCGAGAACGGCCCCTTGTCGTACATGCCCGATATATTGATGGTATTTTTAGACAGCCCCGTCACCGGCAGGCCGGTAATGGCTGCACCATGCATATCAAAGGCAAGCGCACCAGGTTGCTTGCTGTCGATATAGGTGTAGTTGAAATCGATACCAAGCCCATCGAATGGTGCCGGCAGGAAGTCGGCGTATTTCTGCGCGCCGAGTTCGAAACCTTCCACCTTGGCAGTCTGCTTTTCGTTGAAGTTCTCGGTTACCGAGGCATCAACCGTGCAATAGGTTCGGCTTGTTGTCGCGGTACAATAGTCCGACTTGGAGATATCACCTTTTACAACGGTAACATCAAACGTTGTCGGGATAGCCACCTGCTCGGTCGAAATGAAATTGTGGATGTTCTTATAGAAGGCGGAGAAGTGCACCATACCGCCAGTGGTGAAGTAATATTCGACCGCAGCATCAATCTGTTCGGCCTTTTCCGGTTTCAGATCCGGGTTACCCCAACTGGCGGTAAAGGCGCTGGTGTAGGTGCCGGAATAGGTCCCGTTAACATAACCGCGTGGATTCATCTGGGCAAATGTCGGCCGGTTGACCGCTTGCGAGAAGGCAAAGCGAACGTGGGTTTGCGGCGTTGGCAGGAACTGAATGTTCAGCGATGGCAGGACATCAATCTGCGAATGACCGCCCGCAACCCCCGTTGCTACCAAATCAGAAGATACTGTTACGGTACCCGCCGCATCCAGTGATGCACTCGTCAAGTTCGGTGTAAAGCGATAGCCCGAGGCATGGTCGCGATAGGCAGCGACACGCACACCAACATTGCCGTTAAACGGAACGACAAAATCATCATTGGCGAAGTTGGCCATGACATAGCCAGTCGCCGTGGTTTCGTTTTGCTTGGCAAGCGTCGTCTTGTCAAATATGGCGAGCGCCTTGCTGCCATAATTGTCGGTTGGGTTATATGTTTCCTGTAAGTAAGCAGGGCTTTTTGCTGCGGCCACTGTCGGGAAATAGAGCGACGTCGGCAACCCGACCTTGCCACCAAACATATCAGACAGATCAATCTGTTTTCCCAGCGAAGTATCATCGCTCAGATATTTAATATTGGTCGGATCGGCGATATACCAAGGTGTCAGCTCCTGCCAGTTATACTTGGTTTCATTATCACGCTCGCCGCGGCTGGTGATCTTCAGGCCGCTTTTAATTGCGCGGATGAGACTGGTGTCGCTGACGGTGTAGGTCGTATCGAGATAGAAGGCGACCTCACGACCATAGTTATGCAGCTTGTGTGGCATGGTATCTTCCCATGCGTAATTTGCTGCATTGGTAAGATCGACAGTATCCTCTGAAAAGGTCAGCTTGGGCAGTGTCGAGCTGCCATAGGAGCTAAGCTGCATGCCGTAGTTAGCGATGTAGGTATAGAGACCTGCGGTATTGTCATCCTGTTTGGCAGAGGAATCGACATATTGCAGGGCGAAGTTTGCCCCAAAGCTGTCGGTCGGATGCCACTCGCCGCCAATAGAAATATCGCTCGTGGTGTTGACGCCATGCGAATAGGTTGTCTGCAGGGTGTACGGAATCGGCTCATAACCAAACGTGTTCGCGTTGGTCAGACCGGTTCCCGGGAATCCCCACATAAATCCCGACAGCCCATCGGTATAAGTGAGGTTACCCTGAGAGTCGAAGGTGTTGGTGCTGTTAGGTGCCAGGAACGTCTCGATCCCCGACCCCAGGAACATACCGTAAGACAGTGAATTTAACGTATAGCGGGACTGGAAGGCCGTCGCAAAGAGCAGCAGGTCTTCGCTTGGCCGCCACTGCGCCGCAGCGTAAAGACCAAGACGAACCCGGTCATCGTTTCGCTGGGTGAAACCGATACCGCCCGGTACATACACCTCTGACGAGCCGCTATCCGATAGCGAGGGCAGCGTCGTGCCGTGGGTTGAAGTATAGGTCGGATTATAAACGGTCGGCACATAGGGCAGAACCTGCACACCATCCGCCTTGGTGCTCAAATCGGAATAAGTGATATTGAGCAGCAGGCCGATTTCGCCGATCTTGGTATCCCAGCGGTCACTGATCATGGCGCCGCCACCAACATGGCCCTTCTTGGACCAGTCGGCATAGTTACCACTGATGGTCACGTTGGCCGTCAGACCATCAAAATCAAACGGCTGACGCGAGCGCAAATTGATCACGCCGCCAAAACCACCTTCGGGCAAATTGGCCGACAGGCTTTTGAAAACATCAATACCCTGCGCCAGTTCCGGCGGGATGTCTTCCCACGCCAGATTACGCCCGTTAGCGGCGCTGAAACTGTCACGGCCGTTGAGAAGGCTGACGGTGCTGGTCAAACCACGGATGGTGACGCTGGAGCCTTCACCCAGATAGTTCTCGCTGCCGCCACCGGTCTGAATGCGGGCGATGTTCACACCAGGTAAGCGCTGCAACACCTCGGTGATGCTGTTGTCCGGCAGCTTGCCGACATCTTCCGCCGCGACGGAATCGACAACAACGTCGGCCTTCTCCTTGATGGTGATGGCCGTGGCCAAAGCCGCGCGCTGACCGGTGACAACCACCGTTTCGATCTGATCGTTTTTGCTTTCTTGTGCCAGGGCGCCATTCAATGACAGGGCACCAAACAGCAATGCCGCCGTGCAGGCAGTGCAATAAAGCTGGCTATGCATCTTGGGTAACATTCGCTTCCCTCCTCGTCGCTTTATTTTTTTGAGCAGGCGATGGCGGGTGGCTGCGAGGCAGCCCAATATTCTAACTTCCCCCACAGACCGTCCCCCCGGCCACCGCACACGCATATATATTATCACGATAGTAAGCGCTTACTATTACCCAGAGGGGAATTCTATCGTGTGTTGCATTTATGTGATGGTAACGTTTTCGTACCAGCGCGGAGCAAGCCGTCCCGGTTTTAGCCAAACCGCGCGACGTGTGAGGAATTTATTCCTTACTGTGTATTTAAGTATCCTATTTTCTTCAAACGCTTACATTTTTCAGTAGGCGGATCATTCCGGCGTAAATGCCGACATTTTGCTGCGAAATGCAAAGCCGTCCCCGCCCATCGACGCCCCACTACGACACAGAAAGCCGTGCCAGAATGGCGCGGCTTTCTGTGTGCTTTCCGAAATTTCGCTTAAGAAAAGCGTCAGGCTTTCGCCGGGAACACCGCACCATGATAGCGGGCGGCGATAAAATCGCGCGTTTTCTGTGATGTCAGCGCCTTTGCCAGCGCCGTGATTCGCGGATCGGTTTTGTTGTCTGCGCGCGCCACCAGATAGTTGACATAGGGGCTGTCGGCCCCTTCGATAATCAGCGCGTCCTTCTGCGGATTGAGCTTGGCATCCAGGGCATAGTTGGTGTTGATCAACGCCATATCGACCTCGCCGAGCACCCGTGGCAACAGCGGCGCCTCCAGCTCCTTAAAGACAAAGCCCTTAGGGTTGCCGATAATATCACGCACCGTGGCACCAATATTGTTTGGGTCTTTCAGCTGGATCAGGCCATGGCGGTGCAACAGAATAAGCGCCCGCCCGGTGTTGGTAGGATCGTTGGGCAGGGCGATCACCGCACCATGCGCCAGCGCCGAAACGCTGGTAACTTTGCGCGAGTAACCGCCAAAGGGTTCGACATGCACACCCACCACCGGCACCAGATGGGTGCCATGGTCGCGGTTAAACGCGTCGAGATAAGGCAAAGTTTCGAAATAATTGGCGTCGAGATATTTCTGATCGACCTGCAGGTTGGGCTGCACATAATCATTGAACACCTTGACCGCCAGCGTTACCCCCTGCTGCGCCAGATCCGGCGTAACGCTTTGGAGAATTTCCGCATGCGGAACAGCCGTTGCCGCCACCGACAGGGTCTTGCCCCCTGAGGATTTAGAACAAGCCCCAAGCAGCGCCGCTGCCGAGCCACCGACCAGAAAAGACCGCCGCGAAACCATATGATATCCCCTCGTCTTCGTGGTTATTTCGATAATCTGCGGCGGTGGAACCGGGCCACCAGCACATCGCCCAACATCTGAATAATCTGCACCAGAACGATGATCAGCACCACCGTCACCACCATAACGTCCAGCTCAAAACGCTGATAGCCATAGCGCACTGCCAGATCACCCAAACCACCGGCACCGACCACGCCCGCCATCGCGGTATAGGAAACCAGCGCAATTGCCGTCACCGTCACCGCAGCAATCAAGCCGGGCATAGCTTCGGGAAGCAGCGTATGCAGCACGATTTGGCGGCGCGTCGCCCCCAGCGACAGGGTTGCCTCGACCACCACCGGGCTAACCTCGCGCAAGGCGGTTTCCACCAGCCGGGCAAAAAATGGCGCCGCCGCCAGCACCAGGGGCAACACGGCTCCCTGCACCCCAAGCGAGGTGCCCATCACCGCCAGCGTAACCGGAATGAGCAGAATGAACAAAATGACAAAGGGGATCGAGCGCAATACATTGACGGTGATGCCCAACAATCCGTAGACGACCTTATTGGCAGCCAGACCATTGGGACCGGTGAGCGCCAGACCAATTCCCGCCCCCAAGCCGATGATGACGCTGAACACCAGCGACAGCACCAGCATTGCCAGCGTGTCGCCACTGGCGAGCAGAATTTCCAGCGTATCAATATGGCTGAAGAAATCCGGGCTGAATATGCGTTCCATGCCTTACAGCTCCTGCACCTGAATGCCGCGTGCGCTTAAACGCTCTAGCGCGGTGCTACGATCCGCCCCCACCAACGCCACGATCAGATGGCCAAACCGACCCGCCTTCAGCTCAGCAACCTGCCCACCCAGAATGGCCAGCGAAACCTGCAAGCCCTGTGTGACGGCGCTTAAGAAATCGCTCTGCACCACATCGTCAAAATAGACCAGACGCACATGCGGTCCACCCGGCACCACCTCGGGCGGATAGGGCAACAGATGGCGGCACAAGGCTTTGGCTTCGTCGCTTTGGGGGCTGAACAACAGCTCGGCCACTGGCCCGATTTCGGCTAGGCGGCCATGACTTAAGATCGCCACCCGATCACAGATACGCCGCACCACATCCATCTCGTGGGTGACCAGCACAATGGTCAGCCCCAGATCGCGGTTCAGCTTCTCCAGCAGGGTTAGCACGTCACTGGTTGCTTCCGGATCGAGCGCGCTGGTAGCCTCGTCACACAACAGCACATCGGGTTCGTTGGCCAGTGCCCGGGCAATGCCAACACGCTGTTTCTGACCACCGGAAAGCTGGGCGGGATATTTATCGGCGTGCTGGCTAAGCCCCACCTGATCGAGCAGCGCATCGGCCCGTGCCAACCGTGATGCCGGGGTGCCACTGCCAGCCAGTTCCAGCGCATACAGAACATTCTGCCGCGCGGTCTTGGACGAAAGCAGACCAAACTGCTGAAAGATCATGCCAATCTTGCGCCGCCGTGCCACCATGGCGCGGGTATCCAACGCAGCCAGATCCTCATCCTCGAAAAACACCGTGCCATGGCTTGGCCGCTCCAGCCGGTTAATCATGCGGATCAGGGTAGATTTACCGGCCCCGGACGGCCCGACAATGCCGAAAATCTCGCCGCGCGTGATAGCGAACGAGATGTCCTGCAAAACCGTATTATGGTCACGGAAGCTCTTACTGACGCCGGAAAAGCGGATTACAGCCTCGGACGGAGAGGAACACACCAATTCGATCACCAACCCATTGCCTTTTTAAGGGGCCGTCGCACGCAACACGCATACCGTGCCGCAGATACATTTCACGCCACAGTGCCGGGAATATGCCCGCACTGGCTAGATATAGCTATATATGTACGTACTATTTTGTAAAGCACAGAGAAAATTACATTAATACGATCCGGTGCACACATCGTAAGCCATTTGCATACGGCATGGCCGGTTGCCTTGGTTTTGCCATGTTTAGCAGGCACATAGGCGCCTGCTGCACCAGTGACCCAAAGCGTCTGCGCAGCCATCAATCAGTTTTCGCACCCCTCGGCATCGTCCATTTCCCACGAGCCTTACATCTCTAAGGTTATCCTTTGACATTTCCCGATCTACCCGACGTATTTGTCCGTGCACTGACAGCACGGGACTACCAGACGCCCACACCCGTGCAAGAGGCGGTTTTGGCCCCAGAAGCTGCTGGTCGTGACCTTTTGGTTTCGGCCCAGACCGGCTCGGGTAAAACCGTTGCCTATGGTCTGGCCATGGCCTCCACCCTGCTGGAGGCAGATGTACTGCCCTCCGCCGACGCACCGCTGGCATTGATCATTGCCCCGACGCGCGAACTGGCCTTGCAGGTGGAGACCGAGCTGACCTGGCTGTATGCCAACACCGGCGCGCGTATTACCGCCTGCGTTGGCGGCATGGATCCGGTGCGCGAGCGCCGTCAGCTCGAACGCGGGGTGCACATTGTCGTTGGCACGCCGGGCCGTTTGCGCGATCACATCGAACGCGGCGCCTTGCAGCGCGACGCCCTCAAAGTGGTGGTGATCGACGAAGCCGACGAGATGCTCGATCTTGGCTTCCATGACGATCTGGAATTCCTGCTGAAAGGTACGCCGGAAGAACGGCGCACCTTCCTGTTTTCGGCTACCCTGCCCAAGCCGATCGTCAAGCTGGCGCAAAATTATCAGCGCGATGCCCTGCGCATTGCCATGGTCAGCGAAAATGGCGGCCATGCCGATATCGAATACCGCGCCGTCAAGGTGCCCCATGCCAAAGTCGATCGCGCCGTAACCAATCTGTTGCGCTTTATCGATCCGCCTTGCGCCATTGTGTTCTGCGCCACCCGTATGGGCGTCACCCGTCTGGGCGAAACCCTGGCCAGCCGTGGCTTTGCCGCCGTCTCACTATCGGGTGAAATGGGCCAGAGCGAGCGTAACCGCGCCCTGCAGGCCCTGCGTGAAGGCCGTGCCCGGGTGTGCGTAGCGACCGACGTGGCCGCCCGCGGCCTGGACGTGCCGAACCTGACACTGGTTATCCATGCCGACCTGCCCAACGATGCCGAAGTGCTGCAACATCGCAGCGGTCGCACCGGGCGTGCAGGCAAAAAAGGCACCAGCATTCTGTTGGTACCGCCGTCCCGTCGCCGCAGTGCCGAGGAGATGCTGCACCGCGCGCAGGTACAGTACACTTGGGTCAATCCGCCGACGCCGCAGGAAATCTATGAAAGCGACAGCGAACGGCTGTTGAAAATCCCGCAGTTCAGCGAACCGGCCACCGCCGAGGACGCCGAGATTGCTGCGGCGATACAGGCCTTTTACAGCCCGGCGGAAGTTGCCACCGCGCTGACCAAGCTGTACCGCCAGCAGCTGCCCGAACCGATCGATCTTGACGAATATGTTGAAGATCCCCGTGCCCGCGCCCGCCGCGAGGCCGAAGGCGACGATGGCCCGCGCAAGCGTGCCCCCTATGAAAAGGGTGCCCGCGATAAGGGCCCCCGTGACAGGGGGCCCCGTGAAAACAGCCGGGATAAATACACCCCAGGGGCCAGCCGCGAACCCTATCAGAAGCGTGCCCGCAAGCCTGAAACCGGCCACAGCCTGACCGAGGGCGCGGTCTGGTTCCGCATCAGTGTCGGGCGCGAACGTAACGCCGATCCCAAATGGCTGCTGCCGGAAATCTGCCGCCAGGGCGAGGTGACCAAAAAAGAAATCGGCGAGATCCGCGTTTTTGATACCGAAACGCGCTTCCAGCTCGATGCCAGTGTCGCCGGTGAGTTCACCGCCAAAGTCGCTGCGCGCGAAAAAGGCGGCGTCAGTATCTATCCGGCAGACAGCGGTGAGCCCGATCAATCGAGCGTGCCGGAAGCCGCACCGCGGCCACGGGCGGAAACGCACCGCCGCAAGCCTGAAGCCTCGGGTTATGCCCGGCGGGTATCGGGCAAGCACGCGGCCCCCGGCGCAGACGAAGGTGCCGCCCCACCCAAGCGCAACAAGAAGCCTTATGTGGCTAAGACGGCGGCCGTTGCTGCCCCGGATGCCGCCCCGAAAGCCGCGATGACGCCGGAAGATCTCGAACGGCGCGAACGGCGTAAAGAGCGCAAAAAGGCTAAGCGCAAGCTGGCGGCCGAGGCCAAAAATAACGCGGAACCCACCACGCTGTAAGTGATACAGGGCCATCCGTTATATCAGACGATGCCGCCGGCGCTTCCACGCCGGCGGTTATTTTTTACCCCGGTCACCACGACGAAAATACCGTATTGAATATAAAGGTAATTTATTTACCACCAAATATAACACTTATCATTTGTTGTATTTTTATAATTGCACCATAATCCGTTATATTATACATTACTGATAATATAACGGATGTGAGACGTATTATACAGCAGAACACAGCCAAGGTTATTGATTTCGCAGAAGTCCGCCGCCAGCGTCAGACCAGCGCCAAAACCGTGCCTGATGTCATGCCCATGATGGTGGTGTGGGTTCCGGTGTGGTGCTACGTCCCCATGGTTCGCCCTTTCGGCGCTTGAGGCCCCCGTCATGGCAAACCAGGCCAGCCAGCACGACAGCGAGACCGAGCGGCGCGACGAAACCGCGGCACTGGCCGAAACCATTGGCAGCAATCTAAAACGTCTGCGCTCCCGTCAGGGCTATTCGCTGGAGCGCCTGGCACAGGCATCGGGCGTCAGCCGCGCCATGCTGGGCCAGATCGAGCAGTGTAAATCGGTCCCCACGATAAGCCTGTTATGGAAGGTAGCCAAGGCACTCAACGTGCCATTCTCGGCTCTTAACGCCGACCATCCGCTACAGGAGACGGTTGTGCTGCGGGCCAGCGATGCCAAGCTGCTCACCTCGCATGATGGCAGCTTTGTCTCGCGTTCGTTGTTCCCCTACGACGGGGCGCGCAAGGTCGAATTCTACGAGCTGGAACTGGCCCCCCATTCCGAGGAACGGGCCGAGGCCCACGCCCCCGGAACCATTGAAAATATCATTGTCAGCAAAGGCGAAGCGGTTATTGCGGTGAACGGCCATACCCATGTGCTGAAAGAAAAGGATGCCATCCAGTTCGCCGCTGACGCGCCGCACATCTATCGCAATGCCAGCCCGGCCAAAGCGATTATGTATCTGGTGATGAGCTACGCCGACCCGGTAAACGGATAAGACAAAGCCCGGTGGAAACCACCGGGCTTTCACACGAAACCAGCTTTTTATAAGCGGTTTACTTCATGGCTTCGGGCATCGTGCACATGCACATCATGTTGCCGCACATCATCATCATCGGCATGCCCATTTTCATCATGCCATTGATGGTTTCACAGCACTGCATCATCATGTCACTGGTCATGCCGGCCATCGGCATCATGGTGCAGACCATTTTACCGTCCATCATTTCGCAGCTCATGGTGCAGTTCATCATCTGCATCATTTGCGGCATCATCTGGGGCATCATTCCCATCATCGGGTTCATCATCGGCCCCATCATGCCCATCATCGGCCCCATCATGCCCATCATGGGGTTCATCATCCCCATCATCGGATTCATCATTCCGGCCATCGGCGCCATCTGCGGCATGGCGTTCGGCATCATGTTCATCATTGGCATAGCAGGCATCATCATATTCTCCGGTTTACGGCATCAAACGCGCTCCCCTCTGGCACGCGCTGGCCGCCAATCTGTTGCCGGAATAGCTAGACCTGCATTCCTAACGCCACAATGACAATTCTCTTAAGAGCTGTATTTTGCTCCAATATAATACCCCGAACAGATGTTTTATTGGCATCCGTCGCTATATTGGACAGCCAGACTTTAAATCTTAATCAAGGTTACCGACCACACCGGCAAAACCGGCTCAGGGCATGGTGCTGACAGCACAAAGCAAAGACGGCCCCACAGGGCCGCTTGCGCAATGCTTGATCTATAGAAGGAAAGTGGTGGGTGATACAGGGCTCGAACCTGTGGCCCGCTGATTAAGAGTCAGCTGCTCTACCAACTGAGCTAATCACCCGCCGAGGCGCGGGCGTCTATAGCAAAAGGGTTTTGCCCTGTCTACGCCGCGAAACCTTTTTGTCATAAAAAAAGCCTGAAAAATCATCACCCCTTGGTTGCGCTGAATGCGCACCGACGCAAAAGCCCTGTAAAACCCACATATTAGGCGGTTTATCCTTCGTAGCGCGGGTGGCTTACAGCCCCGCGATCAACGTCAGCCAATCGTCTTCACCCATCACCCGCACACCATGTTTTTGTGCGTCAGCCAGTTTCGAACCTGCACCGGGGCCCGCCACCACCAGATCGGTCTTTTTCGAGACCGAGCTGGCGACCTTGGCCCCCAACGATTCGGCACGGGCCTTGGCCTCGGCCCGGCTCATTTTCTCCAGCGAACCGGTGAAGACCACGGTTTTACCGGCCACCGGCGAACCGGTGGCCACCGGGGCCGCAACCTCGGTCACGGTCACCTCGCCCTGCAGGCGGGTGAGCACGGCGCGGTTATGCGGTTCGCCTAAGAAATCCTGCAACGATTCCGCCACCGCAGGGCCAATGCCGTCGATGGCGGCCAGATCCGCCTCGGCCGTCTCGGCCGCCATCGCGGCCAGCAAGCCATCCAGCGTGTGGAAGGTGCGGGCCAAAAGCTTAGCCGTAGTTTCGCCGATGTGCCGGATACCCAAGCCATAAAGGAACCGGTCCAGCGGCACCGTCCGCCGCCGGTTGATGGCACCGAACAGGTTCTTCGCGCTTAAAGCCCCCCAGCCTTCGCGTTTGGCAATATCCTCGCCATGGTCGGCTTCAAGGCGGAAAATATCCGACGGCTCCTTAACCAGACCGTCATTGTAAAACGCCGTCACCGCCTTTTCGCCCAAACCTTCAATGTCGAAGGCATCACGGGACACAAAATGGATCAGCCGCTCGGCCGCCTGCGCCGGGCAGGTCAGCCCGCCGGTGCAGTAATGGGCCGCCTCGCCCTCCTCGCGCACGGCATGGCTGGCGCACACCGGACAGACCGTGGGAAAGACAAAGGCCGTGGTGCCTGCCGGGCGTTTGTCTTCGACCACCCGCACCACCTGCGGAATGACATCGCCGGCCCGCTGCACCACCACGGTATCACCAACGCGCGCGCCAAGACGGGCGATTTCATCTTCATTGTGCAGCGTGGCATTGGACACCACCACACCGCCCACGGTAACGGGCTTCAGCTTGGCCACCGGCGTCAGCTTACCAGTACGGCCGACCTGCACCTCGATCGCCTCGATTACCGTCTCGACCTGTTCGGCGGGGAATTTGTGGGCGATGGCCCAGCGCGGAGAGCGGGCGATAAAGCCCAGCCGCTTCTGCAGGGCCAGATCGTCAATCTTATAGACCACGCCATCGATATCGTAATCGAGGCTGGCACGCTTTGCCCCCAGCCCCTGATAAAACGCCATCAGTTCGGCAGCGTTGGTGCAGCGCCGGATCTCGTCATTAACGACGAAGCCATATTTTTTAAACGCCTGCAGCATGCCCCAATGGGTTTCAGATGGCATGTCACTGACATCCCCCCAGGCATAGGCAAAGAAACGTAATTTACGTTCCGCTGTGATGGCCGGATCAAGCTGGCGCAGCGACCCGGCAGCGGCATTGCGCGGATTGGCGAAGACCTTGTCGCCCTTTTCTTCCGCCCGCGCATTGAGCGCAAAAAAGTCTTCATGCGCCATATAGACTTCGCCACGAACCTCGAGCAACGCCGGTGCCCCGGCGATACGCTTGGGCACATCCTGCAGCGTCATCAGATTCGCGGTAATATCCTCGCCTTCGGCACCATCCCCACGGGTTGCCCCCTGCACAAAGACACCATTTTCATAGCGTAAGTTTGCCGATAGCCCGTCGATTTTAGGTTCGGCGACAAAAGTCAGATCCGCCCCCGCCTCAAGGCCCAGAAAACGGCGGATGCGGGCGGTAAACTCCGTCACATCCTCTTCCGAAAAGGCATTGTCGAGCGACAGCATCGCCACGCTGTGGCGGACCTTGGTAAATTTTTCTGACGGTTTGACACCAACGCGCACCGACGGACTATCGGCCCGCACCAAATGCGGAAAACGTGCCTCGATCGCCGTATTACGGCGGCGCAAGTCATCATAATCGGCATCCGTCAGGGCCGGGGCATCTTCGCGGTAATAGAGCAGATCGTTTTGCGCAATCGCCCCGGCCAACCGGGCGAGTTCCGCCGCGGCCTCCATCTCGGTCAGTTGGTCGACAGGGATGTTTTCGATCGGATTCATGACGTCTCTCTTACGCGGGTGTTTGCCGGTCTTGTGCCACAGCGCGGGCTGTCTTGCATCGGCCTTTATACCGTCCGCCTACGGCCAATGTCGCCTCAGCTGCGGCGGCGCGCCTTAGGCGCGGCTTCCTCGATCAGGCGGCGGGCGGCGGCACGCGCTTCTTCGGTTATCTCGGCCCCCGATAGCATGCGCGCCACTTCTTCAAGCCGTGCATCATCGTCGAGCAGGACCACCTTGGTTTTGTCCCTGGCGCGGACAATGCGGAAATGGCGGGCCGCACGGGCCGCCACCTGAGGCGAATGTGTCACCAGCAACACTTGTGTCTTACGCGCCAGCCGCTGTAACCGTTCGCCCACTGCGTCAGCCACAGCACCACCGACGCCACGATCAACCTCGTCGAACACCAGCGCAGCGGGCGGGCCTTCTTCAGCCAGCGCCACCTTGAGGGCCAGCGAGAAGCGCGCCAGTTCACCGCCCGACGCGATTTTAGCCAGCGGCCCGAACGGCGCCCCGGCAACGGTGGCCACTTCAAAGGCCACCCGCTCCACCCCGGTGGCCGATGGCTCGCACGGGCTGAGCGTCACCCGGAACTGGGCATGCCCCAACTTCAGGGGCTTTAATTCGCCCGCCACCGCCGCGTCCAGTCGGCCAGCGGCCACCTTACGGGCGGCCGACAAGATCTCGGCCTCGGCCCGAAAGGCCGTATCGGCCGCCTTGACCGCCGCATCGGCGGCTTTCAGCGCATCATCGCCCGCATCAATCAGTTCCTGACGCGCCGCAAAGGCTTCCAGTTTGGCGGGCAGCTCATCGGCTGTGCAGGCAAATTTCCGGGCTGCGGCGCGGATGGCGAACAACCGTTCTTCCTTGCGCTCCAGCTCGGCCGGGTCGGCCTCCAGCTTCGACAGGAATGCCGACAGCTCGCGCGCGGCTTCTTCGGCCGAGGCACAGGCACTTTCCAGTGCCGCCGCCGCCGCTTCGGTTGCGGCCTGTGCTTCGGGGGCCAGCCGCGCCACCCGGCGCAAAGCCCCGACCAGCTTGCTTTCGGCCCCATCTTCGCCCGACAGCAACTCGGCCGCCGCAGCAACAGATTCGGCGATATGGGCCCCGTTCATCAGCAGCGCGCGTTCGGCGGCAAGTTCCGCCTCCTCGCCCACCACCACATCAAGACTGGAAAGCTCGGTCACCGCGGCGGCGAGATATTCGGCGTCGGCAGCAGCCAGTTGCTGTTCGGTGCGCAAAGTTTCGCGCGCCAGATGGGCCGCCTTCAACGCCTCGAACCGGGTGGCCACGCCAGCCAGCAGTGCGCCATGATTACCGAATGCATCGAGCAGCCCGCGATGGGTCGCCACGTCAAACAAGCCGCGATCATCGCTCTGGCCATGCACTTCCAGCAGCAGCGCGCCCAGTTCTTTGAGAAATTGCACACCGACCGGTTCGTCATTGACGAAAGCCCGCGAACGGCCATCGGCGGCAAGGGTCCGGCGCAGCACCAGCTCGCCCTCGGCCGGAATTGCCTGTTCGGCCAGCAACGTCCGGGCCGGATGTTTGGCCGGGGGATCAAATAACGCCGTGACCGAGCCCTGGGCCGCACCGACACGAACCGAGGCACGACCGCGACCGCCGGTGGCCAGCCCCAAAGAATCCAGTAAGATAGATTTGCCTGCCCCGGTTTCACCGGTCAGCACATTGAGGCCGGGGGCGAAATCCAGCGCCGCCGTTTCGATCAGCACAATGTCGCGAACCGTCAGCGCTGCCAGCATGGCTTAAAGCAGATCCCTCAAGCGATGTTTTCAAGCCGCATCGATGCAGCCCGGCCACGTAAAGTTCAAGCCTTCAGCTTTTCGGCGCAAACGCCTTGCTGATCCAGGAATTATTGTCTTCACGCGGCTTCAGATTATGCCCTTTGAGCAGATTGTATGAGTCTTCATACCACTGGCTGCCGGGATAATTGTGGCCCAGCACGGCGGCAGCGGTCTGCGCCTCTTTTTCGATGCCAAGGGCATAATAGGACTCGGTCAGACGCTCGAGCGCCTCGGAAATCTGGCTGGTACGCTGATACTGCTCGACCACAACGCGGAAGCGGTTGATCGCCCCGATATAATCGCCATTGCGCATGTAATAGCGGCCGATCTCCATCTCCTTGCCGGCGAGATGGTCCAGCGTCAGGTCGATTTTCAGCGTCGCATCATGGGCATATTCGGTATTGGGGAAACGCTGCACCACGTCCTGCAAGGCGACCAGCGCGTTTTGCGTCTTGTCCTGATCGCGCTGAACGTCAACAACCTGTTCGTACAGCGAAATCGCCTTCAGATAGAAGGCATAACCAACGTCGCGGCTGCCGGGATGCAGCGAGATATACTGCTCTGCCTCGGCAATCGCCTCGGGATACTTGCTCGCCTGATAATAGCAATAGGCCGTCATCAGCGACGCGCGGCGGGCCCAGACCGAATAGGGATGCTGGCGCTCAACCTCGGAGAACTGCTTGGCAGCCTCCTCCCAATCGTCGTTACGCAGCTTTTTCCAGGCATCGGAATAGATCTGATAGATCGGCCGTTCCTGATAGACCGGGTCCTTGTCACTGGAGAAGGGCATGTCGTCGCCCTTGAACCAGCTGCAACCGGAAAGCAGTAATGCCCCGCTAAAAATTGCGGCGAGGGGAACGATTTTACGCACAATACCCTGGCTAAGCATGATGGCACTTTCCGTGTTGCGGGAGATTTAAAAGCCGACCCAACCTCTTATGCCACTGTCGCGCAAGGCTGGTCCAGAGGTAAACGTCAGAAAAGTCCCCAGCTACGGTACGCTAATGACCCGGTAATTCTCCGAATCGGCCAGGAAAAGCCGCAACAGGGCGTTGTTGAGGCCGTGGCCAGAGCGGATACCGGTGAAACGGCCCAGAATCGGCGCCCCCGCCAAAGCAAGGTCGCCAATGGCATCCAAAATCTTGTGGCGGACAAATTCGTCGGCAAAATGCATCTTATCGGGGTTAAGAACTTTGTCTGGCTCCAGCGCCAGGGTATTTTCCAGACTGGCCCCACGCCCCAGGCCCATCTGGTGCAACGCCTCTAGCTCGCGCACAAAACCAAAGGTACAGGCCGGGGCGATTTCTCGCTTAAACCCTTCTGCAGAAAAGGGAAAATCATAATGCTGCCGACCAATAACCGGCTCGTCATAGTCCAGCAGGAACTCGAAACTGCGTTCCGCAGCCGGGCTTAACACCGCCTGCGCATCCTTGTGCGTGACTTCGACGCGCCGCAAAACCTCGATCATCTGGCGACGGCCAAACTGAGGCTGCAACCCGGCATCCTCGATCAGGGCGAGATACCCCGCCGCGCTACCATCGAGAATCGGGGGCTCAGGCCCTTCCAGCGCCACCACCACATCATCGACCCCGGCACCGGCAAGCGCCGCCATGACATGCTCGATCACCCCAACCCGCACCGGCCCCACCGCAATCACAGTCCCCAGCTTGGTCTCACACACACGATCAAATCGGGCGGGGACGTCCGCCCCCCCCAGATCATCGCGGCGAAACACAATGCCGGTATCGGGTTCGGCCGGAAGCAAATGCATGCGGACCGGCATGCCGGCGTGCAAAGCGATACCTTCGGCATGGACAGCTTTGGCAAGGGTGTGACGGCGAGAATACGCGTTCATCGAAATTCCTGACTTTTAACGGCCCGAACGCACGCATCGGGTAGAGACGCTTTCCGATACCATGCTTTGCAGGCACATGCAGACGGTTTTGTACCGAAATATTAAGACGAACAATCCTGAACCATATTCCGGACAAAAGAGAGTGTTTTGCAGCAAAAAAAACGCTGCCGAAAACCAAGCACCGAGCCGTGGGGAAAAGAAAAAACACACAGGGAATATCCCCTGACAACATCGCCACCACACGTTCACATTGATTCTGACACCCAAAACATGCCAACGATGATGCAGAAATATGCCAGAGTGGCCGCTGGGTATAATCGGAGAGATGCGTCGATGGCGCAAGGCACACGTCAGAACACCATGCGTCCGGGCAAGCAGTATTCGGGTATCCGGGAATTCCTGATCGTCATCACTCTGTTTGTGGTGATAACAGCCGCTTTTTTGTGGCCATGGCTGGTTCATATATCCAGTTACCTGCCCGGGCCCGCAGAGGACAATCTACTCGAATTCTGGGGCAGTTGGTACATTTCGGCGGGGGCCGAGCCCGGTCACTTTTATGCCACTAACCTGATCCGCTATCCCGAGGGGGTTACGTTTTATGCCAATATGTCTGCCTATCCGCAGATGTTCTTTGTGCTGGCACTGGCTAAGCTGTTTGGGGCCGGACATAGCCAGCTGGTTCTTTATCAAAATCTAACGCTGCTGCTGTCATTCCCGCTGGCAGGCACGGCCACCTATTATCTGGTACGCCATTTCACCCCATATAAACCAGCGGCATGGATTGGCGGTTTCATATTTGCCTTCAACCCATCACATGTCATGCACGCCATGCACCATGTCAGTGTTTCAACGATCGAATTTATTCCAGTCTTCGTGTTGGTCTATTTCATCGCACTGGAGCGGAAAAGCATTCCGCTGCTGTTTGCCTGCATTCTGCTATTTGCTCTTAATGCGCTGACCTTTTGGTATTATCTGTTTTACGCGGCATTTTTCGTTTTATTCCATACGTTATACCTTACTGTAAAAGGAAACAGGATTCCGCAAGGCTGGACGTTACTCCAGCCCGCAGCCACTGTACTGGGCGGCACGCTGCTTTTGTTGCCCCTGATCGTACCAATGCTGACAGAAGCAGCTCCGGCCATTATGCATTTCAAAGCCGGTAACGATTACGTTGCTGATATCGCCGGGTTCTTTACATTTTCACCGACACACCTGGCCAGAGGATGGGTGCAGACATTAAATAATCGCTTGAGCGGCAATCCGTGGGAAGCGACTGTATATCTCGGCCTGGTCAACATTCTGATTTTCGTATGGGCGATATTCAGGCTACGCCGCCAGCCCGGGGCACCGATTGGCTATGCAGCTATTGGTATTCTGGTCTTTGCCATTATGGCCTGCGGCAGTTCACTACACATACTGGGGTTTGATTACAGTCAGATCCATCTCCCCTATAATGCACTAACAATTTTGCCCTTCTTCTCCAACCTTCGGTCACCATCCCGAATTATCGTTCTGGTCTATCTGCTTCTGGCCATTGCAGTGGGATATACACTGGCAAAAATTGCCCAAACGCCCCCCACCGGACGCGGTAAATTGTATTTCGCGGTACTCAGCCTGCTCATACTGATCGATTTCTACCCTGCCGCACTGGAAACAACCCCAGTACGATGCCCTGCAGGGCTGGAGCAATTGAAGGCAGAACCGGCACAGAGTTACGCCGTGGTTAACCTGCCGCTGACCTATACGAGCGGGGAAACGGCGCTGTTTGAACAAACCTGTCATGGTCACCCGGTTGTACATGCAACACAGGCCCGCATTCTGAAAGAAAGCCTCGTCGACAGACTGGGAACGCATAATCTGGATACGCAAAAGAGACAACTTCGTCAGAACAAAGTGAAGTACATTATTCTGGACAAGCATTCCGATTGGCCACGTGGTGAACCCGCGCGCGAAGATTATCTGCGCACATATACGCTCCGGTCGGATACACCAGATTTCACCATTTTACAGGTTTACTGACGGTGCACATGCAACTATCCAAAATCTTACGATTATGGCGCTACACGTCACTGCGGTTTATCATTGTCGGGGCAATCAACACAGCCTTTGGCTATGGCGTGTATGTTTTGCTTGTTCTGGCTACCATTCCCTACCAGCTCGCCACGATACTGTCGACCATACTGGGCATAATCTTTAACTTCTTCACGACAGGACGTATTGTTTTTAACAATACCGACCTTCGAAAGGTTGTGTCTTTTTTTGCAGCCTACTTTGTTGTGCTCATCATCAATCTGGTACTACTTACCGCGTTGGTCGAAGCGGGTTTTTCAAAGTTTTTTAGCCCGGTAGCGGTGTTACCGGTCTGCGTTCTCGTATCATTCCTGCTCAACAAACACTTTGTATTCAGGCCCAAGCCATGAAAACCATTTCGATTGTGACACCGACCTACAATGAAGAAGATAACGTCGAAGAATGTTATCAGACGATCAAAGCGATCTTTGAGGAAAAACTGCCGCAATACAGACGTGAACATATCTTCTGCGATAACGCCTCATCTGATCGTACCCCTGAGAAGTTGCGCGCATTCGCAGCATCTGACCCGCACGTTAAGGTCATTTTCAACATGCGCAATGTCGGGATCATTCGTTCCGGATATAACGGTATTAAGTCAACATCCGGCGATGCGGTTATCATGTTTATGCCTGCTGATCTGCAGGACCCGCCGGAATTAATTCCGGAAATGGTCTCCTATTGGGAGCGTGGGATCGAAATAGTCTACGGCATTCGCGCCACGCGCAGTGAAAATCTGCCCATGCGGACAGCACGTAAATTATACTACAAGCTGATCAATACATTATCGACGTTCAAAGTCCCTGCGGAGGTTGGTGACTATCAGCTGGTTGACAGGAAAATCATTGATGCCATGTTGCAGATTGATGATTGCTACCCCTTTGCCCGGCTGATGACCTTTGAAATCGGAGGCCGCAGTGTCGGGATTCCGTATCACTGGAAAGCACGCCGCCACGGGGTTTCCAAAAACTCGCTAGCGCAACTGCTGGATCAGGGTCTGAATGGTTTTGTAACCTTCAGTGTCGCACCGGTTCGCATGGCATTATACTGCGGCTTTATTGTCGCGTTCCTGAGCCTGATTTACGCCTTTCTCAATTTTGTCTGTGGGCTGATATTCTATGGGAAAATCGCACAGCAAGGCATTGTCACGCTGATTGTCGCCATGTTCTTCTTTGGTGGTGTCCAGTTGTTCTTTCTCGGCTGGATTGGTGAATATATTCTAGCGATTTATGGCCAGGTTCGTCGCCACCCACTAGTGGTAGAGCGTGAGCGGATCAATTTCGATCCCACTCCAAATACGCCGTCAGTTACGGGTTCTTCAGCAAAGCCCTAACCAACACGGTCTTTTTTCGACATCAAACGAACAATACGGGTATAAAAAACGCCGGGCTTTCGCCCGGCGCTTCTTGCGCGATGGAATGCTTTAATACGGCTTAATCAGTTGGTCTGGCGGCGCAGGAACGCCGGAATTTCAAACTGATCATTCTGCTTATGTTCGGCAAACAGATCGTCGGGCTGTGCAGCGGCCTGCGGAAGCGGGGCTGCATTCTGAACCGGGCGCGGCGGCTCTGCCGGGCGGGCCAAACCCTGCACCGTCGGCGCGGCAGGGCGCAGCACCGGTTCCTGACGAGCCTCAGGTTCCGGCTCGCGCATCTTGCGACGACCAAGGAACCAACCATGACGTTCCGGCTTAGGTGCCGGCGCGGTGGTGCGCATCGGCTGCGCCGCACTCGGCTGAGACATTCCACGCGGCGGCATCATCGGGGCTTCTTCCGGTTCCACCGGCGCCGGTGTCATCACCTGTGGGCGCCTGGGTTCCATCGGCCGCACCTCGGCCCGGGTTTCGACCTGCGGAGCATCGCCAACCAGACGATGGACCATCGGCTCGACCACCGGCGGCGGTGCAACAACATCTTCCATCACGGCCGGCGCCTTGACGTCGGCGCTGCGAGCCAGATCGTCGACCAAACGATGAACAGGATTGACGGCGATCGGGGTTACGGGCGCAGCGGGTCGCGCTTCGGGCTTTGCCTCGAAAGCCCGCTGGCCCGCCTTAAAATGCGGGCGCAGCGGCTCGACATTTTTTGGCATCTGTTGCGCGTCGATGCCAGTGGCGACGACAGAAACGCGAATGCGTCCTTCCATGTCATCGACCATGGTGCTGCCAAAAATTATATTAGCGTCTGGATCAACCTCGGCCCGCACACGGTTAGCGGCCTGTTCGACCTCGAACAGGGTCATATCCGGCCCGCCGGTGATGTTGATCAGCACGCCGCGCGCGCCTTTCATCGACACATCATCGAGCAGCGGATTCGAGATCGCCAGATCGGCGGCCTTCTGGGCGCGGTCATCGCCCTCGGCCTCGCCGGTGCCCATCATCGCCTTACCCATCTCGGTGATGACACTCTTTATATCGGCGAAATCGAGGTTAATCATCCCCGGCATCACGATCAGATCGGTCACGCCACGCACACCGGCATGCAACACATCGTCGGCCATGGCGAAGGCCTGTGCGAAGGTGGTGCGGTCTGATGCGATGCGGAACAGATTCTGATTGGGGATGACGATCAGGGTGTGAACATACTGTTGCAGCTCGGCAATGCCCTTTTCGGCAATGCGCATGCGACGCTCACCCTCAAAGGCGAATGGCTTGGTCACCACACCGACGGTCAGAATATCGGCTTCGCGCACCGCGCGGGCAATTACCGGCGCGGCACCAGTACCGGTGCCACCGCCCATACCGGCAGTGATGAAGACCATATGCGTGCCGGAGAGCTGTTCGAGAATCTCGTTCAGCGACTCCTCAGCCCCGGCGCGGCCCACCTCGGGCTGCGCACCAGCGCCCAACCCCTCGGTCACCTTCGCGCCGAGTTGGATGCGCCTTTCGGCTTTGGACTGTGCCAAGGCCTGGGCATCGGTGTTTGCCACGATGAAGTCCACGCCTTCCAGCTTGGACGTAATCATGTTGTTGACGGCGTTGCCGCCGGCACCGCCCACACCCAGAACAGTGATCCGCGGATGTAACTCCGCCGGTTCGGGAGCTTTAAAGCTGATCGCCATTTTCGTTCTCCATCGCAAGACGCTCGTTCAGTCCAGACACAGCATACCCAAGCGAATCACTACCACTAATTTGAATCATCCAAAGAGGCCTTTGGTCAACCGCGAGAGCATGCTTTTCTGTACGTTTTCTTGAGGTAACACCGGCATTCGCGGATTTATCAGTTCGAAATCGCGTGAAGCACCGGCGAGAATCAATCCGGCCGCACAGGCGTACTCCGGACCTGCCGCATTAATCGGCAAACCAATGTGACTCTGTGGCTTGCCAATACGGACCTGTTTGTTGAGGACCTGTGACGCAAGTTCGCGCACACCGGCCATTTGCGCCGCCCCGCCAGTCAGCACCGCGCGCCGCCCGGCAGCAACATCGAAACCGGCTTCGCGCAGGCGAGCATGCAGTACAGAGAATATCTCTTCCAGTCGCGCCTGAATGATACGGGTCAGCATCGAGCGGGGAACACGCTGGGCATTCTCCTCGCCCTCCTCGCCCATCTGCGGCACGGCAATCAGATCGCCGGGGCCAGCCTCATGCTCGCCCAGCGCCGCACCATAGAGCACTTTGATGCGCTCGGCCGAGGACATCGGGGTCGACAGCATGCGGGCCAGATCGGCACTGACCTGCAAACCACCCATCGGCACCACATCGACATGGGCCAGATAGCCTTCCATGAACACCGCGACCGAGGTCACCCCCCCGCCCATATCAATGACGGTGGCGCCAAGTTTCTTTTCATCGTCCGACAGCACCGACAACGCGCTGGCATAGGCGCCGAACAGCGCCGCCGAGATTCCCATGTGGCAGCCGACGACTGCCAGCTTCAGGTTGGTCAGCGGCGGGGCTTTGACCGCCACGGCCTGCATCGTCACGCCCAGCCGCTGGCACGCCAGCCCGGACGGATCGCGCACGCCGCGTGCATCATCGACGATATAGCCGGTCGGCTCGCTCTGAATGATTTCGTACCCTTCGGCGACACAGCGGCTGCGCCCGGCGTTCAGCAAGGCCCGCAAATGGGCGTCGGCGACCTGTGCGCCGTCAACATTCATCGCCGCATTGGCCGAAACATCAACCGGCCCGCCACAATTAACCGAGACCAGCACATCCTGCACGCGGACATCGGCCATGGTCTCGGCCGCCGTGACGCAATCGCCAACCGCGGTCTCGACCTCGGCCAGATCGACCACCACGCCCTGACGCACACCACGGCTTTCGCGCACGGCATTACCGATAATCTTCAGGCTATCCTGTTCAGCCCGCGCAATCAGACAGGCAACCTTAGACGAGCCGATATCGAGCGCCGTCACCAGCCCGCTGCGATACGGGGCGCGCGCTGCGGTCATCCCCGCCGACATTGCGTTATTTCCGGTCTCACTCATCAGATTGCCCGCCCCTCCTCGTTCGTCTTTGGAGGAACCGCAGTATCGGGTGGATTGGCCACCGCAGTACCCGGCGGCACTTCGGTCTGACGCTGCACCGGGACATTGCCGAAATAGTAGAATGTCGGGCTACGCAAATCGATTTCATTCAAACTCCGGCTCAGGATGTCGTTCGACACGATCAGCCGCTCCAGCTCGTCCAGCTCTTTCTGCCAGCCATATTCGGGCAGCTTGACCGTGACAAAACCGTTCAGCACCAAATTCCAGCGCCGTTCCGACTGGTAATGATAGGCCAGCACCTTGGAGGCGATGGCGGGATGGCGGCGCACAGCTTCAATAAACCCGGCCGCAACCTGCGGGGCCGCCGCACCCCACAGCAAAGGCAGGCGCGAGAATTTTTCGGTATCGCGATTGGTGATGGTGCGGCCCAGCCGGTCGACGACATAGGTACCGCCATAGGTCTGCCAACGGGCATAGGGCACCTTCTCGACCACGGCGACATCGATTTTGCCCGGATAGACCCGGCGCACCGTTGCATCGGCGACCCATGGCAACCCGAGCAGCCGCTCGCGCGCACCATAAAGATCGGCATAAAACACCGGCACGCCAACGGCAAAGCCCAGTGCAGCGCGCACATCGGCATTCGTGGTATGGCCGGTACCGGCAATATCGATGCTACTGATGCCAAACCCCGAGCGTATCAGGGTGGCCGCCACGGCTTCATCGACCGCACGAATGGTCCGCCCGATCACGCCGCTGATCAGAATGATAATTACCAGAGCCACAACAGACAGGATAACCCCCATGAGGAACATGGGGTGACGCAGCGAAAACATGTCCGCCACCGGTGCAAACAGACGTCCCCACAAGCCAGCCGCATCGCTGTGCCGCCCTGCTGAGGATGGAGCCGCACGGCCAGCCCGGCGCGCCGGGGCGCGCGCAGGTTCCCGTCTTGGCTCGATCTGTCGTGCTACCCTCACCTGCCGCAAGAAGCATCCTCCACCAGTTTACGGCACAGCTGCCCATAGCTCATGCCGCAGAACTTCGCCTGTTCGGGCACCAGCGAGCGGGCCGTCATACCCGGCTGATTGTTGACTTCCAGAATGATCAGGCGGGGCGTATCGCCGGTATCGTCATAGCGAAAATCGGTGCGCGACACGCCGCGGCACCCGAGCGCCACATGGGTGGCAATCGCCAGCCGTTTGGCTTCGTCCGCGACGTCGGCCGGGACAGGTGCGGGCAGCGTGTGTTTTGATCCGCCAGCGGAATATTTCGCCTCATAATCATAAAATTCGAGTCCCGTGGTGATTTCGGTCACCGCCAGGGCATAAGGGGCTTCGCCACAATCCATCACCGCCACGGTCAGCTCGCGGCCGGGGACAAACTCCTCGACCATCAGCTTGTCGGTCAGCGCCCAGGACGCATCGGACAGTTCCTTGGGCGGACGATTATCGCCCTTACGCACGATGAAAACACCAACCGACGAGCCTTCGTCCACCGGCTTGACCACATAAGGCGGTTCCAGCAGGTGATGATCGGCAGCTTCGGCGCGGGTGCAGGTGACCGATTTGACCACCGGCAGACCGGCTGCGGCAAAAATATCCTTGGCGCGGGCTTTATTCATCGCCAGTGCCGAAGCCAGCACACCGGAATGGGTGTAGGGAATGTGCAGCATTTCCAAAAGTCCCTGCACACAGCCATCCTCGCCCAGACGACCATGTAGCGCGTTGAACGCCGCGTCAGGTTTTTCGGCCAGCAGACGGGCGACAAAATCCGGTTCTTTCGGATCAAGCTCGACCACATCAAAGCCTTCGCCACGCAGGGCTTCGGCGCAGCCTGCCCCGGAGATCAGACTGATCTCGCGTTCCGAAGAAAAACCGCCCTTTAATACAACTACTTTTTTGACCGTCATGGCTGCCCTACGCGTTTGATTTCCCATTCCAGTTCGATACCGCTGGTGGCCAGAACCCTGGCGCGGACCTCTTCGCCCAAGCCCTCGATATCGGCAGCTGTGGCAGAACCGGTGTTGATCAGAAAGTTACAGTGCATATCCGAAACCATCGCACCACCGCGGGTCAGTCCGCGACAGCCGGCTTCGTCAATCAGTTTCCAGGCACTTTGCGCTGGCGGATTTTTAAACGTCGATCCACCGGTGCGCGATTTGACCGGCTGGGCCGCTTCGCGTTTGGCCATCAGTTCGTCCATACGGGCGTGGATAGCAGCGGGCGCGTCCAGCGTTCCTTCTAGCACAGCCTCCGTAAAAATGGTACCGGCGGCAAGGTTCGACTTGCGATAAACAAAATTCATATCGCCCGCGTTGTAGCAATGGATATTGCCCTCAGCATCAATCGCTGTGGCGGAAACGAAAACATCCTTCAGCTCGCGGCCATGGCAACCGGCATTCATGGTGAGCGCACCGCCGATGGTGCCGGGAATGCCGCGCAGAAATTCAAAACCGGCAACGCCTGCATCAGCGGCCACACGGGCCACGTTGGCATCCAAAGCCATGGCACCCACGATAATCTTTGTGCTCTCCACCCGCACCTGACCGAAAGCCGATGGCAGGCGGATCACCACACCGGGGATGCCACCATCACGGATCAGCATGTTGGAGCCAACGCCCAGCACGAGTACCGGCAGATCGGCAGGCTTATTCTTCAGAAAATCTGCCAGATCGTCCGTATCGGCCGGACGGAACAACATTTGCGCTGGCCCGCCGACGCGGAACCAGACAAGGTGAGATAGCGGCGCGTTTTCGGTATAGCTGCCGCGCACTACAGGTAATTGTGGCAGGGGCGTAAAGCTCATGCCTTGCCCCCCGGATTGCGTTTTTCGAGCGCATCCTGCAGCCGCCCGGTCCAGCCCGAGATCGAACCAGCCCCCAGACAGACAATCGCGCCGCCATCCTGCACAAAGGGGGCAACCGCGTCAGCCATATCAGCCTCGCCTTCAATGGTCAGAACCTTGCGGTGACCGTGGGCACGTAAGGCTTCGGCATAGCTGTGATGGTCGAAACCGGGGATCGGCGCTTCGCCTGCCGGATAAACCGGGGCAATGATCGCGGCATCGGCATCGTTGAGGCAGGTAGCAAACTGCTCGAAAGTATCGCGCAGGCGGCTGAAGCGGTGGGGCTGCACCACGGCGACAATCGGACCAGTATAGGCCTGACGGGCCGCTTTCAGCGCCGCCGCAATCTTGAAGGGGTTATGGCCGTAATCGTCGATGATCGCCGCACCGTGCCAGCTGCCGACCTTGGTAAAGCGGCGCTTGACCCCGGCAAAATGCGCCAGCGCCGAACGGATGACGGCATCAGAAACGCCCAGTTCACGCGCCACAGTGATGGCGGCTAGCGCGTTCTGCACATTATGCTCGCCGGGCATCGGCAGGATCAATCCTTCCAGCGTATCCTGCAGCCCCTGACGACGATCCGTAAAGACTGCATCGAAATGCGACGCGCCTTCGCCAAAACGTAAGTTGATCGCCCGCACGTCGGCCTGTGGCGAGAAGCCATAGGTCCGTACCCGGCGATCAACGATATGGCCAACCATTGCCTGCACGGTGGGATGATCCAGACACATCACGGCAAAACCATAGAACGGCACATTTTCGACAAAGCGGCGGAAGGCCGCGCGCAGATTGTCGTACGAGCCATAGAAGTCGATATGGTCGGGATCGACATTGGTCACCACCGCCACGGTCGACGGCAGACGCAGGAACGTGCCGTCGCTTTCATCCGCTTCGACCACGACCCATTCGCCATCACCTAAGTGGGCATTGGTGCCATAGGCATTGATGATACCGCCATTGACCACGGTGGGATCAAGCTTGCCGGCATCCAGAAGCGCGGCGACCATCGTCGTCGTGGTGGTTTTACCGTTGGTACCCGCCACCGCGACGCAGGATTTAAGCCGCATGATCTCGGCCAGCATTTCGGCGCGGCGTACCAGCGGCAGACCGGCGGCACGGGCGGCATCAAACTCGACATTGCCCGGCTTGATCGCCGAGGAATAGACCGCAACCTGGGCGTCTTTAAGATTATCCGCACTCTGACCAATGGCAATTGCAATGCCCATCTCTTTCAGACGCTTGACGTTGGCATTTTCGACCGCGTCAGAACCCTGCACTTCATAGCCAAGATTGTGCATGATTTCGGCAATACCGCTCATACCAATACCGCCGATACCAATGAAATGGATCGCGCCGATATCGAGCGGAACACGGGTCTGTGCGGGCTTAGTCACGTTTCTTCTCCAAACTTACCACCAGATCGGCCAGAGCCTCGGTGGCGTGCGGCTTGGCCAGGGCGCGGGCGTTTGCGGCGCGGTGGCTCAAGTCGGCGGGATCGGCAAAAATCTGCTGCAAATGATCGGCAAGCTTTTGCGCCGTAAAATCTTTCTGGGCCACGCGCCAACCACCGCCCACCGTCACCAGCGCTTCGGCATTGGGGGTCTGATTGTCGTCGAGGGCATAGGGCAGCGGCACCAAAATAGCGGGGCGGCCAATCGTGGCCAGCTCGCTCACCGTACCGGCACCGGAACGGCCAATGACCAGATGCGCGCGCGCCATCTGAGCAGGCATGTCATCAAAGAACGGTTTCAGCACCGCCGTGATGCCCTGCTTTTCATACGCCGCCTGCACGGCGTCGATATCTTCGGCGCGGCATTGCTGGACCAGATCAAGCCGGGCGCGGAAAGCTTCGGGCAACAGCGCCAGCGCTTCTGGTACCACATCACTAAACACCCGCGCACCCTGACTACCACCGAAAACGGTCAGACGGATTGGACCATCGGTCGTGGGCGGATCATAAAGCGCGGGGCTGATCGCCAGTACCGCCGGACGCAACGGATTGCCGGTATACACCACGCGGCCCATATGCTTGGGCAGAAACCGCACCAGCGGAAAATTCGCCGCGATGATATCGACCCGGTTCATCAACAACCGGTTGGCGCGCCCCAGCAGAGCATCGGGTGATACAATCGCCGTGGGGTAGCCCGCCGCCACCGCCGCCAGCATCACCGGCACCGATGGATAACCACCAAAGCCGATCACCGCTGCGGGGTTCAGCCGCCGGAAATGCCTGGCGCTAGATAAGAACCCAGCCGCAATCTTGAACGGCGCCAACGCCAGCTTGACCAGCGATCGGCCTGATAATGCCGCCGACGGCACGGTGACAATGCGCGCCCCGGCGAGCGCACCGGAAAATTTCTTGCCGCGTGCATCGGTCATCAGCACCACATCGTGGCCGCGGGCTTGCAGCACGCCCGCCAGTGCCTCAGCCGGGAAAAGATGGCCCCCGGTACCGCCAGCGGTGAGGACATACACACTCATGCCTTGGCCCCTTCCCAGTTGGCGGACTTTTCCTGCAGCATGAGCTGCGGGCGGTTACGGGTCAGCCCGAGAGCAAAACCCATGGTGATCGAAATCGCAAACAGCGACGAGCCACCATAGGAAATGAACGGCAATGTCATCCCCTTGGACGGCAACAAACTGACCGCCACCCCCATATTGATAAAGGCCTGCAGCGCCATCACCATGGCAAGCCCGGCCCCGGCCAGTTGTACGAACGGCTCGCGCGCGGTGGCCGAACGCAGCATCAGCCTTACAGCCAGCACGCAGAACAGCGCCGCGATAATGGCGCAGAGGATAAAACCAAATTCCTCGCCCGCCACGGCGAAGATGTAATCAGAATGGGCTTCGGGCAGACGATATTTGACTGTACCCGCCCCCGGCCCGGTACCCAGAAAACCACCGTGGGCAAAGGCGCGCAGCGACAGCCCGGCCTGATAGCCCGCCTCGGACGGATCCAGAAACTGCTCGATCCGGTGATGAACATGGTCGAACACCAGATAGGCAATGCCGACCAGAGCGGCGGTCACCGCCCCGATCACCCAGATCCATTTGGTGGACAGACCGGCGAAAAACAAAAGTGCCGCCCACAAGGCCACCAACAGGAAGGTCTGACCGACATCCGGTTGCAGCACCAACACCAGCACCGCAGGCAACAATACCGCCAGACTGACGGCGGGGCGTGAGTAATTCTGCGTCAGCGGCGAGGTCAGCAACCCCGCCGTCAGCACGGCAAAACCTGGCTTGATGAATTCAGACGGCTGCAATGCCAGCGGCCCGAAATCGAGCCAGCGGCGTGCACCATGGACCTCGGTTCCCAGAAACAGCACCGCCAACGAGCCAAGCAAACCAATGCCAAACACCACAATGGCAAGCGAGCCAATCTGCGATGGCTGCAGCGAGGAAATGCCGATCAGAATGGCAATCGCCAAACCAGCAAAGGCAATCTGTTTGAAAGCAAATACAAAGGTGCCTGCCGACATCGGACCGCCATAAACTGTGGGGCTGGCCGCTACTGCCAGCATCAAGCCAATCGCCATCAGCCCCAAAATCAGGAAGAAGCTGATGCGGTCGACGGTCCACCACCATTCCGACAAAGGTCCACGACTTGCCCGACTGATCATGACGCCACCTTATAGGATGCAGCGATGAAACGGGCGGCCAGTGTCCGAAACGCCTCGCCCCGGTCTTCATAATCGCGGAATTGATCGAACGAGGCACAGGCCGGTGACAACAGCACCACCGGATGGGCAGAGCCGGAAACCGCAGCCGCTTCACAGGCCGCAGCCAGCGCCGCCTCGAGCGTACCACTGATGACATGATCGACATCATCGCCCAGCGTGGCAGCAAAACTTTCCGCCGCCTCACCGATCAGGAAAGCTTTACGGATACGCGGGAACAAGGGTGCCAGCGCCGCGATACCATCGGATTTGGGCCGACCACCGGCGATCCAGAACACATCTTCGAAACAGGCCAGCGCTTTGGCGGCCGCATCTGCATTAGTCGCCTTGGAATCGTTGACCAGGCGAATGGGGCCCAGCCGGCCGACATCTTCAATGCGGTGTTTAAGGCCGGGAAAGTCGGCAATAGCGGCGGCGGCCATGCGGCTGCTTTTGACAAAGCCCCGGGTGGCAGCAAAGGCCAGTGACGCGTTCTGCCAGTTATGGCTGCCGGGCAAATGGGCGGCATTCAAAAGATCCATGATCTTGGCGGTGTGGCTCGACTGAGCCTCGTACATCTCGCCCGACAGCACAAAGATGCCACGGCTTAAGATCTTGCCCGAGGAAACCGGAATTGCCCGCCCCCCCGCCGCAACCACGGCGGTGAAAATAGCGGCGGAATAGCTGTCGTCGACCCCGATAACGCGCAGGCAGTCGGTTGCGGCCTGTTTTAAAAGACGCGCCTTGATGGCGGCATAGTTTTCCAGCGTACCATGACGGTCGATATGATCGGGGGTGATATTGCACAGCACGGCAACATCGGATTTGAGGCTGGGGGCCAGATCAATCTGGAAGGATGACAGCTCCAGCACATAAACGCATTTGCCCGCCGGACCGGCCAGATCCAGCACCGGGGTGCCGATATTGCCGCCGATGATGGCCTGATACCCGCAAGCATTCAGAATATGGCCAATCAGCGCCGTGGTGGTCGATTTACCATTGGTGCCGGTGACTGCAATGACCGGGGCGCGACCGGCTTCTTCGGCATTGGGGCGAATTTCACGGGCGAACAATTCGACATCGCCAATCACCTCAACGCCAGCCTCGTGCGCCTTGAGCACGACCTCATGCGGTGCAGGGTGGGTCAGCGGCACGCCGGGACTAAGGACCAGACTATTTAAATCCTCCCACGGCCATTCCTGCCACGGACGGATCTCGAAGCCCAGTTCATTGGCTGCTGCGCGGGCATCCTGACGATCATCCCACACCACTACGGTGGCACCGCCCAGACGCAAGGCTTTGGCCGCGGACAGCCCGGAACGGGCCAGTCCGAAGACGGCGCAATATTTGCCTTGTGCGGAACGGAGCGGGATCATCCTTGCCTCAGCGCAGTTTCAGGGTGGAAAGCCCGACCAGGGCCAGGATCACCGCAATGATCCAGAAGCGAATGACGACGGTCGGTTCTTTCCAGCCGAGCTGTTCAAAATGATGGTGGATTGGCGCCATCTTGAAAACACGCTTACCGGTAAGCTTGAACGACACAACCTGCACAATGACCGAAACGGTTTCAAGCACGAACAGACCGCCGACAATGGCCAGCACGATCTCGTGCTTGACCGCCACGGCAACCGCACCCAGTGCGCCGCCCAGCGGCAGCGAACCGGTATCGCCCATGAACACCGAAGCCGGTGGTGCATTGTACCACAGGAAACCAAGCCCGGCACCGATTAACGCGGCCAGGAACACCGCCAGCTCACCGGAATTGCGGATATACTCCAGTTGCAGATAGGTTGAGAATTTTTCATTACCGACCAGATACGCGATCAGCACAAAGGTAGCCGACGCAATGATCACCGGCATGATCGCCAAACCATCCAGCCCGTCGGTGAAATTCACCGCATTGGCCGAACCGGCAATCACCACCGCGCCAATGGCCAGATAAAAGAAGCCGAAAGGCAACAGGATCTGCTTAAAGAACGGAATCGCCAGCGTGTTGCGATACATCGGGTCTTCGACCTGAACGATCAGATAGGTGGCAATCGCGGCAATAGCAAACTCGATCACCAGCCGCGCTTCGCCGCTGAGGCCCGCAGTCGAATGCTTGGTCACCTTCTGATAATCGTCGGCAAAGCCCAGCAGGCCATAGGCCACCGTCACCCCGATCACGATCCAAACATAGGCGTTGGAAAGGTCAGCCCACAGCAAGGTGGCGACCAAACCGGGGATCAGGATCAGCAACCCGCCCATGGTCGGCGTGCCTTTTTTCTCGATGATGTGGCGCTTGGGGCCATCCTCGCGGATCGGCTGGCCCATGCCCTGTTTCTTTTTTAACCACGGGATCAGGCGTGGGCCGAGCCAGAAGGCGAAGAACAAGGCCGTCAGCACGGCACCGCCGGAACGGAAGGTCAGATATTTGAACAAGCGCAGGAACGCGTATTGGTCCGCATGCGGTAAATAGAACAGGAAATGGAACATCTTTTACCTCTCACACACCTTTAAGCGCGTCGATCACGACCGCCATGCGGCTGCCATTCGAACCTTTGACCAGAACTGTATCGCCGGGCGTCACCGCCTGAGCGACCAGCGGAGCCAACGCGGCAGAATCTGCCGCAAAAGCCCCACGCATAGAAACCGGGAGCTTTTCCCACAGGGCATGCATATTGGGCCCGCACAGGAAAACCGCATCCGCCTTGGACGCCACCACCGCGTCAATCAGACCGGCATGCAGGGCCGGGGCCATCTCGCCCATTTCCAGCATGTCGCCCAGCACGGCAATCTTGCGCCCCACTGCCGCCGCCAGCAGCGACAACGCCGCCGCCATCGACGCCGGATTGGCGTTGTAACTTTCGTCAATCACCGAAACACCGCCCAGATCAAGCCGTGCCCCGCGCCCTTTAAGCGCTGCAAACCCGGCCAGCGCCGCCGCCGCCGCTGCAACATCGCCATCCAGCGCCGCCACCGCCAACAGGGCCGAAACCGCCCCCATGGCATTGTGCTTCCCCGGCGCGCCCAGACGGAAGGAAATTCTGCGGCCGAGAATATCGGCCTCAACCACCGCGCCACCGGCATCTTCGCTGTAGGAGACCAGCCGCCCTTCACCGCTGGTACCAAAGCTTAAGATGTTGGTCACGCCCGCCTGACGGGCCCGCGCCGCCAAACGGCCGAACAGTTCACTGTCGGCGGGCAACAAGGCCGGACCGCCAGGGACCAAACTTTCAAAGATTTCCGACTTGGCATCGGCAATTGCCTTACAGCTACCGAAAAATTCGATATGCGCTGGGGCAATCGTGGTGATCAGCGCCAGGTGCGGGCGCACAAAAGAATTGAGATTACGGATTTCACCGTAATGGTTCATGCCCACTTCGATCAGACCGTAATCGCTTTTGGGCGGCATCTGCGCCAGCGTCAGTGGCACACCCCAGTGATTGTTCAACGAACCACCCGAGGCATGAACCGACCCGATGGCGCCGAAAGCCAACCGCATCAGTTCTTTGGTGGTGGTTTTGCCGACGCTGCCGGTAATAGCCAGCACTTTGCCGCCAAAGCGGGCCCGCGCCGCCACGCCAAGATCTTCCAGTGCACGCTGGGTATTTTCCACCACCAGAAGCGGCGCATCAGCCGGCAGCCCGGCTAAGCGGCGCGAGACCAGCGCCGCACCGGCACCATGCACCAGTGCATCGGCAACGAAGTCGTGACCGTCGAGCCGGTCGCCCTTGATGGCGACATAGAGATCGCCGGCAGCAAGTTGCCGCGAATGCAGCGACACCCCACCAACGCAAAAATTGCTGCTGGCTTTACCCAATGTCGCGGCTTCTAATTCCGCCGTGGTCCATAATGGACTCATGCATGCCCCCCGGTTGCAAGCGCGGCAGCCAAGGCTTCCTCGCGGTCAGAGAATGGGTGGACCACCCCTTTGATGATCTGTCCGGCTTCATGGCCCTTACCAGCGATGACCAGAACATCGCCCTCGTCCAGCGCGGCCACAGCGCTGCGAATGGCTTCGGCGCGATCGCCGATTTCGGTGGCACCGGGGCATCCGGCCAAAGCGTCCTGACGGATAGCGGCAGCGTTTTCACTACGCGGATTATCGTCGGTAACGATGACTTTGTCCGCAAAGGTGATCGCGGCTTTGCCCATCAGCGGGCGCTTGCCCTTGTCACGATCACCACCGCAGCCGAACACCACCACCAGCTTTGCATGCGTATGTGGGCGCAGCGCTTTCAGCACCACTTCCAACGCATCCGGGGTATGGGCATAATCGACATAGATTGGCGCACCGGCCCGCGACACCGCCATTTTTTCAAGCCGACCGGGCGCACCCTTGACGCTTTCCAACGCGGCAAACACCGCTGCGGGTTCGTCACCCAGCCCGATGGCAAGGCCTGCGGCCACCAGTGCATTGGAAGCCTGAAAGCCACCCGCCAGTGGCAGATTCACTTTATAATTCTGACCATCAAAACGCAGCGCAAGCACCTGACCGTCGCCATACGGCGTGCGCCCGATAAGTTGCAGCGTGCTTTGCGTTTCGCCAACCGTCAGCAGCTGAAGTTTGCGCGCCTGCGCTGCCGCGATAAAACTGTCGGCATAATCGGCATCGGCGTTGATCACCGCCACGCCACCATCAACAACCAGCTCGCTGAACAGACGGCACTTGGCATCGCGATAGGCTTCAAAGCTGGAATGATAATCCAGATGGTCGCGCGTCAGGTTGGTAAAGCCCGCCGCCAGTATCTTCACGCCATCAAGGCGCGCCTGATCCAGACCATGGCTGGACGCTTCCATCGCCAGATGGCTGACACCTTCGCCCGCCAGTCGCGCCAAGAGCTGATGTAGCTCGACCGGGCCCGGCGTGGTGTTCGACAGTTTGATTTCCCCCGCCGACGACAAAGCCCCGATGGTGCCCAGACTGGCGGCAGATTTACCCAGCACGGTCCAGATGTGACGCAGGAACACCGTTACCGAGGTTTTGCCATTGGTGCCGGTGACCGCCGCAACAGTGGCTGGCCCGGCGCCATAAAAGGCCGCCGCCAGATGGGCCAGGGCCAACCGCGGATTTTCAGCCGGATAAAAGACCATGCCATATTCGCGGGCGATATCACCGATTTCCGGCGCACCCAGCACGGCGATAGCCCCGCGCGATGCGGCATCGGCAATAAACACCGCCCCATTGGCTTTGGCACCGGGGATGGCGGCGAACAGATAACCGGGATGCACGTCACGGCTGTCACTGGCGATGCCGGTGAAGCTGTGCTGGGCGACCAACGCCGACATGTCCACATCAATACGCATCACTACTCCTACTACTGGCAGCGGTCGCAGTGGGAAGCTTCATCGGCACACCCAGAAACGGCGCGATACGGGCGATAATCCGCCCGGCGAGCGGGGCAGCCGTATTACCGGCCAGCGCACGTGGGGCGGCCTTGGTGCCATGGGGCTCGTCGACCAGAACAAAAACGACATAGCGCGGATTAGAAACCGGAAAGACACCAACAAACGAAGTTCGCAGCAGACCGGCGCGATAATGCCCGCTGGCATCAAGCTTTTCTGCCGAGCCGGTTTTACCACCGACGTCATAACCTTCGACATTGGCCTTGCGCCCGGAACCGTTGGTAACGACATAGCGCAGCAGCCCACGCATAGTAACGCTGGTTTCCGGCGAGAGGATCTGTTCGCCGCGGGCATCCTGCGGATGCTTAAGGAACGTTGGCGTCACCTTCCGCCCGCCATTGACCACCGCCGCCGCGGCTGCCGCATACGCCAGCGGGCTTACAGATATGCCATGACCGAAACCGATTGTGGCGGTTTCGGTCGGTCCCCAATTGCGTGGGTATTGCGGTCTGGCGGATTCGGGCAACTCGGTTCGTAGTGGAGTGAGCAGCCCGAATTTTTCAAGGAAGGCTTTTTGTCTGACCCCGCCGGATCGTAGGGCAATCTGTGACGCACCAATGTTCGACGATAACGCCAGCACATCGCGTGCCGCCAGGGTGGGCGGCATTCTTTCGGCTTCATGAATAACATGACCGCTGACGCTGAAATTACGGTCGATTGGAAACACTTCGTCGAGCTGGAAGGTATGATCTTCTATGCCAAGAGCGAAGGAAAGCACTTTGAACACCGAACCCAGTTCATAGGTGTCCTGCACCATAATGTTGCGCGCGGCATTGCCATCCATATCGCGCCGGTCATTGGGATCAAAATCCGGCAGCGACACCATACCAAGCACTTCACCGGTATCGACATTCATCACCAGTGCCCCGGCGGACTTGGCAGAAAACTCTTGCTTGGTGGCTTCGGCTTCGTGGGCCAGCACAAACTGCACCCGCATATCGAGCGAGGTTTCAATCCGTGTTCCCGGCATGGCGTTGACCAGACGCGGCTCCAGCCCACGCTCCAGTCCGGACAAGCCTTTACCATCGCTGTTGGTCACGCCAAGGACCTGCGCACTCATCCGACCATCGGGATAATTGCGCTTGCCCGCCGCAATGAATTCAATCCCGGGTAATTTTTTACGCTCGATCTGGCTGCGCACATCGGCGGGCATCTGCCGGGCGATCAGCACGTAATTCGTCCGCTTGGCCAGCATGTGGGCCAGCTTACCCTCTTCCATACCGGTGACGGCCGACAAATCCTTGACCACGCGCGTGGCATTCTCGTTGCGCTCGGCAGTGGCGGCAGTCTGCTGCGCTGCGGTGGAATGTTCCGTCACACGATGCTTGACCGTGAAATTGGCTGGATTGGCATAAAGATCATAAACCCGCACATCACGGGCCAGCAATTCGCCATTACGGTCGACCAGATCGGCGCGCGCCAGCATGCCGCTATTGCTACGGGCTGGCTCGGTCGGCGCCGCAAACAGCGTCACTTCGGCCAGGCGCAGACCGATCACCATATAGGCCGCGATGCAGATGAAGGCACCGATGCAGATCCGCCGTTGCAATAGAGTTGGCTTGGCGTCCATGGCGGCCATCAGTTCTCCTGATGAGCCGCGATTGTCACCACCCCCGGCGTGCCCGGCTGAGTGACGATTTCACCATCGTGGATTTCGGCCCCACCCACATCACGACGCGGCAGCATCTGTAGCGAGGATAACTGCACCGTGGCCGTATCGTTCATCCCGAGGAAGTTTTGCGCCAACGCCTGAATACGATCCGGGCTCGACAACGCCATGTACTGGGTCTGGGCATCTTCGAAGCGAACATTCTCGGCGGCGATCTGCTTTTCAGTCGCTTTGAGATGCGCGGTGGCCACACGAGTCTGTTCGACCACGCTATAGTTGGCCCACACCATCGCACCGGCCAGAGCCGCGAAGGAAATATTGATCAGGAAAGGACGAGACAGCATGACACGACCTTTCTTCACGCAACGAGCTTTTCCGCAGCCCGCATTTTTGCGGAACGGGCGCGCGGATTGGCTGCGGTTTCAACAGTACCGGGCAGAACGGCATTACGATGCAACAGCGTAAAGCGGGCGGGTACCGCGTGCTGCTCGGGGACATGGCGCGAGCCACGCGGCGCCGTATCACTCTGCCCACGGAGGAATTGCTTAACGATGCGGTCTTCCAGCGAATGGAACGACACCACCGCCAGTCGGCCACAGGGGCCGAGCGCCGTTTCGGCCGCCTTCAGCGCACCGGACAATTCGTCAAGCTCGCCATTCACATAGATGCGCAAGGCCTGAAAGGTACGCGTCGCCGGATGGATCGCCTGCGCCTTAGCCTTTGGCCCCAGCACATTGGCAACCAGTTCAGCCAGCTCCAGTGTGCGGGTGATCGGACGCGCTTTGACAATGGCGCGCGCAATGGCACGGGCACGATGTTCTTCACCGTAGCGGGCAATAATCGTCGCCAGCATCTTTTCGTCGAGGGTGTTGACGACGTCGGCGGCAGTATCCCCCGCCGCGCTCATGCGCATATCGAGCGGACCGTCGGCACGGAAGGAAAAGCCCCGTTCCGGCTCATCGAACTGGAACGACGAAACACCAAGATCCAGCACCACCCCAGAGGCCTTGTCGAAACCGGCTTCAGCGACATGGACATCCAGATTGGAAAATGTGCCATGCACCAAGATCAACCGACCAGGGTACTGTTCGGCCAGCGCCGCACCGCGGGCAATCGCCGCCGGATCGCGATCAATGCCCAGCACCGTGCAATTGCAGCTTTCCAGAATTGCCCGGGTATAACCACCACCACCAAAGGTGCCATCAACATAGAGACCGCCATCATGGGGGGCTAACGCCTCCAGCACCTCGGCCAGCATCACAGGGACATGACCACTCATAGCGCACCCTCCGGCTTCGGCGGGCTCGCAGCGGCTGCGGCCATGGCCGCATATTTGGCCTGCGCTGCGGCCTGCTGCGCCAGCATGCGGGCGCGGATGCGGGCGGTACGCTCGGCATCAAAGGCGGCGAACTGCTCAGGTGTGCAGATTTTGAACGTCTTGCCACCACCAACAAACATCACCTTGTCCTGCAGACCGGCATTGGCGATCAGCTCGTCTGGCAGACGGACGCGGCCATTGGCGTCGAAAATCAGCGACGACGTATGCGCATTAAAATATTCGAGATCATCGTTCATATCCGCATCAAACAGCGGATTGACGGCGGCATATCTGGCCTGGGTCTCGTCATAGAATTCCTGCCCGAAACATTCGATGACTGGCTCGATCACCGGCTTGCAGACATAGATTCCGTGCGTACCCTGCAGCTCTAACGCCTGACGAAAAACCGAGGGTATGCAGACCCGACCTTTGCCGTCGAGCGTACCCGGTATCGTCGATGTGAACTGCTTACCCCCCATGGGAATAACCGCCGCTCCAAAACCAGCCCCCCAAAATGGGCTGGCGGCGCACGATTGCGTCAACCCACGCCCGGATATGGGATGGCATGGGTTTACATGGGATAGGCCAAAAAGTCAATTTGCGAGATTCTGAAAAAGCTAAGCAAATTAAAGACTTGTTTGCTTCATCGCGAATCCGTACAAAACAGCGTAAACGTATCTGTAACACGCGACCACAAGCCTTAGCGGGCAGCACACAAGAGCTTGCGGCGCACACACGAACAAAAAGAGAACCCACAACTCCCGTGCAGGCTGATTAAACAGTTTTTAACGTTTTTGGGTAATTTTCCTAAAACTCGCTATGAGGGGAAAATAGTGCCCGAATCGCAACTGTTGCGTCCAATTGGCCGGGTGAATAGCCCACGCCAAATGCCACTGGACGACGATTGGGGGGCAGTATCGGCCAGCATCGCATTGGACACGGGGCAATTTAGCCCCGACGCCCTGGCGGGGTTAAGCGATTTCTCCCACATCGAAGTACTTTTTACCTTCCACCGAGTCGCGCCGGACACACGTATTACCGATGCCCGCCACCCGCGCGGGAGAACCGACTGGCCATTGGTCGGCATCTTCGCGCAACGGGCGAAAGACCGCCCCAACCACCTTGGTGCCAGCATTTGCGAACTGATCCGGGTTGAGGGGCTGACGCTGCATGTGCGCGGCCTGGATGCCATCGACGGCACCCCCGTGCTCGACATCAAACCCGTGATGCGCGAGTTTCTACCCCGCACGCCCGTGCACCAGCCCGGCTGGGCCAGCGAATTGATGAAGGGCTATTGGTAAGGCGCCCGCTGTTTCCGGATCACCCACACCAGCAGGGCCAGCATTACCGCCACCAGCAGGGCGTGCGGAAAAACCAGACTGCCTGGGTGAAGTACCGGCCCGGTGAAAAAGCCAAGCCAGCAATAGGTCAGCAAAGCGCCACCCACAGTTGTCGCACGATGCAGCCCCGACCAATGCCGGCTGCGCGCCGCGCAAAATCCCGCGAACAGCATAACAAGTAAAAGCCCCACCTGCGCACCAGACACGACAGGCCAGCTAAGTTTCAATACGTCGCGCCCCTGTCCATACACCAGCACAAAGGCCGAACTCAGAACGAAACTGCACCCGCCCACCAGCCACGGGCTGATGGCAAAACGATGGCGGGGTGGCGTAAGACGCGGCAGGAAAAACGCCACCACACCACACAAAACCGCCCCCGCCGCACACACCCCCATCTCGGACGGACGCGCCATAAAATGCAGCCATTTCGAGCAGACAAGAAAAACCGTCACCGCCCCCAGCGCATAAAGGCTAGCCATCACGATCACGCCTTTACGGCTCAGCCACGTACCTTGCGGATGCGGGCAAAGCGCCTCGACCAGCGCGATGGGAACCATAATGCTCCAGATCGCGTGGATACCCAGAACATACACCGTGAACGGCAAAGCCAGATCCAGCGCCGGAATGTAGCCGAAATCCAGAAGATGCAGCCCGAGATACCCCGGATTAAACAGGGTCTGATCCAGAATTCCTTCCTCGATCAGACCATAACCAACGGCGAGCAAAAGGATCGTCGCATACCCACGCCCGCTGTGCCGGGCAAGCTCACGGATCAGCACAGCACCCGTGCCATACAGCAGCATCATCAGGGGCAGAAGCACCACCTGAGCCATTGACAGACTGCCACACAGATACTCGGCCACCAGCGGGGCCAGAAACAACAACAGCCACACCGCCGCCACCGGCCTCAGTCTGCCCCGCCACAAGATTTTAGCGCCAATGCGTTCACAGATCTGCGCCACCCAAACGGTACCTGCCATTAACGCCTCCTCATTTTCACTGGACCATACCCCCGAACCAGTATATTGTCTATTATTAGACTATCTATTTTGGGAACATTTATGACGACGGTTTCTACACCCCATACCGCAAGCCCAAGCCGGGAATCCCCCTCGCTCACCAGCACCGGCTACCTGCTTCATCTGGCGATCAGCCGCTTAAGCGAAGGCATTGTGGTTGCCATTGCGGGCAGCGGCCTTCATGTCGGCCAGCTGGCAATACTGGGCGCACTGACCGATGCCGGTGCGATGAGCCAGCGCAAACTGGCGGAAATGACCAAGATCGAAAAATCGTCGCTGGTATTGTTTCTGGATGCGCTGGAGGGCGAAGGCTGGGTACAGCGCAGGACCAACCCGCAGGACCGCCGGTCGCACAATGTCCATCTGACACCCAAGGGTGCCGCCAAGTTCCGCACACTGGGCCCTAAATTAAAAACAGCGCAGGATAGCTTTTTAGCGCCGCTGACACCCGATGAACAAACGCACCTGACCGATATGCTGCAGCGTCTGGCAGCGGGCACCAAATAACGCCCGACATACGCCAGCAGGCATCCACCCGCGCCCCGCGCAGCCGTCGCGGCAATGCCGCGAGCGGTAAAAAATAATCGTCAGACGGTCTGTAAGCCGGGTTCTGTACCTCGTCCTATAAAGGACGGGGCGATGACCATTCCTCTAGGACGTTTGTTACCAAACGCCTCAAGCAACCTACCCGGACGACACCCCGGAAAAGGGCATATGCCGTCCCTATTTGGTCTTGCTCCCGGTGGGGTTTGCCTTGCCGTTCCCGTTACCGGGTCCGCGGTGCGCTCTTACCGCACCATTTCACCCTTACCATCGCGCCCCGGGGGGCGTGATTTCGGCGGTTCGTTTCTGTGGCGCTATCCCTGGGGTCACCCCCGGCGGACGTTATCCGTCACCGTCTTTCCGTGGAGCCCGGACTTTCCTCTCACCACCTTAAGGCGGCAAGCGGCCATCCGACCGTCTGACAGGGTCAAGTATGCCCGCCGCCGCTCAAGGCTGCAAGTCTTATAGCAAATTATGCCGATTTCCTCCGTCCACGGAGCGCTGCCACGACCTTGGGCGGGCGACCACGACGCGCCGCGACCGGCTTAACCGCCGACACAACCACAACCTTACCGGCAGCAGTTTTTTTGGCTCCAGCTTTTCGGGCTACGGTATGACGGCCCAGTGCTTTTTTGGTGACGGCTTTGCGCGCAGCAGCCTTGCCCGCAGCCCGCTTGGCACCAGCAAGAACCGCTGCCGGTCGTGCCGCCGCCTTGCGCCCGCCCCGCCGCGTGGTGGCGCGTTTGGCCTTGACCTTAGCCGCAGCCCCTTTGGGCTTGCCACGCAGCTTAGCAATTTCCGTAGCCGCCCATGCCTCGAAATCCTCGAGATAAAGGTCCATCGGCGTCCAGATCGGGAAGGTAATCTCGTGAATGCCAAGATACTGGGCGCGGTGATGCACATCGCACAACACCCACAGATTATGCTCGGAATGATCGACCCATGCGGCGATCTTTTTCTGGTCAAACGGCTTTTCGTAATGCCAGACCGGATCACTGGGGTGGCGATGGGCCAGAAATGGCCGCAACCGTGTATTGAATTTCTTCACGTCAACCGCGTTGGCCAGCGCCCATTCGATAACATGGTGATGGGTTTCCATCTGCTTGGCCCCCCAGCGATTAGCCCGGGGATTTTTTAAAGTAGAGCGACGCACGCCACAGACCAGACACGGCAGATCGAGATCTTTGGTCATATGCTTATGAACCGCAGCATATTCGGGCGTTTCATTACGCTTGTTGTGCGCCGGGTAGAATTGCAGCTCGTTGATGGTGTGGTTCTGGACGTGCTGCTTGACGGTCTTGAACTGAGAGAGATGTTCGTTGATGCGCCGGATGTCGCCCCGGTTAGCCGTTGACCTTGCCATTATTGCTCCCGCAAGATTGCTTCACAGCAACCTTAACGCGAACAAAGACGCAAAACCATAATTTAGTTGCAGTCTTTAAACGCCCCGCTATGAACCGCTTGCGCGCAGCAATCCCGCCAGCCGCCGCCCACATTCGACATCCCACCAGCCATCAATACGACTGGGGCGAAAACGGCGCTGAAACGCCCGGATCACCGCATCGCGCGGCACATCACAATCCGGTGGCAGGCCATAACCGTAGCGGGCCAGATCCTCTACCGGCAGCGGCGCCAGACTTTCACTATCCGCAGGCCACAGGCCGATCCCTGCGGCAGCCAGACGGTCCCAGGGGAATAATTCGCCCGGATCATTTTTGCGCGCCGGTGCAACATCGGAATGACCGACCACACCGCGTGGCCCAATAGGATGGCGGCGCAAAATTTCGCCGCCAAGCTCGGTCAGGCTTTCCAGCTGATCATCCGTATACGGGACATAACCGAATTCATGACCAGGATTGACCAGTTCGACACCGATGGAACGGGCATTGACGCCCGACTTACCAGCCCAGAACGACACCCCGGCATGCCAGGCGCGCTTTTCTTCCGGCACCAGGGCGTAAACACAGCCCTTGCGGTCAATGACATAATGGGCGGAAACCTCGGCGGCAGGATCACACAGCCGGGCAATGGCTTCATCAGCCGTCGGCATCCCGGTGTAGTGCAGCACAAGCGTATCGATCACGGTGCCGGCAGGGCGATCATCGCAATTGGGCGAACGGCTCATGACGAGGCGGTAGACCATGGGCAAAACTTATCTATCCGCCGCACACCCCACGTCAACCAGCGCGGCATCAACCGGGGCGGCAGCAGCAATCTGGAAATCGGCAGAAAAAACGCCTGCGGTTTCCCACAGGCGTCATCTCAGGGACCAAAGGCCAATTAATGGCTGCAGCCGCAGCCGCCGTGACCGTGGCCACCGCAGCAACCGTCTTCTTCGTCTTCCTCGACAACCTGAACCGGCGCGGCATGATGATGACCGTGGCCGCCACAGCAGCCACCCGCCATCTCCTCAACCTCAGCCTGGTGGGCATGACGGTGACCATGGCCACCACAGCAACCAGTATCCTCGGCCGCCTCGACCTGGATTTGCTTGGCCTCGGGCTTGGCGCCAAAACCGAAGAGCTTCAACATCGCACGCATCCTTTCAAAGGGCAAAACCTGCTAGTCATTATCATTTAAATTGGGCACAGATCAAGTATCTCTTACTTGCCACGTAGGGAATAGGGTTTTACAGATGACGATCATGCACTGCAACCCACACATTTTCCACCCTAAACATGTAAAAGCGCTATCCCTGATCTGGCAAAGGCGGCTGATTTTCGGCATCGGAGGCCTTGCGGTGGGGCTAGCGGCGGTAGCGCTGGCCATAGGATCAGATGCGGCACAGGCTGCATTTCGCCATATTACCGCACGCTGGCGCTATAGCGGGCTTCTGATCACCCCACTGGGTTTTGGACTGACGGTCTGGCTGACCAGCCGCTATTTTCCCGGCACGCAGGGCTCAGGCATCCCTCAGGCCATCGCCGCCCGCGCCCTAAAGGCCCCGCAGGCGCGTGGCAAACTGGTTGGCCTCAGCACCGCGGTGGGAAAAGTGGTGATGACGCTAGCAGGTTTGCTGTTTGGGGCATCTGCCGGGCGCGAAGGCCCCACCGTGCAGGTTGGGGCATCGATCATGTTCCTGACCGGAAAATTATCGCCCCGCAGGCAGGCGGGGCTGATCCTCGCCGGGGCTGCTGCGGGCGTGGCTGGTGCCTTTAACACGCCGCTGGCAGGCATTGTTTTTGCCATCGAGGAGATGAGCCAGTCCTTCGAAATGAAAACCAGCAATCTGATACTCGGCACGGTCATTCTGGCCGGTTTCACATCGCTGGTGCTGATGGGCAACTACACATATTTCGGCATCAGCCATGATGTCCTGCATTTTGGCATCGGCTGGCTAATGGTGCCGCTGTGCGGCGTGACAGGCGGTCTGCTGGGGGCTGTGTTCGCCAAACTGATGCTGATCGTCCCTACGCAATTGCCGGGCAGGATTGGGGCGCGGATCCGCCGCCACATCGTCCTGTTTGCCGTCGTGTGCGGGCTGATCGTTGCGTTGTGCGGGCTTTATACAGGCTATGCGACCAGTGGCACCGGCTATGACTATGCCAGAGGGACTTTAAACGGCCAGCACCCGATGGCGTTTCTCTATACGCCGCTCAAATTCCTTGCGACCATCGCGACCACCATCAGTGGCCTGCCGGGTGGCATTTTCTCCCCCTCACTCTCGATCGGGGCAGGACTGGGGGCGGATATCGCCGAGCTATTCCCCCTCGCCCCATTAAGCACCATCGCACTGCTGGGTATGGTGGCATACTTCACCGGCGTCACACAGGCACCGATCACCGGCTTCGTCATTGTCATGGAAATGACCGACAATTCCGGCATGCTGCTGCCCCTGATGGCAACCGCAATGATCGCAAAATATTCTGCCAGAATGATCTGCCGCGAAGGCGTTTACCACGCACTGGCCAAACGCTTTGTCGCGCGGGCACAAGAAGCTTTGGCGTCTTAGGATCAAGGCTTCCGGGGCCGCAGCCCCGGAACGCACCGGATAAAGAGAAATCAGATAAACAAGCCGTACAGCGCATAAGCAACCGCGCCAATCAGCGCCGCCGCCGGCATGGTGATGAACCAAGCCATCACGATGTCCTTGGCCACATTCCAGTGCACGGCCGATTCGCGCTTGGCCGCACCAACACCGACAATAGCACCGGTGATGGTATGGGTGGTCGAGACCGGCACGCCCATATAGGTGGCCAGAAACAATGTCATCGAGCCTGCGGTTTCGGCGCAGACACCCTGGAACGGCGACAGCTTGGTGATACGCGAGCCCATAGTGTGCACGATACGCCAGCCACCGAACAACGTGCCCAGTGCCATCGCGCTCTGGCAGCTGAGCACCACCCACAGTGGCACATGGAAGCTGCCGCTTTCGACACCATGAGCCAGCAGCAAGGCGGTAATGATACCCATAGTCTTCTGCGCATCATTACCGCCATGGCCCAGCGAATAGAGCGAGGCTGACAGAAACTGGATATGGCGGAAGATGCCGTCCACCCGGGCGGGCGGCACCCGGCGCTTGAAGATGAACCAGGACACCATCAGTACCAGCAGCAGCGCCAGCACCATGCCAAGACCCGGCGACAGGAAGATCGCAGCGATGGTTTTGCCCAGCCCCGACCATTCGATCACACCGAACCCGGCTTTACAGACACCGGCCCCGACCAGACCGCCGATCAGCGCATGCGAGCTTGAGGACGGAATCCCGGCAATCCAGGTAATGACGTTCCAGGCAATGGCACCGATCAGCGCGCCAAACACCACCTGATCGGTGATGATACTCGGCGTGACAATACCGGTGCCAATGGTGTGGGCAACATGCATGCCGAACACCAGAAAGGCGATGAAATTGAAGAACGCGGCCCAGAACACGGCATAGCGCGGTGCCAGCACCCGGGTCGACACGATGGTCGCAATCGAGTTGGCAGCATCATGCAGGCCGTTGAGAAAATCGAAGACCAGCGCGGTAAGGATCAGTAGGATCAGAAGCGGTGTAATCACCGGTGTGGCCTCACCTTACGCCTGCTCAATGGCTATGCTGCTGATGTAGTTGGCCACATCTTCAAAGCGGTCCATGACCTTTTCGAGGTGATCGTACACCTCGATCCCGACGATGAACTCCATCGCGTTGCCGTGACGGTGGCGAAGATACAGCGCCTTCATGCCGCGGTCATAGAGATCGTCGGCCTTTTCTTCGAGCTTGATCAGGCTTTCGGTGACGACGTTGAGCTTGACCGACTGATCGCGCAGCGCGTCGAGCAGCCCGACCGCTTCGACCGTCTTGTTGGCGGCCTCAACGATAACGGCGCCCATTTCGGCCATTTCCGGCTCGAAGCTTTCCACTTCATAAAGCTGGATCGCCTTGATGGTCTTTTTCATCTGGTCGATAGAATCGTCCAGCGCGGTGATCAGCAGCTTGATGTCGCTGCGATCAAACGGGGTGATGAACGAGCGGCGCGTCAGTGTCAGCACATCACGGGTGATGACATCGGCCTTATTCTCGAACTCCACCACCCGGCGGCAGCCTTCTTTCAGCTCGACCTTGCCGCTGAGCAGCAGGCTGAAGGCTTCCGCGCCCTCGACAATGGTCTGGGCGTGCCGATTGAACAGCTCAAAGAAACGATTTTCCTGAGGCATTAAGATTTGAAACCAACCGAGCATCCGTCCACCTCGTTTACGTAACTGCTTCTCGAATCTGTCTTAGGCGTGGGCTTGTCCTGCCAGAACTGCCCCCGCAAGGTCTACAAAAAATTTTAAAGTTGCAAAACTCCCGGTAGAAAAAGTATCGCAGGGCAAAAAATACATTTGTCTTAAGGGACCGATAAGGCCCAAAAAGAATGTAAAAACAAAGCTGGATAAGCGGGGCGAGGATTTTGGGTATGGTTAATGTAACAACCTATATGCGTGTGGAAATTTGTCCAGCCTTTGAAGTTGCGCGGCGGCCATGGCACCTTCTGATGGTGCCGGTGCTGGCATTACTAACATTTCTGCCGCTGACCGGCGGCGCGGCCTACGGCGCAAGTGCCGGATCGATTCTGGCCCAATCGCAAAAGCTGGCGGACTGGCAGCTTGCCCATCTCGATACCACCTATGTTGCCACCCAGCCTGACGACCAGATGGCGCCGCGCGGCTGGGTTTATGCGGTTTTCTATGCCGGGCTCACCGCGCTGGCCGATGTCTCGCCCGAGCCACGCTTTGCCGATGCCATCACCACAGCGGGGGAGCGTCAGCATTGGGCACTGGAGCGCCGCCCCTTCCATGCCGATGATTACGCCATCGCCCAAAGCTGGATCTGGGCCTATCAGCAACAGCCCGATCCGGCCCGACTTGCTGCCAGCCGGGCCCGTTTTGACGCCATCATCGCCGCCAACCCGCAGGACAGTCTGGCGTATGGCAGCAATCCGCCGCCCTTCGTCGAAAGTGCCTGTCAGCGCCGCTGGTGCTGGGCCGACGCCCTGTTCATGGGCCCGCCCGCCTTTGCCGCACTCTCCGCCGTCACCGGGGACGCCCGATACCTGAACTTTGCCGACCGCGAATTCTGGGCAACCACCGAATTCCTGTTTAACCAGCAGGAAAGCCTGTTTTCCCGCGACAGTCGGTATTTCACCCAACACGGTCCCCATGGCGAGAAGGTGTTCTGGAGCCGCGGCAATGGCTGGGTCTATGCCGCGCTGGCCCGCCTGTTGGAGATCCTGCCGCCGGATTACCCCACCCGCCCACGCTATGTGGCGCTGTTCCGCCAGATGTCGGCTCGCCTGATTGACCTGCAAAAGCCAGATGGCTACTGGCCGGTCTCGCTGATCGGCCCGGCGGCTGGCACCCCACCGGAGACCAGCGGTACGTCCTTTTTCACTTATGGCCTGGCCTATGGCGTGCGCAAAGGGCTGCTGACCGATCCGCGCTATCGTCAGGCGGCGATGCGGGGCTGGGCCGCGCTGGAGCGGGCGATCCAGCCTGATGGCCGCTTAGGCTGGGTGCAGCAGATCGGCGTTGGCCCCGACACGGTCAAGGCCAGTGACACCCAGGCCTTTGGTGTGGGGGCATTTCTGCTCGCCGGGGCCGAGATGTACCGGCTGGGGCTGGAAGACGCCCGCGCCGCCACGGTGCAACTTCAGCCCGTAGGCATGGGCTACGCCTATAACAACATCAACACGGTTTCGATGGCACGCGATGCGCTGATCAGTCACGGCGGCTATCAGTTTGCCTTTTTCTATGGCCCGGTCAGTGGCGATCAGGTCCCCCTGATGGTGGCCCGCCGGGCGATGGCCCCGGCAGCCGGTGTGGACGCGAACAGCCATAAGCGTAAAGGCCGCCACGCAAAACACATGGATACGGGCTGGCACGTGGTGGCGACGCCGTTCACCGTGCCAGATGTCTTTTCCAATTCCGGGGCGCGGGACGATCACAATCTGATTGCTGCCGGGATCGACGCCAAAGGCTTTCTGCATCTGGCCTGGGGCATGCACAACATCCCGCTGAATTATGCTGTCAGCGCCAGACCAGTGCTGGGCCGCCGTTTCGGCGTCAAACAAAAGCTGACACTGCTGCGCCGGACCATGCTGGGCCGTAACGAGGAAGAAGTCACCTATCCGGAGTTTTTTCACGCCCCCGATGGCGCCTTGATGTTCGCCTATCGCGATGGCGGAGCCGGCGGCGGTTCGGGCAACGGCAACGAATATATCAACCGCCTTGATGGCCAAACCGGACGCTGGCAGCGGGTGGCGAACCCGATGGTCGACGGCATTGCCAGCAGTATGAACGCCTATCTCAACAGCTTCGCCTATGATGGCAAAGGCGTGCTGTTCGCCAGCTGGACGTTGCGCGAAACGCCCGACTGGCAAAGCAATCACGATCTGTTTGTGGCTCGCTCGGAAGATGGCGGCAAAAGCTGGATCGCCGCCGATGGCGCAAACCTTGGCCCCACCATCACCCGCCAAAGCGCCATGGCCCATGCCCGGATACTGGCCTTGCCGCAAGGCTCCAGCTTAATCAATCAGACCGCTATGACGGTGGCACGGGATGGCACGCCATTGATTGCCAGCTGGTGGGCCCCGGATGCGGCAAACGACAATCACCGACGCGAATACATGCTGGCCTGGCCACAGGATCACCACTGGCAGATAAGCCCGATCACCACCCGCGGCGATTACGAAGCGCAGGATCTCAGCTCGCAGCATGTCCGCGAACTGGCCCGCCCCATTGTGCTGATGGACAAGGCCGGGCGCGTGCTGGTCATCACCCGCTACAGCGCAGCGGGCAAGCCCATTACCGATGGCAGCAACCGTATCCAGGTTTACTGGTCAACCAACAAACGGCATTGGGCGCATATCGATTTGTGCGATGACAATCCCGGTTCGTGGGAACCGGTCTACGACCAGGCCCTGTGGCAACGTCAAAACACGCTGGACTTGTTCTATCAGCCCGCTGGGCTGGATATGAACAAAAGCCCAATTTCGTCCCCCATCGCAGTGCTGCACTGGGATGAGGCCGCATTTTTTACCAGTATTGCAGTACCGTAATCCAAAAGCCCCCCGTCAAAGCCCGGACGATCTGGCGCCCACGCAGCGATGGGGGTACATAGACAGGCCTGTTCTGGCCGAAGATGTGAGGTTTTAAGACATGAAACGCCTATTCGCCGCCCCGATTTTTGCTGGCCCCGTCCTGATGGGGCTTTTGGCCCTGGCGGCCCCGGCCTATGCTACGCCGACAAGCCCGGTCGCCGCCGTGGAGCAGCCGCAAGACGTCCAGACAACGGACATTGACGGTTTCCGTTCGGCCAAATTCGGCATGGACGAAAAGGCTCTGCTGGGTGCCATCGCCACCGATTTCGGCATTAAGGCCAATCAGGTCCAGCATGAAATCCACCCGCTGGAAAAGACCGCGATCCTCAGCGTCAAGGTTGACAACTTATTACCCGATACCGGACCGGCCCTGGTTTCCTATGTGCTGGGCTATCGCAGCCATAAACTGATTCAGGTCAGCGTGCTGTGGCATCAGGTCAATGGCAGGGCGGTGGCCGCCGCGGCCATGACGTTGCGCGATTATTTCCGCAGCCTGCCGCTGGTGCCGGAAAAGACCGTAATCGATGGCAAGATGCAGGATGGCAGCGTGTTGGCCTTCCGTGGCGTCGATGCCAAAGGCCGCATGGTACTCGAGGTATTCTCGGCTGGTCAGACAGGTCAGGCCGAGCAGCCGGCTGTAGCGGAAAAGGGTGCCAAGAAGGCAAAAGCGGAAAAAGCCCCGGCGGAGAAGGATAAGAAGGCTGAAGAGCGCCCCGACGTCTTACGGCTGCTCTATATTGAATCGCCGGAAAATCCCGACACATTTCATCTTAAGCCCGGTGAGTTCTAAATAGAAAAAATCCCCCTCATGATCCCCATGAGGGGGATTTTTTATCAGATCACCGCGCGGTATGCCGCCACGAAATGGGGAATGTTCGCCGCCGTCAAACCGGCCACGTTGATACGCCCCGACGACGCCATATAGATCCCGAACTCGCTTTTAAGCCGTGCCACTTGCTCGCCCGACAGCGGCAGCAAAGAGAACATGCCGCGCTGCGTACCGATAGCGGCAAAGGCCGCATCGGCTTCGACCAGCTGGGTGCGCACATCGGCGATACGACGGCGCATCATCTCGACCTCGGCATACCAGTCGTTACACAGCCGGGCGTCATCCAGAATAGTCTGCACCACTGCACCGCCATGATCGGGCGGCATCGACCAGTTGGTGCGCGCCAGCGCCAGCAGGTTAGAGAACACCGTTTCGGCCACCGCCGCATTGGTCGCCCGCACAAACAAGGCGCCGACCCGTTCGCGATACAGCGCAAAATTCTTATCGCAGGAATAGGCCACCAGCACCTCATCGCAACGGCGCAGGAACTGACGCGTCACCGCCCCATCGGCATCAAAGCCGTCGCCCAGGCCCTGATAGGCCAGATCGATCAGCGGAATAAGACCACGTTCGGCCACCAGATCCGCCAGCACGGTCCATTCTGCCGCCGTATACCCAGCCCCGCTTGGGTTATGGCAACAGCCGTGGAACAGCACAATGTCACCCGCCGCCGCCTTTTGCAGCGCAGTGACGGTTTCCTCAAACAAAACTTTCTGTGTCTTCTGATCGAAAAACGGATAGCGGCAAACCTCGACACCGGCCGCGGCGGCCAGCCCATAATGGTTGGGCCAGCTTGGCGTGCCGACCCACAGCTTTGCGCCGGATTTCGACGCAGCAATCAAATCCAGCGCCAGACGCAGCGCCCCAGTACCACCCGGGGTCTGAATCGCCATGGTGCGCCCATTGGCTTCGGTGCCGAGCACCAGCGTCTTCAGCGCGTGAGCATAAGCGATATTCCCCTCCGGCCCGAGATAGGATTTGCTGGTCTGTCGCTCGAACAGAATGCGCTCGGCCTTCTTGACCACATTAAGAACGGGGGTATTACCCGCGACATCGCGGAAAACGCCGACGCCGACGTCGATTTTTTCGGGGCGCGGATCGCTGCGATATTCGCCGATCAGCTTAAGCAGGGGATCCGCCGGTTGGGGCTGGAAATGGGCAAAGAAACTGTTGTGTGACGTCATAGCCTGACCTGTCGAATATGAAAGAAAGCACCCGCCATCATAGGACAGTCGGGGGGAATTATTCTGTCGCGTTTAGCGCATCAGGCAGGCCCCACGAAAGTTTTTTCCCGGTTTAAAGATAGCAAAAAACAAATTTTGCTGAAATTTACGCGCCCCAAACTGATCCGTTCAGAGCGCGCCACCGTCATAAACGGCAACCGGCTTCCGGTATGGCAGGCAGCCGCACCCACTGATAGCCGGTGAGCATGCGCCCGCGCGGGGCAAAGTGAAATTCGATGACGTTACCGTCGCGTTCGATCGCCACCATCATAGGCTCTGCCGCATTTTCCTGCGCGGTATCCAGCGGCGTCGCCCGCACGACCACATCACCCTCATTAAGGCCGGATTTGGCCGCCGGGGAGCCCGCCTGCAGCCCCTTGATCACACGGGGCTGCTGCATCAGGCTGGCCATATCAAAGCCAAGTTCAAAAGCCGGCATTTTTTCCGAAACACGGGTAAAGCAGGGGCCGAATGCATTGGATGGCAGCATCAGTTGTTTGCCCGCCAGCATCGCCGTGTTATCGGCCACCACCTGCGGCCCAAGATCCCGGGTCAGCAGTTTCAGCCAGGCATCAACTGTCACCGGCTGGCCCGCATTACGCGCGGCGATAAATTCGTGCATCACCGTATCGAGGTTGCGCTTGCCGCCGGTTTTCGCTTTCAGCTCAGCATTGACCAGATCCATATAAAGCCCACCGCGAACATAGGATTGCAGCCGCGCCCGCGCATCGGTCCAGAAGCTGGCGGTAGCTTCCTTCATCGGCATATCGCTGCGCAGATTGCTGTAATAGGTCCGCGCCGTTTGATTAACGTCAGCGATATAGGCGTTGCTATCGATCATACCGGTCATGAACAAAGCGCGGCTTTGATACGACACCGCAAGGCCTTCTTCGTACCAGCTTTCGGGATCAAGCCCGCCCATAAAAACATGGACCATTTCATGCGCGGCAAGATTCTGCACCTCAGACAGCGGCGTATCCTTCATAAAGGTCGCCATCAGTGCGCCGGGCAGCTCGGTACCACTGATCCGGCTGATCTGACTGCCGCGCAGCAAAACCGTAAAATCATGTTGCTGCGGCGGACCAAACAGGGTGAGCATGTTGCCATAGACCTTGCCCGCCCATTGCAAGAGCATCATCTGGTCATAAGGCGTGTCGGCAGTCGAAGCAGCATGGAACGGCCCGCCGGTTTCTGGCAGGCGTTGCAAACGCCCCGCCATAAAATAGGTACTGCGCAACGCCTCGGTCGTGATAGGGTTTTGCGCCGCATCCGGCGACAAACTGCTGATGGCATCCGCACCACGGGGCAGCGCCGACAAATCCCAGTTCAGGGTGACGTGATATTTCGTATCGCCATCTGGCAGTAGCAGGAAGGTGTTGCCCGCCGCACTTACCCCGCGTGTTTCAGACCGCACTTCCCACGAGGGGCCGGGCAGCATTTCATGCGAAACCGCTGCGGTATAACGAATTGTTACCATCCCTTTTGTTGGCCGCGATGGCGTCCAGATTCGCACGTTGGCGCCAAGCGGGGTGGCCTCATCGGTTTTGCGCAACCCGGACGACATCGTCAGTGTCAACGGACCGGCATCATCCTGCGCCGCAAGCGGGCCGATACGATCCGCAATATGGAACAATGGCCCCAGCGTTTCCGATACGGTGAGCGGTGCCAGCGGCGCACCATCCGTATCGAAACGGGTTTCCACTGCCACAGCAGAAACAACGCCATCCAGCATGACAGGCTTTAGCCGAACATGGATTGCGGGATTACCCTGTGCAGCGGCAAAACTGCCCAGCAAGGCCAGAAGACTGCAACTGGTACGAAAAGTCATTTTGCTTTTTCCGATGGGGCCACAACGGGGGGCGGCGGCGCAAAGGGCACAATGCCATAGGCCTGATAGATTTCGGACGGATAATAAATCGTGCCGCTTTTGACCACCATACGGATCTTATCAAGTTGCGTCAGATCCTGCGACGGATCGCCCGGCACCAGAAAGAAATCAGCCTGTTTGCCACGGGCAATGGTGCCGAAATTCTGGTCGCGGTTAAGATAGGCGTCGCAATCATATGTCGCAATGCGCAGCGCCTCGGCCGGGGATATGCCAGCTTTCGTATAAAGTTCCAGCTCGCGATGCAGCGTGAAACCATTGGCCGCATCGGTTCCCGGCCATAGCTTTATGCCCGCGTTATGGAACAGTTCCATTGTCGCCAGCACCTTACGAAACGCTTTATCATACGTCGCTTTTTCCGCATCATCCTTGAAGTTGACATAGGAACGCTTCTTGTAACGCTGTACCCCAATCGGCAGATGATCGATATAGGCCGCCGCATTGGCAGGCACCTCCCCGGCGCGGCTCATCATCAGCTGCTCAACAATCGAGATCGTTGTATCCCAGCCAACATTATGCTGACGCATCAGATCCAGTGTGTGCTGCACCGGGGCGCTGTTCAGATCCAGATCGGCGGCACGGGCCATCGCCGTCAGCCGCAAAGGGGTACGCGTATCCTCGCCGGGTTTGAGCAGCCAGCCTAGCATGAGCTGATTGACGTGGGTAATCTCGTTATACCCGGACTCGATCATCTGATCCGGCGTGGCAAAAGCCGGGACATGGCCGACCACATGCAGACCCAACCGATGCGCCTCGGCTGCCAGAGGCGCAACAAAGGCTGGGTTCATCGAATTATATATCTTGATCTGATTATAACCACGGTCGGCATACCAGCGCACGGCCCGCAAGCCTTCGTCCAGCGTCGCGATCACAATACCGTCACGTGCAGAATAGGGACTGCGCCCTTCGATAAAGCCAGACGGAATGATATGCGGCCCGATCAGCGCGCCACCGTCAATCGACCGCATCATGGCCTGTAAGTTGACATTATTATTGCCCAGATCACGCACCGTGGTTACGCCACCCGCAATCAACAACGGCCCATCCCAGGCAGAGACATGAGCGTGCATGTCGTGCATGCCGGTAACCAGCGTACCACCCTGACCATCAATGATGGTTTCGCCATCAGTAACCGCCGGTGCACCATTGGGCTCGACCGTGGTGATACGGTCGCGATAGATTACAACGGCGGACAGTGGGCCAACCTGCAATGTCGCCGGGTCAAAGATATGGACATTACGAATGCGCACCGGGCCATCATAGTGGTGAGCGGTCTGCTGCTGCAGCCGCTGTAACCGCTCCAGCGAGAGATCCTCACCTAAGGCAACCAGCTTTGCCGCCTCACCCTCATACCCCTGACGCACCACCAGATCGGGTGACACGGTGGCGAACAGCCGACGCTGACGATCCAGCAGAATGACATCCGGTGTCATATCAATGCCGCTTAAGATATAGGCATCAACCGTAATGGCGGTTTTACCACTGCCAAGCGCAACGCTGCGGATTTTTTCAACTGTAATGCGGCCTGTTGGCAAAACATCCAGACGTTGCCCCGGCGCACGCAATGCCGCGGCAGCATAGAGCGCCAGTGCCCATGGGTTGGTGTCATTGGCAATATAAAGCTTAGGGGTGGCGCGTTTTTCCTCGCCATGATCGGCCTGGCTGGTCCAGCGTTGTACGCCATCGGCCCACTGCATCTGCTCATGCACCGTCCCGCCCATCAGCGAGGTGCCATCAATCGCCCAACGCAGTGGTACCCCATCCTTGCCAAGCTGAATTGTCTCGTGATGTTTGGGGCCACGACCATTCTCGTCGATATGATAATCAACATCGACAGAGCTGCCGTTGTGCTTTACCAGCACATAACCGACATCTTCCCCATTGGCGATGGCACTGAATTTCTCAGTCTCCGTCGCAGACGATGCCACACCGGTCGTAGCCATTGCAGGCGTCAAAGCAATAAACGCCATTATGGCAAGAGCAGAATAAGTACGTCGCATAACCATCTCCACCGGGTGCTTAAGGCTGCCGACACGCAAACCGGGCGCACATATTAGATGTACTAAACTTCCACCCAAGTTTGGCGACTGTCCAGTATCCGATCGTGCGTTACAGCATGCCGTGGCTTAATAGCGTGTATAATCGCCTTATTTTATCTCCACAGGAACGCATTCCAGCTTCAAAGTTGCATAGAATATCAGCAGTCATTTGGGGCACAGAAGCACGATTGACTGCAACCGCAGGAGTACTATATCCCAGACCCGTGCGAAAAAATAATTCAATACAACGATTAGTAATGCACAGGATAGCTGAGCCATGCGGTAAAATCGGATCTTGCGCAAAATTCATCTGCAATACCCCCCGAACGACGCAAATTACGCCAGCAGATGAATGTTAAATCATCCGCATGCACGACAACGCCCCTACACACCGCAATACAGAACGCGAAAAGACACAACCAAAACAAGAACAGCTATCTATAAAACAGCTTGATTATCGGCCTTACACGGATCACTGCATGAAATTAGAGCAGCGCCTGAACAGAAACTGTGCCTTTGCCAATTGCCAATGCTATTTATACAGATGCTCATACAGCCAGGCCGATGCCGCAATATCCTGCACGGCATGGCCGAGCGATTTGTACAGCGTGATTTCATCGCCATTACAGCGGCCAGCACACGTTCCGTTCAGCACCGCACCAATTTCACCCAGAATGTGATCATCGCCGATAGCCCCGGCGTTTTTGGCTTCGAGAAATTCCGCGCCATGCAGCAGGACGTGCTCACGATGGTCGACGAAAAAGCGGCTGTTCACCACCAGATCACAATCAATCTCACGTGGCCCCGGCGTGCTGGAGCCGACGACATTGACATGCGCCCCGGCCGACACCCAGGCACCATGCAGAACCGGTTCGACCGCTGGTGTCACGGTACAAATGATTTCGGCCCCCTGCACAGCGCTTTGCGCATCCTCCGGTGCCATCACGCGCCAGCGCCCGCTGGCATTCAGCTCCTGCGCCATGGCCGCGGCCCGCGCGGGCACCATGTCCCAAACCCGAACCTCACGTAATGGGCGTACCGTGGCGATGGCTTCGATATGGGCACGGCCCTGCTTGCCGCAGCCCAGCACTGCCAACACCCCGGCATCATGGTGGGCCAGCGCATCGGTGGCCACAGCACTGGCGGCAGCGGTACGGATTCGCGTGACCTCCTCACCATCAACCAAACAGACCGGCTGACCGCTTTCCTGGGAAAACAGCACGATCATGCCGGCATGCTGCACCTGGCCAGCCGCATTGGGAAAAACACTGACCAGCTTGGCACCAAAATAGCCGCTACGCCGATCAGCGGCAGGCATTAGAGCGAAAATATGCCCGGGCTTGACCGGCACGAAGCTGCGCAGCAGCTGGGCGACATCTCCCCCCGATAAAGACTGCATCGCCTCACGTACCACGGCGATCGCAGTTTCAAAGCTTAAATTGCGACACACCGTTTCGCCGTCAATCAAAGGCAACTGATTCATCATTACTCCCAACCATGTGCGGGCCCCACAAGCAATCTGATCGCTCGGTTCACGGCTGTAAATGGATGTTTAAGGCGCTGTCGGCATAAAAAAGCGACCAACACAGTCTATGCGCTCCGCACACGCCGCAATTGTACAACGGGATGTATAATCTAAAATTATACCGATACACGCATTATTAATGTGTATCATTTATAGGTCTTTCAGGCATATATTCATCATCGGAACCCGCCATTGATCGCATTGCATGTGATATTCTTGACGGGCTCAGCCAAAACATCTTTTATGCAGCACCCACGCTATGGCGGACAATTTCTATGCGCGACGCATTGGACAATATTGACTATAAAATCCTCGCTCTGATGCAGAAGGATGCCTCACTTTCGACCGCCGAGCTGGCGGAAAAGGTTGGGCTGTCGCAATCGCCCTGCTGGCGCCGGGTCCAGCGCCTGCGCGAGGAAGGCTATATCAAAGCCCAGGTCGCCTTGGTTGATTGGCAGAAACTCGGCTTTCTGATGCAGGTTTTCGCCCAGGTCAAAATGTCGACACAGGCCGATAAACAGTGTGAGGATTTCTTTCGCGCCGTCGCCGAGATCCCCGAAATCATGGAATGTTACACCCTGTTCGGCGAAAAGGATGTCATGCTGAAGGTCATTGCCCCCAGCGTGAAATGGTATCAGGACTTTGTCTTTTCGACGATTCTGAAGCTGCCCGGCGTGCTCGATATTCAGTCCACGGTGACGCTGCTCGAAGCCAAATACACCACCGCAGTCCCCCTCAAAGTCCGCCCCACGGTTTAGACGGCGCGGGCGGATTCGCTTTGGTCATTGGCCGCAGCCAACGCCACCGGCGCGGGGGCCGACTGCAGCGATGCATCCAGCGCCGCAATCAGGGCGTAAATCGCCATATTGTACGGCGCGTCAATGCCATAACGCTGCGCCAACCGCACAATGGTGCCGGTCAGATGCTCATATTCCAACCGGTTGCCAGCCATGCGGTCATAGAGCATCGAGGTGCCGCCCTTGGGCGATAATTCGGTACAATAGTCGGCAATCCGCGCAACCTCTTGCGGTGTGAAATGCGCGCCTGCGGCATTACCAACCAACGCCGCTTCACGAATAATCTGTGCCGACAGATCGCGAATGGCCGGATCACGAAACACCCCGAAACGTTGCATGGTCAGCGCAGTAATCGGATTAAGCGCCACATTACAGATCAGCTTGCGCCAAGCCGCCGTGATGAAATCCGCCTGCGGATGAATATCAATACCGCCCGGTGCCAGTAAATCAACCAAAGCGGCGGTATTATCGGTCTGCGGCACTTCCAGCTTGGTACCAAAGAAGTGCATCACATGACCACGGGCCACCCGCTCCGCTGAAATATAGACAATCGAGGGGATCACCACCGCCGATCCCACCAGCGGACGGACGATTTCCACACCATCAACGCCGTTTTGTAGCAGCACAATGCGGGTATTCGGCCCGACCATATGGTCGAACCAGCCCTGAGCCCCGGGAGTGTCCTGGGTTTTGGTGGCGACGAAGACCCAATCCATCACCCCAGCCGCTGCCGGATCGGTGATAATATCGGCAGGCACGATATAGGCGTTGCCATCATGTTCGACGGTCAAATGGTCCAGCGCGGTCCGCACACACAGACTTAATCGGTGCCCTGCCCGGGCCAGCGCCGCGGCAACAACGCTGCCGATTGCACCGGCACCGATAACAGCCACCCTGGCAATCGGGGCAGAACCCTCTTGAGCACGCATGGCGCACACCACCTTGACTTCCATCTACGGCAACAAAATATCGCCGAATTAGAAGATTTTCTTTCCCTTCTAGGGGCTTGAGTGGCGTAACAGCAGAATGACTATGCACACAATAACATATAGGCGCATAATTTATCCCACCACTCTAAAAAGCCGTCAAAAAATGCCAAAAGGGTGGGCGTGCCTAAGCTCGCGGCAATTTGTTCGGGGATTATCATCCTCCATGCCCCCGGCGGCCTTTTCGCCAGCGGCCGCTGGCACTAAACTGCCGCCCAGCACGCGCAAAAAACATTGCGCCCAAAGTCCCTTCACGAAACATTCGGGATACGCCTGATGAAATCTTGGTACAGCCTGCCACTTGCCCTTTTGCTGGCCCTGCCGGCAACGGCCTATGCCGCCAATGCCCAATCGGCTAAAATCTTCGACGCCAAAATGATGGCGACGATGGACCGGCTTGATGATCCGCATTTTTCCCCCGACGGGCACTATGTGCTCTATTCCCTGCGCCAGGTCGATTATGCCGCCAACAAGGGTGCCCTGTCGCTGTGGCTGCTTGATGTAAACAGCAAAGCGGCGCGACGGCTGGCCATTTCGGAAGGCGGCGCCTCAAGTGGCCGCTTCTCCCCCGATGGCAAAAGTATCTATTTCCTGTCGTCGCGTGCCGGCGGCGTAACCCAGATTTTCCGTACCGATATCAGCGGTGCCAGCGCCGAACAGGTCACCAACCTGCCACTGGGTGTCGAGGCATTCAAAATAGCCCCCGACGGCAAAAGCCTGGTGATCGCACTGGCGGTCTTTCCTGACTGCCAGACACTGGCCTGCACCAAGGAAAGGCTTGACGCCAAGGCGGCAAACAAAAGTGCCGGTCAGGTCTATGACCGCCTCTTCGTGCGCCATTGGGATACCTGGGCCGATGGCACCCGCAATCATCTGTATGCAGTTAAACTCGACGACGCAGGCAAGGCTGGCGAACCAGTGGCGCTGATGACCGGTTTCGACGGCGACAGCCCGACCAAACCGTTTGGTGGCGACGAAGATTTCACCATTACGCCCGACAGCAAATCGGTGGTCTTCTCGGCCAAATGGGCCGGTAAGGACGAACCGTGGAAAACCAATTTCGATCTGTGGCGCGTACCACTGAACGGTGGGGCCAAGCCCGAAGACCTGACGACCGCCAACAAGGCATGGGATGCCGCCGTGGCGTTTTCTGCCAATGGCCATTGGTCCGCCTGGCGGGCAATGAAGCGCCCCGGGTTCGAGGCGGACCGTTTCGCCATTATGCTGCGCGATGAAAAAAGCGGGACCGTGCGCGAACTGACGGCAGGCTGGGACCGTTCCGCCGAGAGCATCGCCTTTGCACCGGATGGTAAAACGCTCTACGCCACAGCCGAAGACATGGGTCAGGACAAACTGTTTGCCATTGATATTGCCAGTGGGGCCATCCGCGCACTGACCGATCAGGGCACGGTAAGCGCCTTTGATGTTGGCCCCAAAGGGATCGTCATTGCACAGAGCAGCCTGAAAAGCCCGAACGAGCTTTACACCCTGCCGCTGAACGGCGGCGCAGCGGTACAGATCAGCCATGTCAGCACCACGGCGCTGGGCGGCGTGGCCTGGGGCGAGCCGGAACAGTTTTCCTTCCCCGGCTGGAACAAAGAAATTGTCCACGGCTATGTCGTCAAACCGGCGAATTTCAAAGCCGGTAAAAGCTATCCGGTGGCGTTCCTGATCCATGGGGGTCCGCAAGGCTCGTTCGGCAATGGCTGGAGCTATCGTTGGAATCCGCAGGTTTATGCCAACGCGGGTTATGCCGTGGTGATGATCGATTTCCATGGTTCAACCGGTTACGGACAAGCCTTCACCGACAGCATCAGCCAGCATTGGGGCGATCGCCCGCTGGAAGATCTGCAAAAGGGCTGGGCCTATGCACTGGCGCATTATCCCTATCTCAACGGTAACAAGGCCTGCGCATTAGGTGCATCCTATGGCGGCTACATGATCAACTGGATCGCCGGTAGCTGGAACGAGCCATGGAAATGTCTGGTCGATCATGACGGTGTGTTCGATGCCCGTGGTATGGGCTATGCGACCGAAGAATTATGGTTCGACGAATGGGAACATGGCGGCACCTTCTATGACAAGCCGGAAGCCTATGAAGCGTTCAATCCGGTAACCAAGGTGAAGAACTGGAAGAAGCCGATGCTGGTCATCCATGGCGGCCACGACTTCCGCATTCCGGAAGCGCAGGGTCTGGGCAGCTTCACCGCGTTGCAACGTCAGGGCATTGAAAGCAAGCTGCTCTATTTCCCCGACGAGAACCATTGGGTGCTCAAGCCGCAGAATTCGGTGCAGTGGCACACCGAAGTTTTAGGCTGGCTGGATCGCTGGACGAAATAAAATTCCAGCAGACAAAAAGAAAACGGGCGGTGATATCACCGCCCGTTTTATATCCGAAAGGAACCGTGATTACGGTGTGCCGACCATGATGCCGCGGCCGTGCGGTGCCAGATAGAGCGTACCGAATTTCCGCATATCGCCGGCAATGGCGCGGAAAGTGCCGAACTGATGGGCATCGTCATTGATACGGACCCAATTGGCCCCTTCATCATCCGAACGCCACAGACCTTCCTTGCCCTTGACCTTACCCCACAGGTAGATCGCCGGATAATCGCCCACTTTGGCAGGCGCACCGAAACTGACAGACCAAGCTTCGGTCACCGCTTTGACATTGCTGACCGGGGTGGCAGAATCCTTCGAATGGAGCAGACCATAGGGCGCTGCCAGCCACAGATCACGCATCCGCCCCGGCACCACGGCCAGTTGGGCATTCTGCCATCCTTCAACCTTGGGCAGGCCACCAACGATGGTTTTGAAGCTGGCCCCACCATCGACACTGATCAGGATGGTCGTGGTCGTGCGGTCAAAGACATAGAACACACCATCGATCGCTTTATCCGAGACCGGGGTCAGCACCAGATCATGGTTGCTCGGCCAACCCGTCACCGGCTGCCAGCTCTTACCCAGATCCTTTGAGTAATACGCCCCATCCTTTTCCGGTGCCCATAACAATGACGACGCCTTGGCCGACACCGCAATCACGCCGGGGCTGCGCCACGCTTCGCCCTGCGCCAGAGGCTTGTACGGCGTGCTAGGCAGCACATTCCAGCTTAACCCACCGTCGGTGGAATAGAGCCCGTGTGTCGGATCATTACTGGTGGACCGCACCAAAAAACTGGGTTTCAGCCCGGCATAATCGATACCGAAATTGGATTCGGTCACCGGCAGGAACAGACTGTTGACTGGTGTTTTGCTCGCATCCGACCAGCCCGCACCGCCGACATCAGCCATTGCCACCAGCACCTGAGCCCCGGCGGTGGGCGAGACCATCTGCATGGTGGCGGTTTCTTCAAAATTGGCCGCAGCAAAATCAAAACCAACCTTGGCAGCGCTTCCGGCCACAGTCAGATTTTTGCTTATCCACAAACCATAGCCGGTGCCATAGATCATTTCGTTCGGGTTGAAGGGATTGAGCTTCACATCCGAAATCCAGTGCCCCATACGGTCTTCACCACGCATGAAGCTGACCAGCCAGGGATAGGCCGATGCATCGTGATGCGATTTATCGCCCAGCGTTATCCAGTGCGCCCCGCCATCTTTGGAGAGAAACACATCGTCACCCACCGACCAACGGTCGAGCGAGGATACCGCCACCGTACCATCGGTCCCGACATCAATACCGGAATAGCCAAAATTCGTGCCCGGAACCGGTGAAACCTCATGCCAGGCGCCGCTGGCATCGCGTTTGTAAACTGCGCCACGCACCGCATGGCTCGGATTGACCGCGCCTTGACCGTCGCCACTGGCAAAGGTGACATACAGCGCGCCATCAGCGGCAAACACCGCCCGTTGAGGCACCATATCGGGGGTACCGGCCACCGGCTTAAAGCTGCCACCATCATGGCTGACCAGCAGCGCGCCCTTATCATCGGCATTGCCGATATAAACGTCGCCGTTTTTCGGATCGATCAGCACCAGCGAAACCGATTTGGCCGCCGAGCTTTCTTTATAAAAATATTTGCCGCCGTCGGTGCTTTTCCACAATCCGTCCTGACTGGTGCCAAGATACAGTGTGTCACTATTCTTCGGATCGACCACCAGCCGCTCGCCGGTGCCACGACCATCCCAGTTACCGCCAAGATGCAGGTTCAGTTCGGTCTTCTGCCAGGTTTTACCCTGATCATCAGAACGCAGCACCGCGGCTTTACGCGCCCAATCGGGCAGATAGAGACCACAGGCGGCATAAAGCTTTTGGGGGTTGTTAGGATCGACGGCAATGGCCAGCACGCCCATCAGATCGCCATCGGCCTTGTTTAAATGATCAAGCAAAGGTAGCCAGCGCTTAGCGGCATAGTCATAACGATACACCCCACCAACGTCCGTACGGGCGTACAGAATATCTTTCTGCTTGGGGTGATAGAGAAAACCATCGACATAGCCGCCCGCACCAAACGGCACGGTCTGCCAGTGATAGCTTGCGGCATCCTCAGCCGGTGCGCTGGCAGGCAGCGCTAGACTTAAGCCAGATAGAAAAGCGGCGAACAGGCCCGCCCGCCACGATTTTGTAATGGCCATGAACATTTCTCCCCACGAGAGCCTTTTGTCACGACCAAAGGGCTACACCGGGGCGCGTTCCGGCGCAATTGACTAAACTTTTGCGCCGGAAAATTATCGGCGGATCCGCTACCAGCCACCACCCAGGGTATGAAAAAGCTCGACCTGACCATCGAGCAGACGGGCATCACTGTCGGCTAGCTCCTGTTCAGCCAGCAGATAGTCACGATCCGCCTCAAGCCGGGCCACCACACTGGCGCGCCCCAGCTTCTGCAGTTCATCGGTATCGTGCCGATAACGTGCCCGGCTTTCGACCGCCTGACGCAGCTCGGCGTTACGCTCCAGATCACGGGAATAGCCCGACAGCGCAATCTCAGTATCGCGCAAAGCCGCCAGCACGACCTTGTCGAAATTGGCATAGGCCGCATCCGTCCCAGCCTCGGCCTCGCGAATGCGGGCGCGCGCCGCGCCCTGGTTGGGGAAATTCCAACTGATCAGCGGACCAAAGGAATATTTATAGGTATCGCTGTGCAGGAAATAGCGATCCAGTCCAAGCGAACCTCCCGACAACCCCAGCACGATTTTTGGATACAGATCTGCGGTGGCCACACCGATTCTGGCCGTGGCGGCGTGCAGCTGATCTTCGGCTTCACGCACATCGGGACGGCGGCGTAACAGGGTGCGCCCATCGCCGGTGGGGATCGGCTGGTCCAGCACCGGGGGGCGCTGGCAAGCCATCACTTCCGGCGGCAACTGCCCAGGCAGCAGACCGATCAGCGCCGCAAGGCGATATTCGGCGGCTTTCTTTCGCGCATCGAGCACCGGAATGGAGGCCCGCGTACGCGCATCCTGGACCGAGAACAAATTGTGGCTGGAGGGCAGACCACGCCCTGCGGCAATCATGCGGTCGTTAAGTTCGCCAAGCTTGTGCTGTGTCTTACTGATATCGGTAGCGATGGTAATCTGACGGCCACTGGAGCACGCCTCCAGATAGGCCCGGGTGGTTTCAGCGATAATCCCGATACGAACCGTATCATATGCCGCCTTGGATGCTGAAACACTGGCATCCGCCGCTTCGACGGCGCGCTGCACTTCGCCGAACAGGTCAATCTGATAAGACAGCGAACCCTCGATATCATACGTGAAAGCCGATGACAGTGGCGAGCCAAAGATCAGATGTTCTTCCGCCGACATCTGACCGTAACCCGGCGCCGCCGAGATTTTCGTCTGCGGCAATTGCTTATCCTTGGTCTGGGACAAAATGGCCTGAACCTTACGGATATTGGCCGATGCCATTTTCAGATCAGCATTATTGCGTAAGGCATCTTTGATCAAACCATCTAGGACCGGATCGTTATAGAGATGCCACCACATGGCCGGCGGCTCATTTCGCGCGAAGCTGCCAGAGGCGGCCTCCTGAAATGCCGGGGCCGCGTCGGCCTTATTGATCACCGCAGCAGGGGGGCGGGCATAATCCGGCCCCTGAGTACAGCCACCCAGTACACAACCAAATGCGAAGACCAGAGCAAACCGCTTCATCGCGCCATCGCCATGCTTATTGTTTTGCATTTACGTTATCCTGCAAAATCTCGACCGCAGCCGTCCGGCCCAGAACCAGATCAATATCGGCGGGGCGTTCATCAATCGCGATACGCACCGGAATCCGCTGGGCCAATCGCACCCAGCTGAACGTCGGATTGACATCGGCCAGCAGATTGCCACCGGTACCGCGATCCCGATCCTCGATACCACCTGCAATGCTGGCGACATGCCCCTGCAAAATCCGGCTATCGCCCATCAATCGAATACGCACTTTATCACCAACATGAATGCGCTGCAGCTTGGTTTCCTCAAAATAGCCATCGACGTGAATGGAGCGCAGATCAATCAGGGCGAACACGGCTTTACCCGCAGTGGTATAAGCCCCCGGCACCAAATTCAAATTCGAAATTTTGCCATCAACCGTTGCCCGCACCGTCGAACGGTCGAGATTGAGTTTCGCAGTATCCACATCCGCTTCGGCCTGACGCAGCTCGGCACTCAGCACATCGGCAGTTTCCTGGCCCTTTTCCCGCTCCTCGGTAGGAACCAATGGCCCCAATGCGGTATTGCGGCGAACCACCCGCGTGGCCTGTGTCAGGGCAGCCTGTTTTTCGGCCAATAACGCCTGAGCATGTTTAAGCTCCAAGGCAAAGCGCAGTTTATCAATCTCGAACAGCACGTCGCCTGTTTTTACGCGCTGGTTATCATGGACGTAAACATGACTGACCAGCCCGGAAACATCCGGCGCAACCAGAACGATATCAGCCCGTACTTTACCATCAGGCGTACGGGGGTAGACCTCGTAATACCGCCATAGCGTGATAACAAAAAATATCGCAATCAACAGCGCACAGCTGGTGATGGCAACACTGCGTATTAGCGACCATTTCATGAGCCATCTCCTCGAGCGTGAATTACTGAAATAAACTGGTCAGCACATCCGGGACCAGCAGACATACCACCACGCCATATATGACAAGGAATAACGCAGTATCAAACAAACCGTAATGCCAGACCAGACGATACAGATTGAAACGATTAAGCAACAAAGCCACCGGCCTGATGACGGCAAAGCTTAGTATTAGAGCCAGCATGTAGGGGTGCAGATAGATACCCCAGAAATCATATTGTCTAATCATGCCAGTTGATCCCGTACATATATTCCCACGCGTCCGGAAACAGATTACAGCGTAACCCGGTCAGCGAATTGAGAATGGTTTCTTTAAGTTTGTTCGATGGCAGTCCTGATAACGTGGCAATCTGCGCATCTATTTTTTTCAGGATGACTTCAGAAGGCGGCATATAAGCCCCTTCTTTGACGAGATCGGCAAAATACACACCGATTAGGCGCAACAAGTCACGCACATCCGAAAACTGCTCTGGTGCCAACCGTTCTGCCGCACGGGACAGGCGAATAATATTCAGCCCTACCCGCAATTCCTGCATTGCGTTGACAGACTTATACTGTTTCGAGCCACGAATTGCCCCGACATACGGGGCCATCAGACCAATGCGATCGACCATCAGGCTGGTCCACACCGCAGTACTGACCCGCCTGGTACCCAATGCCAGTCGGCTGATATCCGTCCAGGTGGTCTGCAACGACTTGCCGATATAGCGTTGGGCATCGTAATGGTGCAAAATACTGGTCACGGCAATAACGGATGCGATACCAACGAACTGCGCGATACTGCGGTTGATATAACTTTGAATGTCAGGGGCGAAATGCTCGGTCAGTGTCAGGCTCACACAAAAATTGGCCAGAAACGCCATATACTGAATACCGACCACTGGCCGGGCCAGCAAAATTCCACCAACCAGCAGTACCGGACTGAACGCCAGAGCCAGCGTCGCAAAGCTGTGGGTTTGTGGTAAAATGGCAAAAAGATAAATTCCGGCCACAATACTGGCAAGCAATGCCTGATACAAAAAAGATTTCTGTGCCATAACCGGATTGGCCCGACTGACAAAAAAACAATACACAACCGCTGACATCATGACCGCGACGGAGCCATCTGGCCAGCCAGTCGCGATCCAGATCATGCAGCCCAAAAAAACAATTGCGACGGCACTGATCGCAGCACGCCAGGCGGCCCCATAATCGCGGTGCAGAACCCGATTGCGATTGACCGGCCTTAAAGGCCGCGACGTATTAGCGTTTTCCGTATACGTCGCAAACTCATGCACTTTGAGCCGACAGGACGCATACACATCAATCAGGTCAGACAGACGAACCATGATGTTGTACAAAATCAGATCATGCCAGGATGGCACCCCCTTTAGGTGCTTTAATTCAAGGCATTTTTTTTGCAATGCAATTTTTCCGCTGTGAACATCCACAACCGGCGCATCGAGCCAATCCGCAATATCCTTGAGTAACGTTTCCAGATGTTCGGGAATAGCCGATTTGTCTTCGAGCCGCTTAAAGCGGTCCGATACCCCAGTAATCAACGGAAAAAGCTGAATAAGTTTTTTTTGTATTGCAACAATGCTGTCCTGCACCTGCTGTGGTTCATGCACATCGAACGGAATATGGGTTGAAAGCAGATACAGATCGGTGATCCCGGCGGCCAGACGAATGCGACCGCGCCGGTGTACAGCATCTTTTTTGCGGTTCAGTGTGTCGGCAAGCCATATCCGCAGATCGGTCAGAATATCCTTAAACTGAAATGTCAGGGATTTGCGTAAACTGCGCGGGAAAAAAATCGTATGAATAAGCGTTGAACATAATACACCGACGCCAATTTCCTCAAACCGGGCAATCGCCACATCAAAGGATGTCAGCGGCGCACTGACTATCGGAAAGCCAATCACCGCAGTGGTAAATCCTGCCAGAACAAACAGATATGATCGTGGTGTACGATCCAGCATAGCAAAGAACAGACACAGCCCCACCCACAATGCGATGGCTAAGGACAGAATAATGGGGGAATTAGACAGTGGCGGAACAAGCAAAACCATCGCAGCGGCACCGGCCAGTGTACCAAAAAGCCGATATACCGCCCGCGAGCGTACAGCACCGCTAAATGGCTGACTGGTGACATATGCCGTCATCATCGCCCAATAGGGACGCTCGAGATCGCAGAAAAATGATATATAGAGCGCCAGCATGGCCGCTACGAAGCAGTTCAGCGAAAAAGTAATCTCGCTAAACCCGAAAGGCAGAGTGAATTTCAGTTTTCTCAGCATGCCCCCTCCGCATGCAGATTAAAACCGTCACACCGATCTATCGCGCAGGTAAATGCCACCCGACGCGCAGATGAGAAATTTTGCAGTGACGAATTACACCCCATGGCAGGCATGCACATTCTGGTCCCAAACAGGCAGATTCCACCGGCGAGGCTCTCACATCAAAGAAGAGTGAGAAAAATCGCATGGTGATGCTTAAATTCTTATTTCCTGGGGCTACCTCTTTAGGACTTGGTAAATGCCCACTTAAGATACGTCAAGTGGTCGCAGGCCGGTAACACTGACAACATTGTGACAGGACTGCATTCTTATTTTTCCTATACAATATGGCATCCCCTCCCCAGCGATCCGTTCTGACGCAGACGGAGCCTCACGCCCCGCGATTTCCACTCTATAGGGCAACATGCAGCACCTGCTATTATTGCACGAACACCCATACTAACTTTATATGGCAAGATGGATTTACGTCAGCTCAATACATTTCTGGCCGTTGCAGAACTGGGCAGCTTAAGCCGGGCCGCAGACCAGTTACGCATTGCGCAACCGGCGCTCAGCCGCCACATCCATCGGTTAGAGGAGGAACTTAAAACCGCACTGTTCCTCCGCCATGGCCGTGGCATGGTGCTGACAGAAAGCGGAAAAAAACTCCGTATACGGGCTTCCGGCATCTTACGACAGGTTGAGGAAACCAAAAAAGATCTACTCGACGAAGTCGGTATTGTGCGCGGTCAGGTCGCCATTGGCATCCCACCAACGGTCAGTTGCCTAATCGCCTCACGGCTTGTTGAACGCTATCTGTCGCAATATCCCGAAGTGACCTTGCGGGTGATTCAGGCATTTAGTGGTCATTTGCTCGAATGGCTGCAGCATGGCGAAATTGATATTGCGGTGGTCTATAGCGGTCACGAAAGCACCGGCATTCGCTTTACACCGCTGCTGATCGAGCAATTATACTTTGTCCCACCGGCATCCGGGGCCCGGCTGGGGCAGCAGAGCGTCACCCTTGCTGAAATTACCGATCAACCTCTGGTCTTACCCGGGCCGCAACAAGGCCTGCGCCAGCTGATCGAAACCGCAGCACATGATCAGAACGTCAGCCTGACCATCGCGGTGGAAGCCGATGATTTTCAGCTGACCAAGGATCTGGCGCTTAAGGGCTTATACGGAACAATTCTGCCCCTGGCCGCAATTCAGACCGAAGTTGCCGCCAAGCGCTTAACGGCCATACCAATCGGCACCCCGCCATTATCGCGCCAGCTTGCCATTGCCCGCCTACGCGGACGGCGTAGCAGCCACGCGGTGCGGCTATTCTGTGATCTGATGCATCGCGAGGTGCAAGACATGGTTGTAAGCGGTTTGTGGAATGGCGCCCGGCCAAGCTGAGCAGCACAAGCTATAACAATCTGCTATAGCTGCCATGACAACATTCTATTTCCCCCAGTCCCGTACAGATGACAGGTTGTGCCAGTATGTATCTTTGTTTGTAGTGTGGAGTTGTAAGCCCTTGGATCTGCTTTCCCAACACAGCCTATCGGGAAAGGTCGCGGCATACCCCACCCAATCGCCCCCCCAAATTGGCGTCCGCTTGGTTGATGAGGTGGAATGCGTACTGTCGGTACTGCTGGCCATTGTCATTGCCAGGGTTTCCGGGGCGCATAACATTTCCTGGGCAGCATTTTCCGGCTACATGGTGATGCGCGGACATGTGGCCGACAGCTTTCGTCGCGGCAGCCTGCGCGTACTGGGCACCGCCATCGGTGCCGGGCTTGCGCTGGCGCTGGTACCATTGGTGCGCGAAACCCTGTTGTTGTGTGCCTTGGCGGGGGGGCTGATCGGTGGCGTAACGCTGTATGGCGCACTAACCCGACGCCATTCCTATGCCTGGCTTTTCACCGGTTTCACCTTTGAAATGGTGATGCTGGATATATTACAACACCCGCATGATGCGCTGATGGCATTTGCCGTGACCCGGCTTATCGAAGTTGCTTCCGGTGTTGGCGCGTGTATCGTCATCAGTTGCATAAGCACCGCGACATTGCGGCAGCGCTGGCCTGGAACCCGCATGGCCTTACCTAATCCGGTGGGCTGGCACCCGAATGCCCTGCGCCATGCCGCACAGGGGGCGGTTGTCCTTAGCCTGCTGCCGCTATTGCAATCGCATTTTGGCATAGCCGATTTATCACAGGGTGCCATCAGCATACTGGCGGTCATGATGGTGCCGATCAGCAGTGTGGGCTTAAGCGGCCTGATCCCGGTAAGCCGAAAATTGTTCTGCCGCATTACCGGTTGCCTGGGTGGCACCGTGTTGGCATTTCTCGGGCTATTTCTGGCACATGGCAATCCGCATCTCTTAATGCTGGCCACTGTTATTGGCGTTATCATAGGCCGTCACATTGAAAATGGCGGCCACAGCTTTGCCTATGTCGGCACACAGTTTACGCTGGCGGTGCTGGTTGCGCTGGTCCCCGATAATTACACCTATGTCGCGGTAGAGCCCGCCGTCAGCCGCCTGTGCAGTATTCTGATCGGCATGCTGCTGCTTGAACCCGTACTGATCGCCTGGCACTTCATCACGCCATGGCTGCTTGCCTTCACCCATCAGGCGTCGATCAAGTCTGTCCGCATTCTTGATGCGCGGCTGAAACGGCAATCACGCCGCTAGTGGTTGCGCGCTCTCACCACGGCACTATCCGGACTGGGTATTGCAGGGGGGGGATATGGTGATGGCGGCTGCCACACCATCAGGTAATGGCTGACTTCCAGCTTGCTGTCGATAAAGCCATAGCGCAGATATAACAGGCGGGCGCGATTGTGCCTTTCAACATGTAGCGAGCAGCTTCGGCCCAACCCTACCGCAATTTTCTGCACCTGCATCAAAAAACGTGTGCCCAAACCATGGCCTGTGCAGTGCGGCAAAAAACTGATTTCAACAATGCGCACATCGTCCGGTACCTGATACGACAGATACAATCTGCCGATCCGCTCGCCTTTGGATTCGATAATCAGAAACTGCGCGTCAGCGTAATATTTGCTGTAATGCAACCATTGCAGCCGTGCCTGATCGCACAAAAAGGCACGGCGCATAGCATCGGTCCATCCGGGGGCAGCCGCCACCTCGGCCCAGCGATTGGCAACATAAAGATCGCGGATAAAATCCATGTCCGCTTCATTCTGCTGACGAACCGCAATGCCATCGCGGGCCAGTTCGTTGGGCAGAAGATCAGCCAGCGCCGCGCGGTGGCACGGTGCGGCCGTTGACGTCGCCATTATGTCCTGGTGGGAAATACGCCGTAAGGCGCAATGCAGTATAGGAAGGTCTGAAATGGCTGGCGGTTTTCATGCGCGGCCCCATCACCAGTGCTGCTGATCACATTCGGCATAGAGATGTCCGGGCTGGGCGTGGCGGTACCCGGCGAATAAAAATCACGCTGATTGAGCGTACGCGATAAATTGGTTACCGCACTGGGCGTGCAAACCAAGTCGGTGGCAGGGCCTGAGATGTAGGTTGTAACGCTGTGATTATGCGCGGGCATCTGGCTGGTGCCCAGCGTGGCGCTAACCGAACCATAGGCCGAGCCGATAATATAATCCACCCCTGACGGGGTACCACTGCCGGGCCCGATAGCGATTTTATTATCCGCATACTGATTTTGCACAGATCCGTTCAGATTGGGCACCTTAAAGGTCTGGACACCATCGCCCCCATAGATTGTACTGATAACAGAAAACAAGGCATTATATTGACTGATCTGATACGTCCCGCCATTGCAGGGCAGCCAAGTATAAGGGACATAATCAAAGGCAAAGGCACGCACCTCACCAATAAATGGTTCTGACATAATAAGAATCCTTCTATTTTAGAGCTATGACCTTTGCGGATAGAGACCATTGAGGCAAATAATGTAATTCATTCCCAGCGACGGCATGATGTTGCTATGCGCATCAGCGCCCCCTGAATTGGCGACAACCACATTGTTCATGACCTTGGCCGTGAGGTCTGCCACAGTGGCCCCAACATACAGGCCAACAACAGCCTGATTATTGGTCACAGATGCATAATAGGAATTGGCGCTGAGTGTTGTATCTGTTGCCGGCGATGTCGTTACCATCACGGCATGCGTATGGGTGGGCATGGTGCTGGCGCTAACAGCCACCATATCGGCCCCGCCACTTTGGCCAATGGTGTAATTGGGCTGGCCGGTTCCCTGACCGATACCAACAGGCACCCTGGCGCGCAAATCAGGCAGTGCAAAATCTGTTACGCCATCACCGCCATAGGTCGTACCAATTACAGCGAATAAAACCTGACGATCGTTTATTTTTAAATGGGTGCCATTGCACAGCGCCCAATCCACCGGAGCATAGTTTCCGGCAAACAGACGGATTTCACCGACAAAGGGTTCTGACATAACATGCTCTCCGAACTTAAGTACGGGGTGGATAAACACCCATGGTCGCGATGCAGTAATTCAAAGCCAGATAGGGCTGCATGTTGTTGTGCGCCCCACTGTCGCCAGCACTGCTGACGCTGTTCGCGGCAAGCGGAACAAGGTTCGCGCTATTGGTTTCGGTGCTGTAAATGGGAATGACGTACCCTGTCGCAGGCACCGTGCCTACCGAAGCTGGCAAACAACCCACCGCCGATGTGCCGGTACCAACATTCGCGTTGACAACATTGCCAGCGCCGCTGGTGCCGCAAAAAGCGTGGTTGTGGGGCGGCAGGTTGGCCACGGTCAGCGTGACCGACGCCAGCCCCCCTGTTGCCCCCATTGCCGTTCCCCGCCCCATAGCGGCTCGCCCGCGTAAATCAGGCAGTGCAAAGTTGACTTTACCATCACCGCCATATCTGGTGCCCAGCAAAGAAAACAGAGCCACATATGGCTGAACCGGCAGCAGCGTACCATCGCAAATGTGCCAGCCCACTGGCGCCCAGTCCCACGGCAAAAGCTTTATTTCACCAATAAACGGATCCATCTGCCACCTCCCGCCATCGCAATACGCTTGTATAAGTACGGCTTTTAATAACACAGGCCGCGACAGTTGTAACGTAAAAGTTGCTTCATATAAAACTCACGTTTTTAGAGTGCAACTAAACAGCACCACAAAAATCAAATCTCTGCCAGGTTGCTATTTGGCACGTAAGATGTCAGAATGCGGGATTATTAAAAGGCACATTTTGTGCCGCACTCATTGACCGTCAGGGGAACCGATTTTTATGCGTGAAGATCAACGTGACACAGACGAGCATAGCGCACGACCAGACCGCAAACCCTGGCATGCGCCGAAATTCGTCGATCTGATGGTCGACGAAACGGAGAATTCCACCCCTAATTCTACCGACGGCAGTGGATTTCCCCACTCATAATAACAATTTTCGCTCGCACCGCCGGGATGTACCATTAAAGGCATCAGATTGGTGAGCCGTTACCGCCGCTTGCTTTGTGGACGAAGTGGGCCACCGGGATACCTTTTAACAATTTATTGCGGTAACGCATTCGGTTTTCGGGTGTAGCCAGATCCTCCGGCAGTGGAGATTGAAGCAGGGAACGAAGAAATTTGGCATCGACAAGGTCAGCGACTACCGGTTCGGCCAGATAGTGTGTTGTTTCCTTGGCCAGCGTGTCGAAGCTACGCCGGAACCGTTCGGGCCAGTCGGCAGATTGTAGTCCGCTCCCCACTTGGTTCATCACCATTGCAGGGACGCGGCCGCTAAAGGTTTGGCGGTATATCCATTTGGTTGCCCCGTCGCGCAACCACATATGTTCCGGCAGCGACAGCGAAAATTCGATCAATCGACGATCCCCCGTCGGATCCCGGCGATCAATGCCATATCTGGCCAACCCTCCTTTATAAAAATTGCAGGAAATATCACTGCGACAGAGGAGGTACTGGTTAAAATCCCGGACTGTGGCATAGGTTTTAACGGTCAGATCGCCACCCAAACTTGCAAGGTGGCCGCGAAAGGTCCGGTCGGCAACGATGTCTGGGTTAAGCGCAGAAAGCAGCCAAAGTTCTGGGGGGGTATTACCCGTAAACCGTTTGAGGGCACGCAGCAGCCCCCCCGGCAGCCATGGTGCAAAACTGCTTTCCAGAATTTGCATTCGCCCCATCTGACGGCACCGATACAGCGCACGCACCTCACGCGCCCAACCTAGCCAAGCCCCCTTTCGCACCAACCCATGCAGCCTCTGCCTGCCAACGGCACTGATGGTCTGATTCCCCTTGGAAGCATTCAAAATCAGACTGTTACCTTTCGCCTGCCGGATAATTTCTTCCACCCAGACTTGGTTGGTGGGGCCAAATAGCGGAATTTCATAATAGTAAAATGCGGCATCCAAATCTGCGCCGATCATCCGCGCGCCGGAATCGACCAGCACATGATCAATGTTAGGAAACTGTGTGGTGGTTGCCACCGCCACCGGCCCCTCATCACAACGTTGTCCTTTTTTTTCGTCTTGCTGCCACCCCGGCGTCGGCACATGGGTGAAGGCAGTCAGACGTTTGCCCCTGGCCGCCAGCATCTGGGCGGCGGTTACGGTCACGGCGGTGGAATCAAAACCACTGCTCAATTGGCTCGCAATTGCCCCAGTGGTACGCAAGCGATCTGCCACCGCGCGGTCAAAGATGGCGCGGAACTCGGCAATGCACTTCGCATCGTCGGTCACTTCGCGTTCCGTGATCTTGGCCCAATCATACCAGTGCCCGGCATCCACCCGGCCATCGGCGTAGAGCACAACTTTGCCACCTTGCTCGACACGTGCCACATCTTTAAAGAATGATCCCGCCCCCCGCTGTGGGGCCAGCGCCATGTAATCACGCAAGGTGTCGAGATCGGGCGCAATGGGGACGTCAGCCAGGGCATGTAAACCTTTGGCCATGCTGGCAAAGGCGAAAAAGCCGTTGCCAGCATGATAGAACAGCGGTCGCATTCCCATCATATCGCGGGCCAGCGTGATGGTATGAGCTTGCCCATCCCACACCGCAATGGCCCAATCACCGATCAGTTTATCAAAACTGGCATCCTGCCATTTTTCCCACGCCGCCAGCACGTAATCGGCATCGGATGCCTCGCGTACCCGCTCGTTAGACCAGCCCAGTTCCGCCGCCAGTTCGGGCCGGTTGTCCAGCCGCACATCGGCCAGCAGCACAAAGCGCCCGCCCCCGCCGACCAGCGGCTGACGGTCGAAGCGATCCTCCGGCAGCATGCGGAACAGCTGGATGCCAAGCGCAATTTCGCCGCCATCCCACTGCCCGGCGCAATGCGGCCCGTAGATCTGCAAGGCGCGGCGCATACGGGCGCAACCTTCTGCTGCCGGGCGGCCATCGCGATACCACAACCCACAAATACCCGTCATATCTTATCCCCAATATCCGCAAGGGCGGTAAACCCCAGTGCGGCATCACCGCCCAGCACAGTCTGCCCGCCGACCATCAGCCAGGCATGGGCCGACAAGGCGCCATCGCCTTTCTTCACCCCCAGCCGGATGGTGGCGGCAATGCCGCGGCGCCGAAGCAGCAAACAACCGGCCACCGCCTGCACCAGACAGCTTGTTCGCCACGGCACGCGGGGCGCAAACCGCGCCACCCGGCGGCAAACAGAACGCGCGCGCAGCATTTGAGCAGGCGTGGCGGCGACAGCGATGGTTCCCGGTACACCCGCCCGCCCCAGCCACGCGGCGGTTCGGCGAAACGGTATGGCGAACACCAGCACCCAGGCCAATGCCAGTGCCAACAAGGTTTCCGCCGCCGCCAATGAGTGTCTAAGCCTCATGCCCCGGACACCAGATCATATCCCAGCTGCCGCATCATCGCGCCATGATCAGCCTCGATACGTGCCACCTGCGCGGTGGTCAGGGTATCGCGCCAGCCGCCCGCCACACCACGGCGAAAGAACCGCGTGGCGTGCGTAGAGCGTTCGCGAAAACCGTTTTTGTCTTCTTCAGCTTTAAGCCGGTCAAAGTGTGTCGCGGTGACGGCACGCGCCACCGCACCCGAATCCGCAGCGATACCGACGAAACCCGCCACACGGGTCAGCACCAGCGCCATATCGGCGATCATATCCTCGTACTGCACCAGAAGTTTGGGGATCGGCGCATCAAGCCAGCCAGCAACATGGCCGCCCCAGGTCGGCAAGCGCTGACGGAATTGGCCCGACAGACCATTTTTTTTACCGGCCAGCATACCATTGGGATCGACCATCTTGGCAATCGCCTGATCGATTGTAATGCCAGAATGATTGGCAAAAGAAATTGCCACATCCCGCGGGTCACGCACAATGACGACAGCGCCCTGCGTACCTGCGGGTGGAAACAGCGGTGTCCCCTCAGCCGAAAGATAGGCGTCGTGCGTTTTGACGATCGGTGCACGCACCCCCTCGGCCCAGGCGGTAATGGCAGCTGGGCGTAGCGCCTCAACCTCCGCCACCGTCAGATCCGAGCTTTCAACAGCCAGATAATTCTCAAAGAACGCCCGGGAAGAAACAATGCCGCCGACACGCCGGTCCGCCTCGCGTTGCCACCACGCATCATCGGCTTCGTCAAACCGCACCGGTGCACCGCCCAGTTCCAGACTGTGCAGGGCCAGCCGCATCCAAGTGTTACCCGATTTCGGGTAGGAGGCGAGCCAGTATATCCCGCTCATGATACAGGCTCGCACTTCCCGATTTCCGTGGTGATTTCGGTCACAATCTCCGCCGCCCGGGGCAGGGTTTTCAGCCGCGCCAGCCGTGCCGACGCCACCGCCCCGGCAATTTTGCCCGCCTGACGGAAAAGTTGTTCACGCCCCAGCAGACGGCCCCCCAAAGCCCGACGATAAACCGCACGTTCGAGCGACAAAAAAGCATCGACACCGGTAAGGGACCGCATCTCCTCATGCCGGGGATCATGCACCTCGACCAAATGATAGATTGCGGTCAACTGCAGCGGCGTGGAGGCAAAATCGTCAAGCGGAATATGATATTTTTCAAGCTGGCTGCGTGCCCGCTCCTTATCATCCGGCGTAATGCCAAGCCCGTCCATCATGTCACGCCAGAGCTTCAGCCGCGCCACCACCGGGCGCACCACCGGCGTGCCATTGACCCAATCCATTACCGCCACATCATCAGACAGAACAGAATAGCCCCGCTGATGAAAGCAGGCGGCCAGTGTCGATTTACCTGCCCCCGAAATGCCGGAAAATGCCACCGCTGTATCACCGATGCGCACCACCGCAGCATGCAGCGGCATAAGCCCGCGCCGGAAACACACAATGGCAAAGACCGTGCTGAACAGAAAAACCCGGATATCGGCCGCGTCCGCAGCCATATGCGGTTCAATAACGATCTCGCGCCCCGCCGGATCAATTCGATAGGATGCTGCCGCCTTGATCTCAAACCGGCAGGTGCCATCGGCAGCAATTTGCAACAAGGGTGTCTGATGCACCGGATTGTGTATCGGCGAGACTACGCCCAGACGGATGGTCAGATCGGGCACCGTGCCAACAGCACCATCCCGGGGGGGCGACAATTCAGGCAACATCAGTTCGCTCGCCACCCGCCAGCCGCACATCACATAGTCGGTCACGCTGCCACCGGATCCGACGCGAGCACAACCAACCCCTCCGCTGACAACCGCCCGAGCAGGTCGATAACGTCCTGCGAGATTTCATTGATCGGCGCATCATAGGCATCCGACAGCCCGGCGCATAACGCCGCAACCGAAATCGGCGACTGCATCCGCAGCCAGATATCCGCCCCGATGGGATCAAGCCCATAATATTTGCCGGTTTGCACACTCATCAGCACAATTTCATTGCCGATGGCCGAAAACAGAATATCTGGGTCCGAGGTCACCTGACATTCCGCCCGCACCAGTTCCGTCATAACTGAAACCATGACCACCCCATTAGCAATCTTAGCGTTAGCAGAACGAAGGTAGAGAGACCAAATACTGCAACCAAAAATATAGTGCAAGTGAATCTGCGGGCAGAAAACACTGCATTTTTTATCAAACTGGACTTATTGGAAGAACCATCATTACTCCCCCCCCTCCTTGATAGCCTGGCTGCCAGTTACGGCAGTGACAATTATGCCACCTTGTCCGGCTGGACCTGCACAATGTGGCGGGGCATAAAGCCCTGAGCAAACGCCTTGACGTTTTGGGGGACTTTATGTCGATGAAAATGTTCGCCGCGATCGGTTTCGCGGCCATGTCTGTCTTTGCCGGATTGAGCACGCCTGCGGCAGCCGAAGATAAGTTGTTTATGCTGACGATTTCGAATGCTCTGGCATCCCCCGATGCAGAGGGAAAACTCGACGGCAGCGTTCATTTTTATTTTGGTGATGCAAAACATCCGGCCGTGGCGCAGGATTTCGGGCAGTTTATCACCAACAAGAAGACCAACGGCGTCGGCAAGTCGGACGAGACATCCTGCACCCGTGCCTTTGTGTCGACCATGATCGAGTTGCAGGATCGCGCCCATCAGCTTGGCGCCAACGCCGTGATTAATATTCACAGCTATTACAAGAAAAAAGACGTTTCAAACCAAACCCAGGCCGAATGCTATACTGGCTTTCTAATGACTGGGGTGGCCCTGAAAGGTGATTTCGTTAAAGTACCCGGTAAATGAGGACCTGCATGGCCGCCAGTACAGCTTTAACATACGTAAATATGCCTAGCTTTGGCCGCCAGAACCGCCGCACAACGCGGCCATACGCCCGTGCCACCGGGTGTTTTTTCATGACAGTTCATGGTTCGTGGGATACAGTCATCATTATTGACGCGCGGACTTGGGAAGAATGCACGCTTATTTATTATGCAGCGTAACATTATCGACCTTGCCCTTGCGGCAACCACCAACCAAGACGGCCATAGCATATGATGCGTTTTTCCATTCCGGCCTGGGCAGGTTGGTCATGCGGCCCGGATACCGAAGGGGTCAAACGCTTACCCGCCCTGACGCGCCGTCGCCTGTCTCCATTGGGGCGCAATGCACTGGGGGCCGCCAGCACACTGCCAGCACTGGACACCGCACGCTATATTTTTTCATCACGCCACGGCGAGTTTAGCCGTACACAGACGATACTGCACACCATCGCGGCGGCAGAAGCACTTTCTCCAACAGATTTCTCTATGTCGGTCCACCATGCGCTGACAGGGATCCTGTCAATCATCCATCATAATCACGCCGGGCATACGGCGATTGCAGCGGGGGCGGAAAGCCTGTGCTTCGCCATGATCGAGGCAGCCGCCTGTATGGCCGAAAACCCAGCGCAGCCGGTATTACTGCTGCACTATGATGATGCACTGGCAGATGAATATGCCGCCTTCGACAGCGGGGCCCCAGCCGCCATACTCGCCCTGTTGCTGCAGGCCAATGGGGAAAACAGTCTGACCTTCATGATGGCGGAAAAGCCCGCTGCCCCGGCCAGCACCACGCCCGCCGCCCTGGCCCTCTGGCAATTTCTGGATGGCGATGCCGCACAAAGCGTTTTTAACGGGCCAACCCATAGCTGGCAGTGGTCGCGCCATGCGATGGCGTAAATACCCCTGGCTGGCCGGAAAACTTTTTGCCCTGGCTTTTATTTTCGTCGGCGGTGGCGCACTGGCCGTCGTAATGCGCCTGCTATTACCACTGGCACCCGGCGATCAGCAGGAACGCACCCAGCGCATCATCCGCACCATTTTCCGCGGCTACCTCTGGATGTTGCAATGCCTTGGCATGGTAACATTTTCTGTCAGCGGTGCAGAAAAACTGCGGACCTGTGCCGGCAAAATCGTTATCGCCAATCACCCCAGCCTGCTGGATGTTGTGGCGCTGATGGCGCTTATTCCGCGGGCGCAATGCATCGTCAAACATCAGTTGTGGGACCACTGGTTTCTTGGTCGACTGATGCGTACGGCGGGATATGTCAGCAACACGCTTGAACCCGAAGCCCTGATCGAAGCCTGCCGTAAGGCGCTGGACGATGGCCGCACGCTGATCATTTTTCCCGAAGGCACCCGCACCCCCGCTGGTGGCAAACCGCATTTTCACCGCGGCGTTGCCAATATTGCTATCCTGACCGGGGCCCACATCCAGACCGTTATCATTAACTGTACGCCTACCATTCTCTACAAAGGCGAACCCTGGTGGCAGGTGCCATCACAGCGCCCCCACCTGCAGCTTACGGTTGGTGAATGCCTCGATAAAAATTTCTATTCGCAGTTTGGCCACCGCAGTATTGCCACCCGTAAACTTATGGATTATCTGGGAAACTACTACCGCGCGCATTGTGAGAAATAGCAAATGGCTACCCTGGAATTAGAGCTGAAACAGCTCATCATCGAAACCCTGCACCTTGAAGATGTCACCCCCGACCAGATTGATGATGGTGAACCGCTGTTTGGCGACGGCGTCGGGCTCGATTCCATCGATGCACTGGAACTGGGCGTTGCACTCCGGAAAAAATACGACATCAAAATCGCTACCGTAACCGAGGATGTAAAGGCGCATTTTGCCTGCATCCGCAGCCTGGCCGACTTCATCCGTGCTGAGCGGGGCCCGGTGTAATGACACGTCAGGAAGCTTTAGAAAAACTCACCGACATTCTTGACGAGCTGTTCGAAACACCACGCGGCAAGGTCCGCCCCGAAGCGACCCTGTTCGAGGATCTCGACCTCGACAGTATCGATGCCATCGATCTGGTGCTGAAGATTCAGGCCCTGACCGGTCGGCCAATCGTGCCGCAGGATTTCAAGCATGTCCGCACGATAAACGACGTGCTCGACTGTATCGAGAAACTGCAGGCTGTCGATGCACCGGCCGCATAAAGGCCGCTACACGATCACTGCCGGGCGCCTTGTTTTGCAGGTGGCCGCGATTGCCTATCCGTTTGTGGTTTACGTCTGCATAGGCCGCCTTCCGCTCTGGTGCTTTCTGGCGCTTGGGCTGGCAATTGGCGGTGCGCAATGTTACCGCCAGCGCCACAACCCCGCCATCAAAGGCTGGCTGCCTGTAGCGGGCGGAGTTGCGGTGCTGTTTATCGCGCTCTATTTTGTTAACGCCCGTTGTGCGGTGCAGGCCTATCCCATCATCATCAGCTTAGGCTTTGCCGCGCTTTTCGGCCTGTCGTTATGCTTTCCGCCCACGGTGGCTGAACGTATCGCCCGGCTGTCACAACCCGATTTGCCACCCGAAGGGGTACGCTATACCCGGCACGTCACCTGGGTGTGGTTTGCCTTTCTGCTGATCAACGCCGCCACCGCGCTGGCCCTCACACTGTGGGGCACCCTGACGCAGTGGACCTTGTGGTGCGGCCTTCTATCCTATCTGGCGATGGGGCTGTTATTCGCCGGGGAATATGTCGTGCGCAGGATCGTGCAGCCATGAAATTGCGGATACTCTCGCGCTTACTGAGCGATGCCTATCCTGCTTCGGCGGCCATCTCCTGGCGCGGGGCGGTGCAAATACCGCTGGCCCGGTTTCGCGCCGATGTCGTCGCCGTGGCTGCGTACTTTACCGGAACATCCGCCGCCGCGCTGCTGTGTCAGGACAGTTACCATTTCGCTGTCGGCTTTTACGGGCTGCTCCACGCCAAAGCCCAGATCATTCTGCCGCCGTCGGGGCAACCCGGTGCGCTGGAAGGGCTGCGCGGCACATTTACGACACTGGCCGATGATGCAGCCATTACCGCCGCTATGGCTGCACCTGCCAGTATAACCGCGACACCACTTACCCCACTGGATCCCACTTGTGGGAACATCAACTTCTTCACCTCGGGATCAACTGGCGCACCAAAGCGCATTGTCAAAAGCCTTGGCATGTTCGAACAGGAAACTGCCATGTTCGAGCAGCGCTTTGGCCAGGGGCTTAAGCGTGATGCCCGCGTTTTTGCCACCGTACCGCATCAACACCTCTATGGCCTGTCGTTCAAACTGCTGTGGCCGCTGGCGTATGGCCGCCCGTTTTGCGCCGACACCCATAGCTTCTGGGAAACCCTGCTGGCAGAACTATCGCCCGATGCGGTTATCGTCAGCAGCCCGGCGCATTTAAGCCGCCTGAGCGGTATTACACCGCTTGCCCGGGCGTTACGCCCCGCCTGCGTGCTGTCATCCGGCGCCCCGCTTGCGCAGGCCGCCAGCGACGAGGCCGCCACGATACTGGGCTGCCGCCCGACCGAGATTTTCGGCAGCACCGAAACCGGTGCCATTGCCACCCGCTGCGACCGCCGTGACGAAAATGATCCCTGGCATCTGTTACCCGGTGTCGCCATGCGCGGGGCAGACGGACATCTGTCGATCCGGTCCCCCGCTGCCGGACCGGACTGGACCGAAATGTCCGATCTGATCACGCCGACTGCGGATGGTTTTATCTATCATGGGCGGGCCGACCGGATCGTCAAAATCGAAGGCAAACGGATCAATCTGATTGCGGTGGAAGAAGTCTTACTGCATCAACCGCTTATCGATGCGGTGGCGGTTATCACCCTGCCCGATCCGTTACGACTGGCGGCCGCGGTGGTGTTGACACCGGCAGGCAAAGGGCAGCTTGCAATCCAGGGGGCGTTTCGTTTTGCCCGAACCTTACGCAAAGCGCTGCAGGAAGCCATCGAACCGGCGGGGCTGCCGCGACAGTGGCGCTTTGTCGATGCCCTGCCCAGCCATCCGATGGGTAAACGACGGCAGGCGGACATTGCCGCGCTGTTCGGGGGACCAACATGAAACTGCCCGACGCACGCATAGAGGCCCGTAGTGTAAACACCGTTACCCTGACATTGACGGTTCCCGGTACACACGAAGCCTTTGCCGGCCATTTTCCCGGTCACCCGATATTGCCCGGTGTGGTTCAGCTTGATTGGGCGGCGCGTTTTGCCGCACACTATTTCACACTGCCCGACCGTAGCGCTCAGGACATACGGATCAAATTCCGCAGCATTATTACGCCAGACAAACTATTGGCATTGGATCTGCACTTTGACCCGGCCAAAAATCGCTTAAGCTTTTCCTATCGTGATGGCGCAGTGGAAATGTCTTCGGGCCAGATCAGGCTGGAGAAGCAGGCATGAAACTGTGCGCCGTTATCCCCAGCCGCAATCACTATACCGCCCTGCCCGCCATCATAGCCCGGCTGAAGGCGGAGCATCTGGCAGTCTACATCATCGATGACGGCAGCGACGCGGTAGCGCGCACGTCTATCGCGGCTCTCAATGATCCGCCCAATGGTATCCGGGTTCAGCGCTTTGAAACGGGCCGGGGCAAGGGCGCTGCGGTCGTCGCCGCCATGCAGGCCGCCATGGCCGATGGCTTTACCCACGCCTTACAAATTGATGCCGATGGTCAGCATGATCTGGCCGCCTTGCCACGCTTTATCGAACTGGCGAAACGCTATCCCAATGCACTGATCTGTGGCCGCCCGATTTATGACGACAGCGTACCGCTGGGCCGCCGCATCGGGCGCTGGATCACCCATTTCTGGGTCTGGATTGAAACGCTGTCGCTTCGCATTCCCGACAGTATGTGCGGGTTCCGGCTTTACCCCCTGCGCCCTTGCGCGGAACTGTTCGCCCACACCATGCCCCGCCCCGGGATGGAGTTTGATACCGACATCATCGTGCGGCTGTTCTGGCGCGGCGTTGCACCAGTGTGGTTGGGTGTGCGGGTACACTATCCGCCAGGCAACATATCAAACTTCGACATGTGGCATGACAATGTGCGCATCAGCCTGATGCACACAAGGCTGTTTCTGACCATGCTGGTCCGACTGCCCTGGATCCTCGCCCATCGCCCGCCACATCTGCGCAGAAATGGCCACTGGGCCAAACTGCCCGAACGTGGCATCTATCTCGGCCTCAAATTCTGCGCCACCGCCTGCCGGCTGCTCGGCCGCAGCGGACGGCGGCTGTTCATCACCCCGGTGGTGCTGTATTTTTTTGTCACCGGGCGGATTCAGCGTCAGGCATCGCGCGAGTTTCTCACCCGCGCCCTGGGCCGCGCCCCAACGTGGTGCGAACAGTGGCAGCATTTTATGAATTTCGCCCTACGTGCACTTGACGTGTTTCAGGGCTGGACCGGCAAACTGCCACACACCATTGTGCAGCCGATAGATCAGGCCGAGCTTGATCAGCTGGCCACTGAAAAACACGGTTGCCTGATGGTGGTGGCGCATCTGGGCAATGTCGAGGTGGTGCGCGCGCTGGTCGACCGCGCCACACGTGACAAGGTAACGGTGCTGGTCCACACCCGCAATGCAGTACATTTCAACCGTATCATCAGTGAAAACACTGGCGATTATACCAGCAACCTGTTTCAGGTCACCGAGATCGGACCCGAGACCGTAATCGCCCTCAAAGAACGCCTCGACGCGGGCGGTATCATCGTTATCGCTGGCGACCGCATCCCGGTCTTAAGCCGTGGCCGCAGCATAACCGCCCCCTTCTTCGGCACCGATGCCCCATTCCCTGAGGGCCCCTGGCTGCTGGCATCCTTATTTGAATGTCCGGTCTATCTGATGCACTGCCCACTGATCGATGGTCGCTATCAGCTCAGCATCGAGCCCTTTGCCAATCGTATTGTGCTGCCACGATCCCGGCGCGAAGAAGCGTTACGTGAAACCGTAGCACGCTATGCCGCCCGGCTCGAAAAACAGGCGGCAGCAACGCCGCTACAGTGGTATAATTTCTTTGATTTCTGGAGCGAGGCATGATTTCCGCCACCATCACGCTTGAGGCGCAGTTCTACGACCTCGACCCCATGGCCGTAGTCTGGCATGGCAATTATGTCCGCTTTCTGGAGCAGGCCCGCTCTGCGCTGTTCCAGCAAATCGGCTATAACTACATGGAAATGGCCGTAACCGGTCTGGCCTGGCCGATTGTCGATATGCGGATCAAATATGTCGCCTCGCTACGGCTGCTGCAGCGTTTCACTGTCACCGCAACGCTGGTCGAATATGAAAACCGGATCCGCATCGACTATGTCCTTCGGGATGAAGCCGGCAAAGTGCTGACCAAGGCGAGCACCACACAGGTGGCCGTTACCATCGCCACCGGCGAGATGCAGTTTGTGTCACCGCCGCAACTGATCGAAAAGGTACAGCAATGTCTGTCACGACAAGACTGACCATACTGGCCGCGATATTCAGCGGCTTTATCACGGCAGTCGCCCCGTTGGTCGCCGTTGCGGCGCCCAGTGGGGCATCGGCGGTAACGGTGCATGCAGGTGAAGTGCTGCGTGGTCATTTTGTCCAGACCCGCCATATGAGCGGCTTTGCCAAACCGCTGATATCTGAAGGCAGTTTCACCATCGCCCCGCAATACGGTTTGATCTGGACGGTGACCAAACCCTTACGCAGTGCCACAGTAATTACAGAGGGTGGGCTGGTACAAAGCAATAACGGGGTTGAAACCTTAAACCTTTCCGCCCGTAAAATGCCCTTCATTGCACAGCTGCACGATATGATCGCCGGTATGCTGACCGGCGATGTCGCCGCCATGCAGCAGAAATTCACCCTGACACAACAAGGCACCTCGCAAAGCTGGCGTATTCGTCTGGTCCCGCGTAAGGCCAACGATGCCATGATGCCATTCAAGGAAATTCGCGCCCGCGGTGACCGTTTTGTTGAAGAAGTCACCATGGTACGCAGCGATGGCGACAGTGATGTGCTGAACTTTGATGCCGTCACGCTGTCCACCACCACCCTGACGGCGGCAGAGCGGGCCAGCTTTCATCTTTCGGCGCCATGACAAAACCGGGGCGCCATAAGGTAAGGCGACTATTGGCCGTGTGCTGGCTGGCGCTGGTTATGGTGGCACTGGCCCATCTTGGCTGGCGTGCGCTGGAAGGAATAACCTTTCGCGCCGATCTGATGGCCCTGGTGCCGCGGGAGGAAAGCGATCCCGCTGCCGCCCGCGCCAGCAACACCGCAATCACGTTTCTGTCCCGCCGTGTTGTGCTGCTGGTCGGGTACAGCGACCGCGTACAGGCCCGTCGGGCTGCCACGGCCCTGACCGATGCTCTGGAAAAATCCGGTCAGTTTTATGCCGCCACCGGTGGGCTTGACAGCACCAGGATAAAAGCCATCGGCACGGCTTATTATCCCTATCGCGCCGGACTTTTAAGCCGAAATGACCGCAGCCTGTTACAAGCGAACAAGGGGCAGGTGCTGGCCGAACAGACGTTGGCACAAGTCTATGGTGTCGGCGGCATGGCCAGTGCGGCCCTGTTAAAGAACGATCCGTTTTTGCTGCTGCCGCATTTTCTCACCAATTTACCGGTGCCGCAATCTCAGCTCACGCTCGATAACGGGCTGCTCAGCGTCCATAATAATGGCAAGAACTGGGTCCTGATCTCAGGCGTGATGGTGGGCGAGCCCTATGCCATCGACACGCAAAAACGCTTCACCAGTCTGGTCGATCAGACCGTGATGAAGGCGCGACAGGCGGTGCCCGGCCTTAGTGTATTGCGCACCGGTGCGGTATTCTACGCCAAGGCCGGGGCGGCAACCGCCATGACGGAAACCTCCGCTATCGGTGTTTTCTCGATCGTGCTGACCATCCTTCTGCTTATCGCAGCGTTCCGCAGCGCGACCCCCTTACTGCTCAGTCTGGCGGTCATCGCGGTGGGATTGCTGACGGCATTTTCCTTCAGCCTGTGGCTTTGGGGTCAAATCCATGTGCTGGCTTTGCTGTTCGGCGTCAGCCTGATCGGGGTGACGGTCGATTACAGTCTGCAATATTTCAGCGAGATCTACGCCCCCGATGCAGGCGACGCTTTCAACCGCATGAAAAATGTACTGCCCGGCATTACGTTGGGCGGCATCACAACAGCGGCGGGCTATCTGTTGCTGCTGCTGGCACCGTTTCCCGGCCTGCGCCAGATTGCGGTTTTCTCGGTGGTCGGGTTGGTCGCCGCTTGGCTGACGGTGGCGCTGTGGCTGCCATTCCTGGATCATTCGCAACCCGCGCACCGCGCTATGCCGCTGCAGCGTCCACTTACTGCCCTGCGGGACTTCTGGCACAAACCGGCACTGCGCCCTAAACGGATTGCTGCACTATCCTTGCTTGCACTGACGTGCCTGATCGGGCTGTGGCGTTTTCACGCCGACGATGACGTGCACAATATGCAAAGCCTGTCGCCACCGCTGGTCGCCGAGCAAAAAGCCATCCAGCAGCATATCGGCATCCGGGACGAAAGCCGCTTTTTCGTTGTTTATACCAACCGGGAAGAAGACGCGCTGCAACGCGAAGAAGCGCTCGGCGTACGGCTTGACCGGCTTGTCATCAGCAAGGAGTTAAGCAGCTATCAAAGCGTTGCGGGGTATGTACCTTCGCTCAAAACCCAGACCGAAAACCGCCATCTTGTCCGCGAGCGACTGTACAAGCCTTATCTTTCTGGCATACTGGCAACCCTGGGCCTTAGCGCCGCCCCGCCCTGGCCTGCAGAAAAAGCCCCGGGCCTGACAGTGGACAAACTGGCAGGCAGCATGGACTTTCTCGACGTTCTGCGCCCCAGTGCGGCTTCTGATGGGGTTGTTCATATCGTCACCTTGCAGGGTGTCAAAGCCCCCACCGCACTGACGATGGCCACACAGGGGATCGCGGGCGTCAAGCTGATTGATCCGGGCAATGACTATTCTGCGCTGTTCGCCAAATATCGGGTGCGGGCGTTGGCGTTGCTGGCATTGTCGGTACTGGTGATGGCGCTGATCCTGATGCCGCGCTATGGTATAAAACGAGCCCTGCACATTCTGCTGGCGCCGCTGGCTGCTGTAGCGGCAACACCATTTTTATGCGCCCTGACGGGGGCCAGCTTCACCTTTTTCGATGTTATCGCGCTGGTGCTGGTTCTGTCGATGGCGATGGACTATGCGGTATTCTTTGCCGAGAGCAACGAACGGCGCGGCCCTGCGACGCACTTTGCCGTCACCCTGTCGGCCTGCACCACCATCATATCGTTCGGATTTCTTGCGTTCAGCAGCGTGCACGCGGTGCACAATTTCGGCCTGACCATGCTGGTCGGGGTAATACTGGCACTTTTGCTTACCCCGATGGGAAAGAGACCTACCGCATGAAACACCGTTTTGCCGCCATCGCCGGTATGTTTGCCGCATTCTGGATCTTTAGCCCTGGTGGTGCGGCGGAAAAAACCGAACACGTCATCACCGCCATTAGTACCCCCATTGTCCTGGCACCGGGAATAGAAATGCAACTGCCGGATTTGAGCAGTCTGGATCACCATATCGAGGTGGTGCAAAGCGTGGTGGCCAGCTATGGCGGCCAGAGCATAGCGATTGAGGGTCGTATTGATGCAGGCCCTGATCATTTCACTATGGTGTGCAGCGATGGCTTGGGGCGGCGCGCCGTTACGGTGCAGTGGACCCGCAGCGGCGTCAGCTATGAAACCGCCCCCTGGGTGCCCAGACAGTTGCGCCCGCAGAACATGCTGGCGGATCTGGTGATGATCTATTGGCCGCAGGACGCACTGACCAAAGCCATGCCGGATGCGATCATTACCACCACCCCAACCAGCCGCAGCATCGTGATCGGTGGCAAAGACATTGCAAACGTAGACTATGCGCCGCAGGCGGACGACGTCTGGCTCGGCAAAACGCGCTATCATGACCGGTTATGGGATTATACCCTATCCATTGAATCAGCGGCGCTGGAGCCGTAAGCGGGGCATCTGCACATGCGTCTTTACCTACAGGATTGCGGGCTTGCCACACCCATCGGCACGGGGAAAGCCGCGGTTGCCACGGCATTGTTCAATGCCAAAAGCGATGGCCTGACCGACAGCCGTACACTGATTTCCGGCCGCAAAGTGCGCGTCGGTGCGGTCAGTGCCCCACTGCCACATATTCCCGAACCATTGCAGGACCTCCATTCGCGCAACAACCAGCTGATGCTGCTGGCGCTGGAGGAAATAGCCCCCGCGGTCAAAACCGCCCGTGACCGTTATGGCCGCGACCGCATCGCGGTTGTGCTGGGCTCCAGCACCTCTGGCATTGCGGCGGGCGAGGATGCACTGGAATGTTTCATCAAAACGGGGGCATGGCCGGATGGATTTGATTACCGTCAGCAGGAACTGACCGCGCTTTGCGACTTTACCGCACGGTTGTTCGATCTCGGCGGCCCGGCCTACACCATTGCCACGGCCTGTTCGTCCAGCACCAAAGTCTTCGCATCGGCCCGGCGGCTAATAAAGGCCGGGCTTGCCGATGCGGTTATCGTCGGGGGGGCCGACACGCTGTGCCGCATGACCTTGAACGGCTTTGCCGCGCTGGAGCTGCTCGCCGAAGATCGCTGCAATCCGTTCAGCCGCAACCGTGATGGCATCAATATCGGCGAAGGCGCGTCGGCCTTTCTGATCGGACGCGACAAGGCCGAGATCGAACTTTTGGGCACGGGGGAATCCGCCGATGCCCATCACATGACAGCCCCCGAACCCAGCGGCCAATGGGCGGCCGCCGCCATGCATCAGGCGCTGGATCAGGCCGCGCTGACGGCGGACGCAATTGCCTATGTCAATCTGCATGGCACTGGCACTCGGCTCAATGACGCGATGGAGGCGGCAGCTGTATCACGTGTGTTCGGTGATCGCGTCCCCTGCAGCTCGACCAAAGGCATGACCGGCCATATGCTGGGTGCCACCGGCGGGTGCGAGGCCGGGTTCCTGTGGCTGACCCTGCATCCGGCTTATAATCCAGAGCGCCGCCTGCCTGTGCATCGCTGGGATGGCCAGAGTGATTCAAACCTACCGCCATTGTGTTATGTCACAGCGGATATGCGCCTGCCGAAGAATATACCGCTCGCCATGCTGAGCAATTCCTTTGGCTTTGGTGGCAGTAATGCCGCCGTCATTCTGGGGCAGGCCCACCATGGCTAATTGTCCGTATACGGTTGCAGAATTGCTGCCTCATGCCCCACCGATGATCCTGGTCGATGACATTGTCGGCTTCAGTGATACGGGCTGCACCACGACACTCGTCATCACGGCCCAAAGCCGTTTTTTCGAACCCGGCAAGGGGGTTCCGGCGTATGTCGGTCTGGAATATATGGCACAGACCTGCGGCCTGTTCGCCGGCTTACGCGCGCGCTGCCACGCCCTGCCGGTACGGATTGGTTATTTGTTGGGGACGCGCGATTTTCACAGTGAAGAGGGCTGGTTCACGCCAGACATGCGCCTTCACGTCGAGGTAACCGAAATTCTTCATAGCGATCCGATGGGCGTGTTTGATTGCCGCATTTCCAGCGCCGGGCGCAGCATCGTAACGGCCCGGATCAATGTGTATCAACCGCCTGAGCAACCAGACGACATCTCAAGGGGCGAACCATGACGGACAGAACCATACTGGTCACCGGTGCCAGCAAAGGCATTGGCCGCGCTATTGCGGTCAGGCTGGCCAAAGACGGTTTTCGGATTGTCGTCCATTATGGCAGTGATACGACCGGGGCGGAAGAAACCCTGCACGCTGTGCGCGCCGCCGGATCGGATGGCCGCACCATCGGTTTTGACATTGCCGACCGTGCCGCCTGCCGCGCCGCACTGGAGGGTGAGCTGGCGCAGTTCGGTGCCTATTACGGCGTGGTTTTGAACGCCGGGGTTGCGCGCGACAATCCGTTTCCCGCACTCGAAGACGATGACTGGGATATCGTGCTGAAGACTGATCTGGATGGCTTCTACAATGTTTTAAAGCCACTGGTGATGCCGATGGTTTCAGCCCGCAAGGGCGGGCGCATTGTGGCACTGTCATCGGTTTCCGGTCTGGTCGGTAATCGCGGTCAGGTCAATTACAGTGCGGCCAAGGCGGGCATCATCGGCGCGGTCAAGGCCTTAGCGGTGGAAATGGCCAAACGTGCCATCACGGTCAACAGCGTAGTGCCCGGCATTATTGAAACCCAGATGACGACAGATATCACTGCGGACGATCTTAGCCATATTGTGCCGATGCGCCGGATGGGAAAACCCGAAGACGTCGCCGCGCTGGTGGCCTTTCTTTGCTCGGACGAAGCAGGCTACATCACGCGGCAGGCAATTTCCGTAAACGGGGGTATGGCTTAAGTGAGACGCGTTGTGGTTACCGGCATGGGCGGCGTTACGGCCCTTGGCGAAGATTGGCCCACCATCCGGGCCAATCTGGCGGCAGGCAAAACCGCCATCCGCCGCATGACGGATTGGGATAAGTTCACCAGCGTGCGCACCCGTCTGGCGGCACCGATTGCTGACTTTCATGCGGAACACCGCTATCCGCGTAAAATGCTGCGAGCCATGGGCCGGGTATCGCAACTGGCCGTTTACGCCAGCGAAAAGGCGCTGGCCGATGCCGGACTTGTCGGCGACCCGATCGTGCAATCGGGGCGGTTGGGGGTGGCCTATGGCTCGTCCTATGGTAGCCCGGATGCTGTTGTTGGTATTTATGAATTACGCACCCACGGCTTCTCGCGCGAGCTGACCGCGACGACCTATATCCGCACCATGGCCCACACCACCGCGGTGAACATCAGTGTTTTCTTTGGCACCACCGGACGGCTTATTCCAACCTCAAGCGCCTGTGTCTCGGGCAGTATGGGCATTGGGTATGCCGCAGAAGCCATTCGCCTGAACAAGGCTGATGTGATGATTGCCGGTGGCGCAGAAGAATTTGATATCGCCGATGTCGGCATCTTCGACACGCTGTTTGCCACCAGTACACAGAACGACACCCCGGCGCTAACGCCGCGCCCCTTTGACCGCGACCGCGATGGTCTGGTGATCGGCGAAGGGGCCTGTACCCTGATCCTGGAAGAGTATGAACACGCCAGGGCGCGGGGAGCCAAAATCTTTGCCGAGATCGTCGGCTTTGGCACCAGCACCGATGGCCGTCACATCACCCACCCCCAGGCCGACATGATGGGCCGAGCCCTTGATCTGGCGCTGGAAGATGCCGCGCTGCCGCCCGAAGCCATCGGCGTGGTCAGTCTGCACGGTACCGCCACCGATGGCGGCGACACCGCCGAATCCATCGCCACCCATGGCGTGCTGGGCACCAAGGTTCCGGCGCAGGCACTGAAAAGTTATTTCGGCCACACGCTGGGGGCCTGCGGTTCGATGGAAGCCTGGCTTGGAATCGAGATGATGCGGGAGGGCTGGTTCTGCCCGACAGCGAATCTGGTCCATCCCGATCCGAATTGCGCCGAGCTGGATCACATCATGGGTACGGCCCGCAGGCTAAACCCCGAATATCTGATGACGAACAATTTTGCTTTTGGCGGCGTCAACACTTCGATCATCCTCAGACAGCTGTAAGGTGTGCGCCTTGAGGGGCGGGCGAATGGTATCGGCCGCCCGTGTGGCAGATACCACCACCGCCTCGATCCCGGCACCGGCTTCGGTGCCGCCGCCGACCAGAAACAGCCCCGGCAACGGTGAACGTAAAGAGGGCCGCCAGCGGCCGCGGGCCGCGCCATAAATGTTACCGCCCAGCGCACCGGTATAGGCCGCAAAACTCGCCGGTGTCGCCGCCTCGCGATACACAATATGGCGGCGCAAATCCGGCATCACTGCGGTTGCCGCAGCATCAATCAGACGATCGGCAAAGGCGCGCTTGTCAGCATCATAGCTGGGGCCACGCGCCAGCCATGTCTGCGAGGCCCCTTCAGATAACAGGCACAAAAGCGTAACCGCCGAACAGCCCGGCGATGCCAGCGTAGCATCGCGCACACCGGGATTACCGATGCCAAATTCGAGCCCGTTCTGCCTGACGAAAATACGTTCCGGCACATCCATCACCGTCGTCAGACCAAGGCTGAGCAGAAAAGCCGAAGGCCCGCGCCCCATCGCCATCAGATTGGCCCGATAGCGCTCTGGCAGCAGCACCGGATCGGCAAGCTGCGTCAGCGTGGCCACCGCATCGGCATTGGAAATGATAACCGGGGCATGAAAGATCTGGCCGTCCTGCGTTTCAACACCGGCAGCCTGACCATCAATCGCCAAGATGCGCGCCACCGGCTGGCGGCACTTCAGCGTTCCACCGCGGGCCTGAAACAGATCCGCCAGCACATTGGCCAGTTGCTGCGCCCCACCAGAAGGGTAAAATCCGCCATCAAAATAATAACCGAACAGCGGCGCCATATCCTTGACCAGCAAAAGATGAGGATCGTCGGTGATATATTCCGACACGGTACGCAACATCTGCTTCAGTGGTTCCGAGGTAAAATAGGCCGCCAGCATGTCGTCAAAGGGCTGCTTCAGCCAGCGAAACGCGTGCGGATGACGTGCCGCCCAGGCCATGCCCTCGGCAGCGGCGGGGGGAACCGGAACCCCGCCGGTCTGGTCAACCTCGGCATACATGTCGTGATAAATCGCTGCCATCTCGGCAAAAAATGCACGCAGGTTCGCGGCTTGATCGGAAAACAGGCGGCAATAATTTTCGATGAAACGCCGAACGCCCTGCGCCCCATCCAGGCGCATGCCCTCGTTGCAGTAGGCGTGGCGCACCGGGTGCCAGACCAATCTGTCCTGCGCCTTCAGCTGGCGGAGCAGATTGCGCAACGGCCCGCGCGGCCCCAAACCGCTGATATCCTGCACACCGGAATCAAACACAAAACGCAGCTTGCGCCCGGCCACCGTAACCGCCCGCTGCCAGGAAACGCAGTTGCCCCCCACCGTGCGATGGGCTTCCAGCACCAGAACCCGACAGCCGCGGGCCGCAAGCAGCGCCGCAGCAGACAGCCCGCCGATACCAGCACCGATAACGATAACCTGATACTGGTCAGGGCGCGGGGGCACACCATCCAGCGGTGGTACCGGCCATGGCGCAGGACGCCGCCCGGCGAGTGACACAGAAAAATCAGTCATTGCCCCCACGCAATACAACCTCAACCAGGCAATGTACCAGCCCAGGACATCCGATATGATTGTGATTTTGAGGGAACCGTCAGGGCCGACACGCGACCGGTTTAAATTCCACTTATCTATCAATCAGATAAGTGGTGGGCGCGACAGGGATTGAACCTGTGACCCCTACCATGTCAAGGTAGTGCTCTCCCGCTGAGCTACGCGCCCGTCCGTTGACGGTGGGCGGTTCTATAACGTCCGCTCCCGGCGCTGGCAAGACGCTGTCGACGTCTTTTTCACCAAACTGCCATTTTTTTTAAAAGACCATTTTGAAACGGCCGATTTCCAACCTCACGGCGACTGCAAACAATAGGCTGGTAGTTCAGGCCGCCATCATACGTTCAACCTCGGCGACCAGATCGCGTAAGTGGAATGGTTTGGACAGCACCTTGGCAGTTTTAGGCGTGCCGGCGGCAGGGTTGAGCGCAACCGCCGCAAAGCCGGTGATAAACATGATTTTCATGGCCGGATCGAGCGTATTGGCGCGTTTTGCCAGCTCGATACCATCCATTCCCGGCATAACGATATCGGTCAGCAACAGGTCAAACTGGCCGGAAATCGCGCGGGTATAGGCGATTGCGCCATCACCGAAATCGCACACCGTATGACCGGCGCGCTGCAAAGCCTGCGTCAGGAAATGGCGCAGGGTCTCATCATCTTCCACTAATAAAATACGTGCCATAGAACGCTCCCGGGGAGGGGAATTTAGTGCGCCAACACCGAGGCTGTGAAGCGCTATTTGCGCCCCATCGCCAAAACTGGGAACCAATCTTTAAATTGTGACACTTTATCGTAAATTTGGATCAGGCTAGCGGAACATAGCATGAAGCGCATCACAACACCCTCGGATTGCGATACCCCTCCAAAGAACACAGACACCCCAACGCTCGCCACGGCCCTCGACACCCCAACCCGCAGCCTTTCGGCCCAAAGCGTGGCGCCGCAAAGCGTCCCACTGGCCGATTTGTACCGCACCCCCTACCGGCTTTCGTTACCACGGGGAGAATCAGCCCCGCTTATTTTCGCCCTGCCCCATTCCGGGCGCGCCTATCCCGACAGCTTTATCGCCAGCACCACGCTGCCCCTGACCGAACTGCGCCGTTCGGAAGACGCCTATATCGATCTTCTGTTCGATGCCGCCCGCATGGCGGCCCCCATGATTATGGCCCGCTTTCCACGCGCCTTTGTCGATGTGAATCGGTCGGTTGGCGAATTGGACCCGACCATGTTCGATGGCGTGCTCGAGCAGCCAGCGCTGCACACCCCCCACACCGCAGCCGGACTGGGGGTAATTCCCCGCATCATCCGTGAAGGGGTCGAGATCTATCACCATAAATTACTGCCGCTGGAGGCCCATGAGCGGTTGGAGCGGCTTTATCACCCCTATCATGTCGCCCTGGCGGCGCTGGTGGCCCGCGCCCGCAGCCTGTTCCCCCATGTTGTGGTGATCGACTGCCACAGCATGCCTTCGGGGCCGCATCTGGCCGATATTGTCATCGGCGATCGCCATGGCCATGCCGCACCGGAACGTCTGGTGCGCCTGTTTGAAACCTGCTTTGCCACAGAAGGTTTTACCGTGGCCCGGAACCAGCCCTATGCTGGCGGCTATACCACCGCCTTCTATGGGCAACATGACGAAGGTTCCTTCGCGATTCAGATCGAGGTTAACCGCGCACTTTATATGAAAGAAGAAAGCGTCGAGCCGAATAGCGCCTTTGAACAGGTGCAATGCCGCATCACAAATGCACTGCAGCAAATCCTGCGCCGCGATATCGCCGCGCTATGCGAAAATGACGGAAAGAACCGCTTAGCCGCCGAGTAACCGGGCTTAACGGCGGAGTTCCGCCACGCCAGCACCCTGACAGCGCTAGACATTCTGGTGGACCAAAAAAAAGGCCGCTCCAGAGGAGCGGCCAAGTTCAGGGAGGAAACGCCCAGGAAGGGCCGCGGCGTCGCAAACCAGAGCTCGCAATGCCGCGCTGCAACAATATGCTCTTTCGCAACCGCGTAATCAAGTCATAATATGGTACTGGAGATATTTTTTTCGCCCCGAACCCCATACTTTCCTTGGGAAATGCTGGATGCTTAGTTTTTTTGCAGCATCGCCAATTATTTGTGCGGCGCAAGATGTCACCGGTGTCTAACGTTAAGGTTTAGAAAAAACCTTCGCATTCACAGCACTGTCTTCGCACTGCAAAAAAAGTTTCGCGCCCACGCGTTAGGTAATTCCCAGCGAAACACCCGGTGATTCCATAGGCGGAAGGGAGCTTGGGGTATGAACGACAGCGCCGAAATTGCAATAAACGGCCCGTTTCACCACCTGTACCGCGACGGCCTGACCGAGATCGGGCCACTTGTGGCGGCATTCACCGCCCCCCCCGCCTATCCACCGACACAGCCGCCAGCCCGTCGCCCCACCCGACACCACCGCACCATCTTTATTTCGGATGTTCATCTTGGCACACGCGGCTGCAAGGCCGAGATGCTGACCGACTTCCTGCAGCGGAACATATGCGACACACTTTATATAATTGGTGATCTCATCGATGGCTGGCAGCTCAAACGCCGCTGGTACTGGGATGCGCCGCAAACCGCCCTGGTGCAGGCCCTGCTCAGCTTGGCCGATACCGGCACCCGGATCATCTATATCCCCGGTAACCATGACGAATTCCTGCGCCCCTATTGCGGGCGCACGTTCTGCGGCATCGAGATTCGCGACGAAACCATTCACGAAACCGCCGCAGGCAAGCGCCTGCTGGTGCTGCATGGCGACAAGTTCGACGGCATTATCGCCTGTGCCAAATGGCTCGCCCATGTCGGTGATGCGGCCTATGCGCTGGCGCTGGCACTGAACGACCGGCTGCATGCCTTGCGCCGCAAAATGGGCCTGCCCTACTGGTCGCTGTCGGCCTTTCTCAAAGGGCGGGTCAAGAAAGCCGTCGAGTATGTTTCGCGTTACGAGGAAACCGTAGCCGCCGCCGCTGCAACCCTAGATGTGGATGGCATTATCTGCGGTCACATTCATCAGGCCGAAATCCGCCATATTGGCAAAATTCAATATCTTAACGATGGGGATTGGGTTGAAAGCTGCACTGCCCTTGTCGAAGATGCCCGGGGAAACATGGAGATTCTTCACTGGGCACCTCACCTCACTGCGTGCGATCATGCCGGCGCCGGTAAGCAGCCGTCCGAAAAGGCGGCGCTTATACCAGCTTAGGTGGAGAGCAAAACGGTCTATGCCGCCCGGTATCGGGCAAACCGGCATGGTCCCGGAAACGCAGAGGCTTAAAGTTCTGATCGTCACCGACGCCTGGGCCCCCCAGGTGAACGGGGTAGTGCGCACACTCGAAACACTGGGCAATGATCTGGCCGCCCTGGGGCACGAGGTACGCTATGTCACCCCGGAAGGGCGCATCACCTTTCCGCTGCCGACCTATCCCGAGATTCGGGTGGCCTTGTTCACCCAGTGGTCGCTGGAGCAGGAAATCGCCGAATTCGCCCCCGACGCGGTGCATATTGCCACCGAAGGCTCGCTTGGGCTGGCGGTGCGGGCAATCTGCATCCGCTACCAGATTCCCTTCACCACCTCGTTCCACACCCGTTTCCCCGAATATATCCATAAGCGATTCCCGCTGATCGGCGAGACCAAGGTCTATCGCCTGCTACGCTGGTTCCACGCCCCAGCCACCGCCGTGATGGTGGCCACCGGATCACTCAAAGACGAACTGGAAGCCCAGGGCTTTAAAAACCTGCGGATCTGGTCGCGCGGTGTGGATACCGATTATTTCCACCCGGTTGCGGGGGCATCGCTGCCTTACCCCAAGCCGATCTGGCTCTATGTCGGGCGGATTGCAGTGGAAAAGAATATCGAAGCCTTTCTCAGCCTCGATTTGCCCGGCAGCAAAGTGCTGGTAGGTGATGGCCCGGCCCATGCCGAGCTGGCCGAGAAGTATCCCGAGGCGCAGTTCCTGGGCCCAATGACCGGCGAGGATCTGGTAAAGGCCTATGCTGCCGCCGACGTTTTTGTCTTTCCCAGCAAGACCGACACCTTTGGTCTGGTGGTGCTGGAGGCGCTGGCCTCTGGCCTGCCGGTGGCGGCGTATCCGGTACAAGGCCCGAAGGATGTCGTGGGCGATGCCCCGGTGGCAGCCTTTGACGACGACCTGCAAGCCGCCTGTCTGCGGGCGCTTGCCCTGTCGCGTCAGGCTGCGCGGGACTTTGCGCTGACACGGTCGTGGCGGTCCTGCACCTTGCAGTTCCTTGCTAATCTGGCCGTCGAAGGCGAAGCAGACACCCCGAACGAAATAAAACAGCACGATAGTAAAGACGTGGATGCGGACGAAACCGCCCCGCACTAGTTTAGAGTAATTACAGAAAACTGTTGGGCTGCCGCGTTAGATAGCGCATGGCAGCCCTTTTATCTCTGGGCCGGGCTATGGCATTATTAAGGGCGATTTTCTTCGCTGACGTTTCGCTGTAGAAAGACGTTCTGGATTCAACGCTTTAACCCAGCCGGATAATGATGACTGTTGCCCCCACTGCCACACACGGCTTGCGCATAAGCGCACGCGAACTGGCATTTCTTACACTTTCGATCCTGATTTGGACCGGCTATGTCGTTCTGCTGGGTAAAGACACCTCCTGGGACTTCCGTAATTATCACTGGTACATCCCCTATGCCCTGCTGAACGGGCGCATGCATATCGACATGCTGGTCGCCCATCAGGCCAGCTATTACAACCCGTTCCTGGATGTACCATTCTATGTGCTGGCCCAGCACACCAATTCCTTCGTTGCGATTGCGATTCTGGGGCTGTTTCAGGCCGCCAATATCGTGCCGATCTATCTGATTGCCCGCGAAGCCCTGCGCCTGCCGCAAAAAAAGCTCTGGGCGGCTGGGATTGCCTTTTTCAGCTTGACCGGCGGCATGACGCTGAGCCTGTTCGGCACACACTATTATGACAATGTGATGAGCTTCTTCATCATGTCCGCATTGTGCATTCTGGTGCTGGGGCGCGAACAGCTGGCGGGGGGCAGCCTGAAGGCGGGCTTCTGGTGGTGCGCGCTGGGCGGACTGCTGGTCGGTGGTTCCGCGGGCCTGAAGCTGCCAACCGCACCGTTTGCCGTGGGCTATGTGGCGGCGGTGCTGGTGGTGGGCGGCGATCGCAAGCACATCATCGCCCGGCTGCTGGGGACCGGGGTTGGCGGACTGGCAGGCTTCCTGCTGTGCGAGGGGCCCTGGATGCTCAAGATGTATGAGCTGACCGGGAACCCGCTGTTTCCCTATTTTAACCAGTATTTCCATTCACCGCTGGCGCTGGCCTCGCCCTACCGCGACATGCGCTTTTTGCCAACCAGCAATTACAAGACGCTGCTCTATCCGATTCTGTTCGCCATCGACTATCGCGTGGCCGATGATCTGCCCCACAATGACATCCGGATTGCCATTGCCTATGTGCTGATCATCATCACGTCGCTGTTCTGGCTGGTCGGGCGCCGTTCCAAACAGCCGCTGGCGATACCCGCATCGGTGCGCGTTACCTTTGTTTTCGTCGCGGTCAGCTATTTTTGCTGGATCAAGCTGTTCGCCATTCACCGCTATATCCTGACGCTGGAGATGATGGCACCTCTGCTGATTGCCATGGCGGTCAGCCTGTTGCCGCTGCCGCCCCGCACGCGCCAGCTTGGTATTGGTGTCTTGTTCTTTGTCGCGCTACTCTTCACCCGCAGCGCGGTGATGGAGCGGGCGCCGCTCGGCGAACCCTATATCGAGGCGGATCTGCCCAAAATCACCGAGCCGGCCCGCACCATGGTGCTGATGACCGGTGATGCCCCGCTCGGCTTTATCGCACCGGAGCTGCCTGCGCAGGTCCCGGTGGTCCGCATTGATGGCTGGATGGTGCAACCTGACGACGGCACCATTCTGACCAGGCAAATGATGGCCCGCGTTCGGGGCCACAAGGGCCCCCTGGTGTTGATTGCCGACGCCTATGATATGACCCGGGCCAAAGACGCGCTGGATCAATATGGCCTGCAAATTGACTGGCATCAGTGCCGTCTGTTCGAGACCAATCTGGTGGGTGCCTATCAGTGGTGCCCGCTCTATCGACAGGATTAAACATGACTGAGAAAAAGCCACAGATCGCCGTGGTCATTCCTTGCTACAACGAGGAAGCCACCATTGCCAAAGTGGTGCGGGATTTCAAAGCCAGCCTGCCGGACGCGACGATCTATGTCTATGACAACAACTCGTCTGACCGCACCATTGCCGAGGCAAAGAGCGTCGGTGCCGTGGTGCGCAGCGAGCCGCGTCAGGGCAAAGGCAATGTGGTGCGGCGCATGTTCGCCGATGTTGAAGCCGACATCTATATCCTGACCGATGGCGACGACACCTATGACGCCGAAATAGCCCCCCAGATGGTGCGTCAGATGATTGACGAAGGCTATGACATCGTGGCCGGCAAACGCATTGCTGATAACGAAGCTGCCGCCTATCGCCGTGGCCATGTGCTGGGCAACCGGCTGCTCACCGGGCTGACCGCGATGATGTTCAGTGTCAAGCTTGATGACATGCTGACCGGTTACCGCGTGATGTCACGCCGTTTCGTGAAGTCGTTCCCCTTCACTACCGAAGGCTTTGCCATCGAGACCGAGTTGACGGTCCATGCCGTGCGCATGCTGGTACCGATGATCGAAGTGACCACCCGCTATAAGGAACGTCCCGAAGGTTCGGTTAGCAAGCTCAGCACCTATCGCGATGGCTGGCGTATTCTGATGACGATTGCGCTGTTACTGCGTAAAGAACGGCCGCTGTTCTTCTATGGCTTCTTCGCGCTTTTCCTGGCGCTGTTCTCGTTTGTTATCGGCATTCCGGTGGTGGTCGAGTATTTTGAAACCGGACTGGTGCCACGGCTGCCTTCGGCCGTGCTGGTTACCGGCACGATGATGCTGGCCTTCCTGTGCATGGTCTGTGGCATCATTCTCGACACGGTGACACGCGGGCGCTGGGAACTGAAGCGCGTCGCCTATCTGAAATTCACCGGGCCGCAAAATCTCGATCAGCGGGATCGGGCCTGAGCATCATGGCGGACGGGTTGGTTGGTACGCTGTGCGCCTCGCGCTTCATCCGCTTTGGCGTGGTGGGCGGGGCAGGATTTTTCGTCAACGAAGCCGCGCTGATGGTCGCCCACGGGCTGCTGCATGCCGGGCCGGATCTGAGCTGGTTCATTGCCTTCATCCCCTCGGTGACGTTCACCTGGTGGGGCAACCGCAAGCTTACCTTTGCAGATAAGGCAAGTCGGGGGCTGACCGCGATGGGCAAGGAATGGGGCCGTTTTGTGGCCGCCAACAGCCTTGGCGCCCTGGCCAATTACCTGGCCTATACCGGGCTGATCCACTGGGCACCGGCACCGCTGTCGATCGCCTATGTTGCACTGGCAATCGGCGTGCTGTTTGGCATGGTATTCAATTTCGTGCTGTCGAAGAAACTGGTTTTCCGCCACAGCGCCTGAAGGTTTCGTATTCATACAGGCATAAAAAAACGGCCCGGTTTCCCGGGCCGTTTTCGTATATATTCCGTCAGGCCTTAGTGGCTCTTGACGTAGAGGCTCCACAGCTTCGCCACCAACTTGGCATTGGCGTTGCCATTGACCTTAGCGAAAGCCGCCAGAGCCTGGGCCTTTTCACCAGCCGCAAAATAAGCCTGGCCAAGACGAACCTGCGCGTTGTCAGGATCGGACACGCCCTTGGCGATACCGGCCTTGACCGCATCGACAGCGTCCTTGCCCTTGTTCATGCCGCAGTAATCTTCACCCAGCTTGACCAGCAGGTCGCCATTCTTTGCCGAATTGGCTTCCTTGATGGTCTTGGGCAGATTGCGCTGATTGCTGGCAATCGCGTCGTTGGCCATCTTCACCAGACGCTGGGTACGGGCATCGCCAAGGATCTTCTTAGCAATACCGGCATCGATCACGCTTTTGGCTTCGCTGGCAAAACCAAACTGCAGAGCATACTGCGCGGTGATGAAATAATCGTCGGCAGTGGTGACGGCACTGGTGCGGAACTTGATACGATAGATATCAAGCGACTGATGGTCCGACAGAGCCTTGGAACCTTCAGCGTATTTAATCAGACGCTGCCAATATTCAGGCTTGTTGCTCGAAGAAACCAGCTGTTCCAACGCCGCGCTGTAGGTGACGTCGTCATGGGCTTCATAGGCGCAACGCATCAACAGTTCGGTCGCCCCGCCAACAGTCTTGGCATAGCGGACGCAACCAGCAAAATCACGCTGCAGATAATAGGCCTGAGCAATGACCTCCATGTTCTTGGCATTGAGGACATTGTATTTGCGCAGGATATCGGCGTCAGCAATGACGTCCTTATATTTGCGCGCACGATAATCGGCAGTAAACTTGGCCTGAGCCGTCACCGCATTGGTAACTGGGCCGGCTGAACCACCCGACTTAACCGCGACGAAATCGCGGGTCTGGGTTACATATTTCTGCTCTTCGGCGGTCAGACCGCCAACCGCTTCGGCTTCCTTAAGGTGAGCCATAGCGGCGCTGTAGTTCCCGGAGTTCGCGGCAGCAACTGCAGCCTGCAGAGGCTTACCGACGGACGCACGGACGCCAGCAACAGCCGGGACAGTCGTGAGAACAGTAGCAGCGGCGACGGATGCCGTACCTAACAAAAACGCCGTAGCAACGGCACGCAAATTCTTCGGGATCATCGAAAGACCTCTTTCTGACACGAGACGCAATACTCCGGGCACGCATATTGGCGCACCCGGAGAATTGGTTTCAAGTACTTACTGCCTGTATTGATCCAGACCGGCAAAACCGATCTTTTTCACATTCAAGCGCTGTGCATCCGCCAGAACCTTGGCGACAACACTATAGGTTGCCAGACGGTTCGGGTTCAGGTGGATTTCAGGTTGCGGATCTTGCTCCGCAGCCTGAACGAAGTAGGCTTTCAGGGTATCGCGGTCCACCGGCTGCTTGTTCCAGGTGATGGTACCATCGAAATCCACGCCCAGATCGACAACCACCGGCTTCATCTGAGGCGGGGTGGCATTTGGCTGGGGCATATCCAACTTCACAGCATGCGTTTGGATAGGCAGAGTGATGATAAGCAAAGTCAGGAGAACGAGCATCACGTCGATAAGCGGCGTGGTGTTCATTTCTACCATCACCTCACTATCGCCACTCGCATTTCCGACACTCATAGACATGGGTTAATACCTTCCTATTAGGCCGTTACTCGTTGCGAGGTTCGGTGATGAACCCAACTTTCGGCACGCCGGCTTCCTGGCAAGCCAGAACAACCCGGCCAACAGCCTGGAAACGCACAGCCTCGTCACCGCGGATGTGCACTTCCGGCAGCGCCGTCGGTACTTTTGCGTGTTTCAACGCATCGACGAAACGTGTCCGAAGCTCATTGTAGTCGACAGGAGCGTTATTCCAGTAAACGTTCTCGTTCCTGTCGACCGAGATCACGATATTTTCCGGCTTTGTTACGGTAGCGATGTTACGTGCGTTAGGCAGTGTCATCGGTACTGACTTCACGATCACCGGAATAGTAACGAGGAAGATGATGAGCAGGACCAGCATCACGTCCACCAACGGCGTGGTGTTGATGCTAGTATTCAGGCCTGCTTCATCGTGGCTTTCGCCAGACTGAACGCTTAATGCAGCCATTATTTTCTACTCCGCGTGACCTGCATAATCCGAAATGGACTTATTTGCCCTTCGTGATCAGATAGGTCTGCAGGTCGCCGGCGAACGCACGGACCTTTTCCATGATGATCTTATTACGGCGAATGATCATGTTGTAGATCATAACGGCAGGAACGGCGACGAACAGACCAAGGGCGGTCATGATCAGGGCCTCACCAACCGGGCCGGCAACCTTATCGATCGAAGCCTGACCGGCAACACCGATGGCGATCAGGGCTTGCAGAATACCCCACACCGTGCCGAACAGACCAACGAACGGGGCGACCGAACCGACGGTGCCGAGGAAGGTCACGCCACCCTGAAGGCTGCCATTGGCATCTTCAATCTGACGGCTCAGCGACATGGCGATCCAGTCGTTCAGACCGACCAGCGAGGTACCGCCTTCAGACGCCTTAACACCTGCTTCCGCCATACCGCGGAAAATCGAGGCCTTCGGCAGCTTTTCAATGCCTTCGTTCAGCGAACCAGCGGTCCAGAACTTGCGTTCCAGCGACTTGGCCTGACCGAGGACCTTGCCCTGCTCGAAATAGCGGGTGAAGAAGAAGAACCACGTACCGGCCGACATGATCAGCAGCACGAACAGAACGCTCATCGAGACGGGGTTCTTCTTGTGGATGATGTCCGCCAGACCATAGGGATTCTCAGTCGGTGCGGCAGCCTTAGCTACTGCAGCGGCAGACGGTGCGGCCGGGGCGGCGGCGCTGTCCTGAGCCATCGCGGGAACGGCGGCAAAGCCGGTCAGGATTGCGAAGGCAGCGGCAATCTTCAGATGCTTCGATATCATTTGAGTACAACTCCGTAGCTGTCGAAAGAAAACTTAACGTTGCGTTGTTTGAATTTAGTGGATGTGGGGCTTAACGATTCTTCAAGTCCCAAACCACTTGAGATTTCCAAGGCACTTCAATCGGAGTGCCACCCTCGCCTGTAGCGGGTTTGTAACGCCATCTGGAAGCGCATTTGATTGCAGCTTCGTCAAGACGTTCCGAACCGCTTGATGTGGCGACCGCGAGATCTTTGGTCGTACCATCAACAGCGATGTGGAAAGCAATCACCGTGGTGCCCTGTTCACCCAACCGCAGAGAAAGCGCCGGGTATTCCTGACCACACGAATGTGGACGACCGATCGAAGCCGGTGACGACAGCTGCTTGACAGCAGGCTGAGACACCTTGTTCTGAACGGTGATCGTGGTGGCCGGAGGGGGCGCATCCGAAACGATCTGGAAGTCTGGCGGCGGCACAAAGGGCGGTGGCGGTTCAGCCAGATCCGGCGGCGGTGGCGGCGGTGCCTTATCGGGGATTTTCTCCTCGACGACATCTACCTTAACCGCTTCCGGAAGCTTTTCGACCAATGTGCGGACCAGACCGGCGTTAAGCGCCACTCCGAATGCTACGTTAAGACCGACGGCAATCACCAAAGCGATTGTACGGCGGGTCTTGTTTGCAGAAGACAAACTTCTGATAGCGTGTGTTGGCTGTTCCATGGACCTTACCGATACTGGATAAAGCTAAGCCCTGCGCACATGCGCCGGGCCATTTCTTCGCGAAACATGCTTACGCGTTCCCCCTCATGCACCCGTTGTTCCGGGTGCGTCCTAACCATTTATGTAACCTAATCGTAAACATGGTTTTTGACGAGGTCTAGAGGTTCCGATGTGAGGCTATAACGCGAAATGCCGCATTCCTGGTGGTCTAGGTTAACCGGAACCGCAACCATCAAGTAACGATCGACAAAGATGACGTTCTCATAACATTGTGGTGAAAAAACAATAGAGGACGACTTTTTTTGCCGAACGCTTGATATGCTTACATGATGGACTACCGCCTGGCAATAAAACCGATGTGCAAAAATATGCTAATTAGTATAACTATTTAGGTAAAGGTCGGATCAATTGTCGCGTGAGGCAAAAAGAATTCAACGCGGATCCCCCTTCAATAAAAATGGCAAAATTGTGCCAAACTGCGGAACTAAAAGAGGCCAAAAAAATGCGCTACCTGCACACAATGATCCGTGTGACGAATCTCGAAACGTCGCTCGACTTTTTTTGTAGCAAGCTCGGGATGACAGAAATCAAGCGGATCGAAAGTGCCGCAGGCCGTTTCACGCTGGTCTATCTGGCCGCCGCCAAGGACGTGCCGATGGCCGGGCCGACGCAAGCCCCGCTGGTCGAACTGACCTATAACTGGGACCCGGAAGAATACACCGGCGGGCGGAATTTCGGCCATCTGGCGTATGAAGTTGACGATATCTATGCCACCTGCGCCGGTTTACAGGCTGCGGGCGTTGTCATTAACCGTCCGCCCCGCGATGGCCATATGGCCTTCATCCGCACGCCGGACGGCATTTCGATCGAGTTTCTGCAAAAGGGTGAGTCGTTGCCCCCGCAGGAGCCATGGGCTTCAATGGCCAATACCGGCAGCTGGTAAACCAGCCCCAAGATAGCAAAACGCCTGCGGACGAGGATCGTCCGCAGGCGGAAATGGTGCCGGGCTGGCAGGATGCGCCGCCCCGTTCGGTAAGTGGAATTAAATCCGCCCAATCAGATTGAAGGTGGCAACCTGCTCAAGGTTGCCGCCGCTGCCACGAATATAATCGTAGCTGAGGCCAAGCGACCAGGCACCCGACGTGGTGCTGACCGATGTACCGAGCACGAAGTTACCCTGTGACGGATCCGGGCCCTGAATCGAGAAATAAGAACTGCTCTGGTTGCCCGCGGTATCCGGCTCAAGATCCTTAAACGCCGCCTTCAGCTTGGCCGGATCGTTCAGGAAGTCATAGCGATAGCCCGCGCGCATCTCCGGCTGCAGGAACACCCCGAGCAGATCAAGATCATACCGCACCGAGGAGCCCAGGAAGGCCCGCAGGGATTTGGCATAATGCGACTTGACCGTCAGGCTGAAACCGTCCGCATCCGGGGTTTTATCGACCGGATTGAATTCGGTGTAGCCATTTTCACGCAAGAACATGCCATCAACACTAAGCTGCGGCTGGAACGTAAACGCGCTGTAGGTGAAAGTGGCCCCCGTAGTGAAGCCTGTCGACGCCATAGCGGCAGAGTGCGCGTTCTGTGCATAGCGCACGAAACTGGTCTGCGAACTGCCGGTGCCTTCTTCAAGATGCAGATAGCGCAGACCCTTGATATGGGCATAGCCGAGATCGACCTTACCATCAAAGAACAGGCCCTTACCGCGCCACGTGCCGTAGCCCGAAGCGACGAACCACATCTGATTTTCGTGCGAAGTCCGCTGAATTTCGCTGACGTCACCGTTATAGAAAGTCAGTGCGCCGCCGTACCAGCCATTTTCGGGGCTGCCGGCATCCATACCGACCACCACGCCGAAGCCGTGGTCGCGGAAACCGGTTTTCTCGCGGCTGCCATCTTCCTGCACCGCCCCCTGGCCGGGGTTCTTGATTGACTGAACAAATTCCTGCGTCCACAGCGTCAGCTCGCCCTCTTCCTTGGCGAACATGCGCAAAGAACGCTGACGGGCCGCAACGACGCCGGTTGCCTGATCGGTAATCGCCAGCGCGATGGCGCGCGTACCACCGGAAGCATTTGGCGCATAGGCGTCATAGGCTTTCTGCGCTTCATAGGAGGCACCGGTCGCGGTCGTATCATCGACATTGGCATGAATGCCATTGACCATCGCCGCACCCAGTTCGTCATCGGTGCTGATCGCGGCATTAATCTGCGTGAACATCTGCGCGCCATAACCGGTCAGTCCCAACTGGCTGGCCGTCTTGGTCACAACCGTCAGCACCAGTTCGTTCGTAGTCGCCCCCGAACTGTTTTTGCCTGTTGTTTCGGTCAGCGTCTGCGAGGCGAACAGGAACGGCATGTCACCGCAGGTATTGCCGGTGCCATCGCAGCTTGCCGTCATCGGGGTTGAAATATCGTGGGCGTAGGTCGCCAGATCCTCGATATTCAACGAACCGGTGGTGGTCATCAGCACATAGGACGAACCCGATTCACTGCCGATATAGCTGTTATAGGCCACGCCAAGATTCGCGCCGCTATAGATATTGATATCGCCAGAGGCCTGTATATAGCCGGAGCTGTTGAGGCCGGAATCTTCCTTGATACCAAGGCTGAGGTAACCACCGTCATAAACCGTCACCGTACCGGCGGTCAGCGCCGTACCGTTGAGCGTTTCCGAGCTGTCCTTGTCATAGCTGTTTTGCAGATACAGCAGGCCATTGTTGTAAATGATAACGTCGATATCACTGCCGTAACTGTAAACCGAACCGGAAACCTCGCCAAAGGCACCAATCGACAGCACATCGCCGCAACTGCTCGAACCGTCACTGCAGGCACCGTAATAAATATTGCCGACGATGGCCGACAGATAGGACGAGCTGGCGCCGGTCAGATAAATCTGCTGATTGGTGCCGGTGTCAAAGCGGATGTTACCGGTAATCGTCGCCGAGGCATCCGATGTCGCCGCATTGATGATGGTTACGCCGCTGGCCGCGTTGGTCGTCGTGTTATCCGAGATCAGGTTGATGGCATCGGCGATCTGCAAATCACTGTCGAGCGATGTTGCCGCAGCCGAAATCGTCCCGGCATTATAAATGTAGGTCAGCGAGCCAGACAGATCGTGAATGGCATAAGCCGCCAGCGTGCTGGTGATGCCCGTTTTGGTGGTGCTGGCAGTGGCCGAAATCGTCCCCGAATTATAGATCGAAGACAGATAGGAATCGGCCGAAATCAGCAGCGCGGTGGCCGTGCCGCCGCCCTTACCCGAAACCGTCGCAGAAATCTTACCCGAACCGGTATCACCACTGTTGACGAAAGCGGCCTGATCGTAGCCGGTATCATCATTGGCATCCGAAATACGGCCATTGGCGAGAACCTTACTGCCGGCAGCCTGCATTTCCGCGATTACGCTGGCCGGAATACCACTCTCATAGGTGCAGCTACTGCCGGTGCAAGAGATGTCGTCGGAAGACCACGTTTCATCGTAATACCCGCCGACAGTGACATTACCTTCAAGGCTTACCGCGGTGGCGGTGACCGAATAATATTTCTCGTCCGTCGTTGCCGCAGCCGAGATCGAGCCGGAATTAAAAATACCACCATTGATATAGGTCGGCAGAGCACTGGTGCCTTCGATCCGGAGCGCCGCGCCAACCGAGTAGTTGACGTTGGTCGGCGTCAGCGAAACCGTACCGCGGTTATACAGACCAAACCCCGGGTCATAGGCTTCGTAGGAATAGGTTTTATAGGTCGTGCTGTAGGACTGATACAGACCAACCACGACGCTGGAACTGGCGGTATAGGTGGTACCGTTGGTCACAACCACCGGCGAGATCAGGATCGTCGCCTCGGTACCAACGGTCGAAACCGTGCCCGTGGTCGAATCGCTGTCATCGTCATAGTTCAGACCGGTGATCTCGATACCCTTGCCAACGCTGGAATTGACCGTCAGCGCCGGGCCGGCATCGGGGTAAATCTTCTTCGAATTGGTGGTGTAATAGGTCGAGGAAACCGAGGAGGAATCGATCCCCTCGGTTGCCAGCGTGCCTTCGATCGTGATGTTGCCCGAAACACCACTGCCGGAAATAAAGAAGCCATTGGCCCCGGTACCGGCCACCAGCACGGTGCCGCCATCATAGATGCCGACATTGCCATTGACATACCCGTCCATGTACAGGCCGAACAGGTTCGACGCCGTCATAGATTTGGCCGTATGCTGATAGATATCCATCGTGCCGCTGAGCTGGATATTGCCGTCCAGCGTCGCGCCTTCATCCATCAGAATGCCGACAGAATCGTCACCTTTGATCGAAATCACCGAACCGTAATAGGTGATGATGTCGCCAGTCAGCGTGCCGGTGCCGGTTGCCGAATCGCTGGGGTCAAGCCAGATGGCGACCTTGCTCGAGCCCTTGCCGGTCAGATACAGCGTCGAGGAGGCGTCAAGATAAATCGCCGCCCCGGTGATGGTGTCGAGTTCGTAGTTTTCAAAAGTCCAGGTCGTGGTGACGGGGTTAGCCGATAAATCCACCCGAATGCCCTGAGCACCAGAGGATTCGGTGTTGGACAAAACACCGTTACTATAGACGTAATTGCTCGAATCAATTGTGACGAGCGCGGTATTTTCTTTCTTCATGACAATGCGGCCATAGCCGTTATCACTGTCATAGAACATATAGATGTTGCTCGGCCCCGCAGCACTATCAACCCCGGTAGCGGTCGAGGTGCTCAGCGCGCTCGTCGTCTTACTGGTGATGCAGTGGATATCCGCCGAAGCAATGCAGATATCATCCGAATCGAGCGAAACCGTCGTTGAGGAGGAGGCCGAAGCCGGCGTCGCAAGAATTGCGATCGTGGCTGCCGAAAGCATCAGATTACGCTTGTTCAATTTCGATTTCCTACCCTTACAACGGCCCGGCATGCCGGACGCCACCGAAATCTCTGTCTTCGTCATCTTGCGCATATTTGTCTTTTCTAGAGCCGAACCACGAAATTGAGGGTGCCGATCTTCTGGGTCATGCCGTTATTACCATGGATCCAGTCGAAGTTGACGTTGAGCGACCAGCTGTCGACCTTGAAGCCGAAGGAGCCGCCACCAACCAGATTGCTCCGCGCCGGATCAAGCCCGGTGAGGGTGAAGCGGTCACCGGCCTGATCCCCGGTGAGCTCGGTATCGACATCTTTGAACGAGACCTTGGATTTGTTCAGATCATGCATGAAGTCATAGCGGTAACCGCCATGCAGCTCCGGCTGCCAGGTCAGACCCAACAGATCGAAATCATAGCCCAGCGACGTGCCAACATAGCCGCGTAACGAACGGTAATACCCCGGATAAACGTGAAGCAGGAAGCCCTGCTCGGTCGACAGCGTGCTGTCGGGGTTGGATTCTTTATAGCCTTCGGTCCGCATCAGTAAGCCGTCGAGGCTGATCTGCGGCGTAATCTTCAAACCGGCGTAATCAAAAGCCGCGCCAGTGGTCACACCACCAGACAGGGTTTCGACCGCATGCTTGCTGTCGGCTTCACGCGTATAGGTATTGCCATCAGTGTCACTCAAAGAGATGTAGCGCTTACCACGGATGCGGGCGTAACCAACATCAACCTTGCTGTCGAAGAACAGATGATGACCACGCCAGGCCGAATACCCGCTGAGCAAGACCCACAATTCATTATCATGGGAATCGCGGCCGGTTTCCTTGACACTGGAATTGTAGAAGGTGATCGCGCCACCATACCAGCCAAAGCGCGGGCTACCCTCGTCAAGACCCAGGGCAAAACCATAACCGTTTTCTTTATAGCCGTTCTTGGCATAGCTGCCGTCAGCACCAACTTCGCCCTGACCATCGGCATGGATATTACTGCCAAAGGCCTGGCCCCACATCGTCATATCGCCGTCGCCATCATTGCCATAATCACGCAGCATGCGCTGGCGGGCCGCCACCACACCGGTGGCCTGATCGGTCAGCGAAATGGCAATCTGGCGGGTCGCACCCGTCATGTTTGGGGCATAGGCATTGAACGCTTTTTGCGCCTGAGAATAAGCCTCGGCGATAGTGATCGAGCCGGTGCAGGCACCGTCGGTAATCGTGCCGCAACCATCACCAATATCATTGACCATCGCCGCGCCCAGATCCGGGTCAACGTCAAGGGCCGCATTGATATAGCTGAACATCTGCTTGGCATAACCAGTCAGACCCAGTTCGGTCGAGGTTTTCGACGTCACATTGAGCACCACTTCGTCATAGGCAATACAGGTCGACGATTTGGTCGTACACGTCGAAGAGCCCGACGTCGTCGTCGTCGCTGTGGTGACCGACAGACTGGCCGAACTGAACAGGAAGGGCAGATTATCGGCAATCGTCGTGTTGTAGTCGGCCAAATCCGCTGTGGTCAGCGCGGTGCCCGTGCTCGTCGTGGTATCGTAAGACGAATACAGATTGCCCGCGGTGGTGCGGATGAGCAGGAAGCTGCTGCTACCGGTGGGAACATAACTGTTATAGGTCACGCCCAAGGTGGCACCGGAACTGATCACGGCATAATCGGAAACGTCAATCGTACCGGTCTTTTCCATATCCTTTGACACGCCGATGCTCAGTGTACCACCACTGGCAACCGTGAGCCGGGACGCATTCAGCGTGGTGGTGTCGTTGAGCAGGTTCAGCGTGCCGTAATCAGCGATGGAGACTTCCACATCGTTGGTCGCCGTCACCCGGCCCGTCACCACCGAATAAGCCCCAACCGAAAGCAGATCGCCATTGGAGATGCCCGGCTCGGTGCTGGCACCGAAGGAAATATCGCCAATCAGATAGGAGTAATAGGAAGAATTACCCGAGACATAGATCTGCTGGTTGTCACCATCACCAAATTTAATATCACCAACAATGTATGCCGACGAGCTTGTGGTCGACTTGCTGATGATGGTCACGCCCGTGCCGGATTCCGACAGCGAGTCACCTGACAGATAGACGGCATAATTGACCTGGGCATCGTTATCGAGGCTGGTGGCCACCGCTTCGATGATGCCGGTGTTGTAGATATAGGTCAGCGTGCCGGAATAATCGGTAATGGCATAGGCCGACAGGGATGTGACCGTATCGGTATAGTCAGAACGCACCGTAGACGATGCCAGAATAGTTCCCGAATTGACGATCGAAGTCAGGTGCGAATTGGACGCGATGAAGATCGCCCGTGTAGACGCCGCCCCTGTACCGATTTTGACCGATCCGCTTGATCCGGAAGAAGCCACCGCTTCAATCGTGCCGGTGTTGGTCAGCGAGCCGCGCGTGGTGGCGTCATAAAGCGTATTACTGGAACCATCGTAGTAGCAATAACTGTATGTACAAGTATCACTTGTTAGTGCAGCGTTTTGAGAGCCATTAGCAACAATTTCGTCGGCAACATATTTCTTCGTCGTCGTATTGTAGTAACCGCCGATATTAAAATAACCACTGGTAAGAATGGCGGTCGCCGAAACCGTGGTCGGGCTATCGGTGCTGTTACGCACCGTGGCCGAAATGGTGCCCGAGTTGTAGATGCCGCCATCAATGACCGAGGCGTATTGCGAACCGCCACCCACCAGATAAATCGCCGCCGTTGCACTGGCATTAGCGTTAATCGGCGCAATAGAAACCGTTCCGGTATTGTAGAAGCCATACCCAGTCGTGCCATTCAGCCCGATGACCTGGCTGGCCACGGTATCATAGGAGGCTGAACCATAGGTTAGACTTGGTGAAATCAGAATGGCTTCACCGGTACCCAGCGTTTCAACAGTGCCGGAAATATTGATGCCACCACCGATGCTGGCGCCAATTGATACCGCCGTCGCCGCTTCCGGATAGGTGACATCGCCATTATCGGCTTTTTTCTGTGTAAAATCAGATGAGCTGGTGTCAATACCTTCAGTGATAACCTTACCTTCGATGGTCAGCGCGCCAGTAACACCGCTGCCCGACAGATAGATGCCATAAGCCGAGGCCCCATCCGACAGAATCTCACCATCGCTGGTGATGGTCACGTTGCCGTCGATCTTGCCCAGCATATACATGCCATAAAGGCCGGAGCTGGACGTCGAAGTCGCCGTCAACTGCTGCAATTCGATCAGGCCGCCGATGGTGATGTCACCATCAATTCCGGTACCGTATTCTTCGTAGATGCCGCGGCCGGTGGTGCCCTTGATGTAGATTTCCGAGCCCTTCACCATGGTGATATCGCCGGTCATCACGCAGCTGGCGCCGGTATCCAGACAGGACGAACTGGCACCGTTAATCCAGATACCGTATTTGGTCGAACCGGTATCACCGGCCAGTTTGATGACCGAGCTGGAATCCAGATAGATCGCTGCGCCGGAAATAGACGAACCTGCCGCGTTGGTATAGGTGCCGCCACTCATATTGCGGTCGACCACATCGGTCATATCGACCTCGATGCCATAGGCATCACTGTGGTCGTTATCCTGAATCAGGCCGTTACTGTAGACGTAACTGTCGGAATTCACCGTGATGGCCGACCAGTCGGCTTTATTATGCGCGACGGTACCGGCCGAGGTGATGATGATATTGCCGACGCCGGTGGTGTAATAATCGGTGTCGAAGCTGCTGCTGCTATCAACCGCGGTCACCTGCCCCTTGTCGACAGATGTTGAAATCGTCGTGTCCGCGATCGCCGGAAAAGACAGAAGCGCGCCAGCGGCAACGGAAAGCAATAACTTTTGCTTGCTCAAAATCGACCTCGTTAATTCCTGTGCAATCCACCCGCGCGCGTCACGAGAAATTCCCCCCGTGACGGGTACGACATTAACCACACCCAACCCACGCATTCGTGATAGAGGGGCAAATCGGGCCCGACCATAGCTGCTTTTCGCCAAGACACCTAGCGTCGAGAAACGCTTAACGCAAATTTCTGCTTTTTAATAGGCGATTAGCCCGCTATTAGGAAGATAGACCATGGGTTGTCCGCCGAAGTTTTTTGACCCTCGTAAGGGGCCAGATTTCAGGCGAAACGTGCAGCAGACCACATTCCTGACGATGGCATTATGACTGGCGGGGTTTCCTCTCTACCATGAGTGGTTACAACAAATACACCAAACTGACACAAAAAGAAGCCAGGGCTGCCGCAGCCCGGCACGAGATGCTGTTTTCCGGCTGGGCCGGTGGCGCACGGGCCGACTTTGCCGCCACCGATCTCAGCGGGCTCGAACTGGTCGGCTATAATCTGGCGGATGCGAATTTCTCCGGTGCCCGCATGGCCGAAACCAATCTGGCGGGCGGCACATTGGATGCGGCGCGTTTTGTCGGGGCCGATTTGCGGCGGGCCAATCTGGCCGGGGCCCGTCTGCGCCGGGCGGATTTGCGCGGGGTAAATCTGGCCGGGGCCAATCTGATTGGGGCCGACCTGACCGATGCCGATCTGGGCCCGATGCCAGTGTCGGATGATCCGCAATCCGTGGCGCAGGAAACCCGCACGGTAGCTGCCGATCTGAGCGGTGCCCTTATCTCCTCGGCCAGGCTGACCCATGCCAGGCTGGATCAGGCCATCGCGCGTGACGCCGATTTTTCCGACGCCGTGCTGTCCAATTGCCAAATGCAATGCGCCAATCTGGAAAGGGCCAAATTCCAGGGTAGCCTGCTCAGCGGCAGCGATTTTAGCGCCAGCAATCTGACCGGGGTCGATTTCACCGATGCGGTGCTGGTGGGCTGCCGCTTTGAACAAGCCATCGCCATCGACACCATTTTGACCGGCGCTTTAACCGACCAGCCGGTCGGTACCACAGCAAATCTTAATGACGAGACCCTGCAGCAGTTGCTGTCCGATCACATGCTGTGGATTGAAAGCAACGGTCAGCAAGGACGCCCGGCGGATTTTTCCGGTATGGACCTGCGCCAGTTACACGCCGGGCGATTCGCACAGCTCAAATCCCTCATCGCCCCACGGGCAACGTTCTATGGGCTCGACCTGACCGGTGCCATTCTGGCCGGGGCGGATCTGGAAGGGGCGGATTTGCGGGCCATCTGCCTGGCCGACGCAGATTTACGCGGTGCCAACCTGATGGGAACAAGGCTCAGCTTCGCCGATCTGCACAACGCACTGATGGGGCCCCTGATTCTCGCCGATGGCCGGCTACTGCCGACCCGGCTGGAAGGGGCGATTGCCCACCACATTGATTTGCGCGGGGCCGATTTGCGCCGGGCGGCACTGACGGGCAGCGATCTGGCCTATGCCGATCTGTCGGGGGCCATCTTGCGCGGCACCGAACTGGCCGATGCCGATCTGACCGGTGCCAAACTCACCACCATGGTCAGCGCCCCGGCCCCGCCAGCGCCATAACCACAACGCCAGATTCAGATTTAGCGCGCAGCGCGGCGCATATCCGGAATCGATTTACACCAGATATCGAGCAGATCGGCCAAGCCTTCATAGGTTACGCCGGGGGACAGATCGACATCGAAATCGAAAATCAGATCCTTGTCGCCGTCGATATAGGCCCGCACCCAGCGGAAATTGCGATTCCAATCATTGGCGGCCGGCGGGCTTTTACCGCTTCCGGCAAAACTGGTGACAAACTGCATCGAGGTACAGCGCGCCTTGGCGCAGCCATAGAGGAAAATGCCGAAATTCAGCCCCTCGGCAGCACTTTTGACATACTGCGTGCCATCCTCGGTGCTGCCGACCTGTGCCTGATAGCCCGACTTCTGCAGCCAGTCGGCCAATTTGGCACTGGTAAGCCCACCCGCAGGCAGATCCCTGGCCGCCGCCCCGGTCAGAACCAGCAGGCTCATCATCAAACCGGTCAACAGCGCGGCACAAAAATGCTTCATCACGGGCTCCCTGCCGCCATGACGGCGGTCTGAATGCGGCTGCGGATAAACTGCCCCAAACGTTGCAGGCTTACCTTGGCTTCGGGCGCATAGGTACTGGCCTGAAATAAATGTGGCATGCCGTCATAGATCTCAATACTGACCGGTACACCGGCCTCAGCGGCTTTATCGCCGATCCGCGCGGCATCGTCACGCAGGATTTCCTGACTGCCGGCATGGATCATCAGCGGTGGAAAGTCCTTGAAGCTGGCAAACAGCGGCGAGGCGTACGAATCAGCCGGATTATTTTTTTTCAGATAGGTCCGGGCGCTGACAAACAGCATGTTCCAGGATAACAGGGCGTCGTTCCCGGCATTTTTCAGGATCGACCAGCTCGACAAGGTCATGTCGGCCCAGGGCGACATCGCAACCAGCGCCGCCGGCATCGGCAGCCCGGCATTGCGAATGGCCACCAGAACGGCCAGCGCCAGCCCGCCGCCGGAACCACTGCCCGCCAGCGCAATGGTGGCAGGACTGATGCCATGGTCCAGACAATGGCGATAAAGGTCGAGCCCGTCGCGCACCGCTGCCGGGAAAACATGCTCGGGCGCCAGCCGATAGGCCGGGGAAAAAATTGGTGCCTCGACCGCCTGGGCCAGACGGGCCACCAGCGGGCGATTACTTTCCGGCGAACCGGCAACATAGCCGCCGCCATGGAAATACAGCACCAGACGGCCAGAGGAGGCATTGCCCCACCGCGTCCACTCCCCCTTGATCGGCCCGAAACGCCCCGGTTCAAAGGCGCACCCTGCCGGGGCCGGCCCGAAGCGCGCGGTCAGATAATCATACTGACGGCGGATTTCAGCCAGGCCGATCACCGCCTCGTCGCATTGCGGCTTGGACAGGCGGGAAAAATGCTCGAACAGCGAACTTTGCCAGCTGGGCATGGTGTATGCGCCAAAAACTCTACCGGAAAATAGCAGGATGTACGAAAAGGAAAAGCCGGAAACGCTTTGTGTTTCCGGCTTTTCCCGAATTTATCGCAACAAACCCTACGCTATCAGGCGTGAGCGGCCTCAAGCACTTTGGCCCCGTCTTGCGACGCATTGATCAGAATCTGACGCGGCTTCTTTTCTTCAGGAATCACGCGCTCCAGATCGATATGCAGAAGACCGTTTTCAAGCGCGGCATTGCGCACCTCGACATACTCGGCAAGCTGGAAGCGGCGTTCGAAACTGCGCCCGGCGATGCCCTGATAGAGGAATTTGGCCTCCTCACTGGGCTCGCGCTTACCGATCACGGTCAGCACACCATCGCGCACTTCAGCCTGTAAATCCTTTTCGGCGAAACCGGCCACTGCCAGCGTGATGCAGTAATGGGTCTCGTCGACACGTTCGATATTATAGGGTGGATAGCTTTGCGCCTGATCTGGGACCGAATCCATCAAATCAAACAGACGGTCAAAACCAACGGTCGAGCGGAAAAGCGGAGAGAAATCAAATGTACGCATAGTCAAACCTCCTTCAAGAGCGTTTGTGTGTCGTCCCGCCACTTAAGGCCGGAACCTTCATCATTTGTCGAAACCCACCAGGGCATTCCGACAGAGTTTGATTTGGGTACGCCTAAAGCGGCTTTCAAGAGCCGTGTCTTGTTTTGGGAAATATTTTTACTCCAACAATCCGCGTAACCGGCTTAGGACACAGATTGGATTAATCGATACCACCGCCGCGGTCCCCGCTGACGGGGGCGGCGCTGCCGGGGTGGCAAGGGTACGCGGCGGCCCATCACCGCCCGTACCGGTACACGGCAGCTGCACCGGACGGTCACGGGCGACCTTTTCAGCCTGCCACAAAGAATCCTGCGCACTTTGCCGGGCCTGCGCCATTGAACCGGCCGCTTTTGTCCAGCCCAGCCGTTTGATGCAAGCGGCCCGATCTTCGGCAGACAGGCGACTGAGCCGCTCCGGCAGGCAGCCAAACACGCTGCCCCCTAACGCCCCAGCGTGATTTTCTGTGGTTATGGGTGATGCAATCGCTTGCTGCCTTAGCCAGCCATAGGCATCCGGGGCACGCCCCACCGACGCAGGCCGCATCAAAACAATCATCGGAATAGCCACAACGCGAAGGGCCGCTGATGGCGGCGGTGCGGCGCGAAGCATTGGTGGCGTGTAGCAGAGAAATGCCGCAATAAAACCAATATGTACGCCAACGACAAGCACCGCGCTGCGCAGCCGCGGCGCCGTATTGCAGACGGTTAGTCTGAAGCCAGGACCCGACACGCGCGCCTGCCCCATAACATACCCAATCCGATCAGCAGGCCCAGCACCAGACGCGCCAAACTCATGGGTGCCCCGGCAATGCCGTGCAGCGTTTCACCATGGGGACCAAGCGGGCTGGACAAGGACACAAATCCACCCTGCATGCCCCCCACAGGAAGGCTCATCGACACAGTCAGTGCGGCCCCACACAAGGCCGCCAGTGACAGTCCCAATGCAGCCCAATAACCACTGCAATGCTGACGGCGCGCCATCCAGCCAAAAAGCGCAACAACCGACAGCCCGCCAACCGTATTGACCAGCCAGACATAGCCCGCCACCGCGGTGGCGACCCAGCCCGGAACCTGCATGGCGGGCAGATGGCTTACCGTAAAGCCAAGCATACACGGCAGGATAAGAATAATAATCAGTACACAGATAACGGGCAGAATACCAAGGATCGCCCAAGGCCAACGCACCATATAAGAACGCAGTGCGGGCTGCACCAGCATGGCAGCGGTTAATGCATCATCACTGCCAAGCTGGATACGCGCGATGTTTTGCGCCTGAGACAGGGAATGCCCGGCTTGCTGTGCAGCCGATACCCCATCAGCCAGATGATCTTGCAGTTCTCGAACATAGCGGCGGACATGACGTGGCGCGATCCCCGCCACCAACAAGCGCTGGGACATTGCTTCAAACCGATGGGGCATAGCGCACCCCCAAAACCGTACTAATAGCCCCGGCAAGCGACAACCAGTTTTGCCGCAAAGCGCTCAGGCGTTTCTCACCCCTGGCAGTCAGGCGGTAATATACCCGACTGCGGCCCCCAACTGTGCGGCGGTGGGCACTTAAGGCGCCATCCTGCTCAAGCGCATGTAATACAGGATAGACTACCCCCTCGCCGACCGACACCACTTCGCCGCTGCGGCTGTGAATGGCCTGTACAATTTCATAGCCATACATCTCATGCCCCTGCAGCAGCTGCAGGATCAGCAGTTCTGGTACCCCGGCCATGAAATGGGGATTTGGCGTTTTCACCATCGCCGCATACCTATAACTTCAAGGTATAATACCTCGAAGTTATAGGTATAGCAAGCCTTACGCCTCGCCGAGCAGGCGGCCATAAAGCCGGTTCCACTGCCGTTTGGAAAACAGACGGAAGCGGTCGAGATAGAGATACATCACCGGCGTGGTGTAGAGGGTCAGCACCTGACTGACGATCAGGCCGCCGACAATGGCGATACCCAGGGGTTTGCGGATCTCCGAACCGGAGCCGAAACCAACCGCCAGCGGCAGCGCGCCCAGAATGGCGGCAAAAGTCGTCATCATGATCGGGCGGAAGCGCAGCATACAGGCTTTGAAGATGGCATCGTGCGAGGACAGATTCTCCTCGCGCTCGGCAATCAAGGCAAAGTCGATCATCATGATGGCGTTTTTCTTGACGATACCAATCAGCAGAATAACGCCAATGATGCCCATCAGATCGAACTGGGTGCCGGTGATCAGCAGCGCGATGAACGCGCCGACGCCCGCCGACGGAATGGTCGACAGGATGGTGATCGGGTGGACCAGACTTTCATAAAGAATCCCCAGCACGATGTAGACCGTGGCAATTGCCGCCAGGATCAGCATCGGCGTGTTGCTGTTATTATCCTGGAACATGCGGGCGGTACCGGCAAACTCACCATGAATGGTGATCGGCGCGTGGACCTTGGCCATGGCGCGATCAATCGCCTTGACCGCATCGCTGAGCGATTTGCCCTGTGGCAGATTGAACGAGAAGGTGGTGGCAACAAACGGCCCCTGATGGGCGACGGCCAGCGGTGCCGTGCCATATTCAAATTTGGTGAAGGCCGACAGCGGCACCATAGTTTCGACCGAGGTGCTGACCGAGGCACCGCTGGAAGCATTGCCCGAGCTGGAAACCAGTGCGTTTTGACGCTGATTGCGCACCACATCCGTGCTGCTGTCAGAACTATCCGACGATGTGCTACTCGATGTCGTTGACGTGGTTGACGAACTTGTTGTCGACGTACTCACCGTACCGGACGCCATGCCAGAGGACGACGTCCCCGACGCCGTGCCACCAGAGGTGCTGACATACAACTCTTTGAGGGTTTCCGGGCTTTGCCAGAATTCCTGCATCACCCCCATCACCACGGAATACTGATTGGTGTCGTTATAGATGGTGGAAACCGAACGCTGACCAAAGGCGTCGTACAGTGTCGAGTCGATTTGTGTGGAATCAATGCCCAGTCGCTTGGCGGTGTCACGGTCGACCGTCATTTTGAGCTCAAGCCCTGCGGCCTCGCGATCAGAATTGACGTCCTCCAGTTCGGGCACGTCCTGCAACGCGTTGGTGATCTTGGGCACCCACTGATTGAGCTCGCTCAATGTATCGCCCAGAATGGTGTACTGATAGGTGGCATTACCGGAACGCGCGCCGGACTTCATGTCACCCGGGCTGAACAGATGCACCCGCACACCTTCAATCGAAGCCATGCGCTTGGTCAGTCTGCGGGCAACATCATCGGTGCTGGCCGGGCCGGGGCCCCGCTGCGATAACGGCTTTAGCTGAATAAACAAATCGCCGGAATTGGAACCGCCACCGCGCATTCCGCCGCCGCTGCTCATCGAGCCCACCGCCGTCATTACCGCCGGATCGGATGAGACGATGGCCGCAAAGGTTTTATATTTGGCCTGCATGGCCTGGAAGGAAATCGTCTGGTCGCCCCGGATATTGCCCATGATCTGGCCAGTATCTTCGGCCGGGAACATGCCCTTGGGGATAATCACAAACATGACGATGATCATGATAAAGGCGATCAGTGGTATAAAGGCAATCACCAGCGGGTGGCGCAGCACCGCTTCCAGTGTGCGGCGATAAAAACCCAGTGACCAGTCAAAAGCCCGTTCCGACCAGATCAGCAGCTTGCTCTGCTTGCCATCACCAGCACTATGCAACTTAAGATGCGCGCACATCATCGGCGTGGTGGTCAGCGAAATCACCAGTGAAATCGCAATGGCCGCCGCCATCGTGATCGAAAATTCCTTAAAGAAGCGACCGACCACCCCGCCCATCAGCAACAGCGGCAGGAATACCGCAATCAGCGACAAGCTCATGGCGATTACAGTGAAGCCGACCTCTTTGGCACCCAATAAGGTGGCCTGAAACCGGTTCATTCCGCTTTCGATATGGCGGGTGATATTTTCCAGCATGACAATGGCGTCGTCGACCACGAAGCCCGTCGCCACGGTCAGCGCCATCAGCGACAGATTGTCGAGCGAGAAGTCGAGGAAGTACATCACCACAAAGGTGCCGATCAGCGACAGCGGCACCGCCACTGAGGGGATCAACGCCGCCCGGCCATTGCGCAGGAACAAAAACACCACCAGCATGACCAGACAGACCGAGATCAGCATGGTGGTTTCGACATCGTGCAATGAAGCCTGAATCGAGCTGGTACGATCATTGGCGGTGATGATGTCAATCGAGGCCGGCAGCACTTTTTTCAACAGCGGCATCGCGGCTTTAACCGCATTGACGGTCTCGATGATATTGGCACCGGGCTGACGATACAGTGTGACCAGAATGGCGGGCTTGCCATTGGCCATACCAAAATTCTGATTATTCTCGACCCCGTCATAGACCCGCGCGACATCGCGCAGCCGCACAGCTGCACCGCTGCGATAGGCGATGACAAGATCGCGGAAGTCGTCAGCTTTGCGGCCCTGATCGTTGACATAAACCTGCAGCCGCTGTGGACCGACCGAGATCGCCCCCTTGGGTGCATTGGCATTGGCGGCAGACAGCGCAGCGCGGACGTCTTCCAGACCGATGCCGTATTTAAATAACGCATGCGGATTAAGATCGACGCGCACCGCAGGCAACGACGAACCACCAACCGAAACCTGACCGACACCTTTGACCTGACTGAGCTTCTGCTGCAGCACGGTCGAGGCGACATCATACATCTGACCGGGGGTCAGCTTGTCGCTGGTCAAAGCCAGAATCAGCACCGGCATGTCCGACGGATTGATCTTGCGATAGGTCGGCAGGCCCTTCATCGATGACGGCAGATCAGAGCGGGCGGCATTGATGGCCGCCTGCACATCGCGGGTTGCCCCGTCAATATCACGCTTGAGATTGAACTCGAGCACAATACGCGAGGAACCTTGCGAACTGGTCGAGGTCATTTCCTCGACCCCGGCGATCGAACCGAGATGGCGCTCCAGCGGCGTGGTCACCGATGAGGACATCGTCTCGGGACTGGCCCCTGACAGCGAAGCCTGCACAAACACCACCGGCATATCCACACTGGGCAGCGGCGCCACCGGCAGCAGGAAATAGGCGACAATACCGGCAATCGCCAGACCAAGGGTAAGCAGTGTGGTGGCAACCGGCCGCTCGATGAAGATACGCGAGATGTTCATCGCATCAGCCTTCCGTCTGGTCGGACGCACCGGAAGCAGACCACCCCATCCGTGCACGGAACGTGTGCATCAGCTGGTCGAAATAGATGTAGATCACCGGCGTGGTGAACAGGGTCAGCATCTGGCTCAGCGCCAGACCACCAACGATGGCCAGCCCGAGCGGATGGCGCAGTTCTGAACCCATGCCCGAACCCAGCATCAGCGGCAGGGCACCAAACATCGCGGCCACAGTGGTCATCATGATCGGGCGGAAACGCAACAGGGCCGCCTGGAAGATCGCATCCCGCGGCGACTTACCCTCGTGCCGTTCGGCCTCCAGCGCAAAGTCGATCATCATGATGGCGTTTTTCTTGACGATACCGATCAGCAAAATAATGCCGATGATCGACACCACATTGAGATCATGCCCGGTGATCATCAACAAAAGCAGTGCGCCGACACCCGCCGACGGCAGGGTCGAAAGAATGGTAAGCGGGTGAATATAGCTCTCATACAAAACGCCGAGCACAATATAGACCGCCCCCAACGCCGCCAGAATCAGCAACAACTCGCTGAGCAGCGTGCTCTGGAAAGCCAGTGCCGATCCCTGGAACTGGGTGGTAATGCTCGCCGGCAGATTAACCTGGTCTTCGGCTTTATTGACCGCCGAGACCGCCGCACCAAGCGAATAGCCATCGGCGACGTCGAAGGAAATCATTGCTGCTGGGAACTGGCTTAAATGATCGGTTTCCAGCGGCATCGGTTTGACCGTGATGCGCGCAATCGCCGACAAGGGGACCTGACCGCTGCTCGAAGACGGGATGTAAATGTTTTCCAGCGATTCAAGCGTGTTATTGACCTTGGGATCGGCCTCCATAATCACGCGATACTGGTTCGACTGGGTAAAGATGGTCGAAATAATGCGCTGGCCAAAGGAATCGTACAGCACATTGTCGATGGTCGCAGCGGTGATGCCGTAACGGGCTGCGGTATCCCGATCAACCTCGATTGAGGCCCCCATGCCCTGATCAACAAAGCTGGTTGAAACATGCGCCAGCGCTCGTTGTTTCTTCAACTGCGCAATCAGCTTGGGCACCCATTCGTTCAGCACTGCCGTGCTGGCATCTTCAAGCACAAACTGATACTGGCCGCGGCCGACCGTGGCATCGGTCGACAGATCCTGCACCGGCTGCAGGAACAGCTTCATGTCCGGAATGTTCGCTGTCGCCTTACCCAGACGCTTGACGATGGTCCGCACGCCATCACGCTTGCTCTTATCCTTCAGATTGATGAAGAAGCGGCCATTGTTGATGGTGGCATTGGTACTGTCGATGCCGATAAAGGACGAAACGCTTTCTACCGCCGGATCTTTCAGGATCTCAGTGGCGACAGCTTCCTGCCGCCGCGCCATCTCGGCAAACGAAATGGTCGGCCCGGCCTGAGTGTAACCCTGAATAAAGCCCGTATCCTGTAACGGGAAGAACCCCTTGGGGATAAAGACATACAGCAGCACGGTCAGCCCGACGGTGCCGAGGAAGACCTGCAACGTCAACTTCTGATGGTCGAGTACCCAGATCAGCTTGCGCTCGTACCAGTCCACCATCATCTGATAATATTCTTCCGATTTGCGGGCAATCAGCCCCATTTCGGCTTTGGCGGGGCGGTGGCGCAACAACTTGGCGCACAGCATCGGCACCAGGGTCAGCGACACCACGGCGGAAATCAGAATGGTGATGGCCAGCGTCACGGCGAATTCGCGGAACAGGCGACCGACCACCTCCTCCATAAACAGCAGCGGGATCAGCACGGCGATCAGCGAAATGGTCAGCGACATGATGGTGAAGCCGATTTCCCCCGCACCTTTCATGGCGGCATCGAACGGCTTCATCCCGGCTTCCAGATAGCGCGAGATATTCTCGATCATCACGATGGCATCATCGACCACGAACCCTGCGGCGATGGTTAGTGCCATCAGCGACAAATTGTTGAGCGAATAGCCCAGCAGATACATTGCGGCATAGGTGCCGACGATCGACAGTGGCACCGACAACGAAGGAATGATGGTCGCCGACAGGTTACGCAGGAACAGGAAGATAACCAGAACAACCAGCACAACCGACAGGATCAGCTCGAACTGCACATCATCGACCGAGGCACGGATGGTGTTGGTGCGGTCGCTGATAACCTCCATCTTGACCGAGCCGGGCAAGCCCTGCTGAATCTGCGGCAGGATTCTCTTCACCGCATCGGCAACCCCGATGACATTGGCCCCCGGCTGACGCTTGATATTGATCAGAATGGCGGGGGTGGTGTTTTTCCAGCTCGACAGCTGATTATTCTCGGCCCCTTCCGCCACATCGGCGACGTCTTTCAGATAGACCGGACTGCCATTTTTATACGCGACAATGATTTTGCTGTAATCGGTGGCCTGTTCAAGCTGATCATTGGATTCAATGGTGTAGGAACGCGCCTTGCCATCAAAGCTGCCCTTCGGACCGTTCGAGTTGGCGTTGGAGATCGTCGTGCGTAAATCGTCGATCGCCAGACCATAGGCGGCCAGAGCCTGCAAATTGGCCCGCACCCGCACGGCCGGGCGCTGGGCACCATTGATGCTGACCAGACCAACCCCCGAGACCTGGGAAATTTTCTGCGCCACCCGGGTTTCAGCCAGATCTTCGACCTGCGTCATCGGCAGGGTCTTCGACTGAATCGCGATGGTCAGAATCGGCGCATCTGCCGGATTGACCTTGGCATAGACCGGTGGCGCCGGCAGCGTTGACGGTAGCGAATTGTTGGCCGCATTGATCGCCGCCTGCACTTCCTGTTCGGCGACGTCGAGTTTGAGCGACAAATCAAACTGCAGCGTGATGATCGAGGCCCCACCCGAGGAGACCGACGACATCTGCTTGAGCCCCGGCATCTGGCCGAACTGGCGCTCCAACGGGGCGGTGACCGCGGTGGTCATCACATCGGGGGCAGCCCCTGGCAGGAAGGTCTGCACCTGGATGGTTGGGTAATCCACCTCGGGCAAGGCCGACAGCGGTAACGAGCTGTAACCGAGTAAGCCGGCCAGCATGATAGCAACCATCAGCAGCGAGGTCGCCACCGGACGGGTAATAAAGGGCGCAGAAGGATTCATCGATTCCCAAGCCTTATGTCAGGCACACAGCAAACGGACGCGAGCCACCGACTTACATCGGTGGCGGCCCACCGGGACCACGCCCACCAGGGCCACGCGGCTGATCCTTGCGCTTCATGAGTTCGTCTTTATGGGCCTTCATCCAGGCGTCGCGTTCGTCTTTGCTCATGGCATGGACTTTTTCACGCTCTTCCGGCGTCAACTTGCGGAACAAGGCGTGATTACCCCCCGGCCCACGCACGGCGGCGGGGCCGGCGCTTTCCGCCGGTGCAACATCGGCGACCTGTTTCCCACTCGGGATCGAAACGGTCACACCATCGCTTAAGCGGTCGGCACCATCGGTCACCACGGTTTCACCGGGATTAAGCCCCTTGGCGATGGCGATATTGTCGACATCCTGCGCCCCAGTGATCACGGTACGCATCGCCACGGTATGATCCGCCTTGACGACAAAGACATAGATCCCTTGCGAGCCGCGCATGATGGCGGTGACCGGCACGATGACCTGATTGTGCAGTGTATCGACCAGTAATTTGATGTTGACGAACTGATTGGGGAACAGCGCCGCATCGTCATTATCAAACAATGCGCGCATCTTCACCGTACCGGTGGTGGTGCTGATCTGACTGTCGACCGCATCCAGACTGCCGGTGGCAATTTTCTGGCTCATGGCACGGTCATAGGCTTCGACCGGCAGCTTGGCCCCGGCGTTCATCCGGGCAACCACCTGGCTCAGCGTATCTTCCGGCACCGAGAACAGCACCGACATCGGGTTCATCTGGGTCACCGTGGCGATGCCGGTGGACTGACCGGCGCTGACATAGTTTCCGACATCAACACCGCGCAAACCAATCCGGCCCGTAATCGGCGAAATCACCCGGGTAAAGCCAAGGTTAATCGCGGCCGTCTGCACGGCGGCTTCATCGGCCTTAACGGTGCCAGCATCCTGTTTGGCGGTGGCTTCAGCCGAATCCAGATCCTGCTGCGAGGTGGCCTTGGCGGCGAATAAGGCGCGCTGGCGCTTTAATTCGACCATCGCATTGGCCAGCGCCGCCTTATCCTTGGCGAGCGTGCCCTTAGCCTGACCTAGCGACGCCTGATAGCTGCGCGGGTCGATGATGGCCAGCAAATCACCGGCACGCACCATCTGCCCTTCGCGGAAATTGACGCTTATCACCTGACCGCTGACCTGCGGGGTGACCGTGGCGGTGGCGAGCGGCGTCACCGTACCCAACGCGCTTAACGTGACCGCAATATCGCCCCGATGCGCGGTGGCGACCGCAACGGGCTGCGGATCGGCATTGGCCGACGGCCCACCCAGCAGGCCATCCTGGCTGCCCGGCATCATCACCCAGACAAAAAGCCCCAGACAGACCATACCGAGGACAACCCACATGGTTACCTCGCCACCCGGCAGGCGGCGGGCACTCCAGGCCCTGGCACCGGCAACGGTGGATTTTACGGCGCGCCCCAGCGCACCGCCGACCTGTTTCAAGCGGTTGGAATGACTATCGTGTTTCATCATGCGAACGGGCGCCCCTAGTTACGGTCGGTCTTTGCACGGTGTATGCTGGCAAATTCCGTCGTCAGAACTCTTTATACGTTAATACAGCTAGCAAATATCAGACAAACGTTCCGTATATTTGTCGCGTTTGTCGCAAAGCCCTATACACAACCGCGCGAGTTTAGCCATTATAACGAGAATTTAAAGAAAAACGGCCCGGCGAAGCGCCAGGCCGTTTCCATACTTAAGCAAAATCCTGCCGCTTTAATTGGCAGCCGGTGCCGCCGCAGCACCCGCAGCCGCGCGGGTATTGGAGACCACCGTCTGATAGGCTTCATTGAAGCCTTCAAGCGGGAAACCAATCTTGATCTTCTTGCCGTTGGTGTAATCCACCACTTCAACCGCACCCTTGGTGGCGCGGCCAAGCGACGAGATCACATTGCCATCGGCCGGCAACACAGTCTGACACCCCTGCTGGACGCAGATGTTATATTGCAGCGTGCCAGAGGTGAAAGTGTCGGCCGAAATCGTCACGCCGCTCTGCAGCGCGACATTAAGCGGCACCACAGCTTCAATGAAGGAGCTCTTACGCTCGGGCACATACAGCACCGTGACGCTCAGCACCCGCATGCCGGTCTTCTTGTTGACCAGCATTTCATTCATGCGGCAGGTCGAAGCGCCAGCCTGCTGGAAGCACTGCACTGTCCAGTCACCGATCTGCTTGTTCAGCGAGGGTTCCGGGGCGCGCTGCTCGTCAGCCGGGGCAGCAGACGCTGCGCCAACCATCATGAGAGCCGCCGAGAAACCGGCGATCAGTCCATTACGAACATGCCTGGCAATCATAGCCACAACCTCCACCACAGATTTGCACGCTTGGCTTCGCCAGTCTTGTAAGCCTTGTAGACTTCGGCGAACCGCTTCAACGAGAACGGAACCTCAACACCATTGCGGTCCTGCGGCGTCGTGATGACGAAGGCGGCATCCTGCGCTGACAGCATGGAATCCTTCATCTTGTCATCGAAGGGCACCACCGCGCTGCAACCACCGGCATCGCAGGTGGCGAAGGGCAGATTCTTCACTGCATCACCCGCCAGGCGGAAGCCCAGGCCCGGACGCAGCAGAACACCGAGCGGAACAGTCAGAACCAGCGACGGCTGCTTCTTGCCCTTCTCGGTCATGATGGCCAGACGGCCGATGCGCTGGCCGCTCTTGTCATCAATGACTTCGCGGTCGATTTCACAATACCGCTCCGCTTCTTTGGCGGAGGGGCAAATCAACTGCCAGCTCTGCGTCACAGCGCCGGGCTGGTTGGCGGCACCGATCTGATAGACCACAGCCGTTGTGGAATCCGAAGGCGGACCGGTCAGAACACCGCGGCCGACCCAACCGACGATCAGACCGCCGATGACGATCAGAACTGTGACGATAACGCGCTGCAGCGCAAGTGGCATACCTTTAAAGGCATTGGCCGCCTGCTTCAGCTTGGGAAGCTTTTCGCTCATCTTAAGGGGTTCGCTTTGCTTATAATTTCCAACTGTCGCCGTTTCCGCCTGTAGCGCGAAACTGGAAAATCTCGCCTACCGCATGTCGGCCATGACTGGCAACGTAAATCTTCGTAAGCTGTAGAATCCGCAAGCCTACGCGGATGGAGTGCGGTTGAACGGCGCAGGCGCTTAAAAGTCAAGCGATAAAAGCTTATGCCGCCCGCATCGCGCCACCATGACAGCCTGAACGGCAGCATCAAAACGCCGCGCCGGATGGCGGCTGTGCGTGGGCGGCCCGATTTCAGCGCCGGACAAAAGTGAACCTTGGCTACATCTGCTACGTGCAATGCCAATGGACCGGAAATCAAGGCAACAGAATTCACTAAATTTACGCAAGGTATCTCTGACAAAGTTTTAAATAGTTTTCGCACGATAATGTTGCAGATCTTATTTTGGCCATGTGATGACAAGAAAAAGCCACAACTGTAACGATCTATGTCAACGGCCCAAATGATGGGATTCGGACGCGACGCGGCAGAAATTTTCTATTACACAGATGCGTTGAGTCGCCCATGACGAAGGAAAGCCCAATACGACCGTACAATACGTGTCATGACGGGTGCGCCATTCAAGAATCCCGTCTAACACGCATTTGTGAAAGGGATTACAGTGCGTTATTGCGCCGCCGGGACACTGTTCCAAAATGGCGAGTAATTGCATTTTTCTTGTTCAAATAGCCAAGCTTTGGCAAAAATGTCAGGCATTTTGGTACCCCACGGCATGATAAGTTCACAACGAAGCCGCGTACCACGTGTTGGACACCCGTAAAAGTTCTCGCCTCTACGAAGAATATGGGTTGACTTTTTTACTTGGCGGGTCTTTTGCGGACCCTATATACAGGTTGTGAAGGATAGCGTTTAGACTATCATTAACCTGTAACACGAAATGTGAATGCGTTCGCAACAGGATTGTATAGAAGTCTGCAGCTCATAGAGACACAACGGCCGTCCACGTGGGTCCCCACACCCGATAGAAATGCGTGACAGTTGCAGTAGCAGTGCCAATTCGTACACGAAGGAACGAGTATGACCAGTTATACCGAGGAAAATTCTCCCCATCCGCTCGACATTGCTTTGGGTTCGCGCATTCGTCTGCGCCGCCGCGAGCTTGGCATGTCGCAAGAACAGCTTGCCCGTCAGATCGGGATTACCTTTCAACAGGTGCAGAAATACGAGCATGGCGCTAACCGCGTCAGCTTCTCCCGTCTGGTCGAAATCGCCCAGGCCCTGCGCTGCGGCGTCGTCGATCTGATCGGCGATCTGGACAAGTCGAAGGATTCTTCGCTCTTTGCCCAGCACATTGCTCGCCTCAACGAGCCGGGTGCCGCCGAGCTGCTGGAAGCCTATTCGGCGATCAAGTCGCCCAAGCATCGCCGTGCGATTCTTAACCTCGCCAAGCAGTTGGCCGAGGGTAAGCTCACCGCGATGGTCGGTGCCGACGAAGACGAAGAGTAAAATACGACTATACGCCTGAGCTCTTGTAAGCGGATCGGATAGCCCCCTTTTCGAGACGCCACAGGAATTTTCAGGCCAAGCGTAAAAAAACATCCCGGTTCCTGCGAACCGGGATGTTTTTTATTACCCTTCCGACCGTACAGCGCTAATGCACCATGAAGACCGGCAGCTGCAGGTGGGTGACGATATGCTCGCTGACGCCGCCGAAGACCGCCTCGGCCATGCGGCCACGGCTGTATCCACCAATGATCAGCATATCGGCCCCGCCCTCCTGCGCGGCGGCCAGCAGCGCCTCGGCCACCTTACGCCCGCCTTTGGGGATGATACGGGCGGTGGCGCTGAGGCCATGCAGATGCAGATAATCCATGGCCTCCCCCACCGGCGGAGCGGCCCCCGGCTCCCCCACCGTCAGGAAGGTGATGGTTTCGGCCTTGGCCAGATAGGGCATGGCCTCGACCAGCGCGCGGGCGCAGGAGATGCCGTCATCCCAGCCCACGGCAATATGGTGGCCGATCACCTTTGGCGGCTGTGACGGGGTCAGCAGCACCGGACAGGCGCTTTTGAACAGCACCCGGCAGAAGGCGTCGAGCAGGTCGTGGGCGTCGCCGGTGCGCAGCGGCGGAAACACCACCAGATCGCTAAGCCGCGCCGCCCGTCCCATGACATGAGGCAGATAGCCGGTAATTTCGCTGTAACAGGCGCTGAGCTGGCCATGATTTTTCGCCTCGCTCTGGACCTCGACGCCGCAGCGTTCGGCCACCGCGGCCAGATTGGCGCGGGCGGCCTTGCCAGCGGCGCTGGCGATATTGGAGGCGGTATCAATCAATTCCTGCACAAAATCCGGGGACAGTGGCAGTTCCCCAAACGGCAAGGTTTCCCGCGGGTCCGCGTGGACAAACAGCGCGGCAACATGAGCCCCAAAGGGCTCGGCAGCAGCAAAAGCGGTGGTCAGTGCGCATTCATCGCGCGCCCCCCCGGTCACAGGCACCAGGACCTTGCGAAAGGACATCACCAGCCTCCGATCGACCAAATTTCTCGCAGAAGTATAACGCAAAAGGCGGCAGACGTATTGCGCTTTGTCTGCCGCCTGTCATTTTCAATAGAGCCTGATCTGGCCACCCTTTTTTAAGCGGCAAGGCCTTCAGCGATCGCCTTCAGGCAGCTTGGGTCACGCACCACGATCTGCCGCCGCCGCGGCGTATCAATGATCTGGCGGCGCTTGAGATCGCTTAAAGCCCGGCAGGTTGTCTCGATAGTCAGGCCGAGATAGTCGGCAATGTCTTGGCGCCCAAGCGGCAGGTTGAGCATGAAACTGTCATCCTTGCCCTGCCCAGGATTAAAGTTCAGAAAAAACGAGGCGACACGCTGGCGGGCGCTTTGATGGCCCAGCATAGTGACATGCTTTTCCGCCGCGTTGAGGCTTTTACCCAGCATGGCGAGCCGGCGCAGGTTGATGTCGGGGTCGGTGGCGCTGTGATACAGCACGCAGGCCCGCGGGCAGCGCATTGTCACCACTTCGCCCACCGCCTCGGCGGTTGAGGTGTAGGTCTCGGAGAACTCGAAACCAAAAATTTCGTCTGGCAAATAGAAATTAACGATCTGACGGCGACCATCGGCGAACACCCGCGTCAGGCGAACAGCCCCCTCAAGAACCCGAAAGGTAAAAGTCGACTTAGAACCTTTAGTATAGATCGTTTCATTACGGGCAAACGTCTGAATGGCCCAGTTCCGGTCCGAGCCACTGGGCACAGAGCCGGTTTCCGCCGCAAAAAAACGGCAGCCTTGTCGACAACAGTTCGCAGAACTTGACCCCTGCTCCGATTGGGCCAAACGCTCCTCGACCGTTGTGCTTATTGTGCTAGACATCGTTACACTCCCCAATGAGTGAACTCATTAATGGTGTATTATCAATAAACACGCATAGGGAGAGTACGGGAGCCTGACTACATAGTACAGGTATAAAGGCGCCCAACCCTTTGGTTGGACGCCTTTAATGCGAAAGATTACCGGCTTTGCTTAATCAAGCGTAAACATGCATACGCACAGCCTGTGAATAAAGTCTTCTTATCCACAAGCTGTGTATAAGTGTTACGGCTTTACCGCAAACCGCGCGTCGCGGGCACCTTCCGGCGCCTTGACCAATTTGATACGGGCATCGAGACCGATGACGCCGTTCGGATCAGCCAGCAGCGGGTTGATGTCGAGCTCGGCGATTTCCGGGAAATCGACAACCAGCTTGGAGATCTTGAGCAGAGTCGTCACAATCGGCTCAAGCGGCACGGCCTTACGGTCGCGGAAGCCCTTGAGCAGCTTGTAGATCCGGGTCTTCTTGATCATGGTTTCGGCAATTTCCGCCGTCAGCGGGGCCAGAGCCATGGCGCTGTCGGCTTCGACTTCCACCGAAACGCCACCCTTGCCAACCATCATGAAGGGCCCGAAAGCCGGATCAGAGGCAACACCGATCAGCAGCTCGTAGGCACCGGGGCGGGAGACCATTTCCTGCACCAGGAAGCCTTCCAGCTTCGCCTTCGGGCAGTTCTTGCCAACCGTCACCAGCATCTCTTCCGCCGCCTTCTGGGCGTCGGCCGGGGTCTTCAGGTTCAGGGCCACGCCACCAACATCCGACTTGTGCGAGATGTCCGGGGACATGATCTTGATCACGATCGGAGCCTGGAACTTTTCCTGCAGCTTGGCGACATCAGCCGGGGTAGCGGCCGTGGCACACTTGGCCGACGGAATGTCATAGGCTTCGAACACCGTCGCCAGGCTCGGCGCATCCAGCCAGGTCAGGTTCTTGGCGACAGCGTCGTCAATCAACTTCTTGGCGGTGGCATAGTCAGGCTTGTAGCCGGGGATATCGTGAACTTCGCCCTTGGCCAGCGTCTTCTGGACGGCATTGTACTTGGCCAGATGCATGAAGCTGCGGATGGCCTTTTCCGGGGTATCAAAGTTCGGGATACCGTTGGCGTCGAACAGAGCGCGCACTTCGCGGGTCTCGTCGTTGCCACCCAGCCAGTTGGCGATCAGCGGCTGGCCCAGCTTGTTGCGGGCTTCCACCACGGCCTTGGCCTTGTCCATCGAGACAGCGGTTGCCGTCGGGCAGTGAATGACCACCACACCGTCAATACCTTCAACGCCGTCAAGCGCAACGATCGAGTTGTAATAACGCGGACCGTCGGAATCGCCGATGATGTCGATCGGGTTGGCGTGGGACCACACGTCCGGCAGGCAGGCGTTGAGCTTGTCCATCGCCGCCTTCGGCACATCGATCAGCTCGCCGCCGAGGTCGGACAGCTTGTCCACCGCGCACACGCCGGCGCCGCCACCGTTGGTGACGATGGCCAGACGGTCGCCGTTCACCATCAGCTTCTTCGAGAAGGTCTCGATGCTGTCGAGCAGCTCGTCCAGATCGTTGGCACGGATGATACCGGCGCGTTCGAAAGCGGCATTGTACACGCCATCGACACCCGCCAGCGCACCGGTGTGCGAGGCAGCCGCCTTGGCGGCAATGTCAGAACGGCCCGACTTAATGGCGATAACCGGCTTCTTGGAGGTGCACTTCTGGGCAGCTTCCATGAAGCGGCGCGGGTCAAACCCGCCAGCGCCAGCCACGGCTTCGACATACAGAACCACCGCATCGGTGTGCGGATCGTCGGCCAGGAATTCCAGCATATCGGCAAAGTCGATATCCGACTGGTCACCCATCGAGGCGAGGTAGGAGAAGCCGATCTTGCGTTCTTCGGCCCAGTCGCACAGCGTGGCGACCATGGCACCGGACTGCGCCACGAAGGCGATGTTGCCCTTGCGCGGCAGGGATTCGGCAAAGCAGCCGTTGAGGCCGATATGCGTCGACACCGTACCAAGGCAGTTCGGACCAAGGATGCGCAGGTCGAATTTCTTGGCTTCGGCCAGCATCTTGTCCTGCAGGGTCTCACCGGTCTTTTCGTCCGCAACGATGTCGCGAAGGCCAGCGGTGATCACCACGGCACCACGGGTGCCTTTTTCGCCGAGCTGGCGAATGGTATCCGGGATAGCCTTCGGCGGGATGCTGAGGATGGCCAGATCGGGAACGATCGGCAGGCTGGCGATGTCCTTATAGGCAATCACACCGCCAATGGCGGGGGCCTTCGGATTGACCAGCATGATCGGGCCTTCAAAACCCTGACGGAAGAGGTTGCGCGCGACGATGTTGCCGACAGCGCGGTCCCGGTTGGTGGCGCCGATCAGGGCGACACTCTTGGGAGCGAATACTGCGTTTAGATTTTTAATGCTCATGAGCGTCTTTTCTCTGGAAAAAAGCCCTCTCTCCTACCCCACCGGTCGGTTCATTGCCACATTTTCTGTCTGTGCAAATGCATCCTGAACGGCGAATCGCGCACGATTTTTGCGCAAAACAGGGCTGTTGCGCACGGATATGACAAGCAGCGTCCTTATGCCATACCACCCTTATGGTCCCAACATCTGGGAAAATCACTTTCGGGTTGCGAACCAGCGCTGTACCGACTCGGTGCAATTGCGCCCGGTTACCAAACCCAGCCATACCGTGGCACCGCTGGTCATAAAGCGGTGCAAAAAACATGGCGCCAGCAGGCCGCATCGGTTAGGATATGCAGGCAGGATAAAATCTAATTAAACCCCGCAACAGCTTGACTTTTGTTGAGCTGCTCCCAACTTTAGGTACGCTTACGGTGTGCGGATATTGTCTGCCGCAGTACCGGGACTTAAAAAATACCGGTTGGGCTTTAAGAACTGTTCGCTTAAGGCCCGGCGGATTTTCGGTCAGTTTCAGACCAGAACCCTGGCGTTGGACTGGCAATTGGATCGAACGGGCAGCAAAGGAGCGCAAGAAGCGCCATGGCAAACGAAGATACGGCAAAAATTTCCGAAGAAGTCACCGGCCTGAAGGCGGATATCGCCAGAATCGCTGAGTCGGTGAGCGAATTTATCCGCACCCGTGGCCAGGACGCCGCCTCCCGCATTCAGGGTACGGCTGAAGAGACCTGGAACGAAACCAAACAGAAGCTGGGCTGCGTCAAGCAGAAGATCCAGGACGAACCGGTTGCCGCCACGGCCGTGGCTTTTGGCGTCGGTCTGGTCGTCGGGCTGCTGCTGTCTGGCCGCCGCCGCCGCTAAGGCCAACATGCCTTGATCGAAACGGCGATTGCCTTTGCTATCGGTCTGGTGCTGGGCCTGATCTTCAAGATCAGGCGCCGCCAGAAAGAGGACGCTGAGACAGACACCGAATAAAATATCCGTAACGGGAATTCCCCTCGCCCGTTACGGATATCCTCTGCACTCTAGATTTTGTGCCTGATGGTATATACGGACAACCGTAGCTGTGCCCCGGGCCAAGCCTTACAAACCAGATTTTCAGAAGAAACGGATTGCCATGAACAACTGGCCGGCACGCATTGCCGTCACCATCGCCTGCACCCTGATTGCCCTGATCGGCGTTGGTGCGGCGGGGGCCTTTGTCTGTTTCGCGATCTACGCCTTTCTGACCCAGGTGATGGCCCCGCCCTATGCCGCGCTGTGCGTGGCAGCGATGGTGCTGATCCTGACCGCCTTATTGCTCGGCTTTATTCTGCTGCTGGTCAAAGTCCGTGACTATGGCGACGAGGCTGAGGATACCGGCAATCTTATGGGCCTGCAGCTCGGCAAACTGATCAGCGGCGACCTTCTGGCCCTGATTGCGCGCAACCCGCGCGCCGCGGTTCTGGCGGCGATTGCCGGTGGCGTGGTGGTCGGCATCAGCCCGCGCCTGCGCCAGGCGCTGCTGGATCTGCTGCGCCGCTAATCCTGCCCAAGGCGGGACTTACCGCTGACAGCGCCCCGACAACAGGCTATAGCAGAACCGTCACGCCCATTGGCGGTGCGCGAAGCTGGGGCACATATCAGGATAGCGGTTGATGACGTCGGGGCTGATCAAGATACCCTTTGTCGATTTACGCGGAAATTTCTCGCCGCTGGATCTGGTGTTTCTGCGGCGCCGACAGGCGCGCGTGCTGCTTGAAGCGGTGCGCGACACCTTTGGCGCCAGCGCCAATATCCCAAGCACCACATTGCTGAAGCTGGCCGACCGCGCCTCGCAGCACTGGCTGAAGCAGGCCGGCAATCCCTATCTGTGGGAAATCACCCGGCTGGCTGAAGAAATCGACGTGCCCGGCGTCTTCACCGTCAACGCCTGTCTGGAATGGGGCTGCACCAGTGGGGTGTGGGACAGCCCCGATGGCCCCTTGCTGCGCCGGGTGATGGACTGGCCCTTCCCGGTGCTGGGCGAACATCTGGTGGTGCTGCATTTGTCGGGGCAGGCGGGCAGCTATTACAATATTACCTGGCCCGGCATCAGCGGGGTTTTCCACGGTCTGGCACCCGAGCGCTTTGCCGCCGCCATCAATCAGGCCCCGATGCGTCGCACCTCGGCGGGGCTGGCCGGGGTGGCGGGCGACTGGGCCATGGGCCGCATCGCGGTGGGGCGCAATTTTGGTCTGCCGCCGGGGCATCTGTTACGGCAGGTTTTCGAGCTGGCCCCCGATTACACCGCCGCCCGGGAAATGCTGAGCCAAAGCGAAATCGCCGTACCGACCATCTTCGTGCTGGCCGGAACCGAAAATGGTCAGGCCTGCGTGATCGAGCGGACGGAAAACGCCTGCACCATCCGCGAAATGGCCGCCGGGCCAAACGGCAACCGGGTTTGCGCCACTAACCATTTCGAGGCCCCACCCGAAGGTGCCCGGGAAGACTGGCGCCCGCGCCCGATCGACAGTGCAGGAAAATATGCGCAGGCCTGCGCCCTGCCCGGCGACGGCGGACAATTTTTCTGGTTTACTGCACCGATTGCCAATGCCAACAGCCGGGTGGCCTTTGCCGCCCGCCCGCGCGGCGGCCGCCTGTCTTTGATGGGGACCGAGGGGGCCAGTCCCGTCACCGAAGTTTTTCGCCTGCCACAAGAAGATTAAAGGGGAAAGCCATGCGCACCGCGACCGTCGAACGCAAAACCCATGAAACCGAAATCGCCGTCTCGGTTGATCTGGACGGCACCGGGATCGGCGATATCGACACCGGCATCGGCTTTCTCGACCATATGCTGGAAAGCTTCGCCAAACATTCCCTGATCGATCTCAAGGTCCGGGCGCAGGGCGATCTGCATGTCGATTTTCACCACACCACCGAGGATACCGGCATTGTCATCGGTCAGGCGGTCAAAAAAGCGCTGGGCGATTATGCCGGCATCAACCGTTTCGGCACCGCCGCCATCCCGATGGACGAAGCCCTGACCCGTGCCGCAGTCGATCTGGCCGGGCGGCCCTATCTGGTGTGGAAGGTCCGGATTCCGGCCCAGAAGCTGGGCGACATGGATACCGAGCTGTTCAAGGAATGGTTCGCGGCCTTTGCCATGAATGCCGGCATCTGCCTGCATATCGAAAACCTCTATGGCGACAACAGCCACCACATCGTCGAAACCGCCTACAAGGCGCTGGCCCGGGCGCTTCGCCACGCCGCGACAGTGGACGAGCGGCTGGAGGGCGCGGTGGCGTCGACCAAGGGCGTGCTCGGCGAGGCCGACTAACGTCCGCGTAAAGAGCGGCATCTGAAAGCGTAGAGGAAAAGCAAACATGCGTTGCTGGAAATACGCACGACGTATCGCACCACTTTTTGTTGTTACCCTTGGCGTTTCAACGGTTTGTCTGGCCGCCGACATCACCGGACCGGTCACCACCGAAAGCGGACAAGTCACCGGCGTGGTCCGCGGCGACGTTGAAACCTTCTTCGGCATCCCCTATGCCGCCCCGCCGGTGGGGGATTTGCGCTGGAAGGAACCCGCACCGCCCAAGACGTGGAAGGGCGTGCGCCCGGCGGCCAGCTTTGGCCCGGCCTGCCGCCAGACGGTGGACTGGATCAAGGAGCCGCAAAGCGAGGACTGCCTGTTCCTCAACATCTGGGCACCCAGAACACCGGCCCCAAAGGGTAAGGCCTATCCGGTCATGGTCTGGTTCCACGGTGGCGGACTGTTCGGCGGCTCGGGATCACAACCCGGCTATGACGGGGCCAAACTGACCCGTCAGGGCGTCATACTGGTGACGATCAATTACCGGCTTGGGGTGCTGGGCTTCTTCGCCCACCCCGAGCTGACGGCGGAAAATCCCCATCAGACTTCGGGCAATCAGGGCTTCCTCGACCAGATTGCAGCCCTGAAATGGGTCAAACAGAATATCGCAGGCTTTGGCGGCGATCCCGGTAACGTCACCATTTTCGGCGAATCCGCCGGATCCGCATCCGTCAATGTGCTGGTGAATTCGCCACTGGCCCAAGGCTTGTTTCAACGTGCCATCGGAGAAAGCAGCAGTATCTGGAGCCGCGTTGGCCTGAAGACCGCCGAAGCCAACGGGGCAAAATTCGGGGGCGCCCTGAAAGCCGGATCGCTCAAAGCGCTGCGGGCGATGGCTGCAGACAGCCTGATCAAACAGCCCTGGCAGCCCGATTTTACCGTCGACAACTATGTTTATCCGGCCAACCCGGCCACCCTCATGGCTGCAGTACAGAAAAAAGCCGTACCGACACTGCTGGGCTGGAATGCCAATGAAGGTGTCGATCTGGCGGCAGAAGAAATCGGCAAATCAAACCCGTCTCTGGCGGAGTACCAGGCCGCGATCAATCGCATAATCCACCCCGCCGCACCGGCCCAGATTCGCAACCACTATCCCGCCAACACGCTGGAACAAGCCAAAACCTCGCTCTATCAGCTGGTGACGGACAGTATGGGAAACGACATGTGGAACTGGGCGAAGCAGCAACGGACTGCCGCACCGACCTATGTCTACTTCTTCGTCCACTGGCCGACAGAACCGCTTGAGACCTGTAATTATGGTTGCAAAGCCGGACATGGTGCCGAAATCCGCTTTGTCTTCGATCAGCTTGATCAGGATGCCCGGCCGTGGAGCGCCGATGACCGCATGATGGCTGACCGGCTGGTGCAGTACTGGACCAACTTCGCCAGAACCGGCAACCCCAATGGCGACGGTGTGCCGACATGGCCCCGCTTCGATGGCACCCCAGCCAGCGTTCAGCGCCTGGGCACCGATGATGAAATCAAAAAACGTGGCGAATTCGTCGATTTCAGGCAGTGGGAATAGATACGGCCAAAACGATAGCGTCTTTTACGCAAGATGCACCAACGCCGCCCGATGGGCGGCGTTGTCGTTATTGGCGATCCCGCAAGATCAGGGTTTTATCCACGCTTCGTTGATGTGCACGGTGGCAGTGGCGGCGATCTGGGTCGAAGACGAACCCAGCATCACCAGATACTCGCCCGCCGCAACATGCCATTGCCCGGCAGTTTCATCGAAGCTGGCGATCAGGCGCGGATCAACACTGACGGTGGCGCTGCGCTTTTCACCGGGGCGCAACGATTGCTTGCTCCAGCCCACCAGCCGCATCACCCCACCCGGCGGTAGCATATAAACCTGCCCCACCGCCTTGCCTTCGCGCGCCCCGCTGTTCTTCATGACGAAGCTCACCGTCGCGGTATTGCCACCCGACGCCGTCAGCCCGCCATAATCAAAACTGGTATAGGACAGTCCGTAACCGAACGGGAACAAGGGCGCGATTTTCTTGGTCGCAAACCATTTGTAGCCGACATTGGCACCTTCGAAATAATCGATATCGAACTGGCTGCGGGTGCCGTTCCACACCACCTGACTGTCACGCTGGCCAAAGCCCTGAATGCGGGGCCGGAGCAATTGCGCATCCGACGCCGGAAAGGTCACCGGCAGACGGCCGGACGGATTCACTTTGCCGAACAGCACATTGCTGATCGCCGCCGCGCCACGGTTACCGGCATACCAGGCTTCCACCACCGCAGCGGTCTTGCCGAGCCACGGCATCGCTACCGGCCCGCCATTTTGCAGCACCACCACGGTGCGCGGATTGGCCCCCGCCACTGCATCGATCAGCTGGTTCTGATTGCCGCCCATGCTGAGAGAAAATACGTCGAAGCCTTCCTGCATCCACTGCATAGTGAAGACGATGACAATGTCACTGGCCCGTGCCAGACGGACCGCCTTGGCGACGTTCTGGCCATCGTAATAGGTCACGCGGGCATTGGGCATCACCGCGGCCGCATCATGGATCGCCGAAAAGGGCGATGGCGGCGCGAAGATGACCGAGCCACGGGGAATACGTGGCAGCTCGCCGGGGACAATGCCGGGCACCTTACCCTCGATCATCTCTTTAAGCTGCATATAGCCGATCGGGATGACCTGTGACGAGCCACCGCCCGACACCACACCGACATCAGCAAAGCCGCCAATGATCAGAATACGGCGCGACCGTGGCCGGGTCAGATCCAGTGGCAGCACGCCAGTGTTCTTCAGCAGCACGATGCCTTCTTCGGCAGCGCGCTGGGCCACCGCCAGATCGGTATTGGTATCGATCGGGCGCTTGACCACCGGATCATCGACCAGCCCACGGACGAACATCGTGCGCAGGATACGGTGGACCATATCGTGCAGCCGGGTTTCGGGCACAGCACCGATCTCGACCGCGCCTTTGAGCGGCGCACCGAAATATTCCATTTTGTCGGAAAAGCGCGAGGATTGCTGATCAAGCCCGTTGACGGCGGCTTCGACCGTGGAATGGACAGCGCCCCAGTCCGACATGACGAAGCCCTTATAGCCCCAGTCGCCCTTCAGCACCTTGTTGAGCAGGAAATCATTCTCGCAACCATAAACCGTGTTGATGCGGTTATAGGAGCACATCACGGAACCGGGATCAGCCCGTTCAATCGCCAGCTCGAAGGCCAGCAGATCGCTTTCGCGTAATGCCGCTTCCGAGATGTTGGCGCTCATCGTCATGCGCCCGGTCTCAAGATCGTTGATGGCAAAATGCTTGATGGTCGAGATGACATGCAGATTCTGAATACCGCGGATGGCCTCGCCCACCATCACGCTGGCCAGCAGCGGATCTTCGCCGGAATATTCAAAGGTGCGGCCGCCGCGCGGCTCGCGCGTCAGGTTGATGCCGCCGGCAAGCTGGACATTGAACCCCTTGTTGCGGGCTTCGGCCCCCACCATCGCCCCGCCGGCATAGGCCAGCGCCGGGTTCCAGGTCGCGGCGGTCATCAGCGAGGATGGCAGCGCCACCGCCGTATCGCCCTTGCGCATAAAATTGCCGTTGGCCACGCCCAGACTGGCATCGGATTCTTTCAGCGCCGGAATGCCAAGGCGCGGGATGCCCGGCACATAACCGGCAGAATTGGGCATGTCGTCTTTATAGATCGCCGGTACGCGCGGCTCGTATACGCCGAAATAGCCCGAAACCAGTGTCAGCTCCTCATCCCGCGTCATCTGCGCCTGTACCAGATCGGCACGCACATCGGGGGGCAGCGATTTGTCCATCCAGGGCTGATCGGCAGTGGGCGTGGCGGGCTGTTCGCCACTTTGTGCAGCAGACGCCGCAACACTTATCGACAACGGGCCAATTGCCAGAACAGCAACCAGGGCCGGAACAAAACGCCATGCAGACATTATCAAATCCCTTGGGCCGCCCGGCAACCAGGCCAAACCGCCGTTTTTTTACGCTTATGCCACCACTGCCACCACAAACTGAATGACACATCTGGGCGCAGCCGCCTTTGGCTGCCCCTTCAGCATGTATTCAAAAATGATTACAAAGCGTTAGCAGGGGAAAATTATCCCCCCACCACCGGTCACGGCGGTGTGATTACCGCCCCGCCGCCGGCCGTGGCGGCATCAGGACATGGCGGGCTGCCACCCCAACCACCCGCAACGCAGCGCGGATCCGCTGCGCAAGCCTGTCACCGGCATGTGGCCCGCGATGGCGCGGGCAACGCGTCGTTTCAGGCATGGCGGCAAAGGCGTGCGCCATATAGGGGCCGATATCGAACAGGCTCACCCGCACCCCACCCACCACCAGCGCATTTTCGCCATGCACGATGTCGGCGGCCTGACGAACCACCAGCCCCATCTCGCGATGGCCCTGACGGAAAATCAGCACAGGCAACGTCTTTGGCAGTGGCGCCCCGGCGATGGTTTCAATTGGAATGCAATGACCTTGCGAGCAGATAGCGGGGTGGCCACCTGCATTTTCCACCGCATCCGGCGCAACCATTTCGATGCGCGCCACATCGGTCAGCGGCACCGCACGCAAAGCGTTCGCGGCATCACGAAACAGCATATAGGACATATCAGCATGTATGGCGGCGTTGGTGCGAGGATCAGACATGGCCTTATCCCTCATTACTGTTCTACGAAGTGGCAATCGTTACGACCGCTTTCAAGAGCCATCGGCGTAACAAAGCCTCTAATCTTTACACTGTGACAAGACCACCGCGGGTGTGGCCGTGTCAGGGCGCGTTTACATGCATGCCAGCGCGCCCCAACCCGTACACAGAGCTTCAGGCCGCATCCACTTCCGAAATAAGGTTTTTCACCGTCTCTTTGAGCACCCCGGCTTCGGCGGTCAGATCATGTGACGCGGTAACCACCTGATGGGTTTCTCCCCCCACGCCCCCAGCCGCCTTTGGCGCGACCTCGTCGGCCTTGGTGGCGAAAGCTTCAATCCGGCGGGAAATGTAATCGATCTTCAGCATGGTGTTATCGAGCCGCTGCGCAATCTCGTGGATATGACGTGGATGGCGCTCGAAAATGGCCAGACGATGCACCAGCATGACGATGGCCAAAATCGACGCCAGCGCCGCGATAATGGCAGCCCAAATAACTTCGCCCCGAATCCGGGCATAGGCCGCATCCCAGCCACCAAGATCACGCGCGGCCTGAGCATGGGTGCTGATCACCGCATCAATCGACGACAGGAAGTCCTGCCGGAACGCATCGCTCATGGTGTAGAGGTAATATTCCGTGGCCACCTTGAGGTTCTCGTTGAGGGCCTTTTCATTGAGCGTATCGTTCATCGAAACATAGTCGTTCCAGGAATCGCGCCATTTGACGAAAGCCGGCCGCTGAAGCGGATCGAGATATCTTTCATAGTCGCCGATCAGGGCCGCAACGCCACCAATGGCTTCATGCACCTCGGCGCGCTGTTTGGCGCGGGCCGGTTCGGTCATGGCGATCAGTGACAGGTTTTGCGCCTGACGCACCGCCGAAGCTTCCTCAACAATTTTGGTCAGCAAAAGATCGGATTGGCGGGCAATACTGGCGCGGGCCTCTTGTTCGGCCCCCGCCGTAGACAGACGGCTCAAAGCGAAACCACCAAGCCCGATCGCGGTGCAATACAAAACCGCAAAAGCACCAAAAATCGCGGCATACGGCACAGAACGTCTGAACAAAGTCATCGCTGCCTCCCCGGCATAGTTGCTCGAAGCACCTCGCGTGACTGACCGGCCATGGCGGTCGAACCAGTACCACGGATGGCACCGACCATATCAACCCTTGGTTAAGCTTTGTTTGAGATTCGCCACAACAACTGCCCCGAATTGCAACGGCAATCCTCATCTTGCAGTCATCGTAAAAAAAAGTGCGAATGATACCGGTCTCATAACCAATGGTATACGGAATGCATACAATTTTAGTTTGTGTGCAAACGAGCAACAGCTCTACCTTAGAGAGAGATGAAAACGGAATCATCCCGCGCGGAGGCGGCAGAAGCGATGCAGAAACGGCTTCTTATCGTTGAAGACGACACAGACATCCGCGAGCTGCTGCAAAGATGCCTGATCTCTGAAGGCTACGCCGTTACGGCGCGCGCCAGTGGCCGCGAATTGGCCGGTCTGCTGACCCACCAGCACCATGATCTGGCGCTGATCGATATCAATGTGACCGATCCGGATGGCCTGATGCTGACGCAACAGCTCAGGACGCGTTTTGCCATCGGCATCATCATCATTAGCAGCCGGGCAGAATTGAACGACCGCATCGCCGGGCTCGATATGGGGGCGGATGATTACCTGATCAAACCCTTTGCCATGACCGAACTCTATGCCCGGATTCGCAGCGTGCTGCGGCGCCAGGATCACGCCCTGCCAGTGCTCGAAAGCCATATGCAATTTGACGGCTGGACGCTGGATACCAGCTCGCGCACCTTACGCGATGAAGATGGCCACGCCGTTGCCCTGACCTGCGGGGAATATCGTTTGCTGGAAACGCTGGCGCGCCGGGCCGGGCGGGTCTTAAGCCGGGCGCAATTGCTCGACGAAATGCATGACAATGACGATTTCGCCTTTGATCGCAGCATCGACGTGGCCATCATGCGCCTGCGCCGCAAGCTGGGTGATGGCGGCCCCAATGCCAGACTGATCAAAACGGTCCGGGGCGGCGGCTATATCTTCGCAGCCAAAATCTCGTCTTAAAGCCCACAAACCCACAACCCCGTTGCCCGCTCATGGCATAGTGCCTGCCACGATTCGGACGAGGAAGTTGTGCCATGCCCCCAAGATCACGATCACGTCGCCCCAGCGCCTTTGGGCGGCAACGCTCTTATGGCTGGGTGATCGTACCACTGGCACTGGCCGCGGTGATTGTGGCCCATTTTCTCGCCCCCGGTGGAACGCACACACGGCAGGAGCGCGCCAGCCCCACGGCTCAAAGCGGCGAAACATCCCTCGCCGGAGCTGCCCGCATTACCGATGGCGACACCATCCGCGTCGGGGCCACCCGCATCCGCTTCTATGGCATCGACGCGCCGGAAAAGGCCCAGAGCTGCTATGATACGGCGGGGCGGCCCTGGGCGTGCGGCATTGCCGCCAGACAAGCCTTAAGCGCCCGGATCGCCGGGCAGCCGGTACAATGCCAGAAGCGCGATACCGACCGCTATGGCCGCACGGTGGCGGTGTGCCGCGCCGGTGGTGCCGATCTCAATGACTGGATGGTGCGGCAGGGCTGGGCCGTGGCCTACCGCCAGTATGGCACCGACTACGCCCCCGCCGAGGAGGAGGCCCACAGCCAGCATCGTGGCATCTGGGCCGGCCATTTTGATCTGCCGAGCGACTGGCGCCGCCATCATCGCGGTTAACAGACTTTACTGGCGCAGAAAAAAACAAGCGGCTCATCACGCCTGAGGCCGCTTGTCGGTAGTTGAGAGGAACTTTGTCTGTATGCCGATCCGCCCAAAGTTTCGGAGCCTCGAAGTCGAAGCGGATGGTTCTGTTCTAATCGTCTGTTTCAGACGTCTCCCCCAAAAAGCCATTCGCGCCTTAAAATGTGAGGTTTTTTAAAGCCCGCCGCTCAATGGTAGCGGTTCCAGTGCTAATTACTTATGCGGGAAGTGTCAAGGAAAACGCATACAATTTGTCTGGATGCGACAAATATTGCTAGAACAATATCAGATTAAATCAGATTTATCGGCTCAATATAACACATTACGGCCGCGTACAGCGCTGTCATTGACCAAACTGCATTTGTCCTGCGCTGTCAGAACCATATTCTTATACCATTAGCGCCATAATCTTTGCGGCTTCAGCCATCCGATCAACACGAGCTTCGGCTTATCCCACGCGAGCGACCACGCCAGCAGAGTATCAGCTGGCAGAGCCTTCGATTTCCTCGCGCCGCATTTCCAGCTCAAGCCAGCGGTCTTCGGCAGCGGCTTTTTCCACCTCGGTATCGCCCAGCGCCTTACTGAGATCGGCAAAGCCCTGCGGATCACGCCGGTACAGATTGGCGTCGGCAAGCTTGCCCTGCAGATTGGCAATCTTTTTATTGAGCGCGTCGATCTGGCCCGGCAGGGTTTCCAGCGCATGCTTATCCGAGAAGGTCAGCTTGCGTTTTGGTTCGGCGCGGGGGCGCGGCTTGGCCTCCCCCTCGGCGGTATCAGATTTTTCGCGTGCCACCTTACGCGCTTCAACGCCGCTGCCGCGCTGGGCCAGCATATCGCTGTAGCCACCGGCATATTCGGTGAAGCTGCCATCACCTTCGGCCATCAGAATACCGCTGACCGTGCGATCAAGGAAATCGCGGTCATGGCTGACGAGAAGCACCGTACCCGGATAATCGGCGATGGTGTCTTCCAGCAGATCAAGCGTTTCCAGATCCAGATCGTTGGTCGGCTCGTCCAACACCAGAAAATTCGCCGGTTGCGCCAGCGCCTTGGCCAGCAGCAGCCGAGCCCGCTCGCCCCCCGACAAGACCTCGACCGGTTGCTTGGCCTGTTCCGGGGTGAAAAGAAAATCCTTCATGTAACTGAGCACATGACGGATCTCGCCCCCCACCTCGACCTTGTCACCACGACCATCGGTCAGCACCTCGGCCAGGGTCTGGGTCGGGTCCAGCTTGCGCACCTGATCCAGCGTGGCGAGCTTGAGATTGGTGCCCAGCGTGACCTCGCCACTGTCGGCGGCCAGTCGTCCGGTCAGAATATTGATCAGCGTTGATTTACCCGCACCATTGGCCCCGACCACGCCAATGCGATCGCGCCGCAGAATGCGGGTAGAGAAATCACGCACCACCGCACGCCCGTCATAGGATTTGTTGACGTTCTCGGCTGCAATGACACAGGTTCCCGCCCCCGTCGCTTCCGATATCGTCAGCTTGACCATACCGGGGCCGGTGCGCACATCGCGCCGCGCCGCACGCATCGCCGCCAGTTCTGCCATGCGCCGTTCGTTGCGCTTGCGCCGTGCGGTCACGCCATAACGCACCCAATGTTCTTCGGCGACGATCTTGCGATCCAGCCGGTGCTGTTCGGCTTCTTCTTCCTCCAGCAGCTTATCACGCCATTCGGTAAACGCGGCAAAGCCCTGATCGAGCCGCCGGGTGCGCCCGCGATCCAGCCACAGCACCGATTGCGACAGATTTTCGAGGAACCGGCGGTCATGGCTGACCAGCAGCAGCGCCCCCTTCAGCGACAAGAGTTCTTTTTCGAGCCACAAAATGGCTGGCAGATCGAGATGGTTGGTCGGCTCGTCCAGCAGCAGAATATCGGGCCGCGGGGCCAGCACACGGGCCAGCGCGGCACGGCGCTTTTCACCGCCGGACAGATGGGCGGGATCTTCCACGCCGGAAAGCCCCAGATGGCCGAGCAGATAATAGGCCCGGTTAGAATCTTCACCGGGGTGCAATCCTTCGGCGACATAGGAAAACGTATCGCTGTAGCCGGTCAGATCCGGCTCCTGCGGCAGATAGCGGATCGAGGCCCCCGGCTGAATGAAGCGGCGGCCACCATCGGGCTCCATCAGCCCGGCGGCAATCTTCATCAGGGTCGATTTACCCGAACCGTTACGCCCGACAATGCACTGGCGCATCCCCGCTTCGACGAACAATTCGGTATCGTCCAGCAGCAGGCTCCGGCCGATGGTCAGGCGGATATTCTGTAAGGTTAAAAGCGGTGCGGCCATGGTGTCCGATAAACTTGCCTTAGGGATGGGGAATATGACGGACTAGCCGATACACTGTCTGGCTGGCCATTTCCACCGCCGAGCAAAACGGGCACCTAAACCAGAGCCGCTTTCGGCCTTGGCCTGAGGGCGGCGGTTTCCTATACACGCAGGGGCGAAAACACGGGGCAGGGTACAAATGAAACTTCATGGGCAAAACCCTGGCTACAGCTGGGTTGATGGCGCGTTTGCCGCCCTGACGCTGGCCAGCCTCGGCCTGCTCCTTTGCGTGCGCTATCCGTTATCGGCCGACTATCTCAACCATATGACGCGGTTGTTTGTGTTGTCGGCCCCCGCCGATGCCCCGATCCATCAGTATTTCGTCACCCAGTGGCGGCTGGTAACCAATCTGGGGCTGGAAATCTTCGCCCTGCCACTGCTCAAACTGTTGCCGCTCGAACTGGTGATGAAGATCATCTGGGCCTTGTGCGTCGCCGGGATGGCCCATGCCAGCTGGGGATTGCAGCGCGCCCTGCATGGTAAAACCAGCCCGTCGCTGCTGCTGGCCGCCCCCTTGCTGATTAACCTGCCACTGACCATGGGCTTTTTCGGCTTCACGCTGGGCACGGTGATCGCGCTCTACGCCTTTGGCTTCTGGGTCCGTCGCCCGCCCACGCTTCGGCGCCGGATCGTGTTTAACCTGCTGGCCGCACTGGCCGTGCTGTGCCACATCGCAGCCGGGGCCACGCTTGGCTTCACACTGGTGGTCTGGGAAGCTGTTCGGGGCCGCCCCTGGCGGTTCAGTGGGGCCGCCACCGGCATCGGGCGTGCGGTCAGTGGTCTGATCCTGCCCGGCCTGGTCCTGCTGATCGTCAAGGTAAGCGGGCCACCCAGCTCGCCGTATCTGCCAGCGATTTTCTATTTCTTTAATCAGAAGATCTGGCTCTTTGCGACGCCGACCACCACCGGCACCGGTGCCGCTGATACCATCGGCACCCTGATTTTCTGCACGGGAAGTCTCTGGCTGGTGATCGCCGGGCGACGCCCCAACGGGATATGGGGCGTGCTGATTGCCTGGATACTCCTGTTACTGGCCCTGCCCCAAGGCATTGCCAACGCCAGCTATATTGATGCCCGACTGGTGCTGTTTCCCGCCCTGCTGCTGATCGCGGGCACCAGCCTGCCGATGCGGCCCGGCAACTCGCCACTGGCCCGCCGCGGCGGCAAAATCCTGGCCGCCGCCGCCATCATCGCCACGCTGGCGCGTCTGGGCCTGATGCTGCCCGACTGGCTTGCCCATGACCGGGATGTCGCCAACACCCGCGCCCTGGGCCGCGTATTACCGCAAGGGGCCAAGGTTCTGGTCAGCGGCGATGGCCTCAAAGCCCCCGAAGGCGAATGGGCCCCCGGCGTCGAGCATATTCCAACGCTGTGGTGCATCGACAAGGCCGCCTTTGTCTCGACCGTGTTTGACGATCCCAAGATGCAGCCGATCGGCCCCACGCCACAGGTGCGCAATTTTGCCCGCCCCAATGTCGGGCTCATTCCGTGGCCAACCCTGATGCTGGGGGCTGCGGCCGAGCGCGACCCGCGCATCACCCACAGCCACGATGCGCGCTATTGGTACCGCTTCTGGACGGTCTACCCCCACCACTGGCAGGAACGTTACGATTATCTGGCGATGCGTGCGCTGCCCGGCGAAGCGGTGCTGCCGCCACGGGCGGATCTGGTCCTGATCGGACAAAGCCGGGTTTTCCGCCTGTACCGCATCGTTAAGCCGCCACGCTGATGTGTTTGGAAAGCAGGATTTGGTGGAGCTGAGCGGGATCGAACCGCTGACCTCCTCGTTGCGAACGAGGCGCTCTCCCAACTGAGCTACAGCCCCAAACCCTGAAAAAGCACCCGGCGCGATTGGGACGGCCGAGGGGTGGCCGTATGTAGTAAAGCGCTCCCGGAACTGTCAAGCGTATTTTAAACACGCCACAGCTAAAGAATTTCCCACCATACACGGCCAGTGGCGGATTAACCCCATGCGGACGCAAGCAAATGTGTGCGCCAGATTTGGGTCGCAGCCAGGCTGACGCCTTGCGCATTACCCCTTACGCTGGCAAAACAGTGACCCAGGCATCATCTGGTGCCGCTGATGCAATGATAGGAGCCCTAGCCGTGATCAATCCCATCCTGTGGCTGATTCTGAAGCTGCTTGAATTTTACAGCTGGGTTGTGATCGCCGCCGTGGTGGTGAGCTGGCTCATCGCCTTCAATGTCATCAACATGTACAACAGCTTCGTGCACAGCATTGTGCGGCTGCTGGATACGCTGACCGAGCCGGTTTTCCGTCTGGTCCGCCGGATCATTCCGCCGATTGCCGGGCTTGATCTGGCCCCGCTGGTGGTGCTGTTTGCGATCTGGTTCCTGCAATACGTGGTCGAGTGGGTCTATATGACCTTCCTGCTGCGGCTAGGCATGTGAGCGATCCGCTCAGACTGGCCATCCGGCTGACGCCCAAAGGCGGGCGTGATGCCATTGAGGGCTGGGCGCGGGACAGTGCGGGCAATGTCCATCTTAAAGCCCGGGTGCGGGCGGTGCCCGAAGACGGCAAGGCCAACGCCGCCTTGCTGATTTTGCTGGCGAAAACCCTCGACATCCCCAAATCGCATATCACCATCATCGCCGGGGCGACCGCCCGGCTGAAGCGGATTGAAATCGCCGGTGACAGCGCAGAGATGTTTGACCGGCTAATTTCGCGCCTGGGGCCTGCGCCTAATTGACGACACGTATGAGTTGATGCAGTGCACACAAGGCCACCGGCGCGCTAAGTCCCTATAATTAATGGTGAAAATAATGTCGCAGGGCACGCCTTAGCACCTGCACACCGTCTTGCAAAAATGTCGCAGGAAGGATAGAGCCATTCTCAGTCTTTACGGACCTGAGGCGTATGGCGGACGCATCAATACCGGGCTGGGGTGCAGCCCTTGGTGGACAAAACACGAGTGCCTCCGGGCGCGTGCGTGTGCATACTCTCATCAATTTACGATGGATGGCCGTGGGCGGACAGACCGTTGCCCTGCTGGTGATCTATTTCGGCTTTGGCTACACCCTGCCGTTGGTGCGCTGCCTGATCTGTGTCGCGTGTCTGGCCGGGCTTAATATTTTTCTCGCCTTACGCTATCAACCCAACGAACGCTTAAGTGCGCGCGAAACCACGGTCTATCTGGCCTTTGACGTGCTGCAACTGGCGGTGCTGCTCTATCTGACCGGCGGCATTACCAACCCCTTTGCTATCATGTTCATTGCGCCGGTGGTGATCGGGGCGGCGACACTGGATTTGTCCAATGCCTTGCTGCTTGGCGCGCTGGCACTGACCGCGGGCTCGCTGATTGCAGTGGCCCACGAACCGTTGCCCTGGGCCGCCGATATGCCGATTGCCCTGCCGCCACTTTATCTGGCCGGACTGTGGGCCTCGCTGATCTTAAGCCTTGCCTTTACGTCGGCCTATGTCTGGCGCATTGCATCCGAAGGCACCCGCATGTCGGCAGGGCTGGCCGCCAGCCAGCTGGCGCTGGCGCGGGAACAACAGCTCTCCTCGATGGGGGCGCTGGCCGCAGCGGCGGCGCACGAACTTGGCACCCCGCTTGGCACCATCGCTGTGGTGGCGCACGAGCTTGAGATGGCGTTGCCGTCCGGCTCGCCCGAGGCCGATGATGCCGCGTTGTTGCGGGAACAAGCCGAACGCTGCCGCAAAATTTTGATGCGTCTGGCCAATCCGGGCGAAGAAATGGTCGGCGGCAACGAGCGTTTGCCGGTCTGCGCCCTGCTCAACGATCTGGCGGATGCCTATCGCGATCTGGGCATTGATCTGACCATCACACCGGCGGCCCCCAACCGCAGCCAGTCCCAGCCGCAGGTCTGGCGCGCGCCCGAGCTTTTGCACGGTCTGGGTAACATCATCGAAAATGCGACCGACTTTGCCACCACCAAGGTGACGATGGAGGCGGCGTGGAATTCGCGCGAACTGCGCATTGTCATTTCTGATGACGGGCCCGGCTTCTCGCCGGAAATCTTTGAACGGATTGGCGAGCCCTACACCACCTCGCGCCCCGGCTATCATGTCCTGCCTGAAAACACGCTGGCACCGCCTGCCGCGGAAAACGGCAAGCATGAAGGCATGGGGCTGGGCTTCTTCATCGCCAAAACCTTACTCGAAAAAACCGGCGGCACCGTGCGTGCCGTCAATCCTGCCGAAGGTGGGGCCCGCGTCAGCGTGGCCTGGCCACGCGGCGCTATCGACGGAGAAACTTCACCTTCACACCTTTCCAAAGATTGACGGTTTTGTCACAGTAGCCTCCGGCGCAAAGACCGCGCTGGTTCTTCACCGCATTCACGTGCGCGGCTGCCGGTGACAGAACAAGCCTGATACAGCAGGAGCTGCGGCAAAGCTGGAACAGCTTTTGCAGTGGAACTGCTAAGCGCGCAAAGGACGTTGCATAATGACGACCCAAGAAGACAAGTCCCTCCTTATCGTAGAAGACGATCACCCATTACGCGAGCGACTGTCCCGCGCCATGGAACACCGTGGTTTCAGCGTGCGATCCGCCGCTGGCGTGGCCGAAGGCAAGGCTATCGTTAAAGAGGCACCGCCGGCTTACGCCGTGGTCGACCTCAAGCTGGAGGATGGTAATGGCCTCGATGTGGTGGAGACACTGCATCAGGTACGACCCGACAGCCGTGTCATCATTCTGACCGGTTTTGGCAACATTGCGACTGCCGTAGCTGCGGTCAAATATGGCGCCATCGACTATCTGCCCAAGCCGGCCGATGCAGATGACATCATGAACGCGCTGCTCGCCGCGCCGGGGTCCAAGCCCAAGCCGCCAGAAAATCCGATGTCGGCCGACCGTGTCCGGTGGGAGCATATTCAGCGCGTTTACGAGCTGTGCGGCCATAACGTGTCGGAAACCGCCCGTCGGCTTAATATGCACCGGCGCACGCTGCAGCGCATTCTGGCCAAGCGCAGCCCGCGCTAGCCCCCTTTAAAAGCGCCCACATCGCCCGCGGCTGGTTTAAGCCAGAAGCGCGGGCGATATTTCCTGCAATACAACCACATCTAATAATTGTACTTCTATAATAAGCAACTTTGACGCACCACCCCGCGTCAATGATCCACGACAATCGTTGCGACAAACTGCTGGCAGCGCGGTGCGAGCGTGCTAAAACCGACTGCAACATTTCGGACAATCCCATGGGTAAAACGGTTCTCGGCGTCATTGGCGGCAGTGGCGTCTACAATATTGGCGGCCTGGAAAATCCTGAGTGGAAGAAAATCTCTTCACCATGGGGCGAGCCTTCGGACGAACTTCTGTTCGGCACCTTTGAAGGGCTCGACATGGTGTTCCTGCCGCGCCATGGCCGGGGCCACGTCCACAGCCCGACCACGATCAATTATCGCGCCAATATCGACGCCTTGAAACGCGCCGGCGTTACCGATGTGATTTCGGTCTCGGCGGTTGGCTCGCTGAAAGAAGAACTCGCCCCCGGCAGCTTTGTGCTGGTCGATCAGTTCATTGACCGCACCTTTGCCCGCGAGAAAAGCTTCTTCGGCACCGGTTTGGTGGCGCATGTGCCGTTCTCGCACCCGATATCGTCCGAGCTGGCGAGCGTCATTGCCGAGGCGGCGCGCGCCGAAGGCATCCCCCACGCCATTGGCGGCACCTATATCTGCATGGAAGGGCCGCAATTCTCGACGCTGGCCGAATCCAACCTCTATCGCAGCTGGGGCTGCTCGGTGGTCGGCATGACCGCCATGCCCGAAGCCAAGCTCGCCCGCGAGGCCGAGCTGCCCTATGCGTTAATCGCCATGGTCACCGACTATGACTGCTGGCACCCCGATCATGACAGCGTCACGGTCGAGGCGGTGATCAAAGTGCTGCATGCCAACAGCGCCAATGCCCGCAAACTGATCCGCGCCACGGCGCAGAAGATGGCCGCAGGCCGTACCCCCGCCCCCGCAATTGAAACCGCGCTGGAAAATGCGCTGATGACCGCCCCGGAAAAACGCGACCCGGCCCTGTTGGCCAAGCTCGACGCCGTGGCAGGCCGCGTGCTGAAGAAAGGCTAGTCATGGCTAACACGTATTCTGGCGATTTTTCCGGCTACAATTTTGCCGACTCGATCCGCACGATTCCGGATTACCCCAAGCCCGGCATCATGTTTCGTGACATCACCACCTTGCTCGGCCATCCGCAGGCTTTCCGTGCCGCGGTCGATGCCCTGGTGCTGCCCTATGCCGGCTTACAGATCGATAAGATCGCTGGCATCGAAGCCCGCGGCTTTATCTTAGGTGGTGCGGTGGCCCATCAGCTTTCCACCGGCTTTGTGCCGGTGCGCAAGAAAAACAAGCTGCCCTACAAAACCATCGCACAGGAATATGCGCTGGAATACGGCACCGACAGCATCGAAATTCATATTGATGCTGTAAAACCCGGCGAGACGGTTGTGGTGGTCGATGACCTGATTGCCACCGGCGGCACCGCGCTGGCGGCGATCGAGCTGCTGGAGCGGGCCGGGGCCAGGGTGGTCGGCTGCGCGTTTGTCATCGACCTGCCCGACCTTGGCGGGGCCGATAAGATCCGCGCACTGGGCAAGGATGTCGTCACGCTGGTTTCGTTTGCCGGCGACTGATTTTCACACATCACAGGAGACCAGCGCCATGAAGCTGTTCATGCTGCCGCCATCGCCGTTTGTACGCAAGGCCCGGATCATCATTCACGAGCTCGGCCTCACCCGGATGGTCGAAGAAGTGCAGGCCGATCTCGCTGACCGGACAGAGCTGCGTAAGGTAAATCCGCTTGGCAAGATCCCGGCGCTGGTGCTTGACGATGGTTCCATCCTGGTGGACTCGCCGGTGATCTGTGAATATCTCGACGATCTCGGCGGCGGGAAGTTCTTCCCAAAGCCCAACATCTGGGGCGATAGCAAGGGGCGCTGGAAGGCCCTGACCTTACAGGCGCTGGGCGACGGCATCTGTGATGCGGCGGTGGCGCACCGGCTGGAAACCATGCGCCCCGCGGAACAGCAAAGTTCCGAGACACGCGCAAAGCATATGACCGCGATAACCCTCACGCTTGATGTGCTGGAGCGCCAGGCATCGCGTTTTGCCGAAGCGCCGACCATCGGCGAAATTTCGGTGGGGTGTGCGCTTGGCTATCTCGATTTTCGGTTTGCCGACGTACCCTGGCGCGAGGGGCGCCCCCAGCTTGCCAGCTGGTTCGGCACCTTTGAGAAAATGTCTTCCATGCAGGCGACCAAACCGTGAAGATCAACGGCCAACCTTATCGCACCATCTGGCCTTTGGCCAATGAGACCGTCGAAGTCATCGACCAGATCAAACTGCCGCATGAATTTGCCACGGCGGCCTTAAAAAGCGCCGAGGATTGCGCCGACGCCATCCGCACGATGATGGTGCGCGGCGCGCCGCTGATCGGGGCCACCGCGGCCTATGGCATGGCGCTGGCCATGCGCGCCGATCCGTCGAGCCAAAATGTTGTCGCGGCGCATGATATGTTGCTGGCCACCCGGCCAACGGCGGTAAACCTACGCTGGGCGCTGGCGCGGATGAGCAAGGTTCTGACACCCGCCCGCCACGAGGCCCGCTTTGCCCTGGCCTGGGCCGAAGCAGCGAAGATCTGTGATGAAGATGTCGAGATCTGCCACCGCATCGGCGAGAACGGTCTGAAAATCTTCCGCGAAATTGCCGCGATGAATAACGGCAAGCTCAATGTGCTGACCCATTGCAATGCGGGCTGGATTGCCTGTGTCGACTGGGGCACCGCGCTGGCCCCGATCTATATGGCCCATAACGAAGGCATCGATGTCCATGTCTGGGTCGACGAAACCCGGCCGCGCAATCAGGGCGCCTCGCTCACCGCGTTTGAGCTGGGGGCCCATGGCGTGCCCCATACCATTATCGCCGATAATGCCGGTGGCCTTTTAATGCAGCAAGGCAAGGTTGATGTCTGTATTGTCGGCACCGACCGGGTGACCCGCAATGGCGATGTCGCCAACAAGATCGGCACCTATCTCAAGGCCCTGGCGGCCTATGACACCGGCGTGCCGTTCTATGTCGCGCTGCCGTCGACCACCATCGACTGGGAGATGGCCAAAGGGGCCGACATTCCGATCGAAGAACGCTCGGCCGATGAAGTGCTGAAAATGCGCGGACGGCTGGACGGCAAGGTCGTCACCGTAGACATCGCCGCCCCCGGCAGCGGTGCCGCCAACCCCGGCTTCGACATCACACCAGCGCGCCTTGTCACCGGGCTGATCACCGAAGCAGGCGTCTGCGCCGCATCCGACGCCGGATTGAAAGAGCTGTTCGGCACCGAACACTAACGCCAAAGGCGCGGTGATGGGTCAGCGCCTAATGTGCGCTGCCGCGCCGGTCGGCCAATGCGGCCAGCACCGCATCGGCCTTATCAAACGCGCCCATGTCACGCAGCACATGGGCGACCTGCATCCAGGGCTGCGCCTTGAAGGCACAGGTCATATCCTCGTCCCGGGCGCTGTCGAGCCATGCCACCAGTGCCGAAAGTGGCACATCCTCGTCCGCCAGACGCTGATAGACGAAACCGTCCAGCACCACGGCATTGGTGGCAGCCCCCTCCACCGCTGGCCCGACCGGTGCGGTAAGCAACGCCTCGTCAATATCGACAAAGGCCGCCGCCGCCCGGCGCAAATTGAGGGCACCAACAAATTCAGCCGTGTGATTGAGGCATAGCCCCGCGCCGATCTGAGCCGCTTTCAGGCGCAAGGCCTCCTCGCCGGGGGCGCGGAAGCGGCCATCGCGACAGCGCAAGCCCCGCCCGATGATGGCCGCGGTGAAATCCGCCTGACCATCAATGCGGCAGCCATCGGTCAGCCAGACATCACCACCGACATCGATCCCGGCACATTCCAGCGCGATGGCGCCGGGATTGTGGAACCAGCCGCCGTCACAGCACAGATTGAGGCCAATGCAGGCCTCGGCCAGATCGACCTGACCATGGAAATGGCAGGGGTGGCGCTCGACCACCGCGCGGGTGCCGAAGGCTGCCGGTTGCTGCCAGTCATAGCGCTTGTCGTTGAGCAGCACCTCGCCCTCGATCGTGGCGGCGCGGGCACACAAGGCCTTGCCGGATTCGGGGCTGAAAATCCCCCCGGCGCAGATCAGATTCCCGCCGATGTCCGCCTGCATCAGATTGATCGAGCCTGCGGCATGGAAGCCATCGGCCAGCATGACATCGTTACCGACTTTAAGCGCCGAAGCGGCCAGCGAACAGCCGAACAACCGCTCGGCCGCCAGCATAAAGGCCGACCAGCATTCAAAGCGCCCGCCGCGGGCATCCAGCCGGTTGCGGATCGACGCGTCGCGCAAATCAAGCCCGCCAAGCGCGAAGAAGCCACGGCCAACGCACAGACTGCCCTCGATCACCGCACGCTGGGCCGAGATCGAATGCAGATGGGTGCCGTCGAAACCGAGGCTGCGGGTGTGGGCGTCGCGCAGTTTGACATGGCCGACAATGGCGCTGTCACGGATGATGAGCGGGGCGAGCACCTCGCACCCCTCCAGATTGAGGTCGCCATGAACCACGGCATGGGACAGTACCAGCCCCGAGCCATGCAGCGGCCACGGCGCCATGCCTTCGGCCCAACGGGCCCCGGTAATCAGGCAGTACAGCACCTGAGCCCGAACGGCACAGGCCGCCAGCGGCCCGGTGTAAATGCCGGTTTCGGACAGCCAGGGAAACGCCAGCGCCTGACACGGCAAATCAATACCGGTGAGATCGGCGAGCGGCTCCCAGCGGCGTCCTTCGCGGGCGGCCACCACCAGCCGCTCTTCGGCCGTGCTTAGTCGTGTATCCGTCCCGACAGAGCCAAAAGGAAGTAGGTCGCGTCGATCCATTGCACTCTCCGGGTACGGGTTGCGTCAGACAGCATACCACAAATTGTGACAGACAACGGATACAATTATATCAGGAAAAACGCCGCTTAATATCCCTCTGTGCTAAGCCGGGCCGCCACCAGTTCGGCCTTAGCAGCGCTAAATTCCTGCTCGAATAGGGGATCGGCAAACAGACGCACCGCAATGGCAGTCCCCAGGGCCTGTCCGGCGATGATATCGCTGCGATAGTGCACCGCGCAGATCACCCGGTTTTCGGCATAGTCAGCGGCGCGGTCCAGAATGGCAGCTGCCTTTTGCGGCACCAGTCGGGCCAGAACCACCCCCATACTGTAGGCCATAGTGGTATGGCCACTGGGATAGGAAGTCAGCGGTTCGTCGTTGCGCGAACAAGGCTTCAGCGCAGCATCGACGACCCAGGGGCGCGGGCGTTTAAAATAGCCCTTGCCGCTATCGACAATTGCCACCTCGGTATCGCGGATATCATCAAACAATTTGGCGGTCGCTGGCAGCTTGGCCAGATCGAAGCCCGGCCCGATTACCCCGGCAAAAGCCGCCACCGATTTTGTCTTGCCATCAGCCGCGGCAACAGCCTGACGGCCTGCACCAGCAAGGGTTTGCACCCGCGCCACCTCAGCCAGATCCGCTTTTTCCGCCGGACTGCCAGCGGCGGGCGGGGCTGGCAGAATCTCTGCCGCCACGATCGGACTGGTGAGCGCGAAAGGCGCCGCCCCGGCAGGGACCAACGCCAGCGCCACCAGACAGCCAGCAGATACGAAAGAGATTTTGCGCATTATTCCCGCCCTCACAATTTGGCTTTCAAGGTGAACTGAACACTGCGCGCGGCCTGAAAATAATATTGATCAAGGCTGGCGCTGCGGCTAGCGAGGTCTTTGACCGACGTCCCCGAAGGGGCACTGTCATTAATACTCATACTGACAATGCTGCGATCATCGAACAGATTGTTGACACCAATCTTGGCCTCGAAATTGGCGAAGCTGTAACCAACGGTCAGATTGACCGTGCTGTAAGCACCAAGGTGATAGAAGGCGCTGCCACGATACCCGGCGGTACCGGCAGCAATCCCGTTGGCATCCACATGTGTACTGTCCAGATATTGCTGCCCCACCGTCTTATCGATCAGGGAGACGTTGATCCCGTTCCATTTGTAGATCAGGCCCGCCGCCGCGGTCCACAGCGGCGCATTGTTGAGCTGCAAGCCATCGGATTTGGCCGAATTAAGCGAACCATTGCCGAACAACATCAGACCATCGAGCCAGCCTGCATCACCGAACAACCCGGCGAAGCTATAGGTTGCCTCACCCTCAACCCCCTTATAGATCGCCTTGCCGGTATTAAGCGCACAATATTCACCGGAAGAACCGCCGATCGTTGAGCAGCTGACATAGCTGTAATTGTTATTGACGCCGATATAATAAAGATCGGCATCGAACGAGAAATTATCGGCGTAATACACCGTGCCAATCTGATAGTTGGTGGTGGTTTCAGCGGCAGGGAAGCTAGCCACCGTTCCCTTTTGCTCGAATACCGAAATATCGGGAACATAGATGCCCTGAGCATACTGGAAATAACCACTCCAGCTGTCACCCAGCCGGTAATTGGCAGTCAGGAACGGCAGTGCCCGCGAAGTGACAAAATGGTCCGGGCCGGAATAGGCCACAGGCGGTTTGGAGCCGGAGATCACCGGTGCGCTGATGCTATGGGTCCAGTCGATATATTTGAAGCCGGGGGTGATGGTCAGATCGCTGGTCGGCTTGATGTCGATTTCAATGAACGGCTGATATTGCAGCCAGCCGGAATGCTCCAGATACCCCACACCCGATTTGCCGTTATAGGTCGTACCCTTCTTGGCATTGGTATCGGCATAGTCCCAGGCACTGTCAAAGGGATCGCACCCGGCGGCAAAACATTTGGTGATGTCGAAATAGTATCGCTGGCGATTGGTCGCCGAGCCTTCCGTCCACAATCCAAGCCGCACCTGACCTTTGACCAGGCTGTAATCATAGTCCTTGCTGATGCGCAGAATATTACCCCAGACGCGATAGGCATTGAGCTTGGTATAGCCGGGAATGTCGCTGGCATATTTTGTACCGCTCACCTTGGTACCAAGCCCGTCGGTAACGCCGGCGGTGATTTCAGCCATGGTCTGCTCGGTACTGGTCGCACTGACGGTCTTATTGATATAGGCGTAAGTGTAGATCTGATCGTCAATCGTCAGCCCGTTCAGCACGGTGCCACGCAGACGCAGATAATCCATATCCGTCAGCTTATTTTCGTAATTATAGTCATAATAATTGGCCAGAGCAGGATTGGTATCCTGCAAACCGTAATCCTTACCATAGGTCATGACCTGTGCGGCGGTCTCGCCATTATTGTCATTGATATGCTGATGCAGATTGCTCCGATTGGCAAACACCGTCAGCGACCATTGACTGCCCAGCGGAACCTCAAGCTTGATCAGCTCGTTATCACGCATGGTATTCTGCATCGAAATATAACCGCTGCTGACGGTATCCTGCACATTAACCATCAGACGGGCACCGTTCAGTGCCTCGATCGTGCCAGTCTGCAGATTGCCGGTCAGATTCCAGGTATCCCAACTGCCATAGGTGACGGCCGCCTTGAACTGCGTTTCATCCTGCAGCGCGTCGGAATACATATTGATCGAACCGCCATAGGTCGCCGCGCCAAGGTTGCCTGCGTTACCGGGACCACGCTCGACATTGATGCTGCCGATGGTCGAAGATGGAAAATACGAACCGGAATGGTGGCTCGGACCGTTGGTATCGCCAAAGGGAACGCCATCAAAGGTCATACCGAAGCTGCCGTCCGGCATACCGCGCAGGGTGTTCTTGACATTACCATCCGACAGACCCGGCCCATTGATATCGAGACCGGTCATCGACGGCGCAATCGCCAGCACGGTGACATAATCCGCAGTGTCTGATGCGGTATCTTCAATATAGGTCTTGGTGATGATGGTTTGCGGCTCGGTGGTGGCGAGTGACGCTTTGGCCGGTGCCGCCTCGGCATTGAATTTGGTGCCGGTGACAACCACGGTTTCCACTCCGGTGCCATCCCACCCCGTGGCCAGCGCAGCGCTGTCAGTAGCCGCCCCTGCCGTCACACCAGCGGCCAGTGACAAAACCAGCATCGAGCCCGCCATCATTCCCCAATGGCGTACCATCACAGATGAAACCATTTGATCCCCCAGAACATGGGATCCCCGCACCATCGAAAAACCGCTTCCGGGATTTTGAGGATCGCAACACGTCAAGGCGGTGCAAGTACTGTGAATCTGTATCGGTTCCGCGTCAGTGCCATGACAAGCACCGTCACACGATCACAAAGGCTTCATGTTACCATTGAAAACAGACAGGTTGATGCGCCAAAGCCCAAGACAAAAAACAAAGCCAGCCTGACGAAGGCTGGCTTTGACCAATAAAGAACGACAAACCGGGGGCGCCAGGCGCCGCTCAGGCCACAGATTCAACCATCTGTGCCCGTTTGGCGGCCAGTGCCGCCTTCATTTTTTCCTGCAACCGTTCAAAGGCGCGCACCTCGATCTGGCGCACCCGCTCGCGCGAAATGCCAAAGCGGGTCGACAGCTCTTCCAGTGTGACCGGATCTTCCTGCAGCTTACGGGCACGCAGGATTTCGCGTTCGCGCTCGGGCAGCTCGACCAGAGCCGCCACCAGCAACTGACGGCGCTCGTCATATTCCTCGGACTCGGCCAGCACAGTTTCCTGGCTGTCGGTATCGTCGGCCAGCCAGTCCTGCCATTCGCTTTCGGATTCCGAACGCAGCGGTGCATTGAGCGAGGAATCCGGCGCCGATAGGCGGCGGTTCATATTCACCACCTCGGTCGGCGGCACGCCAAGCTGCTGCGACAGGGTCGCGACATGCTCGGGGCTGAGATCACCATCCTCAATAGCGTTAATGTGGCTTTTGGCCTTGCGCAGGTTGAAGAACAGCTTCTTCTGGTCCGAGGTGGTGCCGATTTTCACCAGGCTCCACGAGCGCAGAATAAATTCCTGAATCGAGGCCCGGATCCACCACATGGCATAGGTCGCCAGCCGGAAGCCTTTTTCCGGCTCGAAACGCTTGACCGCCTGCATCAGGCCAACATTGCCCTCGGCGACGATTTCCGCCACCGGCAGGCCATAGCCGCGATAGCCCATGGCGATTTTGGCCACCAGACGCAAATGCGAAGTTACCAGCCGGTGGGCAGCCTTGGGGTCGGCATGCTCCTTCCAGCGTTTGGCCAGCATATATTCCTCTTCCGGCGCCAGAAGCGGGAATTTACGAATTTCAGACAGATAGCGTTTTAATCCATTTTCACCATGAAGGACGGGAAGCCCACGTTCACTCATGTTAACTCCCTTAAATGGGCCAATCCGATCGATGGACCGATCCGCCGACCATAGCACACGGTGCGCAAAAACCGGATAACGGTAAAGAAAACCCCTTCCCGCCTATCAGATGCCAGCACACCAGATGTATGTATCATTACGGCGTTTTCAAGCCACGCAGCGCGGCGACCAATGTTGCGAAATCCTCCGGCCAGTCGGCCGTGAAGTGCATGACCTTATGCTGCGTCGGATGCTGAAAGCCCAGCACCCCGGCATGCAGTGCCTGACGGGTGAAAGCCCCGGCGATTTTATAGGCCTGCTCCTCGGCGTCGGATTTGGGCCGCGGCGACAGCCGACCGCGCCCGTATGTGGCATCACCGATCAGCGGATGGCCCAGATGGGTCATATGCACCCGGATCTGATGGGTGCGCCCGGTCTCGAGCCGACATTCGATCAGGCTGGCAAAGGGGCGATCCTCGTCACCATAGACCTCCAGCACCTTATAATGGGTGCGGGCCTCTTTGCCGCCGATGCGCAGCACGGTCATACGCTTGCGGTCATAGGGGTTGCGGCCCAGCATGGTATCGACCACGCCCTGACGATGGCGGGGCACCCCCCAGATCACGGCGGTATAGACCCGCTCGATTGAATGGTTGGCGAATTGCTTGGCGAGCGAGCCCATCGCCCGCTCGGTCTTGGCCGAAACCAACAGACCCGAGGTATCCTTGTCGATGCGGTGCACGATGCCGGGGCGCATTTCGCCGCCGATCCCTTTGAGCGAGGCCCCGCAATGGCCGATCAGCGCGTTAACCAGGGTGCCGTCGGGGTTGCCCGCCGCCGGATGCACCACCAGCCCAGCCGGTTTATCGACCACGATCAGATCATCATCCTCATAGACGATGGTCAGGGGAATATCCTGCCCCTGCGGCTCGGCCGGCAGCGGCGGCGGTAAAACCACCTGATAGACATCATCGGGTTTGACCCGGTGGTTGCCGTCTTTTATCGTGACGCCATCACGGCTGACCGCCCCGGCGGCTATAAGCTGACCAAGGCGCGAACGGCTGATATCGGCCAGAGAATCCGCCAGAAACCGGTCCAGACGGATCCCCGTCTGGTCGGAAGACGCCACCACCTGGCGTAGCGTATCATTATCGGAGGAATGCGTGTCTGACATCGATACCAATTTACCTGAAAGCCCTAAACCGGCACAAAACCGGTTTATGTTAGGGGTTGTGATTGCCTTGGGCGTGCTGATCGTCCTCGGACTGGGTGCGCTTATCGCAGGAATCGTGCTGGGCGGAAACAGCCATTCTGATTCTACCCCCACCATGGTTACCGCCGCTAAGCCAATCAAGGCCAGTAAACCGGTTTCGATGCATCTGGCCCCCGGCTTTAAGATTTTAAGCACAGACACCCAGCCGGGCCGGTTGATTTTGCATGTGCGCTCAACCACACAGGACGAAATCGATATTATTGATCTGGAAGACGGCCGCCTGATCTCGCATATCGACGCCACCGCCCCGCAATAAGCCCAGACGCCGGGGAACAGGGCCAGCCATAAGCCCGCCAGCCCCCGCCCCGGCGAAATTTAACGGTTTTGCGGCAGCAGGCTCTTGCAGTCTGCTGCCCGGGGCCGCTATAAGCGCGGCGCAAACCGCACGCTCCCATCGTCTAGCGGTCTAGGACGCGGCCCTCTCAAGGCTGAAACACGAGTTCGATTCTCGTTGGGAGCGCCAATCTTTCCCAAAAAACAGACGGAATTTTGCGATTTCGCGGCATAATTCCACGCGCATGGCTCAGATATTGACACTGGCCGAATTGCGTAGATTTTACACACCCGTTTTGCGGGTTCCCCAGCGGGGATAGGGACCCGCTTGCAGGGGATATCACATATGTGGGTGCGTACCTTACTTTGCGCGTTTGCCATGACGCTTTGCCAAGGGGCGCTGGCAGAAAACTCAATACCCATTACACACTACGATGCCACCGTCCACATAGAACCGGGTAAGCATTATCTGGAAGCCACGATCGAAATTACCGATCCGCCCGCATCCATTTTCTATCTGCATAAAGGCCTGAAAATATACAAAGCCACTGCAGACGGAAAACCTGTAACGTTTCATGACGCGGAACAGGCTCCACCGATAGCTTTTATTGATTTTACCCGCGCTGTAGAGGTGAGTGCGCCCCATCCGCATAAGTTGAAGCTTACCTATGGCGGCGAGATAAACGCAGCAGAGGTCGGCATCAACATGATCACGCCAGAACTGGTAGAGCTGGCGATCTATAGCAGCTGGTACCCGGTCTTTTCGCTGTCACAGCGTTTTACCTTCACGCTGCACAGTACGCTGCCGGATAGCTATGGCCAGATCAGCAACGGAAATCCGGTCAATCAGGTTCATAAAGGACACCAGACAACCGCAACCTTCATCTCGCATATCCCCGGCTTTGATATGGTGCTGGCCGCAGTCCCCGATCTTCAGACCGTTGTTACAGGACAAGGTGATGAAAAAGTCAGCCTTCATTTCAAAACTAAACCGAATGATGACGTTCAGATTACGGCGCATATTCTGACCGCCGGGTTGCACCGGCTGACGGAACTTTATGGTCCGACACCCTATCATGGCGGATTACGTGTTTTCTACACACCACGCCCCCCTACGACGGCTTATTCCCGCCTGCCACTGATCGTCATGATCATGGCTAATGAAAAGGTTCAAGCCGACAAGGAGATGTCGGCAAGGTTTCAACGGATAATCCTGCATGAAATGGCCCATTTCTGGTGGATGATTGCCGATCCCAATACAGAAAACGGTTGGATCGATGAATCCCTTGCCGATTACAGCTCTTACCGGCTGGCACAGGAATATTATGGCGATGACGCAGCTAAGGCCTATACCTCGTGGGCTAACAAACAGCTGAACCATAACAGCACCAGCGATGCTATCGCTGAAACCCAACCCGACGCGCAGGACAAGGAAATCAACTGGTACCCTCGCGGGGCACTAATGTTCATTGATGCCGAAAAGGCCTTCGGCCGGGACAAACTCGACGACGTTCTACGCGCATTGCATGGCCAGTATGCCCGTACCCATAACGCCACCACAGCGGACTTTCTAACGCTGGTAGCAGAGAAAATGGGGCCGCAGGCTGCCGTCTTCTTCCACGAAAGGCTCTATGCCAAACCGATTGTTAAAACGGACACAACAAGACACTGAACGAAGCGCATTAATATTCAAACTGATACGACAACCCGACGGTATCGCCATTATCCTGTGTCTGGGTGCTGGTGGTGGCGTTGGCCTTGGTCCCGGCGGCAACGGATGCCTGCAGCTTCAGATGCTTGGTCAGATCGACCTGCACCAGAGCGCGGGTTCCGCCCGACAGATCCTGTTTGGCGCCGACATAAACCCGCCGCGTGACATATTTTCCGGCTTCGACCGTGGTGGTGGTTTGCGAACTGTCGCCGGAAGAGCTGCTACCCACCGTCAGCTTGTCGAGCCGCAGATTGCTGCGGATCAGACCAACCGGATCGAAGCTTGCCCCACCAAGCCCCGACAGGCTTGCCACCGCTTGCGCAATCGACGCCATCTGCAGTGGCGATAACTGCTGCACACTCTGCTGGAACAAAAGTTGCGACAGGATTTCGTCCTGCGGCAGGCTGGGCGAGCTGGTCAGGTTAATTTTCGGCGCGGAAACCGTGCCGGTTACTTTCAAGGTCGCCGTGATGCTGTTGGCGGTGGTTTCCGCGGTGAAATCCAGCGTCGGATCAAGCTTGCCCTGCACGTTTATACCATCGAAGCCGATGGTGCCGGACTGAAAATCCAGTGTCGTGCCGGTGAGGCTATAGGTGCCGCGCCGCATGGTCAGCGTGCCATGGATCTGGGGCGATGTGGTGGTGCCCGCGACTTTCAGCCCCCCTTCCAGTTCGGCTTCCAGACCGCGGCCACGTACAAAAAACTGCCCCGGTGCCGACACCGTCAGATCCAGCGCGATGCGGCTCTGTTTCTGCGGGGCCTGCACCTGCGGCTTGTCACCCCGGCGGCGCACGTTCAGCACCGCCAGACTGGGCGGCAGCTTATCGGGAATCCGGATCTCGCCATTCAGTACACGGATGGTACCATCCAGCGTCATGTTACCTTTGACAAAGCCACTTAAACGCACCGCACCATCCAGACGAACCGCCACCCCATCGCGGTGGAACGGTTCGGCCTTATGGGCCTGCACTGCCAGCGCCACCGCCATATCGCCCGCGGTACTCACCGTACCGCGGCCTTCAATCCGCCCGGCCCCGGCGCGGGCATTAAATTGCGTAAGCGTGATCGACGGGCCATTGGCATTGGCCAGCAGGCTAATATCGCTCAGACTGAGGCCGGTGGCGAAATCATGGAAACGCCCATTTTGCAGGCGGAAATGACCGCGCACATCCGGCTGGGCAGCCGGGCCCACAATGACGCCCGCCAGATCGACCTGCCCCTGCAGCACACGGCCATCGGCAGTCAGCCGGGTGGTCCAGCCCTGTAAAGCGCCCGCCCCGTTGACCGACAGATTATAGGAATGTGCCGCATCCAGTGGCACCACGCCCCTGGCGGCCAGATGCATGGCCTTCCCCGTAAGCTTGACGTCAAGGCGCAAGTCTCCTTGCTCCCACGCCAGCGTTGCCGGTGCGGCCAGACCGATCTTCTGCGCGCCCCAGCGGCCATTGAGGTTCGCCACACGCAACATGCGGTGCACACCATCCAGCGTGCCCGTTGCATCCAGCCCGACAAGACCGGACGATGTGGAAAGCGCTGCACTCAGTTTGGTTTGCAGGGCATTCAGCACCCCATCAACGCCCAGCGTCATGCTGCCGGTGGCATCGGCCAGCGCCAGCTTGCTTGCGGCCAGGGTCAGGGTCAGATGGTTATTTTGCGGTGTGTACTGACCATTCAGCACCACCTCGCCAATATGGCTGTCGCCACGAACCACATCATGGGCCGCGGCTTGCAAGCCCACCAGCGGCTTGCCACCCATACTGCTCAGTACCAGATGGGCTTCCGCGCGCCCCTTAACCGGCGCACCGGTCAGCGGGCTTAAATCGGCAAGCGATGCCATACCAACATCAACCCGCCCGGAAAGCGGACCCATCTTCGTCAGCAGCACATCGCCACGGCCATGCAGGCTTTGCCAGTCGAGCGCCGATAGTGTGATATGGGTTTGCGGCCCCGCCACGGTCAGCGCCGCCACCAGATCAAGCGGCGCATGGGCCAGACGGCCATTGAGTTTAACCTCGACCCGGGGCCGTACCGGCAAACCACTGGCTTTGATGCGTAACGCCAACCGGTCAGACGGATAGCCCTTCACCCCGGCAACGCCATAGACATCGGCCAGCACCGCCATGTTGTCGGTCGGGCCGCTAAGGTGGGCAGTGGCGCTGAGCGCACCGGCAAATTGCGGCGAGATCAGCCCGACATCGCTCAGCTTGCCCTTCAGCTGATAATCCTGTTCGCCGTCTTTGGTGCGCCCGTCCCATTCGGCACGCAGCGCTTTGCCGCGCACTTCGCCATCCAGGCGCAGATCACCAACATCCTGACGGGCATGCAGATGCACATTACCCTTGCCGATCAGGCGGGCGAACAAAGACGGCCCGCGCGCGGTGATGGTGCCATCGATCATCGCATCGGTCTTATCGTGATAGCGGCTGAAATCGATCATCAGCTCGGCACTGCCACCGGCACTGGCTCCGGCCAGCGCCCCCAGCTTGGCCAGATCGGGCAGCCGCAAGGTGAAGCGCCCCTCGCTGGCACTGGCGGGCATGGTGCCGCTTAAAACCATCAGGGCATGCGATACACTGACGGTCAGCGGCCGGTCCGCCGCCGCCAGATCTGCCGTTACGGTGAAGCTGAGCGGGGTGGCAAGCACGCCGCCATCACCCGGCAGGCCAAGGCCCAGCACGGTGCCCTGCAAAGCGGCCTGACCGCCGGAACCCGCCGCTGACACGGTAATTGTTTGCGCCGATACGCTGGCATAATGGGGCTGACGGATGGCCAGATGGGCCTGAATATCCGGCGTATCACGGCTGCCGCCGATGTGGCCCTGCGCGCTGATCGCCGACCAGCCAATCGTAGCGCTGGGCTGCATCATCGGTGCGCTGGCGCTAAAATCGACATTCAGTTTCTGATCGTGCAAGCCCATGCGGCTTTGCAGCACCGCCCGCGCCGGGCCCGCGGCCAACGCCATGCGGATATCATTATGGCCATCCACCACCGCGCCATGGACCGACAGCGTTACCGGCCCCAGATCCGGCAGACCGGCCAGCCCGCCGATCAGCCCGGCGCCGGTTTCCGCGATATCGGCATCGCCCTGCAAAACACCATCGAGCCAGACGAGGTTCAGATGATAGTGACCGGGCTGATCCTGCCGCGTGATGTCGAGCCGCCCGCCCAGATCCTGCCGTGAGACATAGTGAAACCGGCCCGCCACGGTTAAGACCGCGGCATGGCCCAGCACGGCTTTATCGAGCACCACGCGCTGCACACGCATCGCGGCAATGCGGACACGCCAGCGTGACGGCCCGCCACCCTGACCTTCAGACACCGGCTGGCGCGCGATGGCGATACGATCCACCGACAGCTGCGTGATATTGGCGTGATGACTGATAAGCCCGGCCGGATGCCAGTCCAGTTCAAGCCCGTTCAGCCGCAGCCAGACGCCCTTGCGATCGGACAGGCGCACTTCACGGGCGGCAAGATGGCCGGTGAGATTGCTGTTTAAGCCATCGATTGCCACCTCGCCATCGCTTAAAGCCGTGACCAGCGCCGACAGCTGGCCATGACCGGAGGGGGTGCCCAGCAGATAGATCAGTACAAGGATGAACGCGGCCACCAGCCCACCCAACGCGATGGCAAGACGGATCAGCCATCGTATTACATACGGGGGCAGCCATGTGGGCAGGGCGCGCATCAGAACGCCTGCCCGATGCTGATATAAATCTGGAAGCTGTCATTCTCGGCCACTTTATTCAGCGGCACCGCCGCATCCAGCCGCACCGCACCAATCGGGGTGTAATAGCGCAGGCCCCCACCAACGCCATAATAAACCCCGCCATTGAACGGCAGTGATCTGGTGCCAGCCTGACCAACATCAAAGAAGCCGACCACACCAAAATCACCCCAGACGCGCTGGCGCCACTCAATCGTGCCCGCATCGACCGAGGTGGCCCCGGCCGGATCACCATTGCTGAAGGTCGGTCCAATCGACTGATAACGATAGCCGCGCACTGTACCACTGCCACCGGCATAAAGGCGCTGATCGGGTGGCAGGCTGAGATTGGAAGCCCCCTGCACGCTGCCGATCAGCCCGCGCAGCGCCAGCACCGATTTGCCATCCTCGAAAATATCGAAATAGCGCGACAACGAAACCTGCATCTGGGCAAACAGCTGCGTGGCCTGGCCCAGCGATACGGTGGGTGCCACCGACAGTGTGGCACGAAAACCCCGCACAGGATCGGCCAGACTGGTGGCGCCACTATCGGGGCCATCACGGACGCCAATATGGGTGCTGTCGAAACTGGCCGACAGCGGCAGTGCGAACAGTTGATAATAGTGTTTGGTATCGGCCTGTGCGACATCATCGAAGGTAACGGTCATGCCGGCCCGCGCGGTCCAGAGCTTGCTCAGCCGGCGTTGCAGATAGCCGCCGACGATCTCGGCCGTTTGATCATAGGCATCAAGATCCTGTTTGATGGCGCTGGCCACCAGTTCGAGCTGCTGGCCGGGATTAAGAAAATAGGGTTTGATAAACTGGGCGGTTAAATTATAGCCCACGCCGCTGGAGGCGCTGCCGCCCAGCCCGGTGGCCGCCGCCGACAGATTAAGCTGTTCGGCTTCACCGAGCAGATTGCGATGCGACCAGCTGGCACTGAGCGACGAGCCCAGATCGGTCGAATAATTAGCTGACAGCGCAACGCGGTGCCGCTGACGTTCCACCACGGTAACATTGACAGGGGCATTACCATCCGCATCCGGCGCATCCGGTTCGGCCACCGTCACTTCGGCAAAGCTGCCCAGCCCGAGCAGGTTCTGGCGACCGCGATCAATGGTGCTGGTGTGGTACTCATCGCCATGTTGAACGGCAAAGACCTGACGCACAAAGGCCTCGTCCATTTGCCCAAGGCCCGAAAAACGCACCGTGCCAACATTGGCCGCCTTACCCACCGTAACCGGAAAGCTGACATCCAGCACGGCGGCACCATCATCGGCCACCGCATCGGGTTCGGCCACCTTGGCAAAGGCATAACCATCCTCGCGTAAAGTTGCCTGCAGCGTCGCCCCGGCCCCCAGAACAGCGGCAGCTATGGCGGCATCACCACTTTTGAGGCCCAGCACCGCCGCCTCACGCGCGGGCACATCACCGATCAGACTGACCCGGCGCAGGTGGTATAACGGCCCCTTGTCGATGGCGACGACGATCTTGGGCTTAGCAGGCCCGGTATCTTCCAGCGCCGCCAGGGTGTCTGCCCCATCCAGACTGTGGCCATCCAGATCAATGGTGACCTGAGCATGGTAATAGCCAAAACTGCCCAAAGCGGTTTCAATCCGCCCGATATCACCACGGGCCCGGTCGATCAGCGCGGGCCAGGAATCCGGCGGCGCACCCCGTAAACTTTCCAGCTGCGAAGCACTTAAAATCGCCTCATCCAGTGCGCTATCGCCGGTCTCGGCGATGGAAAGCCCATAGCCCTTCAGCTCGCCGGCCGCGGTGCCGACAAAGGGCAGCGCCGCAGCGACGACTAGGCGTAACAGGGTTTTAAGGCATCGTTTGTCTTGCACGGGGCAAGGGTAGCACCCCAAACTTACGCTGTCCACGATAGGGTGCGCAGGCAGCGCCGTGCCGGACCATACCCGAATCCCGCCAAAAGGGAGTACCGATAGCGCACCACCCATTTTTACGTAAAATTTTCACCGTCTACGGATGAAACGGGGTTTAAAGCCCCGCCGTGATGAAACCGTTGGTAACCAGAAAATTAACGCGCCCGGCGGATTGTCACCCGGTACAAAAACAAAAAAGCGGGCAGCACGCCACCCGCTTTTTATAATAACCGATAGTGCAGATCAGAACTGCTTGCGCAGGGTGATAAAGAACTGACGCGGGGCACCCGCCATCAGCGTCTGGAATGTTCCGTTCGGGTCGGTGTTGGCGTAACCGTTGGTTCCGATGGTCGAGATGTATTTGGTATCGAACAGGTTGGTGACATTACCCTGGAATTCGACGCCGTTGAAATAATCATTCGACGAGATGCGATAACCAAAGCTGAGGTCGAACACCGTCTGGGTCGGTACGCTGGCGTCATTGGTATAGGTGTAATAGCGCCGCGACAGGAACGAGCCATTCAGATGTGCGAACAGCGATCCGTTATCGTAACCCAGCTCGCCTTTCAGAATATGCTTGGGCGCATCGACAACGGTTTTGTCCTTGGTTCTGGCGGTTAGATCGCCATCGCCATCATAGGTGTTGTCGTCATAGGTCGACTGGTTAAAGGCATAGGAGCCGAACAGCCACATATCATTGGCAAAATGCCAGGTGCCCGCCGCTTCAACACCCATCGTGGTGACCGAGCCGACATTGGCCAGCGCCGACGGATTACCGACAATGCCCGCCCCAACCGTGGTGGTAAGCAGGCGGTTCTTGAACTTGACGTAATAGCCGGTCAGCACGCCCTGCAGGCTTGTCGTATTATAGCGATAGCCCGCTTCAACCGTACGCGAGGTTTCCGGTTTCAGATTATCCTTGATGGCATCGAAACCGACCTGCGTGGTCGAGAACGGCCCGCTGGTCGCCGCGCTGACAAAGGCGTGTTGATTCTGGCTATAATCGGCGAACACTTCATTGGTATCGTCGATCGCATAATTCACACCGGCCTGAGGCAGGAAATCCCCCTCGGTACCGATTTTACCGCTGATGGTGCCGACAATCGCGTGCGAGACGTTGTTGACCTTCTGCGCCTTGAAGCCAAATTCGACTTTGAGCGCATCGCTTACCTGCCAGGTATCCTGCAGGTGTACGGCCTGAGTGACGGTGTTGAATTTATATTCCCATGACGTGGCAAAGGGATGGCTCGGGAACTCCAGATCGCCCCGCGGGCTGGACGCGCTCATGGCATAATAACGCCGCGCCTGATGGAAATTGTTGTTCTCGTACCAGTAACCAGCTTCGATGGTATGGTCTTCATACGTCCAGCGCAGCCAACCCACCGCACCATAGCGATTGATGCCATATTCGGTGGTGCGCATCGCCATCGGCGTACCATCCGGTGAAGCAACATACGGCGTATCCCAGGTGCCCATACCCTTGTTGTTATGACCATAGGTCGTAACATGTAACGTCAGATTACTGAGGATGTCCCAGTTTGCCGACAGCGAGCCCAGCGCGTCATTGCGCAAACCCGATGCATTATAATAGGCATCATCGACGCATTGCACCGGCGCGGGATACTGGTTCGAGCCATCACCACCGCCCACCGCGGCGCAGTCACCGCTGGGGTTGGCCTGATAGACCGACGCGATCTGGAGCGCCTTCTGCCAGTCATTCGAGATATTATCCCAGTTGTAGCCAACCCGGCGAATGAGGGCGAGCGACAAATCCTGATAATCGTTTTCGCGGCGCATGGAATAATCGAAGGTGCCGCTTAACGTCAGTGTACCGATCGGCTGTACATATTTGGCGTTGATCTGCTGCTGTTTCTGGGTGCCATCACCCTTCCACTTGTCACCATATTGTATGCCATAACTGACATAGCCGCTGCCGCCACCCGCCAGCGTACCGCTGTCGATGCGCAGGAATTCGTGATAGGTGTTGTCGCTGCCATAGCTTGATGCCGCGTAAACCCCGGCTTCGGCCCGCGGCTGAACGGAATGGAACGCCAGCGTACCACCCAGATTCGAGGTTGACGCGGTGCCCAGCGCCCCGGCGCCCTGAGCCAGATCGGCACCACCTAAGTTTTCTGACGAGATGGCGCGGCTGATATGCAAACCGTTGTGGTTGCCATAGGACATATCGCCCAGCGGTACATCGTCGAGCGTAAAACCCATCTGGTTCTGATTGAAGCCACGGACCGAAATGCGCACCGCCCATTCATAGGAACCATACGGGTCCGCCGCTTCGTAATTCACCCCCGGCAGCTTTGAAATCACCTTAATCGGGCTGGTCCCCGGCACCGCCAGGGTAATATCCGGCTGCGATATGGTCTGGATCTGTTTGGTTTCCCCCATCCCCAGCACCACAACCGTCTCAATACCGGTGGCAGCATCGGCATCGGCCGCATTATCCGCATTGGCGGCAACGGCCGTCCACAAGGCCACCGCAGCCCCACATAAAATACGTGCTTTGAGTTTCATTTTCCCCTCAACGACTTTCAGGTAATGGGCCCGCAGCAGGCCCGCTACGGGCTTGGCCCAGCGCCAATATCCAGCGCCCATATCCAGTGCCCATGCTTGGGCGGCGTAAATTAGGGGAGACGCGTGAAGGTAGTCGGATCATTTTGTGACGGATTGATTGCAATCACGACCAAAGCGTCGCAGCCGGAAACGCGCGCTTTCCATGCGTTAAAACCCCTTTTCTGAAAGGGGAAAACGCCGACCCCGCACCGGAATCGTTTTTTGATTTGAAACGGCCTAAACTGGCCGACGAACCATTCGGAGCATAATTTCACATGTTCGCCTGGGCTGATCTGGTGCTGCGGCTGTTGCAGCAGATGTGCGTTTATCTGGTGATCGCCTATCTGTTCTCCAAAACGCCGCTGTTCCTGCCACTGATGCAGGTGATGGTGCGCCCCTGGCGCAAACTGGTCTGCTATGGCGTTTTTTCGCTGTTCTGCATCATGGGGACCTATTTCGGTCAGCAGGTCGGCGATGCCATCGCCAACACACGGGCGATTGGCGCGGTGCTGGGCGGCATGCTGGGCGGGCCCATCGTTGGCCTGGCGGTCGGCATCACCGGGGGCCTGCACCGTTATGCCATGGGCGGCTTCACCGCGCTGGCCTGCGCCATCTCGACCACGGCCGAGGGGCTGATCGGCGGTCTGGTACATCTGTATTTCATGCGCCGCCATCAGGTGGCCCGGCTGTTATCACCGCCCGTCGTGGCACTGGTCACGCTGGTGGCCGAGCTGACCCAGATGGCAATCATTCTGATCGTCGCCCGCCCCTATGCCGATGCCGAACATCTGGTTGCCGCCATCATCCTGCCGATGACGCTGGCAAACACCATTGGCGCCACCATGTTCATGAGCATCCTTCTGGACCGGCGCAAATTATCCGAAACCAGTTCGGTGATTTTTTCCGCCAAAGCCTTAAAGATCGCTGCGCGGTGCGAAGGGATCTTACGCAAAGGCTTCAACGCCGAAAACAGCGCCGCAGTGGCCCGGATTCTGTATGAAGAAGCCAATGTCGGCGCGGTGGCGATCACTGACCGCGAAAAAATCCTCGCCTTTATCGGCATTGGTGACGACCATCATATTTCCGGCACCCCGATCACCTCGGCCATGACGCATGAAGCGATTACCGAAAATAAAGTGATCTATGCCGATGGTAACGAGGTTGCCTACAAATGCTCGATCAGCCCCGTCTGTCCCTTGGGTGCGGTGCTGGTCATTCCGCTGCAGGGGGAAGATGGCGCGGTCATCGGCACGATTAAGTTGTACGAGCCAAAATCCAAACTGTTTTCCACCTTCAACCGCGCGCTGGGCGAAGGCGTTGCCCGTTTGCTGTCGGCCCAGATTCTGGCCGGGCGCTATGAACAGCAAAAGCAGATGCTGACCCAGTCGGAAATCAAACTGCTTCATGCGCAGGTCAATCCGCATTTTCTGTTCAACGCCCTCAACACACTTCAGGCGGTCATCCGCATCGACCCGACCGAGGCCCGCCGACTGGTGCAGAACCTGTCCACCTTCTTCCGTAAGAACCTGAAACGCGCGGGCGAAGAAGTGGCGCTGCATGATGAACTCGATCATGTCCGCGCCTATCTCGAAATCGAAAAGGCCCGCTTCCGTGACCGGCTCGAGGTGGTGATTGACGTGCCCGAAGCGCTGTCCGAGGCCCATCTGCCCGCCTTTTCCTTACAGCCGCTGGTCGAAAACGCCATCAAGCACGGCACCTCGCAATTGATCGGCACCGGCCGGGTGCGCCTGTCGGCCAGCCGCGAGGGCGACGATCTGGTGGTGGTGGTTGAGGATAATGCCGGTCTGTTCGTTCCCCACCCAGGGGACGATGGGCTGGGGATGTCGCTGGTTGATAAACGGACACGCAACCGTTATGGCGCGCCCTATGGTTTATCGGTCAGATGTCAGCCGGAAGTTGTAACGCAGGTTATTCTGCGCCTACCCTTTAGCGGCCCGGCGCACGAAGCCGCACCTAAACCCTAGCGCGAAAACCACACTTTAAGTGTCAGATTCGGTTTTGGGGCGACTATCCGTAGCCGGATGGTTCCGCCGCTTGACCACGATTGACGACCGCTTAAAAACGCCCCTGCACCACTTACCAGATCAGGCCCCGCCCGCCCGCCGCACGCACTATATGTCCCCACTGTAATTAGAGGACCTAAAGGCCGTGCAACACGCAATTACCTTTGTGATCGCCACCTTATGTATTCTGGCGATCTGCTATCGCTTCTACGGCGTCTTCTTCGTTCGCAAAGTTCTCAACATCAACGACAAAGACCCGACGCCGGCACACACCCTCGAAGACGGGCGTAACTATGTCCCGACCGGTAAATGGGTAAACTCTGGCCAGCATTTTGCCGCCATCGCCGCGGCGGGGCCACTGGTTGGCCCGGTGCTGGCCGCACAGTTTGGCTATCTGCCCGGCTTCCTCTGGCTTTTGATTGGCGCGGTGTTGGGCGGTGCGGTCCATGATACCGTCGTCCTGTTCGCCTCGATGAAGCACAAGGCCGGTTCGCTGTCGGAAGTCGCTAAGGCCGAACTTGGGCCGGTGGCCGGTGTCTGCACCGCGCTGTCGATGCTGTTCATCATCACCATCACCATGGCGGGCCTGTCGCTTGTCGTTGTCCACGCGATGGAACAAAACCCCTGGGGCACCTTTGCGGTCGCCATGACCATCCCGATTGCGGTGTTTGTCGGCCTGTACGAGAAAATGGGCGGCAATGCCAAAATCGCCACCTATCTTGGCCTGATCGCCATTGCCGCTTCGGTGCTGGCCGGCCCCTACATTCAGTCTGGCCCGCTGGCCAGCTGGTTCAACTATAGCCACCACACCGTCGCTTTGGCCCTGCCGATCTATGCCTTCCTGGCCTCGGCCCTGCCGGTCTGGCTGTTGCTGACCCCGCGTGGCTATCTGTCCAGCTTCATGAAGATTGGTGTCTTTGGTGCCCTGATCATCGGTGTGATCTGCGTCAACCCGGCGATCCAGTTCCCGGCCCTGACCCAGTTCATTCATGGTAATGGCCCGGTGATGGCTGGCCCGGTGTGGCCGTTCATCTCGATCACCATCGCCTGCGGTGCCATCTCGGGCTTCCATGCCTTCATTGGTTCGGGCACCACCCCCAAGCTGGTCGATAAATGGAGCGACATCATGCCGGTCGCCTTTGGCATGATGCTGGTCGAATGCGTCGTTGGTGTGCTGGCCCTGATCGCAGCCACCTCGCTGCCGATGGCCGACTATTTCGCCATCAACGCCGCCCCGGATGTCTTCGCCAAACTGGGCATGCATGTGGTTGATCTGCCGCGTTTGCAGCAGGAAATCGGCATGAATCTGGCCGGTCGTACCGGTGGTGCGGTGACACTGGCCGTCGGCATGACCGTCATCTTCACCAAGCTGAGCTGGTTCTCACATCTGGCGGCGTATTTCTTCCAGTTCGTCGTCATGTTTGAAGCCGTGTTCATTCTGACCGCCGTCGACAGCGGCACCCGGGTTGCCCGCTATCTGATCCAGGACATGCTGGGCGATGTCTATCCGCCGATGAAACGCATCGACTGGATGCCCGGTGCCATCATCGCCTCGGTCATCGCCTGTGTGCTGTGGGGCTATCTCCTGAACTCCGGCGACATCAACTCGGTCTGGGCACTGTTCGGTGTTTCCAACCAGATGATGGCCTCGCTCGGTCTGATCATCGGCGCCACCATCATCCTGCGGCTGTCACGCAAATGGAAATATGCCCTGACCTGCCTGGTACCGCTGGCCTACCTCTATGTCACGGTGAACTATGCCGGCTATTGGATGATCGCCCATGTCTATCTGAACGAAGCGTCCAAGGGCTTTAACCCGGTCAACGGTGTGATCTCGATCATCATCATGGTGCTGGGCCTTGTCATCCTGATTGGCGCGATCAAACGCTGGATCGAACTGTGGCCACGGCGCGCCGGGAAAAAGGCCGCCGCCTATAGTCAGCTGGCGCAAGCGACCGGAAAATAACCGGCGCGCCATAAGAATCGGGGTCAGGCAACGCTCCATCCACGTATCCCAAATACCCTTGGAAACGTCTCACCCCGAACTTCAGCGGCCCAGGCAACTGGGCCGTTTTTTTTCGTAAAATATTTTTTGTTTCAGCGCAGGCCGAGGCGCTCTTTTAATCCGCCCAGATAGCGACGACTGACCGGAATGCTGCGCCCGCCATGGGTCTGGATCGAGGCCGAACCATTGTCGGCCAGCGTAATATCGCGGATCTGGTCGGGGTTGATCATGAACTGGCGATGGCAGCGGATCAGCCCGCTGCGGTCTTCCAGCGTACGCAATGTCAGTTCGGTGAAATGCTCTTGCCCGTCGGTGGCAATGACGTAAACCCCGCTGGCGCGCGAGGTGATGGCCTCGACCTCGTCCAGCCGCAACAGCCGGATGCGGTTAAGCCCCGTACACGGAATATGGCGTAATGGGTGCCCGGCTTCGGGCGGCAAGGCAGGGGCATCGGAACCGGCAATCAGATGGCGCAAGCGTTCCAGCGTCTTGGCCAGCCGGGCTTCCTGTACCGGCTTTAAAAGATAATCGCAGGCATTTTCGTCAAACGCCTTAAGGGCATATTCTTCGTAGGCGGTCAGAAAGACGATATGCGGCATGTGATCGGGATCGATCATCGGCAGCATTTCCAGCCCCGAAATGCGCGGCATCTGAATATCCAGAAACACCGCATCGGGCTTCAGCTTGTTGATCGCGGCAATGCCTTCCATCGCATTGGCGCATTCACCGACGATGTCGATATCGGCCTCGCGGGCCAGCAGCAGACGGATTTCCGCCCGCGCCAGTTCTTCGTCATCAACAATCAGGATCCGCACCGGGGAAAACACCTTACCAGCAGTTGCATACCGTGCCGGCGCTTATACCCCAGATTGGCGGGCAAGGAAAACCCAAGCTCATGGACCCCGTTTATTACAACCATCACGATAATGATAGCCCGTCGCGCTTCAGGGTGGCTATTACGCGATCCAGCACCCCGGCCCAGTCACCAGCCGCCTGCTGCCGCCACAGCCGCATGCCGGGGTACCAGGGGCTGTCGCCCCGCGCCATCTGCCAGCGCCAGTCCGGCAACCAGGGCAGCAGTAACCAGACCGGCTTGCCCATCGCCCCGGCCAGATGCGCGATGGCGCTGTCAACCGATAGCACCAGATCCATCTCACCGATCAGCGCCGCGGTGTCGGCAAAATCGGTCAGGGCCGCGCTGTGATCGTGCAGGCGTGCCTCCGCAGCCAGCAATGCCTGATCGCGGCGGCGGATATCTTTTTGCACAACATGAAAATCAAACGGCAGATCAAGCAAATCCTGCCACTGCGCAAGCGCCATCGAACGCGCACCGTCATCGACATGTTCAGCCCGCCCCGACCAGCACAGACCGATCCGTGGTCGTTTCTTTTGGCCCAGCCGCTGATGCCACAGGCCTGCATGATCCGCATCCGCTGACAGGTACGGAACCGGCGCGGGAATCGTCTCAGCCTCAGTGGCAAAGGCCAGCGGCAGGCTCATCAGCGGGCAATGCAGATCGAAAGCCATCCCAGCGCCATCTGCCGCAAGCACCATGTCCGCTGCACCGGGCAGGCTGGCCAGCAGCGGCAACAGCGACGCTGGCGCTTCCAGAATGACCCGCGCCCCGGCCGCCTGCACCATGGGGGCATAGCGACAGAACTGGATCGTATCGCCCAAGCCCTGCTCGGCATGCAGCAGCACGGTTTTACCGCCAAGCGGGCGATCGCCGAGCCACAGCGGGCGGGGATACTTTTTCACCGCAGCCGATAAGGGCGGGCGCCGCCAGCGCCATTCATAGCCCTTCCACCCGGTGGCAAAATCCCCGCGCAACAACGCTAAAAGCGCCTTGTTCCAATGCGCAGTGGCATAATCGGGCCGCAGCAAAATGGCCTGATCAAAATCCGCCGTCGCAGCCTCCAGCGCACCCAGTGCTTTATGCGCCATAGCGCGGTTAACATACGCTTCGGCATCGCCTGCATCACAACCAAGCGCCCGGTCCGCATCGGCCAGCGCCGCATCCGGCCGGTGCAGGGCAATCAGAACCGCCGCCCGGTTGCTGTAGGCCCGACCATTTTTCGGTGCCAGGGCGATAGCCCGGTCATAGGCTGCCAGCGCATCGTCCCAGCGCGCCAGCATCTGCAACGCGCCACCCCGGTTGCAATGGGCTTCGGAGAAATCCCCGGCCACGGCGATGGCCCGGTCACTGGCCTGCAACGCCTCGTCATAGCGGCCCAGATCGAGCAGAACATTGCCCTGATTGACATAGGCATCGGCAGAGGCCGGATCGAGCGCCAGCGCCCGCGCGCAGGCTTCGAGCGCTTCGTCATACCGCTTAAGCCGCTGCAGACCCGCCGCCCGGTTGGACCACACCACCGGCTGATCCGGTGCCAGCGCCAGCGACTGGCCCAGCAGATAGACGCCTTCGATCAGATCGCCCTGCTGCGAGAGCGCCGTGCCGAGAAAGTAAAGCGTCTGCGCATTGGGGGCAAAGCGCTTGACCAGCTTGCGATAGAGGCGGATCGCCGCCGCCAGTTCGCCCGACTGATGCAGCTTTACTGCCTCGGCCAGCATGGCATTGGGATCTGACGCCGACATTTTAGCCAATATCCCACTCCAACCCTGCAAAATCTATCCGAAGCGCCAGATTCCCGGCCCAGAACAGAGCGCTATCGCGTTCTTTTCTTTTGCGCCAGCGGTGCTATTATTGCCACCGGTGTCAAAACCATAAATACACATACCGGGGGGATCATGCGTCACGTAAAGCTTCTTGTTCTGGCCGCCATTCTGTCATCCGCCGCACCCGCGGCCGCCGCCGTGGTGGGCAGCAGTGCCCCGCCGCCTTCGCTGAGCCAGGAACGCATCGCCACGTTGCCAGCGGATCAACAGCCCGCCTGGCAAGCCTATCTTGCCCGGTCCGAAGCCCAGCGCACCACCGACATGGCCACGCTGGCCGCCGAACGGGCCAAACTGACCGGCCCGCTGCCGCCCGCCCCCAGCGAGCATACCCATGATGGCTCGATGCCGCTCAACAAGGATGCGCTCTGGTATGCCGGGGCCGAGGCCCGCCACATCGCCGATGTCATTGTGTCTTTTCAGACCCCGGCAGGCGGCTGGGGCAAGAATGCCGACCGCAGCGGCCCGTTACGTAAGCCCGGTCAGGATTATGTCGGCAACAATCTTTCTGCCCATCTGACCCCGGGGGATTTTGACACCCCGCGCGACAGGAACTGGGACTATGTCGGCACGCTCGACAACAACGCCACCACGACCGAGATCCGCTTTCTGACCCGCGTTGCTGCCGCCCTGCCCGGCAAGGACGGCGACAGCTATCGCGCCAGCATTCTCAAAGGCATTGGCTATCTGTTGGCCGCACAGTTTCCCAATGGCGGCTGGCCGCAGGTTTGGCCATTGCAGGGCGGCTATCACGACGCCATCACCTATAACGATGATGCCATTTCGCAGGCCGCCGAGGTGCTGACGGCGGTGGCCGACAATGACGCCAATGCCTATGGCTTTGTGCCAGCCGAACCCCGCACCAAAGCCCGCATCGCGGCCGCCAAGGCGCTGGATGTCATCCTGAAAACCCAGATTGTGGTGCATGGTGTGCCCACGGTATGGGGCCAGCAGCATGACAGCCTGACACTGGTTCCGGTGGCGGCGCGCAACTTTGAACCCGCCCTGCCATCCAGCGACGAAAGCGCCGATCTGCTGATCTATCTGATGCACCTGCCCGATCCGTCGCCCGCACTGGTGCGGGCCATTCATGGTGCCGCAGGCTGGCTGCAAAAGGCCGCCATCTATGGCTATGTCTGGACCAAGCCGGACGCCGATGGCCGCCACCTTGAAGCCCAAGCCGGGGCCGGGCCGATCTGGTCGCGCTATTACACCACGGATTTCCAGCCCCGGTTCGGCGATCGTGACAAGACCATCCACGATGCCGTCAATGAAATCTCCAAAGAGCGGCGTAACGGGTATAGCTGGTTCAATGAAGGCCCGGCCAAGGCGCTGAAACTCTATGCGCGCTGGGCCAAAGCCCATCCCAAACCCTGAGATTATAGCAGTTCGGCTGGGGTAAGGCGGCGCAGATTGTCCGCCTCCCAGACCGATGCATCATCCCCCTGACAGGCGATGGCCAGACTGACATCATCCCCGGCAGTGTGGAACAAATGCCACGCGCCATCCCGCCAGGCGCCGCTGGAATGTGGGTCGGTGATGCGATCCTGACCGTCGGCGGCCAGACGTAAGCCCTGACCGTCCCATTTGCCCATCGCTTCGCGTAACGTCCACAGCCGGTAAAAATCTGCCGCGCTTTTACCCGCCACCCCAGCTTCGTGCGGACCAAAGGCATAGGCCGCCAGCCGGATAAAATCCCGTGGCCGATAGACCTCGACATCAATGCCCAGCGCCACGCACTGCGATACCGCCACGGCAACATAGTCCCCGCTGTGCGACAGCGACAGATGCGGCCCCGCCGTACCATCGGCGGCAAACAAAAACGGCTTGCCCCGCCCATCAGGGCGAATATGCCAATCGGCCGGGCCCCCGGCCACGGCCAGCACGCTGCGCAAAAGCCCCCTTGCCGCCAGCGCCACACGGCCTTTATCGGCCCGCCGCCCGGCCATTGCGGCCATATCTTCCAGCTGCGCGCGCCCGATCAGCGCATCGACCGACACATCGGCCCCAAGGCGCACCATGGCCCAGAGGATTTGCGCGCTGAATTTTCGTTCTGGTTGCACCTGAGATATTCCATATTCGCGTCGGCCATTTTGCCGCCCCGGCAAGCCGCACCGTTTGTCACGACAGCCCTTTGCCAATCCGGCACCAAGGCGTAGATTATGCGCGTTGGCAGGCGAAAGGGTAAGGCCCGATTATGAATCGTGCGTTTGCGGCATTTCTGCTGCTGTGGCTGTGCCTGATCGGGGCAGCGGCACAGGATGCCCCCGCCCCGACACCGATCCATCCCGGCGACGTGCTGCGCGGCCATTTCGTGCAGACGCGTCAACTCAAAGATATCAACAAAACCCTGCATGCCGAAGGTGATTTCACCATCGCACCGGCCAATGGCCTGATCTGGAACGTGACCAAACCGTTTGCCACCACCATTATCGTTACCAGAACCGGGCTGGTGCAAACCCGTGGCGAGCCCAAATCAGCAAGCCCCTCGTTCCAGAAACTGCCCACCGCCGGGGAACTCTATGCCATGCTCGGCAATCTGCTGACCGGCGATATCGCCAGCTTAAATAAAACCTTCCGTATGGATCAAAGCGGGCGGGCTGCGCATTGGCGCATGAGCCTGGTGCCACGGCGCTGGGATGATCCGCTGATGCCGTTTCGCGAAATTCGTATCCATGGCGGACGCTTTGTTGAAGACATCGCTTTTATAAAAACCGATGGCGACAGTGACACGATCAGCTTCGACACCATGAGCATTACTAAAAATGCGTTGACGGCCAGTGAACGCGACACCTTCGCACAGGTTGTACCGTAACCTTAGGGGCGGGACCGATGAATTGCAGGAGGTACGGTTTGCGCCCGGCTATGAACGGCCAGGAAAAAAACCTGCAGAGCGTAGTCAATACGGTCAGGGCTTTTGACAAAACCGTTCGACAAAAGGGCGGCAAAGCCGAAGGGCGCGGCAGAAAATCCCTGTAATTAAATAAGTCCTGGGTGTCCATGGCACCATTTGCGACTGTCATTAGCTTTTCATAAAGAGGCTATCAGACATATACGCAAAGTGCGGTTAGTTTAAGGGTGGTACCATTTCGATGGGCAGACGATTAAAAAATCCTGCACTTTAGAAATCTGCCAAACAATTGCTAACCATGCGACAAAAGAACGGTGTACCAGGAGGGATGCGCATAATCCTAGGGCCAATTTTACGTCAGCAAAATCAAGGCACTATAATTTTTCAGGCGGAACCATCAAGGCTTGATCTTAATGTATGAATTTGCTTCTTGTGCGGCATATGACATAGTGCCCCGCAATAATCTGACGATATCTGGCCCCGCATCCGGCCCCCCGCATCTGGCGCAAGGCATTAGGCCCAAGACATTAGTCAACAAGAAACGGACATCATAATGACCGGGAAACTGGAAAACACGCTGAAGGATTGGAAAGGCAAATATACCGACTGGCTGTTTAATGCAGCCCTGCCGCTGTGGTGGCAGAACGGTGCCGATCATGTGCAGGGCGGCTTCCACGAACTCCTCGACCTCAAGGGCAATCCCGTTATCGTGCCGCGCCGCGCGCGTGTGCAGGGGCGGCAAAGCTATGCCTATGCCGTCGCCGGGGTGCTGGGCTGGAATGGTCCGTGGCAGGAAGCCTCGCTGCATGGCCTTGCCTATCTTGATGCCCATTACAAACAGCCAAGCGGGCTGTATGCCACGCTGACCTCGCCCGAGGGGCAGATCACCGACAGCCGTGAAATGCTCTACGATCAGGCTTTTGCGCTGAACGCCAGCGCGTGGATCTATCGCGCCCAGCCCGCGCGCAAAGATATGATCGATTACGCCAATGCCCTGATGGCGCAGATCGAAACCCGCCGGCATCCGGCTGGTGGTTACAAAGAAACCGGCGATCTGTTCCTGTCCAACCCGCATATGCATCTGTTCGAAGCTCTGCTGGCCTGGTACGAAGCAAGCAACGATCAGAAATGGTTTGAGCTGGCTGGCGAAATCGCCCGGCTGTGCCTGACCCGCTTCATTGATCCCGACACACTGACCCTGCACGAACATTTTGATGAAAAATGGGCGCTGGCCGAAGATGCCAAGGGCGAGATCATTGAACCCGGTCATCAGTTCGAATGGGCCTGGTTATTGGCGCGCTGGTCGAAAATTTCCGGCCGCATGGATGCCTATCAGATGGCCCGCCGCCTGTTTGAAGTTGGCGCCTCGGGCGTTGACAAGGTGCGCGGTGTTGCCGTCGACGAGATGGACAATTCCTTCACCTTCACCCGCCCGACGTCGCGGCTGTGGATGCAGACCGAATGGCTTAAAGCGGCGCTGATCCTGTCCGATGCCGATAGCGAGGATGAACGCAGCTATTATTTGGGTGAAGCCGGTCTGGCTGCCGACACGCTGTGGAAATATCTCGACACGCCGGTGCGTGGTCTGTGGCGGGACCGTATGCAGCCCGACAACAGCTTTGACGAGGAAGCGGCCCCGGCCAGCTCGCTCTATCACATCATCTGCGCCATTCAGTCTTTGCGCGCCGCCATCAAGGGCTAACACGCCCCGGTGCTGTAAGCCTGGTTCTGACAAACGCGTCGCTTGCATAAGTGGCGCGTTTGTTTTTGGCCATTAAGCGCTTCACCGAAAAAGTGGGAACCGGTTTTCGGATATGAAGCGCGACAAAAAAGGCATCCAGCGCTTCACGTCAAAAGTGGCAACCGGTTTCCGGGGATCACCCGCACCCAAACGTTCCGCACACCGCTTGGCATAACGCCACGGCTGCATTATGCGGTACCCCGCCCTTACATTTTCGCATTGCATGAGGACTTCGTGGCGCGTTTTTCCAAAGCCTTCGACTGTGAACACTGGCCGCTGGCGGGGCAGTGGCTGTTACTGGTGATCGCGTCCGGCGCGCTTGGCATTATTTTACAATATTGGCATTTACCCGCCGCCCTGCTGCTCGGCCCGATGATTGGTGCCATCCTGCTGGCGATGGCCAAAAGCCGCCTCAGAATTCCGGGCCTGCCCTATGCCTTCGGTCAGGGGCTGATTGGCTGCATGATCGCGCGCAGCATTCCCTTTTCGGTGCTGGGCGATGTCGCCGCCGACTGGCCGCTGTTCTTTGGCGGCGTGCTCTCGGTCATTCTGGTCTGTAACGGGCTGGGCTGGCTGATGGCCCGCAGCAAAGTGCTGCCCGGTACTACAGCAATCTGGGGCTTTTCACCCGGGGCTGCCACGGCCATGACCGTGATGGCCGAAGATTATGGCGCCGATGTCCGTCTGGTTGCCTTCATGCAGTATTTGCGGGTGGCCTGTGTGGCTTTGGCCGCCGCAGCGGTTGCCAGTGTATGGGCCAAACCCGGAACCGCCGCCGCCATCGACTGGTTTCCGCCGCTGGCCATCGGTCCGCTGATCGGCACGCTGGCGCTGGCGCTGGCCGGCGCCCTGATCGCCCGGCGTTTTCGCATTCCGGCCGGCTCCCTGATGCTGCCGATGATCGCCGGGGTGCTGCTGCATCCGGTGCTGCCGCTGGAGCTGCCGCCCTGGCTGCAACTGATCAGCTATGCCCTGCTGGGCTGGAGCATCGGCCTGCGCTTTACCCGCCAGATCCTGAGCCACGCCTTTGCCGCGCTGCCCAAACTGCTCGCCGCCATACTGGTGCTGATTGGCGTGTGCGGACTGTTCGCCGTGGTGCTGGTCCATGTCGCCGGGGTCGACCCGCTCACCGCCTATCTGGCCACCAGCCCGGGCGGGGTGGATTCGGTGGCGATCATCGCCGCCTCCAGCTCCACCGACATGGCCTTTGTCATGGCGATGCAGACGGTACGGCTAATTCTGGTGCTGGCGATGGGGCCAATGATGGCCCGCATCTGCGCAAACCGACTTAAAATATCTCAGTCTTGAAAGAATAATGCCCGCATCAGGCTGCAGGTGCAATTTTCATTCTTTAAATTCGTGCACCGTGCCGCAGAACTGGCACCGGGCGCGGATCGTGCCGTCGGGATCGGCCAGCTTGGTACGTTCTTCGGGTGTGTAAGCCGCCAGCGCCGCCTCGATATTCTCGCGGGCGCAACCGCAACGAAAAGCGATCGGTTCAAACGGCAGCAAACGGACATCTTCCTGATTAAACAGCCGCCACAACAGGGTTTCTGCCGCCAATCCGGTATCAACCAGCTCAAGATCCTCGACCGTACCAGCCAGAGTAATCAGGTGCTCCCAGTCATCCGCATGGTGGGTACCACCGGGCACAACCTGCAGCAAAAGCCCGCCAGCCTGCCATGACACGCCGCCGCCGGGCAGCATCATTGGCGCTGCCGCCAGCCGAACCATGGTCAAAAGCTGCTCGGACTGGCCAAAATAGACCTCTGCCGAGCGGCCCAGCCCTTCGGGGGACAGCGGCACCACGCCCTGATAGTCGCGCGCTTCAGCCTGCGGACGGATGGTGATAGCGAGCGAACCCGGCCCGGCCAGCGCCGCAAAAGACGGGTTCTTGCCCAAATTGGCGCAGCGTTCCTGGTCGATGCGCGCCATGCCCCGCACACCGCGGGGCTCGCCAGCCTCGGCCCCATAATAATCGGCCACCACCATATCGAGTGGTCCATTTGATTTGGTCTGGACGGTCAGCCGCCCGTCGAGCTTCAGCAAAGAGCCCAGCATCGCCACCAGCGCCAACAATTCGCCTTCGGCGCGCGCCGCAGCTTCAGGCAAGTCATGATGAGCAATGGCCTGCTGAGCCGTCGCTTCGAGCCGGACAAAACGGCCACGGGCACCGGCCTCGGGCAGATCGAAAGGCAGCACAAAATCGGCGCGCGGCGCCATCTGATAGTCGCTCATCACTTATCCTGAAATGAAACACACCATCTGCGGAAGATAGGTTCCGACAGACCTAAGACCATCACTTATGGCCTGATGCCCCCCGGTTCAAGTGCGCAGGTTACCGGAGGTTTTCAGGATATAGCGCAGCACCACCGCCACGGCATGGTAAAGAACAGGGGGAATTTCCTCGCCTAAATCAATGGCTGAAAGCGCCTCGGCTAAAGCCGGGTTTTCCTCCAGTGGCACGCCATGCTCCCTGGCCAGATCGATAATGCGACGACCAACCTCGCCGCGCCCCTTGGCAACCACCCGGGGGGCACCCTGTTTTTTGTAATGCAGGGCGACGGCGATCGTCGATCCCGGGCCAGCGCCGCCGGTGGGGGCTTTGACCGGGCTCACGAGGTGTGGTCCAGAAAGCGCCCGGAACCGGCTTTTTTCGGCACCACCACCGGGTGAAAAGCAATTTCGGATTCCAGCGCGGCATCGGCCAGAGCATCACTCAAATCATCGGCCCCAGCGCGCAACCGCTCCAGACTGGCGGGGCGACTGGCCCATAAGGTCACCCAGGTACGCCCACCGCTCAGCGCCAGTTGCGCCTGCACCGGGCCCAACGGTTCAACCGCTACGGCAAAACGCACCCGCCAGACCGGCAGGCTTTCTTCACCACCATTTTCGCCACCACCATCGTGATCGATAGCAAACTGCGCCACCGCCGTGCCCTGCGGCGTGGCGAGGGGAATTTCAAACATCCAGTGGTTCTGGCTGGTCTGACTGGTCTGCTCGCTATCGGGCAGCGAGGCCATTTGCAGCAATTTCTGATGGGCCAACGCCGCTTCGCTACCTGACAGCAGATGCCGGGCCACGGTCGCCAGATCAGCATCATCCGGCAGGCTGGATGTGCTGGCCGACTGCGCCGTGGTCGGCCCGCCCTTAAACGGCGGCGGGGTGCCGGAATCGGTACTGGCCTCGTCGGTCGCATCCGCAGTTTGTTGCAGGAAAAACGCCGCCAGCGCATCAACCGCCGTGAAGGCCCGCGCCATCGGCATGGTGACCCCGGCATTGGATAGCGCCGCCACCGCAGCCTGGGCGGCAAAGCGCGGATCGCTGAACAGAGCGGCCAGCTCATCGGCCTCGGCCGTCTGGGCCGCCTGCGCCCGGGCGGACTGAAGCAAAGCCGCCTTTTCGGCATCCGCCGCAGCTGAAATCACTGGTGGGGCAAGCGCTTTCTCGTCCGCCGCAGCAGGCTGGCCCGTAGCGGCGGCGGCAGGCGCGGCCCCGGATGACGCCAATGGCGGCGGGACGGAAGTGCCTGGCGCAGACGCACCGCCCAGTTCCGCCAACCCGGCACCAGCCACCCCATTACTGGCCGCACCCGCCAGCGTAGCCGTCTGTGCGCTTACAGTCTGTGCGGCCGTCTGCACCGCGCTGGCCGCTGAAGACAGGGTTGCTCCGGATGAATTCGTCCCAGATGGGGTCACCGTCCCTTGCGCCCCGGCACTGGAAACCGGCGGGGCCACCGGGCCCGCTGAGGCTTGGTCTGAAGATGGAAGCGCCAAAGTCGGCACGTTCGGCAAGGCCGAAGCCCCAACCCCGATTGGGCTGGTCTCCGGGGAAATAACCGGCGCCCCCCCCGGCTGTGCCGCCCCATCGCTTGCCACCGGCCCGGCAGCCAAAACCTGACCGCCGGGATTGGCCGCCATATTGAGGGCTGCATTTTCGATCACCTGAGGGGTGGAGGACGAGGCGCTTTGCCCAAACGACGCGGCACCATAGGCCGTCGTGGCGGTTCCGGGGGTGACCAGATTGCTGGTTGTTACAGGCCCCGCCACAGTACCGTCAGCCATTTCAGCAACGGCGGTCGCGGCCAGCAGCGCGGCAGAGCCTATAAGCTGACCCGATGCAACAAGCGGCACCGCGGATGCTGAGGTTCCAGAAAATGGTGCCACACCACCCGCCCCCACACTGGTCGCAGGCAAGGTTTCCGCTGCCGCCCCCGGCACCACAGGGGTGGCGGGCGACGTAACCGACGCGGGGGCTATGGTGGGTGGCGCAGAGGCCGCGACTGTCGTGCTGGCCGTTTGGGGGCTGATAGTTGTCGCACTGGGCGTCGTTGTACCGGAAATAGGGGTATTGGCAGGCAATGTTTCCGATTGGGTGGCCGGAACCGATGATGTCGTTGATGCCTGAGAAGATGACGGAGATGGCGACGGGGCACTTGTCTGGCCTGCCGCCGCGTTGGCTGTCGTGCTGGTGGAGGCACTTTCACCGCCGGAGGGCGCCGTTGCCGGGGATTGTTTGCCAGCCTGCCCCGTGGCCGCAGGATTTGCGGCAGCATCTTGCGCCGGGGCTGCCGTGACGGCGGTGGAGGTTTGGGATGTCTGATCAGCCGCCGCACCAGAACCTGAGCTTGAACTGGTAGTCATATTGGAATTCAGAACCGCCACATCAGGCGTTGAGCCCGTCAATTGGGGACTGGCTGAGGCACCATAGCCAGAAGGAGCAGCGGGGCCCGCGCTTTCCGCCGCCTGGGAAGATGTTTGCGCGGTGGCGGGGCCAAGCTCGTCGACCCAGCGGTTCAAAGACTGGCGCAGCACCAGCAGCAGGCTTTTGATATCGGCTGGCACCGACGTGGTGCTGCTGTTACCGCCAGACGGCTCCGCCAGCTGGCTGGCAAAACGGCTTTCGGTGAACAGGCCAGAGCGGTCGAGTGCCGATTTAAGATCCTCGGCACTGGGAGGGCTGTCGCTGGACAGTTGCAGGGTAAACAGCTGACCAATAGCCTTTTGTACAGATGGGGGCAGCGCATCGCCGTGCAACTGCATCGCCTGAGACAGATCCGCCATCAGGCTGGAAAGCCCGCCGGTCTGTACCGCAGCATTCTGGCGTGCCTGCGTCAAATGGGCAGCCGCCATCTTGCCGGGGCTGCTGGCATCCAGCGGGGGCACCGGGGCTGACGCATTGGTGGCCATGCCACCCGATGCGCTGCCCGCATTGGCGTTGCTGTTCGAACGCGGATCAACCGCCCCCGTAGCGGAAGCGTTTTGCGCCCCCGCCGGCACCAAAGCGGACGGTGGCGTGGAGGTGACCACGATGCTCACGACGAACCTCGCAAAATCGTAAAATACGCCAGACGTATAGTCAGGGTAGCAAGATTTGTGTGTGTTTCCTAGCGCAGGTTCTGGCACAGACGTTTAAGATGGCCGTCCACGTTTCTGGTATGCGTGCAAAAGACGGGGACACAGGGCCTGCAAGGTTTCCTCCACCCCGGGGGCGTCGCCCTTGTCGCGATAACGTTCCGAGACCTCGCGGCCCTGCACATTGCCGAAATTCAGCTCTAGTCGCTGATAGAGATCCGGCATTTCGGTCCATAATGCCTGAAACAATTCCTCGTGCCGCCGACCATAGGAATAGTACTCCGGCAGAGTGGGCCAGCCCAGGCGGCTCATCGTCTTCATCACCTGCGGATCACGGGCGACAAAATCCTCATAATGTATCACGGCATCAAAATGATCCCGCGCCGCGTATACCTGATCGAGCAGCTGAAATTTCTCGTCCAGCAGACCTGAGTGATTACGATAGTTTTTATTTTTGAGGCTGAGATAATTGTCGCGTGGATCGCGCAGAAACAACACGACTTTATCGGGACGAAAGCGCTCGATATGCACCGGGAGCGGATAGGCCGTGGTCATCGTGACTTTAACCAGCATATCCTTCCCGGTCGTCACCCGGGGCGCGGCATAATTGTTAAGGACGTCAACCAACGCCAGACAATCCGGCCGTTGCGCCAAAAAAAGAGCGAAGCTCGTCGCTCCGCTCGACATCATTGCGTAAATCAACAGCCGCATAATTTCCCCCCGCAAGGCCCGGCCCATATGCGCCGAAGACATAGTAACGGAACTTGCGGGAGAAAAAACCTGTTTGCGGGGGGAAGTGCTTTGTGCCCGCTTTATGCACCTGACAAGTTATTTACCAGATTGGCGCAAGCAGCAGGCCAGAATGGCCTTCTGGGCATGCAGGCGGTTTTCAGCCTCGTCAAACACCACCGACTGCGGACCATCGATCACTTCGTCGGTCACTTCCTCGCCCCGGTGGGCTGGCAGGCAGTGCATGAAGATGGCGTCCTTGTCGGCTTTGGCCATCAGACCGGCATTGACCTGGTAGGCCTTCAGGAGATTGCGGCGACGGGTGGTATCTTCATCGCCCATCGACACCCATGCATCGGACACCACGCAATCGGCATCCCGGACCGCCTCGGCCGCATCATGGCCAAAGCTGACATCGCCCATGTTGGCCGCAACCCAAGCCTTGAGCTCGGACTTGGCCGACAGCTCCACCGGCGAGGCCACGCTGAGGTGAAAGCCGAACTTCACCGCAGCATGAACCCACGACGTGCAGACATTATTGGAGTCGCCACTCCAAGCCACCTTACGGCCTTTGATAGACCCTTTATGTTCTTCATAGGTCTGGATATCGGCCATCACCTGACAGGGATGGGACCATTTGGTCAGACCATTGATGACCGGGATGGTGGCGTTGGCGGCCAGATCCTGCACCATTTCATGATCGAGCAGCCGGATCATGATGGCATCGACATAGCGCGACATGACACGGGCGGTATCGGCAATGGTCTCCTCACGGGCGAGCTGCATTTCGCTGCCCGTCAGCATGATGGTGGTACCACCCAGCTGACGCATACCAACGTCAAAGGAAATCCGCGTGCGCGTCGACTGCTTGTCGAAAATCATCGCCAAAACGCGACCGGCAAAGGGCACATCGTCATCGGGCGCACCGGCGGGCTTGCCGGCACGCATTTTTTTGCGCGTCTTGGCTTCTTCAAGAATAGACAACAGCGTATCGGAGTCGAAATCGGCGAGATCGAGAAAATCTTTAATCGGCATGATTTACGATGCTTTCTGAGCAGTGAATTTTTCAGCGGCGGCAGAAAGCTTTTCGATCGCTTCATCCACCTCGGCTTCTGCAACAATCAGCGGTGGCAAAATGCGAATGACATTTTCGCCCGCGCCCACCACCAGCAAACCCTGTCGGTACAGCTCGGCAATAAAATCTGTATTGAGCACGGCGGCTTTTAGCTTCAGGCCCAGCATCAGGCCCAAGCCCCGCACTTCTTCAAACACCGACGGATAGGCCGCCAGAAGACCTGACAACTTTTGATTAAAATACCCGGCGATCTGACGCACATGCTCGATAAAGCCCAGGGCCACCATCATATCAAAAGCAGCAATCCCCACCGCCATCGCCAGCGGATTACCGCCATAGGTCGAACCATGCGTGCCATAGGTCATGCCCTTGGCCGCTTCGGCGGTCGCCAGACAGGCACCAAGCGGGAAGCCACCGCCAATGGCCTTAGCAATCGGCATGATATCGGGCGTGACACCGGCCTGCTGATAGACAAACAGCGAGCCGGTGCGCCCCAGACCACACTGCACTTCGTCAAAAATCAGTAGCAAGCCGTGCGTATCGCACAGGCTGCGCAAGCCTTTGAGGAATGCCGTATCCATGACGTGGATACCACTTTCGCCCTGTATCGGCTCGATCATGATCGCGGCGGTCTCAGACGTGATAGTCTTTTCGACCAGGGCCAGATCGCCTGCATCAATGGTATCAAAGCCCATATTGGGCCCTAACCCTTCCATGTAATGCGCATTACCGCCGGCAAAGGTGGCCGCCAGCGTACGGCCATGGAAGGCGCCCTTGAAGGTAATGATACGGAACCGCTCGGCATGGCCGCTGACAAACTGATACCGCCGCGCCATTTTAAAGGCGCATTCGCAGGCTTCGACCCCCGAATTGCCGAAGAACATGGTGTCGGCAAAGGTGTGATCGATCAGCCTTTGGGCCAGGGCTTCCTGCCCCGGCACGCGATACAGGTTGGAGCAATGCCAGATTTTGTGGGCCTGCTCGGTCAGGGCCGCCACCAGCACGGGGTTGGCATGACCAAAAGCGTTGACCGCGATACCGGCCCCAAAGTCGAGATAACGTCGCCCGTCCTCGGCATAAAGGTAAGTACCTTCGCCACGGACAAACGCGAGATCCGCTCTTTTATAGGTCGGTAATACGGACGGGAACACGGCAAAGCCTCCAGATAGAGTTAATGTTAAGCCTTGTGGATAAGGCAGGGCGTTTTATCCAATTTCTTGGACACACATACAAGTAAAGCTTATCGACAATGACTTTATCCACAACCCAAACGGATTTTTGCCCTAAAACAGGCTTAAAATCCACTTTCCGGGGGAAAACCTCTGGTATTTAGCCACTTTCTGTGGACGAAGGGCTAGTCACGGCATCACATCCCTTGTGCGCAGCAAAAGGGATGCTACGATATGTAGTGCCCAGAAAGCAGGCCCGAAAGATGGATCGCATGCAGGGCTTTCCGAGAGGAACTAGCGTATGACACAGGCCAATTGGACCGACGAACGCGTCGAACAACTGAAGTCGCTCTGGAGTGAGGGACTCTCAGCCAGCCAGATCGCCCGCACCTTAGGTGGTGTTACCCGTAATGCGGTGATCGGCAAGGTGCATCGTCTCGGCTTGGCAGGCCGGGCGGTTCCGGCCCAGACCGAGCGTCCCCGTTTACCCACCGCGCCGCGCGTTGCGCCCCGCCCCCCCACACCTGCGCCGGTGGTGGAGGAAGCGCCGCTGCCGCTCGACGATGGTAACTTTGCCACTGTACTGACCATTACCGATCATATGTGCCGTTGGCCGATCGGCGATCCGTCAGACGGCGAGTTTCATTTTTGTGGCCGCAAGGTCAAAATCGGCTCACCGTATTGCGAAGCCCACGCCCGCAAGGCGTATCAGCCGCAGCAGCCGCGTCGCGACCGCGACCATGATAAAAAGATGACCGGCTGATCAGCCGCCCTCTTATTCACGAAACATCAGGCGGGCGAAACCTTTTTCGCCCGCTTATTTTTTGCGTTTTTAAGAAGCGAGCGAGCAATCAGCAATCGTGCCACCAGTGCTGCTGACCGCCGTAATGCTGCGCGGAATCGAATAGGCCGTCCAGCTCATGGTGATCGGACCTGTGAGAAAATGGGTTAAGGGCGGCGTATAGGTATAACTCAGCTCGGTCATCACCACACCGGCCCCCGATGCGGTAAACATGGTCAGCGGCAAAGTGGTATCAGCAGGAACTGCCGTGCGTGCAGTGGTATTGCTGGTATAGCGGCTCCAGGCCACCGCCTTAGCGGTGCAGGCATTACTGGAGCTGCTAAAGTTACTACACGCGACACTGGTGACCACCAGCTTGATGGTTCCCGACGTAGAATAGGGTAGAATCACCGCTTTTGTGGCACACAGAATATTGCTTAAGTCGGTAGCGCTGACGGTACTGCGCTGGGCGATCAGATCTGCAGTAGACGCCGCCGCATCGGTTACCCGCGTGCGACAGTCAAAAGCGGTGGCCAGCTCCAGCGTCGCAAAAAACATCAGCAGCAAAACGGGCAGGATGAGGGCAAACTCCATCGCCACCACACCCCGGGATGCGTTCGCGAAGCAATGAAGCCGTGCAGATAATGACCGGATCAGGAACATTGACTGGAGGCCCCCGATTTTGGCTCGTTCTGGAAAACCTCGGTCGCAGTCAGCAAATACTGGCTCGTGCCATAATTGACCAGAAACCAGGACAGCCCAGGGGTCGCCACATCCCAAGCATAAGTGACGCGCAGCAGAACAACCGAACAAGGTTGTGTGGTTGAATCGAGCGCCGCCATGGTCAGTGACGAACCGGTGGTGCCATTATTTGTTAAATCCGACGACTTGATGCTGGGAAACCCCGCGATGCCGGTGCTCGTATAGTTCGCCTCATACACCCGCAGCTTTGAAGTACAAGATGGCAGGATCAGATTAGCGGCCAGTTTACCCAGACTGCTGTCGGTTTTACTGCAGATATAGTCGACCAGTGTCGGGTTTGCACTGTAGCTGGTGCTGTTGCCGGTACGGATCACCCGCGCGGTGGCAACGGTGGCATTTTTCAACACAAATTGCGCGAAGAAGATGATGCCGACTTCGAAAATCGCCAGCAGCAACACCAGTAAAATCGGGATAATAAAAGCAAATTCGATCGCCACCGCACCGGAAATGGTCCGGCGCTGCGCTTGTTTCAGCGTGATGTCTGCCTTTGCCCGCACGTCAGCCCTGCTTCAAAGCCCATTGCCACCAGAACGCTACGCAATATGGTCGCCGGAAAAAGCCCGCAGGCGGCCTTCACTCTACACCATTAACCGGCGCGGCGACGGGCCAGCAGATCCGCCACCAGTCCCGGGTGCCACAACAGCACAGTCCCCAGCACAGCCCAACCCAACGAAAAGAGCGCATTGAGGTTGGCCAGCGAGAAAAAACCTAAGAAGCGCCAGGAAACGATATCACAACGCACTACCGATGGCGCGGAGAGATCGATTTTACCGGTAAAAACAACACGCGCCCCGGTGCAGGACGACGGGCCGGGAAAGATTTTCCATTCCACGCCGGAATGATAGGCTCCGATCAACCCCGAGGTAGCAATGAACAACAGCGCGAGCATCGCCAGCGCCGGTAAAAACCGTTTGACCGACGGGCTGAAGACGCTGAGGGCAAATCCGCCCAGACCAAGCACCGCCGCCACGATATGCGGATAACGCTGCCAGAAACACATTTCGCATGGTGCCACGCCGAATACGAACTGCATCACCACAGCGCCCAGCACCATGGCAAGGCCGTAACCACCGGCCAGAATGACAATCTTATCCGCGTTCATCGAGATACCCTCAGGTTGCCTGCTGTCGTAGCAAAACCATCGGCAATAGCACACCAAATTGCAAGCCGCCCGCGCGGCCCAATCCCAGTCAGGGCTGTAATATCGCGCGGTCTTTGTATTTGACTTAAGTGAAGGCGAAAGAGAAAAAGGGGCGAATTTGATTCTGTTTGCGTTTTTAGCTTCATAGTGAGGCTACGGCTTTACGACGAACAGATGGTGCACCAAAGACGGTTTTATGCCTAAGATGAGTTCGCCCGCGTTTAAAGGGCGCATTGCAGTCCATCGTGAGCTTTTAAAAATTGAAGGCAATGCCGTCGAGATGAAGGTGAGACTGAATCCTCGCGCAAAACGTTTGATCATAAAAGTTCACCCGGCGAGCGGTGAAGTCAGCGTAGTGGCGCCATCCCGCCGTGCCATGAATGGCGCGGTCGAATTTGCCCATGATCAGCGTGATTGGATTGCCCAGCAACTGGCGGTGCTGCCCAAACGGGTACCGCTGGCGGTGGGGGCACAAGTCCCCTTGCGCGGTGTCCCCTATCGTATCGTGGCGTCTGACAATAAACGCAGCGCAGTGATCGTAGACGAGGCTCTGGGCCAGATTATCGTCGGCGGCGCTCCCGAACATACGCCACGGAGGATTGTTGATTTCCTCAAGAAAACCGCCCGGCAGGACTTCGAAGCCTGCGTTTGCCGCTTCGCCGCAGGGATCGACGTGCACCCCAAACGCATCGCCATGCATGATACGCGCAGCCGCTGGGGCTCCTGTTCAAGCACACGCAGCCTGTCCTTTTCCTGGCGGCTGATTCTGGCACCCTCTTTCGTGCTGACCTATGTCGCCGCCCACGAGGTGGCGCATTTACGTGAAATGAATCACAGCCCGCGCTTCTGGGCCTTGGTGCGTCAGATGATCGACGATGTCGACACCCCGCAGGACTGGCTGCGCCAGCACGGCATGGAGCTGCACCGTTACGCGGTGTGAAGCGAAATATTCTGCTAAACCGACAGAGGGCCCGCCTGGGCAAAGGGAGCCTGCGCAGCTTCGACATTATCGACGAAGGTCGCCGCCAGAATATAGCGCACGTCACCGCTGTCATCGGTCAGCGGAGCCGCGAACAATTCCCCACGCAAAAAAGAGATCATCTCGACGCGAAAGGTGTTGATCAGCTGTAGCGGGCTGCGCGTTGCCAGCACCATATCGTAAAATGCCAGCCATCCCGGATAGGCCGAGGGCAGCACCATTTCTTCCAGCAGATGGCCGGTATGCTCGCCAAACACCATGGCCAGCGCCGAACCGAACAGGCGGAAGCGGTAGCTGTGGCCGTTCGGGGTTTCAACCTTTTCCAGAATTGTGACGTGGCGCATGAAGAGTTTCAGCGTGCGCATGTCGAGTGCGGCCCGCGACGGCACACCGTTCTTGGCTTTTTCGCGCCATACGCCATGCAGTTCGTTCAGTTTGCGTTCACCAAAGTGACACGCAGCATCACACCGCATCGGCCAGCCCGCAGACTCAGCTTCGGCGTTGAACAACAAACAGAACTGTTGCGCTTCACTACCACACATAAGAGGGCAATCTACCCGAAACACCGTAACGAAACGCTAAAGGGTATGATTAACAGCAGGTTAGAGATTCACTTAAAAATGCACACTTCTGGCGCAAACCCCGTCTACATCTGACACAACCATCAAACCCAATCACAATCGGTACGGAAAAAGACAACAATTTCGCTCAAACTTTGCCCATTTACGGGCTAATTCGTCAACATACCGTTAACGATGACACCCTATCATTTTTACTTGATAAATGACTGGTCATTTAGTAATTTAGGGGAATGAACGGACCAGATATAGCCCAACCCAAAGCCAGAAACTGGAGCAGGCGCAAGCGCGCCCGCCCCGGCGAGATCATTACGGCGGCCTTAAGCGTCTTTGCAGAAAAGGGTTTTGCCGCCACCCGAATGGAGGACATCGCGGCCCGCGCCGGTGTCACCAAGGGCACGATCTACCTCTATTTTCCGAGCAAGGATGAACTGTTCAAATCGCTTGCCCGCGAAACTGTGAGCAAAGCCCTGAACAAAGCCACGTTAGACATGGCCAGCTTTGCCGATAGCCCGCGCCACAGCCTGGTCCGGGCTTTGGGGGCCATCGCCGCTTTTCTGCATAATGATGAACATGCCGCGCTGCCCAAAATCATCATTGCTGAGAGCGGGAATTTCCCGGAACTGGCCGATTTCTGGCGCATCGAGGTCATCGAAAAGGTCATGGCAGTGCTGGGTGTGGTTTATGACAAGGGTGTCACCCTGGGCCAGTTCCGCCCCCTGCCGCGGGATATGGTGGTCCGGCTGTGCGTGGCCCCAATCATTCTGGGCGTCATCTGGCGCACGACATTTTCTGACCCGCACGACCCGATCGACACACGAAAATTATTCGAAACGCATATAAACATTCTCCTGAATGGGCTTTTAACGCCGGAATCCGCCTATGCCCCACGCTAATGCGCCCCTGTTTCTTGTCCTTGGTCTGGCCTGTGCCGGACTGAGCAGTTGCAGCCCCAAGAGCGACGCCGACTGGCTCGGTTATGCCGAGGCGGACTATGTCTATGTCGCGGCCCCATCGGCAGGCTGGATCACCAACCTTGCGGTCGAGCGCGGTGCGGCGGTTACCGCGGGTCAGACATTGTTCACGCTGGACGCCGACAGCCAGACCGCCAGCCGCAATGAAGCCGAGGCCACCATCACGCAGGCGGTGCAGCAGCAAAAATCCGCCCGCGCCAGCCTGGAACTGGCAGAGAAACAGCTTGTCCGCCAAAAGGCACTGCTGGCCAGCGGCGGCACCACCAAACAAGCCTATGACGAGGCCAGACAGGTCCGTGACAGCGCCGCAGCCGCCTTGCAGCAATATTCGGCTATGACGAGCCAGTATCGCGCCAGTCTGGCCGGGGCATCGTATCAACTGTCGCAACGCCAGATCGCCAGTCGGGTCAGTGGCCGGATCGAGGACATCTATTTCCGCCCCGGCGAATATACCAGTGCTGCCGCGCCGGTGATTGCGCTGTTGCCGCCCGATCATGTCTTCGTCCGCTTCTTCGTGCCGGAAACACAGTTCGCCAAACTGCATCAGGGCCAGAAGGTCGCCATTTCCTGTGATGGCTGTGGCACCATCACCGCCACGGTGACCTTTATCGCCAACAGTTATGAATACGCCCCGCCGGTGGTGTTCTCGGTCAAAAGCCGCGATAAGCTGGTCTACAAGGCCGAGGCGCGCGCACCCGGCGGCATCAAACTGCACCCCGGTCAGCCGGTTGACGTGCGACCGTTATGAGATAGCCCTGATGCCCGAATACGCTATCAACGTACACGGATTAACCAAGCGTTTCGGCACAAAAATTGCCGTCAATGCGGTAGATATTGCGATTCCGGCTGGCGAGGTCTGGGGCTTTCTGGGCCCCAACGGTTCGGGCAAAACCACCACCATGCGGCTGTTGTGCGGGCTGCTGAAGGCGGACGAAGGCCATGGCACCTGTCTGGGTTTTGACTTTCGCACCGAGGCGGATGCCATCAAGCGCCAGACCGGCTACATGACCCAGAAATTCAGCTTCTGGGAAGACCTGACCATCCGCGAAAATCTTGATTTCGTTGCCGAACTCTATCGGCTGCCCCAACGCAAAATTCTGGTCGAACAGACGTTGGAGCAACTGGGGTTAAGCCAGCGTCAGAAGCAACTCGCCGGGGAACTATCCGGCGGCTGGAAACAGCGGCTGGCGCTGGCCGCCTGCATGCTGCACGCGCCCAAACTGCTGCTGCTGGATGAACCCACCGCCGGTGTCGATCCCAAAGCCCGGCGCGACTTCTGGGATGAAATTCATCGCTTGTCGGCGGCAGGTATCACCGTGCTGGTTTCAACCCATTACATGGACGAAGCCGAACGCTGCGACCGCATTGTTTATATCAATGTCGGTCATCTGATTGCCCAAGGGACCGTGGGGGAAATCATCGCCAGCTCCGGCCTAGTAACCTACACGGTCGCAGGGCCCGGGGCCCGCGCGCTGGCCGGGGATTTACGTCAGGCCCCCGGAGTGCCCTTTGTCGCCTTTTTCGGGGCCGAGCTGCATGTCAGCGGCTATGACCGCAGGCTGTTGCAAGCTGCGTTGCAACCCGCCAGCCACAATACGGCACTGATCGTTCGTGAAGCCGCCCCCAGTCTGGAGGATGTTTTCATCCAGCTTCAGCAGAACCGCAAAGGCGATGCGCCATGACAGGTTGGGGCCTCAGCAAAATGTCTTTCCACCAGTTCTCTGATCATTTTTCAGCGCATCGTATCAATGCGCTGATCAAAAAAGAACTGCTGCAGATGCGCCGCGACCGCTTAACGCTGGCGCTGCTGATCGGCATTCCGCTGATGCAACTGATGATCTTCGGCTATGCCATCAACATGGTGCCCAAGCATCTGACCACGGTGGTGACTGTGGCCGATAGTGGCCCGCTGCCCAATGCCATTATCGCGGCGTTAAAAAATTCCGGCTACTTCGATATCGTTGCCGCAACCCATTCGCCCGACCGCGCCCGCCAGATGCTGACCGAAGGCAGCGCCACCTTCGCGGTTGAAATTCCGGCAGGCTTCACCCACGATCTGATCCATGGTGACACGCCGCAGGTGCGGGTTGAGGCCGATGCTACCGACCCGGCGGCAGGCTCTTACGCCATTGCCGCGCTTACCGGCATTGTTAATTCTGCCTTACGCGATGATCTGGTTGGCCCCTTACAAAAATATGCCGCCACCACGCCCGCCTACAGCATCACGGTGCACCAGCTTTACAACCCGGAAAACATCACCCAGTACAACATCGTGCCGGGGCTTTTGGGAATCATCCTGACACTGACAATGGTGCTGTCGACCTCGGCGGCACTGACGCGCGAACGCGAACGCGGCACCTATGAGAATCTGCTGGCCATGCCGTCTCACCCGGTCGAGATCATGATCGGCAAGATCGTGCCCAACATCTTTGTCGGCGCGTTTCAGGGCCTGCTGATCCTGATTCTGGCCTGGGGACTGTTTCATGTGCCGATGGAAGGCTCGCTTGGTCTGCTGGCGCTGGTGTCGATCCTGTTTATCGCCGCGCTGCTGGCGGTGGGCTACACCTTCTCGACCGTAGCCCGGAACCAGTTGCAGGCGATGCAGATGACGTTTTTCTTCTTCCTGCCCTCGGTCATGCTGTCCGGTTTCATCTTTCCGTTCCACGGCATGCCGGACTGGGCGCAAGCCATTGGTGAAGTTTTGCCCATTACCCATTTCTTACGCATCGTGCGGGGGATTCTGTTAAAGGGGGCCGGCTGGACCGAAATCTGGCCCGATATCTGGCCGATGCTGCTGTTTACCGCTGCCGCTATGACCTTGGCGATCAAGCGTTTTCGCCTGACTTTGGATTAAATCGACCATCTGCCGTCGTGCCCCCTTGAGAATTGGCCGATAAAGCCGCAAAATCCTACTTTGTGGACGGACGTTAAGCTTGCCGAAAGCTTTGGCTTAGACACGCGACCGTTATGGTGTACGAAGCGTTAAGTGTTATCCGGTGGTTTCATCCATGTGGTTTCCTCGATGACTGGCCAAGTTACAGCCCTGTCTGAAGGCTTGCAGTACGGATTGGCAGCAATCCTCGTTCTGTTAACGGTTTTGTCGGCGCAACTTGTCGTCGTCAGCCTGTTCCGTCTGTTCTGGCCCGAGCGGCGTCTGCGTACCCCCCATTTGCCCGATTCGGCTTTGCCCAACGTGTTGGTACAGCTGCCGGTGCGCAACGAAGGCGATCTGGCCTTACGCGTTGCCCGCGCCGCCATGGCGATGGACTGGCCCGCCGACAAGCTTGAAATTCAGGTGCTGGACGACGGCGATGCAGAGCTGCATGCCGGCCTGATGGCCGCGATCACGGCGATTACCCCGGCCGGTATCACGGTCAGCGTGCTCAAGCGCGGCGACCGCACCGGATACAAGGCCGGGAATCTGGCCTTTGGCCTGACCCATTCCACCGCCCCCTATGTTGCGGTGTTCGATGCCGATTTCATGCCGCCGGTCGATTTCCTGCGCAAGACGGTGCCGGTGCTGATCGGTGATGCCGGTCTGTGCTTTGTCCAGTCGCGCTGGACCCATGCCAACCGCACCCAAAACTGGCTGACCCGGGTTCAGGCGTTTTTGCTCGATTCGCATTTTGCCATCGAACAGGAAGGCCGATTCCGCGCCGGGCTGCCGATTTCGTTTAACGGCACCGCCGGGGTCTGGCGCCGCGAAGCCATTGAAAATGCTGGTGGCTGGACCGGGGACACGCTGACCGAGGACCTTGATCTGTCGATGCGCTGCACCCTGCATGGCTGGCGCACGGCCTATCTGAAAGATCTGGAAGTCCCCTCGGAACTGCCGGAAACGGCCGCCGCATGGCGCGCCCAACAGGCCCGCTGGACCAAGGGCCACGCCCAATGCGCCCGCAAGCTGTTGCCGCAGATCTGGGGCAGCCGCCTGCCGCTGACCTTCAAGCTGGCGATGAGCCTGCAGATGTGCCAGTTCGCCTTCTACACCCTGGCCTTTACCAGCGCGGTGATCAGTCTGGTGCTGATGTATATCGGCGCGGTGTACCTGCAATCGGTCGGCATACTGGGGCTGGTGGTGACCGCCTTCGGGCTTGGCACCAGCTTCGCCTATGTTTTCCTCGGCCAGAAGCTTCTGGGCCGCCATCGTGCCGTTGGCCTGCACCGCACCCTGCTTTTGTCGATCATCTTCCCAAGCGGTCTGATTCTGGCCAACACTAAGGCGACGATGGAAGCCTTCTTCAATCGCCAGACGGAATTCACCCGGACTTTGCGCCGGGGTGAACGCTATGCCGGTGGCTGGCGCGGTGCGCCGGAGCTGATGGTTGGCGTTTTCCTGCCCGCATTCACCTTAGCCGAAAGCGCCTGGAGCGCCCCCTTCTTCCTGATTGCAGTGACCGGACTGGTCTCGATTGGGGTGATGGGCTTTTCCGGCCGCAGCTTCGGGCGCAGCTTAACCACCGCGGCACCACAACCCATTGCAGCACCACGGTCATCAAGGGATTGATCGGTTGATTCCCCGGGGGGGCATATACCACAGCAGGCTCCGGGTTCCGGGGCTTATCCTGTTCGTTGCAGCGTTGGCAGCAGGTTGCGCCAGCACGCCCCGGCCATCCACCATTCCCTATCACCCGAGTACCCCACCAACAGACGAACCGGGTGGGGAATGTGTGCCATTTGCCCGCAACCATTCCAAAATTAAACTGTTCGGCGATGCCTACACCTGGTGGGATCAGGCCAAGAATCATTATGCCCGCCGCATGATCCCCACCAAGGGATCGGTTATGGTGCTGCACAATTACGCCGGAACCAGCCGGGCCCATGTTGCCGTGGTCACGGGCATCGTCAATCCGCATGAAATCCGCGTCGATCATGCCAACTGGTTCAACGACGGCAAGATCTACAAAAATAACCCGGTGCGTGATGCCAGTCCCAATCAGGACTGGAGCATGGTCAACGTCTATAACATGCCGGGCGGGGGCTGGGGGGTACGTAATTATGAGGTGCAGGGCTTCATCGGCCCCGACAAACCCGCCCCACCCAACCATGAAGATGACATTTCAGGCCTGTTCTCCAACGCGGCGCCGGATTTGCCTGCAAGTGATAAAGACATCGCACTAGCACTGCCCCAAACTGGCAAAACCAATCCGCCAGATCTTGGCCCGATGGCTCTCAGCCCGGCACGGATCAGCCAGCGCCCCTGAGCGCGGCATATTGGGAACATCTTTTCGCCAAACCGTTTGCAGCCGCAGAACTTCGCGCTAACGTAGCATATTACAGCCGCGTAACCCTACGCAGGAGCCCGGATGCTACAGCCCATTGCCGCCCCCCATCACAGTCACAGGCTTACGCAAAGCTATGGCCCCATTTCCCGATAATCCGGGGGATAGTTCCGGCCCGGATCCTGCCGACCCACTGGCTCAGGTGAGCACGAGCGAAGGTCACGGACCGAGCGCGCCGTGTGATACCAAACGGCGCTGGACCCTGACGCTGGCCGCGCTGGGCGTGGTCTATGGCGATATCGGCACCAGCCCGCTTTATGCCTTGCGCGAAACCGCACTGGCTGCCGGCCACCATGTCGCAGTGCAGAACGCCATCTTTGGCGTGGTTTCGTTGATCGTCTGGGCACTGATCATTGTGGTGATGATCAAATATGTCATCATCATCATGCGGGCCGATCATGACGGCCAGGGTGGCATTATCGCACTGGCCTCGCTGGCCCACCGTGCCGAGGGCTTAAGCAAAACCGCCAAACGGGCCATTGGGACCGCCGCCATTCTGGGGTTGGCGCTGTTTTTTGGTGACGGCATGCTAACCCCGGCGATCTCGGTGATGAGCGCGGTCGAAGGCCTCACCGTTGACAGCACGGCGCTGCAACCACTGGTCATACCGCTGGTGCTGGTGATCCTGATCGGACTATTCGCCATTCAATCGCACGGCACGGCCAAAGTCGGCCGCCTGTTCGGGCCGATCATGGTACTGTGGTTCACCTTGCTGTCGATCATGGGCCTGGTTTCGATCTGGCATACACCACAGATTTTGGCTGCGATCAGCCCGCATTACGCCCTGATGCTGTTTGTCGAAGAACCCTGGACCGCCTTTGTTTCGCTGGGGTCTGTTGTGCTGGCAGTAACTGGGTGTGAAGCACTGTATGCCGACATGGGCCATTTCGGCAAGCAACCGATCCGCTGGGCGTGGGTCGGGCTGGTGTTTCCAGCCTTACTACTGACCTATTTCGGTCAGGGTGCGGCGGTGTTGCGTGATCCGGCCAAGGCCGCGATGGCATTCTATGCTGTGGTCCCACATTTTGCTCATTACCCGATGGTGATCTTGTCAACCATCGCCACCGTGATCGCCTCTCAGGCGGTGATTTCCGGTGTGTTCTCGCTGACCCAGCAGGCGGTACAGCTTGGCATGCTGCCACGCATGGAAATCCGCCACACCTCGGCAACCGACTACGGCCAGATCTATGTGCCACGGATGAACGCGTATCTGTGTGTTGGCGTTATCCTCATTGTACTGATTTTCAAAAGCTCCAACGCGCTGGCGGCGGCCTATGGCATTGCGGTCACCTGCGATATGGTTTTGAGCACCACCTTGGTCGGGCTGGTCGCATGGCGGGTCTGGCATAAGCCGCTGCGGCTGGTTGCCCCGGTCTTTGCCATCCTCGCGCTGGTCGATCTTGCCTTCCTGTTGTCGAATGCCCTGAAAATCACCGAGGGTGGCTGGCTGCCTTTGCTCATCGGTATCTTCGTCTATATCGTGATGGAAACCTGGCGGCTGGGCCGGCGCACGCATCTTGACCATGTCCGCGATTCTTCCATGCCGGTGCATTTGTTTTTGGAGCGGGCCGACCGCACCCCGGTGCGGGTTGCCGGTACGGCGGTGTTTTTAAGCGCCCGCACGGATACCGTGCCGGGGGCTTTGCTGCATAACCTCAAGCACAACAAAGTGCTGCATGAGCGGGTTATTCTGGCCACGGTCGCGGTGGCCAATGCGCCCTTTGTGCCCAGGGAAAAGCGCCTCACGATCGAGAAGATGGGCAAAGGCTTTTACAGCATGCGCATCCATTACGGCTTCTTTGAAACGCCCGACATTCCCGCCGCACTGCTCGGCCTGCGCGCCTTTGGCGTTGCGCTGGAGCCGGAGACCACAACCTATTTCATCGGCCGCGAAACCCTTGTGCCATCGGAGCACCCGCAATTGGGCCGCTGGCGCACCTGGCTCTACATGAGCCTTGCCGCCAACGCCTTGTCCCCGGCGCGCTATTACCGCCTGCCGCCCAGCCGTGTGGTGGAACTTGGCACCCAAATCACGATCTGACCGCGGGGTGCGGGATGCCCCGGCACCTTACCGCAACATAATCGTTTAATTACAGTCAGTTATTATTTTTTAGCCGGGTGGTGGCCCCACCCTATTGCCATGCGGTGCAGTTAGCCTATTTTCCGCGTGAAACCGGCGGCCTTCGGATGCATAACGCACGAAGAGCCAAAGCGGCCAACTCGCCGTCAGCCCAATGGATTGCTTGCACGCGACCCGATCATGAATTCGAACATCTCTGATATCACCGCCGAGGCGGATAACGACCCGTTGAACGATTCCGTTCAGCTCACCACCGGGCATGACGGCAAGGAACCGAAGGGTAAGCGTAAGCTGGCCCTGACGCTGGCAGCCCTTGGTATCGTCTATGGCGATATCGGCACCAGCCCGCTATACGCCCTGAAACAATCGGCGCTGGCCGCGGGTGCCCATGTCGCGCTACAGGATGCCATCTTCGGTGTGGTCTCGCTGATCGTGTGGTCGCTGGTGTTTGTGGTGACGTTGAAATACGTCTTCCTCATCATGCGCGCCGATAACGATGGCGAAGGCGGCGTACTGGCACTGGCATCGCTGGCCCACCGCGCTCAGAAACTTGATAAACGCCTCAAACTGGCCATCGGTGTGGCGGCCATCTTCGGCCTGGCCTTGTTCATCGGTGATGGCATGCTGACCCCCGCCATGTCGGTGATGAGCGCCATTGAAGGCTTGTCGGTTGCTAGCAAAAGCTTCCAGCCGCTCGAACTGCCTTTGTCGCTGGTCATTCTGATTGCACTTTTCGTAATGCAATCACGCGGCACGGAAAAGATCGGCAAAATCTTTGGCCCGATCATGGTGCTGTGGTTTGCCATTCTGGCGGTAACCGGCCTGATCTCGGTACTGCACACCCCGCGTATTCTGATGGCGCTTAGCCCGCATTACGCCCTGATGCTGTTTGTTGAAGAACCCTGGACCGCCTTTGTTTCTCTGGGCTCCGTCGTGCTGGCGGTGACGGGCTGTGAAGCGCTGTATGCCGACATGGGCCATTTTGGCAGAAGCCCGATCCGTCTGGCCTGGCTTGCCATTGTGCTGCCGGCGCTGCTTTTGACCTATTTCGGCCAAGGTGCCGGTCTGCTGCGTGAACCCGGTATGGCAAACGCCGCCTTCTACACCGTGGTGCCGCACTGGGCCCATCTGCCCATGGTCCTTTTATCAACTATCGCCACCGTGATCGCCTCGCAGGCAGTGATTTCCGGGGTTTATTCGGTAACCCAACAGGCGGTGCAGCTTGGCATGCTGCCACGTATGGAAATCCGACACACCTCGGCCACCGAATTTGGCCAGATCTATGTGCCGCGCATGAATGTCTATCTGTGCATTGGTGTCGTGCTGATCGTGCTGATCTTCAAGAATTCGGATGCTCTGGCGACCGCATATGGCATTGCCGTGACCGGCGTAATGTTCTTAAGCACCCTTTTGGTGGCGCTGGTAGCCGCCCGCAGCTGGGGCTGGAAACTGCGCTTTGTCATTCCGGTATTCGGTTTACTGGGCTTGATCGATCTCGCCTTCCTGAGCTCCAACGCGCTGAAAATTGCCGAGGGGGGGTGGCTGCCCCTGCTGATTGCCACTGCCGTTTATCTGGTAATGGAAACCTGGCGGCTGGGCCGGCGCGCCCATCTCGAGCATGTGCGCGATTCCTCGCTCAGCCTTGATCTGTTTCTGGAACGTGCCGACAAGATGACCCAGCGCGTGGCTGGCACGGCGGTGTTCTTAAGCTCGCGTACCGATGTGGTGCCCGGCGCGCTGCTGCACAGCCTGAAACATTACAAGGTGCTGCACGAGCGGGTGATCCTGGCCAATGTTGCGGTCGAGGACAGCCCCTTTGTACCGCCCGCCAAACGACTGGAAGTCGAAAAGCTGGGCAAGGGCTTTTTCGCCGTGCGCATCCATTACGGCTTTTTTGAAACGCCGGATCTGCCCGCCGCGCTGGCCGGGGCGCGGGCCTATGGTCTGGCACTCGATACCGAAACCACGACCTATTTCATCGGCCGGGAAACCCTGGTGCCTTCAGAACACCCCGAATTGGGGCGCTGGCGCACCTGGCTTTACATGGCGCTGGCCTCCAACGCGCTGTCGTCAGCCCGCTATTACCGGCTGACGCCCAACCGTGTGGTTGAATTGGGCACCCAAGTTACCATCTGATCGCACGCAATAATCCGCCTACGAACAAAAAAGCCTGTTTCGACTTTAACCATCGAAACAGGCTTTTTTATAGCGTGCATGCCGGGGAACTACTCTAGTCGAGTGCGAACACAAACGCCTTGAGATAGCTGCTTTCGGCAAGCATCGGATGGATCGGATGATCGAAGCCAGCCCCGGCGGCATAGATCTGACGGCCAACACGACCGGCGCGCTGAATGCCCGCCGCACATTCAAAAGCAAAGCGATCTGCCGGCATGTTATGCGAGCATGATGCCAGCACCAGATAGCCTTCCGGCGCCGTCACCGCTGCCGCCAGCTTGGCCAGCTTGCGATAGGCTTTTGCCCCGACTTCAACATCTTTACGGGATTTGACGAAGGGCGGCGGATCGGCCACCACGACATCAAAACGCTCTTTGCCATTGCCCCATTCCTGCAGCATGGCCATGGCATCAGCCTCGATAAATTTGGCCGACAGTTTACCGGCTGCCGCCGCTTCCGAGGCCAGTGCAATCGCCGGGCCCGAACTATCAATGCCGGTTACCTCACGGGCCCCGGCATGGGCCGCCGCCAAGGCAAAGCCGCCACAATAGCAATAGGCATCCAGTACACTGCGCCCCTTGGCAAGCCGTGCCACAAAGGCGCGGGTTTCACGCTGATCATAGTACCAGCCAGTTTTCTGACCGGCGCTGAGATTGGCATAATAGCGCACATCGTTTTCGACGACTTCGATACGCCCACAGGTGCCCTTGGCTTCGCGGACATAAAGCTCGAGCCCTTCCAGGCTGCGGGCCGGCATATCGGCACGCAACAAGATCGCCGTGGGCGAAAACACCTGCTCCAGCGCTGCGACGATCTGGTCTTTCAGCAACTCCATCCCGGCGGTGGCAATCTGCACCACCACGGTTTCACCAAACAGATCGATGGTCAGCCCGGGCAACCCATCCCCCTCGGCATTGATCAGCCGGTAATAGGGCACGCCGATCAGCGTAGTACGGATTTTCTGTGCACGGATAAATGCACGGGCAAAAAACGCTGCATCGATCGCGACATCCGCAGCGCGCGCCATCAGACGAACGGCGATCAGGCTGCGGGGGTTGAAGTAGCCCGTGCCCAAAGCCTGGCCATCATCACCGACCACATTAACCATACTTCCGGGCACTAACGCTTTGGCTGCATCGCTCATAACGATTTCGTTGGAGAACAACCATGGTGCACCGTTGCGGGCACGGCGGCCCTCGCGCGGCTTAACGGTTATCACGGGGTAGGCTTTCATTGGCATGTATCCTATGGCTTGTGGCGCACACATACGAAAATACGACGTCAAAATCCGGCAAAAAAACCGTCCGGTAATAAAAAAACAAAGTACCGCTACAATGTCCCCCCATTCCCGCCACGATCTTCGACGAATGGAGCGAACGAAAATTACTCGCCATGCGTTAGGTGGCGCGGCAGAAACCCATTTTAAGTACTGCGAGGCGGCATTAGGATGACGGCACCCGTATTACGGCGGCCTGAGGACTGTATTGTTGGCAACAATGCCTTCGAAATGCTTTCCATATGGTTGGCGGCAAAAGGCGCGCGCCCGGCGCCGCGCCGCCAGGATATTACACTGGCGATGGTGCGCAGCCTGTCACAATGGCTTTGGCGGGTTGATCCGGTCAGGGACGGGCAGGATTTTCACTTTCGCATGGCAGGCGACCGTATTGAACAATTCTATGGCCGCCACTTCAGTGGGCTGTACCTGTCGGAACTGTACCCCCCCACATCACCGCCGGATTTCGTCTGCTCGGTGCAGAACAGTTTTGCCCAATGCATAAAACAGCGCGCCCCGCAGCTGGTCGGCCCCTATACATCGGAATACCCCGGCAAAGAGCATTGGGAGATCGAGGTGCTGATCTTGCCGCTGTCGGAAAATGGCACCGATATCAACAGCATGATCGGCACAATGGAATATTGGCCCATCGGCACCCATAGCGCCGGCCTACACAGCACTTTATGCCTTAAGCTTTAAGTCTGACGCCGCGGCCACCTTGCGAGCTGACCGCACCATCGCCAATCAGGGCGATCCCGGCGCCATCGAGCGCATTGATCAGCTTCATCAGCGAATCAACATTACCGCGAATAACCCCTTCGCTGGCTTCCATACGCTGAATGGTTGGCACCGACAGTCCGGCGCTTTCGGCCAGCTGGCGTTGATCAATGCCCAAAAGCGCCCGGGCAGACCGGAGTTGTGCTGACGTGATCATGCACTTACCACCCGTTTCTTTCTGTAAAAGCCCGCTTTATTCGCAACAAACGAATATAAGCCGCCTGTAAGGATGCATGTATAATATATCATGACAAAAACATAGCCCACAACGGCGCGTCAGGCGCACGAATTACGCCCCCATGCACCATACGCAAACGACGCCCCTTGGTCAGGCGGCCTTAAAGGCAGCCAGCGCATCGGGAAACGGCGACAGCGCCCGCACCAGCACCCCTTGCAGGGTCGAGATCGCCAGACCGTAATTGGTGATCGGCACCGCATGCGCACCACATTCGGCCATCCGGTTCGCCATTTCCTGACGCGTCATGACACAGCCACCACAATGGATCACCAGCTGAAAGTCCGCCAGATCGGGGGGGAAATCATGTCCCGCCGCCAGAACGATCTGCAGATCAGCACCGGTAAACTGTTTAAGCCAGCGCGGAATTTTGACCCGGCCGATATCGTCCTGCATCGGGTGGTGCGAGCAGCCCTCGGCGATCAGAACCTTGTCGCCATCTTTGAGCCGGGCAATCGCCCCGGCACCACGGGCCAAAAGATTAAGATCGCCCTTGAAACGGGCGAACAGGATCGAAAAGGTCGTAAGTTTGATGTCTGGCGGGGTATCGGCCACCACACGGGCCACCACCTGAGAATCGCAGATCACCAGATCAGGCGGCAGCGTCAGCCGCTTCAGCAGCGCGGCATATTCGCGATCCTTGACCACCACGGCGCTGGCGTCATTATCCAGAAGATCGCGGATACTCTGCACCTGCGGCAGGATCAGCCGCCCGGACGGCGCGCCCAGATCAATCGGCACAACCAATACGGCAAGGCCACCTGCGGGCATCAGATCGCCCAACAGCGTCGGTGGCGCAGTAAACAATTTTGGCAGCAGGCCGCGCACCGCGTCCCGGAAAACGGCCCGAAAGGCCTCGCCCGCCGCACCGCTGCCGATGGCCGAACCCTGCACCGTGGCCAGATGCTTTAATTCCATCAACGCAAAGAAAGTCGGTTTAGGTGTCGCCAGATCGGTTTTGTTGACCACCACCAGCACCGGCACCGCCGCGCCTTGCGCATCGCGCAGCAGGGCTTCCTCGTAATCGCTCCAGCCTGCGGCGGTGACGATAATCGCCAGCACATCGACACGCTGCAGCGCCTTTCGCGTCATCTTTAAGCGGGCCGGACCCAATTCGGAAGTATCATCCAGCCCCGCAGTATCGATCAGCGTCACCGGGCCGAGTGGTAACAGCTCCATGGTTTTCTCGACCACATCGGTGGTGGTGCCGGGCGTGGCCGAGGTGATCGCCACGTCCTGACCGGCCAGCAGGTTGAGAAAGGTCGATTTTCCGGCATTGGTACGCCCGGCCAGCCCAATATGCAGACGGCAGGCTTTGGGGATGGCAGGCGTGGGCGCGTTCATGATCAGTCCTTATAGCCGAAACCGGTCAGATAGGATGGCTGCAGCACCATATTGACCAAATCTGCACCCAATTTTTCGGTGAGAAAAGCCTTGAAGGTGACGCTGCTGCCAGCCGCCTTCAGCGCGGCATATTCTTTGGTCAACGCGCTGGCGGTGGCATAGTCGATATGGGGAATGAAGGCGGTAATCAGCGTCGGGCTGTTGATCAGGGGGCCAGCGCAAATTTCGGCATCGGCGGTGATGGCGGCGACATGCCCCGTCCAGGCGTCGGCCAGCCGGATCAGCATGCCAATCGATTCCAGCAGGCTGTAGGACAGTAGCGGCAAAAACTCGTTGATCTGCAGGGTGCCGTGGGCGGCACATTCGCCGATGACAAAATCATTGGCCCGCACGCTTAAAGCCACTTCCAGTGCCGCCTCGGCCAGCACCGGATTAACCTTGCCTGGCATGATCGAGGAGCCAGGCTGTAGCGGGGGCAGGCCAATCTCACCCAGAAAATGTAATTGACGCAGATCCCCGGCGATCTTGGAAAAATTGCTTGCTGCCGCTTTGAGAATGCCAGAAACCTCAACAAAAACATCGGCATTAGCGGTACCGTCGATGGCATTTTCCGCCCGCGACAGCCCCATACCGGTTAAGGTGCGCAACAGCTCAATTACACGAAATATGTAACGCTGCGGCGCGGTGATACCGGTGCCGATGGCGGTGCCGCCCAAATTCACCACCCGCAAACGCTCCTCGCACTTGAAGGCGCGCCAGCGATCCCGGGCGATGGCCTCGGCAAAGGCAGAAAACTCGCGCCCCAGCGTCATCGGCACGGCGGTTTGCAGCTCGGTCCGGCCCATTTTGAGAATACCCTGAAAAGCATTCTCGCGGCCCTGAAACGCACCCTGCAGACGAGCCAGCGCTTCGCTTAAAAGGCGCACCCCCGTGATGGCTGCCACGCGCAAAGCGGTGGGATACACATCATTGGTCGACTGATGCAGATTGACGTGATGGATCGGGTGCACAACACCGTACTGGCCCAAAGGCTGCCCCATCTGACGCAGGGCCAGATTGGCGATCACCTCGTTGACATTCATGTTGGTCGAGGTGCCCGCACCGCCCTGCAGAGCATCAAGCGGAAACGCCGCCCGGACTTCATCTGATCCGCTTGTCACCGCATCACACGCCACCATGATGGCCGTGGCAATGTCCTCGGGCAGATAGCCCAACTCGGCATTGGTCATGGCCGCCGCCTTTTTGACCGTGGCGATGGCGGCGATCAGGCAAAACGGCACGCGGCGCTCACTGAAGCGGAAATTGGCCCGCGCCCGCTCGGTCTGGATGCCCCACAGGCACGCCACCGGCACCGCCAATTCCCCCAGCGCATCCCGCTCAAGCCGCATTGCTGTCATAAAGGCTCCTGTCTGCGTTTAAGGGCATGGCGGGAATCTCCCCACGCATTATAGCCAATCTTACGCCCGGCCATGGCGATGCGCGCCTCCAAACAGGAGCGACACTCGATGGCGTTTTCATCAAGGCAGGGCTTGCCGGGATAGAGCTGATAATCGCGCCGCACCGATTGCGGCGTAATCTGTGGCATCATCACATTGGCCCCGAATTTGAGCCCCTTTTCACGCCCGACCGGATCAAGCGCCTGCAGCGCCGTGGTGGCAGCGATATTAACATCCGGCAGCCGCAATCTGGTGGCCGCGATCATCAGCAGCGACAGCAAAATGCGCTCTTTTAACGGCGGCACCACCGCATCGCCCAGCGGGGTCTCGGGATGTGGAATGAAGGGCCCCATGCCGATCATGTCAATATCCATGCTGGCAAAGAACAGAATATCGTCGGCCAGATCTTCCACCGTCTGTCCGGGCAGACCGATCATCACCCCTGTGCCGACCTGATAGCCGATGGCGCGCAAGGATTTCAGGCAATCAACCCGCGAGGCAAAACTTTGTTCCGCCGGATGCAACTTTTCGAACAGTGCCGGGTTGGAGGATTCGATACGCAACAAATAGCGATGCGCCCCGGCTTCATACAGGCGGCGGAAATCGTCTTCAGGAAGCTGCCCCAGACTGAGGGTGATGCCGAGCCCTTCGGGTAATGCGTCGCTGACGGTTTCGCGTTTGATCCGTTCAATGCAGCGGGCCATCAGATCAATGAATTTGCGATCCGCCCGTTCGCCCGACTGGATCACCAGCGAGCCATAACGACTGTCGGCAGAAAGCTTGGCACAGGCGATAATCTCATCCTCGTCAAGGGTGAAACGATGCACCGTAGTGATGGATTTGCGAATACCACAATAATAGCAGTCACAGGCGCAGGCGTTGGACACTTCAATCAGCCCACGGAAGAAAACCCCGTCGCCGCATTTTTCGAGCAGCAGCTTTTCGGCCGCATCGCGAATGGCGCGGACATCTTTGGCGGCCCGCGCGCGCAAAATAGCGATCAGCCCGTCGCGGTCTGGCAGTGCGCCCAGAACCGCCGGATCAAACGGTTTCAAGCCGGTTGAGTGCGGTCGCATTGCGGTTGATGTAGCGGGTGTGGAGCAGGTCATGGCTTTTGCGCCCGCAGGGTCCCTCGCGCAAATACTCGCGATAGATCCGCTGAATGTCGGGGTTTTCGTGGCTCTTGCGCACACCGGCTGCCGCATCCTCGGCATAGAGCGCGCGGGCGCGCGCCGCACGGATTTGCGGGCTGGTGGGGATCGGCTGACCGCCGCCACCCAGACACCCACCGGGACAGGCCATGAATTCGATGAAGTGGCATTGCGAGAACGGGCCCTTCTGACGAATATCCTCCATCACGCGTATCGCATTGGCGGTACCGTGAGCAAGCCCGACGCGTAAGGTTACACCTTTGAGCCAGTCAAAATCGGGCACCAGATGGGCAAACAGCGGCGGCACTTTGCCCACATTTGTGATGGGTATTTCGGCCATACGCAAGCCGGTGAAACCGCGCACCGGCTTGATGTCGGCATGGTTGAACAGGGTTTCGACGTTCTCGCCCGTCACCACCTCGATCACCGTACGCAGTGCCGCCTCCATCACCCCGCCGGTCACGCCGAAAATCACCCCCGCCCCGGACGAAGTGCCGAACGGATCATCAAAAGGTGACTTTTCCAGTGCGGGCAGATCCAGCCCGGCCTGTTTGAACATCCGCGCCATTTCACGCGTGGTCAGGGCATAGTCGATGTCGCGAAAGCCCGAAGCATGCATTTCCGGCCGCGCCGCCTCGTATTTCTTGGCGGTGCATGGCATCAGCGAAACCGAAACGATTTTGGCTGGGTCCCAGCCATTGATCCCGGCCAGATAGGTTTTGAGCACAGCCCCCATCATTTGCTGCGGGCTTTTGGCGGTCGACAGATGGGGCAGAAAATCCGGATAAAAATGCTCAAGGAACTTGATCCACCCCGGCGAGCAGGAGGTAAACTGGGGCAGCGCCGCAGCATTACCTTTCTGCACCACACCTTGATACAGGCGGGAAATCAGTTCGGCCCCCTCCTCCATGATGGTAAGGTCGGCCGAGAATGTCGTGTCGAACACCTTGGCAAAGCCGATGCGCTTCAGCGCGGTATTCATCTGAAATGTCATCGCAGTGCCGGGCGGGCAATCAAAGGCCTCGCCAATGGCCGCGCGGGGTGCCGGGGCGGTTTGAATTACCACGATCTTGTCGGGGTCTTCCAGCGCGCGCCATACCGCATCGGTATCATCGCGTTCGGTCAGCGCCCCGGTCGGGCAGCGGTTGATGCACTGGCCGCAATTGATGCACCAGGCATCCTTCATCTCGCGCCCCATGAAGGTGGAGATGCGGCTGTGATCGCCGCGCCCGTCGGTGGTGAGCGCGGAAATCCCCTGATACAGCGCACACATGCGCACGCAGCGGCGGCACAAAATGCACTTATTCATATCACGCTGAATAATATTGGCCGGATCTGCCATATCGAACAGCGGCGCATCGGGGCGACCAAAACGCTCGGTCGAAACAGCGTAATCGGCACACAGCTTTTGCAGTTCACAGGAACCGTTGCGGGCACAGGCGAAACAATCGCCGTAATGCTCGCTCATCATCAGTTCCAGAATGTCGCGACGGGCATGACGGATGGCGGGGCTCGAAGTGCGAATTTTCATCGGCCCGTGTATCGGCAGCGCGCAGGAAGCCTGCAAGGTTTTGAGCCCCTCAACCTCGACCAGACACAGGCGGCAACTTGATGGCGTTGGCAGCATACCCGAAGCCGAAAAGCGCGCGGCATTACTTTGCTTATCCTCGCTCATGTCGGACTGTGCATATAGCGCCTCGGGGCACAGATCATCATGGTGGCACAGGGTCGGAATGGTAATCCCCACGCTGCGAGCCGCCTCCAGCACGGTGGTGCCGGGTGCAACATCGATATCGGTATCGTCGATACGAATGGTGATGGTTTCGTCCATGGCACCCTCACACCTATTCTGCGGCCGCTTTGACCTTGGGTAATTCCTGACGGAAATGATCAAGGATCGAGAAGAAGGCTTTAACACTGGTCTGCCCCAGCCCGCATTTGGAAGCCGTGCGCATAGTCGTGGCCAACTGGCGCAGACTGGCCTCGGTTTCGGCATCCAGCCCGCTCTGACGCATCTTGCGGATGGCTTCAAGCAGCCGGACATTACCGATACGGCACGGCACGCACTGGCCGCAGGATTCATCAGCGAAAAAACTTTGAAAATTCTCAGCCACCTCGAACATATCCTGTCCGGGGCCATAGATAATGATCGAACCGCCGGTGGCCAGATCCCCCGCCGACAAGGTGCGCGAAAAACCATCATGCGGCACGCACTGGCCCGACGCACCGCCGACCTGCACGGCCTTGGCATCCTCGGCCCCAACATCCTCGAGCAATTGCATCAGGCTGGTGCCGAAGGGATATTCATAGATACCGGGGCGTTTACAATCCCCCGACACGCTGAACAGCCAGGCCCCCGGCGATTTGGTCGTGCCCATCGACGAAAACCAGCCGGGCCCCTTTTCAACGATACAGGGCACCCAGGCCAGGGTTTCGACATTGTTGACCACGGTCGGCTTACCCAGAAACCCCGCCTGAACCGGAAACGGAATACGGTTACGGGCATCGCCGCGGCGGCCTTCCAAAGATTCCAGCAACGCGGTTTCCTCGCCGCAGATATAGGCCCCGGCCCCCATGCGAATGGAAATGTCGAAATTCCAGTATTTGTTATTGAACAGCCCCTTGCCCAGCAGCTTGGCCGAGCGGCGCCATTCCAGCACCTTTTCCAGATGATCGCGCAGCCAGTAATATTCCGCCCGCAAATACAGGATGCCATGTTCGGCCCCAATGGCCTTGCCCACAATCGCCATGCCGGCAAAGACCAGATCGGGAAACTGGGTCAGGATCAGCCGGTCCTTAAAAGTGCCCGGTTCGCCTTCATCGGCATTACAAACGACATATTTCGCATCGCCCTCCTGGCCCCTGGCAAACTCCCACTTCTTGGCGGTGGGAAACCCCGCCCCGCCACGGCCGCGCAGGCCCGACGCCGCAATCAACGCAATGATCTCGTCCGAGGTCATGTGCTCGCTCTTTTTAAGGCCGCTGTCAGCATTGACGCTTTCAAAGGAAAGCTTATTACCGACAAACCCAAGCACCGATTGCACATCCATGGCTTTGTCTTTCTTCGGTAAAGCGTGCGTCAGCCGTGCTGGCGGGATTTTTCTTCTTTTGCGATCAGCCGGTAATCTTCAAGGATTTCGAGCACACGGGCCACCGTCAGCTTCACATGCACAGCGTCATTGACCAGCATGGCAGGCCCCTGATCGCACATGCCCATGCAATTGGCTTTTTCCAGTGTGAACAATCCATCCATTGTGGTTTCGCCAAAACCGATTTTCAGTTCCTCCACCAGCGCAGCCGTAACAGGATGATAGCGCCCCTGTTTGGTGCAGGAGATCGAGCGGCATAGCCGGATGATGAACCGCCCGCGCGGTTGCACACTTAAAAAGCTATAGAAGGTGGCAACGCCATAAACTTCTGCCCGCGGTACACCCAGTGTGCGGGACACGCACAGCATGGCCTCCTCACTTAAGTAACTATGTGCGCGGTTAAGCTCTTGCAGGATCGGCATCAACGCGGTGCGATCCGCGCCATGGATGCGAACCAGGCGGGCGACTTCCTGGGTAAGGTGGCCCAGACTGGGCGGCGGCGGCTGGAAGGATGCAGGCATCGGCATATGGCTCCCATCCCGTGGAAACGGCATACAACGCGTGCGCGGCAGTAACTTTGGGGATTGTCGCACCACCGACGGACAAGGGAAAGAGCCTTTATCAGCGAACGGCCATGCACGGCGCACAGGCCATTAGAAATGCTATGGCGCAAGGCCCGACAGGCTTAGCAAATGGTTAAAAAAAGGCCCGGGGTGGATGCCCCGGGCCGGTTACCGTAACAAGATTAGTACACCATGGTACTTAAGTTTATTTCCGACCAGATCTCACGCACCGAACGGATCAGCGACAGTTTGCGGTCGTGATACATCGTGTGCAGAAGATGATGCGCTTTGTCGGAATAGGGCTTCTCGAGGAAGTCACGATAGAGCGCCTGAATCTGCACATTGTTATGTGACTGGCGCACATTCTGCTCGCGATCGATGGCATAAAGCGTGTCGCGCCGCTTCAGTGCATTGGGCATATACGCCTTTTTGGAGCGTAAGTTTCCCCCGCCATCAACGCAGCCGCCCGGGCAGGCCATAACCTCGATAAAGTCAAAATCCGCCTTGCCGTCCTTGACCATCTGGGCCAGGGTGCGAGCGGGTTTTAGCCCATGCGCCATGGCCACCTTGACCATACCAATCGAGCCGCCCATATCGACGCTGGCGGTACGCACCCCGTCAAACCCGCGCAACTGCTCAAACTCGATCTTGCCATATTCCTTACCGTTGGCGATGTAGTACATCGTGCGCACCGCCGCTTCCATCACACCGCCGGTGGTGCCAAAGATGGCACCGGCGCCGGAGAACTCGCTCATATACGGATTGTCGAATTCAGACGCTTCAAGCTTGGCGATGTTGAGACCTTCGCGCCGCAGCAAACGGGCGAATTCCCGGGTGGTGATGACTGTATCGACTTCGGCCATGCCATCGTCAAAATGTAGCTGATCGCGGGTGACTTCGTCTTTCTTGGCGACGCACGGCATAATCGCGATGACGCGGACATTTTTGGGATCAATCCCCATCTTCTCGGGCAGATAGGTTTTGGCAATCACGCCCAAAGACTGCATCGGCGATTTGGTCGAAGACAGATGCGGCAGAATCTCGGGGAAATGCCGTTCGGCGAAATTAATCCACGCCGGGCAGCACGAGGTGAAGGTTGGCTTCATCCCCTTGCCGAGATTCTTTAACAGTTCCGCGCTTTCTTCCATGATGACCAGATCCGCGCCGAAATTGGTGTCGAGGATAATATCGGCACCCATATGGCGCAGAGCAGTGATGATCTGGCCCTGCACATTAGCCCCCGGCGGCAGTCCGAATTCCTCGCCAAAGGCCACGCGCACGGCCGGGGCAAACTGAAACACGGTGACAATGTCGGGGTCATAGAGATAATTCAGAACCTTGTCGGTTTCGTCCTTCTCGCCCAGCGCACCGGTTGGGCACACCAGCACGCACTGACCACAGGTGACGCAGGTCGATTCCTTTTGTGACAGGCCAAAGCGTAAACCCACCGCCGCATCCTGCCCGACACCGGTACGGATCAAAGCATCAACGCCCTGACCATCACGGCACATGGCAATACAGCGCTGACAGCGGATGCATTTCTGCATATCACGGACCATCGCAGGCGAGGAGGTGTCGATCTGTCGTGCCGCCACCCGAACCGGATCAAAGAAACGATTTTCGTAAAGGCCGACATACTGGGCCACATCCTGCAATTCGCAATTGCCGTGACGCACGCATGTTGCACAATCCTGATTGTGATCGGCCATCAGAAGTTCGACCTGTAACCGCTGCGCCGCACGCACGCGTTTGGTACGGGTCTGAATTTCCATGCCTTCCATGATCGGGGTGTTACATGAAGTGGCCAGATGCGAAACGCTGCCATCAGGCATTTTAATTTCGGCCACGCAGACCCGGCAAGTACCGGGGAAGTGGTCGATATCATCCAGCTCGCACAGTGTTGGGATGTAAACGCCATAGCGGCGGGCACAACGCAGAATGGATTCGTTGGGTTCCGCCGTTACGGCCTTACCATTGATAATGGCATGGACGGTGTATTTTTCTTCGCCATTGGCGCCGTTAGACATCGGTACGGTTTCCATGTTGTACCGCTCCTTAAGAGTGCGAAGGGGGAATGGGGCGGTCAGTGATGACCGAATAGAGCCGATAGCAACGCATGCAGCGTTTAGCTTCGCGGTACGCCATATCAGGCGTGATGGCCTGCTCGACCTCCTCAAACATCTGCTTGCGAATCTCGGGGTCGAGCTCCGGATTGTGTACGCGGTATTCCGATTTCACCGGCACATCGACACAATCATCCGCTAGCAACCTGTTATCACGCAGGATCTGACGCATGCGCGACCGCGGGAAGAAGCGCACTTCGCCCAGTCGTATCCAGTCGTCAATGGCGCGGGCCGCTTTCAGGCCGTTTGCCATGGCGTGGATCAGGGTTGATGGCCCGGACGAGCAGTCACCACCGGCAAACACACCGGGGCGCGAGGTCAGCGTCGTGGCGGCATCAGCATCGACGCATTTCCATTTATTGAGCGAAACGCCATCTTCGGGTTTGAAGGCGCCCGACTGAACCTGCTGACCGATGGCGGCAATGATGATCGAGCAGTTCATGATATGCTCGGTCCCCGGGATCGGTGAAACCGAACGACGACCACGGGCATCTACCTCACCCTGGCGCATATCAATCAGTTCAACACCGGTCAGTTTACCGTTTTCGGAAATCAGCCGGGTAGGATTGGTCAGATAGTGGATGATGATGCCTTCTTTTTCAGCCGCCTCTATTTCCTCATGGTCCGCGGGCATGTCTTCTTTGGTACGGCGATAGATCAGATGGACGCGGCTTGCGCCCATACGCGTGGCCGAACGAATGCAGTCCATCGCAACGTTACCACCACCGACGACGACGACCTCACCTTTGAGCTCGACTTTTTTGATCCCCGCGACATGGTCATGCACCTTGAGTAAAAAACCGATACCGGATTCATACCCATCCAGCGTTGGGTCTTCGTCTTTCACGCCAAGCTGGGTGCCTTCCTGACAACCGAGACCTAAGAACACCGCCCGATAACCGTGGGCAAACAGATCATCGATCGAATAATCCTTGCCAAGTTTCTTATTAAACAGGAACTTGCCACCTAGTTCGGTGATGATGTCCATTTCGGACTTCAAAACATCCTTAGGCAGGCGATAACTTGGAATGCCAATGGCTGCCATACCGCCCGCCTGTGGCATCGCCTCGTACAGATCGACATGATAGCCCTGCAGCAGCAAATGATAGGCGCAGGAAACACCCGCCGGGCCCGCACCAATTACCGCCACGCGCATGGATGCGGGCAACGGTTCGGCGATCGAATCTGCCGAGAAGCTTAAGGCGTGGTTCTTTTCCTGATAGTCGGCAACATAGCGTTTTAACAGTTTGATGCCGACGGCTTCATCCACCATCTTACGGCGGCAGGCCATTTCGCAGAAACGTACGCAAACACGGCCACAGGTGGCAGCCATGGGATATTTCTGCAAAATCACACCGAGTGAATGCTCGGGCTTACCATCACGAATATAATCAATATATTGTGGCACGTTGATCTTGGACGGGCACGCCTCAATACAGGGGGCCGTGACATAGACCATGCCGTTCTGTTCCGGGGCCGGGCCAGCATTGGCCTCAGCCTCGAACACATCGCGGAATTTTTCCAGCGCGGCCAGCAACGACTTGGCACAGGTCAACCCCAGACCGCATAAGGATGTATCGGCCATCTGACGCGACAGCGCGATCATATCATCAAAACTAATCGCTGGCTTTTCACCATGGCGCAGTGCATCCAGCGCATCACGCACCAACACCGTACCCATGCGGCAGGGTGTGCATTTTCCACACGACTGATCCGCTGCCTTATTGATGTAATGCCAGAACGTATCTGTCAGACTGACGTTTTCGTCAAAAACAAAGAAGCCACGATCACCAACAAACGCACGAACTTTGTTACCGGGGTCGAACGCGTCCAAACCATGCAACACGACATCTTCGGGTAGCGCTATGCTGCCATCGCGATGATCATGTGCCGTTCCATCCCACACACCGTATACGATGCTTGTCATTATGATGCTCCTCACCTGGGGCTGTTACGGCTGCATCCAATCTTATTGGTAAGCCCGTTGCATGCAGCCGAGTGCATAACGCTATTTGTACGCGCCTTAACCCTGTCGCATCTATAGTTAGTCACACTAAGCTTGCGCGACAAACAGCCTCCTGTGCCGGATTTGCTTCACCGTCACACATATGCACATAGCTCTCATATTATGAGAACAACACGCATTTGCGCAACACACCCCGACTTGTCGCCCCCTGCACAGCATCGTTAAACGTGTCTGCCCACGCTATAGGTTTGATGCTATAGGCTTAGCCGGGCGGGCGCTTAGTCATGTTGAAGTCTAACAGATGCGTAGAATTAAAAACTTTGTCGAGAATCATGCCAGCGCCATTATGTTGGCAGGCGGAGTACTCGGGCTGCTCTACCCCTATGGGGATGCCCTGCCGGGCGAAGCCATTATCCTGTTCCTCGCCGCGCTCATCTTCTGTTCCTGTTTCAAATTGACTGCACCCATGACGTCGGTTGTCACCGGCAGCAACGCCCTGTTCTGCCTGATGCGCTTTATTCTGTTTCCGCTGCTGCTCTGGCTGGTCTGCCGCTGGCTAATGCCCGACTACACCACCGGACTATTTCTGCTGGCGCTTTGCCCGGTCGCCGCCGCAGGCCCCGCACTGGCCAGTTTATATCGTGGAAACGTGACCCAGGTTTTCGCACTGACCATTGTCAGCAATTTGTCCTGCGTTGTCATTATCCCAGCCGCACTGGCACTGACCGGGCATAACGGCGTGCACATGCCGGTTCTGCCGATGCTGCGCACGCTGGCCCTGTGTATTGTGCTGCCCTGCGGAATATATGGTCTGGCCCGCCACAACCGCACCATCGCCACCGCCATCGGTCACTATGGCCGGATCGCATCGGTTCTGCTGGTGGGGATGATTGTCTTTTTGGTGCTGACCAAGAAGCGGGACTATTTTCTGGCCCAGCCCGCGGCGGCCATCGCTCCGCTGGTCCTCGACATACTATTCTATCTGGTAACGCTGTATCTGGGTCTGTTCTGGACCAGCCTGTTACCCCGCCCCTTCCGGCACTTACGGCAACATGGAGCCCGGGCCGACCGTATCGGCTATATGGTGTCCTCCAGCCTCAACAATGTTGCCATTGGGGCGGGACTGGCCTTTCTCTATTTTGACGAAAAGACCATTGCGATTTTCGTGACCGGCGAGCTGGCCTGGTGCCTGATGCCGTTCCTGGCCGAGCGTGCCGCCCGCCACATCCCGGCCGACGCCCCGCCAGCCGGTTAGCGGGACGGGGTTTCCGGCTTGGTCATCGCTTTGATGATTTCGGCATACTCGCCGAGGCCTTCGTCGGCCTGAAGCTGGGTGGCGAGATCCTCCGGTATCGGCTCCAGACGGTAGCCATCCCAGGTCTGCACCACCAGCGCGTGGCGGTAGCCTTCTTTTTCCCAGTCCTTGGCAATGTCCGCTGGCAACACCAGCCGGCCATCCTCGATCTTGCAGACAGAACTCATTGGTACACCTTAATTTCAGGTCCGGTAACGGCGGTCAGCCTTAGCCGATCCGGGCCGGGTGTACCAGTGAGCGGACAGAAATAAACCAAGCCCCGGTGCGGGGGGCACACCGGGGCTTGGCATCAAGCGGCAACGCTATGTAAACGCGGGATACGGGGGGAGCATCCCGCCATGCAGTTTGCCGCTAAAACGCAGTCATCAGTACAATGGTAAAGATGGCCATCATGAACCGGGAAACCGCATAGCCAACGGTATAACCGATCACCGGAACGTCGCTTTTGGCCACTTCAGTCAAGGCACCAATAGCAGCGGTGGTCGAACGGGCACCCGCACAAGCCCCAACCAGAATACCGGGATGGAACTTGAAGACATAGTGACCCAGAACCAGACCAACGATCAGCGGCACCGTTGTCACGACCATACCCGCAACAAACAGGATCAGACCGTAATGTGCCAGGCCACTGACGAAGCCGGTCGCGGCATTCAGGCCAATGATGGCGATGAAGCCATTAAGACCAAGATTGTTGAACACCCACAAAGCCGGTCCAGGGATCTGACCGAAGGATTTGACCGAAGTCCGCATCCAACCGCACAGAATACCAGCAATGATCGCACCCACTGCGGTGCTCAAGCTGAACGGAATGCCTGCAATGTGCACAGTGATGGCACCGATCAGGCTGCCGATAACAATACCGAAGCCCATGAAGGCGATATCGGTCTGGTTGCTCTGACGGTCAGCATACCCGAGTTCTTTAATCGCCTGAGCGATATCGGTTTTACGACCGATGACCTTGAGCACATCGCCACGGTTGATGACGCTGTTATATTCCATCGGCATCTTGACGTCGCTGCGGGTTAAGCCCGTCAGAAAGATACCATTGGCCGATTTTTCCAGAACAGCATTGCTGACCTGCGCCAAAGTTTTGCCAGCGTACTTTTTCTGGGTAACAACAATACCGACTTCTTCGGTTGCAAAGTCCAGCAATTCCGTATCGCTGATCTCCTGACCGATAAGATCCCGCAAAAGCACCAGATCGCCCGACGCACCAGAGACCGCGATCGCCGCGCCCAGCGGAACAACAGTCTGGGCCTGACAATCCGCAATACCGGCATTCAACCGCATACGGCGGATAAAGATCCGCTTAGGCATCGCACGCTCGATCTCGCTGACGGTTTTGCCAGCCAGTTCGGTGTTGGTAAGCTCGAACACACGAGCACCGAAAGCGATATTAGCAGTTTTACCGGTAGACTTGGCACTACCATGGGCCTGTTCATATTCTTTACAGGATTTTGCCAGATCGAATTTGAAGAACTTGGGGGCAAGATTGGACAAAATCCAAGCCGAACCCGCGGTACCAAACGGATAGGTTACGGCATACGCCACCGGCATCAATGTCAGAGCGGCAGTAACCGCCGTCTGGGACATGCCCATCTGTGCAATCAGGTTGGTACCAACGCCGAGCACGGTTGAATTGGTGTAACCGCCAGAAAGCAACCCAGTGGTCAGGGCAACATCGTAATGCAGCACCTTGCCAAGGAGAAATGCGGTTGCCAGTCCGGACGCACAAACGATAATCGCGTGAAAAACCTGAGGTAACCCGTCGCTGCGCAGTGCACGAATGAACTGCGGACCGACCGAATACCCTACCGCGAAGAGGAACATGGCAAAGAAGGTTGACTGCAACACGGCAGGTAAATGCACACCAATCTGGCCGACAACAAGACCGGCAATCAAAGTGGTGGTAACGATGCCGAGACTGAACTTGCCAATCTTCAGCGTACCAAGGGAGAATCCGAGCGCCAGTGTAAGGTAGAGCGCAATTTCAGGATATTCCCGAATTGTATGGATAAGCGCATTCATTTTTTTGCATCCAGGAAAGGGTGCCGCCGAAACGTTCGTCACATCCCGGCGGCACTGCTATGTCCTCTTTACACGGCTCAATATTTGGGCGTGTACAGCAGGCTGCGGATCCATGCTTCGACATCAGCCGGCTTCTCAACCTGAGCCAGACCGGCTTCGAACATGTAGTTCACGATGCCGACAGCGGTTTTGATTTCCGTTTCCAGAATATGATCCTGGCTCGGATACATCATGCCGCGGGCGCGCATGTCTGTGGTGACCTGCGCGGCAGTCGCTTTAGCCGCAGCGATAAAGCAGGCATCATCAAGCAGGCGCGGCTTGGCAGCGAACGTCGCCAGACCGATGGCCGGATAGATGTAGAAGTTGTTGGCCTGACCCGGATAGAAGCGCTGACCATTCAGTTCAAACTCGGGGAACTGCACACCAGCAGCAAAGATCGCCTTACCCTTCGACCAGGTGTAAGCCTGCTCGGCGGTGCATTCGACCTTATGCGTCGGGTTAGACAGCGCGAAGATGATCGGACGCGCGTTGAGGCGCGACATTTCTTCGACAACTTCCTGGGTGAAGGCACCCGGCTTGGTCGACACGCCAACGATGATGGTCGGCTTGAACGACTTGATAACGTCGACGAAGTTTTTGCTCGGCTTGGCCGGGTGCGCATAAACCTTCTGCGCATCGGTCAGATCGCTGCGCGACGGCTCGATCAGGCCGTTGACGTCGAACAGAGAAATCCGCTTGCGGGCTTCCTCGGCCGACAGACCATCTTCCTGCATCGCCGAAACGATCAGTTTCGAGATACCGATACCGGCAGAACCAGCGCCCAGGAACAGCACGCGCTGCTCAGAGATTTTGGTCTTGGTGGTTTCGAGGGCGGCTTCCAGACCAGCCAGAACAACACTGGCGGTACCCTGAATGTCATCATTGTAGCACAGCACGCGATCGCGATAGCGGTCAAGCATGCGGATGGCATCGACGCCCTTCCAGTCTTCGAAATGGACGCAGCAGTTGGGGAAAACTTCGTTGACAGCCAGAACGAACTCTTCCGTCAGTTCGTCGAGTTCTTTTTCCGAAATCGGCGTCTCACGCAGACCGAGATACTTCGGGTCGTTACGCAGCTTTTCGTTTGTCGTACCGATATCGAGCAGAACCGGCAGCAGATACTGCGGCGGAACAGCAGCGCAAGCCGTATAGAGCTGCAGCTTGCCGATTGGAATGCCCATGCCATTGGCGCCGATGTCGCCCAGGCCCAGAATACGGCCACCCGTGCTGACGCAGATGAAACGCACGTCTTTTTCCGGCCAGTTGCGCAGAACTTCAGCAATACGACCCTTCATATGATGGGTAATGTACATGCCGCGCGGACGGCGATAGATATTGCCGAACTCTTCGCAGGCATCAGCCACGGTGGGATCATACAGGATCGGGATAAAGCGCTTCGGGTCCGACATAACGGTCTTGTAGAAAACCGTCTGGTTGCGATCTTCCAGATCGATCAGATAGACATAACGGTCGAGATCATTGGCCTGTTGATCGAGATGGGAAAGCACGCGTTCCACTTGCTGGTCAATGCTTTCGACCGACGGGGGCAACAGACCTTCCATATGCAACACGCGACGCTCTTCTTCTGAATATGCCGTGCCCTTGTTTAGTTCGGGAGCCTTTAAACGGGCTGCACCAACCGGGGTAGCATTCCGGTCCGATGCCTTTTTAACGGCAGAATTATCTGACATGAGAACACCTTTACGTATCAGTTGACTTCGGTTTCTAAGCGTCTCTCCACCTCGTGTGGGGCAACGCGCTTAGCACCCTTAAAGGCAATCTCCGTGCCAACGGGCTCCTCATCAGATAACCAACTGCTATTAAAGAGAAAAAATAAATTCCATGAATTTTTTATGGTCGTCAGCAGACGGATTTTCGGATATGTCGTCGAATGCCCGTTCGGATTTCCGTCTCCCACGTAAGGGTTGCATCACCGGACGTAGTGCAGCAAACCGCAACCACTCAGGCGAGCGAAAATCTGTAGACGTATCAATGTATGAGAATACACGGGCAATAAATTTAGCCGCGCTTAGCCCGTTTCGTTAATGCGATATTTCTTGATTTTATCAAATAGCGTCGTTTTAGCGACGTGCAAACCTTCTGCAGCTTTCGCCGCATTACCGTCATGTTGACGCAAGGCTTCAACGATCAGACCGCGTTCAAAAGTTTCTACCGATTCGTGCAGCGACGTTGATGCATCACCGCCGCTGGCACCAAGCTTAAGCGGAAATCCGAGCACAAAACGCTCGGCATGATTTCTCAGTTCGCGGACATTACCGGGCCAGTTATAAGCCAGCAGATCGGAAAACAGCGCAGCAGGAATATCCGGCGCAGTTCGCCCCAAACGCATAGCCTCCTGAGCGACATAATATTCAAACAACAAAGGAATATCGTCACGCCGGTTACGCAAGGGCGGTAACGCAACAGTAACTACATTGATACGGAAGATCAGATCACTGCGAAACTTTCCATCTGACGCCAGTGCCATCAAATCCGCCTTG